>NZ_CP145310.1:0-2145431 GCF_042245395.1 Vibrio iocasae | reverse complement strand
GGGGCAAAATGTATGGTACGCCCCAGTTTTGCAAGTAGATAACTTAAAATAACTGAGCTGGTTTGCGCCAATGTATTCAGAGTCTATATGGACTTTTATTCATTAGTCCCGCTCTACGATGAGATCCGCGCCAGATTGTCCTCATAAGCGTGAAAGCACTACTTAAGTTGCTGTTTTGCCCCTCAGGTCTTCAATCTGGTGGTCTGACCGTCTTGTCATCTTTCATTATCATTTGCAAACTTGGTTTAAACTCTTACTTCAAACGGTTTTCGTGTTGCCATAACTGACCAAGATATTCGGGCCAATTTATTAGCCAGTGCCACAACAGCTACATTAAACGGTTTCCTGCGTTTCATTTCAGTTAACCAAGGGCCAAAGTACCGCTCTACCGAGGAATCTCGCCATAGAATTGACCTCGCAGCGTGAATGAACAGCTCTCGCAGTTCTTTGTTTCCACGCTTTGATATACCAAGCATTCGAGGCTTACCCCCTGTTGAGTACTGATAAGGTACTAAACCAATCCACGCAGCAAAGTTTCTTCCATTTGAAAAGTCTTGTGGATCACTTACCGCCGACAAGCAGCAAGAAGCCGTCATAGGTCCTATGCCTGGAACACTCTGCAATAAACCCATGAGTTCATTCCCTTCGTTAAGCTGTTCAAGTTTCTTCTCTTGCTCTTTTATCCATTGGTTTAAGAGATTGTAATAATCTAGTTGCTGTCTTAATTCCATAATCAATAGTGGTGGTACAGGCTCTTTTTTATCTGCCAACCACTGAAAAAGCCCTTTCATGTAATGATGGCCACGGGGAAAGCTGATACCAAATTCAAGAAGCATAGAGCCTATTCGATTCATACAAGCAGTTCGTTCTTTAATATAACCAGACCGAATCCTACGGATTGCTATAGCTACCTGTGCTTGCTCACTCTTTGGCGAAACAAACCTCATCTTAGGTCGCATAGCTGCTTCTGCTATTGCATCAGCATCAATGAAGTCGTTTTTGTTCGTTTTGACGTAAGGCTTTACATATTGTGCAGGGAGCAGTTTAACGTGATGACCATATTCCTGACATTTTCGAGCAAACCAATGGCACCCACCGCATGACTCCATTGCTACGATGACTGGTTCATGAACTGAAAGTAGCTGAAGTGTTTTCTGTCTGGATAGTTTTTTGCGAAAAGTCTCCCGGCCCGAAAAATCGTGGCCGACAAGATGAAAAACATGTTTTGCTAAGTCGATGCCGATAATGTGTGTGTTGAGCATGATGGTCACCTTTTCCCTTTCCTCAATACTATCGAGTGTAGTGGAATGAAGGGGCGTACCATCTAATTAGCTAAATCAACCTGACTGGCGACAGGAGCTTACATCTTTATATCCTAAACATCAGATTCAACAGCTTGATAAACAGGGCTTGCAGTTTCGGCTGACTAATGGGTCTCAGGTTCTGTATTCATCCGTTGTTTCTGATACCAGCTTTGGTGGTCCTTTAACCGTGGCCAGTGTCAGTACATCCGAAGGTAAAGTTAAACAAGTTCACCTGTTTTCACATGGGGATACGCCCGCGTACATACAAAAACTAAAAAACGCGGGCTATTTTCGACGGTTTGAAAAACAAAATATTGATGCAACCTTAACCTCCAATCCCGACTGGGATTCAGTCAGCGGCGCTACCATAAGTTCTACAGCTATATTGAGAGCCCATACCAAAGCATCTCATGTTATTGCTATAAATCAGTTCCAAAGCTCGCCTGAGCCCATGCAACAACAGATAAACGTTAACTGGTTACATCTGGCTTTAATCAGTTTAATTTCGCTCTCATTTATCAATATCTGGCTCAAGAATAGCAAGCTTAAGCTGGCCTATACCTTTGCCAGCGTTGTTGTTCTTGGCTTTACCGCCAACCAGATGATCAATATTGGTGACTTTGCCGGAATCTTGATGGGGTATATTCCTGCGCTTCATGAAAATCTCAGCTTCTGGATTCTTTTCGGCCTGGTTCTGCTTGCTATCATTGTTGTTGGCAGAAATATCTATTGCGGAAATATCTGTCCGTTTCATGGCATTCAGCTTTTACTGCAAAAGATAAGTGGTATTGATTTACCCATCCCCCCTCGCTTGCTCTTCTATCTTCGTTATTTCCCGAAGTTCGGGCTTTGGGCGGCTTTAATGATTAGCTTTATTACCACCAAGCCCAGCGCTGGTTCGTACGAGCCATTTTCTATGATTTTCTCTCTGCAAGGAGAAGGCATCCAATGGTACATATTGCCAGCCACCGTCATAGGTTGTTTCTTCATTCCCGATATGTTTTGTCGTTTTTTATGTCCGGCCGGAGAGATGCTTACTTTGCTCACCCGATTAAGAAACAAGGTGGTTTACCCGTTTCAGGCTCGCAAAAAGTATGGTCAGACAATTACGGTAAAAGAGGTTCAGTCATGAAAAAGCCAGCTATCACATCTAAAGAGTGGGTTTCATCCACACTCATCTTAATTGCGACTGCGGCCATCGCGGCATTTCTGTTCGAGTCAATCTCAAACTTCTTATCATAGGAAAATGAAGCATGAAAAGCCTGAAACATTTACTTATGAGTATTCTGTTTACACCGGTTTATGAGGACAAATATCTTCTGATCTGTTACGCCAGCCAGACAGGTACAGCCATGCATCTTGCTAATGAATCAGTAAAACTAGCTAACGCTGCTGGGATTAATGCAGATGTCAAAGCAATGGACAGGCTAACACCCGAAGACCTGAGTCAGTATCAATTAACACTGATGATTGTAAGCACCTGTGGTGAAGGAGATATACCTGACAATGGCAAAGCTTTCTATCAGGCACTAGAAAGGCATCATACTCTGACAGCTCAGGTACGAGTGCTCGCATTGGGAGACAAAAGCTACCAACAATTTTGCCTGGCCGGGAAACAGTTTCACAAAGAACTTTGTCGTATTGGTGTCAGCACCCGAGAAGACCTTACTTTAGCGAGCGGGAACCCGACAGAGATATGGAAGAACTGGCTGGATAGCCAACTGAATAACTCATTAGATCTTCGTGAAATCACTGCCTCAGACACTAAGCACAAGATAAGGCTTACTGAAAAAAGACATCTGCACAACATCGATCATTCTGATTCAGGTGAAGCATATGAGTTAATATTTGATCTGATTAAGTCGTCCAACTCACACTTTCCCGGTTACGAGGTTAACAGCCTTGTCGCTATTACTCCTCCAGAATCAGACAAACCAAGATTGTATTCGGTTGCTTCTTCACCGGGAGGAAAACCTTCTCAAATCAAGCTTTGTGTTGCACGACATCAGTTTATTCTGGATGGAGAATGGCATGACGGACTCTGTTCCCAATATCTGACCAGGCAACTTGCTAATGGAGATGAGCTTGATGTCGACATCAGGGCTGGTGGGGGTTTGTCGCTCCCTGAACAAGATAAACCTTTGATACTCATCGCAACAGGAGCGGGTATTGCGCCCATGATGAGTATGCTAGAAGAGCGTTCTTACAGAAAACACACTGGACGAAACTGGATGATATTTGGAAACAGGTACAGTGAAGGTGACTACTATTATCAAGATCAACTAGAACAATTTCTGCGAGAAGGCGTTCTGGAACAACTGGATACAGCCTTCTCGCACGATGGTGAAAATAAGTGTTACGTACAAGATGTATTGGCAAAAGAGTCAGAAAAGCTCTCTACCTGGTTATTAGAAGATGACTGTCACATCTACGTTTGCGGTAGACCAGAGTTAAAAGCCGCGATTTCTGAAACTATCAAGAGTACCGTCAATCAGTTGCTCGACAACCCAGTTGAAGCCGATGAGATGTACAGAGAGATAATTCAGTCGCAGGTGACTTTTGAACTCTATTAATCTGAATCAGATTGCGATAGAGCATTAATCCACCAGCTAGTCGCAGGACCAATTTTTCGACTGCGATGCCAGATCACATCGACATCCATAATTCGGTTAGACATAGTATCCCTGACATTCAATACTTTGAGCCGATTCGCTTTTGCCCAGTTAGTAACGATAAACTCCGGCATAATTCCCCAACAACAGCCGGAAAGAATCATATTAGCTGCGGTAAAAGCACTCTCCGTTAGCCAGACCTTACTGGCAATGACCATTGGGTCTTTATCCTCTTGTCCTGGCCTGTTGAGGACGACCTGACGAAACATCGCTAAGTCATCTAAATCCACCAGCTCCTTATCTGCGAGAGGGTGCGACTTATGAACCAAAACAACCATCTTCTGACGTGCATGGGGATACGCTCTCAGTTCACTAAACACATGTGTCTCTTTTTGAACGACTCCAAGCTGAGCAATACCAGTGCGTACTAATTCAGCCACCTCTTCACGAACCGGATGCATCAAACTCAATTGAACCAAAGGGTACTTATCACTAAACGCAGCAAAGTGGTGAGCAAGGGTACCAGCACTCAGGTGCTCATCTATTGCTATTGTCACTTCAGATTCTAAAGCTTGATCCATAGAAGATGCCGCTGTTTCAAATTGCTGACATTTTGAAAGAACCAACTTCGCTTCTGGTAACAGTAGGATACCTGCTTCCGTTAACGCGGGGTAACGCCTTGTCCTGTCAAACAACTGCTGGCCGATGTCTATTTCCAGGTTAGCGATAGCGGTACTGATCACACTCTGCGCTTTATTGAGCTTTCGCGCTGCGCCACTGAAGGTCCCATACTCAGCTGTCAGCACAAATGCTTCCAAGTATTTGATATTTAAGTTACTCATAGTGTACCCAATTAAAGCTCTCTCATTTATGAAGGGCAAATTCTTCTCGTGTTCCGCAAGAAACCTTTATAAATCACCTCATTCACACCATCAATGTATCGGTTTTATAGATAGATTCTAATTTGTTCCTACCAAATTACACTGATACTTTTCACACTATTCATAAACAGAGGCACAAACTATGAGAACAAGTTCGGACAGAATCAGACACGCGGTTGGTTTTGAAGTAATCGGCCTGATTCTCACAAT
The DNA here is from genome assembly GCF_042245395.1 of Vibrio iocasae. Taxonomy (NCBI): domain Bacteria; kingdom Pseudomonadati; phylum Pseudomonadota; class Gammaproteobacteria; order Vibrionales; family Vibrionaceae; genus Vibrio; species Vibrio iocasae. Next base: position 2,140,424 of record NZ_CP145310.1, on the reverse strand, counting down.
ATTGCTTGGTCAATCACTACTTGGGTTGGAAGCGAAAGATCTCGGCATTATCGGTATCGCGATGAGCCTGTTTGTCACTGTATACAACTACTTCTACAACCTAGTGTTTGATAAGGTAATGAATGCTCTTCACAACCGAACTGAAAAGACCTTTATTGAACGAATCATTCATTCCGTACTGTTTGAAGGCGGATTGATCATCATCACGGTTCCGATTCTGGCCTGGTTCCTGAACATAAGCTTGCTGCATGCTCTCATGATGGATATTGGTTTGGCCATATTCTATGTGTTCTACGCATTTGCTTATAACTGGGCATATGATCGCGCATTTCCTATTCCTAGCGTGGCTCATTAAACCATTTGATTTAGTTGATATAAGCTATGTAGTGAGGTGTTTATGCAAGAACTTCCTGTATCTGACTGGTTTGTACATCCAAGTAAAAAACGAGATATCAGCCAAATCATCCGCGAGTTAAATGATCAGCTCAACACCCTCGGTTTCGACTCTTTTGTTTATCAGGGTGCTCCTTTTCGTATGCGGTTCGATATGCAAGCCCCCCAATCACAGCAGCTTTTTAAGCTTAAACATCTGGCCAGTTGCCGAACCGCTATTTTCTCGAACGATGCCGAGAGGCCCATGCTCAAGGCTTACTACCACAACTATGCCTCAATTGATCCCAACTTCACTCAGAGCACAAAACTTCTTCGTCCTTTCGTTCATTCATTTGGTCACGCTCAAGGAAGTGATCTGACAACTGTATCTGAGTACTTTTCCAGTAATGGTATTAACTCAATACTCAACTGGCCCATCATGATTACTTCAAATAGCCATTGGGTAGGCCTGTTCAGACTGAACAGCTATATGCGCAGTCAGGAAATGTACCAATACCTGCCGCAAATCCAACACAAGATATATAGCCTGATTCTGATGATTCATACTGAGTTACAACAGAATCATTACGATAGATTCAATCCTTACCTCCATATGGATGCAATAAACAAAAAAGCAATTAACGTCGTGAATCTCGTGGCAAAAGGATATTGCAGAAATGAAATCGCAGAGATGTTGTCTATAACGCCACGAGGGGTTGATTACCATATTGAACAACTTTCAATGAAGCTAAGAGCAAACCATCGGCTAGAGTTGCTCTGTATGTGTAAAGAGCTTGGTCTGATTGACTATAAATGCAAGCAACTAGAGCTCGTTTAACTTGTTAGGTTGTGACTCCACGCACCCACTACTGTAACTTCTCACACTCTTTAAAACCGGGCTTTTCCTTACGATTAGTACGTATATATCACGTCAATTGTATAAATTAAATGGAACAGCCTATGAGTAACAGAGAATCAGAAAATCTGGACTTAAACCCAGACGTAGACCTGAAACGGAGGACCTTTCTAAAGGTCGGCTCCATGTCAGGTATAGCAGGTACTATCGGAGCCGTTTCGGCCAGCACAGGACTATTCTCCTCCGGAGAAGCTAAAGCTGATCACCACCCTGTGTCTGTCGAAGAGCACGATGATTTTCCCATCCCAATGGCAAGCGACTACGAACCTTTTCACCAAAGAAACACCGAGTTTGGTCGCTTTATCCGTAACCGCGAAAAAATTTCGCTGCGTAAAACGGTAGATGAGAATACACCTGGAATGGGACGCCTGGATATAGCACTTGCTAACGGAGCCTGGCATATGCAGCGGGAGATTGCCGGTAATACTACGCGAACCGGATACAACGCTGGCTTTACGACATGGGAAAGAAAGCCCAAAGGCGATCCCTACCAGTTTAACTCTCCTCAGGAAGCAGCGAATGCCATCAAGCGAGCAGCACGATTATATGGCGCAGAAGTCGTCGGCATAACCAAACAAGATCCTCGTTGGGACTACGCCACACTTTATGATGCTTTTAAAGATGAGACTAAAACCTGGGAAGATTTTCCATTCAAACCTAAAAGCGTCATCGTCTTAGGTTTCAGCATGGATTATGAAGCGCATACTGCAGCACCATCGTATATCTCAGATGCAACCTGTGGTGAAGGCTACAACAAGATGGTCTACACGGGTTACCAACTTGCTGGCTTCTTGCATAACCTGGGCTATAACGCTGTCGCATCAGGAAATGATTTAGGTATGTCGATTCCTTATGCTATTTCTGCTGGCCTTGGGGAAGGTTCCAGAATGGGCATTTTAGTGAACTACAGTCTTGGCCCTCGTATTCGATTAGCCAAAGTTTACACCGACTTTGACTTTGTTGAGTACGACAAACCTAAAACATTCGGTGTCCGAAACTTCTGCAAGCTCTGCCAGCGTTGTGCGGATGCTTGTCCTTCGAAGTCAATTTCTAAAGACGAAGAACCTTCCATGTACCCGCCTGAAGGACATGATAGAGAACCCCATGCAGTAGGCATTGAGAAGTGGTACTGCGATACCCGAAGCTGCCTGCTCTACTGGGGTGAAAGTAATACCAGTTGCGGAGCCTGTATAACCGCTTGCCCATACAACAAACCTGATTTCTGGCACCACAGATTAATTGAAAAGATGAACGCCATTATGCCAGGTGAAACTCACCGATTTATGCGAGAGATGGACATTCTGTTCGGTTACGGTGACACCTTTGATCCTCACGCTCCTGAGAAATTTTGGAGTAGCGACGGTCGTCATTACGATGGACACAACTAAGGAGATTAGTATGTTTTTAGGTATTTTCAGTGGTATTGAAGTCCTGTTTTTTGTTCTTGGAGCGCTATCAGTTATCAGTGCATATGGAGTGTATCGTTTCCGCGGTTACTATCAGCCAAAAATTCAAAGCACTATCCTGCTAAGTATTGGACTAGCAACGATTCTGTTCGCTATCGCATGGTCGGTAAGTTCGATACTGGAAGGAGAGCCTCAAGCGGGAAGTATGGGCGTGATTGTTATTCTATTACCAGGTCTGGTGATGTCTGTTCTGGGATTCAGAATGGGGCAGAGTTCAACACAACAACAAGTAAATCAATAACTCACTAAGGAGCCTGTTTAACAGGCTCCTATACACCTGATCTTTATTATTTTCCAAATTAAGAAGTTAACAATCTATCGATTTAATAGATAGATACCAACTTTTTACTCTCGACCAAACCTATATAATTCAGACATGCAAACACAGCATCATTCTAGTTGAGGTACCATTTAATGAAACTTAAAACTATTGCTTTGACAGGGGTATTGATTGCAGCAATACAGCCATCATTCGCAACAGAGCATGCAACCACAGACTTTTCGGATACCACATTATCTTCACTTCAGTTTGGTTCCTATGCCGTTGGCACCAAAATTATCTTTGCAAAAGATGAATGGTTCTACAAGCCTCACCTTATTCGTGACTACTACTACCTGAACTGGTTTAACTATTATCTGAAAGACGATGTTTCAGCGAAAGACAACCTGACTGACAATCCATTTACCGGTTCTACATCCGTCAGATCTAACTTGAACTGATTCAATCTGCATTCATTCGGGGTAGATGACTCTACCCCTTTATTCCCTTAATTAAAGAGTTCTGCCGGAATTTTCAGAATTGCCTTTTTAACTTCAATATCCTTGTTTACTGAACACAAAGGTCTGTGAATCTGGCCTGGGAAAAACAGGGCAAAATCACCCGGGTTCAAATAGACATATTGCTCGTTCCTAACCTCTTCGAGGAACATAACGTCATTTTCAAGATCCGAAATCTCTGCATATTTTGAATCCAGACAATTTGAATAACCTAACTTTTCCTCGCCTTCTAGCAGTATCTGGATATCAATATAATGTTTGTGAAACTCAGGTTTTCTTACTTCTGACGGTTCGGTTTTCGCGTTAACGACCATTGCAAACACACCACCTTCACCAAACTCATATCTTCCTTCAGGCTGATTTGCCACTTCAAGTGCAAAGGTGATCCATTGAGAGATACGCTTGTCAGCGAAAGGGATTAAGTCTAGTTGCTCAGTATTTCCAAATAACATAATTGGTCCTTATTGTTTTTAATGGATTATAAATAAAAAGGACTCCGAACATACATCCGGAGTCCTCAAAATTACGCTCTAGTCATCAGGTTTAAAGCTCGATAGTCACTGTTTCACCATCAACACTTAGCAATAGAGTGTTCCCTTCAATCTTATGAGATACCTCTACCTGAGCATCTTCGTTCTTATTAGGAACCAACAGAGTGAGAATGTTATGTTCTTTCGACGGTTTAAACTCCACTTCAACGTGACGGTGGATTTCAAGATCTTTGTACTCATACGGGTCAACTTCACCAAACCCTTCCACGTTTTTCACAGAAGTGATGTTCTCCTGAGACTCATTGATAAAGTTCACGTTTAGGTGTGCTTTTTCACCTCGGATAGTAAAAGACTTATCAGCCACTTCGTTAGCAAAAGTCGTATGCATCAGCCAGGTCATATCTTTCTCCTCAGAAAGCAGTGCCTTGTCCTGTATCACAAACACTTTGCCTTGTACAAACCAGATCTTACGCTTGTAAGATTCAATCTCAGGTACGAAGTACTTGTAAGAAGCGGTTGCATCGCCTTCCACCATCTTCACATCTGAATCTACATCGTAGTCAGTGATCTGGCCGCCAGCCTCAATACAATAGCGATCCTGATGGTTCTCATAGCCCGTGTTCTTGTTCTCTCCGTACTGACCTTTGCCACCGAATAGAGGTAAGTTCTTAGAGAACGTCTGACGACGCCACTTGGTGTGCATATCCACACCAAAACCACCGTAGTAACCTGTAATCGCAGCCAGAGTTTCACCAAATGCATGTAGGGTGAATGCGTTCTGGTCACCGTGAGAGTGAGAGATAGAACCAAACGGAGAGCACTTAAATACCATATGGATATGGTTCTCACGCTCAGTCATCTTGTTGTGGAATGCTGCCCAGCCAGTAACAGGGAATACCTTTAGTAGCGGATCGTTTGACGGCGCTTTCTCTTCCGGTGCATCCCAAAGAATATTGAAGCGAAGATCGTCGTAACCGAAGTCCCACCAACCATAGTTGTAGAACTTGGTATGGGCTTCAGTATCACGCCCTTTTAACTGGTTGTAGTACCAAACGTACTCTGGCTTCTGGTTCACACCTGCGTAGTGTTTGATGTTGTATGCTAGCTTTAGGCCCGGGAAGTCACCAATTGACGACTGATCGCAGAAGCTTGCACGCTTTGAGTGAACAGGCATACAGTAAAGCGGAAAGTCTCCAGTGTTTTCGTAGAATGTCTTATTGAACATATCTACACCACAGTATGCTTTTAGCAGATCGAACGCTTCACCAAGGAATGCTGTTTGCGTATTCCAGTAGTCAGGACCTTCTGCCCAGCCACCATCTTCGCCACCCCAAGGTGGGTAGTGTACTGCGTAGTATTCCAGTGCGTATGCAATGTACTCGCCCGCTTTCGGGTGGTCGTGGTATAGCGCGATACATGTAGGGATGATCGCGGAAGAGATCGAACGTACACCATGGCTGTTTAGTGGGTTGTTCAGTAGATCAACGGTCACTTTAAGGTGGTGCATGATCTCGTCCAGGCGTTCAATCAATGCATCTTGAACTTGCTGACGCTCTTCATCGGTAAAATAAGCGTGTAGCCAGTCATAACCCCAAGCCATCGCTGCGATTACACGGAATGCTGCTTCGTCGTTGTAACCACGAGAAGTCACACCTTCTGGATCGTAAGTCGATAGTTTTAGAGTCCAGGCTTTCGCTTTTGCGATTAGCTCTTCATCTTCTTTAACGATACCAGCAATGGCCAGGTTACGTGTTGCATTAAGTGCCATCTGGCAGTCAACATACATCTGACGCCAGTATGGACGCCATAGAGATGCTTTACCCACTGTTTCTTCCGGGTATGGCTGAGGTTCTGCGTATGGTTCGGTATCCAGGAACTTCTTGGTTGAATGATTAAAGAAGTCATCAAACATACAGTGAGATTCATCTGCCTTAACAGCCGCTTTGAACTCTTCCAGATCAGCAGCCTGAACAAGCAGGCGCGGGCGCGCTTCACTAAGGTTGTCCAGGAAAGATAAGTCGAAATCGCGCTTTTGCACTTCGATAGGCAGCAAGTCTACAAGGTTGCCCGCTGAAGTATCATTCTCCAGCTTCATCTTTCTGATTGCATCAAGAGATTTTTGGTCGCTCATGATCACTCTCTATTCTAAACGTTGGAATTGGATAATTAATGGTATTGTAATACAAATAAACACTATTTATCTATGAACTGGGTCAAAAAAGCCAGCAGGAACTCCCTACTGGCTCTAAAATTAATTCCATTTAATTTTGTCAGAGAGTTAAGCCTGCTCTGGATTACACTCAGTAAGTTGTTCTTTGAACAATCCTCTCTCTACACCAATTTTTTTGTCAGCAACAATAAGAAGTGTAACCGCACAGATATTTCCTAGTATGATTGCACCGAAAATCACGTTCACTGCCATTGATGTCGTTGGGATTAGAAACGCGCCAAGTACCATAATAAAGCTAAGAATCATCAGTCCTTCCAGGAAGAACAGGGTGCCTGGCTTATTATTGTTACTTGCTTGCTTCGTCTGTTTAGTCATCTTTTTTCCTTACATTACTACGTAAAATGGCGATTGAATCAGAAGCTGTACGTTACACCAATACGGCTTCGTAATTGGCGGGTGTCCTGACCTTTATCCGGGCCACCTGAAGAGACGTTGCCGAACTCAACATATGGGCGCCATGCCCAGTCACTCTCTTTGTAGCCAATCTTCAAGTTGTAGTCCCAGCCATAATCTGAGCTGCTGCCTTCGTACCAGTCTCCGAGAATATTGGTCCAGTTATCCTCGTAGTTAGCTTCAAAGCCAAACTGGAAGTTATTCCAGTTATAGTCCAGGTTTGCCGTTACTTTTGAACGGTCGATATCATCTTTGCCGGAGTCACTATTGAAGTTACGAAGTTCATGACGGTAACGCAGTTTTGCCGTAATACCACTATCAAACTTGTACTGAGCACGAAGCTGTGGCTTATAGGTTACAGAGTCGCTACCAAACGTTACTGGCATAGCTGGGATAAGCATAAATTGGTCAGTAATCTTGAAGCGGTAGCCATATTCAAATTCGTTGTCACCCGCTTCCCACTCAGAAAACGGTTTACCCTTCTGCTTGGCTTCTACACCAAAGTAATGGTTATCAACACTGCCACCAATTTTCACACGGCTGGCATAATCTTCTGAGTCATGTTTGTATTCCTGACGAAAGTCCAGGGAAGCAGCGGAAACGCTGGTCGCAGTAACAGCAACAATGGCTGCTAAAATTGTTTTCTTCATCATTTTTTATGTTCGCATCTAATCAATATTGTTTATAAACAGGCTTTTTAGTAAGCCCTGTATTAGACAGCTAAGCACTCTTAATTGTCTTACAATAATATTGACACACATATAAACTTGATTCTGTGAACAAGATCCGTACACAAATTTCCTGACATAAACCTGACAAAAACATGCTCATCAGGTTGTAGATAACTTCCTATAAATCAAAGACATAAAAAGGGAGCAGTCATGCTCCCTTCTGAAATTAACCGGATGAATAACGGCTTCTATTGAATCAGTTCCAATTGGTAGAAAGAGGACTGAGTGTAATCTTCAGAGCCTTCTCCACGATATTCACATGCAGAAGATGTTGGTTTTGTATTGCACTGGTTGTATGCCCCAGCTTTGAAGTACATCCAATCACTGCCATACCCTAAATCAACCTCATGCCCCTCATATTTACCCGCAGCCAGATTCACTGCATAGGTCTTAATCTCTTCGTTCACTTCACCCGGGTTTTTAGTGAATGTCAGGTTCATCATGTCGCCAACAACATCAACCTCATATGAGAACACTTCGCCTAACTTAATACCATCAGCTGGGTCTTCCGAACCTTTACGCAAATTGTTTTTGCCGAAAACATCGTGTTTGATGTCTTTTCGCAACTTAGTTTTCTGCAACTCTTTTGGTGGGTTAAGTTCGTAGTTCCAGGATAGAGAACCATGTTCATGTTCTGGCAGCTTGCGATAAATGATCTTCAGCGGCTCGTTATCTGAGCCATGAATCTGACCAATAACCGTCGCAAATGCACCGTTCTTATCATAATTACCGCTGGTGCTTACCCAATCTACAGACAATGTTGCTGCTAAACGGCCACCAATCGCTCCATAATCTTGTGCATTTGGGTGGGATGAAACCACAAAGTTGTTCGCGGGCTCACCATAATCTTCAGCAAGCATTGCCCTTAACTCACTCCGGGCATTTTTACTGTTAGGGGTTGTTGGGGCGGTGTTTGGCGACATAAATACCAATGCACCCGTTTCTTTGTCAGTATAAAAATATTTAGGATCTTCAAAACTACTTAGTTCGGTCTTTGGAATTTCTACCGTTTTCCCTTTGCGTGGCCCTTCAGTAGTCAGAATAGGAAGGTTTATTTTCCAGTTCGTCATATCAAAGTTTTCACCCGGAAGTTTGTTTGGGTCCAGGTTAGCAATAAGTGACTGAGTGTATGGCGTAAGCTGACTTTCGCTATTTGCGCTCTCTTGTTGTTGATCTTTATTTGATGCACACGCAGACAAAACAGCGACCGCGACTGAAGTTAAAATGATTTTTTTCATGACATTTATTTCCTGAATGTTTTGTAGGGACAAAAAAAAGCAAGCAGTGGTCTGCTTGCTTATTTTCTGTTTATAAGAATTTTAAGATGTGCTTTCTGCTGCACTTGAGTCGGTAACGCCTTCTTCCACACTCTTGTCGACTGCTTTTATCAGTAGCAGACCAACACCACCAACGATTGCACCACATAGGATAAAGATGAATCGACCAGTTAGTGGGTTCGGTAACAGAGACATTAGTGCAATACCAACACCCGCTGTTGCGATAAGTTTGCCAAGCATCTGGCGCTGTTTGTTGTCTAACTTCTTCTGTGCAACTGATTCTGCTATCAGTGGCGTGTCCAGGTTCTCGAAGAACTTATCTACGTTCTTCTGACGCTCTTCAGAAAGAGGCTTATAGAACAGAGTAGACAGTAGGAAGAAACCACCAGTCAGAGAGATGTGACCAATCAGACCAATCGCAACCTTAATGTCAGACCATTCACGCTTAGTCAGCTCTTCAAGGCCAAACCACGCCTGAATCATTTCTGCGTTGATAACGAAGCCAACGATGTAAGATACACCTGCACCAACTAACAGCGTACCCCAGCCAGCCCAGTCCGGAGTCTTCTTAATGAAGAAGCCAAGGAAAGCAGGGATTGTCATTGGGAAGCCGATTAGGGCACCAACGTACATCATTGTGTCGAACAGGCTAAGACCTTTCAGTGAGTTGATGAACATGGCCACAAGGATGATCAGCACACCGAAGACTGTCGAAGTGATCTTAGATACAAATACCAGCTCTTTCTCAGAAGCGTTGTGCTTACGTACAACTGGCTCGTAGAAGTTTTTAACAAAAATACCAGAGTTACGGTTCAGACCAGAGTCCATAGAAGACATTGTCGCTGCGAACATTGCCGCAACTAGCAGGCCAACCATACCCGCTGGCATATACTCTTGTACGAAGTATAAGTAAGCGAAGTCAGCCGCTTTTTTACCTGCTTCAGGATACGCTGCGAACAGATCCACACCCTGACCCGCTACATACCAAGAAGGCATAAACCAGATCATTGGACCTAAGGTCATCAGGAAGCACGCGAGTAGTGCGGCTTTCTTAGCGTTCTTAGAGTCTTTTGCTGCAAGGTAACGGTATGAGTTAAGCATGTTGTTTGTAATAGAGAATTGCTTAACAAAGATAAAGAATGCCCAGATACCGAAGATGCTCAGGTAGTTCAGGTTGTTACCAGAAACAAAAGATGCGTCTTCTTGCACCGGGAAGTTAGCAACGATTTCACCAACACCACCGCCCTGCATGATTGCAAACACAGCACAAGTGATTGTCACCGCCATGATGATAACCATCTGCATAAAGTCAGATGCAATTACCGCCCATGAACCACCGGTTACAGACATCGCCAGAACCACAAGTCCTGTAACGACTATCGTTGTGTTCATATCAAAGCCGAAGATGCCAGACGCTATAATTGCCAGAGCATTCAGCCAAACGCCTGCAGATACAATGGAGTTAGGCATGCCAGACCAGGTAAAGACCTGCTCGTTGGTTGTACCAAAACGCATACGAATAGCTTCGATAACCGTTACAACTCGTAGCTGTCTGAACTTAGGCGCAAAGTATGCGTAGTTCATAAAGTAACCAAATGCGTTTGCAAGGAAGATAACAGCAACAGCGAAACCATCGTTGTATGCCTTACCCGCAGCACCGGTAAATGTCCACGCGGAAAACTGTGTCATAAAGGCTGTCGCGCCAACCATCCACCAAAGCATGCTACCGCCCCCGCGGAAGTAATCACTGGTCGTATTTGTAAACGTGCGGAACATCCATCCTATCGCGATAAGGAACAGGAAATAGATGAGCACTATAAGAGTATTGAGTTCCATTAGTATTAACCTTTTTGTCAAACATTCTAATCGTGTCGACAGTAACTATACATTCCACCCCTTATATTTGTACTACAATATGCCAATTGCGTGATTGGGATCTATTAAATTATTTAAATTAATCATACAAACATGACCCATCAGATATTTTTACATATGCGTATCCACTTACTCCAAACTCGTACCAAAAATAGCCACATAGCCTTTAAACACTAGGTTTAACACCAGTAATACACTACAAACTCAGAAGCAAAGTCATGCCATCGATTCAAATAAAAGTACATAACACAAGATTATTGTAATACAATTCACGCAAGTAACGGAGGTATCCTTGTGTTTTCAACCAGCCCTTTCTTTAAACGTAACCTCGCAGTCGCCTGGCCATTGGCCTTAAACGCATTGTTAATGCAGTCTATGTTAATGATAGACACTTTTTTGGTTTCCCCGCTAGGAGAAGAGTCTGTTGCTGCTATGGGTATTGCATCAGCAATTATTGCTTTCTTCCTGGGTATCCAGATGGCGCTGGCAAATGGCACCCAAATGATTCTCAGCCGTGCTTACGGTTCAGGGAATATCAGCACGGTTAGTAACAACTTTTTTGGCGGACTCACAATAAGCCTTACTACCGCATCGCTGTTTTGGCTCCTGCTTGTTTCGTCAGACGATTTCATCATCTCTTTTCTTACTGACTCCATTAGCTTGCGCGCCAAAGTACAAGAGTACTTAAATATCTCTATCTACCTGATTGTCTTTACCGCAATCACGCAGACAATTACCGCGTTGTTTAACGGATTTGCCAAAACCCGTATTCCATTGAAGGGTTACCTGATCGAACTGCCTTTAAACTGCGCAGCCTCTTACATTTATATCTACGTTTTCGATTTGGGGGTCAGCGGTGCAGCCTTAGGAAGCCTGACGGCAATCATGGTTCGCACGCTGTATCTAACGTTATGCCTGAAAAGCGATGCTGGTATCGCTCTGGCTTTACCGGAAAACAGGACGCTTTTTAGTCAGTCTATAAAAAAACATATGTCTGAAATATTCCCTTTTGCTGCTAATATCACCATTTTAGCGATAGGGATTACGGTATATCAGTTACTATTTTCTCAACTCAGCATCAATGAGTATGTAGCGATTACCCTGCTCTACCCCTGGATTCGGGTCGGAGGCCAGTTTATTACTGCATGGTCTCATTCAGCTGCAATCCTTATTAGTCAGGATATTGGCTCAAAAAGCCTCGACAAGCTTGAAAGTAGCGTAAACAAAAGTATAGATGCAGCAGTGGTGATCTCACTGATTTCATGCGTATTGTTTGTGGGTCTGCATTTTGCGTTTCCATATGTCTACCCTAACCTCGCGCAAGAAACTTATGCCGCTATGGCTGTGATTGCCCCGCTCTATATTTTTCTGCCTCTGGTCCGGGGTTACAACACCGTACATGGCAATATCTTAAGAGCCGTCGGTAAAACAAAAGAGGTGTTTAAGATAAACTTCACAGGCCAGTGGGTTATTTCTCTGCCCTTGCTTGCGCTGATTATTTTCCATTTCGACGGCTCAATATTTTGGGCATTTGCCATCCAGCCTTTTGAAGAACTTATAAAGGCGCTGCCATTCAGGCATCTGGCCCGTAAAACAGTAAAAGAGTTTGGTGAAGAACAAGCGAATGCTCTCAATTATTAGAAGCCATCTCCTTTATAGTTGTTGTAATAAAATTTACTAAGGAACAACATGTTAGAGCAGATAGTTGGAATACTGTTTCCAGTGTTTTCACTGACCCTAGTGGGGTATGTGGTCGCTCGCCGGTTTAAACCGGACTTTGGGCCTATCAACCGCATAAATATGGACACATTTACCCCTGCTCTGGTGTTTTCCTCTTTAGTGGCAATGCCACTAGATGTAACTCAGGTACCTTTGATAAGCGCAGCTCTCATTGCTCTATTGTTACCTGGCATTCTAATGCTTCCGATCTGCTACCTGCTTAAGTTGAACTTCAAGGCATGGGCTCCCCCTCAAATGTTTCGTAACAGTGGAAATCTGGCTATTCCGCTTTTTACGTATACTTTTGGTGATACTGCTCTTGCTCCTGCCGTATTGTTATTCGTGGTTTCAGCCTGCATCCATATCAGCGTGGGTTTAAGCCTTCTTAGCGAAGGAAATCCTGTTAAACAGATTGTTCGAATGCCTATTTTTATCGCCGCCAGCCAGGCCTTAATGCTTAACTTATCGGGTATTGGAGTATGGAATCCACTCTATGAAGCGACAGCATTGCTTGGACAAGCTGCTGTACCCGTAATGTTGCTTTCTCTGGGTAGTCAGATGTGTAACTTACGACTGAGCGGACTCAAAATGGGGGTAACCTGTACTCTCTTCTCACTTATCACCGGTGCCATTGCTTTTGCCGTGGTGTACTTTTTTATCCCTCTCCCAACTCTGCATATGCAGATGGTGGTTCTCTACGCTATGTTGCCACCAGCTGTCATGAACTACCTTTTCGCAGAGCGATTTAGAGTTGAGCCTGAAAACGTCGCCTCTATGGTTTTGTTTGGTAACTTCTTTGCCATTTTCACCCTTCCCTTAATTCTGACTTTTGCTTTGTCTTTAAACTAATAAGTCCACTTTATCTCAAACAGAGCCGAGCTTTGAGACAGGTCTTAACCTACCAATTTCTGTGATATGTATTAGGGTTAATGTAAGTGATAATTTTATCAAAATGACGTTCAACTAAAAAAAACCAAATTATTGGGGTTATTAGTATGAAGATCAGGCAAAAAATAACCTTTTGGATGGTTGCTGCATCCATTGTTCCACTTGTTGCCTCTATGGCATTAATAAGCACTTCATCATCTAAACTTGCAAGTGAAGCCCTAAGAGAAACCAATAAAAATCAGCTTGTCGCTTTACGCGACGCCCGGAAAACTCAGATAGAAGATTACTTCCAAACTATCCGCAATCAGATTCTGACCATGTCCCAAAACAAAATGGTCGCTGATGCAATGAGCGCCTTTTCCAGCTCATTCCATGAAATAAATCATAACCAATCAACCAGCGCTTTGAGAGAAAATCTCAACGACTATTACAGCAACCAGTTTGGTGCTCAATATACAAACCAGAACCTAGGAAACAGCATATCCACAACCACCTTACTCAATCAGGTTTCTGATACAGGGTTGTACTGGCAATGGCAGTATATTGGTGAGAACAAGCACCCACTCGGTTCCAAGCATGAACTCAACAAAGCCAGCGGAAACAATACCTATAATCAAACCCATGAGTTGTATCATCATCAGTTCGTCGACTTTCTGGAGAAGTTTGGTTTCTATGATATTTTCCTTGTCGATTATGCGACTGGGGATGTGGTTTACTCCGTTTTTAAAGAGTTGGATTTTGCGACTTCATTAAAGAACGGCCCATACTCAAACTCCGGCTTAGCTAACGCCTTCAACCAAGTAGCCAACAGCAGAAACCCTGACGCTATAGCGCTTACTGACTTTGCGCCCTATGTGCCCTCTTACAGTGCTCAGGCTTCATTTATTGCTTCTCCGATTGCAGACAATACAGGAAGCATCTCAGGTGTATTAGTGTTCCAGATGCCTATAGAAAAAATAAACCACCTGATGACCAGTGGCGGTGAATGGGAGAAAAACGGGCTAGGTTTAAGCGGTGAAACCTATCTTGTAGGACAGGATATGAAAGCAAAAAGCATCAGTAGATTTCTGCTTGAGGATCCAAATGGATACAAGGATATCCTAATCGAGTCTGGTACTAACCCATCAGTTGCTGAAGAGATTATCAGCAGAGGAAGTAATATAGGATTGCAAGAGATCAACTCCCCCGGTGTCAGCGCTGCAGTTTCTGGTTCTACAGGATTCGATATCTTTCCGGACTATCGAGGCATTAGTGTTCTTTCCGCATTCACACCTGTCAATATTCAAGGCTTGAAGTGGGTGATATTGAGTGAAATAGACGAGGATGAAGCCTTCTCCGGCGCCAGAACTCTAGAGAACACTATTTACACTCAGGCTGCCATTGTTTTGCTCTCGATCGCTATTCTGGTTGTTATCTTAGGTATGTTGATATCACGTACCGTCACCAACCCAATCATCGAACTCAGTGGCTTGCTCGTTCGGGTAGATAACGAAAACAACTTGCTGCACCGCAGTAAGGTGAAAACAAAAGATGAGCTTGGAAACATGGCCGTTGCACTAAACTCCATGCTCGAAAATTTCACCGGATTAATACGCGATGTAAACAAGTCCACAGAATCTGTATCAAATGCTTCAAACGAGATGTCTGTCAGCTCCAATCAGAATATGACGGCTATAGAGCAACAAAAAGCAGAAACAGAGCAGGTAGCCGCAGCCATGAATCAAATGGCAATAACGATAAAAGAGGTTGCCAGACACACAGAGGAAGCCGCGAATCTGGCCACTGCATCAATCGCCCACGCTGATGAAGGGAAGGCGGTTGTTGAGAAGTCTTCGACAGCGATAGATAAACTCTCTCAAAAACTGGAGTCATGTACTGACAATGCAAATAAGTTGGCGAGTGAAGGGGAAAACATCAGCTCAATCGCAGATGTGATTAAAGACATCTCAGAACAAACAAACTTACTGGCACTAAATGCAGCCATAGAAGCTGCCCGGGCAGGAGAAATGGGCCGAGGCTTTGCCGTTGTCGCAGATGAGGTTCGAGGGCTCGCTCAGCGAACTCAGGACTCTATCGAACAAATTGAAAACACGGTTGGGAAGTTGCGAGAGGGCACAGTCAACATGGTTGAAGCAATGGATGAAAGCCGGAATAACGCAAAAGCAACGGTAGATTACGCAGTTCAGACCAGAGAAGCCTTTGAGACAATTTCTGCGTCCATTGCTCAAATAGGTGATTACAGCAACACGATTTCAAGTGCCGTACAGGAACAGAGTGTGGTTGCAGAACAGATAAATGCCAATATAAACAGCATTAACGATATTGCACTACAAACTGCGAACAGCTCGGAACAAAGTTTAAAATCAGCAGAGAATCTGGCGAGCTCATCAGTTGAGCTGAAAGAGAAGGTTCAGAAGTTCAAAGTGTAACATCAAGAGTAAACAACCTTACTACGGCTAAAGCCCCCACAGCGAAATACCGTAGTAAGGTAATATTCGTTTCGAACTTACTTCTTAAGATCGGTGAAGTAGTCGAACATCACTGGTACATCGTTTTGTGCCAGGCCAGCTTCAACAGCAGCCCGTAAGCTCTTAGACGTACCTTCAGCGATTAGAGATTCGGTACCCAGATCTGAAACCATTTCCAGGAAGTAACCGAGATCCTTATTAGCATTAGCGATTGAGAAACCAAGCTTCTCTTCGCCGTCTACTGCATAGAACTTACAGAATTGCATAAATGGAGAGTTAGACGGACCTGCAGACATGATGTCGAACAGTTGCTGTCCATCAACACCAGCCAGCTTAGCAACGGCAAATGCCTGAGACATAGTCGCGACTGTTGTCATCCCCATAAAGTTGTTCACAAGCTTAGTTACGTGACCAGAACCCAGAGCGCCCAGGTGGAACACGTTTTCGCCTTGCTCATCAAGAACAGGTTTAACCTTGTTGAAAGTCTCGATATCACCTGCAGCCATGATGTTTAACAGACCATCTTTAGCATGAGCAGGAGTACGTCCAAGAGGAGCGTCAATCATGCCTGCGCCTTTTTCTGCCAGAGCAGCACCAATTTGGCGAGTCGAAGCAGGGATAGAAGTACCAAAGTCGATAAGCGTTGCACCTTCTTTGATACCCGCAAGAATACCTTCATCACCGTATACGACTTTTTCCACTACGGCAGATGTTGTCAGGCATAGCATTACTATGTCTGAGTTTTCAGCCAGCTCTTTCGCTGTAGCAGGTGTTTTAGCGCCACGCTCAACGCATTTTGCAACTGCCTCTTCGTTCAGATCCATAACATTAAGCTGATAACCTCTATTTTGCAGGTTCTCAACCATATTCCCGCCCATAAGGCCGAGACCGATAAAACCGATTACAGGCTTAGTCATTTTTCATTCCTCTAACGTCATATTGTATTACTTTATGATGGATAGCATATACTTCTACCTGCAGCAACGCAATCATTAGAAGAGATCAAAGCGAAATTAGAGTCGATATATGTGATCAAAGGCAGATATCCTTTGATTTAAGGGTACTAAGGAAGGTGTAGAGACGAAAAAAATCCGGCTTGTTGTTACAAGCCGGATTTTTACAAACAAAGATTGGTTCTGAGTATATTTAGTTTTTGTTTACATTCTTGATAATTTTATACTACAAAATATACACGTATTAGATATAGCTCTTCTCAAACTCTACAACCGGCTATAAGTCAGTATTGTGTCCTTCATCTTTTGCTTCTCATCTTGCGAAACAAATGATGCCTCAACCGCATTAAGACTAAACTGAGCAATTTCTTCTTTGCTCATATCAAAGGCTTCGGCAACCGCAATGAAGTTATCTGTCACGTATCCACCAAAATAAGCGGGATCATCTGAGTTGATCGTGACACATACGCCCTTTCTCAACATGTCGACAATGTTATGCTGATGCATCTCTTCAAACACCTTTAACTTGGTATTTGATAGAGGGCATACCGTAAGCGCCATTTGGCTGCTGATTAGCCTTTCCACCAGCTCTTCACTCTCAGTACAGCGCACACCATGATCAATACGATCGACATTCAGGATATCAAGCGCATCATATATATTCTGAGCGGGCCCCTCTTCCCCGGCATGAGCTACGAGCTTAAAGCCAGCCTCTTCAGCCTGTTTAAATACTCTGGCAAACTTTTCTGGTGGGTGCCCCTGCTCAGAAGAGTCAAGCCCGACACCAATGATCTTATCTTTGAAAGGCAACGCTTGTTCTAACGTCTTAAATGCTTCGTCTTCACTTAAATGGCGTAAAAAGCACATAATCAGTTTGCTGGTTATGCCCAACTCTGATTCGGCTTTCTGTAGCGCTTTATAGATTCCGTCGCATACCAGTTCGAAGCTGATACCACGATCGGTATGGGTTTGAGGGTCAAAAAAGATTTCGGTGTGCATAACGTTGTCTTGTTTGCAACGAAGTAGGTAAGCCCAGGTCAGGTCAAAAAAGTCCTGCTCATGCACCAGCACATTTGCACCTTGATAATAGATATCCAAAAAAGATTGCAGGTTAGTAAACTGGTAAGCGGCTCTTACCTCTTCCGGTGAGCTGAAGGGAATGTCTATCTTGTTTCTGGACGCCAGCTCAAACATCAACTCAGGCTCTAAGCTGCCTTCTATATGAAGATGTAACTCTACTTTAGGCAAATCTTGAATAAAACGTTTCTGATCAGAACTTAACGAACCCATGGCGCTATCCTCTTATTATTGTGTTTAATAAGCGTATTCCACCATCTTGTACAATTCAAATAAGAGTATCAGATGAGAGACATGAAACAGTATCGCGTTCTATTGATGTCGGTTTTGCGTTAGAGGATAGAGAGAGTAGAAGAACCTGGCATCCTGAGCAAAATAGCGTTCAACCTGAGCCAAAAGTAACTCAGCACAAGACACCGCATCGGTTAAGGCATCATGAGTCGCATACTCGGGCAGTCCATACTGCTCTCTTACTGAACTCAATCGAAAGTCTGCAGATGCTTCTGCCCCACGAAAATGAGCAAAATTCTTTTCAAGAGAGAGAGTATCGACCCAAACTATAGGCAATGAAGAAAGCGCGTATTTATCCCGAACAAATCGCTCTAAAAACGACTTCTCAATCATACTGCCATGGGCAACCATGATTTTTCCCTGCATATCTTGCAGCAGCATTGAAAAAGCCTCATCTAATGAGATACCCGATTCCAATTGTTCTGGTGTGATGTGGTTGATAACAGCAGATTCACTGTTTATTCCAGTAGCGCCACGAATATAAAAGTGCTTACACGTAGAAAGATCGACAAGCAGATTATTTACTTCAACCCATCCAATACTCAGAATTTGGTCTCTGTCAGCATCCAGCCCCGTCGTTTCAATATCCAATACAAGAAAAGAAAGAGACTCCATCACAGTCGTTTTCTCAATAACCGGAGTGTTCAGGCATTGTCTGATAGCGTCAGGAAGATCCCGTGACAAAAACTTGTTCTGCTGCCTTAAAAGCCTAGATAATGGATGAAAGTACTTAATCATTCTGTTTACTCAATCCCTGAGAACCTTATCTTGACCGCTTCTTGCAGGTTATCGATGATTTTAAACGCATCCTTTAAGTGTTTACGCTCAAAGCTGCCAAACTGATTTGGTTCGATATCATTGCCAGGCTCTTCGCCATTTTTTAGTGCCCATAGCTGATGCTTTAGCCGGAACTGGGAGATGAACTGATAAGCTCCTATGATGTCTTTATAGTAATCGTCACTCAGCAGCCCTTTTTCATTCGCTTTACGAAAACGCTCTTCGGTCCCGTTTTCAGCAAACTCGCCACTCGCAAGACCATAAATACGAGCCAGATCGATAATCGGGTTCAGAGCATACCGCTTTACATTCAGCGTCTTGCGCCCTTTACCGCTTTTCTCCAACACAATGTTATTGAATATGCTGAGTGGCGGATGAACCGACGTTGCTTCCCTTACCAGTATGCCTAAGAACTCTCTATTCTCGCCTGTGTGCTGTCTTATTGAGTCCTGCAACTCTTTTACAAACCGTGTGTTGCCATATGCCGCTCGAATCTCAAGAAAAACGGTAATGTTCAGTAGTTTTTCGTACTCAGGATTTCTGAACCACTTTTTGTAATACTGTTTCCAGGTGGAGAGCGGCTGACACCATTTATCTACTGCTGCCATGTAGTTGCCGGAGCACAATGGATAGCCACACGTATGCAAAGCGTTAACTACATAAGCGGCTAAATGACGAAAATAGATCTTATCGCTTGCTGTTGCATCGTCCGACAAGATCAACGCATTGTCTTGATCCGACAGCATGTGGATTTCAT
Source organism: Vibrio iocasae (assembly GCF_042245395.1). Lineage (NCBI taxonomy): Bacteria > Pseudomonadati > Pseudomonadota > Gammaproteobacteria > Vibrionales > Vibrionaceae > Vibrio > Vibrio iocasae. Next base: position 2,120,966 of record NZ_CP145310.1, on the reverse strand, counting down.
TTCTTGCATGGGAACCCGCGACCATCCAGGTAAACTCACACGGGGGTGACCCGAACTTATCAATCGCAATTTCCAGAATACGTCGGGTATAGGCGTCATAGATAAGGCTCATCATTTTTCCGATGTTATCTATGGCAACCTTGCCTTCCACCAGCGCTTCAAATATTGCCTGTCGCTCTGAAGACAGCTGAGCCAGCCCTTCAATGCTTCTGGCATAGTTGATCTTTTCAATCAGAAATATCGCCTGAATTCGATTATTCCTAACCAAATGCGTAGTCGTAATAAGCCCCTTAACAACACCTTCTTCGACTACCGGAATGTTTCGGATATTATTCTGCATCATTAGCGATGCGGCCTGCAGAACCAAATCATCCGGCTTAACCGTGATGGGTTGAGGGGTCATCACTTCTGAAATAGGGCTTTCGACATCTATGCCTTTTGCAATCACGCGCTTAGTCATATCTTTATCTGTCATCAGACCGACTATTTTTTCATTTTTGGTTATCACTGCACATGAGGATCGTTGAATCATCCCCATCTCCATCGCGACCTCTTTGATGGACATGTCAGACTCTACAACCGCCACTCTGTCAGAGGCAACTTCCGATACTTTCTTTACGAAAAGACCTTTTTCTTTATCCGACCAGACAACATTCAGAGCTGAACGCATTCTCTTTTGAGCCTGAGAGGCAAAATGTTCCGCGTACTCAGGATGACTCTCCATTACCTTGGTAATGGCACTGTGGGGGATCTGGTAAAGAATCGAGTTTTCGAGAGCCACCGCTCGGTACATTTTGTTCTCGGAAAGATCTTCAACAGAACCGATAAAAGAGAATCCAAAGATATCTTCAGGACCAAGACGCGCCCGTAAAACGCCATCTGGTTTTCTTTGCTCTATTGCACCAGTACGGATTATGTAGAGATATTTTTCTTCAACCTCGCAAGGATCAATAACGGAACCCGATGCTTTATAAGCAATTTTTATCGTTGCAGAAAGTTCGCGGAGGAGCGGTTTGGGAAGTTTATCGAAAGGATCAGTGGACGAAATAAACTGAATAATATTAGGCAATAGAGTTTCGGACATAATTTTTCCCTAAAAAAACCAATGCCGAAGCATTGGTTTTTAATTCTTAAGGCTGAAAGCCTCTATAGAAAGCTACCTTTACACTATCAGGCTGCTTCTTCTGGCAAACGGTGCTTAGTCGCTTGTAGATGGCAGGCAGATGCTTCACGCGCTTTGTCTGCATCACCAGCCATAATGGCGTTATAGATGTCCTGATGCTCTTTAATACAAGTGCTGCCTTCTTCTGAAGAGTACTTAATGAAGTTAACGAACATCGTCGTCAGGATATTACCGAATGGAAGATAGAAGTCGTTTCCAGTCGCTGAGAAAATCAATCTGTGGAATTTGATATCTATGTCAGTCCAGGCTTCCGAGTCAAACTCTTCTGCGTTAGCAACTTCAACCATCTGCTGGAATACACTGGAAAGCTCCATTCTCTGTTCCGCAGTAGCATTCCTTGCAGCCAATGCACAAGCTTCCGGCTCAATTGCACGACGAAGGCCAAGGAAACGGATACAGAATTCGTCGATATCCATCAGCCCTTCCATCCACTCAATCAACTGAGAATCAAGGAAGTTCCAATTGGCGCGTTCCACAACCTTAGTACCAATTTTAGGACGAGACTCTAAAAGCCCTTTCGAAGTAAGTAGCTTAACTGCTTCACGCAAAGCGGTTCGGCTCACGCCGAATTGCTCGCAAAGTGCCATCTCACCAGGAATAACACTGCCTTCCGGCAGATCCCCTGAAATTATGCTTCTGGCAATCTCTCTCGCTACCTGAACATGCAGGCTGCGTTTCGAGCCAGATATCGCTCCGAAACTATTCAATGTATCGCTCCTAATATTGTCATTATTATAAATATACTCTATCCCTCTAAAAATACAGATCTGAACTCTGTACCCTGAGGTCACCAAAGTATTCTCTATTTGCTGAGAGCTATCTTATTTTATAGTAACAATAATACAAGAGATACTTACTCAAAACGGGTCAAATATAGCTATTACCCAGACAGATCTCAGCCAGAAACTCTGAACTACTTGGGTTAGTGTGATATATATCCAAAGTTACTACCAATACGAGAAATCTAACATAGTATTGTATTATTTATTGTGTTTTTACTCACACTTTCATTCTTCAGCCAGATTCTCTAAAATCCCGCCAAACTCGTTTCTTGTAGGCAGTAAAATGAACAAAAACATTGCTACTAACCTGATTGCTTTGATGGTTCTAGCCATCGGCTATCAAACTTCCAATACCTTGGTGCTTTATGCAGGGCTTTTCGCTTTCTCCGGTGCCATCACTAACTCACTGGCAATCCACATGCTTTTCGAAAAAGTTCCAGGATTGTATGGGTCCGGTGTTATCCCAGCTCGCTTCGAAGAGTTTAAAGCAGCGATTAAGCACCTGATGATGAATCAGTTCTTCACAAACGAAAACATCGACAAGTTCTTAAGTAATGAGATGTCAGGCGGTGTGAAACTTGAACTGGAACCCGTCATCAGTCGCATCGACTTTGCTCCAACTTTCGACTCTCTGGTTGAAGTGATTGCAAACTCTTCATTTGGCGGAATGCTTGCCATGTTCGGTGGTACAGATGCTCTGCAACCACTGAAAGAACCGTTTGTTGAAAAGATGAAAGAGTCTGTGGTTGAGATCAGCCAGAGTGAAAGCGTAAAAGAAGCGTTAAAAGATCAGCTTGAACAGCCTCAAATGATGAATGAGATTCAAGAGAACATTGAAAACATCATCGACCAGCGTCTGAATGAACTAACTCCTAAGCTCGTGAAGCAGATGGTTCAGGATATGATTAAACAGCACCTGGGCTGGCTTGTTGTCTGGGGCGGTGTATTTGGTGGATTAATTGGGGTGATCTCAGCGCTGATCACCCAGTAAACCATTGTCAGGGCCAGTTTCGTCTTTACATCCTCTGCTAAAAGACCCTAATTGGCCCTATTATCAGAAACTGCACATCATCAAAAACGACCGTTTCTTTCCCCCTACCCATTATTTACTAAGCTTAGTACTACTGAATATTGAGATATGGAGGTAAAAGGAGGTTGAAAACTCTCTATCCAAAACCTTGGGTTCTGGTTCTTTCCGGGTTGCTGCTGAACATTTTGGCGATTCTTTTATCTAGCCTGGTTATCGACAAAAATGAAGAGCAAATTACATTGCTCAACGAAGAGATCAGAAATCAAAACCGCTCGATTGAACTAGCTTCTCATCAGATCGCGACTCTCGAACGTAAAAAGGAGTTGCTCGTACTGCATATCGGTCAGAGTAATCCGCATAACACTGAAGTAAGCAAGAGTATTCAAGAACAGCTATCGATCTGGACTCAGTCGGACATTCCAGATGTACTTCCCGAAAATCTTGATGCCCTGACAGGGATTATCAATAAGGCTCAGACGGAACAACGTGAACGAATAGACGATATCTACCTGAACAATATTTCATTGATGGAGACAGTACACAGCCTGGATACCGCTAATGATACATACAAGAACCTATCCATCTTCCTGCAGATCTTTGGACTCGCACTGATTCTAGCCCGTGACTTAAGACGCTGAAACTAGTCATTCCTACTAGCTACTTATCAGGCATGATCAGCTCAAACCCTGTTTCAGCGACCACTTCACCGTTGATCTGTAACTCCACTTTATGGAGGCCGGGATAGTAAACCCTTGTAGTAACGGGTTTGATGCTGTGTTTTTTCTTTATCGCCAGTTTTTTCCCCGGAAGCAAATCAACGCTCTTCCACTTAAACACTTTCGGAGATGTTGTTCCATTTGCTTTCTGGTGATGCACCACGTAATCAATCATTAGTGGTTGAGCAACATCTGAATCAGACTCTATCAGAGCATTTAGATCCACTGAGCCACCGTATATCAATTGATTTGAGGAAGAGTTAAGTGTGCAGGAAGCAAGCTTAGGATTCTTAAAACCAAGTATGCTCAATGTAGCAGGATGGCCCGACTTTATAAGCGTTCTGCACGCATGTCGAACAAGCTTTTTTCGATTTTCACTTGCATCGACAAGCCACTCCTCAACAACTTCGGCCACAAGATCTGGGTGATCTTTACTTATATCATTCAGGTTGTTGGCAACGGAACGACGAACGTATTCACTTTCATCATCTTTGAGTTTTTCCAATACAGGGATTATCTGGCTGGGATCTTTAACAAACTTACCCAATCTCATTCCCCATGGAAGCCTTGGTCTGGTTCCTTCACTGGCTAAGCGCCGAACGTGTTGATCTTCATCGACAGCCCAGTGATGAACCACTTCCAACGTTGCTTCGGTTTGAGTATCCAGAAAAGGACGAATAGCAAATTCAGAACTGAATCGACGCGTCATCTCTTTTAGCAGCGTCATAGATAACTCAAAGTGCTCTTGCCCATTGCGAGCGACAAAGTCTGCGACAGGCATAATAGCCCAGCCAGCAATTCCATTTTCGTCCGTTTTGCTCTCCATAGATTCACCAGTAAGAGATGTTCCTAGTGATTTCAGGAGTATATCTCCCGCTTCTGGAAACTCCTTTGGTAGAAATACTGACAACTGCTCGCAGATAAGATCACTTCGCTGCTTAAGCTCCAAGTCATCCAGCTTTGGAATAATTGCCTGAACAAACCCATCAGAATCAAAATGTGGATGCACCCTTATAAGGTTTTTAGCTATACCATTAACAAGTGCAGGTCCTAGAAGGTTTTTAAATGGTTCAGGCATAGTTGGTCCCTTTGTATATCGCTTCGCTAGAACTATTCATCATAGCTGCAGATAAAGGGAATACAAACACAACCAACGTGCACCAAAAGTGTTTTACAGTGTAAATATTAAGAAAACACTAAATTCAGTTGCTTGTAGGCGGCCACGGTCTATGTTGCTCTGAGTCCACCCATTCTTTTACCCAAAGCGGCAGTTCCCCTTCGACATAATCCGCGCCTATTGCGCTCGCAACCGATGATGGATGAACCAAGCCATCTCTAGAGGTAATTCCAGCCCTTATCAGAACAGAAGAACATGGTTTGTCCTTAACCCACATAGACTGTTCAAGATAAAACCATTTGTCATCAACACCGACACACTGCGTCTTCATCGTGATTTTATCGAACATCTTAATTCGCTTTCGATACCTGACTGAGCTACCAGCAACCACCAGCGCCCACTTATTTTTTAACAGTGCTTTGTCCAGCCCACAACGAATAGCCACATCCATCCGACCGATATCGTATAACGTGAGTACACGACCATTGTTCATCTCACCCCACAAATCGATATCCCATGGATGACATAAGAAACGGATGGCACTTTGATCGGTAAAACTGATTTTGCTTCTTTTCTTCGCTTGGATAGTCGTTTTTATAAACCTGAAAAACGGATACATGTCTGCCTTCTCTGACGATATTGCTTAAGTTAGTGCTTCTACTCTAGCGAATTTACTTTTGTGGGGAAGTTGGATGTTATCAAAATGTGAACGCAATACTTAAAATACGGAGTATGTATAAGATCTGAAAAGGCCAGGAGAGCCTGGCCTTGAGAAGTGAGTCTTAGTTTATTGCCGCTTTTATCGCAGGTATTGCCGTATGAAGCGTGTTTACGGCCCAACGAGCATCTGATGGAAGGTTGTAGTTACCAAACATTGCAATCACTGTCTTAGATTCTTTTTCTACAGCAATAACCTGACCGTTAACACCGATAGCAAGTAACCATTGCTCACCACCAAGATCTAAGACTCGGAACTGATCTTTGTAAAATCCTTCAGCAAGTGCAGCTTCTTTACCTTTTAGGAATGCAGCTCGAACTTCTTCATTACCCGCCCACACGTCATCCAGCCATTCTTTAGGAACAACCTGAGCACCATTCTGTGATTTACCATCGTGCGCCCAGATATCTCCCATGTTGGCAAAGTCGCGTGTCGTCATCCCCATAGAGCCACAAGCGATAACAGTCTGCTCTTTATCAACCATTATTGTGGTGTCCGAGGTGAACTGACCTTTTTCCCAAAGCTTTTCCTGGAAATATTCCGTCCAGTGTTTACCTACTGCACGCTGGGTAACAAGCGCCAGAGCTTCCGTATTATATGAGTGATACTCGTACTTTTTACCCTGCTCATAAGAGAGCTCTGTCAGATGTGAAGTGTAGTCTTTAATGCCGACCCACTCTGAATCAGTATGCCCTTTCCATGAAATTGCATGCTCCATCGAAGTGTCCCAATCGTCTCCGTAAACATTTTTCACATCATCAATAAGAGCAAAACCAGAACGCATATCAGACACATACTGTATTGGATAAGCACCGATTACGGTACCTTTTGCTTCAGGTAACCATTTTTCCACATTATCACTGAAGTTAAAGTAACCTTCAGCTTGAGCGATTCCCGCCAGAGAAGACGTAAACGACTTACCTGCTGACATGGTTAACTGTTTTGTATCTTTGTTTGTACCGGACCAGTAATGTTCATGCACTAGCTTGCCATCTTGTAAAACTACCATAGAGCGGTTGTGCATACGGTCACGAAGCAAGTCATATAGCGGCAGTTCAAAACCATCGACATCCTGAACCATGATAGATGAGAGATCCAACGACTTATCCGATTGATCAAACGTACGTGGGTTTGAGCTCTTCGCCATCACAGCATGTTCACTTACACGTTGCGGCTCAATAAAGAACATTGATGCAAACTCATTTGAGTCCCAATTAGCCTGAGTAATTCCAACTTGAGCCGTTCTCTCAAGCATTGCCTTATCCTCGGTATGGAATGTTACTTTTGCGGCCTGAGCACCAAATGCTGTAAGTGCAATTGCGGTTGCCAGAAGAGTCTTTTTCATAATTCATCTCACTTAGATAAGTTGGTTAATCGCTAACGCGTCAAATGTAATGTCTATGCGAATAACAGTACTCACCCTCGTATTTCGAATTAATACAAATGGTCATTAATGATGAATAGAAAAAGATTTGTGATTTGCTAAGAAAAGTAAGCCTATAACAAAAGGATGGGGATTATCTGTTTGAAAAATAGCAATTATTTACAGTGTAAAAAGAAAAAGCCCAGCGATTAACTGGGCTACTGTATCTATTCTTTGGACTCTTTCTGAACTGCTTTCAGAAGCACCGATGTGTCCATCCGGTTTAGCCCGTCTGCAGCCAGCTCTTTATATGAAGCTGTCGTTTTCTCAATTTTCATAAGGTGCCTGTCCCTTTAGTTTCCTCTTTTGATAAGCGTTACAATAGGTTAAGAGTGATATAGGGAGTTTGTACGTAATGTCTCATAATTGCATTATGAGAACTGATGAATAAGGCAAAAAACACCGGCCAATTCTGAAGCCTAGGCGTTGAGCAAACTCGAAGCCACTTATTTATGAAAAATGTGCGATGGTGCCTAGTTGGGCTATCGCCTGAGCTACTTATTATCCCTAACGGATCTTATCCGAAGACTCGCAATCTGTCAGAAATCGTAAGAAGCTTTAGTCCAAAAGTAAGTTGGAAAATCAAATGCAAGATATGGCTTTTTAAACTCGCTATCCGGCGAAAAAATAGCTGGAAGAAACCCGAAACCGCCCGCTTATACCCACTAGAGTCAGGTTTTCTTCGTACCAAACCGCTCTTATATCTATCCTGTCGGAGTCATACCTTGCCCGTTCAGCCGATTCCAACCCAGAATCAGAACACCCCAAATCACAGCTCTAATACCGCAGGGCTAAACAATATATTCCCGTGTCTGATACCGTTGGAATTTGCTGTTTCTGGTGGCGAGAGAGGGTTCTGTGGGTGGATTGGGGGTTCTGGGAAGGGACGCCACTCGGATGAGTGGCGTTTTGAAGTAGTTTTAACTATAGAGGTGTTTCAGAGGATATCTCCAGCTTTACTTTCGCAAGTGCAGCATCGAATTCTTTCATATCAGATTTGTCTAAATCTCGTACTGCTACGTCAATTCGAGAATCAACCATATTCTCCATAAGTTCAGGAATGAATCCAATATCAGGATCTAATTCATTTAAATGATGAAACTCGAGTAGACAAACTGACAAAGCTATTAACGCCAACGGTACTTCATTTGGAAAGATCTCTAGTCGGTATGTTAGTTCGTTGTGCGCGAAGCCAAAGGACTGAATAGGTGACATTCCTAATTCGTCCATAGCTAAATTCATATCTTGCTTTATCGAAATCAAATAATTTGTATATCCCCAAGAGTTCACACTTGTCCCCTATTTATTTCTGTCAAATTTTAGCCTATTGGCAATATCGTTCACGTCCACGAGTAGCTCTGCAAACTCCCTATCGGTATCGAAAAACTCTCTAACAGCGTATACCCCCAAGGTAAGCTCATTGAGTCTACTTTTGTCTTTTTCCGAACCTTCTACAACCGCCCTTACATAGACAATTTGCCTTTCAATAGATAGAAGCAGCGAAAAGCTTGGGTACTTTTTAATTCGCTTCTGACATGCTGATAGTGCTTCTTTAATTACTGAAATGTCTTCACTACTCTTCTCAGATCTTTCCCTTGGTTGAGTGGCACTTTCTCTTACTCTTGATGTGATGTAATTCATATTTTAGTTTTAGCTACTACTTCATCTGCATCGCAATAAAGTATCATTAAGTCCTTAAACTCATCGCTTCCTACTCTCGAACCGATAGCCTTCGTTAAAGCAAGGTTGAAAGTACGAATAAGATCGTTAATTCGTATACTTACTTTATTGTCAAACTCTTCATCCTCCAGTTCGCTGTCACATAACTCTTCCCAAAACTCATAGTACTCCCTAGTGTAGAGTTCTAAGCAAAACGCTTCATTTCTATCTTCTTTAGATGCTGCTGCCGGAAACATAATTATTCTCCCAGAATCAGACCAAAACTCGATTCTAACGGCATCCCATTTTTTGAGCTTCTGCTTGGAAAGTACGTCTAGAAATTGCGACCAAACCTTTACAGTAATGTCCTCTTCGAGTTTACTCACTTCTGCTTGGTATAGTTTCGTACCACTATCACTACTTTCATCCCATTTCATTATTTTTCCCATCGGAAATTTCCAGACCTAGTTTCTAGACCTGCTCTTGACTGTGTGACATAACTATTTAGCGTTTTAGTTGCTTCAGTTGGGTTCGCCATTACTTCTAATTGATTCAAGATTCCGACCTTATGATTCCTCTTTAGTTGTCTTTCTGACTTGTATCTAATGAGAAGGGTGAAAATTATCGTCCTCCAAATTAACCGCGTAACTCCAATCAAATGGAAACAACTCGCTTTCGGGTAACTCTAGAGCATCATAAACATATGGTCTGTTTTGGTAATCCCACCAATCACTATTAATTTTCCAGTAAACATCCATTAAGCTTCCCCCTGCATCCGTATCCACTCTAAATACTGACGGAACCTTCATCCCATTTTTGAATACAGTCTCTCCCGCAACCCAGTATTCCCCATCATTCTTAGGTATTAATGCGACCGCAACCACTTTTGAAGCTTCATGTTCTTTTCCTACTTTAATTACGAACATTGGAGATGAAGAAACTAAGTTTAGCCATTGGATAGTGTTTTTGTCCTTTTCCATGAGTACCTCGATTAATATGGGTTAGTTTCCGAAGGGCTTATTGAATCGACCAGCCTCCTGTATACCAGCGACTAGTTGTAAATTCCAAGCTTTTCATACACCAGTGGAGGCATATTCTCAGCGTGGCTGTGCTTACGTTTAGAGTTATAAAACATCTCAATGTAATCGAAAATATCTGAACGTGCTTTTTCTCTTGTTTGGTAGATCTTTTTCTTAATCCGTTCACGTTTTAGAAGCTGGAAGAAGCTTTCTGCTACTGCGTTGTCATGACAGTTTCCCCTGCGACTCATACTAGGTATCAGGTTATGCTCTTTTAAGAACGCCTGCCATTCATAGCCCGTGAACTGACTTCCCTGATCAGAATGGATTAGCACTGTACTTTTAGGCTTTCGACGCCATACCGCAGCGAGAAGCGCTTGTGTTACCAACTCTGATTCCATCCTTGAACTCATTGACCAACCGACCACCGCTCTCGAATAAAGGTCGAGCACGACTGCTAGATACAACCAACCTTCGTGTGTTCTGATATAAGTGATGTCTGTTACCCAAGATTGATTCGGCTCAGATGGCGAGAATTCACGGTCTAATATGTTTTCAGCAATAAGTGCTGGCTGACCACTATACATGCCACGACGCTTCTTATATCCAACTTGAGCTTTCAGTCCCTCTTGTCGCATCAGGCGGGCGACTCGGTGCCTGCTGCATGTCTCCCCTAAATCCCGTAGATCACTTTGAACCTTGCGGTAACCATAGACACAACCACTTTCAAGCCAAGAGTGCTTAATCAAGCCCAGTAAGCGCTCGTCCTCAATAGCTCTGGCAGATTTTGGCTTCCTTATCCATGCGTAGAAACCACTGCGTTGAATATTCAAGACCTGACACATTAAACGTACGGGATATTTGTTGAGTCGGGATTTTATAAACGCGTATTTTTCTTTGACTCGCTGGCGAAAAATACAGTTGCTTCCTTTAGGATGTCACGTTCCTGTGTCACTCGTTTCAGCTCTTTTTCCAGCTCTCGTATTTTCGCTTCTTGCTCATTTGCTTGCTGGTAGTGCTTGCTGTCTGACCCGTACTTCTTCATCCAGTTGTAGAGACTATTGGTGGAGACTCCAAGGCGTTCTGACACACTTGCTACCGTGTAGCCTTGTTCGGTGACTTGTTTTACGGCTTGGATTTTAAATTCTTCGGTAAACTGCTTATTCATTTGCCCTCCTGTGGACTACTAATTGTAATTCAAATTAGTGGCTACAGGAGGCTGGTCGATTCAAAGCGCACAAAGCTGCTTTAATAGAACTTGAGAAACTTTTACCAGGGTCAGAAAAACGGTTTGAATTTTTGTTTCAACAACTGAGCACAAGAAAACCCCAGTTCCTCAACACCACGAACCTCCCTGAGTCGGTTGATACTCTGGATACGACGGTGCTGAGTGATCTTGAGCGATTGATTGAAACCATTACGTCACAACACTCAAACATCAAATCAGACGCTGATCTATTAACATTAATTCAAACAAAAGAAATAAAACTACAGTTACTGGAAGATAAGAAATTTGTATTAGACAATCGCGAATCAATCGAAAGTAACATTCGCAGATACAAAGCTATTGCCAAGTTGGAAGCTCTTGGGAGAGAGTGCAATACAAGGGCTGTCTCTACTTTAGCATCTCAAATCTATCAAGATAGTGCGGTAACCCCATTGTTGGCGGCTTTCACGAATGAGTTGAAGCAATTTGGGTTTATCCGTTTTTCAATCAAAGCAAAGACCAGAAACAGGGCAGGAAATCAACAACTTAAACTTGTGGTTGAAGACGGTGGCGAGCCTTTAGTATCAACAATTGCCAGTGAAGGAGAGCAACGCTGTATTGCAATAGCTGCTTTTCTAGCGGAGATGAAAGCCGATAACAGAAAGTCTGCTGTAATCTTTGATGATCCTGTTAATTCGCTTAGCCATCAATGGCGAAGTCGTGTTGCTGAAAGGTTGGTTTCAGAGTCGCTTGAAAGGCAAGTAATTGTCTTTACACATGATATTGTATTCTACAAACTCTTACTTGAAGCGGCTGAAAGGCTAAACGCTAATCATGACACTTCCGCATTGGAACGTTCACGGCAAAATCTAGCCGGAATAGTAAGTAAAAATGCTCCGTGGGAAGCTTTAACAACTAGTAAGCGTTTGAAAGCCCTTAATGTCGAGTTACAGGATATAAAAAAGATTGATAAAAAGGGAACAGAAGCTGAGTTTAGGAAGGCTTCACGTGAGTTCTATGGTCGATTACGAGAAAGTTGGGAAAGGTTGATTGAAGAAAAGCTACTAAACCGAGTTGTAAATAGGTTTGAGCGTGGCATCCAAACACAGAGACTAAGACGATTGACTGATATTACAGATGCTGATATCGCAATGGTTGATACTGCCATGACCAAATGCAGCACTTATTTTACAGGACATGATAGCGCTCCTGCTGTGGGTGATCCTTACCCTACAGTTGAAGAAATTGAGGCGGATCTGAAACAGCTAAGCAATTACTTAGATGAACTTCAGGGAAAAGTTAGAAAAAGGAACTGATCATAATTGCGGTAATACTTCGTGCCAGTCTCATCAACTGGCACGGCCTACCCTGTAGCGTGATCAATTAACATCAATTTCTCTGTATATATTGTTATACCTTTAGGTGTACCAATGATACTGGACAAGATATAAAGATTCTCTGGCATCTTGCCCCCCTTTACCGAATTCCCCTCATATCCACCCTGTAAGTCCCATACCTTACCCGTTAACCCAGTTCCCACCCAGAACCAAAACACCCCGATTCACAGCGCCAATACCGCAGGGTTTAACAATATATTCCCGTGGCTGATACCGTAGGGATTTGCCGTTTCTGGTGGCGAGAGAGGGTTCTGTGGTTGTGGTGGGTGGTTCTGGGAAGAGGGACGCCACTCGGATGAGTGGCTAATTGCACGGTAATAATTAATCATTGAAGAAGGCGTTTAACTTCTTCATCAATATTATCAAAATTGCCTTGTTCTACAGGAAGTGTGCTGTAAATTAAAAGAACACCACCGTGAAGCAGGCTAACCGATTCTACTTTACCTTCAAGACGCTGAATAATCTGCTCAGGAGATAACCCAAATGCCCTGAGGCATAGTTCTCGGTCAAAGTAGTTAATTGGATTTATTCGATACACTCCATCTCTTCCATTAACATCCTTGCCCGTATTATTACTTTCTTCAACTATCTTAGCCCAATCACTTTTCGTGATGTTCCAGTTTCGCAAGGTTGCTCTATAGCAATCAAATGCTGGGATATATGACTTTAGAATTCTTATGATCTCATTTAGCGAGATTTTCCCTTCATTAAAGTCAATTTGTATGTGGTCATCGAACTGAGCATTGTCTTCAAGGTATTTTTCACTTCGGTACTTATAAGTAATATTGCCTTTAACGCCTGCGCCTAAGAGCTTATCTAAAGAAACGCTTATCACAAGTTCAGAACCAATATCTGGAAGGGGCATTAACCCTTCTAGGTTCCAAGGCGTACCTAAGTCCGCAATACTTTCTAAAAACCTAATGTGCTTTTCATCATAAGATTCATTGGGTTTTGCCCTATGACGTAGCTCCAAGTTAAGTTTAACCATTATTTCGCTACCCTCACTGTAATATTAGTTATATTCTCTCTAATCAGTATATCCATTGCCTTATCAGCTGCCTTTTGATTTGGAAACTCAAAGACACCTTTAAACCCAGGGTTTTGTTTTAAGGCATAGGATACTCTTTGAATACTTTGTAATTGCTTATCAAATGTCGTTAGTGCCGTTTTACGATCAATTAAAGTTGTTCCATCATCTTCGATACCATCAAACTTAACAAAGTTGTTCCCCCTTGGGTTAGGATTATCGAATCGAATTGCGGGAACAGCTTTTCTCTCTGATGGCACATCCGAGAAAGCGCCTTTAGTCCCAGATTCAAATTGCACAAAGTTCTTATCAAAATTACCCTGTGGCTCCTGTACAAATATCAATCCAGAATTTTCACCTGTCATTTTTCTAGCATCTTTTATGCTTAGAACTTCTACTTTTGATAAATCAAAATTGTTTTCTTGGTGAAAGTTTTCTGTTGATGGGGACCCATTCTCACTACTATGAGTAATCTTTGCAACTTTACTACTATCCCCTCGAACAATATCTTTTACAGAATCTCCCGCTTTCGCTATAGCATTTAAACTAGTATCTCCAAGTTTAACGACCCCATGTGCTGAGCCCGTTGCAGCAGCTGCAACAGATATATAGAACTTAGATATCTGCTTCTTAGCCTCAAACGATGAAATCTCGCCACTCGCTTCCTTAGCCTGAATATCAGCAATATATTTGTCAGCAGCACCATTAGGATCAGACATCGTCTCAACTGCTGATTCATACATCGTTTTAAGCTGTTGCTGCGCCCCCTCATCACCTTGCATAGCGGCAGATGCTGTTGTTGCAAGATCTACCATTTCAGGAACTGCACTAATAGCACCTATTAACGCATCAGTCGGCATTTCTGCCAGAGCACTACCTGCTGCTAATTCCCAAGGGCGAGCTTCTGCTTCAGCATTCTTAGACGTAATATCAATGTATTCTGAAGTAAGAGAGCTATCTTTTACGGCTGTTTCTTTATCCCAAGTATCGTGAGCGGCTACAACTTTTGCAGATTCACTATTACACTCTTCTCCTCTACCTGAATAACACGCTTTTTTGTAAGCTAAGTCTCGCTCCTCATCTTTCTTATTAAGAGCAACAAGTTCTTTCTGTTTTGATTTAAACTCCTCAGTGTCTCTGCAACTGGAGTCGGTACAATTTAACAGAAATTCTGTAAGCTCCGCTTTTCTTCTTGCCTCAGGCTGAGTAAGGTAATAATCAATTTCCGTTCCTGACTTCTGTACTGTTTTAAACTGCTCACTGGCATCCACAACGGCTTTAGAATCATTTCCAATATGAGAGTTAGTATTGCCTTTATTAACCTTGCCAAGACCGCTGTTCTCTAGTGCGAACTCATAGTTACCTTCGGCATAACCTCCAATCAGCTCAGCGTAGTTTTCCCCTTGTTCTCCTTTCTTTCCGATAATGCCTTGCTTCTCTAACCCGTGAGTAACTTCATGAGCCAAAGTCTTCATATAGTCTTGGGCATTTTTCATTGCCTTATCATTCAGAACAATGTTACTGCCCTTGTCGCCTGTATAGTGCGCACCACCAATCGATTTATTAACCGCGATAACCAAGGCACTCTCGATAGAGATACCGAATACTTCGGAGTAAGCTGCAGCGTAATCATTAATCGCATCTTGCTTCTGTTGAGCGGTAGCATTTTCAAGATTATTAATGTTGACCGCTGCATCACCCTTCTTCTGAGCAATAAGCAGTTGTACATCCAACTCCTTCTGCACCACATCCATATGCTCGAAGGTATCAGCCAACTTAACGGAGTCCTCAAGCGCAACATCAGCTAATGATTTACCCATTAACTCCGTCCGCTTAACATCCTCTTTTATCTGCGCCCTTCCCTCTTCGGTCAGCAGCCGGTGATCAACCGTAACATCAAAATCCCCCTGCTTACGGTCAACAGTGAACAGGTCCTTTTCTGTATGTTCGGTGTCGCGATTTAGGGAAGTGGTGTCGTCGGAGTTTTCTGAGTCCGCGATGGTTAGCTCACCCTGACCAATGGTAGCCAGTGTTTTGCTCTTGCTGTAACCCGACTCATTTTTGTATTGGATGCTGGTGGTGTTGTAAGTGGCATCAATCTCGCCATCGTTCGTCCCCACACTGGTATTAATGCCTCCACTCTGACTTTGGGTGTAACTGGTGTTGGAGAGGTCGTTGTAACTGAATGTATCCGTCGTAAGGCTCAAGTCTCCGGTATCGGCACCCTCACTATCCGTCGCGGCAATTAACGCACCCTTGATGTCGGTATTCTGAGCAACATTGATATCCACCTGGTTTCCGGTCAGACTGGTGAGCACCGTTTCTTTTTTACTGGTTCTGCCATTCGACACATTGAAACCGCCGCTAGAACCCTTGTGTTCACCTGGATTACCTTTTGAGTAGTCAATGACCCCACCTTTTTGGCCATTCGCACCAACCGGTACCTCTCCGCCAGAAAGACTCAGCCCCGCACTGATACCCGCACCTTTTTGACTGGAGGTATGTCGGTCCTGAACTGAAGCCACATTCAGGTCTCCACCGACATCCAGCTTTAACGTATCATCCGCCCGAACGGTTGCACCTTTGACGTTGGTATCACTCTCCGATGTTATCTCCACGTTGTTGGCATGGAGCGTACTATTGGTATGTGTCGTGGAAGCGGATGTCGATTCATTGCGGCTCAGACTGGTGTTTAAGTTAATGCCAGAGCTTGCTCCATAGACAGTTAATGAAGCACTAACACTACCTGACTCCGTATTTGAACGGCTGTTCTGAGTCTCTTGTGAAGCCAGAATGTTCACTTCATTTGCTTGTATCTGAACCGTATCCTTAGCCGCCAAATGTGAGCCCTGAATCGTGGCGGAGTCTCCCTTGTTTGAACCGGCTTTAATCGTGATGTTCTGCGCCGACAGGTTTGACGCTACTGAACTGACCTGATTGTCCGATGCATCAGTTTTAGATACGTCCATATCCAAATGCAGACCAGCATTAAAACCGTAGGAGCCACTACTTTGACCCGCAGCCGCCGTCTGTTGATAAAGCAACGTAGTTTTAGACGCCACATCCGCAGAAGCCAGAGCAATGCCTGTCACATACCAGGCTTCATCGCTCTTCACGTCGGCAATCAGGTCGTTGAGCTCTTCGACGTCTTCAAAGTTGACACCGGGTTTATCTTGCTCAAGCTCTTCTGATAAGGTGGCCAAAGTATTTTCTAAAGAGTCCAGTTGCTTTTTGTACTGCTTATAGTCTTTTTCAGCCTGTTTCAGCGCTTTGGTGGATTTTTCCAGTGCTTGCGCGGCTTTTACCACCTCAGCCGCCTGATGTTGTATCACCAGGCTGACTTTAGCGCTGCCATGCATTTCCTTCGTTTGTGTCTGCCTGGTCTCTTTCGCTTCCTTGATGGTGACATTTTCTCCCGCTAAGGTGAGGTCCCCGGTGGTATTTTGATTGCTGTTTGCTATCAGGTCAGAGCCCGAAACCGTAACATCACTTTCGGCATTCACTGAAAGGTGATTACCTGCTGAAAGGGTACTACCGGTCTGAGTGGTTTGATTCGTTTTGGTGTCGACCTTGTCGTACGTTGCCTGCCCAAGGTTGATACGAATCTGACCCTCTTCAACACTAACCAGTTCTCCCATATCCCCAAAACCAACCGTCAGTTTCTCGTGGTCACTGTAGGTCTCGGATGTATTTTCAGCGCTCAAAATCTCAATAGAGCCCGTGTCCGCGACCAGTGACACATTGTCGCCTGCAGTGAGCTCAGAGCCCACCACTGCCATGCTGCCGCTGTTTATCGATAGGCTCCCGTCAGAATGGATACGACTGGCTTGTTGCGTTGCTGTCTGTACGCCGTCTCGCTGATTTTCCATCTCAAACAGGTTGCCGCCCTTAAGGAAACTAAACTCTTCGCTCCACTCCTTACTTTGCTTAAGGGCCTCTTGTGAGCTGATGAGCACTTCATCCAACGCATCAAGGTTTACATCACCACCGGCCGTCACTTCACTGGCCAAAACCCCGATATCTCTGCCCGAGGTAATATCGATGTCATTGGCAGCTATGGTATAGCTGCCTTCCAGTAACGTCGCATCATCAATGCTGCCCTTGTGTTTGCCACTCAATCCACCAAAGCCTTTTTTGATGGTTTCTTCTCGCGAGTATTCCTTGTATTGCTGAGAAGCCAGTACGACATCACCATCAGCCGAAAGCGTCACCCCCTCGCCTGCATTCAGCTCTGAGCCAATCACCTGTATGTCGCTGTCACCGCCGGCTACTCTGGCATACTTGTTCGCCTGAGCGGTGATGGCGATATTGCCCCCGGCATTAACCTCTGAACCTTTCACGGTTTCATGAAGCGATTCTTTGATGGTGGTTTTTGAGCGTCCGAACGACTTTTTCTTGGTCTCTTTGAAGTAGCGATAGTCACTGTCATTCACGGCCAGCACGGACACATCGCCCGAGGCGGTCAGAGAAGCATTGTTTTTAGCATCAATGTCGCTGCCTATCAGCGAGAGGTCATCACCTGCGGTCAGGTGGACCTCATCACCAGTTAATGTGCTGCCCTGATGTGTCTTGGTGTGACGAATGTCAGTTCGACCACCTTTTTGGTTGTAGGAGTAGGATTCATCTTGAATGGTATCCATGGTCAGCGCTTGCCCGGCATCCACACGGGTATCACCACCACTGGAAATCGCTGCGTTGGTGAGCTTGATGTCCTTACCCGCTTTCACCGTCAGGTTTCCATTTGTGGTGATACTGGAGCCTTGATTTTTAACCGTCAGAGCGTCGTTTACAGCATTATGACCATAGGTGCGGTTGTGATACTTCGCTTCGTTCACGGATAAGACAACATTGTCACCCGCTTCCAGGCCCATATCACCGCCAGAACGCATGTCTGCCCCCTGACTGATGATGTCTTTTCCAGCAGAAACCGTCATGGTATCTGAGGCGGTAATGCTCGCTGTTTTCCCTCGATAAGTTCGGGTTGCATCCTTGTCGTACTCAACCTGCTCACTCAGGGTTTTGTTCACCACCGAACCCTTCGTCGACACCACACTGACCTTATCACCCGATATCGTGCCACTGAGATTGGTGATGTCCTCTTCGGCTTTGAGTGTGGCATCCCCACCGGCTTTTATGGTGCCGGTATCATTGGTGATTTTACCGTCACTGGTCAGGCTCAGGGTGTTGTCTGCCAGAATCTGGCCGATGTTTTCAATCTCGCCACCCTGAACGGTGACGTTACTGCCCGCTATGAGCGCACCGTTTGATACATCGTCTTTAGTCACCTGCGCCAGATAGAGTTTTGGTGCCAGTACTTGTTGGCCATTCACCTCTATTTGTTCATACCAGAGAATATTGCTACTGAGCTGCGCTATCTGCTCTTGCGTCAGTGAAACCCCCACCGTTAGGTCCAGCGACGTTTTTTCTTTAGCCGCAGCGTCCATCAATGACTGCATCTGACCTAAATCGGACCCAACATCTTGGCTTAGGTAGCGCTTACCGGTTTGTTCAAAGATGGCCTGTGTAATGACGCGGGTATCGTAGAACGCATCACCTAAGAAGGTGACATCTTGTTCTGGTGAAATCCCCACCTTGTTCTGAAAGTAGTCTGAGCCTAGATAGCTCCCCAAATCCGTCAATAGCGGGTTGGTCTCAATCAGGTACTTGCTTTTGGGACCTGTCGAGTAGATGAACAGGCCGTTTGGTCCGGTCGGCAGTCGATAGTCCGGGTAGGGCACAGTGTTGAAAGTAGGCAGGGTAATCGCGGCTTCACCGATGGCTACCACATCAGCGGCACCAACATGACCGGATGCTGCACTGGTGTTTTGCGCTGTTTTACTATTGCCAGTTGGCGCGACTCGGGACGCTCTCGATTGAATGGTGGAGTTGTTCACCTTGTTGGCCACATTCAGGGTGACGTTGCCAGTGGCAGAGATGGAGGCGTTTAGAGCTTCGGTTACACCTGAACCAACACTTCTTACACCCGTTCGATTAAACCGAAATGAAACACCACCATATATCGGGTTCCGACTCGTTCTCTGCTCATAGTCGTTCGTGTCGAGCTTATAGTCGTAGTAGACATTCTCTGAGGAAAGTTGATAACCTTTGTTCGTTAAAGTTGATGCATTTATGGTCACCCCGCTACCACTTATCTGACTGGCTTCGTTAGTAACCGTTTGACCTGTGATTGAAACATTGTTTTTTGCTACGAGTCGGGAAGCTGAGCTTGCACTTCTTAACACCTGACTATCTCGCCTCACCAGTTCAGAATGCGTATCCCCACTCGCTACAGTAGTTACATAAGTTGTCTGCTCAGCACCAGTATGGTGACTGCCGCAACTGCTGGAGCAATAATCATACACAGTAAAAACAGGAGCATGTTCAGAGTCACTGTCGACCTCAAACCAGCTTGCACCGCCACTTAGAGTGGACGACAAGTTCATATTTTGAGACGTAGACTGGATACTAACCGTGGTGCGCTTGTTGGTCACCGTATCTGCATAGATATTGATGTCCCCACCCAGTGATTCTATGGTGGCTGAGCTGTTTAAAAGACTGGCACTTCTGGCGTTTGAGCCATTTCGTGCAATGGTCAGATTCTTTTGGGTCAAGATATCGCTGTAGTTGTTGAGCGCATAGGCGTAGAGATAACCGTGGTTGCCTGCGTAAATCACGCCCCGGTTAGTGAGCGTTCCTGTTAGCGTTGTGGTAGCGTCCCCCAGAGCGACAACCGCGCCATGATTGCTCAGCGAACTGGCGGTGAGCCCCAGTGCGTCGAGCGCCTGCAACCGGCCATGGTTGGTCACACTATTCGCTTGAAGCGCTGTGGTCTGCCCCGATATCATGCCAGAACTTTGGTTGGTTAACGCGCCGGTGACCGTAATATTGGTTTGCCCATCGGCACTGATTTCCGCGCTGTTGTTTAGCGAGGTGGCCGTCAGGTTAAGGTCACCATCTGCGGTGATGTCCTGATTGGTTATCAGCCCAGAGCCAAGCGTCAAACTGAGGTTGCCACCGGAGTGCAGCAATGATCCCTGATGTGTTAGGGAAACGGCATCCACATCAACACTGTTTGCACCATAAACGGACGCTGGCGCTGAGGTGGTGATGTTGCCGGTCGACTGAACGCTTAATACCTTGTCTGCCGCAGCTTTACCACCCAGCGTCACTTGTCTGGCATGAATGTTGAGGTTGTCTTCGGTAAGCATCTCACCGGACTGATTCAATGTATCTGCGTTGATGGTTAGTGCTTGTGTAGCGCTAAGCAGTCCAGCGGTTGTGGTATTATCGGCTGTGACAGTGACGGATTGCTCTGAAACCAATCGGGTTTGCGAATCCAGTGATTTTGCGTTTATCACGACTGCCCCTTTTGCATCCACATTGCCTTTGAGGGTCGCCGAGTCTGTCTGAGTGAGCGTCAGGTTGCTACCGGAGTACAGAGTACCAGATTGCTCTAACGTGCCACCCGACAAGGTCATGGCGTTTTGACTACTGAGGGTACCTTGCACATTGGCGGTGTTGGCGGTTACTCCTAGCGAATCATTGGATTGAACCACACCTTGTGACGTGAGGCTGGCGGTGTTGATGGTCATGGCATTGCCAGAGGTAACCTTTGCACTGGTGGATACGGTCAGACTGCGGTTGGCGGTGAGGGCGCTTTGCCCTGTGGCGGAGATCGCTCCATTTATAGCCAACTGTTCTGATGTTACCGTGATATCCGCAGCGCCGACCTCACCAGCCAGAGTGACATCGTCCGCTTTGAGCACCATGGTCTGATTAGCGGCTAATGTCCCCGTACTATCTATGCTCGCCGCCTCGACAATCATCGACCCCGCTTGAATGTTCCCTGTATTGGATATCGCTTGGCTGGTCTTCAAGTTCAATGCATTGGTCGTTGATAACTCACCGCTCTGAGTCAGGCTTTGCGCGGTCAGGCTCGCCGTATCACTGGCGCTGACTGTTGCCTGAGCAGTCAGATTCAGTGCGCCTTTGCTGTCTGCGTTCAGGTGTTGAGCACGCAGTGTGGTATCGAGCGTCAGCGCATCACTGGTGATATCGACCTGATTGGCTTCAACACGGCCACTGCCAGATAAAGTTACCTGATTACCGCTCACACTCAGTGCGGTATTGGCAGACACCGTCCCCTCATTATCCAGTGTGGTTAGCCCGGTCAGGTTCGCCGTTTGGCTCTTCAGACTGCTTTGACTGTCTAAAGTAACCTGTGCGGCGTTTGAAGTCAGTGTGCCTGCTTCCAGAGAAGCATTAGTTAACGTGGCCGACTGGGTACTGAGGCTTAACTCGCCCCCTGCCACACTCTGACTGCCTGTGGCCGTCACCTGAGCCGCAGAGACCGATACGTCATTGCCTGCACTGTGCGTCCCCGACAAGGCCAGGTCATGTTGCGTCACCAGCTCGATGTTTTGCGTTGCACTGGCATCACCCAGAACAATCTTGCCATCAGCGGTTATCTGCAAACTGCCCTGAGACGCAGCCAGACTCCCGACATTGACCCCCACCCCATCTTCAGTGGCTATCAGGGCAATGCGTCCGGCATACATCCCGCCCAGCGAGGAAGAGTCGATCGCCAGTGCCGGCCTTGTGCCCTCACTGGCTCTTTTGGTCACCGCATTACTCTCATAATCCACCCGGTTCTTACCGGTGATGACCGTCAACGCCTTCGCGTTTATCTGGGCATTGATTTCGGCGGTGCGGGCGATGATGTCAAAGTAGCTTTGCCGGGTGGCATCCAGCCCTAATCCTTCCACGGTGACCGAACCTTCCGCCACTTCAAACCCCGACACCATTCCGTTTTGAATTTGTGCCGCGCCGGTTGAGAGTGTCACCCTGGGCGTATTGATGAAACCACAGCCATCACAGGTGATGCCATAAGGGTTGGTCAGGATGACATTAGCAGAAGGCCCCAGTACTTCGGTATAGCCCTGCAACTGACTCCGGTTGGCACCGGTCACTTCATTTAAGATGACCGATGCGGACTGACCATTCAAGTTGGGGTTGTTTTGTAACAGACCAGCCAGCTGAGATTGTTTGAACTGCTCAGTGGAGTTGTTGAGGACCAACCCTGACGGGTCAACATCAAACCGCTGATATTTGTTGTGGGATAAACCCTGACTGTTCGGGGTAGCAATGTTCACCACCTCCACCCCATTAGCCGCGGTTTCCACACTGGTAGCGCCACCACTGACCACCACATTGGCCATCACAGGCTGCACCGTAAAGAGGGTCAGCACCCCATAAGTCAGCACTCTCTGAACCAAGGAGACCGGTTTGTCGGTGTTCATCGCTTTCATAGGACTCTCCTTTTATCAGTACGTGAGGTTGAGGCGGTAATAGAGCACATAGTCATCCACCTTCAGCCTGGAAGGGGCAGCCATCGGAAAGCCGACGGTGAGACCGGTAGAGAGGGTTGGGTTGGCCGTCGACAGGCTAAAACTGGTGCCCCAGAGTGAGCCCCGTTCAAATGCATCGGTGCTGTCGGGGACAATGGTCCCGGTATCCATTGCCCACTGAGTGCGAACATGCCCCAGATAAGGCACCTCACCCAATGGGTACGTCAGGTCATTACGCCAGTAATACCCTTCATCCCCGGAAATAGAGACATCCTTAAACCCCCGGACCGAATACTCTCCCCCGATACTCAGGCGCTGACTGCCATACAGCGTGTCGTTGCTCCACTGGGAAAACACGGTGCTGGTGTAACTGAGCTGTGCAGGCAGTGGGTAAGTCACGCTGGCGGTTAAGGTGCTTTTATAAAACTGCGCAGAGGGTACCTTACCGGTTTCTCCGTCTTCTTCCCCACCGAACCAGTCGGTCCCCACCACTAGAGAAGGAGAGAGGGCAAAAAAGCCGCCCCACATCCGGCGACTGAGCTCCAGAGTCATTGAGGCCGAGCTTAAGTTGCGGGAGCTGGTTTCAATCAGATTGCCAAGCAGATAGTTCTTTTCCCGCCGATGATTCACTTTGGCACTCAGCGCGGACTTACCCAGCCCGTCACGGTGAAAGAGCCAGCGCAATGACACATCGTGGCTGTTGGTTTTACCGTTCGAGGTAATGGTCATCCCCCGGCTATTGATGCTGGTCTTATAGGTGCTGTAAGAGGTGGCGTAGCCGATGTTCCAGTACCCCACTGGCACATCCAAACTGAAATAGAGGCTTTCTGCATCCCGACTGTCAATGAACTCCGCGCTTTTGCTGCCATTTAACGTCCATTTATCCAGCAGCCCCAGCCAGTTTTCCCCACTGAGGGTATACGACAACAACTCTTCGCCTGTGGACGCCTGTCCGGAATTGTTAAAACCAACCCCAAAACTGCCAAAGGTGCCGGTTCCAGTCTTGATATCCACCACGCTGTATCCCTGCTTGCTGCCTGGCAGCAATTGAATCTGAGCGTTGTATCGTCTTAAGCGATTTATCTGGTCAAGCCCCTGCTCAATGTCGCGCAGGTTAAGTAACCCGCCTTCCATGCCCGGAAAGGCCTGACTCAAAAATGTCTGAGGCTCTCCGTTAAACAGCAATGCCTCCAGCCGGCCTTCTAGGACCACCACCTTCAGAGCGCCAGACGATAAGTCCTGTGGTACCAGAAAGGCACGGGAAGTGACGTAACCAGCTTCGACGTAGCCATTGGTGATGATGCGAAGATAGTCATTGATGCGGGTAAGGCCAATACAGGCTGGTTCAAAGTCCAGCAAATCTAAAAGCGTGTCAGAGGTAAAAACGGTGTTGCCTTCAAGCTCGATACGCTCAACCTGAAAGCACTGCTCCTCATCATCAACAACCGACTGGGGCAAGGTTTGAGTGGGTACGAGGGTTTCTAAGGATTGTTTGGCATCTTCTATATCCTGAAGACGCTGAGCCTGCTGGTTTTCAATATCAGACTGAGTGGAAGGAGCAAGTCTACCCGCAGGTTCAGAATGAGCCACAGAGGAAAGCACAGAAACCAACACCACTACCAATCCGCTGAACTGCGTATGGACGTATTTTTTCACCTAGACAACCTGAGTTTCGTTTTTTTGTATAAAAATCACTCTTACAATCAACGAAAGTTATCATTTTTGGGTGAAGTTCAAAATAACATATTGAGAATAATTGTTGTTGTAAATGTCAAAACGAGAACTTAGTCACCCCCAAATTGAGCTCATAATAAAATTAATAATTTTTATTTACAGACCTATCTTTTTTATTAGCGATTACATTTTTGGGCTACTTAAAATTTATAGTTCATCTTGTATTGATACACATCACTGGATTCAGTATCGGGTTTGGTTGGGGCTATTCAGGATGGTTTGGAGGTGGCTTTACACTGTAAATAATTAAAAGCCCAGCGATTAACTGGGCTACTGTATCTATTCTTTGGACTCTTTCTGAACTGCTTTCAGAAGCACCGATGTATCCATCCGGCTTAGCCCTTCTGCAGCCAGCTCTTTATATGAAGCTGTCGTTTTCTCTGTCAGAGGTAACTTCACACCTTGTCTTTCTGCTTCGTCTAGACAGAAACCCAGGTCTTTGATCATCCAGTCTATGGCAAATCCGAAATCGAATTTATCTTCAGCCATAGTTACAGCGCGATTTTCCATTTGCCAGGAGCCTGCTGCACCATTTTTCAGGCAATCAACCAATGTCGGGATATCTAAACCAGATTTTTCAGCAAGCACCAAACCTTCAGACAGACCTGTCAGCACGCCAGCTATACAGATTTGGTTTACCATCTTCGCACGTTGCCCCTGCCCTACTCTTCCCATAAGTACAGAAGATTTACCATAAGCATCAAACACAGATTGGACATCATCGAAGTCTGATTTCTCGCCACCACACATAATGGTTAGCACGCCATTTTCAGCACCTGCCTGGCCGCCAGATACTGGCGCGTCCATAAAACGGATCTCTTTCCCATCACATGCCGTTTTTAACTCTTCAGCTAGTTCTGCAGAGGTGGTTGTATGGTCAATCAGAATACTACCCGGTTTCATCGCTGCCAGAGCGCCTGTATCGCTCGTGGTGACACTTCTCACGTCATTGTCGTTACCAACACAGGTAAGCACTACATCAGCATCTTGAACGCACTCAGGAACAGTTTCACCCATTTGGCCACCAAACTCGGATACCCACTGTTTCGCTTTCTCTGCGGTACGGTTATAAACCGTAACATCAAAACCTGCTTTCTGAAGGTGCCCTGCCATCGGATAACCCATTACGCCAAGACCGACAAAACTTACTTTCATTTCAACTTCCTTTTGTGTTTGTTATATATGTCCGCAGCATACCGAATACTAGGAGTGCTATCTAGAGCGATAATCTATTAATAAGCTCGTCAGCCAATCCTGAGATTTGACTGTGGGTTTATCCGGACATTCCACTTGGTAAGGTTTACCTGAAAAGTAGCTTTCAGATGCAATGTTTTCGATGAATGATTCAGCAGATTTGATTTTATCGCGGGCATAATCATATTTGCCCGCCAGATGATCGGCAGCCTTCTCACCACTGTAACGATTCCCGTTGCGAATGAAGATGCAGTCAGAAGCCTTCAGGTGATTCAGTATATGGTTGATTTCCATATCTTGAATACTTTCTGAATGATTCTCAGCAATAACAAATGCCGGAGCAAAAAGTGACGCTGTGAGTAACGCACCCAAGATGTATTTACTTTTCATCACTAGTCGCCTCCCACCACGCATTAGCATATTTACCTTTTGCTGTCTTTTCTTGAGTTATTACCACTCGCTCACCAGCAATAGGAGTTGCCAGATTTACACCCATTTCATCCGAATACATGCGTACCTTGATCAACGGATCACGCCATGAATGAGTGCTCAGACTAAAAGTACCGTTGTGGATTGGTAATAACACCTTTCCTTTTAAATCGAGATGAGCCTGTACCGTCTCCTTAGGCAGCATATGCACATCAGGCCAAAGTAAGTTGTACGCTCCATTTTCCATCATAGTGACGTCAAACGGTCCGTATTTCTCACCTATTTTGCTAAACCCAGAAAAGTAACCGCTGTCACCACTAAAGTAAGTCGAATAACTACTGGTTCTGATAACCCAGGATGTCCAGAGAGTTTCGTTTCTGTCTGTGAGAGAGCGACCAGAAAAATGTTGTGCCGGTGTTGATACAATTTCGACATCACCGCTACTAACGCTCTCCCACCAACCTAATTCGGTTATTTTTTCTTGAGGAATACCCCACTCTCCCAACAAACCCGTGTTACCGAGTGGAAGGTAGAAGCGCTCTGTTTTTTCAGCAAGTTGCCGAATACTGTCTTCGTCAAGATGATCGTAATGGTTGTGAGAAATGATAACGCCAGCAAGAGGAGGTAGATCTTCAATACTTAGCGGTGGCTGGTGGAAGCGTTTGGGGCCGATCCATTGCATAGGAGAAGCGCGTTCAGAAAACATTGGATCAAACAGCCAGAATCGACCATCCAAAGCCATCAGGATTGTCGAATGTCCCAATCGATAGAGAACAAGATCGTTGCTCTGTATGTCATATTCCAGGCCTTGTAAGGTCATGGCCTTAACAGGGATCTCAACTTCAGGCTCGGCCAGCGGATCGGTTTCAAACATCATCGCCCACATAGCGCGGAAAAACTTCGATGTTTCAGTATCTTTCATCTGATTCTCGTTCTGGAACTTCCCATCAGAATAGTAGTCCAGATGACTGTAATCTTTTTTCTCTGCATTACTGCAGCCAACTAAGGCTAACGAGACAAGCAATGCACTAATTTTCTTGCTGTAACTCTTCATTCTAATCGACACCAAAATGTAAACCGCACAGTGTAGTATACATAGAGTCAGAACAAAAAAAACCGGACATCATGTCCGGCTTTTCTGAGTACTTGTCGGTATCGACTAAGCGATTACAGCTCTGCGTTGTGATAAACCTGCTGAACATCATCACAATCATCCAGAAGATCAAGGAACTTCTGGAACTTCTCGGCATCATCACCTGTTACTGGAGTATTTGTTTGAGGAACAAAAGTGATTTCCTCTACATCAATTGTCACGTCAGGGAATTCTTCACCAAGAGCAGTCTTCACTTTGAAAAACTCCGTGTGCGGAGCAAATACTGTGATGACACCATCTTCGAGCTCAATGTCAGAAACATCAACGTCCTGCATCATAAGAGCTTCAAGTACCGCTTCTTCATCATCACCTTTAAACTGGAAAACAGCCTGATGATCAAACATGTGCGAAACCGCACCTGGGCTACCAATCTTAGCACCCGTTTTCACGAAACACTGACGAACATCCTGGAAAGTACGGTTGCCATTGTCTGTCAGGCAGTCAACGATAACGCTAGCGCCGCCAGGAGCAAAACCTTCATAACGCGCTGGTTGATAGTCTTCACCACCGCCACCGGTCGCTTTATCTATTGCTTTATCAATAACGTGGCCAGGTACCTGATCTTTTTTAGCTTTCGCGATTAGGTGCTTTAGAGACAGGTTAGAATCTGGATCGGCTCCACCGTTCTTGGCAGCCATGTAAATTTCTTTACCGTACTTAGAATAAACTTTAATTTTTGCGCCTTGAGTTTTCGCCATAGAGGCTTTGCGCACTTCAAAACTTCTTCCCATCGGGATGTTCTCTCTGATTCAATTCAACAGGCGGATTTTAACAAAATAAAGGGGCAATTCAATGATTCACACCAGTACTTGGTTCAGTTTGTGGGAATCACCCTACTCCCATTACTCGCTTATACTTTTCAACTGACTGTGCAAACCACTCGCGTTCATTTTCACTCTTGATCTTGTTCATTTCAGAAACAATCTCTTCTGGCCCGGCCTTCGCCTGCTTGAGCTTCCAGACCAAAAATGAGGCTTGCTTATCGAGTTCCACTTTGTTTTTTTCTTCCGGTGGCAAGAGCGATAAGTTTATAGACATTGGTGGTTTCCAGTCGGCATTCATTGGTGGTGCAGCAATATATCATATACAGACGGTAGCTCAAGAATTCTAAAGCTAACTGTGGTGGAGAGTAATAAAATTAAGGGCGACAGAATGTCGCCCCCTGGTAATTTTGCATTGGTTTAGCAATCATCAGTGATGTAACAGACCTAATTCCTCAGCCTCTTCCATCGTTAATCCGCTTTCCTTAATTTCTCTCAACATCTCGATCCGACGGCGAGCTTCTGCAGATTTAACCTGTTTTGTAGATTGCTTGGAGTCTTCTTCCTTGAAGTCCCAGTTCGATGCAACTTTGGTTATTTCATCATGGTCAATAGAATTAATGGACATTTGAACCTCCGATTAAAACCATGTAGGGACAAGGTTTATGTAGCAAAGGGAAATATCCTTGTTAAGGAAATTCGATCAGGAATGTGAGCTGGGGTTTGTTTCTGAATGATGACTTATAAATTTATCAATTGTGCCTTTGCACTGTCGTCGATTCACTTATATTCTTAAAAGATTACGCTGTAGGAAAACAGCAAGATTCAGATCTCATTTCTAAACAACCTTCTCTTAAGAAAAGCCTGCGCGATTCCTCAAAAAAAGCATTTTACCGGAAGCATGATCAAGGCTTGATATGGGTGGCAGATAAAAAAATGGCGAAGTAATAAGTTACTCCGCCAAATAATCCATAACAATATGAATCTAACAATATGAGCCAATCTATCAATTTCATTAGAAAGGACAAAAGGTTGTCTATTCGCTAATAATTCTATTGATAACCGGCCCTTCTGATGTCAGCTTAATGTCAACGTTAGGTCTGAATTGTGTTTATATTCCGTTCGCGACTTCATCCAACGTTCGGATCACTTCTTCATTGATGTGCCCTTCATGGATCTGTTTACAGATCTTTTTCCTTACAGCAAGCCCTGAGATCAGCTTCTCGATCGATAAGTGTTTACTTTGAGCCTGACTGTTAAACAGTTCGATCGTTTTACTCAGAGTTTCATAAGGGACAATATCCTCGCCCACTTTTAGCCAGTCAAGCTTCTCTAATAGCTCCTGACACTCGTTTTGGATTGAACTATGAGGATGACCAGTCATTGCAGAAAGAGCGGTTATACTGCGTTCTAGGGCCTCTGGAGAGGTATACTTAGACAAGGTGATCGTCAGCTCATCTGCATTGATCTCTACCAGATGCTTTCTAAGCTTAACTCTTCGGCCTAATCGCCCCTTTGGTGACGCCTGTTTACGCTGAATTGGCTCAAACTCACCATCAATAATTTCAGACAGCTCTTCCAACTTCTGTTTAGAAAGCATTTCGTTACGAAGCGGGTTTGGCAACGTAGGAGCCATGTTACGTTTACCTGCATTAGTCGTTCTGGCTCTCGAATAACGAAGGACCTCTTCTACGTTACACTTGATATCAACGCGGTAATCTCGGGTTTTCCCTTTGTCTTCTTCAAGCGTCAAAGCCAAATGGTAACCCCATAGATTCACTTCAAAATATTGATCGTTTTTTTCTCCCTCAGAAAGCTTCTTAAGTTCTCTGATCAACTCATTAGAGAAACGTCGCCACTCAATATTTCTGGCAAGCTTCTGGTTTAGATCACTAAGCAGCATGCTATCCGTTAGTCTGCGGGACATACGGCTACGGAAGTAGGAATACAACTGGAACACAAGTGTGTGCTGTTTCAGGATCTCGGGTGGGAACAAGAAAAAGTAATCTTTTGTTAGAAGCTCTTCGTAAAAAGAAGGCTCCCACACCAAAATATATAAATTAGGTTTGATCCTGATTTCGCCCGCAGCATCTTCAGAAGGCGCCTCTTCTGACGCAGTAATCGTTCTGGCCAGAAAGCGGAATCGATCACTCTTAAAGCCTTCAGGCATGTTTTCACTAAGCCATTGGCCTGTTAACTCATGTAATTGGAAATCCGTAAACTCGATACGATCAATACTTTCTCGTATGCCATCACGTGCCGGACCACTGTCTTTTTTCCCCCTCATAGACAGGATATCAGTGATATACAAAGGCGTCTTGTTAGGCACTAACTTTGCATTGATCTGATAATCTTCCTGATGATGATCGTGGTACTGAACGGTCAGCGTGAACAACGCAAATAACGTCATAAGATCGTCAACGGTCATAATATTTTTAGAAGATCTTGTTTCGATTACCGCTCTGGATCCAGAAATGGACACCATTGATTTTTGGTAATTTTTTCTAGTTCTTGGGGGAGCAAGAGCCTGATCGATGATCCCCGCCCAGTTGGCTGGTGATACGACAAACTGTTCAGACTCATCTTTCATTGCTGGTGGCGTTTGCAAGCCAAACTCGTTGAGCAGTTGTCTGTTTACCTGATTTTGAGCTAACGCTTTCGAACGTTTCTGCTTTTCGGTTTTCTTTGTCGACTCTGTCATCAAACTGGTTGCACCCATTACAGATACAAGCTGTGCCGGATTTACAAATCTGTGCAACATGGTTTTTCCAGCAAGCCCTTCTTCAAACTTCACTGGTATTTGCGAAAATAGTCCCACATTGACTGCTGCTCGTAAACGTTGCTGAATAGCGGCTCTGGTGAGATGGCGATCTGTTGCTTCTACAAGTTCAGTGGTAGAAACAAAACCATCTTTACTACTAAAGCTTCGTAATGAAATCAAATTAAGTAGCTCTATAATGCTTTTTGTGACGCCTTTAAAATGCTGGTATTGCTCGATCCAATCCACCGCATTTTCAGAGACTTCAAAAAGGTGTCCATCCTTGTGACTTCTAGGCGCTTTGATCAGTACCTTTTCTTCTGATTTCATTCGTTATCCAGTATTAATAAGCCGTAATGTCGCTATAGTTCCGAAAGACTAAAGAAAAAGAGATCATAAATAAAGAAAAACTTATTGTTCTTTTTAAACTGATCTTATTGTTTATATTGATCTATATTGATTAAGTGATCTAATGATCCGGGAATTTTTTCCTTCTTAAGTCTTTGTATATTAAGGTTATTGTGAAATTGTCTTTCAGAAGCATGATCAAGGCATCTCTGGAAGCCTGATCAACGCTATTACAGAACGATGATCAAAAACGCCTGAAACAATGATCATGTAATGTCTGAAAGTTTGATCATGGATCGCTAGGAAGAATGATCATCGTAAAAGCACATGTTATCCACAAGCCAAATCGAAATTTCAAGGATTAATACTGTATTTCAGGCTCTATTACCTATCCGAAAGAATGATCAAGGAAGCATTGATTTGCATCTTTCCGTTAATCTGGAAAATTTGCTAGCAGTTTTAGATACGTTGTTACATGCTGTACGTAGACTTCAACTCAATGTGAGTTCGAAAGCATGATCAAGACAACTAGTATGTCGTTTGATTGCCCGCGTAAAACAAGTTAAATCCCACTCTAATTGACTCATGCCTTTATTCCACGGGACATTGCCCGTAATTTGAATCGGAATTTACATGCTTCCGGCGAAAACATCCCTTGATCATCGATCCGATGGTTGGATCTTTTTCAAATAGGCCGATTGGAGATAAAGTAATCAAATTAATGCCTTGATCATGCTTCCTGATTTACATGCTGCTTCGGAAGAATGATCAAGAGAGTTCCTTGATCATCGTTCCTACCCATCGTATTCAGTATTTTAGAATCTTTACATCTATTCATCGATTTATTATTCCAAATACCACTGGCCGTAATTTACACACCGATAAGCATTCTTCCGAACTAATATCAATTTACATTGTAAATAAGTGACAACGTAATATTTAAAATCTAGAGTCGAAGTTGAGTCTTAGTAATCAACTTTACAGTCCATTTTTTAGCCTATTTATCGCTAATTATTTGCTTTTTGATAACAGGTATAAATATATATGTGATATTACTCCCTGTTGTATGTTCAGCTTTTTATTGTTTAAAGTTTGAAGTGCTGTACAATGTGAAAATTGAGTCTCGAAATGGAAAATGGCATGAAAAGAGAACAAACGATAGACAACTTATATCAGTTGGCAGAACTGACAAAACAGGTTCAAGCAGATCGCATTGAAATAGTGCTTGAAGAGCGAAGTGATGATCACTTTCCACCTATGTCTAAAGCCTCTATGGAAACCCGTTCAGGTTTAACTCGCCGTAAGCTAGATGACGCGATCAGTAAGTTAGAGAGTGAAGGTCATCAATTTACTAAGAATAACGCGAACCATTATTCCATTTCTCTTCAGGAAGCGCACATGCTTATGGATGCCGCTGGCGTTGCTAAGTTTCATGAAAGAAAGGGAAATGCGGGTAAAAAACCTTGGGTTATTAACGTACAGAACCAGAAGGGCGGTACTGGTAAATCCATGACGGCGGTTCACCTTGCTGCATGCCTGGCTCTGAATTTAGATAAAAGATACCGCATTTGTTTGATTGACCTTGATCCACAAGGCTCTTTGCGTCTATTCCTGAATCCACAAATCAGTGTGGAAGAGCACGACAATATCTACTCTGCTGTCGATATTATGTTGGACAACGTCCCTGAAGATGTTGAGGTAGATAGAGAATTCCTGAATAAAAATGTATTGCTTCCAACACAGTATCCTAACCTGAAAACTATTTCAGCTTTCCCAGAAGATGCTATGTTTAATGCTGAAGCTTGGCAGAATCTATCTCAGAACCAATCTCTAGATATTGTTCGTTTGTTGAAAGAAAAGCTGATCGATAAGATTGGTGATGAGTTCGATATCATAATGATTGATACTGGTCCGCACGTTGATCCGTTGGTTTGGAATGCAATGTATGCGTCTAACGCGTTGTTGATCCCATGCGCAGCGAAACGTCTGGACTGGGCTTCGACGGTTAACTTTTTCCAGCATTTGCCTACGGTATATGAAATGTTCCCGGATGACTGGAAAGGACTAGAGTTTGTTCGTCTAATTCCGACTATGTTTGAAGATGACAACAAGAAGCAGGTTTCTGTATTGACGGAAATGAACTATCTGTTGAATGACCAGGTTATGATGGCGACCATGCCAAGGAGTAGGGCATTTGAAACTTGTGCTGATACTTATAGCACGGTTTTTGACTTGACTGTTGGTGATTTTGAAGGGGGCAAAAAGACCCTTCTAAATGCACAAGACTCTGTTCAAAAAAGTGCTCTGGAGTTAGAGCGTGTATTACACAGTAACTGGTCTTCACTTAATCAGGAGTAGAAATAAATGGCAGCAATAAAAACTTCTGAGCTAAATGCGAAGTTATTTGGAAAAGCAAACAAAAGAAGAGCGACAACGCCTCAGGAAGCTCAGACAGCCGCAAAAGAAAAAGCCCAGATTATCGAACTGGCAGTCGCAGGTCAGCAGGTTGTCGAGTTTGAACTCGTAAAGATTCCGGCATCAGAGATTGAATCAGAGACAACTGTATTTGAAGAAAATGCTCGTGAGCAGTCGTTTTTGAATGAGCATGCGCTTTCGGATGTTTTAGTCACTCTTAAAGAGAGAGGTCAGCAATACCCAGCTGTCGGTCGTCGAAATGAGCAAGGTAAAATTGAGGTTCTTGATGGTAGTCGTCGAAGAATGTCCTGTATTCTTGCTGAAAAAGACTTCCTGATTTATGTAGCTGAAAGCATCAACACCGAGCATGCTAAGTTCTTATCTGATGTTGCTAATGCTCATAAGCCATTATCTCTTTATGAGCGTGGTAAGGAAATGCAGGCTAAGCTTGATTCCGGTGAAGCTGAAGATCAAAAAGCACTGGCAAAAATCTTCCAGTGTAGTGAAGCGTTAGTGAGTGGTGCTCTGAAGGCTGCATCTTTGCCGTTAGAACTGCTTCAGGCATATCCGAATGTTGTCGATATTGGTCGCCCAACAATTGTAAAACTGCATAAGCTATTCAGTGAGCTTAGTAATGAAGGGCAACAAACTGTGCTCGAAAAATGTAAGACAGAAGGTAAAACTGTTTGGCAAGAGAGCGAGAAACAGGGAGTAGCAAGAGTTACTAAAGAAGTCTCAGAGCATATTGAGCAGTGGATAAGCGAAGTCGCTCCTGCTAAAAAAGCAGCGCCTGCTAAGAAAGAGCTGGTTAAAGGTCGTGCTAGCTTTACAAGAAAAGGAAGCAGTTTAGCGATCAACCTTAAGAAAGTCGATGATTCCATGATGGAAGATATCCTTCAGTTTATTGAGTCTAAGCTTTCTTAAGCTCAGTTTACTCTTCACTCAAAGCCGCAATTAGCCATTGCGGCTTTTTTTGTGCCTTGTGATACTATCTTTAGTTAAGAGACCTTATCTAATAAAACTAACCAGACCCAATCTCATGTCAGATCCAATTGAATATCTTGCTCAGCTTCACTCTCGACTAAAATCGTCTAGGCACAGAGAAGCCGTGATTCTCGACGGGTGCTACGAGTGGAGAATTAGTATTGTAAAAAAATACCTTTCCACAACAGATGTC
This sequence comes from Vibrio iocasae, assembly GCF_042245395.1. NCBI lineage: Bacteria > Pseudomonadati > Pseudomonadota > Gammaproteobacteria > Vibrionales > Vibrionaceae > Vibrio > Vibrio iocasae. The sequence goes on along the minus strand of NZ_CP145310.1, from coordinate 2,086,372 downwards.
GCAGGTGCGACTAAGTTGGGAGGGGAGGGAATCCATAACATCGAATTACTCGGTTATAAGAGCGGACATCAGTTACTCGGTAGAGAAAGAGATTTGCTGATTTATGATGATAGCGATGGTTTTGACGCCAATAGTTTTACTGCTGCTATTGGATGTTTGGTTGGTGGCGGCATCGTGTTCTTATTTGTTAATGATCATGGAGCGGCTCAGTTACCTTGGTTGGTAGATGCATTTTCAGAGCTAACGACAATATCTGAAGATGGCTCGATTGTGCAAAGCTCGAAATTAAATGAGACAGTTCAAGAGTCAATTCCAAGCTATGAAGATCAGTATGCAGAACAGGGCTTAGCGGTTGATAAAATACTTCGCGTATTAGATGGCCACAGAAAGCGCCCGTTGGTTCTGACTGCTGACCGAGGAAGGGGTAAAAGTTCTGCTCTCGGCATTGCAGCGGCGAAGTTAATGAGTCAAAAAGGAAAGAAGGTTCTCGTCACTGCTCCAGCTAGGAAGTCTGTCGAGCCTGTATTTGAACACGCAGAGCGTTTACTCACTAATTCTTTTGAAAAAAACAAAAATCGGATAGTTATGGGCGAAGCTAGCTTGAGCTTTATTTCGCCCGACGAGTTGTTACTGACAAAACCTGATTGCGATATCTTGTTTGTTGATGAAGCTTCAGCAATACCTTTGCCGATGCTGAAAGCGAGTGTTGAGATTTATCATCGCGTCGTTTTCTCTACTACCGTGCATGGTTACGAAGGGTGTGGGAGAGGCTTTACCATTAAATTTAGTGAGTGGTTAGATAAGAATCGCCCCGGCTGGAACTCTTTTGAGCTCAAAACTCCAATTCGATGGGGGACAAATGATCCACTGGAAAATTGGTTGTTTGATACCTTTTTATTGGATGCTGAGATTGAACCAGTAAACCGAGAACTCTGCGTTCAGGATGCAGATCTCTCGGTCAAGCTTATTTCAAAATCAGAGATGTTCGAAAGCAAAGATGTTGTTCGAGACAGTTTTGCTCTTTTGGTTTCTGCTCACTATCAGACTTCACCAAATGACTTACTCCAGCTGCTAGAAGACGAGTCTACTCATCTCATAACCATTAATAAGGGCGACAAGTTATTGGGATGTCTGCTTGTTCATTTAGAAGGAGGTATGAGTAGAGCACTGCTTGAGGATGTTCTTTCTGGAACAAGAAGGCCTCGAGGACATCTAATCGCATCAACACTGGCTACGCAGTTAGGCATTGAGCAAGCGGCATTGGATAAATGTCTTAGAATTATGCGAGTTGCAGTTCATCCCGATCTTCATCGTTCAGGTATTGGTTCAAAGGCCCTTTCAAAATTAGACGATATTCAAGAGCTAGAGTTTGATTACGTGGCCACCAGCTTTGGAGTGACTTCGGAGCTTATTAACTTCTGGCGCAGTTCAGAGTTTCTTCCAGTTCGACTCGGTGCTAAAAGAGATCAGGCGAGTGGCACACACTCGTTGATTATGGTCAGAGCTTCAACTGAACAACCTTGGATAAATGAAGTAGCAGCGCAATTTCCTGAACAACTGATCTCGCTTATGCCGGAAGTATTCTCGGAAACAGAATCAGCTTTGCTCTCAGACATTCTTGCAAGCTCGTCCGCAAATCACAGTTATCAACCGACGCATAATGTAAAATTGATACAGAATTATTGCTTTGGTGCGGTGAGTTATGAAAGTATTTTTTGGGAATTGTACAAAGCGATTTGCCTACAAGTAATTAAGAGTAATAAGAAAATCCCACCCATTTTGCTTGCGAAGTTATTCCAGAGGATGAGTTGGAAGAGACTAGTATCAAGTTTTGGGCATATTGGTCGAAAACAAGTAGAAGAGCAATTAAAAAAAGAAGCTGCAATTTATTTGGATTTACAGTGTAAAACCAAATAAAAGGTGGCTGTTAAGTTGGCATGGTCTTGAGTTTACAGTGTAAATCGATCAATTGAATTTACACTGTAAATCAAAAAGTGACTTGTAACGGGTTTTCAGGCAATTTTTTATACAACAGTTTCATTTATTGGATAGACTGTTTGTGGCCCAATATACGGATATGAGCAACCATGTGGAATGAACTAACTCGCCTTTCAGATGACCAGAATAGCGTTATCGCTCAACTGCCTACTAAAGAGGAAGTGGGTCCGACCTTTAGTGCTTCCGGCCTGGATCGTGTTCTCGAAGAATTAGGCGCAGCAGATTTTTTCTATGATGAAGAAGCGGTTAACCAGTTTGTTGTTGCTGCGCGTGAAACCAAAAAAGCCGCATACGATGGCATAGTTGTCGCTTGCAAAAAAAATGCTCAAGCTAAAGTGATTCTAGAAAACCACGACCTGCTTGCATCAGTTGTTGTAACAGGTGCTTACGGAGGACGTGGAATTAACGGGCCTGAACTCCTTCATATGCTTTCTCAGGCAAAAGTGATTAAAGGAATTAACAAACTCGCATTGAAAAAGGTTCTTACCGTAAGCAATGAGCTTGGTCCGGGAGAAGAATTTACTCAGCCTGTTGCTGCTGGTGTTGATGCCAAACATGGTAAAGATGTTCAGTTTATCCCTCTCGTAGATGATGCCAACGAACGAGTGCTAAAACCACAGACTACCGGTGATAAGACTGACCAGGTTGATATGAGGGACCTTGGAGAGACAATAACGGTTGAAGCCGGAGAAGAGGTTCTTAAGCGTATTCCCGCAACGAGAGGTACACCGGGTTTCACCGTTCTTGGGGCTATTATCAAGCCAACTGCTGGTAAGGATGCTGCACTGAAAGCGAGTAAAGGAACAGAAGTAGATAAATCTAATCCTAACCTTCTTAGAGCTGCTATTTCCGGTATGCCTATCATTAAGAAAAGCAGTGTGGAAGTTGATCCTGCTTTATCACTCAAGAATATCGATGTATCGACCGGGCATGTTAAGTTCAAGGGGAGTATTGTTGTTTCAGGCAATATCGAACCCGGTATGATAGTGAGAGCAACCGGCTCTATCACTGTGGGCGGCTTTATAGAGTCTGCTGATGTTCAAGCTCAAGAGGACATTGTTGTAGGCCAGGGCATAATCGGTCATGCGGTTGACGAAGATGAAGACAAAGCTTGTATCGTGAAGACCAACAGCAACATCAAGAGCAAGTATGCACAGTTTGCCTTCCTGCAAGCGATGGGTGATATAGAGCTGGAACTACATAGTCTGAACAACACCGTTATGTGTACCGGAGACTTAACCGTTCTTGATTCCTCTGAGAGAAAAGGAACATTGAGCGGTGGTCATGCTAAAGTCGGTGGCAAGATTGTGTGTGCCAACCTTGGCGTCGAAGGTGATACCGCAACTTTTATCCAACCATTTGTTCGGTTCAACAAATATAAGCAAGGCTTAAATGAGTTGAAAGAGCGCTATACCACAATTCAGAACAAGACCATGGATGTGATCCGCCAGGAAATGGAGTACAAAAAAATTCCAAAAGCGGAACGCGATCCAGAAGGGCTTGAAAAGATTGAAGCTCTCAAGCAGAAGAATAACGATTTGCTTACCAAAGCAAAGAACAAAAGAGAGTGGGCTGAATCTGAGCTTGAGCGCTTGTTAAAAGAAAACACTGTTACGGTAAAAGAGAAAGTGTTTACTAGGGTAACCGTTCAATATGGTGATGAAGTTGTTATCACCAAGCGAGAGCATAACGCCGCTAAGTTTTCTTTTGATCAATACTCTATACACTGTAGCCTGATGGTTGAAGGTGTAGAACAGGATGAAGAAGAGTTATAGGGAGCATCGCGACAAATAGAGGTCTAACTTTCACTTTTGAACTACACTTTTAGTATGTCTCAAAGGGGGAAGTCGGATGCGTCCTTGGCTGCTGAGCGTCGTCTTAGCTTGTCTTATTTGCATTATCAACCCGTCCGGAGCAGACACATCAAAACCTGAAGCAGAGTCTTTACGGACGGTACCTGTGTTATCTATCAGTGGAGCTATCGGCCCCGCAGTAGGTAGCTATGTCATCAAAGAAATTCAAAAGTCCAATCAATCCTCTTCTACCCCCGCGATTATTATCACCATTGATACCCCTGGTGGGTTGGTAACTAGCCTAAGAGATATCAATCAACACATACTTGCCTCAGAGATTCCTATCTTATGTTTGGTGCATCCGTCTGGCGCTCGTGCCGCTAGTGCTGGTACGTACATTCTGTATGCCTGCCATGTAGCAGCAATGGCTCCTGCGACAACGTTAGGTGCAGCAACTCCGGTACAAATGGGTGGAACCGGAGGAAATGATAAATCGGATGAGCCTTCCGGTGATGAACCAAGCGCTATGGAGAAGAAAATTCTTAATGACTCTATCGCTTACATTCGGTCGTTGGCAAAACTAAGAGGAAGGAATGTTGAGTGGGCAGAGAAGGCCGTTCGCGAAGCCGCAACTTTATCATCCGATGAAGCGTTGGAGTTGAACGTCATTAATCTGATCGCGAATGATCCTGAAGACTTTGCAACTAAAGTTGAGGGAATAGAGGTCACCATCAACGACAAAAAACAGACTCTAGATTTAGGTGAAGCGAAACTGGTAGAAGAGAAACCAGATTGGAGAGATCAGTTTCTGGCCACAATTACCAACCCTAATGTTGCTTACATTCTTATGCTGATTGGCGTATACGGCATCATTTTGGAATTCTATAGCCCTAGTTTTGGTATCGCTGGTATTACAGGAGCGATATGTCTTCTAATTGCGATGTATGCTTTTCAGTTGTTACCCGTTAATTATGTTGGGTTAGGTTTAATCATCGTTGGTTTAGCACTATTGCTTGCTGAATCAATGGTGCCAAGCTTTGGAGTTTTAGGAGGGGGAGGCGTAGTTGCTTTCATCTTAGGTTCACTGTTTCTCATCGATAGTGATATACCTGAGTTAAAAGTCTCAATGCCTTTAATTTATATGTTAACAGCCATTTCAGTTGCGTTTCTAGTTTTTATCTTTCGACGACTATGGACGATTAGACACAAGAAAAAAGTTAGCGGTGCGGAATCTCTCATTGGTGTTGTCGGTGTCGTTGATAGAGCATTTTCAAGTGAAGGCTTCGTACTGGTTAGAGGCGAACGATGGGCTGCGCGTAGTGATAAACCGGTAGAGCAGAATGAGTCTGTAACGATTCAAAAAATTGAAGGATTAACCTTATTGGTTACAAAGAATCAGAGGGTAGAAGATCATGTTGGAAACAGTGATAGCTAGCGGAATGTTGACTCCCATCTTAGCGGTGATTTTGGTTGTTCTAATTGCCTTTAGTTTATTTCATGTGCTCAGAGAGTATGAACGCGGCGTGATCTTTTTCTTAGGTCGTTTTCAGGAAGTAAAAGGTCCCGGCCTGATCGTTGTTATTCCGATCATCCAGCAGATCGTTCGGGTGGACTTAAGAACTGTTGTTATGGATGTACCTAGCCAGGATGTGATTAGCCGGGATAACGTTTCTGTGAGAGTTAATGCCGTTATCTACTTCCGAGTGGTTGATGCGCAAAAAGCGATAATTAATGTTGAGGATTATTTGCAAGCAACCTCTCAACTTGCTCAGACGACTTTAAGGTCCGTTCTCGGGCAGCACGAACTCGATGAGATGCTTTCCAACCGGGAAATGCTCAACGATGACATCCAAGCCATTCTTGATGCCAGAACCGATGGATGGGGAATCAAGGTATCAAATGTTGAGATTAAGCACGTTGATTTAAATGAGAGCATGGTACGTGCTATTGCGCGCCAGGCAGAAGCCGAGCGAGCGCGTAGAGCGAAAGTTATTCATGCTTCCGGTGAAATGGAAGCATCAGATAAGCTGGTTGAGGCTGCGACCAAACTAGCGCAAGAGCCCAATGCGATATTGCTTCGCTATCTGCAAACTTTGACAGAAATTGCTGGTGAGAAGAACTCAACTATATTGTTCCCAATGCCAACAGATTTGCTGGAAGGTCTGTTCAGTAAGCTAAAAAAAACAGACAAGTGAATTAGTTAACGCAAAGAAAGAACCGTTGATTCATCATATGGTCTAAACTGTATTCTTGAAATGTTTTCAAACAATTAAAAAGAACAGGTGTTTTTTGATGAATAGACTTCTAACGGTGACACTGTGCGGCTGCATAACGTTAATGGGATGTCAGTCAGTGCAGAATGCGAGTTCTGAATCTTCACAAGTATCTACCCCGGTCGCTGATACGGCTCATAACTCTCGTAATTCACTTGATTGGTTTGGCACCTATAAAGGAATGGTACCTTGTAGTGACTGTGATGGTACCAATATTTTTCTTGATCTAAAGAAAGATAGCTCATACATGATGAGTCGAAGTCATATCGGAAAAATGAGCATCACTGTGATGGAAGAAGGGAAAGCCGTTTGGAATGAATCAGGAAGTGGAATTTTGGTTGACGACATGATTTTCCGTGTGCAAGAGAATCGACTGCTTCTTATCGATGATGCCAATGAACCTATTCGCAACCAAGATGGCGAGTCTTATCTTCTATTGAAGCAGACTAATCAATAATTAGCTCGCGAAATATGCCTATGACAAATATCATAGAGCTTAGTGTAATTAATCGAGAAGTCGTCAATGTCATTTCCACCGTGCCCTAACTGTCAATCTGAGTATGTGTACCAGGATCAGAATAATCTTGTTTGCCCGGAATGTGCTTATGAATGGAATCCTTCCGAGGTTGATGAATCTATCAGTATCAAAGATGCCAATGGCACACTATTGAGTGAAGGTGACAAAGTCACTTTGGCAAAAGACCTGAAAGTGAAGGGAAGCTCTCTGGTGCTTAAGATTGGTACCAAGGCAATCATAAAACGTATTGTTGATGGGAAGGATCATCAATTGGATTGTAAAGTTGATGGTGCGGGTGAAATGATGGTGACAGCCAAGTTTGTGAAAAAAGCCTGAGATAGGTAATAAGGATATGAGAAAAAGTACGATAGGAATTTTGTTAGCAACGCACCTCGCTGTGGGAGGGTTAGGTTTTGGGCTAGGTATCTATGCTTTACCAATTCTTATTGCTCCTCCTGCTCCGAGCGAATCCGAAGTTCAGATGGCCTCTTCAAAAGCTCAATACTCAGCAGTATTTCAAAAAGATTTGAAAGATAGCGATTCTTTCCACTGGGGAGAGGGTACGGTTAGCGTTGGTACTGAGTCGATATCATTTATGGGAGAACTTGCGCCTGGTCCGGATTATAAGCTTTACCTTTCTCCTGAATTTGTGGAAACGGAAGATGATTTTAATCGACTTAAAGCAAGTATGGTTCGTGTCGGTGAAGTGAAAACATTCGAGAACTTTGTTGTTGATGTTCCAGGCGATGTAAATCCAGAGGACTTCAACAGTGTCATTGTTTGGTGTGAAACCTTCGGTGAGTTTATTACCGCAGCAAAATATAAATGATGAAAAAGAGCAGCTATGAAGCTGCTCTTACTTTTCCTTGTTTGAGATCGGACAGGACCTGTTCTTTTGGACCGTCAGCAATCACAGTGCCTCTTTCCATGACGATAATCCTGTCTACCACATCAAGCATGGTTGTTTTGTGGGTAATCAGTATCAGAGTCTCATCACTTTTCATCTGATTTAACTGATGTTTTATCAGCATTTCTGAACGGTTATCCATGGCACTGGTAGGTTCATCAAGCAGTAGTACCGGTGGCCTGCCAAGCATGGCTCGTGCAATCGAGACTGCTTGCCTCTGACCTCCAGAGAGCAAGGCTCCGCCCTCACCAACCTGACGTTCCAGACCTGCTGGGTCTTGTTGTGTAAATGCCGTAACACCTGCACGGTTAGCCGCGTCCATCACTTCTCTGTCATCAACCAGAGGTTGCCCTAGAGTGATGTTGTCCCGGATAGAGCCGAAGAACAGAATACTATCTTGAGGTACACAGCCTATATTGCGTCTAACATCCACGTGATGAAGCTGGTTGATGTCCGTGTCATCTATACGAACATAACCCTCTGTAGGCTGATACAGGCCCATTATGAGCCTCTCAAGGGTTGTTTTACCGGAGCCAATGCGGCCTATGATGGCCACTTTTTCACCCGGATTAATGGTAAGACTTAGATCCCGAACTGCTGCAACAGGCGAATCCGGGTAGTGGAATGTCACTTTTTCCAGCTCAATTTTGCCCTGAATAATTGGACGGTGAATGTAACGCTTACCTTCTTCCTGCTCGTCTGGCATCTCCATGACCTGATTGATAATGCTCATAGAAGATTTAGCCTGATTGTAACGGGTTGAAAGTAGTGACAATTGAACAAGAGGTCCAATTGCGCGACCGCTCAACATGGTCGCTGCGATCAAGCCACCCATGGTGAGTTCACCCTCTGCGATAAGGTAGACACCCAAAATGATCATCCCAACATTGCTAGACTGTTGAACGAAGCCTGCCATGTTCTGAATTGAGTCGGTGATCCTGCGGCTCTTGATGCTCCAGTTGGACATGTGGGTTACAGCTTCTTCCCAGCGATACTGGAACTGGCTTTGTGCACCGAATAACTTTACAGATTCCAAACCGGCTAAGCTTTCAATCAGGTTTGCATACTTCTGAGAAGCAAGACGGGAACCTTCTTCAATACTCTTTCGCAGTGGTCCCTGAATTAACAGTGAGTGGATAATCAGAATACAAACACCAACGATTGGAATAATGACCAGGTTCCCGGCCAGAAGCCAAATGATTCCAAGGAACATCAAGGCAAAAGGGAGATCGATGAGCGCACTGATTGTGGCAGATGTGAAGAACTCTCGTATCGATTCGAACTCCTGAAGGTGTCGGGCAAACGCACCAACAGAAGGTGGCTTACTTTCCATTCGTATTCCCATCACTTTGCTAAATAGCTTTGATGAGATCAGTATGTCCGACTTCTTACCTGCAACATCGATAAAGTAGCTTCGAAGCAACTTGAGTATTAGGTCAAAGACAAAGACAACTAAGATACCGGATGCCAGTACCCAGAGCGTTTCAAATGCAAGGTTAGGGACCACTTTGTCATAGACAAGTCGGGTGAACATTGGTGCTGCAATGGCAAAAATATTGACCAGCAGCGAGGCAATGAGTACGTCTCGGTAGATGTGTTTAGACTCGAAGATAGTGCTCCAGAACCAATGACCATCACGGGTTTTTAGTATTTCTGGTGAACGTTCATCGTATCTGAATTGTTTTTTTACTAAAAAATATCGGCCAGTGTATTGCTGATTTAACTCTTCTAAAGGAATCGCTACCGGAATCAGGTGAGAGTCGATAGTGACAACTTCGGCTTCCTGAGTGCTTTCATTGACACTAACCAGTACGCAAGCGTCACCATCTTTCAGCATCAAGACGACAGGCAAAACCAGCTCTGAGATGTCTGAAAGGGACGTTCTGTTTTCCTTTGCGACTAACCCGGCTCTTTCAGCTGAGCGAGGAAAAAGAAAAGGTGTCAGGCGACCATCCGATAGTGGCAGGCCACTCACCAGTGCTTCTGGTGAGTTAGACAAGCCGTAGTATCGGCTGATGTATACGAGTGAGTTTAATAATGGATCGCGCATGCAATCTAACCTTTCTTATTTTCCAACGATAAAGCCCTGGAATGCTTCTATGTAATGCTCTGACAAGAATTCCAGCTGAGTTTGAGTTTCCACTCGTGATGCGATAGTGGTGATGCCAAGATCGTGAGCGGTACGCGAGATAGAAGTCAGCGTATAGCGCTGTTTTTCATCTTCAATCTGGTGCGTGTACAGATAATCGAGCTTCACGTAGTTTGGTCTGAACTCGTTGATGTAATCTAACGAGTGGAAGTTACGGCCGTAGTTATCGACGCCAAACAGTGCGCCAGAGGTCTTAATGGCATGGCAAAGCAGTGCAGTGTGGTGCTGATGATTGACAAAGCATATTTCCGGAATCTCGAAATGAAGTAGATGTGCGATATCTTTGTGTCTACTCAGTTCCTTCGTCAACCAGCGGATAAAGCTAGGCTCACTGACACTACTTACCGTCAGGTTGATAGCCAGTGGTTCATTTAACTCACCCGTTGCCAGGCGAGCGATCATCTGTTCAATGACGTACTCATCAAATACATGGCCCGCATTAAGCTGCTCTAGTGCAAACAGATACTGGTTCGCTGAGTATCGTTCACCATTCATCTCAATCGCAGAGAATACCTCTTTGTGGAAAATCGCTTTCTCTTTGTTGACGGCCGACTGGAACTTAAATTCAACAGCATTGTTGCTCAGTGCTTCTTCGACAAGTGAGCGCCACTGCTGCTTACCAAGTGTCAGCTGTTGAGATTTCTCGGTGATCAGGCCAAAGTCCAGTTCAGGCTCCGAGCGCGCTTTGGTTAATGCGTTATCCACCAGCGCTAGTACATCAGTAGAAGCTTTGTTTAACTCATTGTAAACCAAGCCTAGGAACGCGTTTTCCGGGCTCATACCCGTTGGATCTGGCTTAACATTTCGTACACTGCTGACGATGTTAGTACCGACTTCTTTCAGTTCATCTTCATCTAACCCCGGAAGAATGAAAGCAAACTCATCAGTCTTAATTCTGGCGATGGTGACATTGTCTATGGACGTCGTTAGCTTCAGTTGATCAGCCAGTTCTTTAACCAGATTGTCTCCGGCTTCGTAACCTGACTCATCGTAAGTCTCTTTAATGAACTGAGCTTGTAGAAGTGCAATACCACCTTTAGGCGCTTCGTTTAACCACTGACTAAGCTGGCTCATAAAGAATGAACGGTTACCCAATTGAGATACGGGATCCATGTACGCTCTTTCACGCAGTTGCTGAGCTTCCTGAGCCTGTGCTTTGAAGCTTTTTTCAACTTGTTGTGACATTGCGTTAATACCATCGACCACAGCAACAAGATCTTTTGTTCCAGGGCGCTCAAGAGGTTTACCAAACTGATTCTCTGCAATCTCTTGCATTTTGTTTGTTATCAGACGTAGGGGCTCTAATGCTCGTCTTAATAGAAATGCAATAGCGAGTAACCCAATGATGAATATCGCGAAAAAAGCGGTAGATAGTTTAACCATCGCTTGCCAGAGCTGCTCGTAGGCATCTCCCGGATGGCTGATTATCTCTACTTCTGCAAGCTGTAACCAGCCACTGGTGACGACACGACGATCGTGAAGTGCTTCCAATAGGTGAAGGTTAACAAACCACTCTGGTACACCATTTGCTGCTACATCGTAGCTACGAACGATTTCTTCATTGGAGTCTAGAAAACTGAGCTTGACCGCAGAGTAAGAGCTTCCATCAAAGAGCGCATTGATGACAGATTCAACAGCAACTTTATCGTCCTGTTCGAGATAAGGCGCCAGTGCTAATCCCACTGTATTAATGGTGTTGTTCATTTCAGAGCGTTGTTGCTGCTCTAAGAAGTTGCGAGTGGTATTGAACTCGATAGCGAACACTGCGCCAATGAGTATGATAAATACTGCCAACATACCCGCGACAAGTTGTCTATATAGTGTCATGGTGCTTACTCATCATAGTTTCTTATTGGTTTATTTAGCTTCACCGCATCTTTGCGGGAGCGTAATTCGTTCCAAAGGCTCAAGCGCGACGATTTTCCAGCGAGAGTGCCGCTTGCCTTTTCTTTCATCAGCCAAAGGTTTTTACCGTTGAAGCTGTAAATCGGTAACAAATCTCTGCGTTTTGTTGCTGGCTTAATTACGGGGTTAATATTGTCGAGAATCAAAGGGACTGAACTTGGTTTTTCGTAGTAAGCAAGAACCATGTGGAATTGATTTAACTCCAGAGCCTTAACGTAAACCAGCCTAAGCTTGTTGTCAGGAACGCCAAGCTCAAGCAGAGAGAAGTATTTTGCGATAGTAAAATCTTCACAGTCCCCGGCATTGGAGCCAAGAAATTCTAACGGTGTCGCCCAGTAGTCATTTTTTCCCCACAGATCGATATCGTTGACGAAGTAAAGCTGATTAAAGAAGTTGTTTACTTCTGTCATCTTGGTTTTTTCTGATTCACTACTGAGATGCGCCAGTTTTGAACGCCATGTTTCAACCCGTTTTCCGGCTCGTTCTCCGTATGTTTGGGAGACCGCACTTACCCAAAACTGTTCATCTTTGTTTAACGCTGTAGCGGTTATAGATGTGACAGACAGCAGCGTTGGTATTAACCAACGCTTAAATCTTACATTTGCTGTCTTTGAAGGTCGTCGCATCTATCGTTCTCTATTCTCTTAGTGCTGTTTTTTGAGCAGAGATGATTGGTTTTAGAATGTAGTCCAATACCGTTCGTTTACCAGTAATGATGTCAACCGATGCGGTCATACCCGGAATAATAGGAAGCTCTTCAGTTCCGCCAAACTTTGTTTCATCGGTTCTAACGCGGACCAGATAAAAACTGTTTCCTTCTTCATCCTGAATGGTATCGGCACTGATATGTTCCAGCGTTCCATCCATACCACCATAACGGGTAAAGTCATACGCACTGAACTTCACAATGGCATGCAATCCCGGACGCAGGAAGGCGATATCTTTTGGCGCAATCTTCGCCTCAACCAGAAGCGTATCCTCTGAAGGAACCACTTCTACAATATCCATTCCGGGTTGAATAACACCGCCAACCGTATTGATATGAAGCTTTTTGATGGTTCCCTTAACAGGTGACACAACGATGGTTCGGTTTACCCTGTCTTCAAGGCCAACGGTAGATTCAGTCAATGCAGAAAGCTGATCTTGAGCCTGATTGAGTTTTTCTTGCTGCTCGGAACGGAATTTAAGGGCTGCATCGATTCGGCTTAGCTTTGCTTCTTCAATTGCTGAAGTCAGAGTCGGGATCTTTAACTCGGTGGAGGTCATTTCTCTGCGAGTGTCGTTTACCTGCCGTTCGAGCTTTAGAAGCTCAATCTTAGGTACAACGCCTTCCAATGCCAGCGGCTCAGTGATTTCTAGTTCGCGTTGAGCAAAGTTGTAGCTTTGCCTCAGGTTTTTGGCTCGGGCACGAAGTTCAACCAGATCTTGTTGTTTCTGTTTTACTTGTTGATTTAGTACTGAAAGCTGGTTCTGGAGATTTTCCAGATCTTGTTTGTATTCCGCTTTTTGTCGTTGTACAAGCTGAAGCCGTGACTCTTCAAGCTGCGGAGGAAAAGCGAGTTTATTGAAGTCGAGCTGAACACTCTTTTCCCATTCGCTGTCCGCGACATTTTCGTTTATTTGTACGCTGTTGATAGAGGCAGAGAGCTGAAGCACGCTTGCTGTCAGGTTAAGTACCTGTTGTTCACGCTCACGAAAATCCGAACGAAAGCGGGTGTCATCGATAAGAATGAGCTGTTGCCCTTCTTCTACTTGCTGGCCTTCTCTCACCAGAATCTGTTTTACCAGCCCGCCTTCCAGGTTTTGAACTACCTGAAGTTGAGATGAAGGAATGATTTTCCCTTCACCGACAGTAACTTTGTCGATTTGAGCCCAAGATGCCCAACCAACCGCAAAGGCAAAAAACAGCACCATTACCCATAGCAGAATACGGGCATTCTTTGGTGTTTTAAGAAGTAAGGCTGCGGTTTTGTCGTCTAAATAATCCAGCTCAACATCATCAAGCTTTTGGTACTTATTTTTGCTCATCAATCATCCCAACTATTCGATGCGGCAATGAAGTCTATTGTATGTGTAGTTTTTATAAATGTTAAGGTACCAAAAATTTTACTAAATTTCTCAGTTAGTTATACATCTTCACTAACTCCTTCTATTTCACTTCTTGTTTTCGTTCGGTTATCGGAGCACAATCAACAAAAAATTTGAGGAGCAGAATATGGAACTTGCTGATATTCGTCGGGAATACACTCGTGGTGGACTTCGCCGAAAAGATCTGAATGACAACCCAATAGAGCAGTTTAATGCATGGTTAAAACAAGCGGTGGACGCGAACTTACCAGATCCCACTGCCATGACGGTTGCTACAGTGAATGCTTTGGGTCAGCCATCACAACGAATCGTCTTACTGAAGAATGTCGATCGTGAAGGGTTTGTTTTTTACACCAACCTTGGTAGCAGAAAGGCGAGTGACTTAGGCGAGAACAGTAATATCAGCCTCCATTTTCCATGGCATTCTATTGAGCGTCAGGTTCATATTAACGGTGTTGCTGAAAAGCTGACGGCTGCTGAAAACATCAAATACTTTTCATCTCGTCCTAAAGAGAGCCAGCTTGCTGCGTGGGCAAGTAAGCAAAGTAGCCGTATTTCAACTCGTGGTATGCTTGAGGGTAAGTTTCTGGAATTAAAGCAGAAGTTTGCTAAAGGCGAAATTCCGGTACCGACCTTCTGGGGTGGCTTTCGTGTTCGACCACAAAATATCGAATTCTGGCAGGGTGGGGAACATCGTCTGCATGATAGGTTTGTTTACACCAAAGAGTCTGATGAGAAATGGTCTATTGATCGTTTAGCGCCATAGAACGAGATAAAAACCACAAAAATAGAACGATCATTAAATTGAAATGATAATTATTATCATCTAAGATCTGTGTATTAATCCGTTATACATGGAGATGAGATGATCAAGTTCGCGAAAAGGGCAGCCTTTGTGCTTCCCTTGCTTTTCACTTTTCCTTCCGTAGCAAATGCTGAGTTTAAAGTCGTTACCACTTTCACCATTATTCAAGATATCGCTCAAAATGTTGCGGGTGATGCTGCTGAAGTTGTTTCTATAACTAAGCCAGGTTCTGAAATTCATGATTATCAGCCTACACCTAAAGATATTGTAAAGGCGCAATCTGCCGATCTCATTCTATGGAATGGAATGAATCTGGAGTGCTGGTTCAAAAAGTTTTTTTCGAATCTTGAAGATGTGCCTTCAGTAACGGTGACTGAAGGAGTTGAGCCCATCTCGATCTATTCTGGTGAGTATCAGGGCAAGCCTAATCCACATGCCTGGATGTCTACCAGCAATGCTCTTGTTTATGTAGAGAACATACGAGCAGCGCTTGTGAAATACGACCCTTCTAATGCGGATGCATATAACGTTAACGCTCAGAACTATTCAGAGAAAATACGACAGCTTGATCAGAACAACCGTCACAAGTTCGATTCTATTCCAAAAGACAAAAGGTGGTTGGTCACCAGTGAAGGAGCATTCAGTTATTTGGCAAAAGACTACGGCTTTAAAGAAGCTTACCTTTGGCCTATTAACGCAGATCAGCAAGGTTCGCCTAAGCAGATTAAAGACTTAATAGATAAAGTTCGCGAAAACCAGCTACCAGTAGTGTTTAGTGAGAGTACGATTTCACCTAAGCCAGCTCAACGTGTAGCAAAGGAGTCTGGTGCCAGTTACGGTGGTGTACTGTATGTAGACTCTCTTTCTCAAAAGAATGGCAAAGTACCAACCTATCTTGATCTTATTCGAGTGACCACGGATACCATGGCGAAAGGATTCGGACTATGAACCAAACGCTCCCTAAAATCGAAGCCAGTGGATTAAGTGTTGTCTATAAAAACGGCTTCACAGCCATTCATGATGTGAGTTTCGAGCTCAATGCGGGCACTATTTGCGCTCTGGTAGGTATTAATGGTGGCGGTAAGTCGACGCTATTTAAAAGCATCATGGGGTTGGTCAAGCTGACTGAAGGCGATATTAAACTGTCAGGTGTTAGCACCAAACAGGCTCTAAAGAGCAATATGGTGGCGTATGTGCCACAGTCAGAAGACATCGATTGGGACTTTCCGATTCTGACAAAAGATGTTGTGATGCAAGGCCGCTATGGATATATGGGCTTTTTTAGAAAACCCTCTGACAAGGATCATGCTGCCGTCCACTCTGCAATGGAAAAAATGGGGATTCTGGCGCTTGCAGACAGACAAATTGGTGAACTTTCCGGAGGGCAGAAGAAGCGAGTTTTTTTGGCAAGAGCGCTTGCACAAAAGAGCAAGATCATTCTGTTAGATGAGCCGTTTACCGGAGTCGATTTCACCACCGAGAATGCCATCATGAGTTTATTGCGAGAGTTGCAGCTCGATGGGCACCTTATTCTGGTCTCTACCCACAACCTGGGTAGTGTTCCTGATTACTGCGATCAAGTGTTGTTTATTAACCGCACAATTGTTGCTGCCGGCCCGATAGAAACCACCTTTACTCAGGAAAATCTGATGGCGACATTTGGTGGTGTGCTTAAGCAGGTGGGCATCAAAGGGCAGACCTTACACAAGGACAATGATGATCGAAGTGTCGTTATCTTGTCTGATCACGATAAGCCAGCGGTGTTTTATGGGAACCCTGATAATGACGCAGTGATTGTCCGGGATGGAACAGGGGAGTAACAAATATGTTTGAGATGCTAGTCGAACCTCTGCAATACGAATATATGAGAAATGCGCTTTATGCGAGTGCGTTAGTAGGAACGGTTTGTGCTTTTCTCTCTGCCTTTTTAGTCCTTAAAGGTTGGTCTTTAATTGGCGATGCGCTGTCCCACGCAGTCGTTCCCGGAGTGGCTGGCGCTTATATACTTGGCCTGCCTTTTTCAGTAGGGGCTTTTTTCTCTGGCTTTCTGGCAGCAGGGGCGATTTTGTTCGTAAAGCAAGTCTCGTCACTGAGAGAGGACGCCATTATCGGATTTGTATTTACCACTTTCTTTTCTGCGGGAATCCTGATGATTTCCCTCTATCCGACATCAATTAATATTGAATCTGTCATTTTGGGGAACATTTTGATGTTAGGTGATTCAGAGTTGTTTCAAATCTTTTTGATAGGCCTTGTTTCTATGGTGTTACTAGGTCTGTTCTGGAAAGATTTAGCGTTAACCTTTTTTGATGAAAATCAGGCGGCTTCTGTTGGTATCTCAACCAACAAACTTAAGATTCTATTCTTTGCTCTTCTGAGCGCATCAACGGTAGCCTCATTGCAGGCCGTGGGGGCTGTACTGGTTATTGCATTAGTGATTATACCGGGAGCAACCGCGTATCAGCTGACAGACCGTTTTGGGAAGATGATTGTTATCTCATGCGTCATTGGAGGCACAACTTCATTAGCGGGCGCATATTTGAGTTACTTCCTGGATGGCGTTACCGGAGGTGTTATTGTATTGCTTCAGGCTTTGGTGTTCTTCAGTGTACTCGCTTTGGCTCCGAAGTATGGGTTGCTGAGGCAGTTTAAAGTCAGGCTACTGAGTAAGGAGCAGTCTCATGCTTGATTACTTTGTAGAACCTTTTCAGTATCTGTTTATGCAGAGAGCCTTGATTGCAGGTTTAGCTGTTAGTGTGATATGCGCTGTTTTATCTTGTTATATGGTACTAAAACGCTGGGCTTTGATGGGTGATGCGATTTCTCACGCTGTATTACCTGGCGTGGTGGTTGCTCATCTGTTTTCACTACCGCTTATTCTGGGCGCATTCATTTCTGGGATGGGGTGTGCATTGTTGACCGGATATATTAAAGAGCACAGCAGAATTAAAGAAGACACCATTATGGGAATTGTCTTTTCGAGTATGTTTGCACTTGGACTAGTGATGTTCGCAAAGACCGATTCGGGAGAGCACCTGATGCACATCTTGTTCGGCAATATGTTGGGTGTCTCTGAACAGGGCATGTGGCAAGTGATTGTAGTATCTGCTTTGGTGCTTTTCGTTGTGGGTATTAAGTTCAAAGATCTACTTCTGTACTGCTTTGACCAGAGTCATGCGAAGGTCTCTGGCCTTAATGTATCGCTGCTCCACTATTTATTGCTGAGTATGATTGCGTTGACCATCGTCGCCTCTATTCAGATTGTTGGTGTGATTTTGGTTGTTGCTATGCTTATTGGACCCGGGATGACGGCTTCTCTGCTATCAAGAAAGTTCGAACAAATGGTGACAGTTGCGCTTCTTATCTCCGTAGTTTCAACCTTCATTGGTATTGTTGTGAGCTTCCATATCGATGGTGCTACAAGCGCATGTATCGTACTTACTCAGGCTTTACTCTTTGTTTGTACCTTTATTTACTCTATTACATTTAGAAATCGTAAAGTAACAAGAACGGTGATTAGCCGTGAGGCCGCTAAAGGTATTTGAGGCTCTTTATTAACAAGAAATAAAAAAAACGCACTGCCTTGGCAGTGCGTTCTTGTATCTAGTTTTCGGAATTATTCTTACAGAACTTTTATAGCTCTCTGAGAATACGGAAGCCTACATAGTTCGCTGAGGTATTAGGTGCAACAAATAGTCTGCTGTGCGCTGATGCCTGATTTGGAGAGAAGCTCCATGCGCCACCTTTGGTTACTCCGCGAGCGTCATTTGTCCATTCCCAAATGTTACCTACCATATCGTAAAGACCGAAGCTATTAGGAGCAAAAGTACGAACAGGTGAAGTACTCACATTTGACCATTTGGTTCCACCCCAGCCGGTGTTGGCCTGACCTGCACCAAATGAGTTCCCCCACCAGTAAGCTGTCTTGGTTCCTGCGCGAGAGGCTATTTCCCACTCAGTTTCACTTGGTAATCGATACTTGTAACCCGTCTGTCTTGAAAGCCATCGAGTGTAGGCGGTTGCATCTGCCTTGCTGATACACACTGCCGGAGAGTCTGAGCCTTGTTTAAAGCCAGGGTTTCTCCAGTAGCTATCAGTGATAGGGATGATTTGCGAGTTTTCTACAGTGATACAGATTTTCTTCAGTTCAGCATCAGTCTGGTAGTTGGTTGTGTTCACAAAGCGTTCAAACTGGCCAACGGTAATTGGTGTAGAAGATACTGCATAGGCTTTGTTTACATTTACCTGTGTAGAACCGTGTTCCCCGATCAGGTATTGGCCTGAACCGATCACGACCATTTCTGGCGCTTTGGTCTTGTTTGCTAACGCGTCAGCAAACACACGACCAGAATGAGGAAGGTTGTCTTTTTCTCTTAGAACAGCTCTTAGGTTGTGATCCGAGTTGATCTTTAATTCCTGGTGGAAAGAGCGGTATCCCTCTTTTTCCACTGTAACCATGTGTGAGCCTACAGGTAGCATAATATCGACAGGTGTACTGCCGTAATTCACGCCATCAATCGCTACGTTATCCTGATACTGGTTAGAGCGTACTGTCAGAGTAATCCACTGAACTTCTTTCTGTTGAACACCGTCAGAAGGTTCTTCACCCTGATCGAAGCAATATTTAGACTCAACATTAAGCAGTTTACATGGAACGTTTTTAGCAGGTCTTGCTTCGAGAGTAACGTCCATGATCGTTTGGTAACGAAGTCCGTCGTAGAAACCTGACTTGGTTACGTTTTGCCCTACAACATGAATGTTAAGTGTGGTGGAAGAGAGGTGTCGGTTAACAGTTTTTGATTCGGTCGTCTCTTCTACAAGCTTGTTCTGGAATTGATTAACGGCTTTTTGCAGGCCAAGGTTCTTAGTTTGGTCGTTACACGCTGCGAGCGTCATATCGTCGCTACATACGTTTGTAAAGCTAACCGCAAGCGTCATGTCCGATTCGAGTTCTGCTCTTAGTCGCTCTACGCGAGCACGGACACGATCTTCTTCAAGTGCTTCGACGTCAGATTTTAGCTTTTTCTGCTCAGCCTCTATCAGCGAGAGCTCAGCGTATAGCTCCTGAATAGACTGTTCTTTCTCTAATCGCTCTTTTTGGTTTTGCTTAACGCTTGCCCATGCATCCTGATAAGCACCCTGGCTAGGACGGAGGTCGAATTGTGGTTCATCAACCAGTCGGTCATAGTCTCGGTTTAGTGCAGCTTTCGATTCTTCGAGCTTCTTGTCTAGATGAGCAGCCTGCTTCTCTAGCAGAGATTGTTCATCTTGAGCGGCTCTGACTTCTGCTTTCTTCTCGGCTACTCGCTTTGAAGACGCATCCATCTCACTCTGTTTCGAAAATAGCGCACTTTCTATGCTCACCACTGTTGTTGGCTCATCCGCTGCTAACACACCAGGGGTGATTAGACAGGGCGCAAGTGCTAACAGTAATCCATGTAAACCTTGTCGCATCGTTGTAATACTACTTTGTTGATTAATCGGGCAATCTGCCCATTCTATACGAAAACACCATTTTGTCAGAAATTATCATTAATTGATAATCAACAAAATGGTGTTTAAAGATCAGGATTGTGAGTTAAGGCATATATTCAATCGATTTTTACCTTAAATAATCGCGAGTTAGCCTTTTTTGCTCGGTAGCAACTTAACCCAAACTGTATCGTTACCGTTTATAGTGATAACACGGTTATAAGTCTCGTAACCCTCTTTCGATACGGTTACCTGATGGCGACCCGCAGGAAGAACAAGTTCTACCGGAGTGCTGCCATATTTAACACCGTTGATCGTTACAGAGTCATTGTACTGATCAGAACGAACCGTTACGTTTGCCCACTGCTTATCTTTATTAGAAGACGTGTTTGACTTGCCTTTCAAACAGTAGCGAGACTCAACATTCAGTAGTTTACAAGCTGCCGTTGCTTCAGGTTTAGCTTGTAGCTGAGCCTGCATTTGAGTCGCGTAAGAGTTGTTACCAGAGAAACCACTCTTAATTAGCTGGCTTTCCTGTACATGGATATTTAGCTGTACGCCATCCAGATTTTGTTTCGCAACATTTGACTCGGTCAGGCTATCCAGAAGTTTGGATTTGAAAGACTTAACCGCTTTTTGCTTGGTCAGGTATTTACCCTGATTCGCACACTCACCCAAAGTCATTGTCGTAGAACAAGTAGTTGTGTAGCTCGTTTCAAGGACATCACTTTCACGAAGTTCTGCAGCAAGACGTTTTACACGTGCTTCAATGCGAGACTCTTTAAGGTTCTCGTATTCGTTCGCGTAGCGTGCTTTCTTCTGCTTAACCTGAGAAAGACGCATTTCAGTCTCTGTGATTTCCTGACTGTTGTTCAACTGTCGTGATTGGTTCTCTTTAACAGAAGCCCAAGCTTGCTGATATTCTTTCTGGAAGCTGGTTAAATCGGTATCAGGATCATCTAGTAGGCGAGAGTACTGTTTGTCCAGAGCAGATTTACTACGATTTCTTTTTGCTTGCAGTTCTGTGCCTTCACGCTTAAGGGTGTCTCCCTCGTTCTTCAGGCGCTTCAGATTGTCTGACTCAGCTTCATACTCTTTGTTAACAGCATCTATATCTGCTTTCTTCTGGTCTAGTTTCGCGTCAATAGCGACAACAGGATCTACTTGTTGTACATCGTCTGCTGCAATTGATACCGCTGACCAAAAAGGTGTTAGCGCCAGTAGAAGCGCTGGGATACGGCGTGTGATCATAGGTTCCTGCAATTACAAATTACAATTCAAAAAATCAATTCCTCTGGTAATCCATCGAGGAACATTCCCGTGAGCTTATCTGATAACTATATAGATAGTCCATATTAATACAGCTATCACTCTAATTTTCCATAACGACAAGAGCATACCACCTTTGCCATATAGATATAAAAAAATATCTCAATTTTTGAGCTATTTAAAATAGTTATACAACGCTATCTTTGTCGATATAAAAAATTGAGCAAGCATTGACCGTAATTAATGTGCACTTGATCATTGTTCCGGTGAGTGACAGAGAGTAAATCGATTGGTGTTATTGGCTTTTTTTGACTCTTGAGGAGCTTGAGCATTACACTATCGCTGTTGCAAAAGCCGACCAGTATTATAGGCCTACTTTTTTCATGAAAGATATCGATAACCAACTACCTAAACCCGCAGAAATATTGACTCTGCCTTCCTATATGGATTGTCATGATCATGACTATGCTCAGGTGGTTATTGGTCTGAATGGTAAAGCAGAGTTTGATATTAGTGGTGTAGGAAACTATATCGGTCCCGGGCAGGGATGTGTTGTTACTGCAGGCCTTGATCATGCTTTCGGTGGTGTGGTTGGTCGTTCAGATATTCTGGTGTTGAATTTACATTCTAAACTCGATATTCATTCTACTTTTCTTGAGCGTATCAATGAGTTATCCCGTTCAGATATTTACTTCCAGCTTGATTCACAGATCAGGCAGCTTATTCATATGCTGGTTTTAGAAATGCAGGCAAGCCCGGAAGATCAGATTCTTAGTCGCGCTTGTAATGATACTGTGATGGCCTTGATCTGCCGACACACCTCTGGTTTCCAACTCACGTCCAAGCCACAACGGTTAGATATGGATGTGATTGATCAGTACATTGACAGCCACCTTAGCCGCAAGATCTCTATTGCTCAGCTAGCTGGCAGTGTATTTCTAGGGGAAAGTCAGTTCCATCTGCTTTTTAAACAACAAACAGGCATGACGCCTCATCAATATGTTTTGGGTAAGAGAATCGATCTTTCCAAATCTCTGATTGAGCAAGGGACATTTAACCTTGCCCATATTGCAGAACTGAGCGGATTTTCTAACCAAAGTGCATTTACTCATGCATTTACTCGCCTGACGGGTACCTCTCCCTCTCAGTACAAAAAACAATTCTCTTGATCATGCTTCCGTAGTTCCTAAGGAACCAGTCAGGGAAGTTGCGTCCTTTTTACTCAGATAAATTACTACTTTGAGATACTTTGGTGTTCATTAATTTGTGATATTGTTTTGAACTTGTTACAAAAACGGGTTTTTGACAAAAATGCCGGAGTTTTTGACAACTATTGTCTACATCAGCAAAATACACTGCTCACCATGTACACAACCCTTCAGGATCGAAGGTGAATTAAGGAGATCACATGTTCAAAGCAACTAACGTGTTGAATCCAGAGTTTACGGAGCAGTCGCTTCAACAACTTTGGGCTTTGATCTCGCCATTGTATATGGTGGATGAAACAAGTTGGCTGAAAGAGTTACTACCTTTAGCAACCCCAACCGATGTAGAAAAAGAGAAGATCGAACAAAAGACAGCAGAGTTAATCGAAACTATTCGAGCGGATAAGAATTCTATTCAAATGATTGATGCTTTGCTGCTTGAGTACAGTTTAGATACTCAGGAAGGCATTCTTCTAATGTGTTTGGCTGAAGCTCTGATGCGAATTCCAGATAGCCACACAGCAGATGCTCTTATCCGAGACAAGTTAAGTGTCGCAGACTGGAAATCTCACCTGCAAAACTCTGACTCCGTGTTTGTTAATGCTTCTACCTGGGGCTTGATGCTAACGGGTAAAGTGGTTGGCCTTGCTGATGAAAAAAGCCAGTCGCCAGTAAAAGCAGTTAACCGACTAGTAAACAAAATGTCGGAACCTGTTATTCGTCAGGCTATGCATCAGGCGATGAAAATAATGGGGCACCAGTTTGTATTAGGCCGAACTATTAAAGAAGCACAGGATAATGGTCGTAAGAATACCGAAGCTGGCTACCGGCATTCATACGATATGCTGGGTGAAGCAGCATTAACCACCGCAGATGCGGAAAAGTATTTCCGTGACTATTTGTCTGCAATCGAAGCTATCGGCACTTCTTCTTTACAATCAACCGCTTCTGTTTCAATTAAGCTTTCAGCTCTACATCCCAGATACGAAGTTGCTTGTGAAGACCGTGTAATGTCAGAGCTTCACAATACTATCCAAAAGCTAATAGAAAAAGCGAGAGAGTTGGATGTTGCGATCACTATCGATGCAGAAGAGATGGATAGGCTTGAGCTCTCTTTAAGACTATTTGAAAAACTATATCGCAGCGACTCTTCAAAAGGCTGGGGTAAGTTTGGTTTGGTCGTACAAACCTACTCTAAGCGTGCTTTACCTGTTCTTACCTGGCTTACGGCTCTTGCTAAGGAGCAAGGTGACTTGATTCCAGTACGCCTTGTAAAAGGAGCTTACTGGGATAGTGAAGTCAAATGGGCTCAGCAGGCAGGCTATGAAAGGTATTCTGTCTTCACCCGTAAAGAAGCAACAGATGTTTCTTATTTGGCTTGTGCCCGATTCCTTCTGAGTGATCATGTTAAAGGCAACTTATATCCTCAGTTTGCCAGTCATAACGCGCAGACAGTGACGGCTATTGCTGTGATGGCAACGCATGACGATTTTGAGTTCCAGCGCCTTCATGGCATGGGAGAGTCTTTATACAATCACGCAAAAGAAGCTTATAAGTGCGATGTACGAATCTACGCACCGGTCGGTAATCACAAAGATTTGCTGCCATATTTGGTTCGCAGACTTCTAGAAAATGGCGCAAATAGTTCGTTTGTTCATCGACTAGTGGATGCTCGCTGTCCGGTCGAATCCCTAACGCAGCATCCGGTTGATGCGCTGTTATCGATGGATACTTTGCATAACAATAAGATCCCTCTTCCTCCTGCGATTTTCTCTGATCGTCTCAACTCTCTAGGTGTGAATATTGACATTGATAGCGAGTTAGAAACATTTGAAAAGGAAGTAAATACTTACTTAGATAGTAACTGGGTTGCTGCACCGGTAATCAATGGAGACTCTTTAGCCGGAACGATGATCAAGGATGAAGATAGTTCAGAAACGATCTTTGCTCCATATGATCGAACTAAAATCGTCGGAAAGGTGAGTTACGCATCCCTTGATCATGTTTCCGAAGCAATGACTATTGCTCAAGAGAAGTTTGCTTCTTGGAACAATACACCTGTTGATCAACGTGCGGAGTGTCTGAAGAAGCTTGCGGATCTGATGCAGGAGAATCTGGCTGAACTGGTGGCCCTTTGTCACCACGAGGCCGGAAAAACGATCCACGACAGCATTGATGAAGTTCGTGAAGCGATCGACTTTTGCCGCTTCTATGCCAAGCAAGATCATGTATTCGCAGAACAAGCGCTAATAGGACTTAATGAACAACCTCTTCGAGTTGTTCAAAAAGGCCGAGGTGTGTTTGTTTGTATTAGCCCATGGAACTTCCCGCTGGCCATTTTCTTAGGGCAGATTTCTGCGGCTCTTATTACCGGAAACACGGTGATTGCCAAACCCGCAGAGCAAACTTGTCTAATTGCGGCTAAAGCTTTTGAGCTTATAAAGAAAGCGGGCTTCCCAGATGGTGTGGCGCAGCTATTGCCAGGCAAAGGCAGTGATATCGGTGCAGCATTGACTTCTCATCCGGCAGTTTCAGGTGTTGCCTTTACGGGCTCAACGGGTACCGCTCAGAAGATCAATCAGGCTCTTGCTGACAGGAATATAGAACCTGTTCCTCTCATCGCTGAAACAGGTGGTCAGAATGCAATGATTGTCGACAGTACAGCTCTTCCAGAACAAGTGGTGAGGGATGTACTTCGTTCGGCTTTTGCTTCTGCAGGGCAGCGTTGTTCTGCTTTGAGAGTTCTGTTTGTGCAAGAAGATATTGCTGAACGAGTGATTTCTCTTATTCAGGGTGCCATGGAAGAGTTGAGTGTCGGTATTCCGTATCTGCATCAGACTGATGTTGGCCCTGTGATTGATCAAAATGCGAAGTCGAAGTTGCTAAGCCATATTGAGCAAATGACAAAATCTCAGAAGTTGATTAAACAACTCTCTCTTGGTGATGAATGCTCAAACGGTGACTTTATTGCGCCAACTGCATTTGAAATTGATGATATTTCTTGCCTTAAAGAAGAGCAGTTTGGGCCAATCCTGCACATAGTTCGTTTTAAAGCGCAAGAGATCTCAAGCGTTGTTCAGGCAATCAATGATACAGGGTTTGGTTTAACCATGGGTGTTCATAGCCGAAATGAGACGACCTATCGCTGGATAGAAAAGCACGCACAAGTGGGCAACTGTTATATCAACCGAGATCAAGTTGGTGCCGTGGTAGGTGTGCAGCCGTTTGGTGGACAAGGTTTGTCGGGTACTGGTCCAAAAGCTGGTGGCCCTAACTATCTTTACCGGTTTACACAAACTGTTTATTCAGAAGGAGAAGCGTAATGAATCATTTGGCAACGTGTTTTTCTGATGCAGTAGCAGCGTGGAAAAACTGGAACCTTTCAGAACATGAAATTGTTAGCCAGCAATTGAATGTGTTTGCCGGGCAACTTACCGGGCACCTTCAGTTGGGATTTAACTACCAACTCAACCAGGCATTACCTCGTTGTGGTGAAGTGAGTCTTATGCCGGGACCGACTGGTGAGACTAACGAGCTTTATCTTTCGGGTCGTGGCGTAGCGGTTCTGATAGTTGAATCTGGTGGCAGTCAAAGTAAGAAAGCGACGGGTGCTTTATTAAGTGCCATCTTAAGTGCTGGAAACAGCGTTATTTTATGCAGCGATTCTGACGAGCTTAACCGTAAGGTGAGTTCGTCTGTCGAGGCATCTCAATTACCTGCCAACCTAGTGCAGATATGTCCATTTGACAGCTATAAGAGCTTGTTACAGATGGATATCAGAGCCGCTGCGTTGGTAGGAAATAAGCAGGCTGAACAGGAAGTTCATAAGCAGCTTGCCATTCGTTCGGGTGCCATTGTGGCGCTTGTGTCTGAAACGGATTCGGAAACGTTACCTGTTTCTCAGGATCCTAACCTGGTGCTTCGTTTTGTTACAGAGCGGACTCGCACCATCAATATTACCGCGGTGGGCGGTAACGCATCGTTGTTGGAGTTAGGCGGAAACTAACGACTTCTCGGGCGAACTAAATCCCTCCTTTTCTAGCTCATTCCCCTCTTTTTAAGAGGGGCATGGAAGAATAAAAAATAGAGGAAAATTTTAATGAGTGTAAATAGCTTTGCTATTACAGCAACCTTTGTTGCTTATTTAATCATGATGCTTGTCATTGGCTACGTTGCTTATAAGAGAACGTCCAGCTCAAGCGATTACTTTTTGGGTGGCCGATCTTTAGGGCCATGGCCAGCAGCGCTTTCCGCTGGCGCGTCTGATATGAGTGGTTGGCTGCTTCTTGGTCTTCCAGGTTACGCATATGCTGCTGGTATTGAAGCCTTTTGGCTAGCAGGTGGTCTGCTATTAGGTACCTGGGCGAACTGGGCATTCAGTGCCAAGCGCTTAAGAACCTACAGTATCACGACGAACGCTTTGACAGTTCCAGAGTTCCTGTCTCGTCGTTTTAATGATAATTCCAAGCTGATTCAGACAATTTCAGCCTTTTTCATACTCCTTTTCTTCCTGTTCTATACCAGCTCAGGTTTAGTGGCAGGGGGTAAATTGTTTGAAACAGTATTTGGTTTGGATTACACGACAGCGCTTATCATCGGTACAGTGTGTGTGGTTTCTTACACGCTATTTGGCGGGTTCCTGGCGGTGTCATGGACCGACCTTGTACAGGGATTGTTGATGGCGGCTGCGCTTCTGATTGTTCCAATTGCGGCAATGCAAGGTGGTTTTGGTCAGCTAATGACAGACCTTGAAACCATTAACCCTGAGTTGTTGACTCTTTGGAATGACTCCAAAGGTGAACCATTAACGGTTATTGCAATTATCTCTCTGGCTGCATGGGGATTAGGTTACTTCGGACAGCCTCATATCCTGGCTCGATTTAAAGCGGCACGTTCCAACAAAGATCTGACTACTGCACGTCGTATTGCCGTTGTTTGGTCTGGTATCAGTATGCTTGGTGCAATGCTAGTAGGTGTTGTTGGTCTTGTTTACATTACCAATACTGCTCCTGAAGGATTAGCCGATGGTGAGAAGATCTTTATGGTTCTGGTGAACGCGATGTTCCATCCAGTAATCGCAGGTATTCTGCTTGCTGCTATTCTTGCTGCGATTATGAGTACTGCCGATTCTCAGCTATTGGTTTCTTCATCTGCATTGGCAGAGGATTTCTACAAGCAACTTATCAACAAAGAAGCGTCTTCTGAGCAGGTCGTTCAGGTTGGTCGTATTGGTGTAGTTGTTCTTTCTATCATCGCAGCGATACTGGCAGCGAACCCTGATAGTTCAGTGTTAGGGCTTGTATCCTATGCGTGGGCTGGTTTTGGTGCTGCGTTTGGCCCAGCAATGCTTCTGAGCCTTTACTGGTCTAAGATGAACCGTAACGGTGCTCTAGCTGGTATCTTGGTTGGTGGTATCACTATCGTTGTCTGGAAACAGCTATCAGGTGGTTGGTTTGACGTTTATGAGATTGTACCGGGGATCATCTTCTCAACAATCGCTATCGTGGCAGTAAGCACACTGACTGGTTCTCCTGACAAAGAGGTTCTGGCTCAGCATGAAGAGTTTGAACGTAAACTTGAAGAACTAGAGTAATTACTCACCTATTTCTGTTGTTAAAACAACCAATAAGCCTCTGGTTAGACCAGGGGCTTATTTTTTGTGATATAGATTTGATTTTGAGATCTTAATTCGTACTTTTGTCTTTTTTTTGCACAAAGCCGACAAACTCTTGTCCTATTTACATTATTATCAGGCTCATTCTTTAACGTCTAACCAGTAATATTGACGAGGTTCCACAAAATGTCTGAGCTATATTGCCAGTCGTGCAAACAGATCACCCCTCACAAATCTGTTATGCGCCGCAACGTAGAAGAGTCCATGACTTTCACAAAAAAATGTACAGAATTTTTTGGGCAGATAGTAACAGGCAAGCAATACTACAAAATGGAACCGAAGCACTATTGTAGAACTTGCAACTGTCAAAACGTAATTTTAGAACCAACAAAGAATAGCGCCATACTAAACACAACGAATAACATCGGCGCGCAACTCTAGGCTGACGAACGAAATTATTTAAAAACTCTCTGCTTAAATAGCAGGGAGTTTTTTTATGCGAGGAGCTTATATATACTCAGCCGTATAGCATATGGACATGGCCGTTATCATGACATCAACATTAGATAGGACAGACTTAGAAATACTGAGAGTGCTTCACTCGAAAGGACGTATTTCGATGGTAGAGCTTGCGAAGCAGGTTCACCTTACTACTTCTCCTTGCTCCGATAGAGTTAAGAGATTGGAGAAAGAAGGATATATTAAGGGGTATCACGCAGAGCTCAACGCAGAAAAACTTGGCTTAGATGTTCAGGTTTTTATCCATATTCGACTTGATCAATCAAGCTTCTCGATCTTTGATAAGTTCGCAAAAGAAGTCGATTTAATGCCTGAGATTGAAGAGTGCTACTCATTGTCGGGAGACTTTGATGCCATGATTAAGGTGAGAGTGAAAGATATGAAAGCTTACCAAAGCTTTATGTCTACTAAGCTTGGCTCCCTCCCAGGGGTTATACAAACACGAAGTGAAGTTGTTATCCAAGAGCACAAAATCAGCTTTGGTATCAACCCAGAGCAGATATAACAAAGGAGCCACAGGCTCCTTTGGTCTATTTACACTGTAAAATCTATTCAAACCTCACGATAAGTTATCGTTTTCAGTCTAATTCTTCCTGTGTGGGGAATATCTGAGTCATATCTAGGTATATCAGTAATCGCTTACCCATTTTTAACTGTTCAACTTAGTTAATTGACAGTGATCAATGCTTCACACTGTTAAAAATTACACAATATAAGCAAGCGCTAATTTAGGTGTGGGTGAAGTATATGTCAACGAAGAACTATCATATTAAGACCAATCGAACTTTTACCGCATTTAGAAAGTATTTCTATATTTATACATTCATCGTGGCATTTGGTGGGCTGTATTTTCCAAAACTCGGCTTAAGTGTCATTGTGATTATGCTTGGCCTTATATTGTTCGCTTTCTTTAAAGGCCGGTACTGGTGCGGAAATATTTGCTCTCATGGCAGCTTATATGATGCTGTTCTGATGCCATTCAGCCGTAATGGTGACATTCCTGCTTTCTTCAAATCTAAGATTTTTATCGCCCTGTTCTTCGGATGGTTTATGTATAACTGGGGTGGGGGAATGCTGAATGCATTTCTTACGTATGAAGCCAATACCGTTGCTTTTTGGGATCAGGTGGGATTTGTTTTTGCTGCAACATACTTAACGGTAACAATAATCGGAAGCACTACAGGATTATTTTTCGCTCCCAGAACATGGTGCCAGTTCTGCCCGATGGGGACGATGCAGAGAGCCTCATACAAACTAGGTAAAGCAACTGGTGTGACGAGCTATACCGATGAAAAGGTGACCATTGTTGATCCGGAACAGTGTCACAAATGTGGTAAATGTGCACGGGTTTGTCCTATGCAGCTCTCACCTTATACCGAGTTTTCTTCCAACAATCAGCTTGATGCTTCTAATTGCATTCGATGCTCAACCTGTATTGAAAACTGTCCTGCCGGGTTACTAACGTTGTCAACGGAACGCACTGCGCAGTTTATAAATGACAACCTAATAGCAAAATGCCGAGCAACTGATAAGGAGAATAACCGTCAGCGTATGACTGCCAAGTTGATAAAAATTCATCAGCTCAAGGATGATGTGCGTGAACTGACGTTTGAAACTCCTGAGCGATGTGATTACAAAGTGGGGCAATTTATTTTAGTACGTGTTCAACAGCACCCAAATGAGATGTTTCGAGCCTACTCTATCTCATCATTTGATCAGGATAGCCGTACCCTTAGTGTAACGGTGAAGAAGGCGCCTCATGGTTATGGCGGAGAGATTGTCTTTGAGAAGTTCGAGCAGGGAATAGAGGTTGTGCTAGAGGGGCCATTAGGTCATGAACTGCTGGTGGATGAGGGCGCTGATAAAATCTTGCTTATCGGAGGTGGGATCGGTATTACACCTTTCAGAGCAATCGCGCAGGAAATGGCTCAGCGCCAATCTAAGCAACAGATGACCTTGATTTATGGTGTGAATCACTCGGATGAGATGCTCTATGAAGAGGATTTTAAACAATTGGCTCAAGATAATACTGGGTTCACGTTTGTTCCTGTTGTAGCGAACGATTCCAACTGGGGTGGTGAAACCGGATTTGTCACAGACTACCTTGAAAAAATAGAAGATATTCACGAGTACAAGGTGTATATGTGTGGTCCCAAGGCAATGGTTGAAGTTGCTACTGAAACGTTGAACCAGTTAGGTGTAGATAAAGAGAATATTTCTGCTGAAAGTGCTTAATTGAGTTTTAAGGCCAGAGAGATGATGAACCTAGATAATCTTCCGCACTTCATGGTGGAAAGTTAATCTTATAGTGCCTTCCCAAACAATTTGATGGTAACGGAGAGGGTTAATATCCCCTTCGGTGTTAAATAGCATTACAATAGAATCTTTGCTTAAACCGCTATAATTGGTCATATCATCCCCCCGAGATGACACCCAAATTTGAGTGTATTTATGAAATCATTTGAAGAGTTTAAAGAGTTTGAAGTGCCATTAGAGCATGTAAAAGCACCAAGAATTGACCGTGTGCATATTGGCTTAGTTCAGCTAAGCACCGACCATTCTTTAGAGATGGACTGGGCGAAGCTTTTAGGCACACAAGCTGGTGTATTTAGCTCTCGTGTTTATTACAGCAGTGAAATGACACCAGAAGCACTAGATAAAATCACGACAGGTATCAGTGATGCGTCAGACTTAATTGCAACTGGATTACCAATGGATGTAATGGCTTTCGGGTGTACTTCTGCCTCGATCATTATTGGTGAAGAAAAAGTATCTCAGCTACTGACAAAAAACCGGGATGATATCCCTGCCACCAACCCTTGGACGGCTGCGCAGGCGTCATTCAAGCATTTGGGCGCTAAGAAAATCGCCGTTCTTTCCCCTTATCCAACAAGTGTTAATTTTCCATTATATGAACAGTTAACCAATGTGGGGTTTGAAGTAGTTGTTCTTGGCTCTCTAGGAATCGAAAAAGACACCGATATCACTACCGTATCTAAAGAATCAATGCTGGCGGCTTTAGAAAAAATACTGCCTGGATCTGGTGCTGATCTTGTTTTTATGTCGTGCACCAATTTACGTGTTCTTGACCATATTCAGGAAATTGAAGACACGTTTGATGTTCCCGTGGTGTGCAGCAATTCCGCAATGTTCTGGCACGCCATGCACTTAGCGGGAAAGAAAGCTTCTTGTCCAGGTTATGGGCGCCTGCTAAATCAGTAATTAACAATACAAGTTCCTAGTCTACATCTGACCCTTAACTTAACGCCACTATCTTCATTTGTTCTCGCCGTATTTGCACTGTGTGAGCAAGTAACTTTAACTCATCTAGTTGCCATTGCTTCAGGAGGCATTTTTGTTAATAATGAGGCCTATTTCAGACGCATTCGTTGCATCTGCTAATACACAGTAATTTAAGGACTTAAAAACATTCCTTATGCCTGAATCGTCCCTACTCTACTAGACAAATCAAGCCACGTGACTCCAACATTTATTGGAATTTTGTGATTGTGAAAATAAAAATATAATGAAATAAAAACGGAGATTTTCATGTACAAATCTGCAAGCCGCTCTTTTGACTTTAACAAAGAAGATCAAGAAGTATTGGAGAGATACTTTGATATCGCCGATCTAGTGGCATCAGTAAACGGTGAACATTGCGAAGTTGTCGTTCACTCTCTTGAAGATGTTGAAATGTCCGTAGTAAAAATTGTGAACGGTGGTATTAGTAACCGTAAAGTAGG
The DNA here is from genome assembly GCF_042245395.1 of Vibrio iocasae. Taxonomy (NCBI): domain Bacteria; kingdom Pseudomonadati; phylum Pseudomonadota; class Gammaproteobacteria; order Vibrionales; family Vibrionaceae; genus Vibrio; species Vibrio iocasae. The sequence goes on along the minus strand of NZ_CP145310.1, from coordinate 2,054,115 downwards.
TGATCCCATTTCAGACAAAGCGTTACGAGTTGTATTTGAATATCAATCAACAGGTGAGAAACACGTTCAACCTTACTTTGTTGAAGTTGGTGACACTATGCTGAAGTCCTCAATACTGGTAATTACTAACAATAGTAAGCCTATTGGCCTGATCAGTATTAACATTAACATGTCTGTACCACTTAATGAGTTCATCGCAAGTTTTACTACACCAAATGACAGTTCAAAAGCGAGTGAAATTCTTGTCTCAGATCCAACTTCGACCATAAAAAATGCACTAGACCGAGCAATTGAAACCGTTGACAACGCTAGTCATGTGACGGCTAAACGTCGAAACAAGTCAATTTGTGAAACCCTATATAACAATGGTATTTTCGAATTCAAAGAATCTGTTCTTATTGTTGCTGAAAAACTAAATATTACGCGACATACTATTTATAAGTTTATTCGCGAGTTTAAAAAGGATAAGTAAGGCAACTGTATTACATCCATTTTTATTAAGGAACAAAGGCTATCAAACAAGGATTCTCACATCACACGTCTGATTGTCACAGACATCAGGTTAAAATTCGTAGTCGGTAATGAATAGACATTAAAAATTCGGTATCAATTAATTGATACCGAATTTTTTGTTATCACAGATAAGTTTACACTGTAAAGCTTACCTATCTCCTCACGTCCTGAATCTGGAAACAAGGGTATTCAGATTCGATGCGATATCATCAAGTTCTTTGGCGTTGTCATTCGCGCTGTTAGAAATATCTTTAACGACAGAGGCATCTTGGTGTATTTGATGAATATGTCCATTAATGTCTTCGGCGACCTGATGTTGTTGCTCTGCGGCCGTTGCTATCTGTAGATTCATTTGATGAATAACATCAACCGAGCTTGAAATTCCATGGAAGCTGCTCTGTACTGCTTGAGTGATCTCTACAGTTTGGCTAGAACTATTGAGGCTATGGGCCATATGTTGAGTTACTTCTTTGGTTTGTACCTGAAGCCTGTTTACTAGTTCATCAATCTCCTGAGTAGAATCTGCGGTCCTCTTCGCGAGCGCGCGAACTTCGTCGGCAACTACAGCGAATCCTCGGCCTTGCTCTCCGGCTCTTGCTGCTTCAATAGCGGCATTCAACGCAAGTAGGTTAGTTTGGTCGGCAATATCTCTGATTGTGTCGAGAATCAGAGTGATTCCATGAGTATCATTTTCCAGGCTCTTTAGTTCGCTTGAAGACTGAGTTAGCGCTTCAGATAGTTGATGGACACTTTGAACCGCCAAATCAATGTGCTGACGTCCCTCATCAACAAGCTTTTGCCCATCTGTCGCTGAGTCTGCAGCAGCTGCGCATGACGTTGATACTTCATTGGCGGTTGCCACCATTTCATTAAATGCGGTTGATACCTGTTCCAGAGCCTGATTCTGACGATCCGATGTTTCAGCCATTTGTCCTGCTATTTCGATCGCTTGCTCTGAAGTATTGCGCATCTGTTTACCTGACTCAGTTATTTGAAGCACAATGAGTTTTATTGCATCAAGGAACTGATTGAAGTAGCCAGCAAGTTTTCCGGTTTCATCTTTGGAGTCGATAGAGATAGTCTTCGTGAGATCTCCTTCTCCCGAAGCGATCTCCCTAAGGCTACCTGAAACGATCTGTAGCGGCTTGGCAATCGTATTGGCGAACAAAGCAGCGACAAATATAAATAGAAGTATAAGGGCAGAAACAGTGTAGACAATGAGCTCAAGAGTTTCATTTCGGGAACTCATTACTTCATCCTGACTAATGATGCCAACGAATTTCCAGCCTAGCTTTTTGGACTCATACACGTTAGCCATGTAGCTTTGTCCGTCCAGTTCAATGTTGACCAGGCCTGACTTTGTATTGTTAAGCGTGCGGTAGCTTTCACCAAGTTCATCGATTTGTTTAAAGCTGTTTTCAGGCTTTCCTGCGTCGACCAGAATATTGCCCGAATCTTCGATCATCATTAGATAACCGTTTTCACCAAGCTTGATATTTTTAATGATGTCTGTGAGCGTTTTTAGTGACACATCGATAGCAATAACGCCACCTTTGCGACCATTTGAAGAATCAAACGTTCTGGTAGTGCTGAGGATTACCGCATCATCTGGAGCCCAATAGTAAGCTTGCCCCCGAACAATATCAGAAGGTGAAGTATTAGCGGTTTTATAGAATGGGCGAACTCTTGGATCATAATTTTCAGGACTGCCTCCAGTTGGCCACTGTATGAAACCACCATCTTCGGTTCCCATATAGATATATGCATATTCAGGGTGAGTCTTGCCTACTTGATCGAATAGCGTGTAGATAGCCCTTTCTGCAGGGCCATTCTTGCCCGGTGTCATTTCTACGCTTGGCTTGCCCATGTAGGTTGTAATGCTGTCGTCAGCATTTGCAAGTTGTGGGCTTTTAGCGAGGTAAGTCAGGTTTTCCCCGATATCTTTAAAGTAGATTGAAACAGCATTTTCAACCTGACGTATTTCGTTGTTACTACTGGATACAAAATTATCCAGAGCAAGATTTTTTAGAATATTGGCAACGAAAATAGAGATGATAGTAATAGGTATCAGTATACCGATGACCTGGGCAATCAATAGTTTCTTCTTTATGTTCATGTGGGTACTTTTTGCTAGCTTAAGTTAAATAAAATTAACTTAAAGATGGTAATCCAGACCTGAGATCTAACTGAAATCGTTTGGCCTACCTATCAACAGCGCTATTTTTCAGCGGCTTTTTTGACTACTATCTTCCGATGTAGTCTTTGCCAATCATCCGTCTGGATGGTTGTATCGTAATGGTTTTGGGACTTTTTTTGTTATGGGTATGTTGTATTATGAAAAATGTGCTGTTGGAGTGTGTATAAAACTACATCTGAATTATCACTTCAAGCAATAGTTACTTTTATTTGACTATATGTGACGGTAAACTCTATTTACTGACAAAACAGTAAGTGGTTACACAGATGGAGTTCTCCAAGGTTTGGCAAAGTGGCACATTAGAAGGCATTGAACTGCTGAAAGCATCTTTTCAACAATTTGAGTTTTCTAAGCATTGGCATGATGATCTTGCTATTGGTGTTATCGAAAAGGGGGCTGAAGGCCTTTATTATCGTGGTAACAATATTGTTATTCCAGAAAACCAGATCGTGACCATAAACCCCGCTGAAGTTCATACTGGTTTTGCCGGCTGTCATACTGGTTGGAAGTACAGAATGTTTTATTTCGATCCTGAAATGATACAACGTCATTTTGAGCAGTCGGATCAGGATGTTTTGCCCTTTATCAAATCTCCGATACTGAACGACCCCGAACTCTTTAGTCTGCTTCGCCAGTTGCATATTGCTTTAGAAGAGCCAGCTTTTGATATTACAAAGGAATCCTTATTGACGATTTGCTTTGAAACGCTCTTTGGCAGGCATGGTGATCACGCAAAGCTAACATCGAAAGCGATTCGGGACAGACAGAAGAATGCTGCAATGAGGGAATATCTTCTGGAAAACTGGAAGTGTAATGTTTCTATTGAAGAGCTTGAAGAGTTGAGCGGTCTTAGTAAATTTCAAGTTATCAGAAGTTTTAACTCTCAGTATGGATTAACACCACATCAGTTTTTATTAGTACTGAAAATCAACAGTGCAAAACGGATGCTTGTTGAAGGGGATAGTTGCGCTGATACCGCTTTAGAGTGCGGTTTTTTTGATCAAAGCCATCTAACCAGAAACTTCAAACGTGCTTTCGGCATCACTCCGAAGCGCTATGCCACTTCTTCTGTATAACGCATAAAAAAGAGCTCTGACGTAATCGAGTCAGAGCTCATTGTTAAGAGCAGTTTAGCTTACAGCTGTTATCCCTTAACCACCTTCGGACCTTCAAAACAATCAATGTTTCGTTTTTTGCCCTGATACTTTTTGATTGAAACTAAGCAGGTCTGAGCCGTTGGCCCCTGTCCCCACGAAGAAGTACCACGGTCAGGGGTCAATACGTTAGCATTACCATAGTTACATGTATCTCCTTCAGGGCTGTACCAACCTCCTTCCTGGCTTGCGACAACACCTGGGCTGACTTTTTCAGAAACGATAGCCCCAAGATATACCTTCCCTTTGCCATTAAAGGTTTCTACGACGTCTCCCTGCTGTATTCCGTGAGCTTTTGCATCAACAGGGTTGATCCATAGTGGTTCATGCTCATTTGAATTTGTCGCGTCACGAAGCTCTTTCACACCACAAAGTTGTGAGTGCAGTCGATTTTGAGGGTGTAAGGTAACCAGATGTAGATACTTGCCAGATTGGCGTTCTGCCCAGTCTTTAGGTGGAATCCAACTAGGGTATGGAGTACAGTCAGCCAGACCTGCATTGGCTACTTTCTCAGAGAATAGCTGAATCAAGCCAGAGTCAGTGGATAGCCCGTTAAGATCAGGATCTTCACGGAAAGCAGCATGGCGAACGAACGTATTTTCTCCCGGATATTCGAAGAAAGCGGCATCTTGTACCCAGAAGCTTTCGAATATAGGCATCTCGATGCCATTCTTCTTGTTCTCATCTCGAGCTTTGTTATAGAACTGCTGTAACCATTGCAGCTTAGATTTTCCACCAGTATATTCCTGCTCACGGCCCATTTTGGCTGCAAACATGCGCCAGATATCATAATCATCTTTTGCGTCATACATAGGTTCTACCAGCTTTTTGAGGCCGATAACGCCGCGGTTTGTTGCGTTACCGTATGAGACAAGTTCATCGCGTTCGTAAATAGTTGTACATGGAAGAACAAGGTCAGAATATCGGCATGTCGCTGTCCACTGATTATCAATGGTGACCAGAAAATCTAAGTTGTTTATTGCGGTGACCAGACGGTTGATATCTTGGTGTGTTGAGAATGGGTTAGCACCGGAAACAATCAGCGTTTTCAGGTCAGGGTAGGTGATATCCTTTCCTTTGTATGTGGTTTGCAGTCCTGGGTTTTCAATCACATCGACGATACGTGATGTCGGGAAATATGGAGAGCTGGTGTACTTCTTCTTGTGAACAGGTTTAGTTCCTTTAATAGAAGCGGACAGAGAGCCCATGCGTGCTCCATTCGAGTATGGTGCACCAGCATCGTTGTAGATATAGCCGAATGAGAAGCCACCTCCAGGTAAGCCTATGTCTCCAAGCATTGATGCCAATGCAACAATAGACCAGCAGTATTGCTCACCATGATCTGCTCGTTGACCAGCCCAGCCAGATGAGATTAATGTTCGGCTTGATGCCATCTGTTTTGCCAGTAATTTAATTTCGCTAGCTTCAATGCCGCAAATAGCCGCAGCCCACTCAGCAGATTTGGCAACGCCGTCTTTCTCTCCTGTAAGGTAGGCAAAGAACTCGTCACTTCCCTCGGTATAGAGTTCAATAAACTCCTGATCGACAGCTTCTGTTTCGAGCAGGGTGTGGCAGAGCCCCATCATCAGTGCCACGTCTGTTTGCGGCTTAATAGATAACTGCTCACCGCCCAGGTGCTTCTGAGTGTGTGACTCGACAGGATCGATGGAAATAACCCGCATCTTGCCAGATTCAACTTTCTCTTTGATCTTATCCCAGTGCCCATATGGCGAATGATCCGGTACGCTAAAGCCAATCTTCAGGTTCTTCAGAGGGTCACAAGCCCAAAGTACAAGAATTTCGGTCTCTTCAGCGACATAATCCAGACTGGTTTGCATCGAGTAAACTTCGATATCTCCAACTACTTCAGGAAGAATGGATTGGGCAGCTGCTGTTGAGTAGAAGCCAGAAGAGCCTAAAACCTTGCCGTGAAGGTTGAGTGCTCTTTTCATTGTTGTACTACAACTCCCAAGCTGACCAACAGGTCCCCAGGAGGCGTGAGCATAAATACCTGATGGGCCGTAGTTGATTTGAGTATGCTCTAGCTGCTTGTAGAGGATATCGATAGCTTGATCCCAGCTGATTTCTACAAACTCATTATCGCCTCGCGTGGTTTTATCTCCGGTCAGGAACCCTTTTCGCACCATAGGCTTCTTGATGCGAGACGGGTTGTCGAGAATACGAAAAGCGTGTTCTACCATATCAACTGGGTGGTTATCTTTGGCGAAAGGTATAACGCTCTGAACTTCTCCATTTTTTACTGTGGCTTCAAAGGCTCCGAATTTGGAGGCACTAAGCATTTTCTTCAATGAAGGATCATATTGTGCGGCCATTGCCAGAGGGCTTAGCTGAGTCGCAAGAGCTGCTGTGCCAGTTAAACCTGCGGTTTTCAAAAAATCACGTCTAGTAAAAGTCATTGTAACTCCTAGGGTTTTAGTTTTAATGATGTTCTATAAATGAAGAGGAGTGATACTGCAGGTACTTCAGCATGGCTTGTGTTTCATCCTTGCCGAGCTTTGCCTGCTTTGCCATTCCCATAAATTGCGCTGGCCAGTCATTTGCGGCGAAATGGCCTTCCTCTACTTTCAGGTGGCATTGTCCGCATTTGCTTTCGTACTCAAACTTGAGGTTGTTCCAGCTAGAGTTGAGGTCTTGAGTGATATCGGTATCTGATATCCAGCCTCTTATTTGGATTTGTTTCCATTGCTTTTTGGTGATTGGATCCTGATAAGTGTTGCCGCTCGGCTGAACATCCTTAACACCACGGAGTGTAGAGGCGGCTATGCGCATTCCTTTTTCGCTATAAAGCACTTTTTTCTTTGCTTCTTGCCAACCTGTCAGCTCGACCTGAACCTTGTTATCTTGTTTTTTTAAAATATTCAGTTGAGTTAGAGGCAGGATCTTTGCCCGACTCTTTTCCAGTTCAGGACTGTTGTGCAGAGGAATCATCGCAGTGGTATAAACAACTTCATCCGTGTTAGCTTCTAAAACAGAAACGGTTGAAGATTTTGGCTTCGGCAGTGAGTGAGCAATGCCTTTGTGACAATCAATACATGTTTGATTATTGGCTCTGGCTGAGTTGTGGGCTGTGACAGCTTCAGGCTTTTGTGAAGAGGTGGTCATGCGTTCAAAATCGTGGCAAGAACGGCATGTAGAAGAGTCGTTGGCCTTCATCTGTGCCCACACGGTCTCCGCCATCGAAAGTTTGTGAGCATCATACTTTTCCTGCGTATCTATCTTTCCGGTAATGAACTCGTGATAGAGATCTTTCGATGCTCTGACTTTCGTTACCAAATACTCCACAGTGTCTTGTGGAATATGACAATCTGAGCACTCGGCCGAAACACCGTGTGTATTATTAAAATGAGCGGATTTTTTATACTCCTCGTATGCGTTTTCCATGGAGTGGCATGAGATGCAGAATTCAGTATCAGAGGTTTTCTCTAAGGTGATTTTTGTCGCCAGGGTAACTAGCAACCCAATAATAAGCCCCGAAAATATCAGAGCTAATGTTGTTGGTTTTCTATAGGTGTTCATCAGGTTCTTCTTATCGCTAAAACATTTGCTTACATTTGTTTATGTCGAAGCATGTTACGGATAGAGAAATTAGTTTCTTGTATGAAATTGCAGGTAGGTTGACTGCGGTATATTGATTGTTAAGTTGTTGTTATTGTTTTGAAATATTTTGTTTTGAAGATAGCTTCAGTGACATTGTCAGCCACGAAATAGTAAGAATGAAATTGAGGATTGATGAAGATGGTTACAGGGTTTGATAGGCAAAAAAAAGCAGCTAAATAGCTGCTAAATCGGGGGAGAACTTTGTCTGAGTTAATGTGGTTGTGGAGTTGCAGGCAGGTAGGAGTCTGCCTGCAAATAGTGTTGTTACAGTGACAACATACCTTCCCAGACAATTTTATTATAACGATCAGGGTTAGTATCACCTTCTGTGTTAAACAGAAGCACGACTGAATCCTGATTTAGACCAATTTCTTTAGCTGCTTCAATACCTTTCGGATCATTCGCCATCATATACAGAAGGCCTGCAGTAATTGCACCGGATTCACCGCTGGTGATTGCCGGATCGCCAGCGAGAGGATTACCCAACATTCTCATGCCAGTTGCAGACACATTGTCTTCAACTGATGCAAAGAGATTGCTGCAATCTTTCAGTATTGGCCAGGTAACAGGGTTTGGCTCACCACAGGCAAGACCTGCCATAATAGAGTTCAGTTCGCCAGTAACGTTGACCATGCTACCGTCTTCACTGGTACCTGAACGGTAGATACAATCTGCCGCCGCTGGTTCTGCAATGATGGTTTTAAAGCTATCAGTGCCAAGCACGTCAACAAGACAACCAAGAACACCACCTGCCATTGCACCAACACCAGCCTGAAGCATTACATGAGTTGGTTTCTCGCCTTGCTCTTCTAGCTGATCAACGGCTTCGGCTGCCATTGTCATATAGCCTTGAGAGATCCAGGTTGGGATTTGCTCATATCCTTCCCATGCAGTGTCTTGCACAAGCATCCAACCATTGTCCTGCGCTGTTTTGTTAGCCAGACGTACGGTGTCGTCATAGTTAACGTCAGTCACAATACATTCTGCACCCAAGCCCTGAATACGCTTAACACTTGCCTGAGCAGAGCCTTTCGGCATGTAAACAACGGCTTTTTGACCCATTTCGCGCGCAGCCCATGCAACGCCGGTTCCGTGGTTACCGGCAGTTGCAGTTGTGAATACCAGTGGCTTGTCCAGCTTTTCAGAGACAGTCTTTAGATTGATCTCGGAGATATCTTCGCCAAGGTGGTCCGCAAGTAGTTTCCCGAGTGCGTATGAACCACCCAATACTTTGAAAGCATTCAGTCCAAAACGCTTAGACTCGTCTTTTACTAGTACAGACTTTACACCCAGTTTTTTTGCCAGTTGAGGCAATGAGGTTAGTGGTGTTGGTATGTAACCCTCAATCTGCTTGTGAAAATTACGAGTTTCTTGTGCAACCGTCTTGTTAAATAGAGGAGATAACTGACCGGTATAGAAATTATTTTTTGCTGTTTTCAACATAGTGAATACTCTCAGACAGATTTGTCGCTATTTCTTTGGGTAGGCGATATAAGCGATTGCTTCTACTTCTACCAGTGCGTCTTTTGGCAAGCGTGCAGCCTGTACACATGAACGTGCTGGCGCGTTTTCTGTACCAAATACTTCTGTGTAAACTTCATTAAATGCAACAAAGTTTTCCATATCAGACAGGAAGCAAGTTGTCTTGATTACTGTTTCAATAGACGCGCCACTTTCTTCAAGAATCGCTTTCAGGTTTTCAAGAGACTGACGAGACTGCTCTTTAATTCCACCTTCAGGGAAAGCCATTGTTTCAGGTACTAATGGTAGCTGACCAGATGTGAAAATGAGCTCCTGAAATGCTTGCGCTTGTGAATAAGGGCCAATTGCTGCTGGAGCTGAGTCTGTGTGGATTGTCGTTTTCATCGCTTTTCTCTCTGATTTGATGACTAAGATCGAAACTCGCGCAAATATTTATATATTGCATGCCGAGTAATACCGAGGCTTTCGGAAACAAGAGCCGTTGCCTCTTTTAGTTCAAAAATACCGTTATCAAACAGTTGCTTGGTAATCGCTTTATTTTTTCCCTTTAAGTTGATCGATGTGTCATTTTCAATGTCGAGAATGGCATTATCTAACGCTTTTTCTATCAACTCACTTGGAGAGGCACTAAAGTTCTCGTGCACTCCAACCTTTGTATCCACCATATCCGGCATTAAGGTCTTAATGATCTCCGGGAATGGGTGAGACAAATTCATGTTGATACAAAATAGTCCGATAGGTTTGCTATTTTCTCCTGCCAATACACAGGTTGTTGATTTTAACAATGAGCCATCTTTCGCCGTAGTGAAGTAACTTTCTGGCGTTACATTACCAGTCTGTTCAAATTCACTTAGCATTCTGAGTCCCATATCCGTGATAGGAGAACCAACTTCACGTCCTGTGTGGTGACCGTTCACTATCTTCACTACAGATTTGTCAAAACTTTCGAACGAATGGATGACCACCTCACAGTGTGGACCAATAAACTCTGCAATGGTCTCTGCTAGGCGAAAATTTGATTCCAGATGTTCTCTATCCTTATCAGTGAAATCTATATTGAATGATTTGTAAGCGGAAGCGTTCATTTCAGGCCACTATTGTTAACTGTAAATGCTCTGTATTGTCTTCATTTTACGCATTAAATGCAAACAATCGATCAACTCTTACTGTCTATGAAACCGCATTTGCACTATGTATGCAATAGCAAAGTTAACTATAGTGGCCTTAATGTGATCTAAACCAGCGTTTTTTTGATAAAATCACCATCAAAGTTAACCAAAGTTAACTTTGATGCGCTGGGTCACATTAATTGGCGAAATTATCATTAAGATGAGCACCGTAAAGTAAATTAAATTTAACGGAACGTATTGCTTAGCTGCATAAGCCCTAGCTTACGAAAAGAAGAGGTTGTAATGACAAACTTCCTGAACAGAGGCTTCACAGAAGCCGAATTCGAAAACAGAACGCAAAGAGCGCAAAAAATCATGCACGACATGAAGTTGGATGCGATGATTTTTACAACAGAACCAAATGTGCGTTACTTCACTGGTTTCCACACCCAGTTCTGGCACAGCCCAACTCGCCCATGGTTTGTTGTTGTTCCTGCGGAAGGCAAGCCTATCGCGATCATCCCAGAAATTGGTGCAAGCGGTATGGCTGGTACATGGGTAGACAACATCATTACCTGGCCTTCACCTCGTCCGGAAGATGATGGTATTAGCCTAGTAGCAAGCGCTCTGAACTCACTTCCATGTAAGCATGGCCGTGTAGGTGCTACGCTGGGTATTGAATCTCACCTACGTATGCCGGTAAACAACTACTTAGCTCTTACAACTATGGTTAAGAAAGAGTTTGTAGATGTTTCACTTGCTGTTCATGAGCTACGTCAAATCAAATCTCAAGCTGAAATCGAGAAAACTCGCGAAATCTGCCGCATTACCAATGTTGGCTTTGCAAAAATCCCTGAGTATGCAAAAGCAGGAATGACAGAGCGTGAAATCTGTAAGCAGTTCCGTATCGATATGCTACTTGAAGGTGCAGATGAGTGTCCGTACATCATCGCAGGCTCTGGTCCTGACGGTTATGACAGCATCATCATGGGTCCAACTGACCGCATTATTGAGCCTGGCGATGTGCTAATCATCGATACAGGTGCAGTACGCGATGGTTACTTCTCAGACTTCGACCGTAACTGGGCATTTGGTCACGCGAGCGAAGAAACAAAAGCGGCATACCGTGCAACGTATGAAGCAACTACCAAAGGTTTTGAAGCGGCGAAACCAGGCGCGACAACAACTGATATCTACAACGCAATGTGGAAAGTACTTGAAGCAAATGGCGCACTAGGCAACGACGTTGGTCGTCTAGGCCATGGTCTTGGTATGGAGCTGACAGAGCGTCCTTCTAACACAGCAACAGACAACACAGTTCTTAAGCCGGGTATGGTAATGACCCTTGAACCAGGCATGGTGTACGCACCAGGTAAGTCAATGGTTCATGAAGAGAACATTGTAATCACTGAAGATGGTGCAGAGTGGCTAAGTGAGCGCGCTGAACCTGAACTAATTGTAATCGACTAATTCGCAGGGGAGACTCACTATGTCAGCGAATCAACCACAACTAAAACAAGGCAAGATGCTATTTACCGCAACTATCGGTTTTATCATTCTTGTTGTAGCTTCGGGGATTTTGTTCCCGGATGCACTATACGCCGTTGGTATCGGCACTATGAACTATCTGACTGATACTTTTGGTTGGATATATATGGCGGGCTCATTTGCCTATGTAATGCTAATGTTCTTCTTTGCATTCAGTAAATACGGCGACATCAAGTTCGGCGCCGATGATGCGAAGCCAGAATTTAGTACATTCTCTTGGATTGCTTTACTGTTCTCTGCTGGTATGGGTACCGTAATGCTTTACTGGGGTGTTGCAGAACCTGTTTACCACTATATGAACCCACTATCTACAACAGGTATTGATCCACAAACAGCAGAAGCGGCAGAGTTCGCGATGAAGCAGAGCTTTATCCACCAGGGTATTCAGGCATGGTCTGCATTCTCAGTGGTTGGTCTGGTTCTTGGTTACTTGATGTACCGTAAGAACGAAAGCGGTCTTATCAGTAACATTCTTATTCCATGGGGTCGCGGCAAAGCGAACGGTAACATGGGTAAAATCATCAACCTGATCTGTGTGTTTGGTGCGATTGCAGGTATCTCTACATCTCTTGGTCAAAGTGGTCTGTCTCTGGGTATCAGCTTCTCTTACCTGTTTGGTACGCCTGATGCACCATGGGTTATCTTTGCACTTGTTGGTGTTATAGCGTTAATCACTATTCTGTGTACAACAACTGGCCTTGAGAAAGGCATCAAGATGTTGTCTGACTACAACGCATACCTGTTGGTTGGTCTGATTATTCTTGTAGCTATTGTTGGCCCTACTACCACTATGATCAACGTTTACTTTGATTCTATTGGTAACTACCTGAACGACTTCTTCCAGGACGGTCTGATGCTGCCAACGTTTGCAGCTGATGAAGAAGCTGGCTGGATCCGTGGCTGGCCTATCTACTACTACGCTTGGGCTATTGCATGGGCACCGTTTGTAGGTCCGTTCATTGCACGTGTATCTAAGGGTCGTACTGTTCGTGAATTCGTACTAGGCTCAATGATTATCCCATGTATTGGTATCTTTATCTGGGTTGCGTTCTTCGGCACAATCGGTATCCAGTCTGAACCTGAAGTACTGAAAGCAGCTGCAGCATCATCTAAAGCCGCTACATTTATTGTACTGCAGGACTACCCAATGGGTACTGTGATCTCAATCGGTGTGGTAATTGCTCTGTTCACATGTTTCATCACGTCACTGAACAGCTCAACGTTCACTCTGGCAAGTATGTGTGAAGACGGTTCTGAAAACCCAAGTAACAAGATGAAGATCATCTGGGTAATCGCACAGTGTGCAATGGCTCTTACTCTAATGATGACTACTAAGACTGGTATCGACATGCTACAGAGCATCAGTCTGATATTCGCTCTACCGCTAATGTTCGTACTCTTCCTATGTATCTGGAGTACATTCAAGATGTTCCGCGAAGAGTTTGAAGAAAAGCCAGCTGCAGTAGCAGAGGAAAAAAAAGAAGAGGAAACCGTTGAATACAAAGCTGCAGAACAAGAAGCTTAATCAATAATCCTTAGAAAACTAAAGTCACATCATAAGCCTCTCCCCGCACAGCGGAGAGAGGCTTTTTAGGAAACTATCGAATGAACAAATTATCAGCAGAACTATTAAAAGATATGATTTCGTGGAGACATCATATTCATCAGTACCCAGAAATCGCACTAGATGTTCATGAAACGGCTGCATTTGTCGCTTCGTCACTGAAAAGTGCTGGCCTTGAGGTTCATGAAGGCATTGGCAAGACTGGCGTGGTTGGTGTTTTACGTATGGGTGAGAATCCAGAGCGTAAAGCAATAGCACTTCGTGCTGATTTGGATGCCATAGCCATTGAAGAAGAGAATGACTTTGAATATCGCTCATGCCATGCGAATAAAATGCACGCTTGCGGACATGATGGTCATACGACCATGCTACTTGGCGCAGCACATCATTTAGCAAAGCACGGTGATTTTGAAGGTACGGTTTACTTTATATTCCAGCCGGATGAAGAGTATGGCACGGGCGCACTCTCTATGTTGGAAGATGGTTTATTCGAAAGATTTCCTGCTCAGGAAGTATATGGAATGCATAACCTTCCTGGACTTGAGCTTGGCAAGATTGAAATGCGAACTGGTGGCACTATGGCCAGTGAAACCTTGTTTGAGATTAAGGTAAAAGGGCTGGGTGGACACGCGTCATCACCTCACAGAATCAATGACCCTATTGTTCCTGCTTCGCAGATTATGTCCAGCATACAAGCTATTGTGTCTCGTGCAGTTAACCCGCTAGAGGCAACTGTTGTTTCCATTACGGAAGTTCTTACTGACGGCGCAAGAAACGTAATCCCTTCAAATATCACTATTAAGGGTGACTCTCGTACCTTTAGTAATGAAAACATTGCTTTAGTAGAAAAGCGAATGAGGGAAATTGTAGAAGGTACTTGTGCTGCGTTTGGTATGGAAGGTGAAGTTTCTACAGTAACGGAATTCCCGGTTTCTTATAACGCAGAAGAGCAGACTGAGATAGCAGAACGTGCAGCGAAAGCCGTTGTTGGTGACAAGAACGTCATCACAGGTTGTATACCTAAGAGCTTCTCTGAAGACTTTGCCTTTCTAGCGCAAAAAGTACCGGCTTGCTACGTGTTTATTGGGAATGGAGTAGAGGGCAACCACGGTATGATGCTTCACAACCCACAATACGACTTTAATGATGCAGCACTAGAAATTGGTGCTAGTTACTGGTGCAAACTGGTAGAAACAAGCCTTGGTTAAATAAGCCAGCGTTTAACTAAAAAACATTTCCTCTCAAAAAGAGCCCATCCCTTTTCAGGGATACGGGCTCTTTTTTTATTCCGACTATAGGCTTGTTATTGATGTTTGTATTGGGAAGCCCACTGGCTAAGCCCCTAAATGCTTTCAGTCTAATGTGGAATACGGTTCACTTATGTTAACTTTTTGAGCATTTAGATACTTTTATTTTACACGTCACCTATAAGTTCGTTCGATTTTTACTACTTGTAAATGATAGTTCTATAGCTTACACATTTATTGTTAGTTAACTATTGTAACCTTTGTGTGATCTAACTTACTGTTTTATAGAAAAGGTAGTTATTTTGGTTAACTATAGTTAACTATGAAGGTTCGATCACATTAATTATAGGAATCATCATTAAGATGGTGCCTGTTCGGTAAACAAAATTTAACTATAAAGTGGATTGGCTACATAAGCCCTACATTACGAAAAGAAGAGGTTGTAATGACAAACTTCATGAACAGAGGCTTCACAGAAGCCGAATTCGAAAACAGAACGCAAAGAGCACAAAAAATCATGCACGACATGAAGTTGGATGCGATGATTTTTACAACAGAACCAAATGTGCGTTACTTCACTGGTTTCCACACCCAGTTCTGGCACAGCCCAACTCGCCCATGGTTTGTAGTGGTTCCTGCGGAAGGCAAGCCTATCGCGATCATCCCAGAAATTGGTGCAAGCGGTATGGCAGGTACTTGGGTAGACAACATCATTACCTGGCCTTCACCTCGTCCGGAAGATGATGGTATTAGCCTAGTAGCAAGCGCTCTGAACTCACTTCCATGTAAGCATGGCCGTGTAGGTGCTACGCTGGGTATTGAATCTCACCTACGTATGCCGGTAAACAACTACTTAGCTCTTACAACTATGGTTAAGAAAGAGTTTGTAGATGTTTCACTTGCTGTTCATGAGTTACGTCAAATCAAATCTCAAGCTGAAATCGAGAAAACTCGTGAAATCTGCCGTATTACTAATGTTGGTTTCGCAAAGATTCCTGAGTATGCAAAAGCAGGTATGACAGAGCGTGAAATCTGTAAGCAGTTCCGTGTCGATATGCTACTTGAAGGTGCAGATGAATGTCCGTACATCATCGCAGGCTCTGGCCCTGACGGTTATGACAGCATCATCATGGGTCCAACAGACCGCATTATTGAACCGGGTGATGTGTTAATCATCGATACAGGTGCAGTACGTGATGGTTACTTCTCAGACTTCGACCGTAACTGGGCATTTGGTCATGCGAGCGAAGAGACAAAAGCAGCATACCGTGCAACGTATGAGGCGACTACGAAAGGTTTTGAAGCGGCGAAACCAGGCGCGACAACAACTGATATCTACAACGCAATGTGGAAAGTACTTGAAGCAAATGGCGCACTAGGCAACGACGTTGGTCGTCTAGGCCATGGTCTTGGTATGGAGCTGACAGAGCGTCCTTCTAACACAGCAACAGACAACACAGTTCTTAAGCCGGGTATGGTAATGACCCTTGAACCAGGCATGGTGTACGCACCAGGTAAGTCAATGGTTCATGAAGAGAACATTGTAATCACTGAAGATGGTGCAGAGTGGCTAAGTGAGCGCGCTGAACCTGAACTAATTGTCATTGGCTAGCCCTTTTTTCGTCGTGCCATAACTATGCCAAAACTATGGCATGACGCTTTAATTCGAGTGAATTTATGAAAAACATAGAAGAATTTAAAGAGTTTGAAGTGCCTCTAGAGCATGTGCAAGCATCAAGAATTGACCGAGTTCATATTGGATTGGTACAGCTAAGTACTGACCATTCGTTAGAGATGGACTGGGCTAAATTATTGGGCACTCAAGCTGGTGTGTTTAGTTCACGTGTTTATTACAGTAGTGAAATGACCCCAGAAGCTTTAGATAAAATAGCTACGGGTATTAGTGATGCGTCAGATCTGATTGCCACTGGATTACCAATGGATGTTATGGCTTTTGGGTGTACTTCCGCTTCTATTATTATTGGCGAAGAAAGAGTCTCTCAGCTTCTGACTCAAAATCGAGGAGATATCCCTGCAACAAACCCTTGGACAGCAGCTCAAGCATCTTTTAAACACTTGAGAGCTAAGAAAATCGCTGTGTTTTCTCCCTACCCAACAGATGTGAATTTCCCTCTTTATGAGCAGCTAACTAATGCAGGGTTTGAGGTTGTTGTGCTTGGTTCACTTGGTATCGAAAAAGATACTGACATCACAACAGTTTCAAAAGATTCAATGCTTTCTGCGTTAGAAAAGATACTGCCGGATTCAGGTGCTGATCTGGTCTTTATGTCGTGTACAAACCTGCGTGTACTTGATCATATTCAGGAAATCGAAGACAAATTTGATATCCCGGTTGTGTGTAGTAACTCAGCAATGTTCTGGCATGCAATGCATTTAACAGGAAAGAAAGCCTCCTGTCCTGGTTATGGCTATTTACTAAATCAATAAATATAACGGTGCCCTGATCGGGGCATCAAAATTTAATAATCAATAGAGAACTAAAATTATGAGTAATCAATTTAAGGGCTGGTTTGCGGCAATTTTTATCGGTTTACTATGGGGTATTCCATGGATTGTGGGAACGCCAATACTAGAAGTTATGGATGCACAAGTACTTGTGTGGGTTAGATATACAGTTGCATTTATTACATTGGGTATTGTATTCAATATTGGCCTTGCCAGTGGCAAGATGGAGAAAAAAAAGAAATTCGAAATTAGCTGGGCGAACAGAAGTGATGTTTTCTGGACAGCAGCTTGTGGTATTGTTGGTCAAGGTGCATTCAGCTATCTATCATTCCTATCTCTTGACTACATTACTGCCTCAGAAAACGGTGTCATTCAGGGATTGATTCCAATTCTTATCTTGTCAGTTGGTTTTCTACGACATAATGCCCGCTTCACTGTAATGCAAATTGGTGCTGCTTTGGGAGCATTTGCTGGTGTTGCTATTCTGGTTATGGACCCAACAGCAGAAACAAATGGCTTTAACATTGGCCATCTAATTTGCCTTTTAAGTGCTGCTAGCTTCTCATGTACAGCTTATAGCCGTGCAATTCTTGCAGAGAAGTATGGCTCGGTTGCTACTATGTTCCATCAGTTTATCTTTGCATCACTAGGCTTTGGTACGTACCTTGCGCTTTCTGGAGCTGACTTCTCATCTGCACTAAACGTATTTAGTTCACCTCTACGTATTCTATGTATCTGTATTCTAGGTGTGGGTATCTCAGGCACAAGTTACCTTGTATACATCTACGCTATGGAGCGTGTCGGTGTTGATGGCACAGGTATGGCACTAAACCTAATGCCTCTATCTTCATTTGTTTTGGCAGTATTTGCACTTGGTGAAGAAGTAACAGTTATCCGTCTAGTTGCTATTGCGGTAGTTATTTTGTCGATGGTTGCATTCATGAAGTTCGCGTACAAAGAAGATGAGCAGCAAGTTGAGCTTAAAGAAGCACAACAGAACATATAATCCGTGAAAACTAAAACACCTCTCATCGGGCTGTCCTATGAGAGGCGTTTTTTAGTGAAAGAGCCCATTTCTTTTCCGGAAAATGGGCTCTGTTTTTATATTTTAATTGAGTGAAAGCACTTACCATATTTTAGTGGCTTAAACTCTATCTCCCTTAAGTCGCGATAACGTTGCCCGCGTAATATATTTACCTGCTTTACACTGTAAAACGTTTCACAAGGTCGTTTAATTCAGTAGCCTTTCCGGTTAGTTGCTGGCTACCAGCGCGGTTTTCATTTGCTAGTTGCGCTGATTCATTACTTTGATCTGAAATTACAACAACGCGTTCGGATATCTCCTGGCCAACGACCGTCTGCTCTTCTGTTGCCGTTGCAATCAAAGAGTTCATATCCATGATTACCCGGATAGATTCCTGAATCTTATTCAGTGCTTCGGTTGCTGCGTTTGCTTCATCTACAGTTTTAACACTGCGATTCTGGCTCACATCCATGGTTTGAACGGCATTGTCAGATGCAGATTTCAGTTGCTGAATCATCTCGTGAATTTCTAGCGTACTTTCCTGAGTACGGCTAGCAAGCTTACGAACTTCATCTGCTACGACAGCAAAACCTCGGCCTTGTTCACCAGCGCGAGCCGCCTCAATAGCAGCATTAAGTGCTAGTAGGTTGGTTTGTTCCGCGATATCTTCAATCACTTCCAGTGAAGAAGAGATATTTTGAACGTCTGCTTCTAGCTTAGATATAACCTCATTTGCCTCAGCAACATCCGAAGCCAGCTCTTGTACCGACTGGGCAGCAGCTCCAACGATACTCATTGCATCATTGGTATTGTTTTCTGCTTCGGTTGCTGATTGTGCCGCTTGCACAGCATTGCTCGAAATTTCAGTCGCTGTTGTCGTCATCTCTGTCATCGCAGTGGCGACTTGCTCGGTTTCTGACTTCTGGCCTGTTGCCAACTCATCAACCTGAGCAGCTCTGCCTGCCATATTCTGAGTTTCAGATACCACTTCCATACTGACGTCATTGACGCTCTTAATGATAGATTGCAGGCTTGCAACGAATGTATTGAAATCTGTACCTAACTGCTTAAATTCCGGAACTTTAAATTCGTCCATTCTGGCCGTAAGGTCGGCATCACCGCTAGCAAAGGAGGAAATAGAAGTTTTAAATTTATTCAGCGGTGTCATGATGCTTTGGTTAACTGCAACAGCGAAAATTGCCACGATAATAACGATAACCAGAGTAACGGTCGCAACAGACCAGAGGCTGCTTTCCAGATCGCTTTCGATCTCTCTTTCCATTGCCAGAACGGTCTCATTAATATCATCAATGTAAAACCCAGTACCGATAATCAGGTCCCATTGCGGTACATAGATTGAGTAGCTCATCTTAGGAAGAGGCTGGTCACCACCAAGTTTAGGGAAGTAGTAGGTCGTATATCCACCACCGCTTTTCGCTTGCTTGACAATGTCCTGCAATAACAGGAACCCATTGACGTCCTTAAGGTTCCAGTAGTTTTTACCTAAACCACTATCAGATTTACCTAGTAAAACGCGAACACCTTTTGAATCGTAGCCGAATAGATACCCATCTGAACCGAACTTGATGTTGGATAGCTCTTCTAGTACTTCTT
Source organism: Vibrio iocasae (assembly GCF_042245395.1). Lineage (NCBI taxonomy): Bacteria > Pseudomonadati > Pseudomonadota > Gammaproteobacteria > Vibrionales > Vibrionaceae > Vibrio > Vibrio iocasae. Next base: position 2,034,579 of record NZ_CP145310.1, on the reverse strand, counting down.
CACGTGTGGCATTTTTATCTTTATATACCTGAATCGCTGAATCTGCGATTTCCATATACGACTTAAGCTCAGACCTTTTTTGCTCCATCAACTGGTTCTCGATCTTTATCATCTGAGAATGAGTTGCTTCGTGCATTTCACTATAGGTCAGAAACATCATGCTTAAAGAGAGAATAAGCAGGGGAATAATGGCAAGAATATACAGTCTTGCTTTGATGGTTAAATTCATAGATACATCCTGGTGTACAAGTCTGCCTCAATGTGAGGAAGTAAGAGCTTTATTATTAATATAAGAAACTCTAGATATTATAGTATATATTCAGGTTATCTATGATTTAGGTCTAAATAGAAAACCTTTCCCAACATATCGGCTGATAAAGGGAAAGGTTTAGGGATAAATAATAGCAGTAAGTAGTTGAATCTATTATTTACTTAGTTTCATATACATGGACATCTCGTTGTGGGAACGGGATTGAAATGTCCTCTTGGTCGAATCGAGTTTTCACTGTTTTAGTCACGTCCCAATATACGTCCCAGTAGTCTTCAGTCTTAACCCAAGGCCTTACAATAAAGTCAACGGAGGACTCATTTAGAGTCATTACTTTGATTGTTGGTGCAGGAGATTTTAATACCTTGTCATGTTCTTCTAATATACTTGCAAGTACTTCTTCTGCTTTATCGATATTATCGCCATAACCGATACCGAAAGTCATATCCACACGACGAACTTTCTCAGCAGTAATATTCTTAATAGTGTTACCCCAAATTTGGCTATTTGGAACAATAAATATCTGATTGTCGAAAGTTCGGATTGTTGTATTAACCAAACTCATATGGCTTACCATGCCAGAAACTCCACCGGCCTCTACAAAGTCTTCAACATCGAATGGGCGGTAAATCAGGATCATCATGCCCGATGCGAAGTTGGACAATGTGTCCTGAAGCGCAAAACCAATCACGATACCGGCAACACCTAAACCGGTAAGAATAGGGCCAAGGTTCAGGCCGACCTGCGCCAGAGCGATTAAGATACCCAGAACCATAACCGCTTTGCCAGACATGGAAACCACAAAATCTTGTACTAGTGTTGTTAGCTTTGACTGTGGAGAACGAACGATACGATCAACCAGCTTTTTCACCAAACCAGACAGGTACTTAAATATCACAATGATCAGTACAAAGATGACGATCTTAGAAAGAGCACCGCTTGCATTATCGGTTAACCAGCTGGTTAGATTCTGCACAAGGTTATGAGCAACTGCGACAAGAGCATCGGTGCTCACCATTGCATCACTCAGCTCACCAGTTGCACTGAATGTGATCTCGTTGTATCTGGCGGTATCTATTTTTGCCGCTTCCAATAAAGGAATCATATTTCGCAGGTTGTCACTGAATGTCTGATTCATACGTTCCTGCATTCTCAACCTGGCGTCTATTCCTCCTCTTTGATCCTGAGGAGTATTGGTTTTCTCGGCATTCAGGACTTCGGTGAGTTTAAGGCTTGAGCTAAGAACAATGTAAAGGTTGGATGAAATTGATTCCAGATGACGACTAAATGCTTTCTTACTCTGTGTTTTATCGATTCCAAGTTGTTCCTGGATATTGATCAGCTCTTGCTCAAGGTTAAGAAGCTCTGTTCGGTAATCTATTGCATTTGAAACCGTAACCCATTTAATCGGCTGGTCATCAATACTTGCCTTTTCAAATTTTTTAAAAAGAGTGGCAAGTGTTTTTGATGCTTTGGATTGTTGACGGTCAACGAGCTTTTCTTGTTTATCCAGAAGGGCTAACGTCTCTTCGCGGTGGTTCTTTGCATCGTCAGAATTTGCGTACGTGAGAACAGATGTGGTGCTTTCGCTTGTTAGCGTTTGTAGCTGATGCATCAACATTGTTTGGGAGATGCTCGAAGTGACGTTCTCCCCAGCTTGCTTTACTTGCTCAATTTCCTGTGTCACCGAATTGGTATAGTCTTGAAGTTCTTGCAGCTCTGATGCTTGTGCGGGAAGGCAGAACAACAAAAGTGAAAAAATGCCAGTTGCGGCGTTGTTGAGTTTCATAGCTTTTGTACCTGTTGGTTATATAAGTAACAGGTGGATCATAAGCTGAGAACTCATGGTCAAGTTGCAGACCTGAGTTAGAGAATGGTTAATTTTTTCACTTAGTTACTTAAATAACAGCAGGTTATCAAATCGCTAATAAGCCTTGATTCCGTATTTTCTCAATGCCTTTGGAAGTATGTCGTCGAGATTATCAAGATCGGTTTCTTCTAGTTGAATCAGATTGAAATGGTGCTTTTCGTAGACGGCTAATTTATCTGCTCTGGTTTTCTCCGGTACTGGCCCGTTGTCGGTTCCCCAATATTGGATATAGACTTTTCCGGCAGGCAGGTAAAAGTCGCTGTAGCTCTCTTCTGCGATAGGCAGTTTTCTCTCGTAAGCATGGGCAAGGCCTGCCATATATAACCAGTTGTCGATAAGCAGTTCACCTCTGGAGCGGACATAATGTCCGTCGGCAGTACGGTGTTTGGCTTCAAATTTCTGTCGGAAACTGGAAAAGGACTTGTCGGTAGAGAGCGTATCTGAATCGGTACCCAAAAACTCTTTCACTGAGTTTTGTAAGTTTCGGTTTTTTTGCACAGTGTCATGCCAGACAGTGTAGAGGCTAGAACTGCTTTTGGCTTTTCTTTGCTCGCCTCCAGCCTTTAGTCCCAGCTCTGTGATATGCCAGCCATCCTCTTCTTTGTTGATCCACCCAAGTTCATTGAGAAGCTGGTTTATCTTTTTTGCGTTAAGTCCCAGTTTTTCGCCCAACTGAGTCGCGGTAAACATCTCTCCAGCGCTGATGGCCGTGTCAATAAGGAGGTTTTCAGGCCAGATGACAAACTGACCATATTTAGGGTGAGTTGCATATTCTCCCCCAAACTTCTCACCGATATCCGTCAGAACCCACTTATCTTCATGTCTAACGATATATCCATACTTTGCTAACTCTCCGAACAATAGTTTCGGCTCGGTATCACGTAATTTTGCGAGTGCTGTGGTTGATATTTTTTCTGTCATCTATTTGTTTACTATTGTTCCGTATTTTCCCAGTCTAAAATCTTCCCACATTTGTTGCAATCGACCAGATTTTTTGAGTTTCATTAACCCCTGATTAAATTTCTCTATATGCTCTTTCCCTTGACTGGATGTCCTATCCAAAATAAGGTGAAGATCGCTGGAATTATAGGGATTAGGATGGATGGAAAATTCACTCTCAGACTCGGCAGGGAAGTCGTTATTTATAATGTATAATCCAACCTGTTTATTAGTCATAAGGGCATCAATCCGGCCTGTTTTCAGTTTTTTGAAATTTTGCAGGTCTGTTGTAACCGGTTGATAAGTAAGATCGACACCTGACTCTTTTAATTTTTTCATCTCTCCTTCGATGAAGGTCCCTTCTAAAACCCCAATCGTTTGGCCTGCTAACTTTTCACTTGGGTACCAATCAAACCCTGTCTCTTTTAGTGAGAAAAACACCGTGGTGTTATGATATATAGATTCACTGAAGTAAAAATTTTCAAGTCTTTCGGGTGTTTTTACCCAGCCAATGCTTCCTTCCCACTCCTCTTGTTGAGCCACGTACATAGCTCGCTTCCAAGGGAAAAAACCATACTCAACCTCTATGCCTACCTGATCAAAGGCTTCTGATACGATATGGCTCAATATGCCGTTATGCTCTAAGCTTTCAGATAGAAACGGCAACCACTCTCCATTTGTTAGCCGGATGGTCTCCTTGGCATGCCCACTTAGTGATAAAAGTAAAATAGCTGAAAAAAGGCCGAGTTTTAGTTTTGTTAGTCGTCGCACTTTCAATCCATTAATTGAATAACTGCTGAATAATGAAGGAACAGCTATTCGTTAAACTACTGCCAGAAACAATTTAATAATCATAGTGTAAGTTTCTTTAGCTTACGAGGAACTAGAGGTGATATCTGTTAAATAACCGGAGTAGTGAATGTTCTGCTCTGAAATGAAATCAAGAAAAAGCGGGTCTGAATAGGAACAAAGCACCAGACGGATATTTCTATGAAGACAAAACTTCACACCGCATTATCGCTGTTTATTACGCTTGGGTTGCTGCAGCCAGCACTTGCGGAACAGATTTGGCAGCACGAAGGAAAGCCAGCACAGTTAATTGAACTGTTTACCTCAGAAGGGTGTTCCAGTTGCCCTCCAGCGGACAAATATCTTAGTCAATTTCAGTCAGAGCCGGAATTATGGACCGAGGTGATTCCGCTAGCTTTTCACGTTGATTACTGGAACTACTTAGGCTGGAACGACAAATTTGCCCACCCTTCTTTTTCTCAGCGCCAGCGGATATATCAAAGTTTCGGTGCATCTTCATCGGTGTATACACCTGAGTTCATGGTCGATGGGAGAGAATGGCGCGGCTACTTTTATCATAGTGACTTACCCAAAGCGCAGCAGGTGAAAGCAGAAAAGCTGACGCTAAAGAGGTCGGGTAACCGTTTTGAAGTTTCTTACCCTTCCGATCAACGTTATATCGCCCATATTGCAATACTGGCAATGGATGAGGAAACGGAGGTTAAAGCTGGTGAAAACCGGGGCAGGAAGCTGGAACATGACTTTGTGGTACTGAAAAAACAGCAGAAAACTGCGAAGTCACAATGGATATTTAATTTACAGTCACTGCCAGAAAACAGTGATGCGGTGGCGGTGTGGCTGACAAAAGAAGATGGATTTTTGCCCATTCAAACGGTAGCAGGGTACCTCGATTAACCTCAATTCGGGGTAGTTAACTCACCTCTGTTGAACAAGACTGATGTTAACCTCGTTCCCACGGTCACCGTGGGAATGCATATCTTTTAGCTTTTTAGCGTGTTACGTGGATATTTGCAGCAACGGTATGCATTACCACGCAGAGCGTGGGAACGAGGATAGCATGCTTAATTCTGTCCGAATCCGTTCACCTACTCCACGTCTTCAGTATTAGCTTATTTTTCCGTATTGAAAGCAAAAAGGGCTCGTGGAGCCCATTTGCTAGCTGGCCTAAAACTCATATCGAACACCAGTCACCTCACTTGAGTAATCCCATAGTTTTTCAGCGACCTCACTATCTGTCGCTGAAGAGTTAAGTGAGGTTTTTACTGGCCTTCCTCTAATACCAAACCTTGGCCCGATAAAGTCACCGCTTTTGCATTCAGGATCGCAACATGCTCGCAGTAGTGGTTGAACACCGCATTGAATAGGGGATGCCGCAAATCGGGAAAGCACGCCTCCTATACCTTCGGTTTGTTGTCGTTCACTAGCAGTTAGTCCTGGGTGTGCGGCTATTGACTTAGCATTCACGTCATTTGATTCAAACAGGTGATGCAGTTGACGATAAAACAACATGTTCGCAAGTTTGCTATCCCCGTAAGATTTGACGCGATGATAAGGTCTGATTTGCCAGTTGAGATCATCGAATCGAATCTCACCAAACTTGTACCCCCCACTGCTCACGGTAACGACTCTGGCATTGGGTGTCTTTTTTATTGTTGGAAGTAAATGGCCCGTAAGGCAGAAGTGGCCTAAGTGATTGGTGGCAAAATGCATTTCATGGCCCTGGCTTGTGTGTTGTAGCGAGCTTAGGTTAACTACACCCGCGTTGTTTAATAGTATGTCTAGCCTCTGGTGCTGATCAGTAAAAGAGCTAGTGAATGCACTTATTGACGAAAAGTCGGTCAGATCCAGATGCTGAACCTTAATATTTGCATCAGGTACTACCTGTAAAACGCGTTCCATTGCTTCTGTGCCCTTGCGGGTATCTCGACACCCGATGATCACATCGCAACCTGCTTTTGCAAGAGTTAAGGCACTTTGAAATCCTAGCCCTGTGTTCCCACCTGTAACAATAGCGACTTTACTGTTGAGACTTTGTATATCTTTCACCGTCCACTTTTCATTCATGTTTTACTACTCCGAACATTTGAGATTGATAGTTTTGGAGTTTAAACTGTGTGGTATACCACACAGTCAAGAGGTTTATGATGCGTATTGGCGAGCTTTGTCTTGTAGCAGGTGTTTCCAAAGAACTTATCAGACACTACGAATCACTAGGTTTGATTTCGTCTTCGGAAATTCAGGCTGGTAGCAGGAGCTATCGTGACTTTGATGAGCAGACTTTAGAACGACTTTCGTTAATCAAAAAAGGTAAGACGATCGGATTGTCTTTAAAGCAAATTCAGCCTTTACTGGATGCGTTTTTAAACGAAGAAATGTCCGACACGGAAGCGATTGACATATTGAAGCAACAAGCGCTGCATATGGATAATCTGATCAAGCAAGCTCAGGAAGTAAAAACAACCATTGCCCATCACATTGATAAAATTGAAGGAAAAAGAGACCGTACTTGTAACAGTATCAACCTTCTTAAATCAAACTAATGCACTGGAAGTATGAGTTTTATCCTTCAACGATCACTTGGTTGCGACCCTTGTGTTTTGCCGCGTACATAGCATTGTCTGCGCGGATGATGAGTTCGCGAGCTGATTCGCCATTTTGAATCGCAACCACTCCCATACTCGCCGTCACAGAAAACCGTTTGTCTACATGGAGTATTTCAATGGCTTTATTGAGCTTCTTCGCTAGGTGATGTGCACCTGAAAGCTCTGTGTTGGGGCAAACAATTAAAAACTCTTCACCTCCCCACCGACCAACTTCGTCGACCTTCCGAACTCTTTTATTAAGTTCCTCGGCCACCTGAACTAATACGCTGTCGCCTGAGTCATGACCCCAAGTATCATTCACTTCCTTAAAGTGATCTAAGTCGATAAGTATGATAGAGAACGGAACCGAGTAACGGTTGAAGCGTTGTTGTTCTTCTTCTAAAAACGTGTTTAATTTGCGCCTGTTAGATAACTGGGTAAGTGGGTCGGTGACAGAGAGTCGTTTGAGCTCTTCTTCCAGCTTTACTTTCTCTGTTACATCTTCAATAACGGCTTGCATGGCTGGTTCACCGTCCCAGTCGATTTTGTTGTCATAAACGTTGAAATATCGTTTTTGACCATCGAAACAGATGTTTTCTACTAGGATATGCGCACTTTTAAGTTTTTCATTGATAATGTCGTCGTATCTTTGCTTAGCAATGCCATGATCTTTTTTAGGTATAAAGTCGATGACGTTGACATTCTCCAGCACATACTCGATGGATGGCGCATGCATCAAATCTACCCAGGCTTGATTCACAAGTAGTGGCTGAAAATCTCTGTGAATACAGATTCCCTGACCTGAACTCGTAATCAGGTTTTTGAATTTTTGCTCATTTTCCCTTAATTTTCTCTGCATGCGCTCTGTCATAGACATATCGACAACGGTAACCTGCAGGGCTGGTTCTCCTTCCCACTCAACTACATGATCGATTGCAAATACGGTAAAAACGCGACCGTATCGATCTTTGTTTTTGAAGGTTCTTCCACGGGGAACTTCTATTCCACTGATTTGATAAAAATAGTTATCTTTTGCTGCCTGATGATCTTTGGGGTCAATGAGGTCTAGGAAAGAATTGATGTTCAGCAGTAACTCACCCGCTGAGTTGTAACCATATATTCGAGCATAATTGTCATCGACATAAACTGGCTCTAAGTCCTTTATTATTATGACTCCATAAGTTTCATTGATTTTTAGCTCAGGCATAGGCACAGATTCTCGAATAAACCTCTCAAACTAGTAAATACATGTTAGTAGATGTATTAGCGCGAATATGAAAATACTAGAGTTACCGTGCTTTGAGCAGACAAGCAACTAAAACAGTGATGCTTTTATCAAATAGTGGATGTATTACACATCCACTATTCTTAATTGCTTTTGAAAAGCTAAGTAACAGTCAACTCATGGTCAGCTTTACACTGTAAACTTATCTACAAGCCCATAGAGTTCATCAGCTTTGCTATTCAGGTTCTGGCTACCAGCTCGATTGTCCTGAGCTAAATCAGCAGATTTGTTACTTTGCTCGGAAATAACCTCAATGCGCTCCGATATCTCCTGACCAACCTGAGACTGCTCCTCCGTCGCAGTGGCAATCAAATCACTCATATCCATAATAACCTTGATTGAATCCTGAATTTCCCGAAGAGCGTCAGTTGCAGCATTCGCTTCCTCTACGGTTTTTGTACTCTGAGTCTGGCTGAGCTCCATCGTGCTTACCGCGCTATCGGAAGCCGCTTTTAGCTGCTCAATCATTTGGTGAATTTCCTGGGTACTGTCTTGAGTTCTGGTTGCTAGGTTTCTCACTTCATCAGCAACAACAGCAAAGCCTCGTCCCTGCTCACCAGCACGAGCTGCTTCGATAGCGGCATTGAGAGCGAGTAAGTTTGTTTGCTCGGCTATTTCCTGTATAACGCTTAGAGAAGAAGAGATGTTTTGCACGTCTTTCTCTAGTTCAGAGATAACTTTACCCGCCTGAGCGACACCGGAAGCAAGATCCTGAACAGAACCCGCAGCGTTAGTCACAATTTCCATTGCGTGTAGGGTGCTGTTCTCAACGTTAGTCGCGGCTTGTGCTGCTTGTGTAGCATTGTTTGAGATCTCCTGTGCTGTTGCTGTCATCTCATTCATTGCCGTAGCAACTTGCTCAGTCTCTTCTCGTTGACCGTTGGCCAGCGCATCAACTTCTGATGCTCTGTCTGCCATATCGTTGGTTTCAGATGCAACGTTTTTGCTCACCTGAGAAACGCTGCCAATGATATTTTGCAGGTTTTCGACAAAGGCGTTGAAGTTGCGGCCTAGCTTGTTGAACTCTGGTGTTTTGAAATCCTCTATACGAGCGGTAAGATCGGCTTCACCTTTAGAGAACTTCTCAATGGAATCATCAAACAATGCCAGTGGGCGTAGGATACTTTTGTTTATTAAAGTAGCGACCACTAAAACAATCAGAGTGATGATACCGGTGATCATTGCTGTGTTTACAATGCTTTGATTCATTGAATCTTGAGAAGCGTGATTCATCTTCGCCAATGACGCTTCTATATCATCGATGTAGAAGCCAGTACCTATGATGAGATCCCACTGGGGTTCATAAACTGAGTAGCTCAACTTCGGAAGTGGTTCTTCACCGCCTGGTTTTGGAAAATAGTAAGTTGTATAGCCACCACCACCTTTGGCTTGCTTGATAATATCCTGCAGCAGCAAGAATCCATTCACATCCTTTAGGTCCCAGAAACTTTGTCCCAATCCCTTGTCCGTGTTCCCCTGAACGATTCGTATACCTTTGGAATCGTAACCAAAGATGTATCCACTATCGCCATAACTGATTTGCGACAGTGTTTCTTTAACCTCATCAATCGTTGCATTTCTTGCTTTTAATGGAGCAAGGGCGGTATCAACAATCTCCATATACTGTCTTACTTCTTCTTTTTTGGAGTCCATCAACTTAGTTCTGGATGCTTCTATTTGTACTGAGTTCAGAGCGCTAAGCTCATAGCGCGTTACTAATAGAGAGCAGACAGAAATGAGTAATACCGGGACTATGGCAAGTATCCATAGGCGGGAGCGGATAGTAAGGTTCATAGGTGCTTCCTCTTAAACTTTGTGTATCAGCCTTTATTCTTTTTATGAGTCAACTGACTTTATTATTATCTTTATCATTTAAGAATAGGCTATTGAGGTGAAATGGCGAAAAAATGGCAAATATCCAGACTCATAGCCATACTTATAATGAGTTCATGGAAACGATTGGGAGCTTGTTATGAAAAATGACCTGGACCCTGGCAAAGTTTTAAGAGCCTACGAAATGGTAATGGAGCGTGGTACACCGACTGAGTTTGGTAAGATTTACGAAGGTGTAGAAGCATTTTCTGACTACGATGGTTACAACGTATTTATGCGTGGTAGCGGTGTGGAACTAAAAGTTGGGTTCCACAATACCTATCATCTTGAGTATGATCAGGAACATCTTCGAGATAGCTTTCTTAAAAAAGTAGAAGCACTTAATAAATAAGTGCTTCTGGTGATTTTACTTTTAATAGAACAGCTCGTAATTCAGCATTAAATGTATGCCAATACTGATAGCGTATCCAATCGCTATCACTGGCATCCATTTGAGGTGACCGAAGAAGGTATACTTACCGTGAGCAGCCCCCATTAACGCCACACCTGCCGCAGAGCCGATAGAAAGCAGGCTACCGCCTACACCTGCTGTTAAAGTAACAAGCAGCCAGTTACCCATCGACATTTCAGGGTTCATGGTCAGTACAGCAAACATAACAGGAATGTTATCGACAATCGCCGACAGGATACCCACCATCACATTCGCCCAAATAGGGTCCCATTGGTTGTACATGATGTCAGAAACCAGTTCCAGATAGCCAAGCAGGCTAAGTCCGCCAACACACATTACAACACCGTAGAAGAAGAGAAGGGTGTCCCACTCGGCATGTGAAACTCTCTTAAATACATCAAACGGGATAATAGAACCTAGACGCTTAAGTGCGGCTTCATCATGAGCTGCAATCGCTTTGGCTCGCTTCTTGGCAATTGAGGCAGGCAGAGTTTTGCGCAGGAAAAATCCAAAAATCTGTAAATATGCCAAGCCTGTCATCATGCCTATCACGGGTGGGAAGTGGAAAAGACCATGAAAACAGACCGCGGTAGCAATAGTCAGGATAAATAACCCTGCGATTCGTTTACCACCGCGTTTCAATTCCACGTGTTCGTGAATAACTTCCGGCTTATCGTTTGGAATAAAGAACGACATAATCAGCGCAGGAACCAGATAGTTCACGACAGAAGGAAGAAACAGAGCCAGAAACTGAGTAAACTCGACAATACCAGCCTGCCAAACCATCAGAGTCGTGATATCTCCAAATGGACTGAAAGCACCACCGGCATTGGCGGCTACAACAATGTTGATACAGGCCAACCCAATAAATTTGTCATTGTTACCACCGACTTTAAGTACAACAGCGCACATAAGCAAAGCGGTGGTTAAGTTATCGGCAATAGGGGAGATGAAAAATGAGAGAATACCGGTTAACCAAAATAGGATTCTGAAATCGAAACCCTTTCCGACCATCCATGCACGGAGGCAGTCGAACAATCTTCGTTCTTCCATGGCGTTAATGTAAGTCATGGCGACGAGCAAAAACAAAAGTAGTTCAGCGTATTCAAGAAGGTTGTGCTCTATTGCTGCCTGGGCAATTTCTGTTTTACCGTGGGCCTGATAAACAAAGCCGATCATTATCCAGATAATACCCGCTGCCAGTAAGACAGGCTTAGATTTTTTAAGCTGAAGAAATTCTTCGCCCATAACCAGAGCGTAAGCGATAACAAATACAATAAGGCATGCATACCCAACGGTTGAGGTGGTCAGCCCTTCTATGGGCAGGCCTGCTGAGGTGGATGCGAATGCGGTTCCTGGTAAGAGACTAAACAAGAAAACAAAAAGTAAGCTTTTTATTGCCATGGATGTTCTCGGCTCCTTTTCTAGTGAAAGTTACCGAAAGTTTAGTCAAACAATTAAAATTAGAGCGGAAAGAAGGGGTTAGTTTTTCTGAATTTTTTACTATTTATGATCCAGCGCGCGATTTTACACGCTGGATCTGTTTTGAAATCTATTGTTAGTGAAATTACACAGGTAGGACGCGGTTTCTGCCAAGACTCTTAGCTTTGTAAAGCTGCTGATCGGCATTATCAATGAGTGAAATTGGGCTCTCTCCTGGTTTGTACTCTGCAACACCAAATGACGCTGAAATATTACCAACGGCTTCGCCAGTTCGCTTGTCTTTTACGGTAATTTTCTCAATGGATCGTCTCACTTGTTCTGCAAATTGCCTTGCGATTCTGAGAGACTTATTTGGCACTAGCAGTGCGAACTCTTCACCACCATATCGATATGCAGCAATCCCATCCCGGCAGTTGATTTGTAGTCGACGGGCGATAGCCTTAATCACCATATCACCGAAAACATGTCCATACTTGTCGTTTAGATCTTTAAATCTGTCGATATCTACCAGGATCAAGCACAGAGGCTGAGACTCTTCCGTGTTACAGAAGGAAGCGATATCTTTATCGAAAGCACCTCTATTGAGTAAGCTGGACAAGCTATCGTAAAGCGCGTCTTTTTGTACTTCTTCAAGCTGCTTTTTTAAGTTCGCGATTTCTTTACTAGCCGTATTAAGCTGGCTATTGAAGTTGTGGGTGGACTCCCTGATTTCGCGAGTTTCAGCAACGAAGTCCTTGAGCATACCCATGACTTCATCGAAAGTAATGCCTTCTCGATCAATGTTTTCAAGAGTTTCGAAGCTCTTATTGATCATACTTTCAAACGAGCTTGTATCTTCCATCGTATCTTTCATCGACTGGAAGACTTCGTTTATCAATATCTCAAGATTAGACTTCAACTCCTGAACATCAGCTTCAGTTTGGCTCGCTATGTATCTCTTATACAGAGTTTCATTATGGCTTGGGAGGCACAGGCCATATTCATCAATAATCCCATCAAGCTCTTCATTTAAAGCTGGTTGGGTTTGATCAACATAGGTATACCATAACGCATAGTTTGTCGGAGTCGTTGGCACCTGATTCTTTATCATCAGCGGAACAGCTTTTCTCAGGTTTTCTGTCGCCTTCTGGAATTCTTCTTTGCTCATTTATGACTAGACTTATTCATCTCATTGGGACGCTATAAGGTAATGGTAGCGAATTTTTGTCAGAGTTTCCTATAGATAATCAAATAAAATGCATATTTGCTGTTTATTTTTTATTGTCAACGTATAGGAGTGGGGTATTCACCTTCTTTTTGTGGCAGAGCTAAAATTTATGGTTATAAGTGAGTGAGTTAAGTTGGCCACTATGGAGTGCATTATATAACGAAAAATCCGCCCGAGAGCGGATTTTAGGTTTAGTAGTTGTGAGTCAATTTGAACTTAATGATCTAGATAGAGATAGTTTTGCCAGCTCTTCATTCGAATCAGTATTTTCCTCATGATCGCAACATGGTGGAAGTGATCAGAGTAAACCGCGATTTCTGCGGCACTACCCAGTGGGAGGTTATACTCACCCATATCATCTTCGATGATCATTTTAACCATGATTCGACCACTGGTGTTGATGGCAGCAGTTCCAAGCAGTGCTCCTCTGGCCTGAATCTGGCCTTCCGCAATGGCGGGAATCATTTCAACAATTTCACCTTTGAAAGTTTTCCCTGGCAAAGCGCGGAATATAAATTCTGCTTCGTATCCAGGCTTTAATCGTTGGGAAGAGTTTTGTCTGAAAGCACCAACGAAGTAGCGCTCCTGGGTATGAACAAACGTCATTACGGGCGAAAACGGAAGTGGTACAGACATCATGCCTGGCCTGAGAGCTAAATGGCTGACATAGCCATCAGATGGCGCTCTTACCACCGTTTCATCCAATTTAAACTGTGCCTGTTCCAGTTGGGCTCTTGCACTGGCAACCGCAGTGTTTTCACCGTTGATTTCTGATTCATAAGCCAGTTTCGATTGGTTCTCCCTTGCTTTAGCTGCGGTATATTCAGCTTCCGCTGCTTTGAATTTCTGTCTGGCTGAATCGGCTTGTTGCTCTGTAAACGCGCCTTTCTTTAACCCTCTTTCGTATCGGTCAGCATCACGTTTCGCAATGTCTCTTGCAGCCTGAGCTTCTATGCTGGTGGCTTTAGCTGCGTTATAAACAGCTTCCAATTCCAGAACGGCTTGCTCTGCTTTTGCAAGTTGTGCCTGTTTATTTACTACGTCCGCTGCAAACGGAGTCGGATCGATTCGGAACAGAACATCACCCTCTCTAAGCGGTTGGTTGGCCTCAACGTTAACTTCAATAACTTTGCCACGTACGCTTGGAACAATTGGTGTAGTGTTAAAAACCTGCCCACCTATCTGAGTAAAAGGATGGTTGTAGTTCATTAGAAGAACAAGCGTAGACACAAGTACAATGCCGCCTAATACCGCTGTTGGAACCGTCCACTTGTTGAGGGGGATATTAAAAATCTTAAATACAGCAATACACAAAGCGGCATAAGTGAGTATTAATAGTAGATCCATTACTTTTCCTCCTCTTTATTCAATGCTTCTTCGACTACGGGAGGTTCAGGTATAGGTTGAGGTTGATTTTTTAGCTTATCAACCTCTTGCTGAAGGCTTCGTACCTGATCATTTAGCATATTGAGCTGATGGTGAAGATCTTGCTGTTCCGCCTGTATTTTATTGAATCCCCATCCGCGATCATCTCGCCAGAGAGTTGCCCAGATCCATAAAAAAGGCCAAATAGCGTGAAGGGTGAATAGGCTCACCCAGCCAGAGTAGTGGATGGCATCCTGATGAGGGTGGTTTCGCTCCTTCGCTATCTCATAGGGAATATCGTGAATCACTATAATCCCATAGAAGATAACCAGAGCAACGAAAATAAGAAGTATTAGTGCAAGGTAGTCTAAAAACATCAGCGCGTCCTGTTAACTGATTAAAATATAGATATTTTTTACATCCTAGTACTTTCTTATTCTAGTAGGTTGCCCTTGTTTGACAAATACGACGCTGCTCCAATTTATTCTGAAAACTTGTCCGCATACCCTTTTGGAGGTGGTGTCCATTCACGTTCAGCCATGGAATGAATTCCGCGCTTATCAGAGCCCATCGCTTCACGGATGTGGTTTTCCAGATGGATAAACAGTTTACGATAATTGTTGTCGTATCTTTCTTCTTCTGAGCCACCGGCCCATGCTTCGTAAAGCATATCGGATTTCGCATCTTCGACGTTTTTATAAGCCACTTTTTGCTGCTCAACGTGGAAGGGGTGCATACCGACCTCTTTCATCGTATGGACGCCAAGTTCCAGAGAGGTATGGTAGGTTTCAGACTCAATAATATCTGCTCCGGCTCTACGTAGCAGGTAGCCATGGCCCCTATCGAAAGCACGGGCAATAATTTTCACATGAGGGTAAGTATGTTTGACATACTTCACCAGCTCTACGCTCGATTCTGTATTGTCTATGGCGACAACAAGAGCTGCTGCATGTTCAATTCCTGCCGTATGCAACAGGTCTGGTTTTGTCGCATCTCCATAATAGGTTTTGGTGCCTATCTGACGCAGCGTATCGACTTGATCCGATTTATGGTCCAGAACAACAGTCTTCACGCCATTGGCGACAAGCATACGGTTGATGATTTGTCCGACCCGTCCTACACCCGCAATAATGACAGTGCCAGTCTCTTCAATATCGTCGTGCTCTCGATCATTTGAGGCCTTTTCAAAGCGCGGCTTAATTACCTTATCAAATATGATAAACAGAGCGGGTGTCAGGAACATAGAAAGTGCAACGACCAATGAAAGGGTCTGAGCAATGTCTGTTGGAAGCACATGATTGGCTACTGCGAAAGAAAGCAAAACAAACCCAAACTCACCTGCTTGCGCCAGGCTTAGTGTTAATAGCCAGCGATCACTTCCTTTTACTCTGAAGACCAAAGCCAAAATAAACAGGATAATTGCTTTCAGAGCAATAACGCCGAATGTAAGGGACAGGATGGTCACCAGATCGTTCGCCAGTATTGAGAAATCTATTCCTGCACCAACAGTGATAAAGAACAGGCCTAGCAATAGCCCTTTGAATGGGTCAATGTTTGATTCCAGCTCGTGCCGGAACTCACTGTTTGCTAATACAACACCAGCAAGGAAGGTCCCAAGTGCCGGGGAGAGACCAACAAGGCTCATTAGTGCCGCGATACCAATGACTAACATAAGAGCAGTGGCTGTAAATATTTCGCGAAGTCCGGATTTAGCAACAAATCGGAACAATGGACGGCTAAGGAAGTGACCACCCACGACGACGACGGCAATGGAGACAACGATAACCAAAGCGTATGCCCAACCCGGAAGTCCGGCGACAAGGCTGAGTTCATCGTGGTGTTCTGCCACATCTGCCAGTGCACTGGCTTGTTCTACCAACTCTGGCAACGCCAGCAAAGGAATGAATGCCAGCATAGGGATAACCGCTATGTCCTGAAACAGAAGAATCGAGAAGGCACTCTTAGCTCCATCGGTTCTGTTTAAACCTTTTTCATTAAAGGTTTGTAGAACGATAGCCGTTGAGGAAAGCGAGAAAATCAGGCCAATTGTTAGCGCAATTGTCCAGGATTGACCGAAGAACATTGCGATCGCCATCGCAGCAGCGGCTGTTCCGGCAACCTGTAATCCACCGAGTCCGATAAGCTTGTTCCTCATCGACCACAGCATTTTAGGTTCTAACTCCAGCCCCACCAAAAATAGCATCATAACGACGCCAAACTCAGCAAAGTGCTGGATAGTGGTTGTCTCTTCTCCCACCAATCCAATAACCGGACCGATGACAACACCCGCAATCAGGTAACCAAGCACAGAGCCCAGACCTAATCTCTTGGCGATAGGCACTGTGATAACTGCGGCAACGAGGTAGATAAATGCCTGTAGAAAAATGCCTGTCATGATGTTTCTCCTACAATAACCTTGTCTAGATTCTGGCTCAATTTATCGATATCTTTCGCTAGTTCGAGGTTTACCTTGTCTTCAGTGAGAGCAGTAAGCAGCCTCTTCCAGTTTTCGGTATGGGTTTCGATTCTTCCTTCTTCTAGTGCTGTTCTCGAACCAAACAATGCGTATGGAGAGAGGTAACTCATACCAGCCATAGTTGCCATCTGTTCAATCGGCTGAAGCAGCTCCTGAATAGTGTAGTGGTTGTAGCCATCCGTTTGATAAGCGTCTTCTTTACCCCCTGCGGTCAGTGCACACATAAAGGTTTTTCCATGAAGGGCCTTTCCATCGTGACCGTATGCAAAGCCATACTCCAGAACGAGATCCTGCCACTCTTTTAAAATCGCGGGTGTGGAGTACCAGTAAAGCGGAAACTGGAAAACAATGACGTCATGATCCAGTAGCCTCTGCTGTTCTTTAGAAATATTGATATTAAAAGTTGGGTATTCAGCGTACAGGTCGACAGCGGTAACGCCCTCAATCTCTTTGGCTGCATCAAATAACGGACTGTTGGCTTCTGAACGATGTTGGGAAGGGTGTGCAAAAAGTAACAGGATTTTTTTGTTCATTAAGGTTCCCTGACGTGGATGACGTATTGTTTAAGATAATGGCATATGTGTAATAAAGCAGCTACTCCAAATTAATTGAATCATTTTATATTTTTTCAAGATAATGGCATCCGAAAGTGACGCTTTTTCAATATGCTATACTACTTAGCTAATTACTCTAATAATGATGCGTTAGGAAAGTATGCGTAAGGAAGATCAACGTCTGTACGAAGGTAAGCACGCGCTAGTGGTTGAAGGTGGTGCGATGCGAGGTATTTTCGCGGCAGGAGCTTTGGATCAGTTTATAGATAGTGGACATCGACCATTTGATTTTAGTATCGGAGTTTCAGCTGGCTCGACGAATCTGGCTGCATGGCTGGCAAATCAAAGAGGCCGGACAAAAGAGGTCATTATTGACTATTCTTGTCGACCGGAGTTTATCGACTTTCTCAGGTTCGCCAAAGGCGGGCACTGGCTGGAACTGGACTGGTTGTGGGACATTTTGTCTGTAGAGTACCCATTGGATTTGGAAGCCTTTGAGCAGCAATCTATTCCTTTGTATATCGCAACGACGTTAGTCAAGACTGGTGAAGCAGAGTACATAAAAGGGACTGCTGACAACTTGGAACTGGTGTTAAAAGCATCGTGTTCTGTTCCTATGGCTTATCGTGACTATCCTGCTGTTGATGGCGAACCTATGACAGATGGTGGCGTAGCGGATTCTATTCCTGTGATCAAAGCTTACGAGATGGGCGCTAACGAAATCACTGTGATTTTGTCTCAAACACATGGTTATCGAAAACGTGCACCCAAGGCCCCATGGGTGATTAGACGCTTATTGAAGCGAACTCCACGATTAGCTGAGGCGATGATTCGCCGGGCAGTCAGCTACAATAAGGCGATAGATTTTATAGAGAATCCACCAGCGGATTGCAAAATTAACATCATCGCTCCTGAGCAGAGTTTCGCGGTCGGTCGACTCACAACCGATCAGGAAAAACTCAATGCTGGCTACGAGATGGGTTATCAGGCAGCATACCTTTTGGTTAATAAATAACTAAGATTCACTTCTATTCTTTATTCACTGGCTCATTTCGGGCTAGTAAATTCATGATTATTTGCATATCTAGTGCCATATTGAGCTTTGTATTATTACAGTGATTTATAATATGATGCTGGTTCATATATTAGAGCAAATACTTTGCTGTAGCACGCGAGTTGGTTATTTAATGTACAAAGAATAACCAGAATGGTGCTGATCATGCAGCGAACCAAGAATACAAAAAGTTGGCGTCTCAACAGTTGGCATCTCAACAATAGAGGAAGCTCTGTTGTTGAGTTTGCTATGGTGAATGTCGTGTTGATGTTGTTGATCTTCACGATTATTGACTTTGGTATTTTTGGCTACGTTAAGTTAACTATGCAGCATGCTGTGCGTGAAGGAGCCAGATACGCGATCACTGGGGGAAGTGATTTGGATCCTGAAAGCAGCGGCAACAGAGAAGCCGCTGTACTCGCAAAGATTTCGGCCACGTCTGATGGACTTTTTTCAAAAGTGATTGATGTGAATGATGTTCGGGTAGAAGACGCTACCGGTAAGCCAATCTCTGGCTTTGGTGCAGCAGGCGACATGATAGCAATACATCTGGATTGCGAATGGCCAACAACAAGTCCTTTCATATTTCCATTACTGGATGAAGGTAAATACAAGTTTACTGTTAGTGCCGCAATGAAAAACGAGGCATTTTAGGGGGATATGGTATGAAGCTTATTTCCCGTAATCACTTCAAACAAAAGGGCCTGGCCTCCGTTGAGCTTACAATGGTGATCTCAATATTGTTGATGCTCTCAGCAGGCATATTTGAGCTAACCCGCATGATACAAGCGAGTATTATCGCGACCAGCATCAGCCGTGAAGGCGCTAACCTCATTTCAAGAAGCAGCACCGAAACACCGGAAGAGGTGATGGATCTTGTTGCCTCAACATCAAACCCGTTGAATCTAAATAGTGATGGCATTATCTATATGAGCCTCGTTGTTGGCCAGGATAATGATTTACCTTATTTAAGTCGTCAATATCGCTGGCAAAACTACGGCTACGATGCAGAAAGTGAAGTGTGGAGCGGTTGTCCCAGTTGGGATTATGAAGGGCAATGTCAGATATCGGGGGATTTACCTAAGTTGGCTGGTTTTCCTCTTAGTTTAGCTGCCGGAGAATCTGTCTATGTCGTTGAAGTGGTATACCGTCATCATCCCATCTTAAAGTTCAAAGGCTTGTTTGATAAAGCTCTGACTATCAGACAAGAAACTTATCTTTAGGGCTCACTGATGGCGAAATCAAGATTACATAAATCGAATTCAATACCTGGAAAAAATAAAGGTTTGGTTCTTATTCTGACTATTATGGCTTTACCCGTGCTTCTAATGATTACCGGTTTAGCGATTGATACTGGCAGAATATATCTGGTAAAGGCAAAGTTGTTTGCGGCTGTGGACGCTGCCGGTATAGCTGCTGCCAGAGCTGTAGCTAACGGAGAAGACGCAGCGAAGGCTGCTGCTTCGAAGTACTTTAATGTCAATTTCCCAACTGATTTTATGAAAAGTACCGCAGCACTCGCGACGCCTGTCTTTTCAAGCGATGAGTTTGGAAACATCACGATAGATGTGACTGGGTCAGCAACGATGCCGAATACCTTCCTTAGTATGTTCGGATATAAAAACTGGACAGTCTCGGCATTAGCACAAACGATCAGAAGGCCCGTTGACATTGTTCTTGTGGTGGACAACACCACGTCTCTCAAATCGGGTGTGATGGGCGATGTTACTCAAGACGTTGTGGATAGGTCAAAATCGTTTGTAAGCAACTTCCATGAAAGCTTCGATCGGTTGGCTCTGGTTAAGTTCGCCTATGGTGCTGAGGTTCCTGTGCCTTTTAATGACGCCAGAGGTTTTAACAAATCAACGGTGAAAAATGAAATCGACGCTTTTAGCTTTGGCGGCTATGGAACGACATACTATACCAATGCTTCTGAAGGGATGTATCGGGCTCTCGATGAAGTCAGGAATGTTCCAAACCCGGCAAGTCTGAAAGTGATTGTGTTTTTCACGGATGGTTCTCCAAATACTTTCGCGTCTGACTTTGAGTTTATGTACACCTCTAAATCTTATACTGGTTCTTTAAGGGCAGGAGGAAGCACCAGCGGCACACCGAGAGGTTTATGGAAGCATAAAAAAATTGCGGAAACGAAGGGTAGCAGCGCTTATAAAAGCAGTAATATTGATGACTACATCGAAGAGTTACCGGAGTATTACAATGCTCACGATGCTAGTGCCAATGAGTTTAAGGTGCTCAACCCGGATCATCCTCGCAGGCCCGTATATCAGTATGGTGCAAATACACACTCTGCAAACGATCTTTACAAGCGAATTAACCGAGTCGCCCGAAATTTGGTTGAGGATATGGCCGAAGCCGCAAGGAAAGAAGATATCTATGTTTTTACATTGGGCTTAGGTTCTTCGTTACAAACAACGACCGGACCAGATTATGAGATTGGGGAAGAAATGCTGCTGAGGATGGCTAATGACCCTAGCATGTTAAACAATGGACAGGTTGCCGGTGATTTTAAATCCGATCAATTACAGGGGCTGTATTGTCATGCCGTCAATGAGTACGCACTGGGCCCCTGTTTTGATCAGATGCTGGATATTATTATCCGCCTGACATTATAAGTATTTATACAAGCAGTACTTTCACACCTTTATCTTTCAACGCCTGAACCACCTTTTTGTCAGCGTCTTTGCCTGTGATGACGGTATCAATATTCGTTGGTGTACAGAACAGCATTCCGGTTCTCTGACCGACTTTGGAGCTATCCACAACCACCACGAGTTTGTCTACTTGCTCAAGCATTGTCTGTTCTGCAACAGCAGTAAGCATATCTGTTTTGTACAACCCCTGTTCTGTTAATCCTTTACCACTGGTAAACATCCAGTGACCAGCGTAAGCGCCAGAAAGCTCTGGAGTAGGGTTTAAGAAGATATTTTTTGATTTGTTGTACTGACCACCAGTGATAATCACACTTTCGTGGTCTTGCTCAATCAGGTAACTCGCCAAAGGGAAGTAGTTGGTAATGATTTTGACATCTTGACCACACAGTTCCTGACCTAACATAAATGCGGTGGAACCACAGTTAATGACGACGCTATCTCCCTTATTACAAAGTGCAGCTGCACGAATGGCAATGCTCGACTTCTCCTGGAAAAAAGTTGTGTTGTCCATGTTCAGCGGAGACCAGACAGGTGCTTTTTTCTGCTCAATCCGCTCTGCACCATTTCTTACCTTTATCAACTTACCTTGTTCATCCAGCTTAGTGAGATCGCGTCTGGCAGTAGCTGGTGAGACATTAAAGGTTTCGACAATAGTATTGACGCTAATGGAATGTCTCTCATCAAGTAGGGAGAGTATTCCGTTATGTCTTTGGGATTCGTTCATATTCTAATTCAACCGTCGTAGGGACAACATTTTATAATGGATTAAACCTCTGCTTTAGAGGGCTACACTTTCATCTTGTGATTATATCGTGATTCCTTTTGATTCTATAACGATACTAGGTTTCATGCTACAACTGGTTAATTGAAAAGAAGAAAAATATGAATTGAGTTTTATTTCAATATAACTTGCTGTTTTTGTTTGTATTAATCTGATTTATGAAATCTTTTTAAGTGAATTGTGATCTATCCTTTGATTTTAATCTCTAATCAAGAACAAACTTGATAGACATCAAAGGTGTCATAAATGTTCATTGATTGGCATGTGGTGATTGTTATGGTTACGGCCACCACAATTCCGGCGCGCTTTAAGAGGTAAAAGTTGGAGTTTATATACGACGCATTTTACGTTTTTTATACCCAGGTGATGACCAAGGCTCCTTTGCTGCTTGGGTTGGTCACGTTGATCGGGTACACCTTGTTGCGTCGTGATGCGACAACCATTGTTACTGGCACGATTAAAACCATTGTCGGCTTTATGTTGGTTCAGGTTGGTGCAGGAACGCTGGTTAGCAGCTTTAAGCCAATCATCGAAAAACTCTCCGAGTATCATGGCCTGACAGGCACGGTTATCGACCCTTACACCGCTATGATATCCACCATGGAAACTATGGGGGATAAGTACTCATGGGTAGGGTATGCCGTTCTTTTAGCACTCGCGATTAATGTTGTTCTGGTGCTATTTCGTCGATACACAGGCATCCGTACCATCATGCTTACTGGTCACATCATGTTCCAGCAAGCTGGCTTAATAGCGGTGTTTTATCTGATCCTTGGTGCATCTATGCTGGAAACCATTATCTATTCAGCAGTGATTATGGCGCTCTACTGGGGTATCTCTTCAAACATCATGTTTAAAGCCACCGAAGAGGTAACGGGTGGTGCTGGTTTTTCTATCGGGCATCAGCAGCAGTTCGCGTCCTGGATAGCCACAAAGGTCGCCCCTAAGCTAGGCGACAAAAAAGACAATGTTGATCAGATAGAGTTACCCAAATGGCTCCACATTTTTCACGACAGTATTGCCGCGACAGCTATTGTTATGACGGTGTTTTTCGGCATTATCTTGTTGTCGTTTGGACTGGATAACTTGCAGGCGATGGCCGGTACAACACATTGGAGCATATATATACTCGAAACCGGTCTTAAGTTCGCTGTTGCTATCCAGGTTATTGTTGCCGGTGTTCGCATGTTTGTAGCGGAGTTGTCAGAAGCATTTAAGGGGATTTCAGAGAAAGTGATTCCAAATGCCGTACCTGCTATCGATTGTGCGGCAATCTATGCTTTTTCCCCGAATGCTATGGTGTTTGGTTTTATGTGGGGCGCAATTGGTCAATTTACTGCAGTTCTTACCATGTTGGCCTTTGAAGCTCCGATTATGATTATTTCTGGCTTTATTCCGATGTTTTTCTCTAATGCAACAATCGGTGTATTTGCGAACCATTATGGTGGCTGGAAAGCCGTCATGAAGATCTGCTTTGTAATGGGTATTATCGAAGTCGTCGGGTCTGCCTGGGCGATACACCTTATCAATAATCAGGGTGTAGAGTTTACTGGCTGGATGGGAATGGCGGACTGGGCGCTAGTTTTCCCTCCAATATTTGCTGGTATCACTGCATCTAAGGCCTTCTTCTGGGTGTTAGTCGCAGCTTCAGGAGCTTATATGTATTTTGCATCTAAGCAGTTACGTGCCGAGGAAGACGCCGCTGTACTTAAAACTGCTCAGGTAGGTATTGATGAGAGTATTCATCACAAACTGGATATAAGGGCGGATGGCGAAAGGATAGAAACACCACAATCAGCTCCAGAAGTTGAGAACCTGAGACCAATATCGATACTCGCGGTATGTGGGAACGGACAAGGTTCTTCAATGATGATGAAAATGAAGATCAGCAATTACCTTAAGAAAAAAGGTATCCCCCACCAAATCGACTCTTGTGCGATTACGGACTACAAATCAAAAATAGAGTTCACCGACATTATTGTTTCTTCAAAGCACTTAGCCGGAGAAATGGAAGTCGGGGAGAACAAATATATTCTGGGTGTTCAGAATATGCTAAATCCAAATTCATTTGGTGAAGAGCTGCTGAGTTTGATAGAAGAAAGTGCAGCCTTCAGAAAAATTTAAGCACCATGCATTAAATAAACACACTTAAAACAACTATTAAAGTAAAAAGCGATTTAGCGCTTGTCGGAGATTTTCCCTTATGGAGTTTAAACAATCCCTTATTGATAATCAGTCAATACTGCTAGGACTAGAAACAGATAACTGGCGTGATGCCATAAAAGCCAGTACGGATATGCTTGAGGCGTCAGGAGCAGTTGAGCCTTCATACTATGAAGCTATCGTATCCAGCATCGATAAACTGGGGCCGTACATCTGCATTGCCCCTGACTTTGCAATGCCTCATGCTCGCCCGGAAGATGGGGTAAACAAAACAGCATTTGCGTTAGTGACACTTGCCAAGCCACTCGATATTGAAGGTGAACAGGTGAAAGTGATGATTACACTTGCGGGTAGTTCGTCAGACGAACATATGGAAGGATTGATGCAAGTTACTCAGGTGTTGGATGACGAAGAGAGTGAGACTGGAGTTAATGTTGATAAGTTGCTCGAATGCAAAACCAACGAAGAAGTTTATGCGGTAATTGATAAGGCTCTTGCGGAGTCAGATTACTAATCCTCTCATTTTTTATCAGAAACCCTTTTCAATTAGAGAGAAGTCAGTTAGTTTCCTGAAATCTATAATCTGTGTGTATTTTCTTTCGGAGTTTAATGAATTGGAAAAACATGAAGAAGTGCTGATTTCTCTCAGACAAATTATTCGTGCGATTGATCTGCACTCTAAAAAACTCAGTAAAGAAGCTGGTTTAACGGGGCCACAGCTTATCCTGATGCGTTCAATCAGAGAGCTGGGGCAAGTTACGATCAGACAGTTATCCAGTCATACAAATATGAGCCCCGCAACCGCGACAACGATTCTGGATCGATTAGAGCGCAGCGGCTTAGTTGAGCGGATAAGAAGCACCACAGATAAACGAAAAGTACATGCCAACCTGACAGAAAAGGGAATCGAAGTACTCAACTCCGCGCCACTTCCACTGCAAGAGAATTTCATCAACAAATTTCAGAGTCTGGAAGATTGGGAGCAGAGCCTTATGCTTTCCTCTGTACAGCGTATTGCCAACATGATGAACGCAGAATCTTATGATGCAGCGCCTGTACTAGAGCTAGGAAGCATTACAGATCCCGCAGAGACACCAAAGTAAGTACAACTTACGTATCCATATCAAATCACAATGGTAAAGCCCGCATCCTAACGGATTGCGGGCTTTTTCATCTTGTCAGAATTTTTATCTCAATAAATGGTTAGAGTAGTAACGATATTGTTTGAAAGGTAGCCGACAGAATAAGCAAATAAGAAATATGGATATGTAAAAAAATTGGTTGGAAAAGGTAATTTTGTGAGCGTAAAGAGCAAAGAACAGCAGTGCTATCAGTGAGTTATTAACGAAATGTTAAATGTAGATCTGAATTTAGATATAACTCTAATAATTTGAGTTCTAACTATATGTTGTGTATTCTGAAAAAGAATCAAGGACACATATAAGTAAATAAAGGACTTAATATGAAATGGAAATTGGCCACAGTTACACTACTTTCCAGCGTGGCAATGCAAGCACAGGCAAGTGAGTGTGGGGAAGTGACCATCGCAGATATGAACTGGAACTCTGCTAGTTTAATTGCGAACATCGACCAATTCATTCTGGAACATGGCTATGGATGTGATGCCGAACTTGTTCCGGGTGATACCATGCCAACAAGTACATCAATGATTGAAAAAGGTCAGCCAGACATCGCTCCGGAGATCTGGACCAACTCGGTTAAAGATGCCATTGAGAACGGTATCGCAGAGGGCCGACTTGTAAATGCTGGTTATTCACTAGTAGATGGTGGTGAAGAGGGTTTCTGGGTACCTGCCTACCTTGTTAAGAAGTATCCGGAGCTGAGCACCATCGAAGGCGTTAAAAAACACGCGAAACTCTTTAAACACCCTGAAGATCCTGATGCATCAGCGTTCTACGGCTGTCCAGCTGGTTGGGGTTGTCAAATCTCAGGTGGTAACCTGTTTAACGCTCTGGATCTAGATGATGCTGGTTTTGAACTGGTTGATCCAGGTTCAGGTGCTGGCCTATCAGGTTCTATCGCGAAAGCATATGAGCGTATGGAAGGATGGTTTGGTTACTACTGGGCTCCGACCGCTATTCTAGGTAAATACGAGATGGTGAAAGTAGACTTCGGCAGCGGTGTTGATAAAGACGAGTTCTTGAGCTGTACAACTGTTGAAGGCTGTGAAAACCCTAAACCAACAATGTACCCACCATCACCGGTTAGTACTGTTGTTGCTGCTGAATTCTCGACCTCAAACCCTGAGGTTATGGAGTATCTATCCAAGCGAGGCTTTAAAAATGCTGATATGAACAAGCTGCTAGCGTGGATGGAAGATGAGCAAGCAAATGCGGAAGAAGCTATGTTTTACTTTATGGAAAACTATCCAGAAGTGTGGAAAGCGTGGATTCCTGCAGCAGCAGCTGAAAAAGTTGCTTCAGAACTATAATTAGCCGTGTATTTATGCGGTGCATACTAAAAAGAGTAACTTGAACTAAGTTACTCTTTACTTTTAAAGGAATAAACAATGGCCGATAGTAGTTGGTTGACCGAGTTCCCAGAGATGGATCGTTCAAGTTTGCGTGCTATTCGTAAAACTCTCGATGGAGCCTATAAAGATTTCTCCCGGGAATATGGCGACTTAATCGAATCCCTTTTTGACCCACTTCTTTCTTTTCTAATCTGGTTTGAAAAACTATTACTTAGCACCCCATGGTGGTTGGTATTAATTGCTCTTTCCGGACTTGTTTATGTTGCCAGTAAATCGGTGAAGCTTGCTGTAGCATGTGTCGTTTCCATGCTTTTGATTGGCTACTTTGGCATGTGGGAAGATACCATGCGTACCTTGAGTATCATCACGGTATGTACGCTCCTTGCCATTATTCTTGGCATCCCTATTGGTATCGCCATGGCACGTTCAAACCGTGTTCAGGCCGTGGTAACACCAATGTTGGATATCATGCAGACCATGCCAGCGTTTGTTTACCTGATCCCAGTGGTAATGCTTCTTGGTATCGGTAAGGTACCAGGGTTGATCGCCGTTATTATTTATGCGATCCCTCCGGTGATACGTTTGACCAATCTAGGCATAAGGCTGGTGGACAAAGAAGTTATGGAAGCCGCCACAGCATTTGGTGCAAGTAAGCGCCAAAGATTATTTGGCGTTCAGCTACCGCTGGCAATGCCAACCATTATGGCAGGTATTAACCAGACAATCATGATGGCGCTTTCTATGGTGGTTATCGCATCAATGATCGGTGTGAAAGGGCTGGGTCAGCCAGTTCTTAAATCTATCACCAACCAGTACTTTACACTTGGTCTTCTCAATGGTTTTGCAATTGTCGCTTTGGCTATCTTGATAGACCGAGCTACACAAGCATATGCGAAGCGTACTCAGGCACACTTGGGAGATCAGAAACATGACTAAACCACTAATAAAAATCTCAGGTCTTTACAAAGTATTTGGTCCCAAGCCACTGGATGTTTTACCCCTGGTTAAACAAGGTCTGAGTAAAGATGAAGTACTTGCCAAAACAGGTCATACCGTTGGTCTAAAAGACATCAACCTAGAGATCCAAAGAGGTGAAATATTCGTCATCATGGGACTTTCTGGCTCTGGTAAGTCGACCATGATTCGTCACTTCAACCGACTTATCGACCCGACTGCTGGTCAGATAGATGTTGAAGGAACAGATGTGATGCAGTATTCCATGCAAGAGTTGGAGCAATTTCGCCGACACAAAATGTCGATGGTGTTCCAGCGCTTTGGCTTATTCCCGCATCGCAAAGTAATCGAAAACGTCGCTTATGGCCTTGAAGTCCAGGGCATTGCAAAAGAAGCGCGTGTTAAGAAAGCGAACGAATGGTTGGAGACTGTAGGCCTTAAAGGTTACGAGGACCAATACCCTTCGCAGCTTTCAGGTGGTCAGCAGCAGCGTGTTGGTCTTGCTAGAGCGCTATGTACTGATGCGGAAATTCTACTTATGGATGAGGCGTTTTCTGCGCTGGATCCGCTTATCCGTAGTGAAATGCAAGATCAGTTGATAGAGCTTCAGGAGACACTTCATAAGACGATTATCTTCATCACACACGATTTGGATGAAGCTTTGCGTCTTGGTGACAGAATCGCGATATTGAAAGATGGTGAGCTAGTTCAGCAGGGTACACCAGATGATATCCTGCTTAACCCGGCCACTGATTATGTAGAAGCCTTTGTTAAAGATGTGAATCGTGCACGTGCGTTGACAGTAGAAACAGTAATGCAGAAACCTGCAATGCGAATCACAGCTACCACCATTGCTGAAGCGCTGAAGCAGATGAAGAAGACAGACCATGATTATGGTTATCATGTTACTGATGAAGGCTATCAAGGAATTATTACCGAGGAGAGCCTTGAAGAAGCTTCTGGTGGCGATGTTTCTGAGCCTATCCATGAAGATATTTATGAGGATGTTCCAACGGTTTCTCCTGACGTAGCAATTGAGGAAGTACTGACCGACAGTATCGCTTCTGATTACTCGTTACCTGTTATTGACGAAGAGGGTGAACTAAAAGGTACCCTGGAAAGAGAATCTGTTGCAGAGATATTCTCAGACAAGTCAGAGAGCTCAGATTCTGAAGAAGAGAACCAGGTAGAAGAGAGTAAAGCAGAAGATAGCAAAGAAAAAGAAGCCGCAAGTTAACACCACCAAAGGTCAGCCTTCATTGTTCATGGGGGCTGACCTCTTCTTAAAATAGTCACAAATCTGGATACTGAATCATGTCCCCTAAGTTTATGAAAGCCATTGTAACAACTGGAAACGGTGGTTATGACAAGCTCGTTTATAAAGACGTC
The DNA here is from genome assembly GCF_042245395.1 of Vibrio iocasae. Classification (NCBI taxonomy): domain Bacteria; kingdom Pseudomonadati; phylum Pseudomonadota; class Gammaproteobacteria; order Vibrionales; family Vibrionaceae; genus Vibrio; species Vibrio iocasae. Next base: position 2,005,989 of record NZ_CP145310.1, on the reverse strand, counting down.
CCGGTTCCTGATCTAAATGCTGGTGAGGTGCTGGTTAAGGTACTGGCCGCTGGGATGAATAATACGGAAATTAACACCCGTTTAGGCTGGTACTCGTCTTCCGTAACAGAGTCAACGAACCAAACATCTGATTCCAATGAGAAAGAACCAACTGAAAAAGCAGATGGTGGCTGGAACGAAAGCACACCATTCCCCTTTATTCAGGGCACTGATTGTTGTGGAGAAGTGGTTGCGGCGAATGATGCTAGTGGCACAGAACTTATAGGGAAGCGGGTGCTTCTGCGTCCATGTAATAGTGCAGACAATTATCAATCGTATGAAAATATCTGGATGGGTTCGGATTACGATGGCGCGTTTGCACAATACGTTAAAATTAAAGCCAGCGAAGCATTTCCGGTAGATTGTGACTGGAGTGATGCTGAACTGGGTACTATCCCGTGTGCTTACGGTACTTCGGAGAACATGCTACACAGAGCTGATCTTAAACAAGGTGAAACGGTGCTAATTGCCGGAGCTTCTGGTGGTGTAGGTTCTGCAACGGTTCAGCTGGCTAAGCGCAGAGGCGCAAAAATAATTGCTATCGCAAGCAAAGATAAACAGGCCGAGGTAGAAAAGCTAGGTGCCGATGTGCTTCTGGATCGTAATGACGATCTGGTTAAGCTACTCGGAGAAAAGTCTGTTGATCTTGTGGTTGATAACGTTGGTGGTGAAGCCTTCCCAGCTATGCTGAAAGTGCTTAAACGAGGTGGTCGATTGGTATCATCCGGGGCAATTGCAGGGCCTGTTGTTGATCTCGATATGCGAGACATGTACCTGAAAGATATTCGCCTTATTGGAACTACAGCGTGGGATGAGCCTGTATTTCAAAACTTAATAAGTTATATCCAGAAGGGTGAAATTCAGCCAGCTCTTGCAAAGACTTTCCCACTTCAATCGATCGTTGAAGCTCAAAAAGAGTTTGTTCTAAAGAAGCATGTCGGTAAGTTCGTGCTGATCCCTGAACATGAGTAACAGTTGGTATACCTTACCCTACGTAGTAATAGTTATCATTCTTAAGGGTTTGGTGGGGAGTGAACTCTGTAGTGATGTAAGTAGCTGGCTGATTGTCTTCACACTGCTCTATGTTGGTCGACTCGCGTTTCTCTATCCATATATCGGACAGGTAAAAGCAAAGTGTGCTGTTGAGCCTGCTGAAGTACCTGCCTAGTTCCCAAATAGCTCCAAAGCCTAAATAGGTGGCCGTTCAGCCACCTATTTGCACTTTAAAACAATCGCCTGATAATCAAACTAAAGCCTGTTGGGCTTAGCAACCGTAATGATCAGCAATGTAGCGCTCAAACTGCTCACACATGGTCGCATCACCGTCCTGATTGCTGGCAAGTGTCTCTGAACCGTCAACAACCTTGATGCTTGCATTGAGAAAGGCTGGCTCTGTTTGCGGACGTTCTTTAGCCGCCTGAATCTTAGCCTGTTCGCCTTGCCAGGCTTGTTCTGCGGTCAGGTTGCACGAGTCTGCCAGGTATCTTGCATTAAATCCTTCTCCAGTCAGTGAACGTATTGTTGCATCGTGAGACAGGCTGTTGCCCGGTTGCCAATAATGCTCGGCCAGCAGTGGACCTATCTCCGGGTTATCAGTCAGGTAACCAAACCTCTTGATAAAGTAGTTGCGAGTCTGATAGACCGCCATATGCGCGAGAAGATAGCCCTGATAGGAGCATGCCGCATCGTCCGACAGCAGATGCGGGATCGCCATTAGCGGGCGAGGGCTGCAGGCCAGTCCAAGGATACTTTGCTCCGTCTTTCGAGCCAAAGCAAGTACTCGCTCTGAAGTTAGCTCTGAATCTTCTAGCTGATACAAAGCTCGCTCAAAGTAAGGTACCACCAGGATACTGCGCTCCTGATATGCTTTAAATGGCTGCTGATTGTCGACCATAGCCTTAATTAACTCATCAGGTACTGGTTCTCCGGCGTTGTTGAGTGCATAACGCTTGAGCCAGTCTCCATCGCTTAGGAGGCTGTCACAGAACATGGACTGAGTTTCAGCATAGGCCATGGAGGTTGGTGCAAACTCCTGAGAGAAGCAAGGCGCATTCATTTTTACGTTAGCAAAATGTGCCGCATGACCGCCTTCGTGGAATAGTGTATTGATGCCATCATAACCACTTCCTACCTGATCTGGTTTGGCATTACTGGTGAAGTTGACCTCTGCGGCTACCCAGTTGTCCTGATCATAAAATGCTGGGATCGGGCCGTGGCAGAAGCCATTGGGATATTTCCCCTTACGATCTAGAAGATCCAGAGTCAGCTCAGCACCTGAGTAGTTGATATTCAGGCGACCAAAGGATTCCACCCAACGGCGCAATGAGCGGGAAAAGGGGACATACTGATTCAACTCACGCATAACATCACCGGAGAAGGCATAGACAAAATTGTGTCCTAACAGCGCATCCTGGCCTTTTTTATTTGTTAGTTGTTCCAAGCTGGACTGGTGACAGCCACGGGTACGCTTTTCAAAGTCATCCAGGATGATAAACAGGTCATCACTGCTCATCTGCTCAGTTTTTTGCACCGAGTAATCGAAGAAGTTGTCATAGCCAAGTGTGCGGGCAAACTTGTTACGCAGCTTTACCAACTCTAGAAAACCGTTCTCCAGTAGCCAGCTCTCAAGATCAAGAAGAGCCTGATGAGCAGATTTGCGCACAGACTCTGTGTTGTTGGTACGGATAGCGGCGGCAAGCACTGGCAGCGAACCTTCCTTTTGCTCGCCGTTTTCATCGGTAAAGGTCTGTACATACTGCTGCTTTTTCTCAAACAGCGCTGTCTCCGCTTCAATGATCGCTTGCTTCAGCTGTTGGGCCTGCTCAGATTCCAGGGTATTGGCCTCAAACATCGCCAGCCAACCTTTCAGTCCGGTAACAGTGGCTCGCTTTTCCTGATTATCACTGATTGTTTCCGCCTGAGCTATCTGTTCTCGCAGAGCTGGGATACGAGTAGCATCACTGACAAAGCGGGTCCAGGCTGATAGTGCTTTGGCAGATCCCTCATGGTCATCGCTGGTGCCCATATAGGTTTGCCAGAAGAAATCTTCTTTTGTGCGGTGGATGGATAGGTAGTCCTGATTTAGCTGGTTGAGGTAGTCGGTCGCGCTCATGGTGATCCTTTCACTATTAGTTCTGTTACACCAGATACTAGCATGTGTGTAGCGAATAGCGTTCAGCAGGATTTATAAGATACATGTACTTTTAGTATCTCATGCTGAATAACAGGCGGGTGACTCGCCAGTTTAACATGAAGTAAAGAAGAAGCTGCTGGGTGAGATTAGTGTGAGCTGTCGTAGATGATTACGGGATATTGTTCTCCAATATGTAAAAATTGGGTTATATTGATAGAACAAATAAAAGACTGCTTTATCTAAGCGGCTGTCAGGCTATCTGTTTAGGCAAGTAGGAATTTTTTCAGAATGAACCTGAGCCAAAAAATCGGACACACAAACTACAATATCTCGGATAAACTGCACGAGGGGTTGCATACCACTATATACAGAGGGATCGGGAAAGCGGATGGCACTCCGGTCATCGTAAAAATGCTTAACTCTGAGTATCCTACCCCAGAGCAACTGGCTCGGTTCCGGCTCGAGCACAATATCACCCAACGTCTGGCCACAGGCGGCGTTTCTGCTCCGATCTGCATTGAAGCCCAGGGAAACCGAGCTCTGATTGTTTTCAAAGATATTGGCGGTGAGTCTCTATCAAAGCAGCTTTACAGAAATGGCAATAAACTGTCGCTTGAGCAGTCACTGCGCTTAGCCATTCGAATTTGTAACATCCTTGAATATGTACACAGCAAACGCATTATTCACAAGGATATCAACCCAACCAATATTATCTGGAATCCGCACAATGACAGAGTTGAGCTGATCGATTTTGGTATATCCAGTGAGCTGAGTCGGGAAACTCAGCCTGTACAGGATCCGGATGTTCAGGAGGGAACCCTGGCTTATATGTCTCCGGAACAGACCGGGCGAATGAATCGGGTGATTGACTACCGCACAGACCTCTATTCTCTAGGGGTGACCCTCTATGAAATGCTGACTGGATGCCTGCCCTTTGATACCCGAGACCCTATGGAGCTGGTTCACTGTCATATAGCCAAAATACCGGACTCTCCCATAACGAAGAGAGCGCAAATACCTCAAGTGGTGTCGGATATTGTGATGAAACTTCTGTCAAAAATGGCAGAAGATCGTTACCAGGCCGCTTCCGGGCTTGCTGCTGATCTTCAGCGTTGCCTGGATGCACTGGTCGAAGGGAAAAAGATTGAACCGTTTGAGATTGGCTGCCAGGATCCAAAGGGCCAGTTCCGAATCTCACAAAAGCTGTACGGCAGAGAGCAAGAAGTTCAGACCCTGATGTCGGCCTTTTCCCGCGTTAGTGACGGGGCGGCGGAATCTCTGATGGTCGCCGGCTATTCCGGTGTAGGCAAAACTTCTCTGGTAAGAGAGATACACAGGCCGGTACTGGAGAAGCGAGGCTACTTTATCTCCGGAAAGTTTGAGCAGTTTCAGCATGAAATCCCTTATCAGCCGATTATTCAGGCGTTTCAGAAACTGGTGCAGTTTCTGCTGGCAGAGAGCGACGACAAGTTGCTTATCTGGCGGGAAGCTCTGCAAGCAGCCCTGAATGATGAAGGGCAGGTATTGCTGGATGTTATTCCTGAACTGGCCCATATCATTGGTTCTCAGCCTGCGGTTCTAGAACTGTCCGGAGTGGAAGCTCAGAACCGGTTTAACGCAGTATTTAAGCGGTTTTTAGGTGTGTTCTGTACGGTGGAGCATCCACTTGTGCTTTTCCTCGATGATCTTCAGTGGGCTGACCCGGCATCTCTCGGGCTTCTCAAAAACTTGATGGCAAACAATCAGAGCAGCTACCTGCTGTTGATCGGGGCTTACCGTGATAATGAGGTAACACCTTCCCACCCTCTTATGCTGACGTTAGATGAGGTGCGTCAGACTTCAGGTTCCCCGCTCTCTACCCTGACTCTGACTCCGCTGGATGCAAATGACAGCAAGGCATTAATTAAAGAGACGTTGAGCGCCACCGGAGACAACATCGATGAACTGGCCCAGCTGCTTCAGCATAAAACCGATGGAAATCCGTTTTTCCTGACCAGGCTCCTGAGCACGCTGTTTGACAAGAAGCTTCTGTATTATTCGCCAGAAAAGGAGATGTGGTGTTGGGACAATGAGTGCCTTGAAGCGCTGAGCATAAGTGAGAATGTCGCAGAGCTGCTGGTTCAGAAGATCCATACTCTTCCCGAAAAGACCCTGGAGCTTCTGGTGATTGCTTCCTGTCTGGGTAACCGCTTTGAGCTTGGAATGTTAACCGCTATCAGCCAGCGACCGGCTGCTGAGATCGCCGATTGGTTATGGGAGGCGGTTATCGAAGAGCTGATCATTCCTGAAGATGAAGCTTGTAACATCGCAAGGTGGGTGAGCAGTACTCAGGAGCAAATGGATCTCTCTTCTGTATCCTACCGTTTCTATCACGATCGGGTTCAGGAGGCAGCTTATTCGAGGCTGGATGAACAGCGCCGGGTACAGGTTCACCTGAAAGCAGGCCGACTGTTGCTGAATACGAGCAGTGAAGCGGAGCAGAAGGAGCGGATTTTCGAACTGGTAAACCATTTGAACACTGCGGTTGAACTGATATCCGATCCCGCTGAGTGTGCCCGTCTGGCGGTCTTAAACCTTGAAGCCGGTCTGCGAGCGAAAAAGTCTGCGGCCTATGACGCTGCACTGGAGTACTTCACTCAGGGCATGGACTTGCTGAAAGAGACCGGTTGGGGTGAACATTACGACGCCATGTTCCGTTTGTCAAAAGAGCGGATTGAGTCTGAGTTTCTTTGTGGCAGGCTGGAAGAGGCTGAAAAGGTATTTTCCTCGGCGATCGGCCAAACCCGGAGCAGAAGAGAGACTGGTGAGCTTTATGAGCTGATGGTACGCATCTCTCATATCAGCTATGACTATGCCCGCGGAATCGAGCTGGGAATGAAGGGGATGCAGCTGTTTGATATCCTCGTGCCGCATGAGCCGGAAGCGTACGGCAAGATGACCGCCGAGCTGCTTGAGGAGATCAACCTGCAACTGCCGACTCGGGATGCGGTACTGGGACTAGAGCACAACCCCGAGATGCAAGATGAAGATATGATCACCCTGTGTGGCATCCTTCATGAGACTTGGGTCTGCCTGTTTATGTCAGCGAATGAGCGGGTTCTGCTTCCTGCGTTGTTGATGATTAAGCTGTCTGTTGAGTACGGTCAGTCAGCCGTCACGGCGGTAGGGCATATTTTTTATGCTATCGTCCTCTCCTCCGGTCAGGATTATGACCGGGCATATGATTTTGGCCGGCTGGCAATGGGGCTAAAAGAGAAATACTTTAACCCGCTGCTGGCTCCTAAGGTGCACAACACCTTCTGTAATTTTGTAAACCACTACAAGAACCATATCAGAACCAATATTCCGGTTTATGAAGAGTCTTACCGTTACTGCGTACAGTCCGGGGAGATCTGGTGGGGGGCCTGGGCTGCTTCTTTTATCCGTACTGCGCAGTTTGTTAAAGGAGACCCTCTACCCAGGGTACTGAATACCGCCGACACCTATGCCGACTATATCCGTGCGGCTGAGTTTGAGCCTCTGGTACAGGTGATGGATGCACAGGTGGCAAAGATAACCCATCTGATGGATCAGACCGGAACCCAGACCAGCCTGGATACCGCGGACTTCAGTGAAGAGTCGTGTATATCCACCATGGAAGCCATGCCGTTTGGTCTGGGGCTGTTCTGGCACTATCTGTTTAAGTCTCTGATGTATTTGATCTACCGGGATAGTAAAGCTGCTCTTGAGGCGAGCCTTAAGGCTGAAGAGAATAAGCATTTTATCTCCGGGCTGATGATGTACCCAGACCACTATTTTGTAAATACACTGGTATTGACAGCGAACTGGGACAGTTTTTCTCAGGACGAACAGCAAGCATACCTTGCCATGATGCAACGCAACCTGAAGCAGATGAAAACCTGGATGGAGCACTGTCCAGATAACTTCCGGCACAGGTATCTGCTGATGCGGGCAGAGATGGCACGGGTCTCTGGCGAGCATGAAGTTGCGATGGAGCATTATGAACTGGCAATTGAAGCTTGCCGTGAAAGCGAGTACTTACACCATGAGGCGCTGGCCAATGAACTGGCCGGGCACTACTACCTGAACAAGGGTTATAAACGAGCAGCCAAAGGCTATCTTGTTGAAGCGCGGCACTGCTATCTCCACTGGGGAGCGAAGCGCAAGGTTCGTTATTTTGACCAGGAGCTTCCCGAACTGGCATTGACTGCGGATGAGCTCTGGAGCAGAGAAACTATCTCTACCACCAGCCACACTCAGGCTCTGGACTTCAACTCAGTGATGAAAGCTTCGCAGGCGATCTCCGGTGAGATAGTACTGGAGAGGCTGCTGAAAAAACTGATGGATACCCTGATGGAGAATGCCGGGGCTGAAAAGGGGTTGCTGCTTCTTGAAGATGGCATAAGTTTCAGCCTGCGCGCTCAGGGCAGCATGAGCAGTCACGGCTCAGAGGTGCTGCTTGCTACCCGGTTATCCGATCTGAAGCAGGATGAGTTACTGGCACAATCGGTGCTGAATTACGCCATCCGAACCAATGAGAGTGTGGTGTTAGACGATGCTGGCAAGGATGAAAAATTTGCTGCAGACGCTTACGTGATTCGCCACTGCCCCAAATCTGTTCTCTGCACCCCGCTGCTGAACCAGGGCAAGATGTACGGTCTGGTATACCTGGAAAACAACCTGACTACCGGAGCATTTACACCGGACAGACTGGAGATCATCAATCTGCTATCGGCCCAAGCGGCAATTTCAATCGAAAATGCCACCCTTTATAACACCCTGGAGCAGAAGGTCGAGGAACGGACCGCTGAGCTGCAGATTGAGGTCGGGGAAAGAAAGCGGGCGGAACAGGAGCTGATTAAGCTAAACTGGGACCTGACTCAGCTTGCTGCGCTTGACGGGCTGACCCAAATTGCCAACCGCCGATATTTTGATGAGTACCTGGCTTCCGAGTGGAGTCGAATGCAAAGGGATAAGAGTCCTATTTCCCTGATATTCTGTGATATCGACTGCTTTAAGCAGTACAACGATGCTTATGGCCATCAAATGGGGGATGATTGTCTTAAGCAGGTCGCTCAAGCGATGAAAACCGGATTAAAAAGACCAGCTGATCTGGCGGCTAGGTACGGGGGAGAAGAGTTTGTCTTGCTGCTGCCGAACACGGATCAGGAAGGGCTCCGGCATATCGCCGAGCTCCTGCATGAAAGCGTACGGGCGCTCAATATCGAACACAGCGAATCGGGAGTCTCTAATCAGTTGACCATCAGCATGGGTGGGGTAACTCTCCTGCCTGATGCTGAACTTAGCACGGACATGCTGATTTCTCTTGCAGATAAAGCCCTCTACAGAGCCAAAGAGAACGGCCGTAACCGGTTGGAAGTGAGTGAAGCAAACAGCTTGTAACTAATTGCTAAGTTTTAAAACAAACATCTGATAATCAAACTCATCAGCGTATTTTTGGAATATCTCCAGTTCTCGTTTTATCTCACTTAAAGCCCTTGAACCTACTAGCTCAGACTCCAGTTCTTTTACCCTATTTTCCAGTGGTGAGTAGTAGTTAAGCCAACTGCTTCTATCAAGCGTGAACATGTCTACCAACTCGAACCCGGCTTCTTCAGCTTGTTTTAGCCGAGCATCTACGCTGGTTATATCGGGGTACTCTTTTTGCCAGAAGTTAAGTGCTTCTTCTGATGGTGTATCGGTGCTCCATACTGCATCGCTAAATACCAGTACACCATCTTCTTTCAGTAATGGTCGCCACGTTTTTAACGCTTTTGACACACCCATAATATAAGCACTACCTTCACACCAGATAAGGTCGAAGCTATCGGGTTCAAAAGGCAACTTGTGCATATCGGCACAAACCGTATCTAGGTTGCCGGATAGTCCCAATCCATCAAGTTTGTTTTCCAGAAAGCGAAGAGCAGATTCTTCATTGTCTACCGCTGTTATCTTCGTTGAGATATGGGCTGTCAGTACCTGTGTCGCAGAGCCCTGCCCGCATCCTATTTCTAAAATGGATTGTGGGTTATTCGGCACCATTTGAAGTGCTTTAAGGGTATCGGCTTCTGAGCCCGGTCCCCAGCACTCCAACTCACTAAATATAAGATTAAAATCGTTCATATATTGCTCATGATCGTTAATGTCTTTCGATAGCCACTTAAGTCGCATTGCCTGCTTTTCATCAAAACCTTGTTTGATTAACCAGTCGAGATGAGCATCCGGTGCGGCCTGTTCCAAAGATTCATGCCACTCTGTCAAACTGCTCTCTCCCAGAAGAGCTGCTAACAACGCGCGTGACTTCTTCTTCTTCTCTATCTCTGTGTCTAACTGCCGCAGCCTTTCACTCAGTACCTCTCTGTCTATTTTGGAATCTAGACAGGCTTGACACTCCTTCAGAGTTAAACCTCCTGCCTGAAGCTTTTGTAATAACTTCAGGCGTTGAATATCTTTTTCGCTGTAACTGCGATAGCCGTTATCCAGACGCTTTCCGGAGATAAGCCCCTGCTTCTCGTAATAGAGCAGGGTGGTTCGAGAAAGGCCTAATTGTTCGGCCAGTTGAGAGATACGATACATGTTTCACCTATTTGGCTTTGCATTACCAGAGGGCCGGATTATCAAATGCCTGAACGCAAGACGACTCGCCTGATATGGATTCTAGCTCTTCTTCAGTTAATGATTGTGCCATCCACCCATGAGGCAGGGAGAGTGGCATTGGGGCTTTAAACTCTTTTTCGGTAATCTGCTCAAACCCTGTTTTGGTATAGTAATTAGGATCACCGTAAGTGAACGCCAGGTCGACACCTTGTTGCTTCATTGAATCTAAGCCAAAACGGATCAGCTTCTGTCCAATGCCATTGCCTTGACAATGAGTGCTCACGGCTACAGGTGCCATCAAAAACGCAGTTTTGTCTGACGCAAATGTAAGTCGGGTAAACAGAATGCTTCCGGCAATTTGTTCGTTTTCTTCAGCAATGAAAACGTAAATATCCTTCTTTGGCGTTGTTGCTAAAAGATCGGATGTTAGTTTTCCGATAAGCGCCCCTTCCTCTTTCCCCTCTGAATCTGTAAAGGTTTGAGTGAATAAATGAATAATCTCTTCAGTCTGAGTTTCTTTGTATAGTTGATAGTTCAATGTTCTGTCCTCGTTATAGTCTATGAGGAAGCATAAACTGTAGAGTTATAGACAGGTCAAGGAATTATTTTAGTACATCTAATGTAAATCGTAGTAGTACCCGCAGGTTAAATGTGAGGTATAGTACGCTTTATATCTTCTTCATATTTCTGCAAAAGGATGACAAACGATGGACTTTCGCTCAGATACGGTAACCCAACCAACTCAAGCTATGAGAGATGCAATGGCAAATGCTGTTGTAGGTGATGATGTGTATGGTGATGACCCGACGGTTAATGAGTTGGAGCAGTGGGCAGCGGAAAGACATGGTTTTGAAGCGGCACTTTTTACAACATCGGGTACTCAGGCAAATCTACTTGGTTTGATGTCGCATTGTGAGCGCGGGGACGAGTATCTGTGTGGTCAACAAGCCCACAACTATATGTATGAAGCTGGTGGTGCTGCGGTGTTAGGTTCGATACAGCCTCAACCGATTGAAAATAACCCGGATGGAACACTAAGTTTCGATAAGTTGAGAGCAGCGATAAAGCCCGACGATTCACACTTTGCCCGTACTAAACTGCTAAGTTTGGAAAATACCATCAACGGTAAAGTGCTCCCTATGGAGTATCTAAAACAAGCGCGTGATTTTACTAATCACCACAGTCTACAGCTTCATCTGGATGGTGCTCGAGCGTACAACGCAGCGGTTGCACTGAATGTAGATATCAAAGAGATCGCTCAACACTTTGATTCCATGACGATCTGTTTATCGAAAGGACTCGGTGCACCAGTAGGCTCGCTTCTGTTAGGGAGCAAAGCTTACATTGCGAAAGCACGCAGAATCCGTAAGATGCTTGGCGGTGGAATGAGGCAGGCGGGAATACTAGCTGCTGCTGGTAAGCTGGCTCTAACTGAACAAGTTACTCAGCTAGTTCAGGATCATAAGAATGCTAAAAGACTGGCAGAAGAACTGAGCAAAATTGAGGGCTTCAATGTAAATCCTGATCATGTTCAAACTAACATCGTATTCGTAAAGCCTGAAGAAGGCTTAGATGTAGAGAAGTTGGCGGCAGACCTAGCTAAAGAAGACATCACGATTACAGCCCATAACCCGTTGAGATTTGTGACTCACAAAGACATTAGTAGTGAAGATGTCGAACGATTTATTGCTGCGGTAAGGAAGTTTGTTTCTTAAGCTCGTATGAAGTAAAGCATTAACCCCGATACTGTGTACCGGGGTTTCTTTATATCTGCATAAGGGTTTTATTTACGAGGGTTACGACCACGTGAAGAGCGCGCTTTATGAGAAGATGCCGCTTTCGCCTGCGACTTCAAGATAGAATCCACGGTAAGCACCATTGGCTCTTTGGGTTTCAAACCATGAGGGAACGTACGAGCACGTGGTGACAACTCATACTCTTCAGCTGATGCGCGAGGCATACGCTTAAATCGATACAGGTAGAAGTTTTCCAGCTTCTCTCTCGCCCAGTCAGTCTTTTTTAAGTACTTCACGCTGCTGGCAACCGATGGTTTGGTGTGAAAGCAATTAAATCGCATAGCAGTATCAAGAATGTCCCAGCCGTAAAAATCCACTAACTCCTGGATCATGGTTTCCAACTTAAGACCGTGTAATGGGTTGTTTTTTTGCAGTTCAATTCTTTCTTCATCAGTCATCATAACGAGTTCCTAAGTGTTCACTGGGCGGGTGATTCTATCAGCCTTTACTATACTTTACCTAACCGATTTCTTATAGATTAGGCCGAGAACTTGAAGCGCTTGTTATTACTGATTTTTTCGCTTTCCATGGGCTTGTACAATTCAAATTTAAGCTTTGCATCTGAACCTTCTAAGAAACTAACTCTAGCTGCTGTTGAGTGGAAGCCAATGAACAGCCCAGAGTTTAAAAGTGATGGATACCTTTCGGAAATAGTACGTACAGCCCTCTCTCAAAGTGGTTATACCCTTGATATTGAATGGGCCCCATGGAATAGAGTACTAGAAGTTAGCAAAGCTGGTGGCTACGACGGAATACTGGTCGCATCGTATAAGAAGGATAGAGAAGAGTACTTTGAATACTCGCATAAAATTGGTAGTTCACGTTTTATATTCTGGCAACGAAGCGAAAGTTCATATTATTACAGTGACTTAGATGCCTTCAGTAGTATGAGAGTAGGAGTGCTGCTCGGCTCAAACTTCACTCAAGATCTTAAAAATCATGGAGAAATCATCGTAGATGAGGTGAGCAATATTCGGCAGAACATATTGAAACTAGCTCACGGTAGAATAGATGTATTTTTGGTGCTTATGATAATGTGAATTACCTTCTAAACAATGAAATGAGCGAGCATAGAAACAAAATAATACCAGTCGCGCCTGATTATCGAACTTATGATTTATATATGCTTATTTCAAAAAAATATCCAAATCATCAATCTGTAGTTGCGGATTTTAACCAGTCATTAGAACGCATGATAGAGGATGGAAGCTACGAATCTATACTTTTAGATCACGGAGTTTTGAGTATAAACGGTAGATAACGACATCATGTTGGCGGTGCAAGTTAGATGACAGCGTTTTACAGTGTAAGTGCTTTACCTCGTATGACATGATTTACCCTTAAAAGTAAAAAAGCCCTTGCAGTGCAAGGGCTTAACTTAAAGTTCAAAGGGGGAGAACTCAGTTATTACAAGAATGCTTTGTATGGTAGCTCTGGCTCATCTGTGTAGATGTCCTGGAAGCCACGGAAGTGCTGGTAGTGCATGCGGCCTTTATCTGTTGGGTAAGTGTACTTACCACCTACTTGCCAGAAGAACGGTGCGAAGTTGTACTGAAGACGGTCTTTCTTCATGTTCCATAGCATTTCAATCTCACGTGGGTCGTTCTGGAAGTTAGCCCAAATATCGTGGTGGAAAGGCATAACTACTTCACAGTCTAGAGACTCAGCAGCGCGAAGGATGTCAGAAGAAGTCATCTTATCTGTTACACCACGTGGGTTTTCACCGTAAGATAGTAGTGCTACATCGATCTTGTGGTCGTTACCGTGCTTCGCGTAGTAGTTTGAGTAGTGAGAGTCACCTGAGTGATACAGAGAACCACCTGTTGTTTCGATTAGGTAGTTAACCGCACGAAGGTCCATACCATCAAGGATCTCTTTATCGTAAGAAGAAGTGCCTTCAGGTAGAGTCACAAGAGCAGTACGGTCGAAAGAATCCAGTACTTTGATTAGTGCGTCACCAACCTGAATTTCGTCACCTACTTTAGCAACGATACAACGATCTTCTGGCACACCCCAGCCAGTCCATAGGTCAACACAAGCTTGTGGACCGATGAACTTAACGTGGTCACCACAGTTCTGAAGAACAGCAGCAGCTACGTTTACATCGATGTGGTCAGCGTGGTCGTGAGAAGCCAGAACCGCATCAATTTCTTTGATGCCAAATGGGTCTAGTGGGAAAATTGCTGTACGAAGGTTTGGCTGTAGTTCACGAACACCACCCATACGCATCATTTGATGCTGGTTTTTCATGTAAGGGTTAGCCTGAGTTTTCTTACCAGTACCACACCAGAAGTCCATAGAGATGTTAGTGCCGCCTTCTGTTTTTAGCCAAACACCAGTACAACCCAGCCACCACATTGAGAAAGTATTTGGCTGAACCTCAGTTTTTTCAATTTCTTCATTTAGCCACGTGCCCCACTCAGGGAAAGTGCTCAGAATCCAGGATTCACGTGTGATTTCGTTTACTTTGCTCATGTCTATACCTATCAATTTATTAAACCAGAATAACGTCGATGCCTTGTTCCCGTAGTCCCCTGACTACGTTCGCATCCGCATCTTCGCCTGTAATCACAATATCTATCTTGGTTGCCGGGCAGAACATCATTCCCGAACGTTGCCCCACTTTAGAGCTGTCTACTGCAACAACCAACTTACCAACCTGCTCCAACATCTGTTGCTCCACGACCGCTGTGAGCATATCTGTTTTGTAAAGCCCTTGTTCGGTCAGGCCTTTGCCACTGGTAAACATCCAGTGTCCAGCGTACGTTCGCGAGAACTCAGGAGTTGGGTTTAAGAAGATATTTTTAGATTTGTTGTATTGCCCGCCGGTAATAATCACGAACTCATGATCTTGTTCGATCAGATAGCTGGCGAGCGGAAAATAATTAGTAATGATCTTGATGTCTTCACCACATAGCTCTTGTCCAAGCATGAATGCGGTGGAACCACAGTTGATAACAACACTGTCACCTTTGTCGCATAGATCGGCGGCTCTTTCGGCAATAGCGGATTTCTCGCGATAGTTTTCAGTATTTTCTGCATTCAAAGGAGACCAAACATTGCGACTGCTCTCTATTTTCTCTGCGCCATTCCTAACTTTCTTTAGCTTCCCCATTTCATCCAGCTTGGTCAGATCTCTTCTTGCTGTAGCCGGAGAAACTTTAAAGGTTTCTGTAATGGTGCTCACCTTGATGCTGTTTTTCTCATCAAGCAAAGAAAGAATGCTGTTATGTCGTTGTACTTCATTCATATCACTACCAACTTCTTATCATTACTAATCACTTTATGAGTCATTATGATGCTCTGTGATTTGTAATGATTCTATTACTCACAACTAATCATGTCAAAGAACATTGAGATAAAACTTTGAACTTGATCTTATTATAAATATAAGTAGCTGATTTTTATGTATTTAAGTGTTTTGGTGATTGTTTTGTAGATATTTTTTTGATCCTGATAGCATTTCAAATAATCAAATATGAGCACTATTGATCTAAATCAATATAGTCATGAGTGAGCGTTGAATGATTATTTGTGATTGCTTAATGTCTATCCGTGAGCAAATTTCGTGAGTTAAGCAAACACATCTGATTACTTAGCTCTGTCCTACAGATAAAACATAAATAGAAGGGGTAAAAATATGGAGTTCCTATACGACGTATTCTATATTTTTTACAGTCAGGTAATGACAAAAGCACCGTTGCTACTTGGTTTAGTAACATGTATTGGTTACTGGCTACTGCGACGTGATCCAACCACAATCATCAAAGGTACAATCAAAACCATCGTTGGTTTCATGCTTGTACAAGTTGGTGCAGGTACTCTGGTTAAGGGATTCAAACCTGTTATCGAAAAACTTTCCGAATTCCATGGCCTGACAGGTTCGGTAATTGACCCGTATACAACAATGATGGCAACCATGGAAAACATGGGTGACATGTACTCATGGGTTGGTTACGCAGTACTTATCGCACTTGGCATCAATATCCTGCTAGTACTATTCCGCCGCTTTACTGGTATCCGTACAATCATGCTTACTGGTCACATCATGTTCCAGCAAGCTGGTCTTGTAGCGGTGTTCTACTTCATCCTTGGCGCATCAATGTGGGAAACTATCCTTTACTCAGCTGTTCTGATGGCTCTGTACTGGGGTATTTCTTCAAACATCATGTTCAAGCCAACTGAAGAAGTAACTGGTGGTGCGGGTTTCTCTATCGGTCACCAGCAGCAGTTTGCATCTTGGATCGCAACAAAAGTTGCACCAAAACTAGGTGACAAAGAAGACAGCGTTGACCACATTGAACTGCCTAAGTGGCTACACATCTTCCACGATAGCATCGCAGCAACTGCAATCGTAATGACTGTGTTCTTCGGCATTATCCTTCTATCTTTCGGCCTTGATAACCTTCAAGACATGGCTGGCAAAACACACTGGACAATCTACATCCTTGAGACTGGTCTTAAGTTTGCGGTAGCTATCCAGGTAATCGTTGCTGGTGTACGTATGTTCGTTGCTGAACTTTCAGAGGCATTTAAAGGTATCTCTGAGCGCGTTATCCCTAACGCAGTACTGGCGATTGACTGTGCGGCTATCTACGCATTCTCTCCAAACGCAATGGTATTCGGTTTCATGTGGGGTGCTATCGGTCAGTTCCTTGCAGTAGGCCTACTACTTCTTGCTGACTCACCAATCATGATTATCCCTGGGTTTATCCCAATGTTCTTCTCGAACGCAACCATCGGTGTATTCGCGAACCACTTCGGCGGCTGGAAAGCGGTTATGAAGATCTGTTTCGTGATGGGTATTATCGAAGTTGTTGGTTCTGCATGGGCTATCCAGCTTATCAGCAACCACGGTGTTGAGTTCAGCGGCTGGATGGGTATGGCTGACTGGGCATTGGTATTCCCACCAATCTTCGCTGGTCTGTCTGCATCTAAAGCATTCTTCTGGGTACTTGTAGCACTTGCTGGCGTATACATGTTCTACGCATCTAAGCAACTACGAGCTGAAGAAGACGCAGAAGCACAAGGTGGTGACCTTGAAGCTGAAGAGCCAGAAGTAGTAGCGGCTGTAGCACAAGCAGTTGAAGCAACAGATGGTGTTCGTCCTGTAAGCATTCTAGCGGTATGTGGTAACGGCCAGGGTTCATCAATGATGATGAAGATGAAGATCGGTAAATACCTTGAGAAGAAAGGTATCCCACACGTAATGGATTCATGTGCAGTGTCTGACTACAAGTCAAAGCTGGCAAACACCGACATCATCGTTTCCTCTAAGCACCTATCTGCGGAGATGGAAGTAGGTGAAGGCAAATATGTACTAGGTGTACAGAACATGCTGAACCCTAACTCATTCGGCGATGAACTTATCGACCTAATCGACAAGAACTTCGCAGCACAAAGAGCATAAGACTCTTACCTCACAATAAAAGTACTACCCGGTTGCCAGACCCTCTCTGGCAACCACCCTCACTGGAGATATCACAATGGGTTTTAAACAATCACTAATCGACAACAACTCAATCAAGCTAAACGTTGAAGCAACCGAATGGCGTGACGCTATCAAAGTTGGTACGGACATGCTGATTGCATCTGGCGCGGTTGAGCCAAGCTACCACGAAGCAATCATCAACAGCATCGAAAAGCTAGGTCCGTACATCTGTATTGCTCCTGATTTCGCAATGCCACATGCGCGCCCTGAAGATGGTGTTAATCGTACGGCTTTTGCTTTAGTAACGCTTGCAAACCCAATTGATATCGAAGGCGAGCAAGTAAAAGTAATGGTAACGCTGGCAGGCAGTTCTTCTGATGAGCATATGGAAGGTCTGATGGAAGTGACTCAGGTTCTTGACGACGAAGACAGTGAAACAGGCGTTGATGTTGAAAAGCTACTGGCTTGTAAAACTAATGAAGAAGTTTTTGCTGTTATCGACGAAGCATTAGCTGAGATGGCTTAAGAGATTAAGGAAAGAACTATGTATCAGGAACTTAAACAACGCGTATTAGATGCCAATCTGCAATTACCAAAGTACGGTTTGGTGACATTTACCTGGGGTAATGTTTCTGAAATCGATCGTGAGCGTGGTGTTATTGCAATTAAACCATCTGGTGTTGAATACGACGACATGACAGTTGATGACATTGTGGTTGTTGATCTGGAAGGTAACCGCATTGAAGGTGAGATGAATCCATCGAGCGATACTGCAACACATATCGAACTGTACAAAGCTTATCCAGGTATTGGTGGCGTAGTACATACTCACTCACGTAATGCAACAACATGGGCACAAGCAGGATTAGATATTCCAGCTCTGGGTACCACCCATGCAGACTATTTTTACGGTGACATCCCATGTACCCGTAACCTGACCAAAGATGAAATCGAAGGCGAGTATGAGAAAAACACTGGCTTTGTCATCATCGAAGAATTCAATAAGCGTGATTTAGACCCTAAAGCGGTACCGGGTGTCGTCGTGGCAGGACATGCGCCATTTTCATGGGGCAAAAATGCTAACGATGCGGTACACAACGCGGTTGTTCTGGAAGAAGTGGCTGTAATGGCGCTTGGCACCAGAATGCTAAATAGCGGTATCAAAATCATGCAGGAGCTATCCGATAAGCATTACAACCGTAAACACGGTGCCAATGCTTACTACGGACAGCGCTAAGAGGAAGAGACATATGTACAAAGTTCTCGCTCTTGATTTGGATGGAACAGTTCTAAATAGCGAACACGGCATTCACCCGGATGTGAAAGCGGCGATTCGCGAGGCAAAAGAGAAGTGCCATGTGGTTTTGGTTACAGGGCGTCATCACACAGCGGCCAAACCCTATTACGAAGAGCTTGAACTGGATACCCCTGCTATCTGCTGTAACGGTACATATGTTTACGATTATCACAATCACCAGGTACTGTCGGAAAACGCCATCAGTAAACAGAACGCTCAGCAGTTCTTAGCGCTTGCCAACGAATACAAGATGAAAGTGGTGCTTTATGTCACTCACTCCATGGTCTATTCGCGAAGCCAGCCAATTGACTACATGCATGTGTTGGAAGAGTGGGCTGAAGGTTTTGAAGAGAGCCGCAAACCAGATATACGCAAAATCGACTCCTTTGAGCAGGAGATCGAAAATGCCGAGTACATCTGGAAGTTTGTTATCGAAGGTGAGCCAGAGAGTATCGCTCAAATCGAAGAGCTGGATTTTGTAAAACAGAACTTCTCTGGTGAGCGTTCATGGTCAAATCGGGTCGACTTTGCGAACAGCGGAAATGCGAAAGGGATTCGGCTGGCACAGTACCTTGAACAAAACGGTTATCAGCCTGAAGAAGTCATGGCAGTGGGTGATAACCACAACGATATCTCAATGATCAAGTTAGCAGGCCTTGGTGTTGCTATGAAAAACGCCGATGAAAAAGTGAAGCAGGCTGCTGACATGGTATGTGAAACAGACAACAACGAAGGCGGGCTAGCACGCCTTATCCGTGAGCAAATTATTAAAAGGTAAATACAATGACTAAACCAATGATTCAAATTGCACTTGACCAGACTGATCTAAAAACAGCGGTTGAGGTTGCTAACAACGTCGAAAGCTTTGTAGATGTAATTGAAGTGGGCACCATTTTGGCGTTTGCTGAAGGTATGGAAGCGGTACGTGTACTTCGCAAAAACCACCCTGATCACGTTCTTGTATGTGATATGAAAACGACTGATGGCGGTGCAATCCTTGCTCGTCAGGCGTTTGAAGCTGGCTCTGACTGGATTACCGTTTCTGCTGCTGCACACATTGCGACTATCGAAGTATGTAAGAAAGTGGCTGATGAGTTTAACGGTGAAATCCAGATCGAGATCTACGGTAACTGGACAATGGAAGATGCGAAAGCTTGGGTTGATCTAGGCATTAAGCAAGCTATTTACCATCGTTCTCGCGATGCTGAATTGGCTGGTATTGGCTGGACAGATGCTGACATTGAGAAGATGCGTGCGCTTTCTGAGCTGGGTCTTGAGCTTTCAATCACAGGTGGCATCGTTCCTGAAGATCTGTACCTGTTTGAAGGTATTAAAGCGAAAACCTTTATTGCTGGCCGTGCGCTTGCTGGCGAGAAGGGTAAAGAGACTGCGGAAGCACTACGTGAGCAGATCAACCGTTACTGGTAATTGGGTGACCTTATGTTTAAGAACTTAGAACGTCATCGTATGGGGCTTTACGAAAAAGCCCTGCCTAACGAGCTTTCCTGGGAAGAGAAGATCGCAAAGGCAAAAGCGTTGGGTTTTGATTTTCTTGAGATCTCCGTAGACGAATCAGACGAGCGTCGTGCTCGTCTGGACTGGAGTGATGAAGATATTTATGGCCTGCGTCGTCTTTGTGAACAGTATGAATTGCCACTGCAATCAATGTGCTTAAGTGCGCATCGCAAGTTTCCGTTTGGTTCTGCTGAGCCGGCTATCCGTGAGCAAGCGGTTATCCATATGGAAAAAGCGATCACACTTGCTTATAAGCTGGGCGTACGAAACATCCAGCTTGCGGGCTACGATGTTTACTACGAGCCAGCAAATCAAGAAACACATGAGCGCTTTATCGATGGTATGCGTTTCTGTGCCAAGCTGGCAGAGCGTGCAGGCATTATGCTTTCTGTCGAGATAATGGATACCGACTACCTGAACTCGCTAAGCAAGTTTGAAGTACTGAATCGTGCTGTAAACTCACCGTTTTTCACCGCTTACCCGGATGTGGGTAACATCAATGGCTGGAATTACGATACTTGTACTGAGCTGGCTCTGAGTGCTCCCCATATTACTCAGATTCACCTGAAAGACACTTATAAAGTGAAAGAAGGGTATAAAGGGCAGTTTCGTGATTTGGTGATTGGTGAAGGCGAAGTAGATTTCGATGCGATCTTCAAAACCATTCAAAAAACAGAACTTGTTGTGCCTATGGTGATAGAAATGTGGGCACAGGATGAGAAGTGGGAAGAGAACATTGTTATTGCTCAGAACCGTCTTAATAAGGCGTGCATGGCAGCTGATCTTCCGGCTCTTTTTCCGGCGCTGACTTAGTTTAGTAGAACTTAGAGTTCTAGTTTCAGATTAACCGAGTCCTAAACGTGAGGTCATTTAAGTAGCACCCCCGTAACTATGTTGACCTCATTTGACACTCCTGACCTTTTCATTCAGGCGTCCACGCCTCTCTATATCCGGTAGAGAGGCGTTTTTTTATTCTGCGTTTTTACCAACAATTAAGTTCCTGCCTTTCCTTTTTGCTTCATAGAGCAGTTTATCGCAGTCACTCACAAGGTCTTCTATCTCTACTTTTTTACTGCATCTGGTTGTGAGAACACCAATGCTCATCGTAATGTGATTCGCTACATCTGATGATTTATGCTCAATGCCTAGCAGTTCAATCTCGGTTTGAATGTTGCGCGCTATTCTCATCGCAGATTCATGCGTTGCTTCTGGCAAAATACAGGCGAACTCTTCTCCACCATAGCGCGCAGCGGTATAACCATCCTCGGTTATGGTATTACGTAGTACCTCTCCGATACCTCTTAGACAGTCATCACCAGCCACATGCCCATAGTTATCATTGTAGGCTTTGAAATAATCGACATCTAATAAAAGGATTGAGAGAAATGCATTGCTGTTACCGAGACGGTCACATGCTTTTTGAAGTTTTTCGTCAAAACGTCGACGATTGGATAATCCAGTGAGTGAATCGAGACGAGCCAGACTTGCAAGCTGTTGGTTTACTGACTCAATTTCCCTGGCTGATGTATCAACTAAACGATGCAAAACGCGCATCGTTCGGAACTGACGCGAGTGCTCATCGACTAGCGTTTCTGGTTCTGCAGCGACTTCTTTATCAACTTCGTTGGTGGACTCCGTCAACGAGAGAACAGTCATGGTCTGGCTAAAAAAGTAAGCTTTCCCGTTATCATGCTTAAAATACTCACCGTAACAGAAAAAGCCCGAAGAAGGTGCTGTGCCAGATATCGAAGAAAGGTCAACGGAGATATCTGCACCCAGAATCCACTTTCTCGAAACGCACGAATAGACAAATATAGCTTGTGGACCATGTTTAGTGACCTGATCATAGGTTTCTTTAGCTCCAAGAGCTAGTAAACCGGCGTGACAAAAGCCAAATTTTAATTGTTCTCCTACATTGAAATCGTGGATATATTCAAAAGAACCATCGTCGTTTACCCCCGTTGCATGAACTGCCATCACAATGCCGTCCTTTTCTAAAATAAAAGGAAAATCAGCCGCAGATAAAGGTAAATTGTCAGCGACTTCTTGCCCTAGATAATGGCAGTAAATATCGTAAGGAGTTTGATTGTCGATACCATAAACACGAGAGCCTTGCACCTTGGTAATGGTTAGTTTTTTGCCGATTGGTACCCAACTGAGGTTATATGCATTTGAGGCAGATATCTGTCTACCAATCAGACAGGCTGCGGCAACACCGCTCTCGGTGATTCCTTCTTCAGTAAATACAAAAGTAGATTCACCGTGACCATTATCTCCGGCTTGTCCTCCGGCAATCAGTACCTCGGGAAGTTCGCTTTGGATTGCAGTTAATAGAGCTTGGCCTTTGATGGTTTTTTTATCTTTAAGCCCGCAACCAAATACTATGGCAACTCTTATATCATCTTGCTTTAGTGATCGTGCAATCTCAGTTCCTGACTCAACTAAATCGTCATTTTGCTTAGTGATTGCTGAAGCAACTTTCGTATGTTCGAAAAGGGTAACAGTGACGATTATTTCGCCTTCGATGGATTCTCCGTTAACAATTTCTCCAGCGGTACTGGTTCCCAGCAAGGCGACACCCGGTAGCTTAATCTTAATTTCTGAGATAAGACTATTAACAATAGCCAGATCCAGAACACCACTAAAAACCTGAATCAGTATTTGGTCACGAGGGTAACCAAGAGCTTGACCAACGACTTCATTCAAATCTTCCGGTCTTTTGTACTTAACGCTTGTACTTTTAATCACTGCGAACTCCACAATCCCTGTAGCAGAATCAACTTAAACTAATAATAAGAGTGCTAAGTGGATAATTCTATCATTAGGTCCGGAATTATACTGAGCTGACCTTTCTGTTTTGTCGCGTCAAACGTTTTAGCTGTTGCTTTTTGTGTCGTGCGGCCTAATGGGCAGTTGAGGCTACCTCACTTTTCTTGTTATACCGTTCAAGTAATGAAACCAAATACTTAGATTTAAACTGCTGACTAGCCAATGCTTGTTTGATTGGTGGTAGCTTCAAGATAACACCTAAAATTGCGGCCATAACCCTATGGTTTAGGTGCGCTTGATTATCAAAGATCAGATGCTGCAATGTGCCCCGCTCGATTGCCATCAACACCGCCTTGTGAGTGGAGTCTATAGGAGTAATAACCCGCTTTTCTCTTGATTTCAGGCTGATTCCATCTTTGGTACATACTCTTGCGCAGACACCGCAACCCAGGCAGGTGTCTTCATCTAACAACGCGACCTTCGCTCTTTTGTGCTTATGGTCGTGTTTAGAACTCAATGTCACGGCGTCTACCGGGCAAACCTCGATGCATTTTCCACAACCGTTACAGTTATCGAAGTCGATGACAGGAAGGAAGTTAGTGGTATGGATTGCTTGTGTAGACCCGACTCTTCTCGCCGCAACCAAGGCTTCACAGCAACAACTGCAACAGTTACAGATAAAGTTAACCTTGTTCTGAATGTTCTCTCCAAACTGAACTAAGTTGTGCTTGTATGCTTCATCTAAAAGATCTAAACACTCTCCTTCGTCAATTTGCCGCGCATAACCGTGCTTGATAAGGGATCTCGCCGTGTTATTAAAGGTCATGCAGATGTCCATTGGCGCATCGCACGCCTCACCAATATGTTCTTTCTTATGTCTGCAATAACACATGCCTACACCGATATGACTGGCGGTTTTTATTACCTCGCTGGCACGTTCGTAATCCAGCACATGTAGAGCGTTGTCTTCGCTTAATACACTTTCGTTTACAAAGGCACGACCGAGTGATGTCTCTCCGGCTCCAAAAAGGTGGGTGACAAACTCATCTTCTACATTGATGTATTGATGAAAGAGTTCGCTAAGTACTTTCTGATCAAGTTCTCCACCAGTGCGCATTAACGAGAATTCAAAGAAACCTGCCATCGGAGGAGGAAGCACGTAGGTTTGCGAGCCTTGATCATCTTCCAGATCCAACAGCAATGCTCTGGAGGCAAGCGTATTCAACTGCTCAGCTGTTTTGTCCAGATCTTGCCCCCATGCAGCGGCAGCGGTTTCAACAGTGAAAGGTTTGATAGGGAGTAGAGAAACCAGACGCGCTTCCTCTTCGCTAAACATGACATTAAGAATCTTAAAAAGCGTTTCGTTGGGCGGAACCCCTTGAGGAAATTTGTTTAGCCGTTCCGTTAACTTTT
This sequence comes from Vibrio iocasae, assembly GCF_042245395.1. Classification (NCBI taxonomy): domain Bacteria; kingdom Pseudomonadati; phylum Pseudomonadota; class Gammaproteobacteria; order Vibrionales; family Vibrionaceae; genus Vibrio; species Vibrio iocasae. The sequence goes on along the minus strand of NZ_CP145310.1, from coordinate 1,981,999 downwards.
CGTAGTTTCCCTTGATCGTGTTGTGTGCCATCTGCTTGTCCTCTCGGTAGGTTTCGTCTGGCTCTTCAGCCTTTCTCTTCTCTTACCTAATGTTGAGTTCATTTATAAATGTGGCACCCAAATTATCCCTATTCAAGTTATGGGTATTTTAAGTTTTCAGAACTGAGCGTTTCAGCAAAGCATGGTGATCTTTGTTCTTAGTTTGATCGTAACTCATAGCTATAAATGCTGGAAAAATGAGCATTGTTTACCATTCGATCGGCTAAGGAGTGATATATGGATAACCGACTTTCTGTTAAAGACTTTCTTAGAGTGTTCGACCAAGTTCGATCCCACGGGGATAGAACGGATCATAAGTATCAACTCGGTGAGATGTATGCCTGGCACGATTATGATGGTTATACATGTTGGATTGGTTACAAAGACGTGACAGTAACGTTGATGTTCCATGGTTCACTGAAGATAGACTACGGTAATCTTTCAAACTACTCAGACTTTATCAAGCATTGTGTAGCGCTAACTACCAACAAAACGGTTTAACAGAAGGGGCACCGATATGCGTAATGGGTTTATTAATCGTCCCGGCATTCGAGAACGGCTGAGTCCATACTGGCTATTTCTCATCATTTCTATCTTTTTATCTAAACCAATCGCCGCTTCGGGAGCAACTATGATCGATTTAACTCAACCGAACGAACATCAATCGTGGCGTGCTACCAATGACAATGTTATGGGTGGCATTTCTCTCGGTCAGCTCACTTATGGTGATCAGTCGAGTAAGTTTTCCGGTGAACTTTCATTGGCTAACAATGGCGGTTTTAGTTCGGTGAATAGAACAGTGGAGACTCTGCGGCTAGATGTCGAACAAGTTGAGCTCACGTTTCTGGGGGATGGTCGTTCTTATCAGTTGAGGCTCTCAACTTTGAAGGATGGTTATCGGTTCAACTATAAACACGATTTTTCGACAGTCAAAGGACAGTTACTGAAGAAAGAGTTTGCCTTAAAGGACTTTCAGGCGGTGTTCAGAGGCCGGTTACTCAGCGATGCACCGATATTAAGTGCTGAGGATGTAAAACAAGTTGGTTTGTTAATTGCCGATAAAAAAGCAGGGCCTTTTGCGTTACATCTTTATCAGATTCGTTTTCTTTCCGTTCAGGATATCGAATGAACCAGGTTAATCCAAAAGCTCTTAAAAACAGTAAGTGGACTAAGGTAAGTGTGTCCGGGAAAGAGAAGCATTTTATGATTACTTCCGTGACTTTCGATGAACAGCAACGTGTCACTGAGTGCGTTATGGAAGCTATGATTACCGGTAACGAGTATCAGATGGATTGGCGTGAGTTAAAAGACTCGGTTATCTGGAAGATAGGTTGGAAGTGATCGCTTTCATGCGGGACAACGTAATTAATGATTATGTTAATCAACGAGAAGTCACCATGAGTCATAACGCGATCATTAACATCACTAATCTGAGACTAAGAACCTTTATTGGTTTTAACGAAGATGAAAAGCAAAAACAACAAGACATTGTTATCAATGCAGAAATCCATTATCCCGCAAATAACTTCTGTTTGAGTGATGATGTTGAAAATGCACTCAACTATAAAACTATCTGTAAAAACATTATCCAGCATGTCGAGAGCGGACAATTTTTACTTCTAGAGAAACTTACTGGTGATGTACTGGGTTTATGTATTGATCATCCATGGGTGAGTTTTGCAAAAGTGACCATAGATAAACCTCACGCTTTAAGATTTGCTGACTCTGTATCTCTAACCTTGAGCTATTCAGCGAATGAAAGTGTGACCGGGTAAGGGGGATACTATGATTAGCTTAGAAGCAAAACTTGTTAAACAGGCACTGACTCAACAAGGGTTAGAAACGCCCATCATTCCTAACGATATGACCCCCGAACAAAAGTACGCTCGTATAAAGGGATTACTCACCGAAGTGGTTGGTGTTCTAGGGTTAGATCTTACAGATGATAGCCTCGCTGAGACGCCTCATCGAATTGCAAAGATGTATGTGAACGAGATTTTTTCGGGTTTGGATTACGCCAACTTCCCAAAGATAAGCGTGATAGAAAACAAAATGGGTGTTGATGAGATGGTCAAAGTCTCGAATATTGCCCTTACCTCTACCTGTGAACACCACTTTGTCACTATAGATGGAATGGCAAAGGTTGCTTATCTGCCAGAGTCTAAAGTTATTGGCTTGTCTAAAATAAACCGGATTGTTCGCTTTTTTGCTCAGAGACCTCAGGTACAGGAGCGACTTACCCAACAGATACTGGTGGCTATACAAACCTTAACTGAGACGCAAAACGTAGCAGTCACAATAGATGCTACACATTATTGTGTTAAGTCACGTGGAGTGATGGATGTGAATTCCAGCACTTCAACGACAGCGTTAGGTGGAATATTCAAATCCAACCCTCAGACACGAGCGGAGTTTCTTCAATGAGTCAGGTTGTGCTTATCACGGGTGTTGGAAAGCGGTTGGGTTATACGTTGGCAGAAAAGCTATTGCAAGATGGTTATGAGGTGGTCGGAACTTATCGTACGGAATACTCAACACTAAATCACCTCAGGGAACTGGGGGCCCACTTATATCAAGTGGATTTTTATTGTCAGGAACAGCTTGGTGAGTTGCTCGCGAAGCTTGTTCGAAATTTTTCAAGTCTAAGGGCAATAATCCATAACGCATCAGACTGGATGCCAGATCCGAATGGCAAAGAAAAGGTATCGATGGACGCAGCCGAAGTGATACATCGTATGATGACGATTCATGCTTCGGTTCCTTACCAGATCAACTTAGCTCTACAGCATCAACTTAGGGACAATCAATATGCTGACATTATTCATATTGGGGATTTTGTGGCGGAAAAGGGCAGCAAGAAACACATAGCCTATGCAGCGAGTAAGGCTGCAATGAATAATCTAACGCTGTCTTTTGCATCTCTGCTGGCACCAGACGTCAAAGTTAACTCTATTTCACCTGCTTTGCTCAAGTTTAATCCAAATGATGGAGAGCAGTATAAAACCAAGGCGCTAACTAAAGCGTTGCTTCCACGAGAAGCTGGATTTGAAGAAGTGATAGATGGAGTGAAGTTACTTCTAAATAGTCGATTTATGACTGGGAGAAACTTGCAGTTCGATGGTGGTCGTCATTTGAAATAGTAATTTGTGTGATATCTGTATTGAGGTGCTAACTATTAGCGCTTTCGCGCAACGCAATAAACGTTAAAGTTATGTTTTTAGCGTCAGGTCAACTGATATAAAGTGAGTTACATAAGTACCAGATTGATTGGCGTGAGTTAAAAGACTCGGTTATCTGGAAGATAGGTTGGAAGTAATCCCAAACCAATGCATTACTTTAGTAAGCTCAACAAGAACCAAATCTGATAGTTGCTCAAACTAGTAATTAAGGCGCCACCAATAACAGAAAAAAGTAGTGAGTATTTAGCGATTTTCATAATGTATTCCTGATAAGTGTTCGTGATTGATGGGATGCATTATAAGTAGATCCTTATATAGGAAAAATAAATATAACTTCCATTCACTGGTGCCGAGATTGCAACAATAGAGGTATTTGCTCTTTGAACGCTCTCTGAACTAAGGGTGTGTCGTTATTGAATCTGTGTAACTGATAACAAATGTTATCGTGTTACTTCATTGACTTACCTTATATTCCTCCAATGTAACGATAGAGAGTCAACCCAGGTATCCCGGAGGATAAATGAAAGAAAATATTATTGGTTTGGATGAGAACAAATCTCTTGAACTAGTGGATCAGCTTAATGTGTTATTGGCAGATTATCAGGTTCTGTACATGAATGTGCGTGGTTTTCACTGGAACATCAAGGGCAGGGCTTTTTACGAGCTACATGCTAAATTTGAAGAAATATATGATGATCTAGTGATTAAAGTAGATGAGATAGCGGAACGAATTTTGACTCTGGAAGGTAAACCTATTCATAGTTACGCTCAATATTTAGAACTTTCAGACATAGATGAAGCCATTGATATTACAGATGGTAAAGGAGCGATAGAGCAGATTCTTCAGTCATATAGAGTACTGTTAATCAAACAGAGAGATATCTTATCTAATGCTACTGATCTCAGTGATGAAGGTACCGCAGCTCTGTTGAGCGGCTATATTAGTCAACAAGAAAAAGATACCTGGATGATGAACGCTTATCTACAATAGCGGTTTAACAAAGGGCATGTTGATGCATTGCCCTCTTTTCTATTTTCTATTAGAAAAGCAAACGTTTTACGGTATTGATTCCTATAATCAATAATTGATAGTACTAATTGAAAGGAAAGTGCTGTGGAAAACATGAAAAATCTCTGGCAAAGCTATTTTCCAAACGCCAATAAAGTCGAACTGAAAAAAAAAGAGACCATTATTTGGGAGGGGGAGGTTACTGATTCTGTATTTTATGTCGAAAGTGGCTGTTTAAGATCCTGGTTTAACAAAGATGGTAATGATGTATCGTTTCAGTTTTTTCTTGAAGGTAGTTTTTTTACATCGTTTGATAGCTTTATGTTCGATGAACCGAGCCCATTCACCGTTGAAACTATTTTGCCAACCGCGTTGTATGTCTTTCCTAAAGAACAATTTAAATCAAAGATAGAAGAGTATCCTGAGGTGAAAGATGCTGTATTTAAAATTCTATGTGAACGCATGAGACACTATCAGAGACTCTTCTTATCCCGAATAAAAGATAGTCCCCAAGAAAGATATGAAGATTTGGTAAAGAACAATCCTGAAATTATAAGAAAAATTCCTCAGCACTATATCGCATCGTATCTGGGTATAACTTCTGTCTCGCTTAGCCGGATACGCTGTCGGAAATAGAAAACTGTGAATATGCTTAGTCACAGTTTGACAAATAACGATTTTCTATTTTAATCGATGGTCTTGTTCTATCTCTACATGACTTCTCAAGTCCCATATGTACACTGGAGCGGAGGCTGCACAATCATTACACACAATCGTTTCTTCCGGAGAATCGCTTCCCCAAGCTGGTACGCGCGATTCCTTTGATAACAAAGTGCTTCCACAAAACGGGCAGCTTTTTGCAGGAATGTTGGTGTTTGGCATGTTGCCTCCGACATACAGCGTTACTTAGAGTTCTGCAAACTTGGTTTGTATGCTCGACAACCATTGCTGCCTCTTGTTGTTGGATACCCCCTTCACATTAGTTAAGTTGATCCATTCTCTGTTTTTTATGCCTATTTTCCAAAACGTGCCCATCATAACGGCTTTTTTAATTGCATTTCCAAACAGCAACTTATATGCAATCGAAGGAGTATTCATGGTAGTTACCATCGTAATGCCTTTTAAGTTGGTTAAAGTAGTTGCCATACCAGTACCTTTACCTCTGTACTCGTATGCGATACCAGGGAAGATAAGTTTATCTATAAACCCTTTCATTAACGCTGGCATCAGCTCCCACCAAATAGGAAAAATGAAGACGATGTGTTCAGCGCGTTCAATTCGTAGCTTATATTCCAATACCTGAGGATCAAGTAGCTTGTATGCCTGTTCCGGATCGTTACGAGCAATAGCAAACGCCTGAAGATCTTTGCTTCGCATCACTGGATCGAAGTTATCATTGTCCAAGTGAATGAGGTCAAATTCGTGATGGCCCTCTGCGAGTCCCTCTTTAATAGATTCAAGAATAGAGTTGCAGTAACTGCGTTCGTAAGGATGATTGAATACAACTAATACGCGCATGCTTTGTACCTTTAGTGAGAAGATACCTTATTGTAAGGACAGGCGCGCTTTCTCAACGATAACATATGTTATCAAAACAAAAATTATTGCCTACACAGAGAAAGTTAGTATTACTCACGTGATCTATTTGCTGCATAGGTTAAAAACCAACATTGATAACAAATGTTATCGTTCATTCAGATTCAACCCCTTTATAGTTAAACGCGATGCATTGCCACAAGGCCACCTAGTCTTATGTGTTTAAAACTAAAGGGAAAATACAATGAATAACAAGCTAACTTCGTCCAACGGAAGCCCCATTACAGACAACCAGAATGTTCAGACAGCAGGCCCTCGAGGCCCAATGCTACTTCAGGATGCATGGTTTTTGGAAAAGCTCGCTCATTTTGACAGAGAGGTAATCCCAGAGCGTCGTATGCACGCGAAAGGCTCAGGTGCATTTGGCAGCTTTACAGTAACTCACGACATAACGAGATACACTAAAGCAGACATTTTTTCACGCATTGGCAAGAAAACCGATCTTTTTGTGCGCTTCTCCACTGTTGCTGGTGAGCGAGGGGCGGCAGATGCAGAGCGTGATATCCGTGGGTTTGCACTAAAATTTTATACTGATGAAGGAAACTGGGATCTGGTGGGGAATAACACTCCGGTGTTCTTTCTACGCGACCCTCTTAAGTTTCCCGATCTAAATCATGCGGTTAAGCGCGATCCAAGAACAAATATGCGCTGTGCGGACTCTAACTGGGATTTTTGGACAAAACTTCCTGAAGCTTTACATCAAATTACGATACTGATGAGTGAACGTGGTATTCCTCGCACCTACCGCCATATGCATGGGTTTGGCAGTCATACATTCAGTTTTATAAACGCTGATAACGAGCGGTTTTGGGTTAAGTTTCACCTAAAGACTCAACAGGGAATAGAAAACCTCACCGATCAGGAAGCAGAAGAACTTATCGGTAAAAATCGTGAAAGCCATCAACAAGACTTATACGAATCAATCGAGGATGGAAGCTATCCTAAGTGGGACTTGAAAGTGCAGATAATGCCAGAAAGTGATGCCGCTAACTATCGCTTCCATCCTTTCGATTTGAGCAAAGTTTGGCCACAAGAAGATTACCCACTTCTTGATGTTGGTGTTATCGAGCTCAATCGAAACCCTGAAAACTACTTTGCTGAAGTTGAACAAGCAGCATTTAATCCGGCAAACGTTGTACCGGGTATAGGCTTCTCTCCTGATAAAATGTTACAGGGGCGCCTGTTCTCATATGGAGATACGCAACGATACCGTCTGGGAGTAAATCACTCCTTTATTCCAGTTAACCAACCGCGTTGCCCGGTAAACTCATACCATCGCGATGGCGCTATGCGAGTGGATGGCAATTATGGCAGTACAAAGGCATATGAACCTAATAGTTATGGATTATGGCAAGAGCAGCCAGAAGCTAAGGAACCACCGCTAGAGCTACATTCAAATGCAACTCAATGGGACTACCGTGAGGATGATAGTGACTACTTCACTCAACCTCGAAACCTGTTCAACTTAATGACAAAAGAACAGCAAAATACACTGTTCGAAAATACAGCGCGAAGTATAGGCAGTGCCTCTGTAGAGGTACAACGTCGCCATATCTGCAATTGCTATAAGGCTCACCCGGAATACGGTGAAGGTATAGCTAAAGCTCTAGGGCTTTTTGTAGAAGAGTAATCCTTCTCAGTCACATGCCGGCCAAAGTATATGGTCGGCCTCTCAAAATTATCTACACAGAGTCGTATTCATACTATGAGTAATAAATGGTCAAACTATAAAAATACCTATCGAAGTAACTCAGATATCTTTGATTGCGCTCGAAGCGGTGATTTACCAGGCCTTGTTCGTATTATATCTGAGCGTCCTGAAATGGATTTGAATGAAAAAAATCATCGAGGATATTCCGCGCTAATGCTCGCTGTTTATTACGGAGAGAAGGATTTTTGTGAAGCACTGTTAAGGTGCGGCGTTGATGTTAACTCTACCGATACAAAAAGGAATACTCCATTGATGGCTTCCGCGTTCAAAGGGCAATTGGAAATATTTAAACTTCTTGTCAAGTTCAATGCTTCAGTAACGAGTGAAAATCACGCAGGCATGACGGCTAGGGAGTGGGCGCTAGTTTTTAAAAGAACAGAAATCGTGACCTATATTGATGAAATATTGCCATCAGTGGCAAAGCAAACAAGACAAGGAAGTATAAAGAAAATCCTTAAGCTTGGTGGGATATCAGTACTTAACTTTTTGCGCCTAAGGTAATGATTGTGATTGTTCAAAAAAAAAGAGGCAGACGAAGTAGAGAAGCTACATTAAGAACAAAGCGACATATAGTAAAAATAACGATGATGCTGTTTTATGAGTATGGTTACGAGAATGTGACTATCAGGGGTATTGCTCGTCATGCAGGCGTGACACACAGGTTGATTTTTCACCATTTTGGGAATAAAGAAAGTCTTTGGTTGCATGTTAGTCAACATCTGATGAACTTCGCATCTCAATATGCCAGAAGTTTGATGTCGACTTTAGACGAGACTAAATCGGAAAACATACTCCTTTACCAATTTTGCACAAAGTACTATGCCTTTATGCTCTACAACCCAAAACCTCTGACGTTTTTTATGGATGGTGTAAGACACACCACCTTATTGTCTGAAAATGCTCAAGTTGTAAATGAGCATATTCCGAAACAACTCTTCGCACTAGTGGAAGCAGTGAATGAAGCTGATTATGGCGCCAAACACTCTTTAGGCAAACTTGCCTGGAAGTTGATAGCATCAGCGCATTCGCCAGTTTATAGGCAATTCTTTTTGAACGAAGAAAAGAACAAAGAACTTTCACACAACCAGTGGTTGCGTGAGCAGTGGCAAGTTATCAATGAACAATTAGCATTTGAGTTTTCTATTCCAGAAGAGGAAAAGTTAACACCTACTTGTTTTGATGAGTTACTTCTAAATGAGCAAATTGAGTTGATATCGAAGGAGGCATATTAAGAAATACCTTTGTTGGTCTTGTACCCGTACATTCTCGGTAAGATCTAGAGATAACGAGTATACGGGAATTTTAAACTATGACGATACAATTGAGCTATGAGCTAAGTTTACTTGAATAGATTTTTGTAGGTAAAAGAAAAGTGAGAGCGATATATCAAATCCATTGTTCCATCTTTTATCATTTCACTTATCACTTGGTCATATTTTAAGGCATGTTTTTTGTTCGCTGAATTAAAGGCCAGATAAAGATTTGTTGAGTCAACTAACGGGGTCAACATTTTTATCGGTACACCTGTTTTTTCTGACATAGAGCTGGCACTGTATACATCAAGAAGCACATAGTCATATCGCTTAGCATGGAGTTTCAATAGCATAAGCTCATCCGTGGTTGCGGGTTCTTTTATCCAGCCATCAAAATCTCGAATTGATTTCGTATAGTCATACCCCCTAACTACACCAATAACCTTACCGCGAAGCATTTCCCAGGAAAACTCATTTTGAGGGAAGTCACTCCTGACATAAATGGCTAAAGCATAATGCGCGGTTGGATTTCTTCCCGTAATGAAAGGCTCTAGAGGGGCATTATCAATGACTGCGTCATATCTACCCATTTTTACATACATAAGACAACGAGCCCATGGGACTTCGTCAGCAGTCCAACTGATGTCCAACCTCTTGAAAGCTTCGGTATACACCTCATGGGATAAACCACCGACAATTTTGCCGTTTTCTGCCAAAGTATAAGGCGGCCACGCAACACCACAAAGCCTGAGTTCTTTTGCATCAAGATACAAAGGAAGCATGAATATCAGGAAAGTGAACGTACGCCTAAATGTAAGCATGGTAGACTGTTTTTATGGAGAACTGTAATGAGTATAGCTATGTTTGAGAATTAGTGTTTATACAACCCTCGCATAAGGGCTGTATACTGTGGGGATGTTGAGGTGACTAAAACTTAATCGTAGACCCTACACCTGCTATCGCTTCTGTTACCTCGTAAAACTCTATGTTAGAGGTAGTTTGGTCGTAGCCCAGGATTGCGTTAAAAGCTAAATTGTCCAAGCCCGCTAATCCGTGAAACTCGTAGGCTACAAATAGCCCCATTTGTTTATCTTCTTGTGTTTTATTAAAGATTGGATTTTCTGAATCGTACTCAAATGAACTGTATGTTGCAGATAGCGCTAAAGCGTGTCTAGAGATACCAACTTTATAAGCCAATTCCACACCTAATTGGCGATTTGACATTGCATCACCGTCTGCAGAGAAATCTTTATACACGATTGAAGGTTCGAATATCGATGTTGGTGATAAATGCCCTGCAAAACTGAGTTTAGAATAGAGCCCATTCCCTTTTCGGTCGAGTAGTTGAGGGGCTGAACTACCATAAGTACTTCCTGACAACTCTTCGTCTAAATCGACAGTATAGTAGGCTACATCTAGTGAAAAAGGGGTACTGAAGACATTGTTATACTTAATCCTATAGGCGTCGCTGGATACATCAACAACTTTACGATCTTGATTTAATAGGTAAGGGTCGGCAAACGTCTCTCCAGCCAACGACGGAAGATAGGAAAATGCCATACTAGATTGCCTTCCGACTTCTACTTTATAGCCAAGCTCAAGAGCGAAGTCGCCTACAGAGATATCTTCTCGTGAAGTACCTACAAAGATTTGATGATATTGGCCACGACCGAAGGTAAATCGAAGTTGACCTAATGGCACTGCAAGAAATTCGGTTTCAGACTGACCTACCGTGTTTGCAGGCCCCGTTTTCCTTTGATTGTTTGTATTAAAGTTTGATTTTTCGTAGGTTGCTCCTAGCAGTGCGGTCAACTCCCCGCTGAACCCCGGAGACTCTTCAATACGAGCAGCGGCTGAAAATGAAACGGACAATACAATAGCTGAGTAAGCAAGTGTCTTCATAGACTTCCTTTATGGTTACATTTTATTTACATGCATACTGTAATTTGATGTTATCGGTACAAGCGATAACATATGTTAATGCTTTGCCAGTCTGTTATCTTAGCCATGTACATTCATCGATGAGCTAAATTGATAACATATGTTATCGTTTTAAATACCATCCCCATAATAAGCTAGAGTTCTTTCGTGACCAGACCCAGAGAGAACTATGCGACCTTTCAAATTATCATCTGCTGCTCTATTAACGGCTGCACTCTTATCAGCTTGTACTGATTCATCAGCAAATAAGTACCAGCCCCCTGAGCCTCTAGCCGTCGAAGTGAAACAAGCTTCTATGAGCGACAGCTACAACGTAGTAAGAGAGTACGTTGGTACAGTTCAGGCAAACCAGAAAGCAAATCTCGGGTTTGAGCTTTCCGGGAAAGTATCGCAAATCATGGTAGACATAGGTGAAGAAGTTCAGGCTGGGCAGGCTCTGATCACTCTTGATACCCAGTTATTGAAAACTGAGCAGAAGCAGTTGGAAGCTCAATTACACGAAATAAAGGCTCAACTTAAACTCACTGATGCCAACCTTGCCAGACAACGTTCACTGCGAAAAAAGGGATTCAGTTCGGAGGCTGACATCGATGCTTTAAGCAGCCAAAAAGAATCCCATGAAGCCAATATAGAGCGTATACACTCTTCTATTAACGCGAACCAATTAAAGCAGGAAAAATCTGTCATTAAAGCACCATACTCAGGAATTATTAACGACAGATTCGTCTCTTTAGGGGACGTTGTATCAGTAGGTGCGCCTACATTAGCGCTATTGTCTTCTGGGAACAAAGAAGCGGTGATTGGGGTTTATAAAGGTGATGCAAAAGACATCATCAAGAAAGGCAACTTTTCCGTCAGTGTGGATGACGACACTTTCTCAGCAGCACTTATTTCTCATCCATCCAATATTGACTTGAACTCAAGAAACGTAAGGTTACGTTTTTCTCTTGAAGGTGGAGCTGAAGTGCTGGATGGAGAACTTGCCCGTTTGTCCTATCAAAAAACATTCTCTGAAACGGGTTACTGGCTACCGAATACAGCACTGATCGATGGCATAAGAGGTACATGGAATATCTATGTTATCTCTGAAAATGAAGGCCAAAAAGTAGTCGAGAGCCGTTCAGTTCAAGTGATTTACTCAGACAGCCACCGTGTCTATGTACAAGGTGCCTTAGCGAGCGGTGACGAAGTCATCGTAACTGGATTGCACAAAGTGGTACCAGGGCAGTCTGTCAAAGTGATACAGGAGAGATAATTATGGGTTACGCAAGCATTATCTCTAACTCTCGACTGATGGTTCTGGCCGTTGCATTTTTGATAGTCAGTGGTTTCTCAGCGTATTCATCGTTGCCGAGAGCAGAAGACCCATCGATCGTTAACCGCAGTGCCACAATTAAAACCATCTACCCAGGTGCCAGCGCAAATCGTGTTGAAGCTTTGGTCACTGAGATTATTGAAAATAAGCTAAGAGAAATTAATGAAATAATAGAAATAACCTCCACTTCAAGGCTCGGCGTGTCGGTTGTTGTTATTGAGGTAGACGAGAACATCACTGATACAGAGCCCGTATGGACTGAAATCAGAGATAAGCTATCCGATGTAGAAGTCGATCTTCCGAGAGAAGCGCTTTCACCGGATCTGGACAGCGATGGTGGAGATTCGTTTACAACCATCTTTTCATTATCCTGGCAGGGGCAAGGTGAACCTGATTTACTTGTGCTAGGACGATATTCGAATGAACTTGCTAAGCGCCTCAGAATTCTGCCAGGTACGGCATTAGTGGAAGAATTTGGACTTCTGGACGAAGAATTCGTTGTTAGTATGAACACTAACGATGCCGTGGCAGCTGGTTTATCTGCAAGTAAACTTGCATCTGCGATTGAAGGTGCTGATGTGAAGGGCTCAGCAGGAGAGCTCGTAAACAACAGTACTCGTTTTGGTCTGGAGCTCTCTTCTGGGTTAGATTCGATAGAGCGTATTAAGCAGGTTCCTATCGCAGTAGATGCATCTGGTAGCACAATAAGAGTTAGTGATGTTGCTACCGTTGCTCGCGCAGCGAAAACTCCCTATTCAGAGCTTGCTCTGGTCGATGGCAAACCCGGTGTCATGGTTGCGGCACGAATGCAGTCTGAACTGCGAGTCGATCAATGGTCTCCTGAGGCCTTGAGAGTTCTGGAAGAGCTAAAGCATGAGCTACCCGCGAATATTGATGCACACATAATCTTTACCCAGCAACCTTATACTGAAGCCAGACTATTCGATTTGGGTAATAGTTTGCTTGTAGGCTTAAGCCTCGTGTTGATAGTGCTTTTGTTTACATTGGGTATTCGTGCTGCCTGCATTATCGCCCTGGCTCTGCCTCTGACAATGCTATTTACTTTGACTCTAATGAAGTACCTTGGGATAGCCATCGATCAGATGTCAGTCACTGGTTTTATTGTCGCCCTAGGTATTATGGTCGATAACGCCGTGGTCATGGTCGATACCATACAGACGAACCGGCTTAACGGTAAAGGAAGAATAGAGTCTGCAATACTTGCTATCAAGCACCTATGGGTCCCCTTACTAGGATCAACATTAACGACAGTATTAGCGTTTGCACCTATATTCCTGATGCCAGGTTCAATTGGTGAGTTTGTAGGGTCGATAGCACTGACCGTATCTTTCTCGCTGGTAGGCTCGTACATCATTTCGCACAGTATCATTGCCTCGCTATCGAGTGTTTTTCTTCCAGACAGTCAAACCTCTTCAGCCTGGTATCACTCTGGGATCACTATTCCGGTGCTGAGTAAATGGTTCTCTCGTTCGGTCGCACTTGCTATTCGCTATCCTTATTTAGCGATAACACTTGTCGTATCAGTGCCGCTGTTTGGGTACTGGAGCAGTACACAACTGACAGAGCAGTTTTTCCCACCAGCAGACAGGGATATGTTCGAGGTGCATGTTTATTTGCCGTCACAGGCAAGTATCTATGCAACCAAAGACACCACAGAAGTTATTCACAAGCTTATTGCAGAAGAACCAAATGTTGAGCAGGTGAACTGGTTAATTGGATCGGCTTTCCCTTCCTTTTATTACAACATGGTGCCACCTGCACATAATGCCCCGTTTTTCTCGCATGCGATGGTAAAAACAACAGACTTTAAATCCGCAAATGAGCTAATACCAAGGCTCCAGGTTAAGCTGAACGATATGGTGCCTGAGGCTCAAATACTGGTGCGTAAACTTGAACAAGGCCCTCCATTTGGTGCGCCTGTAGAGTTAAGAGTTTATGGTCGAAATGTAGAAACATTAAAAAGTATCGGAAAAGACATCAGATTGATGCTGTCGAAGATCCCTCATGTTACTCATACGCGAGAGAGCCTGACTCTTGGCATTCCTCAGTTTATGGTGAATGTGGATGAAGAAGCGATACAGATGAATGCGTTGAATCTGACTGATTTCGCCGGACTACTTCAATCTTCTCTTGTTGGACGTGAAAGCGGCAGCATTATCGAAGATACCGAATCTATCCCTGTGCGTGTCAAGGTGTTGGATGAAGACCGTGAAAACTACAACGACTTGAATAAGCTTAGATTCCCGACAACGTCCAAGAACTCGAACCTTGGAATGTCGGTCATGGATTTATCTCAGCTGGAACTTGTTCCGGGAAGTGGTGGCATCACTCGAAGAGACGGATTGAGAGTGAATACGATTGAAGGCTATATCGAAGCAGGCGTACTACCACAAGTTGTACTAGATGAGTTTAAACTGGCGCTTGAGCAATATCAGTTTCCCGCTGGTTATAAAGTAGAGTTTGGTGGTGAAGCTGCGGAAAGGGACGATTCTGTGAACCAGTTGGTTAGCAATGTTTCCGTAGTTTTGGTTCTGATGATATTAGTGGTTGTACTGTCATTTAACTCATTCCGACTAAGCTCTGTCATTTTTATTGTTGCAGGTTTAGCGGCTGGTTTAGGTATTCTGTCGGTTTGGTTCTTTGGTTATCCATTTGGCTTTACAGTCATAATCGCACTGCTTGGTGTGGTCGGCTTAGCAATCAACGCGGCCATCGTGATTATCAGTGAGTTGAGCGCATGTCCGGCAGCGAGCAGAGGTGAGCCAGACGCCATTCTGGCGGCAGTTATGAGCTGTACCCGGCACATCACATCAACAACGATAACAACAATCGGTGGATTTATACCCTTGATACTGGCTGGCGGAGGGTTCTGGCCTCCATTTGCGATTGCTATTGCAGGGGGAACAGCGTTAACAACGCTGCTATCTTTCTATTTTGTTCCACCAGTGTTTAAGCTGCTGACGAAGATGCCCGTTAAAATCAAATCTCTAAATCATAGTTATAGTTAAAAGAGGCAGTATCTTTAGCTATGTTTCTCCCGAAGCGTTAATCACTTCGGGAGAAACGGTTTAATCTTGCGGATTGTTTTTCGCACTGATATCGGCATAGGTGTGCAAAAGATTTGTAAGTGTGTTCATCCAGCCAAATACGTCTACAGGCGTATTTTTAAGTAAAGATTCAACTTGCTCGCAATGTGTTTCAAGGGTAATGGCCTGTTCAAGGCGAAACGATATTGCGTAGAAATGCCAAAGAACGAGTCGTGTCATCCTTTCACTGTTTTGTTGTGCATTTTCTGAGTCATCAAAAGCCTGTTGAATCTCACTCAATGCAATAGCAGTCATACGTAACATGGCGTCAAGACGCGCAGATAACATGCGCTCTTCGCTGTCTACTTCTTCTTGCTCAAAGGTGAAAATCTCACTCATTACGTCTTCAGGTACCATTTTACTGATCATTCGAGCACTAAACTCTTCAAGTTCATGGCGTGGCATGGTAACGAGACATTCAAAGGTGTAATCACGGAGCATAATAATCACTTTAGTCGGTTATAAATCTGAACTTGCGCATTCTAAACACTGAAATTTCTTTTGCTACTTATTTATTCTGTCTATTGTTCGAAACACAAAAAACAATACGTAACCCAAGATCACGGTGATCGCTCCAGATTGACATTGGTGATTATTTGTACCAAACTTCGCCAAAACAGTGAGACATTCATCACCTTTTTCGGGGTACTCTATGACGCTTCTTCATTTACAGCTTTTCTGGGGCGAAAGCCAGCAGACATTTCTAGGGCTAGACTGCCTGCCAAATCTGTCACCAAGACAGAAGTCAGAGCTAAAGTCCTGGTGTGATGGAAGAAGAAAAATCCTGAAACATGAAGTTCACACTCAACCTTGGGCGAAAATAAGCAGTACGGGCGAATCTACAGAGTTGATGTTAAAGCCAAATGGCAAAGCGTATGAACGAGATATGTTTGGCTCCACCAAATCTCAGGGAAAATGGCACATCGATGATGGTTTTCTATTTATTCTTCTGGAAAACGAAGAGCAGATCTCTGAGTATCGCGTAATTGGAAACGCAGCTAGTAATATTCATTCTGGCTCGGAATACGTGGATGGGCGTCCTCATGGCCTTATTAAGCTTATGCAGGTCAAGCCTCAATAACATTCTTTACTCCATTTTTGTTTCCTGGTTCACGTTTCCTATAGGAAATGTGGCCTTCCTCCTTGAAGTCTCCTACTTGTCTACAAACACCTTTCGTCTAATTTGATGTTATATCTAGTACATTTGATGCATTTTTGGTGCATTTATGCGTGCTTTTTGACGTGTTGTTGAATTTTAGATTAGGTTTCCAATAGGAAATATTTTTCTTGAATGCAACATTTGTGTTACGTATAGTGAACAAAAACTAATCTCCCTGCATTCAAGATCAAGGAAAATGAGTATGGATAATTCCTACAATAATTACGATTTACAGGCATTTTTTACTACTAACCTGAGCAACACGGATGGTGCGGTTTACTCTGCTATAAACTCTGAGCTAAGTCGTCAAAATGACCAAATTGAACTTATTGCCTCAGAAAATATTGTATCTAAAGCTGTAATGCAGGCTCAGGGAACTTGCTTAACCAATAAATATGCGGAAGGTTATCCGGGAAGGCGCTATTACGGTGGCTGTGAAAATGTTGACTCGGTTGAACAAGTGGCGATTGAAAGAGCTAAACACCTGTTCCGCTGCGAATACGTGAATGTTCAGCCTCATTCCGGTGCACAAGCTAATGCAGCGGTCATGTTTGCTTTGCTGCAACCGGGAGATACTATCCTGGGCATGTCTCTTGATGCTGGTGGCCATTTAACTCACGGAGCTCGCCCGGCAATGTCTGGCAAGTGGTTTGATGCGGTGCAATACGGTGTTAAACAGGATACCTATGAGATCGATTACGAACAGGTACGTGAACTTGCTCAAAAGCACAAGCCAAAGATGATTATTGCTGGCGGTTCAGCAATACCGCGTCAGATTGACTTCAGCCAGTTCCGTGAAATAGCGGACGAAGTTGACGCTCTGTTGATGGTTGATATGGCTCATATTGCTGGCTTAGTTGCGACTGGTGCACACCCAAGCCCTATTCCATACGCAGACGTGGTTACGACGACGACACACAAAACCCTACGCGGACCTCGTGGTGGCATGATTCTTACCAATGATGTTGATACTCATAAGAAGATTAATTCAGCAGTGTTCCCTGGATTACAGGGTGGACCATTGATGCATGTTATTGCTGCTAAAGCTGTTGCGCTGGGAGAAGCGCTAGAACCTGAGTTTTCTTCCTACATAAAGAATGTTGTTAACAATGCTAAGGTGCTAGCAGAAGTATTGCAAAAACGTGGTTGCGATATCATTACAGGTGGAACAGATACGCATCTGATGTTGGTGGACTTGAGACCTAAGGGGTTAAAAGGTAATCAGGTTGAAGAAGCACTGGAGCGAGCAGGTATCACATGTAACAAAAACGGCATACCTTTTGACCCAGAAAAACCAATGGTGACATCAGGGATCCGTTTGGGGACACCAGCTGGAACCAGTCGTGGTTTTGGTGCAGAAGAGTTCAGACAGGTTGGAGAGTGGATTGGTGATGTTCTTGATGCATTAGCAGCCAACCCAGAGGACACAAGTGCAGTTGAAAAGATTACCAAACAGCAAGTGAAGAAGTTGTGTAGCCGTTTCCCACTGTATAACTGATTGATTCTATATTAAATCTAAGTTTCTTGTATTAGAGGGAGGTTTAGCCTCCCTCAAAAGCCTCATTTTCCACAAATGTTTAATGCGATTTGCAATTATATCTTTCTCTTTATCAAATATTTCTTAACGACTTTCTACATATAGTGAAAATTTGTTCTATATTGACTATATATGGTGCTTGTCAAAAGTTTAGTGAGACAGTGCTTCCATAAAGAGCGTCAGTTGAACAAAGATTACATACGTAACCTTCAGGTAGCAGGAGAGGTGCTTATGATTAGAGAGTTCGATATATGGTCAGCGAGGGATGGAGCCGTCGCAGTCAGGGAAGTCCGAAAGACCGATGTCTGCGATGCAGATGCTCCCACAGGTTTTTGTACCTACGAGGGGCGGATAACGGCAAACAATAAGTCCGATGCTCTGAACAAATACACGGCAGAACATCCGTTATACAAACGGGCCAGCTAGTTCAAAGATGAATTAGCTGGCCTTTTAACTTATGACTTGTTAAACATGACCTTACGGGCATAAATGTCCTGAATCGGACGATTGTTGTTGCCCATTGCTTTATTCAACGTTTCTTCTTGATTGGTTGAAAGAGTCTTGGTCTCACTCAGAATAAACCAGCGAACACCTTCAGAGCATGGTGGTGTGGTTAGAGACCCATTAAAGCGATAATAACTGTTGTAAGTTGGAAGCATCTCAGATATCGCAAATGGCTCTATAAGTGTCGTCGCCTCTCCTTCTTCAGGCAGGTTGGTACTGAGCTTTGTTATCTGAGAATTCGGTTTATCTATCTCAAACATCACAGAGACTACTGCCAAGTTCCCCTCTTTATCTACGTGTACAAAATGAGCTTCCAGCGGGTACTGCTTGTTGTGGATAAGGTTCTCCGATGGTGTATGAAAGTGGAACTGTTTCAGCTCAAACATTTTATTGTCCACAGTTAAGGTGTTTTTTCCCTCAACTTTTGCTTGAAGTGTATGACCGTTATTAATCATACCAATGACTTTTCCGTCGTAATCCAGATTTAGGCTCTGCATCTCACCCTGAACAGTTTCAGAAATATTGATCGGACTTTGATTCTTCCCTGTTTCACAGGTTTTGGAGATTTTCCCCCAATACTCTGGGCCCGTATGTTCGTCATACCCCCAGTCAGAGGCGTGTACATTGCATGTTAATAAGCTAGCCAATAACGTTGTAATGATGGTTTTATTCATCGTATTATCCTTACTTTTTGTTTTATAAGTATTTGATATGTATTTATATTTATTTGTTCTTGAAGATAAGGATGAACTGTAGGTATCGCAAGGAAAGCTAATTGTTCAGTTTTAGAGAGTTTTACTCGATATAAAAGCCTCAGACGAATCAGAGGCCTTTGAGGACAAGAGATTGGTAGAACTATTTCTCCGCGAGTTTTATCTGTGAAGTTGATTTTCGTTGATTGGAGAATGAGATCTTTATCCATTTTAATAAAGAAAGATTCATTAGAATCACAACCACTAATGCGGGGAACCCTCCTAAATTAGACATCATTTTGATCCTGCCGCCACCTCGTTCTTTATCTGCATCTTGAGAAAACTTGAGTATAATGTCGCACTCTTTTGTTTTCTCTCGGATCATATCTACATGCAATCATCAGCTAAATCTGTCATCGTTCTCGACTTCGAAACCACTGGTCTCTCTCCAAATATGGGTGATCGGGCCATTGAAATCGGTGCGGTAAAGTTAGTAGATGGAGAGGTGACGAATACATTTCAGCAGCTTATGAACCCTGGGTTCAGAGTGAGTGGCTTTATTGAGGGCTACACTGGAATCACCAATAACATGTTACGTGATGCTCCATCATGCGAAGAAGTAATGGCAGAATTTGCCGAGTTTATAGGTGACAGTGCTTTAGTGGCTCACAATGCATCATTTGATAAGCGATTTTTGGATGCGGAACTTGAAAGAGTCGGTGCAACTTATCCTGGCCAGTTTGCCTGTTCAATGCTCATTGCCAGGCGTTTGATTCAGGATGCGCCTACCCACAAGCTTGGGG
Source organism: Vibrio iocasae (assembly GCF_042245395.1). Classification (NCBI taxonomy): domain Bacteria; kingdom Pseudomonadati; phylum Pseudomonadota; class Gammaproteobacteria; order Vibrionales; family Vibrionaceae; genus Vibrio; species Vibrio iocasae. Next base: position 1,962,154 of record NZ_CP145310.1, on the reverse strand, counting down.
ATCTTGTTCGTTACAAAAACATTGAGAATGATGGCACTTTCCACAGGGCGTTGGCAGATACTGAGATGACAGCAAGATTATGGATACTGATGGTGGAAGAGTTAGAACAACAAGGAATTGCGAACCCAAGCTTTGAACTGATGCAGAAGATAAGTAAAACCAGCAAGTATGCCGTAGCCTCCCTGCTTAGAAAGCATGTGGAATGACCTGATATCCGGCTCCGCAGAACTTATAAATTTTTTAAATAGATATCACCTATTGAAGCTATAGAACTAATCGTTTTTACTTATTTCAAGGTCCGGTCAATAATAAACCCAAGTCAGCAAACAATCATGCAAACAAGGGGTGGAATATGGTACAGCTAGGACTTTCTTCAATGGATATTATTTTGGTCGCAGCATTAGCAGCGACATCTTACTTCGCAGCGAAATCGAGCACTTCGGTCAGGTCTGAAAACAGAGTGACAATGATGAACAGTGGTTGGGCTGAGTCGAAAGGCGAATATCCAAGAGGTAACTTTATGGTAGGTTTCAAAGCTTAAAATGCCAGTGATAAACAGTAATACTTAGGCACACGCATAGCGATATGGTGTGCCTTTGTCGTATTTAACCACTCTCATCTTCGTTCGAATAGTCAGTATGGTTAACTGACTTCTCTCACTTTAAATTGCCCCATTACACGTCGTAGCTCGACAGCGAGCTGAGAGAGTTCTTCACTGGCTCTGGCATTTAGTTCAGAACCCGATTGAACCTCGGTACCCGATTGGTTAATTGAAACCATGCTACGATTTATCTCTTCCGCGGCGGCCGATTGCTGTTCACAGATGGTGGCAACTTCAATGTTCTTTAGATTTAACTCTTCGATTGAATTGTTCACTGATTCCAAGATGGAATGACATTGTGTCGCCTGATTTGAGCTTGAGTTTGCCATCATACTTGTCTGTTCAATGGTATTGGCCGCGCTGGTGGTTTTGGATTTAAGACTTTCCACAAAATGCTGAATGTCTGAAGTCGCACTTTGTGTTTTCGTCGATAACTTCCGAACTTCGTCAGCCACTACAGAGAAACCTCGACCTTGTTCTCCAGCTCTGGCGGCTTCTATCGCTGCGTTGAGTGCCAACAGGTTAGTTTGTTCAGCAATCTCATTAATATCCGCGACAAAGTCTACGATTGCATCACTTTGCTCTCTCGCTGCAATAACATCTTCAGAGGCTTTGTTTATTTGCTCAACTAAGCTTTGAATATTGTCCAAATTAGTCGATACCGCTTCTCTGCCGTTAGATATCTGGGTCTTCGCACTTTCAGTTTCTAATGCTGTGGTACTTGTGTGATCGGCAATCTGCTGAATCGTCGTGGCCATTTCATGCATCGCGGTTGTCACTTGATCTGTGTTTTGATGCTGCTCTGTAATGAGCTCATTTGCCTGTTCAGCGGTTACCGCCATTTCCGTAGCGGCTGAAGAAATTTCTGAAGAGGAACTAAGAACCTGATAAATGGTGCTTTCTAGTTTTCTTGCCATATTGTGCATGCAGTTTAACAACGCTGAAATCTCATCTCTTCCGCTGTTTTTCAAAGAAATTGTGAAATCACCTTCTGCCATTTTGTTTGATGCTTCAACGGCTTTTCGAAGCGGTTTGGTCATAGCGATGATATAGAAGTAACTAATTAGCCCACCAACCAGTACGCTTATGATTCCTATGGTTGCCATTCCACTGATGGCATCCAACTCATGCTTTTCAACCAGTAACAAAGCGCGTTCGGTGAATTTTTCTATCCCAAAAAGAAACGATTCTAAATGATCAAGCAGTTCCCTTTGCAAAGCATGCAAAGAAGAGAGTTGCTGTTGGGCTAAACTCAGGTTTCCTTGCTCAATAGACAAGAGAAACTCATTCGCTAAGTTTTCATAGTTCAGGTGTTCTTCTTCCAGTTTGAGTAACGATTGTCTGAGAGATTCTTCTTCGAGTCTCAGTTCTTCCGTTAAAGCATGTAGAAGCATCTGATCAAGAAGATGTTCAGCTTCTTTTAGCTGTACATCAATAGACTTGTTTAGGTGCTCTATCTGAATTCGCAAATCATGGATGCTGGAGAGGTTTTCGTCTTTGAGTCCTGCGACCTGAATCGCTCGCTCCAGAAGTAGGGCTCCCTCGAACTGCTTAGAGGTGATATTGGTAGTAAGCTCTGTGAGAGGAATGTCTTCAGTGATGATGCCGTGGAGTTCATCACCTATTTGCTTAAGTTTTAAATAACCAAACCCGGCAATTCCCGTCATCATAACTAAGAGTATGCCGACCAGAGTGAGTATCTTGGCTTTGATACTCAACTGACTGAGAATGTTCATATTTTACCTGCCGTCTAACTGTGTCGTTTAATATGTTATTTTTATAATTTATAGTTTGTTACATATATGTAACTTTATTAACTATAGAACAGTTAAGGCAGATGGCTACCCAGAAAGAAGTAACTTAATTTTATTTATTTTTGCCGTTCAACATGTGTAATGCCAGCAAATGAAACTTCAATAAGTGAATTGAGATTTAAGTTTTCTCTACATGCGCTACAAATCGTTGTACTACGTTGTTTTCTAAGGTTGGGTTCCATATCAATCCAACATCCCACTGTGTCATTTTTCCTTTTAGAGGGATAAGACGAATGTTTGGTTGGCATATATTTATAGAGCTTGAAGGAATAATTGTGTAGCCAAGTTTTGCGGAAACGAGTGCAAGAAGAGTCAGAATGTCATCGGCTTCCTGCGTGGCGTTAAGAATTAGGTTTTTGTGTAATAAGAACCGGCTTATCTGTTGATGCAGTTGTGCACCTCTCGCTGGACTCAGTTGTAAATAATCCAGATGGGAAATGGATTGCAAGATATTATTCAAATCAATAACTTCATCCTTGTGAATGGCCACGGAAAGGGTATCGGTTAGAAGCTTGATACCTTTTAAGGGGGATTTCAGGTTTTGTAATCGGGTGAACCCTATGTGTAGTTCACCAGATAACAGTTTTTGTTCCTGAACCGATGCAGGGAGATCATTCAGTGTCACATGAACATTGGGATATAGAGATTTGAAATGAGCTCAATCCTTATTTGGCGCGTTTCTCAAATAAGTAATTGAGAGTAGCTTCTACAAAGAAACATTATGTCCGGCACATGAGCCGTCGGGGTTTTGGTTGTCGCACTTTTCAACAGTGAGGAAGTGGATGCCTCTTTTTTGCATCGCTAGAAAACCTTCTCTGACTGTTTGTGGGCCCTGGTGATGTTGAAATAGCTCGGCCAACTCTTCGTCAGAGAGAGATAGTAAATTGCTAATGCATATGTGCTGGTGGTATTTCGTTGGCATTGCTTTATTTTTGGGTGATTAATTTACGCGCAGAAATTGTTATAAATTTAAACGTATCAGAGAGCTAATGCTTTATGTCAGCTTAATGTTAAAAGCCCAATCCTGCCTGAACTTCTTCGCGAATGGATCTATTGCTTCCCGCCTCTACACACACTAACCAGCCTAACTCAACAACGTCATCTAATAACCAACTATTCGAAAATCGAATAGTAATTAATTTATGCTATTCGAAATGTAGTCGTAATATAGAGCCATCCAAACGACAGAATCGAGCAATAAAAAGGAACTGATTCCTCACCAGGTCGTAATTGTTAACAAATTTTAAACTCAATCAATTAGAGATGAAGAATATGAAGAAAACAATACTTGCATCACTTATGGCTCTAAGCGCTTCTGGTGCTTTTGTTTCAAATGCTGCTTTTGCTGGTATTCCACCAGTAGAGCACCAGGTAACTATTTCAAACGATACATCTGAGTTCTTCACTGTTGAAGTGTCAGGTACAAGCTACGAGCGCGGTTATACGCACGGTAAAGAGCTTCGCAAGGTTATCCGCCACGCTGTAAACCGTTTTAAATACGACATGGTTAGCAATCTGCTTAGTACTCTTGGTACTGACCTGAAATATGCTGACTTCCACAACCATATTTTCAACAATACAGGCCTGCTAGAAACAGCAAAAAAAGAAGTGCCAGATCTAGTTGAAGAAATGCAAGGTATTGCTGATGGTTCAGGTCTTACGTTTGAAGAGATCTTTGCGTGGAATGCAACATCTTACGATGCAATGTTCTGGGTAATTGAAGACATGACAGGCATTGACCCAATGCTTGCAATGGAAAAGGCACAACATGGCAGCGCAATTCCAGGTCATTGTTCACACGCTTCTGTGTGGGGCGATAACAAGGCATCAGTTGGTTACACACTAGATTGGATCCGTGCGATGGAAGGTTCACAGAGCCTAATCAAACACGTTAACGATGATGGCTCAGTCATCCTGATGACAGCGTTTGCTGGCATGGTTGGTGGTCACGGTATCTATGCAACAGATGGTGCGGCTCATACTTTCAGCCCGCACTCTAAGTTCCAGCTTGAGCACAGCATGAACGGACTTGCGCAGATCTTTGTTTATCGCAAACTGCTTGAAGCTGGCTCAGTAGACAACGGTATTCAGTTCTTAAACAGCATCAAGCCTGCAGAGGGTTTGACTTACACGCTAACTGACTACACTGGTACTCGCGCATTTGAAGTGTCAGCAAACAAAGTTGTTGAGTTTAAGATGGATGGAAACCAAATGGTTTCAGCAAACGTTGCTCGTGTGAACAACGATCTTAGCTCTAGCTACAAAGCTGATTTAAGCCTGAATGGTAAGAAAATCGATATGACTGATTTACCAGCAACGTACTGGGAGTACAACAAAGATAGTGTTGAGCGCTTTAAGCTATTAAGCAGCAACACCAAAGGCAAAACGCCTGCTGATATGAGCCCTGAGAAGTGGACTAAGATTTTCAGTCAAAAGCCGGTTAACAAGCCAGTTGATGAGAAACTGGAAACATCTAACTTCTGGCATGTGGTTGAGATTGACCAGGAGTACATTAACTACCATGTTGCACCGAGCAACCCAGGTAACATCGAGCTTGAAAGCTACCGTATCAAGTACAACTAAGCTGAGTAGTACTAAATAGAGTTACGATAGCAACAAATGCCAGTCAGTTGTGCTGACTCAGATTGCTGACGAACCCCACCTTTCGGTGGGGTTCTGTTTTTGTAGCGGCCGTAGGCCGCGATCGCGATATTCTTTTAATATCTTGGTTAATCATGCAGCAAGAGGTTTTGGAGTCGATATTAGGCTCTATTTAGGCGTTTAGGCTTCGATTTGAACGTATTTTATCGGTAATGACTCATACCAAGACCATCTTCTTGATGTTTTGCGCAGCCGCTGCCAGCCAACATAGCATCTGTACTTTTAACAACCTTCTGAACTTGGCATATCGATGTCCATGGTGTTGTTCGCATCAGTGAAGCTCCTTTCCACTGTTTCACTTCTTCTCCGATAAGTTCTCTTACCGTAAGGGAGTAACCTCATCAGGCTGGCGTTGTCCAATGCCTTTGTGTAGATATGTCGGGTGACGACCTTCTTCATATTTTGGCTGGAGGTACAACTTGGTCTAAGTGGGCATTCCTTACATTCTTTGGGATTAGAGTGATATTCCCTGTAACCCGAGCGACTGGTTGTTTTGTAGATAAGCTCTTGTCCTGCCGGGCAGCGATAGGTGTCACTCTCTTTGTTATAGATGAAGTGTTTCTTCTTAAACGCATTCTTAGTTCTCGATGGCCTGCGGTAGCCGAACACACCGATTATACCTCTACGCTCAAGGCTTTCTGCAACTGGTGCAGTAAAGTAGCCCGCATCAATACCGACAGCGATATGATTAAGCTTAAACTGCTCAAGAGTGTAGTCTAATCGATTGATATACGGTTGTGAGTCATTGACGTTCCCTGGTGTCACATGCGTATCGACAATGATGCCATGGAGTCCATCAACTGTACGGTGGTCCAGGTAGAAGAAGCCTTGCGGTTTATTGTCACGAGTCATAAAACCGCTGTCTGGGTCAGTCTTACTCACTTTTGTGTTCTTGAGCTTAGGTGCATTGTCGAGTTTTTTTAAGGCTTTTTACCTTCAGATTCGCGGTCTTTCGCGACATCTTCATTCAACATCTTTATGTAAGCGCTGGTACGAACTTCCTGAAGCTCATTACGGTGTTTGTTTTTATTCGCGTTCGCCTTGAGATGGGTGCTATCGGTAAATAACTCTTGTCCTGCAACCAGTCCTTTGTCCATCGCTTGCAACACAATATTGGTAAAGATACGTTCAAAAATGTCCGTACCATTGAATCGACGAATTCGGTTTTGACTCAGTGTCGACGCATGGATGACCTTTTCAGTCAGTGACATTCGTAGGAACCAACGGTAGGCAACGTTGACCTCTATCTCTTTGACCAACTGGCGCTCACTTTTTATGCCGAAGATGTAGCCCAGCAGAATGATTTTAAATAAGCGGACTGGTTCTACTGGTGGATGGCCATTATCTTTGCAATAGGGGTACGCTACTTCGTTTCGGATAAACTCGAAGTCGATAGCTTTATCGATTTTACGTACAAGATGGTCTTTGGGAACAAGCTGTTCCATCGTCACCATTTCAAGTTCGTATTGCTGGGGAGTTGGTTCTTGAAGCATGTCGGGATATCCATATTTCCTATACCCCTATTAGATCAAAGGACTAGCTTGATAGCTAGACCTTTGTGTACTTTGTCAGCAGTCTGAGTCAATTATGCTGACAGGTATTTTTTTAAGTGGATATTTCTGTGGCCTCAGCAACATAGTTCCATTGGTAACGCCCCGAGACCAGAGTTTTGTCATCCTTTTATCCATCGATCGGCTCACCACCTTTCTCAGCCAGTTTTCTGGATACCCCTTGCACCATTTTGCCCTTTGCTGCGGTCAAAAACCTTCTGAATCTTGGTGTCAGATCTTGGCAATTAGCTTCTCAGGCTTGTCATTATTCACTTTACTGGTAATTGTACTCAGTTAACTCAGTGCCCTAAACCGCAGGTGCAGTTCAACAACTAATACATGGAGGGGATTTTAGGAGGGAGGTAAAGCCTGTTATCAACTCATTTTCAAAGTGCATAAAAAATCCGATATCAGGTAACCAATATCGGATTCTTACACGTTGATAGGATTATTTAAATGATCCGTTTGTTAATCAAGGGCTTCAAAGATCGTGTAAATAGTATCAAACACATAAGTCATCACCATCACCTGACCAGATGGTTCGCGATAGTTACCCGTGATAGCAATGATATTGCCAGTCTTGTGGTCAAATGCTGAATATTGACCGTTAACACCGATCATTGTTGATATTTTACGACCTGTTACTGGGTGCTCTACAGTACGCCATTGGTTTTTGTAAAACGCATTTGGTGAAATATCTTTTTCGTAAGATACTTTAAGCCACGCTTTTTTAACGACGTCATCACCGTTCATAACCTGCTCGATAAGTTGAGGAGGCAAAACTTGCTCACCTTTCCAGTTTTTACCACCGTTAACCATCAAGTATGAGCCGATAGCGAAATCACGAGTAGTTGCATTTAGCGAACCAGAAGCTGCGCTTTCCTTTAGGTAGTTAGTGTACAAAGCAGCATCAGAGTTAAAACCTGCTTTGCTCCACAAGTTCTTTTCAATGAACTCTGAAAGAGTCATCCCCGAAGTGCGGACAATAAGCTGACCCAGGACTTCAGTGTTCATGTCTTTATATTCGTACGCTACACCTTTCGGGTAAACGGGCTTCACGTTCTTAGCGAAGTACTGAAGATACTCACCAAAACTCTTTAGCTCACCTAATGCATCAGGCTTAGGTATTACCGTACCATCTTCTTTAGTGATATGACCGTTGTAACCAAATACAGATGGCATTGAGCTATCCCAGGAGCCAGATGCCCCAGCCCCAAGATTACCCCAATGATAACCTTCACGGTTAGCGGGTAAGTTGATAATTCCAGAAGTCATATCTGCAAAGTGTTGAATCTCAATGTTCCCCCAAGGAGTACCACGAAATTCTTCTATATACTTTCCAACTGGCTCAGACATGCTGAATAACCCTTGCTCTTGAGCAATAAAAGCTGCCATGGAAGAGAATGATTTACCTGCACTCATTAGATGAAACAGTGTGTTTTTATCAGTACCATTCCAGTAATCTTCGGCAATGATTTCGCCTTTTTTGTTCATGACAACATAACTAGAGATAGCACCACGATCACGCATTACATCGTAAAGGCTAATTTTTTTGTCAGGAACCATACTAGGTAGCATGATTTTAGATACATCAAGGCCACCAACCTTTTTAAGGGGCATCTTGTCACCATGACTCATAATCGCATGGTTATGGTAAAGGTGTGCATCAGCCATAGTGAAAGGCATCAATCGAGCTTCTTCCCAGTTAGCAACACCAGCACCATAAGCATTTAGATTAGCTTCCATTTCGGCATTCGGTTCATGATAAGTTACAGCGTGAGCACCAAAAGCCGTTACGAGACCGATAGTGAAAGCCAATACTGATTTGTTCATAACATTCCCTCATTGTAAATGTCGTAGTATTGTTTCGTAGATGATAGGTCATATATGTCACTTTTTCATTTTGCGCGCTTCCGGCAACGAAAAGTGCAGTTGGTACAACCTTTTAGTGCTTTGCATGCTAAGACCGCCTCTATTTCAAGGCAAAACAATTGAACTTAGAATTAATTAAAAATAAGTCTTATCGTAAAAGAGTACCCATACGTACCATCGTAATAGTCCGCATCAACAAGTTTAATATCAATGGTTATGGATACGTTTGCTCAAATACTCTGTGCTGCGTAGTAAACTGATCGTATCAATGAAGCAATGGGGTATTTTGGTACCGCATTTTATTGCCGTTAAAAGCTAAAACTCCAACAAAGCCTTACCTATAAAATCCACGACTTCAAGGATCTGGATCTGAGATTCCCGGTGATATAACGAGATACCATCAACTTGTTCTTCTAGCGCAATGTTTATATGGCTAATCTGATCAAGTGTGGAACCTTTGAAACTTACTGCCAGCACTTTGAGACCTTTGCGCTTCGCATTTTGTGCCATCTCAACAACCGCTTTAGTTTCCCCGGACTTACTGACCAGCAAAACCGTACCGCTATTTGCACACGTTAGCTGGTGGATATCTGTGATAACCAGATGGGGGATATTTGCCAGAGATAAGAACCTTGAAAGATAGTTGATACTGACAATGGAAGCGCCTCTTGAGTAGAGGTATACAACGGGTGAAGTTTTTAGTGTACGTGCCACTGTTACGATTTTTTCAGAGTTGTCCGTGGAGCTATCTACGGTACTTGTTGTTTTATTGAGATCGTCTGCTAGGCGATACCTAAGCTCTGTGTAGCTGGCATAGCCCATCTTCTTACACACCCTGTTTACAGAGGTGGTTGTCGTCAATGCTTCGTTCGCAATCGTCTTTGCAGAGATCTCCGGTAAGTCACTAGCATGACTGATCAGATACTCATAAATGTTGCGCTCTATACCTCTGAATGTGTTCATAGATTCTACTAGTATTTAATAAGAGTTCGGGTACTTAAGAAGTACCTCGTATTACGCTCGAAAATGTCACTTAATTCTTTGATGTGTGTCACAGATGTATCGTGATACGTAAGTTGTACGATGAAACAATATCTAGCAATAAGTCGTCTGAATATACTGCTGGCAGAACAAATACACAGGTAAATTTCGATGGCAAAGAAAAAACTGGTCGCTGTAACCGCCTGCCCTACAGGTATTGCGCATACATTTATGGCTGCCAAGAAAATTGAGAGTTGGGCTGAAAAGAACAACTACGAAGTAAAAGTTGAAACTCAGGGTAGTGATGGCGTTAAAAACCGCCTGACTGCTCATGACATTGCTACTGCTGATGGTGTAGTACTGGCAATTGACGTTCCAATAATGGACATGGAACGATTTGAAGGTGCAAACCCACTTAAAGTACGCACTCAGGAACTGATCAAGAACTTTAATGATCTTCTGCCTACCGTATTCAGCCGTGGCAAAGAGAAATCGAATGCTTCAGAACATATTGTTGAAGAGAAACGTTCTGCGTATCAGGTAGCCATCGGTCATATTATGACGGGCATCAGCTATATGCTTCCGGTCGTGGTACTGGGTGGATTGCTAATGGCGGTTGCCAAGATTACCGGAGAGTTTATTGATATCTCCGGTACGCCAATTCAGACGCTGGATAAGCTTGGTTTTATGACCATCAAGTTTATGTATCCAATCTTCGCAGCGTATCTTGCTTATTCCATTGCGGGTAAACCGGCTCTGGTTCCGGCCTTTATTGGCGGCATAATGAGTGATGAAGTTTACAAGCGCTTCTTCGATCTTGAAGGCTGGGCCCCTTCCGGCTTCTTCGGTGCTATCGCTATCGGTTTCCTTGTTGGTTATCTAGTCCGTTATCTGAATGACACCATTAAGGTTAAACAAGAGCTGACAACACTCAAAACCATGCTGCTGGTACCAGCGGTAACTGGTGTGGTGATGGTGCTTGCGATGGAGTACGCCATCAACCCATTCTTTGGTGCGGTCAATATCGCCATGATCAACCTGTTTACCGAGGCGGGCGATGCAGGTCGTGGTGTTTACTCTATGGTAATTGCAGCGGGTACGGCCTTTGACCTTGGTGGCCCTATCAACAAAGCGGCTGGGTCCGTTGCCCTTGGCCTGAACGGTATGGGTGATGGTTTCGACCTTATTGCCCGTGAGTTGGGCATTGTTATTCCACCTATCGGTGTTGGTCTGGCTGCATTTTTGGATGGCAAATTCCGTCGCCGTGTCTTCTCTCGTGAAGAGCAAACTATTGGTAAGACTTCTTTGATGCTTGGCCTGATTGGTATCTCGGAAGGTGCGATTCCGTTCATCCTTAAGAACCCTAAGATGATTCCTGTCATGATCCTTGGCTCTATCATCGGTACTCAGCTAGCTGTTGTACTCAATGTATACCAAAGCCTGCCGCTTCCTGCTGTATGGGGTTGGTTCCTGTCATCGGATCCGGTGAGCTACACCATTTCGGTCCTTGTCGGTTCAGGCTTTATTGCCGCAGCACTACTGCTGTGTACCAAGCCTGAGTCAAGCAAAGCATAACAACACATAAGCCGGGCAAGTTCCGCCCGGCATCTCCAAACTGAATTAACTATTTAAGAGAGCGTGCCATGACTAAAGTTCATGTAGTTCCGCATACTCACTGGGATCGTGAGTGGTATTTTACGCAACAAGACAGTGATGTCCTCGCGACTTACAACTTTACAAAAGTTATCGAAACACTAGAAAACGTGAAAGAGTACAGCTGTTACCACCTGGATGGTCAGAGTTCGATAGTTGAAGACTACCTTAAAGTACTGCCACATATGCGTGATCGCATGGCAAAACTGGTTACCGAGAAGAAGCTGTTTATTGGCCCGTGGTATACCCAGACAGATACCTACAATGTGGCGGCAGAATCGATCATTCGTAACCTGAAATACGGTATGCATATCGCTGAAGAGCTAGGCCATAGCATGATGGTGGGGTACCTGCCGGACACCTTTGGTCACAACGCCCAGATGCCGACCATCTTCAAAGGAATGGGTATCGACAATATCGTATTCTGGCGTGGTTTGGACTACGACTCTCAAGTTCAGAAGTCTAACTTTTTCTGGCAGTCTGCGGGTGGCGACAGTATCTACGCTTACAACCTGGTTCATGGTTACGGAGCAGCCAAAAACATCGTGCCTGATGATGCGCACCTAGATAAGAAAATCTTCCCAATGGTAGAGAAGATCAAGCAGTTATCTGGCCTTGATGAAGTGCTTATCCCATCTGGTGGTGATCAGGTAAATATCGATCCTCACTTGCCAGAAACCCTTGCAGTGGCGAGCAAGCGTTCTCCTGCCGAAGACGTATATACCATCTCTTCAATGGAAAGCTTTGTTGACCATATGCGTCGAAACTCCGATAAGTTCGAAACTTATATTGGGGAGTTTAAGCAGCCTCGTTATACACGTATCCATAAAACCATTGGTTCGGTTCGCTACGACATCAAAAAGCTGAACTTTGAGATTGAACAGTTCCTTCTGAAAAGGCTGGAAGTAGTTATCGCGATTGCTAAGAATCAAGGAATCAATGTTCAGACTGAGCTGGTTGATATTGCCTGGAAGAAAATCCTTGAGTGTCACGCTCACGATAGCATGGGTGGTTGTAACAGTGATGCTACCAACGCAGACATTATGCATCGTCTAAAGCAGGCTGATGAGATTTGTCAGGGCCTGTTCAACCTTGTGACTAAAGAGCTGGCAGACAGCTACGACGATAATAGCGTTCTGATGTTTAACGGTCAGATTAAGCCGTACTCCGGTATCTCGAAGATCGTCGTGTTTGCTAAGTCGCTCGATGTCGCTATCAAAGACAATGGTGTTGCCCTGCCAACTGAAATCGTAAGTTACGAAGAGCTGGATGGCGGTAAAGTCATCGAAGTAACAAAGGATGGTGAGAAGGAAGTTCCGGTTCCACCATACTATCGTATTGAACTAAACGTAACGGTTAGCGATCTCCCTGCGATGGGTTACAAGGTGCTGGAAGTCTCGGAAAGTGATGATTCTGTTCGTTCTCTTCAGGATTCAACTCTGCCTGTTATTCACAATGAGGAACTACAGGTTGCTCTTGAGGAAGGTGAGCTCTATCTGCATCACAAGCCAAGTGGCCGTCATATTACTCAGCTTATCCGCTTCGAAGAGCAGGCAGACGATGGCGACTCTTATGACTTCTCTCCGCTAGAAGGAGATGTGGTTATTTACTCTCAAAAGCTAGAGTGGACGGCTACTCGTCACGGTGAAACTGAGCAGGTGCTTTCCATCCGTGCAGAGCTGGATCTTCCTGTAGATTTAGATGAGCGTCAGCAAAACAAAGCGAGCGGTAAAGCGAGCTTTGATATCGACCTGACTCTGGTTAAGGGGCAATCCCAACTGCTGGTGGATGTTCGCACGATAAACCAGATTAAAGACCACCGTGTTCGTATCATTCTGAATTCTGACCTGATGACGGATACTTCTATCGCAACTCAGCCGTTTGCACTGATGGAGAGACCAGTCTCTCCTGAGATTGCTGGCTGGAGAGACAAGTTCCGCGAATGTCCAGTTGATATTGAGACAACCGACGGTGCGGTTGCAATCAAAGATGCCGACAAAGCGATGATAGTGCAGGGCAGGGGACTAAAAGAGTTTCAGGTGCTGAAAGGTATGTCGAACGACCAAATCGCTTTGACTCTGTTTAAATCGACAGGCGTGCTAGGTAAAGACGATCTGCTATGGCGTCCGGGCCGCGCTTCAGGGATTAATAACACAGTCGTTCATACTCCTGATGCTCAGTTGCAATCAGAGATGAGTTTTAACTTCTCAATTGCATTTGCGGATAACGCTGAGCACCAGACTGTTCGTCAGTTAGAGCAAGAGTATCTGAATCAGCCATTCAGTTATCAAAAGCAGTCACTAAACAGCTTTGAGAACCGATTAGAGCGTTTCCAAGTGAGCTTTGATAAACGCGAAGCGCCACAACAGGTCAGCCTGTTCGAGATAAATCAGCCTGTTGAGCTTTCTAGTATTGGCCACTCTTTCTACAAGAGAAGTGCGGTAATTGTGCGTCTGTTTAACCCAACAGATGAAGCGATTACTTTCGATGCGTCAGCGCTTGCTCATCTGCCAGAGGTAGAAGTGGTGAACTACAGAGAAGCACCTGTAGAAAGTGGAAACCCATTTGAAATCAGACCAAACAACAGCATCGATCTGCGCTTGACGATTAGAGCCGACTAAGAACAGGGTATGAAAATGATTAACGAAAAAATTTATAGCAAAGTTTCGTACCTGTACGGTGACGAGCAGGCATCGGACATCACTAACTCAATTATTGAGTTAATGACCAGATGGAAAGATCAATCTACAAACTATGCCGATTGGGTTGATGAGCAAACGTCTTATCTGATCACTTACGGAGACAGTATTTCAGAGTCAGGTTTGAAAACGCTGGATACCATGAAGCGTTTTGCGGATAAGTATCTGAAGGACTCGATCAGCAATATCCATATTCTGCCTATGTTCCCCTATACATCGGATGATGGATTCAGCGTGGTTGATTACCGCAAGGTGAATCCGGAACTGGGTGATTGGAAAGAGCTCAATGCTCTGTCTGAGAACTTTGACTTGATGTACGACTGTGTCATCAACCATATCTCAAAGAGCAGTGACTGGTTCCAACGTTATCTGGCAGGTGATGAGCAGTATCAGGACTACTTTATTGATGCGGATCCGAATCAGGATTACTCAAGTGTTACCCGACCGCGCGCATTGCCACTGCTAACACCATTTAAAAAAGCCAATGGTGATACTGCTCATGTATGGACGACGTTTTCTGAGGATCAGATTGATATCAACTTCAATAGCCCAAAGGTGCTGCTGGAGAGTATCGATATCCTGCTGATGTATGCGGCAAATGGTGGGCGTTCGATTCGTCTGGATGCGATTGGTTTTATCTGGAAGGCGCTGAACTCTAGCTGTATCCATCTGGAACAGGCGCATGAAATCATCAAGCTGTGGCGAATTGTATTGGATGAAGTGGTTCCGGGTACGTTGTTGATTACTGAAACTAATGTGCCACACAAAGAGAATATCTCTTACTTTGGTAACGGTGATGAAGCGCATATGGTTTATCAGTTCCCGCTTCCACCACTGACTCTACACGCATTTCTGAGCGGAAACAGCCAGACACTGACGGGTTGGGCGAAAGGTCTGACTCAGGAAGCGATGGAGAGCCTGAAAGCAGGAAGAAAGACAACCTACTTTAACTTCCTTGCCAGTCATGATGGCATTGGTGTCAGACCTACAGAAGGAATTCTGAGTGACAATGATCGTCTGGATATGTGTCGTGAAGTTGAACGCAAAGGTGGTCGGGTAAACTACAAAAACAATGGTGATGGTACTCAGTCACCTTATGAGCTGAATATCAATTACCTAAGTGCGATCAGCGACCCTGCTGACGATGCAGAAACAAAAGCGAACAAGTTTCTTGCTGCTCAATCGATCCTTCTGTCGTTTATCGGTGTTCCGGCTATCTATGTTCATAGCTTGCTAGGCAGTGAGAATGACATCGAAGGCATGGTTGAATCAGGCATTAACCGACGAATCAACAGGGAAAAACTGGGTTATGAACGGCTGGAAACTGAGCTAGGTGAAGAAGGCTCATTGAGACAACGTGTTTATAGTCAAATGATGGAGCTGCTAGAAATCAGAATGCAGCAGAAGGCATTTTCACCTCAGTCTTCTCAGCAGATCCTGGAGCTTGGTGATGGTTTGTTTGGCATGATTCGCGGTGAAGGTGACGAAGCGGTTCGCTATATCGTGAACATCAGTGATAAGCCGCAAGATGTTGTATTACCTGCATCAGGAAGAGATCTTGTTTCCGGTGAGAGCATCGAAAATAATCTAACTTTAAATCCATATCAGTTTGTCTGGCTAGTACAAGAATAAGGAACACAAAATGAAACTTGCACAACTTACTTCAGAAGAACTCATCCTAAAAGATGTTGTATTTGAAGATCGCCTTGAGGCGATTAATGTACTGGTCGATAAACTGGAACAAACAGGAAAGCTGACCGACAAGCAGATGTTCCTTGATGCAGTACTTAAGCGCGAGGAAGAAGGGCCAACCTGTTTAGGCGAATATCTGGCAGTGCCTCACGGTAAATCGGAAGCGGTAACAGAGCCTGTTTTTGCCTGTGCGTTTGTAAAGGAAGCGCTGACCTGGCAAGGGCTGGATGGTGATGAGCCAGTGAACATGATTTTCCTGCTCGCTATTCCGCCAGCGCAAGCGGGCTCTACCCATATGACACTGCTTACAACACTGACCTCTTCGCTGGTGGATGATGATTTCCGCGAGGATCTTCTGAACGCATCCGATACTAAAGAGATTATGCGCCTGTTTGGAGCAGACGAAACCGCTGAAACGCAAGAACCAGCAGAACAAGAAGCCGCTCATGAAGATGAAATGGCGCAGGATATCAGCCGTGTTGCTTACCCAATGGTTTTGGGTGCAGGACTTTTGATTTCCGCTTTCCTGTTTATGTTGCTGTAGGTCTTGTCCATGAAGGTGTTAATTGCTCCAGACTCTTTTAAAGAGTCTTTAAGTGCAGCGCAAGTTTGTGACTGCATTGAAGCGGGCTTTAAGCAGGTTTTCACGGACGCTGAATTTCGTAAACTCCCTCTTGCCGATGGTGGAGAGGGTACGCTTGAAGCGCTTTTGCAATCTCTTGATGGCGAAATCCGATACGTTGATGTTATAGGCCCTATGGGGAAGCCTGTAACAGCAAAGTGGGCATTGCTTAAAGACAAAAATGCTGATGGTGCGAAATCTGGTAGTAAGAGAAAAGCGCTGATTGAGATAGCCTCTGCATCAGGTCTGGACTTAGTGCCTGAACCGGAGCGAAACCCGGAACTAGCAACAACGTTCGGAAGCGGAGAGCTGATCCGAGATGCGCTGGATGCTGGTGTGGACTCTATTCTACTTGGATTGGGTGGCAGTGCGACCAACGATGGTGGTGCAGGTATATTACAAGCGCTAGGTGTTAAGTTGCTAGACAGTGATGGGAAAGAGATTCCGCGCGGTGGTCTGTCGCTTTCCGAGTTTTGCTATATCGATGCGTCTGAAATGCATCCGAGATGTCGCGAGGTTAAGCTCGAAGTCGCCTGCGATGTTAGCAACCCTCTTTGTGGAGAAAATGGTGCAAGCCATGTGTTTGGTCCGCAAAAAGGAGCAACACTAGAAATGGTTAAAAGCCTTGATGCGAGTCTTGGACACTTTGCTGATGTAATCGAGTCATTTACAGGAGTAAATTATAAACTTGCACCGGGATACGGAGCAGCGGGTGGAACGCTATTGGGCTTGTCACTGGCGTTTGAACCCAAAGTTCAGTCGGGTATTGAACTGGTGATGGATACCGTAAAAGCAGATGAAGCGCTCAATGATATCGACCTTGTCATTACCGGAGAAGGACGAATGGACGATCAAACGCTTCAGGGGAAAACCCCTTACGGCATAGCAAAACGTGCAAAGGAACGCGGGATTCCCGTTATTGCGATAGCAGGCTCTTTAGGCAAAGAGACTGAAAAACTGTATGAGGTTTTTGATGGTGTTTTTGGAACCGTGAGAGCGCCAATGCCATTAAGTGAAGTGCTTCTTGAAGCAGAAAACAACCTAACAGTGAGTGCAAGAAATATCGCATCCGCGATAAAGTTGGGGAAGAGCTTTTCTTAGTTTCGACAGTGTAAAACGATAAGTCGTCATCCGTGATGACGACTTATTTTAAAAATAACACTCTAACAACACTATTGGCTTAATTGGATTTATATTTGCCTTACAACCAATGTATCTGGAGACTGATACTCTTCCATCTCACTAAAGTCCAAATACGAATAGATAGACTTTTTGTTATCAGTGAGTGTACTGGCGAAGCTCATATACTCATCAACGGTTGGTAACTGACCATGCATTGCGGTTATGGTGGCGAGCTCTGCGGAGCCGAGATAAACCAGCGTGTCTTTGCCTAAGCGATTTGGAAAGTTTCGGGTAGATGTTGAAATAGCTGTGGAACCTTGAGCTATTTGAGCCTGATTACCCATGCATAAAGAGCACCCCGGCATCTCTAGCCTTACACCTTTTCGTGCAAACGTATTGTACAAGCCTTCCTGTCTCAATTTGGCTTCGTCCATTTTGGTTGGAGGCGCTATCCACATCTTGCTCTTAGTCGGTTGGTTACTTTGGTCAAGTAGCTGACCAGCTGCACGAAAATGACCGATATTTGTCATGCATGAACCGATAAATACTTCATCGATAGATGTACCTTTCACTTCAGACAGTGGTTTAACATCGTCAGGATCATTAGGACAGCACAATAGTGGCTCGATAATGTCAGCAACATCGATTTCCAGCACCTCAGCGTACTGAGCATCCGGGTCTGCTTTTAATAACTTAGGATCAGCTAACCACGCCTTCATATCATCGATACGTTTTTGAATTGTCTCGCGGCTCTCATACCCTTGTGAGATCATCCATTCGAGCAACGTGATATTGGAGTTCAAATAAGTGGAAACAGTTGACTCATCCAAAGCGATGCTGCATCCAGATGCAGAGCGTTCAGCTGTTGCATCTGCTAACTCGAATGCCTGTTCTACTGAAAGGGTTTCAAGGCCTTCGATTTCAATGATCTTACCTGCAAAGATGTTTTTCTTGTTCGCCTTCTCTACGGTGAGCAGGCCTTTTTTAATCGCAAAGTAAGGGATGGCATGAACAAGATCGCGCAGAGTGATTCCGTCTCTCATCTCGCCTTTAAATCGCACTAGCACTGATTCAGGCATATCTAATGGCATCATTCCTGTGGCAGCGGCAAAGGCTACTAAACCCGAGCCTGCTGGGAAGGATACACCCAACGGGAATCTTGTGTGTGAGTCTCCACCTGTGCCAACGGTATCAGGCAAGATCATTCGGTTTAACCATGAGTGAATCACACCGTCACCCGGATTGATTGCCACACCACCACGAGATTCAAAGAATGGAGGCATGGTTGAATGGTTTTCGGCATCTATAGGACGAGGGTACGGAGCGGTGTGGCAAAACGTCTGTAACACCAGATCGGCATTAAAGTTTAAACATGCCAGATCTTTGACCTCATCGCGCGTCATAGGGCCAGTAGTATCCTGAGAACCTACAGTTGCTACTTTGGGCTGGCAGTATTGTCCGGGATATACTCCGTCAAGACCACAAGCTTTACCTACGATCTTTTGTGCCAGTGAGTAGCTGCCATTACCTTCAATGGTTTCCGGGCAGCGGAAAGCGTCGCTTTGTGGCAGATTGAGCAGCTCTCTTGCATCATCAGTTAGCTGGCGGCCTAATATCAGCTGTATGCGTCCACCTGCGCGGATGCTGTCAAACAACATATCTGACTTAACTGAAAACTTACTCACTATTTGACCTGTTTCGTGATCTCTGATTTCACCTTTGTACGGATAGATATCAATGACCTGTCCACTTGATAAGCTTGAAACATCTGATTCAATTGGTAGAGCGCCTGCGTCTTCCAGAGTGTTATAAAATATCGGTGCAATGGTTCCTCCAATCACCACACCTCCGAATCGCTTGTTCGGTACAAATGGAATGTCATTACCGATATGCCAGATCACAGAGTTAGCAGCAGATTTACGGGACGAACCTGTACCTACAACATCGCCAACAAATGCGACCGGATAGCCTTTCTGTTTAAGCTCTGCAATAGCATCCAGAGGTTTCTCAATCATCCCTTCGCGAGGCACTTTTAACATAGCTTGCGCGTGTAACGGGATATCCGGACGTGACCAGGCATCTTGTGCCGGTGAAAGATCATCCGTATTAATTTCTCCTGGAACCTTAAAAACCGTGACCGTTATCTTTTCTGCAATTTCGCGCCTACTGTGGAACCAGTTAGCTTCTGCCCACTGGTTTAAGGCTTTTTCTGCATGTAGATTTCCATTTATGGCTAGCTGATGGATTGTATTCAGGTTGTCAAAGACCAGAATAGTCTTTTCAAGGGCGGCAACAACAGTATCTGCGAGAGTTTTGTGCTCAAGCAGGTTTACAAGGTGAACAACATTGTAGCCACCCTGCATTGTACCCAACAGATGAACGGCGTCTTGAGGCTGAATAATAGGTGACGTCAGTTCACCAGTAGCCAGTTGAAACAGGAAGTCGGCTTTTACTTTTGAGGTTTCATCTACTCCCGGTGGAACTCGGTGAGCAAATATATCAAACAGGCTGGACTGGGTGTCTGTATCCAAATCTGTTTTTTGAAGAATCGAAGTTAATTCAACAAGATCAGTCTTACTGATCGTTTTTGGCTCTATGGACATTGCTTTGCGTTCTGCGAGCATAGAACAATAGTTGTCTAGCATAGTGTTTCCTAGGACTTGAAAATAAAAAAAGCCAGCTAATTGCCTAGCTGGCCTGAATGGTTGTTATACCTCTGCAGTTGAAGAGCTCTTGCTCGCTTTCTTTGAAAGTGCAGCGGTAATTTTCGAGCCGAACAGTGAAAGCAGCAATAGACCGATAATAAGAAGAGTAATTGGTCTTTCGAATACGTAACTGATTTCACCACCACTAATTTGGTATGTATGAAGCAGGTTACTTTCAGCCATTCTGCCCAGCAGGATACCGATTACAGCAGCTGGAACAGAGTAGTTAAGACGACTGAATATCCAACCAACAATAGAGAACACCAGCACAGTAACTGGGCCTGAGATGTTGCCTGTCAGGCCGAATGAACCAAACACTGCCATCGATAACACGGATGGGATCAGAATGTTCATTGGTACCTTAACTACGTTGGCCAAAATCGGTATAAAGATCAGTCCAAGTCCAATTAAAAGGAACACCTGAACAAAGTTACCCATAATAATCGCATACACGATATCAGTTTGTTCTCGGATGAATTGTGGGCCACCTGTAATGTTATGCATGGCGAATGCGGCCAGCATTACTGCTGTTGCTCCACCACCAGGGATACCCAGTGCAAGCAGTGTCGCCATAGAGCCAGCTTCGGATGTTGAGTTTGCAGATTCTGCTGCTACAACACCTTTAGGATTACCCTTGCCAAAGCTGTCCGGATCTTTGTCACCACGCTTAGTCTCTACATAAGACAGAAGGTTAGATACGGATGAACCTACTCCCGGAACCGCACCAACAAAGACACCTATGATACTGCCTCGAATTAGCACTTTAGGGTGCTTGAATGAGTGACGGAAACCCGCAAGGATCTCTTTGATACTTACCTTACGTGCAGACTCATCAGCAACAAGATAGTTTTTATTTACCAACTTAAATAACTCAGATGCTGCGAACATACCCATCATTGCAGGAATAACCGGAACACCATCTAACAGATATTCGTTACCCATGGTACCGCGAGCCACACCCGCTTCACTGTATCCGATGGTGCCGATAAGCAGACCAACAAATCCTGAAAGCAGGCCTTTAAGCATAAAGTCACCTTTCAGGCTGGCGATCAGTGTCATCCCCCAAAGGATAACGAAGAACATTTCTGAAGGGCCAAGTTTAAGAACCATCGAAGAGATAGGCTGAATCAGCATAAACAAAATCATATAGCCAAAGATCGCACCAAAGCAGGATGCACCAAGAGCAGTGCCTAACGCTTTGTTATGTTCACCTTTTTTAGCCATTGGATAGCCATCAAAGGCTGTTGCGATAGCCGATGAGGTACCCGGTATGTTCATTAGTATGGCTGGTATACCACTACCAAATGAGCCACCTGTGAATATGGCTGTCAGGAAGATCATCGCTTCAAGGAAGTTCATGTATAGTGTTGCTGGCAGGAAAATCGCCATAGCCATTGAGATCTGAAGTCCCGGAATTGCACCGAATACCAGTCCGATAACCATACCAGGTACAACATAAAGCCATGGGCCGACTGAGGAGAGTAGCAGCTCACTACCTGCCATAATTGCTGAAAAATCTAACATTGCTTCTCCTTAGTATTCAGTTGGTAGCAATGACATTGGCATTGGGTAAGGCAGCATTTGGGCAAAGAAAACCGACATTAGCAGGCCAAACACAACGCTGTAACCGACAAGCCACACGAGGCGGCGTTCTTTTTGGTGCCACAGGAAGGCGGCGACAAACAAGGTTGTAGCGATATCAAAACCGATGGTTTCAAGAGACATCACGTAGACAGTAAACAGACCGATGATGGGTAGCACAGTCATCACTGAATCTGCTTCGCTTTTTTCTTCAGAGTCTTCTGTAGGAACTTGTGATGCGTTATTTCTAGCTTGTCTAACCATCTCGCCAATAGCCATTAACAGAGCGATAGCGGCTATCGGAACAATCAGAATCATGTTTTCAACCATTGATGATGCTTGCCAGGCCGACCATGTGTACCAACAGATGAAGAGCGCTAATACGCCAACCACCGTAAAATCAGCGGTCTTCTTACTTAAAATCTTCATATATCCTCACGTATTGGAGTTAATTGGCTGCCCGGACAGGCAGCCAGAGAGTTGAGTTAATCTAGTAGATGGCTGTACTTCTGGAAGGTCTTGAAGTTTTCGCTCATCAACTGAGACGAGCGTTCGGGACCAACCCAATCACCACCGATATCGCTGGCTTTCAGGAACTTCTGAACCTCTTGACGCGCCAGAGATCTTTCGATGGCGCTTGCAAGTTTGTCGTAGCGTTTAGGGAATTTTTCCTTGAACTCTTTTGTTACCGCGAATCCGCGCATTGAACCCGTCAGGATCGGCACTTCAGTATTTAGTGGTTTAAGAGCATCGTTTACAGCTGGCGCGTTCCAGTGCTCACTTGCTGTATCGTTCACGACCGCCAGAGGGTGAATAAATTCGCGAATACCTTCACTGCCCTGAGCACTGATGATGATGAAGTCTACTTGTCCACCGGCTACAGCAGAACGAGCTTTACCACCACTACTGAAAGTCACCAGATTAAGGTTCTCTTGCGGGATACCATTTTTATCAAGAAGCAGCTTCGCCATTAAGTGACCACCAGAGCCCTGCACAACCGCAGCCTTTACTGATTTAGGCTTTTCCTTGATTGCGGTGATAAGAGAAGCCAGATCTTTGTAAGGTGTATTTCTGTTAGCTGCGATCAGTTCTTTGTCGAACCACTGGAAGTTTATATATGAGAAGTCTTCAACTGAGTATTTAGCTTGGCCCTTAAGAATGGTGTTAGTCAGGTAAGGTGCGAAAGTGGATGAGTATACGGTGTAGCCATCATCTGGCCTTGCAAGTACATAGTTTGCTGAAATCTGTGTACCCGCGCCTTTTTTATTGATGACCTTGATTGGCTGTCCAAGTTCTTCGGAGATAAATCCAGACATGGAACGTGTCATACGGTCAGCACTACCACCAACACCGAAGCCAACAACGAAGTTGATCGGCTTATTAGGGTAGTTGTCTGCAACAGCCATTGAAGGGGCTAGAACTGAAAGTGTAATCGCTGCGACAGAGGATACCTTTCCTATAGTTTTAGCAAATTTTTTCATTACTATCTTCCTTTGTAATTGATTGGAATAGATGGTGATTTGTTTCACGTTGTTATTTTCTTTTAATCACTGATCTATTGATGTGAGGGATTTCAATCGGAAGTTATGTTTAAAAGGCAGCTAAAGTTTTAAAGAATTTAAAATGATTTTTACAAGAGAAATAGAAATTACTCATGGGATTAATAACCTGTTAGATATTGTTATTGTTAGTTTTTTATATGGCTATAACAAAATCGAGAAGGTTTTCACTTATTTGTAAATCATAATTTGGTGTAAATAAGGGATAGGTAGGTTAATTCTATTCGAATGAATTAGGTATTGAGAGTTGTTTAGGACGATATACTCAAAAATAACCAGATGGTAAGGAGTCAAAATTTGTTAATTTATTCTTGAGTATATATCGCTATTTATTCATTAGTTAATGGTTTATTTTCTTACTGTAGATGCGTTCAGGCCTCCCTCTTTTGCCATGATTAATATCAGCTTTTAGGAAACCAGATATCGCACAATATTCGAGGTAGCGCCTCGCGGTTGTTTTGCTGATTTCTGCAGCTTCCACGAGTGATTCAGCTGTGTGTTGGACAGATTCATCGATAAACAGACTTTTGATTTTATCTACCGTAAGCTGATCTATTCCTTTAGGGAGTGTTTCCAGTGCTCCATTATTTTTTGATTGGTAGTTCATCATGATGTCCACAAAACGTTGATTAATAGAATCTGTCGATTTTACGGTGCTCATATACTTCAAAAATCGTTCTAACGAGTCGCTTAAACGAGCGTAGGAGATCGGTTTTAGCAGGTAGTCAAAAGCACCCATTCGGATTGCTTTTTGGACGGTTTCCATATCACTTGCTGCTGTAACGAATATGACGTTGGGTGGGTTCTCTGACGCTGTCATTACCTTCATTAAGTCGATCCCTTTTCCATCTGGCAAGTAATTATCAAGAATAACCAGATCGGGTTTGAAGATCGTTAGCATGCTCTTCGCTTCCTTCACGCTTCCGGCAACGCCGACAGGATTAAAATTTGGAGAATCAAGAAGAAGCTGACTATGGAACTCAGCGATGTTTGATTCGTCCTCTATTATCAGTACATCGTATACAATCATGATATTTTCTTTTCTTCTATTTTAGGGACGTAAATAGAGATTACCGCGCCAGTTGGCTCAGACTCCTCAATGATAATTGTCCCGTTTCCACGTTTCACATATTGGTCGACAAGGTATAAACCAATACCATGCCCAGGTTCATCTTTCGAGGTAATACCTCGGTTGAAAATATTGTCGTTATCATAGTCATCGAACCCAACACCATTGTCAGTGACGACGATGACCAAATCTTCTCCCTGATCAGACATCAGAAGGTTGATCGTTTTGTTGCTTTTCGGGTTCTTCAAAGTTGATTCGAATGCATTGTCCAGTAAGTTACCTAGCATTGCCGTCAGTTCTTCATCCTTTATCGGACAGCTTTCGCCACTGAAATGAGACATAGGGTCAAACTCTAGTCTAAGGCCCATTTCTTTCGCTCGACTGTATTTGCCTAAAAGTAAGCCAGCGACAGTTCTGGGACGAAAGTTCTTAGTTATTGAGTCGATGACTTCCTGTTTTTCGCTATTGGTACTTTCTAGTGCTGCCAGCGCTTTTTCATACTCACCTATCTGTATTAAACCACTTATGGTTGATAGCTGATTGTTGTGTTCATGCCTTATTACACGAAGGTTATCAATATAGTGCTGTGCCTGAGCCAGTTTTGTAGTAAGTGAGCCGATATCATCTCGTTGCCTAAGGCTAACAACGAAGCCTATGGTTTTTCCCTCACTTATCATTGGCACCCTGTTAGCGATAAAAGTTTCGCCATTGCACGAGACCAGTTCGTCATTGACGTTGTTTTCTGTATTTTCACCAACAAGAGACGGGACAAAGAAGTTCACTGGAGTAATTAGGTTTTGGGCTAGTTGATTGATAGCCTGCTCTTTAGACTGCACGATACCCAGCATATCCAGCGCACGCTTGTTGATGTTAAGTATTTCGCCATTTTTACTTATAGCAACAATGCCCTCATACATAGACTCCATTACGCTACGTTTTAGTTGCAGCGTTGCCGCAATTTCACTAGGTTCCATATCAAACATCTGACTCTTGATATGGTTTGAGAAGTAAAATGCCCCCATCAAAGACAACAAACACGAAATTCCAAAGATAAAGATCAAAGGGAAAGCGTACTCAATAATTCGGCTACTTAGCTTGTCTATTAAGTACCCGACCGCGACCACGCCAACAACATTTCCATCCTTGTCTATAACGGGGGATTTTCCCCGGACTGACAAGCCAGACTCACCAACCTTTTCTGATATATAACTCTGTTTGTTTTCTAATGCGTCTTTATTGTCATTGCTGTTTATTTTTTTCCCAATATGAGTACTGTTTGGGTGGTAGCGCCGAATCTCATTTTTGTCCGCAATAACTATATAATCAGCATCGCTTAGTTCACTCAACTTATTAAACTTGATAAATATTTCTGCGTATTTTTTATTTACTAGCAACTCTGCGTTTTCAGCATCTGCTGCGATATTCTTTGCCTGAACTAAAGCCTTGGTTCCTACCTGGTGGGTGATACTCTCTTCAAATACACTAAAAAAGAAAGCGCTTTGCAATACAGTTAGCGTGACAACAAACAGAAAGAGGAGTATTCGAACTCTTGACTTAAACTTATACTTTTCAAGTACTTTCACTTTGGGCTATTTCCTCACAAACAACATAAATTTTCAGAGACAACCCTACAAATCTAAGGCTAGTTATAATTATGTAAATAATGATAATTAATGGAACTGGAAATTAATTCGAGTTTGATCAATATATTCAACAATTGAGCTTTAAGGCATTTTAAAGATTAAAAACCTTAAAAATTTTGGCAATGTGAGAAGAGGATCGCTGAGCTGGAGATATGGAAGATAAAAGTCTTTCAGTATAGAAGGGCTAGTGGGATGAACGTCAAAGGGGACGTGACTACAAAAACGGGTTCATAACCTGCGCAGATCTCGCCACCGGGCGAACCAAGGAAGCCACCAATAGGCGTTGCCTGGCCATGGTTTGCTCCGATAGGAACAGCAGTATTTGTTGTGTCTGGTCTTATTACTAGTTACTTATGGGGAAACAATAATAAAAATCAGTTAGAATTCATTGAAACGCAGACAAATTTGTACAGCAGACCAGACTTTAGTCAGGTAATGCTTCTGATATTTGCTGCACTAACAGTATTTTCCTGTTTCTTTATTCCTGATTGGCTACTTTCAGCCTTGTCCTAAAGAGTTTTTAGCATGTTATCGATTTTTGACATATACAAAATTGGAGTTGGTCCCTCAAGTTCGCATACTAATGGTCCGATGATTGCGGGATTTCAGTTTGGCGAAAAAGTAAAGCCAGTACTGAGCAAGGTCGCTAAAGTTCAGATAGATCTTTATGGCTCGTTATCTTTAACTGGGCGTGGGCACCATACAGACAGAGCAACGGTGCTTGGCTTAATGGGTAATCGTCCTGATTGTATTGATATCCCAGCTGCAAATAAGCTGATGCGAACCTCGTTTGCTGAAAACACCATGCTTTTATGTGGCGAGAAGCAAATTCCTTTCGATAGACAAGCTGATATTGTTTTCCATGAAGATAACCTTCCGCTGCACGAAAACGGAATGAGCATTTCAGCGTTCGATGCGAATGGGGATCTCATTGATACAGAAGTCTATTACTCAATCGGTGGTGGTTTTATCGCTACAGAAGACGAGCTAAAAAACAGTGGCAGCAAAACAGCGACTGAGCTTGAGTTTCCATATCAATCAGCAGATGAGTTACTCAAGCAAGCCGAAGAGAATGGATATTGCCTTGGTGGATTGATTCTTCGCAATGAACTGGCATTCCACAGCAATGAAGAGATCGACAGAAAAGCCGAGCAAATCTGGCAGATTATGTCTAATTGTGTTGATCGGGGTCTTGAAACGGAAGGGATTCTTGATGGTGGTTTGAATGTCACCCGTCGTGCTCCTGCTTTGTTGAAGAAGTTAGAAGCTAACCAAGGCTTGACCGCAGATCCAATGGAAATTTTGGATTGGGTTAACGCATTTGCCTTCGCTGTGAGTGAAGAAAATGCAGCTGGTGGGCAAGTGGTTACTTCTCCTACAAATGGTGCTGCAGGTGTTATTCCAGCTGTACTTATGTACTATCACCGCTTTATTCGGGAGCTCGATCTTAAGCAGATTAAAGACTTCCTTGCCGTATCAGGTGCAATTGGTGTTCTGTATAAAATGAACGCCTCAATTTCTGGTGCTGAAGTTGGCTGTCAGGGTGAAGTAGGCGTTTCTTCTTCGATGGCTGCCGCTGGTTTAACGGCCCTTCGTGGTGGTAGTAATGAACAGATCTGTATCGCGGCAGAAATTGCGATGGAGCATTCACTGGGTATGACATGTGACCCAATTGGCGGTCTGGTTCAGGTGCCTTGCATTGAACGAAACGCAATGGGTGCAATGAAGGCAATTAACGCTTCACGCATGGCGCTAAAACGCACCAGTAAATGTTTGATCTCTCTTGATAAGGTTATCGATACCATGTATCGAACCGGTAAAGATATGAACAAAAAGTACCGCGAAACGTCTTTGGGGGGATTGGCTGAAACCATTCATTTAGCACCGCCTTGCGAATAAATGTTTCTAACAGCTCATTCCCATTGATTTAGCTCAAGTAAGTAGTTATACGGTATTGTGTATAACTACTTGCTAAATGATAATTGTTGAATATAAATAAACCTGATTGGTTATGATATTCAATGATTAAACTTGCTGATATCCGCATTCGAACAAAACTCATATCAATACTTCTCTTTTTTGGAGTTGTTCCACTTCTAGCGGCAACTCTGTTTAACTCTCAGCTTTCTTCCAAAGCACTTATTGATAAGTCGTTTGAACAGTTAAATGCCATTCAAGCTTTAAGAAGTAAAAATGTCGAAGACTTTTTTATAAAAAGAGTGACTGATATTCAGGTGCTTGCGGAAAGTGACCGAATAGCAAATCTGGTTAAGTTAGTCAGTCTGAAGTCGAGAACGACCAATCCGGAAGCCCTTGATAGTCATGAATCCTACATTGGTGAGTACATTCGTGGTTATGGCTACGATGACCTTCTTATCATTGATCCGGCATATGGTCAGATTCTATATTCTAAAAATGAAGTCTCTCGTAAAGGTGTTGTCCTGAGCTCTGGAAGAGTATCAGATGTCGCACTTCAG
This sequence comes from Vibrio iocasae, assembly GCF_042245395.1. Classification (NCBI taxonomy): domain Bacteria; kingdom Pseudomonadati; phylum Pseudomonadota; class Gammaproteobacteria; order Vibrionales; family Vibrionaceae; genus Vibrio; species Vibrio iocasae. Next base: position 1,933,853 of record NZ_CP145310.1, on the reverse strand, counting down.
AGAGCCTGGTCTCAGGTTGAACTTCAGGACAGTACCGTTTTTTCTGACTTTTCATACAGCGCTCAAGACAAAGAGCAAATCTCCTATATTGCGACACCTGTGAGGGATGCTGAAGGAAACACAATAGCGATTCTGGCGGTCAAGTTATTACCTAACCTGGTCAATACCATTGTTGACTCACGTATCGGAATGGGTCAAACGGGAGAGTCCTATTTACTTGGCATTAGTTCAGTAACGGGACTTTTTGAGTTAAGAAGTGACCTGGTCACCATGGGAAGTGGTGAATACGTTGTTGGGTTTCGTTTAAAAAGGGATTTAGATTACTGGACCGATGCCCAGGTAGCTGGAATGAAAGGCGGGCAAGATACTTGTATCGATAGCGCAGGTCGAAATGTACTGGTCACCTTCAATAAGGTTCAGGTCCCAGGATACGACTGGTACCTCATCTCAAAGATCAACGAAGATGAGGTAACAGAGCCTATTTATTTCTTATTGCAAGCGCTGCTCTTTGCCAGCCTTGTTCTGATTCTGATTGTTGGCTTTATCGCCCTTAAATTCTCTGACTCTGTTACCAGCCCGCTTACCAAAGGGATGGACTTTGCAAAAGATATTGCGTCTGGAAATCTAAACTCAACTCTGGATTTAAACCAAAAAGACGAACTTGGTGATCTAGCTCGTTCTCTCAACGACATGGCTGTACAGCTTAAAAATCTGGATTGGTTAAAGTCGGGTAAAGAAGACCTGGACGACCAGTTACGTGGAGATCTGGAACTCTCAGACCTATCAAATAAGTTCATTACTTTCTTTGCTAAGCATATGGGTAGCCAGTTAGGCGCTTTATATCTGTTTGATGAGAAACAACAGGTTCTAAATCTGAAGTCCAGCTATGCATTCACTGATAGAAGCGGCAACTTCAACCAGATTCAACTGGGTGAAGGCATGATTGGTCAAGCGGCTATGGAGCAGGAAGTGATCGCTTTCTCTGATGTAGCCGATAACGCTCCTGCATTTAATTATGGTGCTGGGGAAGTGACACCAAAATACTTTATGGCCATTCCTCTTGTCACTGATAGCCACCTTATTGGTGTTGCGTTGTTGGGCGCGGTAAATCCATTCTCCACCCTACATAAAACATTTGTGAATGAATCCAGCACCAATGCAGCGATCGTGTTTAGTGCAGCAAATGCACGTTCAATGATTGAAAGGCTTCTTGAACAGGCTCAGGAGCAAAAAGAAAACCTCTCTAAAGCCAATGAGGATCTTGAGCAGCAAGCGACGGCACTTCGTAAGTCAGAGCAGGCGCTGCAAACTCAACAAGAAGAGTTGAGAGTGACCAATGAAGAGTTGGAAGAGCAGACCAAAGTGCTTAAGGAATCAGAAGCAGAGCTTCAAGCCCAGCAGGAAGAGCTTCGCGTTACTAATGAAGAGTTGGAGGAGCGAACCAAAGCGCTTGAAGATCAGAAAATTGAGATGCAGGAGAAAAATGACGAACTGCATTTAGCTCAGCAAATCGTTGAGGAAAAAGCGAAAGAGGTCGAAATTGCCAGCAAGTATAAGTCTGAGTTTCTGGCAAACATGTCTCACGAGTTAAGAACACCGCTAAACAGTATCTTAATTTTGTCTCAGCTTTTTGCGAATAACAAAGATGGCAACCTGAATGCTAAGCAAATTGAGTCAGCTAAAGCGATAAACTCATCAGGCTCTGATCTTCTTTCTCTTATTAATGAAATTCTGGATCTGTCGAAAGTGGAGGCAGGGAAGATTGAGTTGCATGTTGAAGATGTCGCATTTGATTCAGTGGAACAGGATATTAGGCGTCTGTATCAGGACATTGCCGCTGAAAAAGGATTGGATTTTGATATCAGCGTTGCAGGGAACCTTCCTCAATCAATAGAAACAGACTCTCAAAGATTGCAGCAAGTTTTGCGAAACCTGCTTACTAACGCCTTCAAGTTTACCCATGAAGGGGTTGTTTCGTTAAGCATGGCGATGCCTTCACCTGAAGTCGCACAGCGAATGCAGATGCCAAGAGAATCTCTGGTCGCGTTTCATGTTAAAGATGATGGCATTGGCATTAAAGAGGAGCAGCAACTTTCCATATTTCAGGCTTTCCAACAGGCTGATGGCAGTACCAGTCGCAAGTACGGTGGTACGGGGCTTGGTCTCTCTATCTCCAAAGAGCTAACTCATTTGCTTGGTGGCTCTATTCTTCTGAAAAGTGAAGAAGGCAAAGGCAGTACGTTTACAGTTGTCCTTCCTCTGAAGTACATCTCGAAAGTAACGGAACTGGAAGCCACTACCGAGCCGACTCAACCTGTCAAAACTGAGGCCAGTAAAGCTGAGCTTAAAGCTGAAAAAATGGAACCGCTACCTGCAGTAAAAGCGAAATCAGCCAAACCAGTTAGTCCAGTGGAAACAACCTCTCCGATTAAAGCGGAGAGTTATATTGAAGACGACCGACACACAATAGCAACCGAAGATCGTACCTTGCTGGTTATTGAAGATGACAAAGCTTTCGCGGGAGTGATGAGAGATTTTGGTCGTGAACGTGGGTTCAAATGCATCGTTGCAGAAACCGGGGAAACAGGGTTGCACTTTGCTGACTACTACAAGCCTAGTGCTATTGTTCTTGATATTGGTTTGCCGGGAATTGATGGCTGGACAGTGATGGAAAGGCTGAAAGAGAACCCGGATCTTCGCCATATCCCAGTTCACTTTATGTCCGCGAATGATGCTAATCTCGATGCCATGAGAATGGGAGCCATTGGATATCTGACAAAACCTGTCGATATGAAAAAGCTGGATACCGCCTTCTCTAACATCGAAGAGATCATTTCCAAACCCGTCAAACGTCTGCTTGTCGTCGAAGATGACGAAATTCAACGCGATAGTATTCGCCAGCTTATTGGTGAAGAGGATGTTCATATTGTCGCGGTGTCGACAGGCAAAGAAGCGCTTAGCGAGCTTGAATCACAGAGATACGACTGCATGGTGCTGGATTTGGGCCTTGAAGATATGACGGGCTTTGAGCTGCTGGAAGATATCAGAAGAAGTGAAACGGCCGCTCGGGTGCCAATTATCGTCTACACAGGTCGAGAGCTTACTAGAGATGAAGAGAAAGAGCTGAATCAGTATGCCGAGAGCATCATTATCAAAGGTGTTAAGTCTCCTGAGCGACTACTAGATGAAACCGCACTCTTCCTACACAGAGTCGAGGCTGAGTTGCCAGCGGAACAGAGAGGCATGCTCAAAGCCGTCCATGATAAAGAGTCAGTGCTAAAGGATAAGAACATTCTTCTTGTGGATGATGATATGAGAAATGTTTTCGCGCTTTCCAGCATTCTTGAAGACAAGGGCATGAACATCGTTATCGCCCGGGACGGTCAGGAGAGTTTGGATAAGTTGAATGAAAATCCTGATATCGATTTGGTGCTGATGGACATCATGATGCCTAAAATGGATGGTTACGAAGCCATGCAGGAGATAAGAAAGCAGAAGAAGTATGAGTCCCTGCCGGTTATTGCACTGACCGCAAAGGCCATGAAAGGTGACCGAAGCAAATGTATTGAAGCCGGGGCGAGTGATTACCTGGCTAAGCCGGTTGATACCGATAAGTTACTTTCAATGCTAAGAGTATGGTTGTACTAGTATGAGTGAAGAGTCCGTAATCAGTAACGAACAGCTAGAGATCCAACTGTTCCTGGAAGCCATATACAGAAAGTATGGCTACGACTTTCGTGAATACTCTCTTGCACATACGCGTCGACGTCTGGAGTATCGTCGTGCGACAGAAAGAATGAGCAACTATTCCGAAATGCAGCATCGTGTTATTCATGAGCCTAAGTTCTTTGAACAGATTTTGTTGGATCTTTCTATCAACGTAACAGAGATGTTTCGTGACCCGTGGTTCTATAAAAGGGTCAGAGAAGTCGTCTTTCCCCACCTCCAGACCTATCCGTTTATTAAAGTCTGGCATGCAGGTTGTTCTGCTGGTCAGGAAGTGTATTCGATGGGAATCTTGCTGGAAGAAGAGGGCATGATCGACAGGGCTCAGATTTATGCTACTGATTTTAATGAAGCAATTCTGGATAAGGCTCAAAAAGGCATTTACCCAATGGACCTGGTGCGTCAATACACCACCAATTACCAGGCCTCAGGCGGGACGTGCTCGTTCTCTGACTATTACACTGCGGATTATGACCATGTCATCATGCAGAGCCGATTGCGTGAGAAAGTTCTTTTTACCCCTCACAACCTTGCTACGGATGGTGTGTTTGGTGAGATGAACATCATATTCTGCCGTAATGTTCTTATCTATTTTAATCGTGAACTGCAGAACAAAGTGTTCCAACTGTTTTACGACAGTCTGGTTCCGGGTGGTTTTTTATGTTTGGGTTCTAAAGAAAGTCTGAGGTTTGCCGATATTGCTGATCGCTTTGAACTTGTTTCTGAGCGGGAGAAAATTTATCGGAAGAAGCGATCAAGTTAAGGGTAGAGCCTAAGAAGAGGTGTGTTATGCCAGTAAATTGTGGAAATTCGTTGTATAGAGCCGTTGTCATCGGAGCTTCAGCCGGTGGTTTGGCAGCAATGGAACAGATTCTGAAAAGGCTTAAACCTAGCTTTTGCCTTCCCGTGCTTCTGGTTCAGCACATTAGCCCTAATGTTGAAAGCTACCTCGCTTCCCATTTTGCTAATCGCTCATCTCTTAAGGTGAAAGAGGCGGACGATAAAGAACCGATAAAGAGAGGGTTTCTTTATATTGCGCCACCCAACTATCACATGATGGTGGAATTTGATGGCTCCGTCGCACTATCGATAGATCCTCCGGTTAATTTTTCCCGGCCTTCTATTGATGTCTTGTTTGAGACAGCCGCGGATTATTATGGCTCTGAGCTGATAGGCATTGTACTTACTGGTGCGAATTCGGATGGTGCAGCAGGGTTAGAACGAATAAAGAAAAATGGTGGATTGACAGTGGTTCAATCCGTGGAGTCTGCTGAGGTTCAGACGATGCCTCAGGCTGCTATTGATGCGGTAAAAGTAGATCATGTTGTGCCAATCGATGAGATTGGTGATTTTTTAAATAGCATTTGTGAGTGTTGATATGAAGCAGACACCTAAGATTTTAATTGTTGATGATCGGGTCGAGAACCTGATCACCCTAGAGGGCCTGCTAGAACAGTTCGATGTCGAACTCGTTAGAGCAACTTCTGGTGAAGAGGCGCTTGCTCAGACACTAGATCATGATTTTGCCCTTGTATTACTTGATGTGCAGATGCCCGGAATGGATGGGTATGAAGTTGCTGAGTTGATGCGTGGAAATAAGAAAACAAAATCTATTCCGATTATTTTTGTTACTGCCCGTTCTAAAACCGAAGAGAACATTTTCAAAGGGTACGAATCGGGTGCAGTGGATTATCTATTTAAACCCCTGCAAGAACAGATATTCAGAGGCAAGGTTGGCGTATTCATTGAGCTTTTCGAACAAAAAGAGGCGCTAAGACAGAAGACTCTGGAGTTTGACCAAAAGCTCGCAGAATTAGAAGAGCTCCAACAGCAACTCGAAGAGACAAATGAGCAGTTGCTTATGCTTTCCACTACCGACGGTTTAACCGGACTCTATAATAAAAGACGCTTTGAAGAGATATTTTCAGAAGAGTGGGAAAGGGCCTCGCGTACGAATACTCACCTATCTCTAATCATGATGGATATAGACCATTTTAAGCTCTACAACGACAGCTTTGGACATCATACAGGTGATGAGTGTTTGCGCCGGGTTGCTAACGCACTTTCAGGCATGAAACTACGAGAGCTAGATCGTATCGCTCGTGTTGGTGGTGAGGAATTTGCCATTGTTTTGCCTGACACAGACAAAGAAGGTGCGTTGTTTGTAGCGGAAAAAATAAGAGCTGAAATAGCGGGGCTAGAAATAGCACACAACACTAGTTCTGGCAGGAACCACGTGACGGCTAGTTTAGGAGTCAGTTCGCTATTGCCGGGCAAAGAACTAGCTCCGCGTAGATTGGTTGAAGCGGCGGATGAAGGTTTGTACGAGTCTAAAAATAAAAACCGAAACTGCGTAACATATAAAAAGATAATACTAAGTTAGTAAATTATAGTTTGCGGATATAAGGCGTTGAAATATTAAGATATTGTTCCAGTGCTCGTTATAAAACACATTGACTGTAAACTAATTATTTATCATTATTTCCAATTGAGATGTACTGAGCTCTTTCAATAGACTGAGCTTGTCAATAAAACTATAACTGACCGCAATCTGATCGATATTTGTTTGCGGCAAGTCATGAATATAAATACACCTCGGTAACATTCAAACACAACTTCTTATGAGCCCTTTATGAATTTTGGATTTAAAACCCGGTTGAATGTCTCGATTCTTGTGATCCTGACCATTTCTTTAATTGTCGCCTCGACACTGAGCTATCAGTCGAAAAAACGTTTGATTGATTCAAGTGTGACTACATTGGGCGAAACAACATTGAATTACGAATCTCAGGCAATACGAGCTTGGCTAGATCAGCATTTTCGCAGTCTGGTTAGTGCTAAAGAGCGTTTGGCGTTGGATCACTCAGAGAGTGAGATTAACGAACTGCTTCTGATGCTCAATGACAGCCTTGAGTTTATGAATGTCGCGTATGCATCTAACGGAAATCCGACCATATTGAGTGCTGCAGGACAGATTAAACAGTATCCGCTTTCAGTGTTAGATCCAACAACAAGGCCCTGGTATCAAGGAGCGGTGAACTCCAATGACATCTACATTACTGAAATTTATCAGGATACTGAAAGTAAGAAACAGGTTATCAGTCTATCTGTTGCTGTCCGAAAAGGCGGTCAATTAAGAGGGGTACTTCTCGGAGATCTGAGCCTGGACACCATGCTTAAGAAAGTTGATGAAATCGACTTTAAAGGTGGCAGTGCTTTATTACTGGATAAAGAACTAAAAGTAATTGCGAGCCCGAATCCACAACAAGTGGGCGCTGTTCTTACCGAGTATTCAAAAGAGCTAGTGGGCTTACACCGAGCATTGCAGGCTCAGGATAGTGGCAATGTGAATTACACTTTTGAAGGAAGTGATAAAATTGGTTACTTCAAAGAAGTCGCTCTTAACGGTGGCGAAGGCTTTAAGTTGCTAATCTCGGCCGACGAAGAAAAGCTGTATTCGGATCTGCGTGAAGAGACGTCTAAGACCATTATATTTGCTGCATTAGCGGTACTTCTTGGTGGCGTTGTTATGTATCTGGTGATGATTAAGCTTTACGAGCCAATTCTGCGATTGAAAGCGGTTCTTAAAGACTTGGCATCTGGTGATGCTGACCTGACACAAAGGCTGCCGGTAAACGGGAAAGATGATCTGGCAATTATTTCCGACTCAATCAACACCTTCATCTCCAACCTTCAGCAGCTGATTATTCAAATTGAATCTGCATCTAAAGAGATTGAGTCAGGTTTAAATCAGGCTGAAAGTGTTGCTCAAAGTAACCGAGATGTTCTTTTGAATCATCAGAGCGAGACAGAACAAGTGGCATCAGCAGTCACTGAGATGAGCGCAACGGCAGACTCAGTGGCTCAAGGCGCTAAGGATGGTGCTAAGTTAGCTCATGACCTGAATGATTTGGCTGATCAGTCGCACACGGCTATCTCTCAAACTTCTTCAGACATGTCTGGTTTGGCCGGAGAGCTGGATGGCGCTTCTCTTCAGGCTGTAAACATGAATGAAGAAGCTCAGCAAATCACGAAAGTTCTCGATGTCATCCAGGCTATCTCTGAGCAAACAAACTTGCTGGCCCTAAATGCTGCAATTGAAGCCGCGCGTGCTGGTGAAGCGGGCCGTGGATTTGCCGTGGTAGCCGATGAAGTACGTGCACTGGCTGCACGTACTCGCGAGAGCACACAAGAGATAAGCGATATGCTTGATAGCCTGAACAGCGGCTCTGGCCAGGTTGTTGATATGATGGATAATGCTAAGAACGATTTCGATAGCACTGTATCAACAACGCAGCATGCACTCGAGTCGATTGGTGAGATTAACCACCATATTGCTGGCTTAGAGTCTTCTAACTCAAACATTGCAACTGCGGCAGAGCAACAGCGTGCGGTTACGGAAGAGGTGAGCATCAATGTAAACCGCATTAAAGAGATTGCAGAACAGTTATCGGCAAGCGGGCAGGAAGTACTTGCTGCCACTGAACAGGTTTCTCAGTCAAATAGTTCGCTAACCAATCTGGTTTCTCGATTTAGAGTGTAACAAGCTCCATGTTTTAAAAGGCTCAGTTTGCAATGCAAGTTGAGCCTTTTTTCTATCCCGTGACTAAATTCTAAAGATCCAACTTTGCTCTATTTTTTAGTTTGACTTACACGTGTACGCTGATATCTTTGGCGTACAAGTGTAAGCTGAATAAAAGATATGGATTTATGGACTCTGTTAATGAAAAAAAACCGCCCCTTATATGGCTAAACATCAATATATTTGCTGTCAGCCTAATACTGGCTGTGGTAGTTACTCCACTTTATGGGTACTTCTATGGCTATAGCTGGGCGCATCTGATATGGCTTATTGTCGCTTTTAGCTTCACTAACCTTTCGATCACAGCGGGTTATCATCGCCTGTGGAGTCATAAAACCTACGAAGCACATATCGTGTTGAGAGTTCTCTATGCGCTTGGTGGTGCATTTGCGTTACAAAATAGCGCTCTGCACTGGTCTTCTGACCACCGTATGCACCACAAATTTGTAGACGACAACGAGAAAGATCCATACTCCGCTAAACGTGGGTTCTGGTACTCACACATCGGCTGGATGCTTCGTGATTACAACAAATCTCGCGAAAATGAGTATAAGAACTGCCGTGACTTGAAAAGAGACAAGGTGGTGATGTGGCAGCACAACAACTACATATTACTTGCTCTGGCAACCAATATTCTGATTCCTTTATCGTTTGGATTGTTGCATGGAGACATTATTGGAATGTTTCTGATTGTCGGTGCACTTCGTCTCACCTTAAGTCATCACAGTACCTTCTTTATTAATTCATTGGCCCACATCTGGGGGCGTCAAACGTTTACGGACAAGAATACCGCTCGTGACAATGGCATCCTTGCATTTTTCACTTTTGGTGAGGGCTACCATAATTTCCACCATATCTTTGAGAACGACTATCGTAATGGCATCCACTGGTGGGATTATGATCCAACGAAATGGTTGATTAAGGCAGGTAGCTGGGTTGGGTTAACCAGTAAGCTCAGAAGAACGCCGAGTGTGAAGATTGAACGAGCTAAAGCTTCGATGCTAATGCAAAAAACTCAGGAAAAGCTAAAGAGCAAGGCTGGTTCGTCAGCGTTGTTAGCACAGCTACAGAAAGATTTTGATGCCTTTGTTGATGTGTTGGAAGAGTACTACGAGGTTAAAAAGCAGTTTCTGGAAAGCAAAAAGGGCGATATGGTGAAAAAATATGAACGTTCTGTACTTAAATTAAGATATCAGCAAGCGAAGCTGAATCTTGAGAAACAGAGGGATATTTGGCTTAAGTCCTTGAATCATTATGCTCATGGTTAAAAGAAAGGGTGGCACTTCGATTGCCACCCTTTTCTTAATTAAAGCGAGTTAAATGAGCTCTATACAAACCTGGTTTCGCCCGTTTGCCTTAGCTCGGTAAAGGGCTTTATCAGCACGGTAGAAGGTGCGTTGAGTGTTCTCTCCTTCTTTATGCAAGGTAATACCAATACTTACTGTTAAGCCGCGTTCTCCCAGAATTTCTCTCCAGCCGAATTGGTAGATACGTTCACGATATTGCTCGGCATAGTACTCTGCTCTTTCAATCGTCGCATTTTCCATGATCACCAAAAACTCTTCACCACCAAATCGGACACATGATGCGCCTTTAAAGCTGAAGTGTTCTTTAAGCTCTTTAGACACATTTACGATAGCTTTATCACCAACTAAGTGGCTAAGTTCATCGTTGATGGATTTAAAGTGGTCGATATCGACAACTAAGAAGGCAAATGGCGTTTCGTGCAGAAGCAGATCTTTCAGTTTCACATCCAGCCAGCGACGGTTATGCAGCGTCGTTAACGGATCGGTAAAGACGTCTTTCTGTAGTTTCGCAAACTGATCTTTCTGGCTCTCAGTTGTCTCTTTCAGTTCCCTGTTTTCCTGTTCGGACATGATCAGCTTCAGTTGCAGTTCAAAGCGTGTTAGTCGTCGAAGCTGAGATGCACCAAGGTCACTGATAGGGATACTCTTAATCAGGTCATTGGTTACACGATAGCTTTTCTTCTCGAAGCTTAAGGCTTCTTTGAACTCACCTCGTTTGCTCAGTACATGACTCATCGAATCATAGAGTTGCTGGAGCAGTACTGGAGAAGAGGACTCTTCGATTCGTTTTTTGGTCCGGTTTAATATCACTTCAGCATAATCGTTCTTGCCGATTTCACTCAGGCTACGAACCATCTCTAACCGAAGCATATTAGAAAGCCATGAGGCGTTATGGCCATCAATAGAGTAGTGAGCTTTTGCCAGAGTTTTCAGAGCATTTTTGTACTTCTTCTGGCGACGATAAATCTTAGATTGGTGCAAGATTATCTGTCCGGCCAGCACTTTATTACTTACCAAAATACTCAGCTCTTCACACTCTCGAAGAAGGTTACTGGCTGCTGATACGCGGCCAAGAGATATCAGGCACGACACCATATCGAGCTTGTAACTTAGTCGAAGTGCACGACTATCGATTGCGTGATCGATTCCATCGATTTTCTGGTAATAACGAAGAGCCCTTGCATGATCGCCATAGGCATCACATAAATTTCCCATACCCAAGACGGCCATTGCATAGTCATCAATATGGCTGTACTCAACCGCTAGGGAAGAAAGGTCGACAAACTCTTTCAATGCTTCCGTATAGGCACCACTTTCAATCAACCGCACACTCAGGCTATTTTTTATGGTGATGATTTCATCAACTTCTTCAGGAAGTGAAAGTAGGGAGAGTGCGCTTCGAAGTTCATCAATACTCTCTTTATGCTGATTTAACTGAGTTCGATATTCCGCACTCAACAGGTAGCAGAAAGCTTTTTCGGTCTGTGACGAAGCGATATGTTGTCTGATGTGATCCCAGAAGACGATAGCCTCTTCACCCCTAACTGATGAAGGGTCTAAGCCAGCTTCGGATACTTTGTTAAGTAGTCTATCCATCGTCTTTATCCATCAGTCTTCTTTCCTCTTCTTCCAACTGGTCTAGTGTGAATGGGAAGGAGAGAATATCGTGCAGTGTTACTTTCGGTAGCGGGCCGAGCAGACCTCTTCTTTGCCAAGGATAGTCGGTAATCATGCGTTGTAAGAATTCGTGTATCGCTTCGGCTTTGTCACCTTTCTCCGCGATGAGCATCCCAATTTTGTTTTCGCTAATTCGAGAAAGAAGATCGTTACGATTACATAGGCACTGAGCCAGTTCAATGCAGACTTCCAGGAATGCCGTGTTTTCATGACTGATTAGGAATACAGCATGAGTTGTCGCTTTGAGCTCACTCTTAAATAGAATCAGCTGCTCCCACCAGTATGTTTCAGATACCAGGTTGGAATATCCACGCTCACCGTGATTGAACTCAACCTGACGTCGAATACGGTTGATTAGCTTACGAGCTCTTTGATCGAGCTGGCGTTTAGAGCTTCGAGCTTTATCCATGCCGAGCTTGGATGTTTGCTCTTTCATCATTTGCATGGAGTGTTTGCGATATTTACGAAATGCAATTAAAGCACTTTCGTAATCTTGTTGCCTTTCAGCAACAACCGATTGCTGGAAGCAAATTTGTGATAATAGTTCACCGTGGTCGAAGTTCTTTGCGGATTCTTCAGCGTTATTCAGGAACTCAGTTGCCCCTTCAAAATTCTGCTTGATCATCTCTAGGCGGGCTTTACTGATAAAGGTGTGTGTTTTCATCCACAACAAATCATTATCAATCGCTATCTCATAGGCTTTTGTGGTGGCGACTTCTGCGTCTTTAATTCGCTCCAACCCGAGTAATGCTAATCCTCTGAAGTCCCATATTTCAGCTTTCCAGTTTGGACCCGGATGATGTTTTAAAACTTCTTCTGCTTCATCGAGCACTGACAGCATCTCAGTGTAATCATTTAGGTGATAATGATCCTGAGCCAATAAAATACGAGCTTTACCTTCCAGCCAGTTTACTCGTGCGTTGTTCGCAACCTGAACGGCTAACTCGTGGGTAGATAACGCAAGCTTGTGCTCTTCAGTAATGCGCCACACGTTTCCAAGGCCGATCAAACATTCAATCTCGATTTCTGTTTCTCCAACCAGAGCGGCTTGCTCAAGTGAGTTAATCCAGAATTGCTGGGCTGAGTAATACTTCGCTTGCCCCCAGAAGTTAAGGGCGTGGATATGAAGAATTTCGGGTAGATAGAGATCGGTATCCAGTCGGTTTAAGCGGGTAAGTGCTTCTTTGATGTACTTGATACCGGAAACGTAATCCATCAATCGCCAGTGGCATTTGGAAATAATGATGCAGGCCTGAATCCCGCCTTCGGGAAAAAGGACCTGATCGGTACGCAGCAGGCATTGAGAGGCCAGGTTGAGTACAGCTTCCGTTTCTGACTCAATCCGGTCGTTGAGCTGATCCAGCTCATTCGCAAGTTGAACGTGGGCTTTATCCAAGGTTAAGTCCATGAGATATATGAGTTACAACTTATTCATTATATGGTTAGTTAAGCTTAGCGCACCAATGAAAATTGTATTAATTGTATGTTGAACTTAAAAAATTCGTTTACGCTCACATCCCAACTAGGATCTTATGGCTGATATTTATGACAGTAGTTGCTTTAATGTCATTGGTTGTTCTGTAATTCCAAGGCGTTGGGCAGGGGTAAGCCCCTCTTTGTCTTGATAACAGAGGTTGTGCCAGGCGCGGAAAATATCCAGCATAGGTAGGATGCCACCTGGACGCAGTTTTCGCCTTGGTTCGTTGATGAAACTATCAAAAAGTAACTGAAAACGGTCCTGGTAAAACTTGGTGTGTTCTACGGTTGCCTTTTCAAGCCAGTATTTAGGTTCGTTATTCTTACCTGCCAGATAACAGATACCTTTCGAGCCTTCATTCTGTTTAGAAATAGCCCATCTGTCGCGCCACCAACCCATATGAACAATGTCTATCTTTTCTGGTTGCTGCTCATTGTTCCAGCCGGAGTCTTCTTCGACATACATTAGGTCGACAGTTTGGTCTTTTATTTTTGGTAGGCAGATGGTTAATGCTGCAGACCTTAATACAGGATCCTGCGGCATATAAATAGAAACTTGTTTGCCTTCTCTACACATACCAAGCAGGTGCAGATAATGCGCGTAAGAAGTATACGGTGCTCTTATTACAGAACCCTTCGACGGATAATTGAACTTGGTCATATTACCCATTGGGTCTTCAACGTTACCCCTTGCCAGAATAATCTGATACTTCTGATCTATCTTGTCGTGAAGATCGCTCGACTGGCTTGTCATCGAAAGGTTCGTTTCGGAGAAATAATTACGGGAAACGAATCTTGATGGTGTTTCGTAAGGGTTGTGATCTACAGAGCCTTCTGGTTCTTCATTCACTGAGTAGTTGATGTGCTGAGTCAGAATATACCCTGATTCGGCTTCACCAGTCGCAAACCAAAGCACACCATTGTCACTGTGGGGTTGCAGTGGCATATAGTTGGATGCGAAATGGTAGTGTTCTTCATGGGTTACCCAACGTGCATCGTACATTGCGAGCTTTCTGCGACAACGGCTGGCAATATGATCGACATGGTCGTAAAACGTTTTTGGGTTAATCTCTAGTTTACGGCATACTTCTCTGACTGAGTAGCCAGTAAAGAGTAATGCGAGCAGGTTTTCCTGAAACTGGATTTTAGGATTCGCACCAGACCATTTATCGACAAAAGTGGATTGGCATTGCTTACAACGATAGCGCTGTCTGTCGCCGCTATAGCCAAATGCGTGATAAAGGGTTTTGTGGGTATGAACCGAGAGTCCGAAGTTTTCGCACTCTTTATTTCGACATGCAGGAAGACCGTCACTATGGACGTGTCTTAGTCGCTGAAGTTCGTTAAGAACTTCCTGATTGTTGAGTAAAGGGGGGAAAGCACCACACTCACGACAAACCATCGTTGGACGCTTCGGGTTTACGTGCTGCAGAACATACCGATCTGCCTCACTCAATCCAAAGTTGTCACACGCCAATGTTTTACAAAAGTTGAGCTGTAAACCGTCAGCGTCCCTCGGAAGTTTGCCAATTGACACGATCGCCCCCTGGGAAGATTGCGTGCTGTCAGAAAAATCTGACAGCATTTAAATTATAGGTTAATTGCTGTTTCCAGAGAGACTTTCATCATATCGTTGAAAGACTTCTGGCGCTCTTCTGAGCTTAGCTTCTCACCACGAATGATGTGGTCAGATACTGTCAGGATAGTCAGAGCTTTTGCACCAAGGTCTGCAGCAACGCCGTAGATACCTGCTGCTTCCATATCCACACCTAGGATGCCCAGTTTTTCCATCTTCTCGAAGATGTCTGCTTCTGGAGTGTAGAAAAGGTCTGCAGAGAACACGTTACCAACTTTTACAGGTACTTCCTGGAGACGAGCTTGTTTCACTGCTTCTTCCAGAAGACCGTAGTCAGCGATTGCCGCGAAGTCGTGGTTGTTAAAACGGATACGGTTTACTTTTGAATCTGTAGAAGCACCCATACCGATTACAACGTCCATTAGTTTCACGTCGTCACGTACCGCTCCACAGCTACCAACACGGATAACGTTCTTCACACCGTACTCAGCGATTAGCTCGTGTACATAGATGCAGCATGAAGGGATACCCATGCCGTGACCCATTACAGATACTTTTTTACCTTTATAAGTACCAGTGAAACCGTACATATTACGAACGTCACAAACTTGTTTTACATCTTCAAGGAAAGTTTCTGCGATGTACTTTGCGCGTAGCGGGTCGCCTGGCATTAGGACAGTTTCTGCGAAATCACCTGGTTGTGCGTTGATATGAGGGGTTGCCATTACGGTTTCTCCAGTCTTATATAAAGCTAATTGATAAAATTATGCACTTTAATAACTAAATATGTTGATAGTTATCGTTTCTGCTTGAGGTAATAATAGCCTTGCCTAAAAAGGATCTATGAGAGATTCCTCACAAAATGGTGTTGGTTTGATCAATATCTAGATGTTAATAACTAAAATTGTTTAAACGGAGAAAGCAATCGATTTGCCTGTTCAATATTAACGCAGGTGTTTTTGATATCACTCTAATTAGGTACAAAAACCTTGGTGAAGTTGCCGGAAAGATGACAATGTTTTGTTGCATATTCTGGGCTAGTTCAAAAACTGCTTTTTAAAGAGAGCAAAAAGGCATATTGCATGTTATACAGAGATATAGAACTAGTTTGTTATCTATCAGGCGCATATAAACAGAGTTCTTGCACAGAGTTGTGAGGTTGAATTATGCGTGACGGGAAAGCACAGAAGAACAAGAATAGATGAAGCTATACGCGATTCGAGAAGTATCTGAAATTACAGGTGTAAAGCCAGTGACGTTGCGAGCCTGGCAGCGGAGATATGGTCTTATATTGCCTCAACGTACCGAGTCTGGTCACCGATTATATACCGATGATGATATAGAGCGAATTAAACTCATTCAGAGCTGGTTAGTCAAAGGGGTTTCTATCGGTAAAGTGAAAGCTTTGATCGATAGCGACAACTATGTCCATGAAGAGAAAGAAGCTGACAAGCTGGCTGAGGTAGAGGAGTTAATGTCCGCATTAGGTGCTCTAAACAAAGGAAAAGCTGAAAGTTTGATTGCAACGGTCATGAAGGAGTATCCATTGGATATTTTTAAGACTCAGTTTTTCTTCCCTGCTCTAGAGAGAATTGAACGCATCAAAGCTCCCCAACGCTCTCTTCATAAAGCACTGTTTCAGTCTCTGATGATAAGTAAAGTGACAAGTATTATCGAAGCGGAAAACCGAGCTTTTAAAAAGGGTAAAGCATTAGTGATAAACCTGGACAGCGTAGGGCATCTACCTGCCTGGGTTTCCGCATTGGAGTTAAGTGGTAAGGGGTATAACATCACTTTCCTTGACGGTGTGGAAGATCTTTCTGGATTATCGACAGTTGTACAAAACTCTAAATTGGACCTGATCTATCTTTGCTCCAACCGAGCATTACCTGTGAAGTTGATGGAAGGCGTTATCGCTCTTCAAGAAGCAACTGATATCGAGATTCAAACTTCTGACTTACTAAAAAAGCTGCACTCACGTTAAATACTTCGAGGCGTAATTAGCTCGTGCTGACTTGGCTGCAGTAGAATTATCCTGCCCTGGTAGTTGATCCTAAGGTACAAAGAGAGATAGCCTTAGCTTTATACAAAGTTGTGAAGGATCTTACTTGATGAATGTCTGCCGTATAATTGCTTTGGTGTCACTACTGCTCAGTAGTATGGCTTTTGCAGCAAGCTACCCCCTTCCTGAGGATGGAAGTCATATGGTCGGCAAGCTGCAAAATCATGTGGTGACTCAGGGCGAAACAATGGCAGATATTGCCAAAGCCTATGATGTAGGCTTCCTTTCATTGATGGCTGCAAATAAAGGGGTTGACCCTTTTCTTCCAGAAGGCGGCACTATTCTCACTATTCCTTCACAATTTATCCTTCCTACCGAAGACAGAGAAGGCATCGTTATCAACCTTGCGGAGCTGCGTCTCTACTACTTTGATAAGAATGAACCGATTGTTCATATCTTCCCTGTTGGTATTGGTCGAATTGGCAGAGATACACCAGTGATGACGACTCATATCAATGAGAAAATCCGCCATCCGACCTGGACACCAACACAGAATATTCGCAACGAGTATTTAAGTAAGGGTATCGAGCTACCGAAAGTGGTGCCAGCCGGCCCTGAAAATCCTCTGGGTGATTACGCAATGCGACTTGCCCATGGTGTTGGCGAATACCTGATTCATGGGACCAACAAGGACTTTGGTATCGGGCTGCGTGTTAGCTCAGGCTGTATTCGCATGGAGCCTCCTCATATAGAGTGGTTGTTTAATCAGGCTGCAAGAGGAGAGAAGGTAAGAGTGGTAAACAACCCTATTAAGATTGCATTGGAACCAGATAGAACCCTTTTTATTGAAGTTCATGAACCACTAACCGATAGCAATGGCAATAAAGAAGTGCTTCAGGCGCCACAAGAATTAGAGTGGTGGATGAGTGAGTTTGGTCACCCAATGACAAAGGCGCGCGCTGCAATCTTGGTGCAGAGCGGGGTGCCAACAGAGATAGCGGGCCCCGCATTATAAGACGGTTTTATCTATTTAGTTTTCTAAAAATGGTGGATGCTCCTACAACCATTAGACCCGAGATCATCCCGACTAAACCGTTGAAGATAATTGGAACAATGGCTTCGATAATGGCGATGTGAGGCAGTTGATAAAGGATCGGTTCTATCAAATGATGTACTGCGGGAACTCCATGTACCACAATACCACCACCTACCAGGAACATTGCAGCAGTGCCCACTATGGTCAGGAAGCGCATCAACTTAGGAGCAAAAGACACAAGAGATTCACCTAGCATGGCTTTTAAGCCTGTACTTTTCCCTTTATCTAATAGATAAAAACCAAGATCATCCAGTTTTACTATGCCTGCGACTAAACCGTACACGCCAACTGTCATTAATACCGCAATAAAACTCACAACCGCAATCTGAGTCGTTGTGCTTGCACCCTGAACCGTACCCAATGCAATGACGATGATCTCAGCAGACAAAATAAAGTCGGTACGGATAGCACCTTTTACTTTGCGTTTCTCATACTCTTCGAGTGTTTCATCGTCGAACAGGACACTTTCTGTTTTATCTTCATTGTCATGATTGGTATGAAATAGCTTTTCGAGAACTTTCTCTGCACCCTCGAAACAAAGATACAAGCCCCCAAGCATAAGCAGTGGTGTTATAAGCCAGGGTGCAATGGTGCTGATTAGAAGTGCAGCAGGGACTAAAATACATTTATTGAGAAATGATCCCTTGGCTACGGCCCAAACGACAGGAATCTCTCTTTCAGCATTTACCCCTGAGACTTGCTGGGCGTTTAATGCAAGGTCATCACCCAATACCCCAGCGGTTTTCTTTGCCGCTACTTTTGAAAGTAGTGCGACGTCATCAAGTACAGTGGCGATATCATCCAGAAGGGTAAGTAAGCTAGCTCCAGCCATGTTGATTCCTTTGAGAAATAAGACTTGTGAAGCTTAGTACAAGTGAGCTAACACTTTGTCAAAGATAGAGAAAGTTTCATTCTTAATTCATCCTCTTTAGCTTAGGAAATTGTATTTAATCTCTGAACCTTAAATTTTCTAAGAATGGACTTGTATCCTAAAAGATACAGAGCTATTCTCTATTCGACTCTAACAATGCCAGAGATACTAAAACGACTGCTTGGATTGAAATTTTGTATGAGATATCTAGATGAAGATTTTCATCACAGACCTCATCTTCATGTGTCTTACGGGGACTTTGAGGCTTCCATTGCAATAGACGCTGTAGAAATACTGGCAGGCTATTTACCCGACAAGCAGCGTAAAAAGGCGGAGTCATATATTTGCCAATATCAACAGGCGCTGATCGTTGAGTGGAATAAAGCTGTAAAGGGCAACCAGATAAGGAGGATTAACTGATGCTATCTATAGTCAATGTCGATTGGGAATCAGGTTTCATTTTAGAGCTCGAGTTCAATAATGGGTATACGTGTACGGTTGATCTGGAAACGCTTTTTTTTCAGCCGCCTTTTGATGCTGTAGAAGACTTTTGTGCCTTTGCCATTGTTGATGGTTTACTAGAGTGGGATGAAGCGAAGATTTCAGCAGAACAATTGTTAAGTCTGTCAAACTCTGATGGCAGGTATGCTGATGAGCCGATGATAAACCCAAAAAACATGGAAGAAATACTAAAGCAGGCGGCTTGGGAGGCGATAGTCCAGAATCGTCCGGATATCTTTCAGGCAGCTATCAAAGGGTTTGTAGAAGAGCTAGGCGTTCAAAAGGTTCAAAGAATGACGACCCTCAAAAGCCGGCCTAGTATCTATAAAGCTTTAAACCCTAAAACATCACCAAAGTTGGACACTTTAGTACAATTGGGTCATGCGGTCTTCGAACTTGGGAGTGGTACTCAAAGAGGTAGAGCAGAAATAAAATAAGCCTTCAGATGAAGGCTTATTTTGCAAATTAAGAGCTATAAAATTTACTTAGTGTAGGACTGAGCAATGTTATCGATACGCTCGTTTGCACGATCAGCTTCTGCTTGTGCAGCCATCGCTGCTTCTTTTGCTTGTTCTGCTGCCATTGCTGCGTCTTTAGCTGCCATTGCATCGCCTTGACTTGCTTTTAGCATATCTACTTCTTTGCTTAACTCTTCAACCTGTGCGCTTAATGCACTGATTTGACTTGTTGTTTCTTCGTCAGGACCAGACGCACAACCTGCTAATAGTGCAACTGAACTTAGGCCAACTGTAAGCATCAACTTCTTGTTCATATGAACTCCTTGTTATTAAAAACCAGAGATGTCTGGTAACACCACTACTAACTTATATTCAAACAACCTTAAGGTATCACTTCTAGAGCAGCACCTTAAGGTCACTTGAGTACAAACGCTAGTGTAGCGCGAAATGTATTAAAGATCAGTTGTATCAATGACTGATAACAAAAAAAGTCCCAACTCTTCAAAGTTGGGACTCATTTTTGGAACGGTTAACGCTTAATTAGCTAAACTCGTATCAGGCTGAAATTGCTCTTTCGTTCGGTTTGCGTAAGCAACTAAAGAGAGCATAACAGGCACCTCAACCAATACTCCTACTACTGTTGCTAAAGCAGCGCCAGAGTGAATGCCGAACAAACTGATCGCGACAGCGACAGCAAGTTCAAAGAAATTCGATGCACCGATCATTGCACCCGGAGCAGCAACGCTGTGCGGTTGTCCCCATTTTTTCATCCAAACATATGCCACAGCAAAAATCAGGTAAGTCTGAATCAAAAGTGGAATAGCTATCAGTACAATGTCTGTAGGGTTTGCCACAATGGTTTCAGCCTGGAAACCAAACAGTAGAATGACGGTACCTACTAAACCAACGATAGAGAGAGGCTTCATTTTCGCAGCCAGAGAATCGACTTTCTGTTGGCTTTTAATCATATGGCGAGTCAGAGCACCTGCGACGAGCGGAATGACTACAAAAAGCGAAACAGATAGCAGTAAAGTATCCCAAGGTACGGTTATATCAGTCACGCCAAGCAGAAATGCTGCAATTGGAGCAAAAGCCACCACCATAATCAGGTCATTGATAGCCACCTGAACAACCGTATAGTTTGCGTCACCTTTAGTTAACTGGCTCCATACAAAGACCATTGCAGTGCATGGCGCAACACCTAACAGGATCATACCCGCAATATATTGCTCACCCAGCTCTGGTGAGATCCATGGACCAAAAATGTGGCGCATAAATGGCATCGCCAGTAACGCCATTGTAAAAGGTTTAACCAACCAGTTGATGATGACAGTAATGACTAAACCTTTGGGGCGCTTGTGGATCTGACTGACAGAACCGAAATCGACCTGAAGCATCATTGGATAGATCATCAGCCAGATAAGCACTGCGATAACCATGTTGATCTGTGCGTATTGCAGATCACCCAAAAATGTAAACAACCCTGGAAATGCTAACCCTCCGGCAATACCGATTGCCATTCCCAGACCAACCCAAACACTTAAAAAACGCTCGAATATACCCATTTTCCTAACCTTATATTTTTATTATTAACGACACACCTGGCCCTGAACTTCGCAAGACTCATCGTCCTGATTCACGCAGCACTCTTCAGTTAAGTAGTCGATCAACGAGTTCATCATGGGAATGTTAGCTCTGTAACGTTGGAAGCGACCTTCTTGCTGTACAGAGACCAAATCTGCATGCAGTAAAGCCTTTAGATGAAATGACACAGAGTTTGGCGCTATGTCCAACTCTCTTGCCAGTTCACCGGCAACTTTCCCGGATTGTCCTTCTTTGATCAAGCTTCTCCAGATATCCAAGCGGACACCAGAAGATAAACAGTCGAAAATTTGTGTTGCGTTATCACGATTCACAATGAGCCTCTTTTGTTATTAGTTCAACATTTCAAGAACTATTGAAATGTTGTCGATGATTATATTCCTAAAAGCGAATATAGCAATAGGTAGATTAAAAATTGTTCTATTATTTTTTATGTGATCTATATCTATCCGATATTGTTCAGGTTAAAATACCGCGCTATTTTTTCCCATATACGAGTTACTTCTGGAGAGTCCATTGCAATTTAAAGATTTAGGCCTTGATAACCGCTTACTAAAAAACCTGAGTCACTATGACTTTAAGCAGGCAACCGATATTCAGCAGCAAGCAATCCCTGTTGCAATGGCTGGAAAGGATCTGCTTGCATCTTCTAAGACAGGTTCTGGTAAGACGCTAGCCTTTGTTCTGCCAATGTTGCATAAAGCGTTAAAAACGAAAGCGTTCTCTGCCCGCGATCCTCGTGGAATTATCCTTGCGCCAACTCGTGAACTGGCAAAGCAGGTATATGGCGAGCTAAGAAGTATGCTTGGCGGTCTCTCTTATACCGCGACATTGATTCTAGGTGGTGAAAACTTTAATGATCAGGTTAAAGCTCTGCGTCGTTACCCGAAATTCATCGTTGCGACACCTGGGCGTCTGGCCGATCACCTAGAGCATCGCTCTCTGTTCTTAGATGGTGTTGATACACTGATTCTGGATGAAGCTGACCGTATGCTTGATTTGGGTTTTGCACCTGAACTTCGTCGTATTTCAAATGCGGCAAAGCACAGACGTCGCCAGACACTTATGTTTTCTGCAACTTTGGATCATGCTGAAGTAAATGATATTGCAGCAGAAATGCTGGATGCACCTAAGCGTATTTCTATCGGTGTTTCGAATGAAGAGCACAAGGACATCACTCAGTCATTCTATTTGTGTGACCATCTGGATCATAAAGAAGCAATTCTAAACAGAATCATCAGTGAAGCTGAGTATCGTCAGATTATTATCTTTACTGCAACACGAGTTGATACTGAAAGGCTAACTAAAGAGCTCAATGAGAAAAAGCTAAAAGCAGTCGCTCTGAGTGGGAATCTGAATCAGACTCAGCGTAATACCATCATGAGTCAGTTTGAGCGTGCAGTATTTAAGATCCTTGTGACAACTGACGTTGCTTCCCGTGGTCTTGATATTGCTAACGTTACCCATGTTATTAACTTCGACATGCCTAAGCACACGGAAGAGTACGTTCACCGTGTCGGTCGTACTGGCCGCGCAGGTAATAAAGGAACTGCGATTTCTCTGGTTGGTCCAAAAGACTGGGATAGTTTTAAACGAGTCGAAAACTTCTTACAGCAATCTATCGAGTTTTCTGTTCTTGAAGGATTGCAAGGTAAGTTCAAAGGTCTTAAACCGAAGAAACCTGGCTTTAATAAAGGCAAAACAGATGTTAAGCGCCATCAAGCTAAAGTGAAGCGCACTCCGAAGAAACCAGCGAAACGCGATAAAGGTTTCTACCAGAACGTTGCCGTTGGTGACTCTGTATTTATCCCTAAGAAAAAGAAGCCAGCTAAGCCGGAAGCTGAATCAGAATAATCTTAGTTCGATATCTTTGAGCAACCGTTAACGAAAAGGTAACCGTTGCTCAAATACTATCAGCCCCAAAGAGACCCTCTGTCTCACCAATTACCTTTTGTTATTTTGGGGCTACAAATGAAGTTCAAAACCTTACCTATTATTTTCGCGCTCGCATCCGGCCACGGTATCGCTCATGCATCCAACCTTTCTTACACCTATGCAGAACTTGGCGGTGGATTAGGGAAACTTACGGTTGAAACTGCAGGGCGTAGCTACGACTTCAAATCTAAAGGGTTTGGAGGTACGTTCTCTTACCAGCTCTCCCCTGATTACTATGTCTCTTTATCTCACCAGATGGCTACAGTCGATGAAATAGATTCCTCACGAGGGGTGGCCTTAAACTTGATGGCGATATGAAGCAAACTGAAGGTTTATTTGGATATGCGTACCATATTAATCAGGATACTGACTTTACCGTTGAAGCTGGTGCATCCCATAACAATAATGACCTATCTGGGAAGTTCATTCCTGGCAACAATTATGCAATTCGGGATAAAAAAACTAAGTTAATCTGGAGCTTAGGCGTTCGTTCTATATGGGTTGAATCTGGGTTTGAACTGTATGGAAAAGTGTTGGGTGAGGGGGATGGTCTGGGGTTCACTGTTGGCGGTCCTATGTATTTAACGGAAAATTTGGCAATCGACTTAAGCTATACCTTTATGAAGAATAAGCATGGTAACGATAAGACGAAATTGTCTGCGCTAGGTCTAAGTTTACGGTCTTACTTTTAAGCCTATACGTTAAATATTTTTGAAGTTGATTCAGAGGGTTATTTATATTATTGCTCAATATGCAAACGATGATATATGCTCAACAGTGACCTAAATGGTTATGGAAGAATAATTAATAAGTCAACTTTAAGGATATTTATGATGAAAAAAATCTTCGCAGTGGCTACGCTAGCAGCAACCCTACCATTCGCAAATCTTGCAATGGCCGATGAAGACATCGGTTGTGGTTTAGGTACTATGCTATTCGACGGAAAGTCAGGGAAAGTATCTAAAGTGGTTGCTGCAACAACCAACGGTACATTTGGTAACCAAACATTTGGTATTACCTTTGGTACGCTTGGTTGTGATGGTACAGGTACTATCGACTCTAAACAGAAATTAGCGATGTTTATCGACGGCAATATGGACAACCTTGCTCGCGATATTGCTAAAGGTGACGGTGAAACTCTTGCAACATTAGCGGAAGTATGGGGTATCGAAGCTCAGGACAAAGCAAGCTTTAACGCTCTGGCTAAGCAAAACTTCGCTGCAGTGTATAGTTCAGAAAACGTGACTTCTGATGAAGTACTTAATAATCTGAACACCGTAGTAGCAAACGATTCTCAGCTGTCTGCTTACGCAATGTAATCTTACCTATTCACTACACCTCGGTGCCTTGCGTAGTTTGCAAGGCACATTTTGTTTAAGAGCAGATATGACGTTTAAATGTTTTTGGGTTGGCCTCCTGGCTGGCTGTTCTTTTGTTTCTCATGCAAGTTCCTCTTCAGAACATTTGCTCCCAGATCAGGCTTTAGATATTGAGGCATTGAGTCAGAGCTCATATTGGCTAAAGTTGGGGCACTACCTACCAACGATAACCGGACGCTACGTTAGTACGGTCGATGCTGGTGGTTTTTTCTTGTCCCCTGAAGGGAAAACGAATCCAGCTCAGGAACTTGCGGCGAGCATAAGTGTTTTGTATCAGGATGATAAAGCTGAGCGGAATAAGGCAAGATGCACATTTCCGGCACGATTCTTATGGTTGGAATCTCAACATGGCAGGACGGCAGTACTTCCAGATTGTCCTCAGTTACAAAAGTGGCAAGATGCTATGTCACCGGAGAAGCTGACACTGGTTTTCCCAACTGCGTTTATGAACAACCCTTCTTCTATGTTTGGTCATACTTTATTAAGAGTTGATGCTAAAAACCAAAATAAAAACAATGAACTAGTTGCTTATGCAATCAACTTCGCAGCGGAGCCAGATAGTGACGACAATGCAGCACTCTTTGCCATTAAAGGGTTGATTGGTTCTTATCCAAGTCGTTTTACCGTAATGCCGTATTACCATAAGGTGCGTGAGTACAACGACATAGAATCCAGAGATATCTGGGAATACCCCCTTAATTTTACCCAAGAAGAAGTGAATCGAATATTGCTGCATTTGTGGGAGATGGAACAAGCAGAGTTTGAATACTATTTTCTGGATGAAAACTGTTCTTATCACTTATTGTCGCTATTGCAGTTAGCCAATGACGAGCTGGAACTGGTGAGCCAGTTTAAATACTCAGCTATCCCATCCGATACAGTAAGAGCTCTGGTTGATGCGGGGTTGACTCAACCACCGAACTATCGTCCCTCTTTTGGTACGAGACTGCTTGATCAGTCTGTTCAGATTGATGAAAGAATTTATCTTGCAGCCAAAAAACTAAAAGAAGGTGTATACCCGTCGAAAGAAGAGTTTACCGACAAGGAACTCGCGGCAATCTATGAGTTTAGTTACGAATGGCTTAACTATGAGCTATACGATGAAGGGCTGGAAAGAGAAATTACAGCCAAGCAATTGACTAAGATTTTGATCAAAAGAAGTCAGGTTGATGCACCTTCTCCATTTCTTTCGGTACCTGTACCAAAAACTTCACCAGAACAGGGGCACGACTCTGCGAGAGTTGGTTTGATACGAAACATCAATGGTAAGGGGATTGATTCCACATCGTTAGAATTGAGGTTGGCTTATCACGACATGCTTGATGCTCAGGGAGGCTTTATACCGGGGGCTCAGATCAGCTTTTTTGACACCAATATCAGTGTGGATGACAGAGGTACAAGCAGGCTGGAGCATCTTTACCTTTTGGATGTGTATGCCCTCGCACCAAGCAATCGAGTATTTGATAGCTTAGCCTGGAACATTAAAACCGGATTTGACCGTCCAGATGTGGGTACCGATGATCGTATCTTTTTAAATGTGGGTGCCGGTAAAGCGTGGGGTGATGCAAATGGACTGTATTTCTACAGTTTGCTGAAAGGCGAAATCAACCATGGTTCGCTTACGAGTTATGACTGGGTTTCAGGTATCGGAGCAGAAGCTGGCTTGTTTTATTCTATAAATGAGCAACATCGCTTTGGTATGAATGCTGATTGGATCGGGCTGTTCAATAGTACCGAAGATTCACATTCTCAGGTTACCGCAACATGGAATTGGAGTACTACCGCGAACACTGCGATTAGAACCGAAGTTGGATATCGTAATTGGCACCATGAAGAAGCTACAGGGAAAATTGCTGCTTATCTATATTACTAGCATCTAACATAAAACAACGCTTTGAGTTTCATGATAAAAGGCATCAATAGAAGGATATTCTATTGGTGCCTTTTTCTTTATTTTTAGTCTGCTTCACTGTTCACAGAAAAAGCGCGGAAATAGGTTCAGAATTTAATTTGTTGCCACTTTACGTCAGGAGAACCGCATGTATCGTCAGTTAACCGAAGAGAAGCGTTTACAGATCTGGGCGATGCGTAAAGAGGGCAAAAACCAGTCTGAAATAGCCCGTCTTTTAAGTATTCATCGTTCCACAGTGAGTCGGGAGCTCAATCGAAACTCTGGACCATATGGTTATGAGCCCTTACTTGCGCAACAAATGGCTACCTATCGAAAAAAATTCCATCAACAGATTGTAGAAAAGCAGTATGAAGAACTTGTAGGAGAGTTAGTTCATATGGGGCTTAGCCGGGATCAAGTAATGGAATTCGTATTGCATCATCATCCTGAACTCACAGTCGAACAGTTGAATGAGTTGCTAGACACTTTTTCAGTGAGTTGCTCCTAAAACGACTAAAAAGTTACCAGAATGTGCAGAATGTCACGTGTTGCACTTGCTCAGAAGTCATTACTTACCGCTATTCACTGTTTTGTTGCACTTGCCTATGAGAAAAACGGAAAGCCTAGTGTGTGTGTTTACTGGCTTGTTGCACTTGCCTGATTTTTAAGGGGATTGACTCTTGTTGCACTTGCTCATGTGGAAAACTTGAAATGATATTAAGTTATTGATTTGTAAGTGTTTTTACTGAATTTTGCGATGTGATTTTTGTCACAAAAATGTTTCATAAAGCTCTTTATATTTAAATCACCGCTTAGGGTGAGACATACATGCAAGGAGCAGGAAATGAAAAAGTTTAATCATGTCGGCATACCAACAAACGCTGAGCATGCTGGTGAAATCTATTCTGAGGATATGAAGTTATTTCTTACTGATTTTACAGAAAGTGAAAATCGCATCGAATGGTTACGGTTTGATGAAGATAGCCCGATGCCAGAAGAGCTAAAGAAAACCGCTCACATTGCTTATGAAGTCGATGATTTAGAAGAAGCTATTAAAGGTAAAACAGTCTTGATGGAACCATTCAATGCCAATGAGACCTTGAAGATTGCTTTCATTATGGACGATGAAGCACCAATAGAGCTGATGCAGTTTTTGTGATGGCTCATAGATAGAAGAACAATTAATAAAAACAATATTTACTGATAGCGTAAACAGGATTGGAATTATGAAAAAGTTTATTAATAACCCTGAAAACTTAACCGTTGAATTACTTCAAGGCTACGCAATGACTTACCCTCAGAAAGTCAAAGTGATTTCTGAGAAAATCGTAGCGCGTGCGACACCAAAAGATCCAAACAAAGTCGCCATTGTGACTCTAGGTGGTGCGGGTCACGAGCCTGCATTAAGTGGCTACGTTGGTGAAGGCATGCTGGACTATTCTGTAGTTGGCGACATCTTTGCAGCACCAGGTGCACCTAAAGTATTCGAAGCGCTGAAGATGGCAGATTGCCCGGCAGGTGTCCTATTTATCGTTCTGAATCATGAAGGCGATGTGATGGCCGCCAATATGGCGATGGAAATGGCGAAGCGTGAAGGCATCAATGTGAAGATGCTGCTGACACACGAAGACATCAGTGCTGGGCTGGATGCAGATGTAAAAGATCGTCGTGGTTTAGCTGGTTGCGTACCTGTCTATAAGATCGCTGGTGGTGCAGCCGAAGCCGGTTTGCCTCTGGAAGAAGTGTACCGAGTCGCTCAGAAATTCAATGAAAGCATGGCGACACTAGCGGTAGCGATGAGCAATGCAACTCACCCTCAATCAGGCATGGTTATTGGTGATTTAGCAGCAGATGAAATGGAAATTGGCATGGGCCAACATGGTGAAGGTGGCGGTGGCCGTATGAAGATTCAAACCGCTGACGATACCGCGAAAATCATGCTTGATCAGGTATGTAAAGCGATCGATCTGCAAGCTGGTGATGATGTCATGCTGATGATAAATGGCTCCGGTGCCACTACCTTAATGGAAATGTTTGTTGTTGCGAGAGCTTGTCATATGTCTCTTCAGGAAAAACAAGCCACAGTGGCTCGTTCCAAGGTTGAAGAGATCCTCACAGTACAAGAAATGGCTGGATTCCAGATGTGTATCGGTAAGTTCGATAGCGAAACACTGAAATACTGGGACGAGCCATGTAACGCTCCTCACTGGGTTCAACAGTAACTCTTAGAGCGCCGCACCCTTAGGTGCGGTGCATTTAAATCCCTACCGTAACTGGCAACACGCTGAATCTTGCTCACGCGTGTAGGGATTCTTTTTGCCTGAAATCAGCAGACAGGCAGATTTTAGATAGATAAGTCAGGAGATGAATCATGACAGTTTTTAATCAGGATTTGTTATTCGGCATGTTCGAAACGGCAGCGAAGAACATAGAGGCTCAGGTTCCTCTTCTAAATGAGTTGGATGGTAAAACCGGTGATGGTGACCACGGCACAACTATGTTGCGTGTTTGCCATTGTATCGATGCGGTACTTGAGAAAGACCCAGAAGACTGGAACCAACAAGTTGATGCCTTGGGCTGGGACATTATGAGCCAGGACGGCGGTTCTGCCGGCATGTTGGTCGGCAATCTGTTTTTAGGCATTGGCTCAGGTTTAACCGAACAAGAACTACAACCTAAACAGGCGGCGGCTGCCATACGTTCCGGTGTCGATCGTGTACTTCAGTTTAGTGGTGCACATCAGGGTGATAAGACCATGCTGGACGCACTGATTCCCGCTGCAGAAGCACTGGAGAAAGAGGCTGAAAGCGGAGCGGATATCGAGGTGATGTTTGAGTCCGCAGCCAAAGCGGCCAGAGAAGGAGCTGAAGC
Source organism: Vibrio iocasae (assembly GCF_042245395.1). NCBI lineage: Bacteria > Pseudomonadati > Pseudomonadota > Gammaproteobacteria > Vibrionales > Vibrionaceae > Vibrio > Vibrio iocasae. The sequence goes on along the minus strand of NZ_CP145310.1, from coordinate 1,904,903 downwards.
AACCAAAGAGATGGTTCCGACTCGTGGACGAGCCAAGAACATGGGTGAAAAGGCGGTTGGACATATTGATCCTGGCGCAACAAGTATGGCGATTTTATTTGAATCGTTTAATCAGGCGATTCACGAGAAACATTAATTAAGAGTTGGTAAGGAACAAGAGATGGCAGACAAAGACGGAATGAAATTAGCCAAAGATTATGGCTTGGATAAGCCTGTAGAGAATCAGGCGTTTTATGTCAAAGGGATGGATCACGTCGACTGGGGGATGAAAGACAGACTTAGTCGAATCTTCCGCCCGGATACAGGTAAGACAGTGATGCTGGCTTTTGACCATGGCTACATCATGGGAGCGACGGCTGGATTAGAAAGATTGGATCTTGCGATTGAGCCACTGGCACCACATGCCGATGCCTTGATGGCAACAAGAGGTGCGTTGCGCAGTTGTATTCAACCAACGCACAACAAACCCGTTATTCTCAGAGCAAGTGCAGGCAGCACCGTTCTTAAAGATGATATGAGTCACGAAGTGGTTGGCGTTGATATCGATGACGCAGTACGGATTAACGCTTCATGCTTAGCGGTACAGGTATTTGTTGGTGCAAATGGTGAGTGTTCAAGCTTGCAAAACCTGGTCAATAGTATCGATGCTGGTGCACGTCTGGGTATTCCCACATTAGGCGTTACTGCGGTTGGTAAAGAGATGGAGCGTACAACCCGCTACTTTATGTTGGCGACGCGCGTAATTGCAGAACTAGGTGCACACATAGTGAAGACTTACTACTGCGATGATTTTGAAAAAGTGGTTGCTGCGTGTCCAGTACCGATTGTCGTTGCTGGCGGTAAGAAAGTTCCTGAGTTTGATGCACTTACGCTGACGTACAACGCCATGCAATCAGGTGCAGCAGGAGTCGACATGGGACGCAACGTTTTCCAGGCAGAGAATCCATTAGCCATGATAAAAGCGGTCAATGCCGTTGTTCATGATGGCTTAAATCCACAACAGGCTTTCGATTTTTATCAAACAGAAAAAAGCGTAACAGCATAGGCAAATATGACCTAAGGATGGCGAGTATGAAATTTTCACAGTTTATAGTTATTCCGGTAATCGTAGCGTTTCTGGCGTTTACCATTCAGATTCTGGATCAGGTGTTGGCTCCAATGATGCCAGTTGCAGGCAATGTTGGGTTTGGCTGGATAGCCTTTATCGCATGGGCGATGTACTTTATGGCAGGCTGTACTGTTGAGGGTGGTCAAAAAACTCTGTTCGGTTATGTCGCTGGTATTATTGCCTCTGTTGCAATTATGGAACTGGGTACCGCGTTTAGCTTTGCAGGCTTTTACGCGTTTCCGATAGCTATATTTATCGTGGTTGTTCCATGTATTTGTCTGGAAAAAGTGCCAATGTTTGATTTCGTTCCGGCTTTGTTTGTCGGTGCGGGTACTTTCTTTGGATTTATGTCATATGTCGACGGTGCTACTTATGTGACTGCGACAGTGACGGAACTCACTTATTGTGTCATTGGTCTGGTTTACGGTTGGGTAACTATATTGCTTCGCTCTCGTTACGAACAATACGTTGAGAACCATAGTCACTCTCATGACATGCACGCTAGTCACTAGACTGAAAACGTAATTTGTAACGGCCTATACAGTTGATGTATAGGCCGTTTTTTATGTGAATATTTTGTTTTAACGTCATCATTTTCGACAAAAAAGACAGCTTTATCTGGTTGTACGTTTGCGTTACATATCGTCATTGTATATACGTTTCTCTTTGCTTTTCAATAAGGTAGAGAATGGCCATATGTACGAGCTCATATATATCGACTGTCATAGAGTGTTCAATATTATGTAACAAGAATGTCATACACAAATCCTAAAGTGGCAACCGTTCAAGTGAAACGGCAAAGAATGCCAGCAAAGGAAAATTGTAATGAAAAAGACAGTATTCGGTGCAATCGCTCTTCTAGGTGCACTAGCAGTAACTCCAGTATCAGCGAAAGAAACAATCTCAGCTGTAGGTTCTTCAAGTGTCACTCCGCTAATGGAAGTATTTGGTGAGACTTACATGAAATCTCACTCAAATGTTTTTGTTGAAGTGCAGGGCCCAGGCTCTTCTGCAGGTGTAAAAGCTGCGAAGAATGGAAGTGCTGATCTTGGTATGTCTTCTCGTAACCTTAAGGCTGAGGAAAAAGAAGATACACTGGTTGAAATGGTTGTCGCTCGCGATGGTATCGCAGTAGTTGTAAACCCTAAGAACGAACTTAAAGCGCTAACTGCAGAGCAGGTAACGGCTATCTACAAAGGCGAAATCACTAACTGGAAAGATGTTGGTGGTGCAGACAAGCCAATCGTAGCAATCACTCGTGATACCGCTTCTGGTACTCGTGGTGCTTTCGAAGATATCATGAAACTGAAAAGAAAAATCTCTGGTAAGAAGGTAACGGCTATTTCTCCACGAGCTCAGGTTGCTAACGGCAACGGTGCTCTGAAAACTATGGTTGCTTCTAACCCATACGCGATTGGCTACATCTCTCTAGGTACTGTCGATGAGTCTGTTACAGCACTATCTGTTGACGGTACTCCAGCGACTGTAGACAACGTGAAGAACGGTTCTTACAAAGTAGCTCGACCATTCCTTGTTCTATACAAAGAAGGCAAGCCATCAGCTGAAACTCAGAAGTTTCTTGACTGGATGCTAACTGATGACGCTCAGGCGTTGGTTGACGGCAAAGGCTATATCTCAGTTAACTAAGTTAACACCAATCGAATCTTTTGCTCAGCCCGCCATTGGGCTGAGCTCTTTACTTAACATTCCTGTTATCTACTCCCTGGTATGTGAGTTTTAATTATGTCCATCGTAAATAGTGAAATGCCTATGGCTCGCGATAAATCGAAAGGTCTGCGTCAGCAAAAGCGCGTTGACTGGAAAGAACGCATTTTTCATGGCTTATTTCTTACAAGTGCAGTGATTGGTATTGTCTCATTGGCGATTATTGCGTACTTCATTGTCAAAGAGAGTATTCCTGCGTTTCAGGAAGCGGGTGTTACTGGCATCGTTCTAGGCCAGGATTGGATTCCACCTGCTCTTTATGGTGTTTACACCATGATTGTTGCCTCTCTGGTATCGACTCTTGGTGCGGTACTCGTTGGTGTGCCAATTGGTGTACTAACGGCCATCTTTATTGCTGAGATAGCACCAAAGCCGGTAGCCAATATTATCCGCCCAGCGGTTGAACTTCTGGCCGGTATTCCATCGGTGGTATATGGCTTCTTCGGCCTTGTGATAATTGTTCCGCTTATTCAAAACATCTTTAATGTTCCTGCGGGCAACACCATTCTGGCTGGTATTATCGTTCTGGGTGTGATGATTCTACCTACGGTAATCACAGTATCTGAAACCTCTATTCGTGCGGTGCCTCGTACCTACAAAGAAGGTTCTCTGGCGCTGGGTGCTTCAAAAATCTACACCATCTTTAAGCTGCTGGTTCCGGCTGCGCGCTCAGGCATCATGACAGGTGTGATTCTGGGCATTGGTCGTGCTCTTGGTGAAACCATGGCAATTATCATGGTAATGGGTAACGCACCGGCAATGCCTCGTGGCATTCTGGATTCTGCACGTACCCTGACAGCAAACATCGCGATTGAAATGTCATACGCAAGTGGTGTTCACGCCAATGCATTGTATGCGACAGGCGTGGTTCTGCTGGCCTTTATTATGGTGCTTAACGGCGCTCTGCTTTACCTGAATCGTCAGAAGGCTAAGTAAAGATGGATAGAGTAAAACTAAAAAAAGCGCGTCAGAACAAAGACGCCATCTTAAATGTATTTGTATGGGCTGCTGCTGCGTTAACAGTAGGCTTCCTGTTCTGGATTATCTGGTACATCCTTTCTAACGGTCTTAAGTTTGTAGACTGGAACTTCATCACCGATAAGTACACGGCGACAGGTGAAGAGAAGGGTATCTTCCCGATGATCATCTCAACCATTTATATGGTTATTGCGTCTATTGCAGTGGCTGCACCACTTGGCATTATGACGGCAATCTACCTGACAGAATATGCGAAGGTGGGGAGTAAACTGGTTAAAGTAATTCGTTTTTGTACCGAATCTCTGGCTGGTATCCCTTCGATCATCTTTGGTCTGTTTGGTATGACCTTCTTCGTTGCGATTCTGGGCCTTGGTTTCTCGATACTATCTGGTGCACTGACACTGAGTATCCTGATTCTGCCAGTTATCATTCGTACAACGGAAGAAGCGTTGATGGCAGTTCCGCAGACTTACCGTGAAGGTTCATATGGTCTGGGTGCTTCCAAAATTTACACAATCTGGCGTCTTATCCTGCCAAGTGCAATGCCAGGTATCTTAACTTCGGTCATTCTGAGTATTGGTCGTGTCATTGGTGAATCTGCTCCGGTATTCCTGACTGCAGGTATGGTAGCGCGTATTCCTGAGTCTCTGCTTGATTCAGGCCGAACGCTGACGGTTCACCTATATAAGCTGACAACCGAGCTGTTCACTATTGAAGAGTGGAATCAGGCTTACGGTACAGCAACGGTACTTATCGTAGTGGTGCTACTGATCAACATGGTTACTAAACTGATTGCTAGCCGCTTTAACACGGCAACCTACTAGGTTTACAGGCCCAACTACAAACAGAATTTAAGAATTAAGAGATAAATATGATGAGCAATAAATTTAACATTGAAAATCTGGACCTGTTCTACGGTGAGAATCAGGCACTAAAAGCAATCAACCTACCGATTCCAACTCAGAAAGTAACCGCGCTTATTGGTCCGTCAGGCTGTGGAAAATCAACGCTACTGCGTTGCTTGAACCGTATGAACGACCTTATCGAGGGCGTAAAGATCACTGGCGGTCTGACGATGGATGGTGAAGATATCTACGGCAATATCGACGTTGCGGATCTTCGTATCAAAGTAGGTATGGTGTTCCAGAAGCCTAACCCATTCCCGATGAGTATTTATGAGAACGTGGCTTATGGTTTGCGTGCTCAGGGTATCAAAGACAAAAAGCATATCGATTCAGTAGTTGAGAACTCGCTACGTGGTGCAGCACTTTGGGATGAAGTAAAAGATCGTCTGAAGTCACACGCATTTGGCCTTTCTGGTGGTCAGCAGCAGCGTCTGTGTATTGCGCGTACTATCGCAATGGAGCCAGATGTCATCCTGATGGACGAACCAACTTCAGCACTTGACCCAATCGCGACTCACAAAATCGAAGAGCTAATGGAAGAGCTGAAGAAAAACTACACCATCGTTATCGTAACTCACTCCATGCAACAGGCACGTCGTATTTCAGATCGTACTGCGTTCTTCCTGATGGGAGAGCTGGTGGAGCATGATGAAACAGCGAACATCTTTGCTAACCCGCAAGATGACCGCACTAAAGGCTACGTTAACGGTGATTTCGGTTAAATAACCGAGAGAAAAGAATTCACTACAATAACAAGTGATGGACTATTGCCCCTCTTCGCGAGGGGCTTTTTTGTATCTGAGATGTATCTCGCGATTGATAAGTTCTTTATCTTTTATTGATTGATGCGATGAGTACTGAGGCGTACTCTGAGGTTTCCTTAATCACCTTTTTAAACTCAGTTTTTAAGTGATGAAGGAGATTAAAATGGCTAAATATCAGTTTTTTATTGTTTCTGGTGGAGATAGAAGCGAGTTTACTTACCTTGAAATGGGTAAAGAGTCATTTCTTAGGGAGAAAGAGCAGTTGTTGAATTCAGGTTTTGAGGTAGATGGCGATGTTATCTATGCAGATAATCCTGAGGAAGCAACTAAAAAATTCAAATCTAACTTTACTCATGTCATGCATGAATTTAACAACAATAACTTACTAACTTCACTGATTCAGTATGTTGTTGATATGTTTTCTGCAAGACGGCAAAAAAAGAGTTAAGCCAGCTAAGCCCCTTTGTCTATGTATGACTCAAAGGGGCTTTTGTTTTTATATTGCGAAGTAAAACTTCTAAAGCGTCATATACTTATTGTTATCTGGAATAATTATTTAGAACAGCATGGCGCGAAACTCTGGTTTTATCAGGATTGTTTTTACCTTTTTCCTTACATTCTCCCAGTCTGTAATTGGTGCTGACGCACCGAGAGTTTTACTCATCAACTCATACCACATTCAGTATTCGTGGACTCAGCAGCTGGTTGAAGGTGTAACGAGCGAGTTATTGTCTTTAGTTCCTGAAGAGAACATTCATGTTGAGTTTATGGACTCACGGCGATTTATCGATGATCCGGAATATCATGAGCTTAAGAAGTCTCTTTTTCAGTACAAATATAATGAGTTTCCTTTAGACGTTGTCCTGGCCAGCGATGATGCGGCGTTCTACTTTCTTATGGAAAACGGGGACGAATTGTTTCCGGGGCTGCCTCTGGGCTTTATGGGTGTAAATGTTTTTAACCCTGACTCTGTCGTTGGTAAGGATAATGTGTTCGGCATAAAAGAAGGTATGGCGATAAAAGCCAATCTGGAACTCATTCTGAAATTGCAACCATCAGTGAAAAAAGTGGTTCTACTGGCAGACAAAACAGAACTAGGTAGGAGAATGGTATCCAGAGCGAATGATGTTCTTTCTGAACTAAATACAGAACCTGTCGTTGGTGGGCCGGAATTTGAAATATGGGATGACTTTCATTTCTCGGAATTACACCAACGCGTATTAAATTTGCCGTCTGACTCTGCGGTTCTTATGTTGGCTATCCATAAAGATAGTGGAGGGCAATACTTTTCTTATGCTCGTGACCTACCCAAGCTAGCTAATGAAAGTCCTGTTCCAGTGTACGGGATGTGGGGGGGAGGACTTATGCTGGGTAGAGGTATAGTAGGAGGTGCGATAAATGACCCTAAGCAGCAAGGTACGCTGTTAGCTAGCATGGCAAAAAGGGTATTGAATGGTACTTCTCCTCAAAGCATTGGTATTTTACCCAGTTCAGAGTTTTCTCCACGATTCGACTATAAGAATATGGAGAGGTTTGGACTTAGTTTAGAAAACGTACCTGAAGGTAGTGAGATTATTAATCACAATCCAAGTTATTTTGAAGAGCATAGAGAGGTTATCTTATATTCTTCTTACGTTATTGCCGCAATGACATTAGTGATAGCCATCTTATTGATAAATATAAGACGCCGTATACATGCAGAAAAAAATCTTAAGGCACTTAAGTTAGCACTTGAAGATAAAGTCAAAGAACAAACTGAAATTCTAAGGGCCCGCAATATCAAACTGGAAGAGTTATCGAGCTCAATGGCCAGGTTAGCTCATACAGACTCACTAACGGAGTCACCAAACCGTCGTGCTATCAATGATATATTGGATGATATTCTTTTTTTGGAGGGTGAAAATCGCCAGAAGACAGTTGCTATAGCTCTGGTTGATGTTGATGATTTCAAAGCTATTAATGATAAACACGGACACGGTGTAGGCGATAGTGTTCTGAAAGTAATAGCAAAAACAATGGAAAGTCATTTGCGGCCTCAGGACCTGCTAGGCCGTTGGGGAGGCGAAGAGTTTTTGGTTGTCCTTCAGGGAGTTGACTCCATAGCAGCGCTATCTCCGTGTGAAAGAATTCGTAGAGCCGTAGAGTCTATAGACAGTTTAGACTTTAAAATCACGATAAGCATCGGAGTGGCTGATACAGGTGAAGCGAGCAACAAAGAGGAGCTTATCATTCTTGCAGATAAGAGACTGTATCGGGCGAAGCAAAATGGCAAGAACCAGGTTTGTCTATAGCTATAGAACCAAAGGAAAGGTATGTATCGGTCTATCGCGTTACTAGTTTTGATGATTAGTCTGGTATCGGTTTCCCAGTCTGTATACTCGCAACCGAACCATCGATTCATCACTCACTATATTCCACCATTTACCTATGAGGAAAACGGTGAGTTCCGTGGTTTCGCGATCGATTTGATTAAAGAGATGATGACCTCACTTGGTCACCCAGTTTCGTTTGAAATGTATCCTTTCAGCAGAGGTTTGCGGAAAGTACAAACCACGTCAAACATTGCTTTTTTTATCGTTGCATGGCGAGAGGAACGGGATAAAACCGTCAAGTGGGTCGGACCGCTGATTACCAGTGGTGTGTACGTTTATAAACATAAAGATAATCCGGACTCCATCAGGACATTAGAGGATCTGTCCAAGGTACCGTTTCTTGGTGTAGGTAGGGGAAATGCAGATCATACGTATCTGGAGGGACTTGGATTTAAGAATATTTATCCTACTAATGATCAGCTAATTTCTTTACAAATGCTCGCCAGTGACAGAATTGACGCAACACCCATGAGCGAGTTGATATTGCCTGAGTTGGCAAAGAAAGCAGACATTGATTTATCCAGCATAAAGCGAACCGATCTAAAACTGTATGATTCTACCCTTTATCTTACTTTCTCACTGGACACCCCGGATGAAGAGGTGAATAAATGGCAGAAGGCTTTGGATAAATTAAAAGCAGATGGCCGCTACGACAAGTTATATAGAAAGTATGTATCCAACAACTCTAACTAATTAAGACAGGTCTTCCCTCAAAGTGCAAAGTGTCCCCTCTAAATCCAAAAAAAGTCCCACCAATGTATGGTGAGACTTCAGACTGTTTTTAACGCTCTAGCTTTCGAAGCGAACCTCTGAAACTCTGTTGGCTGGTTTTTCCAAGTCCGCTTCAGTTACATCTATGGTGTAGTCCCACACAGGCGTTTCGATACCTTCTTTGATTTGCTCATCGTAGTTTCTTAGTGCGAAGAATACATACTTGCTCAGATACATAAGAGCGATGATGTTCACAAACACCATGATTGCCAGAACAAAGTCGACCAGTGTCCACAGTGAATCAATGGATACAATCCCACTTACTACAACCAGAACTAACGCTATGACACGATAACCGTTGATTAGATTCTTGTTGTTACTGAACCACTGAAGGTTTACTTCGCCATAGTAAATATCGGCCAAAAGTGTTGTGAAACAGAACAGAGAAATCGCAATCAGTACAATGTATTTACCATTTTCACCATAACCCAATGCAAAGGCTTCCTGAGTCAGTTTGATGCCTGTCTCGCCAGTATCCATTGCACCCGTGATGATGATAGTGAAAGCAGTACAGCTACAAACAACGATAGTCGTAAAGAACACGCCTAGCATCGCAGAGAAACCTTGGTTTACTGGGTGTTTAACTAAAGCAGTAGCGTGCATACTTGGCGCAGTACCTACACCTGCATCGTTTGAGAACAGACCACGAGCAATACCGTAGCGAAGAGCTACAGCGATAGTGTAACCACCAATACCACCAGCAGCAGAATCAAATCTAAATGCTTCGGTCATGATTAGCGTAAATACGTCATCGATTAAGCTAAAGTTTGTAATAAGAACAAAGGCAGTACAACCGATGTAGATAGCGGCCATAAAAGGAACGAGATAAGATGCCACTTCAGATAAACGCTTAACACCACCAAAGATAACAGCAGCTACCAGAATCGCAGTAAAGATACCAGTGTGCAGAGGATCAATACCTAGAGCACCCTCAGCAGCCTGAGCAATAGAGTTACCCTGCACCATTAGGTAAATAAAGCCAATACCGAAAATCATACATGCAGAGAACACCATAGCCATCACTTTGTTGTTCATGCCGTAAGTCATGTAGTAAGCAGGACCACCACGGAATGTGCCGTCACCATTACTTTTACGGAACAGTTGTCCCAGTACGGCTTCTGCGAATGAGATAACCATACCCACAACAGCAGTCATCCACATCCAGAATATAGCACCAGGGCCACCGGAGAAAAGTGCGGCAGCAACACCCACAAGAGAGCCTGTACCAACCTGGCCGCCTAATGCAGCACATAAAGCTGCAAAGCCGGAGATACCGCCGGAAACGGACTTCTCTTTTTTAAAGTTAGTGAATAAGCTTTTGAAGTATCGTATCTGAGGAAACCCACACTTAATCGTGTAGAACACGCCAGAAACCATTAGCAGAGCAAGAATTAGATAGCCCCAGAATATACCGTTCAGGTATGACATAGCATCCATTATCATAAGTTTTATCTCTCAGTTTTTATTAAGCTAGTTGTTGTTCGATGATCTGACAATAGAATCCAGCCGCTACTGGCAAAATATCATCGTTATAGTCGTAGTTAGGGTTATGAAGGAAATAGCCGTTTGCACCTTCTGTACCGTTGCCAATAAACACGTAGCAACCTGATACTTTTTCAGCGAAGAAACCAAAATCTTCGGAGAAGCTTTTCTTCTCTCCGTTGGTATCGACTTTGTCTTCACCTACCAGTGCAATCGCCGCTTTTGCCGCTGCTTTGGTTTGCTCTACGGAGTTATAGGAAACTACAAATTCCCTGGAAACATGCACATCACCTTCAACGTGGTAAGTTTCACATGCCCCTTTGACGATCTCGTTCATACGTTTTTCTACAAGATCGGTATTTTTTGTGGTGTATGTTCGGTAGTCGCCCTTGATGGTTATTTTTGTCGGTACAACGTTTCTTGCGCCATCAGTCAGTATTTCTGTTACTGAACAAACGACGGTTTCCATTGGGTTGATTGTGCGCGAAACGATAGTCTGAAGACCACTAATAACCTGAGAAAGTGCAACTACCGGATCTGCTAACATGTGAGGTGAGGAAGCATGACCACCACGACCAACCAGGTTAATGGTGAACAAGTTTTCACTTGCCATCACACCACCCGAAGACATGTGAATTGAACCCGCTTCAAAGCCGGGTACGTTGTGGTAGCCGTAAACTTCATCGGTAGGGAATTTTTCGAACAGACCATCATTGATCATTGCCGTTGCGCCCTGACCATTCTCTTCGTCTGGTTGGAATAGGAAATGTACGGTTCCGTTAAAGTTACCTTCAGTAGCCAGATACTTAGCTGCACCTAGTAGTGAAGACGTATGACCATCGTGACCACAACCATGCATTTTGCCTGGAATGCACGATTTGTAAGGAACGTTTCCTGTTTCCTGTAGGCTAATACAGTCCATATCAGCTCGTAGAGCGACCGCTTTTTTACCTTCCCAGTCACCTTTACGAAGAACACCAACCACACCTGATTGCCCAATATTTTCGTGTACCTCGATTCCCCATTCTCTGAGCTTGTCAGCGACGAATTTAGAGGTCATTGGCAAATCAAACTGAAACTCAGGATGTTGGTGCAAATGGTGTCGCCATTCTGCCATTTCCTTCGCTAATTGTTCTGATATTTTGTTCATTTTGTTTCCGTTTAAGTTATTGAAATTATATTTTTAATATTTAAATTTTTTTAAAACTGATATTGGCTGACATTTATTTAATTTGGAGTGTTAGCTTGAATAAGCACCATTCCAAATTATGTTTTGGTAATTCACAGGATCGGTATTTCCTTCGGTACTTAGAATAAATACCGTCGAGTTTTTATCGAAACCAAATTGCTTCATTATGTTTTTAGCGTCAGGATGTGTTGCCAGGGTATATAGGACGCCCAAACCGATGGCGCCGGACTCGCCTGAAACCACTTTTGGATCATTTCCAATAGGGTTTGCCAGAACTCTCATACCTGTAGCTGCTAATGAGTCGTTGCAAGACATAAAGCCTGATGCATTTGCTTTGAGAATATCCCAACCGATAGAGCAAGGTTCACCGCACGCCAAGCCAGCCATGATGGTATCTAGATCATCAGTAACATTAACGATATTTCCGGTGACACCTGAGCGGTAAATACAGTCGGCTCTTTCAGGCTCTACGATGATACTTGTGAGGTTGTTTATCCCGTAGTGATTGGCAAACGCGCCCAATACACCACCTGCCATGGAGCCAACACCGGCTTGTAAGAGGATGTGTGTCGGAGCAACTTCAAGCTCATGCATTTGTTCAATACTTTCACTAACAATGGTTGTATAACCCTGCATGATCCAAAGAGGTATATCGGTGTACCCTTCCCAGGCGGTATCTTGAACAAACTTCCAGCCATTCTTCTGAGAAGCTTCGTAAGCAATACGCACTGTGTCGTCATAGTTAACATCCGTAACAATGACTTCTGCACCGAGCTTCTGAATGTTGTTCACTCGCTCCTCAGCAGTGCCCACTGGCATATAAATAACGGCATTCTGCCCCAATTTATCTGCTGCCCAAGCTAAACCTCGACCGTGATTTCCATCGGTAGCAGAAGTGAAGGTCATTGGCTCAGTAATTTTTGCTTTTAGGTTATCCAGACTTAACTGATCGGTAGGAATGTCGTATTTATTACCTAGCAGGCGAGCCACTGCATATGAGCCACCGAGCACCTTAAATGCATTTAAATCAAAGCGATAGTCTTCATCCTTCAATAGGATTCGGCCAATACCAAGTTTTTCTGCCAAAGCATCAAGCGAGTGCAGCGGAGTTCGTTCATAGCCAGGTAGTTGGCTATGAAAACTACGCACCAATTCAAGGTCATGCGCCTCAAAACCTTCGCTTAAACATGGAGATGCAAACTGGTTTTCGATACTTTTTAATACGTTTGGAATGGTTGTTTCTAGAGATTTCATGTTATGGCACCTAAAGGTTACTTGGTGAAAGCGATAGCTTCGACTTCGACCAGCACATCTTTTGGAAGGCGTGCAACTTCAACACATGAACGAGCTGGTGCCCCTTCGGTACCAAATACATCGGTATAAACTTCGTTGAATGCGACAAAGTCGTTCATGTCAGATAAAAAGCAGCAGGTTTTCAAAACCGTATCTAGTGATGCTCCGGCTTCTTCAAGAACGGCTTTTAGGTTCACAAGTGACTGTCGAGCCTGCTCTTTGATTCCGCCACTTACGATCTCCATTGATTCAGGATCTAAAGGCAGTTGGCCTGATGTGAAAACCATATCTGCCAAGCTAGTTCCCTGTGAATATGGGCCGATTGCTTTAGGCGCTAGCTCTGTATTAACGATTTTTTTCATGTGTACCTCGGAGAAAATTCAAATATGTTTCATTAAAAAGCGTTCGCTTGTGGAGTGATTAAACGCTATCAAGAGGAGGGAGATTCTTTGAAACAACAAATTTTCATTACCACTATGATGATTGCTCATAGTGGTAAGTTGTTTGAAAAATGAACAAGCTGCTTTGGGGTAAATGAATACTCTTTAAATCATTCTCATTACGGGAAAAGTACGACTGCTTCTCACGCTTTTGGAATAATTTAAATTTTTGATAAATAAGTGGTTATTGGCTTGGGTGAGTGATCGACAAGAACTTTCGGGCAAGAGAGTAATCGGCATATTTGCAAAAGTTTATGCGATACCTTTAAAGTTAAGAGTGATTAACTATCGGCATTACTGATGACTTTATCTATTGAGTTACATCACAATATTTTTACGAATTTGATTAATATCAAAATCTAAATAATGTGATCTATCTTATTTAATAAAGACAGAGAAACATAAATCTTAGTTAATTAGTTTAGACTAGTGATTGCTATAACGTTGAATAAAAGTAAATCAATTAACAGGAATGTAACAGGTCGATTGTTGGTATAATATAGATATAGAAATTTTATTCGTTAATATTTTTAATAGTAAAGAGATTAATATTATTTGTCAGTTATAGAGTTAAATATACCCAATAATCGAAAAGCGTTGGTATAAAGTGAAAAATAATAACCTTAACTTATTGCGAACTTTACAAATACTGCTGGAAGAGTGCCACGTTAGCCATGCCGCTGAGCGTTTACACCTCACCCAGTCTGCAGTTAGTCGCCAGCTCACTCAGCTTAGGGAACTGTTTGATGATCAGTTACTGGTTCGGGAGAAAAACCATTTGGTTCCGACTCCTAGAGCCGAACAGCTTAAGGGGAAGCTAGATGGGCTGCTGACTGAGTGTGACCATCTGTTTGAGCCCGAGGTCTTTGAGCCAGCTCGGTGGGAAGGGCAGGTGGCTATAGCTTCATCCGATCATGTGGCTCAATATTTTATGCCCGACCTTGTTGATAAATTAGGAGAGGAAGCTCCGGATCTGAATGTTATTTACCACTCTTGGTCTCCTAAAAAATATGAACACCTGGGTGAACTGGATATTCAGTTAGTATCAAGTACATTGCCAAAGCCACCTGATGGATTATCTGGAATGCTTATTGGTGAAGATCATCCGGTATGCGTTATGAGTACAAAGCATCCACTGGCAAAATCATCCTCACTGGATCTGGATAGCTTTCTAAGCTTTAATCACGCTTCCGTTGTTGGAGGCGGTGATAAAGATAGTTTTGTGGACCAATGGTTATCAGAACAAGGGTTAAGCCGACGAGTACAATTTACTGTCCCTTTTTTTTCATCGGCTTTATCTGCAATATGCCGCAGAGACTTACTCCTTGTGATACCAGAGCATATAGCGATTAGCATGAAACAGAACTTTCCTGTCACTTACTTCCCTATGCCGTTTCGTGTTCCAAAGCAGAGGTATTGGCTTATATGGCACCCTAAATATGACAACGATGCTTCACACAAATGGTTCCGGGACACCGTTCTTGGTGTCATGCAAAGCTCGTTTTGCTTAAGAGCAATGGTAAATCAATAGGGCAAGCATTCTCAGCTTGCCCCGAACCGCTTCTACAACTAGACTAGCGGCCATTCCTACCAGCCATCAGAGATTCCCATGTCATTTTCTAAACTTGGATTAAGCGATCCTATCGTTAAAGCCGTAGCCGATGCCGGTTATGAAACTCCTACCATTATTCAGAAGAAGGCCATTCCGGTTGTTCTGAAAGGAGAGAATCTGATTGCTGCTGCGCAAACTGGTACAGGTAAAACCGCTAGTTTTGTGTTACCTATCTTGGAAATGCTAAGCAAGGGTGAAACTCAGCGCAAAAAGCGTGCTCGTGCAGTGATTCTCGTACCAACACGAGAGTTGGCTATTCAGGTTGAGAAGAGCATCGAAGTGTATGGCAAGCACCTTGGCCTTAAAGCGATGGCGGTATTTGGCGGTGTAGATGATGCGCCACAAAAAGCTCGCTTGATCGAAGGAATCGATATCCTGGTGGCAACGCCTGGTCGTTTGATTGATCTATATGGTCAACGAGCGGTTCACTTTGATGAGGCTGAAATCCTTGTATTGGATGAAGCAGATCGAATGCTGGATATGGGCTTTATCGAGGACATAAATAAAATTATTGCTCGTTTGCCGGAAGACATACAGAACCTGTTATTTTCAGCAACGTTGTCTAACCCGGTTCGTGAGCTAGCGAGATCTGCCATCAACGATCCGCATGAAATCAGTATTACTAAACATGCGGCCTCCAAAGCGAATATCGAACAATGGTTAATTACTGTAGATAAAGATACAAAGTCAGCTCTGTTAGCGCATCTGCTTAAGGAAGATCGCTGGGAACAGGCTTTGATCTTTATTGAAACCAAACATGGCGCTGCAAAACTGGTTTCTCAACTGGAAAAACGTGGCATTGCTGCTGATGCGATTCACGGTGGAAGAAATCAGGCATCACGTAATAAGGTTCTGGAATCCTTTAAGTCTGGTGAACTCAAATATCTGATTGCAACAGGCGTTGCGGCTCGTGGTATTGATATTGATAACCTGCCTTGCGTTATCAACTACGACCTTCCATATCCTGCGGATGAGTATGTACACCGTATTGGTCGTACAGGGCGTGCAGATGCGGCTGGTGAAGCTTTGTCTTTAGTCTCTAAAGATAGTTTTAAGAACCTTTGTATGATTGAAAGCCGCCTTGGACATCTTATAGAGCGACGCACTATCGAAGGGTTTACTCCTAAGAAAGAGGTTCCTATATCAATTCTGAACTACGTTCCAAAGCATAAGCGCAAAGAGTAGAAGTAACAAAAAAGCCAACCTCAGTTTTTGGGGTTGGCTGCGTTTTTAGCGCTGATGTATAGGCTATTTCAGCAGTTTAATCAAAATCACCACATGTAGCGCCGGTGCTTTCGCAATGCTCCCTGGCTTTGTCTTTTGAGCTGTTGATCAAACCAACTTCTTTTAGGTATCTAAGCTTTATTCGTTCTACTTTAGAGAGTAGTTCGTCTGCTTGTTTTTGAAGGTTAATTCCTTTTCTCATATTGTCGCGACCGGCTTTGTAATCTTTATAATTATCTTCGTCGTAGCAGTAGTCCGCCAGTTTTTCCCATAGCTCTTTATTGGTTTTTAGTTTTTTCATGGTGGCGAGGATTTTGCTTCTAACTTTGTTGAGTTTTATAACTTCATCCATAAAGAGATCTTTCTGAGTGTTGAGAGCGAGTTTTGCTGCGTCATTATCACCTAGCCAAATCTGAGCTAACTGATCAGAGTTAAAGCTATCCTGGAGAAACTCGTAACTGTTATATTGCTCGATCTCGATATTGGCAGCTTTAACATTCCCGTTGTATCTCTTCTCTTGCTTTTTGTAATAACTCGTTGAGGTTTCCCAGTTTTTAGTTGTGCAGTATCTGGCTGCAGCGGGATCAGCAGAGAGCAAAAACAGAAGAGGGACAACAATCAATGATAGCTTTTTCACAACAAACTCCATATCGAACCATTTAAAATATAAGACGAGAAGAATCGAATCGTTGTTTTAACTCAGCTGAATGGCTCTTACACAATTTTTACCTGCGTCCTTAGCGAGATAAACAGATGTGTCTGCGGCTTTTATCAGTTCGCTGGCTTCTAGCATAGATTCGTCAAGTTCAGCAACGCCAACACTGATACTGCCTTCCCAGCAGTAATTTTCATATTGGATTTTGATAGCCTGTACCTTGGTGAGTACGGTATTTGCCAAACTCATAGCTTGATGAAGATTAAGTCCGGGGCATATAACAAGAAATTCATCGCCACCTAGTCGGCAAACTTCATCTTCACTGCGATATTTTGATAAAAAGGTTTCTGACAGGGTCTTTAGCAAGTCATCCCCTGCGTCATGCCCTGCATTGTCGTTAACCTGCTTGAACAGGTCGACATCAAGTAGCATACATGCGAGAGACGTCTTTTGATCAACAGATGCTTTCCAATGCCTGTCTATTGCGTTCATGGCGTATCGACGATTTGGAAGCTGAGTGAGAGCATCGGTCAGAGAGAGTTTCTCAAGCTTTCGATTGGCATCAGAGAGTTCTTTCGTGCGCAGTTCAACCTTATCTTCCAGAGACTGATTCAGCAGAATAAGTTCTTTATTTCGATCTGAGACTTGCTCAAACATCGCTTTTAGGGCTTTCAACAATGGCCCAACCGCTTCGTCGTGTTCACGTTCTTCATCAAGATAAGCTTGCTTCGGGTCCATACCTTTTTCAATGGCGTTGACTTGTCTCGCCATATTTTGGTCGCTGCCAAGTATGTGATATACCAGCCAGTTCACAAGAAAGTCGAGCAGTTGGGTGGAATGTTCTTCACTGTATGAATCGAAGGAATCTGCGAACTCTTTTAGATCCTGAACGAACTTTTGATGGGTAGCAAAGTGCTCATCCCGGTGCTCTTTAGCTACGCCCGCTTTTACCATCATCCTCTCTTCTTCATGAAAGTGGTAAAGCGTGTATTCTGTGAGTTCGTTCAGTACTTTTGCGCTTTCTACAGCAGAGTATTTCTGTTCGGCGGTCATTGTACTGTACTTGTTCACCAGAGAGACAAGATATTTGTGCTGTTCATCAACATCAGCAATGCCAGTCTCGAAGCTTTTATCCCATTGAAAAGATTTCATTTTTTATCCTGATGTATTTCCGTACTGAATTTATTATATAGAAAACAGTTTCATAAAGAAGTGGCTTAACTATCACTTCATGCACTCTTTATAAAGCGTGACCAAAGGGTTTTTACTCTAAAATTCATCAAAAAGTTGCTCATTTCTAAAATTACTTGCTTTACTTATAAAGCGCACAATTACTTGTTGTTATGAATGAAATTTAACCACTGAAGTTTGCGCATCTTGATGGAGGTTCAGTACTTTTTCTGCCGAAGATCAAAGTGTGTATCGATTTGTGCCAACTAATTAAGAAAATAATACCTAACTAGTATCATATGAAGGCTATATAAGGTAAAACTATTATATTAGCTCTTAAAATTCTTCAAGTTTATATAACAAATAAAAATATGAGCTAAATAAGAAACACAGGATGTGTTCGCTTTTATAGAGTTTGTCAGGAGTCATTGGTTATGGTTACCAGATCAAAAATTGTAGGGGTATTGCCTCTATTTTTCGCCTTCGCTGGCTATTCACAGGACTTCACTGAGCTAAGTCTTGAAGACTTAATGCAGATTGAAGTCACTTCAGTAAGTAAGAAATCAGAAAAACTATCTAATGCCGCAGCAGCAGTATATGTCGTCACTCAAAACGAGATTCGACGATCCGGTGCGACCTCCATTCCAGAAGTTTTGAAATTTGTTCCCGGCATGCATGTTGCTCAGGTTGACAATAATAAGTGGGCAATCGGTATGCGAGGCTTTAATGGCCGACTAGAGAATAAGCTACTGGTGTTGATTGATGGTAGAAGTGTCTACACCTCTACCTACTCAGGTGTGTTTTGGGAAAACCATGAGTACGCACTTGATGACATCGAAAGAATAGAGGTTATTCGTGGACCCGGAGCGACATTATGGGGAACCAATGCCGTAAATGGTGTTATTAACATCATTACCAAAGAGGCCGCTGACACTAAAGGTACGTTGATAAAGCTTGCCGCCGGAAACGAACTAAAAGGTTTAGCTGTTGGTAGGTTTGGTGCGGATGTATCAGAAAATACACAAATGCGTGTCTATGCGAAAACAAGAAAGCTAGATGAGAACGTCGATACCAAGGGAAACAAGCTTAATACCGATGCAGATTACCTCCAGTCAGGCTTTCGTATGGATTGGCAGGGAGATATGGGGCATTTACTCACTGTACAGGGTGATATTTTTGACCACGATCTTGATCAGGATCTAACCGCTGTTGCTACTAGTGCACCATTTATTCCTTATCGAGTTCAAGACACTGTAGGGACGAATGGAGGCAATCTAAATACTCGTTGGAGCAAACCTATGGGGTTAGATTCGGAGCTGAGCGTGCAGCTTTGGTATGACTATTATGAGCGGGATGATATTCGTTATGACGAGCGCTCAGATACCATAGATCTGAGCGTTGAGCATCAATTTAAACCCTTTACAGACAACACCGTAGTTTGGGGAGGGGGATATCGATGGAATCAAAACAAGATAGAGAGTGGCTTGTTATTCAAAGTAGATCAAGAGAAAGATGAACTCAATATTTGGAACCTATTTGCACAAGATACGATTGAGTTTACGGAATCAGATATATCTCTAACCTTAGGGACTAAAGTAGAAGGGAATACTTACAGCGATATAGAGGTCCAACCGAACATAAGAATGAGTTGGGTACCTACCATGCAATTTACTCTCTGGGGAGCGATATCAAGAGCAACACGTATTCCTTCGCGGGGCGAGAACGATATCAGTGTAGTAACCCTCAGTTCTCCTGCTGGTACCATTCCTGGAATGCCTCTTCCATTACTGGTGACAGTAGAAGGATCAGATTCGTTTGATTCGGAAGAGGTAAATGCATATGAACTTGGTATGCGATGGATGCCCATATCGGCACTGGCTTTAGACTGGAACATTTACTTCAATGACTACGAAAATGTAAGAAGTTATACCCAAGGTACTCCCGACTGCAGCAGCATGACCTTATGCACCCTAGAGCTCACACTGGCGAATAACACTTCTGGTCATGCATATGGGAGTGAGTTGTTGGCAACCTGGCATGCAACTGAATACAGCCGATATAAGCTGAGTTACTCGTTTAATGAAGTTGATCTGAATGATATTCAGTCGAATGTTTACAATGATTCTTTGATATCCCTTGTGGAAGATCGATCACCTAATCATCAGGTATCTGCGTGGGCAAGCTATGATATTGCATCTAACTGGGAATTGGATTTACGAGTTTTTTATAAAGACGAGCAAAAGTGGACACTTTATGACGGTGATAATATCGAAGCCTTCACAAATGCCGACGTAAGACTCGGTTGGTTAGCTACGGACTGGGTTCAGCTAGCACTTGTCGGGAAGAATATCTTGCATAGCAGTCACTCAGAGTTCAACAATTCTGAAACCTGGACCACGGTTACCGCGATAGAAAGAAGCGTTTTTGTCAGTGCAACGATGAACTGGTAGGGCTGCTTTATGTCACGATTTAGTTACGCAAGACAAGTAGTATTTTCAGTTTTGTTACTGGTGCAGTTAGTTGTTCCTGCACAGGCAAAACAGGAGACGCTTGCGAACCTGAAATCGGCTTATATCTATAACATCGCAAAGTTTACTAGCTGGCCAGAGAGCCAGAGCCGCAGTGACATGACATCTATAAACTTCTGTCTATATGGAAGCAATGAAGTCATAGAACGGCTACAAGGTATAGAAGGTAAGACGATTGGTAAGAGATTGAGCCGTGTCATCATGCCCAGCGAGGTAAGTGATTTTAAACGGTGCCATGTACTTTATATTGCACCTGAAGAGAGGAAAAGGTACCGCTATATTCTTTCCCTGATAGACGAGAAGCAAGTTATCACCATTAGCGACGATGAACGTTTTATTAAAAGTGGTGGCTTAATCAACCTGACTGAAATTGAGCAGCGGCTAAGGTTTCAGATTAATGTTGGGTTACTTGAAACGCAGGAGCTACATATCAGCTCCCATTTGCTGAAACTAGCAATTTTGGTTGATGAGTAAGGAAGTAGGCAGGATGTATAGGAAACAACCATCCATCAGAAATCAGTTAACGGTGCTCGGGTTTGTCTCGGGAACTCTGGTGGCATTCGTGATCACCATATTAACTGCTGTCGTTCAGTATAGTGATTCCTACGTAGAGTCAAAAAATGAACTCACCACACTAGCAAGAATCATTGCCAGTCAGAACACCGCTTCTGTCAGTTTCTCGGACTCAGTTGCTGCTCTGGAAACCCTCCAGAGTTTGTCTGCGAAACCTGAAATAGTGATGGCCCGAATTTACACTTCTGACTCTGAGCCTCTCGCGGAATATGTGAAATCAGGCAATGAAAAGCTAAAGAGCATAAGACTTAAAGTTGATGATATAAACATGGAGTTAGATGGGTATTTAGTTGAAGCCGAGCCAATTATTCTCAACGAGAAGGTGATTGGTCATGTTGTCATTATTGACGATTTGGGTGGGTTGAAACAGAAGCTCGTCATGCAAATTCCTTTTGCATTTGCCTGTATTTTACTTGGAACAATAGTGGCTTACATCGCTTCAAACCGTATGCAAAGGCATATCTCTCAACCAATACTCTCTCTGACCAATACCATGGAGAGAGTTTCTCAGAACAAGGATTATCACCTCAGAATCAATAATGATCGCAGAGATGAAATTGGCGCTTTGATGACCGGGTTCAACATGATGTTAGAGCAAGTCGATATCAGGGAACGAAAACTTGAGCAACACAGAGATAATCTGGAAGCGGAAGTTGAGCGCAGGACGGTAGAACTTGTGGCAGAAAAAGAGCGGGCAGAAGCTGCAAACAAAGCAAAAAGTGAGTTTCTCGCAACCATGAGCCACGAAATTCGCACGCCAATGAATGGCATTCTTGGTATGACAGAGTTGCTGCTAAATAGCGAACTCACAGAAAAGCAGCGTCACTTTGCATCCATCAGTCACCAGTCGGGGGAGAACCTGCTCTCGATCATCAACGATATTCTCGATTTTTCGAAAATTGAATCCGGAAAGATGGCCATCGAAAATATTCCGTTCAACTTGCGTGAGTTGATAGATAACCTTGGAAGCCTCTTTAGTGAGCAGGCGATGAAGAAGAACCTGGATTTAGTCATCTCTTATCACCCCTCATTGACTAACATCTACAACGGTGATCCGGTCCGTCTGCGACAAATCCTGATTAACTTAATTAGCAATGCGATTAAGTTTACTGAAAAGGGCAATGTCACCATTAGAGTCTCCCCTTATTCGGCTGACGGGGAGGAGATGATCCGATTTGAAGTTAATGATACGGGAATCGGAATAGCACCTGAAAAGCTGGATCACATATTCACGTCCTTTGCTCAGGCGGACAGCTCTACAACTCGTAAGTTTGGAGGCACTGGTCTTGGACTTTCAATAGCTAAACAGATTGTGTCAATGATGGGGGGAGTGATTCAGGTCGACTCTCAAAAAGGTAAAGGCAGCTGCTTTGTGTTTACAGTTCCACTGAGCTCAAGCGAGAGGGTGGTTGATACTGAAGCGCCTCTTGAGGCTGAACCTTCAGACGTTGAAGACTTTGTGTTCTCATACCCCTACAAGATCTTGCTGGTGGAAGACAACGAGGTCAATCAGGAGGTAGCAACCATCATGCTGGAGTCTATGGGGCTTCAGGTGGATGCGGCAATTAATGGTAGAGAGGCAATTTCAAAGTTAAAACAAGGGGTTTATGACCTGGTATTGATGGATATTCAAATGCCGGTTATGGACGGGCTGGATGCAACAAGAGCGATCAGAGCTCAGGAAGAGGCATTAAATGCTAATAGTTTGCCTGTCATTGCATTGACCGCAAATGCAATGGAAGGAGATATGGAGCGTTGTCTGGAAGCGGGAATGGATAGCTACTTAAGCAAGCCGTTTTCCCGGACTCAGCTATTAGATGTGATTCGTGGAAAGCTTGCTACGCCAAGAGAGTACCCTCAGTTAACATCTCATCATATTGAAGAGCAAGAGGGTCAAGAATCCGACAAAGACACACCCGTGGTTGATCCATCGGTATTGCAGGCGATAAACGACATTCACCCTTCCGACTCAGGTCATCTTATCGATAAGGTGATCGATATGTTTTTAACCTCTTTGGACAACGCAATATCGACGTTTAGTGAGTATGACGATTACGAAAATCTAAGATTCGCTGCGCATAGCTTAAAGTCGAGCAGCGCAAATGTGGGGGCATTAACCCTTTCGGAGTTAAGTCGTAAGTTAGAAGTTGCAGCAAAAGATCAAGATTCAGATCAAGCCAGTGAACTGATCCAGTTCATTAGCAATGAATCAACCAGTGTTAAGCAGTACTTTGAGGTCTACCTCAACGAAAAAGCGAGTGAGGCCGTTGATGGATAATAAGAAGGTTCTGATTGTTGAAGATGATGCCGTGTCGCGGTTGCTCCTCAGTGAGGCCATCAATCAGATGAATGAGTTTGAAGTATTTGAAGCTGAGAATGGAAAACTGGCTCTGGACTTGTTTCATCAGTATACCTTCGACATTATTTTGCTGGATATTAATCTACCTGATTTTAGTGGGTTTGATATTTGTAGTTATATCCGGCAGGCTAGGCACGGGAATGATACTCCTGTTGTTATGATCACAAGCATGGATGATAGGGAGTCTATCGAAAGCGCATACAATTATGGGGCAACAGATTTTATTGTGAAGCCGATTAATTGGTCACTTTTTGGCTATCGTCTTCGCTATATTCTTCGCTCCCGTCGGGATTATCTTGCACTTAAAGAGAGTGAAAAACGCCTTGAGTATGCGCAGGAAATTGCTCGCCTCGGGCATTGGGAGCTGGATACAGAAAAAGATCAGCTCAGGTTTTCTATGAATCTTTGCAAAATGATTGGGATTCCCGGTACCAGTTACGAGCACGGGATACAGTACTTTGTCGACCTAGTTCATACCTCTGATCGCCATAATTTTCATTTTTTATTAGATAACACGCTAAACAAAAATGAGCCGTTCAGGCTGGAAACGCGCATACAAATAAATGAACACAAAACGCTATTTGTTGTCATTCAGGGACGATTGGAAAGAGATGGTAGTACCAAAGTTGTGGGTACTTTGCAGGACATATCCGTGCAGAAACTGTCTCAGGAGAGGCTAACCCATATTGCTCATCATGATGCCCTGACTGATTTGCCTAATCGAACTCTGTTCCACCGCTTGATGGAAGGTTCTATCCAGCGTTCTCAACGCTCAGGCCTTAAAGTTGCCTTGTTGTTTATTGATCTGGACAGGTTTAAGAACATTAACGACTCGCTTGGGCACCATGTCGGAGACGAGCTTCTTATTCAGGTCGCGAGCCGCTTAAAGAACGCGGTTCGTGCGTATGACTCAGTGGCTCGATTAGGTGGCGATGAATTCGCTATTTTGCTCGACTCAGTAGAAAGTGCCCATGATATAACGGCTCTAACACACCGAATTTTGGAGGAGTTCAATACACCGTTTAACGTTCTTGAATATAGTCTGCACGTTAAGGCCAGTATTGGTATTAGTGTCTATCCTGATGATGGTAAGACACATGACAAACTACTCAGAAATGCAGATACAGCCATGTATCAGGCCAAAAGTTCAGTGGACGAGAAACTTAAGTTTTATTCATCTGAGCTAACACAGGAAACCATCAGAAACTGGTCAATGGAAAATGAGCTTCGAGAGGCGTTGGACAACGATAATTTCTATCTGCATTATCAGCCAAAGATGTGTTCAATCAGCGATCAGGTTATTGGGGTAGAAGCGCTGATACGCTGGGACCGGGGTGACAAAGAACAGATTCCACCTTCTGAGTTTATACCAGTTGCAGAAATGGCGGGCATGCTTGTACCTATCGGGAAATGGGTTATCTCTACTGCCATAAAGCAGCTAGCAAGTTGGCAAGATACCGTTTGCTCTGAGTTAACAATTGCCGTCAATGTGTCCGCTAGTCAGTTAAATAGTGATGATTTTTGCGACTTCATTGAAAGTGAGTTGAAAAAGTATTCCGTCAAACCCGAGCTATTCGAAATAGAGATTACAGAAGACTCGTTGATTGCCAGTGAGCCTAACGATGGAGGCTTCCAGCAAGCGTTGACAACGTTACGAGAGTTAGGTATTCGGATGGCTATTGACGATTTTGGTACCGGTTATTCCTCTCTGGGGCAACTCAAACTACTGCCCATCTCACAGCTAAAAATTGATAAGTCTTTTGTGGACTGTATTCCCGAGCAGGAAAAAGACGTAGCAATCATTCGATCAATCGTAGATTTCGCCCGAAACTTGGGCCTAGAAGTTATTGCTGAAGGTGTCGAAACTGAAGAACAACTCACCTCTCTGAAGCACTACGGCTGTGACCAGATACAAGGTTTCGTAAACTATAAACCCATGTCTGCAGATGCCATTGAAGAGATAATGAATACATCTCGTGAAAACTAAAAATAGAACAGGATTGCCAAGTATTGTTCCTGCCTGGTTTCGTTCCGTACGCTCAGCTACAGTTACTTTATTCTTTATGCGTCAATAAGCTATCTACAATCTCAATCCAGTGTTTCACTGGTTGTGCTGTTTCAGAGGCAAGGTGCACCTGACAACTGGCATTGGATGTTGCTATCAGGGTAGGAGATTCGAGATTCAATGCGGTAATTTTGTTTCGAAGCAGCTTTTGGCTCATCTCAGATTGAAGGAGAGAGTAAGTACCACCGGATCCACAGCAGATATGGTTATCTTCACTTTGGGTGAGGGTTATACCAAGCTGTTTTAGTATCTGTTCCGGTAACTCATGCTTTTCTAAACCATGCCTTAAAGAACACGGTGTATGCAGAGCAAGTTTAGAAGTTGGTGTTTTGGTAGTGAATCTGGATAGATCTTCATTAACGAGTATTTCACCGATGTTCTTGACTATTTTGCTTAATTTAGCGGCTTTATTGCCGTAATTAGGATCGTCTTTTAGATACTTTACATATTCGCTTAGCATCAGTTCGCAGCTTGAAGATAGAGAAGTAATAGCTTCAATACCGTCTTCAATCAGCGGCCACCAGTTGTCGATATTACTTCGCATCTTAGCCTTTGCACTTTCAACATCGCCAAGGTTTACGTTCACCGAACCACAACAGCCGGGTATTTCCTGAGTATGTATACCGAGTTTGGCAAGTACATTGCGAGCAGCAATATTGGTGTTTGGTGTGATGGAAGGTTGTGCGCATCCTTTAAGGATAAGCACGGTTCGTTGGCTGGAAGTAGCCGTCTTTATTCTTGCTTTCGCATCGGGTTGCATCGGATTTTTTCCCTTCGCCGGGATCTTCTTTGCAAGAGGTCTCGGTAATACAGGAGATAGAATACGACCAATAGTGACCGCTCTGGAAATACGTTCCGGATAGGGGATTGTTTGGCGTATTGACCAGCGTATTAGACGCTCTTTCAATGAACGTGTGGTTTCGGCTTCGATCATCTCTCTGGCAATATTGATCAAACGTCCAAACTCAATACTGGCAGGGCAGGTTGTCTGACAGCTACGGCATGCAAGGCATAAGTCGAGATGTTCCTTCTCTTCTGAGCTTAACGTTTTTCCCTCTAGAAAAGATCGAATGATATAGATCCGCCCTCTTGGGCCACTGTTTTGGTCGCCAGTCTCTATAAAGGTCGGACAGGTTGCATTACAAAACCCACGATGAACACACCGTTTAATGATTCCAACAGCCTCTTGTGCTGATACTGAATCTCGATATACCTCATTTAGATCAGTAAGCATGTCCCACCCTCTTTAAGCATCACCACTAGCTAAAAGGAGTACAGATTTTAGCCAGATGTATGCGTCAGCTCTCGTTTTGAAAATCTCACTTTGACAATACGCCACATTAGATCAATAGTCAAAATATTGATTACTCCAAATATGGAGTGTTAACTTAAGAAAGACGATTTTTTACTAATTGGCGCGATCAAATATTCAGTTAAGAGGGAATTATGAGTAATTATCAGTTAACAGCATCGGCACTACGTGAAGCGCTTGGAGAGCAGAAGGTTTCCACGTTGCAAAAAGACCTGGAGGCGAGCAGTCACGATACCTGGCCTTTGATGACAAAACTCAACCTGATAGGGGAACATCCAAACAAGGCAGATATTGTTGTCCGAGCAGAAAGTGATGACGATATTTGTCAGGTTCTGGAGTTGGCAAACCAGGAAAAAGTGCCGGTAACCGTACGTGCACTCGCATCTTCAGTAACGGGCCAGCCGCTACCGACTAAGGGCGGTATTGTTTTAGATATTTCGGAAATACCAAGCAGCTACTCGGTGAATGAAGCCAATATGACGGTGACAGCAACCTGTAGTTTTAACGGTGGTGACCTTGAAGAGCTGCTGAAAAAACAGGGCTGGACAATGGGGCACTCTCCACAGTCACTTTATCGTTCTACCGTTGGTGGATGGTTAGCAACTCTGGCTACAGGTCAGTTCTCTTCCATGTATGGTGGTATTGAAGATCTGGTCGTGGGTTACGATGTGATTCTTGCTACTGGTGAGAAGATGACGTTAAAAGCAAACCCTCGCGCTGCGATGGGACCTGATCTAAGACAAATCTTCCTTGGCTCTGAAGGCACATTAGGCGTGATTACTTCGGTGACGCTGAAAATCTTCCCGATTCAGGAAGCAGAAGCCTTTATGACCTATGCGATTCCTACCGTGAAAGATGGCCTGGCTCTGATGAGAGAGATTGCGGCGTCGAATCTGAAACCTTGCCTTGTTCGTTTCTACGATACCGAAGAAGCTCGTCATGCCATGCAGGATAAAACATTCGATAGCCCAGTACTGTTCTTAGGCAGCCGTGGTTTACCTGCAATGGTAGACGCAGAACAAGGAGTATTGAATCAGATCGCAACGAAACATGGTGGTGAAGCGATAGGTCCAGAAGGTGTTCTGGGCTGGATGGACAGAAGATTCGATTTCTCTACGGTGGAAAACCTTCTGGCCTCTAAAGGAGGCTTTGGTGAAACCATTGAAATCGCACATAACTGGGATTCAATCCATGGTCTTTGGGAGGATCTTAAGAAAGAACTGGACCCTCTTGCGAACGAGGTCATTTCGCACTTCTCGCATATCTACAATCAGGGAACATCAATGTACGTCATCCTGCTAGGACAGGAGGAAAGCAATGAAGCATCTGTTGAAACACTCAAGAAAATATGGAGTACCACGATGGAGGTCTGTATCAAGCATGGTGCTGAACTTTCTCATCATCATGGTGGTGGTTTAGCCCGTTCACCATACAGCCGACGCTCTATCGGTGAAGCGCATTTGATCCTTAGAAAAATAAAAGCCGCGCTGGACCCTAATTCAATTCTAAACCCAGGAAAACTTGGTCTGGACTAGATCAATCTTAGGTTTCCGGTGGCAGGTACCCTCAGCTGTCCGGAAGCCACTTTTTTATGGCTATAACCAATAAAACAACAAAAGGTTGACGTTGGCCATTACCAATAACGTTAAAGAGGACAAAAGGATGGAGAATCTCTTCAATATCAGTGTCATGGGATTATTCGGAGCCGCTGCGGGTGGTTTCCTTGGAGCAACCTTTGGAGGATTGGTTGCATTCGTATTTACCGGTATCGCAATACTGGTTGGTATCGCAGTATTAGTGGGAGGTGGTGATGCCAGCTTCCTGAATCTAATCGGACTTGGACCATTCTTTGGTCCGCATATTTCCTTTGCCGCGGGTGTTGCTGCCGCCGCTTATGCCGCTAAGAAAGGCTGGTTGGAAAGTGGCCGAGATATTGTTACCCCCTTAGTGAGCTTAAGCCGCCCGAGCGTATTGCTGGTGGGTGCAGGCTTTGGTGTGTTTGGTTATGTAGTGCAGTCGATCATTGCATCGATAGACGGTATCGGAGCAAACACAGACTCTGTAGCACTGACGGTTGTTATTTCGGCGGTTGTCGCACGGTTAATGTATAGCGAATGCGGTATTGTAGGTCAGCATTGCGAAGGGAAAAAAGGTCTGGATCGATTCAAAACGTGTGAGCAGCATTCGTGGCTGGCTTATCAGGACACATTTTCTATGACTGCCTGGCTAGGTGTTTTTGTTGGTGCTATGTCTTCGTGGGCTGCACTCGAACTACTGAAAGCTTATCCGGAAGCACCGGGTGTTATTCTGGTTGGTTTTGCTATCTCTGCGGTTTCGCTCTTGTTTCTTGCGATGAATGTACTGGTGCCAGCTACTCACCATATAACGTTAGTAAGTGCTGTCGCGGTCTCGCTATTTATGGGTGTTGTAGAGAGCGAAACTATGCTGGTTATAATCGGTGCCCTTGCTGGTTTAATCGCTGCCGTTACCGGACAGCTATTTGCTCGCTTCTGGCTAATTCGGGCCGATACTCATATTGATCCACCTGCCAGCGCTATCTGGCCTGTCACTTCGGCACTTATCTTCTTGCAAGTTGCCTTTCAATAACAATCACATAAGGGAGAAATATTATGGACAAATATATCTTAGTTATTGATGCGGGAACCACAGGTATCAGAGCGCTTATTTATAACCAGCGCAGTCATATTCTTGCTCAGGCTTATAGCGAGTTTCCTAACTATCATCCGGCTCCGGATCGTGTTGAACAGGACGCCAATGAAATCTGGGATGTGACCCAGAAGATGATCGACCAGGCACTGGAAAGTCTCTCTATAAGAATGAACGATGTTTCCTGTATTGGTATTACTAACCAGCGCGCAACCAGCGTGGTGTGGGACAGAAGTACAGGCCAGCCTATAACAAAAGCCATTGTTTGGCAGGATACCCGAACTGCTGCTCGTGCAGAAGAGCTATCCGCAGAGTGGGGAGAGAAGGTCTATAGTCGAACTGGCTGGGCGTTAGCGCCTGTTTATTCAAGTCTTAGCCTTGAATGGATGATGGATAACGTCCCTCTGATGAAGGAGCGCGCAGAAGCTGGTGAGCTGGCTTTCGGTACAATTGATTCGTGGCTGGTTTACTGCCTGACAGGTGGGAATCAACATGTCATCAGTGCTTCGAATGCGTCGGTAACGGGCTCGTACGATCTGGTTAATGATGAATGGTATGAAGAGTGGTTAAGTGCTCTGGGCTTGCCTTTATCTCTGTTCCCAACCGTTGTTGATGACTCCGCAAATATTGGCCTGACAGATGAGCAGGTCATGGGTGGCAGCGTGCCTATTTCCGGGCTGATTGCAGACCAACATGCTGCTTTGTTTTCTCAGGAGTGTGTTGAGCCGGGTATGATTAAGTGTACCCACGGTACGGGTACCTTCCTCGATATGTTGATTGGCACAGAGCCAAAAATAGACACAGGTAGTGGTATTGTCTGCCAGATAGCATGGCGTAAAGAGGGTAAAACTCACTACGCATTAGAAGGGTACGCTGGCTGTACAGGCTCTGCGGTTCAATGGTTAAGAGATGGTCTTCAGATTATTGACTCTTCTGCTGAGTCAGAAGCGGTGGCTGGCAAGGTTGAGGACAACGGTGGTGTTTACTTTGTTCCTGCTCTTACCGGGCTGTCTGCTCCTTACTGGGACTCTTATGCACGCGGTACGATTTTAGGTGTATCGCCGGGTACAACTCGTGGCCATATCGTAAGAGCGACATTGGAAGGCATCGTCTATTCGGTGCGTGATTTTGTTACTGCCATGCAGGAAATATCTGGTTTTGATATCAAGAGTATTGCTGTTGATGGAGGCGCTTCGAAGAACGATCTTCTGGTGCAGTTCCAGGCCGATCAGTTGGGTGTGGATGTTATTCGCCCTCGCAATGTTGAAGCAACCAGCCTTGGTGCAGCATTGATGGCTGGATTGGGTGTTGGTTTGTGGAAGTCCGAAAAAGAAGCCTTTGCGATAGGCAGGAATAAGAAAGTCTTTTCACCACAAGCGGACGAGACAGTGCGGGATAAGCAGTACAAAACCTGGAAAAAAGCCGTTGAACGCTCAAGGGAATGGAGTAAAGAATAATGAGAAGAGCAAGTTTACAGCAACTGGAAGGTATCACGTTTGATCTTGTTGTCGTAGGCGGAGGTATTACGGGTGCCGCGATTGCCCGTGATGCCGCCCTTCGGGGTCTTAAGGTGATTCTGGTTGAGAAGGAAGATTTTGCGTCTGGCACATCAAGCCGTTCTTCTAAACTGATTCATGGTGGTTTGCGTTATCTGGAAACATACCAGTTTGGTTTGGTGGCAGAGTCAGTCAGAGAAAGAGAACTGGCTTTACGCCTTGCTCCTCACCTCACCAAGGTTCAGCCATTCTTGTATATGTTTTATGACAATACGCCAGACAAAAAATGGCTGTTAAATCTGGGGCTGACTTTCTACGATTTTGTATCCGGAAACTGGAACAAGCGTCGTCATAAAATGCTTAGCAAGGAACAGGTGCTGAAAAGGCAGCCACAGTTCCGGGCAGAAGGCTTGCTCGGTGCGGCTATGTTCTATGATGTATCTACTGATGATGCACGCGTAACCATTGATACGGTTAAAAGTGCGGCAGAACATGGCGCTCAGGTGCTGAATCATTGTGAAGTGACAGGCTTAACCTACAGCGATAATAAGTGCGATGGTGTTCAGGTAAGAGATACGCTCACTGGTGTAGAGCAGGTGATTAAAGGCCACTATGTTGTGAATTCAACTGGGCCGTGGAGTGACAATGTCCTGCGCTTTGAAAAGCCAGACTCGAAGGTATTGAGGCCAACAAAAGGGGTTCATATTGTTCTTCGCAAGAAGGATTTTCCTCTGCATTCAGCGATCTTTATGCGCTCACCGGATGATGGACGTGTTGTCTGGCCGATTCCTTCCACTCAGGACGACAGAGTGTTTATTGGCACCACAGATACGACTTATGACGGTGACCTGAATGACGTCCATCCAGAGAAAGAGGATATCCGTTACTTGCTGAATGTTGCGAACCATCTGATGCCAGAGGCGAAGCTTACTGAAGATCATGTCATTGGTTCATGGGCAGGCTTACGACCACTGATTGCGCCAAAGGATGATCTTAATAACAGTAAGACTCCACGAGAGCATCAGATTATGCAGAGTGATTCCGGTATCTTCTCGATTATAGGAGGCAAGCTGACCAGTAATCGTGTCATGGCTAAACAGTTGTTAGATGCGGTTGTTAAACATGATCAGTACAAATATCTGGCACCAGATTTGGTTCCATATAGTGCAAGCAAAATTGGTATCTCCGGTTCACATCCAGAGCCCGATAAGCCATTAAAGGGTAAAAAGCCTTATTCGAAGAATATGGTGATATCTGGTTTGGAAGAGAAGGGCATTCCAACGAAACAGGCTTTGGTTTGGGCATCAAGGTACGGCTACAACGCCTTCAAAGTTGCAGAGTATTGGCTCAGTGATGAAGCACTTCGTACGGACTTGTCTAAACGCGGCCTGACATCAGCAGAGATCCATTATTGTGTGAAAGAAGAAGCAGCCTGCTCACTTAAAGATGTGCTGGTAAGACGTACCTCGGAGTTCTTCTGGGACAATAAAGGTGGTCTTGAGAAGGTTGGCTTGATCGCTCAGGAGATGCAGGAACTGCTTGGCTGGGCGGAAGAGGAGAAGCTTAGTCAGATAGATGCTTACTATGATCTGGTTTGTAAGCATCGCCCTGTTCATGTTGAGAAGCCGCAGTTACAGGCGAAAACAGCAGAACTTGTGAAAGAGTAAGCTCTGCCCAATTAGACTGCTTAGCTAGTCAAAGGCTTTTGTATAAGGATCTTCCTCTGCAAAAGCCTTTTTTTGTTGCTCGACAATTTCCTGATTTTCCAACTCAGCCAATAAAGAAGTTAACTCAGGTCGATTTGGATTGATAACAAAAGTAGCAGCAGACAAGCTTTGATGGATTGAAATTGCAGATTCGTTTGTGAATTTGGAGGCTTTCAACCCAGAGAAAGAAAGTGGTACCGGGCTGGATGTAATATGCCACAGACCTGCATCGACTTCTTTTCTAAGGACACGAGCAGGGATTTGGCGAAAATCAGTCTCGGTATATTCAAATCCGTTCGTCTGAGGAAATTCCGCTTCGGTGATCCTGGTATGGTCAGAAGAGTTGCGGTCAATAGCGATGTTTTTCCACTGCTCTGTGGAGTCTGAATCTCTTGAGACAATCACAAGTCGGTTTAGTGAGTAGTAGGTGTTTGGCTCAAGCGTCTTAACCTGTTCTTCAGTCAGGCTATTTTGCATGTTTTCAGCCGCACCTTGAGAAACAAGGGCGATATCGTAGTCTCCAGCGATGACTTTCTCTATTCGATTTTCACCACCGGGTTCATTGGAGATAAAGTAAGGAATATTTAGCTGACTGAGTTTGCTGGTGATATTTTTGATCAGTATGTCTATCTCGATAGAACCGCTGCTTGGCATCAAAAGTTGTACCGGTTTCAGTTTTGCCATGCTCCAGCACAAACCCGTGTCCATCTGAGTAATCACACGTCCCATATGACCTTTCGAGCGGGTGATAAGCGCTCCACTGTTTTTAAGGGAAGTCAGCGCACGCTGAATAGTACCCGCCACGATACCGTATTGCTCATTCAGCTGAGTATTGGTTAGCAGTTTTCCATCGACACCTGCTTCTAAGGCGTGAATAACAATGTAGCGTTTTGCGCTTAGAATGGCTTGATCCTGATCGGAGACAATCTGAGTTTGAGACATACGTATTTACCAGCTGACGATGTTACCTGATTGAAATCATACCGTATTTTTATGAGCTTTCTACAAAGAAATATACGGTTTTTGCTTGATGCAGTCAGTCAGCATATAAGAAACGGACATCGGGCTCAGTTCTGGTCATTGGTTTAGACTACATTGTTTATAGATCAGAAAAAGCAAAGGAAGCATCATGACTCAGTTGGATAGAGATTTTGTTCGTAAGCAGTTCCCCGCGTTTAGCGACATCAGTTTGTCAGATACGGTTTTTGCAGAAAACGCTGGCGGTTCTTATATGTGTCGCCAGGTGATGGAGCGTCTTGAAGAGTACTATCGCCAGTGTAAAGTTCAGCCCTATTATCCGAATGCGGTTTCAATGAAAGCCGGCAATATGATGAATGAAGCCTACACATCATTATCCGCCTGGCTGAATGTCGAGGCTGAGAATATCTACTTTGGGCCTTCCACCTCTCAAAATACCTATGTTCTTGCCAATGCCATGATGGGTTGGCTTAAGGCAGGTGATGAGATAATCGTCACCAATCAGGATCATGAAGCCAATATTGGTGCATGGAGAAGGTTTGAACAGCTAGGTATTGTGGTAAAGGAGTGGCAGATTGATGGTGAAACAGGGGCTCTGTATATCGACAAACTTAAAGCGCTGATTTCGGATAAAACCAGGTTACTGACCTTTCCTCATTGCTCCAATATATTGGGGGAAATAAACCCGGTTTCAGAGATCTGTGAAATCGCTAAATCTCATAATATCCGAACGGTTGTGGATGGTGTCTCCTTTGCCGGGCATGGCCTGCCAGATGTGCCAGCATTAGGTGCTGATATCTATCTTTTCTCCCTTTACAAGGTTTATGGCCCACATTTAGGGGTGATGGTGATTACGAATGATATGGCTGAGAATCTGAGCAATCAGGGACATTTTTTCAATGCAGAGATCAGAGAAAAAAGGCTTATGCCTGCTGGCCCTGATCATGCGCAGATCGCTGCTGTTAAAGGCGTTTGTGATTACTTCGAAGCAATCTATCAACATTACTACAAGAATGAAGCAGCAACCAAGAGTGAAAAAGCTCAAGCGGTAAGAGATCTACTTAGGGAGGGAGAGAAAGAACCACTGAACATGTTGTTGGATTATATTGATAAAAGAGATGACCTAAAGCTTATCGGCCCGGTAAGCAACAGAGCTGCGACGGTATCGGTTGTTCCGCTAAACCGTTCTCCTATTGAAGTAGCGGAGAACTTGGGTAAGCAAGGAGTACTATGTGGTGCAGGGCATTTCTATTCGGTTCGTTTGCTCGAAGCTATGGAGATAGATTCATCTGAAGGTGTGTTACGTTTTTCTCTGGTTCACTATTCAACACCAGAGGAAGTAGACAGGTTGATCGTTGCATTGAATAACGTGCTTTGATGCTATCTGAAGAGTGAGGACTCTCTGCGGTGATTAAGAGGTATTAACTCTGAACTAAAAAAATGCCAAACTGAACAAGTTCAGTTGGTATCGCAGATAAGGTCCGAATTAAACAGGTATGCAAACTCTCTCAATCGCAGAAGCACAAAAGCTTGCACTGCTTTCACAAGGGCTCGCTACAAAAGCGGGGAAAGGTAGTGCCTACTCTCAAACACTTTCTGTGTTTGAGAGGCTTGGATACGTTCAGGTCGACACAATTTCCGTTGTTCAGAGAGCACATCATCATACCCTTTGGAGTCGAAACTCTGGATATAAGCCTGAATATCTGGATAAGTTGGTGGCAAATGGTGATGTTTTTGAATACTGGTCGCACGCTGCATCTTATCTTCCGATGAGAGATTTCCGGTATAGTCTTCCTCGTAAGCACGCTTTGAAAACAGGAACCCAGAACCACTGGTTCAAGAGAAACCCTAAATTAATGGCGAATGTTCTAAAGAAAATAGAACATGAAGGCCCATTGATGGCAAAAGACTTTGAGTCTGATGTAGTTAAAAAAACAGGTTGGGAGAGTAAACCAACTAAGCAGGCCTTGGAAACACTTTATATGCAAGGGGACCTGATGGTTCCTGAACGCAGAAATTTCCATAAAGTTTACGATTTAACAGAGCGGGTTTTACCTGACCATGTCGATGCTTCTCTTCCGACCAACGAAGAATATGCTCGTTTTCTGGTACTGAGTTTTTTAAGAGCCCACGGCTTAGGAGCCCTGTCAGAAATGACCTATCTGCTTAAGGGTGTTAAAAACGATGTTGCGCGATCACTTTATGAACTCCTGGAAATGGGTGATATCAGACAGGTAAAAGTGGCTAAATCCCATTATTTTGTGACCGCATCCTCGCTTGAGCTATTGAATGGTCGCTTATCCCGAAAACGAGCTCAGATACTCTCTCCGTTTGATAACTTGCTTATTCAGAGAAAAAGAACCAATAACTTATTCAATTTCGAATATCTTTTAGAGTGTTATGTTCCCGCTCCCAAACGTAAGTTTGGCTACTTTTGTCTGCCGATTTTGTGGGATGGAAAGTTGGTCGCAAGAGCGGATTGCAAAGTCAATAGAAAGGCGTCGATACTGGAAGTGGTACACCTGCACATTGAAAAGTCATTGAAAAAGAGAGAGGCATTTCTAGAATCACTTAATGCAGAACTGTGTTCCTTTGCTTCATTCAATCAGTGTGGCGGCTTTACGATAGCTAGAGTGTCGACCAATTAGAAAATACATCTCCCTTCGAGCTACGGTCAAAAAGCTGACTCAGTTGCATGGAATGTCACCAGATTTGAATGTAATTGTTTGTAAAGAGAGTTGATACAAATACCATTCAAATTAACAATGTTTGTCATGTTAAGTCATTAATCGGGCTTATGAGCTGACTGAGGTGATTGAGATGTCTGACTGGAAACAAAACTTGCAGAAGACACGTTATGTGATGGATGGGGTACTGCTGATAAGCTTCATGCTTGTGTCGGCTCCGCAATCTACGGGCATTCCGCTGCATGAATGGTTTAGTTTATTTTTTGTTCTTCCGTTTGCTATTCATATTTTGTTGCATTGGGACTGGATCAAATCGAGCTATCGCAGAGTAACGTCAAAGGCTTCTTTTAAAGAGAAGTTTGGTATTGTTTGGGCTTACCTTCTTTATTTAATGATGCTGCTAGTGTTTGTCAGCGGTTTCCTTGTCTCGGTTGCGCTATTGCCAGCATTCAATATTGATATCGAGATTCAAGATTTCTGGTCCAAAATTCACCATGACTCTGCAACCTTGATCATGCCGATGATAGGTATTCACCTGGCGCTTTACTGGAACTGGATCGTTAAGCTGACCCAGAGAATGAGAGCAAAGGAGGCTTAACAATGAAGTATCTTCAAACTCAGTGGAAGTTTAGATTAACGGTTGTTTTGGTGACTTCAATGATGGTCAGTGTGCTGTTGGTTGGGCTGGAAATGACGGATTGGGCGGCTCAAATAAATCAGCAAGGTTACTCACATGGAGATGGAGAAAAACCAGATGCTCCGACCATGTTGATGTTTATCTTACCGTTTATCAAAGAGCTTATTCTTATTGGTGTGCCAATGACTTTGTCACTGCTGTTAATGAAAATCTTTGGCAGAAAGAAACGGCTTCAAAAAGCACGTGAATGACAGATTTATGAACCACTAAAAGAAAAAGGATTGATGCTGAAACATCAATCCTTTTTGTCACTGACATAGTCAGCTTTTCCCGATACTAATTTTGCGAATTAGCTGTAGTATTCAAGCTCACATTCAGCCTCGATAGAGGTGCCAGAGTGACCTTTAAGAATTTCATCTAGCTCATACAGAGAGCCGATGACTGCTTTGCGACCCGTTTGTTTCACGAACTTACGTACGGCATCTACTTTTGGTCCCATAGAACCAGCAGGGAAATCGTACTTGCCAAGATCTTCGTGAGAGATGCGTTTAATGCTTCTCTGCTCTGGAGTGCCAAAGTTCTCGCATACGTTGCCATCAGTTAAGATGATGAACATATCTGCATCGATTCTCTCTGAAATCAGCTCTGCAGTGTAATCTTTGTCAATAACACACTCGACGCCGTTAAGCTTGCCATCATCATCTTTGTAAACCGGGATACCACCGCCACCACCAGCGATAACGATGCTGCCTGTCGCAAGTAGTGCATTGATTTGTGGGATTTCAAAGATATCAATCGGTTTAGGAGAAGCAACAACTTGTCGGTAGTATTCGCCATCTGGCTTGTACTGCAGATTTGGACGATCCGCCATGATTTTCTTAGCTTCTTCTTCGCTATAAACCGGACCTACAAACTTCGTCAGGTTTTCAAATGCTGGATCGGCTTTTTCTACCAATGTCTGAGTGATGATACTGATTGGGTAGCAAGCATTGTCCGCGTTAATCAGCTCTTGTTGAAGCAAGCAGCCGATCATGCCGCACGTTTCCGCACTTAGTACGTCCATTGGGTAAGGCGTGATCTGTGGTTTTACTTCGTGGTAAGTGGCGTTTT
The DNA here is from genome assembly GCF_042245395.1 of Vibrio iocasae. Taxonomy (NCBI): domain Bacteria; kingdom Pseudomonadati; phylum Pseudomonadota; class Gammaproteobacteria; order Vibrionales; family Vibrionaceae; genus Vibrio; species Vibrio iocasae. Next base: position 1,867,097 of record NZ_CP145310.1, on the reverse strand, counting down.
GCTCCATCAGCATGCCAACCTGAGGGCCATTACCGTGAACGATAACAAGTTCGTTACCTTCAGCGATCTTTGCGATACTGGTTGATGCGCGTGTGATGTTCTTTAGCTGGTTTTCCAGTGTTTGCGCTTCTTTGCGCTGAAGTAGTGCGTTACCGCCTAAAGCTAATACTATTTTCATGTTTGTTTCCTACTGTTTTAACTCAACACATACTCACTTTCGGGTTGGTACGCATTTGAATTATTCACCAATTTAAGACCCCTATACTTAACCAGTTAGTGGTGACTTAAACTGTGAGCAGGACTGTTTATCGATTTCTTGTGGTGATTGGGGCTGCTATGTGTGTTCTACTCCACAAATCATGTTTGCTTAGCATGCCATTTTTCGATATTTGATTTTCCATCAAGAAAGGGACGATCACTTGGGGGGAGCGATCATCCCTTTAGTATTGAGTTAATGGCAACAACTACAGTTACGTTTGTACTTAGTCATTTTACCGATACCCGGGTTGAAGGTGTTGGTTGGGTCTAGCTTGTGGTAGAACTCTTGCAAAGTGTTTTCCGCTTCGTACAGGTGACCAACGTTGTGTTCAGCAGGGTACTTAGCGCCTTTCTGGTTTAAGAGCTCTAACATCAGTTTCTTCATCTTCTTAGTATCGGTACCTTTCTTAAATATGTAGTCCTGATGGAAGACGTGACACATAAAGTGACCGTAGTACAAAGGAGTAACCAGATTTTTGGTGATCTCCTCAGGCAGCTTCTCTACCCATTCTCGGTCATTACGTCGTAACGCGATATCAAGGGCCAGAATCTCTTCTACTTCTTTGTTGTGAATTGTCTCGTATCGAATGGCAGCACCAGCCGCGGCGAAGCGGTTAAGCAGTGCTTTTTTACCTTCGTCAGGAGTACAAACAAAATAGCCTCCGCCTGAGCCCTCTGACCAGTTCTTTTCAAGATACGCTTTTGCCTCTTCGATACCACCATCACTCATTTTAAGTATCAGATGGTGTTCGTATTTGTCGCGGAACTCCAGCATGCGTTTTGGCAGATGCTGAGGGAAGAGTTTAGTCGCATAGTAAAGTACGATATCCGGAAGGTATTTGGAGACAAATGGGAAGCGGCCTAAAAAGTTCTCTACCTTCGCTTTTAGGGCAAAGAACTTTGGAAGATTGTCTGTACCAAGGTGGTTGATTGACAGAAATACATCTTTGCCGTACTTCTCTGCCAGATTAAAGATATCGCGATGCATGTACTCACCCATTTCAGGAAGGTGAGTAAACTCTGACAGCATATCCCTGCGAAGCTGAGTTAATTTGTCGTGATCGTTGGTTCCGATGTAGAAAATTTGCTCTTTTTCCGGAACTGGGTAGCTGTCTACTCGTACTGCGAAGACACCGAGTTTACCAGCACAGCCACTCGCTTCATAAAGTCGTCTTTCATCTGCGTTGAATCGCGATGGGATGTCCGAGTCGACATCTCTTACTCGTGCTTCGTATTCTCTGTCTGATGCCATACCTGCATCAAACTTGATATTTTCCGGGTTGATGTTCCCTTCCTGAACATTAGTGAGTATTTCTTCAGGTGTTTCACCCAGACCTTCGATGCCAAGGTGATTCACAAGGTGCAGTTTGCCCTCTTTATCAACCTGCGCAAACAGTGCCAGCTCGGTATAAGCCGGGCCGCGCTTTACCAGAGCTCCGCCGGAGTTATTTGCGATGCCTCCGACAACAGTGGCACCAATTGAAGAAGAGCCAATAACGGAGTGCGGTGCGCGATTTACGGCCTTAAGTGCTTTTTCAAGGCTATGAAGGCTTGCACCCGGAAGGCTGATAACCTGTTTACCACCATCAACCAGATGAAGCTGTTTTATACGGGTAATGTTGATAACAACAACCTCTCGGTCGTAATCACTACCGCTTGGTGCTGAACCCTCTGTCAGGCCTGTTTTAGCCGCCTGCATAATGATGATGCAGTTCGCTTCAACACATGCTTTGATCACATTCCATTGTTCTAGCAGAGTACTCGGAAACACAACTGCAAGAGCGTCACCTTTACCGGAGCGAAAACCTGAACGGTAGTATTCCGTTTCTCCAGCTTGAGTGAGTACCTGGCTCGCTCCTACAATTTCTTTGAATTTTCCGATTAGGGTGTTCTTATCCATTGCTAATACCTGCTATCACAATTGTTGTTCACCAATAGTGTAATCATTTATTAACACTTCTATCCAACTCAATAATCGAAGATAGCTTTAAAAACAGACTGTTCGCTAAAGAGCTTTGTTTAAGCTTTTGCAGCAAAGCAAGGCAAAACAAGTGGATAGCTCCGATGTTTTGGCGTTGATTTTGGGTATTAGTGAAGGTTCATGCAACGGTGAGTTTCATCAGCAGAAACAAATTTACACATCAGAAACAACTTGGTAGTTCAAATTAGCATGATCGACTTCTCACTTTTGATTCGGTCAAAAATCGAAGGGAAAAATACTTTTATGAACAAATACCTATAAAGGATTAGGTGGTGTGGTTTTTATTGAAAATAAAAAAGGATTGATGCGTGAGCACCAATCCTTTTCGCCTTTAAATTGCGTATCTGCCTTAAATCATAAAGACAAAAACAACAGAGAGTACGGTGATTGTTCCTGCTAAGAAATAACAAGCAATCTTACCGGCTGTACCGATATGGATCTTTAGATCATGCATACCGTGATGCAGACGGTGCATCGCATGCCACATAGGCAGCGCCAGCGTACCGATAACAAACAGAGCACCAATAAAGCTGGTGGCAAAGTCCGCCACGCGTTCATAACTCATTGCTTCAGCATCGATGATTCCCATGGGAACAAGGATACCCAGAACCAGTACGGTCACAGGGGTGATCATTGCAAACCAGGTGCCGCCGGCACCGAACAGTCCCCACCATACCGGCTCGTCTGAACGTTTTGGATGTTTATCTACCACAATCGACTCCTTATACGATGATGAGAACAATCAGGGAAATCGCCGCCACGGCGCCCCACTGCGAAAGTACAATCAACTTCTTATCCAGCAACTTACCCTTGATGCGAATTGGCATCACCTGAGGCATCATGCCAAAGAAGGTCTGAGCGTGGAACAAGCTGCCCAGTAGCGCCAGGATGTTGATGATAATCACCAATGGATTACCCATGAAGGTCAGCCACGCTTCCCACGACTCTGGTCCCTTCACTAAGCTGCCCAGCCCCCAGGTCAGGAACAAAGTGAAGAAAATCAGCGGCAGTACCGTTGCTTCACGCAACATGTACATACGGTAGAACTTGCTCTTCTGCCACCAGGTGGCTTTCATTTCACGAACATAAGGTTTACGGTTACTCATGTTTTACGCCTCCTGTGGTTTCAGCATCGCAATCATAAAGTCTTTCGAAGATTCTATCTTGCCCTGGTTAACAGCTGCAGCCGGGTCGACGTTCTTCGGACACACTTCCGAGCAGAAGCCCACGAAGGTACAACCCCAAACGCCGTTTTCACCGTTAAGCAGCTCCATACGCTCTTCTTTACCATTGTCACGGCTATCTAAGTTGTAGCGGTGCGCAAGAGTAATGGCCGCAGGACCTAAGAACTCAGGGTTCAGACCAAACTGAGGACACGCGGCGTAACACAGGCCACAGTTGATACACGCAGAGAACTGCTTGTATTTTGCCAACTGCTCAGGGGTCTGGTTGTTTGGCCCATCTTCTGGTGTACGGTCATTGCCTAAGATGTAAGGCTTCAGGGCTTCTAAGCGCTCAATGAATGGCGTCATGTCCACGACTAAGTCTTTTTCAATCGGGAAGTTCGCCAGTGGCTCAATCAGCATGCCATCCGGGTAGTCACGTAAGAAAGTCTTACACGCCAGTTTTGGATAGTTGTTCACCATCATGCCGCAAGAGCCACAAATCGCCATACGGCAAGACCAGCGGAACGACAGGTTTTTATCTAAGTTATCTTTGATGTAACCCAGTGCATCCAGAAGAGACATGGTCTCATCAAACGGCACTTCAAAGGTCTGGGTATACGGCTCTGCGTCTTTCTCAGGGTCATAACGCAGAATGTCGATTTTCTGTACTCGGTTCGCCATTATTTCTGCTCCTCTGATTCACCTGCTTTGGCCGCGGCTTCAGCGGCTTCTTTGGCTGCCGCTTCTTCTGCTGCTGCACCATACAGACGCGCTTTAGGCTGAGACTTAGTGATGATGACATCGCTGTAATCAATCGATGGCGCCGCATCTTCATTGAAGTGCGCCAGAGAGTGTTTCAGGAAGTCCTTATCATCACGTTCAGTGCAGCCTTCGTCTAAACGCTGGTGTGCACCGCGGGACTCTCGGCGAAGAATCGCTGAGTGCGCCATCGCTTCGGCCACTTCCAGACCGTAGCCCACTTCAATGGCGTACAGAAGGTCAGTATTAAACACCTTGCCTTTGTCTTTAATGCCAATGTTCTTATAACGCTTCTTAAGCTCAGCCAGTTTGTTGATGGTCTCTTCCAGCAGGTCTTCACGGCGGTAGATACCACAGCCCGATTCCATGGTTTTACCCATTTCAGTACGAATCTCAGCCCAGTTCTCATCGCCTTCTTGCTCAAGCAGGGCGGCAATGCGTGCTTCCACCGCTTTCACTTGCTTCTCAATCGACGCGTCATTCCAGCCTTTGAACTCTTCTGCGCGTTTCACGGCGTTCTCACCCGCTACGCGGCCAAACACCACAAACTCCGCCAGAGAGTTTGAGCCCAGACGGTTCGCACCATGCAGACCAGAAGAGGCACATTCACCCACGGCAAACAGACCTTTAATCTTGGTCTCACAGTTCGGGTCACACTCAATACCGCCCATGGTGTAGTGCACCGTTGGACGAATTGGAATCGGCTCTTTCGCTGGGTCCACGTTGACGTACGCTTTTGCCAGCTCACAGATAAACGGCAGACGCTCTTGTAGGTACTCTTCACCAAGGTGGGTCAGGTCAAGATGCACCACATCACCGAGTGGGTGCTCAATGGTGTTGCCTTTTTGCTGCTCATGCCAGAACGCTTGTGACACTTTGTCACGCGGCCCTAGCTCCATGTATTTGTTCTTTGGCTCGCCCACCGGGGTTTCCGGTCCCATGCCGTAGTCCTGGAGGTAACGGTAGCCGTTCTTGTTGACGATGATACCGCCTTCACCACGACACCCTTCGGTCATCAGGATACCGGTACCCGGCAGACCCGTTGGGTGGTACTGAACAAACTCCATATCACGCAGTGGCACACCATGACGATAGGCCATCGCCATACCATCACCAGTCACGATGCCACCATTGGTGTTGGTGTTGTACACGCGACCTGCGCCACCCGTCGCCAATACTACTGACTTAGCCTTAATGGTGACCAGCTCACCTTCAGACATGTGAATCGCCACCAGACCTTGTACTTCATCGTCTTCAACCAGCAGGTCGACCACGAAGTACTCGTCAAAGCGCTTGATGGAATCGTACTTAATCGAGGTCTGGAACAGGGTGTGCAGCATATGGAAGCCGGTCTTATCGGCGGCAAACCAGGTACGCTCCACCTTCATGCCACCGAAACGGCGCACGTTCACGTCCCCGTTCTCTTTACGGCTCCATGGACAGCCCCATTGTTCCATCTGAATCATTTCGCGGGTCGCATTCTCCACGAAATACTCCACGACATTCTGCTCACACAGCCAGTCGCCACCGCCAACGGTATCGTTGAAGTGGTTATCCAGGCTGTCCTCATCTTTGATGACCGCAGCTGACCCGCCTTCTGCGGCCACGGTGTGTGAACGCATAGGGTAGACTTTCGAAATCAGGGCGACTTCTAAGTCAGGGTTGGCTTCAGCCGCTGCGATTGCAGTACGAAGACCAGCGCCGCCAGCGCCGATGACTGCGATATCTGTGGTTATGGTTTTCACAGCTATCCTCCAGTGGTAATTTATAATAATTGAAATAAAAATAGATATTGATCTGGGACGAAGATCTCATCTCAGTTCAATATTTATCTCTATCAGAGTCTAAAATTATTTATTAGGAACGTGTCGATTTAATAACATACATATTAAGTTACCCGTCGTATTCATTAATAGCGGTTATGGCGTTTGGTAACTATATGTACCTTTTGTATCTTTTGAATACGTGCTTTACCAATTTAATACCACAATAAAGATGCGTGATATTCTTGTAAAATGCGAAACTAAGTTAGCCGGATGTCTAAATTGCATGGAAAATAAATTAAAATATTGATCTGAATTAAAGACGAAGAAATAATTAGCAGGAATCGTTTCTCAGGAAATAGGTTTTACGCATCAAAACAGTGTGTCATGTTGTTTAAGTTATGATTGATAGCACAAAAGTTCAAATGGTGTGTCATATGTTGGTCAGCAGCGCTTGATACCACCTGAGTTTAGTGTTTTCATATACGCCATTCATTTTTTCACTGAATCTTTTATTAGCAAGGATACGCTTAAGCAAGGTTCTTCTATTACAGTTTTAGGGGCTATAAATGAATAATATAGAAACCAAATGGCTGCGTGATTTCATCACCCTTGCAGAGCTAGGAAGTTTTTCGCAAGCAGCATCAGCTAGAAATATTACTCAACCCGCTTTTAGCCGAAGGATCAAATCCTTAGAGTCTGAACTGAACCTCACACTTATCGACAGAAGCAAAACACCGATTGAACTGACAACATCAGGAAAGCAGTTTAAGACGACGGCAGAGTCCATTCTTTTCCAGCTAGATGAAGAGGTGGGTCGTTTAGCTGGTAGCTCCGTTCAAGGACGTCATACGGTAAGGCTTAGCGCTGCACACTCAATTGCAATTGGCATACTACCCCGAATTCACGAAGGTATATTCAATCCGGCACTAAACACAAACCTGTCTATCGTTGCCAATGAGGTTGATACGTCCATCGAGAGACTTATCGATGGTAAGAGCGATTTTCTATTTTCGTTTTATGATGACAGACTTCAGGTTGCACCATACCAATCTATCTATCTTGGGCGCAGCTTTCTCTATTGCGTTTCTGCAGTAGATTTTGAAGGCAATCCACTGTTCGATCTCAGTGAGAATGAAGATGTTCCAAGTCTGGCATATACGCCTGAAAGCTATATGGGCAGGGCGCTGAACAAAGCACAGCAAGCTCTGAAGAAGAACATTGTGTCTACGTCTTCTATGAGCGATCTAAACAAAGAATTTGTTTTGCAAGGGAAGGGCATAAGCTGGCTCCCTGACTATACAATCAGGAAAGAATTGGAGTCTGGTGAGCTTGTTATTCTAAAAGAGAAAGAGCCGGTACCACTCGATCTGTATGTCTATCGTTACGTTTCCAAGTTACACCCAACTTGTGAGGCTATATGGAAACAACTTATAAAGATCAGTCCGATTAAAGAGTTAAGTGGCTTAAACGCTAAGTTTCAGTAATGGACTAAATACATAGTGTATTGCCATTGCCATACACTATGTTTCACCTTCATAAAGAGAAATAAGTCACACTTATAAAATATAGCCTGATGCTATTTTGCTATACACATAATAAACGAAACATTTCTCAAGATTACCCTAAATGGGTACTCTATTACTAAGTTATTAAATCGTATGTATTCATTTGTACAGTTAATAGAAAAGTTTCTGATTATTTTATTGTTGCGTTTGCTTTAACAGAGTTATAAAAATTTCTATTTAAATTAGTACCACTTGATTTTGTATTCAAAGTGGGTGAAATCTTTTTGCCTGAAATAAATGATTTGTTTTTGTGTATCTTAATTTCATCCATAAATATAAGAGTTTAAATTTATAAAATTAACCAATATCAAGGAAACAAAATATGGTAGTTGTTGAGTTATTAGTTGTTCTCCTCTTTATATTCTTAGGGGCAAGAATTGGCGGTATAGGCATCGGCTTTGCCGGTGGTGCAGGTGTTATTGCATTAACTATGCTATTGGGTTTGGATGCGGGTAATATTCCTGTAGACGTAATTCTGATCATCATGTCAGTAATTACTGCAATCGCAGCAATGCAGGTTGCAGGTGGTATGGATTGGCTGGTTGATTTAGCCGAACAGTTCCTGCGTAAGAACCCTAAGCGTATTACCTTTTATGCGCCTATCGTTACTTACTTTATGACAATTCTAGCTGGTACAGGTCACACCGCTTTTTCTACTCTTCCTGTTATCGCCGAAGTTGCTAAAGAGCAAGGTATTCGTCCATCACGTCCACTATCAATTGCTGTTGTAGCATCACAGATCGCGATTACAGCGTCACCGATTTCAGCGGCTGTTGTATTCTTCTCTGGCATTCTTGAGCCTCTAGGCGTTGGTTACATTACACTGCTTGCTGTTTGTATCCCTACTACTTTTGCTGCATGTATGGTTGGTGCGTTCGTTGCAAATATGATGGGCGGTGAACTAAAAGATGATCCTGTATATCAAGAGCGCATGGCTAAAGGTCTTATCAAGCTGCAGGGAAGCACAAAACGTGAAATTCTTCCTTCTGCTAAAACATCGGTATACATTTTCTTAGTTGCGATTGTTGCTGTGGTTTCTTACGCAACAATGATCAGTGGCGCGGTTGGTCTTATTGAAAGCCCAACAATCGGTCGTAACCATGCAATTATGGCAATTATGCTAACAGCAGCGACTGCGATTGTTATGCTAACTAAGATTGATGCTTCGAAAATTGCTAATGCTGCAACTTTCAAATCAGGTATGAGCGCATGTGTGTGTGTACTTGGTGTTGCATGGTTAGGTGATACATTCGTATCAAGTCACATCAGCGAAATTAAAGAATTTTCAGCAAGTATTCTAGAGCAACACCCTTGGATGCTGGCAATTACTCTGTTCTTTGCTTCTATGCTTTTATACTCGCAAGGTGCAACGACTTCGGCTCTAATGCCAGCAGCACTTGCTATTGGTGTAGCACCTTTGACAGCAGTTGCGTCTTTCGCTGCAGTAAGTGCGCTGTTCGTACTACCTACTTACCCAACATTGCTTGCGGCGGTAGAGATGGACGACACAGGTTCAACACGAATTGGTAAATATGTGTTCAACCACCCGTTCTTCATCCCTGGTGTAGTAACTATCGCTTGTGCTGTTGCTCTGGGCTTTGCGTTCGGTGGTGTTCTTATCTAAGAATTAGCATTCAAAATTCATTAGAAAATCTAATAAAAGAGGAAGCATTGCTTCCTCTTTTTCTATGTGTCTTATCACATTTTTAGCATAAGTTTCCTTTATGCCGAAACAGCATCAAAACATACTTTTCGGCATTGTACTTTGGGCTAAATAAATAACATTATAATCGTGTAATTTAAATGCCAACAAAGGTAGCTGTCATGACCAAGATTTCAAATGAGTTCCGCATTGAAGAAGATCTATTAGGAAAGCTAGAAGTTCCAGCAGATGCTTATTACGGGATTCACTCTCTACGTGCTAAAAATAACTTCTCTATTTCATCAAAGATAATTTCAGATGTGCCTGAATTCGTGAAAGGTATGATTTATACGAAAAAGGCAGCAGCACGTGCAAATATGGAACTAGGTACGATTCCTGCTGATGTTGGCGAATATATCATTAAAGCTTGTGACCTTATTTTGGACACAGGTAAGTGCATGGATCAGTTTATTTCAGACGTATATCAGGGCGGTGCTGGTACTTCTGTAAATATGAACGCTAACGAAGTGATCGCTAACGTTGCTCTTGAGCTTAAAGGACATGAAAAAGGCGACTATCACATCATCAACCCGAACGATCATGTGAACAAGAGTCAGTCTACTAACTGTGCATACCCAACAGGTTTCCGTGTTGCTGTATACAACAGCATCATGAAAATGATCACATCAATCGAGCAGTTGAAAGCGTCTTTTGATAAGAAGAGCGAAGAGTACAAAGATACCATCAAGATGGGGCGTACTCAGCTTCAGGATGCTGTACCTATGACAGTTGGCCAGGAGTTTGGCGCATACAGTATCCTTCTGAAAGAAGAGATTAAAAACCTGAAATATGCAGCGAATCTTCTACTTGAAGTGAATCTTGGCGCAACTGCTATTGGTACTGGTCTGAACGCAGCAGATGGTTATCAGGAACTTGCAGTTAAGTACCTTGCAGAAGCGACAGGTCTAAACTGTGTACCTTCTGAAGACTTGATTGAAGCAACTTCAGACTGTGGCGCTTATGTCACTGTACATGGTGCATTCAAGCGTATGGCTGTGAAGCTTTCTAAAGTTTGTAACGACCTTCGTCTACTATCATCAGGTCCTCGTGCTGGCCTAAATGAGCTGAACCTACCTGAAATGCAAGCGGGTTCATCTATTATGCCTGCGAAAGTTAACCCTGTTATTCCAGAAGTAGTTAATCAGGTTTGTTTTAAAGTTATTGGCAATGATACGACGGTAACATTTGCAGCAGAAGCAGGTCAGTTACAATTAAATGTAATGGAACCAGTAATTGGTCAAGCTATATTTGAATCAATTGAACTGTTGGGTAATGCATGTATTAACCTATCTGAGAAATGTATCGAAGGAATAACAGTTAATGAAACTGTTTGTGAAGACTTTGTATATAACTCAATTGGTATTGTTACTTATCTAAATCCATTAATTGGCCACCATGAAGGCGATATTGTTGGTAAGATCTGTGCTGAAACCGGTAAAGATGTAAAACAAGTTGTTCTTGAGAGAGGCCTTCTAAACGAAGAGCAAGTTAATAAGATTTTCTCATCATCTAACCTAATGGCACCTAAGTATACTGCAGAGCTATTTAACTAATATTTAGTATTCCTAATTATGCTGGAAGGGCTGCTTGTTTAAGCAGCCCTTTTTTGTGTATTAAAGAACCGTGAATACGCCTCCTCTATCATCCCTAAAATTCTATCTACAGGATGAATTCAACTACAAAGTGAATTGTTAATATCGATCCCCATTAGGACAAAAAGTCTCATGGAGAATACAGTGAATCAGCGTCAAAAAGAGCAGCAAGAGTTTGATGAAAGTGGAAAGAACCTAATCGTAGGCTTAGCGACAGCTTGCCCGTTAAAACCGGAAGAGTTGGCAGCGATTACTCCTGACTCCCCCTGTGTTGTTGAAGTTTTTACAAGTGGATTGACAGCAGAGGTATATCGTCTCCGTATAAAAGGAAACGACTACACGTTAAAGAAGAAACGGGAAGAATCGAAAGTACAAAACCTTGACGGAAAATATTCGTTTCTAAATGAGGTTCAACGTCGTTCTGACTTTCAGAAACTAAAAGATGATGCAACAACTGCTGGTGATTACCAGCACATCGTTCCTACAATTTATGCTGATTACCAAATGGGTATTATTTTATCTCCCTGGCTGGAAGGTGAACTGTTGCAGAAACCGAATCAAGCCATAGTATCCCAACTGTTTTCTACACTGTTTGCGTGCGAGAAGGCGGGTTTGTTTGAATGGGACTTGTGTTCGGGAAATATGATAGTCGATGAAGAACAGCAGTTATGGATGTTCGATTTCGGATACATGTACCCATTTAACCCTTTGAAAGAATTGAACAGCAATGGATTGAGTGACCCTATATTTCAATTCTGCGAAAGATTTGAAACCCGTTTCTTATCTGGTTGGATAGCGAAAAATGAGCTTGATTCAGATGCGGCGCTTAAATTGTTCAGAATGGTTAAGAAAGCTGCGTTGGAAGCGATATCCCAAAAGCTAGAGTGGCTGATTGAGCAGGGGGCAGATGACACTGTGGTTTCTCACTATGTTGAAATGCAAGCAGAATACGAAAAGGCAGTATCTGACTCAGATGAGTTAAAGAGAAGGTACATGTTGGATATGTTCCGTTCACATGTTCTGGATATAGAAGATGACTTGGATGGGAAAAGTTGTACATCGACCACTGCGCTACGAGTGAAAGCAGTCATTGGTATGCTTGATAAACATTACGATTTATTGAGAGAAGGTGGGGGGCTTTTTTATCAGAATAGTGGAAAAAAACGTTCTGAACTCATACGTCAATACATTGAAAAAAGTGAGCTTGTTGAAGAGTATCAAGTCTGAACAATTCACGATAAGAAACAAAAACGGCCGATAATTAATCGGCCGTTCAATAAATAGTAAAACTTGTATTATCCCTTATGGCGCTTAGCGACAAGGGTAAATTTGTAATCGGTTGATTTAAAGTAGTTACGGCTGTACTCAAATACAGTGCCATCCATTAGATAGCTGCGCGTTCTCTTTTCGATGATTGGTTGGCTAGGGTCGATACCAAGCAGATCAGATACCTTGTTTGGCGGCAATACCGGTACGATTTCCTGTTCACTACGATCGATAACCATACCTTTTTGATTCTCAATATAGTCATATTTTGAGTTTCGCATCACTTCATAAGTCAAATCCGGGAACAGTGTCAGCGGCATCCAGGTTTCTTCAACAGTAATGGGATTATCATCAATAAAGCGTACGCGTTTTATATAGAAAATACGCTCGTCTTCGGTAACGTTAAGATGTTCAGCCATAGTAAGGCTTGGTAGCGTGATCTCGAAAGCCAGAACTTCGCTTCGCGTAACCACATTTAGATGAGCCCACTTTTCATTGAAGCTAGTCTGCTGATAAATATCATAGTTAACTTTGCTTGCTTTAACGTAAGTACCACTTCCCTGAACACTTTCCAGCTCCCCATTTTCGATAAGAAGCTTTAGAGCCTGCCTTACTGTTACACGACTTACAGAAAACTCTTCACGTAGCTGAGCTTCGGTTGGCAGGGCTTCACCAACCTTATATTCGCCAGTGCCAATCTTCTCTCGAATAGCGTCTGCGATTTGTCTGTACATAGGGAGTCTGGCCATTGGTACCTCTTTGTTCTGGCTTCTATATTATTAGGTATTTCCCTATATGATACAAATTACCAAAGGTAAGACAATAACAATCTGAGTTCATTTTTGTCTTTATAATACAACAAAGATACAAATATGTATTAAATGAGACATTGATCACGGATGATTTGTATTGTTAGTGTATTATTAAGCTAAAGATGTACTAAACAAGTGTACAAATTACTAATTCAAAGCAATAGGGGCCCCGTTATGAACCTGACAACTCTTACGAATCCAGCACTGATTAACCTACAGACTACTTTTGAAAGCCGTGACGAAGCGATCAAAGCACTGGCTGAGCAGCTAGACCAGCAAGGTAAACTGAACGATAAAGAAGAGTACCTTGCCGCAGTATTCGCTCGTGAAGAGCACGGTGCTACAGCGCTGGGTGAAGGTCTTGCGGTTCCACACGGTAAAACTGACGCAGTTAAAGAAGCAGCATTTGCAGTAGCAACGCTAAAAGAAGACGTTCAGTGGCCGGGTATTGATGAAGATGAGATGGAAGACGTAAACCTAATCTTCCTTATTGCTATCCCAAATGCAGAAGCAGGTTCTACTCACATGCACCTTCTGACTGCGCTGACTTCAACGCTTATTGATGACGAAGTTCGTGAAGCAGCATTGAATGCGACAACCGCTGAAGAAATTCTGGCCATTTTTGACGAGCAGAGCGAAGAAGAAGCGCCAGCTCCTGTAGTAGAGCCAGTTGCAGAACCTGCACCAGCAGTTGCGGCAGCATCTCCAGCAGCAAAAGAAGAACCACAAGGTTTCTTCGGTAAAGTTGCTAGCTGGTTTAAAGGCTAAGCATCCCGATTATCGAGGGGCAGTGAACTGGCTCTCAATGCAACAGCATTGCTGTCATACGAATTCTTGCTACACACAATTTTAATTTCGCTGGCTACTTGTAGCGGCAAACTCAGGTACTAAACAATGACTATATCTCGCGTTCATATCACTCCGCACATGCACTGGGACCGTGAGTGGTATTTCACAACTGAAGAGTCTCGAATCCTTCTTGTAAACAACATGGAAGAGATCATGACTCGTCTTGAGAATGATCCAGAATACAAATACTACGTTCTTGACGGTCAGACTGCAGTTCTTGAAGACTACTTTGCAATCAAGCCTGAAAACCATGAGCGCGTTAAAGCTCTTGTAGAAGCAGGAAAACTGATTGTTGGCCCTTGGTACTCTCAGACAGATACTATGCAGGTTTCGGGTGAGTCTATCGTACGTAACATGATGTACGGCCTGCGTGATGCGCTACAGCTTGGCGAACCAATGAAAATCGGTTACCTGCCAGACTCATTCTCAATGAGTTCACAGCTACCAATGATTTACAACGGTTTTGGTTTCAACCGTACTATGTTCTGGCGTGGTTGTTCAGAGCGTCACGGTACAAACAAAACTGAGTTCCTATGGCAATCAAACGACGGTAGTGAAGTAACAGCACAGGTTCTTCCGCTGGGTTATGCGATTGGTAAGTACCTGCCACAAGACGAAGAAGGTCTGCGTGGTCGTTTGGACAAATACTTCCCTGTACTTGAGTCTGCTTCTGTAACCAAAGACATTCTTCTGCCTAACGGTCACGATCAGATGCCGATTCAGAAAGATATCTTCGAGGTGATGGACAGCCTGCGTGAAATCTACCCAGAGCGCGAGTTCGTAATGAGCCGCTACGAAGAAGTGTTCGAGCGTATTGAAGCAATGCGTGATCAGCTTGACACTATTAAGGGCGAATTCAACGACGGTAAATACATGCGTGTTCACCGTACCATCTCTTCAACTCGTATGGATATCAAGATTATCCACGCTGAAGTTGAGAACAAGATTGTTAACATTCTTGAGCCGCTTGCTTCTATCGCCTACGACCTTGGTTTTGAATACCACCACGGTCTGATCGAGAAAATGTGGAAAGAGAGCATGAAGAACCACGCTCACGACTCAATCGGTTGCTGCTGCTCGGATAAAGTACATGCTGAAATCCTTGCTCGTTACATCCTTGCTGACGACATGGCCACAAACCTTATCAATTTCTACAAGCGTAAGATTGTTGACCATATGCCAGAGCGCGAAGGCTGTGACAAGTTGGCATTCTTCAACCTGATGCCTTATGCACGTGAAGAAATCGTGAACACGATGATCACTATCCGTGCCAGCGAGTTCAAGATTTTTGACGAAGCGGGTAACGATGTTGAGTACTTCATTGAAGACTCTCGCGTAATCGACCCGGGTAAGATTGACCGCCAAATCGTTCACTACGGAAACTACGACCCGTTTGTGGAATACGATATTCAACTGAAGATCAATGTTCCTGCAATGGGCTACACAACTCTGCACATTCAGGGTAACGAAGCGGGTGCTCAGAAGGCTGTTGCTAACGAAGGCAACGTTATGGAGAACGAATTTTACTCTATTACTGTCAATGCGAACGGTACGCTAACAGTGCTTGATAAAGAAACTGGCCACGAATACGACCAGGTTCTACGTCTGGAAGATGGCTCTGATGACGGTGATGAGTACGACTACTCTCCATCACGTAAAGAGTGGCTAATCTACTCTGACGAGTTTGATGTAGAGACTAGCGTTGAACAGCAGGCATTCCAGTCTGTCGCTAACATCGCATTCCGCATGAACGTACCAACTGACCTTGTGGCTCGTGAAGAGCGTACAAATCAGGATGGCTTTGTCGATGTGAAAGCTCAGGTAATTCTGCGTGAAGGTTCTCGTCGCATCGACGTGAGCATGGAACTGGACAACCAGGCTGACGACCACCGTGTACGTGTGCTTATCCCAACGCCATGGGTATCTGAAACTGTGGTTGCAGACAACCAGTTCGGTGTTATCACTCGTCCTACTCAAGACCCTGCAATGGCTCAATGGGAAGAAGAGAAGTGGAAAGAAGCTCCGGTACCTGTATATCAGCTAATGAACTTCGCTGCGGTAGAAAATCAGGCAGGTGGTGTTGCACTATTCAGTAACGGTCTGCGTGAGTTTGAGGTGATTTCATCTCAGGGCAACGAGAAGCGCGATACATTCGCTCTGACTCTTCTACGTGGTGTTGGTGTACTTGGTAAAGAGAACCTGCTACTTCGTCCTGGTCGTCCTTCAGGTATCAAGATCCCTGCTCCGGACTCTCAGACTCGCGGTAAACTGGTTTGTAACTTCTCTATCTGTGGCTTTGCTGGCGACCATATCTCAGCAGATGTGATGTCTCAGGCTCGTGAGTACGTGACTCCAATTGCTTGTTACAACAAGATTCCTTACAACGCAATGAAGCTGAATGTTGGTGACCAGAATCTGCCAATGACTTACAGCATGCTTAAGGAAGATATGAAAGGCGCGGTACTGAGCGTACTGAAGAAAGCAGAAGATGAAGATGCACTGATTATTCGTGTATACAACCCTTCTGAAACTGCAACTACTGCAGGTAGCATCGCGTTTGATAAACCTGTTACAGATTGGGTAGAAGTACAGATGGATGAGCAGCCTCGCCCAGGTGTAGAAGCGGTTGAAGCTGGTACGTTCGGTACTCTTGCTCAGTGTCAGGCGAAAACGTTCAAAGTTAAGTTTTAACTTTTAAGAAAAATAACGATTGTAAGATGTCGTATTCCCTCTTCTTAACGGAAGAGGGTTGGAGCCAACCTCCCCTATATCGGCTCCGCCTCCCTCAATTTTGAGGGAGGTTAATTTCACTTATTCAGATTGGTACACAGGAAGAGATATGAAAGTTGTTATTGCACCAGACTCGTTTAAAGAATCGCTTGACGCGATGGCAGTAGCGACCTGTATTGAGAAAGGTTTTTCTGAAGTCTTTCCAAATGCAGAGTATGTAAAGTTACCTCTGGCAGATGGTGGTGAAGGTACGGTTGAAGTATTGCTACAGGGCTTAAGTGGTGAAAAACAGGTGACTAAGGTAACTGGGCCTTTAGGCGAACCTGTAGAAGCCATGTGGGCACTGTTAAATGAAAAAGATGGCGGCAAAACAGCATTAATTGAAATTGCGGCCGCATCCGGGCTGGATTTGATTACTCCGCAGCAGCGCAATCCACTAACAGCGACAACAGTTGGCACAGGCGAGACTATCAAGGCTGCGCTTGATGCGGGAGTATCAAAAATTCTTCTTGGTTTGGGTGGTAGTGCAACCAACGATGGTGGCGCGGGTATCCTGCAGGCACTTGGTGCAAAATTGCTGGATGTGACGGGCAAAGAACTACCTGTTGGTGGTGCCGCTCTTTCTTCATTATCAGAGGTAGACCTGTCTGGTATAGACCCACGTTGTGACAAGACAGAATTTGTCGTTGCATGCGATGTTTCAAACCCACTTTGCGGCGAGAACGGAGCAAGTACAATCTTTGGCCCTCAAAAAGGTGCGACAGATGAGAATGTTCAGGATCTGGACAAATCTCTGGCAAACTTTGCTGATGTCGCTGAGAAGATCACGGGTGTAAATCATAAGAACACCAAAGGCTTCGGTGCGGCAGGCGGTGCGCCAATGGGACTTAGCCTGGCGTTTGATATTCAAACCAAACAGGGCATTGATATGGTTCTGGATACATTGAATGCGGATGAAGTACTTGAAGGTGCAGATCTGGTGATTACCGGTGAAGGGCAGATGGATAACCAGACACTTCAGGGTAAAACACCATTCGGTATCGCCAAACGTGCGCAAGAGAGAGACATTCCTGTTATTGGCATTGCTGGCTCACTTGGTAAAGAAGTTGAAGAGTTATATTCAAAGATGTCGGGCATTTTTGGTACGGTTCGCTCACCTCAGCCTTTGGCTCAGGTGCTTGATGAAGCAGATAAAAACCTGACTCGTACAGCGAGAAATATCGCTTCTATCCTTAAACTTGGTGGAGAGCGTTTTAAGAATTAACGAATTAAAGAGCTCATGCTGACCTTGTTTGAAAAAAGGTTGTCGAGGGGGCATTTAACTGGATGGAAATCAGTTCAGTGTGAGTTCTTTAACTTTTTCTGATGAAAGTATTACCAATGGTGCTGATTCAAGGCTTTCCGATATCAGCCCACATGTGCCATTAGGGCTCGTGCGAATGAAGTCTCACCCCCGTAGATTTAGTCCTTTCGCATTTAGTGTCGCGTGACTGGTAAATATTGAGGCACGAACCAACAATCGATCGTCAAACAGCAATTGTGCCTATTACCCATCCCCCCGGATGGGTTTTTTTTACTTATAAATCATGGGCTGATCAATGTTTTATGAGTTTAACGTCGGTTTTTCTGTGTCGGCTTATAGTAACTAACTAAAATAATAATAACTGGGTTCGTAGTTTGTATGTGAGGCCATTATGAAAGCATTACTGTATTACAACCGTCGGGACATTCGTCTTGAAGAGCTTCCGCGTCCTGAAGTTCTGGAGAACCAGGTGTTGGTCAGAGTGACCGATGCAGGGTTGAGTCAGACCCAAATTAATGAGTTTATAGAAGGCCCTTTCATTATTAGCCCGGAACCCAACAAGCTAACGGGAATGGGGTTGCCACTCATTCCCTGTCAGGAATATGGTGGAGAAATTGTTGAAGCAGGTTCTGCGGTATCTTCTGAGCAGCTTGGCAAATCCGTTGCAATTTTGCCGCTGGTATACTGCGGGGAATGTGAGCACTGTAAATCAGGAAACGTCCATTTCTGCACAAACAAAGCGTATCATGGGCTCGCGGGGGCGCATGGTGGTTTTTGTGAGTATTCCGCAGTGAATGTTGAGAATGTTATTGAGGTCGAGAACAAATCGTTACTCACTTTTGTTGAACCGCTGCTTGTTGCGGTCCACTCTTACCATCGATATGGGAAATCTCTTAAGAATAAAAAAGTGCTTATTCTAGGGGCCGGAGCCGTTGGTATATCTTGTGCCGCGGTCTGGAGAAAAATGGGTGCAGAAACGCTCACTATTTATGACCACTTACCTAACAGATTAGCCAAAGCAGAGAGACTTGGCTTTACTGTAGGGCAAGAACAACGAGCTTTGCATAACCAGTTTGATGTGGTGATTGATGCAGCAGGCAAAGATCCTCTGCATGAAAGTCAGGCATTTGAGCAGGCTCCGGCTTTCTTAAAGCCCGGTGGTATAGTGATTTCCATAGGTACTTACTTCTTCCCTATGTCAGTGATACCAATTGAAACACTGGTGGAAGAAAAATCTCATGTACCTTCCTACATGTACGACATGAAAGATGTACAATTATTAAAGAGTTTATTACCTGAGTTAGATACGGATTTTGAATCTCTGATTACCAGAGTACCATTCGATAGAATTATCGAAGACGGGTATTATCAGGCAGAGCTGGACAGAGATACTTTTGTAAGGATAGTAACGAGTGTCGAACGCACAGAATAAAGCTGTTGAACAACTGATTGAAGCCATTAGCGCTGTTGGTGTTGTCTCATTGAGTGACTCTGAGGATAAGTTCCCGGGTGATCAGATTTCTTACCCTTTGGCCTCGACTGGCCTTTTCTTTGGAATTCCAAATTCTACAACACCGAAGCAGCAGTTGGAGATTCGGGATCAGGTTGTACACTTGCTTGATGGTGCGGAGCATTTTGATGAGTTATCCCGAAAATATCAGCTAATTAAACGGGATTTCCGAAGCATTGTGGAAAGTAGTGGTCAGCAAGATTTTGAAAAACTGCTTTGTACCAATTTAATGCATTTCCTGGGCGAAACTCAACAGTATGGTGTATTAAATGATGACGAAATCATTTTGTCTGAAAACCTGAGCCCTCACACCGTTCAAATTGCCCGACTCAAGTTAATTAACTCAGACGAGTATGCCGTAAAAGTATCAACAGGCGAGTTGTTTGTCTGCCAATATCAGGGATATGTTGTCATTGTTGAACGCCATGTACCATTTACAGCGACCGAAAAGAAACACATCAAACTTACCCTCAGGTATATCTCACTGCTAAGTATGCAGAATTCAATGAATCAGGCGATGCGTATGCTTACTGAGCAAAATACTGATCCTGACGTTGCCCTGATGCAAGGTTCTGAGTACTTGCAGGCCTGCATAGATAACCTAGTGAAAGAAGCAAACGTTGATCCCCTTACGCTGGCTTACAACAGGCGGTATGTGACTCGTTATGTCAATGACCTTTATGCCAGAAACATTGCTTTTTCAGTACTGCTAGTGGACATCGATCATTTTAAGAAGGTCAATGACAAGCATGGGCATGATATTGGCGATGATGTGTTAAGAGAAATTGTGTCGCTGTTCCACAAAAACTGCAGGGATTCAGATGTGGTGGCCAGGTGGGGTGGTGAAGAGTTCCTGATTGTTCTGAAAGGGATGGATCTTGGTAGCAGCGTCAAGAAAGCAGAGCGATTAAGGGTTGAGGTCGAATCGAATGGATTTAAAGCGGAGATTGCTCTGACCGCCAGTTTTGGGGTTAGCTCCAGCTCCTCTTTGCCCGTCGAGGATTTGAACATGTTGGTTCGGTTAGCCGATAAAGCCTTATATCGTGCTAAATCTGCCGGACGAAACAAGGTCGAGTTCCATTCTGAAGGTTAGTAGTCCCCGTTAGTATAAAATTCGCAATTTTTTACAATCCGCATGGTATTGAGTTAGGCATCATGATTGTTACTGTGAAGGAGTAATAAACATGAGCACTAACCCACATCCTCAATTTAATACAATAAGCTTTACCAGCGACAATATCGCAGGGGCGTCTTCAGAAATACTGGAAAGTATCCTGCATCACAGTTCCGGTGCCGCAACGCCCTATGGAAATGATGAACTTTCTAAAGAGCTAGAACACAAAATGAGTACGCTGTTCGAAACAGACGTATCTGTCTTTTTAGTCCCAACTGGAACAGCGGCCAATAGTCTCTGTTTGGCGGCCATGGCACCGGCATGGGGAGCCGTATTATGTCACCCGGAAAGCCATATTAATAATGATGAATGTGGTGCTCCCGAGTTTTTTAGCAATGGTGCCAAACTCATTTCAATAGATGGGCCTGACTGTAAGATCGATGCAGATAGACTTAAACTTCGGGCATCTCAGAAAAATAACGATGTGCATACTGTGCAACCGTCAGTGGTCAGTGTTACACAGGCAACAGAAACCGGAAGTATCTACTCGCTCAATGAACTTCGGTGTATTGGCGATATCTGCAAAACCCATAATTTGCGTTTTCATATGGATGGCGCCCGCTTTGCCAATGCAGTGGCCGCGTTAGGGTGTTCTCCCGCAGATATGACGTGGAAAGTAGGGGTTGATGCGCTCTCATTTGGAGCAACAAAAAATGGTGCATTGGGTGTAGAAGCGATTGTGTTGTTCGATTCGGCATTGTCATCAGAACTTGCGTATCGACGAAAACGTGCAGGCCATTTGATGTCAAAGATGCGCTTTTTGTCTGCACAATTGGATGCATACGTAACCGAAGAGCATTGGCTGAGAAATGCCAGACATGCCAATAACATGGCAGATAAACTGAGAGCGGGTCTAAGTGAAATTGGTAGCATCGAGTTAATAAACCCTTCCCAAACCAACATTGTTTTTTGTCGAATGTCCCAATCAGCTATTGAGCAGTTGTTGGCGAAAGGTTTTCAGTTTTACTATGATCGTTGGGAAGAGGGTGTTGTGCGTTTAGTCACAAGCTTTGCTACCACACCAGAAGAAATCGAGTATTTTCTCGATACAGCGCGTGACGTTTAACTCCAGTGTATTCACGAGGTGGAAATGACAGACAAAGTTGAATATTTCCGTTTGTCCGACTCTCATGACTTAATGTTAAGTCAGGGAGCGTACTCCGAATACACCTTTAAACCCCACTATCATATCGATTTTCATATTGGCTTAGTCGTGTCTGGTGTCCAGGAGCAAAAATTTAATCGGAATAAGGTTCTATTGGCTCCTGGAAGAATTTCCGTTATGCCTCCGGGAGAGGTTCATGATGGCATTACATACAGAGATAGCCCCTATCAACTGAATACGTTCAGAATATCTCCAGAGCTTGTTCAGGCATGTTTTTCAGATATGTTTTCAGTGAACAATTTGCCACAGTTTGGTGGGGCAATGGTTGAAAATCACCAGATATCGCAACAGCTGGTTTATCTCTTCAACTATCTCAAGCATCAAAAGGAAATAACATCGCTTCCTTTTGAAGAACAATGGTTAAAGACGCTTCTTCCATTGTTGGAAAACCTGACTAAACGAAAGTCGACTGTAGTAAAAGGTGCGTTATCTGATAAGCATCTAAACTGGGTAGTGGAGTATTGCCACGAAAATATCAGCGATAAGATTTCCTTGGATCAGCTATCATCACTGTCAGATCTAAATCGTTATCAGTTTCTGAGACGATTCGAAAAGTCGGTCGGAATAACGCCACACAAATGGTTAACACAACTTCGTCTCGAAAGGGCGTGCCAACTGATGAGAAAGTCTGATAAAAGCATTGCAGAGATTTCTGCCGAGGTTGGATTCTTTGATCAAAGCCATTTCAATCGGGCTTTCAAATCGCTCTATGGCGTCGCGCCATCTATGTATTGAAGTAGGCGAATAATGCCGTGATAAGAACCAAAAGCACCCGAAGGTGCTTTTGGTTTAGTCGCTAACTCTCTAAGGTCAACAGACCCTAGCAACCAAATTTTAGCAGACTTGCAATCTCACCCAGCTCGGTCAGATAAGCTGGCTTCTGATTGAGACGGAACAGTTTCGGTTTTGTTTCGTTTGCGCTGTGGTAAGTCAACTCTGAGCCATTAACTTGCAGCATGGTTCCTTCACAGATACCAACTACAATCTCATGTGGATTCTGAATTAAGAACTCTTCAATACGTTCGTCGCGAGTTTCCCCCATATGTCCGGCAAGGGTCGCATCCACATAGTGAGGATTGATCTGGAAAGGTACCAGATTCAGTGACGGTAAAATGGCTGCCGATACAATTGGCATATCGTTGGTTGTACGAATAGTTGGGCAGGCGATGTTCGTACCCGCACTCCAGCCGATGTAAAGCTTACCTTCTGCCAGAATTGCTTTACGAAGTGGACGAACCAGGCTCAGATCGTGAAGTTGTTTGTTCAATACCCAGGTGTTACCACCACTAACGATATAACCATCCGCTTCCTCGACGGCTTTTACCGGATCTTCGTGTTGATGGATTCCTGAGATGGTCACACTATAACGATTGAACTCCTCCTGAAGCTGTCTCAAGCGCTCATCGTACTGGCCTCTGATCATTGCGTATGGAATAAATAGCAGCTTCTTAGCTTTAGTTTTGGCGATTGCCGGAGCGATCCACTCCGAGCCATACTCAAGCAGAGCCTGATCAGGGTTAGCCTTGCCGTTGCTAAATAGTAGTATGTTCATTGTTTTTCCTTGTTTTAATTCTTTTCGATTTTTTTTATATAAGCATCTGTGATGCGATAAGTACGGTAATCAGGCCGCCAGTCATTGGAATAACGGTGCGCTTCGCCAGCTCAATTGGAGATACATTTGCAACGCTCGCGCTGGCAATAATTACGCCTGCAACAGGAGATGCCGAGCGCATTAAGCCAGAAGCTAACTGCATCGGAAGTGCAACTGCAGCAGCGTGTGCGCCAACTTGTGCGGCCACATCCGGTGCAAGGTTAGAGAAGCTGAAGAAAGAAGCGTTACCAGAACCTGACAGAAGTGTCACGATGGTGATGATGCCAACTAATACTATAACCATAGCCAGATAGCCGAAGCCAAGGTGAGAAGCAGAGCCAAGCAGAAGATCTATAAAGCCGATAGTGCTCAGGCCGGCAACAAAGACTTGTGCTGCGATAATCAGGCTGACCACGCTGGCAAATACACCACCCATACCATTTAGATAAACCTTTAGCGAGTCTGATACCCATTTGCCATCACGACAGAAGACATAATCGCAAATCATAGAGACAAACAGTGAGATAAACATCGCAGTAACGACATTCATTTTAATCGTGTCGATTCCAAATTTGCTGAATGTAAGTAGCAGAAACAGAGGCAGCACAGGTAGGAAAGCAAACCATTTTGGTACGTTGCGCTGTTCTTTCGATTCCAGATTGAATTCGTGCTTAACACCCTTCTCTTCATCTTTCCTATCGAAGTAGCGTTGACTGAAGAAGTGCAGAATGGCAATAACAATCATCGCAATAACCGATACCATTAGCTGATAGCTAATGAAGTAAGTAGCAACGTCAATACCAGAAACTTCTGCTGCTTTGTTTGCTGCAGATGACGCAGGCCCCAAGTCCAGGCAACCAGTCGTTGCAACAACCGCCGCGGCTGCCGCTGGATTGCAGCCTACACCGACAAGAATTGGGTACATGGCAACCAAAAGCAATAGAGCCAGACCGGTTGCACTTGGGATAAACACGTTAATCAACTGGCCAGTGATATAAGCCATTGCCAGTACTATGTATGGGTTTTTGATGTGGGAAAGTGGTTTAGTCGCTACCTGAACCATGGCGTTAGCCGCACCAATGTGGCTCATATATTTTGAGAATCCCCCCACAGCCATAATAATCAGGCCGAGTTTCGCGAGGGTAGAAGAAGCAACAACAGTAATCACTTCGAAGAAGTCGACGATGACAGACCCTGTTGGTTTTCCGCCTTTTGGAAGAAACTCTTCCGCACCAGCGACGACACCGAGTGCGATCATGAGCAAGCCTGAGACCAGTAGTACGGCTTGTGTATTATATTTTTTTATTATGAAATACCCGACAAGGAATATAATAGGTATAGCTAGATATGTGAACATCTCTCACCTCTAAATGAATTAGTGATATTATTTATATTTAAGTGTTGTGTTTGATTAATTATTTTTGAATATGTTAAATTCGTTGAATGTGCTTTCTATTCTTGAGAATCGATCTTCACTATTAATTTCTGAAGACATTCCCTTTATCAATGCTTCTATTAAAAATAAACCAGAAGTTCGATTGTTAAATATACTTTTACTTTGGCTATCTACAGTAAATAAAACATCCGCATATGAGACAAACGGATTGACTGGCTGATCGGTGATAGCGATAATTTTACCTCCATGTTTATCGAACCAGCGAGTACACTGTACTGTTGTGCTTGAGAATCGATGGTAAGAAATAGTCAGTAAAGTATCTTTCTTATCAACATCAACGAGCTGGTGTGGCAGTGTTGAAGTATCTGCATGCAGCAATTTAACTTCTTTTCGTAGGTAACGTGCGAGCAAATAAAAGTAATTTGCCAAGGCTTCTGCCGATGCGCTACCAATAACGTATAGCTTACCTTCGTTGTTCTGAAGGTATTGCACAGCAGTGTTAAAGTCCGCTTGAGACAGCAGTTTATAGGTCGATTCCAAATTGATTTTAATTTCCTGTTGATGTTCTTCAAGTAACGAGTCCTTTGAATCAGGTTCGTTGTACTCTTTTATTCGATCTATTGGAGTGGCAAGGTCAACCACCAAGTCTTCAGAGACCTTTCTTTTGAACTCGATAAAACCGGTATAACCTAAATGATTCAGAAAACGACCTAGGGTTGCTTTCCCTATCCCCATTTGCTCGCACAACTCTTCAACTTTTGCATACGGCAGCATAGTAAAATGGTTCACAAAGTAATTTGCGATAACCTTTTCTGTTGGCGTTAAAGAATCTACTCTTTTTACTTGTTCAATAAATTCTTCGCAATTCATATTTTCTATTATCCTTTTTAATATATGCTAATTTTTAAGCACAGGTGATGAGTAGTTCAAGGGAATAAAATTTTCCCACAACAAAACTGTGACTGGAAGTTGAAAATATATTATAAAAAGGTAGGTTGGTTCGTTTTTAAACGATATTTGGACAAATAATATAATTATATTCTAACCATATGTTTGGATTTTTCTCACAGCTTGATACACTTTATATATAAGTAATATTTATCACTAGAATAACTGTTAATAGAATGAAAAAAGCCGCCTAAGTTTAGGCGACTTTAAATAACGGCAGGTGTGTGATGTGGATTTTAAGCAGCAGAATTTACGATAGTCAGAAGATTCTCTTTGTTTTCTGTAAGCCATTGGCTGAATGTCTGCGGTTTTTTACCTGTTAGAGCTTCAAAATCCTCACTTGTACCATCCGAATAGTTGCCTCGGCCATGCTGTTCCATGGTGGTAATCATCGCGACTAAACCTTCCGGAAGCTGGAAAGATTCCAATTGAGCTTTTAACGCTTCATCAGACATCTGAATAACATTAATGTTAGTTCCCAGAACGGAGTCTATATCCTTCGCCATTTCTTCCGTCGTCAATGATTCGGGACCATTTAGCGTCAGCATTTGTTTACCTTCACCTGATTTCACTAAAGCAGCCGCTGCAGCATAGGAAAGGTCTGCTCGGCTGAGCTGAGCAGTTCGTCCCTGTTCTGTTGATGTTAACCAGGTACCTGTCTGCAAAGTACTAGCAAAGAACTCAGGTAGATTTTCGAAGTACCAGTTGTTACGTAGTACTGTCCAGTTTGGGATGGTTGAATCTGCAATCGCCTTTTCACTGGCTACATGCTCAAAAGCAAATACGATTGGTGAGGTATCAGCCGAAGGCATAGAAGTGTATGTCAGGTGCTGAACGCCCACTTTTTCCGCTGCTGTTACTGCGTTTGCGTGAAGTTCGCTTCGTTGACCTATAGCATCGATGCTAACGAGGAGCAGGCTATCGGCACCCTGAAATGCCTTCTCTAGAGATGCTGTATCTGAAAAGTCAGCTTTGCGAACATCTACGCCCTTTGCGGCGTATTCAGACAGAGCCTCAACATTTCGGCTTGTTAGAATAAGTTGTTCTGGTTTGATTTGAAATTCGTTCAGTAGGTAGGACACCACTTGTTTGCCGAGTTTACCTGAAGCTCCTGTTACCAGTAATTTTTTGTCTGACATCGTTATTTCTCCAATTCCTAAATGATGATTGCTGAGTCTTAGCAAGTGATAGGAACTATAACGTTTATTAATTGATAGATAATCGTGGTAAAGATAAACTTAATGTTTATTCTGGCTAAACAGTGAGTGCTAAATGATATCTGTTGATAATATGATGGTTTTTGCGAGTGTCGCAGGAAACCGTTCTTTCACTAAGGCTGCTGAAGAGCTTGGAATGGGGAAGGCCAGAGTGTCTCAGATTGTTTCCCAATTAGAAAAGGAACTGGGAGTTCGCTTACTTCACCGTACAACACGTTCACTCTCTCTTTCCGATGCTGGTGCCGGGTATTATGATAAGTGCCGATTGATTAAAGAGATATCGGCCCAGGCAAACAGTGAAATTGTTTCTGAGATTGATGAGCCAAGTGGTGTGGTCAGATTATCAGCCCCACATGGCAATGAGATTATCGCCAATTTACTTAGTGAGTTTTTGCACAAGTATCCAAAGATCAAGCTAGATATGGTAGAGGATGACAGTTACAGCGACCTTATTGAATCAAGGTGTGATGTTGCTATTCGTGCATCAGCCGCGCTGGAAGACTCTCGTTTATACGCAGTTAAAATTGGGGAGTTTGAAGATATTTTGTGCGCCACTCAGTCTTATATCGACAAAACGGTACTCCCTGAACAACCACAGGATTTACTCAAGCTGGATTGGGTTTCACATGGTGTTGTCCATGGTACTAAGCAGCTAACGTTAAAATCGGACAAAGGAAGTGTTACCAGAGTCAACATGGAGCCACGTGTTTTGGTCAGAAACACCAACTCTATGATCGCTTTTATTAATCAGGATATTGGTTTTGGCATTATGCCGAGCTTTATGGTCAAAGATGAGCTAGAGAGTGGGAAATTCGTCAGGTTGTTACCAGAGTCACACGGTATCTCAATTCCATTTTATGCGGTGTATCAGGACAAAACTTATATGCCGTTGAGAGTCAGGGTGTTGATTGAATTTCTGAGAGGAAATGAACGATTAAGCGGTAATTAGTTGAAGAGTTAGAACGCGGAGATCGAACCCCTAAAGATTATAGGAATTCGATCTCCGAATAGTGTTCATTCTGTAGCTCAGGCGGTGCGATTTTACACCTATAAAGAGGCAAGCGTTTCTCGAACTTCAGACCTTACGGTTAGTTTTTCAGCCTTTTTTATCAGCTTGAGAAGCTTTTGATCTGACCAATCGGAACTTTGTGCACCGAAAAGCGATTGCTGCATTAGTTCAGCTTCAGTTTTAATGCTTGTCTGCAATTCAGGAGCGAGTCTTGAACGTTCAGCAATCCATTGATTGAGTAGTGCATTAGCCTTAAATCCATCCCGGCTTTGAATCGCCTGAACGAGAGCTCTGGTGGTGTTATCCTCGCCTTTTTGCTCTGGTTCGGTACTTGTATCACGGGATTGAGTTCTTGCTCGAATATACAGGATGAAAGTCACTAACCAAAGAAGCGCAAATAGCGCAGTAACATAAGGCCAGTATCCAGTATCCTTAACGATTTTGGTCTCAGTAATGACTTGAGGTTCGGGCAGCTTTGTATGTGGAACTGCAGGTGTAACAGAAACATTGGCATCTTCCCCCTGCTCTACGACTAACTGGATTCCCGAAATCTTTGAGCGTGCTTCTTTTTTCTCTGTGGTATTCCACCAACTCAGAGCAACATCTGGCAAATCGATATCACCAGCGCTGCGGGCAATCAAAACTTGATTCAGCTTCAGTATTGCGGTGCCATCTTCTTGAGTGATTTGTGGTGAATCTTCATAGACTCTTATGCTGCCTGGGTAGTTCACCTTCAGGTTAGGTAATTGCTCCGATGAAATGCCTTTCGCCCTCAGTTCTATCTGGCGCGTAATTGGGGAACCAACCGTAAGGTTGACTGAGTCGACATCTATCTCATTGCCAGATTCATCCAACCATTTTTGTGTAAGCGTCAGAGCAGAGCTTGGCAACCAGTTACCCTGATAACTCTTCGGTTTGTCCAGTACGGTAACAACCAGCAGCTCAGGTTTTGTATTGATAGGAATGACACGTGAGCCACCGGAACGACGACTGCTATCGAGGATGGCACCTTTAAAAGCTGGCCCATTGATGACGAACTTACCTGAGTGATTGGCGGTAAGTTTGTAACTCTGGTCTACAACAATCACTTCCATTCCATCCAAGGCTGCCTGATATTGCTTTTGCTCTCCAATCGGCTCCATGCTAAAAGCGTCGGTATCAGCTCCCTGAACAGAAGGAGGCAGGATATTAGCGCTCTGTATTTGTCTTGAATCGGCTTTGAGAATGATTCGAGTATCCAGAGTGTTGAGTTCACCTGGATAGAGTTCTTTTTTATCCAACTGAACTTGCACCTCCACTAAATCTTCCTGGGTGGTGGCTGCTGGATCAACGGTGACAGTAATAGAAATTGGCTGAGTAAGACTGTTGCCAACTTTGAACGAAGGAATAGTTAGAATACCCGCACGCAATGGAGCAAGCGCCAGAGCCCACTCACTTTTCACTGTTTTTTTACCGTTGGTGATATTGGTATAAAAACCAAATCGAGGCTTTCCGATAAAAAAGTCTTCTTCAAGTACGCTAAAATCAACATCTTCCGCATCTAAATTTTCACTCGCGACAATCTTAAGCTGAAATACTTCTGACTTCGCGAGTTTGTTACTGGACACGGTTGCAGTGGCCGCATGAGTAAGTTGGCTAAATAAGGTTAGGCTCAGGGCGAGCATGGACAGAATCGATGATACCAATGGTTTATTGCGGTGCTTGTTCATTACCAAGTTTTCCCTGAGTTTTTCGGTGTTTCTTTATCACGAGCCTGAAGGATCATTTGTGCCCTGAGTAATCGAGAAGGATCACGTGCACTTTCAACCTGTTCCAGCTTTCTTAGCTCTGGGTCTATCTGCTCGCTGTTGTCGGATTGGGTAACCTGAGCTTGTTGCTGTTTTTCAGAATCTGCTGACTCTTCCTGAGCTTTTTGTACTTCTTGAGGTGCACTTTCTTCCGTTTCCTGCTGTGCTTCGTTATTCGGTTTGTCAGAGTCACTGGTGTGCTGTTCTGAAGCACTCTCTGAACGTTGCTTATGGTTTCTGTCGTCAGAGTTTTGCTGGTTGTTGCTTTGTTGAGAGTCGCTTTGCTGTCGGTTGCTATTTTGATTCTGCTGGTTTTCAGACTGGCTATCAGAGCTCTCTCCCTGATCTTTATCTGACTGCTGATCTTGTGAAGATTGATTTTGCTTCTCAGAATCTTGTTGTTCACTATTTTGTTGCTGTTGCTGTTGCTGTTGCTGTTGCTGTTGCTGTTGCTGTGCCTGCTCGACAACTTCCAGGTTCTTTTGGGCTGACTGGTGATTCGGATTTGCCTCGAGTATCTCTTCATATAGGGACTTTGCTTTTTCCAGTTCCCCACTCTGAGCATAGGCATTTGCAAGGTTGTACTTTGCAGATTCACCCTGGCCTGCTTTCAGGTTTTCAACAGCGTTTTTGTAGTCTCCGGCTTCATATTGTGCGAGACCTTTCCAGTACTGATTTTGAAAAGTACTTGCCGCTTCTTGGTACTGTTTATTTTCGAACTGCTGGTGTCCTTGCTGATCCCTGTTTTGCCATGGAGAAGCCTCGGCTATATTGGAGGTGAATGGCTGTGAAAAAGCGAATACAACTAAGAATATCGCCCCTTTACGGAACAGCAACAAAGCAGGCAGGATGACAAAAGGAATTAGCCAGAATCCATTGTTTACTCTTTCTTCAAAGCTTTGCTCATTCTTTTGAGAAGCTTCCAAATCCATTTGAGAGGTATACTCACCTATGGCTTCTACATCTGAGTTGTCACTTCGAATAGAAGCAAACCTGCCATCAGTTGCCTTGGTGATCGCCCTCATATTGCCAAAATCCGGTTTGGCGATAACAGGAGAACCGGTAGCTGTTGTTAACATGTTTCCATCTGCTAACTTTATTGGCGCTCCCTCGTTGGTTCCGATACCAAGAATCGATACTTTCCAGCGACTACCTTTGGACAGATCCAAAATTGCTTCTTTCTCCTGAGCATCAATGTCATCGGTAATCAGAATGATCTCACCCTTGCTGAATCCCGATTGCTTAAAAGTATCGATAGCAAGCTGTACCGCAGCGTCAGCTTGGGCTCCGGGGTAGGGCATAATCTCTGGTGACAGATTAGCGATCAGAGTTTTCAGCGTTGCTGAATCGGAAGTAAGCGGGCTTATTGTGTATGCATCCCCGGCGTAAACGACAAGGCCGGTACTGCCTTCTTTCCAATAAGGTAGTAAATCCATCGCTTTATATTTGACCTGCGCGAGCCTGCTGGGTTTAACATCGTTAGCATAGAGAGAGCGGGACATATCCAAAACCAGCATTCTGGCGCTATCTGCACTGTAAGATGGCAGAGGTGCTTTTTCGAAACTTGGGCCAGCGAGAGCAATGGTCATAAGTAGCCAGCTTGCTCCTAGCAGGTATATCGTCGGTTTCTTTACGCCACGTTGGCTAATGCCCAGCTTCGAGGCGATATGTGGCGCGATTAAGCCGGTGGAAGACTGGCGTTTAGCGTACCAGTACAACACCAGACAAAGAGGCAGTAATGCAATGAGCCAAAAGGGATAGAGCAGCTCAAAATCAACCATGGTGACGCCTCATTATTGTAATGATTACCCATAGAATGAGTGCCAGTCCCAAAGGATACTTGAACCATTCCGATTGCGGCCGCCACACTTCACTCGATTCACTGATAGGTTCGAGTTCGTTTATGGTGTCGTAGATATTTTGCAGTTCATCCTGATTGCGTGCGCGGAAGTATTTTCCTCCAGTCATTTCGGCAACCTTGGTTAACGTCGCTTCATCAAGATCTTTCGCAGTGTTTACATTGCGGGTAAAGAAGAACTCTTTTACCTGCATCTGTCCGGCACCCACACCCACAGTGTAGATGGTGGTGTTATATTTTTTTGCGATTTGAGCCGCCTCAATGGGCTCCAGTACTCCGGCTGTGTTCGCGCCATCGCTGAGTAATACCATTACGCGTTGCGGGGCATCGCTATCAACAAAGGTTTTAGTCGCTAAACCGATACCTTCCCCAAGTGCAGTTTTCTCTCCAACCAGACCCAGTACGGTACGGTTAAGCTGTGTAGTGATGGTCTGTCGATCCATGGTCAGTGGTGTTTGAAGGTAAGCGTTATCACCAAATAGGATCAGACCAAGTCGGTCGCCCTGTCGTTTTCCAATAAAGTCTGTAAGTACTTGCTTAACGGCAGTTAGCCTGTCTACATAGTCGCCTTCTGATTCCATGTCTTCAATTTGCATCGAACCAGACAGGTCGACCACTAACATTAAATCCCGGTGTTTAGGGTGATTTTCTACAGGTTCACCAAAATAGACCGGACGGGCAGCTGCCGTAATCAGCGCCACCCACAAAATGGAAGCCAGAATTTTTAAGACCAGGTTAGAGGGTGCTGACGCCGAGCCACCCTCGGGAATATAAGGGAGGTGAATCGAGGCACTCTCTTTTTCTGATGGTGCAAACAAGTAAACCAATACAGGCAGTGGCAATAAGAAAAACATCCACCACCAGACAAACTCAAATTGGATCAACGTCCCCCCCTCTTGGGTGGAAGTGCGGATTGAAGCCATTGATGGCAGTGCTCAATCAACTGCTCCCTTTCATATTCAGCATCTTCTTCGTACAGCGCAGCCAACCAGGTATCAACATGATCGGCAAAAATTGGCTGTTTAACCTGACTATCTAAAAATGCGAGCCAACTTGTACCGGATAATTGAGCGACCTT
This sequence comes from Vibrio iocasae, assembly GCF_042245395.1. Classification (NCBI taxonomy): domain Bacteria; kingdom Pseudomonadati; phylum Pseudomonadota; class Gammaproteobacteria; order Vibrionales; family Vibrionaceae; genus Vibrio; species Vibrio iocasae. Next base: position 1,834,615 of record NZ_CP145310.1, on the reverse strand, counting down.
TGCCCGGGGGTAATAACTAAGAACTGCTTGTCGGACGATCTCCATCGCGCCCGAAGGTGAAATAGTGTGACGCTCCAGATTTAGCAGGGAAAGCGCCGCTTTTTTTGCTGCGTTTCTTTTTTTCTGCCATTTCCAGATGCCATAAATAGTAATAATGATAAGTAAGAGAGAACCTAACAGGCTCCACCAACCCCACGCAAATGGCCAAAACCCGGGAGGTTCAGGTAGTTGAAGTACATCAAGAGGTAGAGGATGACTGGTCGTTGTTGTTTCTGACATTATTGCTTCCCGGCAATTTGATAGATTAAAGGTTCAGCACTGGAAATAGAATAGTAGGGAATCGCCAGAGAGCGACTCACCTGTTTTATGTTTTCCTGTTTGTCTTCAAACAGGTCTTCCAGTTGTTTTTTCGTTGATTTAGCTGAAAAGTTTAACCAGGAAGTATTCCTCCCGTTGGTCACTTTTTCGGTGCCTTTATACTTTGTCTGCCCTTTTTCCAGAGGGTCATAAAAGTGAATCAACTGTATTCGGTTATGTTGTCTGAGTTGAGAGATAAGCGCGATGTCTTTTTGTTCGAAGCGGACAAAATCACTCAGTAGGATAATGTCACTTCCTTTAGGACACAACCGCTTTAGTGCACTTAATCCCTTCTCCATAGGGTGAGAGGAAACGGAATGATCGCTAAGTGCTTCGTTGTGCTTTTCGACTAGGTGGTGCAGCAACTGTAGTGGTCCTCGATTTCGCGAGGTAGGACGAATATCAACAAGTGTTGCCCCGGTGTCAATGACCGCGCCTATTCTGTCTTTCTGCTCGACAGCCAGCCAACTTATCAGGCTTGCCATGTGAGCCATTTGAACGGACTTCAGCATCAACGATGATCCAAACCTCATGGTGTTACTGATATCCGCGTAGATGACAACCGGTGTTTCCCGCTCTTCAGTAAACAGTTTGGTGTGAGGTTTACCCGTACGCGCAGTTACGCGCCAGTCGATGGTACGGATATCGTCACCCGGCTGATATTTTCTCACCTCTGAAAAATCCATCCCCCGACCCAGTTGCCGGCTTTGGTGCTGTCCATTGAGCTGAGACCAGAGACTCTTTGCTGGTGGAAGCCAACGAACCGTCTGGGATTTGTATTGCAGCAACTCATTAAGATTGAGAGTGACGCCATCACTGAATTTGGGTAATTGGTGATTCATAATCAGATAAGCTAAGCAGCGCCAACCAAAGAGATGAGCTGCTGGACAATCTGATTTTTATGAATCCCTTCTGCCTGTGCCTGATAGGTCAGCAGTAGTCGGTGTCTCAGCACCGGAAACGCCATGGTTTGTACGTCTTCTGGTGTCACAAAATCACGACCGCTTAGCCATGCGTGAGCTCTGGCGCAGCGATCAAGAGCGATGGTTGCTCTTGGACTCACCCCCATATCCAGCCATTCAGCAAGTTGAGGGCTGTATTTGTCTGGGATGCGGGTTGCCATTATCAAGCGTACTATGTATTTCTCAATCGCTTCTGACATATGTACAGCCAGTGCAGACTGGCGCGCTTCAAATATCTCTGACTGAGAAACCATTACGTGCTCTGCGGCTTCTACACCCATCGCTTCCCCGCGGTTAAGCCTTAGTATCGCCAACTCGTTCTCTTCGTCGGGGTAGCTTACATCCAGGTGCAACAGAAAGCGGTCGAGCTGTGCTTCTGGAAGTGGATAGGTACCTTCCTGTTCAATCGGGTTTTGTGTTGCCATGACCAAAAAAAGGTCAGGCAATGCATAGGTTTTTTGCCCAGCAGTGATCTGTTTCTCTGCCATGGCTTCCAACATCGCTGCCTGTACTTTTGCCGGTGCCCGGTTTATTTCATCGGCGAGGATGAGTGAGTTAAAAACAGGGCCTTGCTGGAACGTGAACTCACCGGTTTCCGGGCGATAGATATCTGTCCCTGTTAGGTCGGCTGGTAGCAAATCGGGGGTAAACTGAATACGGTGGAAATCACCTTCGATGCAGTCTGACAACGTTTTAACTGCCCGGGTTTTTGCCAGCCCCGGAGGCCCTTCTACCAGAATGTGACCGTCTGCCAGTAGTGCAACGAGCAGTTGTTTTACCAGTTCTGACTGGCCAATTACCTGAGATTCCAGGTAATTCTGAAGCTTCTTAAAGGTTTGGGAATGCATTGACAAAAAATCTCCTTGTAACGATGCTTTGGCCTTTATTTCCGGAAAAAGTTCACTCCTCACCGGTAGATTAAATATTGGGGTGGTCGGGAACGAATCAAGCGTAAAAGTATCATTCTTTTAATAGCTTAGCCTTTGAGCAAAATGTTAGTGCTATACACTGCTGGCATAGCGACGACGAAATGGGTAAAATTTGCCGAGTTTAAATTAAGTCAGGTAAAGATAATGAGCGACTTTGAAAAAGAACTTGAGCAGATGTCTCAGGAAATGGGAAACGAACCAGAGGTAAAACTTCCTTCTCTTGACGAGCAAAAAGAGATTGTTGCTGAGCTGAAAAGACTGGAAGCAGAAGGTAAACTGACTCCTGAGGTTATGGAGCAATACTTCGGCAAGTTCAATCAGAAGAGTGACGTGCCAGTTCACTGATTTAACCCAAGAAATAGATTTGAAATGAAAGAAGCGCCGGTTGGCGCTTCTTTTTTTCGTCAGTCCATATGTTGCTGAACAAGCTCTTCCAGCTGTTCGTATGGCATATATCCCGGAATCACTTCTTCACCGATAAAGATGGCTGGTGTTCCGCCTAAACCCAGATCGCTGAAGGTGTCGTAGTTCTTGAACAACGACGCGGATATCACGCCATCTTCGACGAGATACTGCTCGGTACCTGTCTTCTTAGCGATAGTTTCCAAAGAATTTTTTGTATGCTTGCCTTTCTTGGCGAACAATAACTGGTTAACTTCAGGGAACTTGGCTGGATCTTGCTGCCACACTTTTAGTGCAAAGGCCGCGGACGTTGTATCAATTCCTTCGACTTCTTGCTGCTGCAAAGGAACGTAGATATTAATGACTTTTACGCTGTCATACTCTTCGAGCAGTCTTTCTAATCCGACTTCCAGTTTTTTGCAGTAGGGGCAGTTGTAGTCAGTGAAGTTGTAGATAACCACATCCCCATCGGGGTTTCCGGAAATGGAATGTATTTTTGTATCATTCATCCACTCTTCATGTTTCTTTTTCTGCTCTAAGAACTGGGCTTTACTTTCCGTAAACTGAATCAGACTCTGATGAAGGTTAGCAATGATCTTCGGATTTTTTTCTAATAGCGCATTGATCTCTTGAAGCTGCTGTTCCTGTTCAGCGGTTAGTGCTGCATATGCGTTTACCGACAAGACGGCAGTTAATACGATGGTTGATTTTACGAGTAGATTTTTCATTGGGTTCCTTAAGCGCTGTTACGCTAACAGCGTTCTAATCCACAGGCCAACCGGAGAGGTGATACCTGTGGTGATGGATTTGATTTCGCCCTTATTTATAATGACGATGGTTGGCGTTATCTGAACATTCCAACGCTGGCTAATTTTGCCGTTAATGTCGTTAACGACTGGAAACTGGTAGTCTTTGGTTTCCAGATAGCGCTCTACTTTTTCGTCAGGCCCTGAGGAAAGAGCAATAGTGACCACGTTTGAGTTCTCCGCAAATTGATTAACTGTCGGGCTCACTACTTTGCAGGGGCCACACCAGGTTGCCCAGAAATAGAGAATAACTGGTTGCTCTTGGCTCATTTCAACCAGATCAACGCGTTGACCATCCAGAGTCTCTGTTATCAGAGCTGGTACATTTCCTTTAGGCATATTGAAGCTGCGATAATAATCAAGCGCAATAGACACAATGGTGAGGATAATCAGAATACTCACCAACTCTTTTAGCCACTTTCTCAGCTTTATTTTCATATTTACTCTCTTACAAGCTTAAGAGCTCTAGTACATCCGGTGGATTTTGCATAGACATAGCTTGCGGTTGAAAGTGATAACAACGGCAAGAAAGAAAAAAAAGCGGTGTAAACTCGTCGTAGTTCACCAACAGATACCGCCAGTATGAACTGATTGAACTCAGTAGAGTAAGGCGTTTTGAGTAAATATCAAGTGATAAGGCATATCTGATTTATTCTCATTTATATTCTTTATATCAAAAATAACTAACGCGTGTTTTTGTGAATGTTTCGAAGGTCAAGTTTATTTAAGTACTTAATTCTATATGCTGATACTAAAACGATAGTTTATGTACTAGATATGGGGTTTTCTCAATATTCGCCAAAATCGTGATTTAAAATGCAGAAAATCTGAGTTATTAAAAATCAGATTCAATTCTTCTCATTTATTAGAAGCCTTGAATATATTAGCGAAAACGCATCTAAGATGAACATTGTTCCATATAAACTCTGATATGCTTATTTATGCCTCTTCACTATTAACTATAGAATTAGGGCCGGGAAGCGTAACACGATTATGATGGATCACAATGACATTCGCGAAATAGCGATCATTACAGAAAGCAGCATGCAGAGTTCAATGTTGAAAGATACATTGGAAGAGAAACTGGATGTTCATATCAGTCTTTTTTCTGTAAATCATTTGTCTGATGAGATGGCTACTCATAGAGACATTATTGCTGATACCGTTATCGTCGATTTAAGCCACTTCTCTCAAGAGAAGAGAGAAATCTACCATACCTGTCGTAACCTCTATTTCAATCACGCTGCAGAAGTGCTGATTAACTGTCCTGACGACACTAATATTAGCCAATTAATGGCCTGGTCTAATTTGAATGGCGTATTTTATGTTTCCGATGATATCGATATGCTGATTCAGGGCGTTGATAAAATCCTTCAGGGTGAGCTCTGGTTTAGCCGTAAACTGGCGCAAGAGTATATTATGTTCTATCGCCAGAAGAACAAGGTGAAGCCGTCTCCAGGGCTAAATAAGCTAACCAAGCGAGAGCAACAAATCATCACTTTACTTGGCAATGGCGATTCAAATACCCAGATAGCAGACAAGCTGTTCGTTAGCGAAAATACCGTAAAAACTCACCTTCATAACGTCTTCAAAAAAATAAACGCCAGAAATCGTCTTCAGGCTCTGATCTGGGTAAAAGAGAATATTATCGAATAGATCGTAGATAATACTTTTGTACGTATTTATCCCTAAACTTTAGTATTAATTAATACTTATCCATTTGAAAAATAACCACATATAACTATCTTCTTTTTTGCAACATATCTCATATAATCCTCAGCCCTAAAATCTTAACTATAATTAAGAGTCGGCCAATAGTTTATAAAACAAGTTGGCGCTACCGTTTCACGGCTGACAGGATATGAAAATGATTGAGAATAAAGGAATAGTTATCGACTGTTCTGCCCTGAATCAGCAGGTTCATCTTTTTATCACCTCTGATAATAGCCAGGGTATGCTAAAGATTATGACGGAATCGGGTAGCCGATTGTCCAGTACCGTCTCGCACGGCTCTTCACTCAGCTACAGTATAAACAAAACAGAGTGTCCATTAACGATTGTCTACGACGCTCAGGGAGGTCATATGGAGTATACCGTTGGTTCCGATGGGGTACTCAACTGACTTAGGTTTTTGACACCACAGGATTCAACAAAAAGCCCTCTTGTTGCATGCCAACAAGAGGGCTAAATTTTTTGTTCGAGAAGTTGCTGTTACTTCTGATCTTCCAGCATCTGATCGTAGTCGACACCATTTTCGCGGAACAGACGGCGGCAAGCAGTGCCATCGCTGTGGAATAGGTGACAACGGTGTGCTGCCAGACCGATACGGAACTTATCACCTGGCTCTACCGGGATGGTATCTGGCACACGGTAGATAACATCTGCATCTGCACCATCAAGATGTAGGTAAACCTGAGTCTCGTTACCGAGTTTCTCAACGATTTGTACGTCACCTTCGATAGCCGCGTCTGCATCATCGGCAGTCAGCAAGTGCTCTGGACGGATACCCAAAGACATACGCTCGCCTTTGTTCACTGTCTTACCATCTACTGGAATCCAGAATGTTTCACCGTTAGAAAGCTGAACCAGTACGCGCTCGTTTTCAACATCTTCGATCTGAACACTCATGAAGTTCATCTTCGGTGAACCGATAAAGCCAGCGACGAAGCGGTTAATTGGGTAATGGTAAAGTTCTAGCGGGCGACCAACCTGAGATACCCAGCCTGCATCAAGAACAACAATTTTGTCTGCCATTGTCATCGCTTCTACCTGATCGTGCGTTACGTAGATCATGGTACAGCCTAGCTGACGCTGCAGTTTGGTGATTTCACTACGCATGTTTACACGAAGTGCCGCATCAAGGTTTGATAGCGGTTCATCCAGAAGGAATACATCTGGTTGAGAAACAAGTGTACGACCGATAGCGACACGCTGACGCTGACCACCAGAAAGTGCTTTTGGCTGACGCTCTAGCAGGTGACCAAGCTGAAGAATTTCAGCTGCATGAGAGACACGTTTGTCGACTTCACCTTTGTCTGCTTTCGCTAGCTTAAGACCGAACGACATGTTGTCGTAAAGATTAAGGTGAGGGTAAAGTGCGTATGACTGGAACACCATACCTACACGACGTTTTGATGGTTCAACATCGTTCATACGTTCATCACCGATGTACAGGTCACCTGAAGTAATATCTTCAAGACCGGCAATACAGCGTAGAAGCGTAGATTTACCACAGCCAGATGGACCAACGAAAACAACAAACTCGCCTTCTTTGATCTCAAGATCGACATTCTTTGAAATTAGTACGTCGTCATAAGCTTTACATACATTCTTTAACGTGACGCTCGCCATGTAGCTTGTCCTCGATTTAATTTTTATAAGTACTTACCACAAACAATTGTATTGTGACCAGTATCAATAGGAAACAGATTAGGGGATGTTTATTTTTCAAAACTGAATGACTTTTAAGAAAGTGACATCAGACTTACAAATTTTGAAAAATAATCAAACTCTATTCATTCGCCAAACGTGATGGAAAAAAGAAATGGGTGATGCCTTTATGTCAGGTATCCATCACCCATCAAAGCCAATGGTAGGTCAGTATTCCCCCACACCAAATTGTTCGCTTCCCCCGTAAATAAATACCAATATGCGAACAACTGATGATTACCAACCCACTCGGCATTGCAAGCCAGCGATTTATTGTACAAGTGAGGCTATTCACCTGGTACAACGCTGAAAGGGTTCTTACCATCCACTCTTGGATGTATGCAGTTTCAGCGATCTGAGTCTTCTATACATCCTCCCGATTAAATTATTTGCGGGGGGAGTAGGGGGGGAGGAGGTATCAGGGGTGTAGAAACGCAAAGTAAGATCAAGTTCAAAAAAAACGGGCCCCAATGTGTGTTTTTGATCACGTTAATTGCTCGTTTTGTGATTTTGATCTCTAGCGCTTGGCGATGAAGATCACGAAACTATTCCATAATAACAGGGGCGTAGAAACTGGGATGATGATATGGGTGCCCATTTTATAGATTATAGTCATCGAAATATGGCTTACCCGGTGGATAGCCCTACATCATCAAATAAAAAAAGGATATAAACATGAAAAAAGCCCTAAGCACGATTGCTGTTTGTACTATGGCTGCTTTAGGTTCGCTAAGCGCAAACGCTGCGATCGAAGAAGGTCAACTGACAATCTGGATAAACGGCGACAAAGGCTACAACGGTCTTGCTGAAGTAGGTAAGCAGTTTGAAGAAGACACAGGTATCAAGGTAACTGTTGCTCACCCAGACGCACTTCAGGACAAGTTCCCTCAGACTGCTGCAACTGGTGATGGTCCTGACATCGTATTCTGGGCACACGACCGTTTCGGTGGTTACGCAGAAGCAGGTCTTCTTGCAGAAGTTAAACCTTCTAAAGAAATCAAAGAAGGTATCGTAGATTTCGCATGGGACGCGGTTAAGTATGATGGCAAGCTAATTGGTTATCCTGTAGCGGTTGAGTCTCTATCTCTAATCTACAACAAAGACCTAGTGCCAAACCCACCTAAGAACTGGGAAGAAGTTGAAGCGCTACACGCTAACCTTCAGAAAGATGGCAAGTCTGCAATCATGTGGAACCTGAAAGAACCGTACTTCACATGGCCTCTAATGGCTGCTGATGGCGGTTACGCATTCAAGTACACTGCAAACGGCTATGACACGAAAGATGCTGGTATCAACAACGCTGGTGTTAAAGGTTCTATGAACTTCGTTAAAGGTCTGATTGATAAGAAGATCATCTCTCCTGACATGGACTACTCTGTATCTGAGTCTGAGTTCACTAAAGGTAACGTAGCGATGACTATCAACGGTCCTTGGTCTTGGGGTAACGTTGAGAAAGCAGGTATCAACTACGGTGTAACTACTCTGCCTAAGTTCAATGGTCAGTCTTCTAAGCCATTCGTTGGTGTACTAACTGCTGGTATCAGCACTGCGTCTCCAAACCAGGATCTAGCGGTAGAGTTCATTGAGAACTACCTACTGACTAACGAAGGTCTACGCAAAGTAAATGACGACAAGCCACTAGGTGCTGTTGCTCTTAACTCTTTCCAGCGTGAACTAGATTCAGATCAGCGCATCGCAGCAACAATGGACAACGCGATGAACGGTGAGATCATGCCTAACATCCCACAGATGGGTGCATTCTGGGGTGCAGCTAAGAACTCTATCGTAAACATCGTTGACGGTCGTCAAACTGTAGATGCAGCGCTTGCAGATGCAGAAAAGCAGATGACTAAGTAATAAATAACTCCCCAGGGTTAAGCTCACAGGCTTAGCCCTGAACAAATCCTTTTGGGGAGGGGGTGACCCCTCCTTAGTTTTTATATTCCGCTAGCAGGTTTCTTTATGCAGTCAGTTCAAGGTACAGGTGCTTTAGCTTCATCCACAATGCCTTCCAGCAAGACCGCTTTTATCAAGTGGGCGACACTGGCCACGGTGGGCATTGTAAATGGTTATGCCACGGTTTTGATGTATTCGCGCGGTGAGACAGCGTTCGCGTTGCTTACTCTCGTCTTAACCGCTCTGGCACTTTATATTTTCGGTAGTAAGAAGACATACGCTCAACGCTATATCTACCCAGGTATCGCAGGGATGATTCTTTTCATCCTATTCCCTCTTTTTTATACGGTGAGTCTTGCCTTCACTAACTACAGTGCCAAAAATCAGCTCTCTTTTGAGCGAGCTCAGTCAGTATTAATGGACAGAACGTTCCAGAGTGGCGATAGCTATCCGTTTAATCTGTACAAGACTGATAACGGTCACCGCCTAGTCGTTGTGGATGGTGATCAGACTCTGGCAACTGAAGAATTTATTCTTGGATCAGCCGTTGCAGACTTGGATCTAATGCCAGTTGCATCTGTTGATGGTGAGAAAGAGGCAATCAAAGCGATCATCAAGAATCGTCCTAGCCTAAGTACTATTGACCTTCATATGCAGGATGGCGACACCATTCGTATGAGTGGTCTTCGTAAATTCGCAGCTGTTCAGCCATTGTATACGTTACAAGAAGATGGCGAGTCTCTATTGAACAATGAGACCAATGAGTTGCTGAAACCGAATATGGAAGTCGGTTACTACCAGCGCGTTGACGAAAATGGTGCGTTCTACGGAAATACGGTTTCTCCTGGTTTTGTCGTATCGGTTGATACTGCCAACTTTGAGCGTGTCTGGCAGGATGAAGGTATCAAAGAGCCATTTATCGGCATCTTCATTTGGACGATTGTGTTCTCTGCTTTAACAGTATTGTTCACGCTGGTGATTGGCCTGGTGCTAGCAAGTGTTGTTCAGTGGGAAGAGCTGAAAGGCCGTGCAATATACCGAGTGCTATTGATTCTTCCTTACGCGGTTCCGGCATTTATCTCTATCCTGATCTTTAAAGGTTTGTTTAACCAGAGCTTTGGTGAGATCAACATGGTATTGGAAGCGATGTTTGGCATCAGCCCGGCATGGTTCTCTGACCCTGTAATGGCTCGTGCTATGGTGCTGATTGTAAACACCTGGCTTGGTTTCCCTTACATGATGATTCTATGTATGGGTCTGCTTAAGGCGATTCCGGATGACCTATACGAAGCATCGGCGATTGATGGTGCAGGTCCGTTCCAGAACTTTATGAAGATTACAGTTCCACTGATGATTAAGCCTCTGACTCCGCTTCTGATTGCGAGCTTTGCGTTTAACTTCAACAACTTTGTAATGATTTACCTGCTGACAAACGGTGGTCCGAACATGATCGGTACTTCTGAGCCTGCTGGTTACACAGACTTGCTTGTAAGTTATACCTACCGTATTGCATTCGAAGGTGGCGGTGGTCAGGACTTCGGTCTGGCAAGTGCAATCGCAACGCTTATCTTCCTGTTGGTTGGTGCTCTAGCGCTACTAAACTTACGCTTCACAAAACTTGAGCAGGATTAAGGAGTAATATTATGGCAATGGTACAAGGTAAAGGCCTGAAATACCGTGTGTGGGCTACTCATATTGCTCTATGGGTATTCCTGTCACTTATCATCTTCCCGATGCTGATGATTATCGCTATCTCGTTCCGTGAGGGTAACTTTGCAACGGGTAGCCTGATTCCAGAGAATCCATCTCTGGAACACTGGAAGCTTGCTTTAGGTTTCTCGGTAACTAATGCGGATGGCACGGTAACGCCTCCTCCATTCCCGGTTCTAACCTGGTTGTGGAACTCTGTTAAGGTTGCTGGTATTTCATCCATACTAATTGTGGCTCTGTCTACTACCTCGGCATACGCCTTTGCTCGTATGAAGTTCGGTGGCAAGAGCACCATTCTAAAAGCGATGATGATTTTCCAGATGTTCCCGGCAGTACTTGCTCTGGTTGCGATGTACGCACTGTTTGACAAGTTAGGTCAGTACATACCATTCCTGGGTCTGAACACCCACGGTGGTCTGATATTCTCCTACCTGGGTGGTATCGCACTGCACGTTTGGACAATCAAAGGTTACTTTGAAACTATCGATGGCTCTTTGGAAGAAGCTGCGGCACTGGATGGTGCGACACCATGGCAGGCGTTCCGTTTGGTACTGCTTCCACTGTCGGTACCAATTCTGGCGGTAGTATTTATTCTGTCCTTTATCGGTGTGGTAGGTGAAGTTCCTGTAGCATCTCTGTTGCTATCTGACGTAGACAAGTATACGCTAGCAGTAGGTATGCAGCAGTATCTATATCCTCAGAACTATCTATGGGGTGATTTCGCGGCGGCAGCGGTACTATCTGCACTACCTATAACCGCAGTATTCTTATTAGCGCAGCGCTGGCTGGTGGGTGGCCTCACCGCGGGCGGTGTGAAAGGATAAAAATAATAAGAGCGGCCAATGGCCGCTCATTTTGTCTGTCCCTTAACTAATACTGGTTTGGCCGCCGACAGGTTAAGCGACAACAAACAATTAGGTAAGCATAGCTGGCTGTTAGGAATCTAATAGTTTTGTTACCAAAGCCCGGGCTGAAACACCCGGGCTTTTTATTTGTAGATGGACATCCCACATAGCGAGAAAAATGCTTGGAGTGAATATAGGTTTACTGGGTGTGCTAATTGGAGATACTGAATTAGAGGCTTACTGGGAATACTCGCTTACATGAGCCGCACAATGAGTTTAAATAGATGAATCATGCTTCATCTTTTAGCATGCTCATTCCACCGAGCACACCCAGCAAACCTCAAAGCATTACGCTTAAGTACGGAATCAGAACTCTTTACTAGATGGCGCACATCCTACATATTGCATCAATACGTAAATGCTCTCTTCATGCAGGGCTACTTTTCTAAAAAGGTCTACAAAAATCTCATCGCCACCGAAACAGGCCTGGATATAGCGGTTTATTTCATCGCTTTTATACCCTTCCACATACATAGTTCTTACCCACTGATACTCGACAGCATCTGGGTTACTGATCGTTTTATTGTTTAGTGTGGTTGGTGTTTGCACGGTTCTTATCATTGAAGCAACTGACAGGTAGCATTAGAGCAAAAGATCGTTAAAGAAAAATTACAGCACGCAGCTCTTTTATCTCAATTTTTCATTTATTTGGGTGATATAAATTCAAAAAATAACATAAACGCAAAAAATAAATACTCAGTATATCTCATTGAAAAATAGCGTGATGAAGATCATCAGATTCATGAATATATTAATTTATAACTTTTTACTGTACGAGTGTGCAGTAAGCGCTCATTATGAATACATGAACTCGAATACGGGTTCGGAAAAACAAAATCTATCAATATGAAAAAGATGTTTATTCAGGTGAGGTTTCTATGAAAAATCTAACGATTCTTGCTACTGCACTATTGGTTTCAACGACTGCTTTTGCTGCAAACGACACGTTTTATGACCACAGAACGATAAGAACAGAAGGTTTTAGTTCTCAGGAACAAGCCTATAACTCTGGCTTCGATATGGTTGAGAGCTTAAATACCATGTCCGATAGCCAGCTAAGATGGAACCTATCGACAAGCAAAACCAGTGCTCACAATATCGATGTAGACAAAACTGAAGTAACGGTGGAAGAGTTTTCCAAGAACCGTGGTGAAGTTCTTTATCGTGCAGCCGTAGATGTTGATTACCACTACACTGCTCATCGTGACAACGACTAAATGATTGTACTCGAGCCGTATGTTGATGCCGGCTCGAGTTAGACAGTTTGTCTGCTAAGAGAACTAGTCAAACTTCTGGTCTCCAGATACTGACTAGTTCTGCGTTTCCGTAGCTTATTGATTTCCAGCTCTCACTATTAATATTGAGCAAGGCTCTGTGTGCGGTTTTAAATGTGATAGTTTGCCCACAGAGATGACTCGCCAAAAGCTCTATCCCTGGGTTGTGTCCGATCATCGCAATATGTTTGAAATCACAACCACTTCTAAGAGCGTGAAGGAGGTCTTCTGTGCTTGCTTCATAGACAGAATCAACCAATACAAGTTTGTCTTGTAATTCTGGTCGATCCTGTATTAAACATTGCGCTGTTGTGTAAGTACGGACAGAAGGAGAGCACCAGATAACGTCTATATCCAAGGGAAAGTGTTCAGAAAGATTTTCACCTTGCCTATACCCACGGCCATTGAGAGGGCGTAAGAAATCATCCAACCCCGGATGATCCCAGCTTGATTTGGCGTGTCTCAAAAGAGTCAGCTGTAACATGATGCCTTCCTTTGCTTTCGAGATTACTTCAGCATTTTGACATGCATCTCCATCTCTTCACCAATCTCTTTACGCATATTCATCAGTTTAATTGCAGAATCGCGCAGCTTAATATCTTCTTCAGATTCAGGAACCCACTCGGGCACTTTCGTGGGCTTACCGTTGCCATCCACCGCGACCATAATGACAATACAGTGCGTGGTTAGAGACTTGTTGAGTTCTTTTGGATCGCTGGCCTGAACATCAATCGCGATATGCATGGACGAACTGCCCGTATAGATAACCTTGGCACTAACTTCGACTAGATTACCCACATGAATTGGTGCCACAAAACGGATACCGCCGGCATATGCGGTAATACAATATTTACCGCTCCAACCAGCGGAGCAGGCGTAGGCGGCTAAGTCGATCCACTTCATTACCGCGCCACCGTGAACCTTACCTCCGAAGTTGACGTCTCCGGGTTCAGCTAGAAAACGTAAAGTGACATCGCGTTGTCTTTCCGACATAGAACTTCCTTATTCTTTATCTTAGTTTGGGTTTATTTGCTATTAGCTACCTACCTAATATGGCACAATCAGCCTAACTATCCAATAAACCGAGTTATCAGTAACTTATATATTATGCGTATCCTTCATACTTCCGACTGGCACCTGGGGCAAAGTTTTTTCACCAAGAGTAGAAAATCCGAACATCAGGCATTTATTGCCTGGCTACTTGCGCTGGTGAAGTCTGAAAAGATCAACGCAGTGATTATTGCGGGAGATGTGTTTGATACGGGTACACCTCCGAGTTACGCACGCGAAATGTATAACCAGTTTGTTGTTGATTTGAATGCCCTGAATTGCACCTTAGTGGTACTGGGTGGAAATCATGACTCAGTCTCGACGCTTAATGAATCAAAACAACTGCTCTCTTGTTTGAACACACATGTGGTTTCCAATACTTCAGATCAATTAGAAGAGCAGTTGATCGTATTAGATAAAGACGATGGAAAAGCTGGGGCACTTCTATGTGCAGTGCCTTTTATCCGGGCGCGAGATGTATTGCAAAGCTTCGCTGGTGATTCAGGATCGGAAAAACAGAAACAGCTGGGTGACGCAATAAAAGGTCATTACCACAGCTTATACGAATACGCTTTGTCTTACCGAGAAGAGCACCAACTTGATGTGCCAATTATTGCTACCGGCCATCTCACCGCGCTTGGCGTAACGAAAACAGATTCTGAACGGGATATCTATATCGGGACATTGGAAGGGTTCTCTGCTGACGGTTTTCCTCCTGCCGATTATATCGCTCTAGGCCACATTCATCGCCCACAGTTAGTGGCGAAGAAAGAGTATATTCGTTATAGCGGTTCACCGATTCCTCTCAGCTTTGACGAGCTCAAATCTCAAAAACAGGTTGTAGTCGTTGAGTTTGAAGAATCACAGTCAGCATCTATAAAGCCGGTCGATGTTCCTATGTTCCAAAAGATGCAAGTGCTGAAAGGGGATTTGGCCGAGATAGAAACGCAACTGAAAGACCTTTCCGATACTGAAGAAACGATCTGGCTTTCGATTGTTGTTCGGGTGCAGGACTTTCTTTCCGATCTTCAGCAAAGGGTGCAGGCGATGACGGAAGGTATGAACGTGGAAGTGATTCAGTTGCAGCGCGAGCGTGGTGTTCAGAGTTTATCGATGAACAGTAATCAGAACGAAACCCTTTCTGAACTTTCAGCAATAGAAGTGTTTGATCGCCGGCTGGCGAATGAGTTATTTGAGTCGGATGAAGAGAAGCTACGAGTAAAGCGAATTACACAGACCTTCCATGAAATCGTGCACGATGTAGAAGTAGGAGGAGAAGAGTAATGAAGATTCTTAGCCTTCGATTTAAAAACCTAAACTCACTCAAAGGCGAGTGGAAGATAGATTTCACTCAGTCCCCCTTTTCTGAGAACGGATTGTTTGCCATTACCGGGCCAACGGGTGCTGGTAAAACGACGATTTTAGATGCGATATGTGTTGGCCTTTATCACAAGACACCAAGGCTGGAGAATATCTCAGCGTCAACCAATGAACTGATGACTCGGGGCACCGCCGACTGTGAATCGGAGGTGGAGTTTGAGGTTAAGGGTAAAGCCTATCGGGCATTCTGGAGCATGCGCCGTTCTCGTGGGAAAGTTGATGGTAATTTGCAGGCAGCACAAGTCGAACTGGCTGAGGTTGAATCAGGTAAAGTCCTTGCGAATCAAGTAAAGAAAAAATCCGAACTGGTTGAAAGCATTACCGGACTGGATTTTGGACGCTTTACCAAGTCTATGTTGCTCTCTCAGGGCCAATTTGCGGCTTTCCTAAATGCCAAAGAATCTGAGCGCGCAGAGCTATTGGAAGAACTGACAGGCACAGAAATTTACAGCCTGATCTCAGCCAAGGTATATGAGCGTTTTAATCAGGCCAAGCTCACGATGGCTGAATTAGAAGCGAAAGCGCAGGGTGTTCAGCTATTAACAGCAGAGGCTATTCAGGAGTTAGAGCAAGAGCGAGCAGATACGCTGAAAAAACAAACGGATCAGAAAACGCAATCTGAGGCTCAGGCCGCTCATCTCAGTTGGTGGGAGAAAGTCACCAAATCACAGCATGATAAACACCATTTCTCGCTTGATTTGGAGCATGCGCATGGTGAGTTTGATAAGGCTAAGCCTCAGTTAGAGAAACTGGCGAACAGTGAGCCCGCAGACAAGCTGAGAGCACCTTATACGATGCTTCAGCTAGCAAACACGCAACTCAGTGCTGAGAAAGAGAAGCTGAGTGAAAAACAGAAATCTGCGGTGGCTCTTCAATTGCGAGCAGAGGAGTCGGAGCAGAGTGTAGGTGTGCTTTCAAAGGCATATCAGGAAATGAGACTCACTCATGCTGAGCTTGAAGAACTGTTAAACAACAAAGTTCTGCCACTTGATATCGAAATCAAAGGACTTCATCAAGGAGTCAAGGATCTTACCCAACAAAAATCTGGGTTGGACAATGAACTTGTTCAGAGCAAAACACTGCATGGTGATAACTCAGCTCAACTCAAGCAAGTAGAAACCAGCCTGAAAGAGATTCAGACCTATCTGGATGAAAACAGAGCAGACAGTGCCTTATCGGGTAGCTTGCAGAAGTGGAAAGAGCAGCTATCTCAAATCGACAGAGCACACCAACAGGCTGAAGACCTCAAGTATCAGACGCAAAATCAAAAAAAGCTTCTGGAACAAAAGCAACATACGATATCTGACTCTGAAACAAAAAACAGGGACGCGGTACAACGCCTTACGCATAAGCAGGCAGAACTCGCTACAGCAGAACATGAGCTAGAGGCATTGAAAGCAAAGGCATCAGAGAGTCAGTCTGATGTTCCCGTTGAGTTGGATGGTTTGGAAATGCAGTTGCAGGAACTCAATCAGAAACAGGCTTTAACTCATGAACTGCAACTTTATCAAAACCAGTGGTTGAACCTGCAAAAAGAAACCTCAGAGAAACAGACGCAAATCAGGCAATTGAATGAGACTTTGCTTACTACTCAGACTGATGTCACTAAACTCAGAGAGAGCTACAAGAAGCAGTCTGATTACATAAAAGTGCTGGATAAGCTAGTGAGTCAGGAAGCATTGCTAACCCAGTATCGCGCAGAACTTCAGTCTGGTGAGGCTTGTCCGCTTTGTGGATCCCATGACCACCCTCTGATTGAGCAAGGTAATGAAGTTAACGTATCTGAAGAGCTGGAGAAAAAGCAAAAGGCGGAAATCGAGCTAAGAGAGATCGAAGCAAAAGGCAAAGAGTCCAAGATAAATCTGGATTCGCTTGCAAATCGAATCAGCGAAGAAGAGAAGCGTCTCAAGCGCTCTGAATCGGAGTTAGAGCTTCTCAACTCGAAATGGCAGGAGAAGTCACCTTTGATTCAATGTATGGCATCCATCGATGACCAGCCAGCATTTACCACTTTTGTACAGAACCTGGAACAACAAAGAATAGCAAAAACCGAGTTATTTACTTTATACCGAGAGCTAAGAGAAAAACTGGGTCGCTTGAAAGAAGAGTCTCAGTTAGCGACTCAGGAATCTCAAAAAGCAGGGAATGAACTGCAACTTCAGCGTCAGCAAGTGGAGCATGAAAGTCATACGCTGAAATCAATGGAACAACGTTTACATACTGCTGTCGTTGAGCAAAAGAACTTACTTGAGCAGCTACAAAAGCAGATCATCGAGCAAGGATTTAACCCTGAAGGTGAACTCTCAGAATGGATTGCGGACAAACAGGACCATCTTACGCGCTGGCAAGAAATGGAAGCAAAACGCAATGAGTTGATGCCTCAGAAATCAGCGTTGGTTGAGTCCGTCAGTGCATCAGAAGCTCGTATCAGCGACCTGACAAAACAGCTTGATGAGCTGGGACAAAAACTGGACGCAACCAACAAGTCCATGGCAAACGCTAGTGAAACACGTTCTGCTTTGTTCGGTGATAAAAATCCGCAGCAAGAAAGGGAGAGAAGCCAGAGCCAGCTTAAACAAACCGAATCTGAGTTCAATGAAGCACAGAAGTTATTTACGCAAGCGCAGGGTGATGTAAAAGCTGTCTCTGGGGAAACAAAAACCCTTGAATCATCGGTAAACGAGTTAACTAAGAATGCTGAAGAGCGGCTTGAAGAGTGGAATATTGCTTTAATAGGCAGCCAGTTCGACTCAGTATCGGACTTTGAAGCTGCGTTACTTGAAACTGAAGAGAAACAACAGCTAACAGAACAGAAGCAGTGCTTAGAGTCAGCTATTGAAAAAGCCAAAACGCTGGTTGAATCGACATCAAAAGAACTAGAACGCTTGATGGCAGTCCCTCAGTCCAGAGAGTATCAGGAAACTACGATTGATGAGGTTAAAGAGCAGAGTATTGAGACGGCGAAAACCTTAGAAGAGACAACCAAACGTCTAGGCGAAGTAGAAAATGAGCTGGAATCTGACAAGCAGCGCAGAGAAGGACAAAAAGCGTTGTTTGAAGAGATAGAAGCCTATCGCGAGGTCTATGACGATCTTCAATACCTGAACTCCCTGATAGGGTCTGCGGATGGTAATAAGTTCCGGAAGTTTGCACAGGGTCTGACACTGGATAATCTTGTCTACTTAGCAAATAAACAGCTCACTCGTCTGCACGGTAGATACGAGCTGCAACGTGGTTCCGGGGAAGGATTAGAGCTGGCGGTTCTGGATACCTGGCAGGGTGACGTAGTACGTGATACCAAAACACTGTCTGGTGGTGAAAGCTTTCTGGTAAGCCTCGCTCTCGCGCTTGGCCTGTCTGATCTGGTGAGTCATAAAACCAGTATTGACTCGTTGTTCCTTGATGAAGGTTTCGGTACTTTGGATGCAGAAACCTTGGATCTGGCTCTCGATGCATTGGACAGCCTGAACGCGTCGGGAAAAATGATTGGAGTAATCAGTCACATCGAAGCGATGAAAGAGCGTATTCCGGTACAGCTTAAAGTTATGAAAAAGAGTGGCCTTGGCGTGAGTGAGCTTGATAGCCGGTATAGGGTTAGCTCTCGTTGATGACAATGACGAAAGCGCCTGAAATGGCGCTTTCGTTTTATGGGGGAGTAATATCTACCGACACTGAATCAGTTATCGGCCCAGAATCAGTATCTGAGCATTATTGACGGCAAACTCTGCCGCTGCTCTTTCACTGCCTTGCTTTGAGATATCAATGGCTTTAGGCAGAACGATGAAGTAGGTAAGCGGACTCTCATTGATCTTCTCTTTGCGGAATAGATCGGAATCCAACCAGTAAGCCTGAATATTAACACTCAGGATCAAGCTTTGCCTGTGTGCAAACCGACCGAAAAAGGTGCCGAGTTCATGTACGCTGCCAAATGCCGACTCCAGACTTGTTTCATTTCCACTTGGTAGATAAGCGTAAAAGCTCACACGGCTTGCTTTATCATCCGCGTTTTGTTCCATCCTTGAATCCAAATAGCGGCCAGACACAAAGGGCATATGTTCTTTTTTGTTTTGGTCAAATACATGCCCGGCACATTGGTCGGATTCTGGTAATCGACGCCGGAAACGGTATTCAGCACACGCAAACTCTTTAACCAGCGAGGCAATGGCATTTACAAACTGTCTGTTGGCGACACGATCAACGGTGTAGGAATCGGTATAAAATTTTTGAGGAAACAGGTAATTTTTGGCACTTAGAAATGCTTGGTCGTACTTCAGCGGAATAGCATCTCCATTTTCAATGGCTGCTAAAACAATATTCGGTTTTTCGTTAACCGTTTCTCCAGTAGAAAAAAGTTTGGCATACGAAAAACGAGGATAATTACCGCTCTGATAATCTGCCGAAAATGCGCTACCAGATAGAAGTGATAGCCCAACCAGTCCCAGCCCAAATAGACGTTTTAGATTCATACGTTACTCATTTATTAGAATTTTAAATAAAACATAGCGTTATCTTATTTGCTTTAGATATTGCATCAGTCACGAATCCATAATGTAATTTCAGTCCGAGTTCTTATCCTGATATCTCAATACACAGGCTCTACAAATACAGGCTTTTCCCAAAAGTTTTTTTGGGACCTTTGCAAGAAGCGCTTCAGAGAATTTGATAGCGCTATCGTTGCACCAACACCTTCTTTTAGTATCTGTGACTCCCAGATTTAGGCAGTCGTTCTTTTGTCCGCATAACGGACAAACACTCGGGTCTGGTTTTAATCCATCTATTCTCATCATTTATCCAATAAATTCAGCAGGTTTCTTGTATTGTATTAAGATTAATCTATCAAAAATAAAAACTCTAATTTGATAGATGTCCGGGATGGACATTTTTACAGGACGTTCAGATGGTCGATCAGGTTAAACGAAAAGTTTCCATAAGAGTCACCGTTGTTGCCATATTTATGTTAGGAACTTTGGCAACGGCATTAATAGCGATAGGTCTTCAATATTACTTTTCTAGCCAAATTGCGAGACAAGCCGTAGAGGAGTCTGCCAATCAGGCAGCCGTTGAAACAAAAGATAAGATAGCTCGTATCGATAGGAAGGCTGGGCATACTGTTGAACTGCTCGCAAGAAACTCATCGCTTATTGAAGATGGCATATTTGACGAACAGGCAACCTTTGAACTGTTCAGAAACCTGCTTACCAACAATAACGCATTGTATGCTGCCTACATAGGGCTTCAAAATGGTGACTTTTACGAGTTGATCAATCTTGAATCCAGCCCGGTTATTCGGTCACAGATAGGCGCTTCTCTTACCGATCGCTTTGCCAAGATCGTTGTTCGGAATGTTGATGATAAACGCGTCCGGGAAACTGTCTTGTTGGATGAGTACTTCAGTCCTACCTACAAAAAATCAGAGCCCACAGAATACAACGCCTCCTCCCGCCCATGGTTTCGAATAGCAGATGACGTCAGCGCAAATAAAACCGAGCCCTATTTATTTCAACACCTTCAGGCTCCGGGGCAAACCTATTCCATGAAGCTTGAAGGCTCTGATGCCGTTATCGCTATCGATATTGCTCTCTCAACACTTTCCGATTTCTTATCGAAAGAAGTGACAAGGGGGAATGTGTTAGCCAGCAGCGAAGCCTATATCTTTGACAGTGAAGGCACCCTAATTGCGACAAATCTAGTTGCAACAAACTCGATAAATACGTCTTATCAGAAACGTCAGGCAGCGCCTCTTAACTTATCCATTGAAGAGAGAGCTTACATTAATAGACTGAACACGATTCGTATATCAAACGAGCGAGACTGGGCCCCGATGGATTATTCCATTTCTGGAGAGCCAAGAGGTTACGTTGTTGAGCTCACGCAGTTAATCGCAGACAGGCTTGGTCTCTCGATAGAGTTTGTAAATGGCGTATCGTGGTCGCAACTGGTTGAACAGTTTCAGGAAAGACATATTGAAGTTCTGACACCTGTCTATAGAACCGATACAAACAAATCCTGGGGGCTCTATTCAGAACCGTTGCTTGATATGACGATGGTAATGGCGACAAAGGAAGGGGAAAGAGATTACCTGTCTTTGAAAGAGCTTATCGGTAAAATCATTGCCATTCCAGCTGGATGGTCGGTCGTTCCTGAAATCAGGCAGGCTTATCCGGAGATTAAGATTCTGGAAGTTGGTTCTATTTATCATGCCCTTCAGGCCGTTCAGCAAAATAAAGCGATAGGCGCATTGGGTAGTGAGGTGATACTAAACTACAACATGGACACTTATCATATAACCGGACTCAAGGTGCAACCGGCTATCGATTTAGCTCCGGCCAAGTTTGATTCCTCTCTTCGGTACGTTTTCCATCCGGAATACAAGATGCTGATGGCATTGTTTAACATGGCACTTGCGAATTTGCCTGAGGAAGACAGAAACTATCTGGAAGATAAGTGGCTAAAAAGCTCCCTTCAGACAGGAGAAAGTAACTCCAGAGTGGTGCCATACAAGGAACTATTGCCCGATAAATCCTCTGCCAACGCCCAACCTTTATCCAGAGAACTCGTTCTGAAAGGAACAAGTCGGTTGGTTTATACCGCTCCGGTTGATACTAGCGGTGAGCAATTTATCGCTATTTTGGTCAGCACTGATGAGGTGTTACAAAACAGCCGCAGGCAAGTTTACATTTCTACGGGCATAACCATAGCGGTGATACTTTTGGTTATTCCGTTTTGCTGGTTACTGGCGAATCCGATAGTCAAACCCATTCGTATGCTGGCTCTGGAAAACCAAAAAATTATGCGACGACAATACGATCTGGTGGAGAAGCGAGAGTTTGTTATTAAGGAAATCGATGAGCTTGGTATTTCTCTGGTGGAAATGTCAGAAGCCATTGCAGAGCATGAGCTAAGGCAACAGAAATTAATGGATTCCTTTGTCGAGCTTATTGCTCAGGCGATTGATGATAAGTCACCTTATACCGGAGGCCATTGCCACCGGGTCCCGGTTCTTGGATTAATGATGGCAGAGGAGGCGAGCCAATTAAAAGATGACAAATTTGGTGAGTTTTCAATAGACGATAAAGACTCATACCGGGAGTTCAAACTGGCAGCATGGTTGCACGATTGTGGCAAAATCACGACACCAGAACATGTCGTCGATAAGGGCAGCAAGTTAGAGTCGAGTTATAATCGAATTCATGAAATCCGTACTCGATTTGAAGTGCTGTGGCGCGATGCACAAATCGCCTGTCTGGAAAACACCATTAAGCATCCAGAAAATAAAGAGGTGTATAACAAAGAGTTAGACAGGGCATTTGAAGCTTTGCGTGCTGATTATGAGTTTGTTGCGATCAGTAATATTGGTGGTGAGGCGATGGATGACAGCAGTATCAAAAGGTTAGAAGACATTGCGAATAAAACCTGGATGCGCCACTTTAGCGACAGATTAGGATTATCTCCGGTTGAAGAGAAACGCCTGTCTGAGCTTGATGAAATGCTTCCTGTAACGGAACATCTGTTAGCGGATAAACCTGAGCATCTTATTCCGTGGGAGCGAGAGCCGAAGTACGATCCTAAATTCGAAATCAAACTTGAGCCTCCGAAATGGCAGAATAATCAGGGAGAGTTATACAACCTGAAAACCCGTAAAGGGACGCTTAATGCTGAGGAAAGGTTCAGAATTAACGAGCATACGGTAAGTACTATCAAGATTCTGGAAGGTCTTCCATTCCCTCCTGAGCTGTCCAACGTACCTAAATTTGCTTCCACACACCACGAAACACTTAAGGGGACGGGGTATCCGAGAAAGTTGTCAGCCGAAGATCTTTCTGTTGGTGAACGGATTTTGGTTCTTGCTGATGTATTTGAAGCGCTTACTGCAGATGATCGACCCTACAAAAAAGCGAAGTCATTAAGTGTCGCAATCGATATTCTCTATGAGTTCGTACAGAATGAACATATTGATCCGCAAGTGTTTGAACTGTTTCTAACCAGCGGGATTTATCTCAGGTATGCAAAGGAGTACCTGCTACCCGAGCAGATAGATGAAGTAGATATAAGTGCGTATCTGTAAAGTGAAGTAACGAGTATGGTGAGCGATGGATCTGTTCAGTTTAAAGAAAATTATTTCTGTTTTTATTATGCCGGTTAATGTGATTGTCATTCTTCTGATACTCGCGATTATCTTCCACTGGAAAAGCCCCAGAACAAGTATTCGTTTCCTTGTATTAGCTACGGTAGTGTTGTTGCTCGCTACATTGCCTCCTGTCTCCGATAAGTTTATGTATCAATTGGAGAAAGACTATCCCGCTTACACTAAGCAAGATGTTGAAATAGATTATATTGTGGTGTTGGGGTGTCGCCATACGGAAAATGATATGTTACCGGCTACCACTCAATTAGGTGTTTGTTCTCTTGAAAGAGTGGTTGAGGCTTTAAGGATTCATCATTTACACCCAAAAGCAACGATTATCACCTCAGGTTATTCAGAAGACCTCAATAAAAGCAATGCAGCCAGAGTGAAGCAAGCTTTGGTATCGTTAGGTGTTTCTGAGCATAAAGTTATCACTGAGCATTCGGGACGAGATACGGAAGAGGAAGCATACTACATTGCTCCGATGTTACGTGAGAAAGAGTCTATTCTGGTCACGAATGCAGACTCTATGCAACGAGCTATGAAGTATTTCCTTGCGGAGGGCGTATATCCTAGAGCTGCTCCAGCAGGATTCTGGATAAAAGGTCATGGAGGATCAGAAAAAGGCTGGAGATACTATTTACCTGACGGTGAAATGTTATATCAGACTACCGTTGCCTGGTATGAGACTTTGGGGCAAGTGGTACAGTGGTTTAAGCAAAAAGTATAGAAGGAGCTTGAGCTGTCTGGAGAAGCGCCAGCAACAAAGAGTGCTGACGCTAACTAGGTTACTGCGCTTTTTCAGCCTGTTTCGCTTTTTCAATCATTGGTGTAATAGTGGAGCCCTGCACCAGAATCGAGAAAACAACTACGGCATAAGTCATTACCAGAATCACCTCTTTTACATCTATCAACTTATCCGGCACAACCCAAATACCAGAAGGGATTGAAAGTGCCATTGCTAGCGCAAGTCCGCCTCGCAGACCACCCCAGGTTAATATTTTTACTGAGTGCGGATTGTAGTTACGGTATCTCTTGAATCCCAGATAAGAGAGATAAACACTCAAGTAACGAGCGCTGAGTACCAAAGGAATCGAAAACACTATCAATATCCAGTCCTCTTTGTGAAACTCAAACAGTAGCATTGTCATACCAATCAGCAGGAACAAGACTCCATTCAGAAACTCATCGATAAGCTCCCAGAATTTGTCCAGATGTTCCTGACTTTCTAGAGAAAGTCCGACATAACGGGTTTTATTACCAATCAATATTCCTGAAACCACCATTGCGAGAGGTCCGGACACATGCAGTAGCTCGGCAAGAGCATAGCCAGCGGTCGGAATGGCTATGGTCAGTAACTGCTCCATAGAGTGGTCGTTGGTTGCACATATCAGGTGATGGAAAACAAGCCCCAGAGCAAAGCCATAAGCGATACCACCTATCGCTTCCTGAGTGAAGAGATGGATAACACTTTCTGCTGTTGGAGCTTCATTACCAAATGCTACCGTGTATAGAGTCACGAACAGAACCAGACCAAATCCGTCGTTAAACAGGGACTCTCCCTCAACTTGTATTGAAATGCGTTTTGGTGCATCAAGCTTTTTTACTATTGCCAGAACAGCAATGGGATCGGTTGGCGATATTAGTGCTCCGAATAACAGACAGTAAACCAACGCAAAATCGACGCCCAGAAGCTGACAGAAGTAGTGCAATGCGAAGCCGATAAAGAAGGTGGAGAACAGTGTTGCACATAATGCCAGAATGGCGATCTCCCACTTCTGATCTTTAAGGTGAGGCAGTTTGATACCAAGCCCGCCAGCAAAAAGCAGAAATCCTAGGATTCCTTTGAGTAGCAAGTCATCGAAATCGAGGCTGGCAACAGTTTGGTAGGCAATTTCTGTAAGGTTAAACCAGCCACTCTGGCCTGCAATTAAGATAAGCAGAGAGAGAGAAACTGAACCCGCAGTGATTGCGATAGTAGATTGCATCTTGCCGATTTTGCTGTTGATGAATGCGATGAGAATGGCAAAGCCAGACAAAATACAGAGAGTTTGATAAGCCGACATAGTATGGCCTTTGTGGAAAAAAGTTGGGGTGAATTTTGTCCCCATGTCGGTTACAGGGTAAACGCCTGGTTGGTTAGTTTTCCGCTATGTTTTTATCAATACTGAGTCAGGCAGAAATGACGGTCTGGAAAATCATTGCCATATAATCATGATAAACCGTGAAAATTTGCTCATGTATGACTACATTGATTGGTGTAAGACAAAAATTTAAAGAAAAAGAACAGGAGGTTACAATGGAATTTGACTGGGTAGAGTGGTTTGGCTATCTGGCCTCATTGGTCGTATTAGTGTCGTTGACCATGACATCTATTATGAAACTTCGGGTCATCAACTTCATTGGCTGTATTCTATTTGCGATGTTCGCTTATTTTATTGATTCCTACCCAACGATGTTTATGAATCTCGGGATTGCAGGCATCAATGTCTATTTCCTTTGGAAGATATTTTCAACCAAAGAACAGTTCACACTCATATCGACTACAACTCAGTCTGAGTACTTTAACCATTTCATCGAATCATACAGCAAAGAGGTAGAACTTCAGGTTGCTGCGGATAAGCTTCATGAAGCCGATACCGCGTTTTATATGTTGAGAAATAACAGCATTGCCGGGGTTCTGGTCGGAAATACGGATCATGAAGGAACCATGTCAGTGCTTCTGGATTACGTGACGCCTGAGTACCGGGATATGAAAATCGCTAACTACTGTTTTGAGTCTCACCCTGAAGTAATGAAGGAAAAGGGAATCAATACTTTGATAGCAAAATCTACGGCTCCTGATCATGTTGGTTATCTGAAGCGGGTAGGGTTTGAAATGATTAGCGAAGGCGAGTACCGTAAAAAATTATAAGTAGGGTGGAGGAAAGTTGTGAACACAGAGAGCAGCGCGCGTATAGCGATATTAGGGATATCAGACAAACCAGAACGTTATGCTTTTAAAGCTCATAACAAGCTGAAAGCAAATGGTTTCAATAATCAGGTGGGAATTTCACCGAAGAAGAACTTAAATCTTGAAGGTATTGAGCTGGTGGTATCACCTGATGATGTGACGGGGGATGTCCATACTTTGACGCTGTATGTTGGTCCGGAGCGTCAGGCACTCATGCTTGATTCAATTTTGAACCTTAGCCCATCAAGAATCATCTTTAACCCAGGAACAGAGAATCCGGAACTGCTCTCTAAGGCTAAAGAGAAGGGGATTGAAGTTGTAGAAAAGTGCACCCTGATAATGTTGGATGCCGAAGAGTTCTAAAAACGAGTTTGTAATATATAAGAGATATTAATTTATCTACTATTAATTAGGTTACTTATATACTTTTCATATAAGAGTAGTGATTAAGAAATAAATCACCACTCTTTTTTATTTTTTTCGGATTTTTATTTTATCTTATTCTAAGTGTCTTATTTCGATTGACTAAAATCAATTATTCAACTTTTTGGAGGTAAAATTAGTATTGCTTGCTACTCCAGTCACACAACCAGTCTATTTTGTGAATCAAGGATCGATATTGAGTTTTAATGTCTTATTAAAATTGGGCTTTGATATTATTTTCATATAAAACAGTGAGTTGTGTTCGTGTTCTGGCGGTTTTTTATCAAGGTGTGATTGCTTTTTTAGTTAGGTTGAGAGAGATTTGTTCCGCTATATTAACTCTGTCTGTAATAAAATGATCAGAATCAATTTTTTAACCGGTTTATTTAATTCTGACCTTGTATGCTAGCTATATACTGTTTTTTAAGTCCCTAATAACCTACCTGCCGATATTCTATTCAAGTCAACTAAACCCCATAAAATCCTAATTAGAATAATCCTACTTTCTAAGAACACTTTTAGTAGTTAATAAGGATTACGCTATGAGTAACGAACAAACAGGTAAAATGGGGGTCACCAGTATAGCGCTGTTTACATTGTGTGCTGTATTGGTAGTGGATACATTAACCGCGTCAGCAAGCATAGGGGTAAGCTCTATCGGTTGGTGGCTAGTCATGTTGGTATTCTTTGTAATTCCATACGGGCTGATAACTTCTGAACTAAGTACAACTTACCCTGGTGACGGTGGTATTTACGATTGGGTAAAAGAAGCATTCAACTTTAAATGGGCTGTGAGAACAACCTGGTTCTACTGGATTAACGTAGGACTATGGATGCCAGCGGTTTACATCATGTTCGCGGGTATGTTTGCAGAGCTGTTTATGCCGGACCTATCTCTATGGGGCCAGATAGCCATTTGTGTGGCGCTTACCTGGTTCACAGTCTGGATCTGTAACGTATCAGCAGATATCGGTGTATGGGTAACAAACGTTGGTGCAATCTTAAAGATCATTGTAATCGGTACTCTTGGTGTAGGTGGCTTCGTCTACGCAATGAAAAATGGCGTAGCAAACGAGTTCTCGCTACCAGCAATGGTTCCGTCACTAGACTCGGCAGTTGCTTTCCTTCCTGCAATCGTGTTCAACCTAATGGGCTTTGAACTGGTTGCGACCATGACCAAAGAGATGAAAGACGTACGTGATATGCCGAAAGCCGTCTTCCTATCTATTGGTATCACTGCATTCCTATACATCTTCGGTACGGTTGGCATCCTGATGGCGCTTCCAGTAGAGAGCATCGGCCTTGTTGCTGGTCTGATTGATACCTTCAAGACTCTATTTGGTGACGGACCTATGGGTACTGCGATGGTTTACCTGTTCGGTGTGTTCGCTCTGCTAACTCTAATCGGCAACATGGTGAGCTGGACAATGGGTGCAAGCCGTGCGGCAGCGGAAGCGGCTCAGGAAGGCGAACTACCTGCTCCTGTAGCGAAAGTGTCTGAAAAAGGCTCTCCAGTTGGTGCAAACAACATCACCGGTATTGTATCGACAGTAGTAATCGTGTCTTACGCTCTGTTTGCGCAAGGTAACGACGACTTGTTCTGGTCTATCTTCGCATTCTCAAGCTGTATTTTCCTACTACCTTATCTGTTCATGTTCCCAGCGTACCTGAAGCTACGCTTGGTTGACGGTGACCGTGAGCGTCCATTCAAAGTGCCTGGTGGTATCGGTGCCCAGTGGGTTATGTCTATTGTCTGCTTCTTCGTTATCTTCCAGGCGGTAGTACTGTTTATCTTCCCAGAAGCACTAGACCTTGAAATTGCAGATTGGGGTTACACAGGCCCAGTACTCATCGGTGTCATCGTAACTATCTTAATTGGTGAGTGGATCCTGCTAGGCGCACTAAAAAGAAAACAAGCTGAACAGCCTCAAGAGCATCAAGAAGCTTAAGAATACTGGAGAAAATAAAATGAAAAAATTACTAGAAACCACTCCGAAGCAAGACGGATTCAGAATGCCAGGTGAGCATGAAGCTCATAGTGAAATTTGGATGGCATGGCCAGAAAGAACAGACAACTGGCGTGACGGTGCAAAACCTGCTCAGCGTGTATTTGTTGAAGTTGCGAAGCAGATCAGTAAAACAACACCAGTTACTATGCTGGTAAACCCAGGCCAGTACGACAACGCAGTATCGCGTCTGCCAGACAACATTCGTGTTCTGGAGACAGTAACAGATGATTCATGGATGCGTGACATTGGTGCTAGCTATGTAGTGAACGACAACGGTGAACGTCGTGGTGTTGACTGGGAATTCAACGCATGGGGTGGCTTTGTTGACGGCCTGTACTCTCCATGGAACCGCGATGACCAGGTTGCTCAGAAGATGTGTGAAGTCACAGCAGACTCTCGCTACAGAGCACCAATCGTGCTGGAAGGTGGTTCGATTCATGTTGATGGTGAAGGCACGCTATATACAACAGAAGAGTGTCTGCTTCACGAAAGCCGCAACCCGGACTTGAGCAAAGAAGAGCTGACAGAAGTACTTTGCGATCACCTGAATGTTGAGAAGATCATCTGGCTACCTCGCGGTTTGTACAACGATGAAACTAATGGCCACGTTGACAACATCATCCATGTTGTTAAGCCAGGCGAAGTTGTACTGACATGGTGTGATGATGAAAACGATCCTCAGTATGAAATCAGCCGTGAAGCATATGACTACCTAACAAGTCAGAAAGACGCAAAAGGTCGTCAGATTAAGGTTCACAAACTGCCAATGCCTGGTCCGCTATTTATGAAAGAGCATGAAGCAGCGGGTATCGACATCGCAGAAGGTATGGAACGTGAAGCAGGTGAGCGTCTGGCGGCATCTTACGCAAACTACCTGATCACTAACAACCAGATTGTACTGCCACTTCTAGATGAGCGTTACGACGCAGAAGTGAAAGCGATTCTGGAAAGACTTTACCCTGGGTATGAAGTAAATGGTGTAGATGCTCGCGAAATCCTTCTTGGCGGCGGAAACGTTCACTGCATTACTCAGCAGGTACCAAAAGTTTAATTCAAAAAGATTTATTCAAAACTCATTAACCCTACAAAACCATTCGCCCAAACATACAGACGGGCGAATGGTGAGATACAAAATTTATTAAGGAACAAAACATGAAACTGCCATCTTCAAGTGCAACTGAACTAAAAAAACCTAACATGGAGCACATGGTTTCAATGAAGGACTTCTCTGTAGAAGAGATGGACAACATGATGGAACTGATGACTTATCTGAAAGAAGCACGTCGTGACAACGCGATCCCTCAGCTTTTCAAAGGTAAATCTGTAGGTATGATCTTCGAAGCAGGCTCGACTCGTACTCGTGTTTCATTCGAAGTTGCAGCAACGCTACTAGGTGGCCATGCACTATTCCTTTCTCCAAAAGACATTCACCTTGGTGGTAAAGAGTCTATCGATGATACTTCTCGCGTACTATCTCGTATGTGTGACGTGATTATGGCGCGTACTAACAGCCCTGAAACACTGGATGGCCTGTTAGAGATGTCTACTGTACCTGTGATTAACGGTCTGGATACTCGCTTCCACCCAACTCAGATGCTGGCTGACCTGTTCACTATCAAAGAGCACATCACAGATGGTCGTAAACTGTCTGAACTGACTCTGGCATTCATGGGTGATGCAACAGACGTATGTCGTTCTCTAATGCTGACTTGTGCTAAATACGGTATGGGCTTCAAGCAAATCGGTCCTAAGAAATACCAGATGGAGCCAGAGTGGGTTGAGCTTGCAGAGTCTTTCTGTAAAGAGTCTGGCGGCCACATCGAAATCACTGACGATGTTGAAAGAATCAGCGAGTGTGACGTGGTATACGGTGATAGTTTCTACTGGGTTACTCAGATGGACGAGAAAGAAGAGCGTCTAGCTGCATTTATGCCAGACTACGTGATCACTGAAGAGCTAATGGCGAAAGCGAAGCCAGGTGCAATGCTTCTTCACTGCCTACCAGCAAATGATAAAGAAGAAGTAACGCGTGGTGCGTTGGAAAGTGAGTACTCAGTCGCATTTGACGAAGCAGAAAACCGCCTGACAGCACAGATGGCAATTCTGGTTTACTTCACTCACAAAGACGCGGTTATTCCAACGGAAGAAACTATCCGTCGTCACGAAGACAAGATTCAAACTTTCCTAAGTACTCTATAAGTCCGTACTCAAGAAAACATCTAAAAGTTCGCGCTGTCTCTGGGCTAACCGGCCCTAGCGCGGACTCTGTTTATATCCAATAACAAGCCGATTTTTCGGCAAACTTCCAGACCCGATTCTTAAATAATCATGGGCTTGGCTGACTTTTATTGTCTGCGATTTCCTTAGTTAATGCCGGAAATCCGCTAAGAAAACAATCAGGAGAAATATCGACATGAGCGGTATCATTAAAGTTTCAAGAAACACCGAGAATGCACCGGTGAGTTCTGTATCTACACAATCAGTGGCTTTTTCCCACTACAACAACATTTCAGCGCAGTTGCCAGTAGATGCTAAGACAGGTGAGCTTGTTTCTGGTGGTGTAGAAGAGCAGGCGAAACAGTGTCTGAACAACATCAAAGCGATCGTTGAGAGCATCGACCATGGTATGTATGACGTTGTTCGCGTCAACGTATACCTAAAAAACATCACCGATTATGATGCTGTAAACGAAGTGTACGCTTCTTTCTTCCAGAACTATCTTCCAACTCGCACTGTTCTTTCTGTTGCAGCACTTCCAATGGAAGGCGCACTGGTTCAGATGGACGCGGTTATTTCTAATGGTGAAGGTACACACCCACAAGATCCTTGTGACCTTATCAAACTGGTAAGAAATACAGAAAATGCACCACTAAGTTCAACGTCAACTCAAACAGTTGCATTTTCTCACTACAACCACATTTCGGCTCAGCTTCCTGTTGATCCTAAAACAGGCAACGTTGCTGTCGGTGGTGTGAAAGAACAAGCTGCTCAGTGTCTTAAGAACATCAAAGCTATCATGGAAGGCGTTGACGTACCTTTTGATGATATCGTGAAGATCAATATTCACGTTCGCAACCTTGATGACGTTGAAGCGATTAACGAGGTGTACACGACCTTCTTCCCAGATTCATCGATTGCAAGAACGGTTGGCTACATGCCTGCTCGCTCTGTTGTGGTTACAGAAGGTTTGCCAATGAATGCGTTGGTACAGATGGATGCGACGGTATCACACGGTGATGGTACTCCACCGCAAGAAATCGAAGACAGACACGGTATTGTGATTCGACCAAACAACACGGAATCAGCGCCAGTAAGCGCGCTATCGACTCAAACTGTGGCGTTTTCTCACTACAATAATATTTCTGCACAGCTACCAATTGATCCAGCAAACGGTGAAGTGGTTGCTATTGGTGCAAAAGAGCAGGCAATGCAGTGTCTGAACAACATCAAATCAATCGTAGAAAGTGTTGATCACGTGATGGATGACATCGTGAAGGTGAATATTCAGGTACGAGATATGGCTGATATGGAAGCGGTAAACGAAGTTTATACGAGCTTCTTTAACGGTGACCTTCCAGCTCGCACAGTTATCGGTGTTTCTGATATTCCAATGAATGCACTGGTTCAGATGGATGCCATTGTTTCAAACGGTGAAGGCACACCTCCACAGGCTTAATGCACCGTTCTTTTCTGATGATACTCAAAGGAGCAGCGCTATTCGCTGCTCCTTTTTCTGTTTTTACCCACTTAATTTCTCTCTGATTAACAAGAACAAGTATTGATCTGTTATAAAAGAACTTTGTTCAGGCTTGGCGAGTACTATGCATATCTGTTTTTCCATTACGGCTCATGGCTTTGGTCATGGTGCTATCTCTTGTTCGGTGATCAATCAGGTCATTAATCAACTTCCTGATTGTCGGATAACGGTGTTGAGTAAACTGCCAGCCAGCTACCTTGAAGGCCGCATTCAGGGGGAATTTACTCATATCGCTATGGGACATGATTTCGGCATGTTGATGCATTCACCGATTGAGGTTGATGTTGTAGCTAGCTTTGCCAAATATAAGCAATTACTTGAGGATTGGGGGGATTGCGTTGAAAGAGAAAAGCGTTGTCTCGCTGACATCAAACCAGACCTGTTGATCAGCAATATTTCTCCTATTTCTCTAGAGGCAGCTAAACAGCTAGGGATAAAAACGGCCACCGTTTGTCCCTTCAATTGGGCTCAAATCTATCAGGCTTACTGCTTGAACGAGAATGAGCAACATAGTTTACAGTTGCACCAGAGGATGAACCTTGTTTATCAGAGTGTGGACTACATTTTTAAGCCACTACCGAGTGTGCCTGAAAGCTCTCACCAAGAGTTCAACATCGCCAGTATCGCCAGCCATCCGAAAGAACCTTCTGCCTCTCTAATAGTTGAAAACAACCTAAACGATAGTCAAAACATACTCTTTGCTCTAGGTGGTTTCCCTATGCCAATAGAGTTATCACAGTTACCGAAATTAGAAGGGTGGCAGTGGTTGGTAGATCAACCGGTCTCTGAATCACGTACTGATCTTCGTCCAATTGCTGACCTGCCGTTCTCTTTTCTGGAGTTGGTTGCAAGCAGCGATGTCATCATTACCAAGCCAGGTTACGGTAGCTATTGTGAGATAGCGGCTTTGGCAAAATACAAAAGGGTAAGAGTGCTTAGCTTAACTCGCCCAGACTGGCCGGAAACGCCTTATTTAAATGCGTTTCTTAGCGAGCGTGTGCCGTTTAAGGAGATAGAGTTAAGTGATTTAGAAGGTGACAGACTGGCGAACTGTATCGAACAGGTATGTAAACTTCCATACCCTGACACACTCGCTTGTGAAGATGGCTCTGAGCAGTTAGTCAGCTACTTGCGGAAGGAGCTTGGTACTAACTAAAAATTAACCAATTTTTCTATATGGTATTTGGTACAGACCCCTATTCAGCGAGGGGTATTTTTGATTTTAATAAATATTTGTTATGTTTAAGCTTTGAAAACGAAAAAGGAATAAAGAATGAAATTTGCTGCTTTGCTTGCTGTTTTGGCACTTTTTGTTGGTGGTTGTTCTAACACATGGGAAGGAGTGAAAGAGGACTCCTCAAAAGTGTGGAATGATACAAAAGAAGCTATTCATGAGGCGACGGAGTAGTTTGAGAACACTGCTCTTTCTGATTATTTCTATAGCGTCATTTTCAGTATTCTCGGACACAAGTTCTGATATGAGTAAGGAGGAATGTGGTAATGGTTGCCATATGATTCAACCTTACATTGAAAACGCTATAAATCAGCCGCATTTGCTTGTACATAAGCACCAGAGTAAAGGGGAGTTGTCTTGCTCCGATTGCCATGAAAGATCAGAAGAGAAGATCGCACGAGAAAAAGAACTCTATCAATCAGGCCGATATGAGCATCCTTTTTACCCTAGGGATTTTGGAAACCAGTTCTGTTTTGAGTGCCATGACAATTATGAAGGGTTAATTGAAAGTACTGCTTACTTTGAAGATAAAAAGCTGATAAACCCACATCGAATACATAACACAAGAAATGAGTGTTCGAGCTGTCATAAAGTGCATAGGCGTTCACGATTTACATGCTCGGAATGTCATAAAGAAGATTGGAAATCAGTTCTACCCGATTGGCATATCGCTGAGTGAATACTTAAAAGAAAAAATCCGATTTTGGTTGCCCAAAATAGGATTTTTTACTGGTGTTAGTTCAGGATTACTTTACCTTGTCTGCTGCAGCGAAGATTGCCGGCAGAGCCTTGTAGAAGATAGCGATAGCCATACGAGGTGTTTCAGTTTGAGGGTAGCCTCCGTTCATCGCAACCACAGTACCCGTTTCATGGTCCATTGCCACAACCTGACCGTGAATACCTACCATAGCCATAATAGTACGCTCACCGATGTTTAGTACGCGAAACTGATCTTTGTACCAGCCTTCAGCTAGTGCTGACTCTTTACCTTTCAGCCATGCGCTACGTACTTTGTCGTTACCTTTAAGTATGTTGTTGATGAACTCCGCTGGAACAACCTGCTCACCCTTGTAGTTCTTACCTTCGTTCATTAGCATGCGACCAACACGTGCAAGATCTTTTGTTGCTGCGTTCAGGCCACCAGATGCGACAGGGCTACCTGCGTAGTCAGCTTGATAGTGCGCATTCTCACCCATTCCTACTTTGCCCCAGAAGTGCTTCTCTAGCAGGTCTGCCAGTTTTTCACCTGTCGCTGCTTCTACTACTTTACCCAGAACTTCTGTGTTGATGCATTGGTAAGAGTATTTACTCCCCATAGGCTCTGATACTTCCTTCACCATAGGCATGTAGTCTTTGATGCCGTTAGGGTAAATCTCAGAGAAGTCACCATTCCAGCCCTGAGAGTCAGTCATACGAGTATCCCAAGACTTGTGTTTCTGGACTTCCTGAATAACGGATGTGCGCATATCTGCGGTTTCTTGCACGGTTGCACCATCCCAGGCTGTACCTTTTAGTTCAGGAAGGTAGTCAGTAACCTGCTTACTCATGTCCAATTTGCCTTCAGCGACCGCAATACCAGCTAACATAGCAGTGAAAGACTTAGTTACAGACATATCAAGGTGAGTTGAGTGCTCATCCATACCGTTCCAGTAGTGTTCGTGAAGAAGCTGATCACCTTTAAGCACAACCATTGAGTGGTTCTTAACACGGTCACGAAGGAAATCGTTCAGAGACATTTCTCCGTCAATCGCAGGAACCATAATTTTATCGAAATCCAGTTCTTCACCTTTCTTAAAAGCTTCCGGTGCAACACCCGATCTCTCAACTTCGTACGATGGGGTAAATTTATAAGCATTCGGGAAAGATGACGCTGCATACTCCGCAGAATCCCAAAGCTGTGCTGGAAGGCCAGAAGCTTCTGCTGATTCGATGAACGCTTGGTCAGGCTGATGGAATGTAGCTGCATTGGCTGCAAAAGCGCTGCTTAGTAGTACCGCAAGAGATAGAGTTTTCAGTTTCATAATGGTTTCCTAATTCTACGTTTGATGACGACTGGGCAGTGGAAAGTCATGTGTAATTCGTGTTTCTGATAAAGACTTTAACCATGGATTCAATAAAGGCATAATTGCTGAGCGTGCGTTTTATGCATGCTTATGGGATTTGGAGAGAGAAAATGAGTATCAATCTGGACTATTTATCTGCATTTGTAGAGGTGTATGATTCGGGCAGTTTTGCTCAGGCAGCCACTGCATCAAAGCGACATGCATCAACCTTTAGTAGAAAAATCAGTGCATTAGAGGATGAGCTTGGATTTGATCTATTTGTTCGTCATAGCCGTTCACTTGAGCCAACCATGCAAGCTAAGGCACTCTATGACCATGCAAAAGGTTTGCTGACAGAAGCAAATTTATTTGAAGGAAAAATTGAAAGCATTTTTTTGGGGCATTCTGGTGAGACAACCATCATGGTCGATACAGCGGTGGTGGAGTTGGGAGTGATGGATGCCATCGGAAGAATGATAAAAGAGATGCCTGCATTGAAAGTCACTTTGAAGACGGGCGATACGGAGTCGGTTAGGGAGGCGTTGATCCAAAACAAAGCCGACATGGCTTTTGCCTTGAGTACATTTTCTTTACCTGCGGATATTAATAGCTTTCGATTTTTGGATTTCGACTTCGTACGTGTAGCAACTGAACAGTACTTAAAGCAGCATAATTATCAGTCAGGAAAATCAATATCTCCAAGTACAGTTCGTGGTATGACTCAGATTGTGATGTCTCCGTTACGCACGCTTGGTGTTGAGAGTCAGGTATACAGTCATCAAATAGTCAACGCAGACAGTTTTCACATTGCTATGGCACTTGCTAAACAAGGAGTGGGTTGGTCCAATGTGCCTCAAATGATGATCAGTGATGAAGTGAAGTCTGGTGAGTTGACGGTATTTGCTGTTGAAGATGATTTTCGTCTTAACTGGTCAGTGGAACTTTTATGGCCAACTGAGAAAGTATTTGATCCTGTTCGTGAGCAGCTAATCGAGTTGTTGTAATTACGAAAAGTGTGCTCATAAGGGTTATAAAACGCCACTCAGCGGAACTGGTTTAGCCGGATGCTCTAACAGTGTAAACCGATTACGGCCATTATGCTTGCTCGCATACAATGCGGTGTCTGCGGTAGAAATAATATCGAGTGACGTTGTCGTCTTGTTCGGAGTAGCAACGGCGATACCAATACTTATAGTGACTCTGTCTGCAATAAGAGAGCTAACGTGAGGAATCGAAGTGTCGTAAAGGCTTGTGCAGATTTTGTCTGCAATCACGCGTGCGCTTTCTGCATCTGTGTCAGGGAGAATGACAGAAAACTCTTCTCCACCATATCGGGCGATAGTGTCATTGGCTCGCATGCATTGTGATTGCATTAATTTTGCTACCTGCTTGATGCATTCGTCTCCGGCTAAATGGCCGTAGGTATCGTTATAGTTTTTAAAATAATCGATATCACACATAAGCAGTGAAATTGGCTGAGTGGTACGCTGGTGGCGCTGAAGTTCACTGTTTAGGGTTTTATCAAAGTAACGTCGGTTATATAGCTGGCTCAGGCCATCTATTTCAGACAGGCGCTGCAACTTCTCATTGGCTTCTCTTAGCTTTTCTGTGCGTTGTTTAACTTTCTCTTCAAGGTGGGCGGCATATTCTGCCTGAAGCTGATTCTGCTTTTGTTTGTTGAGGTAAAGGGCAACGAGCACGGCACTAAACAAAAAGATGAAGATGTTTAACAACAAGGTTTTATGGGTTTCAAACCAGCCTGGTGGCTTGTTGATGATTTGTCCTGTTATTGGCAACAGCTTTTCATCTACCTGATATTTTTGTATGTAGGTGTAGTCGAACATAAACCGAGTTGGGCTGTTTTCCATGATCTTAATGCTGTTGGGGTTTTCCCCTCGCAAAATTCTTAAACCAATTTCAGCTGCGGTTTGCCCCTGAAGCAGGCCTGTCGTTATTTTTCCTCCGACAATGCCTTTCCCCATATAAAAATCCCAGGAACCATAAATGGGGGCTTGAGTATGGCGAGCGATGATCTCAATCCCTTCGGTATAAGAGATAAAGTTGTTCGCACTGTCTCGGTTAAATGTGAGCAAGTATAAAAGCTCATCCGGGCTAAAACCTCTCACTATTTCGGGTATGTCCGATAACAAAAAATCTCTTAGATAATGGAAGTTGATATCGGGATACTTGTTTTCAATGTTGCGAATGTCATCGTAAATCTGATTACCTGTTGGTGTTTGATCGAGAATAACCGTCAGATTTTTTGATTCTGGATGAAGTTTGCGCATCAGATCGATTGTGCTCTTATGATCCGTGGTTTCAACGATGCCTGTGACTTCTGTGAGGTTTGAAATTAGTGCGGGTTTATAATTATTGAGGCCCGAAAATACAACGGGAGGATCACCGAGGAATGCCAGTTGTCCCTGATTTAACATTCTGAGGGCGTTATTATCGACCGTGATAATAAGTTCATACTGAACATTGCTGTTCTTCAGATTTATGTAGGTTGCAATTTTATTTAAGTAGTCTTCTCCCGCATTCCTTTTGCTGTCCAGATATTCGTAGTAAACCTCAAATTCGGTTGTAAGAGGAGCGAAGACTTGCTGGATTCCCTGACTGACATTATCTGCCCACTCTAAACCCTGATGATATGAATGCAGGACCAGAATCTTTTTCTTACGTTCAGCATGCGAAGCCTGGAGCGCCGTTGTTACCAAAAGAGCTATTAATAGCAAGAGTCGGATGTAACGGGTCACAGAACTGACCATTCCGTAGGAGTTTTGCTCTCCGCCTCTATAACTTGAGAAATACATAGTTCTTTGTAAACGGGCTAAAAATTAGTTAACGAGTATACCCGAACCTCCTTCTCACTTTTGAACCACACATTAAGATCAGGTTCTTTTAGATAATTATAGATTACACCTTAAACTGATCTAACTTCCTCGAAAGACTCTCGCTGATTTCGTTTAATGACTCGCAGGTGTCCAGGGTTCTCGATACCTGAAGAGAAGTATGATTTGAAAGCTCGTTAACCTGTGTAATGCGTTGATTAAGTAACTCAGTCACCCCTTTTTGCTCATTCGCAGAACCCGAGATTTGAGCATTCATCGCAATAACGGTGTGCATCGCTTCAGTAATGGAGTCGAGAGCTTCCCGCGCGGAGTTTGCTCCTTCGAGAGTCTCATTGCTCACCACCTGGCTTGATTGCATGACCGTGACGGCTTTCTCGGTCATGGCGAGCATTTCGTCAATGATGTTTCTAATATCGGATGTACTTGCTTCAACTTTGGAGGCCAACGTTCTTACTTCATCAGCAACAACAGCAAAACCACGCCCGTGTTCTCCAGCTCTGGCTGCTTCTATTGCTGCGTTTAAGGCCAACAGGTTGGTTTGCTCTGATACCGACTGGATGACATCAACAACTGAATTCACGGAAGACGACTTATCGCTCAGTGAACCGATGACCGTTACCGCGTTCTCTACTTCGCCGACCAGTTTTGTCACCGATGTCACCGCTTCTGCAACAACAGCCTGACCGGATTCGGTGTGCTGATTCACTTCCAGTGAGGACTTTTCAGCAGAGTCCGCATTATGTGCCACATCCAGAGAACTGGTACTCAACTGTCCAACAGCAGTAGCAATTTGCTCCACTTCTTGCTGTTGGTTCTGCATCGCTCTATCGCCTTCTTGCATGGCTTGAAGAGTATTGACCGAAGCTTCCCGTAATTGAGTGGTAGACTCTGTAATATCCTGAATTAAATGTTGAATTCGGCTTACAAATCGGTTGAAAGCGACCGAAATCTGAGCCATCT
Organism: Vibrio iocasae; assembly: GCF_042245395.1. NCBI lineage: Bacteria > Pseudomonadati > Pseudomonadota > Gammaproteobacteria > Vibrionales > Vibrionaceae > Vibrio > Vibrio iocasae. The sequence continues at coordinate 1,795,160 of NZ_CP145310.1, read as the reverse complement.
CGTCTTTGCCATGCACCTCAAGGCGCTGGGTCAAATCCCCTTCACCCTCACCGATGTCTTTCATTAGCTTCACGGTTTTATTAATAGGGGTAACAACCACTTTTAAGATGACCAAGGTAAGTAGCAACCCTGAAAAAGCCATAAGTATCAGTGCTGTCACAATAAACTGTTCCTGCCAGGCGACATCCTCAGAAGATTGCTGGGCGAGTTTTTGGATATCCTGGCTATTCTGCTGGCTCGACTGACTAATACTCACCTGACTTTTTAGTAGTGTGTCGAGCTCTGCTACTTCGTTTGCTTCACCTGAAATCTGCTGACTGAAAGAGTTCAGAGTTTTAGAAGATTCAATGATATTAATAAGAGCTTCACGCTTAAGGCTTTCACTGATGTCGCTGACCTCGTCACTCACTTCTTCCAGAATTGCCAGCGCTTCCTCATCAGCGACATCCTCGGAAAGCTCTTCGATTGTCTCGATGAGCTCTTCCAGAGTAACGCTGATATCTTCAACTTTTTTGCTGATGAGCCGGGTTCGTTGATTGGCACTGTTAATACCATCGACGATGCCCAGCATGTGCATATTTATTTCTGCGGCCTTTTGGCTACCATTGCTGGAGCTCTCGGTCGCTGCCTGAGCGCTTGCAGCACTTTTAGTTGCACCTTCAACGACTTCTTCAAAGCTGGTGGATAGCTGATCAAAAGAATACTTTGCAGCAATGCTGATCCCTATCAGGGTTACGAACAGAAAACAGCCGATAGCAATTAACTTGGTTTTAATAAGCATGAGCGCTCCTTCAATAACGATTAACGCTTTTACTTATTTCGCAGCTTCCGCTTCATAAAGTTGTACGGCAGCGTTCATCTCCTTGAGCAGCGGCAGGTTTAGATTGGCAATCTGGGTTACCTGTTCAGGTGAAGCACCAGAGCTGCTATGAGAAGATCCTGCTTCAACCAAAGGTTTGAAGTCTTGCCAAAGACCATTGACGACATCCAGTTGCTTACGGATATGTTCAGGTTTTGTTCCCGGTAGTCCGAGGGTTTCATCCCCGTCTTTCAGGCCTTTCAGAGTTCTGTCGAACAGGGAATAAGTTTCAAGAAGGTTGAGTTTGTTGTCTTCTACCTCGTAGCCAAGCGCAATCAGGAAGAATTCTTTACTCATTTTCTGAGATAGCATCCTCTGTTTACCGGATAGGTTAAGCGTTGCAGCTAGCCCCGGTGCAGAGCTTAACCCCGTCTTCTTCGCATCTTTTTCGTAAAGACCGACGGCTTTGTTCATCTGCTTAAGGAGTGGAAGGTTATTTTTAGCGATAGTATCAAGCTGTTCTTTTGAAACGGACTTTGATGAAACGACTTCTTGTATCACCGGATAGAACTCAGCCCAGATATCCGACACTTTATCTAGCTGACGAATGATTCTTTTACTTTCTGTTGCAGGAAGACCCAGAGACGCATCTCCATCTTTTAAGCCTTTCAGAGTTTTATCAAATAGAGCAGAGGTTGCTGCAAGGTTCTGAATATTCTTTTCTGCATCGACGTTAAGGGCGACCAGTGCGACCTCTTTAGACATCTTTTGAGACAACATTCTTTGTTTGCCAGAGAGATTTAATACCACACCGTATTCTGCAGGCGTTGGTCCGGCGTAAGCGAGCATAGATGATCCCATTACCATTCCAGTGATAGCAGCCAAACAAGTGAAAAAACGAAGTAATTTCATAGTAAAAGCCTTTATTAAGTTGTTTGCATTATTTATCTATCGGTAAGTATAGAATTTGCTGAATGTTTTTTACAAAATGACATCAAACTTAATAAGATATGGATAGGTTGATCACATATTCATCTATCTGAAACGAAAGAGTGGAATGCCTGTTGCAGTTCCACGTCTCGGGACTGTTTTTTGCTGTAAAGATCAGGCGGGTATCAGTGGGTTTTGCAAAGACATCGTTTTTCTGGAGCCAAGTCTGAGACTATTTATTGAGTCACCATAATATTCTTCAAATAGCTCATCATATTCGCAGCTTTCTTTAATTTTCTTTAATCCATGAGCAATCATTTGTGCAAGATCAGCTCTTTCAGGGTGAACGTAAAAGATTAAAGGGAAGGGGTAATATAGCTTCAAATCCGCTTCAATCTTTAAACCACCTAAAGATTCAGCCATATCGAGGTAAATAGATTCAACCTCGTTCGCGCCTAAAGAGACATAATCAAACTCATTGCTTTTAAGTCGCTGAAATACTTCTTCGAATAACCCTTTTTCAACCACGTTATAACCATTGTGGCGAAACAGATCGGCATCTGCCCAGGTAGCGGGAATACCAGCTCTTTGTGTTTTCAACTCTGTTTCTGTGATGGTTGAAAACACTGCCTGATCTTGTTCCCTGATAATAAGAATACGATTTCCCAGAATCCCGTTGGCAATTGGAATATTTACCGGAATGAATGCTCTGCCTTCAAATTTTTTGTTTCCGGCTACGGTTACCAACAAATCTGCCCCTTTGTGGAAGATGTCTCCTTCGTCTTCAGCATTTGGGTAATCAGTTGGGTCATTGATAAGTTGGTAATCGGTATCATCGCTGGTAGCCTCTAAAATGGCCTCCAGTATCTTTAACTCATGCTCCTGACGAACCTGAGACTTATTTCCGTTCCAAAAGGTGATGGTTTGCTGGTTTTCTATGTTCATTTTTGTTTCTGGTGACTGTTATCACAGTTCATAGATGAACTGTTCGGCATCAATATATCCATACTGTTACATTAAAAACAGCAAAAAGAAAGCGCTTTCTTTTTCTTTTAGAGATAGATTTAAGAGATAGCTTTTCGGAATTGGTTTATGAACAGATATTAGGGTGTCTTATGTACAAAATAAAAAAAATCAGGTCAATACGCTGTGGCAACCGCGCTTATTGGGCTGAGTGGTGTCTGTTTGCCAATAACAGCTTATGCGCAGAACGACTCTCCTGAGACTGATGACTGGGAGTTAGTCTGGAGTGATGAGTTTACTGGCGGAGGCATCAACCAAAGTAAATGGAATTTTGACCAGAACTGCTGGGGTGGCGGTAACGATGAAGCCCAGTGTTATACCAACAGAGCAGAGAATGCCTTTATCGAAGAGGGTGTACTAGTAATCAAAGCCCAAAAAGAAACGTATACAGGGTCGGCGCTTCCAGAAGATCATCCAAACTATGATGTAAGCAATACTCAATCTAAGCCTTATACTTCTGCTCGTTTGCAGACGAAAAACAAAGGGGATTGGAAATACGCTAGAGTAGATGTCCGCGCTAAACTTCCGGCGGGGCAGGGAACCTGGCCAGCTATCTGGATGTTACCGACTGACAACGTTTACGGTACATGGGCGGCGTCTGGTGAAATAGATATCGTTGAGTCGGTTAACCTGAAAGTTAAAGGGGAGTCTAAGGTACATGGCACACTCCATTATGGTCGCAAATGGCCTGATAACGTTTATTCAGGAACAAGTTATGAGTTGCCTGATAGCGTTAACCCTGCTGATGATTTCCATGTCTACTCAGTAGAGTGGAGTGAAGGCAAGATCCGCTGGCTGATTGATGGTATCCATTTCGCTACTCAAACCTCCGACGGTTGGTATACCCAGTACCAGGATTCAAATGGAGAAATGGTGACAGGTATATCAGATGCTCCTTTTAATGAACGTTTCCATCTGATTCTTAACCTTGCGGTCGGTGGCTCCTGGGCTGCTAGCCAAAACGACAAAGGGATTGATGAGTCAGCGTTTCCAGCAAGATTTGAAGTTGATTATGTACGGGTTTATCAATGCCCTGAGAGCGTATCTGCAAGTGGTGAATGCTCCGCCAGAGATGATTCAGGGAAAGTGGTAAAAGGTAAAAAAGCCCCTGATTTATCTAGCAATCAAACAGCAGTAATAAATGCTGAAAAGGTGACGATTTTTGATAAGCAAATGGCAGACGGCATTGAACCGGGGACTTATAAGCACTCTGGTAACAGTACTTACGCCATATATCCTTTAGGTGACGAGAGCTATATTGAGGTAGTGCGGACCGGGCCGGATGGAAACTTCTATCTGACTTTGCCTAAGAGTACGGATTTATCCTCATTTATGGATAGTGGAAGGGTGCTATTTGATTTAAAAGTGATTAGTGCTGCAAGCAATGCACAGTTACTGGTTAAAATTGATAGCGGCTGGCCCGCAACCAGTGATTATAAGCTTTCTCTTCCTGAAAGCGGTGTCTGGAAGGAAATAAGCCTGCCTGTTAAAGAGATTATGGCTGGTGGGAACAGTCTTGCTCCGGGGAACTTTGCTAATATTCAGTCGGTATCAAACATTCTTGTACTGGAACCAACTAATGAGATGACGTATCAGATCAAAAATATCCGTTGGGAGCGTTAATTAAATACTCAAAAAAGTGTGACCCAGGTAGCTTAATTTGACATTGTTTTGGTGGGTTAAGCTACAGTTCCCTACCTAACTACCTGTTTTAAAGTACTTTTAACTCCTTACCTTCCCTACTTTAGCGATCTGTGATCGATGTAGAGTTTCAGTTCACTACTCATTGCTGATATGGAAAACCAGAAGTAATATTTGCACAAAAGAAAGCGCTTTCTTTTGTGGGTTTCCCCCTCACCAGATTGAAGAAAAATATTTTTTTGACAGAAAAAGAAAGCGCTTTCTCTAATTGAGGGATGCTGAAACAAGCAGAACCAATTTGTTAAAGAGCTGAATAAAACATTCAAATTAAGGAAAAGCGTGATGCAAAACAAAACTGTACTGGCTTCGCTTCTGTGCGGCGCAATGTTCGCTTCTTTCGCTCAGGCGGAAGAGATCAAGCAAGGTGGCACACTAACAGTTCCAATTATCAACACTGGTTTCGTTGAAAACTTCAACCCTTACACTACTAAAGACCTTCTTCACGGAATCATGTTTGAGCCACTGGTTGTATTTAACAACATGACAGGCAAAGCAGATTTCCGTCTTGCAGAAACCATCGATTATTCTGATGACCTGAAATCAATCACAGTAAAACTTCGTGACGGACTGAAATGGTCTGACGGCACAGCGCTTACTGCAGAAGATGTTGCATTCAGCTTCCTGTTAACGAAAGAAGCAGCAGCATTCGACCAGAAAGGTATCTGGTCTGGTAAGAACCTGCAGGAAATCAAAGTTGTTGATGACAAGACGGTTGTATTTGAGCTGAACGAAGCTGACTCAACATTTGCATGGAACCTTGAGCGTTACCACATCGTACCTAAGCACATCTGGTCAAAAGTTGAAGATCTGACTACCTTCACTAACCCTAATCCGGTTGGTAGCGGTCCGATGACAACAGTTAAGTATCTGAAACCACAACAGATGCAACTTTGCCGAAACGAAAACTACTACCTGGAAAATCGCCCATACCTTGATTGTGTGACTTTCCGTTCTTACAACGATAACTCTCAGATTCAGCCTGCACTTATCAAAGGCGAAATCGACTGGGGTTCAAACTTCATCGCTGATATCGATGCAACATTCGTAGCGGCGGATGCTAAGAGTAACCACTACTGGTACCCGGCGAACGATGCTATTCATCTTTACGTGAACACTAAAGAAGCACCATTCAGCGACCTTCGTGTACGTCAGGCACTTTCAATGGCGCTTGACCGTGAAGCAATCGTAGATATCGCGGCATATGGTTACCCAACAGCTAACTTTAACGCTGGTGGTATTGGTGAGCTATACAAAACAAGCATCAACCAGGATATCTCTGCTAAGTACAGCGGCCTGACTGAATACAACCCGGAGAAAGCAAAAGCACTTCTTGATGAAGCAGGCATTGTTGATAAGAACGGTGACGGATTCCGTGACGGTGCTGACGGCAAAACGGTTGAGTTTGATATCGAAGTTGTAAACGGCTGGACAGACTGGATTCAGGTTGTACAGATGGCGACTGAGTTCTTTGAAGAAGTAGGCATCAAAGCAAACGTGAAGACGGTTGACTGGGCGGTTTACGATAAGAACCTGAAAGAGAGCAACTACAAGATGTCCATCAACTGGTCAATGGTTGCGACTAACCCAATCCTTGCTTACCAGGAGTACTACCACACTGCGCGCATCGGTAAGACATGGCACGCGGGTCACGGTGTAAACGATCCTAAGATCGACGCACTTATCGACAGCTTCGGTAAAACAGGTGACGCAGCAGAGCAGCAAAAGATTCTTGATGAGCTACAGGAGTTCACTGCTGAGCAACTACCGTTTATCCCTCTGTTCTCTAACCCAACATGGTTCCAGTACCGCAACGAGAAAATTGTTGGTTGGCCAAGTGCAGAGAACCCATACGTTCAGCCAGTATGGTACGACGGTGGTAAGCGCGTAATCATCCTGAACAACTTACACCTGAAATAAGCTAGCGCTCAAATCATTTAAATAGATAAGGGGGACAGGAAACTGTTCCCCTGGGTTGAAAGAGTTATATGTCGTTTTTACTTCGCCGGTTTGGCTTTTACTTCACTGCATTCCTGATTGCAATTTCGTTCAACTTTATGTTGCCACGACTAATGCCAGGGGATCCGGTTGAAGCACTTTTCGCAGCTGCGCAGGGTCGTATGGACCCGGCACAAATGGACGCTGTACGTGAGATGTACGGTTTCTTAGATGGAAACATTTTTGAGCAATACCTGGCTTACATTAAGAGTGTGTTCACTCTGGATTTAGGTCCTTCTGTTCTGATGTTCCCTGTTAACGTATCTGATGTTATCGCAATGGCACTGCCATGGACCATGTTCCTTGCTCTTGGTTCATTGATCGTTGCGCTGATTATTGGTGTGAGTATCGGTACTTATGCTTCGTACCACCGCACTGGTTTTGTTGGTCAGGTTGTTCCACCTGTTCTGGCGTTTATCAGTAACTTCCCTTACATCGTTACTGCCCTGCTGCTCTTTTACATCTTCGGTCTGAAGTTAGACATGTTACCTCTGGCTTACACATACGACCCGGAATTATCTCCAGCTTTCACGCTTGAGTTTATTGGCAGCGTCGCAAAACATGCCGTACTCCCAGTAGGTTCAATGGTTGTAGTTGGTATCGCAACATGGGTGTTCAACATGCGTAACGCCATGATTAACGTGCTTGGCGAAGATTACGTGACCATGGCTGAAGCAAAAGGCTTAAGCAGCTTCCGAGTGATGTACCGTTACGCGGGGCGTAACGCAATTCTTCCGGTTGCAACGGCTATCGCAATGGCGATTGGTTTCTCATTCGCTGGTTCAATTATGACTGAGGTGGTGTTCAACTATCAGGGGCTGGGTAACATCCTGCTAAAAGGCATTATTGCTCGTGATTACCCTCTGATTCAGGCCATCCTTCTTATCCTGGTTACCGCAGTACTGACTGCGAACTTTATAGCCGACCTGCTTTATGTCTGGCTGGACCCTCGTATTTCTAACTAAGGTGCATCATGGATAATCTTATGCAAACGAATAAAACAAATGGCGTAGCTTCTTATGAAGTAGCAGAGCAGCCAAGCTCCCTTAAAAAGGTAAAGAATGCACTGGGTAAACTGTATGCATTCTTCTACGGAAACCCACCTGCGATTATTGGTGGCTTCCTGTTAACTATCATCTTATGTGGTGCCCTGTTCGCACCAGTACTGGCAACACACAACCCGGAAAAACGTGTTGCACGCCCACATCAGGCGCCAAGTGAGCAGCACATTATGGGGACAACCCGTAGCGGCCGAGACGTTTACAGCCAGGTGCTACACGGAGCGCGTAAATCGCTGACCGTTGCTATCTGTGCGGGTGCTATCGCGATGACACTTGCGGTAATCGTTGGTGTATCTTCAGGTTACTTTGGCGGCAAGATTGACGACCGTCTGAACTTCCTGACTAACGTATTTCTGGTTTTCCCTCAGCTCCCCTTGCTGATTGTATTAGCGGCCTTCCTCGGACAAGTTGGGTCGCTGGTGATAACCGTCTTACTCGGGATAACCTCCTGGCCTTGGGGCGCCAGGGTAATACGCTCCCAGACGATGGCAATCCGAAACAAAGAGTTCATCATCTCAGCAGAGGTTATGGGTGAATCAAAAGTTCGAATCATCTTAGTTGAGATTCTGCCAAACCTAATTTCAATCGTATTTGGTGGCTTCCTTGGTGCGGTTATCTACGCGATGGGCGCAGAAGCTGGCCTTGGTATTCTTGGTCTGGGTGACGCGACAGAAGTGAGCTGGGGCTCAATGCTTTACTGGGCGCAGACATCATCTGCACTTTATACAGGCGCATGGTGGGAAATGATGGTTCCTGCAATTGCACTGGCAGTAACAGGTGGTGCACTGGCACTTATCAACATGTCGATTGACCAGGTAAGTAACCCGAAACTGAAAACCGGTCCACACATCAAACTTTGGCACAAACTTAAGAAAGAAGCTGATATCCGCAGAGGTCTGAAATGAGCAACTTATTAGAAATTAAAAATCTCTGTGTAGATTACGTATCACCAAACGGTGTGGCGCGTGCGGTAAATAACGTAAGCGTGAACATTGCACCGGGAGAAACCCTTGGTATTGCAGGCGAGTCTGGCTGCGGTAAGAGTACGCTGGCGTTTGCTATCTCTCGTCTTCACAAAGCTCCGGCTCTGATTTCAGAAGGTGAGATTCTGTACAAAGGTCAGGACGTTCTGAAGATGAACGATAAGCAGCTTCGTGATTTCCGCTGGAATGATGTTTCTGTTGTATTCCAGAGTGCAATGAACTCGTTGAACCCGGTTATAACAATCGGTGAGCAATTAACGGATGTGATTATTGCTCATAAAAAGGTAACTAAACAGCAGGCTTATGATAAAGCTGCTGAGCTTCTGGAAGTTGTGGGTATTCACCCAGATCGTCTGGCAAGTTTCCCGCACCAGTTAAGTGGTGGTATGCGTCAGCGTGTGGTTATTGCTGTTGCACTGGCGCTTGAGCCTAAGCTAATCATCATGGATGAACCTACAACCGCTCTGGATGTAGTTGTAGAACGTGAAATCCTGAACGAGCTTTACGATCTTAAAACTAAGTTTGGCTTCTCGATTCTGTTTATCAGTCACGACCTTAGCTTGATGGGTGAAATCGCAGACCGCATCGGTGTGATGTACGCGGGTAACCTGATTGAGCTCGGTGATGCAAAGACCGTATTCGGTCAGCCAGAGCATCCATATACCAAAGGTTTGATCGCTTCATTCCCGACGATCCACGGCCCGAAAGAGCGCTTATACGGTATTCCTGGTAACCCGGTGAACCTGCTTAAGATTCCTCAGGGCTGTAACTTCCAGGAGCGTTGTACAGAGTGCTTTGCTCCATGTAAGCAAGCGGATCCAACACTGAAAATGCTTAAACCTGGGCATCAGGTTTCTTGTCATCTGGTTTAAGAGGGTACTGAGATGGAAATGATAAAAAATGGCGATGTAATTCTATCGGTAAACAATCTTGTAAAAGATTTCCCTATCGGTCAGTCATCCTCAAAAAACAAGTTTATGCGAGCAATGAACGATGTATCGTTTGAGCTGAAAAAGGGTGAAGCATTAGCAATCGTAGGTGAGTCAGGCTCTGGCAAAAGTACCGGTGCTCGTATTTTGACTCAGATTTATGACAAAACAGACGGTGAAATCCTGTTTAAGGGCGAACCAATTGCCGACTACATCAAGAAAAACGGTGAGCTGGAGTACGCTCGTCAGGTGCAGATGATTTTCCAGGACCCGTTTGGTTCTCTGAACCCGGTTCATTCGATCTATCACCATATTGCTCGACCACTACTGATTCATAAGCGTGCAGATAAGAAAAACGTCCGTAAGCTGGTTTATGAGTTGCTTGATCTGGTTGGATTGTCTCCGGTGAAAGAGACGGCGGAGAAGTTCCCGCATGAACTCAGTGGTGGTCAGCGCCAGCGTGTTGCTATCGCACGAGCTATCGCGGTTGATCCTGAAGTGATTCTTGCAGATGAACCAATTTCGATGCTGGACGTATCGGTTCGTCTGGGCATCCTGAACCTGATGTCTGATCTTAAAGATAAGCATGGCATTTCGTTTATGTACATCACACACGATATCGCAACGGCGCGTTATTTTGCTGAGAAAACCGCGGTAATGTACGTTGGTCATATGGTGGAGTGGGGTGAGAGCGACAGCGTAACTCAGAACCCACAGCATCCGTATTCTCAGTTACTGCTATCCGCAGTTCCGGAAGTAGGCAATGCAGGCCGACGCGATCTGGCTGCGAAGAAGGGCGAGATTCCACTATGGAAGCCAAGTAGTGTCGGTTGCCCGTTCGCATCACGTTGTCTTAAAGCAACGGAGAAATGTACCAAAGAGATGCCGGAAGCAACGCAAATCGCTGAGAAGCACTTTGCAAGGTGTCACCACCTGTAATCGGATGAATTAATTCGTTCCCACGGTCCCCGTGGGAATGCATGCAAGAATTTAGTTTTTAAAAAAATTAGCGCCAAGAAAGCGCTTTCACGAAATTGGTAATAACGATGGAATTTAAATCTCACACAGAGCTTGAAGCAGTAAAAGGTCAGTTTGTTGATCTTGATGGTGAGCGTTTCTACAAGATTGAAAACGTTGACCAGATGCCTCCGTTCTTTATCAGCGTTGTATCCGCGAGCAACCACTGGTTGTTTATCTCATCAACAGGCAGTTTGTCAGCGGGTCGTGTTCGTCCAGAGAACGCACTATTTCCTTATAAGTCTGTGGATCATATCCACGAAAGTGCAGAGAACACCGGCTCCAAAACCATTATCAAGGTGAAAACGGACAACGGTTACGCGATGTGGGAACCGTTTAACGAACACCACAATGGTATGTACACAGTTCAGCGCAACCTATACAAAAATGCAGTTGGCGACAAAATCACTTTTGAAGAGATTAACCACTGTCTGAACCTGAAGTTCCAATACAGCTGGAACACGTCTGAGAAGTTTGGTTTTGTGCGTAAGTCTGCTCTGCAGGATCTGTCTTCTGCTAACCGTGAAATTGAGCTTCTGGATGGTCTGCAGAACCTTCTTCCTTCAGGTGCGCCGTTAGGTGCTCTTCAGACTCGTAGCGCCCTTGTAGACGCTTACAAGTGGAATGAGCAGGTAGAAGATACACCACTAGCCCTATTCACCATGTACGCAACGCTAAGTGACAAAGCCGAACCAGCAGAATCCCTGCGTGCGACAACGGTATTTAATGTTGATTCAGACGACTCAACTATCCTGCTTTCAAGCCAGCAGGTAAATAACTTCCGCAAAGGCCGTGAGCTGACTAATGAGTCGCTGACTAAAGGTCTGCGTGGTGCTTACATGATTAATAAATCATTCGCGCTTAAGCCGGGTGAGACAAACAGCTGGGTAATCGTTGCAGATATCGATAAAACTCACGCTGATATTGAGAACATGAAGCGGGTTGTTTTGGGAGAGGACAACCTTGCTTCCCTTATTGAGCAGAGCATTGCTGATAACCACAATGAGCTGAAGAGCCTGATGTCTGGCGCAGATGCATGGCAGCTGACCTCTGAAGAGAACACCAGTGTTCACCATTATGCTAACGTTCTGTTTAACAACATGCGTGGCGGTATTTTTGAGAACAACTACGATCTTGAAAAAGCAGATGTTTGCAAAACACTGGCGAACTACAACAAGCGAGTTGCAGAACGTCACGTAGCCTTCTTTGAAGCTTTACCAGAGGTGTTTACTAACAGTGAACTGATGGAAAAAGCGAAAGAGGTGAACGATCCTCAGTTGATTCGTCTGTGTTACGAATACCTGCCACTGACGTTTGGTCGTCGTCACGGTGACCCAAGTCGCCCATGGAACCACTATGAAATTAAGGTTCGTGACGAAGAGGGCGATCGCCTGCTTTCTTATCAGGGCAACTGGCGTGACATCTTTCAGAACTGGGAAGCGTCAGCACTAAGCTACCCCGAATTTGTGAAGTCATTTATCGCTAAGTTCGTAAACGCCTCGACGGCTGATGGTTACAACCCTTACCGTATTACTAAAGACGGCATCGACTGGGAAGTGATTGAGCCAGATGACCCGTGGAGTAACATCGGTTACTGGGGTGATCACCAGATTATTTATGTGCTGAAATTCCTTGAGCTTGCAGACAAATATGAGCCAGAAGAGCTGATCAAACTGCTTTCTGATGAAGTGTTCTGTTATGCGAACGTTCCATACGAGTTATGTGGTGTTGAAGCGCTATTCAACAACCCGAAAGACACGGTTGACTTTAACGATGACAAGCAAGCTGCTATCGAACGTAAAGTTGCTGAAATTGGTAGCGATGGCCGTTTGATCCTGAACTCTGACAACGAAGTTTACCTGGTTAACCTACTTGAAAAAGTGCTGGTTCCTCTGCTGTCTAAGCTGAGTAACCTGGTGCTTGATGGTGGTATTTGGCTAAACACTCAGCGCCCTGAATGGAACGATGCGAACAACGCGATTGTTGGTAACGGCCTATCTATGGTTACGCTGTACTATATGCGTCGTTACGTGGCATTTATGCAGAAGATTCTGGAGAAAGCACCTGCAAGCGTTCAACTTTCAAACGAAGTTGCAGACTGGATGGTAGCAACTACCTCTGTGCTTAACCGTGCAGCGCAAGAAATTCGTCAGAAGACGGTTACTCGCCAAACTCGTCACTCTATCCTGGTTCAGCTAGAGAAGGCCGCGGAAGAATACCGTAACAAGGTTTACCGCAATGGGTTCTCGGGTAAAACAGCCATTGAACTTGCTGAAGTAGCAAAACTGATGGATGTGAGCCGTGAAGTGCTTGAAGAGAGCATCGCCAATAACAAGCGTGAAGATGGCTTGTTTAACGCTTACAACATCATCAACTACAACTCAGAACAGGTTTCTGTCGATGAGCTTTACCCAATGCTTGAAGGTCAGGTTTCTATCCTCAGCGCGGGTTCACTTTCTCCGGCTGAAGCGGTTGAACTGCTGGATAACCTGTTTGCTAGTGACATGTATCGCGACGACCAGAAGAGCTTTATGCTTTACCCGGATCGTGACCTGACTTCATTCGTGAACAAGAACTCGATTCCTGCTGAGCTGGTTGAAGGAAATGCACTTCTGTCTGCGATGGTAGCAAATGGCGATAAGCGTGTTGTAAATCAGGATGTTGAAGGTAAGTACCACTTTAACCCTGATTTTGAAAACAGTGGTTATCTTGAGCCTGTACTTCAGGCAGCAGCGACTGATTACGCTGAGGCATCTGAAGAGTTGCTTCAGAATGTACTTGAAAGCTACGAAACGGTATTTAACCACAGAGCGTTTACTGGCCGTTCAGGTACCATGTTTGGCTATGAAGGTCTTGGTTGTATCTACTGGCACATGGTTTCTAAGCTTCTTCTTGCAGTGCAGGAAAATTATCAAGTTGCGCTAGCAGAAGATCCGCAGGGTGAAATAACAGCGAAACTGGCTGATTACTACTACCGTGTTCGTGAAGGTATCGGCTTCAACAAGACACCGGAAAACTATGGTGCGTTCCCGACTGACCCATACTCACACACGCCTAAGCACGCAGGTGCTCAGCAGCCGGGTATGACAGGGCAGGTGAAGGAGGAAATCATCACTCGATTTGGTGAACTTGGTTTGAACGTGAAAGCGGGTGAAATTGTTATTGAACCAACGCTTCTAAACCGAGCTGAGTTTATTGAAGAGTCTGCACCGTTCCGCTTCGAAAATGTGTTTGGTGATACTCAAACTAAGGTTGTGCCAGAAGGTGGCCTTGCGTTTACTTACTGTCAGGTTCCATTTATCTATCAGTTGTCAGATGATGCTGAAATTAAGGTGGTGGTGACTTCGAAGGAAGGTGATCAGACTGAAGTTGCTGGTAATGTTCTTCCTAAAGATCTGAGCAAGGGTATTTTTGCCCGCACAGGTGAGGTTGAAAAGGTAGAGGTTTATCTTCCTCGTTAATAATCCTCGTAATTCCGGATGAGCTTAGGTTAAGTCCGGAAATTAGTTTAAGAGTAAAAAATCAGGCACTTTGTGGCCTGATTTTTTGTTTTATATGGTAAAACTATTCACCGAATGTACTCTCTTCCGCTGGCCGAATAAGTCGTTTTTTTCTAGTTCCCACGCTCCGCGTGGTAATTCATACCTAAGGTAATAATACGTAGGTGTTGATCCAAGGGAAGCCTGGGTTTGGGGGGCGGTAACGATGATATGTGTTCAATCTATGTCTGGTATGCATTCCTACGCGGAGCGTTGGAACGAGCATTCCCAGTGAATGCTCGGGTTACATCGTTATTACCTAAATTTCAGCCGCAAAATCCTCACGAAGATCTTTCACCGAGCCGCGCTCGATTAACTGAGGACTCAAACGGGTTTCAATATGTTCAGTACCTTTGCCTGAAAGAATACTTAACACACCTTCGGCACCTTCAAGCGCCATCTCTTTCACAGGGAAATCGATAGTCGTTAGGCCTGGGTTCATATGCTGGGAATAACTTACGTTATCGTAGCCAACAATAGAGATGTCCTGACCAATCTTCATGCCGCGCTCAAGACAGGTACTGTATGCCGTTACTGCAATATTGTCGTTCATGCAGAAGATGGCCGTCATATCTAAATCTCGATCAAGCAGGCGAGTAACAGACTCATTATTTCCTTTATGGTCAAAGCGACCTTCTACTACAAGATTAGGATCATAATTGATGCCATGTTTCGCCAGAGCATTACGGTAGCCTTGCAGACGATCCCGGCTATCCACCTTACTTAGCTGGCCTGTGATACACCCGATTTTGGTATGACCCTTCTCGATTAGGTGCTCCACTGCCAGAAAACCACCCAATTCGTTATCGATAGTGATGCATTTATTAGATATTTCAGGGATATAGCGGTTAAGAATCATGGTAGCGGGGAGCTTCTCACAAATATGTAGGATATCGCTGTCGGTCAACATGTCCGAAACCAGAATCAAGCCATCCACTTTTTTGGATGAAAGGAACTGAATGGAGTCCTGTTCCTGATCGTAAAGCTCGTTACCACTGGTAATAATAAGGTGGTAGTTCTCTTTTCGAACCGCTTTCTCAGCGTTATGCATCATAGGCCCATAGAAGGGGCCATCCAGAGTACCAACCAGCATACCGATACTGAACGATTTATTGGAAGCCAATGCCTGCGCAAAGGCGTTTGGTTGATAGCCAAGTTTTTCAATAGCTTCAAAGACTTTAACCCGGTTGGCTTCTTTTACCGATTTATGTCCATTCAAAGCTCGCGAAACGGTAGATTGAGAAACCTTGGCAAACTCTGCTACTTCTTTAATTGTGATCAATTTGCTTTCCTCTGCAAAAAGACGGATTTCATTCTTTTCTGTCACCATGTTACCTGCATCGATTCCATCAGTGTAAATTTCTTTTGAAAACGAGTTTCCATTTGTAGATGTCTGTCAACTCTTACCCCTTTACAGATAAGAAGTTCATTTAATTCTTTAAGGATCATTTGAAATGTGATCTATACACGAGAAAGCGCTTTCTTTAGTGAGTCCGGTCACTGTTTATCGACAGGATGGTTAATATAATGCTCCCACTGACATAGAGAAGAGCAATGAATCCCCACTTTTATTGGCTAATTTGGCCGATATTTGCACTCTCATTCGCTCCAAATTTAAATTATGTCAGATTTTTTTGATTTTAAAAGAAAGCGCTTTCTTTTTTCGGGAGAGAAAAAGCAAAAGTGTCTGAACATGGAGTTAATAATGAAACTGTCCAAAGTATCCCTTGCCTGCTTACTAGCGACTGCTGGTGTATCTATGGCGCCAGCAGCGTCTGCTGAAACGACTGATGGGTTTGAGTTCCACGGCTATTTCCGTGCTGGTGTACTGTTTAGTGTTGAAGATGACCTAAAACGTTCAAAGTTCCCAGCATCAAAAGAAACACTTGGTCGCCTTGGTATCGAATCTGATAACCATTACGAGCTGGCTTTGCAGAAGAACTTTGATTTAGATAGCGGTAAAAAAATCCGCATCAAAACTCGTGCAGGTGCGGACAACAATGATGCGACTGACAACAACACGAACGGCGATGCAACTAACCAGTTAAGCTCAACGGTTAACGGTGGTGATATCGGTATCATGGAAACCTTCGTTGAGTTCGAAGGTATCACAGACACTGGTGTAGTTTGGGGTGGTAAACGCTTCTACGGTAAAGATAACTACATCTTCATGACCGACTTCTTCTACACAGATATGTCTGGTGTTGGTGCTGGTGTTGAAGGTATCGAACTAGGCGGCAATGTATGGGACTTCGCATACATGGCGAGTGACAAGAACAGTAACGATGCAGGTCGTTGGGGTAACGACACCAACAACACTATGCACTCTGTTCATGTTGGTGTGAACCTGGGCAAATTTGAGCTTCACTCAATGGCTAAATACCTGCCTGACAACTGCAACAAAGTTGATGGCACGATTGGTTGTGATTACGCAGAAACAGGTTTTGAAGTAACGGGTATTTATCACCTTGATAGCTTATGGGGCTTACCGGGTAATGGCTTCTCTAAAGTGATTGGTCAGGTAGGTACTGGTCTGGGTTCTGGTCAAATGCTTGGCGGTACTATGACCGAATACAACGCGTTCAAACCTGGTACTGGTCGTGGTCAAGGTATGGACTTCATGACTCAGGTGAAAGACGGTGACAACTCTGCGCGCTTCCTGACGTGGGGTGGTTACTTCCCAGAAGACAGCAAGTGGAACTACTTTACTTCTATCCAGGGTCAGTACAACGATTTCGATGATGGCCGTGATGATTACTGGGTATCAGCAATGGTTCGTCCTACTTACAACGTAAGTGAGCACTTCTTCGTAGCAACTGAACTGGGTGTTCAGAACGCTGGTGGCGACAGAACAGACGGTAACTCTGGTAGTGCTTCAGACTACAAAGTAACTGTGGCACCAACAATTGTTATGAATACAGGTATGGGTCCTGCTCCGGAAATTCGTTTCCTTGCAACATACCTGGATGGTACAGCACGTAAAGACAGCGACGTGATTGTTGGCCTTCAGGCAGACATGTGGTGGTAATCACCTGACTTAAGTAAGAGTCCCGCTATGGGGGCTGGGACTCTTACTTTCATAGATTTGCTATGAATAGGTGTTGATGTGCTCTTATTCATAGCGGATTTATCCGCCTCAGTCGACGAGGAAAATAGTGATGTTTAGTTTGAAGAATGTATTAGCGCTCAGTATTAGTGCTTTATTAATAGGGTGCAGCTCGAACAGTGCACAGCACACGATTAGCGCAGAAGAAAGTATAGCGCTACTGAATCAGACAGAGGTTTGTTGCACTGCATTTGGACAGGTTCGGTACGAAGAAATTACTCAGCCTGGTTTGTATGATTATGAATTAATGAGCGAGAGCGAAGCACTTGAGCTCAGTTCAGGTAAGTCTTTTGTTAAAGGAATCCAGTTACCTTCAAGTGTGGTAGAGAATATTCGGGTTAAGGTCATTTCCGCGATTGGTGAAACAGTATTTGTACCGAACGTTATGTTGCTCGATAGCAACTTTGAACCAGTCACCAACTATGCCAGTCACGATATCGGATACGACTCTCGCTCTATATTTAACGGTGATGTGTTTGAGAGAGAAATTACCATCTCGAATCACCAACTTGCAGCTGGAAACGCTAAATATCTTTTGATCTACACTACTGACGATGACCTGAAAGAAAGCACGGTACTTCCGATGCTGGATCAGGGGACGGTACGAGTTGGCAGGCAAAATGAACCAAGAATGTTTGATGATGTGATTGTTCAACATTCGCCACTTGGCCAATTCCAGATTAGGTATAGCTATGAAACGGCTTCGAATGTGAATCTTGCTGTTGTTGCAACGCCTCAAATAGCAACTACAGTGGCTGAGCCTGCGGAAACGGGCTTAGAAGTTACTCCTACAGTCTTAGAAACTGAGGTTAAAAAAGTTGAAAATAGCACCAAAGTTGATGGAATTCAGCCGGAAACAGAAGCTATGTTTATTGAACTTGTCGAGAAAGCGGTAAGAGAGAACCAAATAGATAAAGCGTTAAGGTTTGTAGAAGAAGGTGAAAGGGCAGGTTCCAAAAAACTAAGAGATGTATTTTTTGATGCTCTCAAAAGAGGGCAATAAACCAGGTTCGATGCGGGTAGAGTCGGCAACGAGTTATTCTTCGGGGGAAGAATAGGGGGCAGTGATAGAGCTGCACTATTTGCGATAGCTGGTATTGATTTACTGCAGCAGCTACCAAATTTATCGCGAAATGTTCAATTAATTTGATTGAGTGCCACTGAGTAATCAGTGGCTTTTTTTTGCCTGAAACATCTTTCTTTAGCGATTAACTACGGACTCTCGTGTGACCAAATTACCAGGAACCAAGCTGTTCTCTTTCCCGGGTCTTCCACTTAAGTAGTCTTCCAGTTCTTGCATGGCAGATTCTACCAACTTCTCAGAAGGGTAGCTGATGCAAGTCAGTGGTGGAGTAAGTTGAGCGGCCAGAGAAGAATCTTCCAGTGACATAATCGAGACTTCTTGTGGTGTTGAAAGGTTAAAATCTTTTAGAAGCTTCATTGCGACAGCGGCCTGGCTGTCTCGCATTACAATGATGGCGGTAAATGGTGAATAGCTGTTTAGTAGCGTCATCAGTGCTTGTTCAGTACTTTCACCAGCGTTGACGATCAGCTGTCGGTTTACTGGCATTGCCATGTTCTGGAGCGCATTTTTGTAACCATCCAATACCTGTTGTGACGCGTAATTCTCATCATCCATTACAATGGCGACAGATGTGTGCCCTTTGCTGAATAGAAAACGACAGGCACTTTCACTGGCGAAACGATAGTCATAACCGATGTTTCTAAGTTCTGTCGATACCTGACTGTCTATTGCTATCACATTGTCCTTTGAAGACGAAGGTACTTGACCACCAAGGGCAATAATTGCGTCACAGTGGCCACTGTTTAGTTCTTCAACCACTCTTTGGTACTCGGCTGGTGTGTCGGCAAAGTTGACCAGCATATGTTTGCCTTTACTTCGTAACGCTTTTGAAAGAAGAGGCAGGTAGGTTGATACCTGACCGGCATCTGTTGTTGATAAGATCACTCCAATGTAGTCGGTTCTCTGATTTGCCAGATTTTGGGCAGCAGCATTAGGACGGTAGTTTAGCTCTTCCGCTGCTTTTAGTACTGCTTCTCGACTTGCTTCTTTTACTCCCCGACTTCCGCTCATGACTCGTGACACTGTGGCCTTTGAGACGTTTGCTAGTCTGGATACGTCTGTAATTGTTACCATTGAAGTTAAACTCTGAATCCTATCTTAGTTGCCGCGATACGGAAAACGGTTCCCATATCAATCTCCCATTTTATCTCAGGTGATTGAATGCACAAGAGGCAGACGAAAAAAAGGCCGCTAAATGCGGCCTAGTGATACAAATTGAGCAGAGTTTGGGTTGCGCCTGTCTACTCATTGCTATATCTAAATAACGTTTAGGCCGAAAACAAGTGTTTTCAGTTGTTACACAGCGACACGTTTGTGCAGCTCTATTAACTCGGTGACGAGCTCCTTAGCTAACATTGAAGTCATTAGATGATCTTGTGCATGAACCATAATTAAGGTCATCTTAGTTTTACCTTCACCTTCATCTGCTTCTATTAGCTTGGTTTGTACCAGATGAGCTTCGTTGGCCGCCATCTGAGCTTCTTTTAGCAGGCCTTCTGCTTCTTCAAACTCACCATTTTTTGCATGACGCAGCGCTTCATAGCATAAGCTGCGAGACTGGCCGGCATTAATAATGATGCCCATTACCTGCTCTTCTAAGTCCATTACTCTCTCCCGTAAATATAAAAAATGTTGTCAGTAAAAACCGTTTTCAGAAACAATGACTTTAAAAACCATTGTTTTTAGATACTTCAGCAAACCATTCGCCGCTTTTCTTAACGCTGCGTTTCTGGGTTTTCAGGTCAAGCTGATAGAAGCCGTAGCGATTCTTATAGGCATTTGACCAGGACCAGTTATCGATGAAGGTCCAAAGGTGATAACCGATACAGTTTGCACCCTCACTAACTCCTTGATGCAACCAGGATAGATGGCCCTTGATAAATTCGATTCGGTAATCGTCCTGAATCTGTCCATCAACAAGGAACTTCTCTTCGCCTTCGACACCCATACCATTTTCAGAAATGTAGCAAGGCAGGTTTCCATAGTTGTCACGAAGGTTGATTAGAATGTCGTAGACACCTTTTTCGTAGATCTCCCAGCCGCGATGAGGGTTCATCTTACGACCTGGCATTTCATAGCTATCAAAGAACCACTCTGGCATGAACGGAGATTCTGGATTTACAGCGTTTGCACGGGCTTTTACACGACGAGGTTGATAGTAGTTCACACCAAGCAGGTCGATCTTACCGCTTGCCAGAAGTTCACAATCACCTTCTGCAATGTCCGGCATCTGACCATGCTCTTTTAACAGTTCAACCAATTCTTGTGGGTACTCGCCCTTAACGGCCGGGTCAAGGAAACTTCTGTTAAACATCAGGTCACAGATGTTTGCCGCTTTGAGATCTGCCGGGTTTTGCGATCTAGGGTAAGAAGGTGTCAGGTTCAGGATGATACCAATTTGTCCTTCTTGTTCAGCCGCTCTGTATTTTTGAACAGCTTTCGCATGCGCCAGCATCGTATGATAGGCCACTGTTGCTGCGCGACGGAAGTCCACAACGTTAGGGTAGTGGAAGTCGTAGAGGTAACCCCCTTCAACGGGAACGATAGGTTCGTTGAATGTGAACCAGTGTTTAACTCTGTCACCAAATAGCTTGAAGCAGGTATCGGCAAAGTTAGCATAAGCGTCCAGAACTTCACGGTTTTCAAAACCACCGATCTCCTGCATTGCCATTGGCATATCGAAATGGAACAGGCATATAAAAGGTTCAATTTCTTTAGCAACGAGTTCGTCGATAACATTGTTGTAGAACTCAACCGCTTCCTGATTAACTTCACCTGTACCTTCAGGGATTAGACGAGACCAGGAGATCGAAGTGCGGAAGCTGTTGTGACCAATGTTCTTCATCAGCTCAATGTCAGATTGGTAGTTCTGATAGAAGGTTGAAGCATCGGTAGAAGAGACACCATTATGGAAACGGTTTGGCTCTGCTTTGAACCAGTGATCCCAGATGTTGTCACTTTTGCCACCGTCGAAAGCTGCGCCTTCAGTCTGAGTTGCCGATGCAGCACTTCCCCAATAGAAGTTGTCAGGAAATTTTTTATTCATGATTAAATCCTTTAGGCGGGTGGTTACTGCCGTGTGATACCACCCGCATAAGTTAGTAATATTGTTTGTTGATTAAGCGGTTACTGGCTGTGTGTTCTCTGCTTGTTTCTCGTTTTCAGCTTCTTGCTCAAGTAGCTGCTTCTCATAGGCTTTCAGGAATGGGAAGTACATTGCTGCCGACATCGCCATACAGATGAAACACATAATGACAGGTGAGAACGACCAGTTAGCAGCCCAAGATGCACCGATAGGTCCCGGTGTTGTCCAAGGTGTCAGAGAAACCACGCGCTCTATCAGACCAAGGTCCAGAGCAAACCATGCGAGTGTTGCGTTAACCATAGGCACCAGGATAAACGGCAGGAAGAATACTGGGTTCATAATGATTGGTGCACCAAACAGGATTGGTTCGTTAATGTTGAACATACCCGGTACAACACCCATCTTACCGATGCTTCTTAGGTGTACAGCTTTTGAACGAAGTAGCAGGAATGCAAGCGGAAGTGTTGAACCTACGCCACCAATCAATAGGTAGTGATCCCAGAAACCTTGTACAAAGATATGTGGAATGGCCTCACCTGCCGCCATAGCCGCCTGGTTAACGGAAAGGTTTGCCATCCAGAACGGGTTCATGATACCAGTTACGATTAACGCGCCGTGGATACCAGCAAACCACAGGATTTGGCAAACAAGAACAGCAAGTAACACTGCAGGTAGAGTGTCAGAAGCAGAAACCAGAGGCTGAACCAGTGACATAATTGCAGCCGGAAGGATCATGCCAGTTTGTGCTTCAATGAATAGGTTTAGCGGGTGCAATGTAGCAATGATACACATTACCGGAATCAGGATTTCGAACGAGCGTGCAACACCTGTTGGTACTTCTGGTGGCAGCTTGATCGTAATGTTGTTTCTTTTCAGATAGGCATACACTTCAGTTGAATAGATTGCTGTGATTAATGCGGTGAAGATTCCCTGCCCAGAGAAGTACTGCATTGAAATCTGACCGTTTTCAACAGGAGCTGCGACAAGCAGAAATGCCATCAGTGAAAGAAGGCCCGTTGTTACAGGATCCAGGTCGTGGTGTTTTGCCAGACTGGATGCGATACCCACCGATATGAAGATGGTCATGATCCCCATACTCAGATTAAACGGTAGCATCAGCGCTTCACGATGTGTTGCTGAAAAATCCAGCCATGCGCGCGCAAATCCTAAAGTCGTGTCTTCTGAAAAAGGAGGGAAGATCAGTACCAACATAAAAGAGCCCACAATCATAAACGGCAGCGCTGCGATAAAGCCGTCTCGGATTGAAGTTACGTATTTTTGCTGTCCTACCTTGCCGGCAATAGGTGTCACCTTTTGTTCGATGATACCAACCAGCTTGTTGTATAGAGTACTCATATTATTTTTTGTCCAGATTGTTAGTCAGATTAGCCAATTAGTTCCAAAGCAAAGTCGAGCACTTTGTCGCCCTTTTGCATGCCATAATCCATCATGTTGATAGGTTCAACCTTGATGCCGTGCTTGTCGGCTTCTTTCTGGAGATCGGCTTGCATGTATTTCACCTGTGGTCCAAGTAGAACAACCTCGTAGTTAGCCACCTGATTGCTGAACTCAGATGCGCCAAACGCCTGGATCTGAGCTTCGATTCCACGATCTTTCGCAGACGCTTCCATCTTCTTTACCAGCATGGAAGTGGACATTCCTGCAGAACAGCAAAGCATGATTTTTTTCATTTTCTAAACCCCTATGTTTGTTTTTCTGCTTTTTAATATGCACTTTTTGGAAATTAATGGAAACCGGTTTCCATTAATTTCCGAATGAAGTGTGAATAGGATCGTTTTATTCGATTGGATCCGGCTTTGTTATGTGATGATTATCTCGAAAATACCAGTGGTGGAAACTCAGGTTTCTGTTGAGGGAGGAAGAGATTTAGTTTTAAGTTAAAGGTATTGAGCAGACGGATACTGACTACTTTCAGGAAAAATGTGTTCTGAGCAACAGATTTAGATAACCGGTTTCCGAAAGAAAAGGGTTTTCGTTATTCTTTGTCCATCCAGTTAAATGAGAAGCGTCATGAATAATTCCCTTGCAAGGATAGTAACGTCGAATATTGAGCATTACATGCTGCCCCTTGCCAGAGTCTTAATGCGCAACCCACATTTGTCAGCATTGAGAGATGGTTTTCAACTGGCTATGCCTTTTGTTTTTATTGGCTGCATGTTTGTACCCATTCTGTTTCCGCCTTTTTCAGACGTGAACAGTGGCCCTGCGGCCTGGTGGCTACAGCTTTCCAATAACCTCAGGCCGATGCTGTTGCCAAGTTATCAGCTAACACTTGGTGTCATGGGTTTGATGGTTGCCTTTGGTGTTTCCGCTAGTCTGGCTAAGCAGTATCAACTGCCGGAGAGATTATCCGGTCTGACAGGGTGTATGGCATTTTTGATGCTCGCGGGTATTCACGAGCATAACGAAGACACGATGCGGTTTTTAGGTGGTGCAGGTCTATTCACTGCCTTGATTGCCAGTTTCTATTCTGTTGAATTAATCCGTTTTTTCTTTAAGCGTAAGTGGTATATCTCTATGCCCGAAGATGTACCAATTCTTACGGTGCAGAGCTTTAAGTTTTTACTTCCTATTCTGGCGATATTGCTTTCCATTTCAGCGTTCGATCTCGCTCTGCAAAACCATTTAGGGCTGCACTTTCCTCAGCTTATTGAAATGATTTTCCGTCCATTAATATTAGCTTCCGATAGTCTTGCAGCAATTCTAATCTCAATTTTTGTGTGCCAGTTGCTCTGGTTTATGGGGATACATGGCGCTCTTATTGTCACAGGCATAATGAATCCGTTTTGGATGTCGAACCTGATTGAGAATCAGGATGCGCTAGAAGCCGGGCTTGATGTATTACCACATATTTATCTACCTGCATTTTGGGACTTTTTCATTCTTATCGGTGGTGTAGGTTCTACGTTACCCCTAATTTTGATGGCGTTGAGAAGTCGAGTAGGTCAGTTGCGAACGGTCGGGAAAATCGCGGTAATTCCATCGATCTTTAATATTAATGAACCGATACTCTTCGGGTTTCCGATAATTATGAATCCACTGTTCCTGATTCCATTTGTGCTGGTTCCTATGATTAATGCCTCCATCGCATGGTTTCTGACATCTGCCGGAGTTTTGGAACGAGTTGTTTTACTTATTCCGTGGTCAGTACCAGCGCCCATCGGTGCTGCATGGGCGTCAAACGGTAGCATTACCAATGTACTGATGGTTGTTTTGGCCATGGTGAACTCTTACTTCATATACTTGCCATTTTTCCGAACCCACGAGAAAATTCTTAGTGCACAGCAAGAAGAAAGGATGAAAACTCAGGGAGCGAGTTAAGTATATTTGTCATGAATGGATATAATTGTCAGAATACTAATCACTTCTGACAACAATCTAGGTGTTTATGCAAACTCGTTCCGATGATCTTGAAATTCTTCTCGCTGTTGTTGATACCGGTGGCTTTTCTGCGGCGGCTCAGGCGCTGGATATTCAAGTCGCAAAAGTGTCGCGTGCCGTAACAAGGCTAGAAAATCAGCTTGGTGTTTCCCTTCTCAACCGGACAACAAGGCGTGTTGATGTCACTGAAGAAGGCAAGGCGTTTGTCGAATGCGTTCGTTCAGCATTATCTGTTATTCAAAATGCAGAAGAGGACATCACCAACCGAAGTGAAAGCCCGAAGGGGCGATTGAGGGTGGATGCTGCAAGCCCATTTATATTGCATCAATTAGTGGCTTTGGTGAAACCATTCAGGGAAGCCTATCCGGAAATTGAACTGGAGATTACTTCAAATGAAGGTTACGTCGATCTGCTTGAGAAACGCACCGATGTAGCGATTCGAATTGGTCGGTTAGCGGATTCTACGCTTCACGCTCGTTTGCTGGGACAAAGTCAGTTATATATTGTTGCTTCCCCTGATTATCTTGATTCTAACGGCATGCCTAATACACCTGCCGATCTTTCTGAGCACCATCTTATTGGCTTTACTGAGCCTAAAGTGTTGAATGAATGGCCGTTACCCGAAGTTGGTTCAATAACCCTTTCTGTATCATCCAGTAGTGGAGAAACCGTCAGGCAGCTTGCTCTTCAGGGAAATGGCATTGCTTGTTTATCAGGGTTTATGGTGAAAGAGGATATCGCGGCAGGCAGATTGGTATCTCTGTTTGAGCAGGAACTTTCTGGTAAGAGTGAACGAAGACAAGTGAATGCGGTTTACTACAAATCTTCGGCTGTCTCAAAAAGGGTTTCTGTTTTTCTGGATTTTATACAGCCTCGTTTAACGTTATAAATTAGATTTACTTTTACAATTTCAACAAAAGTATCTTGTCGTTATTGCTATAAATGATCACATAGCCCTTTGCTATGATGCTTTCCGTTCACTAATTTCGGGAAAACATTATGAGCAATCGTCTATTTGAATCAGTACAGCTAGGTACGCTTACGCTTGAGAACCGTATTGTTATGCCACCAATGACTCGTTCTCGTGCAAGTCAGCCAGGTGATGTCGCTAACGATATGATGGCAGAGTATTACGCTCAGCGCGCTTCGGCCGGTCTTATCGTTGCGGAAGGCACACAAATCTCCCCAATGGGTCAGGGTTATGCCTGGACACCAGGCATTTACAGTCAGGAACAGATTGCTGGCTGGAAAAAGGTTACTGATGCTGTACATCAGAAAAACGGTGCTATCTTCGCTCAGCTTTGGCATGTCGGTCGCGTTACTCATCCGGATAACATCGGTGGTCAACAGCCGATTTCTTCTTCTGCAATCAAAGCAGAAAACGTGAAAGTCTTTATCGACAACGGCACCGATGAGCCAGGTTTTGTCGACGTTGTTGAGCCACGTGAAATGACCAAAGAAGATATTCAAAAAGTGATTGGTGAATATCGTCAGGCAGCACTAAATGCTATCGAAGCGGGCTTTGATGGTATTGAGCTGCATGCTGCTAACGGCTATCTGGTTAATCAGTTTATTGATTCTGAATCGAATAATCGTACCGACGAGTATGGCGGTTCTTTAGAAAATCGATTGCGGTTTCTTGATGAAGTGGTTGCTGCGATGGTAGATGCCATTGGCGCAGATCGTGTAGGTGTGCGTCTTGCCCCATTAACAACGCTAAACGGCACGGTAGATAAGAATCCTGTAGAAACGTACACCGCTGCGGCAGCTCTGCTAAATGGCCACAAGATTGTTTACCTGCATATTGCAGAAGTGGACTGGGACGATGCGCCAGATACACCAAAATCTTTCAAACAAGCACTCCGCGATGCCTATAAGGGGGTATTGATTTACGCAGGCCGTTACAACGGTGAAAAAGCCAGTCAGGCGATTGAAGAAGGTCTCGCAGATATGATTGGATTTGGCCGTCCGTTTGTTTCCAATCCCGATTTACCAGAGCGTATTAAAAACGGTTATCCACTGGCGCAGCACGATCCTGCCACTCTGTTTGGTGGTGCTGAGAAAGGTCTAACTGACTACCCGGTTTATGAGCAAAAATAAGAAGGAAAACTAAAATGCTATTTGATTCATTTAAGATTGGTGATGCGGAATTTATTAACCGTATTGCAATGGCTCCGATGACGCGTTCTCGCACTTCACAGCCTGGTGATGTACCAAACGACATGATGGCAACCTACTATAAACAACGCGCTAATGCAGGTGTAGTCGTCACAGAGGGTGCTCCGATTTCTGCTGTTGGTCGTGGCTATTCAATGACTCCGGGGATCTATACTCAGGACCATATCGATGGCTGGAAGAAAGTCACTCAGGCTATTCATGAAGAGGGTGGCAAAGTGTTTATTCAGTTGTGGCACGTAGGTCGTCGTAGCCACTCGTCAATTTCCGGTGAGCAGCCTGTTGCACCTTCCGCAATAAAAGTGCCGGATCAGGTGTTTGGTCCACTGCCAGAAGGTGGTTTCGGTATGATTGAAACCGAAACCCCACGTGAAATGAGCCTTGAAGATATCCAGAGCACTATCGCTGACTTTGTTCAGGCAGCTCGAAACGCTGTTGAAGCGGGTTTTGATGGGGTAGAGATTCACGCTGCACATGGTTACCTGTTTGATACGTTTATGCGCCTTGAAAGTAATCAGCGTCAGGATCAATACGGTGGCAGTCAGGAAAACCGCATGCGCTTTATGCTCGAAGCACTACAAGCTGTTGCTGATGAAGTTGGCAGCGATAAGGTAGCAGTACGCGTCTCTCCACATGTCATCGAAGGTTTTGCCGATGAAGATCCTGAGATTGTAGAGGTTACTTTGAAAGCACTTGAGAAAATGGCTTCGATGAATCTGGCTTATGTTCACTTTTCTGAGCGAATTTCTCGTTATCTAGAAGTGCCGGAATCTTTCCGCAAGCAAGTTCGCGAGGTTTATCCAAATCCGGTGATGATCGCAGGTAAGTTAACCAAAGAGAGTGCGCAGGAACTTCTGGATAAAGACTACTGCAATATGGTGGCATTTGGCACACCTTATGTGACTAATCCGGATCTGGTTGCCCGATTTGAAAATAACTGGCCCCTGGCTGAGTTCGATGCAGATGCTCGCCTGACACTTTACGGTGGAGATGAGAAAGGATACATCGATTATCCTTCGTATGCGGTGTAAGTGTTCACTAATTATACAAGCCAGCAGCTAACTACAATAGTTGCTGGTTCTCAATCACAATTTAGTTATTAATATTTTACTAATATACATCTTATTTAATATACTCTCAGCGCATTGTCGTTTTAGGGAGTAAGACAAAATGAGATACCAGGTGAAGGAAGCACTTGACCACATTTCTTCGATTACACATTTTCACCCGAATACTCTTCAGGTTTCAAAAATCGTTCCAAATCAAGTTCAGGTTAAATGCTTAGACGAATCTGCAAACGAGCACACTTTCATGTATTCAGATGGTGAAGTCCTGATGTGGGATGAGATAGAGCAGGACTGGGTTCTTGTTCCGGATAAACGCCTGTAGTTTCAACATCACTGGTTTTCAACCGATGAGCAAGTCGTACTTTACACTAATAGTATCGTTGAGCATCTGCTTAATGATCTCTTCGTGCTCATCGGTAAATCCTGAAAATACGCAACCTAAGATATCTAAGAATCAAGTTCTCAAACACCAAAAAGTAGTGACTCATGATTATTACTATCTAAACGTGAGTAAATCCGCTGTCCCCTTTGTTATGCAAGATATAGTGGGGGGCGAGCATGAAAACCACTATCAGATTCTTGGGTTTTATGGCGACAAGTTTTTAGTCAATTTTGAATCTGACGATAGCGATTTTAGTTACGGCATTAATGGTGATGGCTTCGAGTTTGTTAAAACACCTGAGGGTGACTTGATAACCATCATCTATGACACGACCTGGGTGGACGTTTTTACCTGGTCATATCCAAGCACATCTGAATACACACTTAAGATACGTAAGATCAGCGACTCACGCTTTTAAGTGTCTTCTTATCAGCCCTTGGCAGGCACATTTTCACTGTAGTTTTTCCTGAACGCTCTGGGGCTAATCCCATTTCTTTCCTTAAAGCACTTAGCAAAATAATTACTATCGGTAAATCCGGACTTATCTGCTACTGACTGAATACTTCTATTTTCCTCTGATAACAGCAGTTTCTCTGCGTAATTGATTCGAATGTTGCGCAGGTACTGATTTGGAGAAGTTTGTAGGTAGCTTTTAAATAACCTTTCCAGTTGCCTTACGCTAATAAACGCTGAGCTGGCAATTTCCTCAGTTTTTAATTCACTGTTGCTGAACTGCTGCTCCATAAATACCATCGCCCGACTAAGAACCAAGGTGGAGCTGTTCGTTTTAGTGGATTCTCCCTGATAGTAGCGTGACAGTGTTACTACAAACTGGCTTAGCTGCGCTTTTAACATTGTCTCAAAACCCGGTGGGGCATTTACGTATTCATCTTCTATATTTTTTAACAGAGACAAAATGACTTCTGTTTGCTCTGGATCTAAATTGAGCTTGGCTGAGTAATCTGATTTTTGTCTCGCAATCGGGTCGATATTGAAAAGTGCCTGGTAACCGGGGATAAGCCTAAGCTCGGGTGACTCGAATATTGGGGACGCGTGATCGTACATCAGATTGGTTAATTCAAGATTATTAACCTTATTAAATGCATGTTCCGTATCGCCATGGATAACAAAAACGTCTCCAGTATGAATGGGATAGTGGAACTGACCAACGCTATGGATAGCCGTTCCACCAGTGACCACAAACAGTTCTGCAAAGTCGTGCTTATGTGGCGGGAAATCCTCCGCGTGATCACCCCAGATAAGCGCAAATCGAATATGTGGGTGTCTGAGATGAGGCTCTAGCGAAAACGTTGTGGTCATGTCGATATTTTCCTTGTTTATGTCGCAATGTTAGCAGAAAACGACCTGATTTAACCGTAGGATGTAGGAATACACTCAATATAAATGAATAACAGGATTTCCAATGACCTCTGAATTTAGTACGCCATATTTTTCGGATTGGCCGAAAATCGAGTCAACTATAGTAAAAGATGACGCTATTGAGTCGAAAGTCGCTGATATCGTTAGTCAAATGACGGTCGAGGAAAAACTCGGCCAGATGATTCAGCCAGATCTAAGGGGAATATCCGCGGAAGAAATCATCGAGTTTAAGATTGGTTCGATACTTAATGGTGGAGGAGCCTGGCCAAACGAGAACAAACGCTCTTTGGCAAAGGACTGGGTTGAAAAGGCAGATGAGTTCTGGCTGGCGACTGAACAAGCTTTTGAGAACAGACCGTTTCGAATTCCTTTTATGTGGGCGACGGATGCCGTTCATGGCCATAACAACGTCTTTGGTGCAACGGTATTCCCCCACAACATTGGCTTAGGGTGTGCAAGAGATCCTGAGCTTATACATAATATTGGGCGTATTACAGCGATCGAAATTGCGGCAACAGGGTTGGATTGGACGTTTGCCCCAACCGTTGCAACGCCAAGGGATTTACGCTGGGGACGTGTTTATGAAGGTTACTCGGAAGATCCTGAAATTGTATACACATATGCAGCAGAAGTGGTGAAAGGGCTTCAGGGTACTCAGGAAGAACTGCAAGGTCAGCATCATGTTATATCCAATGTTAAGCATTGGGTTGGTGATGGCGGAACCCTATCGGGTATTGATCGGGGTGTAAACAGCTACAGCGAAGATCTGCTGAGAAACATTCATGCTATGGGTTATTTTAGTGGGCTAAATGCTGGAGCGCAGGTAGTGATGTCTTCGTTTAATAGCTGGGACGACTCTGCTAACTATGATCATGATATAGAGGTAGAGGGCGAATATAACTATAAAATCCACGGCAGTAAGTACCTGCTTACCGATGTGCTAAAAGAGAAGATGGGCTTCGACGGGTTGATCGTTACCGACTGGCATGGCCATGCGGAAGTAAGTAAGTGTACTGATGCTGATGCGACTTACGCTATCAATGCTGGTAACGATATCTTGATGGTTCCGGTTCACAAGCATTGGCGCGCGGTTTATACCAATACCCTTAAAGATATCCACTCAGGGCTTATACCGATGAGTCGTATCGACGATGCAGTAACCCGAATTCTGCGAGTCAAAATGCGTGCCGGGTTGTGGGAGAAACCTCGCCCATCTGAGCGCGTATTAGCGGGTGCCCAAAATCTGTTAGGCAAGAAAGAGCACCGTGAGATAGCAAGAGAAGCAGTACGTAAATCACTCGTATTGCTTAAGAATAAGCAGGGTATCCTTCCCCTCGCTTCAAACCAGAAAGTGCTTCTAACAGGTAGCGCTGCTGACGACCTGCAAAAGCAATCCGGTGGCTGGAACCTGACCTGGCAGGGTGATGAAAACTGTCTGGATGACTTCCCTGGTGCTACAACGGTAAAAATGGCTCTGGAAGCAGAGCTTGGTAAAGAGAATGTGTCGTACGATCCAGAGCTCAAGCAAGAATTGAAGGCGGGTGATATAGCGGTAGTGGTATTTGGTGAAGACCCATATGCAGAGATGATGGGGGACATCAAAGCCTGGCAGACACTGGAGTTTGCCTCTCTAAAACGTAGCTATAAAGCTGATGTAGAGAAGATCAAAAAACTGCATGATGCAGGTGTAAAAATTGTGTCTGTGTTCTTTAGTGGCCGCCCTCTTTACCTGAATGAAGAAATCGCCAAATCCGATGCGTTTGTAGCGGCATTCTTGCCGGGGAGCGAAGGGGAGGGCATTACTGATGTTATTGTTGGTAATGAGCAGGGTGAAGCTCGTTATGACTTCACGGGAGTGCTTTCGTATAGCTGGCCAAACAAAAAACGCAGTGTTTCTGTCAACCGTACTCCAGTACATATTGAAAACTACAAACTTCCTGAGCAGGAGCAAGACCCAAATGGAGAACATGTTCCGCTTTTCCCATATGGATATGGTTTGAACTACAGTGACAAGCAACAGACACAGAATCTTGATGATCTAACGCTTGATATCGATAAGCAAAGTGGCAAGCAGGCAGCAACACACGCTACACATATGTATGGCGTAAACGCAACCATTGGTGATTATCAGCTCAAAGTTGCAGACAGTGAGCATTTGATGGGTGTCGATGTATCCCGAAACAATGCCATGTTCCTTGAGACCATCGAAACCAGACCATTCAACTATCAACAGCAGCAGGACGCAGTTGAAGTTAACTTTAACGGGGAGGCGGTGCTTTATGTTCAGCCTAGTGATGGCAGTGTGGATGACTTGAGTGAGTACGACAACGATGAGAGTTACATAGCATTTGATATCAATGTATCAAAGCAGCCATCAGAGCCTGTTTACTTATGTTTGCAGAGAGCGGCTGAAATATCAGAAATGAGCAAGATGCCAAAAGTTGAAATTACTGACCAGTTCATGAAGTCGGACAATGCGTTTATGACAGTCAAAGTGCCAACAGCTAAGTTGAAAGCGTTAGGCGTAGACTTCCGGTATCTTGATGCACTTTTTGTTCTTTATACTCAGGGCAAACTCGATACTGTTATTGCGAATGTTCGATGGGATACCGATTAAAAAGATTGGTGCCTAAAGATAGAAAAGAACCACCTGCTAGTAAGCAGGTGGTTTTTTGTCGAGGGGTATTAACTGATTCTTAGAAAGAGTAGAACAGACGTACACGTGCACCAAAGTCGTCTTCTTCAGCAAAACCTTGTGATGTACCTGCTTTTAGCTTGTTGTCCACCGAAGTGTAGTAAGAGCCCAGTAGAACTGAGAAGTCTTCTACAGCCAGTACATCTTTAAACTCGTAGGATGCGTACCAGGTAGATACGTTGACATCGCCTTCAGCCCAACCGGAGATCTCCTTGTTTTCGTACTCGTTGGTCGCGTGGATGTAACCAACACCAAAGTTCTTATACAAGGCGTTTAGACCAGCCGATAGGTTGTTCTCGTCAACCGCATCCATGTACGCAACGTTTGCGTTTACAGACCAATCACCGCTTGCCCAGTTACCTGTCAGGCCGTAACCAGTACGGTCTGAAATATCTACACCGTTTGTAGTAACAACTGCATTAGATACAAGGTTGGTTTCTACAGATGCAGCAACTGAGAAGTCACCCATCTGATAAGCAACAACCGGGCGGATTAGGAAAGCGTCTTTGGACGCATTCTTGTTTATCGTTGCTCCATGATATGTTGTTCCGTCAAACAGGCCTGTGCGGTCTCCCAGCATTGCACCAACTTCAACATATAAGTTGCCGAAAGACTGGTTATACATGATTTGGCCATCAGAACCACGGCCACGGCCTTCTTTCATTTGGTATGTATACGCAGAACCATCTGAGTACAGTTCATTGGATGTGTCACCAGAGTACTCAAGGAATACATCCAGACCTACAGGGAACATATCGTATGCTTCGAAACGACCAGCTTTAACTGCCCAGCCATCAACCTGGCCGAACTCAAAGTACGCATCATCCATTGCGATGTTGCCCGTGCTCTCGAATAGAGGTTGAGCGACGACGCCAACAAAGTGACCAGAATCTGAGTATTTTTGTCCTGCAAACTCGATAAGAACACGACCATCCTGATTAAACTCAGAGTTATTACTGTCGTTTGATTCGCGGTCCTGGTAGTTGAAGTTTAACTCGACATCACCGCCGATTGAGAAGTTACCCTCTTCACTATCAACAATGCTAATGCCAGCATGTGCTGCCAAAGCTGAAGAAACTAAAATAGCTGCTAGCGAAAAATTAAATACCTTTTTCATATTAACCCTTATTAACCGTAAAATTTTTTAGTCATTTATTCCCGCAACGGACGACTAATTGAATTGTGTTTGGAGGTTTGGCCAATAAAACGTGTTATTGGTTAAATCTCTCTTTTTCTGGGGATGAATAATTACGGATATTGATTGTCTGAACAATTGGCTAAAAAGTGTTTTGCAGACCTAAGTCACATTTTTATAAATATCGTATATATCCATTAAATACAGCGAGTTACATATAAAAAATTATTAAATTAACAATGTTTTATTTTTACTTTTCATTATTTATAAATAGTCTGTCAGAGCAATGTAAGAGTGTGATCTAGACTGCTTAATAGTGATTGGTGGATATAGGTGCTGATGACCAAATTTAATGGAAATTATTTGTTCAAGGATTGGTGTTTGGTTGGGAATAATCCAATTGGATACTATGTATTATATTTATAGGATAAGTGATAATAATATTACCTAGTCAATTGTATAGTTGAGCTTTATGTGGACTTTTATGGTGATGACGTGACGTCGGATGTTCTACTTGTGCATTTCGGTCAAAAAAAAGCCCCTGATTGTTCACAATCAAGGGCATCTCGTTCTAAGTTCTGGCTTGTTTAGGCGCCAGAGATTTCTCTCTTAAGAGCATCTTTGTTGATTCTGTTTCTGTCACTTTGAAGCAGAGGCATTAGCTTCTTATAAACAATCTTGCTCGGAATCATGTATGAAGCCAGATGTTTGTTCAGCTCGAACAATATCTCTTCTTCAGGGATTTGACTTGGCGCTGAGTACACCATTACGATCTCTTCTTCTATCGCCTCGTTTTCCATGCCAAACACCGCACATCGCTCAATATCCGGGATGTTTTTCTTAACCACTGATTCCACTTCGTACGGAGATACGCGGAAACCACGAGTCTTGATCATGTTGTCCTGACGGGATACGAAATAGAAATAGCCTTCTTCGTCTTTATATACGTAATCACCGGTTGCTACTACGATTTCATCGACTAGCTGACCTTCCAGTTCAATGACATCTTTCAGGATAGATACGGATTTAAAGCGTTCAGCAGTCTCTTCAGGCGCGTTCCAGTAGCCTTTGTAGATGTAGCCCCCGCGATGTATAAGCTCTCCTACTTCACGTGGTGCACACTCTTTACCTTCTTTATTAATGACATACAGCTCTACATCTGGAATTGGCTTACCAATAGAGTTCGGGCGAATTTGTAATTGAGAAGGATCCAGATAAGTTGAACGGAAAGCCTCAGTCAGGCCGTGCATTGAGAAGAAGTCTGCATTGCGGAAAGTACGTTTACAGTCCTCAATCATCTTACCCGTAACGTTACCGCCAGAAGATGTAATGGTTTTGATTTTGTCGAATAGTTCTGCACTAGGGATGCGAGTGGTTTCGTCATCAAACATCTGTGAGATGTTCACGGGCATTACAGGAAGCACCGTTACTTCATCGTCTATCAGGTGGTTAAAGAAGTCTTCAGGCAAAATAAAGCGATGCAGGGCAAGGGTTGCCTTCTTATATAAGCTACAGAAAACCTGATTCAAACCATAATCCAGATTGAAGTAGAGCACACCGGATATGACGTCATCCTGTTCCAGTTTCAGATACTGAGAAACGACACGTGCTGAATCAATCAAGTTACGATGAGAGATCACAATACCTTTTGGTGTACCAGTCAGGCCAAAAGAGTAGGTGATCAGAGCAGAATCGTGCCCGTTGATATCGCAATCATAAGGCTTGTTGTAGTACTTATAGATCTCTTCAAAAGCTGCGATTTCTTTACTTACGGAGTCGTAAGAGATGACGTGGCCGTCGAACTCAAGCTCTTCAATACTTTCCAGCTTAAGTTTGTCTGTGATGATACATTTGATATCACAGTCTTTAATGATGTATTCCACTTGTTCCGGTTTTAACATTTTGGTCATCGGAACAAGGATGTAGTTGGTGGAAAGAATCGCTAACTGAGCAATGACCTGCTCAATACGCTTAAACGAATAGATACCAACTCGCGAGTTTTTTGGCAGATCAAGCTCGGTAAGATACAGAGCAACTTGATTTACCTTTTTTAGCAATTCTGCGTATGTAACGGATTCTTCGCCAAAGGTAACAGCGGTTTTGTCCGGGTGTGTTTTCGCAGCGTTTTCCAGCAGGATACGGATACAGTTTATAGACATTCTAATTTTCCTTTAGCCCCTAGAGTCCAGATATCATAGTTGCTGTCCATGATGGTGACAGGCTTATGATCTGAGGTCAGAATCTTTTTATAGAAAAAGGCGATGATATCTTCCACTTCTTCTATAGAAAGCACCTTGGTAATACCACCAGTGATAACGATAGAATTAAGTGTCAGTAACTTTAGATTAATGTACTCTTTCTTGTAGTGAGAGATCTTGCAAAGCACCAAAAAGATAGCCAGTTGCATCAGGATCTTCGTCGCTTTGTCACTGGTCTCTTCAAATATGTTTTCAGTTACCTTCAGGTGCATGAGTAGTTCGTAAACAAACTCGTTATTCTTTGCCGCGAAGATAAGAGATTGCTTAGACTTGTAGACGCCAAGCTTTTTAAACACCATACGATCATATTCGTTTTCGGTAACGATATTCTCATTCACCACCAGATCTTTTGAGTAGTGGATATCTGTCGTCGCGCCACCAATATCAAGTACGATAAATGGGTCAACAACAGAATAACTTGCATCTACATGAGGCAGCGCCTGATTAACGATATACGGTGTTGAGAAGATCTGATTTGAGGTGATCTGATACAGGCTCTTAATATCCTCTTTACCTTCAATATCTTGTTGGTAAAGGTTAGTCAGATACTGTTTCAGGTGCTCTTCAATGATATGTAGTCTGTCATCAATGATGTTCGGCAGCGTGACCAGATTCGGCACCTTTTCACCAACCGATTTTGCATCGATTTCGTTGCCTACGTAAACGATGTTGGAAAAGTTAAGCTGTTCCAGATAATTAAACAGTTTGTCATCAAAGATATTGCCATTGCTGTTAATGCCACCAACCACGATAACCACATCAATCAGATCGCTCGGGATAGAATACTCTTCTATGTTCTGGAACAGAATCGTGTCGATGATGTTGATACCAGAGTTAAAAGCAATGTTTGTTGCATACTTCAGAGAAAAAGAGTTGGTGACACCAATAATCAAAGTACTCAGGCCACCATTGGCAGAAGAACAGATATAAATATCTTCTTTTTCATACTGGCTAACGATAGCACCACACTTTTGTGTCAGGTCATCCAGGATATCTTTGTTGAAGTCACGAAAATGCTGTTCGATACGCTGTGAGTCACTGACTTTAAAGTAAGTACTGCCGATATCTATAAATAATTTGTCGTTGTTCTGGCTCATTGCATAATGCCTATATCGTGAATGATGTCGTTAACGATGCTGGTGGTGTCTTTGTTCAGATCGCACTGAGCGCGTTCGTATTCGTAGCAGCGATCAGGAATCGGCACGTTACCACGTTCGATGATACGGATGTTTTTGTTCGCGTCGCGAATCGTGATCATCTTATTGTGGTTGATGATGTGCGGTGAGAAAGGTACATCGATGATGCCACTCTTGATACAGTTAAAGACCTTGCGCCAAAGTGTATCGGCAGGGTCGTTAAATACCGCTTCCATAATTGCCATCACTTCCTGAGTCAGAATCTCTTCTTCCTCTTCATCTTTGATTGCAGGAAGACCATTCAGAATGCGTAGTGTGTACTGAGTATCTGCTACTGTTTTGGCGTTTGCTTCTTTAGTTGGAATACCAGAAGCTTCTTCACGTGTTTTGGTGATTATCTTGTCTGCACCAACCATAGACGCGATAACAGTAGACATATTGATAAGCTGTTCTGCAAAGCTCTTATCTGTCGGGAAAGCGCCCATCCACTGGTGATAAACAAGGTGGATAGCTGCATCACCACAGCCGATCTGCTCTGCGTAGTATCGAGCCAGTTTCTTAATTACAGCACCGGTTACGATATCCTGATTCATCGAACCTTGCTGAGAGAAAGATACTGAGAATGACTTCACACCTTCTTCCAGAGCCAGAAGCATTTCCAGAAGCTGAATTACGATAGTTATAGAAGGTGGAACAAGCGTTGCCGTTAATGGGCCAAAAGACTCTCGGTTAATAGGTTCATTAAGTTCTGAGTAGTTAGCACACACACGCTCAACATACTTCCAGTACATAAATGCTTTATCTAACGGGAAGTTCTTGGAGTAAGGCAGAAGATAAGTAATGGGACCGCCTTCAATCTCGAAGATACCTGACGCAATAGCAGTTTCAATTAACAAGCGCGCATCAGGGGTACCGTGACGTAAGCTTACTGGCTTGTTGAAATGGGTGACCATTTTACGTGTGGTACGGTAACCGTGGTTAACCAGTGGGTAGCCGTTAAGCATATCGACATCGTTTTCTTCACTCAGGCGCAGCATCTTCTTTGCTGTGCCATAGTCGTTAAGACGAGTGTTTGAGTCGATGGTCAGTGGCAAAACATCAACATTGGCATTAACGAAAAACTCATTTAGCGCAAACTGTTTTTTATAGGTTGGGAAGCCACCACGTGGCTGCACTAACATTTTGTCTTTGTTTTTAAAGTGGTGAGAGATAAACAGCTCTTTGCTCGCGCCAGCAACAAACTCTTTTACCTCATCAAAATCGAAGGCATCAACGTACTCGTTGCTTAAGATGATTTCTCTTTCTTCTTGTAACAGGCTCATTCTTGGTCTCTCTCCCTGATAAACTCTTCCAACTGGTCGAGGCCAACGTTTAGATCAACCTGATGACAAACCAGATCAAATCCGTACCTTTTGTACTTCTTGGCTATTTCATCTGGGTCGCCAGTACCTACGGTGAGGTTACCGCCTATCATCATGATCAGATCATCAAGACCTTTATACTGGGATTTGATGGCACGTACTTCACGGCTCCAGCCTTCTGCTTCACCGTTGAGTGAAGAGATGAGAAGCACTTCTGCACCTGTTTCAACGGCCGCATCGAAGAACTCTTCGAGATGTGTGTTTACGCCTAAATTAAAAACTTCATACCCTCTGGCGTCGAGGGAGAGCTCTATAAGCCGATTTGCAACCACGTGAATATCGTTGCCGACTACTCCTGTCACTACTTTCATATAATTATACTTACCTGAATTTTGGCGTCTGTCTGGTGGAGTATGGCCGTGTCCTGAACGGTTAGGTGAGGCGCATACTCAACATACTTAACTGCAAAAAGTGTCTTATTTATATATTTTAGGCTATTTAAGCTTTTACGGATGATATTTTATTTTGCAGTATTCTATTTCTGCTTATTTTTATCAGGCGCTTGAACATCTTTTTTATTAAGTAATAGTACTCAGATAACTTAAAATTATTTGAGTATTATGGAGCATACCACACTAAAAAAAGATGTAAAAAGATTGTTCTTGGGTTATTTTTAGTCTCAAGCAGGTTAAATATTGAAAGATAATCCCGTAAGGGATAATAAATAAAGAAGGATGAGGATTCTATATGGAATTTTTTACAGCGGATATTTGCGATGATCACCCGGAAAAAGCAGTAGTTTTGGGGCCAGGTTACCAGAATTATGGCGGCGCGATGAAATGTCAGGGTGAAGTGGTTACGGTTAAGCTGGATAAAAACAATTTGGAACTCATTAAGTTACTGCGCGACGAAGATGGTACAGGTAAAGTTGTTGTCGTCGATGTAGACCGTGAATACTATGCAGTCGTTGGTGAAAACCTGATGAAGTTTGCGAATAACAATAATTACTCAGGTATTATTGTAAATGGTTATATTAGAGATACGTTCCAGATTAAAGATATTCCAGTAGCACTTTATGCTATTGGAACATGTTCACGTAAATATGTTCCGGTAACTGAAGGCCAAAGAGACGTTCCTCTCTCATTTGCTGGTATCGAAGTGAAAACTGGTGATTATATTTATGCTGACACCGACGGTGTTATTATCACCCAGGAAAAAATAGTATAGAAGAATAAAACTTTACATATAAATAAGAGAGCCGAACAATATTGCGTTCGGCTTTTTTGTTTTATCTCATCTGCTAAGCCTTTAATCAATGCTATGAATATCAAAGCCCTCTAATTGAAAACATCGTGTTGATAGTCAATCAACAGTCTACACATTTACTCCTGTCTTATTTCTAACTACATTATTACAACCAAACGATAACAATTGTCATTTCTATCTTATTGTTAGAAAGAACAATCAAGTAAACGAGACTGAGTAAAATTGCCCATGAGTACAAATGTGAGTAACTACAATTTGATTGCCAGAACCATTCACTGGGTTACTGCCATCGTTGTTATAGGGATGTTTGCATTAGGGTTATGGATGATGGATCTCACCTATTACAGTCAGTGGTACAAGACGGCCCCATACTGGCATAAGTCGGTAGGTATCATTTTGGCAGGTTTAACGATTTTCAGAGTGATTTGGAAACTTACGACAAGTTCTCCTAAGACTGAAGGTAAACCTTATGAAGTGATGGCGGCAAAAGCAGCACACCTGCTTATGTATATGCTACTGTTTATCTTGTTCTTTTCTGGATATCTGATTTCAACATCAGATGGTCGGGGAATAGAAGTGTTTAACTGGTTTGTTGTTCCCGGCGCTGGGGAGTTATTTCCTAAACAGTCGGATATCGCTGGGGAAATACATTATTACGTTGCTATGGCTCTAATTGGTCTGGCTGCAATTCACGCTTTGGCTGCGCTGAAGCATCACGTTATCGATAAAGATGACACACTACGCAAAATGGTAGGAAAAGCAAAATGAAAAAAGTTTTATTGACGACAGGACTCGCATTCTCAATGGCAATGCCATTCGGTGTAGCAGCAGCGGATTATGCGATTGATACTTCAGGCGCTCACGCATCCATTAACTTCAAAATCAGTCACCTGGGTTACAGCTTTATTAAAGGCCGTTTTAACACCTTTAGCGGCGATTTCTCTTACGATGCGAACAATGTCGCAGCATCTAAAGTGAATGTAATGGTAGATACATCTAGCCTGGATACAAACCATGCTGAGCGTGATAAGCACATCCGCAGCGGTGATTTTATCTTTGCGAGCAAGTTCCCAGAGGCGAAGTTCACCAGTACTCAAGTGATGGACAAAGGTGATGGTAAGTTTGTGATAGAGGGCGATCTGACTCTACATGGTAAAACTCAGCCAATCAGTATTGATGCCGATTTCATTGGTGAAGGTCAGGACCCGTGGGGTGGATACCGTGCAGGCTTTGTAGGTACAACACGTCTGGAGCTAAAAGACTTTGATATCGCTGTGATGGGTGCTTCAAGTTACGTCGATATGGAACTTCATATTGAAGGTATCCGTAAGTAATACTTAGTTTAATCCAAACTGCTTTAAATCCTTCCTCGCGAAGGATTTTTTTTATGCGTTGTATCTGTTATATTAGCTTTTTCTAAATATAAAAATAATATCTTTGAATAAGAGGAATGTATGTCAACTTTTAACACACGTTGCCCGTCGTGCTCAGCAATGAATCGAGTCCCTTTAGAGAAAATCAATGAAAAGGGAAGTTGTGGTAAATGTAAATCTTCACTATTAGACGGAAGCCCGGTTGAAGCCACAACGAGTAACTATAATGCCATCATTAACAGCGATAAACCTGTTGTTGTCGACTTTTGGGCCCCTTGGTGTCAGCCATGCCTCTCTTTTGCTCCAGCGTTTACACAAGTCGCGCAGGAACGTAATGGTGACGTAAGGTTTGTAAAGGTAGATACGGAAGCTCAACAGATGCTGGCGGCTCAGTACCAGATCAGAAGTATTCCAACCATTATGGTTTTTAAGAATGGTCAAAAAGTAGATATGATCAACGGTGCACTGCCGAAAACCCAGTTTGATAGCTGGCTGGATGCAGCCTTGCTGAAATAGTATTAATAAAACAAAAACCCGCAATTAAGCGGGTTTTGTGTATCTGTGTTCGAGCTTAAGCTTTGCCCTGACTCTCTAGATAAAGTACCGTTGCTGCAACACGAGAC
Organism: Vibrio iocasae; assembly: GCF_042245395.1. Lineage (NCBI taxonomy): Bacteria > Pseudomonadati > Pseudomonadota > Gammaproteobacteria > Vibrionales > Vibrionaceae > Vibrio > Vibrio iocasae. The sequence continues at coordinate 1,753,655 of NZ_CP145310.1, read as the reverse complement.
TTAACGCGCAGTTTCTTCAGCAAGCTCTTGATATGTACTTTAACAGTCGATTCCGATATAAACAGTCGATCAGCGATCTGGCGGTTACTGTAACCTCTTGCCACTTCAACCAAAATCTCGTTCTCACGATCGGTAAGTGTCGAGAACATATCGTCCGTTTCAGCTTTCTCTTTCAGTACTTCTAACACTACGTCACTGAATGCGCTTCCGGTTGTCATCGCTTTCTTGATAAGCCCAATAAGCTCATCTGGTTCAGTATCTTTAAGTAGATAACCATCTGCACCGGCATCAATCAAAGCGCGGATATCCTGACTGTTATCCGATACCGTAAGAACGATAACAGTCGCTGTTATTCCTTCTTCGCGCATAACCTTAAGAGTATCCAGTCCAGACATTCCTTTCATATTGAGGTCGAGCAGAATCAGATCCGGTTCCTGACGTGTAGCGACGGCTACGGCATCAGCACCATTGCTTGCTTCGGCAATAACATTAAACTCTTCTTCAAAAGAGAGTAGCTGGATAATCCCTCTGCGCATCAGGGGGTGGTCATCGACAATTAGTACATTCCAGTTTGACATTTGTGTTTCCGGTTATTTATGAAGCGGGAATCGGAGTTGAACAGTACAACCCTCGCCCGGCTTGCTTTCAATATTAAGATCGCCTTCGAGTCGATCGGCACGTTCAGACATAATCGTCAGCCCATAATGGTTGAGCTTCTCTATGCTGGTACAAAATCCCGTTCCATCGTCAGTGATTGTTATGTTCACCAGGTCATTAATTTCCTGGCAGGTTATTTTTATTGTATTTGGTGATGCATGTTTGATTGAATTGAGAATGGCTTCTCGAATCAATTGAATAACATGGACCTGATGATTGGCTCGCAATGAAATCGAAGCAATCTCGTTATCCAGTATTATCTCCGCATCAGTTTGTTCTTCCAGTGGTTTAATTAATTCTTGTAACGCTTCGCCCAAATTAGCTTTGCCAATTGTGAGGCGGAATGTACTTAACAGTTCACGTAGCTGAGTATAGGTCGCGCTGAGCTGTTTATCTATTTCTTTCGCGGTTTCAGAAGCTTGCTCAACTTTTTCCGCTTTTATGCTTCGATTTAAGATCGTCGTTTGAATCTTAAGGTAAGAGAGCGATTGAGCAATGGAATCGTGCAGTTCACGTGCGATGGTTGCACGCTCCTCCATAAGAAGTAACTGCTGAGTTTGCTTTTGCGAGCGGTTATAGTAAATACCACGGGCAAGGATCTTAGCTACGTTGACGACCAATTCTTGATCCGGACAAGGTAACGTGTAGTGCCACTCCAGTCGGCCCAACTCTTCTTCATCTAATGTCAGGGGTTCACTGTGGATTATAGAGTTGTGACATGGCTCACCAACTTCGATACTCCACTGTGCACCGGATTCAACCACAACCATCTTTACTGATGTGATCCCTTCTGTTTCTAGAAGAGCTCCAAGAATACTCTTAAAGTTTTGCTCACTCAGGTGGCTCACTCCAAGTTGTTGCTGACAACTATACAAGGTTTCCAGTGAGTTCTTAGCGTGTTCCAGTCGGTGAGTTTTTTCTGTGACTTTCTGTTCCAGACCAACATAGAGCTTTTCAAGTTCTGTAGCCATGCCATTAAAGGCTGTCGCCATAATGCCGAGTTCATTTTGGCTGTGAAGCCTTAGCTTAAACCCAAAGTTACCGGACTGAACCTCTTTGCTTGCGACCATTAACTGTTTTAGTGGGCTTACAACTTTCTTCTGTGAAAAGTAAATCACATACATAGCAACGAGTAGTATCAGAGTAAAGCCAAGGCCGTATGAGAAAAACAATAGATACATTTTCTTCTGCGAATACTTCTGCAGTTCATATACGAATATATCAATCTGATTTACGTACTCGGCGACTTCTCTTATGTAATAAGCTTTGTTGTCTGAGCGCAGGGCCGGTTGTAAGTCTGACCACATTTGGATGAGTTGATAGTAACGTTTGACCAGAGCATTGGGCGTCGCCCAGTTATTTATCGACCTTAATGCGGGTGAGTGTAAAGAGCGTTCGTAAGCGACTAGGTGTTCAATAAACTCGTCAGAACGAGTCTCTATATCAAAAGCTAATCGGTAGCTTTGCATACGTAATGAGCCAGCGACGTTGATCGCTTCAGCATCATTCATGCTTGAAAACACGGCAGAAAGTGTTACTGCGGCAGTAGTAATAGAGAGCAATAAGATGCAGAGCATTGCCCATGCAATGGTCTTTGTTATTGATACCTGTGGTCTTCGCAATTGCAACTGTTGCTCCTGAGTGAATTATCAGTATGTACCATGAATACATCTATCTTATTGTGTGAAGTTAACCGTATGGATTAATTGATCTTGCGCAAGTCTTTTACCCATTTACCTATTAAGGGTTATTTATTCGAAAAGTGCAAATCCTAGACTACAGTTAAAACAGAATATTTAAATATATTAATGACGTATGAATGATTTTTAATAAGAAGCGTTCTCAATTATGTCGTTGAATATTACAGGAATCATAGAGGAAAACTTTGGTAGATATTGCAAGGCGCCGCCTTTTTACCCGCGTCCCGAAAGCAGACATTAATACCGAGGCTCCTCAAAGAATGCCATGGCTTGTTGAAGAACAAGCCTTTGTTGATGGATGTACCCGATGTGGGAAATGCGTTGAAGCGTGTGAAACATCTATCATCGTTAAAGGAGAAGCCGGGTTTCCGGAAGTGGACTTCAACATCGATGAGTGCACATTTTGCGGAAAATGTGCAGATGTGTGTCCCGAACCTCTTTTCCGATCGAAAGAACAAGACCCTTGGCAGCAGATAGCGGTAATCAAAGATAACTGCCTGTCTCTGAACGGAGTGGAATGCAGAAGTTGTGGTGATATGTGTGATTACGCTGCAATTAAGTTTCGATTGCAGGTAGGGGGCACGGCCAAACCTCTGCTGAATGAAAAAGACTGTACAGGGTGTGGTGCTTGTATCAAACCATGCCCGGCAAATGCCATACAGATTGAACGCGATACGAGTAGCCAAACAGGAAACGCAGATGAGTTATCACGTTAGCAGCTTAGCGGTGCATGCCGCTGCTGACCAACTAGAAGCAGTAAAAGCTGCGATAGAAGCAATGCCTGGTGCGGAAGTACCGGGAACCAGCGAAGCAGGAAAGCTGGTTGTGGTTATCGAAGGTGATAGCCGTGACAGCCTGGCTGACCAATTCGAAGAAATAAAGCAATTGCCAGGGGTGCTCGCTGCAACTCTGGTGTTCCACCAAATGGATGAGCAAGTTGAGCTTGATTGAGGAAGCAAACATGAGTGTCAGTAGACGATCTTTCTTGAAGGCAAACGCGGCGGTAGCGGCAGCATCGGTAACGGGAGTAGTACTTCCAACATCGATCGCTCAAGCTGCTGGTAAAGACAACGAAGTACATTGGGATAAGGCTCCGTGCCGATTCTGTGGTACAGGTTGTAGTGTTCTGGTTGGTACCCAGAACGGACGTGTTGTAGCCTCACAGGGTGACCCGGATGCACCAGTAAACCGTGGTCTTAACTGTATTAAGGGTTATTTCTTACCTAAGATTATGTACGGTAAGGACCGCCTAACCCAGCCTTTACTTCGTAAGACCGACGGTGTTTACGATAAAGAAGGTGAGTTCACTCCAGTTAGCTGGGATGAAGCCTTTGATGTAATGGCAGACAAATTTAAAACTGCACTGAAAGAGAAAGGACCGACTTCGGTTGGTATGTTCGGTTCAGGTCAGTGGACAGTTTGGGAAGGCTACGCGGCAGCGAAACTTTATAAAGCTGGTTTCCGTTCTAACAACATCGACCCTAACGCACGTCACTGTATGGCGTCTGCGGTAGTTGGTTTTGGCCGTACCTTCGGTATGGACGAACCAATGGGTTGTTACGATGACCTTGAGTACGCAGATGCGTTCGTACTTTGGGGCTCGAACATGGCGGAAATGCACCCAATTCTTTGGTCGCGTCTAACTGACCGTCGTCTATCTGAAAAACACGTAAAAGTTGCGGTACTTTCTACTTATGAGCACCGTTCTTACGAGCTTGCAGATAACCCAATTATCTTTACACCACAAACCGATTTGGCGATCCTGAACTTCATCGCTCACTACATTATTTCGAATAATAAAGTGAACCAGGACTTCATGGATAAGCACGTTAACATCCGTAAGGGTGAAACGGATATCGGTTACGGTCTGCGTCCTACGCACCCACTAGAAAAAGCAGCGAAGAACCCAGGTAGTAAGAAGTCGACTCCAATGAGCTTCGAAGACTACGCTAAGTTCGTTTCTAAGTACGATGTGAAGTACACATCTGAGCTTTCTGGTGTACCTGAAGATCAGCTAATTGAACTGGCTGAAATGTATGCAGATCCTAAAGTTAAAGTGGTTTCTTACTGGACAATGGGCTTCAACCAGCACACTCGTGGTGTTTGGGCGAACAACCTAATGTACAACGTGCACCTACTAACCGGTAAGATCTCTAAGCCGGGCTGTGGTCCATTCTCACTAACAGGTCAGCCATCTGCTTGTGGTACTGCTCGTGAAGTAGGTACATTCGCACACCGTCTGCCTGCAGATATGGTGGTAATGAATCCTAAGCACCGTGAGTTTGCCGAGAAGCACTGGAACATCCCAGAAGGTACTATCCCTGCTAAGCCAGGTTACCACGCAGTACTTCAGGACCGTATGCTTAAAGACCGTAAGCTGAATGCATACTGGGTTCAGTGTAACAACAACATGCAGGCTGGTCCGAACATCAACGAAGAGCGTTACCCTGGTTACCGCGATCCAGCTAACTTTATTGTTGTATCTGACCCATATCCAACAGTAACAGCTATGGCGGCCGACCTTATCCTTCCAACAGCAATGTGGGTAGAGAAAGAAGGTGCTTACGGTAACGCAGAGCGTCGTACACAGTTCTGGCGTCAGCAGATTCAGGCTCCAGGTGAAGCTAAGTCTGATATGTGGCAGGTGATGGAATTCTCCAAGCGCTTCAAAGTTGAAGAAGTGTGGCCGGCGGATCTGATTGCTAAGAAACCAGAACTAGCAGGTAAGACACTTTACGAAGTGCTATTTGCCAACGGTAAAGTAGACAAGTTTGGTCTTGATGAGCTAGCTGAAGGTCAGTTGAACGATGAATCACGTGACTTTGGCTATTACGTTCAGAAAGGTCTGTTCGAAGAGTACGCATACTTTGGCCGTGGTCACCACCATGACCTTGGTACATTTGAACAATACCATGCATCACGCGGTCTTCGCTGGCCTGTGGTTGATGGTAAAGAAACACTATGGCGTTATGCAGAAGGCTATGACCCATATGTAGAAAAAGGCGAAGAGTTCTCGTTCTACGGTAAGAAAGATAAGAAAGCGGTTATCTTTGCGCTTCCTTATGAACCAGCAGCAGAAGCACCAGATGATGATTACGATCTATGGTTCTGTACTGGCCGTGTTCTTGAACATTGGCACACAGGTTCTATGACTCGTCGTGTACCTGAGCTATATCGTTCGTTCCCGGATGCTGTAGTTTACATGCACCCACTGGATGCGAAGAAACGTGGCCTACGTCGTGGTGATGCGATTAAAGTTTCATCTCGTCGTGGTGAAGTATTGAGTCACGTTGAAACACGCGGACGTAACAAAGTGCCACAAGGGCTTATCTTCATGCCATTCTTTGATGCAGGACAGCTAACCAACAAGCTAACGCTTGATGCAACTGACCCGCTATCGAAAGAGACTGACTTTAAGAAATGTGCAGTTAAGGTAGAGAAGGCGTAAAGCCTCGTATGGAGAGTGAAGAATGAAAATTAACCATTCTTTACCATCTGCCAGTAGGCGGCGTTTTATGCGAGACGCCGCTCGTACAGCGGTTGGGGTTGGTGCCGCAGCGACGGTGCTTGGACTACAGACACAACAGAGCAAGGCGGATACGGGTAGCGTGCCTATTCGTCCACCGGGTGCTCTGGCGGAGCAAGAGTTTTTAAACGCTTGTCTGCGTTGTGGCCTGTGTGTTCAGGCATGCCCTTACGACACATTGAAACTAGCAACAATGCTTTCTCCGGTAGCAACGGGAACGCCATATTTCAGTGCAAGGGATATTCCTTGTGAAATGTGTGATGACATTCCTTGTGTGCCGGTTTGCCCAAGCGGTGCGCTTGATCATTCATTAACAGATATTGCAGAAGCAAGAATGGGAACGGCAGTTCTTATTGACCACGAAAACTGCCTGAACTGGCAAGGTCTGCGATGCGATGTTTGTTACCGGGTTTGCCCGTTGATTGATGAAGCGATCACTCTTGAGCCGATTCGAAACCAGCGTACCGGTGTGCACGCTATGTTTATCCCAACGGTCGTCACTGATAAGTGTACGGGTTGTGGTAAATGTGAAGAAGCGTGTGTACTTGAAACGACAGCGATTAAGGTTGTACCTACCGCACTAGCGAGAGGCGAACTTGGCCATCACTATCGTTTAGGTTGGGAAGAGAAAGAGAAGCATGGCGAAAGCCTGATTCCTAAGCAGCTGGATTTACCAAATCGAGCGCCTCTCGGTAACCCTGATGGTGTTAAGAACGGAGGCTTATGATGGCAATAAAACCAAAAGCGAAAAAGAATCTGGCAAAAGATGCCGGTAAAGAGTCAGCGAAGACGAACGGACTATGGTTCGCGAATCGCTTCCTGATCCTTCGCAGGCTGATGCAAGTTTCGGTGATAGTCGCATTTATGATGGGGCCTACATGGGGAATTTTGACAGGAAATCTTTCTTCCAGTGAGCTGTTAGGAACGATTCCGATGACAGATCCTCTGTTGCTGATGCAAACCCTAGCAACCGGCTTTTGGCCTGAAACCACAGCCATTATTGGTGGCTTAGTAGTAGCAGGTTTCTACGCAATCGCCGGACCAAGAATGTTCTGTGCCTGGATTTGTCCTGTAAACCTTGTGACAGATTTAGCGGCATGGATCAGACGAAAAACCGGACTAAAAGCAAGTTATCAGTGGTCTTCATCGATACGCTACTGGCTACTTGCGGCCATCCTGGTTGGTAGTGCTGCTTCAGGCACGCTGCTATGGACCTGGCTGGATCCGGTTGCTGCACTTCACCGTGGATTAGTCTTCGGGTTTGGTGCGGGTTGGGTGCTGATTTTGATGGTATTCCTCATCGACCTGCTTCTTGTTGAGCATGGCTGGTGCGGACACTTATGTCCATTAGGGGCCACCTATGGTGCTATCGGTCGTTACAGCTTTTTAAGAGTAACTGCGACTGACAGGGAAAAATGTAATAACTGTATGGACTGTTACAACGTCTGTCCTGAACCAAAAATCCTTAGACAACCACTGAAGGAAGGGGACAGAAAAGTTATGAGTCAGGATTGCATTAGTTGCGGTCGCTGTATCGATGTCTGTGCTGAGAAAGTATTCGAATTTAGAATAAGAACTGGAGCTAAATATGAAGATTAAGTTTGTCGTGTCTGCGCTGCTGGCAGCAATAGTAAGTACGGCAGCAATCGCTGAAGTGACATCACTTCGGGGCGCTCAGGGAATAGCGGATAATAATGAAGTACCGGTACTTAAGAAAGTGCCGAAGAGTCAGGATATGCTGGCACTGGATTATGTAAACCAACCGCCACTCATCCCACACGAAACGGGTCAGGTTCAACTTAACCCAAGTAATAATGGCTGTCTGGAATGTCACGATGTGAGCACATACCGTAAGGCAAATGCTCCTCGCGTAAGCCCAACACACTACATGGATCGCGATAATAAGATCCTTACAGATGTTGCGCCTCGTCGTTACTTCTGTCTACAGTGTCACGTTACTCAGGTTGATGCAGAGCCACTGGTTGTAAACGAGTTTACACCAGCTGGTAAGTTCGGCCAGTAAGGGGGACTTATGGGACTATTAAAGCGCTTTTGGGCGTGGTTTAGAAAGCCGAGTCATTTGGCGTTAGGTACCCTTCTTGTAGGCGGTTTCTTTGCGGGTATCATTTTCTGGGGTGGTTTTAACACCGGTATGGAAATGAGTAACCAGGAAGAGTTCTGTATTGGCTGTCACGAGATGGAAAATAACGTGTACGAAGAGTACATCACGACTATTCACTATGCTAACCGTTCTGGTGTGCGTGCAACCTGTCCGGATTGTCACGTACCTAAAGAGTGGGGACCTAAGATGGTGCGTAAGATCCAGGCAAGCCGAGAGCTTTGGGGTAAGATCACTGGTAAAGTGGACACTGCTAAGAAGTTTGAAGAGCACCGCTTTGAGATGGCGCAGCGTGAATGGAGCCGTATGAAAGCCAACGATTCACAGGAGTGTCGTAACTGTCACAACTTTGAATACATGGACTTCGTATCGCAGAAGCCAGTGGCTGCTGATATCCACAACCGTGCAGAAGATGCAGGCCAGACTTGTATCGATTGTCACAAAGGTATCGCACACAAGCTTCCTAAAGAGCACGTGATCAACAAAGAGCTATAATCGAAGCACTGATTATCTCTATTAGAAAACACCCTGTCTCGCGATGGGGTGTTTTTTTATACCTTATTGAAAACTAATCCAATATCCCGTAGTCAAACTGGAGTAGATGACGAGTGGTTCAGGTTAGGACTATAATTTATAGGAAGGGAGTGGAAGGGAGTGTATTAATGGCGCTACAGAGAAGGCACAGCGATCCGGGGAAACCATATAATCCTGATATTGAACTTACCAACAATCAGCGTAAGAAGTACTCTGATACGGCCAATAAAGCCGAGGCGAGAAGAAAGCAAAGAGAGCTCTACAAAGCGGTATTAAATCCCCAGAAAGCGCGTGCTGAAGCCATTGCGAAAGCAAGAGCGCAGTTGCAAGCTCAGTTAGAGCAGAATGCTGAGGCACAAGATCAGCCTGCCAAACGAAAACTGCCCGAGTTGACTTTTTTGCGAGTACTCATCTGGTCGATTGTTTTAGGTGCATTCTGGGTCTGGATACTTTTCATGTTCCCAAGCAATTAACTTTCAGCTATAAAAATAGTTAAACATTACTCCGAATCAATATACTCATCCTTAATTTTCAACACTTCAGGCAGGCATTCAATAAACAACGGGACCAGTTCCGGGTCAAAGTGTTCTCCAGCTTCATCTTTTAGCAACTGTACCGCTTTTTCGACAGGCCACCCTTTTTTATACGGGCGTTCACTGGTTAGTGCGTCAAACACATCGGCAATTGCTACGATGCGCGCGGATATAGGAATATCCAGACCTGAAATACCATTCGGATAGCCGGTGCCATTCCACTTCTCATGATGATATTGCGCGACTTCTTTAGCCAGATTAAGCAGTGGCGATGGGTGGTCACCGATGATTTCTGCGCCATACTCGCAATGGCGTCTCATTATCTCCCACTCCTCATCATCGAGCTTGCCCGGCTTCAGAAGTACTTTGTCGGGGACACCAATTTTCCCGATATCGTGCATTGGTGCCGCGTTGTACAAAAGATCTATCCAGGCTTTGTCATCGGACATCTTTTCAGCAAGCAACTTGGTGTATTTGCTCATTCGGATAACATGCATGCCTGTTTCATTGTCTTTGTATTCTGCTGCACGACCTAATCTACGGATAATCTCGATACGAGTTTCATTTAGCTCTGCTGTTCTGACTTGTACCAACTGTTCAAGGTGCCGGGACTGGTCATACAGACTGAGTTGTGATTTGACTCTGGCAAGTACCAGAGGGGGGCTGACAGGCTTGGTGATGTAGTCAGAAGCACCGAGAGCAAAGCCGCGCTCTTCATCGGAAATCTCGGATTTAGCGGTAACAAAAACAATGGGGATTTTACTGGTTTCAGGATCGCTTTTCAGACGCTCACACACTTCATAGCCATCCATCTCCGGCATCATGACATCAAGCAATATCAGGTCAGGCTTGGGGGTTGTTTTTGCTATTTTAAGCGCAATTTTGCCGTTTAATGCTGCTTTTACCCGGTACTGATCTTTAAGAATTCCGCTAAGAACATCAATGTTTTCAGGAGTGTCATCAACCACGAGTATAGTGGACTTTTTATCAGTCATTGCTAATCCCTTAAATGCCAGCAGAATTTGGTACCAGACAAAGCGATCAATAACGCCGCGCAGGAGCGTTAAGGTCTGATATTTCTAATTGCTTGAATCAATTAATAATAGCCAAATCGTTTGTTAAAGCTATCTTTAAGTTGAAAAACGCGACTGACTTTGGAGTGAGGCAGAGTCTCTTAACTGAGCTCAAGAGAGAGTGTTTTATCAGAATTGTTCAGAGCGGAGGTTTCGATACAAGGTTGGTAGAACCTATAGCTGTCCTTTCCAGTGTGTTTTGCCTGATACATTGCTTGATCTGCGTGACGAATAAGATCATCAAGGTTATCAGCATCTTCCCTGAATATGGAGATTCCGATACTAAATGTCAGGGCGCTAACCTGGTCTTCCTTTAGAGCGTCCTGAGAGAACAGCGTATTGATTCGATGGACGATATTCTGAAGATCTTTCTTGCTTGGAATATCGTGAAGGAGAATCATAAACTCATCTCCGGCGTATCTCGCAATGGAGTATTCATGTTCATTTGTGACTCTATCAACGCTACGAATACAGTTTGATAATCTCTGAGCAAAGTGTTTTAGCAGCTGATCACCGATATGATGGCCATGAGTATCATTGATGGTCTTGAAGTTATCTATATCTAAAAATATCAGCGCTGTTATGTCTCCACTGAACCTTTTTTGTTCTAGTGTTTTTTCAGCCCAGGTTTCAAATGTCCAACGGTTGGCAAGCCCGGTAAGTCTGTCCCTGTATGCCAGTTCTTGTATTCCAGAACGATAGAGCTCTTGCATATAGCTGAGAGATTTTGAGAAATAGTAGTTGGATATCAGTGCAATACTACAGGTGACAACCAGTGCGACCAGAAGGCGATTTTCAGAAAGGCTATGTAAGTTGAGTTCGGTACTAATATCTCCCATGGTGATGTAAACCGCAGTAAACCAACAATAGCCAATGCTGATAATCAGACTAGTCTTGAAAGTGTTCAGGTAGATAATGGCAACCAGTAAGGGAAAAACCCAAAAAATATGAGAAGCGTTCCCGTCAATGTAAGTCAGATTCAATACTGCATGTAAAAGCAGGGCAATGGTAAGCAGTGCAGAAGAGTTAGATGGATTCGCTTTTCGCTTTATTTGCCATAAATTAACCAGGCAGATAAAGCTACCAATAAGGTTTATAGACGCAGTAATATCATGCCCATTGGATAAATTAATGGTGCCGAAAAACGCGAGCAAAAGCATCGTTGTGAAAGTGAATAGTTTCACTATCTTGCCTTTTCTCTGACTATTGATATCAGCCATGTCGGCTAGTCGATTTCCGGAAAACTCGTGCATCTCTTTGTTTTATCGAATTGAATTTGCTACTGAATTAATAAACCTGTTGGATTGTATTGCAAGTGTGATATGCATTTTGTGATATGGGTTCTAAGTTTCATATTAATTGCTTCCCTAAAGTCAGGTTGTGAACTCGACAAACAGCCAGATGGATTCGATTTTGATTCAGCTTATTGGTTATCTTTCGAACAGTCAGACTCAATTACTGCATAAATCACTAAAATTTAAAGCAAATATAACTACACTGATGGTATGCGCTTCGAACATATGCAGAGGTAACAATGCCAATAACTCCTTTATCTTCTCAAGACCTCTATCATGTTGCAGAGCTTAAAAAGCTCGAATGCAAGTCGACTAAAGAGCTCTCGCCAATTGATGAAATAGTTGGGCAGGAACGTGCCCAGAAAGCCGTAGAGTTTGCGATGTCTATTCGTGAAAAAGGCTACAACATTTATGCGATTGGCCGTAATGGGCTGGGCAAACGAACAATGATTTTGCGATATCTGAGCAGGCACCAGTATGAGGCTGACTCGCTTTATGATTGGTGTTATGTCGCCAATTTTGAAGATATCCGAACGCCCAAGGTATTGAAGTTGCCTGCGGGGATGGGGGCGACCTTAAAACAAGATATCGAGAAGTTGATGGTGAAGCTGGTGAAAGCCATCCCGTTAGCTTTCGATAATGAAATGTACTATAGCCGGGCGGAAAAGCTTAAAGGACAATTGACGCAGAAGCAGCAAACTGAGCTGGAAGAGATCAGTAAAGAAGCGAAAGAAAAGGGAATAAGCCTGACTCTAACCACTCAGGGCGATTATCAGTTTATTGCCATGAATGGAGAAGAGCAGCATACAGAAGAGAGCTTCGAAGAGCTGCCTAAAAAAGAACAGGAGCGTTTTGGTAAGAATATCGACGCATTAGAAATCCAGTTAAGGACCATGGTGCGGCAGCTTACTGAATGGGAAGAAGCGTACAGTGAAAAGATCCAGCGGCTAAATGACGAGGTTACACTCGAAGTAATTACTCACTTCTTTAAAGAGTTGAAGAAGAGTTATATAGGGTATGGCGAGATTAAGAAATACCTGACAGAGCTGCAAAAAGACATCGTTGAAAATGTCGAAATATTTCTTGAGGAAGGCGGGGAGCAGGGAGAAATCGCAACAGCTTCTCTGGACAAGAAACTGCCGCGTCGTTACAAAGTTAATGTGCTGGTAAGCCAGAAGTCCGATAACTTTCCTATCGTGGTTGAAGAGAGTCCGAATTACCATACGTTGTTTGGCTATACGGAAACCGCGACTTACAAGGGAACGGTGTTTACCGACTTCTCGCTCATTCGTTCAGGTGCCCTGCACAAAGCCAATGGCGGTGTGTTACTGATCGATGCGATTAAGGTACTGGAACAGCCTTACGTCTGGGACGGCCTGAAACGAGCTCTTCGTTCACGACAATTGAGCCTGACTTCTCTGGAAAAAGAAGTAACCTTAACGGGGGCGGTATCTCTGGATCCGGAACCTATTCCACTCAATGTGAAAATCATTCTGTTTGGAGATTATCGAACTTATCAGCTGCTTCAGCATTATGATCCAGAGTTTGGTGAACTATTCAGAGTGACGGCTGATTTTGAAGATGAGATGAACCGCGATGACGACTCGGAGCTAAACTACGCGCGCTTTATTTCCAGCATCGTTCATGACAGCAAGATGCTGCATTGTGACAGAAAGGCAATCGCAAGAATCATCGAATATAGCTCCAGAATTGCCGGAGACCAGAAGAAGCTGTCTCTACACTCTGCTTACATCGCTAACCTGTTGCGTGAGTCTAACTATGTCGCTAAGAATGCGCGTTCTAATCTTATTCGAACCAGCCACGTTGATCAGGCGCTTAAGAATCAAGAGATGCGGGTAAATCGATTACAGGAAAACGTAATGGAGTCGTTTGTGAACGGAACGACGCTTATCCATACCTCTGGTTCTGCCATCGGCCAGGTAAATGCACTTTCGGTGCTGAGCACCAGTGATCATATGTTTGGCGCACCAAACCGAATTACTGCGACAACATCATACGGTGACGGTGAAATCATCGATATCGAAAGAAATGTTGATTTGGGAGGAAGCATTCACTCGAAAGGCGTGATGATTCTCTCTTCCTATATTGCTTCTGTGTTTGGCAAAACCGCCAAGATTCCATTAACGACGAACATTACTTTTGAGCAATCGTACGGTGGTGTTGATGGCGATAGTGCAAGCATGGCGGAGTTGTGTGCTGTGGTATCCGCTTTCTCTAAACAGCCAAACCGGCAGGATATTGCGATTACGGGGTCCATGAACCAGTTTGGTGAGGCTCAGCCTATAGGTGGCGTAAACGAGAAAATTGAAGGCTTCTTTGATGTTTGTGCCATTAAGGGTCGCCACTCTGAACAAGGTGTCATCATTCCTCGTTCGAATGCGCACAACCTGATGTTAAGGCAAGATATCGTAAAAGCGGTTGAAAAAGGTGAGTTCCATATCTGGGCGATTGATCATGTATCGGAAGCGATTGAGCTCTTTACTGGTAAACCGGCAGGAGAAGTCAGTGAGGAGGGGAGTTACCCGATTAATACCATCTTTGGTATCGCGCAAGCTAAGTTAAATGCACTAAGAAAGTAATGTTCCCTTATTAGGTTCAGGAAATGTAAAGATAAGAAAGGCCGCGAATATCGCGGCCTTCTGGTAATAGTTTTCTATTGCGAGATATTTAGATTTTTAGTGCCAGCTTGGTACCGTCAAATTTAAGGTGAGTAAGCAGCGCTTTTACATTGCCCATACCTTCTTCATCAAACTTAATACCGTATTTAGCGTAGTGTATTGAGCCCTGAAGGTTACAGATGTTCCCTGTCAGTGGCAGGAGCTTAACTCTGGCCTTACTGTGAGTCACAATCTCCAGTTGCACATCGTCACCAATGTTGAAGCTGTTTGCCAGAGAGCTTGTGATAAAGCGGCAACCACCTTTGGAAAGGTCACGAATCTCACATTCAATTTTACATTGCCCAACCTGAGCGCGAGCAGCCAGATTCACGTCGTACCTTGGCTCTTTACGAAGCTGGTTGATCTTCATCATGCCTGGGATGTTGATCATAACCATTCTAAGAGGGTCATGAGTGATATGTTCAATCTGGCTCTTAAAATGAATTATCGCACCTTCACCTTTATGGGAAATTGCGCGCACATTGATCCAGAAGCCTTCCTGAAAGAAGTATTCGAAGTCATCGTCCGAAATTTCTGGTGGCTCAATTAAGATGAGGTTGTCTGTGTGGGTACCGATTAGTTTCGCTTTACCCATGTACTTGATGCCAACAGGTGTCGTTATATTGATAGTGAGTTCACTTCCATGGCTCATCATATCAATTGCATCTGTACTATTTATCGTCGATTCTGTGGTTCTTTCCTGAACCATTGATTTCACCCTCTGCTTTGCCATTGAGGCCGACATAGCCATTGCACTCATACTGCCAACTCCTTGAGTGTTTATATCCTATTATTTTTTGTTTTTATTAGGCTATTTAGTATAGCTCTTATTTACTGAATTCTATTCCTTAAATCTAGTGAATGAAATAGTAATTGCCAAATTATGAGCGTTATCCATTAAATTAGTTGCATAACCCTTTGAATTGATGGGCTTAGCGAAGCTCTATCGTCACCGTAACTACCGCGTGATCACTGGACAAACGATCAAGTTCAAACTGAGGGTTAATGATGTGTTGGTCGATAACCGAGTAGTCCACAACATTGAAGCGAGCAAAGCTGTTGTTACTGTCGAACTCTTCGGACAAGAGTATGTAGTCCAATGTGTTTCCAATGGCACCATGATAGTGGGTTGGTTTACGAGACCACTGCAAGAAATCTTTTTCGTTTCCAAATTGGCCGCAATAAAGCTTCCAGGAATCAAATAGCAGGGGTGCTCGTGAGTCAGAATGATGTGAATCTGTAGCAAGTTCATCAAGCAACACACGGATTTCATCACTTTCTATCGATTTATTAAAATCACCCGCGACAATGAAAGGCTTGCCATCCTGTTGCTTGAGTTGCCAAATGTACTGGTTTAGAAAGTGGGATTCAAAACCTCTCTGGATCGTTGATAGCCAACGACCAAACTTCAATTCTGCCATATGTCCAGAAGCTTCAATCTCTTCACTTTCAACGGCTTGTGGCATTTTTGCTCGCTGAGATTTGAGGTGCACATTGATCAGCTCTATTTCTCCGGTTCCTTCAACATACAGGGTGGCATGGATGGGCTTTCTGCTAAATGCGAAGGGTTCTGAGAAGGGAACACTAGCAGCCAGTTTTTCATTGGGCTTTACTTCCACTGTCCGACGAATAGGAAACCGGGATGCGATAGCGAGTACAGGATCAGAATAGAGGTAACTCTCTTCGTTGGTAGGAGCATCAATGACACTAAAATAATCATAGCCGCTTTTTAACATCAGCTGCTTTAGAGAGTCGGGTGAAAAAACTTCCTGAAAACAGACAACATCAGAGTCTGCTTCTTTCAGCATATCCGTTATCCACTTTTGCTTTTTCTGCCACTGCTCGTTGGTATAGATGTTTTCTAACTCATAATAGGCATTAGGCGGTTCTAGGTAATTGAGCAGATTAAATGTTGTGATTTTCAGGTCTGTTCGCATGCTTTTCGCGGTTGTCTTTTTTATTAAGAATAAATCAATCCGCCAAAAAGTAAAAAGGGGAGCAGTCGCTCCCCAGTTCTACTCAAAAGAGACGACTGACTACTCTATCTCAAAAATACATGCCTGATAAGGCTTAAGAGTTAGTTCACGAACATCGGAGATCTCGTCAGAATAGTTGTTCAAAACGACTTTCTTCAACTGGTGATCATAGGTTCTACTTTGATCCTGACCGCTGAAGTTAGCGGCGATCAATAGGGTCTTACCATCATAGAAACGCAGATACGCGTATACGTCTGCATCCTGTGGATCGAGCAACTGATGCTTACCGTATACAACAACATCCCCATACTCATCACCCTGACGCAACTCAATAAGCTTTTTGTAGTGGTGATAAATTGAATCCTTATCTGCTACTGCCTGTTCAGCATTGATAGAGGTGTAGTTTGGATTCACTGGCAACCAAGGAGTACCAGTCGTAAAACCGGCATTGTCTGAATCGTCCCAATGAACCGGTACACGGGCATGGTCACGAGAGAAGTAGTTCAGGAAATCGATCGCTTCTGCTGGTTCGATACCCCTGTCCATCATTTTCTGATAATGGAACTTCGCCATCAGGTCATTGAACTCCTCAATCTTGTTGAAGTGCTTATTGGTCATACCCAGCTCTTCACCCTGATAGATGTATGGTGTACCACTCATCATATGCAGAACGGTCCCCAACATTTTTGCACTGATAACGCGGTATTGCTCGCTATCGTTACCGTAGCGGGAAACAGTACGTGGTTGATCGTGGTTGCTCCAGTAAACGCTGTTCCAGCCTTTTTGGTACAAGTCATTCTGCCATTTTGCCATGATGGATTTGTATTGAACCAAATCAAATGGCTTACGCACCGCATTGTGCTCTTCACGGTCGATGCTGACATGCTCAAACTGGAAGATCATGCTGATCTCTTTACGGCCAGGATCTGAGTAGAAGCGCCCATCCATAGTATTGGTAAATGGCGTTTCACCTACCGTAAGCACATCGTAGTGTGAGAGTACCTTCTCATTCATCTCGCGCAGGTATTGGTGACAAAGCATGTTGTTAGCCCAATGCTCCCAACCTGCAACACCTTCATCAAAAATAGAAGCGTCAGGGTAATCCGATGGTTTACCAATCATATTGATTACATCCATACGGAACCCGCCCAGACCTTTCTTCAGCCAGAAATGCATCATTTCGTAAACGGCTTCACGAACTTCCGGGTTTGCCCAGTTCAAATCGGGTTGTTTATTGCTAAACAGGTGCAGGTAGTACTGCCCTGATTCCTCATCCAGGGTCCAGGCCTTAGGTTTAAAGAATGACTCCCAGTTATTGGGTTCGCCGCCATCTTCTTTCGGATCTTTCCAGATGTACCAGTCGCGTTTAGGATTGTCTTTACCCTTCTTGGACTCTTTAAACCATGGGTGCTCATCAGAGGTATGGTTGACTACCAGGTCCATCACAATCTTTATACCACGCGCGTTTGCCTGCTTAATCAGTTCGTCCATGTCATCCATGGTGCCGAATTCAGGAGCAATTTCGTAGTAATCGGAGATGTCGTAACCGTTATCATCCATAGGTGACTGATATACCGGACTTAACCAGATAACGTTAGCTCCCAAGCCTTTGATATGATCAAGCTTCTCAATAATACCGGGAATATCACCGATACCATCACCGTTTGAGTCATTAAAGCTGCGAGGATAAATTTGATATACAACAGCGTTGTGCCACCAACGTCGTTCCAGTTGTTCGTTACTCATTTGAGTGCTCCTGTTGGCAAAAGCGGTCTATAAAGTTTAGTAAAACTGCGTGTAGTTAAGTTGTTTTTCTGATTATTAGTTCAGAGCTTAATTCAATCGATTCGTAAGGAACTAACCCCAAAGCCATTTGCGCGGCAATCCGGCCTTTTTCAGTGAGCGGCTGATTTACCGTCGTTAGCTCATGAGTCGCGGCATCCGGAATATTATCGAAACCAACAACTCGCAGCTCTTCTGGTACTTTGATTCCAAGCTCGCGAGTTACTTCCAGTGCGGCTAAAGCAATTTTGTCGCTCATGCAGAGCATAGCTCCCACTTTGTCAGGTGCTGTTAGCGCGCCTCTTAATACGGTTTTTAATGCTTCGGGCTCTAGTTGGTGGATCTGCCAGACATCCTGAGACGAAATCTCAATTCCTGCTTCTTCCATCGCATCTTTATAGCCTTCGAAGCGACAGCGGGAAATCGACTCTTCGCTGCTATACAGTCGATCATGGTGGAGTAAGGTGATCGCTGTAGACGGTTCTAGCTTGAGGCCAAGTATGAGTACTTTTCCTTCAATATCCTGAAGTGCATGCTTTGCGATTTCGTATGAAGCTTCTCGGTTGTTCACATTAATTGATGGTGCACCGTCGAGCTTAAAGTCGACAGCGATTAAGGGTTTACCTTGTCTTTGAATTCTTTCAACAACGGATGCATCGACGGGTTTGCCGTAGACAATAAAGCTGTCTGGTATGGTTTCAACCTGAGTGTTCTGGTAGTTCTCTGCGCTTGAAGGAAGCAGCAACATATTGACGTGTTGAGCATCGAGGGTTGAGGAAATTCCTGCGAGAAAGCGGGTGGCAACCGGATCTGAAAAGTTATAAGAAAGATTGTCTGCCAGTAACACACCGATCACTCCGGTTTTTCCTGTTCTCAGGCTTCTTGCCGTCAGGCTAGGTCCGGTATACCCCAGCTCATGACACTGTTTCAGTATCTTGTCCCGAAGCGCTACAGAGAGTTGATCGGGTCTGTTAAAGGCGTTCGAAACCGTAGCGGTTGATACCCCCAGTTTGGCTGCGACATCTTTTAATGTTGGCTTTTTGTTTTCATTGATCATTGCTGGAATTCTTCTCGTCTCTTAAGCCATTTAGGAATTCTAGAACGATTAAGAAGATAAGAGAAACAGGTTAAGAGTAAAAAAAAACGAGAGTTTGAAGTGACTCACTTATTTAAGTCTTTGTTGTCTATTTTATTGATATAGAGCACATCTCTTGATTCTTTTTTAGTCAAATTTAGTTTTTATTACTAATGTAATTAAAAGGACTTAACCGATTAAGTCTGTGGGATAAGACATCCTAACTGAATTAAAATAAACAAGTACCCTATACATGGAGTCTACCAATGAATAAAGCTCTACTTACCAGCGCTATTGCTCTTGCGATTTCCTCCACCTCTGCTCTAGCCGCTGACCTTAAGTATGCACCAGGTGAAGATAGCCGCTTCAACTGGGATAGCTATGAAATGTTGAAGAAGACGGATTTGAAAGGCGAAACAATTACTGTGTTTGGCCCTTGGCTTGGTCCTGATAAAGCGTTAATCGAAAGTGTGATTGCTTACTTTGAAGAAGCGACAGGTGCTGATGTTCAGTATGCTGGTTCTGATTCATTTGAACAGCAAATCGCGATTGATGTGCAGGCAGGTAGTGCGCCTAACATCGCAATCTTCCCTCAACCTGGTCTTGCAGCAAACCTGGCAGCTAAAGGTTACCTGACTCCGCTGAGCAGTGACTGGAATGGCTGGATCAATGAAAACTACGCAGCGGGCTCTTCATGGGTAGATCTGGGTACATTTGCTGATGAAAAAGGTAAAGATCAGCTATATGGTTTCTTCTACAAAGTGGACCTGAAGTCTCTGGTTTGGTATGTGCCAGAAAACTTTGAAGATGCAGGCTACGAAGTGCCTGAAACAATGGAAGAGCTGAAAGCTCTGACGGAACAAATCGCTAAAGATGGCGAAACCCCATGGTGTGTTGGTCTAGGTAGTGGTGGTGCGACTGGTTGGCCTGCAACTGACTGGGTTGAGGACATGATGTTACGTACTCAGTCTCCTCAGGATTACGATAAGTGGGTTTCTAACGAACTTAAGTTTAACGACCCGAAAGTGAAAGCAGCGATTGATGAGTTTGGCTGGTTTATCAAAGACGAGTACGTTGAAGGTAGCCGCAGTACGGTAGCAGCAACAGACTTCCGTGACAGCCCTAAAGGCCTGTTCAGCTCTCCAGCTAAGTGTTACATGCACCGTATGGCTTCATTCATTCCTTCGTTCTTCCCAGAAGGTACTGTGCTAGGTGAAGATGCAGACTTCTTCTACTTCCCTGCGTATGAGTCTAAAGATCTGGGTAAACCAGTTCTTGGTGCGGGTACTATGTGGAGTATCACTAAGGATTCAGCAGCAGCTCGCGAGTTCATGAAGTTCCTACAGTCTCCAATTGCTCACGAAATTTGGATGGCTCAGTCTGGCTTCCTGACTCCGTTCAAGGGTGCAAACGTTGATGCTTACGCGAATGACACGTTGAAGAAACAAGGTCAAATCCTTCTTAACGCAACGACGTTCCGCTTCGACGGCTCTGACTTGATGCCAGGTAAGATTGGTGCAGGTGCATTCTGGACAGGTATGGTGAACTACGCTGATGGTGCTTCTTCGAAAGAAGTAACAGACCAGATCCAGAAGACCTGGGATGCTCTTAAATAACTAAAACTGTAAAACAGGCAAGGCTGGCGACTGCTGGCCTTGCTTTTATTCGCTACGCTTTATCTTACGTAAGTGTTTTGATGTGAGGTTAACATGGGACAACTCTATTCATCCCTTTTTATCGTGTTCCTCGGTGTCGCTGGTTGTGTTATCTACTTTTGGGGTAGTAACTGGGTTCTTAAGCTGATTTTCCCGTCTCATGGTGTATCCAATGAGCAGATGGCGAAAAATATCAGCCGGGCTGCAGCGATAAGACCATGGTTGTTTTTAGGTCCGGCTTTGACTTTCCTCGGACTCTATCTGATCTATCCGGTATTCGACTCATTCATCCTTTCTCTGCATGACAAAAACGGTATCGAGTTTGTCGGGTTGGATAACTATGTCTGGTTATTTAACGACAAAGAGTTTCAGGAATCCCTGTTTAACAACCTACTTTGGCTGATTGTAGTGCCTGCGGCTTCTACCTTCTTTGGATTAGTAATCGCAGCCATGACCGACAAGGTGAGCTGGGGCAATATCGCCAAGAGTCTGGTGTTTATGCCGATGGCAATTTCATTCATTGGTGCATCGATCATCTGGAAGTTCGTGTACGACTACCGTACAGAAGGTACAGAACAGATTGGTGTTTTGAACGCGTTGGTTGAGTATTTTGGTGGTACACCTGAAGCTTGGATTACCATTCCTTTCTGGAACAACTTCTTCCTTATGGTGATCCTGATTTGGATTCAGACCGGTTTTGCCATGGTGATTCTGTCTGCCGCACTTCGTGGTATCCCAGAAGAAACCGTCGAAGCAGCGGTACTGGATGGTGCAAACGGTATCCAGATTTTCTTTAAGATTCTTATCCCTCAAATTTGGGGAACCATAGCCGTGGTATGGACAACCATTACCATTACGGTTCTGAAAGTATTCGATATTGTACTTGCGATGACCAATGGTCAGTGGAATACGCAGGTGCTGGCTAACATGATGTTTGACTGGATGTTCCGCGGGGGCGGTGACTTTGGTCGCGGTGCTGCGATTGCAGTAATCATTATGGTGGCAGTTATTCCGGTTATGATCTGGAATATTCGTCAGGCAAACAAACAGATGGAGGGACGCTAAATGTCAGATGATGCTAAGTTTAGCTTTAGTAAAATGCGCCGTTCTCCATTGACGCTACTGGTGCATGCATCCGTATTATTAATCGTGATCATGTGGACCTTCCCAACGGCTGGTCTGTTGATTTCGTCTTTCCGTGATAAGTCACAGTTAGCGGTATCAGGCTGGTGGACAGCGTTATCTGCTTCTGAGCAGAACATCATTACCCGTACTGATCACCCCGACACTCAAATTAACAAGGATGGTGTCTATGTCCTTGAAGGTAAGATTGTTGATGATGTAGGTGCTGACGTAGATGTCATCCAGTTTGGCTGGTCTTCAAAAGCTCCGACAGAATTTACTCCCGGTGACACCGCGCCAATGAGAAAAGGCGGGACACTCACAGTTCAGGAAGACGGCAGTTACGTAATGACGTCGCCGGAGCCATTTAAAGGCTCTCGGGGTAAACGTATTTTCTACACCGCTGAAGTGCCTCCTAGATTTAGTCTGGATAACTATCGAGAGGTATTGACGGCTGAGGGTATTGGTCAGTCATTTGTTAACTCATTAACGGTAACGATACCAGCGACTATTATCCCGATATTGATAGCTGCGTTTGCGGCGTATGCACTTTCCTGGATGAGAATGCCGGGGCGTGGACTACTGATAGCCCTGGTGGTTGGTTTGCTCGTTGTGCCACTCCAAATGTCGTTGATTCCGTTGCTTCGTTTATACAACGATATTGGATCTTTCTTCGGTGTCGGTGCGAAGACTTATCTCGGAATATGGCTCGCGCACACTGGTTTCGGTTTGCCACTGGCGATCTATCTGTTGCGTAACTATATCTCCAACTTGCCGAAGGAGATCATTGAATCCGCTCAGGTGGATGGTGCAACGCATTTTGAAATTTTTGTACGCATCGTACTGCCGTTGTCGTTCCCTGCATTGGCTTCATTTGCCATCTTCCAGTTCCTGTGGGTATGGAATGACCTGTTGGTTGCAACGGTATTCCTTGGTGTTGGTGAGAACGAGATGGTACTGACTGCGCGTTTGAGAGAGCTGCTTGGCTCCCGTGGTGGTAACTGGGAAATCCTGACAGCATCGGCATTTGTTTCGATTGCGGTACCGCTAGGCGTGTTCTTTAGCCTGCAACGTTATCTGGTCCGTGGCCTGTTAGCTGGTTCGGTTAAATAGTGGATTAACAAGAGAAGAATTCAATGAAAGGTTTAAAGCTTACAAATATTAAAAAAGCCTACGGTGAAACTAAGGTAATCCACGGTGTCGATCTGGATATTGATATCGGTGAATTTATTGTCTTTGTTGGTCCATCAGGCTGTGGTAAATCAACACTGCTTCGTATGATTGCGGGTCTGGAAGATATCACCAGCGGTGATCTGGAAATCGAAGGTGTTCGCGTTAACGATATGCCTGCCGCAATGCGTGGTATCGCAATGGTATTCCAGACCTATGCGCTTTACCCGCATATGACGGTTTATGACAATATGGCGTTTGCTATGCGTATCGCTAAAGAGTCAAAGGAAAACATCGACAAGCGAGTCAGAGAAGCGGCAGCGATGTTGCAACTAGAACCGTATCTGGATCGCTTACCAAAAGCGCTCTCTGGTGGCCAGCGCCAGCGTGTGGCGATTGGTCGTGCGATTGTTCGTAATCCAAAAGTGTTCCTGTTTGATGAGCCATTGTCTAACCTTGATGCAGCACTTCGTGTTCAGACGCGTATTGAAATCGCTAACCTGAAAGAGAAGATGGACAAAACCACCATGATCTATGTAACACACGATCAGGTGGAAGCGATGACGCTTGCTGACCGCATTGTGGTGCTTTCAGCAGGTTATATTGAGCAGGTAGGTACACCGCTTGAGTTGTATACCAATCCAAGAAATATCTTTGTTGCGCGTTTTATTGGTTCACCTGCAATGAACATCATGGATGTGGATATCACAGAAGCGGGAGAGCAAGGCAATATCAAGTTTGAAAATGGTGTTGAATCATCATTCCCGTTTGCGGTTCCTGAGCAACTTAAGGGGACTAAAGGCAAGGCAGGCATCCGTCCGGAAGACTTCCTGATTGCAGAAGAGTCAGAAGCGTATTTATCAGGTAAAGTCTTGTTTGTTGAGTCTCTGGGCGAGGTAACGTTACTTCATATCGATGTTCCTCACCATGATGAAGCGATAGTAGCGAAGATCCCGGGTATTGTGGATCTTCACAAAGGTGAGATGGTCCACCTG
Source organism: Vibrio iocasae (assembly GCF_042245395.1). Taxonomy (NCBI): domain Bacteria; kingdom Pseudomonadati; phylum Pseudomonadota; class Gammaproteobacteria; order Vibrionales; family Vibrionaceae; genus Vibrio; species Vibrio iocasae. The sequence continues at coordinate 1,729,765 of NZ_CP145310.1, read as the reverse complement.
AAGGCATCACCTGAGAAGTTGCATCTGTTTAATCAGGATGATATTTCAGTTAAGCATATGGACTAGCTAAGGCATTTATCACGAATCTGAGCCTCCAATCGCTGGGGGCTCTTTTATTTCCTATCCAGAAACTCTTTTGTTACTTCACAAACCCACTCAGGATCATCAATAGAGATATCGTGCCCGGCTGTCGGGTGCTTTTCTATTCTCAGGTTCCATGCCTCTGCGAGCCTGTAACTGCATTTAGGGGAAACCATTTTATCTTGTAGTGAGGTCATGACGAGTGTCGGTACTTTAGGTTGTTCAGTTATATGGAATCGCGCACTGGCAAGTAGCTGGTTGATCATAGTTTTACCTGACATGGGGCACTCCAGCCTCAATCGTCCCCACTCGTCTGCAAGTGTTTGATTGAAAGGGCGGTTAGAAAGCAGCTTAAGTGTTTCTGCTTCCTGACCGTAAGTGTCTGAAAATAGAGACTTCACAAAATTGCCGTAAGCTTGCCAGCGTAATCGCTCATACACCCTTCCAAACTCTCGGGTGCTGGTATTCATCAATATCACTTTATTGAGTTGTTCCGGATAACGTGCAGCCCAGTCAATGGCGATCATTCCTCCCATAGAGATTCCCAGAATGTTTATCTTCGAGTATTGAGGGTGTTTTCTGCTCAACTCTGTACGCAGATCTTCGGTCATTGCGGATATGGTGTTTGGAGAGACTTGCTGATGTCTGACACCCGTTCCGGCCAGAGAAAGCGTTAATATCGGTCTGTCGGGGAAGCGTGTTTGCATAAAGTCAGGAAACTTACCCCAATGACGCTCTTCGCGAAGGAGCCCTCGGATAAGCAGAATAGGATGTTTTTCTTCCATGCGATGACTCTCTATTTACACTTTTACTCTAATTTTTATAGCTCAGTTTGTGATGGCTTGTCAGAAAAAGGAGCAGGAGATCGTTTAAGTCGTGCCTAATTATTGTTTTGTCAGCTAAAGCTAAGCTAGGATATCAGTATCACATTTTTATTTCTGAGGAAGTATGGCAGATTCACGTTCATTTAAAGGGTCGGATGACAACAAGCTTACCGGATTGAATAAGCCCGTTCCTTATGGCAGGTATCTGTGGTATTTCCTGATCTCGATTACCCTTATCACTCTTACATACGTCTCAGTTGAAAGTTACGCTAAGTATACGGATAAAAGACGTGTCTACGGCCAGTGGACAGAGATTGGCGCTCCCTCTCATGCGACCGATATCTTCGTTCTTAGGGAAGATGGTGTAAGGATTGATAACCGCTTTGTTGCGACCAGCTTTGAGTTTGATGGTGCGACGGTTTCGTTCTATCAGAGCGACATGCTCTATGAGTATCAGGTTTTCGGGGACAACGACGAACGCCTGAGAAGAATCACCGGTGGTGGTCATGCGGCTTCATTTATCAAAGAAGGCTATGAACATACTGTGCCTAAAGACAAAGGTGTTGGCCCGGCCCGACGCGTTTCACTTGCTGAGCATTTTCAACAAAAATAAGCTGGCGATAGGCGATAGGCGATAGGCGATAGGCGATAGGCGATAGGCGATAGGCGATAGGTAATTTGGTATTAGTGGTAAATTTGATTACCTAGCGATACTCAGGTTAAGTTGTAGATCAAACGGCAGTGCAGAAAGCTTGTGAGTTATTGAGCGGCGAGTTTGCTCGATATCATCAACTGCGATGATGGCACTGGCATCAGTTTTTATATCCACATCGACTCTTAATTCGCGACCAATCTTGGTGACACCTGCCAGCGCAATTTTCTGACTCGCTTTGCGGTCTACCGCCTCTATCCCTTCGTTCACCTGATTGCGAATATCTTCATCCGGGCTCATCATTAACAGTTCGCGCAGTGCTTCTTTAAGCATGTCGAAAGGAACCTTTATGAAATAACCTGACATCAAACACATCATCAAAGGATCAGCGTAAACTGACAGGCTCGCCCAGGGTGTTAGGGTCACAAACCACGCGGTGACGAAGCCCAGAGTAACGGCAACACTCAATAACGTATCCATCTGCCACTGCTTAGCTTCCGCTTCGATCAATCCTGACGAGAAAGATTTACTCTTATTCGCTATGTACCACCAGGCGTAACCACAACCTAACACGTTCACAATGCCGAACAAGGTTGCGATTGAGACGTCAACATCTCGACCGCCATTGAACATAGCAATAATCGCTGAATGCAGAGAATAACCGACAACGCCCAATATAACCGTCGCTTTTATCGCGATGACGACGGGTTCTAAGATGGCCTTGCCAAAAGGGAAAATACTTTTTGAAGGCGTTTGAATGTACTTTGATACTGCCAGTGACAATAAAGTTAACAGTAAACTCACGGTAGAGTAGACGCCATCGAAGATGATGACCAGAGAGCCGACTAGTAAACCAAGGATGAGACCACCAATAGCAAACCCTGATGCTAAAAGGGCTGAAAAGGCTAACACTCGGTTTTCATTCTTACTGACTCTGGCACACATAAAATAATCCGGTAACAAACACAGAACCATTCTTTGATACTTGTGAGTGTTTTACAAACAATAGTTGATGTATTGAAATGGATTACATTTGTGTCTTATGAAAAATGTGTTCTTTTTCAATAGGGTAATAACAATATTGAGTGTCATATAAATTGACACTGAGTGAGTATTGATAATGTGTTCATTAAAAGTCGAACAGGTAATCGCTAAGCTTATCGTTTAACCACGTCATTCCAGGGTGTTCCACCATGCCTGCCGCACTGAACATACAGTAGTCCTCCTGAGTTAGTCCGTAAGTATGTTTGATCACGGCAATCTCTTCTTTTCTCAATAGGTGGCGGATTAATGGTTCGGGCATTACGCCCCAGGCATCTTCCTGCAAGATAGTGTTCAGCATATAGTCAAAACTGGAAAAGCCGATGTACTTATGTGAGAAGGGTTGTAGCTCTGGGTTATCTTTTTCGTTCAGGTAGGCCATTGACGCTTGCATTGCGTTACGCAAGGTTTCGTCTGACACTCTTCCGAGTTTTGCTAGCGGGCTTCCTGAGCGACATACTGACATCATGCGGATTTTGCCTAAAGGGTTGTAATTTATACGTGGATCATCGAGTCGTTCGTAGTCTACACCGAAAGCAAAATCGACCTGTTTTGTTTCCACCAGATTGGAGAGATCCCCACTTGAAGCCAGGACGATATTAAATGAAGTCGCGGGATACTTATTGTTCAGTTTGTGCGCCAAATCTTGCCAAAGTGAATCCGGCAACGAGTCATCACGTGCAATCCAAATCTCCGCGTTGAACTCTCCGGAGACATGGCTGCACGTCTGCTTAATTCTGTCTGCGGTCACCAACAGGCTCTCGCAGTCTTTGTATATGGCTTTTCCTGCTTCTGACAGAGAAACATTGTTGCCTGTTCGTACAAAGAGTTCGATATCCAGCTCTTTCTCCAAGGCTTTGATCGCCATACTGAGCTTTGTACGGTTGCATTCCAACTGTCTTGCTGCTTCTGATACCGAACCAAGATCGGCAACGGTACAAAAAGCTTCAATATGGGAGAGGTTCATAGTTCTACCTGAGAGAAGGTTACTTTTAGCTATGCTCAATATTGTGCATACCTTACACATTTAAGTCCAGACTGGCTAAGTCATAGCCAATTATGAGAAAAGTCGTGAGCTCTATTGCTAAATTAAGAGAATTTTTCGTGAAGCCAAGAGATATTTTGTTTAACATGGGCGCAGATAGGGATGTATGAACGGAGGCCGAATGGCACACGATTGGGATAAGTTTGCTACGGAATGGGAAAATGATAAATCAGTCCGTAACTATTCCGAGCTGGCATTTAAAGAGCTTGAGAAAATTATCAATCTGAAGGGCAAGCGAGTGTTTGACTTTGGATGTGGTACCGGTCTGTTAACCGAAGAAATTGCACCATTTGCGAAAGATGTTGTGGCTCTGGATGCATCCGAAGCGATGATTGAAGAGCTGGATAAAAAGCTATTAGAAAATGTAGAGCCTGTAGTTGATCACCTGAGTCGTGGTTTGGTTGCACAGCACCCTGCATTTCGTGGTCAGTTCGATTGTGTTGTTGCTTCATCGGTTTGTGGTTTCCTTGAAGATTTTGATACAGCGGCTCAGATCATTTATACACTTCTTGAGGAAGAAGGTGTGTTTGTTCATTGGGACTGGCTTGCTGAAGACGGGGAAGAGGGGCTGACAGAAGCTTCGGTTGAGCGTGTACTGGTAAATGCTGGTTTCGATACCGTTACCGTATCTGTCCCGTTCGAAGTTGATACCGAACAGGGACGAATGTCAGTTGTTATGGGAGTTGGTGAAAAGTAACAGACTAAGTAGTCTGAAATCGGCTAGCCTATTGTCTGAGACTTAAGAGATTTAAACTTCATACTCATACGGCGTTGTATAGGTAACAAACTCAAATCCATACTTTTCCACAATTGGACGACTCATATCGGAGGCATCAATAATTAAGTATTTGATGCCTCTTTTTTTGGCTTCTAACACTCTGGCCGCCAACAGGTCAGTGTAATGGCCTTTTCCTCGATACTCCTCCAGAGTCGAACCGCCCCAAAGACCTGCAAATGGGCTGTTGCCATTAAAGGTGATTCGGGCTGATGAGACGGTTTTGCCATCTGCATAAGCGTTATAAATGGAAACAGAGTCAGGATCTTCAGTGAACTGATTTATCAGTGCCTGTTCCTGATGCGTGAAATCACCGCCCCAAACCTTTGGGTGGATACTCATTGTGTCTTTGATCTGCTCAACAGAAGTGACTTTAGTACATGCTGGCTGGTGGTTTGCAAAACGGTGGTAGTGCTTTTCGATATCAAACACCATGAAAGACTCTTTTTCTCCGGCGACAAAGCCTAATTGAACAAGCCTTTCACCCATGTCTGACGGATAATCTGTGTCGTAAACTTTCCACTCAAAACTTTTGTCGAGATTGGTAAAGAAGTCTATTTCTTGCTTTATTCGAGTATCCGCCTGAGCAGCATTAAGACAAAAATAGTTGATGTAACTACCATGCTTGCCCGGAGAAACAATTTTAACAACCTGCTCATCCTGAAATTTTTGACAGCCAGGTACATTTTCTCCGATACGTTCGAATTGATTGTACTCTTCAATTATCTTTTGGATATCCAATGTTCCCTCATTCTCTTTATAGATTTAAACAGAGTAGCGGAAACTATAACAGATTGGAGCGTTTGTGTGTCTGGGAAGGTATGTTTTGAGTGATTAAGAATGGAGTGATAAATAACAGCTGGCTATTCTTTTGAGTTTTCCCTGATCGGGAAGTAATCCAGCTTGTATAAGGAAGACAGTTTATATCTAGTTTGATAAAACCCTATCCATGTGAGTGCTTAAATGACAGTTGATTCATTCAAATCCAGATGGAGTCACATATGGGTTTCAGAAAACGTTCGAGTTTTACGCTACCCACTGAAGGCTTAGCAGTAGAACGATAGTTGCTGTTACAGCGTACATAGAGAACATAGCAGCAAGATCAGCTAGTGTTTCTTTTAGTGGTGTTTTTACAACTTCTTTAGTTTCAGTTACTTCTACTTGAGATGCTAGGATTGAGCTCATTTTATTACCTCTTTTTGACGGTTGTTTTTAAATCTTGGTCACAATTATTGCCGTAATTGTGACCAATGTCAATGTTTATGTGGTAATAAAATTACAAAAATGAAAATAATATTACATTAGATTTATTAAACGATGATAACTTATTGTTTAAAAACCGGTTGTAACTATTTCTTCGGTTTGTTTTCCAAGCGAACCCACTTGAGTTGCCCATTGGTTTCAAAGCTATTTGCTTTACCGCAGATAATATACTGCTCGCCTATTCTTAACACAGCCCCTTCGGAGTAGGCTTTATCCTCGTAATAACAAACTCGTTTTCCAATATCGTTACCACCGAGTACGATAGCTTTTTCCGGTGTTGAGTAGGATTTAGCGGTAGCAACCAAAGGAAGTGCTAACAAAAGGGCGATATATTTAGTCATATTGACCTACCTTTCCACTTGTTTTCTTAGATCTAAAGTGTCCATTTTTAATAAAGTAATCGATCTGCTTGAGGGCCCGTGAGCTAAACAAAATACTGGTGTGGCTGTTTTTTGTTTCTATATGATCCGCCATGCCTTCGATTTTTGTCTCATCAACAGTGACAGTACCGTCACAACTGTCATTTCCTATCAGGATTGGCCTGATTCCGGCTGAGACATTTCCGGTTATACACCCTAGTAGCTGCGGGAAATCCCACTTGTCTTCATGAAGCTCTAGTCCATGATCGACAGAATTTCCTAACATGGCACCCAGTCCAAGCCCCTGTATCTTCTCTGCAATGGATGCTCCCTTGATAGGAGAAGCGAGAACAATCGCATGGGATATTTTTTCAACCGATGGTTTTCGAGATGCCAGATAGCGTTTGATCATAATGCCACCAAGGCTATGGCCCAGAAGTACGTTCTCTGAATCCTCGAGGGCGTCATCAATATCCTGAAACAAGATATCTTCATTGATAGATAACGTGTTGTAACTAATGATTTGTGTCTCGTAACCAAGGGTCTGTAGCTTTTTACTTAGTGGAAGCATGACGACACCGTGCATATACAAACCATGTAAAATTACAATCTTCATGCTACTCCTCCCTACAACGTCATTATTAAATTATTATATTTGTAAATCAGGTTGGTACAATTGCCAACGACCAAATTGTGGTACGAATGCAACATATCTGAACAAACAAAAAATGGCCTCAGAAGAGGCCACAACATATTTAATGCTTAACACTCAGGCGTCAGATTAACTCCCAAGGGCCAGCAGGATTTCCGGGAGCATCGCCCTGGGTCCAGTGTTTTGCTCGATAGGTCTTTCCTTCATAGACGACCTGGTCACCACCTTGATAAGCTTTCGAAGCATTCCAGCCAGTACCGGATTCTTTAGCCCAAACATCTGCGACTCCGGGTTCTTCTCCCTCGGTCCACCATTTGGCCGTGTACTCTACACCATTATGAACAACGGTTGTTCCTGTCTTATACGGTGTTGCAGCATCCCAGACAGGATAGGCAGATCCTGCTTTCACATTCACCGTGACAGTAGCTTTTGAGGTGAGATTGCCATCAGACACCGTCACCGTTAATGGTATTTGGGTATCGGTATCAACGACAGGGGCGGTAAATTCGATGTCTGCCCCTGTTGCTGTCGGTGTAACTGTGCCTTGCGAAGCAGTATAGATAAGAGAGTCACCATCAGCGTCAGAAGCGGTTACGGCAATAACAACGTTTTGACCGCTTTGCGCATCGACACTTCCCGGAGCTGTGATAGTTGGGGCTGTGTTGGTAATCGTACCATCACCTTTCACATTGATGGTGACATCAGAAGACACCGATTTGCGACCATCAGACACTGAAACCTTCACAATATCGACCTGATCCTTACCCACTGTTGGTGCAGTATAGGTAACCAAAGCCGTTCCGTCGCCATTGTCGCTGATTTGTGCGTTTATCACGCTGAACGAGAGCGCATCCCCGTCTGCATCCGTTGCAGAAACTGCGAATGTAATAGTTTGCCCTGCGTTGGCAGTTTGCATCCCGGGAACCGTTAACACTGGTGCTGCATTTGGAACCGTATTAGCGTTGAATACGCGGTCCATCTCTTCAGCTAAAGGCGAGCTCAGATTCGTACACTGACTAAGTTTAGAACCATATTTAATGAAAGTACCTTCACACTTAATATCACCGTGTACCTGCCATACGATTACGCCACCGAGATTATAATCTGAAATATATTGCGCCTTTTTACCTATCGATTCGACATCGTCATAGCTTAGAAAGAATTTCCCGTTGACCATGTAAGGCACCTCGGCATTCACATCCCAGCCTTTTATCCAGCCACTCTGTTTTTGCAGAATATAATTGTAGCTCGGTTGCCCTTCAAAGTTAGACCAGTTAGTTAAGTCCACCGATGAGTTTGTGGGACCGTCAACCGCAAAATTAACCATGCGTTTTTCCGTCGGGGCCCCGACATAAGCAAGTGCCTCGGTAGTTTGAACACCGCGACCATAGAAGGCAGCACCAAAGTTAATTTTTTCTGAAGGTATCCCTTTTGCATCCATCCAGATTCGAAGATCATCAAGAGTTAGGTTCGGGTATTCTTCTTCAGGATAAGGATATAGAGGTGCGTTATGACCAGTGATATTTGACCAACCACCGTTCAGGTCGTAGGTCATCATGTTGAAGTAATCCATTGATGCGACAAGGCGAGGCCAGTTATAACCTTCCAGCTTCGCAGGTGATGCAGAAAAAGCCGCAGTCAGCAGTCGGTCGGGCCCTATTTTAGCCCGAATATCTTCCATCAGTTGTTCGAAGTTTGCGTAGTCTTCAGGACTGCCTGCGAAGTTCATCCCGCCAGTACCCGGATATTCCCAGTCGATATCGATACCATCAAACCCCAACGCCAGTAATTTATCGATATCTTCAAGGAACCTCTGTTTTTTAACCGGATCGGCTGCCATTTCCGGGAAATGTTTCGACATTGACCAGCCACCGAGCGAAGCCATCACTTTTACACCATTTTGGTGAGCCAGATCGATTAATCCCGGAGCGCCACCTTCTTTGGGTAAAGGGATGGGCATCTGACCTGTAACGCCCGATGGTTCATGCTTCCAGCCATTGCCGAACTTTACAAAACCAGCCGCTTCAACTTGCTGGCGTTTTTCTGCTTCCCAGGCTCCGGTTCCGGGAAACTCGTGCACATACTCAAGCTCTCCCCAAAGAATATGGAAGTCCCAGCTTGAATAGACATCAGGATGAAGTAGGGGGCCAGGCTCCTGAACCGCATCTGGTTGATATATTGATTTGTTGCGTAAATCCCCTGAGTGAAGCGAGCCATCTTTGGCAACACCAAAGAACGAGAAATTGAGAATGGAGTAGATATCCATATTGACGTTCAGATGTGTAGCTTCACCTTTTACAGTGAAGCCATCGGCTGAACCTTTCCATGCTTCCCATTGTGTGAGATAGCCAATAACTTGTTTGTCATGAGTCGGAGCGGCTTGTGCAGTAAAAGCCAGTCCTGCGGTCATGCTAGTTGTGATCGCTAAGGCGAGGGTATTCCTTTTTAATGTATTAGATTTCATTATCTTCTCCGGATAGTAAATAAAGCAATTTCAACTTAATAGGTATTGTTTTGGCGGGTGCGTGAACACCCGCATTTTTGAGGGATCGTTTATGGATATGGCTTACTGAACGGAACAGATCGTTTCCCAGCTGTCGTCACTGCCAGGTACCGAGTTTGTCCACCACTTTGCTTTGTAGACGGTACCGTTATGAACCATCAGATCTCCGGCACCAGCATTGTTAGGTTTGCCTTCCCAGTTGGTCTGAGGCCAATCCGGGTAAACATTGACGCCTGTGGTATCGCAGGTTCCGTCGGTGCCACCACCGCTGTTCCCTCCTCCTGTATTGCCGCCGGAAGAGATATCACCAACAGGCAGGGTAGGTTGTTCAAACTTAAAGGCATACTCAACACCGTTTACATTGACGCTATAGTTTGATGGGCCTGAAATTGGTAGGTAGTACACCATATCCAGCTCGTAGGTTCCGCCAGCGGGTAAACTTTTCCAATTAGGAAGTGAGAAAGAGATTCGATGCATAACACCGTCTAAGCCACCAATGTTGTCAGCGCGTGTGTGACCCGAAGAGATAACCGCCAATCCTGCTCCGGATTGATCCTTCGCGTTGTCCGGTGCAGAAACTGGAATATCGAACTGGAATTCGGTTCCTCCCGGTAGTTCGTGACCAGTATTGTTGGTGAAGGTGATTTTAGGGTTGATCGGGTAGTTTTGGTCCCCAACCTTGAACCCACCAATGGCAACGCCAATGTCCAGAGTTTCCGCCGGAGTAGGAAGTACGGCAACCTTGTTCCCGTATGGTGTTGCAGATTTGAACTTGTCATGTATCGCTTTGGTCATGGTGTTACCTATGTGGTACTCACCGTTTCCGGATGCACAAGCTTGTTCTGACAGGTCGACCGACGTCCGGTTGCCGTTGGCATCCAAAACATAACAGTTGTAATCACCGGCAAGTTCCCAAAACATAATGCCACCGATTTCTTTGTCGATAACGTAGTCTGCTTTCACATCAATAGATTGTTTATCTTCCAGAGAGAGGAAGACACTTTTATCGGCATTCCAGAGCCACGGTGCAACCGCAACATTATCGAAGTGGCGTGTGTAGGTACCTGTAAGTTGGTGTTCTGGATTATTAGTCGGGTCTAAACTGTAGGCTGTGGCATAAGAGCCATAGATGCCATTTTCCAGGTTCTTGGCGTGCCACATAGGGTTGGAGCCAGCACCCATTTCATTGCCTTGTGCATCTTTGTCATGCCACATGTTGTCAATACCCGTAGCACCGTAGCCACACTTGTTTTTCTCACCAACCCCTGTGCCCGGAGGACATTCACTCTGATTTGGCAAGGCTGCTCTTCCCCACAAACCATTGGTACCACCAGTTACTCCCTGCCAACCACGGGTGTAGTACGGAACGCCAATATTGATTCGCCCTGCCGGCATTGACCCCCGGAAGTAGTGATAGGCCCAGTCAGTATTCAGATAACCGATTCCACCGTATGCTGCGGTTCCATAGACGTTCCACTGCGCGAGTTCAGAATCGTTGCCGGTATCATAAAGTGCGGCGTTGTGGCCAACGTGGTCATTCCATGCCCCGTGCAGGTCGTAAGTCATGATGTTTACATAGTCGAGATACTTAGTGACATCGAAGGTTTCCATACCACGGAGAAGGTAAGCTGATGAAGGTGCGGCAATGGTTAACATATAGTGATGACCATCTTGCGCAGAAGCTCGGTCGATTTTTTCTCGAAGAACTTTCATCAACTCCTGATAGGATGCCCATAAATACGCTCTGCGTGGTTCCATAAAACTAGCGTCATCAGGGTTGCCCGAGCCGGCCATTGATGTCGGGTATTCGTAGTCAATGTCCAGTCCATCAAATTTGTACTTTCGCATCATTTCAACGGCTGACGTGGCGAATGTTTCAATGCCTGCGTGGTTGATGGAACCGTCAGCATTGGTTGTCATGGTATAAAAGCCACCATCAGCTATTCGATTACCATTGATATCAAAGTGCCCACCAGTTTCAGCCCAACCACCAATGGAAATCAGCGTTTTAACACCATGTTTGGCTTTAGCTGTGGCCAGTGCACCAAAGTGTCCTTTAAAACCAAGTGCAGGGTCGATCTCTACACCCGGCCATTCCTTCCCTACCGCAGCGTTATCCGGCGCGTTGATGTCTCCTATATTGGCTTTGCCATCTGATCCGATGCTTACAAAGGCGTAGTTGATGTGTGTTAACTGCTCCCACGGGATATTGCTGGCGAGATATTGTGCCTGTGGGTCATTGCCGTCTCGCCAACTAGTGAAATAGCCAATGACCCGCCTTGGGTGATCGATACCCATTAGTTCACGTCCATCCTGATCGTAAACGGTACAGTAGGGTACAGTGACTCCTGGTGTTTGATGTAACCCATCCGGACGGCATGCTTCATGGTTCGTCAGTGTAGTCGCGGTAGCTGAGCTTGATATCACTCCTAGAGCCAATAGACATGATGTTGTTAGTGAACTTAACGAAAAAAGTGCATTTTCCCTTTTGTAAAAGTCCTGTCGATTCATATTTTTTCCTTAAAAATCATCTGGAAAGAATGTTCTTAGTTTTATGTTCTGCTTTGGTTGCATCACGAATTAACCATAGAATCAGCCGGAAAATATTCATAAAGTTGCATGTAAACTTAGGAGTCACTTCAACCGAATATGTAATCTATATGCAACAGTGTCCGGTATAATTTGCACCAGCAACCAAGTATTGAGACAGATGTTGTCATGGTAATGACATGAATTTCTGAAGGGAGGAATATTTAGAAAGTGAGCTGCGGTTTCAGAGTAAATAGCTTTTCATCGCATAAAAAAATGGCCTCCAAATTGGAGGCCAAAAAGCAAAACATCGAGGGGGTATAGTTTTAGTTTTGCAGTAAAGAAAAGTTGAACAATGAATTAGTTATTTAACGCCTCTGCTATCAGGCTAATTGGGTGAATACAGTCTAGCTTTGTGTTCTCTTCAATTTGCCATTTACAGGTTTCGCAGTCGGTGATGGCGTAATCTGCATCTGAACTGTTAATCTGTTCGAACAAGCTTGCCCCGATTCTCATCGATACGTCGTAGTTCTCTTCCTTAAATCCGTAGGTTCCGGCAAGGCCACAGCATTCGCTGTCCAGTACAACGACATTCAGACCTGGGATCATCTTCAGAAGCTCAATAGTGAAGACAACTTCACCGCTTCGTTCCAGGTGGCAAGGTGTGTGGTAAACAATGGTTTTGTTTAATGGTTTCATCTTCGGCATATTGCCGTTCATAAACTCCTGCAGAAGGAATCGGCTGAAGAAACTGATCTTGTTTACAACCTTATCGTTGTTTACGCCCAGAACATGCGGGTACTCATCCTGAAGTGTAAAGCAGCAAGTCGATGACGTTGAAAGTATTGCTTTGGTTTCACTTTCAACGGCTTTTTCCAGATGCTTAACATTAAACTCAGCGTTTTTCTTCGCCTTAGCGTGGAAACCATTTGCAATTAACGGTACGCCACAGCATTTTTCTTTATCAAGTAATTGCACACCATAGTCCATAGCGTTCAATACTTTTAGGAAATCTTTACCCAACTGTGGATGGTTGTAGTTCACATAGCAGCCATGGAAGTAGCTAATGTGTTTTTCAAATTGCGCCTGATCCGGTGCCTTTTTCTTGTACCAGCTACGGAAAGTACCGTGAGAATATTTTGGTAACGATTTATGGTCATGAACACCAATGGTTTTATGCATCACCTTCTTAACAAGCGGAATTTCCGTCATCTTGTTAACGATTGGGCCAACTGGCGTTGCAATCGAACCAAACAGATCGGTATGACTTAATACAAAGTCCCTGACTGTCTTCGGATTCATTGGTTTCTTACCGTGTTCTCCTCTCGCAACAGCAATGATGTCGCCAACGCGAACACCGGAAGGACAAGCGGTTTCACAACGCTTACAGTTGGTGCAGTATTTCAAGATGTCGTCATAAAACTCAGGACTTTTTAAGCGAAGTCTTTCACCATCTGGGCCACACTGTTTTGGACCCGGGTATTCTGGATTTGCCTTTGCAACCGGACAGTACACAGTACAAACCGTACATTTTATGCAGTGATCAAAAGTCGTGTCTCGGTTATCTACCGGATCTATGGATCGGGTTGGGATTCTTTGGGCGATATTCATGCTGTCGCCTCCGTTAATTGCATCTCTTCCTGAAGCTCCTGAAGAATATTGTCTACAGCATTACATGCGGTACTGATTGCAACACCGCTGCCACAGCCATGTGCAACAGGGTTGTAATGGGCCAGAATTGAACCGGCACAGAAAAGGTTCTTCACTGTTTTTCCTTCAATAGAAGGTAAGAACCTTTCGTTAGTTTCTACACCGAAGCCTAAGAAGGCATGAGGGCTCTGGCTGAAGAAATCATGCTGATGCCATTCAGAACGTTTGCCGATATCGCACATATCAAGATCAAACACAGGCTCGATGATGTCTTGTTGTTGAGCAACCAGCCCTTTACTGAAGAAACTACCAGTAGCAAAAACGTAGTGGTCAGCAGAAAGAGTAAGATCGCCCATTTTCTTGGTATGGATTCGGGCAAGTTTCAGCTCACCATCTTTCTCTTCAAAGTCACCTTTTAGAACTTCATCACCTTTGTGCAGGCTACCGCCACCCTTGATAAATGAGCGCATCAGTATATCTTCGATCCTGATACCCAGTAGTGATGGTGGCATAGTCGGTACTTCATGGAACTGAAGATTGGTGTACTCTTTCAGTTTACCCATGAGTTTCAAACCATCGCCATTGCCCATGATGGAAGGCATCATGACTAAGTCGTCCGGATTTGCCGCTGAGGTCAGCTGATTTGCAAACTCTTTAAACTGTACTTCGTCCCGTAGAATACGAGAGATATCAATAGAGCGGAAATCGTGAGGGTTGCGGTTAAGCTGTCCAAAAGCAGTCAGACTGATGTTTGCAGTCTTGATTTCAATGCCGTTGAACTCAGCGTATCTGCCTAAATTGTCTTGAGCGATCTGCGGCTGGAAGTCTCTGAAGCCATCCATAGAGATCATAATGACTCTTTTAATCCCTTCCAGAGCTTTAAAATCGAAATCGATTTGTTTCACGTACGGTTGTGAAAGCCAGGTTGGTTTTAGCGTACCCATAGTGCTGATGCGGTAGTGGTTATCACCGCTATCTTGCTTATATAGAGGCAGACCTTGCTGCTCCATCTTGTATTGGAACCAGTTTAGGGCTTTCTCAACCTTTTGCGCTCCAAGCTTAGCGTATGGGTGAGCAGGCAACTCAGATTCCAGCTTTTGAATTTCGTTAAGCGGCTTTCTAATCGGTTTGTTTGTCACCGGGGAGTGGGTGAGCAGGTCGACCGAGCCAGATGAAAAATGCAGTGCACTTTGACCGCTACTTATTACGGCTGTCTTTAGTCCGTTTTCGAGGCACTTGAGTGCAGCCGAGTATCCAGCAACACCACCACCGATAATTATTACGTCGTAGTTCATCATATTATTGTTCTTCTCCTACATGGCTGAGCATTGAAGTTTGCTCCGGAGGCACATCGCCTGCGCCAAATAGTCCTTCATAAATCCAGTAGCTGAATTCAGCTTCACGCAGTGCATCACCCCAGAAGATAGGTTTAATGCCTTTCCATCGCTCTTCAAGGAAGTCGACTAACAACTGACCTGACTCGTGTCCGCTGATATCTCCGTAATCTTTGAACAGACTGGCAGCGCGGTAAGTACATAGCTCGCCCTGACAAGGGCCCATGCCTAATCGGGTACGACGGCGAAGGTCTACAAGGTTGTGAACATCCAATTTCTTAATTGCGTATTCGATTTCGCCAGCTGTTACCATCTCGCATTCACAAATGATCGCCTGGCTTTTTGGTTGTTCAGATAAGAAAGACATCGCACGTTCACCATGTCTGTATATTGCAGACTCATAAACCGGCTTCGCGATGCTTGCAGTGCGTTTAACCTGTTTAGGTGTTTCATTTGAACCTGGTAGTGGCTTGGTATGAGTTTCACAAGCTTTAGTGTTGCCAAGTTTCTTCGCAACGGTGTCTGTTGCCATTTCTGCCATAAGACGGTAAGTCATCAGCTTACCACCAGTAATGGTTGTAAGACCTTTCAGGCCATCGCGCTCTTCATGGTCAAGCAAGACGATGCCGCGACTGATGTTTCGGCCGCTTCCGTCATCATCAACAGCAACGAGTGGACGGACACCAGCGTATGCTCGTAGCACACGAGTGTTGTTCATGATTGGTGCCAGTTTCGCACCTTCTTCCAGTAACACATCCACTTCATCCGCTGTAACGTGAAGATCATCGATCTGGTCATAGTCGATGTGTTCGGATGTGGTACCAATAAGCGCGATTGTGTCACCCGGTACCAAAATGTCGGCGTCTGCCGGTTTACGGCAACGGTTGATAACCAGATTGTTGATTCGGTAATCCAGAATCAGAAGTGAACCTTTTGCAGGGAACATCTTGATGTTTAGATCTGCATATTCACAAATATTTTGACCCCAGATACCAGCTGCATTGATCACTTCATGCGCGAATACCTGGAAAGGAAGTTTCGTGCGCGTATTAACGCAGTTAACACCAATAACCTGTTCGCCTTCGCGGATCAAAGAAGTCACGAGTGAGTGGCTGAATAAACGAGCACCATGCTCTTTCGCATCAAGAACGTTAGAAGCACATAGTCGGAATGGATCTAACGTTCCATCAGGCACCTTCACCGCCCCAATTAACTCTGGGTTAGTGTTTGGCTCTAGCATCAATGCTTCTTTTGGTGTTAGACGCTGGGCTTCTATTCCTGCTGACTGACATGACTCTACAAAGGTGTCTTGAAACTTGATGTCATCTTCAGGCAACGTGATGAATAATCCCTCTGTGTCTTCAACACAGTGGCGAGCTATCTTCTTAAGAATTAAGTTTTCCTGAATACACTCTTTTGCTGAGTGTTGATCTGTTACTGCATAACGCGCACCAGAGTGTAATAGGCCGTGGTTTCGGCCTGTTGTACCAGATGCCAGATCATCTTTTTCTAATAAGATACAGTCAATGCCACGTAGGGCGCAGTCTCGCATTATGCCAGTCCCTGTAGCACCACCGCCTATAATAATGACTTCGGTTTCATATCGAGCTGTCGGTTTCATTGCCATCTCACAAAATAATTTACGCACTTTTATTGTGCCATTAAATTGCGTTTTCGTTCGCGATTTTGCTCACAAATGTTCGTTCGAGCATTAATACTGATGGGTTATATAGAAATGCGCGTTAAATTATTATGGAGAAATGAGAGATATGGCCAATCGGAGACAAAAAAACCAGCCGGGATGGCTGGTTTTTTAATCAATGTAAGGCTTTCGAAGGTTAGACTATTTCGATTTGAACATCGTTTTCTTTCAGAAGTGAGCATATTTCTTCTGGTGGTTTTTCGTCGGTGATCACCAAATCGACCTCTTCTATACCACCCAGTTTCACCATAGCGTTTCGGCCAAACTTGCTGTGGTCCACACCCAGGAAGACACTTCGACTGTTTTCAATAATGGATTTTTTGACGCGTACTTCGTGATAGTCGAAATCGAGTAGGGAGCCGTCGTAGTCAATACCACTGATACCCAATATGCCAAAATCCAATCGGAACTGAGAGATGAAATCCATGGTCGCTTCACCGGTGACACCACCATCTCGGCTTCGAACTTCACCGCCAGCGAGTATGACCTTAAAGTCTTGTTTTACCATTAATATTGATGCTGCATTAATGTTGTTCGTCACTATGCGCAAGTTACTGTGACTCTTTAATAGTGCTTTAGATATCGCTTCTGGTGTTGTGCCAATATCGATAAATAAAGTAGCGCCGTCCGGTATGTGCTCTACCAGTCTTGAAGCAATTCTCTCTTTTTCGCCCTGGTTAGATACCTTTCGAGTTTGGTAAGAAGAGTTTTCTGAACTGGTTACGATAGTTGCTCCACCGTGATTTCGCTTTATCTTATTGAGATCAGCCAGTTCATTTAAGTCGCGACGAATGGTCTGTGGGCTTACATCGAACTTTTCTACCAGATCTTCTGTACTGACATAACCCTGAGCTTTAACCAATTCGATGATTTCTTGATGACGTTTAATAGCTTTCAAGAATTTTTCCTCACTTCCATACAACCTTTTGTTTTTCCGAGTTTACTGCTATTGACCAAATTTTTAAACATTAATTGTTTGTGAGTATAATGTTTCTTAATTGTGAATTTATGCTCATTTTGGGCTTAAAATAACGCGTTTATGCTCGATATATATCCCCCTAAAGGGGCATTTGCAACAAAATGTGCTTCGATTAACAATTTTGAACATATTTAGAACATTTTCTATGTTCGTACGCACATTTGAGAGGTTGGCGCATTTTCGAATGCGTTCTTTTAGTTAGAATCATAGCCACACTATCATCGTGGGATAGTGAAATACGTTCAAAGGGAAATAATTATGGCTAATAAAAAAGACCATACACTGATGGGACAGTGTATTTCGGAATTCATCGGTACCGGTTTACTTATCTTCTGGGGTGCTGGTTGTGTTGCTGCTTTGGTTCTTGCAGGTGCTCCTCTGGGGCATTGGGAAATCTGCATCATCTGGGGTTTAGCAGTTGCACTAGCAGTATATTGTACAGCAGGCGTATCTGGTGCGCATATTAACCCAGCAGTAACGATTGCACTGGCTGCATTCCATGGCTTTGAGAAGCACAAAGTAGTTCCATACATTGTTTCTCAGGTTGCGGGAGCGTTTTGTGCAGCAGCATTAGTATATGCATTATACGCGAACTTGTTTGTGGAATGGGAAGTTGCAAATGGTGTTGCAAGAAATACCCCTGAAGCATTAGCAACAGCAGGTGTATTCTCCACATACCCTAACCCTTCTCTATCATTTGGTGGCGCTGTACTTGTTGAGTTCGTTATTACTGCTGTTCTGATGTTCGGTATCCTTGCTCTTGTTGATGAGAAAAATGGTGGACCGAATGGTGCAATGGTTCCTCTACTAATTGGTCTTTTGGTTGCGACTATTGGTGGTGCTATGGGTCCTCTAACAGGTTTTGCAATGAACCCGGCTCGTGACTTTGGTCCGAAACTGTTCGCATTCCTTGCTGGTTGGGATCACGCACTAACAGGCGCTAAAGATATCCCTTACTTTATCGTTCCAATTCTGGCTCCTATTGGTGGTGCTCTACTTGGCGGATGGCTATATCCGAACATGGTAGGTAAGTATGCACCAGGCGTTGCTTCTGAAGAGGAAGAAGTAAGTGCTAAAGAAGAAGCGACTGCGAAAGAAAACGCAAACGCTTAACTAATCGAATAACGTGAAATTAAAGAATTATACTTCTAATAAAAGTGAAACGAAGGACTCACCTATGACTAAGAAATATATCGTCGCTCTGGATCAGGGTACAACAAGCTCCCGTGCAGTAGTTTTAGATCACGATGCAAACATTGTAAGTGTTGCACAGCGCGAGTTTACACAAATCTACCCTGAAGCCGGTTGGGTTGAGCATGATCCAATGGAAATCTGGGCAACTCAGAGCTCAACACTGGTTGAAGCTCTAGGTCAAAAAGGTATCCGTTCAGACGAAATCGCAGGTATCGGTATTACTAACCAGCGTGAAACAACAATCGTTTGGAACAAAGAAACTGGTGAGCCAGTTTACAACGCGATTGTTTGGCAGTGTCGTCGTACAGCATCTATGTGTGATGAGCTAAAAACACGCGATGGTTTGGAAGCATACATCAAAGAGAACACAGGTCTTGTACTTGACCCATACTTCTCAGGCACAAAAGTTAAGTGGATTCTTGACAATGTAGAAGGTGCTCGTGAGCTGGCTGAAGAAGGTAAACTACTATTCGGTACAGTTGATACCTGGCTAGTTTGGAAGATGACTCAAGGACGTGTACACGTAACTGATTACACTAACGCATCTCGTACAATGCTGTTCAACATCAATACTCTTCAGTGGGATGAGAAGATCCTTAAAGAGTACAACATCCCATTGTCTATGATGCCTGAAGTGAAGAACTCTTCTGAAGTATACGGCGAAACAAACATTGGTGGTAAAGGCGGTACTCGTATCCCTGTTGCTGGTATTGCTGGTGACCAGCAAGCTGCACTATTCGGTCAGATGTGTGTAGAACCAGGTCAGGCGAAGAACACATACGGTACTGGTTGCTTCTTGCTAATGAACACAGGTAAAGAGAAAGTAACGTCTCAGAACGGTCTACTTACTACTCTTGCTTGTGGTCCTAAGGGTGAAGTTGCATACGCACTAGAAGGTTCTGTATTCATGGGTGGTGCATCTATCCAGTGGCTACGTGACGAAATGAAACTTCTGAACGATGCAAAAGATTCTGAGTACTTCGCAACTAAGATCGATTCTTGTAACGGCGTTTACGTTGTACCTGCATTTGCTGGTCTTGGTGCTCCTTACTGGGATGCATACGCTCGCGGTACTATCGTAGGTATGACTCGTGGTACAGGTCGTGATCACATCATCCGTGCAACACTAGAAAGTATTGCTTACCAGAGCCGCGACGTTATCGACGCGATGCAGGCTGACTCTAACATCAAGCTAGAAACTCTACGTGTTGATGGTGGTGCGGTAGCAAACAACTTCCTAATGCAGTTCCAGTCAGACATCCTTGATACTAAGGTTCTACGTCCTAAGGTAACGGAAGTAACAGCACTTGGTGCAGCATATCTTGCTGGTCTGGCAGTTGGCTTCTGGGATAGCATCGACGATGTATCTGACAAAGCAGAAATCGACAAGACGTTTGAACCTTCTCACGATGAAGAGAAGCGTGCAGAGCGTTACAACGGCTGGAAACGTGCAGTACGCGGTGTACGTGCATGGTCTGAAGCTGAATAATAATCTAAACCTTTGTTCCTAAACGTAATTGCCCCGCTCTGCGGGGCTTTTTTTGCTTTGAGCATTGAAAATGTTCGTTCGAAGCTGTTCGTGATATTAATGTGATAGATGGTTTAGGTATCTGATAGTGGGCTAATTATCTATTTCAATGACAGTCGACTGCGATAGTATAGACTCTTCAATTTTTAGATAAGTTACCTATGAACGAAGATCATTTCAAAGGCAAGTATGAGGTAGAGCTCAAATACCGCCTGCAATCCAAATCAGCATTTCTGCAAGTTTTAAGTAATATACCGCATGAAGTAATGCTTCAGGATAATATCGAGAATGACTGGTATTTTGACCGTCCAGATAAACCTCTGGAGGCTGAAAACAAAAGCCTTTGCATACGTACTATGGAACCTTCTGGAATCAAGCTATGGATTGTTAAAGGGCCGGAAGCGGATAAATGCGAAGCAACAAACATTACCGATGTAGTAAATGCTAGAAGCATGTTGGAAACCATGGGCTACAACGTGGTTTTAAAAGCGCAAAAAGTTCGTAGTATCTATTTTGTTGGGGATTTCCATATCACAGTGGATACCCTTGAAGGTATTGGCGATTTCGCTGAGTTCGCGATCATGACAGATGATGAGTCGAAGCTTTCTACATATAAAGTCGAGCTAGAAGTATTAGCTACAAAATTTGGTTTAACTCAGTCCGATTTGCAAACAAAATCTTACAAGCAAATGTTCGCGAGCAAATAGAGGTAACCATATGTCGCATAGCTATGCTGTAAATATCAGAGCCGCAATGCCGTATGAACTAGAGCATGTTTATAAGCTGATTACCTCAAATGATGAGTGGACTAGATTTAATGGCCCGTATTTTCCATATGAACACCCAACAATGGAGCAGTTTGAACAGTCTACTTTCCAAAGGTTGCTTAAAGGGAAGGACATGCAGCTGGTGACTGTTGAAAATATCCCTGTTGGCTCAGTCAACTGTTACTGGGAGTGTGAGGATACACGATGGTTGGAAGCTGGTGTTGTGATTTATGACTCTAGAGCCTGGGGAAAGGGGATTGCAGCGAAAGCCGTTGCTAAATGGGTGACTTATCTATTTGAGAATTACGAGTTAGAGCGGGTAGGAATGACAACCTGGTCAGGGAATCCTAGGATGATGTCTCTTGCTTTGAAGCTAGGCTTTCAACAAGAAGCCAGACTTCGTAAGGTCAGATACTACAAGGGAGAGTATTATGACTCTGTAAAGTTTGGTGTGTTACGTTCAGAATGGAGTAATAGGCTCGAAAAGCAAACTGTACGATGAGTCGAAGTGCTCGGTAATGATCAGAATTGCTGGGTTTAAACACCTTTATAAAAGAGTGAGTAATACATATGAGCAACAGCATAAGCAACGTGCTATTTCGTTCCTACGGTACCCATGCTTTAAAAGAAATCACTTTGGCTGAAGGAAGGTTGAGGTTAGTTGTCGCACCGTGGACTGATTTGTCCGATGAGGCTATTGCTGAGTTCACCAATGTAGAGATCGAATACATCGAAGCTGAGCGTGATAGCCAGGACACCTTTTTAGATTTCAACTTGCCTTGGGATATCATTCGATTTGATTCTAAACCGATAGATGATTCGTTCTTTGACTTTGGGTTGTGTTGCAGTGACGTAAGGCTCGGTTTCAAAGCTTCGTGGCCCAAAATAACATTCAACAAAACTGAGTAAAAACTAGGTTGCTCAGAGTTCTTAAAATCCATCTGTAAGGTATGAAGTTATGCAGCAAAACATATTTACTGAAAGATTAGTATTACGTCCATTTAGGTTGAGTGACAGCGAACGTGTCGCGGAGTTGGCCGGAGAGAAGATCATTGCTGACATGACAGCAAACATTCCTCATCCGTATCATCCAGAAATGGCGGTAGAGTGGATAGAAACCCATGAGCCTCACTTTACTGATGGAAAAGGTGTGATTTATGCCATAACCCTGATAGGCAACGATGAGATTATTGGTGCGGTTAGCTTTCCTTCGATAGAAAATGGACTCGGAACTCTCGGTTACTGGTTAGGTGTTCCTTTTTGGGGACGAGGCATTGCATTCGAAGCTTCTCAGGCTTTGATTAAACACAGTCAGGAACACTTAGGGCTAAAAGAGTTGTTGGTTATGCATTTGGCCGGAAACGAAAGATCAAAATCGGTGATTCGAAAGCTAGGTGTAGAGTACATAGAAAACCAAACACTTCAGGTGCACGGACAGGAACGCGAAGTATGTGTCTACAAGTCGGCACTTGTCTAGTGAGCGAGCTTTAAGGAACTTTCTAGTTCTGACAAAGAACGAATAATTGCTTACAACCAAAAATCTCACTATGTTTTAGTACAGGCTACCGAACAGGGAAAGTGTGAATGTACAAGCAAATTATCGATTTTTGGTTTAAAGAACTTGAACCCAAACAGTGGTGGATAAAGGATTTTGAGTTTGATCAAATGATCCAATCTCGTTTTGGTGATCTCCACAATCAGGCTAAGGCTGGAGAGTTGTTCCATTGGCGGGAAACAGCGCTAGGAAGCCTTGCTGAAGTTATCGTTCTCGATCAGTTCTCTCGCAATATCTATCGCGACACACCAGAATCCTTCGCATGTGATGCTATGGCGCTAGCATTGTCTCAGTTCGCTGTTTCTAAAGGTTTAGATTCAGAGTTACCACAAACTCAGCGAGTATTTCTTTACATGCCGTTTATGCACAGTGAATCTAAGTTAATCCATATCGAGGCCGTGAAGCTATTCGAATCTCTTGGTCCGGAAGGTAAAGGGAACCTCGATTTTGAATATAAGCACAAAGCGATTATCGACCGTTTTGGTCGTTACCCTCATAGAAATCAAATCCTTGGTCGAGAGTCCACAGAAGAAGAGATAGAGTTTTTGAAACAACCTAACTCTGGTTTTTAGGTATCCAGGTTCTTAGGTGTAGGTTTTTAGGATAAAAAGTGCGATGGTGTATCAAGCGTCATTAAGAAGACTATATTACGAGTTCAACTGTATATGATTAAAAACTATCTGATCACCATCTCGATTTTCTTACTCTCGCTAAGTAGTTCTCATTTGTATGCTACTTCTGTTGGCAGCGAATCGAATCCAAAAAAAGACACAAGAGTAGTAAGAAGTGAGAATAGCCCTTTATTTTTAGATGCTGTTGGTAAAGTTAAAATCATATTCCCAATGGATAATTCTAAGAAGATGCTACAGTGTTCAGGCTCATTAATATCATCCGCATCTAAAATTAACAGTCGATTGGTGATAACCGCAGCTCATTGTTTGAGAGCCGGTGAATTTTTATGGGTATCCGAAACTAGGAGTGGCAGCGTGATAAAACGTAAGGCTCGTGTGCTTGACTACTATACGAATCATCACATTGATTATGCTTTTTTGCTTTTAGATGATGTAGTGAGTGTTGAGGATATTCAGCCGTTACTTATTGATTTTGACAGTGATATTCGCTTGGATAAATACCACAGAAAAGTGAGACCTAGACCTACGTTTTATGTAGCAGGGTACTCCAGTGATTCTGTTTTGGGCGATAGTGGCAAAGTGCTGACTTATACAAAAGTAAAAAGATTGTCATTGGCCGCTGGTCCTGAGGGAGGTGTGGTAAAGGCTAGGTCATATGGTGGCTCTTCAGGTGGTGCTGTTATTTCATTTATGGATCTACGAAATGGTTATGGAAAAGCCGCGTATTTAACGGGCGTACTTCAGAGTGTTGATGGCTCATTAAATGACAACATGTCTGATTTAAATGGTGGAGACGAGACTATCTTTATCGAACATGTACGCTTTCACGAGGATGCAAAGGCAGTTTTTGATAAATATGAGCATTAAATCAAGGAAATGATTTGTAAGAATAAGATAAGGGCCTTCCGAAGAAGGCCCTTTAATTAGCATAAGAGAAATAGATTATGGCTAAAAAATACCGGTTGGGAAACTCTGCATTTCCCTGTAGGTCGAACGTTCAAATCGACTAACAGCAGTCATCAGAGACCGGTATCATCGTGGGATAGCTTTATAAACTACGTCTATTATGGCTAAATTTTTGAAATCTCTTTAATCAGTTCTGCGTTTTCAGATTGCTTGCGGTAGAACACTGCTGGCTGACCAATCGGTGCATCAACTTCTACCCATCCGCCTGTAAACGTTTCCCCTGTCCAGATATGAACCCATTCGTCTTCTGGAAGGTACAATTTTTTAACAACTTCCCCTTGATTGTAGACCGGAGCGACTAAAATGTCACGCCCAAATAGGTACTGGAATTTAATTTCGTAAGCTTCCTGATCGTTCTCATAGTGCATGAATAAAGGTCTCTGGACAGGAATGCCCACTTCAGAGTTCTCTTTAACCGCTGCTTTTATGTATGGTTTCAGGTGCTTGAAGATTTTTGTCATTCGAGCTAAGTGAGCCAGAGTCTCTGCATCAGAATCGAACTGATGGTTGTCTCCAGGACGATTTCCTTCATGACTACGCATGATTGGTGTAAACGCTGCCATCTCTGCCCAACGCTGGAATAGCTCTTTTGGTCGCTTACAGCCGTGTAGCGTTGTGTAACCGCCGATATCTGAGTGGTGGATACCATTACCCATCAAACCAGAAGAAAGTGCTGCCGGGATAACGGACGCTAGACCATCATCAATACACCAGTCAACGAGTTGGTCACCGCCCCAAAGCGTATGACAGTAACCCTGAATGCCGGTACCACCCGCACGCATAAAGAACAAAATATCATCTGTCTTACCTGCTTCTTCAATCGCCTCGTGCTGTACTTTCGCCCAACGGTATGGCCATTTGTTGTGTTCAATTTCAGCGCTAACACCGTTGCTTAGTGAACAGTCAGTTGGAAGGTACTCACCAAAGTCACCCATCCAGCCATCAAGGCCGAAGTCGATCATGTTCTTCTTGATGACACCCTTATACCATTCACAAGCGTCTGGGTTAGTAAAGTCAACCACACCACAGTAGAACTCACCAAAGTCTACTACGTACTTAGAACCGTCTTCTTTGGTCGCCAGGAAGCCTTGTGCTTCTGCTTCTTTGTATAGAGGGAAGTCTTCCAGAACATATGGGTTGATGTAACCAAGGAAGCGAACGCCTTCTTCTTTAAGCTCATGAATCTTAGTGTCCAGACCTGGGTACAGATCTTCGTTCCAGTGCCAGTCCCACTGCAGACGCTTACCGAAGGAAGTCATCTTGATGCCTTGCCAGTCCTGACACCATGCACCAGCAACTTCTACACCCGCTGCTTTAGCGTTGGCGACTTTATCCAGCATGATTTCAGTACCACCCTGAATACCCAGGATCACACCGTCTAATACCCAGTCAGGAAGTTCTGGCTGGCGACCAAACAGGTCAGTGATGTTTTTCACAAGAGCAGGGAAGGATTCCTCTGCGTCGAATAGTACGTATTCTGGAATGTTCCATGCCTGAAGCTCATGGAAGTCTTCGTTAGTGAAGTCAAAATCTGCGTATGCAGTTGTTTCTAAGTGGCAGAAGTATTTCTTGTCAGAAACAAAGGTTGGCTGAGGGTAGTTAGTGTTGTAGTAGTCACCGCCCGCTTTATCTTTAGTGTCAGCAAGGAAGGTAACATAAGAGTTCTTGTTACGGCCTACACCCGGCTCAGAAGACCATAGTGGGAAGTTTTTACCACGAAGGTTGAAGTAAGTTAACTGCTCACCACAACCGTATACTTTCTCTTCTGCTGTTGCGTTTACACGCATCCAGAAACGGTTGTATTTTTTATCGATAGCTTCGAACTCAGCCTTAAGGCGTCCTTCAGCGGTTTCACCAACCGTCATTGCAATCGCAGGTTCGCCATCAAACTTAAAGGTGATAACCGTTTTGTCTTCAGCCTGTTCTACAGAGAACTTGCGCATTGGCAGTCTTTCTGTCACGTAGTCGGTGATTTTGAAGTTACCACGATACATATCGTAGTTAGCGTCACCAACGCCTAAAAATAGAGAAGGGGCTTCTTCAGAGTGTGTAAAAACAACTCTTTCTTTATGTTTAATAACTAGTGAACTGTTGTCGTAAGATACGTTCATTTTTATAGCTCCACATAGGGTAAGTGGTTATTTATAAGTGATATTTGTGTTTGTCCTTTCTCTGTCTATGAGTAAGGACAGGCAGAAATATACTTAAGTGAAATCTTATTGATTAAATTAATAATAAGACCCGTTTCTTGATAAAAAGGAGGGGAGAGCTCCCCTCCTTATCATTTATACAGAGTCAGTCTGCTAATTACTTGAACTGTACTGAGTAATCTGCAGCGATCTTAGCTTCACAAGTCTTGATTTCGCTCTGGAAGCGCTCTAGCCATGCTTTACCTTCGTCACCAGCAGTGCTTAGGAAGTAATCTTTAACTGGAGCAGTCTTAGCCTGGAACTTCGCTTTTTCTTCTGCAGTTGGGTTATAGATTGTACCGTCAGCTTTGCGGAACTCTTCGTAAGCAGAGAATTCACGGTGCTTAGGATATGCACGTAGGTACTGGTTTTGAGCGTCAATACCGTCAACAAGAACTTGCTTAAGCTCGTTTGGCATAGACTTGAACTTCATGTCGTTAAATACCCAAGCACCACCCATGTATGCGTGACCATCAAGAATTAGGTAGTCAAGGCTTTCGTGGAATTTGTTCTGTACGATATCTACGATACCGTTCTTAGTACCATCTACTACGCCTGTTGAAAGTGCTGTGTAAACTTCTGGCCAAGCGATAGGAGTTGGTGAACCACCAAGTTCTTTAACCAGTTCCTGCTGGATCTTTGCTGGTACTGTACGTAGTTTCAGACCTTTAACATCATCTGGAGACATAACCTGCTTCTTAGTAGTTGCGATGTTACGCCAGCCACCAGAGTTAGATACCATCATCAGACGTACGTTTGGCGCTTTCTTGATAAGTTCGCCACGAACATCGCCCAGGAACTCTTCGTTGTCGTAAACACACTCAGCAACACGGTCGTTTGGTAGCATGTATGGAAGGTCGAACGCACCTACTGGTTTCCAGAAGTTAGCTAGCTCAGGGATAGTCGTCTGGAAGTAATCAAACATACCTGCCTGAACCCCGGCAATACACTCTTTAGCGTTGCTACATAGCTGACCTGATGGGTAGATATCAACTTCGATAGCACCGTTAGAACGAGACTCAACATAGTTCTTAAATACTAACAATGACTGGTGGTTGTAGCTTTCCAGGTTTGACACGTGTGGCACAGTCAGCTTGTAATCCGCCGCATTGGCAGCTGATGTTGCAAATAGGGCTGTAGTTGCAAGTGCCAGTAGTGATTTTTTCATGTTATGTTCCTTATAGTATTTTGCTTTATGTTTCACGATTTGTTTTGTTGTTTCACAAATTGTTTTTGTATTAGTTACTGCATCACGCCTAACAGTTTCGGTAGGCCGATAACTAGATCAGGGAAGAACGAAATTAGGAAGATGATTAGGAATTCCACGATAATGAATGGAATAATCGCCTTCGAAATCTTCTGTAATGGCTGACCCGATACGCCCGACGCTACGAATAGCACCAGTCCCATCGGAGGGGTTGCCAGACCAATTGACAGGTTGATACACATCACCACACCAAAGTGCACAGGATCGACGCCCGCATTGATCATGATTGGCGCGATGATAGGTGCGAAGATAAGAATCGCAGGACCTGCATCTAAGAACATGCCAACAATGAACAAGAACACGTTGATGATGAAGAACAGCATCAATGGGTCACGAGTAATTCCGTTGAAGAACTCAGTCACCATATTAGAGATACCAGAGAAGCTGATTGCTGAAGCAAAGCCACTCGCGGCCGCTACGATAATCAATACTGCTGCTGCGTTGACAGCTACTTTGGTAAACAGTGCGTAAGTTGCTTTCAGGTCAGTGACTTTGATTACGTAAACAGACAGGAAGATTGCGTATGCAACGGCTACCGCTGCTGCTTCTGTCGGTGTAAAGATACCGCCATAAATACCACCCAGAATGATGACCGGAGTAAGCAAAGGTAGAATCGCCAGTTTCAGACTTTCACGACGATCAAGCTTGCTTGCACGTGGCAACGTTTGCACTTGAGGGTATTTTTTAATCTGTACTCGGTTAACAAGCATTAAACCAACACAGAAAATCAGACCCGGAACGATGCCCGCGATAAACATTGCCGCTACGGATGTGTTCATTACGAATGCGTAAAGAAGCATCAGACCTGAAGGCGGAATAATGTTACCGATGATCGTTGAAGCTGCGGTGATCGCTGCTGAGTAACTCTTGTCGTATTTGAACTTGGTCATCTCAGGCAACAGCATGTTACCGATAGCGGATGTTGCTGCTACAGCAGAACCTGTTAGGGCACCAAACAGAGTAGAAGTCAGGATTACTACGTGTCCCAGACCACCACGAAGGTGCTGAACGCGTGCCTGAGCAAAAGCGATAATACGAGGAGTAATACCACCACTCGACATACACTCACCAGCCAGCATAAAGAATGGCAGAGCAAGTAGCAGGAAGTTATCCAGACCAGAGTACAAACGCTGGTAAAGCATGTTAATGAACAGCACTTGATCATTCTGGAAGAAAGTAATGATCGGGGCTAAGCCCAGTGCGAATAGTACAGGCACACCAATCAGCAGGAATGCCATAAAGTAGAGAACGAAAATAGGAGAAACCATGATATACCTCTACTCCGCCGCTTGAGCAGCGACTTTCTTCTGCTCTTCATTAAAATGGATAAGCTTGTGCAGGGCACCAGCCAGTTTTTGTAGTGCAAACGAGCAAGAAATTGCCAGCATTACAGGAGGAATGGCGTATATCGTATACATTGGAATTGGCAGGCTGTCTGCCATTACCGAGCCGGTTTGGTAGAATGCGTAACCAAAGTAAATCCAAACCGCGAACAGAACCAAACTTGCGATGTGTGCAATTACCATAAGGAACTCAAATACGCGAGTGCCTTTTAGCTTATCGGTCACAAAGGTCATTGCGATGTTGCGTTCATCCAGATAGATGATTGGCAGACAAAGATATGTCATGTAGATCATCAAAAAGCGTGATGACTCATCAGTCCAACCCAAAGGGGTGTTTAGAAGATATCGGAACGCTACCTGGACGATTACGATTACAGTCATCACCAACAGGAAGAAGCCTGCAATGTTAGCTGTCCATCGAGCGATTGGCGCATTGATTGTGTTTAATGCTCTTTCTATTGCTTTCAGCATAGAATCACCAAAATATTTATTATCTGTATAGTTGTTTAAACAACACATTGTTCACTTAATGGTATTGATAACCCACTTACTCTTTTGGTTCTTTGAACCTTTTCACAGCCGTGGACAATGTGTCGTTTTTTGTAGGGTTTGTGTCACATAAATGACATTAAGCTTTGCCGTTTGAACCAAACAGACGAATTTTGTGTTTAACAACTTCCATCATCGAAGCGATACCAGAGTTGTTTGCATCCGCAAGAATGACGTCTTCTGGGTTTGCTTCCCAGTACGCTTTAACACCAGCGATAAAGCCCTGACGTAGCTCTGTATCAACGTTTATCTTAGCTACGCCGCGTTTAACTGCTTCAACAACCTGATCGTCTGGTACACCTGAACCACCGTGAAGTACGATTGGCTTCTTAACGGCTTCTTTAATTTCAGATAGACGGTCAAACTTAAGCTCTGGTGTTGTTTTGTATACACCGTGCGCTGTACCGATAGAAACAGCAAGATAATCAACACCAGTGCGCTCAGAGAAGTCCAGTGCTTCTTCTACTGTTGTAACCATTGCGTCTTTTTCATCAACAGTGATGTCGTCTTCTGTACCACCTATTTTGCCGATTTCACCTTCAGCACCAAGGCCAAGAGCATTCGCTACTTCAACCACTGCTTTAGTGATACGGATATTGTCTTCAAAAGGAAGTGCAGAGCCATCAAACATCAGTGACTGGAAGTCACGAGTAGCAGCTTCCATGCACTGCTCGAACTTGCGGCTGTGGTCAAGGTGAACACAGATAGGAACTGTGATTTCATGGTGCTGAATAAGAGAGTCAACTGCATCACGCAGAGGCTTCATGCCCATTTCATTGATAGCTTTCTGACCGATCTGAATCATGATAGGAGATTGCTCTTCCTGAGCTGCCAGAAGCACAGCTTTGATTGTTTCCAGGTTGTGAGCAGTGAACGCACCGATAGCGTAGCTGTTGTCCCACGCTTCTTTGATCATAGTTTTACCGGACATGTAAGGCATTTTGGAGATTCCTCTTTATTTGTTTGTTGGTGTAGAAATTATCAGTGAGTCGATTTCATTTCTGTTATTTATGTATCACTTTTCAACATAAACGTACAAAAATGGACAAAATGAGCGCTGGGACACATCTTTGAGGCAATGTTTGGTGTTTGTTTTTGACTTAGGTATGCATTCCCACGGAAACCGTGGGAACGAGAGAGAATGCTTCTCGAATCTGGGCAGCTATCGAAACATGAATTTTGTTACTCGTTCCCATGCTCTGCGTGGGAATGAAGACAGATCTCGACGACTTGAAAAGGCGCTACTATGTGTAAGTATTAAAGGTTTAGGAAACAAAGAAGCAAGAACGGAAAGCGGTGAAACGTGTCAGAAAAGCATTCCCACGAATAAGCGTGGGAATGATAGAGATAAGAGTTTGCGGAGAGTTACTTCACATCCTGATCCAGAAGACCTGCAGCAACTGCTGGAGCCAGA
The DNA here is from genome assembly GCF_042245395.1 of Vibrio iocasae. Classification (NCBI taxonomy): domain Bacteria; kingdom Pseudomonadati; phylum Pseudomonadota; class Gammaproteobacteria; order Vibrionales; family Vibrionaceae; genus Vibrio; species Vibrio iocasae. The sequence continues at coordinate 1,698,972 of NZ_CP145310.1, read as the reverse complement.
CCCGGAGTCAGAGGCAGACGAGGAATAACCAGACAGTGCATCAGGTGGTAGATATCCTGCTTACCATCCCAAACAACACTTGTACCTGCCTGGTTGTTTACATCCAGTTCCTGCCACCATGAGCAACCTTCATAGTCAATCAGGTAAGTACGGCAGTAGTCCCACCATGTGCGGTACCAATCTTCGTACTTCTTCTCACCTGTTACTGCGTAAAGCGCATAAGCAGTACCGATTGCTTCAACTGGAGCCCAGCGGATACGTTCGCGTACAACAGGCTTGCCATCCCAGTCTACTGAGTATACAAAGCCAGGCGCACCATCAACATGCCATGCATCACGTACTGTTGCGTCAAACAGACCAATCGCATCTTCCAGCATCCACTCTGGTGCATCTGCGCCAATTTCAAGCAGTGTTGCACGTAGATGACAGATCAGACGTCCCCACTCAATCCAGTGACCTGGAGTACCACCGTATGCACGGAAGTGACTTGCCGGTGTTTCTTTGTTGTAGTCTGGTAGTGGATTCCAGTCAGAGTCGAAGTGCTCGTTTACACGGTAGCTTAGACCTTTCGCTGTCTTGTGAACCATAAACTCTGTGATGTTCAGTGCTCGATCCAGCCACTTCTTATCTTTTGTTACATCGTAAACAATCAGGAATGCTTCCACAGAGTGCATTGCCATATTACCGCCACGGTAATCTTCTGTTTCAGTCCAGGCACGATCCCATGACTCATAACACATCTGCTTCTCTTCTACCCAGAAGTGTTTTTCGTATACATTGATAGCTTCGTCCAGAAGAGCACGAGCACGAGGGTGGCCTGTAGTTACAGCACTTGCTGCGCCAAGAAGAGCGAACGCATGCTGGTAGCCTTGTTTAGACTCATCCATGATGCCTTCGCCTTCGTTATCGATGGTTGCAAACCAGCCACCATGCTCTTTATCCTTTAGCGGGCCTTCCAGCGCGGTAATACCGTGTTCAACCAGGTCCATTGCACCAGGGCGACCCATCAGAGCAGCCAGAGAGTAACAGTGAAGCATTCTTGCTGTGATCCACAGGCGTGTTCCCATCTCTTCGCGAACATTACCGTTGTTGCCAATCCAGCCGAAACCGTTAGGTACTAGAGCGTTTCTACCAAACTCAAAGATTCGGTCTGTTTCGGTTTCTAACCAAGAAATATGGGATCGGGTATTAATCCACTTCATACATTGTTTCCTCTGGAATTATTGGATAATCGTCATTATTGTTTGTTGATAGAGAAATTATCAGTCGATTGATTTCATTTCTGTTAGTTATGTATCACTTTTCAACAAAAATAATCACAAATGGACATTTTTGAGCGTTAGGCCACAAGCTTTAAACATGGTTATGGCCTAAAAAAAGCGCTCAGATGAGCGCTATTAAGTTCGTCATCCCACGAGCTGTTGTTGGGACTTGTTAGGTTTATCTCAGTCCTATCTCACACTAAACTGGTGTACTGTTTTCTCTTCAAATATTTCGCCTGGATTCAGGCGAACTGAAGGGAAGTGAGACTGGTTTGGACTGTCGGGAAAGTGCTGAGTTTCAAGACACATTCCACCCCAGGATTCATACTTAAATCCGTTGCGACCAAACCATACTTTGTTCGACAGTTTAAAACCGCTATAGAACTGAACCGCTGGTTGAGTGGTAAGAACTGTCATAAATCGACCAGTTTGGGGGTCATACAACTCAGCGGCATAACCGTAGTCATCTCGAGTATCTCTGTGATGAAGTATGTAGTTATGGTCGAATCCATCTTCTTCCAGCTTTAGCTTGTTCTCACCAATGACAGAAGAAGCGGTGAAATCCAATCCAGTCCCCTTAACAGAAAGGATTTCACCTGTAGGAATCATGTTTTCCGATACTGGAGTATAGAAGTCGGCAAACAGCTTTAACTCATGGCCTTCTACCGAACCTGAATCATGGCCACCAAGGTTGTAGTAACTGTGGTTACAAAGGTTAACGACCGTTGGCTTGTCGGTTGTTGCCTTAAAGTTGTAGTGCACCTGATTCTCTTCATCCAGGCCAATGGTATGCACAACGTTTAACGTGCCACCGTAACCAGATTCACCATCGGGTGAAACACGGTTGAAGTGAATAAATGTACCCGTTTCCTTCTCTTCTATTGAGTAGTCCCAGACATATTTATCGAAACCTTTGGTACCACCGTGAAGGTGCTGCGCTGTAGGCGGTTCATTGGTTTCAAGCTGATACTCAACGCCATCAAGTGAGTACTTGCCATCTTTAATTCGGTTGGCATATCGGCCTGCAATTGCCCCGAAGAAAGGGTGACCTGCAAGGTATTTTTCCAGGCTTTCGTAGCCCAGAACCACATCAGCAAGTTCACCATTGCGGTCTGGTGTTTCAATCGATGTCACTATGCAGCCATAGTTGGTGACCGAAAGCTTCATCCCGCTCTGGTTTTCCAGCGTAAATAGCTGGACTGGTGTGTTCTGGCCTTCTACTTCGCCCCATGGGGTCGTAGTGAGTTTCACGTTATTGCCTCTTTAACTTACTTGAGCATATGGTTAATTATTTGATTTTTGGCTCAAGACCAGAAGTTACGCGTAGTTGCTCAAGTACTGCTGTCCAGTCTTGACGACCACGGCCTGCTGCACGCGCAATGCTGTACATTTCACGAGATGCTGCACCACAAGGCATTGGAACGTTAACCTGATTAGCAAGGTCTAGCGCAATACCAAGGTCTTTGTGTGCAAGGTCGATCATAAATGCAGGGTCAAGGTTTCCAGCCAGTACTTTACCTGGCCATGTTGTAGTGAAGTGGCCTTTACCAGCAGGAGTGCCGTTCATAACTTTAAGCGCAGCGTCAAACTCCAGGCCGATTGCTTCTGCCAGTGTTGCAGCTTCCGCAGACAAAGCGTTCAGAGCGATACTCATGTAGTTGTTGATGATTTTTACGCGGATACCTTTACCCTGACCACCACAATCAACTGTTTCGTTACCCATGCAATCGAACAGTGGCTGAGCTTTTACGATTTGCTCTGGAGTACCGCCTGCCATGATAAGAAGTTCGCCACGGATCGCGTGATCGGATGTACGACCAACCGGTGCTTCCATCATTTCAAAGCCAGCATCACCCATCTCTTTAACCAGGGCGTCTGTTTCCATTGGGTGGATAGTCGACATATCGATGTAAAGTGCGTCTTTGCTCATCGTTGAAGCAATACCGTTGTCGCCAAACAGAGTTGCACGAACAAGGCTGCCGTTTGGAAGCATAGATACGATAAACTCAACATCGTTTGCTGCATCAGCAGGAGAAGTCGCAGCAGCTGCGCCTTGCTCAACAAGCTTGCTTACCGCTTCTTCATTGATATCAAAGACTTTTAGTGAGTGACCGCCTTTGATTAGGTTTGCAGCCATTGGGCTACCCATTTGTCCAAGACCGATAAAGCCGATAGTTGACATGAATTTATCCTTTTGCGTGATTAGTGTTTCGATAGTGTCGTCAATATAACGATTTCTACAAATACAACCGTAAGCAATGTCACATTTTGTTGTTTTGTGTACATTTGATGTTGTTTTGTGATTGTCGTCCCATCCAAAAAGCGGAATATTCATATAATGGAATCATCAACGTACCGACAATCCGTACCTACAAACTACAGAAAGAGAATGAAACAATGGCAATAGCGTGTCTTGGAATTACCGTACTCGACAGAATTCAGCGAGTCTCACAACTACCGACGGCTGGCGGCAAGTATGTCGCAACCGACTATTTTGAAGTGGGTGGTGGCCCGGCAGCAACTGCTTCAGTCGCTGTTGCTAAAATGGGTAAAGAAGTGGACTTTATTGGTCGTGTTGGTGGCGATTCCGTAGCCGATACCATGCTATCTGAGCTTTCGGGTTATGGGGTGGGTGTAGATAACGCAGTTCATATTTCTGAAGCCTCATCTGCGTTCTCCGCTGTGCTGGTGGATGATGAAGGTGAACGCATGATCATTAATTATCAGGACAAATCTTTGAGTCGTGATATTGAACCACTTAAATCTGTTGATTTCTCTACATACGAAACCATTTTATGTGATGTACGATGGATAGAAGGTGCCAAATATGCGCTCGAACAGGCGAAAAAATTTGGCATCCCTTCGGTATTGGACGCGGATATTTGCCCGGATCCCATTGATGAACTTGTGGAACTTGCCGATCACATCGCGTTTTCAGAACCTGGTCTGGCCAAATTTAGTGAGACAGAAGATCCAATTGAGGGTCTAAAAATCGCTCAGAAAAGGACAAAAGGGAAAGTATATGTTACTGTCGGCGCAAAGGGTTGTTACTGGTTAGAAGATAACGAACTGATGCATCAGCCAGGTAAGGTTGTTGATGTGGTTGATACAACTGGAGCAGGAGATGTTTTCCATGGGGCTCTTGCTGTAGCAGTTGCAGAGGGAATGGAAACACGTCAGGCGGTTATATTTTCTAATACAGTAGCAGCGATTAAATGCACCCAAAGAGGTGGTCGCGAGGGCATTCCTGACCGGGCAACGGTTGATGTCGATATCGCAGGTTAATAACAATATTTAACAAAGGTTATCATGACTAATCCAAGACAAGACAAACTATTACAATTAGTTATTGATAAAGGTTACTGTACGGTCGAAGAACTTGCAGAAATTCTGCAAGTTTCGACACAAACAATCAGAAGAGACATCAAAAAGCTAAGCGATGAGCGTTTGTTAGTGCGTCACCACGGTGGCGCTAGTTCTCCGTCGAGTACAGTAAACCTTGATTACGAAATTCGTAAAGTTTCTGAAACTGAAGAAAAAAATGCGATTGGTGAGCGCATCACCCAAATGATTCCCGATAACTCAACAGTGTTCCTGACCATAGGGACGACAACGGAAATCATTGCAACGCACTTGCTCAAAAAGAGTAACCTTCAGGTGATTACTAACTCGCTCCGAGTAGCCAACGTACTGCACAGCAACAAGAGCTTTGATGTTTTGATTCCGAGCGGAAAAATCAGAGCGAAAAATGGTGGCATTGTAGGAACTGAAGCGCTGGATTTTATCAACAACTTCCGCTTCGATTATATGATCACCAGTGCTGGTTCCGTTGATGAAGACGGTACGCTTCTGGAGTACGATCTAAATGAAACGGCCATTGCTCAGGCGGTGATGAAATCAGCACGAAACGTGTTTGTCGCATTGGATTCAACTAAGTACACACCAAAAGGCTCTATTGAACTTGGAAATATCAAGGATGCTACCGTGTTCTTTACTGATGAGAAGCCACCTGAAGATATTCAGGATGTGCTAAGTACGGGTAATGTGAAAGTCGAGATCTGTCGATAATATAAATCTCTAGGCCAGATAGTAATCTCGTATTTATTATCTGGCTTTTTTGTTCTTAATTAGAATCCTAGTTGATAATTCCGCTTGCCAGCATACCTATTGTTCTGTTCATGGCTTACTGGTCTGTCCTTTCTGCACCTACCACTTTCTTCTATAAGCATCACATTAATAGCTATAATGAATAGTAAAATAAACATGTATAACTATTCATAATAATAACAATATAAAAAGTAAGGCTTTAACCACCATAATTACTATTGGTAGATGAGCTTATGAAGATTAAACATAAACTTTTTGGCCTGACAGGCATTTCACTTGTTGCCCTGATCACGATTGTTGCAATAACCGAACTATCCAACCTTAAACTTCTGAAACTTGAGAAAACTCTGGTCGAAGTAAAAGACCTAGAGCTCTCTTTACTTGAACTCAACAGAATTGAACTTGAGTTTATTAATACTCCGGATAACGCTAAGTTGTCGGAGTTCAAGCGTGAATATCAACACTTCACTTCACTCGATATAGCAATGGAAGCGCATTTGCACGAGCTCGGGATCAGTTTTTCTGAGTTCGATAAATTGCATAAAGAGATGGAGCTGTACAACAAAGACTTTGCAAAACTTGTATCAGACTTTGGGGTGGATTCAGCTCGTGATCAGCAAATCATTCAAGAGATGAAAGCACTCTTCGCCGACATAATGTCGATTTTTAAATCCGTTGAAGCACAGTTGGAAGAGGAGCTGGCAAGTAATCAAGAATCTATTGAGCAGTTTATTCTGATATCAATTGCCGTGGTTGCGATTGTATTGATTGCTCTTTCTCTTTTGGTCATCAGGAGTATACAAAACCGTATACAGTCACTCAGTGATGTGATGTGTGAAGTAAGTACGACACACAATTTGTCATTAAAAGCACCCGAAACTGGAAATGATGAGCTTTCTTTGGTGGCTGGGCAGTTCAATGCTCTGCTGAAAAGCATCCAGGGACTGGTAGGCTGTGTTCAGGATACTATCAGCGAACTCGGAGCAGCATCAAAGCAGCTACAGCAAAGTAGTATGGGGACGGAAGAAGCGCTTAACCAGCAGCAGATTGAGACCGATAGTGTTGCCACTGCGATGACAGAGATGGGCGAAACGATCAAAGAAGTCGCGATGACAACCGAACGTGCAGCAACGAATGCACAAAAAAGTTACGATGTTGCTCATGTCGGGCTGTCGGAAATAGAGAAAACTCAAGGGTCGATCACTGAGCTTTCAAATGATCTCGAGGGTGCTAGCCAGGAGGTGAACCACCTATCTTCACTTTCACAGGAGATCAGTTCAGTGCTGGATGTGATTCGCGAGATTGCTGAGCAAACCAATTTACTTGCTTTAAATGCTGCAATTGAAGCTGCAAGGGCGGGAGAGCAGGGAAGAGGCTTTGCGGTTGTTGCGGATGAAGTGAGAACTCTGGCAAGCCGCACTCAGTCTTCTACTGAAGAGATCTCAAATATTATCAGCTCCGTTCAGGAGCAGACTCAGAAAGTCGTTGGCACTATGCATAGTTGCACTTCTCGAAGCGATCAAAGTGTGGAGTCTTCTGGTGAGGCGTACAAGCAGATCAAAAATATTCTAGGCGATATGCAACATATACTGGACAGTAGTAATCAGATAGCCGTAGCACTGGAAGAGCAGAGTACCGTGTCTGAAGAGGTAGCGCGCAACATCAATGTGATCCGGGATTTGGCATCTTCAAATGTCAGTGCGGTATCTGAAAACGCTCAGTCTTCTGCAAGCGTAGCGACTCAGGCTAGTGATCTGTCGAGCGCGATTGCGAAGTTCAAGGTTGCGTAGAAGTAGATACAAATAAAACAAGAAGCCCGCATTTCTGACATTTAGAAATGCGGGCTTTTTTATAGGTTAAACTAGCCTATCTTGAACTGATACTGCGATAAGCAACATCGGTGAGGTAATCATTAAGTTTATGCGAAGCTGCTACTGCTTCGTCTTCGTCGGTATGACAAACTGCTCTGAGCACAGAAGCGTGGAGCGAAGTAGCTTCCGCCAAATCGGAAGTATCATTTTTGTATGCGAACCAGAATCTTCTGGATAGACCTTGTAGCGGAGCCATTGCTAGTTGAAGATATTCGTTTCTTGCTGCCTTTACCAACAAACGGTGGATGTTTTTCAGCAGTGAAGCATAGGTAATTTCATCACCAGTCTCAGCGCACTTTTCAAGCTCAAGAGCATACTCCTGCATCTGTTGCTTTTCGTCTACAGAAGCTCTTACAGACGCATACTTCACACATAGCGCTTCGATATCGCGTCTGACTTCAAGGATCTTCAGCTGGCTTTCAACTGAAATCGCAGGGATCTGGATCCCTCTTCGTGGATGGATCTCTACCATACGTTCATAAGAGAGTCGTTGTAGTGCTTCTCTTACTGGTGTTCGGCCAAGATCCAGATTTTCTGCCAGCTGCTTCTCGCTGACCATACTACCGGGCTCTAGCTCCCGGAAAATGATCATTCTTTCCAACTGGTTATAAGCCACTTCCGTTTTATTTGTAGGGTTTATTTCTAAATTCATTCTTATTGTTCCTGGAAATTTTTTAGTGAGCGCTCTCACGAATCTCAACACACCGATTGTAACACAAATATTCCGGGAGTATATTCCAGACATACATCTGATATATCAGATGTCTATCAGTGGTCCATCAGAGAGGTTAAGATGAAAGATTGGAAAATTGTTCAGCGATATGAACAAGTGCCAGACCTACCGATTCTCGGAGATGTGGATGTTCTGGTCATTGGTGGAGGCCCGGCTGGTGTAGCTGCGGCGACAACTACCGGAAGTATGGGTAAGGACACCTGGCTGATTGAGAAGTATGGATTTTGTGGTGGTGCGGCGGTTGCCGGCTTGTCCGGAACCATCTGCGGTATGTACCTGGCGAGTGAAGATGCTAATGACCAACCAGAACAGGTTGTATTTGGGTTTACCGAAAAGTTCAGAAAAGCACTGAAAGCTAAAGGTGGTGTTACTGAGCCTCAGCGCTATGGCAAAACATTTACTGTAACGCATGACCCACTAGTCTGGCGCGAAGTCGCTGACGATATGCTGGAAGAGGCGGGTGTAAAAACGCTTTTTCATACGTCTGTGATTGGCGTGATTATGGACGAAGATACCTTCAACGGTGTTGTTATTGAATCGAATGCAGGTCAGTCAGTGATACTTGCCAAAAGAATCGTTGATGCTTCAGGTGATGCAGCTGCAGTTGCGCGAGCAGGTTTTGATTATTTCTTTGGTGCAGAAGGCGTGATTCAGAACCCTACCATGTTCTTCCGAATCGGCGGTGTTGATATTGGCAAATATCTCGATTACTACGGCAATGACACTATTTGCCCACCAAAGGTAACCGAAGACATTCTGGCGGCAAACGCATCGGGTGATTATGAGTTACCAAGACACAAAATCTGGATATTCCCAACAACTCGACCAAACGAACTCATGGTGAACGCTACCCGTCTGGCTGGTCAGGATGGGCGAGTATTGAATGTTATCGATCCGGTCGATTTTACCGAGGCAGAAGTCTTTGGCCGTCGACAGGTCAGACAATACGCTCGTTTCCTGCAAAACCATGTTCCGGGATGTGAATCCTCATACGTTGTTGATACCGGTGTTGAAGTTGGTATCCGACAAACTCGCTCCATTGTTGGAGTGGAAACCCTTTCGAATGATGACGTTGTCAATTGCCGCAAGCGAGAAGACGGCATCTGCAGAACCCCCTGGCCAATCGAGCTACATAACGGTGACAAACCGAAGCTTCATTGGTTAATCAACGATTACTACGACGTACCCTACAACGCGTTAGTTCCTGTCGTTGGTGAAAATATTATTGTCGCTGGTCGCTGTCTGAGCGCAGAGCATGAGGCGTTAGCTTCAGCTCGTGTTACTGCGCAATGCTTTGAATATGGACACGCAGCAGGTATTGCCGCTGTGAAGTCAATTGAAGAAAACAGACGAATTCGCGATCTACGTGGCGAAGAAATTCGCACTATTATGATAAAAAACGGTAGTGCTCTTTAAGGAGAAATCATGAAAGATACAAAAATCAAACGTGTTGAACTCTACGCAGTAGCAGATAGAGACGCACCACCGATTCCTTGGGCAGACAATCAGGAACCTCTGCTTTACACCAACAACATTGTCAGAATCATCACCGAAGACGGCACTGAAGGTGTGGGTGCAACAATTAGCTACACTGAAAATGATTTTGATAAGTGCATCATCGAAGCGATGAAAACGATCGTTCCGGGACTGATTGGTAAAAACCCGTTAATGACAGAAGAGCTAAGTACCTGGTTGGGCGCTCGCTGTTCATGGGGCGGACTGCCAGCGAAATCTCCTATTGATATTGCTGCGTGGGATATCAAGGCAAAGAAAGCAAACATGCCTCTGTATATGCTTTTGGGCGGTGCACGCCATAAGATGAAATCTTACGCATCTTCACCAATGTTCGATACAGTTGAAGAGTACTACCCGTATATCGATGACTGCATTGAGCACGGTTTTACCGCGATTAAGCTTCATTGCTACTGTGTTTTCGAGAAAGACGTAAAACTGGTTAACGCAATTCAGGAGCGATACGGCCACACCGATATCCGCTTTATGCTGGATACAGCGACTTTCTATACTCCGGCTGAAGCAATGAAGATGGCTAAGCTGATGGAAAGCTACGATTGGGAATGGTTAGAAGCACCAGTTTCTGACTATGACTATAAAACTTATCAACGTCTGGTAGATAAAACTGATCTGGAAATTTCCAGCCACGGTAACTGCCTTCTGACTCTACAGGAAGTGACTTACGCGCTTGGAAACGAGTTCTGGTCTGATGTTCGTCAGGATGCGACAGTTTGTGGTGGTATCACTCAACTTAACAAGTGTTTCGCGATTGCGGAAGGCCACTCTAAGAACCTTGAGATCCAGAGCATGGGTTACACCATTACGCAGGCAGCGAACCTGCATGTGGCATTGGCTCACAACAACTGCAACTTCTTTGAACAGTTCTATCCATATGAGAGTTTTGAGCTTTGTTCACACACTCAGATCCGTACGGATAAAGAGGGATATGTTCATGCACCAGAGGGCAATGGCCTGGGTGTAGAAATGGACTGGGAAGCAGTGAAAGAAGCATCTATTGCTCACTATGTTTTTGAATAATATTGCTTTTAAAAATTAACAATAAGACGTGAAACTGTTACTTCCGCCTTTTGCTGTAGGCGGAAGTATCAAGGAGTCCTCTATGGAAAATAGTAATCCAAATAATTTTGACCGCACGACGATTGTCGTTTCTTTGGTCATCATCGCTGCGATATCTTCGTTCTTTCTGACAGATACAGATCGGGCAATTGCCATCGCTGGCGATATCTTTACCATGATCGCTTACAACCTGGGTACGCCAATCTTGTGGTTTGGTTTTGCCATGGTTATTGTTGCTGTTTATTTAATGACCAGTAAGTACGGTAATATCCGTATGGGCGAAGGAAAACCTGAATACTCAAATTTTGCCTACATCACTATGATGGCACTCGCGGGTGTAGGTTCCGGTACCGTTTACTGGGCTTTCCTTGAATGGTCGTACTACATCAAGACGCCACCTTTTGCCATTGAAGCTGGCTCTGTTACTGCACACGAATGGGCTGTGACATACTCTCTGCATCACTGGGGTATTACCGCTTGGGCACTTTATGCTATCAGTGCTGTGCCAATCATGTACTCGTACTACGTGCGTAAGAATCCTTCTCTGAAGATCAGTGAAATCGTACAGAGCATGATCAAGAACCAAGCTGTAGGTAAAGTGGTTGCGCGTGTTATCGATATTACTTACCCAATCTCTTTGGTATTTGGTCTAATCATCGTACTTGCTCTGGGTGTGCCAATTGTATCTGCGGCATTTGCTCAGCTTACTGGCCTTGAAGATGGTCTGGGTCTGAAGTTAGGTATGCTTGGAATTGTAGCGACCCTGCTAATTGTGAGCTCGTTCGTTGGTATTGAAAAGGGTATGAAAAACATCTCCAGCTCGGGTACCTACTTCCTGATTGCGCTGGTTATCTACATCCTGTTGTTTGGCCCAACTCTGTTTATTCTTGAGAACACAAGTACATCTATCAGTCTGTGGGCGTCCAACTTCATCCACATGAGCTTGTATACTGATGCAATCACTCAGGATAAGTTCCCTCAGAACTGGACTGCTTACTTCTGGGCATACTGGATGATCTTTATTCCTCTGATGTGTGTATTTATCACTAAAGTGTCAAAAGGCCGTACGCTACGTGAAGTTATCGCATGTATGGTAGGTGGCGGTACTTTGGGTACAACCATTCTGTTCTCGATTGTGGGTTCATTTATGATGAAAACACAGCTTGATAAGAAGGTTAACATCAGCCAGATGGTATCTGATGGTCAGGCGAGTCAGTCGATTGTAGAAGCGCTAAATACGCTGCCATTCTCATCACTACTGCTGATTGTGTTTATCATTTCGACTTTCCTACTGTTGGTAACAACACTGGACGGTTCGGTATTCACGGTTGCTTGTCAGACACAACGTGTGCTTGATAAAGATAAGAACCCGGCAACCATGCTAAAAATCTTCTGGTGTTTGGTGATTATCGCAATCCCGGCTGTGTTTATCATTGTTAACGCACCTGTTGGTTCTATGCAGTCAGCAATCCTGATATTTGCAGCGCCACTACTTGTGCTAGAAACCTTCATGTTGTTTAAGACACTGAAGTACATGGGTGAAGATTACGGGCATATGAGTGCCTCAGAAATCCAGGAAAAGCATAAGCAGGAGCCGGAAACTGCGGTAAAGGAAAAAGCTGAAGTAGAAGGTGAAAGCACTCTGGTAACTGAAAACAACTAATCTGTTGAATCACACTTGCTCCACTAAAATAAGAAGCCTTAGCTTAAAAAGCTAAGGCTTCTTTTTATCCTTCAAACAACTTCATCATTGATTCACTTCTGGTTAATTAATCGACTTTCATTCTTCATCTTCAAGAGTAAATATAAAAATATGGTCTGTTTCATTTTTGAATAATTACTTTGCTTTATCTTTTGGTCAAAACAGAATAACATACCGACCGTGCGGTTTATTTTGAATGGCGAGTTTAATAGGTGGTTATGGTGACGCAGGGAACTAAGCATAAACCTGAGCAGGAGAGACGAAGACAGATTCTCGACTCTGCTCTGGATATCTTCCTGGAGAAGGGTTATTTGAGAACAACGATGAAAGACATCATGGTGGCGACTCAGCTTTCAAAAGGAGCGATATACCACTATTTCACCAGTAAAGAGGATATCTTTCATTCGATCATAAAAGAGGTAGAGATATCGACCGAAAGAGACTTTAAAGAGTTTAAGAGCAAATCTCAGCCGTTTGATTTTCTGAGTTTTTATATGATGGATAACTTGGATTATTTTGTGAAGCTATATCGTTTGAACACCGTATGTCACGAAATCACAGAGAGCGAACCCGTGCTTTCTATCCTGAACAATTGCCTCGAGATGTATAAGAAAGCGATTAAAGAAGCGATTGAAAGCTGCCCTAATCGTACAAAAGAGGTGAGTGTCGAGGAACTAAAAACAGCAATTTACCTAATGTTTGAAGGAACGCTCTCTATGGCTGCGAGCGTTTCCTCTTTTGATGCGGAATCTGAACTAAAAAAAGTGCTCAAAGTTGTACGAGTTTTAACCGGAAGTTCACCCGCAATTCACCAGCAATCCAGTAAAACTATAATGTAGCCTTGGGGATATCTAGCAATGAAACATAAATCTTGTCCGTTTTGTGGGAGTAATCTTCTGTCGGTGGAATACCTATACCCAGCTTGGGGCGGAGATGAAAAAGAAGCCCACGTTGTATGTGATGAATGTGCTGCATCGTCACCTGTTTATATCTGGGATCAGAGAGGCAAAGAATCTGTGAAAGCACCAATGAAAGAGACGATGGCTCAAGCCTCCTAGCTGTTTCTTGAAACCTTAGTTTAGCAAGATATTTGGCACGTTCAGCAAGTGAAATAGTGTAGTGCTTCACATAGAATGCATTCACGATTTCAATGAGTCTTTTTATGGCTCCTTGGGGGAAAAGTTTGAAGCAGGCAAAAAAATTCACAGTATTTCCAATTTGGTTCGAGTTTCTAGAGGAGATTGGGGTTAATCCAGAACAAGTCGTTGCATATGCTCAGTTACCACCAGATAAATTACTTCATGAAATTACAACCATCACCTACGAAGAGTCGATAAGACTTTGCGAAGCGATCGAATTTGTGGCGAATGGAAAGCCTGTTCCGTTGCTCATGGCAAAAGACACGGACTCTACGGAGTTTTACCCCGATTGGTTTGCCTTTTTATGTTGTAAGGATCTTAATGAAGCATTGACTCGTTATAGTGAGTATATCGCTATGATTAGTCCAACACGTGTGTATGTGCAACACCTTCCTGAGTCGACATCTATAGAATACAGCTGCGAGGGGAAAAATGGGCCACTAACGGTCCATGCACTGAATGTTCTACTTGATATGGTCTTTCTTGTTGTTATGGCTAGAGATGCATCACATGCTCGTATGCGTGTTCAGTCTGTTGAACTAAAAGAACTGCCGGAACAGATAGGTGCATATGAAACTTTTTTTGGTACTAAGTTAATCAAAAGTTCCAGAAACAGAATTCGATTTACGGCCAGAGATGCGAAGCTACCTTTTCTAAGCGATAAAGCAGAAATTTGGCGCTTTTTCGAACCAGAATTTTCGTTCTTAAATGTTGCACTGCCAAATACGACAGAAGACAGGTTAACTCGTATACTGCTACGCGCACTGCCTACCGGACAACATTCGATTGAGTTAGCAGCGAAAAGACTCGCGTTGAGCAAGAGAACCTTGCAAAGAAAACTTAAAGATGAAGGGTTAACGTATGTCACTGTGTTGAACAATGTTCGCATGAGGTTAGCGTCTCATTACCTGCGAATGACACAACTCACTGCGTATGATGTGGCGTTTTTATTGGGTTTTAATGATGAAAACTCATTTTATCGGGCATTTATGCGTTGGTATGGTGAAACACCAGAAAACTATCGCCAGCTTCGCGTCGCATAGCAAAGTAATATAGCTAAATCATAAATTATTTCTTGAATTAAATATCGGTTTTCTAGCATGCAGGTGGAATGGTATTAATTTCATCGATGTACTTTGCCAGTTTTCGCTTTATAGCACTAACACTTCTTGCTCGATCATTTAAATCATCAATCGTCTCATTATTATAACTATTTATTAACTTAAAGTTATAGTTGTTACCATGATATATGTTTACCTTTATTTTTAGTTGAGTGAATCTTGATATTATCGATATCTTAAAATGCCCTTTTTTGTGAAGTTCTTGTTTGACACGATAGGCTTTTATGTTTTCTGCTGAAGAGTAATTGAATATTTTCATAACTTATTATATATAAAAAAGGGTTAATAAAAGCTCGTCACCAATATTAACCCTAAGGCAGTGTTTATTTATGTTTAGAAATTTATATTAGAAATAGTATTTAGCAGCAATTCTTGCTACACGATCGAATGAAGCATCGTCTGCAGAGTTGGTCGCTATACCAGCATGAACAAGGAAGTTGTCGGTAAAGTTGTAACCAGCTGAGATAACTGCTGATTTGTACAAGTCGTTGGTTTTTCCGCTAACTTTTTCTTCTTCATGAAGGTAACCTGCAGAAATACTTAGCTTGTCGAAGTCGTAACGAGCGACGGCTTCAAAACCTTTTTGATCGATGTCTTTACCCATGTCATGGTAAGTCAGACCCAGTGTTAGCTGGTCTAACTTATATTGAGTACCGACATACAATACGCTTTCATCAATATTGTCGGTCCAGGAACCATTTTGGAAATCAGAGTGTCTTTGACCTGCACCGTAACCAATACCCACCTGAAGGCCAAAATCCGTCTTCACTTTGGCTGAAGCAGCGTAGGCTTTACCTTGGTTGTCTTTGGTTTCACCTTCATCTTCCAACGCATAAATCGCTGCTACTTCAAAAAGATCAGTCGCATACTCGTAGGTAAACTGTGCACCAGCCCAATCTTTCAAAGCTTTAGGAAGCTTGCGGGTATCTTCAACACCTTCTACTTGGATATCAGAAAGGTTTCGAGCGTTCTTTAAACCTACAGATGGCTCATTGCGCCCAAATGAGATAGAGCCCATATCTCCTTTAACACCAGCGTACATAGCACGGTGAGTTTGAGTATCATGTTGTTTAAATTCGATCTCCACCTTACCGAAACTTGAGTAGGTGTCGTTGATCTTCTTTTCTCCAACCAGGTTGATACGGGCGCGAGAGGTGTCACTCTTTTTGTCTGGCGTTGGTGTTGCGGCGTCATCATTGCCTTTTAGAGATCTGTAACGAGCTTCAGCGAAGCCACCAACAGATAATTTAGTATCATCAGTATTGACTACCTCGTATGCAGAAGCTGTACCTGAAATAGCTGCGGCAAGAACAGCAAGAGCGATTGTGCTTTTTTTCATTATTTATCCTATTAAATTATGTTTAATTATTATTTAGAACCAATTATTTGTAGGCTCTGTATATATTGTTTTATTTACTCGGATAAATTAGCTTGCTGATGATCACAGTTGTTTTTAGAACTCATGTTTTCATATATGAAATCTAAACTTATAAAAACTAATAGTAATAAATATATCTATATCCATTCTTTAATGGAATATCATGTCGTAATTAAATTTTTTTGACATTGTTAGAGGTGTATTGTCATATTCAGATTAAGTTGTCGTTTATTTATTATCAGTGTCGCGCTATAAAAAATATGGCACATTAAGCAAGTGGTTTAAATTAAAATATTCCTGGTGTATTATTTTTATATTAAAGCAATAAAACTATTCGTCGCTTAACCCACCGTTAACCCGTCATCTTATAAAGTAAAAGGCAGAGCTATGGGGAGTGTCAGGAATGAAGTTTAAATCATGCCCATTTTGCAGTAACAACTTACTGTCAGTTGAATACCTTTTTCCAGCTTGGGGAGGAGGAGTGAAAGAGGCTCATGTTGTTTGTGATGAGTGTGCTGCCTGTTCACCCATCTATATATGGGATTGCAGGGGTAAGGAAGTTGCAAAGGGGAAGGTGCAAGAGGAGGTTGAGCAGGCTTCTTAACAAAGCCTGCCTCGCGAAGACTTAAAACTCAATCTTATAGACTGATGTTGTTCCACTCACTTCGTTGCTGACAGCAATGAAATGAGAGCTGTTTCTCTGGAAGTGCTTAATAGACTCAGGCCCTAGGTCGCCCGCTTTAGGGTTATAGACACCATTCTTACATTTTCCTTTGCTCACTTCGGTACAGACGTTAGCATCGAAATCGCGGTTATTTACGTAAGTGACTAAATGGCTGTTCTGAGGCTCAGTAACATCATAAACCATGATGCCTCCCTGCTCTTCAAGACCCACAAACACGTACTGACGACCATTGATATTTGCAGTTTCTATTGCTTCAGGCTCGGTACCTTTGGCGTCACTGTGCTTATCACCGCTGGTGTTGTTGCTGTTTTTACTGTTGAAATGTTTACCGTTCGTTTCAAAAGCCACTTTGGCAAAAGTATCACCACTGTCAAAGACCAGCTTTCCATTTTCATCCCAGATAGAGAAAGAGCGAGCACCGTATAGATATACTGACTCATCTTTGGAGATAGAATCTTCATTCGCTACTTTAAGGCGACCTAATGCTTTCTTGTCGTTTAGCTGTTCCGCCAGAGGATGTTCTGGATCAACATCGAGCTTTTTGCCTCTGGTTTCATCCGTATAGGCAATACAGAGTCCTGTCTCTGTGTCATACATATCGGTGTCGCGATAGTCGATACCATCCCACTTGAATCCTCGAGCAATACAGGATTTCTGAGTGGTATCGAAACCGTACGTACGACCTTCACCTTCGTTGGCTGATACAATGTAAGACTTTCCGTCTATGGTGAAGCTATCGATGGTGTCAGGCATGTAAAGGCTTTCCAGCATCGGGTAACTATGGAAATTGCCGATTATTTTGTCCTTGTCTGAAGCATCAAGCTCGTACTTCGACCAGGATTTGCTACCCAGACCAACGACGGCTTCGACTGATTTTGTGTCTAAGTTAATAGACGCCAGAGCGTTGTTTTCTTGCAGTGACACATACAACTTGCCGTTATCTGCAAAAGCTAAATACTCCGGTTCTAGATCTTGCGCCACGGTCGCATTTGGCCCGGAGATTCGAACATCCATACCAAGCTCATTGCTGCGTGCAGCCCCTTCATTAAAGTCAGAAAAACCAATTTGATATACATCGCCTTTAGTGACATCTTTTGAGATATCAACTAGAGTGATGCTGCCTTCAGGATCGAGTGAATAATCGTTGTTTGGTTCACCTTCATTTGTTGTCGCAATATATTTTCCGTCATGGGAGATACCGACCATATCAGGCAACGCACCTGCAGGGTAGGTGGTTAAGAGTTCGAGTGTATCAGAGCGATATAACGCGATGATCCCATTTTCTTGCTTAACTTTATTTTCAATCGCCACCGCAATCAGACCGTTGTGGGTGGCGATGCTGTTGGCGGCACCAATTTCTATGCCTGCTAATTTTCCGGCAGACTCAAGGTTTATCGCACTACTATGGCGAGGTGCCCCTTTGCCATCTAAGGAAAGTATGTCTATTTGACTGGCTTGTGCATTCACCACATACACTTTGTCGGTACAACTGTCATAGCTGACGATTTCTGCTGCGGAACTGGCAAATTTTGCGTCTGCGATGGCGGTACCAACCAATGACAACCCTTGGACGGATTTGTCCGAAGCTTCAACGCTAGTTGAAACCTGGCATTGTATTCCCAGTTCTGGTTTCTCTGTATTTTCTGAGAAACAGCCTGACAGAGATATCGCGGATACACCCACCAGGATATAGCCTGACGATTTAGTAAACATAGAACTTCCTTACTGATTTTCGTGAGTTAAAACGAGTACTTTAAGAAGGCTCTACTACAATCATTTTCAGAAGCCTTATGAGTATAGTGTTCGGTTTACGCTGAAAAATCAGTGTGTTGTAAAGAGATTGTTAGCTAAAAACTCTGCTCGCGAAGCTTTTCTAGCTCCTCTAATACTAGCGGTAACGAGCTGGGATCGGCTACAAATCGCGCAAACTGTTTTATGCCTTCAGAGGCGATAGGTTGGGGGTTATCACGATCATAGAACTGAGAGACACCCGATGCGTTAGCCAGGATCTTGTAGCTTTGTTTTATAAAATGATCGTCAACTTGTTGTTGGTTTGGATTAGGTGCAATCATGCCGATTGCAGAATTGAGCTCTTGTTGTACCCTTGATTGAGCCATAAACTGGAGTAACTTGACGCCATCAGCTTTGTTGTTCGCATTTTGGGGCACTATCCATACATTGGTAGGCGCTTCTTCATATACCTGAACAGATGTATCTATCACCGGGAAGCGAATCATTTCAACGTCATCGTAAAGTGATTCTGGAATTTGGGATGTCCAGAAATTCCCCATCAACATCATTCCTCCTTTATTTCTGTATAAGAAGGGAAGTGCTTCTCTCCAGGTTAAGCCTTGATGTCCATCTAAAAAGTAGCCTCTGTCTATTAGCGATTTCCAGTACTCAAAAACCTTGGCAATACGCTGACTTTTGTAACTCACGTCACCGGTAACCAGCCTTTCATGGAATTCGAGACCATTGATTCTGAGGTTGAGATAATCAAACCATGCTGCGAGCGTCCAATAGTTTTTACTACCAATGACGATTGGAGCGATACCGTTCTCCTTTAGTTTCTCGGATGCAGCGATAAAAGAGGGCCAGTCTGTTGGGGGAGAAATATTTAGTTTTTCAAACAACGATTTTTTGTAGTAAATCGCCCAGGGATAATAGTGTACTGGTAGACCGTACTTATTATTATTGTAGGTAACACTAGAACGCGCACCTTGGGTGAACTGTGTGTCCCACTGATAAGCTAGCCATTCGTTATCGAGATTGCTTACCAGTCCTTTTTTAACGAAGGCCCGGAGCCTTTCGCCACTGAACCAGTACATGACATCACTGTGACTTTCGGATTCCAGCCATTGGTTTATTTCTGATTTGTATTTTTCTGCCTCGTAGTTTTGGACTATCAAGTTTATATCTGGATTTTGTGTTGAAAACTGTTCAAATAAATTGTGATAAGCCGCTCGTTGAGCCCCGTTAAATGACAAAAGAGACACTTTTAAGTCTTGCTTAGCATAGCTAACAAGGGTTACTCCCCATAAAGCGAACAGCCACAACTTAATGAATCGCGTTTTCTTCATTCACTGCTCCAGAATAGTGTTATGGTATTGAATAGGTATTTCACTCTAATGGTAGCCAGAATACACACTTCTTTCTAGGGTGTTTATAATCAGTCACTTAGATTACGACTAAAGTTATAGGTAACAACATGAATTTTTGCCCTGAATGCGGAGAGAAAGCTCTGCAAACCTATTTCCTTCCAACCAAGCAATTTGTATGTGACAAATGTGATTTTACTCTGTTTCAAAACACCGCTGCGGCAGTTATGGTGGCGATTGTTTGTGGCGATGAAATTCTAATTGCTATCCGTGGGCGTAATCCTGGTAAAGGCATGTGGGATCTTCCCGGTGGATTTGTCGATCCTGATGAGTCGCTAGAGCAGGCGGTAGTAAGAGAATTAAAAGAAGAGCTAAACTTTACCTTTCAAACTCCTCAATACATTTCTTCAAACCCCAATACTTATCTATATAAGAACGTCGAGTACAAAACCCTCGATGCGTTCTTTCTTATCGAGTTGGATCACAAGCCTTTGCTTGTGGCTGATGATGACGTCGAGTCGGTGGAATGGACTAAACTTAAAGATGTGAGTTTGGATAACTTTGCGTTTGAATCTGCAAAACAGGCAGTAAAGAGACTTATCTCACATTTGTCTGATTAAGTAATTTGCATCATACATATTGAAGTACAAATTGTTTTAAGTGCTTTTTAGGATGTCTCGTGATGTTAGCTCGATTAGCTATTATTTGTAACAAATAGGTTTTTACTTGTTTAATCAACATGATGGTAGACTTTTGTACGGTTTGATAGGGTGTTAAAATTTTCAAGTGACTGCTTTGCAAGCCTATATAACGCTTAAAATTCAGACTGAAAATCGACTTGTATTAATGGTGTTGTATTTTGAAATAGTACCAATTTAATACAAAAAATCGCTTATTGTGAGTTCTGTCACGGATGAGTAGGACAAATTGGGTAACAATATAGTCATTGAGTAATTCATTGGTTGCTCATATAACTAGAGACGGAACAAGGGGCAGAACATGAAAATCTTAGCTATTACTGCATGTACCGCCGGTGTGGCACACACCTACATGGCGGCTAAGAATTTAGAAAACAAGGCAGCCGCTCGCGGTTGGCAAATCAAGGTAGAAAAACAGGGTGCTAACGGTATTGATGGCCGTATTACAGCACAAGATGTAGCAGAAGCAGACGGCATCATCTTCGCAACAGATGTTGGCGTAGCTGAAGTAGAACGTTTTGAAGGCCTTCCTTCAATTCAAGGTAAAGTTAAAGATGGCATCAAGAAAGCAGACGAAATGTTTGACGCTCTTGAAGCTAAAGTAAAAGCTGGTGGTTCAGCGCCTAAAGCGGCTGCTAAAGCATCGTTTGAAGAAGCAACGGAAGATAGTAACGATAACTTTGTAATGAAGTTCCTGAAAGACTGGTACAAAGGTGCACTGTCAGGCGTATCTCACATCATTCCTCTTGTAATAATCGGTGGTCTTTGTGTAGGTCTTCTAAACCTATTCTTTGGTTACGATTACACCCACCTTTATGATGAAGCTATCCTAACTGAGTACACTGGTAAGACTTATGCGGATCTAGGAATCCTTAATGCCGCTGAAGGTCTAAAAAATAGTGAAATCGGTGCAATTAAGAAAGAAGTATACGCTGCTATAGGTACAGCTGAGGGTAAAGCTCAGTTTGAAACCTCTTTCCAGGGTATCATTCACTTCCTGTACTACAGTACTTTGAAGGCGTTTAACCCACTACTGATCTGTGTTCTGGCTGCATTTACAGCGTACGGTATGGTCGGTAAGCCAGGTCTTGCTCCGGGCTTCGTAGGTGGCTTCGTTGCTGTCGGTGGCGGCTTCGGTAAGATTTCCATTATGACTGGTGGTTTCCTAGGTGGTCTGGTAGCAGGTGCGGCAGCAGCAGCGTTCGTAATGCTTGTTCGTCAGATTAAGGTTCCGGCAGTACTGGAATCGGTGAAGATGATTATCATCACTCCGCTTCTTGCTGGTATCCTAACTATCATCTTCATGTACGTTGGTCCTGGTAAATTCTTCGCAGAACTGAACTCTGGTCTGGTTGAGTGGCTAACATCAATGGGTACTAACAACCTACTGATTCTAGGCTTCATCTTAGGTGCAATGGCATGTTTCGACATGGGTGGTCCAGTAAACAAAGCGGCTTACATGTTCTGTATCGGTGTGGGTACAAGTGGTAGCTTCGACGGTGATGCATCTATCTTCTACGCAGCGTTTACTGCAGCGAAATGTATCCCAGGTATGTCTCTAGGTATCATGGCATTCCTATTCAAGCGCTACTTCGACGAAGAAGACCGCCTAGCAGGTCCTTCAACAGCAATCCTGGGCTTCTGTGGTATCACTGAAGGTGCAATCCCTTACGCTGTTAAAGACCCAATGCGTATCATCCCAGCTCACATGATTGGTGGTGGTGTAGCAGCAGGCCTGATTCTTTCATCTAAGATTACAATCGGTACAGTTGCAGGTGGTGCGGTATTCATGTTACCAGTAATCAGTCAGCCACTAACATGGTTAACATACTTCGTAATCGGTATCGCAGTATCAATGGCTATCACTGTTGGTCTGAAGATGATGAACAAAGAGAGCAAGACAGCAGCTACTAAAGCTCAAGCTTAATTAAGTTCTCTAATCAATAAACTAAAAAGAGATGTCGAAAGGCATCTCTTTTTTGTATTTTGGTTTTAACCTCATAGTCCATTGGTGTTTTTGTGGTTTACGTATCCCAGAATCAGCAAGCTAAGTAAGAATACATTGAGTACATTTGGCTCTGGTATTGCCGTCGGTGTCCATACGGCCCAAACTAGCTGGTTATGATCTGAGAAGTCAGTACTTCGTGTGGTAAAAGTCAGATATTCCGCTCCGTCTGAACCCGGCCATGTAGGATTTACATTGTGTGCTCTTGCACCCCTGACATTGTTAATGCTTGGTATCTCATATGGTGTAACAATTCCCCCACTGACAAAGTATTCAATACCATTTGTCAGTGATGGGTTATCGTCAAATAAACCGAGTCCGGGAATATTAACTAAAACAGAAGAAAGCAGCGCTTCAGAAGCGGAACGAGCAGACTCTCTTGTCTTGAATATGAAATCACTTACATTATCACAACCGTCAAACAAAGTTCGGCAAGATCCGTCTTGAAATGCCACATCATAGGTAATACCTAAAACATCTATGTTACTCGCTCCTAGTAGTTGACCATTACCATCGACATTGTAGATGACCGCTGATAATACGGCGTGGCTGTAGAGCAACATCAGTAGCGAAAAAAATGTTCGTAGCTTCATAAGTACCTCCAGAGCAATGACCTAACAAAATACATGCAGTATTCAAACCGTATTTCAATACGTTATATCTCTATACTTATCAGTTGCTTAGATTTGTTGTTTTATTAAGTAAGTAACCATGTAAAAAGTGTGGACACTATGATTTGCTTCGTTAATGATGATTTAATGTAAAAGTTTATTCATTCGATGGCTAAAGGAGGAGATATTGCTTTAATTGCTTGATTTTTTAGCTAGAAAGTTTTTCTGGAGAATATGTGTTGGTTAATGGCTGTTCAGCCCTAAACTAAAGTGCTGTAAAAAAAACTTACAGTTGTTTCAATACAAAATTTTTGCGTACTAGGGTTAATTACCACAATAGCTGTGATATAAGGTGCTCCAAATTGATAGCGACTAATAATTAGGAACAACGATGAGCTTATCTGAAATGACCTTTTTTGAACGATTTGAGTCGGACATTCTTTCGGGGAAGAAGACCATCACGATTCGTGACGAAGCAGAAAAGGATTACGAACCAGGCACAACTGTTCAGGTGTCCACCTTTGAAGATAACCGTTGGTTTTGCTCACTAAACATCGAGTCAGTTACCCCGATAAAGTTTGACGAACTATCTGAGTTTCATGCTACTCAGGAGAATATGACACTTCCTCAGCTAAAAAGTGTGATTCAGGAAATCTACCCTGGTATCAATGAGCTGTACGTCATTTCTTACAATCTGGCTTAACTCTGAGCAAGAGAAATACTTCATTTTGTCATGGTGATAACTCGTGCTCATTATGACAATGTTTGAATTTTGTCATAATGATTGTCCTTGAGGCTGGAGCTCACTTAACTAATTGAATATTAAGTGAATTAAAATCTGGCATGTATCCTGCTCTTATAGAGTCATAAATAACAGTAGGAGATCAGTATGACTCACCATCGAATTCCGAAAAACTGGAAAATTCAGCGCTCAACTCCCTTTTTTACGAAAGATAATGTACCCGCAGCTCTTCTTTCACACCACAACACTGCCGAAGGCGTATTCGGACAGCTATGTGTTATGGACGGTGTCGTTACTTACTACGGATTTGCTGACGAAAATGCTACGGAGCATGAAGTAAAGGTTGTGATACCCGCAGGGAGTTTTGCTACCAGCCCACCTCAATACTGGCATCGAATTGAATTGAGTGACGATGCGCAATTCAACATTAACTTTTGGTCTGAATCTGACAAAGATAACCAAAAGATGTACAACACCAAATCCTAGCCATTCTCCCTAACTTAATTGCAAACTTAAAATTGTAGCCTCTGATGAATCCATCGGAGGCTAAGGAAATATCAACTTATATGAAATCTCTTTTTCTTCGGATGCGCACGATCCATTGGCTAGGCGCTGTTGCACTTCTCATCAACGCATTGTTTTTCACTGAGTCAGTGACTTCACAAGTCATCCAATATTTCGTCACCGCATTTCTAATTATTCACGATATTGACGAAAAAGTCTGGGGTGTTGATTCTCTGAGAAACGTCACCGATTACATGGGTGTTTTTGAGAATAAAGACTTATCAGTTCCCTGTGAAATAAACAGCAGCTATAACAGCGAAATCGACAAAGTCCTCGGTGTGATTAATCGGTTTAGAGAAAATGTAAGATCAGCGCTAACAGAGATACAGCAACAGGCTGAAGAGTCAGATGATATTGCTGAGCAATTAAAGATAAAGACTCAGAACATTTCTTCGCGTATTACGGAACAAGATAAGAGAGTGTATGAGATCACTCACTTGGTTGAAGTTTTGGATAGAACATCTGTCGCTCTTCAAGCTGAGGCAGAGGAAACAAGACATCAGGTAGAGAAAACGCGGACAGGTTTACTTCGATCAAACGAGAATATGGGCGAGATGGTTTCTGATCTTGAAGGGTATGTTGCGAGCAATGATCAACTGCAAGCTAAGTTTCTTCAGTTATCGGAGCAAACGGGCTCTATTGGTCAGGTGATAGCGGTTATCAGCAATCTGGCTGACCAAACAAATTTATTGGCTTTGAACGCAGCAATTGAAGCTGCAAGAGCAGGTGAGCATGGACGTGGTTTTGCTGTTGTTGCGGATGAAGTTCGCACCTTAGCTGCGTCAACTCAGACGAGCCTGAATGATATCAACCAGATTGTGGCGGGCATCTCTTCTGCGGTGTTAGATGCCGGGGAACAGATGAAGTCGCAATCTGGCGCTCTCGAATCACTTTCTGCTCACACCAGAGCTAGCCAGCATGAGTTGGAGTCCGCTTGTAGTAGCATCGATGGGATTTTGAACATCATTGGTCAAGAGGGAGATAGTAACAGTGTCGATATCGTTCAGTTGAACAAGCTGGTGAAAGATGTCCATGTTGAAACAGAAGCTTTGAAATCGCTTTCGGGCTCAAACGCGAACGATTGTCGGAATTTAGAGGAGCAGGGCGACAGGTTAGCGGAAGTTACCGAACAGATAGTAGATCATTTGAATTTGTTCAAAACGCGTTAAGAGAATAGGCACTAGAAAACCGGGTTATCTAGTGCCTTTTTGTTCTTGTGCAATCGAAGATTATTGCTTCACTAGTAAAGGCCAGTTCTTGTCGCCTGTTTTAATAAAGCCGGGTATATCTTTCACCCAACGCTTTTGAATATTTGAGTCATAGTTCAGGTACAACTTACCATCTACAATTTTCCATTGCTCAGGATCACCCGGTGCAAAGTCGTTTTTTGCAGCGATGGCCCAGGCGCAGTATCCACCATATTGAGGTGCAAAAGCTTCTGGGTTCGCGGAAAACTTATCCAGATTCTCTTGAGAAGCAAAGTACCAGTCCGCACCCATGTAGCTTGTCTTAAATTTCTTTGTCCCTTTTACTGGCTTCCCTTCAGTGAAGTAAGCAACTGTGTCGTAACCATCAACGGCTTTGTTGCTGAAAATTCCTGTGTAAACGGGGTCTTCTGCGTGTGCACTAAACGAAAACAACAATTGGCTCAAAGCCATGGTAAGCAGTAATACAATTTTTTTCATATCCAAATCCTATTCTTGGTGCAGTAATAATTAAGACAGGTACAAGAAGAGAAAACTTTCAGTAGAAAGCGATTTTCTTATCTGGAAATCTTAATGTTCTGAGCAACTTGTCTACGTTCAAGGTGACTTATCTGATATGGATTCTCCTGACACGGAGCCCCTTCCTGATAGCTAATGCTGACTTTATCGGTCGTTACCTTTATGAGGGTAAAGCTGACGGTATGAGCGTCTTCTCTGTGCATGCAAGGAGAAAGGTGCCCCTGTTCCGGGTGATGGCTGTGATGAAACGCCAAACGCGACTCCAGACTATCTCCCTGAGATTGATAACGATGAAATAGTTCACTGCGAACGTGATGCACGGTCTCTGCATCTACCGCACTTGAAATCAAAGGCGGTTTTGCCAAAAACTCACAAAGGCTCTCTCCATCCCACCTTAGTGCTTTAACATGCCCACTGTTTAAGTTCAGCTCACTATCGAAAACGACAAAAGTAAAAGGTGCATAGTTTGTATAATCGAGAGTGGCGAAGTCTCTAATCAGTTCTTCTCCATCTTTGTAGCGTGCAAATCCTTTTATAAGCTGACCGCGGCTAATCAACTCTCCAGAAGGCAGTTGACCTTGATAATAATTCAGCAAACAAACAGCTAAACCATACTCATTTACGGCTATCCAACTTCCACCACCCTGAGGATCAACCGGCATCAAAAAGCGAGTTCCGTTTTCGTCAACGAACTGATTCGGAGGTGTTGCTAATACTCGGCCAACTTGTTCATCGCGATTAAAAAATAACTGGAAGCCATCTTCTTCCAGCAACCATGAAGCTGTACACATTAGGCTTGTTCTCTCAGATAAGTGGCTGTGGCTGGTGCATAACCAAAACGCGCGTCAGTTTCCAGCTTCAGGTATTTTGCGACAACATTGATAAGCGCAAAATGGTGGATAGTATGGCTTCCAACAAATAACAGTTCACGCTGTAATGTCGATTTGACCTCGCAAATCTTTTGTGAAGATATAGTAGCTTCCGAAAGTATGGTGACTTGTTTCTGAAGCGTCTCTGTTTCTATGTTTTCAAGCCAGTTCTTAACTTGTAGCAACTCATCGATACCGATTGTACGCTCTCTTTCAACGGCCGCTCCCCGGCGGCGGTGATCGTAATCAATAACACCTGTTTGCGCTTCATTGATAACAGCATGGTACAAATCCAATATGTGTCTCAGGTGCTCTCCCATTGAGCTGTCGACATAAGGTTTGGCTTTGTAGTTGTAGTTTTCGTCGCTGAGCTTAGAAAACAGTTCCAGCCCCTGATCAATAGCTTCAATATTTCCCGATATGGACGGGCAAGTTGTTTTGGTCATTATTATTCTCCGGCTCAGTCGGTCTCGGGGTATTGTTGAACTAACGCATTTTCTTCTTTCAGCGTTTCAAATAGTGTCTTGAGAGAAGGTGGGGTATGCCCGGCCTTTTTCTGCAAATATCCAATCTTGTATAGTGTTTTGTATTGAAATAATAAGGTTTTAAATATCTCAGAAAGCGGTGTTTTACTGTCCCATATATGAGTGGCTTCGCTGCTTGCACCGTTGATTTCGATAATCTGGAAATCTTCACCAGCCATCAGGCTTTCAATGTTTTTAAACTTGATATCCAGTCGTCCATAATGGAATCCATCGAAATCATCAAAGATCTCGTCCAACTTTCGGGTCAGTCCTTCGGAGATATATTGGTTACCATTTTTGAATATCGAACCACGACTGTGACTGCCTGCAAAAGCAAGCTGGAACTTCTGTCCTTCAGGAATGACAATGCCAAGTTTTGCGCTATGCCTTGATTTGTATAGGTGTGCAACCTGACTGGCTCTGTCATCTGAGTCGATCAGCTCTTCAAGCGTCTTCTTGCCATCTCCGGTTACATAAGGAGAGTATTTGAGCGTGATTGAGAACACTTGCCCTTTTGACTCTCCCGGATAACGTACCCAAAACACACCAGCTTCTGCTTCATAATCTGATTTTTTCTGAAGCAGATAGTCGGCACCCGCTGGGAAACTCTCAATATAGTCTTTTAGCTGCTTATCATTTTTAACCAGCTTTACACCCGCACCACGACAGCCTCTGTCCGGTTTCGCAACCAACGGGTAGCTGAGTCTGTTTTCTTCAATCGCTTCTTTGGCATCTCTGAACTGAAGCCCAAGATTGCTGGTATTTCGTCTTAGCGTTGTGAAAGGCAAGATCCACTGATTTGCGTCTTTCCCAGCAAGTTCAAGAATGTCTTTCTTGGACTCGCCTACCATGCCGCTTAACCAGATTGACGGATTCGCTACGAGCGGTAATCGAAAGTCTCGGTATTTCACACCATGCCATAGGCTCTGCACGACGACAGGGGCATAAAAGAACCAGGTCGGCCAAAACTCATATTTAGACACTGCCGGGCCGGAGGTATCCATGTCTGGCATACCGATATTTGGTGTTTGCGAAAGCTGAAATGGGATCACGTTGTTGGTGTCTCCGATTCTATGATTTTCTGTTTTTGTTAATGCAGTCACGCAGACACTCCTTGTCGTTTATTGTGATCACGTTTAGGTGATGAAATTCGGTTGAGTAGCCAAAGAAGAAGCAGGGCCACCGGAGCGACAATCCATTTCCAATAGCTATCCTGCAGCCATTCAACTGAACCAAGTTGGTAAATGCAGAAAAATACGATCATGGTCCATGCTGCTGTCGCTGCGACAACCGATGCAAGAAAAGAGTAGAAGTTAATTCTGAACAGACCACTAAGCGTAAATCCAAGAGTCCGTAACCCAGGAATAAATCTGATAATGGCGATATTCAGGAATGGTTTTGTTACTAGCTTCTTTCTTACATATCGCATTTTTTTATTGCTAAGCAGACGGAACCTTAATGCTCTCCAACGAGATGCGAGCAAACCAAGCCCGTATAGGGCAGCATCACCACTTGCGATACCGATAAAAATAGCTCCTAGTGCATACTCAACGGGTAGGGCATTGTCAGCAGCAAGAAGCGCGGCTGTAATAATGGCGAGATCTTCAAGGAGATAGGAAAGCAAAATAATGGAAACGACCAGGCCTAAAGTGCCAGGCATCGCAATCCAATTATCTAATTCATTAACCCATTCCATGTTTGCTCTCTATGTATTTACTGATGCTATTAATAGACCTAGCTACATTCAGAAATCTTTCATATTAAATGGAAATGTTTTGAAAAAGTTCATTGAGCGGGTGTTATTAGTACTCAAATAAAGTTACTTTAGGGAACCATTTTCGCTCCCTTGGTTTAGGTAAAACCAAAGTTCGTAAGGAAACCATGTAAATGAATCTTGCACTTCTCGGTGTGTTTATACCGACCTTCTTTTTTGTCTCTATTACTCCAGGTATGTGTATGACGCTTGCCTTAAGTCTGGGGATGAGTGTCGGGTATAAACGTGCACTATGGATGATGGCCGGTGAAGTTGTTGGTGTGGCAGTCGTTTCTGTTGCTGCGGTTCTTGGTATTGCTGCCGTGATGCTCAACTATCCATGGTTATTTGTTGCTTTCAAAGCTGTAGGCGCGAGTTACCTGTTCTATCTTGGTGTTCAGATGTGGCTATCAAGAGGTAAGTTGGCGTTAAGTGAAGAGAATACTCAGGTAGAGTCCGGCAGCGACTGGGATCTTGTTGTTCAGGGTTTTGTTACGGCAATCGCAAACCCTAAAGGCTGGGCATTCATGATATCTCTGCTTCCTCCTTTTATCGACCACAGCCAACCGATTACTCTTCAACTTATCGTGCTGGTGGGGATTATTATGATTTCCGAGTTTATCTGTATGACGCTATACGCCACCGGAGGAAAGGGATTAAAACGAGTTTTGGGACACTCTAAAAACGTCCGGTTTATGAATCGGGTATCCGGAACACTAATGATGGGCGTTGGTGTTTGGTTGTTTGTGAGTTAATTGCTATTCATTTTGGCATCGACTTCCATTTAGTGAAATTTGGTGTGATATACAGATTATTTCCGTTTATCCCGATGGCAGTTGCTAGTGGCAAAGTCGTTATGTCTATATAATTCAATTGATTATCGTAATTTTTTAGAACCAGTCACGTAGTGATAAACGGAAATGTTTAAATGAGATAGATGGAATTAAACCGTTTAGAAAGCGTTAGCCCTCGCGGTGGCCTGAGTGAACTTATATAAAGAAATAAAATAGAATGAAGTACAAAGATAGTAATTTAGATCGAAACTTAAGACGTTGGTTTGCTAATGATAATACGTGCGCATTGTTGCGCCAAATCCGTTTATCTGAAGGCTTGATGCGAGGCTTGACTCCTTTTAGCCTTGATTTTTCATACCCGATTACTGCTATTGCAGGTAAAAATGGTTCAGGCAAATCTACAATACTGGCGTTGGCTTGTTGTGCTTTTCATAACTCTAAGACTGGTTTCGCTTTGGCGAACCGCAAGCAGTCTTATTATACATTTGCAGACTTTTTCATCCAGCACTCTGAAGATGTGCCTCCTGAAGGCATCTCAATCGATTATAAAATTGCTCATAATAACTGGAAAAAAACAACACATTGCCCTGATGGTGTTGGTGCTCTTTACCAGACAAGAAAGAAGAAAAAAGGTGGCAAATGGAACGATTATGCAAATAGAGTTCGTCGAAATGTAGTATTCATGGGTATCGATAGAATTGTTCCTCATACGGAAAAGAGTCAATCCAAAAGTTATTCAAGAACGTTCAAGCACGCAGGGGAACAAGGCTGGGAAAACGATGTAAAAGACAGCGTTGGTAAAATACTTGGGAAAAAATATGACTCATTCAAGTATGTAAGTCACTCAAAGTATCGGTTGCCGATTGTGACATCGAATGGACGTAAATATTCCGGCTTTCATATGGGGGCTGGCGAAAATGCGCTTTTTGAATTGTTTGCAATTTTGTACTCGGTACCAAAGGGATCGCTTATAGTCGTAGATGAGATTGAATTAGGTCTTCACTCTGATGCTCAAACGAAGCTAGTTTCAGCATTAAAAGACCTATGTAAGACTAGAAAGTTACAAATAATATGTACGACTCATTCGAAAGAAATCTTTGAAGAGTTGCCAGAAGATGCTCGCGTATTCATTGACAGTGTAAATGCAAGTTCAGTCATTGTTAATCATATTTCTCCAGAGTTCGCATTCTCTAAACTAAGTTCTAAAAATACGGTAGAGCTATGTATATTGGTAGAGGATGAAGTGGCTAAAGCGTTACTTTTAGCTCTACTCCCGAGCCATATTCGGTCGAGAGTTATCATTGAAGTTATTGGCTCATCTAGCGCATTATCACGTCAGCTAGCGTCCAACTACATGAGGGAGAAAAAAGATAATATTCTCGTCGTGTTTGATGGTGATCAAAAATCTTTAGAAGCAACAAACCTAAAACATGCTTTAAAAATGTCGGAGGCTCACTCTGACGCTGATTTTTACGATTGGGTTAAACC
The DNA here is from genome assembly GCF_042245395.1 of Vibrio iocasae. Taxonomy (NCBI): domain Bacteria; kingdom Pseudomonadati; phylum Pseudomonadota; class Gammaproteobacteria; order Vibrionales; family Vibrionaceae; genus Vibrio; species Vibrio iocasae. The sequence continues at coordinate 1,667,515 of NZ_CP145310.1, read as the reverse complement.
ATCGATAGATTACTTGCCAGGGAATACTTGGCCGGAAGCTTGGATTATTCAAAAGTCATTAGAAAAAGCTGGACCTTTATCTTTGTTATTGGGTGCCTCAGAGGATGAAACCATCGAAGCCTGTGAAAGAGGGTTAGAAGCTAGTAAGCATGATGAGTTTTTTGCTGTAGGTAGTCACGTTGGCTTAGAGGCGCCCGATATATTACAACGATTTTGCATCCATATTAGCCAACACCATGATGATGAGTTTTCGACATTAATAAGTAATATTCAGGCTAAGTTGGACAAGGGCTAACAAACAATTTAAGAGTGATTCAGCACGCTTGGCATTTTTGGCTTGGGTTGAGTTCAGTGATTACGGTGGTCAAGTTGAGTGTAGTGGTCGCGTGCTTCACACCTTAATTGGGCGTTATGCCACCCGAATCCCCACACGTTTAGTACAACTCTACGTTTAAGCAATAGGATTTAATATGACAAAGTCAAAGCTTAAGACGCGAATTAAAAATTTTGTTAAAAATGAGCTATCGGATTATGGCTTTTCCTTAGTCGTACCAATGACTGCTGAAAGAACTGTAGATGGTATGATTCAAGGCATAAATTTTCAATCTGGTACGAGTTATTTAACAGGTAAGTACACCATGAATATTTATTGGCGCTTTAAGTATTTTGAGAAGGACTATATTTCACTTGATGGTACTCGGCGGATCGGAGAATTAATAGATGGGAAGGACCTTTGGCTGACCTTTGAGGGGGAGTTACTTGAGGAAGACTTTCAAAAAGCAAAAGAACTTGTTTTAAAGGGGGCAATACCATACTTGGAAGAGTACGCTTCATTGCGAAAACTACTTGAAAGTGTTGAAAACGGCAATATTTCAAAATCAAATGCTTTTGGGGTTGACGTTGGTTGGCAATGTTTTAACGCTGGCTTTAGCTATGCTGCTATAGGACAAGCTAGAGAGGCACTTCAAGAGTTGATAGAATTAGTTGAATTTCATTCTGATAGACCCGTTGATTGGGTGCAAGAAAGAAAAGCGGTAGCTCAAAACAAAATCAATGAACTCAAAGGTAAGTGAGTGCTCAAAAAGTGGCATAACAAATTGCTTAACAGGGACTCCTAACGCTTGGTCACTTTTATACAAATCGGCTTCAGTGTTTAGGACACAAATTTTAAGTTGGGTGGTATAGCGTTATCGCCCGTTAGCAAGGCGTTAGCTTTTCTCACTAACATCTTACAAAAAAGGCAGCTTAGAAAGCTGCCTTTTATTGTGAACTAACCAATGATGTTTAGATGCTCTTCTGGGGGATGCTCTACCGTTGATAGGCATTTTAGCTCACTACGCAATCGCTTGAAATCATTTAAAAATTCCAAAAGAACTCTGTCTCCTTCACAGAAGCTATTTTGACCGTTAAATGATCTCGACAAAATTTCAACATTACCATCAGCTTTCGTGTCTTGATGTTCGCTTTGCGCAACTACTTGTATCTTAGCCTGCTGAAATTTCGCTGCTTGTACCCAGTAATTTTTAGTCATCTAATCCTCGAACATTGGTTGAATATGAAGATTATAAGTGACGGCAGTTGCTTCTACAATTATTTCTTCACAAAAATTTCTAGTCGGTGGCAGTAGCTTAGCTATCTTGATTTGGGTATTGATCATATATTCTAAAACAGCTATGTGAGGTCGAATGAACTGGTAGAAAGCAATGGCTCTCTCTTTACTCGATAGCATATCCCTAGTTTCACTATAGATATTCAGTATGGCAAAGACGTTGCCATCATCACCGTTCATGGGAATTGATAATAGTGAGCGAGTATTATCTTTTTTGTAGTACTGCGTAATACAATTCTTATAGTGTTGCGTAACATGATCGGCATGGTTGCTAGCACTAAGACGTTCAAAGAAGACGGACGCTACTTTTTTTGTGTCAGGAATGTACTGGGCTTGCCTTGTCTCAATTGCTGCGGGTGCACCTTCAAAGTTTGGATGGTACTTCTTCGGTCGATCTGAGAGATCTGTGTATGGAAGCACCAAGGGATTTCCTTGTTTGTCTTGGGCTTGGTTACAGCTTGAGAACTCTTGTTGTGAAATTATTAATTTGTCACAAAAATCTAATCGTGACTCAAGACTGTCGGTATATAGAAAAAAAGGAGATTTTAGGATCGCTTGATTTAGTATCGTTTCGGCTTCGATATCATAACCATCTTTATCGATAATACTAAAGATATTGGCAGAGTATTTAAGTTCGCCATGCCTTTGTTTTGTCCAGCTGTTCGCTATTTCTACAATCCCTGAAACAACCAACTTTGTGTTACTAGCGATAGTACTAATAGCTATCTCTTGACGCTTTCTGAACTTATCGGCATCCTTAATAAACTCAAAACCTAATCTATACTCAGAAGTTGCAGTGCTCTCGAATAACTTTAAGTGTTCTTTGTACTTTTCTGCACTGAACCGAATAACTTCTGTTGGCGGTAAAGATTTCTCAATTTCAGCTTTAATCTTCTCTCCGCGGTTTCTCATTGTTAAGAGAATAACTGCAGTAACGTTTGCTGCTAGAAATATACTACCAATTGAATCTAAGTTATCAGTTCTAGTGATTATTTGTCGCTGAAGCTCATCATTGTAAATACTTACACTAGACGCCCAAACTACACCTGAAAGATGTAGAACTAAGCTCCAAAGCGAGTTTGTAGCACCAAGGCACAAATTGCGGATGGATGTGCTATTTGATTTGGCGAAATAGAATGATGCTAAAGTTGTAATTGCTAAGAGAGCAATGATAGTCAGCTCTTGGTTTGACGTTATAAATAAAACCCCATTTTCGAAAATTGTTGGGGCAGTTTTCTCTTTAGACATTATAATAGGTGGTTGTTTTAAGGGACTTAACTATAAGTCATATAAGGGTTTTTAGTCCAGATAAAAGCTAACAAAGCGTTTAAGACGGATTCCCAACGCTTGGCATTTTCGGTTTGATTGGGCTTTAGTGTTTACGGCACAATGGTTTAGGTAGGGTGGTAGCGTTGCTCACCACTTAACGCGGCGTTATATTTCTAATTGACTTCATTTGTTGTTCGAAGACATGGTAAAAAAATAGATTAGACTTTTTCAATGAAAATTATACAAATATTTAAAGTAAACTACTGGTTGCTAACTGGTAAAATCGCAAAGATTTTTAACTTGAGTGCAAAGGTATTGCGCTCAATAGTCAGCGCACTTATTTCAAACTATTTTTTCAACATAATATTCTTTCCGCTACTAGGCTACTCAATGTTGATAAACTACATGGCTGTTAACGACTTTTTTAGCTATGAACTCGTCTCAGAAAGCCTTTTTGCAGTCAATATATTTGTAATGACGATGATCGCGGGCTTGATGTTGACCATGTTCGCAGTTTTCGGTTCAGCTATTTTTGCATTTTCGAACTTTGCTAGTGGAGAAAAGAAGTTTGCTCCACTCTCTGCGTATTGGCCTTTGCTATTGATAAATATCATTTTTGGTTTCATTGTTGCTTATCCCATTATTTTTACAGAAGATAAAACTTTTCCTCTTTTTGTATTGGCAATTAGTGCATATTTAGCAGTCCACTACACACTGTTTTTATTTGGCACACTAAAATTAAAGTTACTTTCTCTGGGAGTATTACTTTTGCTTTCAATTGGTGGGACATTTTCTCAGCAAGAACTTTCATCTAGAGTATTCGCAAACGGGTTGAGAGCTTTCGGTGTAGGTGGAAGTATTCCAATGACCTTGTACGATGATGTCACACCAAAGGGGTCGGAGGTCGAAGTCTTACTTATAACTCCAAAAGCTGTCTATTTTAAGCAGAATAATGCAACAGGTTTGATTCCAATAGACAAGGTTAAAAAGCTAGTTCAAGTCGAAGAAATATAACAAATTACTCAACAGGGACTCCTAACGCTTGGCCACTTTCATACAAATCGGCTTCAGTGTTTAGGATAAAATTTTTAACTTGGGTGGTATAGCGTTATCGCCCGTTAGCAAGGCGTTAGGCAAACAGGAGAGGTCAGTCATAAATGGAGATCGATTATTTTGAAACAGGGTTATTGTTCTTTTGTGATGATGCTAAGAGAACTCTTTGGGAAATAGAGAGATTTAATGTACTCACCGAAGAATCATGGAAAAGAAAAGACAGTGAATTACAAGATGATCTTAGCCAACGATTGAAAAATATACCGGAAAAGCATCATGATGAATATATAGCAAGTTATGGTGAAGATTTGCATGAGAACCAGATGCTATTTCCAAGCATTCATCGATTTTCTATTATCATATCAATCCACAGTTATTTAGAAGATATATTAAATCAGTTGGCAAAAACACTAGAACTTAGTGTCAAAAACCCTACTCGTTATCAGTCTTATAAAAATAAATTCCGAGGAAAGGGTTCAGTTGTTCAATGTGCTTACAGCTATGTAAAGGAAGTTGCGTCATTGGACTTATCGGCTGTATCGAGTGATTGGATCGAGATACAGAAAATTAATAAGCTCCGTAATCAGCTCGTCCATGAAGCTGGCTTTCTACCAAGTGACGAATCAGCAGAGCTAAATGAATATGTAGAATTGAACGAGCACCTATCAGGTAAACCAGGTTCAAAACTAGTGGTTCATGCAGGATTTATAGAGCATTACCTTAGTAGCGCTCTTTCACTTATTAATGGGTTAGACGAAGAAATAAATGAGTTTATGCGCAGGTAATTTGCCTAACAAGCAATTTAAGAGGGATTCACAACGCTCGGCACTTTTACTTCTACTTCGAATTTAGTGTTTATGACACAATGCTTTAGGTTTGGGTGGAGGCGTTGTTCACCCCTTAATTGGGCGTTAAGTGCTAGGAGGTAATTATGAGGCATATTGATTTACCGTCAGTTCCGAAGTTTATGGTGTCATTCGATTCGAATTCACTGACCGGTTCACCAAATGTTGATGAAGATGGGCGGGCTTGGTTCCCGTTAGGGAAGATAGATTTTGGAGAAACTGGTGAGTTATTTGAAACTGTAAAATCGAATGGTGCAAAAATTCTCTATGCGACGACGTGGCTTGAATCTAGAGTCGAGGAAGTACTGATCCACTTCTTTTTGGGTGAAGAGGAAGATGAAAAGTATATGTTTTTCAAACATGAAGTACTGGAGGCATCTGGCTTTAGCTTTTCATTTAAGAAAGAAACATGTAATAAACTAGTCAATCAATTTTCATTGCTCTCAGGCAAAGATAAGGAAAAACTCAAAAAATCGCTAGCTGATATTATGAAGTGGCGTAATGCTTTTGCTCATGGAACATTAGGGTACGATGGTGCAAAAGGGTGTTTTATTGACTTTTATCAGGGGAGTCAACAGCGCTTAGAGTTGGATGACGAATTTTGGGATAACTGTGAACATTCTTTTAGTACAGCACATGAACAGCTGACTAGTATTATGAAACATCTAAAGCAACGCACTTAACAAAGCGTTCAAGAGTGATTCAGCACGCTTGGCATTTTTGGTTTGAGTCTAGTTTAGTGATTAAGTGTACTAATTCAGACCTGATCTGGCAGTTACCCACTTTTCGACTCGGTGCCTGTCAGATTATATCTGGGCTAGATTTTTGTTATGTCCTGTTGTGGCACTTTGGCAGGTAAACTTACTGATTGGATGCTATATGCCAGTAATCAGAAAGTCGATAGCAGCTATGATCTCGTCTCGGAATGTACTTAACTCGTTGACTGGTTCGCGCAAAATTTTGGTAGGCACGCTTGCCATTTGGTGAGTCAGAATAACGAAGTCACCCTCATCAATATGGATTACAGGACAAAGGTGACTCGGTGCTTTTTTCTCTAGTAGTTCAATTGGTGTTAGTGGGATTACTAGTCGAGAGTTTAATGTATCAAGCAGCTCATTCTGTACATCTACGAAGTAAGGCTAAGCAGTTGCAGTACTCTTATCGTTGTTGTGGTATAGCGAAAACTGTGACATCAGAACACTCGGTAAGAATCAGAAAATAGCCCATGGTTTTCAGCAAGATCATTGCAAGCTTCAATGGCTTGTGAGTTTTGTTCAAGCCATTCAGCTTTAAGACGTTGACTTACTTCTTTTTCAAGAGCCTTTTCCATAGTAGCTGACAAGTTAATGTTAAGGCGTTTTGCCTCAGCTAGTAATTCACTATTTAAACTCAAGTTTGCAGCTTTTTTGGGTGCGTGCGTATTAAATGCGTTTCTCATATTGTCCTTTGATGCGCGTAGTTTGTGCGCATTAATCATAGATATGCAGAAAGCGCATAACAAGGCTGTTATAGAATCAAAAACGTCAGGAGTTATGGGTTCTCGTCAGGTTTGGTGTTATCGTTGTTTTCATTGAAGTTATTGGGGGCATATTTGCCTAATAGTTAAGTGTTATATCGCCGAAGAAAATCGATAGTATGAATCTCGAACTAAGAAGTATTAACTATGCAAATTTCTACGAGATCTGCCAGTTGGAAGTTGCTAAGAATCAGCTAAATCATGTTGATAGCAATGCTATTTCATTGGCAGAAGCGAACTTTATGGACTTTCCGTGGTTTAGGGGAATTTATGCTAACGACAAGCCTGTAGGCTTCATCTTAGTTAACGCTGATACATCCTCAGGGAAATTCTTCCTTTGGCGATTTATGATAGATAAAAACGAGCAGTCAAAAGGTTATGGACGCAAAGCAATAGAGCTTCTACGAACTGAGTTACTCAACGAGTTCGATGTATCGACTCTCTATACAAGTGTTGTGGCTAGTGCTGACGGTCCAAAAGCTTTCTATTTAAGTTGTGGTTTTGTTCCTACCGGAAACTTAGTTGAAGGTCGTGAAATAGAGTTGTGTGTGGCTCTTTATTGAAACTGCTGTATCACTTAGAAAACCTATACCCGACCCCATAAACAGAGCGGATTGGTGATTCTCCAGCCGATATCTGGCTTACTTTTTTCCGGATATTCTTAATATGGGTATCAATATTGCGGTCAGAAATATCCGCTGTGTCTGAGTAGGCTTTATTTAATATATCGTTTCGGCTGAATACTCTTCCTGTATTCTCCAGAAACAGCTTTAGGATTTTAAACTCTCTTGGTGTCAGGTCGAGAAAAACTCCTTTAAAATGGACTTCATATTCGTCTGGCTTCATCTCAAAGCCGGATTCAATGATCATAGGTGATTGAGAACCAGAGTCCTGAGTTGGGGCTACTCGGCGTAAAACGGTTTTTATACGAGCGATGACCTCTCTGGGGCTAAATGGTTTACAGATATAATCATCTGCACCGAACTCTAGTCCAAGCAGGCGATCAATTTCCTCGCTTTTGGCAGTGATCATGATGATCGGAAGTTGAGAAAAGGCTCTTACCTGTTTACATATCTCCATGCCATCCATATCAGGCAACATCAGATCGAGTAGCATCATATCAACTTTATTTGTTTTGATATGGTTGATGACACTTGCTCCATTTTCTATGTGCGTCACTTCAAAGCCACTATTTTTGCAATACGCAACCAATACTTCAGCGATATGAGCCTCGTCTTCGACAATTAAAACACGTGGTTTGGTCATGAGGTGACTTCCTTGAATAGTGGAATACGAATAGTAACCTTGAGGCCACCAAGCGATGAATCAGTGGCAGTAATGGTTCCTTGATGAGCATCGACAATTTGTTTGCATAGCGATAACCCTAGACCAGAACCGCCGTGCTCTCGGTTGCGGGACGACTCAACCCTGAAAAATCGGTCGAACAACTTATCTTGCAGATCCTTTGGTACGCAAGGGGCTGAATCTTGTATGGTTACTGATAGGTTTGCACCTATGATTTCAGTCTTTAACAATAGCTGTCCATTGGCATCAGTGTATCGGAAACTGTTTTCCAATAGGTTTGTAAAGAGCTGTTTGAGACGAACATTATCTCCTAATACCTGGCAACTATCATCGTTCAAAATGGAAGTTAGAGAAGAGCAATCAACCTGCAGTTGTTTGCTATCAAGTTTCGCTTCAAAGCCACTAAGTACTTCTAGAAGCAACTGTACAGGTTGGATCGTTTCTTTCTTATAAGATAGGCCACCAACATCGGTGATTGATAGTTGGTATAGGTCATTGACAATACGACTCAAGGAATCCACTTGCTCTACTATCAATTGAATGCGATCTTCATCCGCTTTGAAAACACCATCCTGAATCGCCATCAACTGACCTCGCATTACAGTGAGGGGGGTTTTGAGCTCATGGGACACATCAGACATCCATATAGATCGATTGTTTTGGTTCTGTTCCAGAGTTTGAGCAAGAATATTCACGTTTTCCGCAAGCTGGGCAATTTCATCTTGTGTTTGTTTGTGTACTCGGATTTGGTAGTCACCTTTAATCAAACTATAGGTACCCGCAATTAAGCGACTAATTGGCGAGACCAGATGCTGCGAAAATACCCATGCAGTAATGAACGCTAATGCGATTACTGCTAATGCAATGATGTAGTAACTTTTAGTTTGTTGAGCGAGAAACTCATTTTCAGCACTATAGGTGTCCAGTTGAGCAGGCCTAAATGAAATATAACCGACCACCTTGCCTTCTACTTCAATACTTTCGGTATGGGCCTCAGGGTTTAACTCTTTGCGTCCAATCACAACTTGCTTATTGTGGTCAAAAAGGCTGACCCGTCTTGGTACATGAAGTAAATGTCCCAGGCTAAATTCGTCCTCTGCGGGCTGCTCTAAGTTCTGTGTTTTACGATGAAAATTAACGATACTTTTCCATCGTGCATCATCTTGTCTTAACGGATCCCAGCTCTTTTCCTCTTTGTAGAAAAGCATGAGTTGCTGCTTCAGTGCTATTACATGTTTAAGTTCTTCGGCTTCTACATAATCATTGAAACCAGTTGATAGGTTGTTGGTGATCAATAAGAGCATCAACCCAACTGCAGTAAAGCTGGTAATACTGAATGCGAAGAAGAATTTGTAGAGTAGTTTCAAGTGTTCATCCTGGCAGATAGTCGGTGCTAACTCCTTTAATTGGTGGTAGCACCTATTCAGTCATTCTAGTTTATCCACTGTATATCATTAAAGCTGTTCAAAGATAAACAGAGTGTTTAGTCTCTTGCTAAGGCTTCTACTGGATCGAGCTTAGCGGCATTATGTGCAGGTAGAAAACCAAAGATAACACCTATTAGTGTCGAGCAGCTAAATGCCGCGATAATTGAGTCAGTTGAATAGATCATTCGAATATCACTTTTGGCATATTCGAGAGCATAGCCAATAAAATAGGCTAGTCCGATTCCCATAACACCACCCAGAATACAAACCAAGACTGCTTCAATAAGAAATTGACGTAGGATGTCGTTTTGCCGGGCTCCTACAGCCATTCGAATGCCAATTTCTCGAGTACGTTCCGTTACAGATACGAGCATAATGTTCATCACACCGATACCGCCTACAACGAGTGAGATAAATGCGATTGCAGAGATGAGTAACGTCATAGTTGATGAGGTTTTCTCAATGTTCTGACGAATAGCATCGGTATTAATAGTGAAGAAGTCCTCAACACCATGGCGCACCCTAAGTAGAGTAATGATGGCTTGTTCAGCCGCTGCGCTGGACACTTCATCGTTGATTCGTACCGTGATGTCGTTGACGTAATTCTGGTTGAGCAAACGACCGGCTACAGTGGAGTAGGGCAACCAGACATTGAGGGTTTCACTGCTATTTAGATTATTATCCTGCTCTGCAGTAACGCCTATCACTCTAACAGGCAGTTGTCCCAGGAAAATCACTTTTCCGATTGGATTTTCGTGAGGAAAAATATCTGCAACGGTGTTAGCGTCAATGACGACGACTTGCTCAAGTGAATCGATACTGCTCTGGTTGAAGAACTGTCCTTTATCAAGTTCATGACCCCGGACGCGGAAATATTCTAACCCCACACCTTCCACACTCCCCGTATGTGCTTCGCTACCATAACGAATTGCGACATTAGCTCGCACGGTGGGAGTGACACTATCAACAAAAGAGAGGTTTTCTAATGCAAGCGCATCTTCAGCAGTCAAAGTCCGTATGCGGCCCGAACGTCTATCACCTCTGCCTGTTCCTGGCTTTATCTCTATGGTATTGGTACCCATGTTAGCCATATTATCGAGAATAGTTTGTTGTGAACCTGTGCCCATCGCTACTACAGAAACTACCGATGCGATACCAATTATTATCCCTAACATGGTAAGAAAGGTCCTCAGGCGGTTGTTTGACATTGCGAGCAATGCCATTTTGAATGCTTCTAAATAGCGAAAAAGGCTCAATTGGGTTTTGGCACCAGTGCTATCCGTATTTGCATCTTTTGCTATAGTCGGAGTTTCTGTGCTCGAATGCTGCACATCTTTGACGATCTCACCATCTTTGATCTCTATGATACGATCAGCAAAGTCAGCCACTTTGGGATCATGAGTGACAAGAATGATGGTGTGTCCATCTGCATGCAGTTCCTGAATGAGTTTCATCATCTCTTTGCCGCTTCGGCTATCAAGCGCTCCAGTAGGTTCATCTGCAAGGATGACATCACCACCGTTAACCAAGGCGCGAGCGACACTGACTCGTTGTTGTTGACCACCACTCAGCTGATTTGGCTTGTGGTCTAGGCGGTCTTCTAGTCCCAGTCGTGTTAACAACTGCTCAGCTCTTTTTCGGCGATACTCCCTAGTCGCATCAGCATAGAGTGCAGGTATCTCTGCATTTTCGATAGCGGTCAGATCACTGAGCAGGTGGTAGCGTTGGAAGATAAAACCGAAGTTCTCGCGCCTTAGTTGAGCCAGTTGCTCATCCTGCAGTTCAGAAATATCTTTGCCATCTATGATGTAACTGCCACTGGAGGGTTTATCAAGGCAGCCAAGGATGTTCATTAAGGTAGACTTACCAGAGCCAGATGCACCGATTATTGCGACCATCTCTCCTCGGTTAATCGTAAGGTCGATTTTATTAAGTACAGTAAGCTCTTGCTCGCCAGAGTGGAACGTACGGCTAACATCTTGAATTTCAAGTAATGGATGACTCATAACTTATAACCCCATAGGACCTTGGCCACGCCCACGCGTCGGCATACTGCTGGAAGCAACCGATGAAGAGCGACCAATGACGACTTCATCACCCTCTTGCAAGCCAGATAGCACTTCAGCATAAATTTTATTATTAATGCCCACCTGAATGCTTCTAAACTCCATTTTTCCATTGTTTAGAACAGGTACTTGGAAGCTGTTATTGCCGACTTGTTTTAGAACTTGTGCTGGTATCATTAGTGCGCCTTCAGCACGATCAAGAATAATAGATACTTGAGCGGTCATACCAATGCGTAGCAGGTGATCGGGGTTTTGTACTTCAAAGCGGGCATTGTAATAAATCGCATCGTTATCACCGATCTCCAGATTACTATCATCGCCTGTCATCAGGGTTGGACCTGGCTCAATTGAGCGCAATACGCCACGGAATTGCTTTTTAGGTGCCCCAAGAATGGAGAAGTAAGCTTGCTGTCCTTCGGTAGCATGAATAACATCCGCTTCCGAAATTTGAGCACGTACGACCATGGTGTCGAGTTCGGCTATCTCGACGATTGTAGGGGTAGACTGGTTGGTATTTACAGTTTGTCCCTCTTCAACAGAGACGTAAACGACAGTACCGTTTATCGGTGAATCAATGGTGGTGTAGCTGAGGTTTAAGTGAGCAGTATCTACATTGATTTCCGCCTTTTGCTTTTCCGCATATAACTGGTCCAATTCTGCTTTATAGATAGCCAGTTCAGCTTCTGAATTATCATAATCTGCCTGAGAAGATGCTCGGTTTTTAAGCATCAGTGTTTGCCGCTCAAAGGATGATGTTGATTGCTTGATCATCGCTTGCTTTGCACGAATTTGCGCTTCGATTGAGTTGAGTGAGGCGATTGCTTCCTTTAGTTCATTCTGTTGGGTCAAGTTGTCAATTTGTCCAATCAACTCTCCTTGTTGCACTTCTTGCCCTAGTTCCACTGCGATTTGTTCTATCTTGCCAGAGACTTGTGCGCCGACGTTAACCAGTTTATTTGGGTATAGCACACCGTTAGTCAACACCACATTTTCAATATTGCCTTTTCGCACGATATCTGTGGTGTAAACCATTTCTTGTTGTGTGCTCTCAACCTGGTAGTAGTATGCTCCGGCTCCAGCTGAACTAATCACTAAACACGCGAGTATTGCTTTTGTTAATTTCTTCATCATTGTCACCTGAGAGGTCAAGTCTGTTGTATTGCCACTTATTTGATTGATGTTGAAATATTAGCGAAGAAAAATAGAGTAAAAATGAAGTGGTAAGTTTTTTAATCAATTGAATTAAAACAATAAATTTTAATTGTGAGGCAATTGTGAAGAAAAGCTGTTTGTTAAATCGATAACTTTGCTCGTTACCATCGATGACTATGGTAACGAACGCTCTATCTTAAATGTACTTGCAACTAGGGTTTTTGATGTAGTGTTCAAAGTGGGCTTGGGCGCTGTTGCTATAATCACGCATTGCTTTTAAGTCTTCACCACAGCCTATACAGGTAAAACGCTTTACTCCTTCTACTTCTTTCAGTTCCAACGCTTCGTGTATATCTACACATCCATCTAAATGTAGAGCTAGCGTGATGTTTGTCGTCGTCATAGTTGGCTTTGCTGTCTTCTTGCGTTGCTGCTTTGTTTTATGCAGCAGGTATGAGTTCAAACTGTTGTAAGCAAGCATAATGTTATGTTCCAAAGTAGATGTTGATTCGGCAGCGGTCTGGTGTCAGATGAATCTTCTTGTCTTGTTTATCGATCGCCCTAAACCGATAGATGGTGAGGATAATATGGAACATTAATTAATCGAGAAGCGTACTTTGTTAGTGCTCTGTCATATTAGGGTCATTATCTGTTAATGCGATCGGTTATTACTTTGGCAGACAAGAAAATAGGGAGTTTGTGATAAATTTTAATTTATAGCTCTTGGCTAAAAATAAAAAATCAAAAAGTAGATGCAATGCAATTGCTTTGTATTTCTTGATGATATAGTATGTATATACATTAACTAATCAGTCAGGAGAAGCTTATGGAACCAGTAAAAGTTGAATATCAGGTGTTTGGGTTAATCGAGCGTATTTGTCTTTTCTCGTTAACCGCACTTGGACTAGTTTTAGCACTAGCTTAATTCACGAGCGCAAAAAAACCGCCTTTTGGCGGTTTGCTTCTATTTGAATCATTGAAATCTTTCGGGGCTAGAAAGGACTTTCTTTATCTAGTTGGCTGCAAATATCGACTATCGCCAGTGACATTCCCGATTTGATGACCTGCTGTTGTCTTTGTTTTTGCAACTCGTAAAACTCAAGATCTAAACCTTCTTCAGGTTCTGTAATGATAACCTGGGCGATCCCCATTTTCTGAGCGTATTTGAGCTTCTTAAGTGGTTCAAGGATACTGCTGTCAGTAAACTCGTATTCCATTGCATCGTGATTGAGTGTATTTCTTATTTTAATGATGTCTTCGATGTCGTGATAAACATCATCTGGTAACACACCTAATCCAAAAAGAAGTTTTAGCCTAACTGATAAGTTTCCAAGGGGGCCGGAATCATGGAGGAGGGGGCCAACAACGGATTGGACTGCAAAGTCATCTTTGCGGAATACTCGTTGTATCAACGCATCCACAGACTCATTAAAGACATCGACTGCGGCTATGAAAAAGCCTCTAACGTTTGGTGCGGCGTTAAGTCTTTCAATTATCTCTGATTCGCTGATTGTTTCTGTCATATATATTACGTTTTAAAAGTCAGTCCGAAGAGGCCGGTGAATACCTCTCCGGACTACTTCATTAGTTTATGTGACAGTACAGGGCTTCTACCTGAATTGCTTCCTTACTGTCTTCATTTAACCCAGTGTACTTGGCAAGTGTCTTCCTGATACCTGCTTCTTCTAGTGATTGCTGCAGTTCAATCGCCTGTGGGTCATCATCATTTTTATATTTTAGCGCAGCAGCGACACCTTTTAATAGTGTGTCGTTAGCCGTACCATACTCGATTGTGCCATTTAGTGGCTTGATCAAACGATCATTTTCGCTAAGTTTTCTTATTGGCTGTCTGCCTACGCGATCTACCTCATCAACAAGATAAGGGTTTGCGAATCTGCCGAGTATCTTTTCAATATAAGCAGCATGTGCTTCGCGGTCAAAACCATATCGGTTAATAAGTACTTCACCGCTTTCTTCCATTGCAGTTTTAACTTCACTGCGAATGCTAGGGTTTTCAATCGCTTCACGGATGGTTTGGTGACCTTTCAAGTTGCCAAGATAAGCGGTAACACAGTGACCAGTGTTAAGCGTGAACAGTTTACGCTCGACAAATGCCATTAGGTTATCTGTTCTTTCCATACCTGCGATGTTTGGAATCTCACCTTTAAACTGAGTTTCGTCAACGATCCACTCGCTAAAGGTTTCAACGGTTACTGCAAGAGGGTTTTCTTCACCATCTTCTGCTGGTGGAACGATTCTGTCTACTGCCGAATCTACAAAACCGACCAGTTCTTCTACTTTAACTTTGCTCTCTTCAGAAAGAAACTCAAAAACGGCTTCTTTTAACTGGCTGGTTCCGCGAACCATGTTCTCACATGCAATTATGTTAAGGGGTGTATTGATACCATTTTCAAAGCGTTTTTCAATACCTTCAGCCACTGTTTTTGCAATAATTTTCAATACTGTTGGGCCAACAGCTGTGGTAACTAAATCTGATTCTGCAATACAATCTACAACTTCTGAGCTTGTAGAGTTAATAGCAGTAACACCTGTTACCATCTCGACGTTGCATTCTTCGCCTACCACTTTAACCGGATATTCATTTTTTTCTTTAAGTCCGTTTACAACAACTTCGTTTACATCCGCGAAAGTGACTTCAATGCCAGCATCTGCCAGTAACTTACCGATAAAACCGCGTCCGATGTTGCCTGCGCCAAAATGTAGAGCTTTCATATGTCTATTCCTACAAAAATTTTTAAAAAAAAGGCCAGCCGACATGGGGGGGTAACTGGCCTTATTCACTTAAGGAGTTATGATGAGTTGGTGATTAAGCGTTTAGTAATCGCAGTACATCTTCCGGATTCGATGTGGTCTGCAAACACTCAACCGCGTCTTCATCATCAAGTGAATTCGTTATAGCGGTGATTACCTGAATATGTTCGTCACCTTGTGCAGCGATACCGATAACCATTTTCGCTACATCGTCTTCGTCTTCACCCCACTGAACGCCCTCAGGGAACTGACAGAAAACGATACCTGTCTTTTGAACATATTGTTTGGCTTCAATCGTGCCGTGTGGAACAGCGATTGATTCACCTAAGTATGTTGAAACCAGTTCTTCACGAGCTAGCATGCCTTCAACATACTCCTGAGCAACATTTCCTAGCTTTACAAGCTGTTCACCAGCAAACTTGATTACCTCTTCCTTGGTTTCAGCTTTCATTCCTAGAAAGATGTTCTCATTAGAAAGCTTTAGCGTTTTGTCCTCGTCGCTAGAGCTAGCGTCTGCGTCTACTGGTGCATCAGGCTTTTTTAGCTCACCCTCTTTAGCAGATAGCAGTTCCGCTACTAAGTTGTCGTAAAGAGCATTATCCAAGAAGTTAGATAGTGAGATGTGCTTCGCCTGTCCTGCGTGCTGACGTGCACGGTCTGTTAGATCTTGGTGCGTAACTACGATATCTACATCACCTGGAAGGTTGTTGATAGCCAGGTTAGTTACGTCAATATCAAGGTTAGCTGCGTCTACTTTCTTACGAAGAAGACTTGCACCCATTGCGCTTGAACCCATACCAGCGTCACACGCTACGATGATTTTCTTAACTGCGCTCATGTCTACTGCTGCTTCAGATGCTGCTGGAGCTGCGCCTTTAGAGCTTGCTTTCATGTTGCTCATTTGAGCTGATGCTGCTTCAAGAGCGTCTTCATCATCAGTTTGCTTCTGAGTCTTCATCAGTAGAGAAGCCACGAAGAAGGTTACTGCTGCAGAAGAGATTACTGACAGGATTACACCGATAAATGCTGCTTTAGGTGTCATCAGTAGTACTGCGAAGATAGAACCAGGAGATGCAGGAGAGACAAGACCAGCATCAAACATTACGTTTACAGCTACGCCAGTCGCACCACCAGCAATCATTGCAAGGATTAGACGTGGGTTCATCAGTACGTATGGGAAGTAAATTTCGTGGATACCGCCCAGGAAGTGGATGATAGCTGCACCAGGAGCAGACTGCTTAGCGTTACCTTTACCAAACATCATGTAAGCAAGTAGAAGACCTAGACCAGGACCTGGGTTTGCTTCGATTAGGAAGAAGATAGACTTACCAAGCTCTTCAGACTGCTGGATACCCAGTGGAGAGAAGATACCGTGGTTGATTGCGTTGTTTAGGAACAGGATTTTCGCAGGCTCTACAAAAAGTGATGTCAGAGGAAGGATGCCTGTTTCAACAAGAACGTTTACGCCAGCAGCAAGACCGTTAGACAGTACTTTTACCGCAGGACCGACGATCATGTATGCGATAATCGCACAGATCATACCGATGATACCTGCAGAGAAGTTGTTCACCAGCATTTCGAAGCCGCTCTTCACTTTACCGTGAACTGCTTCGTCAAATTTCTTGATTGCCCAACCACCAGCAGGACCAACAATCATTGCACCCATAAACATTGGGATGTCAGTACCAACGATAACACCCATTGTAGTGATTGCACCTACAACCGCACCGCGGTCACCGCCAACCATTTTACCACCGGTGTAACCGATAAGTAGTGGCAGCAGGAATTTGATCATTGGGCCAACCATGCTTGCTAGTGTTTCATTTGGTAGCCAGCCAGTTGGGATGAATAGTGCAGTAATGAAACCCCACGCAATGAATGCGCCGATGTTTGGCATTACCATGTTTGATAGAAAACGACCAAAGCTTTGGACTTTGACCTTCGCTCCAGGTGTTAGCATAAGAGTACCCCGTTCGATGTTCTGAAATTGTGTTTGGTTGATGTATTGCGAGTTATTTGGCTCGCTGATTAATTAGTACAATTTCAATCTAACACACGATTTCCAAAACGCACGAGTTGGGACTTTAATGTGATTTGTGTCACATTAATATATGGTTGCAAATTAATTATAAGTGATACGCATCACATTTACTGTCTGTAGTATTTTTACATTATGATAAAAAATAATATGTCAATAAAAATAAAAAGATCAACATCACAAAAGCGAATCGACTACATATTGATCTTATAGTGATGTCAATCACAAAATACAAAACTTTAGATCTTTATGAAAACTATAGTGTGATCAATATCACCTAACTCTATTTATTTAGAACCTGGAAATAAATAATGGAGGTTTACTGGGTTGATTTTGTAATTTTTATACAATAGTGATCTGGATCACTATGGGTTGGGTGAATGTTTTGTGGGTTGCTGGGGTTTATTAGTAATACAATAACAATCGAGATGGGTGGTTTCTGAGCAATGGGATGGTAAAAAAAACGCCATAGTAAAATCAAAAGCTCAATATAAAAGAAAAGCAACTGACTTCATCTATGGCGCGAAATGCAAATAGAGTGTCTATTTAAAATGAGTGAAAAGGTTGGGTTTTCACTCACCCAATAAAGGTAATCACAAAATGTGGAGCAAATATGGAGAAATTAGGGAAAAGCACGATCCGTTAGAAAGGATAAAGCAATTGCAGGTTAAGTGATGGCAAAAATGTGCTATATGTAAATTTACATAGGAAAACACTATACGAATTAAAGATCTGGTCGATGTTATTTAGCGTCTGGTCAATCTACAATGTTCGTTAACTCGTGAAGTACACAGGGAATAATTGCTTTTATGATAAGCCCCTCAATCAAGCTTAAAGTTCAGAGCTTTGGCCGATTTCTCTCAAATATGTTTTTGCCAAACATAGGTGCGTTCATTATTTGGGGGTTCATTGCTGCCCTTTTTCAGCAGTCAGGTTGGATACCTAATGAATCATTAGCTCAACTCATTGAGCCTATGATTATCTACTTTCTTCCTGTTCTTATTGGTTATACAGGGGGCAAGCTCGTTGGTGGTGAACGAGGTGCGATAGTTGGTGCAGCTACAACCATGGGGGCGATTGTCGCCACTGACGTACCTATGTTTATGGGAGCCATGGTTGTTGGTCCTGCTGGTGGCTGGGCAATAAAGCAGGTTGATAGCTTGCTTGAAGGTAAAATCAAAAGCGGCTTTGAAATGCTGGTGAACAACCTGACTGCTGGTGTTGTTGGCCTTTTTTGTACCATTCTTGCGTTCTATCTTGTTGGGCCGTTTATGGCCGTTATTGCTGGCTTCCTGACCATGGCGGTTCGATTCCTGATAGAGATGGGGCTGCTTCCACTAACATCGATTTTTGTTGAGCCAGCAAAAGTGATGTTCCTTAACAACGCCATTAACCACGGTATCTTCTCTCCGCTGGGCATTCAGCAATCATTGGAAGACGGCAAATCGATTTTCTTCCTGATTGAAGCAAACCCAGGCCCCGGTATTGGTATGTTGTTAGCGTATATCCTGTTTGGTCAAAGAACCATGCAGCGTAGTGGAGCAGGTGCGGCTATCATCCATTTCTTTGGGGGCATTCACGAGGTGTACTTCCCATATGTCTTTATGTATCCAAAAATGATCCTTGCCCTCATTGGTGGCGGGATGAGCGGTGTATTTGTGCTCTCTTTCTTTGATGCTGGTTTGGTTAGTCCTGCGTCCCCAGGCTCTATATTCTCGGTACTGCTTATGTCTCCACAGTCATCATTGATTGGAGTGGCTTTGTCTGTTATCGCTTCCGCAGCGGTTTCATTTGCGATTGCTTCAACGCTAATTAAAACGAAAAAGCCGGATACTGAGGAGTAATCCTATTTGATTCCATACTCTCTGCATATTTTCTGCTCATTGTTTGAGTAATCTAAAATGGAACTTATGCAGGGGGTAATATGAATACCAATAAACCAAGACTATTAAGACTTTCCAAACTGTCCGCTTATTTGCTGGCAGCATTGTCATGCACAGCCTCTGTTCAGGCTTCTCAGCAATCACTTTCCTATCCTGTCGTCGATACCAATCAAACCCAATGCCTGGGATTGAACGATAATCTCGATAGTTGTCCTGTACCGGGTGATGAAACCTACGGACAAGACTCGCAATACAAAGGCTTTCAGCCGGATTATGCCGACAACAATAATGGTACGGTTACCGACAACGTTACCCGGTTAATGTGGGCACAAACCGTTGATCTAGACGGTGATGGAAAGATCTCTGCGGCAGATAAACTCAGTTACTCTGAAGCGCTGACGTACGCCAAAAACTTAGATTTAGCCGGATATTCTGACTGGCGACTGCCTACCATAAAAGAGCTTTACTCCCTGATGATGTTTGATGGGGAAGATCCGAGCGGGATTGATGGCAAAAAAGGCGATGTATCCATTATGCCTTTTATTAATCACGAATATTTTGGATTCGACTCTGGTGACACAGAAGCAGGCGAGCGTCTGATTGACTCTCAATACGTGAGCAGTACTAAATACGTTTCAACAACCATGAAAGGAGATGAAACTGTATTTGGCGTTAATTTTATTGATGGAAGGATTAAAGGTTATGGCGTGACTTCCCCAAGAGGAGGAGACAAGACGTTTTACGTATTGGTCGTACGCGGCAACACAGACTACGGTATCAACGATTATCAGGATAACCGCAACGGCACTATTACTGATAAAGCAACGGGCCTTACATGGCAGCAGAGCGACAGTGAGATAAGCATGGACTGGCCCACAGCACTTTCTTATTGTGAAAATCTGGATCTGGTCGGGAACACTAGCTGGCGCTTACCAAATGCCAAAGAACTGCAATCGATAGTGGATTACAGTAAATCCCCTGATACTTCAGGTAGTGCTTCGATTGATTCAATGTTTAAAGCAACATCCATCGTGAATGAAGCGGGGAAACTGGACTACGCAAACTACTGGAGCAGCACAACTCATAAAAACCTTCGCAACAATAAAAATGGTGCATATATCGCGTTTGGGCGCTCGATGGGGAATATGAACGGAAGCTGGATGGATGTTCACGGGGCGGGTTCACAGCGCAGTGATCCTAAGGTCGATGATGGTAAAGACTACTCTCAAGGACATGGCCCGCAAGGTGATGCAGTGAGAACGGACAATTATGTTCGATGTGTGACCGATGGTGATACAAGCTTTGTGCAGGATCCGGTTACCAATATTCGAGAATCAAAAACCTATACGTTGACTGGAAACGAAGCGGGCACCTCATCCAAGCCTAAAAGAAGCAATAACTCCCTGCCTCAAATGGGAAATGACCGACAGATGTCATCTGGCAGGCCTTCTTCCGATCAACTGATCGATAAAATGGACAGAAATGGTGACGGGAAGCTGTCTAAGGCTGAGGTGAAAGGGCCACTGGCTAGAGATTTCGATCGTTTTGACAGAAACAACGATGGATACCTTGAAGCGTCTGAAATACCTGCACCACCAGGGCAAGGACGAAGATAAAAACTATGCCCTTGCATTCTGTGAATGTAAGGGTTTAGTTTTCCTTATCCACCATGTTTTCTTCTTTCAGTATCTTTTCTATCACTGGCCAACAATGTTTAAATCGCCAATCTTCTTCCCACCAATAGCACACGGATTCAAGATTACTGCATAAGTGATAAATTTTATCTTCTTTGCCTTCGTAATATGGATGGGCTAATACCTCTTCAATCTTCTCTACCACCTCTTCCCTAGAGGTTTTTTGATCTATATAGCTC
Organism: Vibrio iocasae; assembly: GCF_042245395.1. Classification (NCBI taxonomy): domain Bacteria; kingdom Pseudomonadati; phylum Pseudomonadota; class Gammaproteobacteria; order Vibrionales; family Vibrionaceae; genus Vibrio; species Vibrio iocasae. The sequence goes on along the minus strand of NZ_CP145310.1, from coordinate 1,646,707 downwards.
AGCACATAGTTTGTAAGCTCAGAAAACAGTGCTCGGAGCGGCTGAGGTATTTTTCCTTCATAAACAAAGTAGTTTTTATCTATCACCATATTCTTATCCATATCTCCAGAAAAGCTACTCTAATATTAGTCGCAATTTTTGCAGGAAAAAATTTATTGCTGCGTATAAAATACGTGCCTCAATTTTTGATGAGTGAACTCATGAGTAATAACCGATTTGAAATCCTTGCCCCGGGTGGCGATGCAGACTCGATAAAAGCCGCTATCGTTGCAGGTGCAGATGCTGTTTATTGTGGTCTGGATAGGTTTAATGCCAGAAACCGTGCGACAAACTTGTCTGTTGAGGAACTCAATGAAGTGGTGAATATCGCTCATCAATATGACTGCAAGATATTTGTTACGTTGAATATCCTGATTCTGGAATCGGAAATCTCAGCCGTGATAGCGATGCTGAACCGGTTACTCAATACTGAAGTCGATGGTGTTATCGTTCAGGATGTTGGCCTCGCATATATCATTAAGTATTTTTATCCTCAGTTTGATGTGCATGCATCTACCCAGTTAAACACCCACAATGAAGGCCAGATTAAGTTCCTGCATCAGTTTGGTGTTAGCAGGGTGAACTTGTCGCGTGAGCTCAGTCAACCTGAAATTAAGCGTCTGGCAACTTATGGAAAGAAACACAATGTGTTGATGGAAGTGTTTGTCCACGGCTCATATTGCATCGGGTTCTCCGGACTTTGTTACGTGAGTTCAGTAAGAAATGGTGCTTCGGGTAACCGTGGGCGTTGCAGCCAACCTTGCCGTGATGAGTATGAGGTAACCGAAACTGGCTCAAAGTATCCGCTGAACATGAAGGACAACTCAGCCTATCAGGATCTTGAGTCGCTGGCAGACGCAGGTGTTTACTCATTAAAGATTGAAGGTCGAATAAAAGGGCCGCACTACGTTTATACGACAGTGAATAACTGGCGACGTCAGATAGATGGTTATTGTGACAATGGCTCGCTATCGGAAGATATGACAGAGCTATACACGGTTTATAACCGTGACTTCTCTGATGGCTACCTTAAGGGGAACATCAGTACAGAGATGTATACTGCGAATCCGCGCGACAACTCAGCTGATCACTTTGTTTCCTTGAGTGAAGATAAGAGCCCGGAAACAAAGAAAAAAATTAAACAAGCATTGTACGATACGAAAACACGGATCCTTAAAACGACAGAAGAAAAAATTGCAGAGCTTGTGGCTACACAACCAGTCGTTGGTGATGAAGCTTTGGCGAGAAAGGGCATTGATAAAACTCGCGTATTGAGCACATTAGCTACGGGTCTACAAAAACAACAACTAAAAAAACAGCAGCCAGAACCCCAGCAGGATAAGCTAGGGTTATCCGTATTGGTTTCGGAGGTTGACGAGATTTCTCAGTTTGAAGGCGCGGAGTTGTTCTTCCAGATGCCTGCTAACTTATCTCGTTTTCTTGAAAACACGGTAGCTACGTTTGAAACTAACCCAGATTTGACGGCTGTTTTTCCCGCCATTCTGATTGACAAAGACTACGATGCAGCCGTGGATTTTTTACATCAGGTAAGGCCAAAGCAGATCGTATTGAACAATACGGGGCTGGTATGGATTGCGAATGAACTTAATATTGACTGGATTGCAGGTCCTCAACTGAACATCGCCAACTCGTTTGCTCTGAAAGCTTTAAAAGAGGAGTTTAGCTGTTCGGGTGCGTTTATCTCTAACGAGATTAACGGTAATCAGATGAAGAAACTGGTTGCTCCAGAAGGATTCAGGCTGTTCTACAGCATCTACCATCCGGCATCCATTATGATCAGTCGTCAGTGTTTGTTTCAGCAAAGCTCGGGTTGTAAGAAGATTCGTATTAACAATGGCTGCTTGCCACGCTGCAGCAAGAACACATCCATCATTAACTTGAAAGACGCACCTTATATCGTCGACAAGCAAAAGGGGCAGTACAACCACCTCTATAGTCAGTATCACTATTTAAATATGGATGTTGTCGATGATATGCAGGGTCTCTACTCAGACTATATGGTTGATCTGAGAAAAATTCGCACTGAAACAAAAATCTCAATGAAAAACGAAGAGATTGTAAAAACGTTCAGGAACTTATTAGACGGAGATAAAAATGCCGTTGAAACGATTCAACGGCATATAGCGCCAACAGGCAACTCACAGTACAAGAAAGGTCTATAGCGAATCAGCCGGGAATACGACGCCAGTCTGCTGGCGTATCTCGGTGATTACTTCTGAAACCTCCAAAGATCGCTGAACGGCTGCTTCCTGCATTTCACCGGAGTTTATCTGTTCAGCGAAAGCAATCGCTTCATAAATCATAGAGTTTTCTTCTTGTTCCAGGGCAATGTGCTCTTTTTCCCTTCCTTTTTTCTTGATAGTAAATCCGGTACATTCCGAGAAATGATCAAGAATAATTGCGCCATCTTCACCCTGAATTTCACTTGGAATCACACCATCTGACACTTTAGAGTGCTGCACGGTCACAACAAAGTTTTCGTAGTTGAGAATGGCTGTACCGTGAGCATCGACACCAGAATCGAGAAGTTTAGCAGAGGCCAATACTGAGTCTGGCATACCAAAGAGTGATACGGCTGCAGCAACACAGTAGTATCCGATATCCATGATCGAACCATTGGAGAAATTCGGGTTAAAGGTATTCGGGTTCTGCCCGGCAAGGTATTTCTGATAACGGGAAGAATACTGGCAGTAACTCAGGTAGACATTTCTTAATCTGCCGACCTCTGGAAGATTTCTTTTTAGTTCGACAAAATTTGGCAGAAACTCGGTTTTGAAAGCTTCAAAAAGAATCACATCGTTAGCCCGAGCGGTCTCATACATCTTGGTCGTTTCCGCAATATTTGACGAAATCGGTTTTTCACAGATGACGTGCTTACCATTTTGCATCATCAGGCAAGCCTGCTCGCAATGAAAGCTGTTGGGTGATGCGATATAGACGGCATCAATTTCTGTAGCAGACGCTAACGCATCCAGGCTATCGTAGAATCGACATTCCTCGTGCTGAAGTGCCACTGCAAAGTGTTGAGCGTTACTTAGATCGCGGGAATAGATCCCCATTAGCTGGAACTCTTCAGACTCCAGCGCAGCTTCGACAAACTTTTCGGTAATCCAGTTTGTGCCAATAATGGCGAGATTAATCATAGTGCCTCTGTCTCTATTTTTGGGATGCAGGTATGGTCAAGATAAAAATCTGCTCTTGATAGTTTAGCCGTGTTGGCTGAGAAGGAAATAGGTATACATCGTATTTGGCGGATTCTTATCCGCCAATTTTCAACCAGTCTAAAAGCTTGTGTGGCCAGCTGGTTACCGATGAAGCTTCGTCTCGTTTAGATTTGCCGTGATAGTAACTGGAAAGTAGTTCGGTTCTTAGCTCCTGAGACTCAGTATTTAGCGCTTTTGCCAGCATATCAGCGCTTTGCTGAGCGTGATCATTCGCCAGGCTAAAGTCCATGTTCAAGTAGCCCTGAACCATTAACCATAGTTTTGTTACTAAGGAGAGTTCTATCAGTGCATCCGCTTCAAACTTATGTACCTGTTCATGGCCAACAGTATCTGCAAAGACATCATGCATAGACTGAATCGTTTCTATTTGAGGCTCTAGCTTGGCAACCGCTTCGATGTGGGACTTTGTGAGTAACCCCAAAAGCAGCATAACAGGGGGCTTGTCTGCTTTCTCATCGCACAGCTTATCAAAGAAGTCGGCTTTGTTTTCTACCGCTGCGCTAAATAGCTCTGCTTCTTTGTTTGTCAGGTGCAGAGTATCAACACCTGTAATTTCCAATTGTTGCTTCAGGTTGCTGACAATAATTTCTGACATATTACATCCCTTTCAATGTCACTACTTCTACTTCACACTCACCAGATGAAGTTGATACAAAAAGTGAGTTCCCGCTAATCATGACTGACAGCTCGGAAGTACGAGTTACCATAGTACTAAGCTGTTGAATCGCATCTGGGGAAAACTGAAACAGACTTACATTATTAAAGTCTAGTTTACTCTTACTTTGTTGCCACCAGATGTCACCTTTTCTATTAAAACTGTAGATAGAGACTTTGTCTGCAATTCGCGACGCTTTCTTCACCCTTTCTGAATCAGGCTCACCAACTTCTATCCAGCAACTAACTTGGTTGTCAGGTGTTTTTTGCCAGATATCCGGTTCTTCAATCGTGGATAGTCCTTTAGTGAAAGCAAGATCGGGATCAGCGTTAAGACAATAAGCCAGAACTCTGGCCATCATACGAGTGGTATTTTCAGACGGGTGCTGAGCTACCGTAAGGGAGAGTGAATCGTAGTACTCTCTGTTCATATCGGACAGAGAGATTCGGAACTTATATATCGTTGGTTTTAGAGCCAAAAGGCACTCCTACTTTCTCATGCGCGAAATGTACTCTTCCGCATTCGCTTGACGGGCTGCAGCTGCATGCTCTTTATCCACAACAGTTTTACCGATTGGGAACAGGGCGATGCCTGCGAGCTTAAGGTGTTGAATACTAAATGGGATCCCAATAATCGTAATGAAGCAGGCGATTGCAGACATGATATGACCAATAGCTAGCCAGATACCCGCTAATAGGAACCACAGTATGTTGCCGATAAGTCCCAATGGACCTGTTCCAATGTCACGCTTGCCGCTGAACTCTTCTCTATCTATGGCTTCTTTTCCGAACGGGAAGAAAGAAAAGTTGCCCATCACAATACAGGCTCGGCCCCATGGAATACCGATAATAGAGATAAAGGCCAGGACACCGACTAACCACCACGCAAGGCCCATAAAGACGCCTCCGAAGAGAAACCAGATAATATTGCCAAGTAATCTCATGTAACCTCCTTGTTGTATAAAAAAATAGCCAGTCACATGGACTGGCTATCGAAATTCTTTCTGTATTCTACAGAGAATTATACAGGCTTGATGTTCTCAGCCTGAGGACCTTTCTGGCCTTGAGTTACAGTGAACTCAACTTTTTGACCTTCAGTAAGAGTACGGAAGCCGTCAGACTGGATCGCGCTGAAGTGTGCGAATACGTCAGGACCGTTTTCTTGCTGAATGAAACCAAAACCTTTAGTTTCGTTGAACCATTTTACTGTACCAGTCACTGTGTTAGACATAGTCATTTTCCTAAATAAATAATGTGTTGACCCCTTTAGGGTGTACTTATAGCGTGGAAAAAATAGATTGCTATTTAGTTACAACACGAGGAAAGGGCTAACTTACCAACGACTTGTAAAACCTAAAACCAAAGCTCTTCTTTCTAGCCGTTAGGCAGCTTAAATCAATATTTTAGGAAGTCAACGATATTCGTATGAAGAATAGAGGTTTTTATTCTTATTTAACCTGATAATCCACGAATTTTTGCCCTGTATCACAGTTGTTTCTAAGCAAAAGTATCATTTATATCAACGATGTTTAGCGTTTTAACTTGTTATGTAAAAAAGCCCGGTTTTATTGATACCGGGCATAAAATTTTATTTCGATTTATTAGTGATTATGGAAGGATGGTGAAAATCTCTTCCTCTTCTAATCGCGCTTTCGGAAGAGAGGCGTTGAAGTCGGTTTCTTTACGGTAGCCCATCGCTACCAAAGCAACAGCTGTATAGCCTTTTTCCAGCAATCCAAATTCTTCATTCAGTGCTTTTAGATCGACACCTTCAATTGGTACCGCATCGACATTCAGAGCGCCAGCGCCAAGCAATACAGTACCCATGTTCAGATAGAGTTGCTTCTCCATCCAGTGCTGAGCATCTTTGAGATCAAATCGGTGCATATTCACAAAGTAGCTACGACCGTTATTGACGGTTTCTTTAAACTCAGGCTGAGGGAAGCGCCCCGCTTTTTCTTCACTCTCTAATATGTGTTGCACATATTCTTCATCGATTTGTGTTTTCGCGCAGAAAAGTACCACATGAGAAGCGTCAGTCACTTTCGCCTGGTTGAATACAAACCGATCGTGCGTACCCGCAGTCAGACGCTGTTTTGCTTCGTCGGATTCAGCAATAACGAAATGCCACGGTTGGGAGTTAACGCTTGATGGGCTAAAACGAAGTAGTTTTTTAATCTGATCAAAGGTCTCTGCCGGGATTTTCTTTTGGGAATCAAACTCTTTTGTAGAGTAACGAGATAACGCAACATCAGCGATGTTCATTGGAGTGTCTCCTTGGTCATTATTTTTTTCTGTCTGATTCAATAGTATGGGCGTTTATCGATTTAACAAGCATTCCATTGTTCAACTTACCTTAAAAAGTGTCGTGAAACTGTTCTAAATATTGAGCAGGTGTGACTCCGCGATTCTTTTTAAACATCCGGATAAAGCTGGCTGTGTTGGAGTACCCCAGTTTTTGAGCCGTGGTTTCAATGCTATGTCCATGGCTAAAAAGATTCACCGCCACGTTACTTAAAACATAGGCAGACAAGGTGGTGAAATCGATGCCTTGTTTGCGTAACCGACGTTGGAACTGCTGAACAGATAAACCAAGGAGATCGGCAACAGTGGTCACCTTTGGCATTCCTAAGTGTCGGGAGTAGTTTATGGTTTCGTAGATAACCTTGAGCTCATCTTCTGAAGTGGGCATAGCGAGGATGTCGTCCAGTTCAGAATAGCTCATTGCCAGGTTTTTCTTTTCCTGCCTGCCGACAAGTGCGGTGGTCATCCGCAGCTTGCTATGAAACCAGATTTCCGTTTTGGGCTGGTTCCACTCTACATTGCAACCAAAAAAGTCGTTGTAAAGTGTCGGTTTTTTGCTGCTTCCTGATAATTTGACTAACGCAGGGCAAAAATCCTGACCTAAGTATTGCCGTAACACTTTGGTTTGGAATATCGCCATACGCACGCCATCGTGCAACTTTAGGTAGGGCTCTATCGAGGCATTTTCGTATGTCCACTTCATATATGGACCTGCAACGTTCCCCCCTAAAAATACACCAGACTGAAAGCAGGATATTGAAGTGTTGATGCGTCTGATAGTCGCAGCCAGATCATGACCAGAGAAGAACCAACGAGAGATAACCCCTCGTTTGTTGATATCAATAGGAACTGAGAGAGCGAACATGTAATCCGGATCGTCTAGGGCTGATTCTAAGTTCCGGTACCACTTATTCACTTCGTTGATGGGAATCAGGCTCATCGGTTCACGGAATACGGATTCAGGGATGTTCTGTAACATCACCTGTTTACCATGCTTTTCTAGGCCAGACTGATAAATTCCGTCCAGAGTGATTGCCCGGAAAAAATGTCGATACTTCATCGTTAGATTAATTGAGTGAATTACATATTGATTCAATTATAGCTAAAAATTGACGTGATATGTATTTATTGTTCTGCTGGATAGCATCCCGACTATTCTGTGCCTACAGAGTTAATCGGAGAGTTTGATGAGTTTACTTAGTGTCCCATTTGTCGGTACAGGAGCAGATACCGCTTTACACGTTGTTGCAGGGATAGTCCTTTTATCCACGGTGGGTGGTGCTATTTACGGGGTCTGGCGCTTGCACGAATTACCTATCAGTAAAGCTCATAATCAAAACCATCATCAGATAGGTTTGATCACTGTACTTACCTGGATTGGGTTTGTCTGGCACTGGGTATGGGTGCTAGCGGTTATTATTGCTTTCGCAGATATCGAGAAAATGATCGTCAGATTGAGGGATATATGGAAAGGAGAAAACCGCAGTAAACCACAAGAGTCACCCGAGAAGGAGGTTGAATCATGCTAGAAGGTTTAGCTATCTGGGCGCTTTTTATCTACCTGTTAAGAATGGTAGGTATGCCCTGGAATAAATACAGCAAGAGTTTTGCCTATATCGGTGGTTCAACCTGGTTATTGTTTGTGTGGGTTGGGTTGATTAACTACACGCCTATGGACTTGTCTGGAGGTTCAGTCGTTCAGTCTCCTCATATTCAGCTTCGTCCGGACTCAACCAACGTAAAAGGCAAGGTTGATACTATTTTTATCAAACCGAACCAGTCTATCGAGAAAGGACAGCCGATTTATCAGCTAGATACTACGGCATATGAAATAGCGCTGAATAAAGCTAACGTTCAGTTAGACTCGGCACAGGCAGAACTTGAAAGTGCTGAACAGGAGGTGGTTATTGCCTCTTCCGGTTATGAGTCCAGCAAGCAGGATATTGAAACCGCGCAATCGCAGGTGGCATCAGCTAAAGCCGATCTAGCGCTACAGATTAAAACGTTGCGTCGTTATGAGGAGCAAAACCGGGTCGTTAAACACACCATTACGGAAAGTGATCTAGACAAGCAACGTACTGCGGTAGAGCTGGCGAAACAGAAGCTGGAAACTCTTGAATCTCAGTTAACATCTAAGAAACTGAGCAGTGAAAAAGCGTGGTTGGGTATCGAAAGTGCGCAACTGGCTGTCGCGAAGAAGCGAGCAAGTGTTGAGGCAGCGAAAGAGAATGTTAAGCAAGCGGAGTGGGAATTAAGCAGTACCATGGTCAATGCACCAGCAGATGGATTTGTCACTAACTTCATCCTGCGTGAAGGACAGCGCGTGTCGACAATGCCAAGGTTACAGATGTACACCGATGAGAAATATGTGTTGATGAGAGTGAATCATCAGGCAATAAGAAACATTAAACCAGGTCAGGCAGCTGAGTTTGCTTCCGCAGTTTATCCGGGCAAAGTTTTTTCTGCTGAAGTTGAAGGTATAGTTGAAGCGACAGGAGAAGCGCAGGGAACACTACTTGGCTTTGATGAGTCAGTAAGAGCGACAACCGGAAAAAACTTACAGAACAAGCACCACTTTGTAAGGCTAAAAATTGAAGAACCTGAAGGTTATGACATTCCAGTTGGTTCGGTTGGTCTGGCGTGGGTAAGTGGCACAAAACCAGTCGACTTTATGGCATTTCTTGATGTTATCCGTGGCATCATCCTGCGAATGAAGTCCCAGTTGTACTTCTTCTACTCTATCTAAAGATTACTTATCAATAGCCCTCTTATTCATTTAGGAGGGTTATGTGAGTAAATTGTTAATAGTAAACATATTTTTTACTTTGCGATAACAGGCAAAGTTTTATTTTTATTTTGTCTCTAAGCTGGGTATGTCGTTGGATTACCTAATAAAATAGATAAAGGTAAAAATTAAATGAAAGGATACCTAAGTTCTGGGGCAGGAAACCCAATCCCATTATCTTTCTCTCGTTTGCTGCTATTGTTGTCTGCTTTTCACGCCAGCAATGCCATCGCGGATGATGACATTGGATTGATTGATTCAGTTTCGTTCGCAGGCGGTTATGGAAAAACACTGTCTAAACTGGAAGATCTTAATCAAGGTGTCTCCGGTATCAATAAACCAGAAGAAAATGGCCTTGGGCTCAATTTTGCTCTTACTTTCTCTCCAGAGCTGATGGATTCTACCCGGGTGTATCTGGACTTTCAGGCTTTGATTCAGGATGACCGGAAGTTCAGTATTCCGGGTATCGGATTCCGGTATGATTTTAAACCGCAAACAGAGGCGTTTCAGCCGTATTCTAAATTGGGTGTCACATACGTCTATATGGAATGGGATAAAACGCCTGTCTCCAATGTGATAGCTAGTTCTAATTCAGGGCAAAGTCTAGGCATCGCGGGGCAGGTTGGTTTCGACTACTACCTGACTGAGAATTTCGCCCTTGGTGCGGTCGCTCGTATCGATAGTTACGATATCGGCTCGGTACTGGTCGCTGGGAACTCAGCCACGACAATAAACGAAACGCTAAGTTTATCTGCCATGTTGTCGATGACATATCGTTTTAATAAGCCACAAAGGGTTGAAACCGTTGCCGAAGTGGAAGTATATCGAGATGGAGATCAGGATGGTGTCTATGATCGTTATGACTTATGTCCAGACACGTTACATAGGGTACCAGTGGATGCGGATGGTTGTCCTTTAGATGCATTTGAAATGAGTCTGAACTATGAGTACGCCAAATATCAGATTGCAGGCATTACGACAGAAAGAGAGTTTCCGTTCGCTGAGTTTATGCAGAAAAATGGGACGTTTAAGGTTCTTATCATAGGGCATACCGATAATGTAGGTTCTGAACAGTTCAACCAAGAACTATCAGAAAAGCGTGCTGAGGAAGCGAAACAGTTCCTGTTAGATAAAGGCATCCCAGAAAGCCGGATTACAACGGTGGGGAAAGGCGAAAGAGGGGCGTTGTATTCGAATGAAAGTGCAGAGAGTCGTGCGTTGAACCGCCATGTAACAGTAACCTTCTACAATGCTAAGAGGATTGAGCCATGAGAAATATTGCGTGTCGATTCGTTAGTGTTCTGTTTCTAGGATTGGCTTTGCTGACCGGTTGTTCAAAATCTGACCCGGTTGTCATCGGTGGTAATGATGGAACGAAAACCCTTACTGTATCTCCGTTTGATAGTTCTATTTTATTAGGGACAACTCAGCAATTTTTTGCTCAACAAGTTGAGAGAGGGGGAGCATCTACGGATGTGTCATCTATAGCAACATGGAGTTCTTCCGATGCGAGTGTCGCAACTGTAAACAGCAGCGGTGTGGCAACAGCTGTCGCCACGGGTAGCGCTATTATTACCGCTACCTATGACGGATTAAGTGAGTCCGCTTTGTTGGTTGTTCACAATAAGTCAGTTTCGGCTGTAGTTGTGTTCCCGACGACTCAAAGCTCGACTATCGGTTTAAACAGAAATTTCTATGCAGTTGCTTATTACGCGGATCATACCGTTCAGAATGTAACGAGTTCGGCAACCTGGACGATTGAAGCCGCTGATAGTGCGATTGCAAGTGTCGTCAGCGCTGGTGTGATTAAGTCAGATTCTGCTGGTAGTGCCACAGTCGAAGCTACGTTCAAAGGGATACAAGGTACGGCTGAGTTGAATGTGGTTGCTGGTGTTCCTAGCGCTCTGCATTTGAATCCGGGTACTGCAACGATTCAACAGCAAAATACACTCCAGTATCAGGCTCTTTTAGAGCTCACAAACAGTAGCATCGTTGATGTGACCAACAATATGACCTGGTGGTCAGGTACTGAATCAGTCGCATCGGTATCAAATAGCACGGGTAAAATGGGGCTTGCGAAAGGACTTGCAGCCGGTAGTGCTTCTATTCACAGCACCGTATCCATTGTCGGTAGTGGGGGAACCAATGTTTTTGATAAGACGGGCTCTCTTACTGTTGAAGGAACGACATTAACCGAACTTCAGGTCAGCCCTTCCAGAGCGGACGTAAATGTTGGGGCATATGGGGCACTTAGAGCGACGGCTTACTACTCAGATGGGACATCGGAAGATGTAACAAATGCAGCAAGCTGGCAGAGCAGTAACACCAGCGTAGTAAAAGTTGGCACGGGGATATTTTTGCCGGGTTATGCTTATGCATTTACGGTTGGGCAGGCCAATATCATCGCCAGTTTTGGGACGAAAACAGCGACAGTTCCTGTAACGGTCGCGGCGCCCACTTTGGTTTCCGTGGATGTTAGCCCTAGTACGGCAACAATAGCGGTAGGAACACATCACGAGTTTAATGCTGTCGGTACCTATTCAGATGGTAGTAAACAAGATGTTACGTTACGTGCACAATGGAGTTCGTCAGATAAAGCAGTCGCAGCCATGGATAGTGAAATTGCCGGCTCGGTGAAGGCTGTTTCAGCAGGCAGCACCAATGTTATCGCTACTTTGAATGGTGTCTCCGGTACGGCGGCTATTACTGTGACAAGTGCAACACCAACAGGACTGGCTATAACACCACAGAATTCTGAAGTGTATGTCGGTGGTGGTCAGCGATTTAGTTCTACTCTTACCTTCTCGGATTCAAGCACTCAAGATGTGACCAGTAAAACGTACTGGACTAGTTCTGATTACAGCATTTTGAGTTTTCCGGCTGACGGTTCTTATATAGGCCAGCCAAGTGGACAAGCGGTGGGTGTGGGTGTCGCGGTCGTTACCGCAACTTATACAGCAGAAAATGGCACGGTATATACAGATACAACAAACTTCACAGTAACCAATGCGATTGTAACCGGACTTACAGTGACACCTTCAAGTTTGATCCAGGTTACAGGTCAGGAATATCAGTTAAAAGCAACGGCTAGTATGTCTGGTGGTACACCAGATCAAAATATAACGGATACGACAAACTGGACTTCCAGTAACCCTGAGGTTGCGAGTGTTAACCGTTATGGCTTGGTACACAGCTTGAGAGCGGGCAGCACAACCATTAAGGCGACGGAGAGTCCTTATAGCGAGTCTGTAAGTTGGACTGTTTTGAATCAAGAATTGATAAACTCCATCTCGATAAGTTGTGATGCATCAGCGGTATCAGTTGGCAGTACCATTAAGTGTACAGCAACAGGTGGTGATGGTTCTGGTTCAACTGCTGATGTGAGCAGTCAGGCTAACTGGACCAGTTCAGACACCGCTGCAGCGGCAGTGGACGAGTATTTTGAAAAGGCAGGTACTGTGACTGGTAAGAGTGCAGGAAGTACGAATATTAGTGCCACAATAAATGGCGTAACCAGTGCTATTGAGACCATCACGGTGAACCCATAAGTACATTTCATTCAAACAAGAGCTGTTTTCGGGCAGCTCTTTTCTCTCTGTTTTTGTTTAACGTTAATTCCTAAATTGATGATTCGAAGTCTGAACTCCATAATTTCTGCATACTTCTGTTTTACTATTACTCAGGATATATACTAACCAACAAGTGTGACTAAATAGGAAAAGCAGTGCGCCTCTCTATCTTCACAAAACTCTTCGTTTCTATATTGCTCGTCTGCGTTGTGAGCCTTGGTGTTATGACATTTATGATCAACTCAAATTTTAGAGTTGGGCTGCAAGGGTACTTAAACGACAAAGAAGTCGTGCGAGCAGAGACTCTGGTTGAGAATGTTAAGGCGTATTACACCGATAAATTTGGTTGGAGGCGGTTGGAGCGAGCACCTCATCTTTGGGCAGGATTGATTGGCAACCTTGGGGAACTGCCACCACCTCCTGGAAGGCCCGGTGCTATACGAATACCAAGCCAGAAGGACAAGTTATCTGCAGCTGAGACTGCACTGATTCCTTTTGGATTGCGAGTTAACCTTTTAGATAGTGACAGTCGTTCGGTTATTGGTCGTCCGGAAAACCTGCAATTGCCTGAGAAAAGCCACAAGCTAACTAAACTCGATATTATTGTAGATAACAAAACGGTCGGTTATGTCTCTATTGTGCAGAGCAATGAACTGTCAGGTGATCTGGCTGAAAGTTTCTTTGAACAACAAACTCGCAATGTATTCGTGATTGCTTCCATCACTATTTTTCTATCGTTTCTTATCGCATTTTTTATGGTAAGGCACTTTCTAAATCCTCTAAAGGCTTTATCGGATGGCGCTCAATCTATTGCGGAGGGTGAGCTCGACTTTCATATAGAAACGAAAGGAACCGATGAGCTTGCCGATCTCATTCGGACCTTTAATGGTGTTGTTTCGTCGCTAAAAATGCAAAAAGTGATGAGGGAGCAGTGGCTTTCGGATATCTCTCATGAGCTGCGAACACCGATTGCTGTATTAAGAAGTGAACTCGAAGCGATGCAGGATGGAATACGTAAGCCTGAACCCAGGTATATCGATTCACTCCATAATCAGGTGTTAACGCTAGGCAAGCTAGTGGATGATCTTCATCAGCTTTCCCTGACTGACAGTGGAATGAGCATCGACGTATCAACTGAAATAGATTTGGATGATCTGCTGGAGTCAGTAGCATCACAGTGCTCATCAAGGCTGGAGCAGAAGCAGATATCCCTGAAATTAGACAAAGACAATTATCATACAGTGATAATTAATGGTGATAGTAAATATCTGAATCAACTATTCACTAACTTGCTTGAGAACACCTATCGTTACACCGATGAAGGTGGTCATGCCGCTATTTCACTTACAGAGCAAAATGACCGAGTTCAGGTTGTCTTTGAAGACAGCACTCCAGGCGTGCCTGATGAGTCACTGCCGCATCTGTTTGAACGCTTATATCGGGTTGATAAATCTCGCAGCAGAGCGAGCGGAGGCTCTGGATTAGGGCTCGCGATTTGTGAAAACATTGTTCATGCACATAATGGAGTCGTTCATGCCGAACACTCGACCTTAGGTGGATTGCGGGTGGTTATAGAGCTCCCCAAAGCAGCTAATCTGAAGTAGTGGATTAAAGGAAAGAGAATGAGTGACAGACAAAAAACAGTATTAGTTGTTGAAGATGAGCCAGCACTTGCCGCGGTGCTTTGTGAGTATCTGCAGCATTCTGGTTTTACCCAACACTGGATAGATGATGGTGCGGATGTCATCAGTTGGGTGAAGCTGAATGCACCGGACCTTATTGTTCTGGATTTGATGCTGCCGCATAGGGATGGTCTGGACATCTATCGAGAGCTGCGAACTTTTAGTGACGTACCTGTTGTTATGGCAACGGCAAAAGTGGATGAGATCGACCGCCTGCTTGGATTAGAGCTTGGTGCAGATGACTATATTTGCAAGCCATATAGCCCACGAGAGTTAGTGGCGCGCGTTAAGAACATAATACGCCGTACAGGCAGAACAGTATTGGAGACGCAAGAGTCTCTATCCGTTCTAAATATTGAAGAAGCAAGTATGAAGGTAACGCTGAGTGGCGATAACGTTACGCTAACTCCGGCAGAGTTCCGGTTGCTGAACCACCTCTATAAACATCAGGGGCAAATATTTAGTCGTGACCAGTTGATGGGGCGCATTTATGAAGACGGAAGAGTGGTAACCGACAGAACTATCGACAGCCACGTCAAAAATCTGCGCAAGAAAATGTTAGAAGTGAACTCAGAATGCGATTTTATTAAGTCCATTTATGGGGTCGGTTACAAACTGGAGATTTAACAGCAATCTTTCTACAAGGGTTTGTCTTCCGGTGAGCTTGGTAGTACCTTTACCAGCAATCAATGCGCTCTAAAAGCAAGAACACAGGAAAATAACATGCAAGCTGAAGTAAAGTGGGTCGAAGATTTTAAGTTTCTAGGTCAGTCGCAGTCTGGCCATTCCGTTGTCATGGATGGAAATAGCGGAGCAACAGCTCCAAGCCCGATGGAAATGGTATTGATGGCGGCTGGTGGTTGTAGCTCAGTGGATGTTGTTGATGGTTTAAAAACAGCAAATCAGAAAGTGACAGCTTGTGTTGCGAAGCTAACGACGGAGCGTCGCGATACTGCACCTCGTATTTTCACCAGCGTGAACATCCACTTTGACGTTTCAGGTGAAGATCTGGATGAAGCGATTGTTGCCAAGGTCGCAGCAGATTCTCTGGAAAAATATTGCTCTGTTTGCCTGATGTTGGGTGAAGGTGTGGAGATGACACACTCGTGGAGTATTGTTGAGTAAGCCTGTTGTGAAGCGCCCTTATGGCGCTTCATTTACTTTCTCATTAGCACAACTCATTAAAGCCGATCCGGTGTAAACTTCTTATCCAATTCAATCAGGTACTTATGCAGAATCTCTGTAAAAGCTACAGTCAGCAAAGATGCTGGTCGCTGGGACGGGGTGAGAATGCCAATTGAAAGCAGAATAGAGGGCGCGAAAGGGCGGAAAGTGAGCTCGGGGCTAACCATCTTATATTCAAAATAACTGTCTGCGGTCATTGGATCGCAGATGGAGTAACATAAACCTTCCTCGACAAGTTTTAGTGCAGGTTGAAAATTCCTTAGCTCAAACCGCGCATTAAAGTCGGCACCGTGTTGTTCGAAAGCTTTTCGTGTAGCAAGTAGGTTAGGGTGCTCTTCCTGTAACGTCGCGAGTGGCTTTCCTGATAGGTCTTCTGGTGTTATGACTTTCTTTTGAGCAAGAGGATCATCTACTCTCATCGCGCAAACACAATGCATATCTAACGGAATGGTTGTAATCGCACTGTTGGGCGCAGGCAGCTCCGCTATGCCTAAATCGTATTGCTGAGATGCGATCCACTCCTCAATTACGGAAGATGCCCGCATCATGATTGACACTTTTACTTTGGGTTTGTCCTTGATAAAACCAGCAACCAGGTTTGGGATCAAAAACTGAGAAGATGCTGGCATACAGGCGATCCTTAATTGACCTTCTTGTAAGTTACTTAGCTCTTTCATGGTTCTCGATACGCGAACCAAACGTTCCAGAATAGCCTCGCTTTCTCCCAGTAAAAATGAAGCTTCGGGAGTCTTGGTTAACCGTCCTCTCTGGCGTACAAAGAGAGCAAGTCCTAACTCTTCTTCCAAACTTGTAATCATGGCGCTTACCGCAGGTTGTGTTCTGTGCAGCGCTCTTGCCGCTTCAGAAATCGACCCAGTTCTCATCACTTCCCGAAATGCTTGTAGTTGTCTAATGCTGAGGTTCATCCCATACCCATTTCAATGCGTTAATTAAGCCCATAAGAAAAATCTATGGAGTCATCATTTTATTTGCTTTGATTTTATAATTACGGTTTGTAACATATTTAACAATAAAATAACAGAAGGGCGTAACAACACGATGGACCGATTTGTAAGTCTGTTGCTTACCGGGCTGATTTGTCTGGTTGCTTTAGGACAGTTTATCCAGGTAATCACTCGCTATGTGCTTGAGATACCAGTGATGGGTTTGGACGAAACTCTGCTGTATCCAACGCTATGGCTCTACGTTCTGGGGGCAGCCAATGCATCCAGAGAGAACTCTCATATACGTGCCAATGTGCTGGATATTTTCCTGCATAAAGAGCAGCAGAAAACCATTCTGGCCATCATAGGTGAAACCCTTAGTTTGGTGATCGGTTCCTGGCTAACTTATTGGGCTTGGGATTTTACCAAGTACTCACTTCGCGTATGGAAAGAGAGCCCAACCCTTTATATTCCAACGTTTTATGTTGATATCGCTTTGCTTGTCGGACTGGTGCTAATGATGGTGTTTACCGCTATTCATCTGGTTAATCATGTTCGCAGCTTATTTACCCGTAACGCTTCTTAAGGACAAATCTACAATGGTTGAAATTGCTTTATTAGCCGTCGCCGTACTGGTGATACTGCTGACATTGGGTATCCCTTTACCATACTGTTTTGGCGGTGGATTAGCTGTGATGTACTTTGTAGGTGACGTCACGATGAAAGGAAACATGCTCTGGGGATTCCAGCAACTCGGCAACCCGGTACTTCTTGCTATCCCACTTTTTGTGCTGGCTGGAACCATCATGAGCGTGAGTGGTATCGCCGCCAGTCTGCTACGATTTGTTAACATTTTTGTTGGGCACTTACGTGGTGGCTTGGGTGTAGTTGCAACTGTTAGCTGTGCGTTAATCGGTGCAATCTCGGGCTCCGGTCTGACTGGGGTTGCTGCTATTGGACCGCTGTTGATACCAGAAATGGAAAAACAAGGATACCCAAAGGCGTATGCGACCGCGTTAATTGCTAACTCGTCACTGCTAGGTCTGCTTATTCCTCCAAGCGTTACCATGATTGTTTATGGCTGGGTAACCGATACGTCGATTCTGGCTTGTTTCTTGGCAACGCTTGGTCCTGGCCTGCTGATCATGACCAACTTCTCAATCGTAAATATCTGGCAGGCTCGTAAGTTTCCGCTGGTTTTAGAAGAGCCATTAAAAGGCACTGAGTTTGTTAGCGAAGCGACGAATCGAGGCTTGAAAGCAACGCCTGCGCTACTTATGCCTATCATCATTCTGGGTGGTATCTATGGTGGTGTTATGACTCCGACCGAAGCAGCGGCTGTTGCAGTTATTTATGCCATTCCCGTCGGTTTCCTTATCTATAAAGGTTTGGATCTAAAAACTTTCCTTGGTGCCAATAAGGAAGCGGCTACTTCAGTAGGTGCCATTATGCTGATGATTCTGTTCAGTATGATTCTTTCTCAGATGTTTGTTCTGGAAAGTGTTCCTCAGGCACTGGTTGAAGCTATTTTCTCTATTACTGATAACAAAGTTGTACTCCTGATATTGATTAACTTCCTGCTGTTTTTCGTTGGCATGGTGGTGAATGACGTAACCGCGATTATTTTGATTGCACCACTGTTGCTACCACTTATGCAGGCTATCGGAGTCAGCCCAATCCAGTTTGCAGCCATTATGGGTGTAAACACAGCAATGGGCGGTGTAACACCACCTTATGCTTCTATCCTCTATCTCGGTGCCCGAGTAGGTAATGTTGAAGTGACAAAAGTAATTAAACCAGCCTTGCTACTTATCGTAACTGGCTACCTACCGGTCGTGTTTTTAACTTCTTTTTGGTCGGATCTTTCATTGTTCCTACCAGCATTCTTTGGTTACTAAGCCGAAGTAACTGGCAATTGTATCGCCAAAACCAATTGCGAAGCGGCTGGATTGCTGCTGAAACTCGCAACAAAACATAAAGTAAGGAGAACCTTATGCAAGGTGTAACTTTTAAGAAATCAGTATTCGCAGCAATGATTGCAGGTGCTGTAGGACTGAGTGGGATTGCTCAGGCTAAGACACTAAAGATCAGTCATATTCGCCCTCAGGGAGCAATCATTGATAACGAGCTGAAAGCGTTCGCCTCAGACGTTGAAAAAGCAACTGATGGTGATGTAAAGATCAAAATCTTTGCTGCTAGTGCTTTAGGTGATTACACCACGGTTCAGGAGCGAATTTCTGTTGGTGCGGTAGATATGGCTGTGCAGCCTGCGGCAACTGCGGCTTCCCGTAAAATGCAGATCAGTGCGTTTCCATATGTCGCTGAAAACTGGACACAGGCTCGTAAGATCTATGGTCCTGGCGGTGCGATCTATAACGCAATGAAGGATTTGTATAGCAAGCAAGACATCACAATGCTGGCAGCCTACCCGGTTTACTTTGGTGGTGTTGCGTTAAACCGTGAAGCCGTTTCTCCGGGCAACCCAGAGATCACTAAAGGGATTAAAGTTCGAGTTCCAGGCATCAAGAGCTTCCAGTTGACCAGTGACGCGCTTGGCTACATTAGTTCTCCAATTCCTTTCTCTGAGGCGTTCACAGCGGTGCAAACCGGTGTTGTAGATGGTGTGATTGGTTCTGGTGCAGAAGGTTATTATGCTTCATTCCGAGATGTAACTAAAACCTATATTCCGGTGAATACCCACTTTGAAGTTTGGTACATGATTGTAAACAGCGAGACATTTGCCGACCTGGATGAAGAAGATCGTGTCGCTCTTCAGCAACAAGCCGTTGCATTTGAGAAAAAACGCTGGGGCAAAGCTGAATCAGATCAGGCTGACTATGAACAGAAACTGGCTGATTACGGAGCGAAAATCGTGAAGCTTTCTGATGATCAGTTATCAAATGTTGCGAAGAAAGTTCGTTCCGATGTTTGGCCTCAAATCCTGAGCGATGTTGGTGCTGACTGGGGGCAAGGAATCCTTGATCAAATAGAGCAGTAATACCGCTCTCACTTCTTTTTAACTCAATTGCGCTGCCAAGAGCAGATAGTACAGAGGTGCTGTCTGTCGGCTTGGCACGCGCAATTTTCAGAAAAATACTCAGGAGAGAAGATGTATCGGTTGGTAGGAACAGCTAAATCGAAAGATATCGATGTTGTGATTAATGGCAATCGTTATCAGGTACCTGAGGGTATTTCCGTATGGTCTGCTCTTGCGTTATTCGAACTAACCACTACTAGGTTAGCACCTGTAACTGGGGAGGCGCGTTCGGCTTATTGTGCCATGGGGGTTTGCTTCGAATGTCTTGTGGAGATTGATGGTATGCCAAATCAACGTGCTTGCAGTACGAAAGTGCAGAAGGGGATGAGGATCAACCGTCAGCAAATAACAGAGTCGACGGTGTGCGAGCAACCAGAGGGGCAATTAAAATGAGAAGTTACGATATCGCTATTATCGGTGCTGGCCCAGCCGGGATGCAAGCGGCTTATGTTGCAGCCTCGTATGGTGCGTCTGTCGTGGTGCTTCATGACAAGAGTTCTGTTGGCGGACAGATATACCGTAATGTCTCAGATAGTCCGCTATCCGACCCGAATATCCTTGGGAAAGATTACGTTAAAGGCCAGGCACTGGTAGAGCGTTTTCAGGAGTGCAGTGCAGAGGTTCTATTAGATGCGAGTGTCTGGCATGTCGGTGATAACGGAGAGGTCCTATACTCAGTCGACGGGCAAACTCATACATTACAAGCCAGAGAGGTCATTATTGCCACCGGAGCGATGGAGCGACCTTTCCCGGTTAAGGGCTGGCATCTTCCTGGGGTGATGTCTGCGGGTAGTGCTCAGGTGATGCTAAAAAGCGACGGACTTGTAAAAGAAGATGCAGTGTTCGCCGGGAGTGGTCCGCTTCTGTATGTCATCGTAGCCCAGTATTTAAGGTTGGGTGTAAAAGTGAAAGCCGTGGTGGATACCACGCCTAAACAGCATTTTATTCGTGCCGGTTTTAAGTTTTTTGATGCACTCTCTAAAGTTGATATGGCGTTTAAGGGCATTGGACTGCTTGATGAAATACGAAGATCTAAGGTGCCATTTTATCGGTATGCTGAGCAACTCACCGTATCTGGGAAAGAGAAAGTCGAGGGGATTTGCTTTACCCAAAGTGGCAAGAAGGTTGAGATACAGACAAAGCATGTTTTTCTTCATCAGGGGGTGATTCCAAACCTCAATTTAACCAGAGCGATAGGGCTGGAGCATATCTGGAATGAGCAACAGTTGTGCTGGCACCCTCAACTGGATAAGTGGGGAAACAGCTCGGTAGAAAATATCTCCGTGGCTGGAGACAGTAGTGCCATAGTTGGTGCTGATGGTGCGGAATACACAGGATCAAATTGTGCGCTTAACGTATTGTACCGATTAGGAAAAATCACCAAAGAGGTCAGAGATAATCAGGCTCGTGAAAACTTCTCGAAGCTTGAAAAATTAAATCGGTTTCGGAAATTTATCGATACGCTATATCGCCCTGTTGAAGAAAACAGAATACCGAAATATCAAAACGTTATTGTTTGTCGCTGCGAGGAGAGAACTGTAGCGGATTTAAAACAAGGCTTCTTATCCGGAGCAAAAGAGCCGAATGCACTAAAGGGCTTGACGCGGTGCGGTATGGGACCATGTCAGGGACGTCAGTGCGGGCACACGGTGAGTGAATTACTCGCAGCGTGGAGGAGAAAGCCTGTGTCAGAAGTCGGTTACTATCGACTGCGTTCACCTATGCGATTACTGACGTTGGAAGAATTTAGCCACTTCAACATTAAGGAGCCGAAATCTCTTCCCATCGCAGCCATGCAGCATCAAAGCAAGGAGGTGAGCCATGAAGAGTGATGTGATCATTATTGGCGGTGGCATTCAGGGCTGCTCGACGGCATACCATTTAGCTCGTCATGGCGTAAAGGTAGCAGTGCTTGAGAAAGATGGCGTTTCTCGTCATGCATCAGGAGTAAACGCCGGTGGAGTCAGGGTTTTGGGGCGTCATGAAGCTGAAATTAAGTTGAGCCTTGCCTCTATGGAGCGATGGCAGACTCTGGATGATGAGCTTGAAGCAGATACGGGGTTTCGAAAAACCTCGCTTATTAATATCGCGGCTGATGATGCTGACATGGAGACGTTAGCGAAGCGGGAAAATCAACTGCATAAGCTCGGTCATTTTCACGAAAAAATCATTGAACAGAAGGAGCTTAGAGAAAGGCTGCCTCATGTAAATCACCAGTGTGTCGGTGGTGTTGTATCTGAAAATGATGGTTACGCGATTCCCTATAAATCTACATTTGCTTTTCGTAACGCTGCCGAGAGACTTGGTGCAAGCTTTTATGAGGGTGAAGAGGTCAAAACAATTCGGCAGGTAGGCGATGCCTGGATCATCAATACAGACAACTTGCAGATAGATGCCGGGCATATCGTCAATTGTGCAGGTGCGTGGGCTGACAGAATAGCTGTGATGATGGGAGACAATGCACCAATGTCGTATAGCGCACCAATGCTGATGATCACCAGCAGAGTTCCCCATTTTGCCGGGCCCGTTGTTGGTGCGGTGAGCCGTCCTTTGTCTTTCAAGCAGTTTGAAAATGGAACGGTTCTCATTGGCGGAGGGGCGAAAGGGTTTGCTGACAGAGACGCGAATAAAACCCGACTGGATTATGCCAAACTCGCCATCGGCGCCAGAAATGCGATTGAATTTTTCCCCGTGATGAAGACGGCATCTATTAATAGAATGTGGGCGGGACTAGAAGCTTATATGCCTGACAACCTTCCTGTTGTGAGTAAAAGTATCCGAAGCCGCAACGCTTATCACGCCTTTGGTTTTTCTGCCCATGGATTTCAGATGGGACCGATTATAGGAAAGGTAATGAGCGACCTGATTACTCACGGAGAAAGTGAGTTTGATCTCACGGCTTTCCGTGTAGACAGATTTGAACGAAAAGTACTTTAATTAAAAGGAACAAAAACAGATGACAATTGAACGAATTGAGTCCACAGAACGAATGAGCAGAATCGTGAAGCACAACGGTACTGTGTACCTTTGTGGGCAAACAGCCGGCGATGCAGACTGGGATATCAAGGAACAGACAAGTCGTTGTCTTGAGAAAGTTGAGCAATTGCTGGAAAAAGCTGGAAGTGACAAAAACAAGATCTTGTCGGTCACCATTTATGTTCGGGATATGAAAGACTTCGCGGCTATGAACGAAGTCTGGGATGCTTGGGTAGCGGAAAGTGAAAAGCCAGCAAGAGCTTGCGTAGAAGCGAGAATGGCGAGAGACGTTATTCTGGTCGAAATGTCAGTGATAGCAGCACTATAAATACTGCTACTTAATGCCGCTCTTTTAACTGATACTGCTTAGGTGTCATGCCAAACTCTTTCTTAAACAGCCGGATAAAGTGAGAGATATTGTCATAGCCCACTTCATAAGCAGTGTCAGTCACAGAGAGCGAGTTCAGATACTTCTTTGACTTATGCAACTTTAGCTTTGTTATGTAATCTTTTGGACTGTGGTTAGTGACGACTTTGAACTTCTGACTAAAGTTTGAAAGCGACATATCCACTTCTTCTGCGACATCCGCAATTTTCAGGTTACTACCACTAACGCTGTTCATGATGCGTATCGCCTTGTTTATAGGGTGATTTTTATAGTGGTAGATAATATCGTGGCAGCCTTGCTTTTTAAGCAGCTCGTAGACCAACTCTTGCGACGTGATATCGATAAGAAAACGCATATTTGGGTCGTCTTCTCTTAGTATCTCTTGCATTCGATGGTGCAGAGACTCGATGCGGTTATCTACTCTATCAAGGGTAAAGTTGGAATAGTTCATCTCGTCAGGCAGGTCCATGTTCAGGTTGTCGGATACCTGTTGGCTTACGCTGCTTATTATCTGATCGCCAAATTCATATACGAGCGCTTTGGTGTACTCAGGCATCGACATATGGACATTGGCATTGGGTGGAAGAAGGATAAACTGATCTTTCTTGTATACAAACTTTTCAGACTGGTTAACGCTGACTTCTTTGGTTCCCTCTAAAATGGTGCAAAGACGAGGCGCATCATAAGAATGGTACTCATCGTTAAAATGCTTCGGTAGATCGTAGTAGAGCAAATTGATGCTATCTGTAGAAAGCGCATATTCGCGTTCAGCCACTCGGCTAAAATCTCTAATCTCGTGCATTTGTTCTTATTACTCTAAAGGGGTAGTCAGGGCGATGTTAGTGAAATATCAATAATAAATCTATGGGGTAAGGTGCAGATTGGGAGCTGTGATATAGCCAAACGTTTTCGTTTTATCTATAGGTGCGAAATCCAAAAACAAAAAAGCTACCGGACTAATCCGGTAGCCTTTTAAAACCAACTGACAGTTGGATTACATTGCTGCGTCAAGGATAGCAACGATCTCTTCGTGAGTAGCTTGTTTAGGGTTAGTTAGACCACAAGCATCTTTCAGAGCGTTTTCAGCCAGAGTATCAAAGTCGTCTTTGCGAACGCCAAGGCCTTCAAGACCTGCTGGAATATTAATATCTTTTGATAGCTGACGAATTGCATCAAGACCAGCCTGAGCAGCTTCTGGAGCTTCCATACCTGCAATATCAACACCCATTGCTTTAGCAACGTCAGCCAGACGCTCTGGTGCAACCTGTGCGTTGTACTGTTGTACATGTGGAAGAAGGATTGCGTTACATACACCGTGTGGCAGGTCGTAGAAACCACCAAGCTGGTGAGCAATCGCGTGTACATAACCTAGAGATGCGTTGTTGAACGCCATACCCGCCATGAACTGAGCGTAAGCCATGTTGTCACGTGCAGTCAGGTCATCACCGTTTTCTACTGCTGTGCGTAGGTTTGCCTGAATCATCTCGATAGCCTTGATTGCTGCAGAGTCAGTTACAGGTGTTGCTGCAATTGAAACGTAAGCTTCGATAGCGTGAGTTAGTGCGTCCATACCTGTTGCAGCAGTTAGGCCAGCAGGCTTAAGAAGCATTAGCTCTGGATCGTTAACAGAGATGATTGGTGTTACGTGCTTGTCAACGATAGCCATCTTAATGTGACGGGCTTCATCTGTGATGATGCAGAATCGAGTCATTTCAGATGCAGTACCTGCTGTTGTGTTGATAGCAACGAGTGGTAGCTGAGGTTTCGCTGACTGATCAACACCTTCGTAGTCCTTGATTTCACCACCGTTAGTTGCAAGAAGTGCGATACCTTTTGCACAGTCGTGTGGAGAACCGCCACCCAGTGAAATTACACAGTCACACTCTGCTTCTTTAAGCATTGCAAGACCGTCGTTTACGTTGTCGATAGTTGGGTTTGGCTTAGTTTCTGCGAATACTGCAGATTCAACACCTGCTTCACTCAGAAGGCCAACAACCTTACCAACAATACCGATCTCTTCCAGTACTTTGTCAGTAACGATTAGGGCTTTTTTATAGCCAAGAGATTTCACATTGTTTACGGCTTCTTCAAGACAACCAGCACCCATAAGGTTCAGAGAAGGGATGTAAAATGCAGTAGACATATATTGCTCCAATAAAGTTTTAATTTAAATATTTAAGAAATTTCAAGATGTTACTCTGAAATTAACATCTTGAAGTCACTTACCTATTTGATGGCGATGAGATTATCAATAGAGCTTTAACGCAACTAGTTCGTTTTTTAAAAAAATAGCCGGATTTTTAGAAGGGTTTATTTATATAAATAATTTCAATGAGTTAAATTAAATCAGGTGTAAGGCTATAAACAGATTCTGTGAACGAAAACGTATAACTCATTGGTTAGACAGGGATGATGAGCGAAGAAAAGTGAGTTGAAGCACGATAAATAAGAAATAAGGGCCTATGCAGGCCCATGAACAAATGAGTAAAGATTGAGAATTAGCTTTCAAAAGACAGCTTATCACCAAATGCTTCCTTCCAGTCAGTATCAAACTGCTCTACTGCTGGTTTAACAGAAGGGTGTGCAAACATGGCAGCGGCAACATCCACCGGAAGCGTAATAGCTTCGATTCCCAGTTTCATTACTTCCATTACTTGTTGAGTATTTTTGAAGCTCGCAGCAAGGATCTTGGCCTGAAGTTGGTTCTGGTCCAGAAGTAGTTGAAGATCAGCAACGACCTCCACGCCATTACCGTTGATAGCATCAATGCGGTTTACATACGGAGCAAGGTAATCTGCTCCGCACAGCGCAGCCAGAAAGCCTTGTTGTGCTGAGTAAATAGCTGTAGCCAGAACCTGAATGCCTTCGTCTTTCATCAATTTTATGGCCGCCAGTCCCGTTTCTGTCGCAGGCACTTTTACTACCATGTCGTAAGGCAGTTCATTGAGTTGACGAGCTTCTTCTACCATACCTTCCACAGATGTACTTACTACCTGAGCATGGAATCTTGGATTACCGCCGAGTGCATCCTGCATTGCGGTTAGTGTTTCGTTCAATCCTTTACCAGATTTAGCAAGAATAGTTGGGTTAGTTGTAATCCCTTTAAGTGGCAAGCAGTGGCTGAAACGTGCTGTTTGCTCTACGTCAGCTGTATCCAGGTACAGTTCAATCATCTTATTACCTTTTATTTGAAAACAGTTTTGCTTTGTTGATGGTTACTATAAAACCGACAACTTCATCTGATATTGATTTTGATCAATTTAAATTTCATTTGAAAGTATAATAATTTCATTTAACGAAAGTTGAGTCGAAAGACGAAACTTATAAATGAAATAGGTAATGAGTATGTACTTCAATATTCAAAGGTTCTCAACGCACGATGGTGATGGTATTCGAACGATACTGTTCCTCAAAGGCTGTAGCTTGGCTTGCCCATGGTGTCAGAACCCTGAGAGTCGCAGTGAGAAACGTTCTTTGTTGTTTGACGAGCGTAGCTGCATGGCGGAGTGCAACCTCTGCGCCAATGTCTGTGAAGGTATTGAACGTACAAACGGGGCAATCACAATCAACCGCAAAGCGATTACCGATGAACAGTTGATTGCACTTGAAAGTGTTTGTCCTACTCAGGCGCTGACAGTGTGCGGTCAGGAAGCTCAGGTTGATACGCTTTTTGATACCTTGATGAAAGATAAGCCTTTCTACGATCAGAGTAATGGCGGAGTGACTTTTTCTGGTGGTGAACCACTGATGCAACCGCAACTGGTAAAAGAGGTTGCAATCCGGTTGCAAGAGAGTGGTGTGCCTACTGCCATCGAGTCATGCATGCATGTCCCCTGGAAAAACATCGAAGCCGCAGCACCTTATATCGATTGCTGGCTGGCGGATCTGAAACATAGAAATGAAGAAAAATTCCTGAGTTGGGCGAAAGGATCGGCAAAGCGCATTAAAGAGAACTTTCGCAAGCTAGATTCTGTTGCCAAACGTATCGTTATTCGTGTTCCTGTTGTTCCGGGATTTAACGATACAGACGAAGAGATTAAAGAGATTATTGATTTTGCTGCTTCACTTGAAAGCTGTAAAGAACTTCACCTATTGCCTTACCACACCTTAGGCATCAACAAATACCGCTTACTCGATATGCCATATGAGTGTTCAGACCAACCTCTGAAGAACCCAGAGCTGCTTGAGCGGGCAAAAGAATACGCAAACACCAACACACAATTAAACGTGACTGTAAGAGGCTAATCATGGATTTAAACTACCTTCCAGAACGCATTAGAGCGCATAAATCAGAGCTGGTAAATATTGTTACTCCGCCTGTCTGTACTGAACGCGCAGAAGCCTATACTCGTGCGTACAAAGCCAATGAAGATAAACCAGTAATTGTACAAAGAGCCCTTGCACTGAAGGAACACCTGGAAACACGTACTATCTGGATCAAGCATGATGAGTTGATAGTGGGTAACCAGGCAAGCAAAGTACGTGCAGCACCGATTTTCCCTGAGTATACCGTGCGTTGGATAGAGGCTGAGATTGATGAGCTGGCAGACCGCCCGGGCGCAGGTTTTGATGTTACGGAAGAAGACAAAGATATCATCCACAAGTTAACGCCATACTGGCGTGGCAAGACTGTGCAGGATCGTTGCTATGGCTTGTTTACCGATGAACAACAGGAAATTCTCGCGACTACCATCATTAAAGCAGAAGGCAACATGACTTCTGGTGACGCGCATCTTGCGGTAGATAACGACAAGATCCTGGCTCTGGGTTTGGAAGGTTTGATCAAAGAAATGCGCCAATATCGTGCAGACAATGATGTCGCGACCTTTGAAGGCTTGAAAAAAGAGCAATTCTATAAAGCAACGGATATTGTGCTGGTTGCTATTCAGGACCACATCATAAGCTATGCTGCTCTTGCGAGTGAGATGGCTACGAAAGAGAGCCGTAAAGAGCGCAAAGCCGAGTTAGAGGCCATCGCAGAAAACTGTCGCCATATTGCATTCCATGCGCCAGAAAACTTCTGGCAGGCACTACAGCTGAGTTACTTTGTCCAGCTTATGCTGCAAATTGAGTCTAACGGCCACTCGGTTTCGTTTGGTCGTATGGATCAGTTCCTGAATGAGTTTTATGTAAGAGACATAGAAAATGCAGTAATTAAAAAAGCGTTTGCTTTGGAGCTCCTTCAGAGCTGTTGGTTGAAACTACTGGAAGTCAATAAGATCCGTTCCGGTGCTCATTCAAAAGCATCAGCAGGTTCCCCGCTATACCAGAACGTTTGTATTGGCGGTCAGAAACTCAATGAAAATGGTGATGCCGAAGATGCGGTTAACCCACTTTCATGGGCAATTTTAGAATCTTGTGGTCAGCTACGTTCTACTCAGCCGAACTTGAGTGTTCGTTACCACGAATGTTTGAACCAGGACTTCCTGATGGGGTGTATCGATGTCATTAAATGTGGCTTCGGTATGCCAGCGTTTAACAACGACGAAATTGTCATCCCTGAATTTATTAAGTTAGGTGTCGAGAAAGAAGATGCATATAACTACGCTTCTATCGGCTGTATTGAAACGGCAGTACCGGGCAAATGGGGCTACCGCTGCACTGGTATGAGTTTTATTAACTTTGCACGGGTTTTACTTGCGGCCCTTAACAAAGGTGAAGATGCTACTTCCGGCAAAACTTTCCTTCCACATGAAAAATCGTTGGCAGAAGGTAGCTTCGCGAACTTTGATGAAGTGATGGCTTCATGGGAGCAGCAGGTTCGTTATTACGCTCGTAAATCGATTGAGATAGATACGGTCGTTGATACGGTTCTTGAACAACAAGCACACGATATCTTCTGTTCTTCGCTGGTTGATAACTGTCTGGAGCGCGGTAAAACGGTTAAGGAAGGTGGTGCTAAGTACGACTGGGTTTCTGGTCTTCAGGTAGGCATTGCTAATCTTGGTAACAGCCTGGCTGCTATCAAACACATGGTGTTTGATGACGCTCAGATCTCTCAACCAGAACTAGCAAAAGCACTGCAGGATAACTTTGAGTCTTCAGAGCAGGAACTGCTTCGTCAGCGCATTCTTAACTTCGCGCCTAAGTACGGCAACGATGATGAGTCGGTGGATAACCTGCTGGCGCAGGCTTATCAATTTTATATCGATGAAATTGAAAACTTTGTGAATACTCGTCATGGTCGTGGTCCGATTGGTGGTGGGTACTATGCTGGCACATCCAGTATTTCTGCAAACGTACCATTTGGTTCATCCACAATGGCAACTCCGGATGGTCGTAAGGCGACAACACCATTGGCAGAAGGTGCCAGCCCATCTTCAGGCTCTGACCGTTTAGGTCCAACCGCGGTTTACAACTCAGTTGCTAAGATTCAGGCGAACAAAATTCTGGGTGGCGTATTGCTCAATCAGAAGTTGAGCCCTGCAGCCGTGGCATCAGAAGGGGATATGCTGAAGTTATCAATGCTTATTCGTACCTTCTTTAACCACCATAAAGGTTGGCATGTTCAGTACAACATTGTTTCACGAGATACCTTGTTAGCTGCAAAAGAAAATCCAGAGCAGTATCGTGATCTGGTTGTTCGTGTGGCGGGTTACTCGGCCTTCTTTACCGCACTGTCACCGGATGCGCAGGATGACATCATTGCACGTACTGAGCACGAACTGTAAAAAGCAGCGGAACTTAGGTTTCACATTTCATTTAAGTTTCACATGAAAGTCAAAGAGGTTACAATAGTAGCCTCTTTTCTATTTTGGGAATCAAACCGTGAACTCAAGACAAAACGAAATCCTGCAGCTGGTGAATGAGCATAAGCGTGTTCAGGTAACGGAATTAGTGGAAACTGTAGGTGTGTCTGGCGTGACAATCCGACAAGACCTCAACTTTCTTGAGCAGCAGGGGTATTTGAAGCGAGTTCATGGCGCGGCAGTGGCGTTGCAGAGTGATGATATTGATTCTCGTCTTGAAGTTCGTTTTGATGTAAAACAGGCGCTGGCAACGAAAGCTGCGGATCTGGTTGCCGCGAATGAAACGGTACTCATTGAAGGGGGAAGTGCCAACGCTTTATTGGCAAGAACGTTAGCCGATCGTGGTGACGTCACCATTATTACTCCTTCTGCTTATATCGCTCATCTGATACGAAATTCCTCAGCGAATATCATTCTTCTTGGTGGTGTGTATCAGCATCAGGGAGAGAGTTTGGTTGGTCCTTTAACTAAGCTTTGTATTGAGAATATTCATTTCAGCACTGCGTTTTTAGGCATTGATGGTTACCAGCAGGATACCGGGTTTACCAGTCGGGATATGATGAGAGCAGAAATCGCAGATACTATCATTGCAAAGAAACGTAGAAATATTGTACTGACCGACTCCAGTAAGTTTGGACAGATCTACCCTTCTAGCATTGGTGATGTTGGTGAGATATCCGTTCTGCTGACGGATGAGTCTGCTCCGAAAGCGGATATTGAACACCTCAAGAACCAGGGGGTAGAGGTGATTCTGGGGTAGCATCACAGGATTTAGACCTGGTTTCTAAACTTGATCTAAACCTTTTGCTCGTTGCTCTGTATAAACTAGTACTATCAAACCGTTCTTTGAATCTAGCTACTTGCCGGAAACGTAATGAGCCAAACAATTCTTGTCGTTGATGATAAAATAAATGTTCAAACCTTGCTTAAGGAAGTTCTTATTAGCAAGGGTTTTGAGGTGCTATGCGCGTCCAATGGGCGTGATGCACAGCTCGTATTAAAACGGCATACTCCAGACCTTATACTTCTCGATGTCATGATGCCGCAAATGGATGGCTATGAGTTCATTGCTAAACTGCGTGAAACCAGTGATCTGCCTGTCATCATGATTACCGCGAAACAACAAGAGCAAGATATCGTTAAAGGATTCGAACTTGGAGCGGACGACTATATTAGCAAACCATTTAAAATGAGTGAGTTAATCGTGCGTGTTCAGGCTGTTTTAAGAAGAACGTCCCGTCTGTTCGCAACCGATCCAACGCTGAAATTCTCTAGCCTTTCGCTAAACACAGTGACCCATGAACTTCGGGTTAGTGATGAGGCCGCTCCTGTCGATCTTACGTTGGCTGAGCTTTCACTTCTCAGTCTTCTAATGAAGTCGGCAGAGCACACGGTTAATAAAGCGGATATTTGCCGTCACTTGATTGATGAAGGGTACAGTGGCTCAGAGTCGACACTAAAGATCCATGTCAGAAATTTACGAAGTAAGCTCGAGTTGCGATTAAAAGGCGACATTGAGATTGAGTCCGTTTTTGGTGTCGGTTACAGGTTAAGGATGGTTCATTAGTGAGGATTTCATTACGAAGTAAACTTGTAGCAACCTACTTACTAATAAGCATCTTCACTGCGCTCGTTATCTATATACTCACCTATTTTACCTCTGAGCAGCGTGTACAAAATCTGGCGCAAAGTTACCAGACAAAAGAGATGGTTCAGGAAGTACGCCATTGGTATGCCGCAGAACAGACGTGGGTGGGCTTTCCAGAGTATTTTAAGTCTCTCCACCCTCCTATGCCTGATAGTAGAAAGCCGGATATAGAGAAGGCAGAGCTCAATAAATCTGGAAATAAAGCATCCAAAAAAGCAGGATTAGTCACTGCGGATAAGCGTGCTTTACTTAGATACCTAAAATTTCAGCCTGGAGACATCGTACCAAAGGCGTATCTGGAGAACGCCAGTCCTGTAAAGTATCAGGGCGAAGTTGTTGCATGGGTTATCCCTCCAGAGGCAACCGGTATAAGTTTGAATTCTCAACTCCAGGTGTTTCTGGACAATATTCTGGACATCCTGCTGATGTCAGTGGCAGTCAGTATTCTTATTTCCCTTATATTTGGGGCTGCAATCGCCAAGTATATTCTAAAGCCTGTCGAGTCACTGACTAAGGCGAGTTCCGCAATCGCTTCAGGTGACTTAACTCAGGAAGTCTCAGATCACAGCAACGATGAAATCGGTGATCTCTCTCGCTCCTTCAATAAAATGAGCAAAGACCTCGCGAGAGCAGATAAACAACGACGCCAGTTAACCGCTGATGTTGCCCATGACTTAGGGACTCCAGTTCAGGTGATATCTGGATACATTGAAATGGCTCAGGATGGTGTTTTAGATCTGGATGATGAAAGAGTTGATATTATCTCTTCTGAGATAGCGCATATTCAGAGGCTACTGAAAGATATGAGCTTGTTGGCTAAAACCGATGCCAAAGCACTTTCAATTTATACCACGTCTACAGATATCCGAACTCTTCTTGAAAGGGTAATCCGAATGCATCAACTGGCTTGTCAGGAAAATCAAATTACGCTGGCTTTGAACTGTGCAGATTCTTTGCCTGCCCCTGAACTGGATGAGGAGCGTATGGTGCAGGTTTTGGGAAACCTTATCCGCAATGCTATTCGGTACGTTCCTAAAGGCGGGAAAATTGAGGTTGCTTCCTATTGTGTTGATCAGTGCCTGACGATAAAAGTGAGTGACACCGGTTGCGGTATACAGCAAGAAGATTTGCCTTTTGTATTTGACCGATTTTATCGTTCCGACCCATCCAGAACGGGTAAGCAAGGCTCGATAGGGTTAGGGCTGAGTATTGCTCAGGGGCTGGTAAACATACAGGGTGGAACCATACGGGTTGAAAGTGATGGTAAGTCTGGTAGTCATTTTATTATTGATTTCAAACTGCAGCGTAAAGATATGTAAATACCCACCTGTCTAAACGAGTTCTAAACCAGTTATTCCATATTGCTCATTAGTATTCCCATTAAACGAAGGCGATGATTAATCGCCTCTCAGATTTATTAATAGATGGGATGGTTACAATGAACAGAACAAAACGACATATTGTATTCGCAACTTTGGGTGCTGCTTTGATGGTGGGATGTACACAAGCGGATATGCCGCCTCCTGGTCCTGGAAACATGGACTTCGGTACACAAGATGTTGTTATCAATGGTGTTACTTTCTCAGTCTCTGAAAGCTATCAATTCTTTGGCTGGAATGATGCGCCCGCTGGCTTTAACTACAATAAGTTACCTATTAAGACATTCATGAACAGTAATGGTGATATCCATTATTATCAGGTTGTACATCTGCCTGATGGCAATTTGAACTGGTTTCAGGCAGCGTATCTTGCCCAAGATGCTGGTGGCTACCTTGCATCAATAACATCTGCGGAAGAGAACGCATTTGTTTTCGATTTAGTTAACGACAAGAAATACTTCTGGTCTTTCCCTCCATACGTTGAAGGTAAGAGCCGACACAACCATCATGAGATCTCAATTGGTCCTTTCCTGGGCGGATATCAACCAGAAGGTTCAAAAGAACCTGCAGGTGGATGGAGTTGGCTAAGCGGTGAAAAATGGGAGTACAGCAACTGGGCAGTAAACCTTGATGACGGTGTCGTGGACAAAGATCCGCGTCCAAATGATCAGCCTAATGACTCAGGTAACGGACAACGAGTTATGGGCTTCGGCGAAATGAACTTACCCGTACCAACATGGGGAGATTATATGGATGATGTAGGTACTTATGGACGTGACAGACTACCTGGACGTGCCTACGCCTTCATAATCGAATACGAAACTATGCCTAAGTAACATGCCCAGGTAACATGTCCAAGAAACGTAAAGGTGAAGAAATAGAAAATAATTTCTATTTCTTCTAAAAAAATCAAAGCCTCAGCCCCATCTAACAACTATCATTTGTTTAATCAAAAAACAAAGTGTTGTATGTACTCAATGTGTGGCTTGGGGCTAAAGAAATAGATAAAACACTCAGTAATCAATATTATTTTGAGTTAACTATTTCAAATTTAGTATGAAACGATTAGTCTCTCTGCTGCTTGTAACAATTAGAACCGTCAGTAGGCCAGCTAATAATCGATATGAAGTCACTATCCAGGACAGCAAATCTTTTTCCCCATATAACGGTGAATCTGTTTGTCGATGACAGAGGGAAGCGAAACCTTATACGGGAGTGTTTGCGATCTTCTGGTATTGATACCGAAAGCATCAATGCCAGAGCGGTTAGAGACGGTATTATTAGCCGAAATGCCGCGGATATAACGATTATTGAGTATCAGACTAACTTTATTGAGAGGATTACTCAGTACATCGAACAACAGCATGTTCAGGCCAGTTATGGAAACCGACCGGTATTTATTTTGGATATTCGCCATATTGTGACTGACAGAGTAGAGATTCTAAAGGCGAGAGAAAGCGGGGCAGACATTTTCTTCACTTCTCCTCTCACCAATAAACTGGTTGGCGATGCCGTATCAAAAAGTGCCACTTTGCAAATGCGAACCCAAGAGGTCGCAAAGCTCTATAAAGACCTTGATGCATTAACTTACCATTGCCGGGAAGAGCTTCATCAGATTAACGATACGGTAAAACTTAACTTTCTTCTGGATCAGTTGCGATTCGTTAATAAATTGGCGGCATTTGGGGCTATCGCCCGACGACAACCTGATCGGTTTCTCTCTAGCCGCAACAAACTTACGCTCGCAAAACTACTAGTAGACTTACAAGCCGAACGCTCTGAAGTGCTTCTTAATTCGCTGGTGGATATCGGCGTATTCCACTTTCAGGCGAATACTGTACTTTACGAAACCTATATGAGCATGGGTAAAGAGATGTTGGCAACCGAGGCTTTGGTTCGATCTCAGATTACCCGCAGTGATGATACGGTTCTGTTTAAGAAGTCGGTGATGGCACTGGTTAAACAGGGCAGAACAAAGCCGCTGGAAAGCTTTATTTCCACATATCTGCAAAATATGAATCAGGACGAGCAGCAGCTTATCGAGTTCTTTGGTGTGCTGTATGAAGCCGTTATCGACTATCCAAAGCGATTCACCCGTATTAGCCGCTCTCTGACACCGCTCTTGGTTCGATATACTAAAAGGCTGCCTGCTAACTTACGCCAACAAGCGTATGTTTATGGTTATCTCATCGATGCGATTGGAATGCAGTTAAGCAGAAAACCAGCCAAAGCGATGCTCTCTTTTGACCTCGCAAGACGCACAAATGGCCCACATGGCTATCTGTTTGATGAGCTGCAAATTGTAGAGCTTATGTATTTATCGTTAGCAGGGGAGTACAACTTTGCTTATCGTAGTCACAATCGCATTCAACAAAATGAGAATATCACTACCGATACCATTACTTACAGTCTGACGATGGATCGCTATCATGAACTGGTTGAGGCAGAGAGTGCGCTGAGTAATAGTGTTAATGATGAGCACCAATATTTGGTTGTCAGTATGGTGTGCAACCAATTCCGCTACTCCGATGAACTGGTTAACCGTAGCCTGTATGCGTTAAGACGCTATTCTGAAAACAATGCAGATGCTAAGCAATATATCGCCAACAGCAAAAGGCGAATCATGCGTATTGGTAAGGCGTTATCTAATGTAAGTGCCTATAAAGGCACCATCCCATCAATAAAGTCTCGACCAACAACGAAGAAACCAGTGGCGAAGCCGAAACAACGCTGGTCAACTCGCTTGTTTGGAAAGTTAGTATCGAACAAACGGAATTAACGTTAGCTAGAAATTACTAGATACTTTCAATCTGAGAGATAGTTTCCTCTGGATCCTGGTAATTAATAGGAAGTTCTGTGATTCGTCCATCAACTTCAACAAACAGCGATGGAAAACTATTTCCCCCAATTGAGCGGGCAAAAGAGATTTCATTAAGCAGTTCGCTGTGTGTCTGTTCAGACAAGAAGTCATTTTTAAACTTCTCTTTATCCAAGTTCAACTCTTCTGCTAACTGGATTAACGTGTCAATGTCACTAGGGTTTAAAGCATTGAGATAGTAAGCACGTTGGATGGCGAAATACATCTCCTTTTCATTTCCTTGATAACGAGCAGCAAGGGTTGCGCGGCAGGCAGGGTAGGTGGAGCGCCTTGGTGTATTTAACGTCCAAAAATCATGATTAAACTGAGTACCCAGAAACTCGTGAATCTTGTGCCAGTAAGATTCTATAGCCTGACGCATTTCCAGCGGCATTGGAACATCAGAATCCGGTGCCAATCCACCGAGCACATAGATAACCTCTACTTTGTCAGAGACAGACTGCTCAATCTTGTTCCAGGTTGGCTTATATCCCCAGCACCAGGCACACATAGGATCGTAAACATAGTAGAGTTTCTTGTTTGTTGACATAGGTACTTCCTTGTTTTGTTTTCATCCACTATGAGCCAAAACAGTCTGAAAATCACTATGAATTATTGTTATATCTTAGATGAGTTTATTTGATTTCAAATGATAGTGAAGCACTGGTATTTTGTATGCAGGTACTTCAAGGTTCTGAAGTACCTAATAAAAATACTAAGAAGCAGGCCTAGCCTCATATATGTTGTGTTGCCTCCGATTCGGAGGCTTTTTTTGCTTTCAGAAACTTATTTCCAAAAAGGCTTATTCGCTTCGTGTTTTGCGGATGTTCTGTCCAAGCCAATATCATCCAATAAATGATCCGGTAGCATTTTAAGGTGCTGTCTGGTCATTCTGTTTCGGTGCCAGCATTTTATTTTTGCTAAGATTTTCTTATGCAAGTTAAGAGGTTTCTGTATCACAGTATCGAGTTGCTCTAGAGTAAAGTCAGTCATAATATTCCCCTTGCTTATTTCCCTTTTCGTGATTAATAATTAATCAGATGCAGGAAGCCATCAAACGATAGAATTTGATATTGAGTTAAGGAAGACTTAAGTGAAAGATCGTCTGCCTCCACTACAGGGGATGTATTATTTTTATATTGCGGCTGAGAAAGGGAGCTTTAAGGATGCTGCAGAGCAGCTATTCGTAACGGCTGCTGCTATTAGCCAACAAATTCGCCAGTTAGAAGAGTGGCTCGATTGCGAGCTATTTGAACGACAGCACCGTAAGGTAAAACTCACTGCTGAAGGGGAGCTACTTTTTCAGTCAGCCAAAAGAGGTTTTTTTGAGCTCCAGGATGGCGTGAGAAAGCTGAACCAGGACCCCGAACCAGGTCGACTTGCCATATCCACTCATCCCACTTTTGCTCAGCATTGGCTTATTCCGAGGCTGAAAAGTTTTCGAGAGAACAATCCAGATTTGTCTTTACTGGTAGACCCAAAGAATGAGCTCGTGAATTTCCAGAATGGCCTCATCGATATATGTGTTCGATATGGTCGGGGGAATTACTCAGGGCTAGAAACCATCAAGCTGATGGATGAGGTGCTCTATCCGGTTTGTCATCCGAGTTATCAGGAAGATCATGGTTTGTATGAAACAGAGGATCTTATCCGAGCGGATTTAATCGAAGATGTCTGGCCGGATATGACATGGTCACTATGGTTTGAAAAGCTCAGGCACACTAAGCCGTGTGCATCAATAAAGTACGACGGATCTCAGTTTGTTATGGAAGGTGCGTTGGCAGCACAAGGTGTCGCATTGGTAAAACACAGCTTGGCTTATCGCTACTTGCAAGAAGGCAAACTTGTGAGAATAGGAAGCAAAGCCGCAAAATCTGAATACAGTTATTTTATCTGTGCTCCGTCGGGCTATTTTCGAAGAGATAAGATACAGATATTTGTTCAATGGCTGAAAGCAGAAGTGTTGAAGTTTCAACAAAGAGGCGAGCAAGGCATCGATCTTTTAAACCTGAGAACGGAATCAAATGGAGTGATTAAGTTAAATGAGTAAAAGCAAACGCATATGGTTCCTCTCAGTCGCCATTTTAGTTTTAATTGTTGTTCTGATTTGGTCTCAATCATCTCAGTATAAAGGTGACACTGTCACTAGTGTGAGCGTAAATCAGATAAGTGAAAAAGTGTACGCCATCGAAACCGAGTTAACGGATGGTAGTCGTGCAGAAGCCGTTAAGGTTGAGGAAAGTTGTTGTTACGAGCATGAAGAGTTCTCGCGCGAAAGCTTATTGATAAATGGAGTTGCTGCTTCGTCTGGACAAAGTATCGAGTTTGCGGGTGTTTGCCTTACGCAAAAATCAGAGCTCGCTATTTTAGTCTCTCAGTGGGGTGGGTCTGCCACCCTGGAGGCTTCTTTAATCGCTAATCGATATAACCGTTTAGATGGTACCTTTGATGAAGTTATCGTGGATCTTTATGGTGGTGGGGCTTATCTGGATGAAGAAGAGAGCATAGATGTAAATGGGGCGAACTTTATCCAGTGTGGGCCATCACAGAAAACATATTCCACTGATGGCTCCGATTTTATACCTTGTCGTTGCGATCTTGATCGGATTGAAGAAATAGCAGTGCTAGAGCAGTCTGTTACTGAACAGTTGAAGGTGACAGAAAAGATAACTATCGACAATTTTGAAGAGTCGTTTTTTGATGGAGAGATTCACAATCAATCAACGACAGTTGTAGGTGACGAGCAACTGCAAAAAACGCTGACAGATCTACAAAGTATTGGTGGTTTACCCTATGAAATTCGTCAGTTCACCAATAGTTTTATTGATGCGATGACCATTGTTTACAATAAGCCAATGTATGACTCTTTTTCGGTGCTATTAATGAGAGAAAAATCTTCTAAAGATTGGCATCTTGTTTATGGTTCGCTTCCAAGCTCTAAAGGTTTTCATCCACCAGAACTTTTTCAGATCAACGAAGACAATTCTATATCCGCTCATATGTGCCTTGAAGGGTGCGACTGGTGGGGGAATCGCTTTGGGTTAGTGAACATATCCCTGAATACCGAAATTGGAGAGGCGAGATTTAAGTTGATAGAAGAGATCGAATGGTAAATGGTTTAATCTGATGTCATACAAAATGAGCGAGGTCAGGTGACTAACCTGACCTCGTTCTGCGTTTAGGTGGTGTTAACTACGGTTTTTCTTGGGTGCGCTTGCGCAAGAGTCGCACCCACCGCCACAAACACTTTTCTTCTTGAAAATCTTACGGTAGAGATAAAAACCTGCTCCACCTACGATGATGGCAGTGACAGCGATATCGACAATGCCAAAGGTTTGTTCATACATGTTTGTATCTCCTAGCGGACAACTTTAATGGGAATTTCGTCGGGCATCATTTTTCTCTTTAGCCAATCTTTAAAACCCAAGAAAACAAGTAGTGTTAAACCACTGAAGTAGGCGATTGACATCAGTTGAATACCTGTCAGGTTAAAGTTGGTACCAATCGAATAAACAATGGTAGCAACGGTAAACCCAATGAGTGTTGGCAAGAAGATAGATAGTAGCATCCACTTATACTCTCCGGTTTGTACTTTAATCATCATTACCGTGGCAAGACATGGTGGATACAGAATAAAGAATAGGATTAACGCAACCGCTGCAATCTCACCATGAGCTGAGAACTCATCAGACTCTCCCATGCGCTGTTCAAGCTTCTGATTACTCTCTTCATCTTGCTGGAACAGCACGCCAAGAGTTGCAACGCTACTTTCACGAGCCGCAAAAGATGAGAACAGAGCAACGTTGATCTTCCAGTCGAAGCCAGCGTATTGAGTCACTGGTTCAAGTGAGCGTCCGAACTGGCCAAGCATCGACGCTTCGAGACGCATCTCTTTCATTTCGCGACGAATCTTTTTACGAGCAGATGTGAGTTTTCTCAAAGCACGATTGGTTGTTTTCGCACCTTTATCACCTTTGGTTGGAACCACAACTGAATAGAATTCAGCATTACGTGCTTTAAACGTCTCGTTTACTGCTTTTGACGCTTCAGCACCTTTTGCATTTAGTTTCGCTCGTTTGTAGTCAGTATAGAAGTTAACTAGGGCAGGCAATGAGTTCTCATCAAACTTACCCGAGTAATCGGTTTTCTTAATTGATTTTTCGAACTTCACCACAGCCTGTTCAGCTTGTATCTGAAACGCCATTTGTTCGTTCTCAGGCACACCTGGGAATTGCAGAAGCACAAAAATAACGGTAGAAACGGCTAGTACAATGGTCCCCACTTTACGGATGTACATCCAGGTGCGTTCCAGAGAGCGAGTGACAACACTTCGAACAGTTGGAAGGTTGTAACGTGGAAGTTCCATCACAAATGGTGCGGTTTCCGTTTTACGAAGAACAGTTTTTGTTAGCAGTTTTGCAACCAACAGTGCCGCAATGATACTGATTGTCGAAATGTAAAACGTCATCAGGGGTTTGTCTTTCACAAAGAAAATCCCCAATAGCAGCGTATATAGGGGTACTTTTGCCAGGCAGTTCATGTATGGAACCGTCAATATAGTCGCAAGTCTTGCCCTGTTGTCCGGTATGCCTTTTGTCGCCATAACACCTGGTACGGCACATCCTCCAGCAAATACACCAGCAAGAATCATAGGCAAGGTGCTTTGGCCGTGCAGACCAAACTGGCTAAGTAGCCTATCAGAGATAAATGCGATACGAGCCATATAACCTGAATCTTCCAGAATAGCGATTAGCGCAAACAGAATCAGAAAGATTGGAATATAGTTCAGTAGAGTGTTAGCTGAGTCGACAATCCACAGCCCGAGAGAACGAACATACGGATCGTGTAGGAATCCAGCTTCAGGTAACAAGCTTGCGACTATCTCCCTAAATGAAGCCAGATAAGGCCACCAGTAGTTGGTAAGCTCATACCCATAAACAATGGCACATTGATAAATGACAAAAACGGTCGCGATTAGGAATAGTGGAGCGCCAAATCGGTTCAGTACTAGGGAATCTAGCTTTTGAGAAAAGGTCTTCTTGCCAGAAGCTTTTTGCTCAAACACAACGCAGCTTGAAAGCAGGCTGGAAACGGTTCGCTGACGTTGAGCTACGATGTAGTCATTAACTTGTGTGTTTAGGTGCTCTACAACTTGTTTTTGCTTTGCTGAGACTACCGAACTAATTTCTCGTTGAGTATCCTCTGGTGCGTTTGCTTTTAACCAAAGCGTCGCTTCTTCATCGTTCTCTAACAACCTTAAAGCCAACCAGCGCTTAGCTGGCAATTGATTGATTTCTTTATCATCAAGCATAGAAGATATCTCGGAGATGCTCTCTTCTAGCTCAGGATAGGGCACGGTAAACTGACTGGCTTTAACGTCAGCGATTACCTGAGCAATTTGATTCACACCTTGACCAAGACGTCCGATACATTCTGTAACAGGGACATTCAGCGCTTCCGCAAGCTTCGCGGAATTGATCGTGATGCCTTCTTTCTTAGCCACATCCATCATGTTTAATACAATCGCGAGGGGTAGTTCAAGCTCAAGCATTTGAAGCGTCAAGTGCAAAGAACGGCTGATATTCGCGGCATCCATGATATTAAGCACGACATCTGCTTTTTCTTCTCTCAATGCTTTTCGTGCGACGCGTTCTTCGAGAGAAAAGCTGGTGAGGCTGTATGTTCCCGGAAGGTCGATAAGTTGATAAGAGCCATTCGAGTTTGAGAAATAACCGGTTTTTTTATCTACGGTTACACCAGGGTAGTTTGCTACGTGTTGACGAGCACCCGTTAACATGTTGAATATTGTAGACTTACCGGCGTTTTGCTGACCCGCCAGCAGGATTTTTTTTCTTTGCATTATTCTTTTCCTAATCTACTGCAGCGCTTATGCATCAATCATTACAGTTTCTGCTTCAGTTGCTCTGATAACCACATTGGTCATGCCCACCCGCACTTCAACCGGATCACCCATAGGGGCGTAGCGTACGACTTCTATTTCAACTTCGGGCATCAGACCGAGATCCAATAAACGCTGGCGAATGGCGCCCTGAGAATGGTGGCTATTTATCACACCTCGGTTGCCAGGCTTTAGTTCGGTTAAGGGCTTTTTCATGTTCGTAACTATTCGTTTGATGGCAGTTAATTCCGATTGTAATAACTCGAGACAGCTAGTGATATATACGAATGATAATAATTATCAATAGATTGATTTCGATCAATATTTATGCGAATGATATTTATTATCACTTTAATAAATGCATTCAGGCTTTTAAGATTGTTGAAAATTTGGATGGAGAGCGAATGGGCTCGTCGACGAGGTGTTCTCCATATCCACGTTACAAAACATACAGTTAATTAAGGAACAATAATGAAGAAACTGACACTTTCTGTACTTATTACAGCTTGTCTGCCTGGGTTAGCGCTTGCGCACACTCCTCTTTTCTCCTGTTACGACTTCGGTGACAACACCATTCTGTGTGAAGGCGGATTCTCGGATGGTTCTTCCGCTTCAGGTGTCGAAATACTTGTTCTGAATGGTGCAGGGCAAGAGCTAATTAAGAGTGAAATAAATGAAGATGGTGAGTTCGAGTTCCAGAAACCATCGGGTGATTACAAGGTTCAGTTTAACGCGGGGCCGGGCCACTCAATTGAAGTTGATGGCAAAGACATCGTCGAGTAACAAATCGTTTTAATAACAATTAAATCCAA
The DNA here is from genome assembly GCF_042245395.1 of Vibrio iocasae. Lineage (NCBI taxonomy): Bacteria > Pseudomonadati > Pseudomonadota > Gammaproteobacteria > Vibrionales > Vibrionaceae > Vibrio > Vibrio iocasae. Next base: position 1,604,555 of record NZ_CP145310.1, on the reverse strand, counting down.
TATTCTTTAGGGAAAGTTAATAATGAAAAAGATTGCATTAGCAGCTGGCGTTGCAGCACTTACTCTTTCTGCAGCATCTCAGGCTCACTTCCAGTTGATGTACACCCCAACATCACAGCTTGAAAAGCCAACCACTCTTGATATGAAACTGGTATTCGGTCACCCAATGGACAATGGCCACGTGATGGACATGGGTCAACCAGAAGAGTTCTTCGTAATGTTTAAAGAGAAGAAAACAGACCTTCTTAAAGACCTTAAGAAAATCTCTTGGACTGGTCACGATAATAAAGCAGATGCTTACCAGCTAGAGTACAAAGCTAAGCGTAATGGTGATTACATTTTTGCTATGGTTCCGGCACCTTACTATGAAGGTGGCGAAGACATCTACATTCAGCAGATTACTAAGCGTTACATCAATAAAGGCGGTCTCCCAACGGGTTGGGATGCGCCTCTAGGTCTTAAGACTGAAATTGTTCCTAAGAACAAGCCATACCAGGTTCTTGCTGGCAGCACGTTCACTGGTCAACTTCTTTCTGAAGGTAAGCCGGCTTCAGGTGTTGAGTGTGAGATCGAGTTCCTAAACACAGATATCGACACTAAAGCCAATTCATTTGGGAAAGACACGCACCGTGAGCCACCAGCATCTGCGATTGTAGCGATAACTGATGACAAGGGTATGTTCACTTTTGGTATTCCTAAAGCGGGCAAATGGGGCTTTGCTTGCCTAGGCTCTGGTCCAGATACAGAGTTCAAAGGCAAAGAGCTTTCTCAAGACGCTGTTTTATGGATCGAAGCACAAGATTTATAAGGCATAGCCTATTTAGATTTGATATCTAGGTACTTTCAAAGCTGGCTAAGTGCCAGCTTTGTTCGTATTTATATTCAGGCGGCTTTCAGAGATATCTAGAGGCTTTCTGAATATAGTTTGCTTGCGATAACTCAATGGAGAAAGAGAAGTGTTTAATAAGAAACTCCTGACATTGCTTGTAACTAGCTGTGTTTCTCTCAGTGCATTTTCGCACACCGCACTTATGGCTTGTTATGACGAAGGTAATGGTTACATCAACTGCGAAGGTGGATTCAGTGATGGTGCGAGTGCGGAAGGTGTTGAGTTCCGTATCGAACAAAATAGCGCAGTGATTATGCAAACCAAACTTGATGAGTTTGGTGAAGTCTATTTCGAAAAACCTGCTGGCAAGTTTACCGTTGTTCTCAATGGTGGTGAGGGGCATGTAGTACATATAGATGGCAGAGATATTGCGGAGTAAAAATGAACGCAGTCGCTAGTACCGGTAAGAAGCGAGATACCGTCATATCCATCTCTAACTTGCATCACAGCTATGGCCAAAAGAAGATTTACGAGGGGCTTAATTTAGAAATTGAGCCTAGAACAATTTTTGGTTTATTAGGGAAAAATGGCGTAGGTAAATCGACGTTAATTAACCTGCTAATGGGGTACCTAAAGCCCCAAAAAGGTGAATGCCTGATTTTTGGAGAACCAGCGAACTACCTTTCACCAGAAACCCGAGCTCGTATCGCACTGTTGTACGAAGGGTTCATCAGTTACGACACCATGAGTATCGAGCAGGTAGAGAAGTTCTTTTCGTCTTTCTATCCTAAGTGGCAAAAACGTTACTTCATAGAGCTGATCGATCTGATGGATGTCAGCATGCACCAGCCATTATCCTCCCTTTCGTTTGGTCAAAAATCCCAGGTAATTCTTGGGCTATTGTTAGCTCAGGATGCGGACCTACTTATTCTGGATGATTACTCGATGGGCCTTGATGCCGGTTATCGCCGACTGTTTGTCGACTATTTGGGGGATTATCTGAATGGAACTAACAAGACGGTGCTTATCACTACCCATGTAATGAGTGACTTGGAAAGCCTGGTTGATCAGATCGCAATCGTTGATCGAAGCACGACGGTTTTTCAGAGCAGTATGAGCCATTTCAATGAGATGTTCCGTTGTTATACATCTGATGAAATAACGAAAATACCCGATTCACCTTTGATTCACAGAAAAGAGGTTCATCGTGAGAAACCAATGATTTACTCATTTAGTGGTCGAAGTGAAGTGGAAAGTGACACAGGCGCTTCTCTTGTGGAAGTGCCTATGACATTTGAAGAGCGTTTCTTAGGGTATGTAGGTAAGTACTAATGAATATAAATCCAATCTATCAAAAAGAGTGGTTTAAGCTGAAGCGTTACGCTTTTGCTCTTGCTGCTGCGGCTATAGTGCTTGGTTACTACTTCTGGTTTGATCTGGCTGGTCAATACGCCAATATCGAACCTGAATCCATGATGTGGTACCGCTTTTCGCATTTGGGTGATAAGCCATACAGCTGGTTACTTTATTACTTTGTTTTAGTTGGTGGCGTTGTTGCTGCGTGTCAGTTTGTTCCTGAGATAATAGGGAGAAAGCTTCGTATCCTGACTCACTTGCCTGTTTCTCTGAACAGCTTAGTTTTCAGGCACTTGTCGGCTGGAATCTTGCTGATTTTGCTGGTAAACGCAACTCTTAGTCTATTGGTGACTTTGGCATTCAGTCGATACTATCCGAGTGATATTGTTCAGGTAGCAATAAGAGATATTCTCTTTGGTCAACTACCAGCAATAGCTATCTACCTTGGTCTTGCTGCTGTGATCATCGAAAGTAACTGGCGACGTAAAACCACCAAGTTTATCGTTGCTGCACTAGCCACCTTTGTCATGCTAAAAGAACAGTACATGTTGGCTGATGCCGCCTGGTTGTTGGTTTTGATCTGGTTGACGTTCCCGGTAAAAGATAGCTTCCTCAGCGTAAAGACACGTAGAATTGAAAACAAGGGCTTTTTGGTGAGTATACCGCTCGTGGCAATTTTACTGGCTGGTAACTCAGGCGTACGTTTGCATAACGAATACGCGGTGGAGCATACAAAGTACTATGTTTTCTACTCTTCTGTATTGAACGACTTTGTATATCAGGAAAACGGAGCCAATCATACCTTCTTCTATGGAACGCTTACGGAACAACTAAAGAAAGACGATTTTGAAGAATCACTGCCATTTGTTTACTGGAAAAACTTGGATATTCAAGGGAAGTTGCCAGTTACTATCGATGGTGTGACTTACAATAAGAATCAAATACGTAAGTCGCGTATGAGCCTTCAATACGATCCAACAAGACTAAACAAGCCAGAAGTAGCGCTCTATCCGTTCTTCAACCCTATCAGCCACAAGGGTTCTATTCGCTTTCCTGAAAATGCTTTTGCTCTAAAATCTGATAGGTTTGAAGTCTATGCAGCAGAGACGGCAGCACCTAATGTAGATTTAACAGAAGAAGTAAACCAACTGGCTGCTAAGGAGAATGTCAATTTTCCTATTCGTGAAGTTTGGGGGAAAACGACAAATATGAAGCCGTTTGACTGGGGGTACTTCATCAAAGATGACGTGGGCAAGATCTTTAACCTAAATCGTGCTGATGACCTGGTTCATCTGAATCCGGTTAATATACCTGACGAAGTAGGTAACATCGATTACATTCAGGTTTCAGAAAACCGTCATAAGAAGTTCTACGGATATGCGGTTACAGACAAGAGCAAGGTTTATCTTATCTCGTATCCTGACTATCAGTTTATCCCCTTGGAGCTAGATGGCTTCGACCACAAAACAATGACATTCCAGTTCCTGTCCGATCCTCTCTATTACGTAATGAGATTTGACGATGGTGAGAGCTACAGTGCGGTTAGGTTTGATAAAGACTACAACAGGCTGGATAGCGCGGAATTTCGTTAGAATGATGCTGTGATTTTGCATCCAGGAAAATGTAACAATGCCTCCATTTCCGGAGGCATTAATTCTGCTTAACAGTTCAGTTGTTACTTGCACAAGGCGTCAATCTTTTCTGGCGTAGGGTTATCAAAGTGTTTCTGGTGCATTAAATCAGCAAAATCGCCGTGACAACTGACACAGCCTTGCTCCTCATCACCCGGTATGGTCTGAATATTAGCGAACTCAGGATCTTCCCTGTGTTCCTCTACTGCCTGCATATCTGGCTTGGTAATTAAACGATGGTCTACCGTTTCACCTTTAATTTGTTTTACTTTGTGGCACGCCATACAGCCATCCGGTTTGTAGTCTTCAGCGGTCAGGCTAAGGATCTTAGGTACCTTACCCCCACTATCTCCTGCAGCGGATACCCCGAAAGATGCACAAATTCCAAGAGCTAAGCACACTATTATTTTTGTTAGTTTCATTTAATTACCACCATTGCATTGCTAGTTATTTACTAATTGAACATAAAATAACCCTGACATTAGCATGGGTAATTGGTGAGCTGGTTTAGAAATGGTTTAGTTAAACTGAAGCAACAGGTAGAACAATTCAAAGTGATTTAGTTTTGCCGTAGAAGTTTAAAATCAGAAAGAGTGGGGCTTATTCCATAAATCACCCGGAGTTTAGGTTTCCGGGTGGAACTAAGCTTCTGATATAGCTGTTATACGTAGATTGAAATCCCTCCACCACTGCATCCGCCACCATGAGATGGTGCCGGAGCGGCTGGCTGAGGTGCAGGTTGTGGTGGCGCTGGTGTTCTGGCTACCTGTTGTGGCTGAGCGGGAGCCGGAGATGGTGCAGTTACATTCATATTTCCCTCCTGTTTAATAGAATATAAAAACAGCAAGGACAATATATCTAAGGGAAACAACGAGGATTAGGTGCTTTGTACCTTATAGACTGTTAAGCAACACCTTACACTAGCTTCCGATTTGCCAGGTCTCAGTGTGTTTGAAACTAAGGAGATAAGAAAAAGCTAAAACTCCTGATTCATCTTTTCAAGACAACTTAGTAGTAGCTTTTCCTGTTCAGGCTCAAAACTCTGTGTAAGGTCCTCAACCAACTCAAGATGCAACTGGTTGTGAGTCTGGTGGATACTTTGGCCTTCTTCGGTAAGTTTAACAACGATGGCTCTGCGGTCATTCGGGTGTGCGCATCGTTCAATCACATCTGCTTTAACCAGCTTCTCAATTTGAACTGTTAATGTACCAGTCGTGATTCCTAGCTTCTGAGCCAGCTCTTTCATTCTGAGAGGGCCATGAATACCAAGCACTTCAATCGTGTGGATCTGAGCCAGAGAGTAGCCTGTTTCTCTGACAACTGACTGCTCCCAAGAGGACATTTTGTCATAAAACTCAATCAGCGCCTGATTGAGTTTTTCTAATTTCTGCATACGTTAGCTTCGTTGTTTATCCGAGTTATTTATCAAGATAATGGACTTCAAGAGTCAAGTGATGAATCTTATCAAACTCAGATAGGATTTGTTTGTACTCTTCTACAGTTTTTTCGCAATGTGATTCGATGGCGATCGCAGCAGAGTGGTGATGTCCGCTGATTTTCCAGATATGGAGATCTTTTACTTCAGCATAAGGGGCCAGTTTATCTGATATTTTCTGGCGATATCCGCTTTCAATACTTTCATCCAGAAGCACTGGGCTGGTTTGAAGAACCAATCCAAGTGTCCACTTGCCGATGACCAGCGCGCCAACAATACCCATAATCGGATCAAGCCAGTTCCAACCATAAAACTTACCAAACAGCAACGCGACGATTGCCAAAACAGACGTCAATGCATCGGCAAGTACATGCAAGTACGCGGCTCTAAGGTTGTGATCGTGATGATGGTGGTGGTGATCATGTCCATGTGAGTGACCGTGGTCGTGATGATGGTGATCTTGAAGCAGGAACATGCTGGCAACGTTAACCGTCAGGCCAATAAAGGCCACCATGATGGATTCATTAAACTGAATCGCCTGAGGGTCAAACAACCGATGGACAGACTCGACGATCATTAACAGCGCAACTATGCCAAGAGCGATAGCACTGGTGTAGCCACCTAAGACACTCACTTTACCGGTACCAAAAGAGAATCGGTCATCTCCCGCGTGTTTTTTGGCATACCGATAAGCAAATAGCGTGATACAAAATGCGGCTGCATGGGTTCCCATATGCCAGCCATCAGCTAGTAAAGCCATGGAACCAAATAGTGTACCAGCGGTTATCTCAACGATCATGGTAACCAGAGTGAGCAATAGGACGTAAAAAGTTCGCTTCTCTCCCTTTTGGTTGTGGGAGACAAAGTGGTGATGGTGTTCCGCTGTAAATTGCATGTGTAATCCAAACTATTTTGATTTTCAAATTATTTGATTTGCAATTTAGTTTGAATGTCAAACTAAGTCAATGTGAAAAGTAATAATCTGTGAGAATAAAAAAAGATAGCCCAGTTTCCTGAGCTATCTTTTTAAAGCGGAGCGTTAGTGCTGTTTTAGCGAAAACGCGTATCAGTTGGAATTGTCAGAGAGTCTATAATCCGATAACGAATTTCGGTAATGTTTCCCTGCTTGTCTGTATCGACTGCTTTGGAAATTTTGCCTTTTTTGGCCCATATCTCAAGCATGGCTTCCACTCCGTCTTCACTGAGCGAAAAGTGCTTTGCCATGGCAGAGCGAGATGCGCTGCCATGTTCTTCTATATATTCCTTAAGCTGAGAAACAATCACTGTGCCAAAGCCTGAACAGGTGATGTTCTCTTACCTTGCTTTTTTAGCAAAGCATAGGTTCCTACCCAGGTTCCAATCACCACAGCTACCCATACAGTGCTGGTTACAGGGTGAATGCCGAAATGCATAAGGTTGTGGTAGAAAGCAGCACCAGTATATGCAAGTAGCATGGTGTATCCACCGATAAAGCCTGCGTATGAACGGCCGAACTCTTTCACGTACGCACCCATGGCAGCAACACAAGGAGTGTAAAGCAAGATGAAAATCAGGTATGCAAACGCTGCGTGAGCGGAAACAAAGTTAGCCTTCAGGTTACCAAAAATAGTGCTGTCTACTTCCTGATCTTCCGCTACGCCTGCAGCGTCAGTCAAATCACCAACACTGATACCCAGAGGATCAGAGTAATCCAGACCAAGCAGGTTTTCCGGAATAGTCATTACCGCTTCTTCAAGGCTGCCAGCTAAATCGTACTCAGCTGCCTCTTCTTCACTCGCGGATGAGTACAAGCTGTTTAGCGTACCGACAACGGCTTCTTTAGCGAAAATACCAGTAATGATCCCTACAGTTGCAGGCCAGTTATCTTTCTCGATACCAATAGGTTCGAATACTGGAGTCACAACTTGCGCAGCACGAGAAAGTACAGAGTTTTCACTGTCTTCGTTACCAAATGAACCGTCAGTACCCATAGAGTTAAAGAAGCTCAGAATAGTCACAACAATAACGATCGTGCGACCTGCGCCCATTACGAAACGCTTTAGCTTTTGCCACGTCTTAAGTAGAACGTTTTGTACTGTAGGGATTTCGTAGTCTGGCATTTCCATAACCAGAGCTTCACTGGTGCCTGGGTACAAAGTTTTGCGAAGTAGTAAGCCTGTTGCAACGGCAGCAACAATACCTAGCAGGTATAGTGCGAATACAACATTCTGACCGCTTTCAGGGAAAAATGCAGCTGCGAACAATACGTATACTGGTAGTCGTGCACCACAGGACATAAATGGAGCCATAGATGCAGCTAGTTTACGCTCACGTTCTTGATCAAGGGTACGTGTCGCCATAATTGATGGTACGTTACAGCCGAAACCAAGCACCAAAGGAACAAAAGCTTTGCCTGGGATACCGATTTTCTGCATTGCTTTGTCGAGTACAAAAGCAGCACGAGCCAGATAGCCTGAACTTTCCAGTACAGAAAGGAACAGATAAAGGGCTGCGATAACAGGGATAAAGGTCGCGACAGTCTGGATACCACCACCAACACCATCTGCAATCAATGTGGTTAGCCATACTGGTAAATGATCGTCAAAGAGGAAGTGACCACCATCAACAAGAAGCGCACCAGCAGCAATATCGAAGAAGTCGATGAACGCGCCACCGATGTTAATTGAGAACATAAACATCAGGTACATGATGACCAGGAACATTGGCATTCCAACCCATTTGTTCAGTACCAGTTTGTCGACTTTTTCCGTAATACTGCGGCTTAACTTCCCTTCGGTTTTACGGACTTGCTTGAGGATGTTGTGAATGTGCGTATAGCGAACATCGGCAATCTGTAAGTCTATGTCGAGATCAATGTTAGCAATCGCATTATTTAAAGCATCATTGTCGCTATCAGATAATGACTCTAGTACGAGAGCATCTCGCTCCAATGCTCTGAGCGTTAATGCACGGGCGGTAAGAGAATCATTGTTCCAAGAAGACTGCAGTGCAGTGAGCGCTTTTTCGATCTGCTCACCATAGGCAAGAGTAAGCGCTGATTGCTCCTCGCTACCTTCAAGGTATTCATTAAGCTGGTTTTTAAATGCCTCAACTTCCTTGCTATTTGTTGCTGAAAGAGCGACAACAGGGCAGCCTATTTGTTTTTCTAGTGCCGGAATATCCAGAACCTGACGTTCACGCTTAAGTTTGTCCATTTTGTTTAGGACAACGATCATCGGTCGGCCCAACTCTCTTAGCTGGAGAGTCGTATAAAGGCTGCGTTCTAAACTGCTCGCATCAACAACGTTGACAATAATATCGGCTGGGTGAGACAGAACGGCTTTAGCGGCAATGGACTCGTCAATGCTATCCCCATCGACACTTTCCAAAGAGTAGATGCCGGGTAAGTCTGTCAGATCAAAGTGATTGTTGCCCAGATTAAACTGTCCGGTTTTCTTTTCTATGGTAACGCCGGCCCAGTTGCCAACATGTTGTTTCGCACCGGTTAGTGCATTAAAAAGGGTGGTTTTACCACTGTTTGGGTTACCAACGGTCAGAACTTGGAATTGAGAGCTCATTACTTCACCTCTACATCTACTTGTGAAGCAATTTTATTACTAATTGCTAGTGACACACCGCGAACCTCAACTTGCAGAGGGTCGCCCATTGGGGCTCTTCGGATCAATCGAATTTCGGTTTGGGGTAGTACGCCCATTACCATCAATTTCTTTTTAATTTGGCCGGGTAGGGTAGAAAATGAAGCAATGGTAGCGGTGTCCCCATCTTTAAGGTTATTTAGTTTCATGTGGGCTCGTAACGCTAATAAAAATGATATTTATTTACATTTATGAAGGTGGATATGGAATATCTAAAATACCTACCAACTCATAAAGCTTACTATTTGTAAGGACTATACGGGAAATAAATTGGAATCGCTATCATTTGCGTTAATGATTTCATCGCAACATTTGTTCTAAATCAATGTTTCTCGTGTTTACAGTACACCCTTCGTATAGATTGGGTTCTACACTCTAATTGTACTGCGTAAGTAAGGGTTGGAGATAAAAATGAAAAAGTGGATCTTAATCATCATTGTTCTTTTTTTAGCAGGTTGTTGTAATGGATCAGGACCTGGTCCAAGAGCTCAAATTGAAGCCGAGCCGGTAAACCAGCTCGACTCTTAGGTTTACTCGGCAAGGGCCGTTAGCCCTGCTTGTTCGTGTATTACTTTTTGGGACAGATTGGTTAGTTTAAGATCGTCTAAGATAAGGAACACGCAAGGCACGACAATGGATGCCAGCAATGTCGCCGAAATCAATCCAAACGCGATACTGGCAATGAGTGGAACCAAGAACTGCGCTTGTGTACTGGTTTCTGTCAGTAACGGTAATAGCCCTGCGAATGTGGTCAGTGATGTAATAAAAATGGCGCGGAAGCGGTCATGTACTGCTTCTTTGCATGCATCCATTAAGCTGACACCTTTCGCAATATTCTCTTTTATGAAGTTAACTAGGAGGATGTTATCGTTCACGACAATACCCGCAAGAGTCGCGAAACCAACCAAGCTTGGGATAGTTAAATCTAAACCCATTCCCATATGTCCCCAAATAACACCAATCCAGCCCATCGGGATGGCCAGCAATACAGCTAACGGTTGAGTAAAGCTCTGGAACAGGAAAGTGAGAATCAAATAGATACCTACAACGCCTAGTGCAAAGAAAGTCAGTAGAGAGGAACCTGTGTCGGAACTCTCTTTGTCTTGTCCTTGGGATACAAATGAGACATTCGGAAATTTTCCCTGTATCTGAGGGACAAACTCTTTATGAAACTGTTGCATGATTTCACGAGCATTGGCTATACGAGTATTGATATTCCCTTGCACAGTAACCGTGTTTACCCCATTGATACGATTAATCCGTGAAAATGTTTGCTGCTCCTTAAAGTTTGCAATAGCAGAGAGCGGAACCAAAGTCCCGTTGGATGCGGTCACCATCAGATCTTTGAGCTCATATAAACTAGCCTGATGAGTAAACTCATCCAGTCGTACTGCAATATCGACCGTTTCACCGTCCTGAAAGATGGTTAAATCTGTACTGCCTTTGACCGCACTTCTTAGTGTGCGTGACAATTGAGTCGCATTAACACCCATAACACCCGCTTCATCTTTCAGAGAAACGTGAATCTCAGTTCGCCCATAACGTAGATCGGAAGAAAGGTTAAACACACCATCAAATCCCTTCAGCCATTTAATCAAAGAGCGACTGACTTTATTGAGTTCTGCCAGTGAGCTTCCCTGAATGCGTATATCGATACCATTTCCTGCAATTCCGCGCTCTTTATCGGTAAATTTAAGAGACACAACGTCTGCGGTAGGGCCCGTTTTTGCTTTCCAGCTCTGTACCAGTGATTTTATACTTTGCTGTCGAATCTGTGCCGGCAATAAATCCGCGCTTATCGTTGCCATATGAGGGCCAGATTCATTCGCATCGATATTAGTGTTGTACATGATGGTTTTGTTTTTGATGAGTGGGTCTGATTGAGGGTATTTTTCTGCATATTCGCGATTGATTTGATCTAGCGCATCAGAAACCTTCATGACTACTGTTTCAGTTTGTTCAAGCAAGCTTCCCTGAGGCAGAAGAATTCTGGCTTGCAGTACGTCACTTTCTAACGATGGCATCGCTTTAAACTTAAGCATACCTGCTGAAAAGGTTGCCGTTGAAAGCATCACAATCATCATCAGAAAACCAATGGTCAGGTAAGACGCTGCCATTGCTTTAGTCGTGAGTGGCACAAAAAAGCTATCTCTTATCTTTTCAAATGAGCCGATAAACTCATTTCTGACCGAGTTAGAACTGGATTCAGGGTGGCTATGCGCCAGGTGAGCCGGAAGAATCAAAAATGCTTCGATAAGGCTCACTAACAGAGTGATGAGCAGAACGATTGGAATATAACGTAGCACTTCGCCCATCTTCCCACTGAGGAACATGAGTGGTCCTATGACCATTAACGTAGTTGCAAATGAGGCTATCACTCCTGGAAACACTTGTTTTGTTCCGACGATAGCAGCTTGAATTGCAGGCATCCCTGCTTGTCGTTTGGCTGCGATGTTTTCAGCGATGATTAAAGAGTCATCCATCAAAAGGCCGATTGCAACGATCAGACCAACCATTGTCATCATGTTTAGGGTGTAACCCAGCAGGTGCATCGTAAACACTGCACCAAGGAAAGAGACTGGAAGTCCCATTGCAACCCAAAAACTAAAACGCAGATTAAAAAATGCCCAAAGCATCAGGAAAGCAAGAGCAAGACCTTGTACACCATTACTGGTGAGTATCCTCAACCTTTCTTTGATATTGGTGCTTGAGTCCTGAGTGATGGTTAACCTGACGCCTTCTGGCGCATTTGCTTGTTCCTTTTCGATAAGTCTGGCGACCGTATCTTTTACCTTTAATGTATCTTGAGAGTAAGTTTTAGAGATTTGTAACAGCGCGGCACGTTGGTTGTTGAACAAGATACGATCTTCTTCTGAAACGAACTGTTGTCTTACCTGCGCAATGTCTTCGAGGCGCAGTTGAGTACCTGTCGTATTTGATTTAACGATGATGTTTTCAAACTCAGCAACATTACTGCCTAACTGATCGAAGCGAACACTGATCTCTTCCAAATCATTGGCAAAAACGCCGGCAGGTGTGCTTATGCTCTGCTGCTGAACTAAATCAGAGAGGTCGGTAATACTTAACCCATACTGTTTTAATTTCCACTGAGAAACCTTTATTTCGATTTCCTGATCAGAGAACCCGCTAACCGTGACCTGCGCGATCATTGGGTTTGACTTTAAGCGTTGCTTAATTTGTTCAGCATATAGAAAGAGGTCTCTATCGGACATGTCACCCGTTATCGCAACGCTGGCAACACTGGCAACTCGGTCTAGTTTGGACACAGTGATTTGGTCGACTCTCTCTGGGAAATCGCTGATAGAGCTCACTTGCTGTTGGATATCTGTCGTCAGGATATCAATGTCTTCTCCGTTATTGATTTCTGCGGTTGCGATAGCACTATTTTCTCGGGCATCACAACTCAGCTCTTTTATCCCGGTTAGTTTGTCTAGCGCCTCTTCTAACGGATAGCAAACCTCTTCTACCACCTCTTTGGGTGTTGCTCCCGGATAGTTAATACGAACTTCTATGTCTTTTGTTGGAGTGATCGGAAAAGTATCTTTTTGTAATGCGGGCAGAGCGAACGCACCGAGTAATAGCACGGCTATCATCAGCACATTTGCACCCGTGGCATGTCGTGCGAAATAAGCGATCATGATTTGGCCTCGCTACTTTCTGGCTTTTGTTTGGTTCCCGGTTTACCAGCTTTAAACCCTGTTTCTTTGTCTAACCACTTATTAATTTTTTTATCCGGTTGTGGCTTTAAAGACATCCCTTCGACAGCTGGGGAAAGCTTGCTTAGTATGACGATGTCATCTTTCTCCAATCCTGATTTGATCACAGCAACCTGACCTTGCACAAAATCGATGCTAACCGGTCTTATATTCAGTTTTCCCTCACTTAAGACATAAGCTTTGCCATCATGAATAGCGGTCACAGGCACAAGGATCTGTTTCTTCATAACTGGTGCTTTGAGTGTGACTTTGACAAAAGTGTCACGGATTAATGGTGGTTTCTTGCCTGGAACGGCTTGTTTATATGGTTCTGGGATCTGAACAACGATACTTTGGCTTTGAGTTTGCGCATCAACCTGTCCACCGGAGCGACTCACAATCGCGTCCCATGCGATTATTCGATCACCTGCCTGAAGTTCTATTGTTGCACTAAGGTTCTCGTGAACCTTGTTATCCATGGTACTCAGGTTGGTCGCTCGTCTGAGTGGGCGCATCTTGCCTAGAGGAAACTGAGCGTTAATTTCTACTGCTTCGATTCCGTCAGCTTTAAACATCAACTCGCTCTTGTTTACATACTCCGCGAGGTCGATATATTTCTCTGTGATTCTTATCGGATAAGGCGCTACGATAACGGTCTGCTCAAGATCGCGCTTGGCCAGATCCAACTCTGTTTTTATTACTTGCTGTTGAGCTTTATTAATCGCGAGATTGTTTTTCTGAGTTTGCAGCTGCTGTTGGCTGCTAAGCAGTTCTCTTGTTGCCTTATCTTTTTCTGTCTGAGATATGTGACCAGTTTTGCTCAAACGGATTGAACGGTCATACTCTGCTTTTTGTACCTGATACTCTTTTTCAGCAATATTCAGAGAGGCCTGAATGGTTTGGCTGGTTAGCTGTGATACTTCCAATTCAGCTTCGAGTCGGGCTACCGTGAGTTGGTACGCTGAAGGATCCAGTTTTGCAATTTCGCTTCCAGCTTCAAGTAACGCGCCTGTTTGAAACTGTTCTGATACCCAGACTACAGATCCATCCAGTTCAGATTGGGCTTCCCACTCTTGTACGGGTTGAGTATGTCCATACCCTATAGCTGTTGGTTGTATTTTTCTTGGTGAAACTTTTAAAACACGGACGACCTTTTTCCCCGGTTTTTTTTCAACTTTTGGTGGTTCTGCTTTCATAGACGGAGCAAGTGCGAGGAGTAGGGCACCTACTAACACGGGAGGAATAAATAGAACCTTTTGTACCCAACTGAATCTGGCCATTGTTAGTCCCTTAACGGTTTAAATAGACAATGATTGGTATCGTTAATGAAATTATTTTTTTACTGTAATGAGTAAGACCTCAGGGTAGAGGTCTTACTAAGTTATTAGGCGTATTAGAATTTCCTTCCTTTACCGTTTCTGCCCAGGTTTCGCTTAGCGAGAAACTCTTCTTCACTAATAAATCCATCGCCATCTGTGTCTAGCTCATTAAACATCGATGTGCGGTTGGCATTCTTCATTCTCATCCCTTCAGCAGCTCTTGATTGCTGTCTGCTTTCCCGAAAGGCATCAAACTCTTCCTGAGAGATGGACATATCACCATCCAGATCGAACTGAGCAAAGGCTGGTGGCTGCATAGAATTATCACTACGACCTTGCCCTTTATTCATGTTCCCGGCAACTGCACCTGATGCGATAGCAATTGTGATTAACGCGATAAGTGTTTTATTTGCTTTCATGTCCTTGTCCCCATCCGACTTCTTTATTATTAGTATATTCTAATGTTTGTAAGTAAGTGTAAATGGGAGTAAAGCAATGTAAAGTTGTTTTTAGACATAAAAAAAGCGCCTCAAAGAGACGCTAAAGTGGGAGTAACAATTTGTTATTGGTTATCTCATTTTAAAGAGCTCACTGTGGAAACGGTGGTCTGCTATACCAGCCGCTGCTAATTCAGTTTTAAGCAACTTACCAAACGCTTCTGGACCGCAAAAACTTACGTCGAATTCTTTTCCATTCACTTTTTCCATTACCTGACTTCCGTCAAGCAACTGGCCTTTGTCGGCTTCAAGAAGATGTAGTTCAATAAAGTCGAGCTTTTGCAACAGGCTAACGATTTCATTGTGGAAAAATGCTTCTTTCGCTGAGTTTACACAATAGAACAGGTGTATTTTCTTAAATGGCAACTGCTGCTTTTCCGCTTGTTTTTTTAGCCAGTACAAGCGAGAGATAAACGGCACGATTCCAATGCCTGCACCAACCCACACTTGTTCGCTCAGCTCTGACATCTGGAAGCGTCCATAACCACCTTCTACCGTCACAGGTTGTCCCGCTTTGAGCGTATTCACCAGTTGTTTTGTGTAGTCACCCAGATCTTTTACACCAAATTCAACAGTACGCTTCTCAGAGTTGTAGTTCAGAATTGAGAATGGATGGGGTGCTTCACCATCATGGAAGTTTAGGTACGCAAACTGGCCTTCCTTGTAGTTAATTCCAGACTCTAGCTTAATTGAGAAACGAACGGCCATGTTGGTACCAGACTGAACAGTAAACGGTTTTACTGAACTTACTTCACCTTTTACCTTTTTCACTTTACCGATTTGCCCTGATAGTGATAACCATGAGCACCAGATACCCACAATTGAAATTGATGCAATGGCTAGGTTCATTGGAACGGTTCCGATATTCCAATCCAACAGGAATGCGGTGTGGAAAACACCGGCAAGCATCAGTACACCACCAAGCTTGTGGGTATATTTAAACTTTTTGTAACTGATTGCTTGTACAAGGCTAAAGATGGCGAAGATAAGAAATACCTTGAAGGAAATATCGCCTACCTGTTCGGCGATAGCATGCCAGTTTATTCCTTGAATTTCAGGGCGAGGGCCGCGGTTTGGCCTTGCTATCCATCCCCCTTCTACCAACCAGTGTCCGCTCTTAACGGTAAGCCAGTGGAAGAACAGAGCAACTGTCGCTCCGATTCCAACATTCTTGTGCAGTTTATAGCCCTTATCCAAGCCTTTTACTTTCTCTTCTACCCAACTAAAACGAGTTGCAAGTAAGACGGCAAGGCCCATATAACCCAAGCCAAGAAAGCCGGTGTACATGGTTAACTGATGACGCCAGCCGAAAAAGTTATCCAGGCTTTCCCAGCTCATTAGCAGGCTTGGTAACCAAAGAATGGTTAGTAGTACTGTAAATCGAAACATAAAATGTGCTCATAAAAGGTGGTTTGATGTATTTGCACTAATAATATGTATGAGCTGAAACAATGAAAGCGACTTTACATAGCTTTAAATTGCTTTACGTTTCTTTACGTATTTACACTTAAGAGATCTAATCAGATAGTTTCGGAAGGTGATTAGAAGGCCTCAATGGTAGTTGCTGATGGTTTTCTCTATCATCTGCATTTGCTCTCTTAGGTCGCGTAAGCATTTTTTACAAGGTGGGTACTCTTCAGCGAATTTCATAAGCGCTGGAAGTGTCAGGTTTATCGCGTGTATTGCAATAAGCTCGGACTCTTCATCCTTTTTATGTCTGGCCATGTAAAGCATAGAGTGGTGGGGAATAAGGTAACACTTTTGTGCCATCATATGTTCACCGCGCTCTTGATATATAGAAGCAAGATGGTGGTAATTTTCTATCCAGGATTTAATAGAATCAATGCACTTAGGGTTGGAGCTTAACTTCTTCTCTAAAGAGTATATTTCACCGCGATAGTAGCGTTCACTATCGATACTACTGTGAGTCATTATTTGGGAGTCTTGTCCTGCTTCCTTGATGCCATTTAACCTATTCATAAACACACCTCAATAAAGTAATGATAATCATTATTATTTACACTGGGTGGAAATGTAAATGGGATCTTCGGAATATTTAAAGTTAATTTACGATAGCCTAATCCAGATCAAATTCAGGCCGAAACATGTTCTCAGCTAACAGATTTGAAACGCTAACGAGAATACTTCTCGTTATATTGATCTAAAGCATAGTGCGTTGAATCGGATTACTGATATTTAGAAATAACAAAATAGAGCAAATTTAAAATGCGTCGGAGAGCTTCTTGAAGAAGCTGCATTTAACTATATAAAGCTCGAGAACATTACACTGATACTTATAATAAGTGAGGCACCAATGAGCGACTCAATGACGGCTATATCGCGTGAGGCTCTCTCTGCTGCTATTAGCAAAGTAGAGAAGATCCACAACTACAGATTAGATAGTATTTCTCAGTTTATTGATGAACATGAGAGTGATGTTCTCCTTGGCTTCACTTCGATGATGACAATGTCGTCAATTGATCAGAAGTTTATGAAAATAGAATCCATCTTTTCAGATCATCCTGATTTCGAAGAGCATTCCCCTTTCTTAGTGGAAGTTGCAGCGCTAGTAAGCTAAACAAAATAGATGTTTTGAATCGATTATCTGAACTGCCTAGGCATATATGGTCTCTTGTTTTCCGCTTCTTTCTCCCTGCGAGCAGCGATTACCCGATTCTTTCCTACAATGACTTTTATCTGGTACCAGGTTTCCAAGCACAGAGCCATTCCCGGGCTTGACCACCAGGTTTTATGGTAGAGTTTTTTGGTTGCAGCTAAAACATCGGGAGAGCGGTTTATCAACTCTAAGGCTAAATCATAAGCTCTGGCATAAGGATCATCGGCGATCTTAGTCACTAACCCGTACTCCTTCGCTTTTGATGCATCAATCTCTTTCGCGGACATCGCCATTTCTAAGGTATGGTCCTGACGCATCAGTTCACGAAAAGCCAGTGCTCCACCCATATCAGGAATGAGCCCCCATCTTGCTTCCATGATTGAGAATCGGGCATCTGGGTGAGCGATTCTAAAATCCCCACCACTAGCAAGTTGCAAGCCTCCTCCCCAGCAACGACCGTGAATAGCAAATATAACCGGACAGGGGATATCACGCCAGCCGACGGAAAATCTCTGTGCATCGTTGGGCAATGTGGGCCACCATTTAAACAGGAGCTTCATTGCACCCATGCGGTCATTGAGTAACGATTTGACATCCAGTCCAGAGCAAAAATCACTACCGTTGCCTTTTACGATAACAGCTTGGATCTCTTTGTTCTTTTTTAACTCTTTTATGGTTTTGTTCACCGCTTTAAACATCTCCATATCAATGGCATTGAGTTTATCCGATCGGTTTAAAGCGACAGTTGCGATGTTGTTCTCGTCTATTGAACAGGTAATTCGGGACGAAGTTGACATGATAAGCATCCTTGCAAATGGTCGTACCAGTTACAATATACAATTTTTTAACATTTTGAAAGTCAGACTTTTTGATTCTCATACTTTAAAGAAGGCCAACACATCTTTTTGAGTTATCGCCAATTGTTCCTATTGGGCTGACTTGGTATAGTCCATTCAGATCAAAGTTGGATAAGAATCAATGCAATACATCAAGATAAAAGATGCCATCATAGAGCAGATCGATTCAGGATTGCTGACTCCGCGGCAGAAGTTGCCGGCTGAACGAAAGTTGGCGGAAATGTTTGATACCACGAGAGTTACCTTGCGAGAAGCGCTATCCGTTCTTGAGGCTGAAGGAAGGATTTTCCGAGAGGACAGAAGAGGATGGTTTATCTCGCCAGCACCGTTTAAATACGATCTAACCAGTACATCAGATTTTCATGTAATGGCTTTGGATCAGGGACGTAAACCTGATACCGAAGTCGTTTTGGCAAAAAGCATGTTAGCGTCGAAAGAAGCGGCTACGTTACTCGATTTACCGCCTTTTAGCGACGTGTATTGTGTTGAACGTGTTCGACACCTAGAAGAGCGTCCGGTTGTTTATGTTCGCCACTTTATTAAACAGATTCCTTTCCCGGGTTTGTTAGAACACGACCTCGGCTTTTCGATGGCTGAGATATATGAAAAAAACTATGGCGTCGCCTGTCAAAAATCTCGCTATAAGATCCGAATGATATCTCTGATAGGAGAGATGGCCCAAGCACTTAATGCCACACCTGGTACACCTGCTCTGCTTGTTGAACGCTACAACTATAGTGCAGATGGTGCGCTAATCGAGTGCAGCTTAGAGTACTGGCGTCACGATGCTATGTGTATCGAGTCCATTTCAGAGCTATTGTAATAGAGTGGCTTTCAGGGTAGAAAAAGAAAAACGCTGCTTATTTCAGCAGCGTTTTATATGACGTTACTTCTTCTCGTGCTCGTGTCTCTGTTCGTAATACTCATGTATTTCTGTTTTATCTTCTTCCGAGAAAACACAATACTTCACACGTTTGTTGTCTTCAGTAAATGAAATAAGCTCTCCGCCTCGGTGAACGCAATAAACGGCTGCTTGATTTGAAATGGATTCGTAACTTTCAACATCATATTCATCAGGCTCAGTTGCTGCACATCCTGCTAAAACCGCCACTGCTCCTATACCAGCTAACATTATCTTTCTATTCATCTCTTTTCTCCTGAAGAAGGGATTCTTTGTTCTGACGAATCTAATCAAGTCTGAATTTTGCTCTAAGTGTAGAAGAAAATTTGGAGAAACGGTTTTGATAACGTCATGTTTTGTCGAATTTTTAGAAAAATTTATTCAGTTTGGAAGTAGCGTGTTACCATGCGCGCGATTAAATCCAAGAGCACTCCCGATATGAGACACCTGAAAACCACGATTCATCCAGACATAGATCACCTGGATGATAAAAGTATCATTAAAAGAAATGCAGCCCGAGCTATCGTTATTGATGGTGAGGAGATATTGCTCCTATACACAGAGCGCTATCACGATTATTCAATACCTGGTGGTGGCCTGGACGAAGGGGAAGATGTTATTGCTGGCATGGTCAGAGAGCTTGAAGAAGAGACCGGAGCTCAGAACATCCACAACATTAAGCCATATGGGATCTACGAGGAGTTTCGTCCATGGTACAAGGATGATGCCGATGTCATGCATATGCTCTCTTACTGCTACACCTGTAAGATTGATCGTGAACTCGGTGAGACGGCCTATGAAGATTATGAAGTAAAAAACGGCATGAAGCCGCTTTGGGTAAACATTCACGATGCCATTGCTCATAACGAAGAAACCATTGCCAAAAGTCCTAAAAAGGGAATGAGTATTGAGCGCGAAACGTTTCTACTTCATTTAGTCGCGAAAGAGATGTTATAGCAGCCTTTATGACTGCTTATTAAGCACTGAACAAATACAAATAGTGAGCGCAACAGAATGATGCCGCGTAGAGTAAAGTTTCCTCTCTATTTTATATGGTCGCTAGCTTTAATTGGCGGACTCTCTTCCTGTGTATTCAGGGAAGAACAAGCGTTGATGGAAGACAGATACTCCAAAGGCTATATCACTGACAAAAGGTTAAGAGAAACAAGTGGTATAGTCGTTTCGAAACTGAACGACGGCGTGATGTGGGTGCACAATGACAGCTTCTCGCTGCCCGAGCTCTATGCAATCAACAGTGAGGGGGCATATCTTGCTACGCTTCGTATAGAGGGTGTTGAAAACTTCGACTGGGAAGATCTCGCTGTCTTCAATGACAATGGTAAGGAGTACATTGTTATCGCAGATGTTGGGGATAATTATGCTGAACGAGAGAGCTACCAACTGCACATCATCGAAGAACCTGAGTTGCCGGAAAATGGTTCGATACTGTCAACAGCGCCTGTAAAAACGATTGATTTTCGCTATGAAGATGGTGCGAAAGATTGTGAGTCGGTCGCATTTGATCCAATCAGCCAGAATTTGTTGCTGCTGAGCAAGAGAGAGGATAGACCTCAACTCTACGGGTTATCACTCCATCACAAACAAGCAGACCTTGTAATAGCAGAGAAGCTGGGTGATATTTCACCATTTCCCGACAATAACCCGAACTACTTCAGCTTCTTAAGCCTGATAGGTTATGGCGCTATGCCAACGTCGATGGATATTTCACGAGATGGAGGCTCTTTGGCGGTTGTTACCTATACAGGCGCGTACTTGTTTTCGAAGAAGGGTGAAGAGAGTTGGATTGAAGCGATGTCTAATGATCCGCAGCGTTTAGATATACCCAAAATGAAACAAGCGGAGGCGGTAGGGTTTAGTCTGGATGGTGAGAGCATTTATGTTACATCAGAGAGAATACCTGCACCTTTGATCAGGCTTGAGTTAGACAACAAGTAATATGCATCAAACAAAAAACACCCGGCTTATTAGCCGGGTGTTTGTGCTTATATGTCAGCAAGTTAATTACTTGATGATACCAGCTTCTTTGTAGTACTTAAGTGCACCAGGGTGTAGAGGAGCTGAAAGTCCGTCCATCGCCATTTCTTCTTTCTTCAGGTTAGCGAATGCTGGGTGCAGCTTCTTGAATGTATCGAAGTTTTCGAATACTGCTTTAACGATGTTGTAAACAACTTCATCAGGCACCTGAGTTGAAGATACAAATGTTGCACCTACACCAAATGTAGAAGTATCGTCTGCGTTACCAGAGTACATGCCGCCAGGAACAGTTGCAGTACGGTAGTAGCTGTTGTCAGCAATCAGGCTATCAACCTTCTCACCAGCTACTGTCACAATTACGCTGTCACAAGAAGTTGTTGCTTCTTTGATTGCACCACTTGGGTGACCAACAACGTATACCATTGCGTCGATTTTGTTGTCACAAAGCGCTTTAGACTGTTCTGATGCTTTAAGCTCAGAAACAAGCTTGAAGTCATCCTTAGTCCAACCGTAACGCTCCATTAGTACTTCCATAGTACCGCGCTGACCAGAACCTGGGTTACCGATGTTTACACGTTTACCTTTTAGGTCTTCAAATGATTTGATACCTGCGTCTTTACGTGCAACAACTGTGAATGGTTCTGGGTGAACAGAGAATACCGCGCGAAGATCTTTATATGCGCCAGCATCTGCGAACTTGCTTGTTCCGTTGTATGCATGGTACTGCCAGTCAGACTGAGCGATACCAAGATCCAGTTCACCAGCTCGGATTGTGTTGATATTGTAGATAGAGCCACCAGTACTCTCTACTGAACAACGAATACCGTGTTCTTTTTTCGATTTGTTTACTAAACGACAGATAGCACCACCTGTTGGGTAGTAAACACCTGTTACACCACCAGTACCAATTGTTACGAAAGTGTCTGCTGCGCTAGCAGAGAATGAAGCGCCTAGTAGCAGAGAGGATGCTGTTGCAGTGATCAGGGACTTTAATCGAGTCATATCAATTCCTTTTCTCGTTTGTTTTTTTGCTCATCCGTTACGAGCAGAAATGAAACTAAAAAAACTTATTGTTTTGAAAGCGCAGAGTTTTCATAAGTCCGTTGAATGAAAACTCTGCGCTCTCTAATAAGTTCTTTATTAAAAAATACGCATCATACCCGTGAAAATCAAATTATTCTGTTAACTCCTTTATATTTCAGAATATTATGTTTAATTTTGTGAAGTAATGTTTGTTTGGTGAAAAATCTATGTTTAATAGATGTTGTTTGGTGGTGGTTATTTGACCAATTGTCGGCTTGGTCGATATTGCTTATTGATTGTTCTGTTTTTATATATCACTAACTTTTATCCAATTAATCAAACTATAAGAAATGTGTGTCGAGTGATATTGGTTTTTCATCAAAGCAGTTAATGAACGTACTATGTACTGCGGGGTTATGTTTCGTATATAGTTGCATAAAGAATTAAGATAATAGTGGTTGGTTAGATTGATAGATCAGATGGATGAAATCATAGTATTTCCGTGGAATACAAATTTTGAAACGGGTATAGAGGAGATTGATGATCAGCATAAAACGCTGGTCGCGTTGCTCAATAAACTCGCGAATACGCTGGTCCATGATGATCCGGTTGAAGTAAATCAAGTTTTTAAAGAACTCGCTGATTATGCGAGCTATCACTTTGATGCTGAAGAAAAAATTTGGGACGAGTACTTTAATTTCGAAGACACCTGGTTTGTGACGCACACATTAAGCCATGCTTCTTTTTTACCTAATGTTCTGGAAATGAAGGAGATGAGTTCGGGCAAAGCCTGGCAGGAATCTACCGAAGGAATACTGCGTTTTCTTATTCGATGGCTGGCGTTTCATATTTTGGATGAAGACAAAAAAATGAGCTTTGTCATACATGGTATTAAAGATGGTCTTAGCCCTGATGAAGCCAGAGTGAAAGCAGATAGACAGATGAGCGGATCTGTCAGAGTGCTGATCGATACTGTTCTGAAAATGTATGAAAACCTCTCTTCACACGCGTTAGAGTTAATCAGAGAAAGGCATAGAAGAGTTAAGGTTGAAAAAGAGCTCAGAGAGGCAAATGCAAAACTTGAGAAGCTTTCTATCACCGATGATTTGACCGGGTTGTTTAATCGACGTTATTTCCATGAACTGGCTCCAATCGAGTTTAGAAGAGCCGTTAGGGAAAAGCTGAAGATCAGCTTTATTTCTCTAGATTTGGACTACTTTAAAAAGCTGAATGATCAGTTAGGTCATCTGAAAGGTGATGAAGCTCTGGTCATGGTGGGTAATGCTGTCGCCGAGCAGTGCAAACGTTCTGGTGACTTTGCTTTTCGTATGGGTGGTGAAGAATTACTTATTATGATTTCAGGCTCTTCATCGGATGCGGAGATAGAATCTTTTGCGGAAGCGATTCGTGAAAAAGTCTCTAAGATAGTGGTAAAAAATGAAGACAATGGCATTTCATGCGAGCTATCTGCATCCATCGGACTGTTCTCTAAAGTTCCTGACAGCGAGGATGACTACATTCAGTGGTTGGAACATGCGGATCGCGCACTCTATCAAGCCAAACAAAAGGGTAGAAACCGGGTTGTTGTTTATCAATGACCCAATAAACTCTACCCGGAAGCTTCTAGGCTAGTCGTCTTTTCTATAAGGGCGTCAGGTTCAACCCGACGCCCTTTTCGTTAGCTAACTTTCAATACAATTTTGCCAATGTGCTTTTTCTTTTCAAACTCTTCCTGAGCCTGGACGATGTTTTCCAATGAAAAGGTTTGGGCAACAAGCGGTGAAATTCGGCCTTGCTCGATATGGTTGACCAGGTTTGGAAACACTTCTGGTTCTATAAATGTACAGCCAAAGAAACTAAGATCTTTTAGATAAAGCGTTCTTACGTCAAGTTCGACCATTGCTCCGCCTATCGCACCGGACACCGCATATCTGCCTTTAGGGCGTAACACTTCTAAGAACTGTGGCCACTGGTTTCCGGCCACCAGATCCACCACCACATCAACGCTGTTAGTGCCCAGTTCATCAATTAGATTCTGGTTTCTATCTATGGTTTCGTCCGCACCGATATCCAATAAGCTTTGGCTTTTGCTCTGCGTTGTAATTGCGATAGTGTACGCGCCCCTCGCTTTTGCCAGTTGAATAGCTGCGGAGCCAACACCACCTGAAGCACCAGAGATAAGGACTCTGTCCCCCTGCTTAACGTTGGCTCTTGTCAGCAAGTTTTCTGCCGTAGAGTAAGAGCATGGGAAAGAGGCCAGTTCTACATCCGAAAGGTCGCAATCAACTTTGAATGCGTGCCGCGATGCTACTTTGGTGTATTCAGAAAACCCGCCGTTACACTCAGACCCGAAATACCATGATGTATCGAGAACTTTACCATCTGCTTCGATAATGCAGGGTTCGATTATTACGCGTTCACCAATACGGTCTTGAGAAACCTCGCTGCCAACCGCGACAATGACACCACAAACATCAGCGCCCTGAATCAGTGGAAGAGGGAGAGGTTTACCCGCCCAACTTGCATCGTCGCTGTCATTACTTTTGGAATACCAGCCTATGCGTGTATTTATATCGGTGTTATTGACTCCGGCAGCTGCAACTTTGATTAGCACATCTGTATTGCAAAGTTCGGGGACAGAAACAGCCTCATTAAGGAACAGCTTTTCAGGTCCACCGTGTCCGGTAAGTTGTACTGCCTTCATTGTTTTTACGTGGTATGTCACGACTGAACTCCATTAAGTAATTTGATCAGTGAAGCTTTCGCTGCATAAATGGCTTCTTTTTGTAAAACAGGCCATGCTGCGGATACACCTTCGTGGATGAGAAAAATCTCAGTGGCAAGCTCTTCCTGGCCGCATAGTTTTCCAAGCAGTGCTTTCACTTCTAGCTTATGTTCTTTCACAGCTTGTTTAATTTGGTGGTTATCGGGGTAAGCGGATACGGCCTGAGTGGACATGCAACCGTTGGGAGCGGAGCTTTCCATCCATTCTTCTAACAGGTTGAGTACATGCAATATCGATTCTTCACCGACTGGAAAGGTGTTGTCGGTGAGTAACTGGATATATCTCCGGTGGCGGTATTCTAGCGCTCCGACAATCATGTCTTCTTTTGAGGGGTAATGCCGGTAGAGAGTTCTGAGACTTACACCGGACGCTTCTTTGAGCATAGCGACACTGGATTCAGCAAAGCCGTGTTCGCTGAAAGCCTTCTCCAGATTTGCTGAAATCTTTTCTTTTAACATAATAACCTTAGAGGGTAGAGCGTTCGTTCTACCCTCTAAGGTAAAGCATTCGTTCTACCTGTGTCAATCAGAAACTGAATGTAAGGCAGGAGAGCGATGTGTGGACGAGAATACAGGATGCCTCTTCAACAGCTTCCAGGCTGTTATGCCGGCAAATAAGTTGGCGACAGCCGCAGCGGTTACTGTAGTAGGCACATCATTGGTGTGAGTACCGATCCAGATGGCGGGCAGGTAGAAAACAAAGAGTCGGGCAAAAGAGAGTAACAATGCTCTTTTTGGGACACCCAGCGCATTAAACGATGAGACAACAACCATACATAGCCCAAGAGGTCCGTAGCTAAACGGTATTATCCAGAGAGAAAATGACATCCACTCTCTTAACTGAGGTTCGTTGCTCATAATGGGTACGAGCAAACTGGAGCTCAATGCGATGACTATTGCTACGCTGGTATGGAAAAACAAGACAAACTTTGCTGTTGTGTTGAGCAAGTCAGCAATGTGCTCAGAGTTTCCTTCCCCAAGATATTTGCCGATAAGGGGTGGGACAGACATGGTAAGAGAAAGCGTAAATACAAGCAGGAAAGTTTCAGAGCGAGTGAGCAAACTCCAGAATGCAATGGCGTCAACGCCTAAAGAGGAAATAAGCAACATGCCAAAAAACGCACTTATTGAAGGCAGGATCTGATTCATCGTTGTAGGGACAACCATCTTGATCAAATCCACAAAGTAATTGATGGTTTTTTCGTTTAGTTTGACCGGACCAAACCAGGCTTTGTCACTTGCTTTGAACCACATATAGATCGCGCATGATGAAAATGCGATAGCGGAAGCAACGGCCGCTCCAACAATTCCCATGTCGAGTACGAAAATAAGAATTGGATCGAGCACCAGGTTGATAGCACTAGCAGCAACGAGAATCATCCCTGGAGTTTTAGTGTCCTGGTTAGCTCTATAGACAGCAGATATCAGATACAATGCCGCGCTAGGAATAATACTTAGTAGCCACATTGGCCAGTATCGCAAGAAAATCTGCATTAACACTTCGGACTTATCCGCAATTTCATCTTCAGAAATGAATATTGAGAAAACTTGCTCTTTAAACAACCAGAACACCAAAGCAATCAGTGTAATGAATAGCGTACCGAAAAGCACAGTAATGCTGGCTGTGGTGGTCGCTTTCTCTACCTGTTTTGCACCTGCCGCCTGGGAAATAATACAGGTTGCCGCTACACCGATACCAACCTGAAAACCGATGACAATAGTGTAAAAGGGCAGAGTAATCCCCTGAACAGTAAGTTGATTGATACCAAGTTGACCAATAAAAATCGTATCTACCAACTGCACCAGCATAATAGAAAATACGCCTAACGTGAGTGGAACAGTACGCTCAATGATCATTTTCAGTGTTGGGGAAATGGTTATCATAATGGTTCTTTGGCTAATGTGGAGGTGGATAATAATCTAAATTTGATGGTGAAGTAACGTTTCAATTTACAATTCACCTTTGCCAGTTTTGCAACAATCCTATTCCAGTTAAAACTCCGAGTTTGAATCTAGCAGTTATCAATATATTAGATAGCCATTACTAAAGAAATAGCCTATATTGAGAATCACTTTCTACTTTTTGTTGATAATGAAATGAACATTGAACACCTGAAATTATTTGTAAGACTCGCTGCGACTCACAACATTAGTCAGGCCGGCCAGGAGTTGGGTTTATCACCTGCTGTATCCAGTTCGCATATCAACAAACTTGAAGAAGGTTTAGGTGTCAGATTAGTGCATCGGACGACAAGGAAAGTGTCGTTAACAGAAGAAGGAATGGCGTTTTTGCCGCACGCTGAAGAGGTGCTCGCCAGTGTTGAAGCGGCAAGGGCCGCTGTCGGAGCTGGAAGTTCCTTACCAAAAGGAACATTAAGAATTACAGCCCCAGCTTCTTTTGGCCGAATGCATTTGATGCCGGTACTTAAGTCGTTTCAGGAGAAATACCCTGAACTGATGATTGATTTACGCCTGACAGACTCTATTGTTGACCTCGTCGAAGGTGGTTTTGATGTGGCCATTCGAAGTGCTGACCTGAAAGATTCCAGTTTAATAGCGAGAAAATTAGCCGTTGATAAACGCATTATCTGCGCTTCTCCTGAATACCTGAAGAAACATGGTACGCCAACAACCCCACATGAGCTTAAAGAGCATGCTTTCCTTAGCCTATCTGGTTTTGAAAGTATTTTGTTTAATACTCCTGATGGACAGGTAAACATCAAACCAAAAGGGGTGTTTAAGACCGACCATGGTGAAGCAATGCGAGATGCCTGTGTCAACGGTATGGGAGTTGCGTTATGTGCCACCTGGATCGCGTATGAACATATGAAGAGGGGAGAGCTGGTAGAAATCCTTTCAGATTATCCTCTTGTTGCAGATGCTGCTGTCTGGGCGGTATATCCAAGCTCCAGATTGCTTGCACCTAAGGTGAGGGTGTTTATTGATCATTTGGCTGATTCTTACGGTAACCCGCCATTTTGGGACAGAGAGCTGGAAGAGGTTAAATAAATCAGGGCTGCATATGCAGCCCTGATTGTTTTGTACTTTATTTCTTATTTTGCTTTCAAAAGGCGCTGGTAGAGCGAGTCTTTAAGCTCCGCGCGATCATGTTTCATTTTGTGCATTGTTTCATCGTCAACGGGGGCACCGTTGAGTTCCAGTTCGCGGATTTCAGCGTCCAGACCGTCGTAAGTTTTTGTATCTTTCGCGAAGTTTTCGTCACCAGAAATGAGTTGAGCAATTAGATCTTTGTGTTCAGGAAATTCGTTTAGTAGAGAATGGTTTTCACCTAGCATAATGACCCCTTAGTATAAAAGATAAGCACGTCCTAAATATCATAGTCCCAGATGTGCTACAAAAATGTGATAGCAGACCTACAAAAGAAAAGTGTTTGTAAAAAATCTGTTGTAGGTCACGGCTTTAACTACCAGGCAAATGTCTGAATGACATTTTGTTTTGTAACCGGGTTAACCGCTATCTCCCGGTTAATCCTATCCAGAAATGGCTTGCGTGCTGCAGGCAGCATGCCTTTCATTGGCGAAATATTGTTGCCATGATCTCCCCAATAGAAGCAATCGAACTCTTTCATGTTTTCAAGTAAGTACTTCTCTTCTTCCAGAATCTGCAACGGTGATGGTAAAACAAACTCGCCTCGTTGCACTTCTTTTTCAAGCTCTGTTCCTGGCTGAATCGCTAAAGCCATAGGAGCAATTTCATGAGGCTGAATAATGTTCAGTAAGCTTGTTGTCCCTTCAATGTGTTCTTTGGAGCGTTCTTTGCCACCCAACCCAAAGATAAAGGAAGCGAGCACCTTTATTCCTGCTTCTTTCGCTAGCGCCATTCCTTCAATTGCATGCTCCCGAGTCATACCTTTTTTAATTCTTTCGAGTACGACAGGGTCACCAGACTCCAACCCGGTATAGGCCATTGTCAGGCCAGCATCAACCATCTCTTTAAGTTCAGGTACTGACTTACGTCTGAAATCATTGAAGCCAGAATAAAGGGCGATGTTTTTGATTTCAGGAAAAGTAGCCGAGATCTTATCCAGTATTTTTATTAACTTCTCTGAACGCATGGCCATGACATTGCCATCAATCAGAAAAATGGACTCAACAAATGGGTAGATTCTTCTCGCTTCTTCAATGTCGAGGAAAATGTCTTCCAAATCTCTTACTTTAAAGCGCTTATCATCGAACATACTGCAAAAAGTGCACTGGTTATTACTACACCCCAGAGTTGTCTGAATAAGCACGCTTTGTGCTTCGGGCCATGGACGATAAATTTTACCTTCGTAATGCATAAGTTCTTCTCCAAAATTTATGAGAGAAGGTTAGCATTGTTATATATTGTTGATAATGGGGTTGAATGGATAATTACTTTATACATTATGTATAAAATTGCGAGTCTAAGTTTAGGTTTTCATCCATATAAAGATAGTTGCCATTCTGGTTACACAGCCCTGTTCGAATTGGAGCTTGCAACTTAACGAATAAAAGCAAAAAATGTCTTTATATAAGAATGATATCTAACAGAAAACTATGACTAAAACAGCCCAGCGTCGTGAAGAAATTCTTGAAACTATCCAGACTTCAGGAATAGGTAATGTTGAATATTTCGCCGAGAAATATCAGGTTTCCAGCGTGACCATTCGTAACGATCTTAACGAACTGGAAAAGCGGGGCTGCGTGGTGCGTTGTTATGGTGGTGCCACAATCAATAAGAACTTTGCGTTTGATCGCTCTCTAAAAGAGAAAGGACAAATACGCGCAGATGTAAAACTGAAGATTGCTAAAAAAGCGGAAGAGCTTATTGATGATGGTGACAATATCATCCTCGACTCCGGTTCTACGACAGAAAAAATTGCTCAGCAACTTAAATCAGACAAGCAGTTGGTGGTGATGACCAATGCTATCAATATTGCTTACCACCTAACCAGTTTCGAAAATGTTGAAGTGATGGTCACAGGCGGAACAGTCCGAAAAAATGCTTTTTCTCTGCATGGTGAAAATGCAGAAGAACAACTTGGTAAGTACCGTTTTGACAAATTGTTTCTGGGTGTGGATGGTTTCGACCTTGATCTAGGTGTCACAACTCCGCACAAAGGTGAAGCGCTTGTCAACCGAGCGATGTGCAAAGTTGCGAAAACCGTTATTGCTGTCTGTGACTCATCTAAATTTGACCGTAAGAGTTTTTGTATTATTGCCACGTTAGAGGAAGTGGACGTATTGATAACTGATAATGGTATCCCTCTACATTATGTTGACGCTCTTAAGGCAAATAATATTGAGGTGATCATCGCAGAGTAACCCCTGTTTTTGGAGTGATGTATGTAAGTAGTATAACGCTCCTTTTGAGCTCAATTTATCAAAGTGTGATCTTGATCGTTCTGAATATCGAAATGCCTACTCATTCACCTCTTTTATTTCTTCTTTCACTTTAGTTATCAATAAATCCTTTGTTATTCACTGTTTAATGATTATTCGCTTTAAGTTACAAAATTGCGTTCTGCTTTCATTGTTAATGAAGTGAAAGGGTTTTTTCTTTCATTTTAGTGCCCAAAACCTTGTGATCTAGCCAACAATATTCATTCTGCCCTAATGATTTAATTCTCACCGAAAGAAAACGAAAGGTTTTCTTGTTCAGCGAAATAAACTGAAAAGTGTGAGTGAAAAAATGACAAGTGCAGAACGCAGACAAAAGATAATTGAGATTATCCATCAAAAAGGCGATGGCAAAGTCGACCAGTTCGCGTCGATGTTTAATGTGTCTGCGGTGACAATTCGTCACGACCTCAACCTCCTTGAACAACAAGGATGTGTGCATCGTTGCTACGGTGGAGCGACGCTCAATCCTAACTTTGCTTTCGACCAACCACTCCATCGCAAAGGGCTCCTCAACAAATCCGCGAAAGAGAAAATTGCCGCTTGTGCCGCAGCCCTGATTCATGACGGTGAAGCCGTCATTCTGGATTCTGGTTCTACGATTGGGCATATGCCCACTTATCTGAGCAAAAAGAAAGACCTGGTTGTGATGACCAATGCGCTCAATACCGCTCATCAATTAAGTGGTTTTAACAATGTTGATCTGTACGTAGTTGGTGGAAATCTTCGTCGTGCTTCCTTTTCATTGATGGGTGCTCAAGGCGTGCAACAGGTAAAGGAGTATCGGTTTGACAAACTTTTCCTGGGTGTTGACGGGTTTGATCTTGAAGCGGGAATTACGACACCTAATCAGGGTGAGGCGCAGGTAAACAGAGCGATGTGCGATGTTTCCCGTCAGGTGATTGCTGTTACGGACTCTAGCAAGTTTGGTCGCAAGAGCTTTTGCATGATTCGTTCAGTCGAGCAGATAGATACGCTGATTACAGATAGTCAGATACCAGAACACTATTACCAAACGCTAACCCAACTGGGTGTAGAAGTCATCATCGCTGACAAGATTACCTGTTAAGGACTAAAAATGAAGGTATTAACCAGTTTAATTAAAAAGCACAAACAGGGTGAGTCAGTGGGGATTTACTCTGTCTGCTCTGCAAACTCTTACGTTCTTGAAGCCGCAATGAAGCAAGCCATCAGGGATGAGCAGCTATTACTCATTGAGTCGACCTCCAATCAGGTTAACCAGTTTGGTGGGTACACAGGAATGACTCCTCAGTCGTTTGTTGATTATGTTTATGAGTTAGCGGAAGACAACGGATTAAATCTGGATAAGTTGATTCTTGGGGGCGATCACCTGGGTCCTAACTGCTGGCAGAGTTTGAACGCCGATGAAGCGATGGAGAGATCAGAAACCTTAATCCACGACTACATCGCCGCTGGATTTCGAAAGATTCATCTTGACTGCTCGATGTCGTGCAAAGGTGATCCTGTTCCTTTAAGTGACGCCATTGTTGCTGAGCGGGCGGCAAGACTTTGTCTTGTAGCTGAAAAGGCATGGCAATCCGTTGGTGGTGAAGCGCCTGTTTATATCGTAGGAACTGAAGTACCCGTTCCCGGTGGTGCACAGGAATCTCTGGATGAAGGTGTGGAAGTTACCTCTCCTGAAGCGGCACAGCAGACTATTCGCGTTCACAAAGAGGCGTTTGATGCGGTAGGACTTACGCTAGCCTGGGATCGTGTCATTGGTCTGGTTGTTCAACCGGGTGTTGAGTTTGACCATCACAACGTCATTCGGTATCAGGCGGAGAAAGCACAACCTCTGTCAGAAATGATTGAACAGTATCCGAACATGGTGTTTGAAGCTCACTCGACAGACTATCAGGTCGCTGAGGTGTATCAGTCGTTGGTGAGGGACCACTTTGCCATTCTTAAAGTCGGGCCGGCACTGACGTTTGCGCTACGTGAAGCCTTGTTTGCTTTGGATGCCATAGAGAAAGAGTGGTGTGGTCCGGGAGAAGCGTCTCATCTGAGAGCGACGCTTGATCAGGTGATGTATGAGAACAGAGACTATTGGCATTCTTACTACAAAGAGAAAGGACGTCAGCAATATCTGGACTGCTCCTATAGCCTTAGCGACCGCGTTCGGTACTACTGGCCACACCCAGAAGTGGAAAAGGCGTGTGACAAACTTATTCAAAACCTCACGGAGCGTCCTGCACCTGTCACCTTGATCAGCCAGTACATGGCTAATCAGGCCAAAGCGGTGATGGAGGGAGCTATCAAAAATAATCCAAAAGATTTAATCATTCACAAAGTAATGGAAGTTACTGAACTATACGCACGCGCTTGTTCTCCCGAAAAGTCGCCAGCGTTGGAGTACTAAACATGAGCAGTTATTTGGGATACGACAAAACCTGGCTTGTCGAAAAAAATGCCATTCATACCGCCAGGGAGATCGCTCAACAACCAGAGCTATGGCGAGAGCTTGTTGATATTTTGTTTGGCAAACAGGATGAGATTAGCCGTTTTATGAAGCCACTACGGGAAGATTCGACTCTTCGAATTATTCTGACGGGTGCGGGAACGTCCGCATTTGCAGGTGATGCGGTTGTTCCTTTCTTGCAGCACAACAATGACTTTTGTGTAGAGGCGATCGCTTCGACAGATATTGTTTCCAATCCGGAGCAATACTTAGATCCTGAGCGCACAACCCTGGTTGTTTCATTTGCTCGTTCGGGGAACAGCCCGGAAAGTGTGGCTGCGGTGGAGCTGGCAAGTCAGGTTGTACCTAATTGCTACCATCTTTTCCTTACTTGTAACGGGGAAGGCCAGCTAGCAAAGCATGCGCAAAAAGATGAAAGAGCGCTTTGCATACTGATGCCAGAGCGTTCAAACGACAAAAGCTTTGCTATGACATCCAGCTTTAGCTGCATGACGATGGCGTCACTTGCAATTCTGGGTGCAGATGACCTCACTGCATTCGCTCTAAATGCAGAGAGTTGTGCGACCCGTTGCGAAAATCTTATCGGTTCGTGGCCATCAAAAATCGATGAACTGACCGATCTTCCATACCAGCGTCTAGTTGTGTTAGGGAATGGAGGATTTTCCGGTTTGGCTCGTGAAGCTGCACTTAAATCGCTAGAGCTTAGTGCTGGTCGCGTTATGACGGCATTTGATTCGCCATTAGGTTTCCGTCATGGACCTAAATTTATTATCGACAACACCTCATTAGTCATTCAGTTCTTCTCAAGTGACGCGTATTCCCGAAAGTACGACATCGACTTGCATGATGAGATTGCCAACGACAAACAAGTGCTTGCTCAGGTTGCGCTGACCTCTGAAAGTTTTCACGCCAGCAGTGCCATTGAACTTGGTTGCGATGAACTTGAAGAACAATGGTTGTTGTTCCCGTATATCGTATTTGCCCAGATGCTTGCCCTCGGAAAGTCTCTGAAACTGGGCCTCACCCCTGATAATCCATGCCCGACCGGAGAGGTTAACCGCGTGGTTCAAGGGGTCACCATTCATACCTACAACAAAAATAAGTAACTGATTTAACGAGAGATAAAACATATGCCAAATATAGTACTTAGCAGAATCGATGAGCGACTGGTTCACGGGCAG
Organism: Vibrio iocasae; assembly: GCF_042245395.1. NCBI lineage: Bacteria > Pseudomonadati > Pseudomonadota > Gammaproteobacteria > Vibrionales > Vibrionaceae > Vibrio > Vibrio iocasae. Next base: position 1,570,958 of record NZ_CP145310.1, on the reverse strand, counting down.
GTGGGTGTCCAGTGGGTAGGCTTTGCAGGCGCAAACATTGTTGTTGTAGCCAATGATGCAGTTGCCGAGGATCAAATTCAGCAAAATCTGATGGAAATGGTATTAGCAGAAGGGATTGCAATTCGCTTCTGGTCTGTTCAGAAAACCATCGACACGATTCACAAAGCGGCAGACCGTCAGAAAATTCTGCTTGTCTGCAACTCTCCGTCTGATTTTCGAAAGCTGGTTGAAGGTGGTGTGCCTATCTCACAGATAAATGTGGGGAATATGCACTATGCCAAAGGAAAAACGCAGATTTCGAAGACTGTGTCTGTTGATGCAACAGATGTGGACGACTTTAACACACTAAAAGCACTCGGTGTTTCCTGTACCGTGCAGGGCGTGCCTACAGAAAGTGCTACCGACATCTTTACTCTACTTTAATCCTTAAGGAGCAAAACATGGAAATAGGCATTTTACAGGCAGCAATGCTTGGCGTTCTTGCCTTCTTTGCTGGTCTGGATCTATTCAATGGTCTGACCCACTTTCACCGCCCGGTTGTATTGGGGCCTTTGGTTGGTCTGATCCTTGGTGACCTTAACACTGGTATTTTGGTTGGCGGTACTCTGGAACTCATCTGGATGGGACTGGCTCCACTGGCCGGTGCTCAGCCACCAAACGTAATCATAGGTACGATTGTAGGTACTACCTTTGCGATTACTACTGGTGTCGAACCAAATGTCGCTGTGGGTATAGCCGTACCTTTTGCCGTCGCAGTTCAGATGGGTATCACTCTACTTTTCTCTGCCATGTCTGCAGTGATGTCCCGTTGTGATGAATACGCTGAAAATGCGGATACTGACGGCATTGAACGAGTTAACTACTTCGCTCTAGCTGTGCTAGGTACGTTCTATTTCTTGTGTGCCTTCCTGCCAATCTACCTTGGTGCTGAGCATGCAGGAGCAATTGTTGAAAAGCTACCGAAAGACCTGATTGATGGACTGGGTGTTGCGGGTGGCATCATGCCAGCTATCGGTTTTGCCGTACTGATGAAGATCATGATGAAGAATGTGTATATCCCTTACTTCATCTTAGGCTTTGTTGCCGCTGCATGGCTTGAACTGCCTATTCTGGCAATTGCTGCTGCCGTAACTGCGATGGCAATCATTGACTATATGCGTAAACCAGAACCTGCTCCGGCAACTGCTTCAGCTGAGGAACTTAACGATGGAATCTAATGTAAGTAACGAACTAGACCTGCGTCAGACCAATACCCGTGTTCAGCCGGCTCCGGGTGTCGCGAATGATGAGTACGAAAACAAAGAAATTGGTGCGGAACTGACGAAGTCAGATATCAACAAGATGGCTTGGCGTTCACTTCTTCTTCAGGCGTCGTTTAACTATGAACGTATGCAAGCATCAGGTTGGTTGTATGGCATCTTGCCAGCGCTTAAGAAAATCCACCCGAATCAGGCGGATCTGTCTAAAGCGATGAAAGGGCACATGGGTTTCTTTAATACCCACCCGTTCCTGGTGACGTTTGTAATGGGTATTGTGCTGGCGATGGAGCGCTCAAAGCAGAACATCAACAGTATTCAGAGCACTAAGATTGCGGTTGGTGCACCTATGGGAGGCATTGGTGACGCTATGTTCTGGCTAACGCTACTACCTATCTGTGGTGGTATTGGTGCAGACCTCGCGTTGCAGGGATCCATTATGGGCGCGGTGTTCTTCATGGTTCTGTTTAATGTTGTGCATTTCGGTCTTCGTTTCGGTCTCGCTCACTACGCTTACCGCATGGGGGTAGCGGCAATACCGGTTATTAAGGCTAACACCAAGAAGGTGGGGCACGCTGCTTCCATGGTGGGTATGACCGTTATCGGAGCGCTGGTTGCTACTTACGTCAGACTTGCTACGACAGCAGAGATCACCGCAGGTGATGCAGTGGTGAAACTTCAGGCTGATGTTATCGACAAACTAATGCCGGCATTCCTGCCGCTGGTTTATACCTTGTTTATGTTTGCACTGGTTAAGCGTGGCTGGAGTCCGTTACGCCTTATCGCAATCACAATGACACTGGGTGTTGTCGGAAGATTTGCCGGCTTCCTATAAGCCCTTAGCTAACAGTAAGTAAAGGAGCCGGGTAACCCGGCTCCGCATAAGGAACACGAAGATGTTGACAGTAATACTATCCGGCCATGGTGGCTTTGCTACCGGACTTGAAAAAGCGATCAATCAAATTATCGGCGAACAAGAGCAATTCAGAGCCATTGATTTCCCGCCAGAAGCGACAACGCCAGAGCTGGAACAGTCTATGCGCACAGCATTAACTGAGCTGCATAGCGATGATGGCGTGGTATTTATGACCGACCTATTGGGAGGGACACCTTTCCGCTCTGCATCCTTGCTTAGCCAGGAGCACGACAATATGGAAGTCATCGCAGGTACGAATCTTCAGATGGCTGCGGAAATGCTCTTGGATAGAGATGATTTAACGGCCCGGGAGTTTGTAAAACAAGCCCTCGAATGTGGCCATAGAGGAATAACAAGCCTCTCGGAACAGCTGGCAAGCTCAGCAAAACAGGAAACGGCAGATGATGGCATCTGAGCATCAACATATTAAAGCCTCACAAGCGCTTATCGGTTCCGAACTGCGTCAAAACGTGGTGCTTGTGATTAATAAACTTGGCGTTATCGAGCAAATTCTAGAGGCTGATGATTGTAGCGAGCCTTGTATCGAACTGCAGAGCTGCACATTAATGCCGGGGATGATCGACACTCATGTTCATGGTGCTCTGGGTTGTGATGTCATGGACGCTAAACATGAGAGTCTTGAGGTGATGTCTCAGTACTTTGCATCAAAAGGCGTAACAGGGTTTGTGGCGACCACGGTGACAGCACCGGTAAATGAAATAAAAGAAGTGTTGATGCAGATTGGCAAAAGTAAACGCAAGGGCGTGAGTGGTGCCTGTCTGCTTGGAGCGTATCTGGAAGGGCCTTATTTTACTGCGAAAAACAAAGGGGCTCATTCTGAAGCGTTGTTTCGTGAACTGGATACGCAGGAGCTTGATAGTTGGATTTCTTATTCAGACGGTAGCTTGCTTACGGTCGCACTTGCACCAGAGAAGAACGATGCCCGGAAGGCAATAAAACACCTTAAACACAACGGAATCCGAGTGATGTTAGGCCATACGGATGCTAACGCAGATCAGGTAAAAGCGGCCTTTGATGCAGGTGCCGATGGTTTGGTTCATTGCTACAACGGTATGCGAGGACTGCATCACAGAGATCCAGGTGTTGTCGGTGTGGGCCTATGCGAGCCAAACAGTTACATCGAGCTAATTGCAGACGGACACCATGTCCATCCGGTCGCAGTAGATGTTGCACACCGTTGTTGTCGTGAACGGTTGATGCCAGTAACCGACGCGATGCAGGCGGCTGGAATGCCCGATGGGCAATATGCCCTGTGCGGTAATCCTGTACATGTGGAAGCTGGAATCGCCAGAACAGAAGCGGGTGGGCTGGCAGGAAGCACGCTCACCATGATTGATGCAGTAAAGAACTTAGCAGATTGGCTGAGAATACCCTTTGAGCAGTGCTGGATGTTGGCGTCTCTGACTCCAGCCAGGTTTTTGGGAATAGATGATAGCTATGGTTCGTTAGAAGTCGGTAAAAAGGCTTCGATGGTAGCGGTAGCAGATGACAAACAAATTTTGAATACATGGGTTGATGGTAAACAGGTTTTTGCCGCCAACAGAAATACTTTAGCGGAGGCAGTATGTATCTGATTTCTTCACGCGAAATGTTAAAGCGCGCTCAGGCTGGTGGTTACGCGGTACCAGCATTCAACATCCACAATCTGGAAACGGTACAGGTTGTTGTGGAAACCGCCTCAGAAATGGGTTCTCCGGTCATTCTGGCTGGTACTCCGGGTACATACAGTTATGCGGGCACAGATTACCTGGTGAGTATTTGTAAAGAAGCTGCACATAGACATTCTGTCCCGCTAGTGCTGCATCTGGATCATCACGAGTCACAGCAAGATATTGAACACAAAGTTCAGCATGGTATCCGCTCAGTTATGATCGATGGTTCTCATTATGCTTTTGAAGAAAACATCGCGTTGGTAAAGAGTGTGGTTCAATACTGTAATCGGTTTGATGCAAGCGTAGAGGCTGAGTTGGGCAGGTTGGGCGGTCAGGAGGATGATCTGATTGTCGATAGCGCAGACGCATTTATGACCGATCCAGCGTCAGCTGCGGATTTTGTGGGCTCAACAGGCGTAGATTCACTCGCAGTTGCTATCGGTACGGCTCATGGGATGTATAAATCAGAGCCAAAGCTGGACTTTGACAGGTTGAGTAAAATTCGCGAGCGTGTCGATATTCCTCTTGTTTTGCATGGTGCGTCTGGTGTGCCAGATGAAGCGGTTAGACGTTGTATTGATCTTGGAATATGCAAAGTGAACGTCGCGACTGAGTTGAAAATTGCCTTTGCAGACGCAGTGAAACAGCACTTCGCTGAGAATCCGGGAGCAAATGATCCTCGCAAATATATTGTTCCTGGCAAGGAAGCAATGAAGCAAGTGATTATGGACAAGATCCGTGTATGCGGTAGTGAAGGAAAAATATAATTCACCATTTAGTCTCCCCTATAGGCTTGGGTGAATTATCAGGAGGGCTTAGCCCTCCTAATCTCAATGTCAAACAACCCCGTTATTTAGTTATTTCTTTTTGAACGCATTTTTCCTCCAGTGGACAACCAGAACACTGGGGGATTTTTTTACAATACTGCTGAGCATGTTCAACCATAAGTCCATGATACTGAGCGTAAACATCTAGATCTTTTGCAAATGTACTTTCAAGCAGAGACTGAAAATCTTGATATTTCGTGGGCACATCTAAACCATATCTGGAAAAGATCCTGCGCGTGTAAGCATCTACCACAAAAGAAGGCTTTTTGATTGCGTAAACAAGAATGGCATCCGCAGTTTCATTTCCAACACCATTGATATCGAGAAGCTCTTGTCTAAGTAGGGATGCCTCTTCTTTGCGAACCTGCTCAATCTGAAAATTGTACTTGCAGTACCACTGTACCAGTGACTTTAGTTTCTTTGCTTTCTGATTGTAGTAGCCGGAAGGGCGAATTTTTTCAGCAAGCTCAGGCTCCGGCATGTTAGTAATGCTGAGAGGGTTAAGTTCATCACCGAGATTTTTAAGTGCCTTCTCAACATTGGTCCATGCGGTATTTTGTACCAGAATAGCACCGACCATGACCTCAAAGGGTTTGTGGTCTTGCCACCAATGAAGCGGACCGAAATGTGCATCCAATTGGCTGAAAACATCCCTGATTATCTGCCTTTGGGCACGGGTTGGAGAGGCTTGCTTCGTTGTTGTCATAGATATTCTTAAAAAACTATAGTGTTTTTTCTTCTAAGATTTTCTCTATGGCCTGAACAAGTGCTTTATTTTTGTCATCGTTTAACGCATCAGGGTGTGGCTGTGCAAACTGTCTTGCGTCATTGTCGTAATATTTGCCCGAAGCATTAGAAAACTCATCAGACAGTGCAGCTCTGAAAAGAATATCAGCACCGATACGCAAGTCACCACCACTAACGCCGTAAGCTTCTTTCACCATCTTACTTCCCAGCATTGAAGCGGGATTTACAGCAATGACGGAAGGACCGTTGTCTGCAAATGTCTTTGCCATGTGGCGCGACCACATAGTGATTGCGAGTTTGCTTTGGGCATATACCATTCCGTCTGACTGTGAACTCGGCGCAGAAAGGGCAACAGGATCTATAGAGGCTTGAGCTGCTGAAGAGAGGTTAACCACTCGACCTGATGGACCAAGCAGGTGAGCAAGCCTCTGTGTTAGCAAGTAAGGAGAGAGGGTATTCACGACAAAACGCGCGTCCAAACCATCTTGAGTTACTGGGTTTGAAATGTTGTAAACACCAGCATTGTTGATGATCACATCCAAACTTTGATGATCGGCCGCAATTGCAACTATCAGTGCTTCGACATCTGCAATTCTCGATAGGTCAGAGATGTAACTTTTTACTTTACCTTCACCTGCAATCTTTGACAGCTGTTCTTGTACGGCCTGCAATTTAGCAGGGTTTCGACCATGAATCAGTACGTGGTGGCCCTCTGCAACCAGCATTTTTGAGGTTTCAAGGCCTATTCCGTCAGTAGCTCCGGTAACAAGAATGGTTTTTTGCATTGTGAATGTCCTTTGGTTGGAAATCTGTATGCGTATAGATTAACAGACGTACTTCCGTTGATAATCAGACAAAATAAGAAAAGAGTTTATAGATATGGATGAGAATCGAACCGAAGAGTGAGTGTTGATGGCTATTGCTTGTCATCAAACTCACCGCCATCATCGGATTCAGTAAAGCTATTATTTTCGCAACAAGGGCATGATGGGAGGATAAAATTATCTCTGACAACAACGATAGCGAAATGGCATTGGGTGCAAATGTAGACTCCAATACCGGGTATTTCCCCTGAGTGATGAGTTCCACTGTTTGAGTTTTTGTCTTCCATGACTTCCCTCTTAAAATGAGTGCTCTAAAAAATAGTGCACTTAAAATATAGTTGGTTTACACGTACTTGGTTAAAAATATTTTGGATAAATGCCTAAATATTAATCATTTTTCGTGTAAAAAAGCTTTTGCTTATATAAACGGGCTCCGGGAAGCCCGTTTTAGAGTACTAACAGCTTTTTCCTTCAGCATGCAAAATGGCCAGAGACATTGGTGCCAATAGCATCTCTTTATCTACCATCTGATGAGAAACATCGCGAAGGTTGGTATCGCAAATCGTCTCCCATTTCTGACCTTTGTCTGACGGTAAGATGAAATGGGCTGGTGCATTTGATTGGTTTATCAGATAAATCAACTCATTACCGTTTTTATCAATGCCAAGGTGAAGTGCGACGGAGTTCAACTGATTCCAGTCGTCGTGCTCCATATGCTCTCCGTCTGGTCTTCGCCAGCCAACGCGGTTTTGATTGCGTTGCTCTCCACTAAAGGCGATGACGAATGGGGTCATATATTTAGCGCGAGCTTGTACAAGATCGCTAAGCCAGCTTCTGAAGTGCTCTTTTCGATCGGTATGTGACCAGTTCAGCCAACTAAGATCATTGTCCTGACAATAGGCGTTGTTATTGCCCTTTTGCGAGTGAGAAAGGATATCCGCAGTCAGAATGTGCGGTATACCGAAGGCAAACAACAAACTAGCCAGGAAGTTTCGTTTTTGCTTCTCCCGGATGGCTTTAATAAGCATGTTGTCGGTTTCACCTTCAACACCATAGTTGTCAGAGCGATTGTCTCCGTGACCATCATGGTTGTTTTCACCATTAGCTTCATTGTGCTTGTGACGATAAGAGACTAAATCCTGCAGAGTAAAACCATCATGATAAGTGATGTAGTTCACTGTGAGTTTATGAGGCCAGCGGCTTGCACTATAAATATCGCGAGAGCCCATCAGACGTGTAGCAAACTCTTTTAGATAGCCTTGATCCCCTCGCCAGAAGCTTCGGGTAATATCGCGGAACTTATCGTTGCACTCGTTCCAGCCATCAGGGAAGCCACCAACCTGATATCCATTAGGGCCAATGTCCCAGGGTTCAGCAATCAGCTTAACTTCTTTAAGTGATGGGTCTTGTGCAACTGCTTTAAAGAATGGTGAGTGGTAATTGTAGTTGTCTCCGTCGCGTCCTAATGTTGCCGCCAGGTCAAAACGGAAGCCGTCAATTTTAAACTCATTTACCCAGTACCTCAGAGAATCCATCACCAGATTAAGTGTTGGCTGGTGCATCAGGTTCATCGTGTTACCAGTACCCGCATAGTTTGCGAAGTTCTCGCCATGCATGATGTAGTAACTTGGATCCAGAGCTTTCAAGTTGAATACAGGACCACCGTTGCCACCTTCAGCCGTATGGTTGTAAACCACATCAAGAATCACCTCTATGCCATTACGGTGCAGTTCTCGGACAGCCGTTTTAAATTCAGTTACCGCGTCGTCTTTGGCATACCTTGGGTCAGGAACCATGAATAAGTATGGGTTATATCCCCAATAGTTGACTTTGTTCATTTTCAACAGATGAGGCTCGTGCATACAGGCAGCGATTGGCAGCAACTGAATAGAGGTGATGTTCTGCTCTTTATAAAACTTAAGCATGGCATCACTCACCAGACCAAGGTAACGTCCTTGTCTGGAAGGTGGAATCTCTGGGTTGAGTTTACTTACCCCTTTTACATGGGTTTCGAACAGAACCATCTCTTCACGTGGAATTCTTGGTGGCTCTGTACCTTGCCAGTCAAACTGGTCGTCGATAACGACACATTTGGACATTTGCCATGTTTTTTTATTGCTGAAAGGAAGAGAGTAATCGAGAGGTTTGTCTAATGATTTGGCGTAAGGATCGGATAACAGGTGCTGGCCTTCATCGGTTTCGATGACATAACCATACTTCTGGCCTGCTTTTATTTTTTCTATATAGATATGTCTGTTACCAGCGTAATTTTCTACCAGAGGATAGAGGTCGTACTCTTTATCGCTTTTAAACAAGGCGAGTGAGATATCCAGACAGTTGGGCGCGTATATGGAAAAATTACAGCCTTCACTATCCAGAGTTGCTCCCAGTGGATAGGGGCGTGAGCGCTTTTTATTCATTTCTAAATTCTATTATTTAATTTTTCGAAGCTTCTGAACTTAAAGTTAATAGTCTTGTCCTATAAAGGCAACATCCTTAGATTCAATTTTTCGACAATTTTTAAATTAGTTGTTATACCGCAAAAATGGTGAAACTTTGATGACAGTAACATTTTGTAGCTCGAATTTCTTGGGTTTCCCCCATCTCTCCACCCTAAATAAGTGACATCGCCAACAATTTTACATTAGGGAGGAATTACTCCTCCTTTCTACTCCCCCCAAAATTAATTGAGGGTGGAGGAAGTCATCCCGGCTTATCTTTTCTAACATTGTCTCCGTTGAAACAAACCAAGGGCTCGTCCCTAACCTATCTCTTCTTCTCTGGTGGATTTGAACTGCCTTCAACATCAGGAAAGAGAGTAAGGAAAAATAAAATTACCCTTAATGGAGTTAAGAATGAAAAGAGTAAGTATTATTGCTGCAGCAGTGGCGACAGCGTTAACTACCGGTGTGGCTTTCGCGGAAGAAAAAGCCGAAATGACATCTGATGGTTGGTCAGTAAACGGTTACATGTCTTCCAACGCCCGAGTTATTGACGGTGCATCTGCAGACACTGAGTTTGGTCGCCCAGATTACAAAACAGCAGGTACACACGGTAAGAGTACTAACCAAGTTGAATTTGTAATCAAGAAACATTCAGAGTATTCAAACGGTGTTTGGGCTGACTACGTAGTACGTAGTGAGTTTGGTAACGGTAACTCTTACGCTTACTCTTCCGATGGTGATCAGAAAGTATCTAATGATGACGGTTTTGCAGTAAAAGAAGCATTCGTTGAGTTAGGTGGTATCCTTGGTGACGAAACCTCTATCTGGGCTGGTCAACGTTATCTAAACCGTGCTGCTGGTATCCTTTCAGGTGAATTTTGGAAGCAGTCTTCAGGTGTAGGTGCTGGTATCCAGACTAAGCTTGCGGGTAAAACAGCAGGTATTGCGTATGTAATGGCTGATCCAGGTGACCTAGATACTATGATCCCTGATGCTGACCGTAAAACACTTTCATCTATCGACCTATATTACTACGGTATTGATGCTGGTATCGGTAGTATTGACCTAGATGTTAAGTTCGGTAACAAAGCTAATACTGATGAAGATGGTTTTGGTGCGTCTGTGACACTAAACAGCAGCTACTATGGTATGGACGGTTGGACTCAAACTGCTCTGGCGTATGGCTCTGGTGTGATGCAAAACCGTGGTGTTAACTTTGGTAACTGGTCAGGTGGTGATGACGACGCTGAATCTATTTTCTTTACTTCTTACGGTGTGATGAACGTAACTGAGAAGTTCCAGTTAGGTACAGAAGTTGTGTATATGGCTGCACTAGATAAACTATTCGGTGCCGAAGATCTGAAACGTTACATGGTGGCAGCTCGTCCATCATACAACTTAAACCAGAATGTTCGTTTAGAAGCGACAGTTTCTTACGGTCATGAAGAAGGTAAAGATGGATACTGGACTCGTTCTGGTGATGCGTTAGAAAGTGATATTTGGAACTTTGAAGTTGCAACAGCTTTCACTGTAAATGCTGACTACTTTGGTCGTCCACAAATCAAACCTTACGTGAGCTACATCGTAGCAGATGATGAAGCGAGTGCCGGCATCATCGGTATTGATAACGGTAAAGACCAGGTAGTTGTGGGTGTACACACTGAAATCTGGTTCTAATCGAACTAAAGTTAAAGGCAGCCCACGGGCTGCCTTTTTGGCTTCCCCCCCAATAAATAACAACCTATATAACAGCCTATAGTGAGGATAAAATGACAAATAAAAAAACGATATTCGCCTTTGCACTAGGTGCATTACTGACAGGTTGTGCTTCCGATACTAAGGTATATGAAGAGATCACCCCACCCACAAATCAGGAAGTTTGTTGTACAGATTTTTCTCAGTTCCCATTTGCTCAACTAGATGACCATGAGGACTTAAAGTTCAATATTGATGAAGGCTCGCCTGTTGGCAAGTTTGGCGAAGGTAATAGCCACTTTACTGCCTTTAGGTTTAGTGAACGATCCGCTGATATGCAGGTCATTGTTACCAGTGAGATGATGAGTGACTCGGTTTTTGCCCCACAGATTTTGCTACTTGACGGATCATTCCAATCTGTCGAAAAGATAGATTTAAGCGAGTTTAAGGTACAAGCGTCCGATGCATTTACTAAAACAAGCTATATTAGCAAATTAAAAATTAATGCTTCAAAAACACCATATATTGTTATTTATACTCCCGCGGATCAGTTGGGGAAAAAAGTAACGATAGATCACCCCGCTAAGATACGAGCGAAAGAGTTTGGTGAAGTAATGCCGATGGTAACGGATCCGGTTTATACCTATAAAAGTGAAGGTAAGATTGGCATCGATATTGAGACCTTAAAACTTCGCCCTTTTAAGGCAATACAGCCAGCAAAACCACAAGCTGAAGTCGTTAAGAAAGCAGCGATAAAGCCACAATCAGAGACTACAAAATACTATCTATCAGCAATAGAAAATGCCGTTAATGAAGGCAACATACCTAAAGCGCTAGGACTGTTGGACGAAGCTAAGGCCCTTAACGTTGAAGGGGCTCAAGAAGCGTTCGTGAATGCTGTTAATAATAAATAGATAAATAAACATCTTAAAAAAAGACCTTTATTAGGTCTTTTTTTATATCTGAAAAATAAGAATTGAAACACAAGGATCTGTATTTTGAAAAACATCATAGTGAAATCCATTGTAGCTTTGGCTGTCGCTGGTGCTATACAAGCTTGTTCATCCAGCAATGAGACGCAGACGGCGACGAATCAAAATTCAGCGGAGTTTTACGCTTGCTCTGGTTCATTGGCCCAGGCAAGTAATGAGCTGCGTATCTATCAGATTATGGTTGAGAGCTTTGTTGATGGTGATGACTCCATTGGTCACGGTACTGGTTATGGTACAAGTCATCACAATGGTGATTTGCAAGGTATCATCGACTCTCTGGACTATATTGAATCTCTAGGAGTCAATGCTATCTGGCTTACCCCGATCTTTGAGGCTGAGCCAATTCCAGGGCAAGACCACTGGGCTGACCGATTGGATGCAACTGGTTATTTTTCGACTGACTATTTTAAGGTTGATCCTAGATTTGGTGATTTAGAAAAAGCGAAAGAACTGGTAGAAGAAGCACATAAACGCGGCCTATATGTCTTTCTGGATGGAGTTTTTGGCCACCATAAAAAAGGCCTAATTAAGCCTTCTCCAACGGGTAAGCTGCCTTCTGGTTCGAACAATCCGGTGGACTACCCTGAAAGCCTGGATTTTTATAAAGAAGTCGCGACCTATTGGATCAAAGAGCTAAAGATTGATGGATGGCGTTTGGATCAGGCCTACCAGGTTCCTACTGCAGCATGGACTGAAATAAGAAAAGCCGTAGACGAAACGTCTAAAAGTGTTACTTATACAAATTCCGAGGGGGAGTCGGTCAACCCGCTGGGATATATGGTTGCTGAAATCTGGAACAATGAAAACACCATTGCTGCTAAGGGGTATGGCTCCGAAAAGGCACCAGCATTATGTTCTTCTTTTGACTTTCCGGTTCGCTACAGCGTAGTCGAAACATTAGCCGTGAATGAAAATGGTGTTGGAGAAAAACCAGCGAGCTGGCTGAATGAAACGATGTCTCTGCACAGCCTGTATCCTAATTTTGCACAGCCTAACCTTATGTTGGGTAACCATGATCTGGTCAGGTTCGGTGACTTGTTGCAACGTGGACAGATTGCAAACCCGGAAGATCCTGAGTACTGGTTGAGACACAAGGCTGCTTTTGCTTTTCAGGCCGCATATACCGGCCCTATAACACTGTACTACGGTGACGAAATTGGTGATCAGGTTGATAAATTTGCGGGGAAAACCGATCAGAATACTTGTGCGGTAAGAGGCCTATGTGACGATCATGTTGCTCGTTCCAGCGCAAAGATTGAAGGTTTGAATACTGAACTGAACTCAGAGCAAAAAACATTGAAGGAGTACGTTCAGTCGCTTATGAAATTAAGAGCGGGACATCCAGCTATGTATCAAGGTAAGAGAACGAACATTATCGCAGATGAGTTTATTTATGTTGACCACAAGCAAGATAGTTCGGAGTCCATCTTATTTGTTTTGAACACCGGAACTAAAGGGGCTGAGGCTAAGATCTCTACCGCGGAATCAGGGTCAGCAGGCACACTCATTGATCTATTGACCGGAGAGAAGTTTGTTCCATCAAGTGGTGAGTATCATATTTCATTGGAAGGTTTGCAGAGCCGATTCCTTTCTATTGCAGAGCCTATTGCAACAGGGCCTGTGGTGAAGGGAAGCGCAGTCGCTGCGACGAGTGCAGTTGGCTTTGAAGCACAGTGTGACAATCCTAACTCGACAGAAGCCGGCCCAATTAGTAGACAGCTTTACGTTGTCGGTGACTTCCAAGATTCTCAGTGGAAGCACGTGCCTAAGCGTGAGTATCAATATAAAGGCAATAACGTGTATCAAGCCGTCGTGGATGAAAAACGCGGACGCTATAAGATGCAATATGCGTCGAGTATCTGGAAACCTCAGTTCACAGCGAAAGGGCTCTCCATGAAGTTAGGTGAGAGCAAGCGTCTGGTGTTTGGTGGTTATGGTAAAGATACTGCAGTAATGATCCCTGAAGATGGAAAATATGTGTGGAGCCTGACATTTGATGATGCAGGAAAACCAAAATCTGTAATGGTGTCTAAGTGTCAATAACCTAAATTTTCCCCCGACGTTTATGTCGGGGGAGTATTATCTGAAGAGTCATTTAGATGAATATAGATAAACGCAGACTAACGATTTTTAAATAGTTTGGGCGAAGCGGTTCTGCTTTGCCCAAACTGATGTACCTGCTCAGTCCTTAGCGATGTCCAGCTGCTCATTCAGTCTTTTATTCAGCAAGTAATCCTTTTGTTGCAGTGAGCGGTGAGAAAGAGTCAAATCTGGTTTTGCAAATGACAATCCTTCTAGTATTGGATAGGAATCCAGAGGAAGAACTTGCCACTTCGAACTTGTGGCATTGACAGACCACTGATCTGATTCAATATCAAATGCGACAGAAATGGAGACGTTACCTTCAGATACAAGTTGTAGCTTGGTGTTTTCTCCCATCAGATTTAAATGGATAGTTGTACTAGGCTCCACTCCGGTAACGCGTAATTCATATCTTTCTTTTCGGTGATCTCTTCTCATCTTGAAATCAACGGTTCCATTTTTTCCGCATGTCATCCGAGAGTTGCAGCAATCCCATTGTTTAGGCAACTTGGGCTCAAGTGTAATTAGATTTTTACTCAACTGTGGTTTAAAGCCGATATAGTCTTGTTGAGCATTCCTCGCATATTCTGATACCGACCAGGCTTGGGCATAGGTTCCTGTTTCTATCAGCTTTTCTGGGTTAGCTTGGTAAGCATTTAGGTTTTCACTCATCGTACCGCGATGACCTTGTTCAAGGATTTGTTTAGCCAGGTTTTTAGAAAGCTGATAGCTGAGCTCAGCTTGGTCAAATCTGTTGAGTGCGCTAACGGTAAAACCAGCATTCCACCCCCAAATCGTACCGTTGTGATACGCCGCATCTTTGTGGTATTCATCCCGTCCATCATGATAAGGGTGGAACTCATGGTGGGTTTGTTCCAGAGAACAGATTCCCCACGGGAAGAGAAGTTTGCCAACGCTCTGTTTTACAATAGATTGCGCTGGTTCTCCAGTAACCAGGCTTTGGCTGCGAGGAATGGTCAGCGCCATTAACTGATTTGGTCGAACCGAGTAGTCAGGCTCGTCACCCGGACTCAAATGATCGGCCAGAAGTTGATATTCCTTGTTCCAGAATTTTTTGTTGACGCTGCTTTGTACCTTGTTAAACATCTGAGTGAATGCGGGAATAGAGTCTGTATCTTGCGTAATTTCAGCTAAGCGAAGTGCTACTTGCAAGCTTTCAGCCCACAATGCTTGTATGTCGTTTGCTTTTGGCCCCCTTGGAGACCAGGGGATTTTTCCTTCAATCTTCGCATCCATCCAAGTGTCTGGATGTCGGTGGGTGATAAGACCATCTGAGTCCAGGTAATATTTTTCAACGCCTTGTACAAATCGTTTTACAAACGGGTAGATAGATGCAGCAAAAGTTATATCACCGGAGTAGTCTATGTACTCTAAGGCTTCCCGTATCATCCAGGGTGTACCATCTGTAGTGTTATAGATGATGTTTGTTTTGCTTGTAACTCGGTTTGGTATTCGTCCGTAGTTTACCGACTGCTCGTCTTTCATTTGCATGGAAGCAAAGTTTTCAATGATCTCTTTGGCCTCATCAAAAAGTCCATTAACCAGACTAACTCCAGATAGGGCAATAAAAGTATCTCTTCCCCAGCAGTCCTTAAACCAGGGTAAACCGGCCCAAATGCCTTTGCCAAATTCTTTGCTTACAAAAACTCTGCTGGCAAGACGTGACCACATTACCGCGCGGTTGTATTCTACATCACTGGTCCATAGATAATTGGTGGTAAGAAAGTCGTATGCAGCTTGCTGGTGTTTGATTCGCGCGTCCTCTTTGACCGCGTTAATTGCACTATTTATTGCAGCTTCTTTGCTATGTTCAAAACAGAGGTAAACAGTAAAGTTCTTAGTTTGGGAGTCTGAACTCAGTATTAGGTTCACATTGCTTTTAGACAAGTTCAGTGAACTTACAAATTCGTTATCTGAAGCGTTATTAACCTCTTGGGCACGAAACACCTGATTAGCACTAATGGCGATATACCCAGGGCATCCCTCAGGACACAAAGCAGGATCCACAGCATAAATCAGAACACCTTTTTGGCTCTCTGGTTTACTGAAACTAACAGGAATATTCAGCTCGGGAATCACAGATAGATTTTTGGCTGTGTCGGAACATACTGTAATGCTCGCTAGTCGTTGCCCTTGTATTAGGCATAGTTGTTCAACACAGTCCTCGAATCTGTGCTCAACGCCGAAGGGAAGAAGTCTGGCACTCTTCGCATGTTGCTTGTTATTTTCCTTGTTTTCTAAAAATGAAGCGAAGCTACCTAAATACCACCCTTGATGATGACGATATCTGCCCGATTCTGACATAGTGTGGGTTCTGCCCTCATAATAGCCGTCTGTGTTGTCTCCAAACACAAACGGGAACGAGGACTTGTCTTCTATTGCAAGTTCTTCAAACAACGTATCAGGACTAAACGCATGATCAGCTCGTTGTAAATCTATTGTGCCTATTTGCTCTGGTGTAAGCACCTCGTCGACTAGAGGGCGTGAGAAGCATTCACCAGAATCTGAGCTCTCATTGACTATCGTTAATGTCGGTGGAGTCTTGCCAATATCCAATCTTAGTATAAATCGACCAGTACTAGTCGGCGCAAACACCAGGTCGTTTCCTATTCCTTGGGTCGTTGTTAACCCGATGACATGATCAAGTGAGGCTTGGGTTTCCGCTTCTTTATTTCCAGATAGTGTCCATTTAGAGGTTCCATCGAGATCTGATATTTTGAATCGGTGGGCGTCAGGTGTAAGCACAATTGATGTTTCAAAAACTGACTTATCAGTACTCTTAAATGGTGTATCTAATCCCCATCCGTTGAATGTTCCCTTGAGATACAGTGTCGGAATGACTTTGTTCATGAAATGCTCCAATCTCTTCTATTTGAAAGATAGTAGCCACCTATACTTACCGCGGGAAATAGTTAAATTTGTAGGAGGTATATATAGAATTTATATCATGTTACCCATGCAGCACTAATGTTTTGGACCGCGACTAGCATAGGGGTTTTACTTGCGGCTCAAAGGTGTGATTTTATTAACGTTTTTAATTAGCGTTAGGTGCTGAGGCTGTTAGTTAAGGTATTGAATAATAGTGATTTAAGTTGAGTTGCTTGGTTTTGTGCATTTATTCTAAAAGGTTTTTTGAGAGCTCAACATATAACTACTGGCAATGTTTTTGTGTTTTAATAACTGATACATATGTAATTTAGCCTTGGAAACTTTTCTTTAGTTTATGTGGAATCCCTTTAACCATCAGACAGTTGGTTTCATTCAATTGTAAAAATGTGTTCTTAGAGGAGTGATTAGAGTTAATACCGCATATTTTTGGGTATGCTAACGAAAGTAACCTACCATTACTATTAAGAATCATAGTAAATAGCCGATATATAATTTAGGGTATACTAACAATTTCAATTTCGGAACGTTGAAGAGGGAACCTCTGAAGTGTTGCAGTACGAGAAAAGTAATATATGAACACAATGACTCTCATTCTTGGTGCTACTGGCGTATCGCTCCTGGTCATAATTGGCTGGGTGTCTGCCATTTCTGCGCGTAAGAAGCGATTAGCACAGGAGAGGTTAGAGCGAGAGCGTAATTTCCGTCGAGAAATTGAAAAGCAAAGAGAACAAGAGCGACAAGAGCGTATCTTTAAAGCTGAAACCGGGCATATTCCTACTCAATTGTTTCTTGCAAAAGAAGCTGAGCGTGCCAACCCGAGAGAGGCGTTACACTGGTACGAAAGAGCTGCGATGCAAGAGAACGAAATGGCCATGTATGGTGTCGTTCGTATCTGTGCCAGAGCTAAAGAAGACCCGGTACTTAAGCAAAAATCAAGGTTTTGGGAAGTGGCTATTGAAGCGCATAACGGCTCTCAGAGAGCCAAGCTGGAAATGGGTAAAGCGCTTATTGGTGGAATCGGTGTAGAAACTAACATTGATAAAGGGATCGAGATCATCGAAGGTGTAGCTAATGACGGAAACCCAGAGGCGCAGGTCTATATGGGAGACTGGCACATTGCTGAGTCCAATATGAATCCAAATCCCAAGCTGGCATCAGAGTGGTTTTACCGAGCTGCACAGCAAAACTATATTGATGGACAAATCAGGCTTGGCATCAATTATCGTGATGGCGTTGGTGTCGAGAAGAATCTGAAGCGAGCAACCTATTGGTTCGAGGTTGCAGGGGAAAGAGGAAGCTCGGAAGGTCAGTATTACGCAGGTGACGTATGGATCGGACGTGGTTCAAAAGGCAACGCGGTTGCTTATCTTTGGCTCTACTTGTCAGCACACTTTGGTTATGAAGCCGCAAAGTCTAAGAGAGATGATTTAGGTAATTTATTGGGTGTTGATGCTGTAGTTGGCCTTCAGGGAATGGCGAAACCTTTAGTGAAAAAGCTAACCGAAGGTGCGATTGAAAAACACTCACTTATTTCGGCCCTTAATAAACTTTACAAGAGAGCAAACTATTTTCCTGATCGTGACGGGAATGAGTTTATGTTTACAGAAAAGGGAAGTAAACCAGAGCAGGGTGAAGAGGCTGAGAAAGAGAGTTCAAAAGAAGATGATGAAGTCAGCTTTGACTTCTCAATGTCACCAATGGATAAAAACTGATAAATAAAAACGGGTTCAAATAAAAAAGCTTCAGGTTTTTGCCTGAAGCTTTTTATTTTGTTGTACGAGAGAACGGAACAGTTACGTCAGTTATGCGTTTTTCTGATGTTCAGCTTCACATACTGCTGCAGTGAATACTACGTCGGTAGAGCTGTTCAGTGCAGTTTCTGCTGAGTCCTGAATAACACCAATGATGAAGCCTACACCAACAACCTGCATAGCGATGTCGTTAGAGATACCAAATAGGCTACATGCTAGTGGGATAAGTAGAAGAGAACCACCTGCAACACCAGATGCACCACATGCTGAAACAGCAGCAACAACACTTAGTAGCAGAGCTGTAGCCATATCAACTTCGATACCCATAGTATGAACAGCTGCAAGCGTTAGTACTGTGATAGTGATAGCGGCACCAGCCATGTTAATAGTCGCACCCAGAGGAATAGATACAGAGTAAGTATCTTCGTCCAGCTTCAGCTTCTCACAAAGTGTCATGTTTACAGGGATGTTCGCAGCACTTGAACGTGTGAAGAATGCGGTTACACCACTTTCGCGAAGACACTTAAATACTAGTGGGTAAGGGTTCTGCTTAGTTTTAACGTAAACAATGATTGGGTTTACAACAAGAGCGATGATTAACATTGCGCTAAGCAGTACAGCCAGAAGCTGCGCGTATCCAGCAAGCGCGCTGAAACCTGTTGTTGCGATAGTCGCAGAAACCAGACCAAAGATACCAAAAGGTGCTAGGCGGATGATAAAGCGAACGATCTGAGATACACCGTGGCTTAGATCCTGGAATACTGCTTTTGTTGTGTCTGATGCGTGGTGAAGTGCAATACCTAGACCAACAGCCCAAACAAGAATACCAATGTAGTTAGCTTCTTTCAGAGCGTTGATTGGGTTATCAACCAGTTTGAATAGCAATGTATGAAGTACTTCGCCAATACCTTGAGGAGGAGTAGTACCTTCAGCACCGGCTACCAGAGTCAGCGTAGTTGGGAACATGAAGCTTAGCATTACCGCAGTGAAAGCGGCTGCCAGTGTACCAATCAGATACAGAGTAACGATTGGGCGCATGTGTGTGTGCTGGCCTTTCTTTTGATTTGCGATAGAAGCTGCAACCAGAATGAATACCAAAATGGGTGCTACAGCTTTTAACGCGCCTACAAATAGACTACCAAGTAGTCCGGCATCTTTAGCAGCTTCAGGAGCTACAGTTGCCAGGAAGGCACCAAGGACGATACCGATTAGAATCTGAAGAACCAGATTACCTCCGGCAAATCTTGCGATGAGTGTGTTTTCGTTTTGCATGGGTTTTCCTAATAATATTTTTTATTTATGTTCTGGCTGTAATATTTTCTGCCAGAGAGGATATTTTAGTTGTAGAAGTGAAAGTGTCTACTATTAACGCGATATATAACGCAAAAATTTAGCATATGGTTCATTTATAGAACTAAAAGTTGCTGAATTGTGAATGAATGATAATAAAATGTCAAAAAAAGGGAGCGTATGCTCCCTAAAAATTGTGCTCTCAGTAGCCTTTTTTCCTGAGTCGGTTCTCAGACTGGACTGAACGGTAGAATTTTCCTAGTTTTCTGTTCTTGTCATGAAGCTCTGCTAGTGAAGCATTGTTTCTCTCTTGCTCTCTTAATAGCTTAAAGTAGTTATTAAGACGCCTATCATCAATCTCACCCGATTTTAGTGCGGCTTGTATTGCACATCCCGGTTCGGATTGGTGCTGACAGTCGAAAAAACGGCACTGGGATGTAAGCTCCTCTATATCACTAAAGGTTTCATGAATGCCATCCTCACATCCAGTCAGCTGCAACTCGCGCATTCCGGGAGTATCTATCAATACACCACCGCTTTGCAAAAAGTGAATAGACCTGGAAGTAGTGGTGTGACGCCCCTTACTGTCGTCTTCTCGGATCCCTTGAGTTTTCTGCTCAGTATCTCCGGTCAACGTATTGATAAGCGTAGATTTACCGACGCCTGAAGAGCCAATAAATACAACGGTTTTACCCGGTTTACACCAGTTGTTCAGAACCTTGACACTCTCTGAGTCGAGACCATTGACGGTTTCAACCAACAAGAGTGGATCGATATTAAGTAGAGAAGCTTTTTTCTCCTCGATATCATCACATAGGTCTGATTTTGTAAGTACGATGACAGGCTCGACACCCGCTTCATTGGTTACAGATAAATAACGTTCTATTCGGCTAAGATTAAAGTCCTGATTCAGGGAGCTCACAATAAAAGCAGTATCTATATTGGCTGATATGTATTGCTCGGCCAACTTGGTCCCTGCGGCCTTGCGCTGAAACAGTGAACTTCTCTCTAACAGACGTTCGAAATTGCCCTCATCATCGAGCAATACCCAGTCACCAACCGTCATTTGTGGCAGTGACGTGCGGATAGCTAACGTATATCTGCCTTGTTCAGAGATAAGTTCGTATCCTGACCTGTGGTGCGCATATACTCTGGCGATGATTCTATTTTCGTAGTCTTCTAAAGTAAGTTGTTGCTGAAAAAAAGGTTGCCAACCAAGTTGTGGCAAAGTTAATTCTGAATTCATTTCGTAAACCCCGGACACAATAGTGCCTGTGTTGATCACATAATATTATTTTATAGGGGCAAATTTTGTAACGCCCCGGTCAGAACACCGGGTAATAAGGAAGGAAAGAGGCTGGTTTTAAAAAGGGTTAACCTGTTTTGCTCTTACGCCTTAACCATTACCGGGTGGGTTGTTGTTACAATCATCAATACATCTCCTTAGTTTGGTTTGAACTCTGTAATATTAATCTCTAAAGCAGATAAAATAAAGGCTCCTTTCGGAGCCGTTATCAAAATTTAGTGTTTCATCTTCATTCCCTTCATGACCTTTTTAATCGGTGCAGTAAAGGTTTGGCTTTCACCATTTTTATAGTTGATAGTAACTTCTATGTCATCGCCTTCAACAAAGGCCTTTTGAAGCTCAAACATCATAATATGAAGACTACCGGGTTTAAGGACGGTTTTCCCTTTTGCCGGAATTTTGATTTCAGGAACCTGACGCATCTTCATGACATCACCATCCATAATATGATCGTGTAATTCTACGATTCCTGCCGCTGGAGTAGACGCTGAAACAATCGTTCGATCGTTGTCTCCTTTATTCATTAAAGTCACAAATACAGCACTAGCCGGGGCACCCGGTGGCATCGCACGAGCATATGGGTGATGGACGTCAATATCGGCAGCACTAGCGATACAACTGGCAAAAAGCGTTGTTAGTAAAATTAATGTTTTTTTCATTGTAAGTTCCTTCTTGAGCAATAGTCTTCTTCTACTTTATTTCGTTGTTATTTGTTCAATAGTTTTTGTATTTCAACAGCAATCGGTGTGGGTTCTAGAGTATGAGGTACGCTTGTAATGAGAGAACCATCTGGTTTCAGAAAATAGAAGTAGGAGCTGTGATCGACGACGTATCCAATCGCAGAATCTTCAAGTTCAGTCTTTCTGAATATCACACCAAACTTATCGGCTACAGGTTTAGTGAGTTCCAACGGTGCAGATAGCCCTTCGATGGTTGGGTGGAAATATTGCGCGTATTGGTGAGCTGAAGCTGCATCGTCTCTCTCAGGATCAATAGAAATGAACATTGGACGGAAGTGGCTTAACTGTTCTTCATCGAACTGGTTTAAAGCTCCCGAGAGCATAGCCAGTGAAGTTGGGCAAACGTCCGGGCATCGAGTGTAACCGAAGTAGACTATTCGTGTTCTGTCATCGTCTTTATCGAAAATATGCACTGGTTGGTTATCTTCACCATAAAAAACAGGATCAACCAACATTGCGTCGATCTTAGCCTGAGCTTGCTCGGCCTTAACCTGCTCTTGCATATCCAAATATGCCTTTAATCCGTATCCCAAAACAAAAGCAACAACAATTGCTAAAGACCAGTTTTTACTCATAACTTTTACTCATCGTTCCATTTTTACTGCAGGATAAACGGTACTTTCCCCGTCAGAAATTGTGCCTATCCAGGTCATTTTATCGAATGCACAAACTGGCAATAATAATTGCGCCTGATAATAACCGTTTTCTTGCTGTTTTAGCACGTATTTCGCGACACCCATGTCCATCTCTAACCCTTGTAGTTCAACCATAAGAGATTTCGCTTCAGAATCTGGCCAATGTACGGAGAGAGTGCTTGGAACGAGAGGGCGGGTAACATCGTGCTCTAACAGCATAGATACTTCATTCTGAACACAAGGCTGGGTGGATAGCACGCAGTATTTAGAGAGGTCAACTTGTTCGCTAGACTGTCGAATGGATTCGATGATATCTGGGGCAAAAAACCCGGCCGCGAGGGCCAGGCATAATAAAATAGGTGGAATTATTTTCATTATTTACAACTAGGTGTTACCAATAAGTTGCAATGTTAACATATTATTCAACTTATTATGTGACGACGCTCTAGTCGATTAATCCCGACTTCCAAATTTTTCAAGTGTAAGCACTAAACCTATGGCACAAGCCATCATAACAACCGCTAGTAACACCTGTGATGGTTGAGAAGTAATCGCTTCAAACTCGGATGGCATTAGGTTCTGCTGCAACAGGGGTACCTGTTCACCGTGAGAATTCGTTCGCCATGTCAGGGTTTCTTTCCAAGGCCAGATCTTCGGTAAGGTGCCGATCATCAGCCCGGTTAAGAACATAAGTGTCGAGTCACGATGTTTGTTAAGTAGCCAGGATAGCAGGTGAGAAAAGCTAAGCAGACCGACTACACAACCGACGACAAACAGGAGTAGGACGTCTATTTGCATTGATTTAGCGGCGCCAAGAATAGGTGCATACATACCTATTAGAAGCAGAATAAAGCTGCCAGAAATGCCCGGTAGAATCATTGCGCAGATAGCGATTGCACCAGCGATGACAAGGTTAATGTTCGTCGGATCCATTTCCAGAGGTTTAAGCACTGTTATTGCGTACGCAAAGCCAATACCGATTAGCAGTGCTATACCGCGCAATAAGTCCTTTTTCTCGACCTGTTTGAAGATATGGTAAACAGAGACAAGAATTAACCCAAAGAAAAAGGACCAGATTGGTATCGGATGAGTAACCAGTAACCAGGAAATTAACTTAGCCAAAGTCAGGATACTTATAATGATTCCGGAGAATAGGCTAATAAGAAAAGCACCATTAATATGGTTGAATGCAGCCTTAAAACCTTCGTTCTTTAGTATGCCAATAAGCTTAGGGTTCACTCTTCGGATACTTTCGAGAAGCGTATCATAAATGCCTGTAATAAAAGCAATTGTACCGCCTGAAACTCCAGGAACAACGTCTGCTGCCCCCATTGCTACGCCCTTGAGAAATGTAGAAATATAATTCATTTAATTACTTGTAATGCTTGAGTGGTGGACAGGGATTATACCCATGGTTCTAACCGGTATACTCGCTGTTTTAACATATTCATGTCAAAAAAAGGTGAAGATGCTTAAAAAGTATTCGATAGCGCAAATAAAAGACGCCTATAAAGAGAATTATCTATAGATAAAGATGTCAAATTGCAACTTGGTTCATAGCAATATGCACGAGAATGCAAAATGCAATTGCATTTTGCAAAGAAGATTTTGAGCTAGGCTCAAAATTTACCGGAATGAGGTAAAAAGACGGTAATAAAAGTTGGCATGTAAACTGCATATATAAAAGTGACCCTTACTAAAGCCGAGGGTCACCTAGCCAACTGACGTTGTTAGTGAATATTATTGTTCACACTATCTATAAGCCAATCGCACAGAATTTGCGGTTGGTTTTTTTTTGCTTATTGATTAGATAGTAGACCATGTTTACCGTACGGTGTCAGACTGGTGTCAAAATGCCCACCAAAACGCTTGATAGAAGGTTTCTTTTGCGTTTTTTTCGATCTTGAGTCCATTATTAGAAATTATGCGTTGAAAAGGCCAGGTCATTACTTCTTGTACGGAAGCCCTAAAAAGCGGCATATGATGAATATGCCTTTTGTCGGAGAAAGGGATTTTAAGTTCTCGGTTTATACCATGTAGCCAGGTGGTACATTTTTGCCCCAAAGGAAGATCTGGCTGTACGCAGAGCAACTGATCACTAAGGATAAGGGTTTGGCTTGCTGGATCGCAAAATAACATCTTTGTGGGTTTGTCGATTCCAAGTAGTGCAGTTTGGTAGAGCTCTCCCTTCCATAGCTGAGGTGTTTTTCCAGATAAAGCACCATCAAAATTAAGGTCGGAACGTTTTTGTATTACTGTTGGCGTCGCGTAATAGAGTGCGTCCGGGTAGGCCAGCCACCAATCCGATAAATACACGTGATAAGAAGGAGAGGGGATGATTATCCCCTTTACTATTCCTAGTTGAGAGAGCTCATTTTGCAGAGTGGTTGTGAGCTCGATCGGAGAGTGTATCAACAGAGCATTGTCACTGATTTTAATGATCACCATGCGATGGATGTGTGTTAGCCCCAATTTGGTATAAGGCATATCCACAAACCATAACTTATCTGGTTCCCACTCGTTTATCAGCATACAAGCTCCGGTTGTTAATACCCCATTAAGCTTAGTAGCTTCTCTGCGGTTTCTATGGCCTCTTTACGGTTAGCAATATTCAGCTTTTGATAGAGGTTTCTGATATGCGTTTTGATAGTAGTACCCGCAACATCCAGCTCTTGTGCTATCTGCTCATTACTAAAGCCGGAATAGATGAGTCCTAGTACCTGCCACTCTCTTTGGGTGAGTGGACTGGTTCTTACCAGTTCAGGGATATCCGGATGATTCAATAGCTTATCGATGAACTCTTCATCAAAATGAACAGAACGGCTTCGTTGCTTACTGGAGATATCTTTTACTAACTGTTGAGCACGATGTTTTTCAAGATCACCTAAAGTGGCTTTGTTCATAAGTTTCTGAAGCAAGTGTTCGATCGCACCACCATCGATAAGGAAGTTACCTATCATTCCGGTTTGGTTTGTCATCAACAGAGCTTTCTTCAGGTGTTCAGAAGCGAGTGCTTCATCACCTGTTTTAACTGCCAAAATGGCTTTAACAATTAGGTTGCGATTGGTATCCGTTACCAGCTCAAACTTATCAGCTTCTTCTTGCAGGAAGCGCATGGTCCTTTCTGCAGCTTCATAATCTTCTGTAAAGATTTGGGCTCTGGCAATGTTACGCCATTGGAGCTGAAGGAAATGGTTACTGGCTTCAGCAGGGCGCATTGCTGCGTCTAACCACTGTTTGACTGATGCGATGTCTCCACGAGCTTGCCAGTAAAGTAGTAACGACAGTGAGGCGTTAGCCGTCCAGTCTACATGGTAAGTCGACTGCTGCATCAGGTGTTGTATCTTGTCTACAAATCGTCCTGCGTTGTCTATCTCACCACGGCTAAGCGCAATGCGAGCGAGCATGGCATGGCTAAGTAGCTGTTTGCTAGGATCTAAATCTCCAAGTACATCTATACCCTTATAAGCACACTCTTCTGCTTCGTCCAACCTGTTCCAGCACCACAAGATTTGCGCGCGATTCTGTAGCAGAAATTCATGTAAAGGTAGCTGTTGCAGTTTCTGCTCTTCGATTAACTTGAAGGCCGTATCCTGAACTTCATAGGCTGCCTGAACAAAACCTTGAGCCAACAAGATTTCTGCTTGCTGTATCAGTGCCCACAGGGCCTGATGGAATAGTTGGTATTGACGCGAAAGCTTTTCTGTCTGCTGCATGAGCGGCAGGGCACGATCAAGTTGCCCCATAACATGGTTAACTTCACCCACGATTGAGGTCGCAACGATTCGGCTTCTGTAGATAGTTGGATCGAGTTGAGTCAGAGCCAGTTCTGCTAATTCTAGCGCTTTTTCTGGGTCGTTCTTGTTAATGGCGACCTGAGCCCTAAGCGCATTGGTTTGACCAAGATAACCCGTCGAAAGAGCGATATTTCGCTTGGTAACCTCTTCTTCTGCTTCTTTTAGCAGCGCGTCTACTTCTGTATACCTGTGCTGACTTTGTGCTAACCATGCCCTGAGTAGAGGGATCGTAATATCAGAATATAGCTGATCTTTTGAAAGCTGATTAATGGCATCTTCCATCACACGGAGTTCACCGTGGTTGAACATGCTCCATCCGTACTCGGAGACGATACTGCCAATCAGCTCACCGTCATTTGCCTTTTGAGCATGACGCAAGGCCTGATGAGGTATTTTTAGTTTCAGCCAGGCTTGTGCTGCTGCGTTATGCAGTGACGCTTCCTCATGAGGGATTCTGGTGCTGCGTTCATGAGCTAAGAACTCAGCAAAAAGATGATGGAATCGATACCAGTTGTGTTCACCTTCCAGAGGATAAATAAACAGACCAAATCGGTTCAGCGATTCGAGCATACTTAGCGCATCGTCTCTGTTTGTCAGGGCGCTCACTAGCTTGTCATTAAATGTATCCAGTACTGAACACTGCATCAGGAAGTGACGCGTCTCGTTATCCAGAATGTCAAAAACTTCTTCAACAAGATAATCCCACAAATGAGCATTACTGAACTGCGAAACAGATTCTGCCGACTGAGCAAGTGTCTTTCGTTGGTGCTGTGCCTGAAGGGCAATTAGCTGCAGCGCAGAAGGCCAGCCTTCAACATAGTTTCTCAGGTTGTTAGCCGTTTTATCATCGATACCTTCAGATACTCGCTGATTAAAGAAACGGGTTGTCTCTTCCGTATCGAATGCAAGGAGTTCATTGCCGATCTCGATCATCAGATCTCGTACCCTTAGGTTAGCTGTGCCTAATGGTGGATTGGATCGGCTGGTCACGACCAGTGTCATATTCTCTGGTACATGTTTAAGGAAGTAGCGCATCGTCTCGTGGATTTCGTCTTCATTAATAAGATGATAATCATCGAGAACAACGTAAAATTCATTGGTATAGCTTGCTAACTCAGCGAACAGTTCACCAAACAGAGAATGTAGTGAAGAGTACTGACGTCTTTCAGCAAGCGTCTGGGAGTTCGGGCAACTATCATTAGTCGCCTTGTTAATTGCCTGAATGAAATAGTTAATAAATCGGAAGGTGTCATTATCACCCTCGTCCAGGCTGTACCAACCAACGGCTGGTTTATCTGCTAACCATTGTGCTGCCATGGTGGTTTTGCCATATCCTGCGGGGGATCGGAAAAGAACAAGCTTGTAGAAAGGAGCTTGTTGCAGCAAATCTAGTACGCGAGGTCTTAGGATCGCGTTGTGTAATCGTCCGGGTTTCGTAAGCTTAGATGGAATCCACATACTACTTTTTTCTAATTATTGAATATTCGCTTCTGATAGTACCTATGGAGCTTCATGCTGACTACTGACATGTTACTAATTACATGATCTTTCACACACTTCTTATCATCTACGCCCCTTTAATGTGAGTGTGATCAATTTTTGTATACTATTTTAGTGCTTATCGTACTGGTGCCTGTACATATTAGACATGTTGTATCAAACGAACTGTTTAATATTTAGTACATATCACCGATTTAAAGTGTTGGATGTCGTCTTTATTTCGGGTTGAGTGTAAACAGAGCAGTGAGGTTAATGTGATCAGTACAACACTTTTCAATTGTGGGGATGAAGTTTTTCATTTTCTCACCCTTGTGAAGGCCAGATTACATTGGAAGTTTTTATGTGATGCGCATCACTGATATTAGGGTGTAATACCTTCGTTTCTGTGAGGTCCATCAATTGGTTAGTGGGAGAGGAGTATCTACGCCCTCAGTACTCCTCCTTCGGCAAGGCCATACTAGGAGGATGTTCTGCTTTTATTACAAGTGCAGGATAAGCCACAGTTAAATTGAATCAAGTTATGAGATTTCATTATGAAACCTACCCAACAGAAGACTTTTGACAAAGCTCAGTTTCAGGCTGATGTTAAAAACCACCTAAACACAACATATGCAAAGACAGAAGAGCTGGCTACACCACGCGATTGGTACCTGGCAATGGGCCGCGCTCTTGCAGGTTTAACAACGTCTGATCTGCTACAAACTGAGAACGACAAAAAGATTCAGAATGCAAAAAGCGTAAACTACCTGTCTCTTGAATTCTTGATTGGTCGTCTAACAGGTAACAACCTTATCAGCATGGGTCTATACGAACAGATTGATGCTGCGATGAAAGAAATGGGCCAGAGCCTGACAGACCTTCTTGAAGAAGAACGTGACCCATCACTGGGTAACGGTGGTCTTGGCCGTCTGGCTGCATGTTTTATGGATTCTTGTGCTGCACAGGAGTTCCCGACGGTAGGTTACGGCCTGCACTATGAATACGGTCTGTTTAAACAGTCTTTCGAAGAATGTCACCAGAAAGAAGCACCAGACGCATGGCGTGGTGTTGAAGGTTACCCTTGGGAAGTTGCTCGTCCAGAGTACGCTCAGGAAATCGGCTTCTACGGCCACGTAGAACTTTATGTTGAAAATGGCAAAGAGAAGCGTCGTTGGGTTCCTGGCATGTTTGTTAAAGGTATGCCTTGGGATCTGCCAATTGTTGGTTACGAAAGCGATACTGTATACCCACTACGTCTTTGGGAATGTCAGGCTATCGCGCCTTTCTCTCTGGAAAGCTTTAACAACGGTGACTACTTCGAAGCTCAGCACTCACTGATCGACGCTGGTAACATCACCAAAGTACTTTACCCGAACGACAACCACGAAAAAGGTAAGACTCTGCGTCTAATGCAGCAGTACTTCCACAGTGCGGCGTCTGTTCGCGATATTCTTCGTCGTCTGGAAGTGGCTGGTCACGAGATCCAGGATCTTCCTAAGTACGAAACTATTCAGCTTAACGATACGCACCCAACTATCGCTATTCCTGAACTAATGCGCATCCTGATCGATGAGCGTGGTTTGAGCTGGGACGAAGCGTGGGAAATCTCAACCAAGACATTTGCTTACACTAACCACACACTTCTTCCTGAAGCACTGGAAACATGGCCTGAAGCACTTATTCAGCGTCTGCTTCCTCGTCACATGGAAATTATTTACCATATCAACCACCTACTCATGCAAGAAGTACGTGCGAAGTGGCCAGGCGATGTAGAGAAGCAGCGTAAGCTTTCTATCATCCAGGAAGGTTTCCACCGTATGGTTCGCATGGCTAACCTATGTGTTGTTGGTTCTTACGCAGTTAACGGTGTAGCAGCGCTTCACTCTGAACTTGTTAAGCGTGACCTGTTCCCTGAGTTCCACGAGCTATACCCAACTCGTCTGACTAACGTAACAAACGGTGTGACGCCACGTCGTTGGTTGAAGTTCTGTAACCCAGGCCTTTCTGAGCTTATCACTGACAAGATTGGTAGCGATTGGCCAGCGGATCTGGATCAGCTAACTCAGATTGCTAAGTTTGCTGAAGATAAGAAGTTCCAGAAAGAATACATGGCAGTGAAGAAGGCGAACAAAGTACGTCTTGCTGACTGGGTTCAAGAGAACATGGGTATTGAACTGGATACTGATGCCATCTTTGATGTACAGATTAAGCGTCTTCACGAGTACAAGCGTCAGCACCTGAACCTGCTGCACATTCTGTCTCTGTACCACCGTCTGAAGAACGATCCGAAGTTCGATATGGCACCACGTGTCGTGTTCTTTGCAGCGAAAGCAGCACCGGGTTACCACCTGGCGAAAGAAATTATCTACGCTATCAACAAAGTAGCTGAGACGATCAACAATGATCCAAGCATCAGTGACAAGCTGAAAGTGGTATTCATCCCAGACTACCGTGTAAGCATGGCTGAAATCATCATTCCGGCAGCAGACGTTTCTGAGCAGATTTCTACTGCAGGTAAAGAAGCATCTGGTACAGGTAACATGAAGATGGCTCTGAACGGTGCACTGACTATTGGTACGATGGATGGTGCAAACGTAGAGATTCGTGAAGAAGTGGGTGATGAGAACATCTATATCTTCGGTCTGGACGTTGATGGTGTAGAAGAGGTTCGTGCTCGTGGCTACAACCCATTCGATTACTACAACACTAACGAACTGCTAAAAGCATCTCTTGGCCTTCTGCTAACAGATACTTTCACTCCGGGTGAACCAGGTCGTCTTCGTCCTGTATACGATTCACTTCTGGATGGTGGTGACCCGTACCTATGTCTTGCTGACTTTGCTTCTTACGTTGAAGCGCACGAAGCGATGGACAAACAGTACCGTGACCAGGCTGGTTGGGCTCAGAAGGCAATTCTGAACACTGCACTAGTTGGTAAGTTCAGCTCAGACCGTTCGATTCGCGATTACGTGAACAACATCTGGAAACTGGACGCAATTAAGCGTTAATTGACACTAAGCCGGGGATACTTCCCCGGCTTAATACCCAATCCAATAACCATTTTACATCCGAGATGCTTACTGGATTTGGTATACCCTACTTATTATATGTGAAGGCCCGCTTCAGCCTTCGGAGAGAGCGATGAAAGATAAATCAGTTTTAAAACAAGTCGCTGAAATGGCTAGAATTTCAGACAGCTATGTCAGTGCATGGGGAGATGACGCATTCGTTTCTGATGAAACGATAAGGAGCCTTCTGGGCTCTCTTGGGTACGATACGTCCAGTGATGAGAACCTGCTTAAGTCTGCAGAAAAAAAACATAAAAAAGATGTTTTAGGTCCGGTTCAAGTTATCAAAGATAGCGACCAGCCGGTAGAAGTTGAGCTGAACCTGGGTGTTAGCGCGCGTGAAAGCGAGTTCAGCTGGCGTCTGGAAACCGAGCAGGGCGATGTTCTGGAAGGTTACCTTCAGTCTCAGATTGTTCGTGACGATCGTGCAGAGGGTGGCCCTCTGGTATTCCAGCTTCCTAACTTACCTTGGGGTTACCACAAACTTTCTGTTTCTCGTAAGCGTCGTAAGACTCCGTACGAGATGACTATCATTGTTACTCCAAAGTCATGTTTCAAGCAAGATAGCCTCGAACAAGATAAGAAACTTTGGGGCCCGAGCGTTCAGCTTTATACCCTAAAGACACCTCATAACTGGGGTATTGGTGACTTCGGTGATCTTAAGCAACTTGTTGGTGAGATCGCCTCTCGTGGTGGTGACTTTGTTGGTCTTAACCCGATTCACTCTCTTTTCCCGGCTAACCCAGAAGGGGCGAGCCCGTACAGCCCGTCTTCTCGTCGTTGGCTGAACATCCTATATATCGATGTTAGCTCAGTACCTGAGTTCGCATTGAGTGTTGAAGCACAGCAAAAAGTAGGCAGCTCTGAGTTCCAGCAGCGCCTTAAGAAAGTACGTGAAGAACACTGGGTAAACTACACAGAAGTTTCTGATCTTAAGATGAGTGTACTTCCGCTTCTTTATAACGAATTTAAAACCAGACATCTGGATAAAGAAACTGAACGTGCAGGTAACTTCTTGTCATTTGTTGAGCTTGGTGGTGACAGCTTGTTGCATCAAGCAGCTTTTGACGCGATTCATGCACACTTACATGCGGAAGACTCGTCTGTCTGGGGCTGGCCGGTATTCCCTGAAAAATATCGTAGCTTTGAAAATGCAGCAGTACAAAAGTTCATTAAAGATCACGGTGATACGGTTCAGCTTTATCTTTACCTTCAGTGGCTGGCTGATGGCCAGATCAAAGAAGCTCAGGCTCTTGCAGAAGAGAAGGGCATGTCAGTTGGTCTGTACCGCGACTTAGCGGTTGGTGTAGCAAACTCTGGTTCAGAAACTTGGGCAGACGAAGGCAACCTGGTAATGGACGCAAGCATTGGTGCTCCACCAGACATTCTTGGTCCTCTTGGACAAAACTGGGGACTACCACCGCTTAACCCACAGGTACTTCAGGCGACAGGTTACGACGCATACATCAAACTCCTACGTGCGAACATGAAACATTGTGGTGCTCTTCGTATTGACCACGTACTTGGTTTGCTTCGCCTTTGGTGGATTCCAGAAGGTAAGGGTGCGACAGAAGGTGCATACATCTATTATCCTGTAGAAGATATGCTTGCGATTCTTGCGCTTGAATCACATCGTCATCAGTGTAGTGTTATTGGTGAGGACCTTGGCACAGTTCCTGACGAAATCGTAGATATTCTTGCTGATGCAGGTGTACACTCATACAAGGTATTCTTCTTCGAAGTAGCGGAAGATGGCGGTTTCTACTCTCCATCACACTACAAAGAGCAATCAATGTCTGCACTTTGTACGCACGATATGCCAACACTGCGCGGCTTCTGGCACTGCGACGACCTTAAGATGGGTAAAGAGCTTGGTCTGTACCCGGATGAGGAGCAACTAGAGAAGTTGTTCGATGATCGACTTGAATGTAAACAAGGTATTCTGGACAGCGTTGCCTGGCATGGATTCCTGCCAGAAGGTGTTGGACGTGATGCTTCTTTGGTTCCTATGGACTCCTATCTGGCGGAAGCGTTGCAGCTTCACGTTGGTGCAGGTTCTTCAGCGCTGCTAAGTGTGCAGCTTGAAGACTGGCTGGAAATGGATAAACCCGTTAACATTCCGGGTACGGTAGATGAATACCCGAACTGGAGACGTAAGCTTTCACTTACTCTGGACGAGATCTTCTCAAGAGCAGAGGTAAACCGAATCGCGAAACGTCTGACTGAAGTCCGAGCACAAGCGAGCGAATAGTTGTTTAAACTCAAAGAAATCGCTGTTAGTGACGTAATTCATTGTTTACGTCACTCAATGTACATCGGATGTTCGGTATATTAACCGTACGCTAACCGCCCGCACTAGCGGGCTTTTTTGCGAAAGGCAACAATTGATAATAACCCCCTCAAAATGCCATGGATTATTTTTTGTAAGTAAGATATTAAAGGGAGACGGCAGTTGAACAATTCTAAAATCTCGAAAGAGACCAAGGCTTATAACCAGCTAGCTCAGGCGGCTTTTTCGGAACCATTCTCCTTTCTTGGACCTTATCATATCGCGGAAGATAAGGTTTCCCTTAGAGTATGGATGCCGGGTGCGGATAAAGTAGAACTTGTTTTAGAAGGTAAGCCGCGTGTCGAGCTTGAAAGAGACTCAGAGAGCGGCTTTGTTCTGCGTGATGGTTCAGACCTAACGTTTACGCACTACAAATTAGCAATCGATTGGGCTGGTGTTGAACAGATCATTGACGATCCATATCAGTATCATGGGCTTTACGCTTCATATGAAGATCTGCACACACCTGTAAACATGTTCCATCATATGGGTGCACAGATGATGACCATCGAACGTGATGGTGAGCAGATTTCTGGTACACGTTTTCTGGTTTATGCACCGCACGCTTCAGCAGTAAGTCTGATCGGTGAGTTTAACCACTGGGATGGCCGCCGCACGCCAATGCAGCGTCTGGACTACGGTGTTTGGGGCATCTTTATGCCAGAGATGCCGGAAGGTACTTCCTACAAGTATGAGCTGAAAGGCCCACACGGTGAAGGCCTGCCGCACAAAGCTGACCCATGGGGTTTCCACGCGGAGCAGTATCCTTCATTTGCGTCAGTAACATATGACCACAATCGTTACCAGTGGAAAGATAAGGCATGGCAGAATCGTGAAGTCACGGTTAAGACCAAAGAAGCTCTGTCTTTCTACGAGCTTCATGCGGGCTCCTGGAAGCGCAACGAAGATGGCAGCTTTATGAGCTACCGCCAAATGGCTGAAGAGCTTGTACCGTATCTAAAAGATATGGGCTACACACACGTAGAGTTGATGCCTGTATCTGAGTATCCATTCTATGGTTCGTGGGGTTACCAGCCAGTAGGTCTTTTTGCACCGACAAGTCGCTTTGGTTCTCCGGATGATTTCAAATTCTTCATCGACGCGTGTCACGAGGCAGGAATCGGTGTGGTTCTAGATTGGGTACCGGCCCACTTCCCTGCGGATAGTCACGGCCTGGCTAACTTTGATGGTACACCGCTGTACCACGATCCAGATCCACGTCGTGGCTGGCATCAGGACTGGAACTCTTTCATCTATAACGTTCACAAGGAAGAGGTTCGCCGTTTCCTTGTATCTAACGCACTGTATTGGTTTGAACAGTTCCATATCGACGGTATTCGTGTCGATGCGGTTGCTTCTATGCTGTATCTGGATTACTCACGTAGTCATGATCAGTGGATTCCTAACGTTGACGGTGGCCGTGAAAACTACGAAGCCATTGCTATGTTTAAGTGGATGAACGAAGAAGTTTATCGCCACTTCCCGAACGCAATGACAATCGCAGAAGAGTCAACAGCGTTCCCAGGTGTATCCGCGCCAACATTTATGGGTGGTCTGGGCTTTGGCTTTAAGTGGAACATGGGTTGGATGCATGACAGCCTTTCTTACATTCAGGAAGAGCCTGTGCATCGTAGCTACCACCACGACACAATTACCTTCCCACTGATTTATGCACACAGTGAAAACTATGTATTGT
The DNA here is from genome assembly GCF_042245395.1 of Vibrio iocasae. NCBI lineage: Bacteria > Pseudomonadati > Pseudomonadota > Gammaproteobacteria > Vibrionales > Vibrionaceae > Vibrio > Vibrio iocasae. Next base: position 1,536,501 of record NZ_CP145310.1, on the reverse strand, counting down.
CACTGTCTCATGATGAGGTGGTTTACGGTAAACGCTCTATTCATGACAAGATGCCAGGTGATGAGTGGCAGCAAACAGCGAACTTGCGTGCTTTCCTTGGCTATATGTATGGTCAGCCAGGTAAGAAGCTGAACTTTATGGGCACTGAGTTTGGTCAGACAAGCGAATGGAACCACAATGAACAACTAGAGTGGCATCTTCTTGAGTATGAACGCCATCAGGGTGTTCAGGATCTGGTTCGTGACCTTAACTTCCTTTACCGTAAAGAGGCGGCTCTGTACGATCAGGATTGTGAGCCTGCAGGCTTTGAATGGCGTCTTTCTGATGCTGCAGATGCAAGTGTTCTTGCTCATGAGCGTATCAGTGAAGATGGTGAACGTATTCTGGTCGTGACAAACTTTACCCCAGTACCACACGAGAAGTTCCGTCTGGGCGTACCGGTCAAAGGCAAGTACAAGTTACTACTTAATACTGATGATGCAAAATATCAGGGTAGTGATTTTGGTGCTTATAAGACTCGTAAAACCGAAGATGTGGAAAGTGAAGGTTTGGAACAGTCTCTGGTTCTTAAACTGCCACCACTATCTACCGTGTTCTATAAAGTTGGCAAGTAGCAATTTCTTAACTGAAGGCTAAAAAAACAAATCCGATATCAGCAATTGATATCGGATTTTTTGTTTGTGTAGATAATGCTAAGCGATCCGCCACTTTCGCTCTTCTTCTTCAAGGTGCAGCTCTGACATTGAATATTCAATTTCTACGTCGGAAAGCATGTTTAACATCAAACCGATTTGACTATCTTCGTCGTGAAACTCAGCGTATAAAGATCTGAGCGTAACATCAGCCGTTCGCGGTATTTGGGACTGTTCCTTTTCCCAACGTGCAACGGTTTGGGTGTCTACTCCTAGCAAATGACCAAGTGATTTTTGAGACATGTTTAACTCAATGCGGATGAACTTAAACTCCTCACCCAGTATTGGTCTGGTTTGAGAAACGATGTTTCTGCCGATTAAGGCATGAAGATCGTAAAGGTTATCGATACTTACAAACTCTTCGTCATCAATGACTTTTCTTGTGAAGCCATTCGTCAAATATACATATGACAGGCCACACTCTAAATAGTGATACACGTTAACCCCTTTATTTAACCATAACGGTAACGACGAATGCTGACGGATTAGTGTCGTGCTTTCTTAGCGAGACAACGACTTCGATTATTTCACCTGAAGCGATACCTTGTAGATTACATTTCCACTCACCACGAGGTGTTTGGTGAGGTGCTTCTGTAACTCGGCTGTGCTTATTACTCAATACTTGAAAAAGTTGCATTCGAGTAACTCCCCGTTGTTCCATTCGTTCTCTCGCATGAGCACCAAGGAATATTTTGGATGTATCATTAATCGCCAAATTATTTACAAGTTTCTTCGCTGATTGTGAAGTCAATGGAAACTCGTAAATCCCTTCAACTTGATTGTCGGACATAAAAACTACCTATCAAATTGATAGCTAAAAGTATGTGTTAAAAAAAGATCAAACGCAAGAATATAGAAAGCTATACAGAGTAGAAGGGGGGCGGATATTAAATGGAACTCGGTTTATAAGCCTTCATTCTATTCAATTGGTCTATGCACTTAGGTGAGCTTCATTTTTACATTAAGGAGAATACAGAGAGGATAAAAATACCACTGGTTGTTGACAACAAAGAAAGTAGGGTAGTGAGTGCAATGATGTTAGCGGCAAGAGTTGGATTGCCTCCCATGGCTCTTGCCATTACATAGCTAGCGGCAGCGGTGGGTGCTGAGCTCATAAAGAACACAATACCTAGCTCTAGTCCGCGATAGCCCAATAAGAGTGCTGCTGAGGTAATAAATAGTGGAGCCAGAGCTAGCTTATAACAAGTTGAAACCCACGCAGGCTTACCTTCGTTTTTGAGGGACCAGAGATTGAGTGAACCACCGGTACAAAGTAGTGCCAAAGGCAGCGTCATATTGGCAAAGTACTGGCCTGCACTTAGTACCATCTCAGGGACAGGAATGGAAAGAGTGTAAAAAAGGATTCCGGTCATGATCGCTAAAATTAGCGGATTTCGTGTGATGCTCTTTACCATCACTTTGCTGACTTGAGAAAAAGAGCTGTCTCCTTTTGGTGTAAGAGCGATAACTGCCAGTATGTTGTACAAGATAGTCATAGGAGCAACATAAATCGCAGCAACAGCGACAGCATCATGGCCATATGCGTTGGCAACATACGCCAGTCCGATAATCGCGGTGTTTGCGCGATAAGCACCCTGAACCACAACACCTTTATCTTTTTTGTTTGAAATCGCCTTACCGACGGTGGCTGAAGTAAAAATGAAAAACAGAATATTGGCGATGATGCCAAATGCGATAAAGTCTGTTGCACTGCCAAAATCATGATCTGACTTAACAATACTTAAAAAAAGTAGGGCTGGAAGAGTAACCTGAAAAACCAGTTTTGAGGCTACATCGATAAAATTATCATTAATAAGTCCGACTTTTTTGAAGATAACACCAAGAAAAAGCATCAGGCAGATAGGGCCTGTAATTGAAACAGAAAAAGCCAGTTGTGCTAGAAAGTTGTCCATTCTTTCCCTAAGCCAAAAGTGTTACGCATTATTGTGTCATACCGTATTAGCAGAGGGAATAGCGAGTTGATGAGAGTAAATATTCAAATGTTGCGTATCTGTAACGGATTAATGCTAAGTCATTTGTTATAGTGTCGAAAAATATAATTAAAATGGCTTAAATAATGAGTGAGAAGATTTACTTCAGCAAATCAGGAAAAAATAGTTTTAAAAAACAACTTATTAATCTCTCTACCCGCTTACATCATACCGTTGCACCAAAACATGCAAAAAACACTGCGAAGAGATTATTTTTAACACCGGTCAGAACGCGGAATGCCAATGAAGCGCCAGAGGGTCTGATAGCGCACGATCTAAAAACCGACGAAGGCGTATTGAAACTCTACTCCTTAGGTTCAGGGCCTGTCTGGTTGTTAACGCACGGTTGGTCCGGTTCATCCAGCCAGTTTTATCCTCTCATGGAACATATTGCTGCCAATGGCTATACAGCTGTTGCTTACGACCAGCCTGGGCACGGAGATAGCGGTGGCGCATATGGGCATATACCTGTATTTGTCCGTTGCCTTGAAGCGGTGCTTGATCATCTTGATGATGTCGCAGGTGTCGTCGCGCATAGCATGGGAACTGCCGCTACACTGGAGTGTCGTCACGCAAAAATTGCGGAATGTCCTCTGCTGCTTATTGCACCCGTTCTCGATTATCTCGATAACCTGTTTGGCAGCGTTGCACGTTCAGGTTATTCAATGAAGCTGTTTCAGGAAGTCGTGGAGGATGTTGCCGCGCAGTATCATTATCCTATTCACATTATCGACCCGTATCAGCACCTGATGAACCGAAAATCTCCTACGTATATCGTCCACGATGAGAAGGATCGATTTACTAAATACTCAGTATCAAAGAAAGCAGCCCAAGAGAGTGATGAAGTGACACTCCTAACGACACATGGGCAAGGGCATGGAAGAGTTATGAAATGTCCAGAGGTAATGGAAGCATTCTCCAGGTTAATGTAAATTAGCCATTATTAATTAACATATGTCTCACTTCTTAGTGATCCATATTTGAAGTACAAGAATTTTCTTGAATTTTTCCAAAATAAGAGCGTTACTATAGTTATATACAAGTACTAGACTATGACCGCAAGAGTGTAGCTGTGAGGTGAAAATGGAGTTGTTTGCCGACCACCGTAAACAAAATAATAATGATGAAGATAATCAGCGAAAAGCGCCACTTAAACCGTGGCGGGTTCTGCTCGTTGATGATGATGTACAGATGCATCAAATTACTAAGTTGGCACTTAATGGTTTTCTATTTCAGGACAGAAAGTTAGAGTTGATCTCTGCTTACACTGGGATCGAAGCAAAAGAGATCTTAGACAGCAGTGATGATATCGCTGTAGCTTTGATTGACGTTGTAATGGAAACTGAGCATGCAGGGTTAGAGCTAGTTAAATACATCCGTACCGAGCTTCAGAACCATATGACGAGGCTGGTGTTGCGTACGGGGCAGGCTGGTCAGGCTCCTGAAGATATGGTCATTCAGGAATATGAAATTGATGACTATAAAGAGAAGACTGAACTTACCACGCAGAAGCTAAGAACATTGCTTTACTCCATGCTTCGCTCTTATCGCGATCTCTGTATTATCGAAGAGCAGAAAGAAGGACTGAGCAAGGTTATCGAAGCTTCAGCGAATGTGCAGAATACGAATACTCTCAAAACTTATGCTTCTTCCGTTCTGAATCAACTGACTTCTCTTCTCGACCTTGAAGCATCCGCATTTTACTGTGTTGTGCAACCTTGTCCGGATAGTGAGGATACAAGAGCATTGACGCTTGCAGCGACAGGCGATTACGTCAACTTTTATCCGGTTTGTTCGTTTGATCTATTACCTGAGCTGGTTGCGACTCGCTGCACTGCAGTGCTCGAACAAAACGAATCCATTCAATACGATGATGCATACGTGCTTTTCTCTGAAGATGAGCGTAAGGTTATCAGTATCTTGTATGTAAACTTAAAAGAGCAACTTTCTGATCTGGACAGACAGCTGCTTAGAATTTACATGCACAACATCGCCCTAACCTTTGAAAACCTGAACCTGTTAGTTGATTTGCAGGACACTTCTAAGGAGCTTGTATATAACCTTGCAAACGCAGTAGAAGCGCGTAGTAAGGAAACAGGGGCGCATGTACAGCGAGTTTCCATGATATCCGAGAAGTTGGCTAAGCTATACGGTTTGGATGAAGAAACGACGCTGATGATTAAGCACGCTTCACCGCTTCATGATATTGGTAAAGTAGCGATTCCTGATAGTATTCTGCATAAGCCAGGCAAGCTTGATGCGGAAGAATGGGAAATCATGAAGAAACACGTGGATTATGGTGTGGAGATCCTGAGTAAATCCAAACGTCGTTTAATTCTGGTTGCCCGAGAAATTGCCGGTTATCACCATGAGAAATGGGATGGTTCCGGTTATCCAAATGAACTTTCCGGAGAAGACATTCCAATTGCCGGACGCATTACGGCACTGGCGGATGTATTTGATGCCCTTGGTTCTAAACGTAGCTACAAAGATCCTTGGTCTGATGAAGATATACAACGCGAAATTGAGGCCCAAAGCGGTAAACACTTTGAGCCTAAGCTGGTTGAACTAATGGTTGAACGTTGGGAAGAATTTATCGCCATTCGCGATATGTATCCTGATTAAACTTCTTACCGTTTCGTTTATATTTCCTCTTCAATACCACTCTCTAAGGAGAGTGGTAAATTTTGTGGGATAGAGAATATAAAATGCACACCTTCGTCTGGATTAGAATCAAACTCCAGATTCCCTTTGAGCTTCTGGTGAATTAAGTTGAATACCAGATTTAGCCCCAAACCAGAACCGCCGAATCCACGTTTCGTGGTAAAGAAAGGCTCAAAAATTTTCTGGTGGTACGATCTATCGACACCACAACCATTGTCCCGGTACTCAAATACAACATCGTCACCTTTTAACTCGAAAGTAATGCTTATCTCCGGCTTCTCCTGATTTTCAAAGGCGTGATTCACACTGTTGAGCACAAGGTTAGATACAACTTGAGTAAGCACTCCAGGCAGACTATTCATCGATATTGCTTTGTCACCGATGATGACAGGCTCTACAGGCACTTTACGTGTCCTTGAATGCAAACTCGCCAGTAAGGCATCCAATACATTGTAAACAACGAACTGGCTTCGGCTTTCTGAAACCTGATCAACGGCTGTTTGCTTGAAGTCTTTGATGAGCTTAGCTGCCCGGCTAAGATTGTCTTCAAGCATTACGTTAGTGTCATTCATGCGGGACATCAGTTCCTGGAACTGAACACTTGTTAGTGTTTGAGAATCGAATGCACGATTTAGCTCTGTAGCAATCTCTTTGATAATCGAGGCAGCTGTTACCGAGATTCCGAGTGGGGTATTTACTTCGTGCGCCACACCAGAGACCAAGCCACCCAATGCTGCCAGTTTCTCAGACTCAATCAGTTTCTCCTGAGTCTGCCTTAGATTATTCATACTGGCCTGAAGGTCGTGAGTTCGTTCTTCCACTTTTTTCTCTAGGTTTTCATTGAGCTCTTCCAGATCAATGAGCGCTTGCTGCAGCACGGTAATGTCAATGGCAGTACCACGGAAACCAAGGAACTGTCTTTCTTCTCCGTCCTGTTCCTCTTCATAATTTGCAATGGCCTGAAGCAAGAGGTAATGGGTTTTACCATGTATCTCGACTTTCTCCTGGCAAAACTCGAATGACTGTTTGTTGTTTATATTGGTTAGAAACTGTTGCGTATTTTCAAAGATATTCAGTTCGCGAATATCGAGGTGTACGCTGGTATCCAGTCCCAGGTGTTTCTCCATTTCGCTGGATACATAGATAAGCTGATTGTCTGCGTTGGTTTCCCACAGCCAGTCGGAAGAGACATTGGCAAAATCGGTAAATCGTTCTTGCTCATACTTAATGTTGTTGTAGAGCGTTGTTAATCGATTGGTTATTCGGTTTGTTTCATCACCAAGCCATTGAACTTCATCGGCTCGTGACATCATGATTTTTCTGTATCTCAATCGCAGAGGCTTTCTGGGATGCCTTGGGTTGTAGTTTCTAAGATAACGAGCGATAGCAAAAATACGTTTATTGATACTCTCGTTGACGACCATCAGAATGACCAGACAGACGATCATGGTCTTAATACCATTGATGATCAGGGTCACCATAAATTGCCACAAAAGATAATCGTATATCTCTTGTGCATCGGAATGAACGTACAGTGTACCAAGATATTCGGCTTTGGAACTTGGAGTTTTTCTATATACAACCGGGTAACCGTCGATAACCCGGTTGGTGGGTACTGCGGTACCCGCTTTAAAATGATCGTGTGCTGAGCGTATTTCCAGGTAATCGATTCGAGGTAGGTTTACCAGACCTTCCAGACGTTGTTGCACAAGCTTTAAATCGAACTCCCAAAGTGATGCTGCAAGTAGAGGAACGTGGACCATTTGGATCTCTTTGTGTCTCGCTTCTACGGCATTAAATTCTCGCGTGTAGTCCCAGGACAGCTGAAGAAGAGTTGAAGATAAAGTAACCGTACTACTGATCAGAACCATGATTAAAATGATTCGCTTACCAACACCGCTGAATATTGGGCTTTTGATACTTTCTTCAAGCTCTTTATTTTTCATTTTTGACCTTTACATTCAATCCTTTGGTAGAGGTAATATAAGTATATATTTATATTAGATAGTTTGTTAAAAAAAGAAAACTCTGACATAAGTATACTCAATCAAACTCGTTTTCCATTTTTGGATATCAAATATTGAGAACATTTAAGGATTTATTACTAATAATAAATTAATCAATTGGTAGTAACGTGAACTCTATTTTCATTTTCTATAATTAGGAAAGGTGTTAATCGGGTTTAGGAGAGGTCTATGAAATCACGCTTGCTGTGTCGAATAGCCAGACTACCTGCTCTTGCTTTTTTATCTGCGCTCAATGTGTTCATCACACTTCCTTCTCATGCAGATGACATCGTACACCTGACCATAGGCGAATGGCCTCCCTACACATCTCAACAAAGCCCGTTTGGAGGGTTTGCTGCTCATGTCGTTACCGAAGCGTTTAGCGCAGTTGGTATGGATGTGGAGTATCGATTTTTGCCGTGGGCCCGAGCTGGAGAATATGCAAAGCGTGGAAGAGATACTCATGGCGGGGAGTGGCATGGCTCCGTTGGTTGGGCATATACGGAAGAAAGAAGTAAATACTATGAGTTTAGTGATGCCTTAGGACAAAGCGAACAAGTGCTCTTCTTCCTAAAATCCAGACCGGTGTACTGGAAGGAGTTGTCCGATCTAAAAGGGAAAACCATTGGTGTCACCTTAGTTAATCCATACTCAAGGTTATCAAAAGCAGCCAAAAACGGTCTTATCTATCTAGATACAGGTGGAGGATATGAAGTCTTATTAACTAAGCTTTTGTATCGTCAGATAGATGCCATTTCCATGACTAAGGAAGTTGGGCTTCATTATTTAGAAAACAACTACTCCGAAGAAGAGAAATCAAGAATCGATTATTCACCAGTTCCGCTTTCAAGCCGAGATTTTTACGTTGTCTTTTCTAAAGAGATAAAGAAAAACAAAATGCTAAGAGAAAAATTCAATCGTGGTCTGAGTATCATTAAACGCAATGGTACTTATGATCTGATATATAAAAATCTGCAAGAGGGAAAATATCACTAAGGAATATTAATTGGATGACCATCACTCGGACGGTCATCGGTTTTTAGTCATCGCAGTTCAACTCTTTTGGTAAGGTGAAGACAAAGTGCACTCCCTGACCTGGGCTGGAGGTAAAACTCATGTTCCCTTTAAGCCTGTCATGAACCAGTGACTGAACCAGATTGAGGCCAAGTCCATTTTTTCCGGTTCTTTTACTGCTGGAATAGAAAGGTTCAAAGACTTTTTCATGTAAAGACTCAGGAATACCGCACCCATTGTCCCGGTACTCAAGAACTATATTCTTACCAGATTCGCGGAATGATATCTCAATCTCAGGTTCGGGTTGGTCGTAGAATGCGTGTTGTACACTATTTACGATCAGGTTGGACAAAAACTGTGTGATACTTCCCGGCAGACTGTTCATCATCAGCTCTTCGCTTCCGGTGATGAGTGGGACTACAGGGACTTTTCGCGTCTCCGGATACATACTCGACATCAACGCTTTCAAGATCTCTTTGATATTGAAAGAACAGCAAGTGTTCGATACCTGATCGATAGCGGTTAGTCTGAAGTCATGTATAAGTCTGGTACCCTTGTTTAGGTTTTCAGCAAGCATGTCCGAGCTTATCGTCAATCTTTCCATCAGCTCTTCAAATTGATGACTGGTAAGAGTTTGGTTTTGAAACGACTCTTTGAGTTCATCTCTTAGATCCTGAATGACAGATGTCGCAGTAATAGAGATACCCAAAGGTGTGTTCATTTCGTGAGCCACACCTGCAACAAGTCCTCCCAACGTTGCCAGTTTTTCTGATTCAACTAAATGTTTATTTTGAGTTTCATTTTTATAGATTTGCTGCTTCAGGCTTTCGCGCATAGACAACATGTCCCTGCCTAGCTGGTCTATTTCATTTTCACCAGAAACGTCCAAATCTGCGAGTAAATCACCCTTAGCCACTTGTTTGGAGAAGCGTGATAGTTTGTTGAGTTGATGATTGATGCTCAAAAGAACGGCATAGCTGCAGGTGACAAACAATACTATTGTCGCCACTGCGATAAGGCTAATAAGCACCATTCCCTTTTGAGTTTCACTTTTCGTGTCTGCATAAAAAGATTTGAGTTTATTATCGGCAAATAGCTTTATGTCATTTACAACTCTGGTTAAACGTTCGATATGAACGGCACTTTCTGTGGTTGTGACCTGATAGGCGAGTTCGGGGCGGTTTAGGGAACGATAGTTAAAGACTTTCTGTCGGATTGGCTCCCAATCCAAAAATAGTTGGCGAAGTTTTTTTATTTCAGACGGGTCCCCTAAGTACCTCTCCTTAAGAACCTCATAGTGACCGAGAGTTTCTCGGTGAAGGCGGCTAATCTCTCTTTCTGCTTGTGTTACGTCGTTTTCCTGAGTGATGTCTTTCATCTCTCGGTTGATCAGTTCTATGTTTAGAGCGATTTCATCGATGGCGTTTGAAACAGTGACAGGATGGTCGTAAATCATCTCGACCAGATTACCAAGTCGGTTGTACTGCACAAGATTAATGACAAGAGAAGCCAGAATACAAACAATGGATAACGAAATAATTATCCCTATTCGAGCCTTAACCGATATTTTTCTAAACACATCTAACATTATCATCCTTGCATGTCGGTGTTGTAAGTTTCATATAAAGTAGATTAGCTCAATAAATTGAATAATGGCTTAATATAGCTCTATTTTTGCGAAATTTCCTGACAGGTAACTTGCTGAATTATATATTTCTTGAATCTCATTACAGCTCTCCACTAAACTGAGATTTCTGTATATGAGTGAGAAGGAATGGGCCACATTATGAATGTGCCACTGGTCAATTTTAATAACAGGACAAACAAAGACGCTCAGTTCGAAATTGTTGACCTGGAGGAACTGGCTAAGCGAGCCTCGTCTTTACAACATAGCCCAGAGTCGCCTCACCGGGTAAGTTTCTTTGCTGTCATCTATATTCAGAAAGGCGCAGGCACCCATACGATAGACTTTGTCGATCACACCTTTGAAAAAGATACCATCTTGTTTATACAGCGAGAGCAGGTCCATTCTTACGATTTTTCTCAACACCCAAAGGGGAGCGTGCTTCTTTTTACGCAGGCTTTTTTGGATCAGGTACACGCCAACATGCGCCTTCCAAGTTACACTCCAACACATCTGGATTTCCAGTATCAACCAGCGATAAAACTCAATGAAGATTTGGCTTTGAGTGTTCAGCACCTAATAGAAGAGATGCTCAAAGAGACGGCCAGAAAGCACTGTGATCCGCTGATCCTTATGTATCTTTTTTCCTCTTTGTCTTTGATGTTGCACAGAGAAAGGCCAGAGTCGCGACAAGACAAAATGTCTAAAGAGCAGAACCAAAGGTTTGCCCGCTTTTTTACCTTGCTGCAGGAGAATTACTCCTCCATCCGGGATGCAAACTGGTATGCCAATCAAGTACACACTACCTATAAAACATTAAATCAGGTATGCAAGCTTGCGACCAATCTAACGGCAAAACAGCTTATCGATTCCTACACAATCCTCGAAATAAAGCGTCGTTTGGTGTTGAAGGACAACACGATACAACATCTTGCCTATGAGCTAGGATTTGAAGATGCCAGTAACTTCGTGAAATATTTTAAGAAGCATACGGGACATACACCGACACAGTTTCAGAAGATGCATATCAATCCACATTTGTAAGGTGTAAGAGTAGGTGTAGGAGTTGCTGTAAGGTTCGACATTTACCATTTTTCGGCCTCGAATGACCTGCCGAAGGTTTTGGGATGACTCTAAGATACGTCCATCCCAACAAGAGGAACGAACAATGAAACTTACTACACTTTTTACTCGTACACTTTTAACTGCTGGTGTTCTGGCAACGGCAGCATGTTCTACTACCGCAGATGAACAAGCTTCTGTTATCTCAAATAAAGAAAAAGCAGTTGCGCTGATTTCTAGCATTGAAACAGGTAACCCAGAGCCTGTCGCGTACATTAATCCTGAAAAATATATACAGCATAACCTAGCCGTTGGTGATGGTCTTGCTGGTTTCGGAGAGGTGATGAAGGCACTTCCTGAAGGCAGTGCAAAAGCGAAGGTACTGCGTGCAATAGAAGATGACGAGTATGTTGTTCTTCATACTAAATACAACTTCTTTGGGCCAAAGGTTGGATTCGATGTATTCCGATTTGAAGATGGCTTGATTGTTGAACACTGGGATAACCTACAGGAACAGGCTCCTGCGAACCCAAGTGGTCGCACTCAGTTTGACGGTCCGACAGAGATAAAAGATCTGGATAAAACTGAAGAGAATAAAGCTATTGTGGCTGATTTCGTTAACACGATCTTGATGAATGGTGAAATGGATCAGATTGGCAGGTTTATCGGTCCGAATGACGAAGACTATCTACAACATAATGTCGCAGTTGCTGATGGTTTGAGTGGTCTTGGTAAAGCATTTGCTGCGATGGCAGAAAACGGGGTATCAATGATCTACACAAAAAACCACAAGGTTTTGGGCGAAGGCAATTTTGTGGTGTCGATCAGTGAAGGCGAGTTCTTAGGTAACCATGTTGCTTACTACGATATGTTCCGCGTTGAAAACGGGATGATTGTTGAGCACTGGGATGCGATTCAGGAAATTCCGGCTAAAAGTGAATGGAAAAACCAGAATGGTAAGTTTGGCTTCTAATATCGCTTAAGATAGATCTGGCTAATTAAACTAAAATGCGCTTATCATGAACGGGTTATTATCTGTCAGAGAAGCGCATTTACAATGCCGGTGTTTCAACGTTTATTTCTGTCTCTTTCCTTGAGTGCATTTGCTCTTTTTTCTTCTTCGATATTCTCTGCTTACGCAGAAACACTCTCTTCTGCATCATCAAATTCAAAAGCGGTTAGCTCACAACAGAAGCGCACCTTAGATCAGGCCATTACCGAGTTTTCATCTGGAGCCAGACAAGCCCTTCTTCCACATTTCCAACATGTCGATATCCAATATCCACCAGAAAAAGTAACCTTATTGGCGATTAAGGAGCGCCATATCATAGAGGTGTGGGCGACAAGTGGGGGGCAAACACGATTTATTAAGCAATATTTTATCTGGAGTGCGAGTGGTGAGGTTGGCCCAAAACTGACAGAAGGCGATAAGCAGGTACCTGAAGGTATTTATCAAATTACCGGATTAAATCCCAACAGCAAGTTTCACCTTTCCATGGCGTTAAATTATCCAAATGCGTTTGATTTGAAATGGGCCAAAGCTGAGGGTCGAGATAATCCGGGTAGTGATATCTTCATCCATGGTAAATCATACTCGGTTGGATGCCTGGCGGTGGGTGACAAAAATATTGAAGAGCTTTTTATTCTCGCTGTCGATACCGGAATAAGAAATATTGAGGTTATAATCGCGCCAGAAGATCCCAGAAAGAAACCACTGATACCTAAAGAGAGTGATCCTGATTGGGTAAGGATGCTGTATAAAGACATCGAATCGGCTTTTTTGCCGTATAGCTTTAAATAAGGGAAAGCGCTTAACAGATGAATAAAGGCGATGTAAAAGACGTGGAGAACAAAATGACAGATAACTCTGCTTGCCATATTGCGGTTATTGGTGGTGGTATTGCAGGTTCAACCACCGCTTTGCACCTCGCAGAGCAGGGTTATAAGGTGACATTGATAGAGCAGGGTAGTGGGCTGGTGAGTGGCCCTCCAATTTGTCACCTGCATGCAGGCGGAAATTTATATCGAGAGATCTCCCAGCAACAATGTCTCGACTTGTTAAAACAGTCTATTGAAACTGTTCGTTTATACCCTCACGCTTTGAATGTAAGGCCTACGGTCATCGCCACACCGATTACGGACAGTGGAAATCCAACCGATCTTTTACCAAGACTTGAGATAGTTAAACAGACATATCAGGAGTTGGTTGCCCATGATAAAAACAATAACGTACTGGGCCAGCCCGAAGAGTACTACAAGCTTTATTCTCAAGAAGATTTACAGCAATTAGCTGCATTAACTCAGCCTGAACATCCTACGACTATTGATGACTGGCTCATACCATTTGCAAAAAAAGCACAGCTGGACAAGTTAAAATATCCGGTTGTCGTTGTTCAGGAGTTTGGCCTTAGCGTGTTTCGCCTCGCAGCCAGTGTCACTATGACATTAGAAGCGCATCCAAATTGTCGATTGCTTACAAGTAGTCACCTGGATGAAGCCAACTTTACCCATAGCCACTCTCCGGTGCATTCTAAGAAGCAATGGAATATTGTGTTTACTGATATAAATAATAGTAAGCACTTACTAAAAGCGGATTATCTTGTAAATGCTTGTGGCTACAAGAGCGGAACCATTGATGATGTAACCAGACAGCCACAAAAGCGACTGGTGGAATTTAAGTCTGCGTTCGTGACTCGCTGGCCAGACTGCGATATGAAATGGCCTGAAGTCATTTTCCATGGAGAACGAGGAACCCCGGAAGGCATGGCACAGTTGACGCCTTATCCCGATGGCTATTTTCAACTGCATGGCATGACAGAGGATATTACGCTATTCAAGGACGGCTTGTCCTCTTCTGATGACGCCAGTTCTCAGCCTAAACTTCCGTTAGAGTTGGAGCAAAAAATTCGTTCCGGCTGGCCTGAATCGATTCAAACACATCGAACATCTCTTGCGATTCAACACCTAAGTCGATTTGTTCCGACGTTTTCGACCGCTTATGAAGCAGGAAAACCACTTTACGGAGCTCAGCAAATCCCCGGAGATGATCCTTCACTAAGAGCGGTGGATGTTTCGTTTACTCTGAACAATTACGCAAGGGTAGAGATAGTAAAGGCCTCTTCTGCGTATCAGGCAGCTTGTAAGATATCGAATAAGATATGTGAGGAGATCGGTAAACGCCTGATAAGCACTGGCTCTTGTTCAATCGAAGAAAAGCACCCAAGACACTTGTCGTTGAGTCTGGACGAGGTAGAGAAAACGGCAATTAAACTGGCGGAAGAAAGGGGGTACCCAACGGCTTTAGCGAAGGTTTTGAGTTGAGGTGAATTACCTTCGCTGACAAGAAGTACAGCCGCGACAGGCGGATCGGGTATGCGGATCCAGTCGCCCCCTTTGAACCTTGCAATAAGCTTTCTTTAACGCCCGACGACCGGAAAACCAGTCATCGGGTTTATCCATCAGCAGATACCCGTTAAACCTTTTCATCAAAGGAGTTCGATACTCTTCTATAAAACGACTATCGAACTCTATCTCAAAATACTCCAGCGCTTGTTCAATAGAAGTGAAGCTGGCGATTTTGCTTTGTATATCTGCCTGACTCATCTTTGTAACACTCCTGATTCGGACAGAGTCAGTCTAACTTACTTGCTCAAAATATTCACGGTTGGTGGAATCTCGATGTTTTGGTCATCGACATATCCTATGGCTCCCGCTTTTTTCTCTACAAATTCCAGAACTTCTTTGTCCGTTTTTAGTTCAATCGGTGGTGTGCCTTTACCTATGAAGCGCCTGACCGTCCAGTATGCTGAGTATTTGTCTTCATCTTGATTTAAGAATACATCGAGGAACTGATTACGCGTCTGGTTTTTAGGGTTTAAATTCACAGGCGTTATCGAAACTCCGTCGACTTCAATGACACGTCCCGTATAAATACGCACGATAGTGTCATTGCTTACGGAAGTGATATTGCGATTGCCGATAACAACGACATCAGAGTATGCCGTGTTGCTCATTAGCGTTAACACAAGTGTTAAGCAGGAGATATAGTACTTCATTCTCATCCCCCTCACTTAAAACACAAAGCTGTAGGACAATGAGAAGACACCGATGTTTGTATTTCGGATATCGGTATCCTTAGGTACATCAACCAGGCTTGAAGCGTCCCCAATGCGGCTAACCATGAGTTCTGCTTTTAACTTGCTGGTGGGTGTTAAGCGATAAGAAGTACCAATCGCAACAGAGTACTGGTCGTAACACTGGTAAACATCCGCCATCGCCTTTTGGGAAGCGTTTATAACCTTAGAATTTGGAAAAGCGTCTGGTACAGAGGAGTTATTTAACGCGTTATAAAAGTTAGTCTCTTCGCTATCGGTTTTTATCTGAGAGTAGAAGATGTAGGGTGTCCACTTATCGATATTCTTTCGAAGGGAAACATATCCGGTGTAGCCATTTTGCCCGTTAGTCACATTGCCGATTGTTCTTCGGGCTGCAAACTCAAACGCCAGTCGAGTATCGTTTCGCAGGGCAATATCTGCCCCAATGTTTGCGATAATAACGTCCTGATGGTCAACAGGCGTTGCACCCTGATAGGTGTAAAAGCCGACACCATTGCTCTCGACGTACAATGGTTTTTCATACCACTTAAACTGCTCACTTTCATTGTTGCTGACAGCGTAATGTATACCTGCGATATAGGCATCTTCCTGAGTTTCGAAAGTGAGGGCCGCTCCCGTCAATTCCAGCCGTATGGGGAAGTAAAAGCTTCCTGCTTTGATTTCGTTACCTACATCTTCCCGATAAAAGAAACGCCAGTCGGTATTAGCTTCACCATAATAAGCGTCCAGATAGAGATCACCTTCAGAAAGAATGAAGGAGCGATTAATCGATATACCAGTAAAGTCATAAGTCGGACTTAAGGAGTCAAATTCAGCAGGTACTCGGATATAGTCGTAAGTAACACCGACATCGCGGTTTTCTGAGTTGAGATAACCGGGGACGCGCAACATACCTGCGCGAAGTAACCAATCGTTGGTCGGGCGATAAGAAAGAAATGCCCATGCAAAGTTGCCTTCCCAGCCAGTATCGTCAGAGGAATCAGCCTCGATTTGTGGTTGCAGCGTAGCGCTAAACTTAGGAGTGAACTGCACATCCAACTGCCCAGCCAATAAACTATCCTGACTAAAGGTGCCTGTATTATCGATATTGGTAAGGTAATTGTAATGTTTGTCTGAAACGGCATAGCCAAGGGTCCCGAACCCAGAGAAGTCTACTTTGACTTCTGCTTGGGACACGGTACTGCTGAGGCTCAGTGTTGCGAGCAAGACGAGCCCTCTTACCTTAACGGTATCGATTTTCCAATCCACTGCTAAATCCTTCTAACTATTATTTTTTATTTTATTGTAATGGTGCTTTATATGTTTTCGTCCGGCCAACTATCCGCTATGGAGATGCACTGCTGTTCTATCGAAATCAGTGCATCAACGATTTCAGGATCCAGATGATTGCCACTGTTTGTTTTAATAACACTGATGGCTTCTTCGTGCGTCAAAGCGTCTTTGTATGGGCGAATGCTTCTCAGCGCATCGTAGACATCGGCAACCGCCATCAATCGCGCCGCAACCGGAATTTCATCACCTTGTAATCCAAATGGGTAGCCTGAACCATCCCATTTTTCGTGATGGTAAAGAGCAATATCCATTGCGCAGTTCAGGAAGTCGTCTTCGCCTCCCATAAAGTCAGAGGCTTGTTTTAGAATCTTGTAACCCCGCTGAGAGTGGGTCTGCATTACCGCAAATTCTTCATTAGTATGCTTATCCGGTTTCAATAGAATGCCATCTGGGATGGTAATCTTTCCAACATCATGCAGAGGTGCAGATTTCGCGATAAGCTCTATTTTTTCAGGTGTTAAAAAGGACTGATGCCTTGATGATGTTGCGAGCTTTTCCGCCAACGCCTGAACATAAGCCTGAGTTCGTCTGATGTGGTTGCCCGTACATTCATCACGAAACTCAGCCAGTGAAACCATTACATGTATTGTGGCATCTTTAAGTTGATTCACCTGTGACAACCGTTTTGTTACCTCTTTCTCTAACCACAAGTTGTTATCGATAAGAGAGTCCTGCCACTCTTTTAAGCGAAGATGAGTTCTGACGCGGGCTTTAACAATAGGGGGACTGATGGGTTTGTGGATGAAATCAACCGCGCCTACTTCAAATCCCTGTTCTTCATCTTCGATCGTCGATTTTGCTGTTAGAAAAATGACCGGTACATGCTGAGTAACCGGTTCAGATTTCAATCGGGTACACACTTCATAGCCATCTATCCCTGGCATCATGACATCCAGCAGCACCAAATCTGGTGGTGAGGAGAGCGCCAGTTCTATCGCTCGTGTGCCATTGTTAGCTATTTTTACCCGATACTCATCGCTGAGCAAACCTGTCAGAAGCGTCAGGTTTGTCGGAGTATCATCGACGATTAGGATCGTAGGTCTGCTGTTATCCATGTTCGCCCCTTAACTTCTCCAGGCTTTGTAAAGCTCTGTCGAACTCATAGTGATTAATATACTGATGAATACGTGATACCTCAGTCTTTGGCAGAGTGTTGGTAAGCTGGTTATAGCTCTGATTCCAGAGGTCAATAGCCTCAGAATCGCCTTCAGAAAGAAACTTGTTTAGCTTAATAATAATCGCTTTGGTATCCACGTCCGCTTGTTCGGTATCCAATTGAGTATTAACGATGTTTCGTTTTATCTCTCGGATGATAGGGTGAAGATCCTTAGCCACTTCAGTCACAAGGCGCGTTGCATCGTTCTCTTTCTGATGCAAAATAAATTGTTCCAGCTTCCTGGCTGGCTCGGTAATCTGATTTGCTCCAATAGTCCGGGACAGGCCTGCTAATGAATGAGTAAAAATTGCCGCTTCTTCCCAGCTCTTCGCCTTTATATGATTAATGGTTGTCTCAGCGTAAGCAGAGAAATCCAACACGAAGTTCGAAAGTACTTTCTGATAAAGAACCGGATCACCCGCTGCGTTTCTGAGGCCTTGTGCGATATCCAGTCCCTTAATGTTCCTGATAGCAACAGTTGGAGAGTTCTTATCAGCGCGAAGTTCATGAGGTAATGGAGGCGTTGTGGGTCGATAGTACTGCTCAAGGGTTGCATACAGTGTCTCGGGTAAAATAGGTTTGACTACATGCCCGTTCATTCCCATTTGTACCCCTTTTTCGATCGCCTCGACCATTGCGTGAGCGGTCATGGCAATGATAGGCAGATTATCGAAGTAAGGATTGGCTCTGATTTGTCTTGTCGCTTCAAAGCCATCCATGACGGGCATTTGCAAGTCCATCAATACAGCCTGATAGTGATCATGTTCATTTCCCATGATCTTATTCACCGCTTCCTGTCCATTGCTTGCAATATCTACATTGATTCCCTTCATTCTCAGAAGGTCTATCGCCAACTCTTGATTCGTTCGGTTGTCTTCGACGAGCAGGACGCTCATGCCGCGAAGGTAGTGGGGTTTTTCAGGCTCGGTATCCAATGTGATCGATAGAGAGTCCGCTTCGTAGATAGAGAACAGAAGATTTTTCAGGGTTGCGGGCAAGATGGGTTTAGGCAGGAAGTGTCTGACGCCCATGTTTTTTACATGCTCATGTATAACTTCGTAGTCGTAAGCTGATGTGATGACTATCTCTGCGTTGTCTCTGTCTTCAATCTCTTTAAGTGCGTAAAGGAAATCTCCGCCGTCCATACCGGGCATTAACCAGTCTAAGAAAATCAGGTCATAAGGTTGTTCAATGTTGTTCGCGCGTCTAACCATCTCGACCGCTTCGAATGCACTATTTGTCACATCGACTTCATGGTTCACTGCATTACTTTGACCCAAAGCGAATATCATTCCGTGCAAGACGTCGCGAGCCTCTTTTTTGTCGTCGATGATCAGCACTTTCTTCGCTTCAGTTTCTTTCTCTAGTGGCTTACCCAGAGGGTTATCAGCCACTGTAAACTCAGCAGTAAAGGTGAAAGTTGAACCGAAACCCGGTGTGCTCTCTACCTTGATGTCACCGTTCATAAGCTCAATCAGTGTTTTCGATATGCTGAGTCCAAGACCGGTACCGCCATATTTGCGAGTCGTTGAACTATCGGCTTGAGTAAACTCCTGGAACAGGCGGCCAACCTGCTCTTCATTCATACCAATGCCACTGTCTTCGACCGAAAACTGCAGAGTGATCTTATCCCGATCTCTGCCAATGACATCCACACCCAGGATGATGCAGCCCTTTTCAGTAAATTTGACTGCGTTGGACAAAAGGTTATTGATGACCTGGCCCAAGCGTATCGGGTCACCTATGAGCGAACCATCTTCTTCAATCAAAAACGAATCCCGTACTGAATATAAAAGTTCGATCTCTTTCTTTTGCAGACTAGGTTTTATTAGAGGAAGCGCATTACCGACAACATCTTCAATCCGAAGGCGAGTGGACTCTAACTCGATTTTTCCAGCCTCAATTTTGGAGAAATCCAGGATGTCATTGATGATATTAAGCAGAGATTTTCCTGAGTTATGTATGGTGTCGATATAGTGTTTCTGTTTGGTTGATAGGTCCGTTTTCAGTGCCAGATACGCCATACCTATGATCGCATTCATTGGCGTGCGCACCTCATGGCTCATGTTTGCTAAAAACATGGATTTGGCTTTGGTTGCCTCTTGAGCCATTGAGTTTGCCTGCTCCAGCTCTTCCTGAATCTGCTCTCTGTGGTGTATATCCTCTTCTATGGACCTGGACATATGGTTCAGCGTATTGCCTAAAGTAATCAGCTCCTGAGCACTGCTGCCACTTTTCACTTTTGTAGAGTACTTGCCTTGTGCTATCTCTTCTGCGGCATCAGATAACCTCTGAATCGGATTGAGAACGTAGAACCGGAAATAGACGTAAGAAATAAAGATGATCAGGAATGTTGTGACGACCGCTGCGAAAGCATTGGTAATTAATGCTTTAAGGTGCATGGTTGCTTTAGATATTTCACTATATGTACGATTTTCTACTTCAAGAGAAAGGTTATTAATCGCCTGAGAAAGAGCCGCTTTTTCGGTGTTATACCTCTCACTAAATACCAGCTGATTTGCAAACTCCAGATTGGGCTCAGTGTCTGATACAAACTCTCCTTTACTCTGATCGTATAAGCCCTGTGTAGAGGCAAAAGCAATTTGTTCAATCTCGCCAAGAGAGTCCAGGTATCTCAAGATATTATTTAGCAGCCGAATTTCACTTTCACTAAACCCTAAGCCTTCCATTCTTGTATAGAGAGAGGTGCCCCCAACATCGAGAGTTGAATGATTTCGCTCTTTTGCTATCACATCGTCCCAGTAAATCGCCGGAACGTAATTGACGGGTGGGGCCTTTTCACCATTTCGAATGGCGATGATGTCGTAGTAATAAAAAAGATATCGAGACTCACTCGTTGCCGTATATAAGCGAACAAGCTGAGCGAGCTGGCTTGTTTCTGTACGCAGGTCATTAGTGAGGGAGAGAGATTCCTGTCGGTGTATCTGAGCTTCCACGACATCATCATAGGCACTTTTCACATTGATCAGTGCGTATGAGTTAAAAAACAGCGATAAAAATAACACTAGAGAAAAATAGATAGAGGCCGTAGACAGCTTCATGCAGTAATTCCTTTTACTCTCTGACACTTATGGGTCTCAGTCTTAAGTATTGCCCTTTATATCTGTATCGGCAAATAAGTTTGATTATTTAGCCTAAATGAGAGTGATTTCCAAAGGTTTCGGTTTTATGAAGTTTTTAATATGTTAAAAAACTGTAAGTTAACTGTCACAAAGATTGCTCACTATATTGGCGAAATTATAAGTGCCCGATAAAGCACAGAAATATCAGCATATAAAAGGAAGTCAATAATGAAGCAACTTGATCACAATCACGATCAACGTCCACTCGATCACGAACCAGAGTTTAACCGTTTTGTCGATGCAGCCATGTCTCGTCGTCGTTTTCTAAAAACGACAGGCGCGGCTGGTACGGTCGGTTTTTTTGCAGCAAGTCCAATTAGCCAGGCTATCGCAGGCAGTATTTCTGCAAATAAAAATCTGATGGGGTTTGAAGCGGTTCCGATGTCAACAGCGGACACTATTACAGTGCCGAATGGATATCATGCTGATGTGCTTATTTCGTGGGGTGACCCCGTGATGTCAGGTGCTCCGGCATTCAGTCAGTCGAATGATGCTAAAGCTCAGGAAAAGCAGTTTGGTGATAACAATGACGGTATGACGTTTTTCCTGGTATCAGCCACTCGAGCGGTATTAGCGGTGAACAATGAATACACCAACAATGAGTATCTTTACGATCACCAAGGGAAAAACATCAGTGCAGATGATGCGCGTAAGGCGCAGGCGGCTCACGGTGTGTCCATTGTGGAGCTTGAGAAAAAAGAGGGTAAATGGGTGGTTAATCCAAATGGTCGCGCAAACCGTCGAATTACCGCATTTACAGAGATGGAGATGACGGGGCCTGCTCGCGGACACGCTCTTTTAAAAACAGATGCTGACCCTTCCGGCATGAAGATCCTTGGTACCATGAACAACTGTGCCAACGGGCAGACTCCTTGGGGTACCTATCTGACTTGTGAAGAAAACTTCAATGGCTACTTTGGTTCTTCTTCAGATCAGCAGTTAGGTGATGAATACGCTCGATACGGTCTTAAAGACAAAGATTGGGGCTATGACTGGTACAAGCATGATGAGCGATTTGACTTGGCTAAGCATCCGAATGAGCCACATCGATTTGGCTGGGTTGTTGAAATTGACCCAATGAACCCGAACTCAACACCTAAAAAGCGAAGTGCTCTTGGTCGTTTCAAGCATGAAAATGCAGCTTTGACGGTGGATGATTCCGGTCATGTTGTTGTTTATCTTGGCGATGATGAACGAGGTGAGCATTTATACAAGTTTGTTTCAAAGAACAAGTATGTTTCGGGACCGGGTGCAGAATCCAATCGCGATCTTCTGGAAGAGGGCACACTATACGTTGCTAAGTTTGAAGGAACGGAAGGTGAACTCAATGGTAAAGGGCGGTGGTTAGAATTGACCTGGGGTAAAAATGGTCTGACTCCAGAGAATGGGTTCCCGGATGAAGCGTCTGTTATGATTTTTGCTCGTCAGGCTGCAACTCAGGTTGGTGCAACAACGATGGATCGTCCTGAGTGGGTGGCGGTTCATCCTGATAACAAATCGGCATTCTGTACTCTGACCAATAACAAATATCGTGGCGTGAAAGAGACTCAGCCTCTTAATGCAGCAAACCCTCGTGAGAAAAACCCCTATGGGCATATCATCCGCTGGAATCCAACCAACAGTGACCATACTGCAGAGGCGTTTGAGTGGGATATTTATGTTCTGGCAGGCAATCCAGAAGTGCATGATTCTGGTTTGATGGCAGGCTCTGAGAACATCAACAAAGACAACATGTTTAATAGTCCGGATGGCATCGGTTTTGACATGGCAGGTCGCCTTTGGATTCAGACCGATGGCAATTACAAAAACAAAGATGGTTTTGCTGGAATGGGTAACAACCAGATGCTATGCAGTGATCCTGCTACCGGTGAAATACGTCGATTCTTAACTGGACCAATTGCTTGTGAAATCACGGGACTGACATTTGCTCCGGACCACAAGACGATGTTTATCGGTGTACAGCATCCAGGCGAAAAACTGGCACCTTCTCATTTCCCTGATGGTGGTGATGCTATTCCACGTTCATCGGTGATTGCGATAACGCGTAAAGATGGTGGCATCATAGGCGCATAATCTATAGATAGTTATTCAGCAAGCCCTGCTTCACTGCCAGGGCTTCTTTTCTTCTTGAGGCTGGTATGTATTGGCGAAAGATAAATATATAACCTGGCTCACTAAATTTTTGATGTTCATCCAATTTTAATGTTCAGACTCTGGCTAACTTATCTATACTGATTCCTCGAACCAAAGAAAAGGATACGGGTTAGATGAAGTTTACACCTTCTGCAATTTTGTCACTTACTGTACTTTCCACGCCTTCCATCGCTTCCGAGTGTGGTCCTGTCACCATCGCAGATATGAATTGGAATTCAGCGAGCCTGATGGCTCATATCGACCAGTTTATTCTCAACAATGGATATGATTGTGAAGCTGAACTTATTCCCGGAGATAGTGTTCCTACGGGTACATCCATGATTGAAAAGGGACAACCAGATGTTGCTCCAGAGCTGTGGACCAATAGCGTCAAAGAAGCTTTGGATAAAGGGGTACAAGAGAAGCGACTTCGTTATGCGGGTAAATCTCTTTCCGATGGTGGAGAAGAAGGCTTTTGGGTTCCTTCATATCTGGTAGAGCAGTATCCCGAAATGAAGACCATCGATGGTGTAATCAAACATGCTCATCTATTTGAGCATCCGGAAAGCGATGAGCTACATGCGTTTTATAGTTGCCCGGCAGGTTGGACATGTCAGATTACAGCAGGTCACTTATTTGATGCGATGAAGCTGGAGAAATCCGGGTTTGAAGTCATTGACCCAGGATCTGGTGCGGCATTGGCTGGTGCTTTGGCGAAGGCGTATGAACGAAAGAAACCGTGGTTTGGCTATTATTGGTCACCAACACCAGTGTTAGGTAAGTATGAGATGGTGAAAGTAGACTTTGGCAGTGGCGTAGATCTGGAAGAGTATGTTAACTGTACGACTCAGCCTGAGTGTGAAGCGCCTAAGGTGACAATGTACCCACCTTCACCTGTTCATACAGTAACAACAGAAGAGTTTGCAATACGTGCGCCTGAGGCATATGGCTATTTCACTAAACGTTCATTTACCAATAAAGAGATGAGCAAACTTCTGGCCTGGATGGAAGAGAATCAGGCCGATGGAGAAGAGGCGATGTACCACTTCCTGGAAACTTATCCGCAGACCTGGAAAAAGTGGTTGCCTGAGAAGGTGGCAGATAAGGTAGAGAACGCTTTATAGGGTTCTAATCAATATAAGAGGTATATTCTCTTAGAATCTATTCGCTCAAAGAGGCAATAAACTGTTGGATCTTTGAGCGAACTAACATTTTTGTTTAAGAAACTTTGTGAATATATCGTGGAGTAAATAATAAAACTATAAATTAAAGCTCTAAAACAGTCGTATCAAATAGAAATAAGGTTAATCCTATGGATAGAGTTTCCCCCGACTCACCTATGTTGCCAGACCAAAATACAGAAAGTACCGAAAAAGAGAAGAGAGAGCAGGCATTAGACCGAGTGACTAAACTGGCACTCGAAACCGTTGATGAGCTATCTCACAAGCCTAAACAAGATTGATTAATCGGAAGCCTCGCTGCTATTTCTCGGCTTCTTTTCAATCATCATCCAAAAATCACAGGCCGCGCGGTCGGCCTTTGTCGGATTACCCCACGCTCCACACAAATCTATCGGTTTTCCAGAATTTCTTTCAAACTGTCTGCAGTTACCACAACACTTCTTCATCATGTCTACTCGTAACGAAAGTTAAAGGCAAATTGTAGTTCATTGCTGAACAAGAATTAACCCTCCTTCTCTATTTCTTTTGTGCATCGATATCCTTTGTACTTCGGTGGTGGGAAATTAAGAGTTTCGTATATAGCTAAAGAGTTGTGATTTAAATGTGTGTTAAATGTTATTAAGTATTACCTTAACAAATTATTAATTTAATTAACCTTATATTAAATTTAATATACTCACATATAGGTATATATACTGAAACATAAAATAGCGCATACCTAATTGGTACTATGTTATTTAATTTCAATTTTAGTACCTAATAATAGGTAACTTATCGATTTAAATAAGTATAGGAACGTAATATTACTACAAATAGAAATTTTGGTTTGTATTCAACCTATGCTTTTTGTCGCTTAAATTGAATGATATTGCTATTTTATTGTCGCTTCTTTTGCAACATACTGTTTCTATTGGGTGCTTTTTGGTTAACTCTCTTGTTGTCTATTTGTTTCTATCTCGTTGTTTATAAAGATTTTGCTACAAAATTTTAAATTTTCATAAAACATGAGAATTTGTTTGGCGGGCGTTTTGGAATACTTGCTGATATAAATCCACCTTTCAACCAAAGGAAATATAATTAAACTGGTTATCGAAATATAAGAAAGCTGTCAAAAATAGACGGTAATAATTATAAATAAAAATGTTAATTAAATTTAACAATTAATGTTGAACAAAAGAACTTGAATAATGGAGTAGTTCTGAATGATAACCCTATTTATTTCTGTAGCCCCTATAATCTTTTTAATCTGGATGATGACTAAGAAGAATGGTGTGCCTTCACATATCGCTCTGCCTGTTACAGCGCTGATTGTCGGCTCGCTACAATACTTTTATTTTCAAACCGACTTTACATTGATCAGTGCAAACATTATCGCTGGCACCCTTTCTGCTATTACCCCAATTTCTATTGTTGCTGGCGCGATCCTAATTAACCGTCTTACTTACTTGTCTGGCGCAGAGGCAACGATACGTCGCTGGCTAGAGGGTATAAGCCGAAACAAGGTTGCACAGTTGATGATTATTGGTTGGGCTTTTGCCTTTATGATTGAAGGTGCCTCTGGTTTTGGTACTCCAGCGGCAATCGCGGCTCCAATTCTTGTAGGCTTGGGATTCCCGGCACTAAAAGTGGCGATGCTTGCTTTGGTAATGAACTCAGTTCCTGTTTCGTTCGGTGCTGTGGGCACACCAACCTGGTTTGGTTTCTCAAATCTGGGCTTAGATCAAACAATGCTACTGGAAGCAGGTCAGGTAAGTGCCATGGTTCACATGGTAGCTGCATTTATCGTACCTCCGATGGCACTACGCTTTGTGGTGAGCTGGAAAGAAATCCAAAAGAACTACCTATTTGTACTGGTCAGTACGCTTTCATGTACCGTTCCTTACTTCCTTATTGCTCAGTGGAACTATGAGTTCCCGGCGTTGGTTGGTGGTGCAATTGGCCTGATTACCTCTGTTATGGTCGCTCGCGCTGGTATTGGTCTGGCTAAAGAGAGTGGGGAGCAAAAACAAAGCGAATCGGCTCCGATTCCGGCAGCGGAAGTTTTTAAAGCAATGACTCCTACACTGCTTCTTATTGTTATTCTTGTTATCACTCGTATCAAGCAGTTTGGTATCAAGTCAATGCTGACAGACAGCACTGAAATGTTGAGCTTCTCTTTCGGTGTTCTGGGTGATTTCAGTGTGAGTAAAGCGCTAATATTCAAGCTAAGCCACATTCTAGGCACAGATGTGAGCTGGGCATACAAAACGCTTTATGTTCCGGCACTAATTCCATTCCTGTTGGTCGCTATTATCTCTATCTTTGTTTTCAAACTGGAAAGAAAAACCGTTACTCAAATGTTTGCTGAGACAGGTAGCCGTATCAAGATGCCATTTATTGCCCTTGTTGGTGCATTGATCATGGTTAAGCTGATGATGACGGGTGACCAAAATTCGCCAATCATGGTAACGGGTAAAGCCTTTGCCGATCTGATGGGAACAAGCTGGCAGTATGTAGCTGCATATCTGGGTGCTCTTGGTGCGTTCTTCTCTGGATCTGCAACGGTATCTAACCTGACCTTTGGTGCTATTCAGCAAACTATTGCATTGAATGTTGGCCTGCAACAGACAACGATTTTGGGTCTGCAGTCCGTAGGTGGTGCTATGGGTAACATGGTTTGTATCAATAACATCATCGCGGTTTCAACAATTCTTGGTATCGCTAACCAGGAAGGTTACATCATTAAACGAACCGTTATACCAATGATTGCATTTGGTCTGGTAGCAGCAGGTATGAGTGTTGTTGTTTAAGCCTTTGTCATAATGACACGTCTGGAGCTACGAGTGTTTCGTAGCTCCTTTTTTTGTTTAAAACTTTTGATTGTTTCGGTTATAGCATTCGTAGATATGGTCGATTAAAAGCTTGGTTTTGACTGGAAGGTGCTTGGTGTAAGGGTAAACGGCATAAATTCCAAGACATTTAGCGACTTTATCCTGCAGCACTTCAATAAGGTCACCACTTTCGAGTTCATCGGCAACTAATACTCTAGGAACATAGACTAACCCTTGCCCCAACAATGCAGCCTTTCTCAAAGCAGAAGCATTATTGGTACAGAAGTTCCCTGACACCTGAACCGTGACCGGATTAGGTTCTCCTTTAAACAGCCATTCATAGGCACCGGTTTCCTGATAGGAATACCCAAGACAATTGTGTTCGGTAAGGTCTTCGGGCGTTAAGGGTACTGAACGATTTTTAAAGTACTTCGGTGCACCGCATATTACCCAATGTACATCAATCATGCGCCTTGCAATAAAGCTTGAATCCGGAAGTACTCCGGTTCTGATCGCCATGTCATACCCTTCGGCAAGCAGGTCGACAAACTTGTTATCCAGATCCATATGAACCTTAATATCGGGATATTTTTCGCTAAACTCTGCTATCGCCTGTGGAAGAACAAGTTCACCGGAAATTGTTGGCACTGTTATTCGAATGGTTCCTGTTAGCGTATCGCCGAGATCTTGAAGTTCTTCTTCTGCACTTTGTACTGACAGGTAGATTTCGCGGGCATGTTTGTAGAATACTTTTCCCGCCTCAGTCAATGTGAGTTTGCGGGTTGTTCTATAGATAAGCTGAGCGCCAAGATCTTTTTCAAGCCTGGTGATACGTTTGCTTATAACAGATTTAGTCAAATCGACTTTCTCTGCAGCCTTGCTAAACGAGCCCA
Source organism: Vibrio iocasae (assembly GCF_042245395.1). NCBI lineage: Bacteria > Pseudomonadati > Pseudomonadota > Gammaproteobacteria > Vibrionales > Vibrionaceae > Vibrio > Vibrio iocasae. The sequence goes on along the minus strand of NZ_CP145310.1, from coordinate 1,508,685 downwards.
GCTCTATCAGCTGATAAAAAATGATGAAGTCGTCTGTGTTTCGAACCATTGTTAAACTTATTGCAACAGTAATAGAAAATGTTGTTAGAAGTTTAAAATAAGTCTGACAATAATTCTGATAACTAGTGTCAGCTTTTGAAACTTGACCTCCAGAAAAAAGCATTCAGCACATTTGTGTTTAAGTGTGATTCATATCAACTTTATTTTTTGATTAGAGGAGTAGTTTATACGTGCTACTAAACTATTAGGGGGTATAAATGACTGCATCCAGAGTTTATTACAGAGATTTTCTAGGTTTGGCTCTTATCCTTTCTTGCGTGTTTGTTGTTATCGCGATTCAACTTGATGTGATGGCACTGCTTGCTCACCTTTCCCATGATGACGCGATTGCCAGTACCTTTTTCTACGAGTCCATACCGCTATTTTTGTTTGTCATTCCTCCTTATTTTATCGGCAGATATATTAATCAGAAAAAATGGGTGTCTGATACCCAGAAATATCGCCTCGAGATGAGTAAAAAAGAGAGCTAGAGTTAGCCAAAAGACAAAAGCCATCCCATTGATACAGGATGGCTTTAGGTTAATCGGCAATTATCAGCGTTACTTTCGTCAGAACTTGTAACTGATACCCGCACCGGTAAAGAGATTACTTTCATCGTAGAAGTCGATATTGGAATCGACATCGCTGTATGCAACGAGCGCAGTAAATGCAAGGGTATGAATACCTAACAAGTCCCCGTACTCATATGCCAGAGTAAAGCCCAGCTCAGAGTTCTCCTGTGTTTTGTTGAACACCGGGTTTTCTTTATCAAAGTCGGTAGAGGCATAGTCGGCTGTTAACGCAAGTGACTGACGTCTGAAGAATCGTATCATCGTGATCGCTGCGCCGTAACGTGTGTTGGACATTGCGTCGCCTTCAGCGTCGTATTTGTTCATTTTTATTGATGGCTGAATGATCGTTGCTCTATCCGGCCTCATTTTCCATGAAAGCTTTCCATAAACGCCGTCACCATTTCGGTCCAGTAAATTGGAGCTTGAGGCAAAGCCGTCTGTTCCGGATAACTCTTCTTCAATATCTTTCTCGTAAATCGCAAAATCAACGGAAGCGCCTGTAGCGAGAATATTGTCATATTGAATTCGAAACGCATTGCCGGATTCATCGGTCTCTTTACGTGCTTGTCCGGTAATAAAAGGATCGGCCCAGGTCTCTTTATCCATCACGGAAGGAAGCCAGGAAACTGCGATGTATGAGTCGGGTATCAGCGCAACCTTATATCCAAGTTCAAGAGCAACAAGCCCCTGTACAACGTCTGCACGGGAGGTACCTGCAAATACCTGATGTACAGCTCCGGGACCAAAGGTGTACCTTAACTGGCCTAACGGAAGGAAGGCGCTACTAGAATCAGATTCACCACCCGTGTCTAAGTCACCTGTTTTTGTTTTGTTGTCGGTATTGAAGTTACTTTCACTGGAGGTATAACCCCCCATAAGAGTGAGCTCGCCACTAAATCCAGGATTACCAAAACCTGCCGCGGCAGGAAGGCTGAGAATCCCCAGAGCGGCAGACAAAGCGATTTGACGTTTCATTATCTAATTATTCCTTTTTCAGAATGATTCTTCGATCTTCATTAAAGTTTATTTAATGAATAATAAAGGGAATATTGCGTTATACAAATAATAATATACCCATATGGAATTTTTATTTTCCAATACGTATAGTGGGTTTATGTTTCTTTGATGCTGGATCCAATGTCTTTACTACCTAAACTTAGCGTTTCATTCTTACTATTTTCTTTATCTTTTGTTAGTGCTGCGGAGTCAAACTTGCAAGCGTATGACTCCAAAGACATTGGAGAGTACAACTTCATATCGATTGGGACAGGTATGTGGAACTGTTCTCAGGTTGGTTTTCCTGCAAGCAACGAAGCATTGCTGGCGGTAAGCCCAGATACAATAGGTCTGTATTTAGCTGATGAAGCGATCACCTATGAAGGGTTCAAGTTTACTTCTGCACAGTTCCGAAGAAACTTCTATGTCACAACTCTAAATACCAAATGGATCGCTTTTCATGAGGATGGAAAAGGTAAAGCGTCTGAACTGGAGTTCAATTATGAATTCAACGTGCTTACAAAACGTGTCTATGAAGCGGGAGTAACAAACACGTCTAACTATCTCTGCCGAGAAGCTGGTAACCAGTAGAATAGGCTTGAAGCTGCCTTTACTGCCACATGACCAAAATGGCCGCGAGTGCAATCATAAGTAGCGCACCGATATCTTTTCTTTTGATTCCTTCTTTCAGCCAGAAGAAGGATATAAGCATGGTGAAGAATACCTCTATCTGCCCCAGTGTTTTTACATACGGCACAGCCTGAAGAGACATGGCACTAAACCAACCAAAAGATCCCAGAAAGCTGGCAACACTGGTCATAACAACCAACTTTGGCTTGGCAAACATACTTCGCAGAGTGTCCCTATCTGACATCAGTAAATAGACCACAAGCATGATGGTTTGGATAGAAATAACCAGAAATAGTACCCAGGCGGCACTGTGGGGGAAAGGTAAATGCAGGCTAAGACTCGACTCTCTTATCCACAATGAGGTTAGAGCAAATGCCGTACTGCAAGCCAAGCCCAGCATTGCGGTAGAAAACGATATACTTCTGAACCCTTGAGGGCAACTCAGGATAAGTACCGCGACACCACCGATTAATACGCCAATCCAGCCTAATAACGACAGAGAAGTACCAAAAAAGAGCACGCCGAGAAAAGCCGATACAGGTGCTTCGCTTTTTGCTAAACCAGCGCCGATGGCGAAGTTTTTTTGCTTGAAGAGTACAACCATAAGCGCCGTAGCTACTATCTGCATAATGGATGCCCCGAAGATGTAAAACAGCGATGTCGTTGAAATGGTCGGGAGTTCGACAGGTTTCCATTTATAGAGCGCGATAAGATAAATAAGCGCAAGCGGGCTTGCCCATAAGAAGCGTGCAAGCGTTACGCCTGTTACATTTAACTCTTTGCTTAACTTACTTTGAAATGCGTTTCGCCAAGACTGACTAAATGCGGCAAGAACGGTGAATAGTATCCAGGTCAACGGGTTATCTTCTGAAGTTTTATATAGTGGGTTTATTGTTATGCAATTTGACCTGATGATCTACCCATCGATATACAGTTATTTAAGGATTCCTACTTTTCTTAGCTTCCTGTACAAGGTGTTTCTGCTAATGCCAAGTGCTTTTGCGGCTCGGCTAATATTTCCCTCATGAGCCTGATAGGTGGTAACAACCTTGTCTTCTAACGTTTCCTTTAAACTTTCTTCTGCGGTTTCATCTGCGTTAGAAGCAGTAAAGTTTTTTAGAATTCGCTCGGGTATATGCTCTATTGTGAGTTTGTCTTCACCGCTTGCCAGTGTTGATGAGACTTTTATGACATTGTCGAGCTCACGTATGTTTCCGGGCCAATGATAAGAAAGCAACTTCGCCATAAGCTCGCCATCGATTTCTTGTATGCCTTCCCGATGTTTGTGATGTATTTTCTCGATCAACTTCTGCTTGTCTTTCCGTTCTCTAAGCGCGGGAATCTGCAAAACTAATCCGTTAAGACGATAGTACAAATCTTCGCGGAACTGACCTTGTGCAACCAACTGTTCCAAATCCTTATGCGTTGCCGCAATAATCTGGATATCCACTTTATAAGACTTTGTAGAACCGATAGGCATGATCTCTTTATCTTGCAGAACATGAAGGAGGCGGCATTGGGCATCCAGAGGCATATCGGCAATTTCGTCCAGAAACAATATGCCACCGTTAGCCAGTCGGATCTTGCCCTGGTACCCCTTGTTGTTGGCGCCGGTAAAAGCCCCGGGCGCATAGCCGAAGAGTTCGGATTCAATCAGGGTATCTGGCAGGGCACCGCAGTTCACGGTCACCAAAGGTGCTTGTCTGCGTTTGCTCTCAATATGCAGATGTTTGACGAACTCGTTTTTACCTACTCCGGTCTCTCCTAGAAGAAGGATGGTTATATCTTTGTCGATGAGCTTGCAACTTTGCTGCCATGCGTGTTCTATTCGCTCTTCTCCGCAATGCAGTTTCGTAGAGGGGGAGTAAATCGAAATGCGCTTCGTTGTTTGTGGCTTTTTACTCTGCTTCTTATAAAAAAGTGGTACTTCACATTGGGCAATAACGTCTTTTATGGGTTTGCCGACGATGTTTTCCTGATCCAATAACTGAGCGGCAATACTGTTATGGGCGACAATATTTCCTCTTTCATCCGTAATCGCTATGCCCTGCCAACCACTGGTAATCAATGATTCGTTAACTGCCAGATCAATTCTGGTTGTGGCTTCAGGGTGATCGCAAAGCAGTTCATTCTCAATTTTTCGGACCATGGTCTGAACTAGCTGAAGTGTATCTCCGTGATGTATTCGTTGCTCACTGGTGATATCAAGAATACCGAGCATATTGCCACAGTGATCGAAAATAGGACTGGCTGAGCAACTAATAAAGTGGTGACGATTGATATAGTGTTGGTTGCCAATGACGGATATGGCTTTCTGTTCAACGATGGCTGTTCCAATGGCATTAGTGCCTTTGAGTTTCTCTTGCCAACAAACGCCAGTCTCCAGAGCAATTGAGGCAAGTTTATCGTCAAATTTTTTTTGTCCCCATGACGCCAGAATGACACCGTCTGCATCGGTCAGGATTAGCTTACTGTTGGTTTTGGAGAAGAGCTGACTGAATAGGGGACTAGCATGCCGCTCAGCCAAGCTTATAACGCGTGAAAGTATGAATTTCCTTTCGCTTAATTGGGCATTGCCAAGACGAAAATTATCGACGGTCCGGTGTTGTTCAATGCCTGCAAGTTGGCTTCGATTCCACGAGTTGCTTAACCAGTCCTGTTGTTTGTTGGTTGTCAGTTGTCTCATTGTTCCACTTTGTAACAGTTGGGGTGTGCCATTTTGGGACACATGAACACTTTGCACATCAAGGTCGGTACTATCTGGACATTATAGAAAGTAATGTAAATAAAATGTAATCATAGTGTTAACTGGTGTCGAGGGCAAGATCGTAGATTCTGGCCTGTGATTTGCGTTATCAGAGGTAACACGCCTAGACGTGTGACACTGAATGTATCACTAAAAAGGAAGACGACATGATATATGCTCAACCGGGAATCGAAGGTTCAATTATTCAGTTCAAAGAGACTTATGAAAACTACATTGGCGGAGAATGGGTAGGTCCTAGCAGAGGGGAATACTTCGACAACATTTCCCCGGTAAACGGTAAGCCCTATTGTAAGGTTGCACGTTCAACGGAAGAAGATATTAATCTGGCATTAGATGCAGCGCACAATGTCAGAGCAGAATGGGCGGCAACCAGTGCGGGTGAGCGTGCGAATATTCTATTAAAAATTGCGGACAGAATTGAACAGAATCTGGAAGAGTTAGCAGTTACGGAAACCTGGGAAAATGGTAAACCGGTACGTGAAACGCTCGCTGCAGATTTACCTCTGGTTGTCGACCATTTCCGTTATTTTGCGGGGTGCGTTAGGGCGCAGGAAGGTACCGCTGCTGAGCTGGATGCCAATACCGCCAGCTATCATTTCCCAGAGCCTGTAGGAGTGGTTGGCCAGATTATCCCGTGGAACTTCCCATTATTAATGGCAGCATGGAAACTAGCCCCTGCTCTGGCAGCGGGTTGCTGTGTTGTTCTTAAGCCCGCTGAGCAAACACCGACATCGATTCTGGTATTGATGGAAAAAATCGGTGATCTCATTCCGGCTGGAGTCGTCAATGTGGTGAATGGATTTGGTTCTGAGGCGGGACAAGCGCTTGCAACCAGTGAACGCATCGCAAAACTGGCATTCACAGGTTCAACCAATGTTGGCCAGCATATCTTGAAATGCGCTGCCGATAACCTGATTCCATCGACTGTGGAGCTGGGTGGTAAGTCTCCAAATATTTACTTCGAAGATATCTTTGAACATGAAGACGCATATCTGGATAAGTGTGTTGAAGGTATGCTGCTTGGCTTCTTTAATCAGGGGGAAGTCTGTACCTGTCCTTCGCGTGTTTTGGTGCAGGAGTCGGTCTACGAGAAGTTTATCGAGAGAGTGGTAGAACGAGCTCAGTCGATCAAGCAGGGCAACCCGATGGACACAGAAACTCAGGTGGGTGCACAGGCGTCTCAGGAGCAGTTCGATAAGATCTTAGGTTACTTGAAAATAGGTCAGGAAGAGGGTGCTCAGGTACTGACCGGTGGTGAGGTGGCAGAAACCGATGGCAACCTGAATAACGGTTACTATATTCAGCCAACTATCCTAAAAGGCAAAAACAATATGCGGGTGTTCCAGGAAGAAATATTTGGGCCTGTTATTGCCATCACGACCTTTAAAGATGAAAAAGAAGCATTGGAGATTGCCAACGACACTGAATACGGCCTGGGTGCGGGCTTGTGGACAAGAGATTCGAACCGAGCTTATCGCATGGGTCGATCGATTGAAGCTGGTCGTATCTGGGTGAATTGTTATCACATGTATCCGGCTCATGCTGCATTTGGTGGCTATAAGAAGTCTGGTATCGGTAGGGAAACACACAAAATGATGCTTGATCACTACCAGAATACCAAGAATTTACTCGTAAGCTACGACGTCAACCCGTTAGGATTCTTCTAAAGCTAGGTTTTCTCTAAAATTAGAAGTCTTCTAATAAAAACAAGCGGCTCCCTAAATGGGAGCCGCAACTAACTGTGTTGATTTTCCTTGTTTTTGGTTTGTGCGATTAACCACTCAATGGCTGATTCTCTATCTGGCAAGGTTTTCGTATTGTGCCGTTGCATTTCAGGAATATCTCGCTCGTGAAGACGAGCAAGTGCGTAACTGTCGTGAACAATGGCAATCGCAGCTAAATGCGGATAATTAAGATCCCGATAATAGCGGTTAACTGCCTGATAAGCCTCTGGTGTGGCTCCTGTTTGCTTTGTTGAATCGATCAGTATGAAACACTCTTTATCCCCAAAACTTTCAATCGCTTTTTTTTGCGCATTTAAACAAGCGGTGATTCCTTGTTCATTAAATTCCCCAATTAACGAGAAAATAAAAATGTTCTCTTGCTCTTCTTGAGTAAAAGTCCCATGTTCGAGCATAGTACCTCCAGCTTACAACTTTGCTGCTATCGAACTTATCAATACTGTTGTTTTTTTGTCCTCATTGTTTCTGTTCGAAGCCTGTTTGGTATAAGTATAGATTGTTCTGACAAAATAATTAGTTAAGTCGGAAATATGTCTGGTTAACCCGGAAACCCCTCATCCATTCGTATTATGCAGGCTGATTGAGCTCTCATTTTTATTTGTTGGAATTGCAATTTGCTACTTAAATAGACGTAATGACGTCATTACATCATGGGGTCTTTTATGGCAAAAGATAAACAGGGCAAAGGTGATAAAAAAAATACTTCTTTGCGCCTTGATGCCAAAACGCTTAAGGCATTAAAAATCAGAGCGATTGAAGAAGATACATCTGTCCAGAAAATTATAGAGAAGTTAATTAAAAACTATTTAGATGAAGGTAAGGCTAAAAAAAATAAAATATAAACAAAGCCTTATGCATTGGAAGAGGATTAATATATGAGTTCGGTAACAAAGAGAATTGGCGTGCTGACTGCTGGTGGTGATGCTCCGGGATTAAATGCAGCATTGAGAGGGCTAGCAAAAGCTGCTCAAGATAACTACGGAATTGAGATTGTAGGCTTTTTCGATGGCTATAAAGGATTAGTAGAAAACAATGCCCGGCTGATGGAACACGCTGATTTTTCGGGGATACTGCATGAAGGTGGTTCGTTTTTAAGGAACTCTCGTGAACGACCTTTCAAAGACGAAGCAAAAGTGCAGAAAATGATAGACAACTATCACGCATGGAATCTCGATTGCTTAGTTGTTCTTGGTGGTGGTGGCACCAACAAAAGAGGCTACTGGCTAACACAGCGCGGCCTGAATGTAATTGGCCTGCCAAAAACGATTGATAATGATATTTTTGGCACCGACATTACGTTTGGCTTTCATTCTGCGCTTGAGTTTTGTACCGATGCTGTTGACCGCCTTCATACAACAGCTGCTTCACATCAGAGGGTCATCTTAGCGGAAATCATGGGTAACTCTGCAGGCTGGCTTGCATTGTATGCCGGGATCGCTGGTGGCGCGGATGCCATTATCCTTCCTGAAATACCTTACGATATCAATAAGCTAAAAGAGCACGTCGATAACCGAATGAAGAAATCTAATTCTCCGTTCTGCGTGATTGTTGTTGCCGAAGGCGCTAGAACGCTGGACGAAGCGGATTTGACTAAAAAGCAATTCAAGAAAAAACGAGCGAAAGAAGGCATTAGTGCTGCACACAGAGTTTCCAAAGAGTTGAATGCAATATCAGATTATGAGTCCCGAGTATCGGTACTGGGTTATCTTCAGCGAGGAGGCAGCCCTACTGGATATGATAGAGTGCTGGCAACGCAGTTTGGAGCGAAGGCGGCTGAGCTTCTTTATAAAGGCGAGTACAACAAAATTGTCGCTGCTAAAGGTTTAGAGGTGGTAGCTGTTCCTCTAGAGGATATTGCAGGTAAAACAAAGTTTGTTCCAAAAGATCATCTTGCGGTTCAGTCGGCGAAACTAACAGGAATTTGTTTTGCCGACTAAGGTACATTAGTCTCAAAAGCCAACATAAATGCCACCTTATTCAGATAGGTGGCATTTTCTATTCTACGCAATTCATTAAGTCCGTTAGTTTCGATTTTATTGAGATCCTGGTTTATGCTTTATCCATATAAAATAATTATTTATGGATGATGGCTATGGTGTATAAGGAAAAAATATCAATCGATCTCAGGCATGCTTTGTTGATGATTGCCCGTGCTTTGGACTTTGTTGGTATCGATGACATTAATCACGGACACAGAGTTGCCTATATGGCTTACGAGTGTGCCAAAAAACTTGGTTGGAATGAAAAAAAAGCCAAGTTTGCCTATTACACAGGCCTTATTCATGACTCCGGCGTATCAACAACAGAAGAACACTCTGCTCTTATCGGTAAGCTTCAGCCTGAAAATGTCCGCGAGCACTGCATCAGGGGATATGACCAGCTCATCAATTGCCCGCTTTTAAGTCGGTTCGCAGTTCCTGTCTTATATCATCATACCCAATGGGAAGATCTGGTAACTCTGGATCTGGAAGAGTTTGACCGTGATATTGCTGCGGTTGTTTACATAGCGGACAGGCTTGATTTTTTAAGAGCTTATTATATTCAGGACAACCATCAGGAAGCCGTTACGCTTCATAAAGAGCTCATTTCAGAACATATCAAATCTCAGTCTGGCACCATGTTTAATCCTGAAATGGTGAATGCGATGGAGGAACTCATCTTCATGGATGGCTTCTGGTACAACATGGATACTGCATACATCGAAGTTCAGGCGCTGTCGGAAGATGCGAAAGGTGATTACAGTGGCGAGTTGAGTATTGATGATGTCAAACAGATGGCAAGATTTCTGGCCCGTATTGTAGACGCAAAGAGCGCTTTTACCTACCAGCACTCTGATAAAGTGGCAGAGCTATCTCGCTCTTTAGCAAAAGAGTTAGGACTCGATGAAACGACTCAGGAACTGATTTATGTCGCTGGTTTGCTTCATGATATTGGAAAACTGAGAACGCCTGACAGCATATTAAATAAGGGGCATCGTCTAACCAGAGAAGAGTACACACGTATTCGCAGACATACTGTCGACACTGAACATACTTTAAGAAGTTTCTTCCCCGGCTCTCCAATCGGTCAGTGGGCTTCAAACCACCACGAACGCCTTGATGGCTCAGGGTATCCCTACAACAAGAAGGGTGATGAGTTGGACGTGCCTTCACGGATTATTGCGGTAGCGGATAATTTCCAGGCCCTTGCTCAAAAGCGGCCTTATCGATTGGTAAATCTTTCTATGGATGACATTATGTCCCGGCTTGAGCCTCTGGTAGAGGATCAAAAGTTGGATGGAGAGGTTTTTAACGTGATAAAAACCAACCAGGATAGGTACTATCGCATAGCAATTTCTGAAGACTAAGATAACAAACTGTGTTACCACACGATGTTATATACCTGATTAGTTGATATATTATGGCACTTTATTAATGTCGACCTGCATATAGAAAACTAGTTGTCAGGTTATATGTTGTGGCGCAGTAAAAGAATCTTCTATGTTAGGCGACAAAATCTCATTAGCGGTGATAGGTGGATGGCACAATAACCTATCCATGCTGGCAAGGCTCTCCGGATACCAATTTATTCTTGCTCGGGTCATTGACGAGAAGATTTCAGGTGTCGTCGCCCATTCAGATAATATCTACGATTTGGATACGGTTTCTCGTGAGCTGGAAGTTCACGCATTCAGAATTCTAAACTTCGGCAAGGCACTTACGTTAAAAACAAAACAACATCAGTTTATTGCTGGCATGCCCGTTTTCTGGCCTGATGATTCTGTGTACGGCGTCCTTATGACTTTCGCGGATACAGAGCCGGATTCAGACGATATATTTTTCTTGTCTAATAACCTTGCAAGCCAGATTGAAAAAGACCTTTCAGAAGTCCACAATCAGGAAGTTACTTCAAGAAAAGATGACTTGAGAATATCTTCAGGACAGTACCTTGAGCCGACATTTCAGTCCTTTATAGATAGCTTTGAAGACCACATTTGGATTAAAGATATCTCGGGGATCTATACGCATTTTAATCAGTCTTGCGAAGAAGCTTGGCAACACTCTAGAACAGATTTAATAGGTAAGTCTGACTATGATTTGTTTGAACCGGAAATTGCCGACAAATACAGTGCGGCAGATGTTCGGGTGATCAAAGCGGGCCGTCAACTGGTTGTTGAGGAGTGCGCTGATGCCCATGACGCTGAAGGCAAGAACTGGCATGAAACGATTAAAGCGCCCTTAACAGACCATAACGGTGAAGTTGTTGGCACCATTGGTATGACCCGAAATGTCACCAATCGCAAGCTTATAGAAGAACAGTTGATGATTGCCGGTACCGTGTTCGAAAACTCGGTAGAAGGGGTGATCATTACAGACCGTTTGGGGAATATCGTCTATGTAAATCAGGCGTTTTGTGAAATCACTGGGTATACCCAAGCAGAAGCGATTGGGCGCAACCCTCGATTCCTTAAATCCGGCCGCCATGAAAAACCTTTCTATGAAGAGATGTGGGGAGCGCTGGAAGAAGAGGGGCGTTGGAAAGGCGAGATCTGGAACCGACGCAAAGATGGTGCAGTGTATCCAGAGCAGTCAACCATCAGTGTGGTTTACGATGAGCAGGGTGAAGCTTGTAATTATGTGTCGGTTTTCGTGGACATCTCCCTGCAAAAGCAGAGTGAAGCTGAGCTTATTCATATGGCTTACCACGACCCGCTCACCGATTTACCGAACCGTCTTAAGCTATCCAGCCAGATAGAACATGAAATCCACCATGCGAAGAGAAATGGTGGCCAACTTGCGACCATTTTTATCGATGTTGACCATTTTAAGCATATCAATGATACCTACGGTCACCTGATTGGCGATGAGGTGCTTTGTGAGGTGGCAGAGCGTCTTGAAGAGTGTGTCAGGGAAGAAGATACGGTAGCGCGAATAGGTGGTGATGAGTTTGTTGTATTGATAGCCGGTGTCTCCAATATTGACTCGGTTATGGCGGTAGTGAGTAAACTAATGTCCCTGTTTGGCACTCAGGTTGAGCTATCGAATGGTAAGCGTCATCGATTGACGGGCAGTGTGGGCATTTCTATGTACCCTGATGACGGCAGAGATAGTGATACTTTGCTTCGAAATGCAGATGCAGCCATGTATCGCGCTAAGCAAAATGGTCGTAACAACTATGCTTTCTATACCCAGGCGCTGACGCAAGAGTCAGAGTCGCATCTTAGATTGCAAGAGGCGATGCATGACGCTCTGGATAATGATGGATTTCATTTGGTTTATCAGCCACAGTTCAATATCAAAACTAAGCAGTTGGTTGGTTTTGAAGCTTTGCTTCGTTGGAATCATCCGTCACTTGGTCCTGTACCTCCTGCAGATTTTATTCCTGTTGCAGAAAAAACCGGTCTTATCCAGAACATAGGCGAGTGGGTGCTCTTAACCGCGTGCCAACAAGCGGCACTGTGGCGTAGCCGGGGATATGAGTTTGGTCGCATTGCGGTTAACGTATCCGGTCGACAGTTGCAGCGTGGGGATTTCTCAGAACATGTAGAGAAAATTCTAGAGGTCAATAATCTCAGTCCGGATTTCCTTGAAATAGAAGTGACAGAAAGTTCCATGATGGATAACTCGGGTGGCGCCATTGCTCAGCTAGAAGCGCTCAGAAACCTTGGTGTTGAAATTGCTATTGATGATTTTGGTACCGGTTACTCCTCGCTAAGCTACTTGCAAAAACTGCCTTTAACAAAAATCAAAATTGACCGTTCATTTGTTTCCAATATCAAAGATCAGCAGAGTATCGCTATCGCCAATGCGATTATCGCGCTGGGTAAAGCCTTGTCTCTCAAGGTAATAGCCGAAGGTGTGGAAACCAATGAACAGCTGGAAATACTTCAGGTGAGCGATTGCGTCTGTGCGCAAGGGTATCTTTTTGGCAAGCCTGTTCCGGCAGAGGAGTTAGAGAGCGTGTTACAAGATCAAAAAGCATTGGCTATCTAGTAAAAAGCAGAGCTATCGATGGACTACATTCAACTTTCTCGTATTAGCCTTAAGCACCTGACAGTGCTGCATGTCTTACTTGCAACCAACAGTGTTACTAAAACCAGTGAGCAACTTTGTGTTAGTCCATCAAGCATCAGTAAGATATTGTCACAGTTACGAAACTTGCTTGGTGATGAACTGTTTTATCGGGATGGTACTCAGCTTGTTCCAACGGCCTACGCTTTAAAAATTGGCCCAACGGTGCATTCTGTACTTACCAGCATGAATGGTGTGATTCACCAACAATCGTTTGATCCTGAAAGTTACTCTGGCACGTTTAAGCTGTCCATGCGAAGCAGCGCATTTGAAGTGTTTGCCCCCATAATGGCGAAGCTTGCTTCAGAAAAAGCACCCAACTCATTTTTCAAGATTTACTCGAAAGAGCAGTTAGGGTTAGATGCTCTCATCCGAGGTCAGGTCGATATTGTCTTACTTCCGCATGATATTTCCCAGCCTCCGACTGAAAATCGGGATCTTCATTGGCACAGTATTCTTAATGACGAAATGGTGTGCCTGATGAATCCGGAACATCCGATAGCCAATGATGATTTAACCATCAAGAAGTACCTGAAGTATCGCCATATCGGAATTGTTGAGAAAGAGCTGAGTGTTCCTTATTTTGAGCAGAATCTGGCTCAGCAGTTTGAACCAAGAAAAATCGCCATTTCCGTATCGGACTTTGGCAGCGCAGCCTTAATGTGTCACCAAACGGATTTCTTGTTTACAACATCAAGGATCTGGGCGGAGACAGCACTGCAGGCGAAAGGGTTGGTGATGAAAAAGCTTCCTTTTGATTATGGTAAAGTGGCGTTCAGCATCGTATGGAACAAAGCCAGTACCAATGATCCATCAATGAAGTGGCTTTATAACGAGTTGGTCGAAGAGGCGACGAAGATACAGCTTGATTAAAGTATCACAGCAGGCGTGATAATTTCCCGACCAAGGATGGGAACTAGCTTACTTTTGAATTGCTCCACATCTTCTTTAGTACAGGTCTCCCAGAAGAGAGCTTCTCCAGACACGCCATGATGTTGAAACGCGTTGATTCTTATAACTACATCGCTGGGTAGACGAGATAGGTAGTGACCGACAGACTCTACTTCGTCAATAAGATCAGTTTTTCCTGGTATCAGTAATAGACGAACTTCATGTAATCGATGGTTATTAGCAAGGAAGTCTATGGACTTGAAGACTCTGTGATTGTCCCGGCCTACGAGCCATTCGTGAGTTTCCGCCTGCCACGCTTTAAGATCGATCATTGTACCGTCCAGGTAGGGCAATACTTTCTGCCAGCCCGTTTCGGAAAGTGTCCCGTTACTGTCTATAAAACAGGTTAGGTGATTAAGCTCTCTATCCGCTTTGATAGCTTTAAACAACTCGGTGATAAACGAAATTTCTAATGTTGCCTCACCGCCAGATACAGTGATGCCTTCGAGAAAGAAGTGGTTCTCACGAATAATCTCTAGCAGGTCGTCAACGGAGTATGCCCACCCCTTAGGACTTGACAGATAAGAGCAAACTTCAATGCATTTATCGCAGTTGGTACATTTGTCTTCGTGCCAATGAACCTTGCCATCACTTGACCAGGTTAAGGCCTCATCAGGACAGTGACTGACACAGATTCCGCAATGATTGCAATGGTTAATGGTGTGGGGGTTGTGGCAATTAGCGCAAGAAAAATTGCATCCTTGCATAAAGATAACCAGTCGGTTACCTGGTCCGTCAACACAAGAAAAGGTAAGCACACGGCTTACCTTTGCTCGTTTTTGGTTACCTGTTGTCCGTACCATTTCATCTGATGTATGGCTTTTAATTACATTACTTTTAGAGTCGAAGCTTTGCATACGGACGACAGGCACCTAGCCGAAATCATAAGTAGGAGACATCTCCTGACTAACAACACGTGGTTGGCGCTCAAGTATGCCAGTATTGTCTGCCGCTTCAGAACCAAGGAAGGTGGTATTCACCCGAGATCCCTGCTCTTTGAACTTCGCAATGTCAGAAAGTTTAACCATGTAGCCGGTAACACGAACAAGATCGTTCGAGTTAACGTTCGCAGTAAACTCTCTCATACCAAGAGAGATAGCACCCTTACATAAGTTATACATGGCTTCCGGGTTGTTCTTTACCGTCTCGTCGATGGTAAGAATATCGCTGATACCCGAAGGGTAAAACTTGTGATGCTTTACTGTGGTTTTAATGTAGCTTACCGGATCAGGTTCGGTGCCATAAGGAATGCGCACACCTGGTGTCACATCTTTATCCAGGCTAATGCCTGCCTGAGAGTGAAGTAACGCACGTCCATTAAGTCCATGCTTGACTGGAGTCGATTCTACGATACCCGCCAATTTTTCAGAAATCTTGTAGCTCAGTTCAGCGGCTTCTGAGTCATGGCCGTAACGGACAGCTTTGCCTTCTTTTTCAAATAAAGCCTGAACTGCTTCAGCCATGCCATAGATACCAAACATTGGTGCAAATCTGTCTTCTTCAATCAGGCCTTCTTCAACAAGAAAACTGGCGAAAAAGTTCGATTGCTCGTGTAAGAAAGCTGTTCTTGCTTCAATAAGTTCAAACATTACATCACAGTAGTGTGGGAGCATGTTTGCCAGGAAGTCTTCATGGTTATCAGAGCGTAGGGCAACTTCTTTCAGGTTCATTCGAACCAGAGTGTTGGCACCACCAGCCAGAGGCAGAGAGTTGTAGCAACTCACGATACCAAACCCTTTGCTATCAAAGGTGTTCGCATGCATTGGGTAATTAGCAATGTGGGGCTTGCTGCATTCGCAGATGTTACTTGTTGCCTGACGTAGCAGATCGTCTGGAGTGACCTTAGGGTCGTACATAAAGGTCAGATTGGGTGCGATCTGTTTCAGCTCTGCATCTACGCGCAGAATGGTACGGCAGATTATATTATCCGTAGGGCCAATATTGGCGTGCATAAATGCATCTGGCAGAGTGCGATCCAGCATGATCCAGAAAAGCTTGAGTTTTTGATAAATCTGCTCTTCAGTCAAAGTTCCCACGTATGGAAGCAAAATGTCATCAAGTTGACCGACATAGACCGGGATATTGGTTACTGACGGAACGTGATGATAGATGATGGTGAGCATGTTAATGGCTTCATCCAAATTGGTCGCTGGCGCCAGTTCCAGATGTTTTGAGCCATTTTTTAAAAACTTACCATAGTCAGGTAATACATACCTTGGCTTAAATGGGGCGTGGCCTTCAAAAATATCACAAAGTACATTCTCTTCTAAGGCTTTGCTGACTCGCTCTGGTACGGCAACGTAAGGGAGGCTATTGTCCGCCTGAGCTGCGAGCAGATTCGTTTTTTGCTTAAAGTTGAGGTTCTTGTCTGTGATGATTTGCAGGGTCTGATTCATGTTGAAACCTATAATTTTTATACCTTCTAATCATACTAAATACCGCTTGTTTCCACGATTGAAATTATTTCCAATATAATTTTCCATATTGGAAATAACATATATATTGTGCAAACGATTGCTGAAGAAAAATTAGACAAAAATCTACATATTCAGTTAATGAATGTAATTTTAGCGTGCTAGAATGCGGACAATATCAAAAAAAACTGACTAATAACGAGGTTGTCTTGAGCCAATTAATGAATTTTAAGGGGCGCATCGTATCAGCGTCTATTCTATTACTTGCTATCTCCATGATAGTTCTTGGGTACTTTTCTTATAAAAACTTGTCAACTCTGGTAACAGAGGATGTGGACAGATACTCAATGCTTAAGGTTTCTGCAAGTGCTGACAAAGTAGCTCAGTTTATGCTGAGTATTCGTTCAGATATGGAAGGAACAGCACCTTACTTCGCGGGTCTCAATGATGAAGGCGAGATCATGGGATCTCTAAAGCAAGTGGCTTCAATGTCACGTGCATCAGCGATTGTTGTAGGATATGAAGATGGCTCTGCGTTTAACAGCAACAAAGGGCGCTATGACGCCAGTTCTTATGATCCTCGTGTAAGGGGCTGGTATAAGTCTGCAAAGAATCAAAGAAAGACGGTTATCACGGACATTTACACAGGTAAATCAACCGGAACCTTGATGATCAGTATTGCTACGCCATTTTATAACGGCAGTAAACTTCTTGGTGTATTGCTGGCAGATATTGAGCTAACTGCTCTGAAACCTATTGTTGAAGAGATGGTATTTGATGGTGCGATCGCTGCGCTTTATGATGGCACCGGGCTGACAATTGCTTCGACGGGTGAAGTAGATGTACCAGGTAAGTCTCGTCTGTCAGATTTCCCGGATTTGGTTCCGTTGGAAAAAGAGATGCTGGCTAATGAGCAGGGTCTTTATGAGTACATGCTCCTTGGAATGGATAAGGTAGCGTACTATCAAACCATCAATCTGGATAACAATACTAAGTGGCATATCCTGGTTGGTCTGGACAAATCGGTCGTATATCACTCCGTAGAAGAATCACTTGATACAACTGTTATCACAACACTTTCTTTGGTCGTATTCTCAGCAATTGCTATCTATCTGATTTTAAGCGTTGCATATCGCCCTGTGCTGGCACTGAAGAAAACAGTGAGTGAGCTATCAAGTGGTAACGGTGATTTAACTCAGCGCCTGCCAGTAACCAGTAATGATGACCTTGGCCAAATTTCTCGTGATATCAATACTTTCATCGAAAGCTTACAGAGCATGATGCTGGATATCTCTGACATGACCAATCGCATTGGAAGCAGTGTAGGCACTCTTCAGACTCAAACGGACGAAAACCGCAGAGTATTATCAGAGCACAAAGCTGAAACTGAAATGGTAGTAACTGCGCTGGATGAGATGAGCGCGACTTCGAATGATGTCGCTCAGAATACGGCTGATGCTGTTGAATTTACCGGTACAACCAACGCTCAGACAGACGAGTCACGAGAAGCCGTTTCCAGTGCATCTAATATGGTTCTGCAACTGGTGAACAAAGTGGAAGACGCGGCTTCGCAGATCAACCACATGGGTGGTGACATCAACGAGATCACCAATGTTCTTAAAGTGATTGGTGAAATTGCTGAGCAGACCAACTTGTTAGCATTGAATGCAGCTATCGAAGCTGCGCGTGCTGGTGAACATGGACGCGGATTTGCCGTGGTTGCCGATGAAGTTCGCGCACTTGCTTCGAGAACTCAGGACAGTACGACAGAGATTCAGAATACCATTAATCGACTAACTGACAGCTCAGAGAGCGTGATAACAGCAATGAACGCAACACGTGAGAGCTGTGTGGAAGCGTCTACGCAGGCGAATCAGGTGGTCGAAGATCTTGATAACATTAGTGAATCAGTAGACGGTATCAACAACCTGAATGTGCAGATTGCGACAGCAGCAGAACAGCAAAATGCGGTTGCGGCTGAGATCACCGAAAATATGGCTAAGATGAGTGAAATGGTTCAGCGTGTTGCAGACAGCGGAGAACAAGTAAACGCTGAAGCTTCAAGTCTGGCTGATGCGAATGTGCAACTGACGAACATTGTAGGTCAGTTCAAGTTGCAATAAACTGGATTGGTTAACTTACAAGCTTGGGGCAGGGTAGAACACCTGCCCCTTTTTATATCCGTTAAAGACTAATTTAGCTTTCTTTACTACTTGATAGCTGCAGTACCCAAGACGCAATCTCTTCAATTTGAGTCTGGTTACCATTTAACATTCGAGCCATTAACCCGCCAAGCACCAGGGCGTAAGCCTGATTAGCATGTTCTTCACCTACTACCTTAATAAGCTCTGTCAGGAATCGGTTGTCTGCCATTTGCAGTAGTTCATCATTAGCAACATCCTTACTATCCCGGTTTTTCACATAGTCCAGAAGTACCGTCATTTCACCCTTAAACCGGTTATCCAGCGCTGTTAAAAGTTGAATTATGGCCTGGTTTTTGTCTTCAGGGAGCGAGGCTTTACTGTCTATGCCATAGAGTGAATGTGGCTCTAACACAAACTCTGTACAGGCGGTAAATAGCTCTTCTTTGCTGGAAAAGTAATGGTAGAGCGCACTTTTGGAAACACCGAGTGCCTCTGCAATGCCTCGCATTCCCAATCCGTTCAATCCATGCTCTGAAAAAATGTCCACCGCTTTAGCAATAAGTTCGTTGCGGTATGCTTCTCTGTCTACGATTTTTGGCATGGTTTACCTCTTTAAAAGTCCGGTTGGACTATATTCCCGTTCTCTATAAAAGTCCACTGGTCGATAAAATTAGTTGTTATCGACCGTATGGACTAAATAACTATTGACAGGATCGTTTTCGATCAATTATCCTTTATTTGGACCGACTGGACTATATAAAGAAGTTAGTCGTCCAACAAATTCAAGAAGAGAGGAAACTCCATGAGTAACGAGCAAATCACATTAAAAAATGCACCTATTAACTGGCAGTGCAATGGCAAATTTAACTTCACGACGGGTTACGGAGCGACGAAAGCAGAGAGTGTAATTGCAAATTATGCGGCATTTATTGCTCCTGTAATCTTATACTTTTTCGCCTGGAAGGAACTCGACTGGAGCGTGTCGCAAATTGTTGTAGCAGCGGTACTTACTCTGGATATGATCGGTGGAGTACTAACCAACTCACTGGGTTCGATGAAACGATACCTTCACACGGACCAAAACCTGAACGTAAGTTGGTTAGGTAAGTTGGTCGGGAGCAAATTCCTGTTTCCAGCGATTCATTTCCAGCTGTTTGCAATACCGCTGTGTTTTGATATCACATGGTCTTATGCGTTCTTTTGGTATGGCTTGATGATGGCATCCATTATCTTCGTCCACCTTGTCCCGCTGTACTTGCAACGCCCAATTGCTCTGCTGATCGTTATGCTATCAATCATTCTCGCTCAGATTATGACCTCACCAGAGGGGCTAGAGTGGATTGCTCCAATCTTCATCATTAAGTTGGTGCTTTCTCACGGTGTAAGAGAAGAACCCTATCGCAGAGCAATAGCGGAATAATGTTTCTTAGAGGTAAGGATTAAAGATGACGACATCGAACACAATTCTAGTTGCCGGGGCAACAGGCTACTTAGGACAACATATTATTAAGCAACTGCAAGCAAATGGTGCTAGCTTTCTAGCTCTCGCGCGCAACAAGCAAAAACTACGACATTGTGGCGTTGCGAATGAACAGATTCGAGAGGCGCAAGTAACTAAACCCGAGCAGCTTAAAGGCGTTTGTACGGATGTTGATGTTGTGATCTCTTGCCTGGGTATCACTAGGCAAAAAGATGGCCTCAGTTATATGGATGTCGATTATCAGGCTAACCTAAATCTGCTCGAAGAAGCAAAGCGAGCGGGTGTGAGAAAGTTCATTTATGTGTCTGCTTTTAACGCACAAAAGCATCCTGGAGTTAGGTTGTTAAGAGCCAAAGAACGCTTCGCGACCAAGTTACTAGAATCTAAAGAACTTATCCCCTGTGTAATAAGGCCGAATGGCTTTTTTTCAGATATGACTGAAATCTATAACATGGCTAAGAGTGGACGTGTGTACGCCTTTGGAGATGGAAATACTCGAATGAATCCTATTCACGGTGAGGATTTGGCCAAATTCTGTCTTGATGCGATTGAAAGCGATGAAACAGAGTTTGCGGTTGGTGGTCCTGATGTGTTGTCGGTCAATGAAATAGCACATCTCGCCTTTAGATCACTAGGTAAGCCTGGTCGTCTTACTCACGTGCCTGATAGTTTACGAAGTTTGTCACTCTCAATTGCTAAGCGATTGCCAGAAAAATATGGTGGTCCCGCGGAATTCTTTTTGACGATGCTAAGTGGTGACGCCATTGCTCCAACTTATGGTTCCCAGCGCTTACAAAGCTATTTTGATGAGTTAGAGAGTTAATAGTTGGCGTTTTTTAGTATTTATCCATGTGTTTAAAGAAACACATGGATATTCGAAATCGTATAAAAGGGCCACACTACAATTTTGTTTCGTCCCAGAACGCGGCTTCAATCTTATGCCCATCCAAATCCCGGACAAAGCAACCATAGTATGGAGCTCCATATTCTGGACGAGGTCCAGGTTCACCGTCACATGTGGCCCCCAGTTTCATTGCGGTATTGTAAAAAGCCTGTACAGCCTCTTCTGAGGGGGCAATAAAGGCGAAGTGTACGCCATTGGCAACCTCTGCAGGTTTTTGATTGTATGGGATCTGCACCCAGAATTCAGGAAATCTCTTACCATAAGCAACTGCTACATCAGGTACTTCTTCTTGCCGGCTTGCTCCAATGGTTGCTAATACTTCATCATAAAAATTAATAGCGTTCTCGAGTTGATTGGTACCCAGGGACAAATGGGAAATAATTGATGGTATATCATCAAAATCTTGAGGCATAACTTTTCTCCTATGGATATTGAAATATATTAAGTGGTTTGCAGATGTACTCGTGGAATCGTCACTGTACTACAGTACTCCGCAAGAAAACTGTATGTATATCCAGTTGTCTTTGTCCAGTAATGAACTCATATAGATTTGCAATTGAGAGGGGGCTCACGTAATCAAGTCACTGATCGTCAAAGGGCAGTAGCCTTGAAAATCCGTCTATCACGTAAAAATATCGAATGTGTCACAAATATATCTTAAGCAATCGTGGTGCTACATGTTGGGATACCTACTATTATTTGCGCTCCTAATAAATGCAGTTAATATGTATTTCAAACTAAATACTGAGCGTCAGGCTCGAAATGCTTTCAAGGAACGATATGCAAGTTTTTATACGTCTTAAAACTGCTGTGATAGGTGCGATAGCCTCATTAACATTCACAGGTCAATGTTTTGCTGGATCTGATGCAAGCTACCCAGAGGGTTGGGAAGAGTGGCCCGTGGTAAAAGAGTCGATGAACCTTCCGGCTGATACGGTTTTACCTCCAGATACCTCTTTATTCATTCAGGAATCTGTTCGTGCTTACGCGTGGATAAATGAAGGTAAGGGCTCACCGCTGACAATTAGAGTTAACCCTGAGAAGTTGGAGCAATACAAAACACATGGTCCTTATTCTGATGGTCCAACGGTTGTTGCTGTGTCGGAAGTCCAAGGAATTATATGGGTTACTGAACACGTTGGAGGCATGGCATTATACGGAAGTTATGATCGCAAAGGTAAAGATATTACCTCTATGCATCCTTCTCTGGAGCCAAGCTTCTGTGAAAGTTGCCACACTACCTACAAAGACATCTGTATTAATGGCACTTGTGCTGAACCTGTGTTGAGCACTTATGATGATAAAAAAGAGTAACAGCATTGAGTAACCGACTTTTGGGGAGGTTGACGGTAAATCAGATGTTGTTTATTTCGCATCTGGCACTTGTGCTATCCATCATTTTTGGTATGTCCTATTCTCGTTATCAAAATGATTGGACTACCAAAGTTGAATACCTTGCTGATATGTCGGCCAGTCATATAGCTGCTTACAATACCTTTTTTTCTGGCTCTGTTGCGGGACGAAATTACGCCAACTTACTTATGCAATCGACACTGGATAGCCTTAAAGCTATACCAAATCTGAAGTTTGCTGAAGTTTCCGGTACCAGTGATTATTCCAATCGTAAAGTTGAGGTCCGGTACTCAATAGAGAAAAGTAAAGGCTGGCGGCTTGATGTAACTCCAGAGGAAGCTGAGCAACTTGTAGCTAAACTGAATCAACTAGAAAGCACGTTAACAAAAACACCTGCAACCAATACCGTTCATATAAGAAAGCTTAACCATTTGATAAATAAAGTGAAGGTAGACCTAGAAGTAGTAAATGAAAACCTTCAATTAAAGTCACTTCCTATTCCCCAAGCTCCCGAAGAAATGAGAAACGCAGAGTATTTTTTGGATGAAGAAGTAAATTTGCTTTTTGTCCAAATTGAGTTGAGGAACGAAAATGGAGGACATTTCTGGGCTGTTGTCGACGCATCTGATTTGCAGGAAATAAAAGAAGAACTGCTAGTTAACGTGTTAGAAGAAGCTATTTTGGCTTTATTTGTCTCCTTCCTCCTTATTTATATCATCACACTTTGGCTGGTTAGCCCATTAAAAGAGCTAGCTTCATCGATGAAACAAGATATTGAGAAGATTGATCAGTCCAAAATACCTGAAATAAAGCGCGCAGATGAAATCGGTGAATTAGCTCGCTCCTATTCCAGTTTAATTACTAAAATTAAAAACCAATTACGTATTCTCCAGAATCAAACGGAAACTGATCCTCTCACAGGTATCGGCTCTCGCTTTAAGTATCAAAAATATGGAATAAGCTTGGTTCAAAAGAGTTTACTTCAAAATGAGCTAGTCTATGTCTTGATATGCGATATAGATAACTTTAAGCGTTATAATGACACTTATGGTCATACAGAAGGAGATAATACTCTTACTGAAGTCGCTAATAGTATGAATGGTATATTGGAACCGCATGAGCTAGGTTGCCGTCTTGGGGGAGAGGAGTTCGTTTTCATACTGACAGGGAAAGATGAAAATAATTTGAAAGGGAGAGTTGTTGCCATTAAGGACGCTGTACAGAATCTTGATATTCCCCACACTAAGAATTCACCTTTCAATGTTGTTACTATATCTATTGGTGTTGCCCCTATATCTTCAGCGCTTGAAAGTATCACAACCGAACAAGCAAAACAGGGTCTTAGTAGGGCTCTTAAGAAAGCTGATGAGCAGCTATATATTGGAAAAGAGTCAGGCAGAAACGTAATCATGTACTGCAATAACTTGACGATATAAAAGCCCACTACGTAATTTAAAAATGAATAGGTAGCATTGAAAACGGATTTCAATTTCTTGTGTCACCCTATGCATATTTTCCTATGATATGAAGAAGATCCTCTACATCACGTGCGATGTAATCAGGTTTAATTGTCCAACTATCAGGGTTTGAATGACTGTATGCAGCAGCGACGGAAATTACTCTGGTTTTATCGCCTAACTCAAGCTGTAGGTTTTGGGCAAATTTGGTATCGGCCTCATGATCACCAATATACATGAGCAATTCGCTGTTAGTATGACCAAAGATTGATTCAAGGCATTTGATACCACCGAGCGGGTGGGGCTTCTGATGTCCGCTTGAGACATCATCATAGCCAACAACCGCTTTAAACGGGGTATCGATGCCATTGTGCGCAAGTACCTGTTGAATATTCTTTCGCGAGTTTTGGGAACATACACCATGGCTGATATGTGAAAACTGGTGAACAACATCGCGGATGCCCTCAAAAAGGGTAACTTCAGTTTGATTCTTCTCCTGATGTTCCGCCCACATTCCACCTGCTATAAGCATTTCTTTATGCGATAGACCATAGTAGTCCACGTACAGCTCTTGCCAGTTTTTTGCACCATGGTTCGCTTTGTGATACTCAACTTCACTGAGCAAACATTTAGGAAGGTTGCCACCTGTCAGGTGTGGAGCAACGATAGAGAGGATGTTTTTTGTAATATCAATGTTTTTTGGTACGGAATTTACCAAAGTGCCATCGTAATCCCATAATATTGCGTCTAACTTCATATCATTGTCCGGTTATTTTATTAGCTTTCTCGATAATACAACGTTATATAGTTATGAACGTAATCATTTTGAAGTTTATTCGCTTTACTTTGTTTTGTTCAAAGTTAGAATGCTTTACACCGAATAACCGAAAATTAATATATTTTCATAGATAATCTAAGGAGGAAATTATGTCTTTGTGGTGTTCGATCAACCCACGTTTATTTGGCATTAAGGCCCGCTCAAGAGTTATTGATATCGCGTTGCGATAATCTCGACTTGAGCGAATAATTACCTTTCGACGAAAAACGTCACTCGAGTACTTTCCCTCAAGCTCGAAGAATTATTGTCAACCCTGACAACGGTGCTTTGCACCCAAAATTCTTGAGATAATTATGAGTACTTTTTTAACTGCACAATCCCTTACACTTTCTTACACCTCTAACGCGCTTTTCAAAGAGCTAAATATCACGGTTAATCGTGGCGATAAGATCGGTCTTATTGGACACAATGGCTGTGGTAAGAGTTCACTGCTTAAACTACTAGACGGACAATTCGCACCAAGTGAAGGACATATCTCTAAAGCGAAGCAATGCCTGATGAGCTATGTAGAACAGCACATTCCACATGAACTTCATTCAATGACGGTGTTGGACTCGTTGTCTGACTCTCTTGACGAAGGCGAAGATTGGCGAGCGGAATTGCTGTTGTCGGAGTTAGGCTTTTCTGAAGCCGATTGGACGATGCCCGTGCTGAACTGTAGTGGTGGTCAGCAGATGCGATTGCTATTAGCCAGAGCTATCATCAACGAACCTGATTTGCTTTTACTCGACGAACCCAGTAACCACTTGGATCTTCCTTCACTTATGTGGCTGGAGAAGTTCTTAATGAAGTGGAAGGGCTCATTTGTATTAGTTTCCCATGATCAAACTCTGCTTGACTCAGTCACCAACACAACATGGGTTATGCGTGACCAGTCACTTCATCATTTTTCGCTGCCTTGCTCTCAGGCAAGAGAAGCTCTCAAAGACAAAGATGAGCAAGACAGAGCGCGTCACTTTAGCGAACAGAAAGAGATAGATCGTATAGAGAAAAGCGCTAAGCGATTAGCGGTGTGGGGTAAGGTTTACGATAACGAAGATCTGGCTCGAAAAGCGAAAACCATGTTTGCCAGAAAAGAGCGACTTGAAGAGGAGCAGACAGAGCTGAGTGAAGGTGTCCCCTGGAGTTTGAAGCTCAAGGGAGAGGCATTACCTGCAAACAGACTAGTGGAAACGATCCCTTTTGTGGTCAAACCGCCACAAAGTCATCAAGCACTATTTGATATGCCAGAAATGCGTATTAAAAGTGGCGACCGCATCGCTGTTTTAGGCAGTAATGGCTGTGGTAAGTCAACATTATTAAACCGCTTACATTGGCTGTATCTGCAAAAACAGATTGAAGAAGCTAGCTGCATTGATAGAGCTAATGGTTCAGTAACCTTCCATGATCGATGTCGCCTGGGATACTACGATCAGTCACTAGAGCAACTGAATGACTCCGACACACTGACAGATGCGTTATGCCATTTTGCTTCAATTAGCGACGAGCAAAGCAAACGAGCGTTAATCAGCGCTGGCTTTCAGTACATCAGGCACGATCAAAAAGTGGCTTCACTGAGTGGTGGAGAGAGGGCCCGATTACTGTTTATCGGACTTACGCTTGCGAGGTATCACCTGCTGTTTCTTGACGAGCCGACTAACCACTTAGATATGGAAGGAAAAGAGGAGCTTGTTGAGACACTTAATGAGTTTGAAGGTGCGACTGTTTTGGTTAGTCACGATCGTAGCTTGATTGAGCGAAGCTGTAATCGGTTCTGGTTAATTCACAATGGGAAGCTGACGGAGTATTTATCCGCTGAAGACGTATATGAGCAACTTATTGATCAACCGCTACTTTCAGTACATGACCGAGTTCCTGAAGTAAAACAAAGTTCGCCTTCGGCAGGGTCGATAATGTCAGATGAGGAGCGACTTTTGGAACGTTTGATAGAACTAGAGTCACTGCTAGAAGATGATTTACATCGGAAACCCAAGCATCAAAAGCCGAACTTACAGAGGCAGTGGAAAGAGGAGATAGAGAAAATTAGCTGTCGACTATAAACGTTTCGAATAGCATCGAGTATGCTCTCTTTCTGTAGGCTACCTCTGGGTAGCCTACGCATTACGTGTTTGGTTCACTTCAATTTGATCTATATGGAAGTCACCAAAATTTATTTCTAACTATTTCCATCAACTGTTGAGTACCTTACAAATAAACTCCCTGTCATTATCTCGGTATCAATTAATTAACCACCATAACTTGAATGAAGATTAATTATGTTCGTTTAAGGTTATGGGCTAAATCGAGGTAATAAATGATGGATTTGAAAGCGAGAGCAGAGCTTGGTGATATATTAACTGACATTCAGATTTTACTGGATATTCTGGCGAAGAACCCGTCAGCATTAGAAGCGTATCCTAACCTTAAGTCTCACTTAGAAAACAGGAGCCAAAATAGGCACCGCATATCAGAGGTGCCGTCTTGCAATAGTTAATTGGGCGCAGGCCGCATACCCAACCGTTATAGAGAGTAATCGTTTCTCTGTTCTGGTTGGTCAGTCAGGTACTCCACAAACTCAAACTGAAGATTGTGCTTATCTATATAGTAGGCACTTCTTCGGTACGGATGTTCTCCTCCCATGTGGTCAAGTTCGTACCCCGCTTTCGTAAGGCGTTCAATCACCGCTTGTAAATCTTCAACCACGATGCCGATATGCTTTACACCGGTCCAATGCTCTTTCCAGTTTTTCGCTAGACCTTCACCCGCATCTTGAATATTAATGTAAGAATTTTCGTCTCCGATGTGGTACCAACGGATTTGTCTGCCAAACCAGTTATCCATCTTTCCTTCTCCCCGGATTGACCAGTCTGGCGCTGCTGTTAAAAGCAGTTTTATAGTGTGCTGTGCATCCACTACAGAAATGTTGGCGTGTTCAATGTAAGTTCTCATAAAGCCCCCTGCGTTTCTGATTTATTGAGTTCTGTCTTTTGTAGGTAGTCACTCAGTACTTCAAGTTGATGAATCGTACGTGAGCTGACCAGGCAATTTTTCATGATTTTTCGATTAGCTTTGTAGTTTGAAGATTCAACCTGAGGGGCAGACTCCCAAGTTTTCTTGTCTGGCCATTGAGCGTATCCAATAAAGGTGTTTGTTGTCTCGGTGGTATGAAGTCGAGATCCTAGGCTTCCGCAATTGAGATAGATCTCTTTGGTGACTTCCAGCCAAGCCTTTCTAAATACCGACTCTGTTCCGGGTTTGATTTCAAACTCATAGATAGCAATAAACATTTAACCTCCTTGTATTTTTACTGGACGGCTTTAACTTTAATTCCTAAAGTTAACTTGAGGTCAAGCGTGAATTAGGATTTTATTTGATATGGAAATGAGTGTCGGGCAGGTAGCGAAAAGGGCAGGGGTGAGTGTTCCCACATTGCACTTTTACGAAACAAAAGGATTGATTAGCAGCCATCGAAATCAGGGAAATCAAAGGCGTTATAATAGACAGGTGCTAAGGCGTATTGCTGTAATTAAAGCTGCACAGAATGTTGGCTTAACGCTGAGCGAAATTTCAGATGCTTTAGGGGCATTACCAAAAGATAAAGCACCAAACCGAGGAGAGTGGGAGCAACTGGCAGCAGATTGGCACGATAAACTTGAAGCCAAAATTCATAGCTTGAAGTTGATGCAAAGCCAGTTGGGAGGCTGTATCAAATGTGGTTGCTTGTCATTGGAGACCTGTCAACTTTATAACCCAGATGATTCTGAAGGTATTGAAAGACCCGGAGCCAAACTCACGGAATAAGGTTCATGGAATCTAGTCATTTAGTCGGTCGACAAAGAAGTCGATAAAACTTCGCACCTTGGAAGACATATGCTTACGGCTTGGGTATACCATAAAGACCCCGACAGGTGATTGTTCGAAATGCTCAAGAATAACCTGAAGTTTTCCAGTGCTGACTTCGTCTCCGACATTAAATTCTGGCATGCGGACGATGCCTTGCCCGGCCACGGCTAGCGCCAGGATCATCTTGGAGTTATTGCACTTGGTTTGACCATTAACCCGTATGTGTAATGGCTCCTTATTCTCGCTGAAAAATGTCCAGATATTAGGATTCTTAAGGTTGCTGTAATTGATAACCTTATGTCGCTCTAAATCTTCAGGCTGTTGAGGGACACCATGTTTAGACAGGTATGATGGTGAAGCGAGCGTTAGTACTGAGGAATCCAATAGTTTTCGGCTGACTAGTGTAGAGTCTTCCAGCTGAGGTGTTGCCCGAATGACAACATCAAAACCATCGGCAATAAGATCTGCTTTTCGGTCACTAAGATCAATATCGAGTTCGATGTCCGGAAACAGGCTTAGGTATTCGGAAAGAAGTGGCTCAATTCTGGAGATCCCAAATGCAACAGGGCAGCTAATTCGAAGCAAGCCTTTCGGTTTTCCTTGTTTACCACTGACCGCATCTTCTGCTTCAATAACGTCATCAATTATCTGGCTGCATTTCTGATAGTAAATCTCACCTTCAGGTGTCAGGCGTAGCGTCCGTGTTGTACGCTGCAGTAGTCTGACTCCGACTCTTTCTTCGAGTTTGTTGATCTCTTTACTGATATGAGATGTGGAGTGACCTAACTTATGTGCTGCGTTAGTAAAACTTCCGCTGTTCACTACTTCTACAAACACAGCCACACCGTCTAACAGGTTTGATTTCATGGTCATCCTCTTGGATTGATAGTCAAATGGAAATAATCCTTTTACATATGCATTATTAATTCCTTTAAATTAAAGATCTATAGTTATCTCAACAAAACAAATGAGTGATAAACAGAATCAATCGAGGGGAATCATCATGAACGTATTAGCATTCGCAGCAAGCAGCAGCAAAAATTCAATTAACCAGCGTTTAGCTTACTTTGCAGCCACTCAAATTGAGGGTGCGAATGTAGAGCTACTTGATATTAATGAATATGAAATCCCACTGTTTAGTGAAGACAAAGAGAAAGAGTTAGGACAACCGGAACTGGCAAAAGCGTTTTACAACAAACTAGGAGAAGCGGACGCGATAGTTATCTCTTTTGCTGAACATAACGGTTCATATACTGCGGCATATAAAAACTTGTTTGACTGGACGTCAAGAATCGACCAGAAGGTATTTCAGAACAAACCTATGATTTTGTTGGCAACGTCTCCGGGCCCAGGTGGTGCGGCTAATGTACTTGCTCAAGCTCAGCAGTCTGCACCTTATTTTGCTGCAGATGTGAAAGGAGCGGTTTCCGTGCCTAGCTTTTATGACAACTTTGATTTAGAAACGGGCACTTTCAGAAACAAAGAGATTGAACAAGAAGTCCAATCTCTGGTCGCTGCTCTGTAAGAGAATTAACTCTCGAAAAGGTATAGGTACTCAGCGTAGCCTTGCTCTTCCATCTTGTTATAAGGGATGAAGCGCATGGCTGCTGAGTTCATGCAGTAACGTAACCCTGTTGGAGCCGGACCGTCTTTAAACACATGCCCTAAGTGGGAGTCAGCAAATCGACTTCTGACTTCTGTTCTTGGGTATACAAGAAGATAGTCCGTTTTCGTCGTGATATATCCTGGGTTAATTGGCTTGGTAAAGCTAGGCCAACCAGTTCCAGAACGATACTTATCGGTCGAAGAAAACAGTGGTTCACCTGTTACAATATCAACGTAGATACCTTCTTCTTTATTATCCCAGTATTCATTGTTAAACGGCCTTTCTGTTCCTTCATGCTGTGTCACTTTGTACTGAAGTGGTGTCAGCATCTTCTTTATCTCGTCAGCAGACGGCTTTACATACTCCTTCACAGAGGATGATTGATTCTTCTGGTCAATCAACTGACGAAGTGTTACCGGATTTTCTTCTCTGTCTTTACCAAATACCTTATCCAGGAATGCGTCACGACCAGAAGCGTGGCGGTAGTAGCTGTAACGGATGCTGTTTCTCTTGTAGTAATCCTGATGGTAATCTTCTGCAGGATAGAACTTCTTGAATTCAATGATCTCTGTTGCCAATGGTTTTTTAAATATTTTGGCTTCGTCGACTTCTTTTAAGAAGCGTTCTGCGATCTCTTTCTGTTCCAGATTATGATAGAAAACAGCCGGGCGGTATTGTGGTCCTCGATCAACAAAGGAACCTTTGTTATCGGTTGGGTCCATATGACGCAACAGGTGATCGAGAATGCCCTCATAGTCGATGACTTCTGGGTCATAACTGACTTTAATCACTTCGATATGACCGGACTTCCCGGATGAAACTTGCTTGTAAGTCGGGTTTTCTAACTTGCCACCAGAGTATCCAGAAACAACATCAATAACACCGTCGAGCTTTTCGAAGTCAGATTCTGTACACCAAAAGCAACCACCGGCAAGCGTCGCAACCTCAGTTTTTCCTGAGTATGATGTTTTTGCAGAAACCTGAGATGTCTTTTCTGCGCTGAATAGTAAGAAAAAGACAGGAACAGTTAAGGCAACGGCAACAAGCCCTTTAAATATGGATTTCATTTCTCCCCCGTATGCTGAGCACTTTTTTATTATCTTGGCTATATAGAACGGGGTAGAAGAAAAAAAATTGCAGATGATTTTATTAATTAGTGCTTTTACTTCTCAAGCGATAGCTCAACCATAATATTCCGAGGCTAAGAATTGTGCCGCCAAGTAGCACGAGAGGCCATGCACCTTTTTGCCAGCAGTAGATAAGCAGAAAACCACCAAAACTGCCACCAATATAGTAGTGAACCAGATACAACGCGGTAGCGGTTGCCTTTGCCGATTTGGCTTTCTGACTTACCCAACTGTAAGCCAATGCATGAGTAAAGAATCCACCAGTGCTAATAAGAAGCAGTCCGATGATCATCATAGCAATGCTTTCAAACCATGCTATGTACATTCCGGCCATCAAGACCAGACTGCCAAACGCGATACCGCTGATGGGGTTAAATTTTAATGTCCACTTTCCGCTAAACCCAGAGCTTATGGTTCCAGAGAGATAACAGAGAAAAACCAGGGAGGTTAAACTGGATGGCAGAGAGTAGGGAGGCTCGGAAAGCCTAAACCCAATTACAGAAAATAGGTTAACAAACAAAGCAAAGTTCAGCCCACCAATTATCATGGCAAACCACACCTGTTTATCTCGAACATGTTGAACTAAACCTCGGTTGTGAACAAAAAACAGTCCTTTCTGAGGTTTAAAATACTTCTGCGAAGGTAGATTGCGCAGAACGATAAATGCGCCCACCAGAGAAAAAATACCGATAACCAAAACGGCGGTTTGCCAATCGAACCAGTCTGCAAGTACACCACCAACAACTCTTCCTGTGATGCCTCCCAGAGAGTTCGCCGCGATATAGCTGCCAACTGATTGTGCCAAAGCTTGTGGTGTCATCTCTTCTGCCATATAAGCAACAGCGACCGAAGCAAAGGCAGCCAGCGAAACACCCATTGCGGCTCTGGCGACAACCATGGCGTTAAAGCTAGGGTAGAGCAGCATCAAGAAGTTAATAAAAGGAGGGACAAACAGACCCAGTAACATCACTTGCTTTCTACCGATAGATTCGGATACCAGCGCCCATGGAACAAGAAACATGGACAAGGTAAAAGTGGTGGCTGCGAAGATCCAGTTAACCTGTGTCGCGGAAATGTCGAGTTCTTTTGATAGAGTGGGAAGAATGGGCTGGAACAAGTAGAGATTACAGAAAATAACAAACGAACCAAATGCCATGGTTAAGCTTACTGATCGATATTCTCGTGTCCCTAGCTCAATCATTTCTCGTTTTCTTTTCCTGGGCATGGATAAAAAATAAGGGTGTCGTTCTCTACCATGATGCAATCCATTCTGGCGGCATGTGCCGCTTGCTTGCCTAACTCAGTATCTTCGAAAACAACACACTCTTCTGGGCTAACTCCAGTTCTTTCCGCTCCAAGTAAAAAGGTATCTGGTGCGGGTTTATAGTTTTCGACATCCGTTGACGTGACTATTGCATCGAAGAGGTCGACAACCCCCTTGCTTTCAAGCAACAGCATGGCACTTTTTCGCTGGCTTCCGGTACCAATGGCCATTGCTTTTTGCCCTTGATATTGAACTAGTAGAGAGTAGGTGGATTCAATTAAATCACCGTGGCTTTCGAGTCCAAGGTAATGCGCCATTTTTTCTCTGGCGATATCATAAGGATCCAGTTCTAACTGGTAGCGCTCAATCATTTGCATCGCCATTTTTGCGCTAGGTTGACCGCTTAGCTGATAAGTCCAATCTGCATCAAACGGAAAATCAAATTGATTTGCAGTCTTTTCCCACGCGGCAAGGTTTGCGGGCATAGTATCAATCAGTGTTCCGTCCATATCGAAGATGAAGCATTTATATTTAGACAGGTCGATGGCCATTATCATTATCCGGTAGAGAACTGAGCAGCGTATAAGTTGAGTAAGTGTCTAGTTTATCTTTATTTTCTGGTCTTTGCTTGGGTGTCGTTAAACTTTTGTAAATAAAATCTGGGCAGGTGCTCTGAACCTCAATTTCTGATTGGGATAACAGGTAGAAATTAAATTTGACACAATACGGTCTTAATCAGTTATGATTCGGAAATGGATTTCTTACGTGTGAATTGATGAGCTACTTTCGTCGTACAGTATTGATTTGTAATTTGCTTTTAGTCGCGCTGCTGACTTCGGTCTTTGGCATCGCTTCTTCAAACAACTTTGTTTATGCCAATTACAAAGATGGTACCGAAGCTATGCTGAAAATGGAGGCTCCGGCTCTTGATTGTCAGCAACATGACGAACTGCAGGTTCATACTAATCTTGCGTGGGAGAATGCGTTGGTTGTATCGGGGGCCGATACAAAAGCATCACACAGTTGCTGCCCATCGATTAATGTAACGACACTATTTCCAGCTACTTCTGTTATTGAAATCGCATCGAATCAAGAGTCTTCTCTGCTCCTTATACAAAACGAACAGATGAGGAAGACACGAAGCTTCGCTGAAAAGATCTTCCGCCCACCGATTGTTTAACCTCTTTTCATTTATTGGGGCATTGCCCATTACCGCATGTTATATGCCAGAGCTAAGCGACTGGCACAAAGAAGATATAAATAAAGATCATAAAGAGAATCCATAATGAAAAAGATTTTTGCACTTGTTTCATCTGTTTTATTTAGCTTTGCAGTGAACGCTGCACAGTTTGAAGAAGGTAAGCACTATCAAGAGCTAGATACTCAAAGAACAGCAAAACCGACGGTTACAGAATATTTCTCCTTCTACTGCCCACACTGCTACCAGTTTGAACCTGTAATGATTCAGTTAAAGAGCAAGCTTATTGAAGGTGCTAAGTTCCAGAAAGCACACCCTTCATTCATGGGTGGCGGCATGGGTACTTCCATGTCAAAAGCATACGCAGCAATGGTTGCTCTAAAAGTTGAAGATAAAATGATCCCGGTAATGTTCCGTCAGGTTCAGGAACTGAAGCAGCCACCAAAAAACGATGCTGAACTACGTCAGATTTTCGTAGATCACGGTATCGATGGTGCTAAATTTGATGCGGCATTTAATGGTTTTGCCGTTGAATCTATGCAGCGTCGTTTTGACAAAGGGTTTAAAGATGCAGGTCTGCGAGGCGTTCCAAGTGTTATTGTGAATAACAAGTACTTGCTAACTCCTGACGGCAACATCAGCTCAATTGACGAGTACATCGAGTTGGTTAACTTCCTGCTTAAGAAGTAAGTTCAACCGAATGCGAAAAGAGCTGGCATGGTCCAGCTCTTTTTATATCTGATGAGTAACAAACTAGACTGCGAGCTGTTTGTCTTCGTTACTTCTGGGGTTGATTGCAAAGACGAGCTGTATGAGAAGGAAAATGCCTGTCGCGGCTAATCCGACTCCAATACCACCCCAAATACCCGCCAAACCGTAAGACTGCATTAATAGCCATGCTGCAGGCAAACCGAACACCCAGTAGCCGATAGCAGTTATCACCGTTGGACCGATCACGATCTTCATACCACGAAGCAAGTTGATTGCTAGTAACTGCCAGGCATCAACAGCAAAGCACAAGGCTACGATCCAGATCATTGAGGACAGTAACGAAGTCAGCTCTGTTTGACCGTCTGCATCCAACTGGAATAGGTTGGCAATTGCGTCCGGCCATAGCATAAATACTGCCGCCATAACCGCACTCAAAACGGTCACCAGAATAAAACTGTTCTTAGATGTACGCTTGATGCCTTCGTAATCGTCTGCACCAAAATCCTTACCTACCAAAATTGCAGAAGCCTGAGAAAAACCAAAATTGATGTTCCAGGTAAAGCTTAGGCACTGCAGCAGAATCTGATGGAGTGCCAGCGATGCGACACCGATCATACCCGCCATCAGAGTTCCACCATAAATAAGCCCGTGCTCCAGAATACCTGCAATCGCAATAGGAACCCCCATAGCAAACAGCGGGTTCATCAACTTTAAAGAATACTCTTCTCTATTTAGCCAGGGTGCAAATCGATAGTATTTTGGTTGACGGAATACCCACCAACCATAAGCAACAAGCATGAAGAATGCGGCAATTGCCGTGCCTGCACCTATGCCGGATATACCCCAACCGAGCTGGAAAGCAAGAAAGTAGCTAACAGGAACATTCAATACTACGGTTGCTATCGACATAATCATCACAGAGCGAGCATCACCAAAAGTGCTGGTCAATCCGCGAAGTACGAGCAGCAGAAGCGTTGGAAGCATTGCCCATTTAAGTGCATCGAGATAACTCATCGCAATGGCAATAACATCGTCAGACTGCTTTGCCACTTTTAGCAACTCTGGGGCAAACACAAAACTGAGAGTTAATATCGCAGTAAGCAGTACGGTAAGCATGACCGCGCCTTTGACCGCATAACGAATTTGCTGCATACCAAAATCGGGTCGAGATAAGCTCTGCCCATAAGCCACGGCAATCAGGTTAGCAACACAACCAACAATGCTGCCTGCGACAAGAAAGACAAAGGAGTAGACAGATGCGCCCAGACCGCCTGCCGCAAGGTCAGCAATACTTAATCTGGACATCATCCAGATATCAGTAAGTACCAGAGCCATCGCGATAAGCTGCGAAATAATTAATGGAAATGCCAACGATAAAATCTTTTTCATATTACCCTCAGTGAATTATGGCAAAGATAAACCTTTAACCTCTGGTGCTCAATTAACATTTATGCCATTCTCACATTACTTCAGATCATGCAAAACACAGAGCAACTATGACGCCATATCCGCATTTGCCCTATTCAAACAATAGCCTGAAAGCCTTTGAGTCAGTAGCAAGACTGATGAGCTTCACTCGAGCTGCGGATGAGCTGCACGTGACGCAAAGCGCAGTGAGTCGACAAGTTAAACAGCTCGAAGATGAGCTCAGTGCATCTCTGATAACCAGAAAACATCGGTCGATCGAGTTGACAGAAAAAGGGCAGGCACTGTTTTCCGTGTTAAGTAGTAATTATCAGGCGGTTGAATCATTAGTCTCATCCTGGCAAGAGCCAGAAGCGAGTCGAATCGTTATTAAAGCGGGTTTAAGCTATGCCACACGCTCTCTAATACCGAAAATCCAGAAGCTGAGCGAGCGGTATTCGGACTATGAGATCGTTGTTATTCCTACCGTGGAAGAAAACACAAGTGATGACTACGACTTGTTTATATTCACATCTCAACATCACAAGCAGCTCAATCGGGAAGGA
Source organism: Vibrio iocasae (assembly GCF_042245395.1). NCBI lineage: Bacteria > Pseudomonadati > Pseudomonadota > Gammaproteobacteria > Vibrionales > Vibrionaceae > Vibrio > Vibrio iocasae. The sequence goes on along the minus strand of NZ_CP145310.1, from coordinate 1,472,650 downwards.
GAAGCGTTGTTTCTGCGCGAAGAATATATGGCGCCTGTATGCGCTAAGAGCTTACTGAAAGACGAGATGGACTTAGATGCCGTATTGAAAATGCCTCGCCTGCACCCGACTCTGGATCATGCTGACTGGAAGTCATGGCTGCAGGCCATTGATTACCCGACAAAAAGCCGCGTAAGAAACACCACTTTTTTTACCCTTGATTTGGCACTCAGTGCTTGTTTGTCAGGGCAAGGAGCCACGGTGACCGATTTACTTCTAGTACTGCCGGGGCTGGAGCGTGGGTTCTTAGTCTGCCCCGAAAAGGCTGGGATATATCCCAGCCCCTGGAAGTATTACTATCATCAACGAACTCAGTCCCCGATTGTTGACGAGCTTGTGGAATGGCTCAGGCAAGAATCAAATCAGGAAACAGCGAAACTCGAGCAACTTGCCCGGAAATTTAGGTGGAATATCTATACCCAAGCCTGATAGATATGTTCGTATCCAATGCTAAGTGCGACATAAACCAGCATCACGGACATCAAGATATTGAAGGTTTTAAAATAAACCGGGTTCTCTATCTTCTTGCCCAGAATCGATCCTGCCAATGCATAGCTTGCAGGCGCTCCGAAAGCGACAATGGATAAAACGAGAGACCATACAATAATCTGACTGCCCGTAATGCCTGCTGCCGGAAACTGAATAGTAGAAATAGGTAACGTCGCAATAAGTGCTTTTGGGTTGAGCAGGTGCATGATCAATCCGTCACGATACTTCAAATCACTTTTACTATTGCTTTCCGTTTTGATGTTCACATTCGCTCGGAACACTTTCCAGGCTATATACAGAATATAGCTACAACCAAGAGTGCTAATGTAGGGCAGGACAGATTTATCTATCACTTTTGACCCAAGAAAAGCGAGTGAGATAAACAGAACCAGCATTGCAGATGCCACACCAATATAGAATCCTAAATGAGTTTTGGCTTTGCCTTGAAGACCACTGTGAAGACCAAGTAGGTTAATTGGACCAGGGCTATACATAACACTGATCCCGTAAGCGAAGATTTCTAGCATAACGAGCGATTACCTGAATAAGTACTAACTGGAAAGTTGTAACTGATACTGTTTTGGAGTCATTCCATAATAACGTTTGAATCGACGGTTCAGATGGCTGCTATCAGCAAAGCCACTGGCCTGAGCGACATCAACAGCAGGTGTTCCTGCTTCTAATGCTTTTCTGGCATTGTTGATACGGCAACTCAAAACGTATTGATGAGGTGTTATGCCAAACTGGGAACGGAATAATCGGATAAAGTGAAATTTCGATAGATTTGCTGCTTTCGCAATATCATCAATGGAGATCTCCTGATGAAGATTTGCCTGGATAAAATCTTTTGCTCTTAAAAGAAGCTTGTCTGCACGAGTTTCTGACGCAATGCCTTTCAACTGTCCGCTTAATCTCACCAGTGACTGAGCAACCTGAAATACCCCCGATTCATGCTCCATTTTTGAGGAGTTTTCGTCGTGGATCAGTTGAGACAAGTTGATCACCTGATGGCGCAAGATGGGATCGTTGAGTACTGTGTCTTCGACTCTTAAAGAGTGGGTCATATCAGCGCCCAGAGCCTGAAACGAAGGTTTTAACTCGTCAGGATGGAGGTAGAGCATGACGTACTCCAGGTTGGTATCCCCACCCGAGTGACCGTCATGAACATCATCCGGGTTAAACAGAATAATATTGCCTGGGCCGCTCTTGTGAAAGGCACGGCTGGCAAAAAATTCCTGGCTTCCTTGAAGGGTGACTCCGATGGAGAACTCTTCATGAGCATGCTTATCGTAAGAAAAATCACTCATGTTTGCACTCAGCGTCGTCACCGTATCAAGGTGCTTACTGGGGGTAAACTGAAAGTGGTTTTTCTTTGGCATTGATGTTTCCTAATCCTAGTTTGCTAACTATTTTTCCACAATATAATTGAGTGTTCGATGGAAAACTTGAACAAAATTGCTCTATACACAAAGAAATTAATGGTTGAGCCCTTGCTGATAATTCGATAAAAAGGGTTCTGAACTATAAAAAAGATAGTAAATAAAAAGTTAAACAGACAGAAATAAAACAGGACGTATTATGATCAAAGAGAACACATATTTTGAAGGTGGTGTTAAATCCCTTGGTTTTGCCCAGGAAGACGGTGATAGCAGTGTAGGTGTGATGGCTCAGGGCGAATACACATTCGGTACAGCAGCTCCGGAACGAATGACAGTTGTTAAGGGAGCGTTGACGATTAAGCGTAAAGGCGAAGATGATTGGCGTACATTCAACAGCGGAGATGCATTTGAAGTGGCTGGTGATTCATCCTTTGATGTGAAAGTTGAAGTAGCGACCGCATACTTGTGTGAATACCTATAAACTTGAACAACAGATAAAAGTAACGCTCGCTAATTCAGCGAGCGTTTTTTGTGAAAATGGAATCAGGTAGTGGATTAGTGACCGACCCTGTGCACAGAAATTAAATAGTTTCACCGTTGACCGTTACGGCAACATCAATATTACCGCGAGTTGCGTTCGAGTATGGGCACACCTTATGCGCAGTGCGAACCAGTTCAAGAGCAGCGGATTGTTCCAAATCCAGTTTTGCGGCCAGACTAACGGTTAAGGCAAAACCGCCTTCTGCATTTGGGCCGATACCTACTTCAGCTGTGACTGGTGCCTCAGTGATTTTTACTTTAGCTTCACGCGCAACATGCAGAATTGCGTTAGAGAAACAGGCAGCATAACCCGCAGCAAACAACTGTTCAGGGTTAGTTGCGTCTCCAGAACCACCCATCGCTTTTGGATAAGCAAGATTCACTTCTAACAGACCGTCATCCGTTGCAACTTTACCGTTGCGGCCTGCTAATGCTGTTGCAGATGTTGTGTATAGAGCTGACATAATTCTTCCTTTCTAAATTTATATTGTGCGCAATTAAGTTGCTAGGAAGTATATGTGCAAAAATAATCGAATGCAACTAAATTGTGTGCAACTTATAAATTTAGGTAATTGTGCAGTCGTAGTCAGTTATTTTGATTTCAGTAGTAGAACCATTTTTTGCGATCGAGATAGAATATCTGTTTGCATAACTGATTGAGTTTCCAGGGAAGGGTAGATGAATACTGTTTTATTGGGTGAGCGTAAGGTAAAGCCATCAAAGGTCGTTTGTATTGGCCGAAACTACGTAGAGCATATTCACGAGCTCGGTAATGCAGTGCCCGATCAGATGGTCGTTTTTAACAAACCTAACTCAGCAATCACGAACAGACTCACTGCCTTTCATCAGGAACCACTGCATTACGAAGCTGAGATTTGCTTTTTAATTCGAAAGAAGAGTTTAGCCGCTGTCGGTTTCGGTCTTGATTTAACGAAAAGGGATCTTCAATCTTCCCTGAAATCGAAGGGTTTACCCTGGGAAAGAGCAAAAGCCTTCGATGGTTCCGCGGTACTGAGTCGATTTGTACCATTAGGAAAGGTTGACATCGATGATCTGAGTGTTGAGTTATGCATCAATGGAGTGAAGATTCAGTGTGGACACGTTAGCCAGATGCTTTATCCGCCAAGGCTTATCTTGCAAGAGCTAAGCACATACACCACTTTACAAACCAACGATATAATTATGACCGGAACACCAAAGGGTGTTGGGATAATACAGTCGGGTGATCAGTTCACTGGAAGAGTTAAGTGCGGAGAAAAAACGCTTATTGAAGTTGAGTGGAGAGCGGAGTAGTCAAGTCTCACTATAAAGGGCATGCCAATATAGCGAGACTTTTGCCTGATGAAATTAATCTTCTTTTTTCTTCGCGACAGAGCGTTTACGTAGTTGCAGCTTAGCCATCCTTTTGCTGAGTGTATAAATACGTTTCAGTTGCTCAACCCATTCCATCTCGTAGCGGAATACCCGGAGTCTGTTAGGATCATTTGCTCTCAAATGTGTCGCCTGATGAGCGAGAACAGAGTTCAGCTGTGAATTTAGCTCTCGTTTTGCACTCAGAACTTTTTCAGCAAGTTCGTCATCATCACGGCGAATCGCGTTGACACAATCGAGCATCGCGTCTTTTACTCTTTCCTGTACAGAGTCCAATGCTTCTCGCATCTTCGGACTGGCGGTTGTTCCTTCATTTAAGGTCTTATAAGCCATTGGAAGCATGCCATCGACAACAAGGTCTGCAGAACTTTCCAGTTGGTCAGTGATGCTTATAAGTTTGATTTGTTGACTACTTTGGCTGTCTGATAATGCCTGCATTCTTAACCGACCAAGGTAGGCTAATATCGCCATATGTAGTTGGTCGACTTCTTTTTCTATCTGCTCGATCTCTTTAAGTTTTGCTCTTACTTTTCTTCGCTCTTCTTCGTTCTCGTAGCTAAGTGCAAGGGGCGGCAACAAGTTCAGCATATTGCATACACGTCGTCCCACTCGTCCCAACTCTAGTTGCGCCTGATCAAGAGCAATATCGGGTGTCGCAAGAAAAGCGGCATTGAGATATCTAGGTCGGATTTTCTTAGATTTACCCGTGCGAGATTTCTGCTTATGAGGAATAAGTTTTCGCACCAGCCAGACAAAAACACCAGCGAACGGCAACATAATAACGGTGTTCAGAACATTGAATAGAGTATTTGCATTGGCTATCTGACGAGGTAGCTCCGCGGCCATTCTATCTATACCTGTAAGATCGGCATGAACGGGGGAAATGTTAATACTCATCTGTCCCAAGTAACTGATAAAGGGGAGCCAGATAATCACACCGAGAACGTTGAAGGTGATATGCACAGCAGAGGTTTGCATTGCTTCTCTCGACTTACCAATCGCTGCCAGTACTGCCGTCACGCAGGTGCCTATATTGGCCCCCATCGCCAAGGCGATGCCTGTTTCCAGGGATATAAACCCTTGACCAGCGAGAACAATCACAATACCTGTGGTGGCAGAGGAGGATTGAACAAGCGCGGTAAAGGTGGCTGCGATAAGAATGGCTAAGAGCACATTATCCATTTGAGCCATAGCGTCGATGAACGGCTGGAAGGTTCTGAGCGGAGACATGGCTTCACTCATCAGGTTCATACCCAGGAATATAAGGCCAAGCCCGAAAAGCATATTACCGTAGTGTTTCGTGACTTCTTTTTTTGCGAGAAAACTAACGAAGAAACCGGCAGCAACCATGGCTAATGCGGCTTTCGTGACTTTGAATGCAATGATTTGAGCCGTAACCGTGGTACCTATATTGGCACCCATGATGACACCAACGGCTTGAGTTAACGACATAAGACCAGCAGAGATAAAACCGACAAGCAGTACAGTGGTTACCGATGATGACTGAATAACGGCTGTTAATCCTGCTCCGGTCATCACTCCGGCAAAACGGTTAGTGGTGAGTTTTGCCAAAACGGTTTTCATTCTGTCGCCAGCGGCTTTTTTTAGCGCATCTGACATTTTATCCATGCCGTAGAGGAAAACCGCTAATCCACCGAGAAGGCCAACGGTCATAGGTAAGTAACTGATCTCTGCCATTTGAACTCTCCAATATCATCGCCTTACTTTAAGTATAGTGATGGTATATACAGCCAGAGAGTAAGATTACATATTTGTGACGTGAATATGTCTTAATTAGAATTCAGGTGCTTACGGCTGCGAGCCTCTAGTCGGGAAAAGAGTACAGAAAGGCCTAAGCAGAGCACCAGATAAGCAAAACCAACCAGCAGCCAGATTTCGAAAATCAAGCCAGAAGAGTTAGCGATTTCTGTGCCAACAAAGGTCAGTTCCTGAATGGAGATAAGAGATACGATAGATGAATCTTTGACTAAGGATATCGCCTGACCAGCAAGTGGAGGTGCCACTGCAGTCAAAACCTGAGGAGCAATGACATAACGGTATTTCGACCAACTTGACAGGCCAAGAGAGTGTGCAGCTTCCCATTGTCCTTTCGGGATAGATTCAAGACCAGCCCGGACGACTTCCGCGATGTAGGCGGCTGAAAGCAAGCCGACACATAGTACTCCGGACAATAAGTTCTCCCAAAGGCTTGCTCTGCCAAACAGAAACGACTGTAACGCATTTATCTCACCATTGTGCTCTCGCAATATGGACTCTAATCCTAATAATGGAATTAGCTGATTGGAGATAAAAAAGTAGAAGATAAAAACGAACACCAGAGGAGGTATGTTTCGAATCAACTGAATGTATGCAGTTGCCGGTATTCGGAACAGTTTTACTTGAGAATGGCGCGCGACACCTAACAGGGTGCCCAGAAGTAGGGCGAAAACCATTCCCCAAATACTCAGGCGAAGTGTTGAGATTAACCCTTGAAAAAAGTAGGGAAGGCTGCCATCGGCACGGGGAGTAAAAATCAGATCTATCGCCGCACTCCAGTTCCAGTGGTAATTGACGCCAACCGATGAACGGTAGTACAGCCAGGAAATCACCATAGCGATGATAGCAAGCAATATGTAATCGAGCTTATTCAAAGCTACAGTGCTTTGCTTTACTTCAACTTTGGAACTATCTACTTTTGCAACAGACACAGTCTGATTTTACTCCCGTTTTAGCTATTGATTATTGGCCATCAGCGATCTGATCTTGCCAGTCCAGAGACGCAAACCAGTATTCGTATCTCTCAGACAGCCAGCCGTCTTGTGTTCTGTCTTCAATCCACTTATCAAAGTAAGCTTTTTTGTCTACTTCACCTAAACGTACAGCAAAGGCTTCGTTACCCTGAGACAATCTCTCAGTGAATGGAAGAAACAAGACATTACTATGTTTGATGGTTTCGTGTTCTGGTTTAGGGCTTGATGCGATCACTGCATGAGCATTACCGTTTAGTACTTCTTGAAATGCCTGAGCATCGTCGTCAAACTGAAGGATTTTCGCTTTAGGGAAGGTATCTCTCGCAACCTGAACCGTATGTGCGCCTCGACGAGCTGCGATCTTTACTCTTCTGGAGTTGAAGTCGCTGAATTGGCTAAATCCATCTGCAAGTTCTTTGTTTGCGGCTACCTGAACACCCGAGTGAGAGTAGGGTTTAGTAAACAGTACGCTTTTCGATCTTTCTTCGGTGATCGACATGCCACCAATAATGACATCGAATTTCTTAGCAAGTAGCGCTGGGATGATGCCGTCCCACGCGGTTGGCACAAACTCAACTTTCCAGCCAGAATCCTGAGCAAGACGTTTTGCAACGTCTATTTCGAATCCAATCAACTCGCCTTGTTTATTTCGCATTGCCCAAGGCACAAATGTGGACATACCAACTCTTATTGTTCCCCGGTCATTTATATGATCTAAGTTTGGTGTGTCCGCAGCCAATACGGAAGACGATAGCAGCGGAAGGGATAATACAGATCCCAACAGAGCTGTCACCGCTGTTTTTAAAAGCCTCATGGGTGTTCTCCTTTTGATTATTGATGTCTTCACTGAGTTCTCCACTGTGCACCGAGCTTATGTTCAAGCAGTGCTGCCAACCCGGAAAGCGAAAGTGTCAGGGCCAAATAGATGGCCGCAACGGTAAACCATATTTCAAATGGCATGGCTGTTTCTGAGACGATATTTCTGCCTTCAGTCGTGAGATCAAAAATAGCCATGACACTGACTATAGACGAGTTTTTGATAAGTGATACTGCTTCGTTGGTTAGCGGTGGCAAGGTTCTTTGAATAACCTGAGGCAGAATCACATCTTTGTAGGTGCTAAATTTCGGTAAGCCCAGAGAGTGTGAGGCCTCGAACTGTCCTTTGGGAATGCTGTTGAGACCAGCCCGGAAAATCTCGGCGGTATATGCTCCCTGAAACAGTGCGAGTGCAAGCACTGCCGTTGCAAAACGGTCTAGGCCGATCACTGGTCCAAACACGAAATAAAGAAGATAGATCTGAACAAGCAGAGGAGTGTTGCGTATCAACTCAACGTAACCTCGGGCTAGCACTCTACCGACGACGGAATCAGACAAACGCAGCAAAGCGGTCCCTAAACCGATCACCAAGGTGGCAATGAGTGCGTAGAAGGATATCTTGATAGTCACCAGCAAACCTTCCATAAGCTCGGCGGGCCACCATTCACCATCTTCATAAAAGAATAGATAGTCAGGGATGCGTTCCCATTGCCAGCGATAGCCCATAGCGTCTGCACCGCTATCCAATAGCCAGATGATACCGACTAATAAGATTGTGATTTGCAGTAGCGCTGATGCGACCGGCTTTAAAATTTTTAGCAGCATATATTAGTGGCTGAGTATCTGGTTTAAAAAAGCCTGAGTACGCTCGTGTTCTGGAGCACTGAATAGTTGCTGTGGTGGTGCGGTTTCGATAATTTTTCCTTCATCCATAAATACAACACGGTCTGCGACTTTCTTTGCAAAACCCATTTCGTGGGTAACACAAACCATGGTCATTCCATCTTTTGCCAGCTCAATCATTACATCCAGAACTTCGTTGATCATTTCTGGGTCAAGTGCTGACGTCGGTTCATCAAACAACATAATAGTTGGCTTCATGCAGAGCGAGCGTGCTATTGCTACGCGTTGTTGCTGTCCACCGGAAAGCTGTACAGGGTATTTGTCCGCTTGATCTGAGATATGAACTCTTTCGAGAAAGTGTCTAGCACGATCTTCAGCTTCATTTTTGCTGAGCTTTAAAGTGCGCATCGGTGCCAGCATCAGGTTCTCAAGCACCGTCAAGTGAGGAAAAAGGTGGAAGTGCTGAAATACCATCCCAACTTTACCGCTTTGATTGTTCAGATCGTTGTCACCCATAACCGTAACCTTGCCACTGTCATAGGCTTCAAGCCCATTTATACAACGGATAAGCGTCGATTTTCCTGAACCAGAAGGGCCACAGATAACAACAATCTCACCTTCTCGTATATCAAGGTTTATGGATTTTAGCGCTTGAAAATCGCCAAACCATTTGTCGACAAGTTTAAACTCAACTGCGTTAGTCACTGAAATCTATATGCTCTTTACGGTTTTATGTTCTCTTATTACCTTAACAATATCCCGGTGATATTGCATTTGTTGTGTTGAGAAAAGCTTTTCGAAAGACTGAAATTTGAGCTGTAAATAATAATGTACGAATTGCTAAAAGTGTAAAATTGGTGCCTTTATTGAAATTTGATAAAAATAATGATTGAACTCTTCGTTTTTAAAAGATAAGTTACGTCTATATAGAACGAGAGATAGCTCACATTTAGATAAAAATACTATGTGGGTGAGTATTATAAAGTAGGACTAGAAGCAACATGATGTACAAAACTGACGACGTAAGAATCAATCAAATTAAAGAATTACTGCCTCCAATAGCACTACTTGAGCGCTTTCCAGCATCAGAAAATTCATCTTCCACGACTTATCAGGCCCGAAAGGCTATCCACAACATTTTAGAAGGTGAAGACGACCGTCTGTTGGTCATTGTAGGCCCATGTTCTATTCATGATCCTAAGGCGGCTATTGAGTATGGTGAAAAGTTAAAAGTACTGCGTGATGAGCTGGGTGATCGCCTTGAAGTTGTTATGCGCGTTTACTTTGAAAAGCCTCGTACAACGGTTGGTTGGAAAGGACTTATCAACGACCCATACATGAATGACACTTACCGTATCAATGATGGTCTTCGCACAGCACGTAAACTGTTGCTGGATCTAACGGAAATGGGTATGCCGACTGCGAGTGAGTTTTTGGATATGATTTCACCACAGTACATTGCGGACCTTATCAGCTGGGGGGCAATTGGTGCTCGTACTACTGAATCTCAGGTTCATCGTGAGCTGTCTTCGGGTATGTCTTGTCCGATTGGCTTTAAAAACGGTACTGATGGCAATATTAAGATCGCTTCAGACGCAATTCGCTCAGCAGAGTCTTCACACCACTTCTTGTCAGTAACTAAATTTGGCCACTCTGCGATTGTTGAAACAGCGGGTAACCCTGATTGTCATATCATTCTTCGTGGTGGTAAAGAGCCTAACTACAGTGCAGAACACGTTGCAAGCATCAAAGAGCAACTAGAAGCGTCGAAACTACGTCAGAAAGTGATGATTGACTTCAGCCATGCAAACAGCTCAAAACAGTTCAAACGTCAGTTGGTGGTTTCTGATGATGTGAGCGAGCAGGTTTCTGGTGGTGAGCAGTCGATTTTTGGCGTGATGATCGAATCACATCTTACAGAAGGCCGCCAGGATTTAGTTGACGGTAAAGCGGAAACTTACGGTCAGTCTATCACTGATGCTTGTATTGGTTGGGAAGATACAGAAAAAGTACTTCGCCAACTGGCAGACGCGGTCGAAGCTCGACGCAAAGCATAAAGGATCAAAATAACAACGACTTTGGTTAGAAAGTAAAATCCACCTCATATCATGAGGTGGATTTTTTTATCTATCGATCAGCGAACGGATATTTAACGCCTGCTTTATCTAATATTTCGTCCATAACCTTCATATTGTCGATGGTTGCTTGTGGAGACATATTGTCACTGAAAGCTTTACCTTCGATAAGGCATTGGTGCACTTCATCTATCTGATACTCAAATCCACTAGCTCGATAGGGTTGATGGTAAATCTGCACCTCTCCATCTACGGGAATGAGTTTTGCGGACGTCGACTCCCAGAAGTTGCCATCAACTACGATGGTTCCCTTACTTCCAGTAATGTGGAACTCGTTATCTAACTTACTCAGGAATGAACAGGTGAACTGGCTGGTGACATCGCCATAGTCAAGCAAAACTGAGCAGCGCTCATCTACCCCGCTTTTTCCGACCGCTACTGAAGAATGTATGTGATCAGGGCGTTTCTGCATTAGAAATTGAGTGAGAGCAATATTATAGATTCCTGTATCTAAAAGTGACCCTCCCGCCAGATCAAGACTAAAAAGTCGCTCATTCGTTTTGTTGTTTTCTGGTTGAAAACCAAAGGTAGAACGCAGAAGTTGAATCTCTCCGATTTCTCCTTCATCAACCCAATGTTTTACCTGTTTCCAGCAAGGTAAGAAGCGACTCCAGAGCGCTTCCATCAAAAATGCGTTATTGTCTCTGGCAATTGAAAACAACATCTCGCTCTGATTAGCTGTAACCGTGAGCGGTTTTTCACATAGCACCGCTTTGCCTGCCTCTAAGCACTGTTTTGCGGTTTCAAAATGATAACGGTGAGGGCTTGCTATGTAGATAGCATCAATTTTATCGCTATCGATCAGTTCATTGTAGCTATCGAAAACCACGGGTATGTTGTGATGTGCCGCAAACTCATTTGCTCGTGTTTTGTTACGGCTGGCTACGGCATACAGTTCGCCATCGCCCATATCTGAGAAGGCCGCGGCAAATCTATGTGCAATTCGTCCTGGTGCAATAATTCCCCATTTTACCTTAGCGGTCATTTTCCCCTCTCAATCCTTTGGTTATAAAAACGGGTACACCTCAGCTAACATCGGTTGAAGGTGTTCTAAGTTCTGGTGGCAAACCCTGTGGCTCTATTTTTAGAGTTTGTGTCGGGTAAGCAACATCTGCGTCGTGTTTATGAATAATTGCCATCACTTGCAACAAAACATCTTGCTTCACTTCATGAAAACGAACCCAGTTTACGGTCTTGGTAAAAGTGTAGACAAAGAAATCGAGTGACGAGGGACCGAACGCATTGAAATTAACAATCAAAGTTTGGTTCGAATCGATGTCAGGATGATTCTCTAGCATACTTTTCACGTCTTGAATAATAGCTTCAACTTTCTGCGTATCGTCGTATCTCAGGCCGATGGTTTCGTATATTCGGCGGTTAAGCATTCTTGAAGGGTTTTCCACAACGATACTACTGAATACAGAGTTAGGTACATAAAGTGGGCGTTTATCGAACGTTCTGATGATGGTCATTCGCCAGCCAATTCTCTCGACCGTTCCCTCTATTTGCCTGTCAGGTGAACGAATCCAGTCTCCAACTTTAAATGGACGGTCGAAGTAGATCATCATCCCACCGAAGAAGTTAGATAGCAGGTCTTTTGCTGCCAGACCGACAATTAAACCTTTTCCTGATACTGAATTTTAGTTGGGAATGTTGTCAATTGTATATTTAGAATATTGTCAGAGTTAGTGGGATTAATCGCTTCAGGTGCTAGCAGAACGATTGGCGGTTCATCTTTTCATTTGATCGAGTAGCTATCTATGTCCCCCACTCAACTTTACCTCTATCTAGCTCACCCTCATGAATAGATATTCATTTAGTAGTTAGATGTGAACACTGGGTCTGCCACATCACCTGTGTTTAAGAGTCCATTTGTCACTTATTCAAGTTGATACTTTACAGTCAATTACAGTTGCAGATTATGTAAACTAATATCGTGTACCTAAAGAAGAGAGCATTAACAATATAATTCTCGTATACATAAGTTTTGACATGTACCAATTGCACAGTTGTAAGTAACATATGTTGCCATTATCAATAATTTAAAGTTGAGATTTCAATGTTAAAATCCTTTGAAGGTTGGCTCGGCCAATACAACATCCAGTTATCGGACTTGATTCAAGTTGCAGAGGCACTTGGCCTAATTCTATTGATTGCTATTGTCATTCATCTCATGTTTCACCGTGTTTTCTTAGTGCGGTTAAAGAGTAGCGCCAATAAATCTCGGGCTATTTGGCGTAATGAGCTGTTCAGTAGTAATTTATTCAGTCAAATCGCTTTGCTTATTCAAGGGGTAGTGGTTGGTTTTCAGGCCAATTTATGGCTCTCACAAGAAAGCGCACTTCGGGAAATATTGCTGACAATAGTCTCACTATGGATTGTACTTTATGCCTTGTTATCGATATTTTCATTGCTGAGTATTCTCGATGTACTACTTGAGCGTACTCAGGCTGGGCGTAACATGCCTACTAGAGGCATCATTCAGAGCATTAAAATCATTATCTTTGTCATTGCGGCTCTCCTATCTACCTCCATTTTAATTGGGAAATCACCAATCATATTGCTAAGTGGCTTAGGTGCTATGACTGCAGTAGTAATGTTGGTATTCAGAGACCCAATTCTTGGTTTAGTCGCAGGGGTTCAGTTATCAGCCAACAAAATGCTCAGTGTGGGTGATTGGCTCGAAATGCCGAAACATGGCGCAGACGGTGATGTCATTGAAATCAACCTCACTACAGTTAAAGTACAAAACTGGGATAAAACCATCACCACAGTCCCAACTTACGCTCTGATTTCAGATTCATTCAAAAACTGGAAAGGGATGACAGAGGCGGGGGGCAGACGCATTAAACGTAGTGTGATGATAGATGCAACCAGTGTTCATTTCCTCAATGAAGTTGAGGTGTCTGAACTAACTAAAGTGCAATTGCTAGAGCCGTATATTAAAAGTAAGGTAGAGGAGATTACGCTCTACAATGAGGAACACCATATAAATAACATTAGCTCTATCAATGGCCGTCGACTGACTAATTTGGGTAGTTTCCGTGTTTATTTGGAGCATTATTTACGTGCGCATCAAGACATAAATAACAGCATGACCCTGATGGTTCGACAGCTAGCACCAACGCGTGATGGTATCCCGATGGAGATCTATTGCTTTACCACCACCACTGTATGGGGTGATTATGAACGTATTCAATCGGACATTTTTGACCATTTGTATGCTGTAATGCCAGAATTCAAGCTAAGAGTATCTCAGGCCCCAACTGGTAACGACTTCCACCGCTTGTCAGAAGTCAATAAAGTACATGTAACCAAATGATAGGCTGAAAAAGTTAGAAGCTCCAGTCATGACGGGGCTTCTACGCCGATTAGCTTTCCAGCTAAATAGTATCAAGTCACCACGCTCTACAGCCCTGATCAACTTTAGGCTGTTAGGTATCTCGTCTGAATTACGCAACAAAGCCACCCACTTCCTAAAATTCAGAATGAAACATTTGTTGTCCACGCAAATATAGAAATCCGCATTTGGGTCAGCGACCTACATTCAGGTGACCACACCACATATAAACACGAGCATCGAATGCATCGTAGGTCTCGATCCAGCCATAAAACATCTACTATATGTGTACCGATGTGCGTGGGAAGCAGCATATTCGTCGCGATACATCTGTTGGCAGACAATAAAGTTTGATCATTTACGGCTTTGCAGATTCTTCAATACCCATTGTGAATGACAATAAAGTCTGATCAATTGTTCTGGGTGTTCTGTCTCTATCTATTCGGTACAAAAGCGCCTTAGTGTCACGACTCTAAAACATCGGTACAGGAAAGGTGTTGCGGGCATTCGGCTTTGATTTTGATCAATGATTACCTCCTTGTTATTAAACATAAATAATGTGAATTTCCCTTAATAGACGTTTTCATACCTAGTCAGGTTTTCATGACTGGCTTAATCTAGAGGCATCTAAGCTTTTAATCAAAAATAGCCGTCATTAAGAAAAGGAGAAATAAAAATGACAAGTAAAACACCTGCAAATGGCCCGAGTAAAACAGGCAACCCATCTGGTGGTGGCAGAGGTAACAATCCGCCTCGTTCGAAGTAACAGCTTGATAAAGCCTACTTACTGAAAACATCTAGATCACCATCATAATAAATGGTGATCTTGCTTATGGTAAGGATAGAATCAATGAGGTTAGAAGGCTCTATTAGTTCGCTAATAACTACCATTCATCTGAAAGTCTATTTCTGTTCTTGCTAACTCGACTATAAGCGCTCTTAGCGCGGTTGCCCTAAACAAATTGCAACCATTTGATATTCGACTCGATTAGTTTGGAAGTATCAAAACAACACAGTGGGTTATAAATGAACACTTCAACTTTTTCTATGCCGTCTCTTAGTCAATTTCATAAGATCCTTTGTGATGTACTCAATGTTTGGCACGATGATACACAAAAGACGCCTTTTCGTGTCCCTCCTACAGAAATTGAACACCGAAAGGTATTAGACGACGCGGTAAAGCATCTTAATAATCTGTATGGACAAGTGACGCTTGAGGCACTGATTGAGGAAACCACAAAACGCGTACCTAAAATGCGATTGCGCACCAAGCAGCATCGTTCGGTCCGTGCCGCTGTGGTTAGCTATGCTAAACATGGGTTTTGTCATGTGGATGAGCTTAGAATGCTCACTGAATCGGTTAGTCAACTTATTGCAAAGCGATATCCTAATGACGTTGAGGCCTCCTTGGCTGCATCGTTTTACCATCAAGCAATGGAGTATTATGCTGAATGGATCCGCGAGTTCACGTTTGTCGAAGAGTCGATACCGCAGGCTTATGAGTATTTCATTAATCAGGTATTCAAATCTCTACTAGTTAATTTGGTTGCACAGGCTGGTTACCCACAATTGAGCAATCTACAGGCGATTTTGCATAATAATTGGCCAATGCGAGCATGTCTTGATGACGCGCTGACACGCCAAGGCGAATCGCCTTACAAGCTTAGCCAGTACCATGCACTCCAAAAGTCCGGAGCATCACCAACGTCATGGAGCGAGGTTGAAAGTTGTGAAGTTGACTTGGCGATTAAACAAAGCATTGAGGGGTTATCACGCTATCAACGTACTAAGTGGCGAGGTTTTAAACAGGTTCTATCTCCCATTCTGAGCCAAGAGAGTGAGACTTGGAGTGACCACACACATCGTTTGGCTTTTGCCTGTTTTATTTCACATAACGTTAATCTTCATCTGAAAGACAATCAATGTGAAGTCAGTTGGGATCCTTTGTTTGTTTATCCAAGGTTAGACGACATATCCAACACACCAGCTTCTGTTTTACTTGATGGTCGACTTGATGGTAACGGAACGGTTGAAGTGTTCGCACAGGCTGTTCAGGATCTTGAGCGATATCATGAGCGCATAGCTTATTATCAACTCGCTTATAATCAATCTGGAACCATCCCCAACTCCGATTTAATGACGATGGGGTCGGGATCAGAATACTCGATACAAGAATGGGTCAATACTTTATCTATACCACCTAAGTGGGCTTTGAAATGGCTTGACGCTCAGCGTCTTCGTGTAGAGGGGAAGAATGTTGAAGCAGCCCAACAATATAATGCTGCTCTTGATGGTGCTATGTATAAATCTGGTCCCTTGCTTATGAAGCTATTCTACGAGATCGCCTCATTGTGCAAATTTCAGGCGAGGCATATAACTGAAAAAGAGTTTGAACGTGATTTTGATTTGGTTGGTGGTGCGGTGACACAACAAACTAAATTGTTAGGATTTATTCCAGATTCAGGTCGAGATCGACAGACTAGCCTACCAAACCGTCCTAGTCTAAAAGAGCAGATCATTATCGAAAAGGTGGATGACTATGCACAACATGGTGACTTTTTTGAGAGTATTGGTACGGCAGGATCTTCTTACTAAAGTACGGCGATTCAGCTCATGGACAACCTGAGTGGAAAATTATTAGTTCCATTACACTCTGGGACAAAAGCAATCCTGAAAATTTTCTTGAATTCGATATATCCCAAACTTCCTTCTTGGCTCTTGTGCTAACTTGTATGGATTGAGCACGATGAGTTTGATAATAAATAAAGAATCAATTGGCATATGGGAAATAAAAGAATAGCGGTTCTGATCGACTCAGATAATACTCCGCACTCAAAATTAAGTTTGATCGTTGAAGAGTTATCCAGCTTCGGCCAGATCATCGTTAAAAGAGCATACGGGGATTTTTCCTCCGAACACCTAAAGAACTGGAAGCAACCGCTAAACGAACTTGCAATACAGGCTAAGCAGCAATTTGCGTACACAACAGGGAAGAACTCCACTGATTCACTGATGATCATTGATGCGATGGATTTGCTCTATACCCAAAGGTTTGATGCTTTTGCTCTGATATCTAGTGATAGTGACTTTACAAGCTTAGCTACACGGTTAAGAGAATCAGAAATCCATGTCATCGGTGTAGGCAAATCTATGACACCAACCGCCTTCAAGAACGCTTGCGATGATTTTATTGCGATAGAGAATTTAGCTTCGATCACCCCGGAAGAATCACAACCTGATGAAGAGAGTCCTCAACCTTTAGCAATAAAAGACGGAGATCGTGAACTCTGGAGGTTGATGCACCAGTCATGGCAGAACTATCGTGACGAGTCTGGATGGGCTAAGTTGGGTGAAGTTGGAAACTATTTGAAAAGGCTGAAGCCCGACTTTGATACCAGAAACTATGGTTTAAAGAAGCTCTCAGATTTCTTTGAGCTATATCCTGCTCGCTATAAAACCAGAAAGTCAAAGCGTTCCGGTCTAGAGTTTCAACTTGTGACAAAGGCCAGTAAGCAACAAGCATAACAGAAACAACAAGGTGACTCATATGACCTATCGTGAAACTTCTCTATGGAACGAACTAAATGAATTACGTTGCTTATTGGCATTCAAGAAATTAGAAAAATTGGGGTTTCCTAGAGGAAAGCAAAGCGAGTTTGCTCGCGAAATTTCTCGGAAATCCGGACTTGAGGTCGGTAATATCAGCGCCAAAATCTGTAACTACAAATCTGTTGCAGGTGTGAACAATACCTCTAACGCATCGGTTAATACCAAGCAGCTTTATTCCCGATACGGGGATAGAAGTATTGCTGAGTTGGAGGGTTTAATTGCATGGAAAGAATAAGCTCAAGCTCTCTGCTTTTACAAAGGACGGTTGTTACAATTTAACTAAGCGACTGCTCTGGGTGCTATGGCTCTATTCGGGACAAAATCGCTCATTTAATATTATTGTAAGGAACAACATGTTTGAACATGAGTTAAAAAATTGACTAAGTCTAAGATGTCAGACATTGGGCATTCCAAGATAGAAATTACTATGATGCTTAGAGGGTTACCCACTAAGACATGGGAAATTATTGATACATGTTTAAGCCCTCTAGAGCTCAATCAGAAAGCTGCCTTCACTTGGGTGTTATTGTTACAAGATAAAAAGAAGGACGCCGCTCAGATTGGTGATGTGGGGGCAGTAAATATGTTAAATGAGTTTTTATATATGATGTGGCGTCATCAACCAACGATGCTATCACTTGCTTCTATTGATGAAAAAAATTTTAGAAAGTGTATCGAAGTTTTAGATATTTGCGGCATACCTGCATCAAATCTTGATTTAGAAGCCGCTGCCGCACGCTAGGTACAATTCAATAAGGTTTTATCATGATATTCAGGCTGGCAAAGAAAATTTCACTGTGCTTTATTTTAGTCACTACACTGATAGCTTCATCGTATGCTGATGAAATATTGGTTGTAGAGATTACGGCAGAGAAATTAAACGTAAGGGATAAGCCCTCTACTACGGCCAGTGTAACAAGTCAGCTCCAGAAAGGTCAGACATTATTCGCTCTCCCCGTTACAAAAGGCTGGGCGATAGTATATCTAAAAGGAAAGAAATTAGGATATGCCTCTTCAAAATACATGAGAGTTCTGAGGAAACATTATTTTGATGAAAACGGTGAGGATAAACCTAAATGCAACGCAGATACGGCCGCATTAAAGATAAGTATCACTGACACGAATTTTGAATGTCAAAGATCTATTATAAGTAAAGAAATTGTATCATGCAGTGTGTATTACAACGTGGCCTTAGATACCACCTGCAATGAATTTATGGTTGCCGACGTTAATTGCTCCGCAGAATTCATTTATGAAACTGAAAACGGGATTTTACCTTCTCAGGGGGGTGAGACAATTACGCAGCGTATCTATCTTGATTATGGTCATGGAAACTCTAGGCTCGAAGTAAATTGGAACCCACTCTTGATTGGTGACAAGCTTACGAGAGTTAAGCTTACAGATGGCTCATGCTCTATCCAATCTGTTTATGATTATTGAGGGCTCTAGATTATGCCAAGATTATTCATAGCTTACCCTAAGGGGAGCAGGGTGATACACCCGCTTGGTATAGAATCACTAAAAGCTCAAAAATTACTATTGTCTGTCAATTATCGTGTTTACTTCGTTTGGAGAGCCTTATAGTTGTTTAAGGGAGGAAGGTATGCCTAACAAAGATGAAAAACGACGCATTAAGAATGCCAGATATCCGCGCTTTCTCCGTCAAAATGAATCGCTGATAGCTCGAAATATCAAATGCATTTTCTCAAATTTATGGGACTCGATGACTGGAAAGTGGGGTTACGTCGGAGTTGATTATGACGATTACAGACGAAACTGGTTTACTGAAGATATGCGGACAAACCAAAGAGCAATCTTGATTAACTCGCTTAGCCCATACCTAGAGCACAGCTCGATAAAAGACGCTTTAGATATACTGGCTCAGTCAGATGATTTCACATTGAATACTGATGATACATATCTAGTGTGGAAGAATGTGTCTGAAACGATTGACGAAATTTGCAATCATAACGTCAGCCACCCTTTAGTGGAGGTGGAGCGAGAACTTGCCAGAGCCTACAATGCTAACTGAATTGCAGCCGTTTTAGTGGTGGTACGGTGAGCTATATCATCTCAATCATCACCAGAGTTCCAGCCTCATTTGAGTGTTATTGCTGAAGTTAGCAGTTCCGGACTTTCAGCTCTATTCGGGACAAAAGCTCGTTAGAGCAAATCGCCTAAAGCGGTTTTGCCCCATTCCGTGCTGGCAACCATGAAGAATTCCTTCAGGGGTGGTAATTCAAACGCCTAATTAAATTAAGCAACTAAGTTGATAGCAGTCACATCCAATCTTAGATGATGCATAGTAGAATGAATAGTCACCTAGTTGGGGTATGTGCATGTTTAAGAACGTAAAGTCTATAAAAAACTTCGGTATCTTCAAGGATGCCAACACTAACGCTGGTCAACCTTTCTATCAATTTAACTTATTCTATGGCTTTAATTATTCTGGAAAGACCACGCTTTCACGTGTTTTCCAAGCAATGCAGCTAGGTGAAATACCAGAAGGCTTCACTGGGGCATCTTTTGAAGTCGATTGTCATGAAGCTAGCTCTATCAAAAGTAACAACTTACAAAAAATAGAAAACCTACGCGTTTTCAATTCAGATTACATCGTTAAAAACGTTAATTTTGATGAATCAAGCGTAAGCCCTGTTTTGATCGTAGGTGAACGTAACATCGAACTAGAAACAGAGCTTCAAGGATTGCAAGAGGCTATTCCTGCAAAGGAAGTTAAGCGAGATCAAAACACAGGATTCGCAGCAAGCAAAGAAAAAGAGAAAAACAATCGTTTAACTGAAGTAGGTCGAAACGTTGCGGTATTGAGTATTCTAGGTAGGTCTACATTCAATGCTTCAAGCGTAAGATCCATGCTTGCATCTGCTGAAGCTAGCCATGATCTAACACCAGAACAAATGAGTGCTTACATTGATACAGCGAGAGCCAGTGCTGTTTCAAGTGTGTCTAAAGTTAAACTTAGCACCCCAGAAATGAAAGGTATTTTGGGTGACATTGAATCAATCATGGCGACTTCAGTAACACAGATAACTATTGCTGAGTTGGATGCAGATAAAAGCCTTAGAAGCTGGGTTGAAGAAGGGATAGAGCGTAACGCTGGACACACCACCTGCCAGTTCTGTCACAACACGATTAGTCAGGCAAGAATTGATGAGTTAAATGCTTATTTTTCGAAAGCGTACAAAGACCTTAGCCAAAGGATTGATGTTGCTATCACTTCGGTTCAATCACAAGCATTCACATCAAGTATTCCAGATACCAGTCAACTTTACCCAGATCTACAGAAAGGTTTTGACGAATTAAGAAGCCAAATCCAGCCAATCGATGATTCTGTCGAAGAACTAAAAGCGTCACTGGTTAAGTTACTTACTGACAAGAAAGAGCACATGGCTGAGGTACTTCCATTTAATGCATCAGACTACCCTTTACCGTTAGTTACAGACTTGATGGAGCAATTCAACGCATCGATAAAAGCGCACAATGAGCGGGCTGCTAACCATTCCACAGAGCAGCGTCAGGCTATTGAAGCAATCAAATGTCACTATGTGTACCAAGAAACACAGAACTACGACCACCCGCAAGCACAGCTTGATATACAAGCGTTTAAAGATGCTGCTGTCACCGCACAAAACGAGATCAACGCTAATCAGGCACGTATTGATGCGATAAAGGCTGAACTTAATAACACTAAACAGGGAGCGCATAGTCTAAACGACAACTTGCGACAGTACTTCGGTAAGACTGATATAGAGATTAAACCTGTAGATGGCACGTATAAGTTCATGCGTGAAGATCGAGAGGCAAAGCACTTATCTGATGGTGAACGTACTGCAATAGCATTTGCGTACTTCATTACACAATTAGAAGATGAATCCTTAAATGGCATCAAGCCTATCGTGTATTTGGATGACCCGATCTGTAGCCTTGATTCAAACCACATTTATAACGTTCTAGGCATTATCAAAAGTAAGCTAGGTCATGAGCAGGTCGAACAGCTTTTCATTTCTACGCATAACTTTGAGTTCTTCAACTTAGTAAAAACGTGGTTGTCCTATTTCAGTAGGACTAAGACGGGCACAGCAAAGCGAGCACAGTTCTTCCTAGTTAATCGTACAGGCGATCAATCTAAGATTGACCCATTGCCTAAGCTACTTAAAGACCACAGATCCGAGTATGCTTACTTGATCAGCAAGGTTAAAGAAGCTGTAGAGCGACCAGAGAATTGTGATTCTGTTGCAGTGCAATCGTACGTGAGGAAGATAATGGAAGTGTACTTTTCGTTCCGTTTCAATCTGACTGAGTTCAGGGGTAACGGCAAAGACCAGATAGCACCTAATCTACTGAAAAACATTGAAGATGCGGAAGTTAAAGCAAATACGTTGTATGAGTACATGAATGAAAAATGCCATGCTAGGTCAATGGAGCTAGGCGTTCAGTTCCCCGAAGCTGTGCAGCCGCAGTTAACTAACGCATGGGAGATCATTACAAACGCCATAGAAACGAACGACAAGCCACACTATGACGCATATTATGCCTAACTCTAGAGAATCACGTCATTTGTTTTCTTGTTAACAGCGAGATAAGCGCATATCTTCTTCTCTGAACAAACGATTATCGCCTGATAAAGTAAAATGGATAGCTCATCAGATATTAATAATATATTGCAAGCATATACTCGTGAGTTAGCATCTTTTCTGCTTTGCCCTTATACTGGCGATCAGCACGAATGAGAACAAATTCATAACAATCGCTATCAGTGTCGTATTTGTAAGCACCTCGGCGTGGAAGTAAATAATGGGATATACCCTCCAGAATGGCTTAAATTGACAAGAGCTGAGCTCGTGGCTCTTCTAAAGGATAAAAGTGAATAGTATTTGGATTCTCGAACGTAATGGAGTTGCTATAATATCTTCAAAGAAGAGAGAACATCTTCTTGAGCGGTTTAATTTAGCCGTCGACAAGATAGAGTGTGACGTCAACTCTTTAGGGGATGGAGTTTATTCACATAAAAGTGAGAACTCGATATGTCTTAACAGGCTGACCAATCCAGAATCTCCTTTTATTTCACCTTCAATAAAAATGTTGGAAGTGGTTCTTAGAAAAGTCCCCCTATTGGAGTGAAGATGAGTAAGTTGTCAATAGTCAGTAAGTACAGTCTCGTTTGTCGCGATAGTAAATGGTATTGGTACTCTGACAACCTTAAATTTTGTATAGAGTTCAAGTTTCATACACTCGGTTCAAACCTAAAAGATTGTCACTTCGATAGCGCTGATCTAAACATATTTAAGTATAGTGAGTTGATTCATAAAATACATATTTTTTGCCTGTATAAAAAAGTGTCATTTTTTCACATAGAAGAAAGATTAGATCAGTTAATTTATGATTTACAAAATGATGAGTTTAACTCATTGATAAGAATAGACTTAGCAAATGAATCTGAGCCTGAAAACTGGTGTTCTAATAGCTAATTAACCCCTAAAGAAGCTTTCAGACTTTTTTGAACTATATGCTGCTCGCTACAAAACCAGAAACTCAAAACGTTCTGGTTTGGAGTTTCAACTGGTAACAAAGGCCAGTAAACAACAAGCATAACAAAACAAAAATCCTTTTTTGGTTAGCGGTTCCGGGCTTTCAGCTCTATCTGGGACAAAAGCGAGTTAACTTTCGTCCCATGAAAACTATATTGATTAGATCGTGAAGGGGTATTGTATTCTCAACACAGGATACTCGTTAATAATCCTCGTCCCAGTCATTTTCATCGTACTCATCGCCCCAGTCACCACTGGTTTCTTTTTTTGCCTTTTTAATAAAATCATCGCGGAAACAGTCATCGAAAGTATCTTGACGTTCATTAATAACATCTTCTGAATTCTTAACCATTTCAACGGCTTTGCTCAGGTCTTCTTCTTCCCTAGCTTGCTCTAGATTGGTAATGACCGATTCTATTTCCTCAATCATGCCATCAGTGCGAACTAGTTCTTCACCCCATGGTTGATCATCTAGTGGAACGTAATGTTCAGAACGATTTACTACCTCATTATTAATGCTTTGTGCGTAGCCAATTGTTGCCTCTGCATCTTCTTTTAAATTTTCTGCTTGTTCTGTTAGCTCTTCAATTGTTGAGTCTATTTGAGATGATATATCATTGATGCTCATAATTTATTTCCTTCGATTTAACAACAGCAAGCTTATCTCCCTGATAAACATGTCATGTTTAAGTTTCACAACTATCTGAAACCCTTAGCGCATCTTCAATCTCAACACCAAGGTATTCAATCGTGCTTTCGAGCTTAGCATGACCCAGAAGTAACTGAATAGCTCTAAGATTCTTGGTCTTGGCGTAGATCAAGGAAGCCTTGGTTCTTCGCAAGGAATATGTCCCGTACTGCGTTTTATCTAGACCGATATCAGTCACCCAACGGTTAACCAATGTGGTGTAGTAATGGTATGAGATTGGCTGCCCCTTTCGTCGCGGGCTAGGAAACAGATAGTCTGCTGGTACCAATGTATTTTGAATGATCCACTGTGACAGTGTCTGCTGAGTCTTTGGTGTGATCTCAAAGTGAACTTCTTGATGGGTCTTCTTTTGCCGCACGATGGCTCTAGACATTACGCAACCACTACGGCTAACGTCTTGTACTTTCAGGTTTCGCAAGTCACAAGCCCTGAGCTCACAGTCAATGGCAAGGCTAAACAGTGCCAACTCAAATAATCGCTCTTCAAGCTCTAATCGAATGCGGATGCGCCAGATATCTTCAAGCTTAAGCGCCTTCTTCTGTCCAATTCTCATTCCTTTGTTCCATCCACCAACCATGATATGCCCCTCTTTTCGTAACAAATCAGTTAAACCATGGTACAAACCAATGAAAACTCACCAACTTAGGAGTATTATTTCCCGATTCGAACGTCAAAAAGTTACGCAAAATGAACCAGAAAGAACAAGAATTCCTTAAGGAGCTGGATAACAAGCTCTGGACTGCCGCAGATAAGCTGCGCTCCACCCTAGATGCTGCACAATACAAGCATGCAGTGCTGGGTCTGATCTTTGTTAAGTACGTATCCGATGCATTTCAGATCCGCCAAGAAGAAATCAAAGCAGATCTATCGAATCCAGATCATGAGTACTTTTTAGATCCTGAGAATTACTCTCAAGAAGAATTGTTCGAAGAGATCAACATCGAACTCGAACAGCGAGATTTTTACACAGAGAAAAATGTTTTCTGGTTGCCAGTGGGCTCCCGTTGGCAGTTCCTGCAAGACAACGGCCCTTTGGTTATCGGTGGGGCAGACCTTGAAATCGAGGGAAAAACGAAGCGCATTACTTCTGTAGGCCACCTAATAGATAATGCACTGGAAGGAATTGAGCGCGATAACCCCAAGCTGAAAGGCGTTCTGAACAAGCACTACTCCCAGCTTCGCATAGACCAGTCAAAGTTAAATGAACTAATCAACCTGATTGCGACCATCCCGTTTAACCATGCATCCCTGAATAGTAAAGATATCTTAGGCCATGTCTACGAATACATGTTGGGTCAGTTCGCTCTTGCAGAGGGTAAGAAAGGTGGTCAGTTCTATACGCCTGCTTCTATCGTAAGCTTGATTGTTGAGATGATTGAGCCGTTCGAAGGTCGTGTCTATGACCCCGCAATGGGTTCCGGTGGTTTCTTTGTTCAGTCAGAGAAGTTTATCGAACGTTATGCAAATGAAAAGCACTTTGACCCTGTCACCCAGAAACAGAAAATTTCTATCTACGGTCAGGAGTATAACCATACCACTTGGCAGCTAGCAGCGATGAATATGGCTATCCGTGGTTTGGATTATGACTTCGGTAAAGAGCCAGCGAGCACTTACACCAATGACCAGCATCCAGATTTACGCGCTGACTTCATTATGGCAAACCCACCGTTTAACATGAAAGAGTGGAATACGGGGGTAGACGATAACGATCCACGCTGGAAATACGGCCTGCCACCTGCTGGAAACGCGAACTTCGCATGGATGCAGCATATGCTTCACCATTTGGCTCCGGATGGCTCACAGGCACTCCTGTTGGCAAATGGCTCTATGAGTTCAACTACCAACAACGAAGGTGAGATCCGTAAAGCTCTGATCAAAAATGATCTGATTGAGTGTATGGTAGCTCTTCCGGGTCAACTGTTTACCAATACCCAGATCCCTGCCTGTGTCTGGTTTCTGACCAAGAATAAGAATCCTCGTGTGGATAAGGCCGGGCGCAAGCTACGTGGTCGTAGCGGTGAAGTTCTGTTTATCGATGCGCGTAACCTTGGCTATATGAAAGACCGTGTTCTGCGTGATTTTACCTTTGACGATATTCAGAAAGTCGCCGACCTATACCACGCATGGAAGACTGGTGAGGAAGTTCATGGTGTTGGTTATGAAGACCACGCTGGTTTCTGTAAATCAGCAACGCTTGAAGAAATCACTAAGCATGACTTTGTTCTAACTCCGGGACGTTATGTTGGTGCTGCGGAAGAAGAGGATGATGGTGTTCCTTTTGCCGAGAAGATGGCAGCACTGACTTCTAAGTTAAGTGAACAGCTTGCCGAATCAGCATCGCTGGAAGCCGAGATCAAGAATAATCTTGCGGGGTTAGGTTATGATATCTAGTCCAACCGACTTCGTTGATATGGAACTTGGCGCTTGCTTGGAGCTTGTAATTGACCATAGAGGTAAAACACCGAGAAAGTTAAAAAGCGACTGGGTAGAAAGTGGAATACCTACTATTTCAGCTAAAAATGTAAATGCGGGAAAACTAGTCGCTACAGATGCAATCAGATATGTCACGTATGATGTATACAAGAAATGGATGTCAGTTGATGTTGCCAGAGGTGACTGTTTTTTAGTTTCTGAAGGCGCGACTCTAGGGCATTGCATGTACTGGGACGAGGCTTATCCGATAGTCTTAGGTCAAAGGATCTTTTGTTTGCGGGCCAACCCTGAAGTCCTTTATAGCCGTTACTTATATGCATACATGAATACAATAGCCTTTCAATCTGAAATAGTCGGTAGGGCAACAGGTTCATCTGTATTTGGTTTACGTCAGACTGAAGTTTTGAAACTGAATATCAAAGTTCCACCAATGGCAGTTCAGAAGATCATTGGTGACACTCTGTATAACTTAAATAAAAAAGCTGAAGTCAATAATCAAACAAATCAAACCTTAGAGCAAATGGCGCAAGCCATCTTCAAGTCATGGTTTGTCGATTTCGATCCTGTAAAAGCCAAGATGAATGGTGAACAACCAGAGGGTATGGATGCTGCCACTGCCTTGCTTTTCCCGGAAAAGCTCGTTGAAAGCGAGTTAGGTTTGATACCTGAAGGATGGTCAGTAGGTAACCTTTCTGACCTTATTAAGTTTGCAAATGGCAAATCAGGGAAGAAATCAGAGGGTGGCAGCTACCCGCTATACGGAGCCAATGGCATTATTGGTTTTAGCGAGGAATCTAAGTTTGATGATGCTGTAATTATCGGTCGAGTTGGGGCTTACTGCGGTTCTATCGAATATTGCAATTCTGAATTTTGGGCGTCGGATAACACAATTGTGGCTAACCCTAAGAAAGGTAAAGCGCAATTACCTTTTGTTCTATACCTATTGAAATATCTTGACTTAAACCAGCATGCAGGAGGTGCGGCACAGCCCCTTCTCAATCAGAAGGTTCTAAACAGTCTGGAATTTCCTATTCCATCTGACTCAGTGCTTGAAAAGTTTGGGACTCTAATCTCGATTATGCTGAAGAAGACTATTGCTGGCAATGAAGAAAACCAAAGCTTAGAGGGCCTACGTGACACCCTGCTTCCTAAATTGCTTTCCGGCGAAATCGAGTTAGCGCAAAACGACGAATTGACAGAGGTAAGCTGATGACTACCCGAGTAGAAATGATTATCGAAACGCTGAAAGCGAATCCCGACAAGAAGTTTACTGCTCGGGATCTCGCAAAAGAGTTTGTGGTTCGTTACCCAAAAGAAATGGAAGAGAAGCAGACGAATCCTCGTTATGACACCGAAGAAAAGCTCATTGCGCAACTCGCTGCTGAGGTCGGTGGTCAACGGACTAAAAGAGCTCAAAAAACGTGTGCAAATGTGGCTACACGCGATAAACCCCGCCCGAGGATATATTACTGGGATGATAATCCAGAAACACTTCCAACTAACGATTCAAATGATGGTATTGATGAGCCAGAAGTTGATACTCCGCTAGTATCACAAAGCTTCAGTGAGCACGATCTATATCCAATGCTGATTGAATACCTTAGCAAGGATCTTGGGTTATTCTGCCAACGCATTGATGAGCGAAAATCAAAGAATACTCATGGAAGCGGTGGAAATCATTGGTTACATCCAGACATCGTTGCTCTGGAGCCACTTGATCAAGGGTGGGATGAAATTGTCCGTACGTGTGTGCGTAGCGGAAATCACAGTTCAACTCGTCTCTGGTCATTTGAAGTTAAGAAGCACCTTACCAAAGGAAACGTACGTAAATACTTCTTTCAAGCTGTTTCGAATTCTAGTTGGGCAAACTTCGGTTATTTGGTCGCTACAGGATTAAACGCTGATGTCGAGGCAGAGCTTCAAATGCTTAGCAGTCTGCATGGAATAGGTGTGTTGATACTTGATACCGAATCTCTGTTTGACAGCCAAATTATGATCCCAGCCAAAGAGCGCAACGGTGTCGATTGGCAATCTGCAAACCGCATCGTTTTAGAAAATTCAGACTTCCACCACTACATAGAACAAGTGGGCATTTACAATCAAACAGGCCGACTAATAACAAGTGCGTGGAACAAATAGGTAACGTCAGGAAATAATATAATGATTACTGAAGATCAGTTGGAAACTCAATGTTTGGAGTGGTTTACCGGGCAAGGATACCTTTACAAAAATGGTTATGAAATCGCTCCTGATGGAGAATCTCCAGAAAGGGAGGATTATCACCAAGTCGTTCTAAAGGAGCGGTTGTTAAATCAACTTGAGGTCATCAATCCAACTGTTCCACAGGAAGCATTAAGCCGAGTGGTTGCTACCATAACCACTCCAGAATCTCCGATCCTGATTAAAAATAACCGGGGTTTCCATAAGTACGTGATAGAAGGGGTTCCTGTTGAGTTCACTGCTATTGAAGGCGGTGTTCCTGTTACAAAGCATACTCATGTTTCTCTGATTGACTTCAATAATCCCGACAAGAATGAATTCTTGGTTGTAAACCAGTTCACCATCACAGGAACCAAAGGGAATCGTCGTCCGG
Source organism: Vibrio iocasae (assembly GCF_042245395.1). Taxonomy (NCBI): domain Bacteria; kingdom Pseudomonadati; phylum Pseudomonadota; class Gammaproteobacteria; order Vibrionales; family Vibrionaceae; genus Vibrio; species Vibrio iocasae. The sequence goes on along the minus strand of NZ_CP145310.1, from coordinate 1,444,058 downwards.
ATGTAGTGGTGTTTATCAATGGATTACCTATTGCTGTGCTGGAACTAAAAAACCCTGCCGATGAACACACTGATATCTGGAATGCCTATAACCAGCTTCAAACTTACAAAAATGAAATTTCTGACCTGTTTGTTTTTAATGAGGCATTGGTAATAAGTGATGGTATACACGCACGAGTAGGGTCGCTGACAGCGAATAAGGAACGATTCTTACCGTGGAAAACAGTCTCTTATGAAGGTGATAGACCATTATGGGAGTATCAACTTGAGACTATGGTCAAAGGCTTCTTCAAACAAGATTTATTATTAGACTACATTCGCTATTTCGTTCTTTTTGAAACGGACAATGACAACATCATAAAAAAAATAGCTGGATATCATCAGTTCCATGCGGTGCGTGCCGCCGTTGATGCCACTGTGCTTGCGGCCAATAACACAGGGAATTTTATTGAGACGACAATTCCTGCATTAGACAACATTAAACAGGGCTCTGGTAAAGCGGGAGTGGTATGGCATACCCAAGGTAGCGGTAAATCTATATCTATGGTTTGTTATGCCAGCAAGCTTCTGCAACAGCCTTTAATGAACAACCCAACTATTGTTGTAGTCACAGATCGAAATGATCTTGATGGGCAATTGTTTAACACATTTGGTATGGCTCAGGAGACGCTCAAGCAGATCCCGCAGCAGGCAGATGATCGAGATGAACTTAGAGAGCTCCTTTTAGATCGCCAATCCGGTGGAATTATCTTCACTACTATCCAGAAATTTGCCCTTTTAGCAGAAGAAACGGAGCATCCGGTGCTATCTGAAAGAGTTAATATTGTTGTGGTTTCAGATGAGGCGCACCGCAGCCAATACGGAAACAAAGCTAAGCTAACGGAAATCAAAGACGGCAATGGTTCTATAACAGGTCACAAGTACGTTTATGGCTATTCCAAGTATATGCGTGACGCTTTGCCTAATGCTTCGTTCATTGGCTTTACAGGGACGCCTATCGCTATGGATGACAAAGATACCCGAGGTGTCTTTGGTGATTATGTTTCTGTGTATGATATTCAAGATGCGGTTGATGATGGTGCTACTGTGCCAATTTACTACGAATCACGTTTGGCGAAACTGGATATTAACCAAGAAGAAATCGACGAACTCAACAACCAAGTCGAAGATGAGATTGGTGAAGATGAAGAGACGGAGTCTCGTGAAAAGATTAAATCTCAGTGGTCAGCTTTAGAAAAATTAGTTGGTGCGAAGCCTCGCGTGGAGCAGGTTGCCAAAGATTTGGTAGAGCACTTTACCACCCGGACAGCTACTTTCCCCGGAAAAGCGATGATAGTAGCAATGAGCCGTGAGATATGTGTCGATATCTATGATGCGATCGTTGCCCTCAAACCAGAATGGCACAACCCAGATCCTGATAAAGGCGCAATCAAGATCGTAATGACGGGCTCTGCTGCCGATAAGGAAAAGCTTCAGCCTCATATCTACGACAAGAAAACGAAAAAGCTATTTGAGAAACGTTACAAAGACACTGAAGACGAACTGCAATTGGTTATCGTGCGTGATATGTGGCTGACAGGTTTTGATGCTCCGTGCTGTCATACTATGTATGTAGATAAACCCATGAAGGGGCACAACCTAATGCAGGCAATTGCCCGAGTTAACCGGGTATTTAAGGACAAGCCCGGAGGCTTGGTCGTTGACTACATTGGTATCGCCAATGAGTTGAAAAACGCCCTGAAGACCTACACCAATAGCCAAGGTAAAGGTCAACCAACCGTTGACACAGCAGAAGCATTTTCTGTTCTGATGGAAAAAGTCGATATTGTCCGAGGGATGTTCGCAACTCCCGTTGAGGGTTCCGTATTTAATTACCGCCCAGATTATGAGACCGATGCACTAAGGTTGCTTCCGGGAGCTGTTAACCACTTATCTGGCCTGACTAACGCTAAAGGTGAACGGGATGGCAAGCGTCGTTTTCTTGATGTAATGGCTGCGTTGATGAAGGCGTTCTCGCTTTGCAACACCATGGACGAAACTCAGGGTTATAAGAACGAGATAGCATTCTTCTCTGCGATAAAAACAGCTTTCATCAAGCATTCTACGGTAGATAAAAAGCGTAGTGATGAAGAGAGAAATTCTGCTCTAAAACAGATTTTGGACAATGCTGTGGTAGCTGAAGGTGTCGATGACATCTTCAAGATGGTTGGGTTAGACAAGCCAAACATTGGCCTACTTTCCGAAGAGTTCCTTGAAGATGTTAAGCATATGAAGGAGCGTAACTTAGCAGTCGAGCTTCTGGAAAAGTTACTTCGTGATGAGGTAAAGGCCCGGATGAAAAATGATGTGATTCAGGAGAAAAAATATTCTGACCGTATTTTGGGCACTCTCAAGAAATACCACAACAGGAATATTGAAACAGCTCAGGTGATCGAAGAGCTGATCCAGTGGGCTAAAGAAATGCAGGCCGATGCAGAGATGATGGATCGTCTGAACCTTTCGGTAGATGAGATCGCATTTTACCGTGCATTGGTAACCAATGAAGCCTCTGTACGAGAGCTAGGCGATGAAAACCTTCGTAAGTTGGCTATTGAACTAACGCACCAACTCAGAAAATCAGCGACTGTAGATTGGCAAAAGAGGGATAGCGTTCGTGCTCGTATGCGTAACCTTGTCCGACGTTTATTGCGTCGTTGGAAGTACCCGCCGGATGCTGCTGAAGAGGCTATCAAGCTTGTGCTTGAACAGGCCGAAGTGTTGGCTGATGGTTGGTATGTTTAGGATTTTCGTTATGGTATTGGTACAAGTTTATCAGTACCAATACCAAGCACACTAACTAATAATAATTTAGAATTGCGACTAAAGTAGTAAACGCGCTAGAAAAGGTGATTGGTATTCCTATCATATAGTGCCATCCAAAACTAACGCTTAATTGGCTACTTTTGATAGCAAAGACTATTAAGATTATGAATCTAATAGATAAAATAGAAAACGTGCTCAGGAGAGTAAAAAGTATCAACAAAAGCATTATAATCCTCGTGAACTTAAACTATTTTTATAGCTGCTTGTTTTGTAATCTTGGATGATGCTTTTCCGGGACGAAGGCATGGTACAGTAAATGGCTCATTTATGTTTCCAGAACCATTGGCTTTTACTCTGTTGCCGTCATCGTCCCTTGTGAATTTGGCTACACGACGAACAGCGATTTTTTTTCCAAAAATAGAAATTCCAAGGTGTTTATTCCATCCCTTAAATATTGACGATAGCCGACAAAGTAGATTGTAAGATGTCCCCTGCCCAAGCATTGTCTGCAAATAGTTCCTGACTTGATACTCAATTTCGTCTTTGCTATTAATCCCTATGCCAGAAATTATTTTTGTTATGTAATGTTCTGGTGTGATCGTAAACTCAGTTAGCCCTGAATTTTTTATTTCTTTATTAATAAGGTAGTGAGCAAAAGCGTATGTAGCTGGTGAGGCTTGTATCTCTCTTCGGTACTTTTTGGCTAAATTTTCAACCAAAGCTACAGAGTGGAGGAGTTCTTGGTTTTTCTTTACATAATCCATGGTCTCTACTTGATGGTATTTGTTACCTTGAGTACCACGAAAGTGATAAATATTCGGTGTGTTATCAAAACATTGGGCTAGCAATGCAGCTTGCGCCAGTATTCTTGCATTAACTTTGACACCAGACATTTCTAAAACTTCGGCTCTTGAACGTATGTTTCCTACATCTATATGCGCAAATGACAATTGATCGGAGACACCCCAAAGAATTACGGTAATAAATCCAAATTTGGATTGGGCTGCTGCTTCTAGGCGAGTGTGTCCATCTTGGATCTCTCCATCAAAACCGATAATGATAGGCTCTCCTGTTAAACACCATTTCCTTTCGTCCATATCTTTTGTGAAACGCTTAACGGTCGTTACTTTGACTCGACGATTTTTTAGTCCTTCATTGATTGCGCCGCGCCTAGAGAACCTCAACATATCACGTGCAATTGTTGGAGTTACATGAACTGTCTCGATACGTATAGGTAAGTCAATGACCTTAAGTTGTGGGTAGTACTTAGCCTTTGATTTGAAAATCTCTATCATGATTTCTGGTGAAAGCTTTTCCTTCGAATTCTCCATCAGCTCTTTAGAGCTAGCAATATAGCTTTCAGGCAGGGCTGCATACTCGTCGAGAAAAGCTTGAACAAGCGAGTCTTCATGTTGGTTTGATTCTGTATTCATCTGATTTGGATTTTAGTTTACTTTAGATTAAGTAATTATTGATCGGACGCAGCGTCCGATCAAGTTGCAATGATAAAAAAATGCGAAAATGGTGTGTTGTGATTTTATGATTGAGTGGTATTCGTGAAGAGAGTTTCAGTTACAGGTCTTAGTCCAGATCTCGGTGATTTATACGATCAGTGCTTAGTTACACACCTAATGGCTATTGAGCTTCCAAACTATTTCGATTTTGCGTCTCCTTCTTGCGCTTCAGATATGGAGGCTACATTTCAGGCTATTCATCATAGGACAAATGCATCAAAGATTTCAGATATTTGTGACATCATTTCTCAAGGTCTGTTAGGAAAAACTAAAATGCCAGTGCTGTCCCTAACTTTCGCCATAGGAGATGTGCCTTTAGTTAAAAAGAAGAGTAATAACCAAATCCAGTTATCATATTACGCAAATAACACACTAATCGTTGATGGAGTGCTGAGCTTATTTGCAATAATGGACCTGCTTGGTATTAAGCATCCTTTTGGAAAAAAAAGAAAATCATCTAGAAAAAATCTCGTTGATAATAGTGAAGTAAGGCAGCTATTATCTAAACTCCCTATCCAACTAACATTGATATTTAATTCAGATAATGGAATTGACCGCCGTGACATGACTTCTTACTACAATTTATATAGTAAGAAAAACGAACAACTACATGCTCCTTTACCCGGAGTCTTAACTAAAGAAGAACCAATAAAAGAATATGTCCAAGAAATCGCTGATACTATTTCTTTGAATAAATATGGCGGAATGGTTTCGTCTGTCAGGTTAGCCAAATCAGATTTAGCCATAACAACAGAATCCACCATGATTCGAATGATTCTTGGTGCAATTGCAGGAGCTAGTGCTCAAGATAAAAACAGAATAAATGATTTTAATTCCGGCAAAGCCCCCTTTGACGAAAAAACTAAGACTAACGCTAAAAAACTAATAACTATTTTCTTTATAGAATGGCTATCTAGCATGAAAAAGCAGTTCGAAAACGACAGGGATGGACTTCACTACTCACCATCTGTTTGGTTAGCCCTTGGTTTAGTTATTCATGAGATTATAAGTGCAGGTGGTTGTGAAGATAAAGTGAAGGCCGCAGCCGAAAAACTTTCCGGTTTAGACTTTTCAAACAAAGCAATTCATTGGGCTGAAAGTGGTGCAATGGAACTTGATGTTACGGGAACTTATTACAAAAACTCTGTGGGTGGAGGAAGGCGGTTCCGGGTTGGACTTTTCAAGTATTTTATGAGGCTCATTGGTTAAGTGTGAGTGGATTACCTGTATGTAACAGGCTAGATTAGGAAGAGCAGGTCAATTATTGCGTAAATGGAAATCCCCAAAACTGGTACTTGAGCAAGCGGAAGTGTTGGCTGATTGGTACGCTGCGTAATTAGAATACAAATAAAGGTAAGGTTTTGAAGTATTACCTTTTGCATTTATACTCAGCACTAACTTTTCAAAGTTAATGCACAGAATCTAATCACGAAGGAAAAACTAATACTATCGAAGCGATTTAGATTAACTTTCCTAAATGATTTATGTCCAGCTTCGTTATAGGGCTGCTTATTTAGTATGGTTGCGGAACTTTTCTGTTTTTTAAAAAGACAAAGTTCCCCCTGTAACTTATTATATTTACGAAAAAAAAAGTCAATAAAGCGTGATCAATAAATTGATCCCTATTCATATATGATCTTTGTTTTTTACCAATTTCAAGCGAAATCCTATGGCTCTTGTCCTAACCTGTTTCCAGCTTGTTCCGAAGGTAAGAATTCTGGGTTTTTCGGCTTGATTCGAGGCAGAAACACGTTAGCTAAACCGCACCTCCTGACCTGACATCACTTTAACTTTAGTCAATAGCTGAAAACGTCTGAGGTTAAAGTTTGGTGGCTTGAAGTAAGTTTCAGTTCCAGAAGCGAGTCATTATGGGGATCAGGTTAAATAAGCCCAACATTGTGAACTAACTGCTAGAGGGTGGATTGATGCTGCCCTCAATATCCGTTTCGAAACTCTTTAGCAACCTCTCTAGCTCGACAATTGCGGCCGTAGCTGTAAGCTCTTTACGTGAAATCTGACCTTTTAATAGTTCTACATTTTGCTTAACAAGTTCCACACTCGACTTTAGGGATAATGCATTGTAAACCTTTGTATAGCCGTTAATTTCAGCAAATGCGAGGTCAATATATATATCCAACGAAGAGAGCGTCGTGTGACCTGTCCACTGCTGTAGTTGTAGCTTAAATGTGTGTGTATGAAGGATATGTTTTCTAAAATCATCCTTATCGTTCACCTCTTTCGTGGTCAGAATAAGTTCTTTTAGTTTGTCAGTGATAAAGGCGTGTCGCCATAAGTGAGGGTGGAGTTCACCTTTGATATTTAGCTTCTTCTTCCATTGATTCATATACTTTGTCCATGAATCAGGAGAGAGAGGTTGACCAGAGGTTAAGCTGATAAATAAAAAGTCATGTTGTACCTTCTTCTGTCTCATAATCTTCTTTCGAGTCTTAATGTACCCTGCAACCGAAGATAGGAAAACGTGTGGCACAGGGATCTTTCGAGTGCTGTTGTCATCCTTGCGTTTTAATGTGGTTAACTTCAACAGACCACTACGCCTAGCGGTCTCATAATCACTCAGTTTAATTAAACAAAGTTCACTGACACGAGCGCCTAATTGCTCCATAGCGCAGTAGAGTGCCATATCCCTACGTCTTCTATCCTTATTCTTTTGTCGTGATACAAAATCCCAAACACGAAGAGCATCTTTTACCGAAACTGGGTGTCGTTTAACAATATCATTTTTTGTTGGTATCGCTGTGTGGGAGACTGTAACACCCTCTATAAACCCACTGTACCCCTCCTGTTTAAGCTTATAGACCTTCTCTTGTATTTGAACCGAGTTCTCTTTACCCTTGCCGATAAAGTGGCTCAAATCATGAAAATTCTGTATAAACTGTAAGAACTCAAGGCAGGTATGAGCAATTTTTATCACTGTGTTGTTCTTGCGTTTTAGTTTACCAAGAGGGGTTCTTTCCGCTTGTAATGATTGAACAAAAAGCGTGAATGTCGAATCGGTTAATTGGCTGAACCGATTTAAAAGCGGTTGTGTTTCAACGAATCGAACAAGGTGAATAATGTCGTGGGCGTAACTACGAAGCGTGCCTTTTTTTAGACCCCTCGACATAAGCATGTGCATATAGGCATTAGCCTCGTAGCAAGGCATATGATTACTGTAAGTGATGAAATGCATATCGACAGGCTTTCGAAAAACCAGTTTCCGATCTAAACCAAGATGATCCCACTGCTCAAAACCTTCAAGCTTACTAACAGGCATTACATCTCTCCATTTAACGTGTAGTTCATCTGAGCTTCAAGTTTTCGGTTGTGGACTCTATAAAGTTCCTGACGCTCTTCTTGAGTACCCTCATGCATTGCTAATTGCTTTAGCTTGGAGCGCATTTCCATAACCATAGCGGTCAGCAAGGCGTTACTACGTTGCGCAGCATCAAGTTGAGCTTCAAGTTCGGAGACTTTATGTTTTAAACCAGTAGCTGTTTGCTTATTACCTCTGGTAGATTTTTCACCATAAGGAACGCTATTAATCGCCAATTTAGCGTTGATACGAAGTTCGTCAAGAGATAAGAAACCTCTATCTAAAAGCGCTTCTGAATTGCTTTTTAGGGTGTTGAGAGAGCATGACGGAATATTTCTCTCTGGGTTTTCGTATTTAGCAATGCCAGTTTGAGAGTTTAGTGCCTTTATCAACTCCTCATTACCCTTAAACTCAGTAGGTGAGGTAATTATTTCTCGCAAGAACTTCTCTGTTTCAAGTACCTTCGTTTGATTCTTCTCTAAAACTTTCATTCGTTTAATTCTTAATCTAAGTCTTTTATTTTTAGTATGAGGTTGAAGTCCTTAACTTCCTCTCCGTCAACGTCCTTTATTGTGAAAAAGTCTGGCTCTAACGTAATTAAACCTTTATCAATAAGTGTAAGCACTTCAGATTCTACATCCTGTTCTTTTTGAATCTGGCTGATAGTAGGAACGGTTAAATAAGACTCATCATCGTAATCCTTTACCGCTTCACTGAGTGTTTGGATTGTTATCGGGGTTGAGGTGTCACCCGTTAATCGCTCAGCAATTATCTTACGAAGCTCTTCAATACCATCAAGATCGGCAATGTCTGAATCTGGGTCTACGATACCACGCACAATCACACTTGCCTTCGCTCCGTTTAGCACCTCGCCCGGCTCGGATTCAGAGATATAACGGTATAGGTGTTCCTTATCGGTATGTGCAAGCATCCAACGAAGCGAGTCCATGCCGTCAAAGCCTTTCGACCAGAAGAACGTCATCGCAAAAAAGCGTCTGAATTGGTGCTGACGCACGTAGTTCCTGCGATACTCCCCATCAGGGTATTGAACTAAATCCGTTTCGAAAAAATCACATGCAGCATCAAGATGTCCATTGAATGTGTCTGTACCGATAGGTGATAATTGACATTTTTGCGTATCTAAAACATTGAAGAGAGACAGTTTTTTTTGACCTAGCTTTAAACTCATCGCTTTTATATTGAACTGCTCAAGGCGCCAAACGAGGCGAGCAATAGCGTGTGGAATCGGTCTCTCTACAGTGGCGTTCTTTTCACTATTGCCCGATTTCTTAACCTTGAACACTAAATTATATTCAGATTGACTTCCTTTTTCTGAAAAGGGGTCAATATTAGGGGAGAGATTTTCATGCGATTTCAGACTCACTAATTCATCTTGTCGCCTTGCCATGAGTGCGCCTACGAGTATCTGTATTGCACCTTGGAGTACCGAGAATAGATCAAAGAGACTCTCATTGTTTCTTATTCTACCGTAGCGACTTTCATCACATAGCATAAAGCGTTCGATTTGCTTAACCCCTTTTTCTAGGTAATCACTGCTCAAGCAATTTATCGCGTCAGCTTGAAACCAGTAGCTCCGCTCTGTAGTAGCCATATTTCGATGTAGGACTTCATCAAACGCCTTGGTACCGTTATTGGGGCGATGTGCGTTGGAGTTCTTTTTTGTTGACTTATCTCTCCCCTCTGAAAGTAGAGTTAGTGTCTCATCCAGTAGATTAACTGTGCTTGGACCTTCGGGAAGGTGCTCCATTGCAAATTCGAAGCACTGCTTAATTAAATTAAAAACGAATTTAGGCGGTAGTGTTCGTGTTCGTCCTGACTTTTTGATGTCAATCAACAACCCAATGCTACGAGTATTAAGCTTTTTGGTAGTTAAAGGTGGCTGAGCAGCATCCTTACGCTCAAGGTTAGTATAAATCAGGTTCAGTGAGGAGATATGGGCTGAAATATTAATATCGATTAATCCTGATGAAGTATCTTTATTTTCAACCGCACGGTACTCAGTTCTTAGCTCAGCCCCTTTAAGGTGCAGTTCTGGATAAGTTCTCAACCCAAGAACGTCGTGATAAAGCGCTTTGCCCTCAAATAACAACGCCATAAGTCTTGCGGTATTGCCGTTGTATAAATAACCACGGTGAGTTGTTTTATAAAAACCTTGCTTAAAAAGCCACGCACAGGCTTTTTGGCGATGCTTTAAAGACAAGCGAGTGTCATCGTTATGAGCGGTTTTTAATATGTGTGGGTAGCTATTTTGAAATTGTTGAACTTCATCGTCTGAAATCTCATCGCTGACTTGATTAAGAAGATCTTCGGCTCGCTTATCAAATTCATACACACCATCAGTGCCATTCATGGCTATTTTCATTAGGGTATTACGCCAGAAATCTTCGTCCACATTTTGCAGTTGGTATTCCGCAAGTTTTAATGTTTTGGAGTGCAATAAGATAGCGTTGATAAGAAGGATAACCCGATTAAACGTACCATTGGCTGTCGCTTTCTTGACAAGTTTACCACCATTTTCAAAGGGGTTGCCAACCGCTAAAATCCAGTATTTAAAGGCATTTAAGAGCTTTCCATGGGCTTTATCAGTCAGGTTCTTTCCATCATCCAAATAGACGCTATCCCAATATATAGTTCTGGGTTTACTCTTGAATTTGACTACCCATTGCGCGTCTTCAAAGCTCGACTCTAACCACTCAGGCGTTTTTTCGTTATAATCGTAAATGCCAGTATGAATGTTCGCCAGAATGTCTAACACTCGGTAGTCATCGTTGAATGCTGAATAATTGATAATGTCTTTAACCACATCAGAATCCAAACCATCAAGAAGGGAGTGGTCTAGTACAATGTCCTCTATCAGTTGCGCTGTTTGGTTATTATTAATGACGACATTTAGCATAATAACGCTCCAATGATTAAGTTGGTGTCTATTTTATTGTTGGATGCAATTTCGTACATATCCATCAGTTCCGCATCACCTCGATAATTACCGCTTGTCGTTAGGGAATCAATAACGAACACGGCTGACTGATACCAGTGAGAAACAATGTCTAAAAAAATCACCTCATCATCAGAGTTTTCTACAATAAAGCGGATTGCTATTAACAGTTGTAAGAGTGATGTTGAGATTGTGTACGCAATCTCATTAAAAGCTAAATCAGCATTGTTGCGGCCTGTTGCCTGTTTCCCGAAACCATGGTTGAAATGCTCTGGAATACCACTCAACCCATGATGTTCTAAAAATTCTTGAATATCTTTTGTGCTCATAATTACGGCTTGCAGCAAGTATTTAGAGTCCTTTAGAGCTTCCAGTAGGATCGCATTTTGGAACTGTCGCACCCATCTGGCATTAAAGAAGTCCATCAAAGGTTTAGGTAAGTACGAAGCCAGTATTTTCGGGTCTTTACGCTTATGCCCTAATCCTTCGGCAACAGCGTCCATTGATTGAGTTTCAAGATAGATTTGAAGACCACGGTGCCTTCTCACAGAGCGCAACGAGTAAATTTCCGCAATCTCTATGGCGTCTAATAGGGTGATGTTCAGATTTTCATCCATCAATTTCGGGTCACGCAACCAATCGGAAAACTCAGCATTATGAATCTTAGAGTTATGGATGATATGGACAGGCAAAACATCATTTACAGTCGCAGTAAGCATCATTTTTCGCCACCCTTTTTTCCCTTGGTTTTTTAAATAATCACGGGCCATCTGAGTATGCTGTATTAAAAACTCAACCACAGACTTACTGAATTCATTAAGTATCACGGTTTGCTGTGCGTTACTTGCTCCTTTACGAGATTTATAACTCACCGCAACATACTGACCATTCATTTCCTTGTAACCTGTTTGATTGCCATTTTCATCAAACAGATACCACTTATCAATCCAGCTGGGCGTAATTAGAGGGTGCTCTATGATAAGTAATGTCAGCAGCACATGAAGTGTTGATTTAGTAGGGAGGTTCAGTTCTTTAATGAGTTGCTGTGTATTGCTTTTAAAGCCTAAGTATCTTGTGTAGTCTGCCTTTCCTTTAATTCCATAATGGAAAAACGTAGCAATAGTATTTTCAAGCTCACCCACACCACAAAAACCAAAATAAGCGTAGTTGGATTTAGCATTTACAGGCTTCACTGAGCCTATTTTCATGTACTCTTGGTTTCTCACATCACGCTCTATAAGTTCTTTAAACTTTAATTGGCACACATGCTTGATATGAGACATATCTCTATCCAATCGCTGCGTGATAATTTCAATTGCTTCTTGATCCTTGATTTTTAACGGAATATTTGCGAACCAGCGAAGAGTTTCTTCTTTTTTTGGCTCTCCGCCAACAGAAAAGGTGGGGGCTTTGCCCGCTGGCTCTTTCCACTCAGGGATAATGAATGGCTTAAGTGGCTCATCGAAAATGCCTGTGTCGATAAAGCACTCTCGGTAGACTGAAATTAACGCCTTCCATTTTTCATGGAAGGATTTGGGGCAGCGTAGAGAAGCTTGAGAGCGAGCCAAATTGATTTTATATATCTTATGAAAGAAGGCTTGGGCGTGATTTCGACTAAGGTAGGTCTCTATCGTAAAGCCGTTGCGCTTAGTATAGATGCTCACCATGCCTATGAATAGATTCTTGAGGTGACTGATGTTATGTTTAAGTGTTGAAACCTTATGTTTAAATGCGTAATCTTTAATGGCTGAATGAATTATATCCGTAAAAGATTCCCCAAATGCTACATAAATAGCGTCTAGATGAACTTCTAACTTTTTGCCTTCTTTTGATTCAACGCTCCAACCGTTCAGATATTTCGCCTTTGTCTGATCAACCCTAATCTCACAAAACTGTTCAATACAATTAGAGGCATCCTCTGAAATTTTAGAATGAGAAAGCTTGATGTTATCAAACGTTAACTGCTTATCCTGTGCGATGCGCTTAAATATATTTTTTAACGAGTGGCAGTAGCTATATTTAGTTTTCATCGTTAACCTGTCGTTTGAGTAGATGAAACCTGTATATAGCCGAAAATGTTGATTAAACATTTTCGAGTTATTTAAAATATCCAAGCCTGAGTAACTACCTTGCTCCATCAAATAACAGTAGGATGCATAAATATTCATTAATGTTCGTCTATTATTCTCAGTAACTACAGTATCGATTACAGACTCTAGATAGATAGAGTACCCACTCGATAACGCACTTCTTAATAGTGATAGTTCAGAAATTGCCGCAGGATTCATTTTCTTACCATAATTTTGACAAGTAAATTGACATTAGGTGTTAAACTGACAATTGTCAATGTTCCGCTGGGTGGATTTTGGCTGGTTTTGTCTTGTATTTAAAGGCTTTTTGATGAAATGATAACAATTTAGAATCAAGATTAAATAGAACCGACACCACCAAAGGTAAGTAATCCCGAGAGGCTAAGTCCCAGAGTCTGCATAACAGAAAGCAGGCCCATCACGATAAAGGCGAGTCGGATGACCTTTGCTATTGCCTGAACCGTTGTTTCGTCCCGTTTGGAGTCTTTTAGGACTTGCTCTTCAACATTGGTGACTAATCGAATAATAATCCAGACGAAAATGGTAATGACCAGAATGTATTTCAGCGTACCAAGCCAGTTTACTGAGTGAGTCAGGAAATTTTCCATGACTAGCCCGAACGAAACGGTTGCTGGCCAACACCAGATTAACGTACTGATAGGAGTTTTGACGGCGGATATGACTGCGTTATCCCACTGAATTCGCGTTTTGTCAGCAATGCTCTCTATTCTTCCGACAACGACTCTCCAGATGATCCAGGCGAATAAACTGAAGAGAGTCAGCAGCAGAATATCGTTGCTCCAATCGAGATTGTAGGTGGCCAGAGTCGCTTCTAGCTTTTGGATAAAGTCGTTCATGGGATTGGCGAGTTATTCATTTTGTTTGTTTATAAGAAGAAAACTATCACATTTTTATGAATTTAACTTAACGTTTGCAAAACTATTCACCTGTTGCGGTATCTTTCCCCGATATTGTTTCGGTTATTGTTTTTCTTAACTAGTTTATATAAATCAATCAATTAAGTTTTTTTTCTGACATTTATATTGCTGGTTTTTTTTAAAGGTTTTTGTATGAGATTTGAAAACAGGCAGTTTGCGATTATTGGTCTCGGACGATTTGGACTTTCCGTTTGTCAGGAGCTGGAAGAGACTGGGGCTCAGGTGTTGGCGATTGATATTGATGAAGAAAAAGTTCGTCAAGCCGCCAGTGTAGTGAGCCAGGCGATAGTCGCGAACTGTGCCAGCGAGGAGACGGTTGCAGAGCTAAAGCTGGAAGAGTACGACATGGTGCTGGTGGGAATAGGGGGGAATGTTAATGCCAGTATTCTGACTACGTTGGTTGTTAAAGAGGCTGGAGCTAAAACCGTTTGGGTGAAAGCCAACGACAGATTTCATAGCAAGATACTGCAGAAGATTGGCGCTGATCACATCATCATGCCCGAAAGAGATATGGGTATTAGGGTCGCCAGAAAAATGTTGGATAAAAGGGTTCTGGAGTTTCACTCCTTAGGTAGTGGCATTGCTATGACTGAGGTACTTATTGGTCACAAGCTGATGGGGAAAAAGTTGTCTCAACTGCCCGTTTGTCAGGGCAACGATATTAAGATCTTGGGTTTTAAAAGAGGGCCAGAGGTCATCACATCACCGGATATGTCGAAAGTTTTGGAAATTGGTGACCTCCTAATCGTGACGGGACCTCAATCGTTGTTAGAGCGAAAGATACTAACACTATGAGGCCGATGTTAATTGGAAGCTCTAGTTACACCGTCACTAAAGGCGGACGTAAGCAGACAGGTTCAGAGCCTAAGGTTATTTTTGGGAGTTTTCTGGCGATACTTATTCCTGCCGCTGTATTACTCACTTTGCCGGTATTTTCGGTATGGGGGTTATCTTTTGTCGATGCTCTATTTACTGCAACCTCTGCTATTAGTGTCACTGGGCTAGGTGTGGTCGATACTGGTCAACATTTTACGCTTTCCGGCAAGATTCTACTGATGTTTCTTATGCAAATTGGTGGGCTAGGGCAGATGACGTTGTCAGCTGTTCTTTTTTATATGTTCGGCATGAGATTGTCCCTGCAACAGCAAGCGGTCACCAAAGAGGAGCTTGGTCAGGAAAAGCGAGTGGATGTACATAAACTGGTGAAGGGAATTATCGCCTTTTCATTGGTCGCTGAATTGATCGGTTTTTTGTTGCTATCGTTTAAGTGGGTACCTGAGTATGGTTGGTCAACAGGTACCTTTTATGCCCTGTTTCACGCTATCTCTGCTTTTAATAATGCCGGATTTTCTCTCTATTCAGATAGTATGAGTAGTTTTGTAAATGAACCAATGGTCATACTACCTATTTCGGCACTGTTCATTATCGGTGGACTCGGTTTCACGGTTGTCGGTGATGTTGTAATGAATCGGAAAAAGGGAGTTCGAAAATTACGACTTCACACGAAAATCATGTTGGTAGCGACGCCAGTGTTGCTTGGTTTAGGAATGCTCTTTTTTTGGATGCTGGAGAAAGGCAATGCTAATACCTTGGGTGAGCTTAGTGTATCTGGACAGTGGCTTGCAGCATTCTTCCAATCAGCAAGTGCTCGTACCGCAGGTTTTAATAGTGTAGATCTGACCAGATTTACTCAGCCAGCACTGTTTATCATGATTATTCTGATGTTAATCGGTGCGGGTTCGACTTCTACAGGGGGCGGAATAAAGGTATCTACCTTCGCAGTGGCTATTACCGCGACATTGGCTTTTCTTCGGCAGAAAAAACATGTTGTTATGTTTAAGAAAACAATTAGCAGGTCGACAGTAACCCGCTCGCTAGCAATCATAGTCGTGAGTGGTCTTGTGATAACGGTGTCCATGTTTCTGCTTATGCTTACTGAGCGCGCTTCTTTTGACAAGATAATGTTTGAAGTGATCTCTGCCTTTGCAACAGTAGGTCTAACGGCGGGTTTAACTTCAGAACTCACCGTGTACGGGAAGTACATCATGATAGTGGTGATGATAATTGGTCGAATAGGGCCGCTAACCCTCGCATTTATGCTGGCTCGGCCAGAGCCTACATTACTTAAGTATCCAGAGGACAATGTACTTACAGGCTAAAGAGAGCAGGGGGTGACTACAGTAGCAAGCGTGACTGACGTTTGTTGATATACATTGCACGATCGGCATCATCGATAATAACTTCCATCGACTCATCATCGGGATAGCCGATCCGCACACCAATACTGACACCTAATTCAATAATAAGGTGTTCTATGTCAATGGGCTTGTTAACGGCATTGTCGATACGCGAACATAGTTGGGCTATCTCTTCGTTAGCCATTTTTTCATCCAAAAGAATGACAAATTCATCTCCACCAAACCTTGCCACTATATCCTCAGATTTTACACATGACTTAATCCTCATGGCGATGATCGCAAGTACCTGATCACCAATGGCATGACCATACCTATCGTTCACAGCCTTAAACTTATTCAGGTCTAAAAATAGGCAGCAAACCTGAGAAGATGTGCCTTTAATTTGGCTATAAGCTTCTACCAGACCATTGCGATTGAGTAATTGAGTGAGTGGGTCGTACGAAGATTTCTTCTTGAGATTTATTGATTCAGTGACATCTAACAGGCTTATCATCTTCATCTCGCGTGGGATTGAGACCACACTGGAGATGCCTACTTCAATATGTTTATCGTTGATCATCACAGAGCCACTAACGAGTGGTGTAGGTAGTAATTCATGTACCGAGTGAAGTTTTAGTTCATCTAACGTCATACGGAAGATTTTGCTTGCAACACTGTTCGCATAAACAACGTTTTGATTTTCATCGATAAATAAAATACCTTGCGGCAAGTGATGAATAAGCGTTTCCAACTGGTGAACAAATATATTCTGATCTCGGCCAGCTTGTTTAAAGCGATATAAAATCGCAAGAAAGTTGATAAGAACCAGGATGAAGATAACGACTTGAGCGTGCCTCAATAGTGATGCGTGTTGATTTGAGAGTTCTTCTGAGCGTACTGTGAGCTTATCCATTAACACTAGAACATCTTCGTTAGTCTCCGTTGCATAAGAGACAATTAACTGGCGTTTGTCTTCTGTTAACGGTCTGTTTTTGTTCTTTTCCCAGTATTTGAGTGTTTCGTACACTCCATCCCAAATAGAAAACGTACTTACGATATATCGCTGGCTTTCCAAATCTTCTATAGCGTTGATGTAAATAGTCTCTCCATAGGAGTTTTCAACATAGCCACCCTTAGAGAAAGCAATCAATGTGTTTTGGAACAGTTCTGCTGAATGGATAGTGTCCCCAAACCGTTTTTTTTCTTCTGGAATAGTACTTGCGCAATCAACAAGACATGATTTCGCAATTCGTTGAGACAACATGCGTTGACGGCCCGCGAGGTTAATTATTTCAGCGTCTTTTTCGAGTTTTTGGGTTAAGTTGAGGTTTAAGAACAGCAAAGTAAAGTCTAGCGTCAGGAAGACCGACACCATTAGGATAAGCGGGATGTTTGAAAATTTCCTTATTTCCATAATTCCGAGCGAAGAAGAGCCAACCTATCGATAAATTTGTTAATTTATTGTTTCGAGATAATTCGATTCTACTGGTTGTAAAAAATATATTCCACATATGCAATATAACAATTTCATATTAGCTCAAGGTTTTATTCAAAATTTGATATATAAACGTGAAATTAGCGACAAAATGTCTCGTGATTAGAGATTTGATCAGTTTCTATCTAATATACATACATAAGTTCAATGTATTTAGTTTGCTTTAAAGCTCAAAATCATTATTGAGATTAATATATATGCTTCTTTGTATATATTAATCTTTATTGCAATTAAAGCGGCAATCGAAATTTCGACTGCCGCTATTTAAACTACTATCAGAAATGTCTGTTTTTATAGCTTAATCATTAATTTTCCTTGGTTTTCACCAGTGAAAAACAAGTTCAGTGCAGTCATAGCACTATCTAACCCTTCTAAGACGTGAGAGCGATATTTAATTTTACCTTGCATTACGTAAGGGGTAAGTTTCGCCAACAACTGAGGGACGTCACCAAAGTGATCGGGCATAGCAAATCCCTGAACAGTAATACGCTTTTTAATTAATGGTATCCAATTCGGACCGGGTGATGGTGTTGCCGCTGTATAATCGGCGATCATGCCACATACAACAATTCGACCGTGTACATTCATTCGATTAAATATATGTTGTTGAATGGCACCACCGGTATTTTCGAAGAAAACGTCTATACCTTCAGGAGTCAGTTCTTCCAACTTTGAGGCAAGGTCGTCTTTTTTATAGTTAATCGCGCCATCAAATCCGAGCTCATCTACAATCCAGGCTGCTTTATCATCACTACCAACCACACCGATAACTCTCAGGCCATCCGCTTTTGCAAGTTGACCGACGATAGAACCGACAGAACCCGCTGCACCTGTAACAACAATGGTCTCACCTTTTTTAGGTTTACCGATATTAAATAAGCCTTGCGTTGCTGTCAGGCCTGGAAGCGCGAATACCGATAATGCGGTTTCTGCATCGATATCGGAAGAAAGCTTGTTAATACCCTGTCCATTACTTACTGAGTACTCTGTCCAACCAATCATGCCCATTACTTTGTCACCGACAGCAAAATCTGGGTGATTTGAAGCAACAACTTCGCCATAGCCACTAGAGCGCATACGCGTGTTTAGTGCGACAGGTGGGATATAGCTGTCTTCATCAGGCATCATCCATCCCAGCATCGCTGGATCCATTGACATGTATGTTTGCTTGATAAGGAACTCTCCAGGTGCAGGGGTCGGTATTTTCTTTTCGACGACCTCAAAAAGGTGTGCACCAATTGGATTTCTATCAGGTCTTTTCGTTAGCAAGATTTCTTTGTACTGACTCATCGTGTTCTCCTTATAATTTGAAATGAGTATTACATATGAAAACAGAGTGAAATAGGGTATGTTTTACGAATCAGTTTTGTCATTAAGGCAATAATGTGGATAAATTCAAAGCGATTTCATACTTTATCGATACTGTTGAGTTAGGCAGTTTTACTTCAGCTGCCAAACGGCACAATGTTCCTGCTTCCTCTATATCCAGACGAGTTGCTGATTTGGAAGCGTCACTTGGTGCTCAATTGTTAGTAAGAAGCACACGAAGTGTCGCACTCACTGAAGTCGGTGCCGCTTATCTGGTCGAGATGAAGTCTCTCATGGGGCAGTTGAAGCAATCTGAAAACATGGTGCAGCAATATCAAAGCAAACCAACAGGGGTTTTGAAAATTAGCTCCACGGTTGGGTTTGGTGAGACCGTTCTTCGTCCAATTCTTGATGAGTTTCGTGTGCGTTATCCCGATGTCGTATTAGATGTGGTTATGAGTGATACGCTATCGAACTTAGACAAAGATGATGTAGACATCGCCATTCGTGGTGGATATGCACCGGATGAGAGAGTGATCGCGCTTCGTTTGATTGATAACGACTTTATTGCAGCCGCTTCCCCTGAATACATTAATTCTGTCGGCCTGCCAGAAGATACGTTGGAGTTAAAACAGCACAAAGCTTTGCTCTTTAAAACACCCTCAGGGCCGATCCCTTGGTTGTCTGAAATCGATGGGCAGTGGCAAAACGTTTCGGGAAATCCGGCACTTATTAGCAACAATGGGCGCTGGTTGTTGGAGAAAGCGATAGAAGGAGAGGGAATCATCATGTTGCCGGAATGGTCTCTTAGGCCAGCCTTGGAAAGCGGTGATCTGGTTGCCCTTAGTTTTGAACAGAGCTTAAGAGTGAACACGAGTGGTGATTTGGCTATTTTCCTTCTTTATCAGAAGCTCGACTATGCCATTCCCAAAGTAAAAGTTGCGGTGGATTTCATTGCTGCACGAGTCAAACAGAAATATGCAGTACCAGGTCACGCTTAGCCGAATTTGCAGGTGTAAATTCCCTAAAATATGCTTTGCTTAGTTATATATTAGTGAGTTGAGGAGAGAAGCAGGGTGAAGCTGGGAAGCAACTTCATATTAGCGCTGTTTGTTCTTCTCTTCGGTATTTTTAGCTCGGGGCTCTTTGCTAATTCTTCTCCGCCAGCAGTTCATCAAGCAGGTCTTCAGAAAACCAGTCATCAGAATATATTAATCCTGCATTCATACGATCCCGGTTACGAGTGGACAAAAGAGTTTCAGGCTGGCATCTCTGATGCGTTTGACTCTTCCAATAAAACCGTAAAGTTGTCTATAGAGTATATGGACACGAAGCGATTAGTTAATCAGGAGTATTTCCAGGTTTATGATAACTATCTTGATGAAAAATATCGTAACTACCATTTTGATGGCATTCTAGTCACCGATGATCGCGCCCTACAGTTTTTAAATAGTTCTATGGTAGAGAGCCTGAAAGGTGTTCCAACCGTTGCGGCTGGAATCAGTGATCTTGAAGTCTCGTTAACAGATACAACAGATAAAGGGACAATCCTTAACGAGCGAGACTATATAGCCGAAAACCTGGCACTTATTGCTAAATTAAGGCCGAATCTGAAGAAACTATATTATCTGACGGATGAGTCGGTTTCTTCTGTACTGATTCATAGTGTATTTATGAATGAAGCTAAGAAATACACAGATATCGAAATCGTCGAAATAAAAGGCATAACATTGGCCGATGCGGAATCTTTACTTTCTAAGATATCTCCAGATGACGCAGTTATTTTAACCCACTTCAATACCGAGATTGATAATAATATCTATCATGGGTACACCAAAACAGCCCTGACCTTGTCTTCAGCCAGCCGTGCTCCAATTTTTGTCTATTGGGGGTTTTATCTCAAAGGAGACGTATTGGGAGGATACGTGAATCGCTCCTACTCTTTGGGTATAAAGATGGTGGATATTTTAGGTAAACAATTGCCTGATCCTATTCAGATTTCGATATCTCCAGAGGTAGATTCACCCGCTGTATTTATACACTCAGCCCTAAAGAAATATGGAATATCAGAACGAGCCTTACCTAAAGATTCGGTCATTATTGGAAAGCCGATTTCATTCTGGACGCGAAATTACGAGATACTGTTGAGCCTGGGCGCAGTTATCGTCCTGCTTATATGTGTTATTGGCGTGCTTTCGTTGTCTTTAAAACGTAAGCGGGAAATGATTCGCAAGGATCGAAAAATTGTCGCGTTGCAGAATCAGACGCTACATGTTCAGAAAAACTTAATTAACGTACTCGGTGATTCTATTGAAACGCGCTCAGGCGAAACCGGGAACCATGTTAAGCGTGTAGCCACCCTTTCTTCGCATCTGGCAAAATTAGCCGGGCTTTCTCACCGGGAGCGTGAGGTCATAGAAATCATAAGCCCGATGCATGACGTTGGAAAAATCGGCATCCCGGAAGCGATTCTTAATAAACCAGGTAAACTCTCTCCAGAGGAATGGAAGTTGATGCAGACTCACGCCAAGCTTGGTTACAACCTATTGCACAACGATGAAGGCGATATCATGAATCTGGCATCTGTAGTCGCGCTAGAGCACCATGAACGCTGGGATGGAAAAGGATACCCAGATGGAAAAGCGGGTGAAGAAATCCATATTTTTGCACGAATAACCGCGATTGCAGATGTCTTTGATGCGTTAAGAAGCAGGCGCTGCTACAAAGAAGCCTGGCCCATTGAAAGTGTGATCGAGTATTTCAAAGAAAATCGCGGCACTCAGTTCGATCCAAATTTGATAGATCTCTTCCTTGATCATATTGAGGAGTTTAAAGCTATCCGTGTTAAATACCCCGATTAAATTCCATAGAATACAATTGCATATGCCAAGTATTTGTTGTTTTTATATTTTGGGTTTAAGCGTATAGTATTGAGTAATAACTCAAATATTAGAAAACCATCATGAACGTGAATCAGATTCCTCTATGGCTTCAGAAATATGTAAGTGCTCTTTGGGTGCATATTGCCTTTATATATCTTGTCGTGTTTTTGTCCGGTTTAATATTTTTAGTCCCTATGGCGAATAAGCATGCGGACAATATTGCTACCGATGCAGTATCGGAGCTTAACCACGCATTTGATTCTGTTCAGTCAGATTTGATGCATCTGACTTCAACGGAAATTATTGATAGTGGATGTGATGAGCTTTCTGTCCTGCTGAATAAGGAAGTCTTTGAATCCAATTTAGCTAAGGAAATAGGCGTTTTTTATCCGAGTGGTGAAGTGTTTTGCACCAATAATGCCAATGATGGGTCATTCTTTCTCTACCAGACGATAATGAATCGTTTGGAGAGCGAGGGAGCGACACTCTCTTATACAAAATCTAAAGTGAGTCAGTTACGCTCGGTATTTCTTCTTTTCACAGGTGAAGGCGGCAATGGTGTTACCGCTTTAATTCCGCCACGTTATATTTTTAGAGCGATTGAAGATTTAAGAGAACCGGGGCTCAGGTATCAAGTAAATGTGATATCCCGAAACATTGCAGAAGATCCATCCCTTCAGGATAAAAAGGCAACTTCCAGCTCTGTTTCTGGCAAATATCCAATCAAGGTAAGTGTCTACACTTCTAAAGAGTATTACGTTCATTTTTTCCTGGTGAAAAGCTGGATAGGATTACTCATTGCGGCTTTTCTTTCCGTTTACTATGTCTATGCCCGAAACAAAAGAATCTCAGGAAATTCATTGGAAGGTGCATTGCAAAATGCACTGAGAAACAATGAGCTTGACGTTTACTACCAGCCAATTGTTGATAGCAAAGATGAAAGTGTCGTAGGTTTTGAGTCGCTAGTTCGATGGAAGGATCCCAAACAAGGTTATATCTCACCGGGTATTTTTATTCCGTTGGCAGAAAGGCTAAATTTAATTGACGCAATAACTGAGCAGGTGATGAATAAAGTCATTGCTTTTGTTGTTGATAACGAGCAAATATTTGAAAAGCGTTATGTTAGTTTGAACATCAGTCGCTCTTTGATCCTGAAGGCTAATTTTGTTGAGCGTTTTATTGATCTGTATCGAGATAAGCCGGGAATAACGGGTAAGTTAATATTCGAAATCACCGAAGATATAAACTTCTCTTCTAATGAGCTTGGGTTACTTAAAAGCCACCTTAAACAATTAACCGACATAGGAATTAAAGTCGCGATAGACGATTTTGGAACAGGGTATTCCGGGCTTGATTTTATTCGTCAATATCCGTTTGATATCATCAAGATTGACCGGGTATTTGTGAATAACCTAAGTGAAGATTCCACCATTATTCCGCTTCTTGAGTCGATGAAAATGATCTCAGAGACCTTAAATATGAACGTCATCGTGGAAGGGGTAGAGGAAAGGAATCAGGTAGAGATTTTGTCTTCTCTTGGCTTTCATAATATCCAGGGATTCTATTATCACCGACCAATGCCAGGTTCGAAGCTCTTACAGCTGTTAAACGAAGGTGATATTAAACAAAAGTAATTAAAGAAAAAAGGACACTCAGATGAGTGTCCAGAAAGTGCCACTTATAAAAGCAGCTGGGCCTGCTCTCTAGGGGGAGAGTCAATCAAGGTTTAAGCTGTTGCTGTTTGGACTTCTTCACCTTTCTTAAGAAATGCATAACCAAAGCCTGTTACCGCAGTACCTGCTGCGATTGCTACCAGATACATCAGAACTGGCGAGATTGCATTTGGAATCAGCAGAACAAATAGGCCACCGTGAGGCGCTAGTAGCTCACAGGTAAATAGCATAGACAGCGCGCCCGCTACTGCACCACCTACCATCGTGCAAGGGATGACACGCATTGGATCACGCGCTGCAAACGGAATCGCACCTTCAGAGATAAAGCACAAACCCAGAACAAATGACGCTACACCACCTTCTCGCTCACTGTCCGTAAACTTATTCTTAGCAAGGAAAGTTGCCAGACCCATACCCAGAGCTGGAACCATACCTGCAGCCATAATTGCCGCCATTGGTGCGTAAGTTTCAGAAGCCAGAAGACCGACACCGAAAGTATAGGCTGCTTTATTGACTGGACCACCCAAGTCAAAGCACATCATTGCACCCAGAATAATGCCCAGAAGAATCGCGTTAGCACTGCCCATGTTCTGCAGGAAGTCAGTCATTGCCGTCATGATGCTGGCAACCGGGCCACCCACGATGTAAATCATCACCAGACCAGTAAACAGAGTTGATACCAGCGGAATGATCAGAATAGGTTTAAGTGCTTCCAGCGTCTGAGGCAGTTTTACGTTATCAGCAATGTATTTTGCTGAGTAACCAGCAATGAAACCGGCTGCAATACCGCCAAGGAAGCCAGAGCCAATTGAAGATGCCAGCATACCGCCAACAAGACCCGGAGCAAGACCCGGACGGTCAGCAATAGAGAAGGCAATATAACCAGCCAGAACAGGGATCATCAGAGCGAAGGCGGAACCACCGCCAATCTGCATCAATGCAGCCGCTAATGTGCCTTCTTCTTTAAACGCTTCGATACCAAATACGAAGGATAGGGCGATAATAAGACCACCTGCGACAACTACAGGCAGCATGTGAGATACACCGGTCATCAGGTGCTGATAAACACCTTTTGCTTCTGCTGTAGATTGAGAGGATGAAGCAGAGCCAGAATGTTTGTAAACGGTAGCTTGGGCTAGTGCTTTATCCATCTCTTCAGCGGTTTTCTTCAGAGCCGGGCCTGTTTTGGTTTTATACATTTTTTTGCCATCGAAACGGTCTAGTGGAACGTCGATGTCAGCAGCAATGATCACGATATCGGCTTCAGCAATCTCCTGATCGGTTAACTGGTTTTTAGCACCCACTGAGCCACGTGTTTCTACCTTAATTTGATAGCCACGCTTAATTCCTTCCTGTTCAAGTGCTTCTGCTGCCATAAAAGTGTGTGCAACACCTGTTGGACATGCAGTAATGGCGACAATTTTTTTTGTACCTGTTGCAATGTTCATAATAATCGACCTTTTTTGTTTGATTTACCACTCAATCAATGTTGTTAACTTATTGAAATATATTGATTGACCAGATTTCTTGTTTTTGCTGAATCGCTTCAGCTTTATGTTTATACTGAATCGATTCAGCTAATAATTCAATCAATATTTCGATCCAAAAATTAAATTTATGATCCTTCGCACACTTGAATGATCTCGTGAAGAAAAACGTTACAGAGAAATGAAAAAGGGCACTCGATGAGAGTGCCCTAAGGGTTCAAGTTTACCGCTGGAATGGGTTAAGCGATAGCTTCTGTTGCCTGGTCTTTTTGCTTAAGAAATGCGTAACCAAAACCTGTTACTGCGGTACCCGCTGCAATTGCTACCAGATACATTAGAACTGGTGAGATAGCATTTGGAATCAGGAGAACAAACAGACCACCGTGAGGCGCCAGTAGCTCACAGGTAAATAGCATAGACAGCGCGCCCGCTACTGCACCACCTGCCATTGTGCAAGGGATGACACGCATTGGATCACGAGCTGCGAATGGGATTGCACCTTCAGAGATAAAGCACAGACCTAGCACGAATGAAGCCACGCCACCTTCGCGTTCACTGGCGGTGAACTTGTTCTTAGCAAGGAAAGTTGCCAGGCCCATACCTAGAGCCGGAACCATGCCCGCAGCCATAATTGCCGCCATTGGTGCGTAAGTTTCAGAAGCCAGAAGACCGACACCGAAAGTATAGGCTGCTTTGTTGACAGGACCACCCAAGTCAAAGCACATCATTGCACCCAGAATTATACCCAGAAGAATCGCGTTAGCGCTGCCCATATTCTGAAGGAAATCAGTCATTGCTGTCATGATGCTGGCAACCGGACCGCCCACGATATAAATCATCACCAGACCAGTAAATAAGGTCGATACCAGTGGAATGATTAGAATAGGCTTAAGTGCTTCCAGTGTCTGAGGCAGTTTTACGTTATCCGCAATGTATTTTGCTGAGTAACCAGCAATGAAACCGGCTGCAATACCGCCAAGGAAGCCAGAGCCAATTGAAGATGCCAGCATACCGCCAACAAGACCCGGAGCAAGACCCGGACGGTCAGCAATAGAGAAGGCAATATAACCCGCCAGAACAGGGATCATTAGAGCGAATGCGGAACCACCGCCAATCTGCATGAGTGCTGCCGCCAGAGTACCTTCTTCTTTAAAGGCTTCGATACCGAATACAAAAGACAGGGCGATAATAAGACCACCTGCTACAACCACAGGCAACATGTGAGATACACCAGTCATTAGATGCTTGTACACACCTTTTTTCTCTTCTGATGCGGGTTGAGAAGCAGAACCACCTGAGTGTGAGTACGTGGTTGCCTGAGCAAACGCTTTATCCATCTCTTCGGCTGTTTTCTTAAGTGCTGGACCAGTGTTTGTCTTATAAAGCTTTTTGCCATTAAAGCGATCAAGTGGTACGTCGATATCAGCTGCGATAATAACCAAATCCGCTTCAGCGATTTCTTGCTCTGTTAGCTGGTTTTTAGCACCCACTGAGCCACGGGTTTCAACTTTAATTTGGTGTCCACGACGTTTCCCTTCTTCTTCTAATGCTTCAGCAGCCATAAAGGTATGAGCAACACCGGTCGGGCATGCAGTGATAGCAACGATCTTTTTTGGACCTTCAGAAGCAGAAGTAGCTTCAAATGTCGTTGCCTCTGAAGTGCTTAGAACGGTTGCTTCAGAGACTGCTTTTTCCAGAAACGCTTTTGCGTCTTCTGTCACGTCCGAAATCTCGGCCTGATAAACTTTCTTTCCTACAAAACGGTTTGTATCGACCGGTGCGTTAGCCGCAATAACGACCACTTCTGCGTCTACAATATCTTGTGCTGAAAGAGTATCGCCCTCTATGACAGCAGACTGGCACTCAATTTTTGCATTCCACGATAACGACTGAGCTGCTTGTTTTAGCAGGCCCGCAGCGATAATGCTGTTTGCAACTCCACTCGGACATGCCGTAATAATTGCAATATTCATAATGTTCGACCTTATTTAATAATATTTTATTGCTTAACTCGTTCCGTACTAGTTAAGCGTTTGAAATTGAATTTCTTTTTGTAGTGATTGGAGCTCTTCATGGCTCTGTACACCAACGCCCACCTGAGATACCGCTAATGCAGAAAGGGCAGTGGCAAAAGTGAGTAATTGTGGCTTATCCATATTCTGCATATGTCCCCAGCACAGACCAGCTACCAGCGTGTCTCCGGCTCCAACTGTACTGACAACTTCCATACGAGGCGGTTGTGATCGAACCCACTGATTATCGTTTAACCACATCACACCGTCTGCACCCATGGATACAACGATGTTTTCAATGCCCTTGTCGGCAAGTGTCATCGCAGCCAACTGGCACTCTTTTGCGCTTTCCAGAGTGCGACCAGTAAACTCAGCCAGTTCTTCATCATTTGGCTTTATTAGCCATGGGTTTGCATCAAGGCCAGCGGCAAGTGCCTCGCGGCTGCTATCAAACAGGACTTTTTTACCAAGTTCATGCAAACGTTGAATCCAGCTAGCACAGAGCTCAGGGCTAATTCCCTTTGGCAGGCTTCCGGCTATCACAAAGTAGTCGTGGTCTTTTGCGAGTTCGAAGATGGTTTTCTCAAATTCGTCGATTTCAGGCTGTTTCACTTCTACACCAGGGAAGTTGATGTCGCTGACAGAACCAGACTCTTCAACAAGCTTTACATTGATCCGGGTGGCGCCATTTACACGAACGAACTGATCTTTTGCTCCCATCTCTTCAAACAGTTGGCAAAACATCTCTTCGTTATCCTTACCAAGAAAACCGGTAACTGTAACTTCGGCACCGAGGTCAGAGAGTACTTTGGCAACGTTCACACCTTTGCCTGCTGCGTGTAGCGATCCTTTGTTGACCAAACTAACTGAACCAACATTTAATGTGTTCAGGCTTCCGGTTAGATCCAAAGCCGGGTTTAAGGTAACAGTGACAACTTTATTGGTAGTCATATCTCGCTCCTTAACCTTCGCCAAGGCCAGATTCAATTGCTGCACCTATTGCTGCAAGAGCTTGTGGTGCATCACTACCGTCAGCGACAAAGCGGAGTTCATGGCCTTTTTTAACGCCCATTGCAATTACCTTCATCAAGCTCTTAGCGTTAACTGGCTTTGCATCGCCATTCAGGTTAGCTACCTTGATGCTTGATTCGAACTTCTTCGCCTCGGCGACCAGCATTGCACCAGGTCGAGCATGCAGACCATGAGCATTTTTAATCTTGAAAACAGCAACGTTGTCATCTGAAACAACAGGTGCTTCAGCTTCTTCATCGCTAAACATTGCCACTAACTCTGTTGAAGTTGCTTCTGCAATTGCTTTTTGCTTTTGCTGGAAGACAAGCTGACTCAGTTTGTCCATCATCTCTTTGTGTGCACCGTTGCAGGCTGCTACAGAGATAAGCGCCTTAACTGATTTACCCTCATAATTGAAAGGAGTTTCAGCGGATACAAAAGACATAGCAGTGTGGGATACACCCTCGCAACTACTGACTAACCATAAGCCATTACCCAGGTTGGTTGGTTTTTTAGTCACAAGAGCGGATACATAACTTTCGGTTGCGGCACCACTATTTTTGACAAGACCACTGGCTACCGCGCTAAGCTGAACCATATCGGTAGCAGGGAAGTTGGTCTGAATGAGTGATTCGTTGAAATCGGCTTCAAATTGAACTTCGCCATTGAGCAGGGCCGCTATTTCTTTGGCCGATTTTGCCTGTTTCAGACGATTTTCAACTTCATCATCAGAAAGTACTTTAGTTAACTGCTTGAGAATACCAAGGTGCTCATCGGATTTTGCTGCGATACCGATAGCAACGTAGACGGTATTGCCATCACCCCAATTCACACCCTGAGGGAAATGGTGAACTGCAACACCGGTATGCTTTACTAAATCACGGGTATCTGTTGTTCCGTGCGGAATAGCAATACCATTGCCAAGAAATGTCGAGTTCTGAGCTTCGCGGTTTAGCATTCCCTCAACATAACCGGTGTCAACCAGTCCTTTTTCTGTCAGGTCAGCGGCAATTGCTTTAATCGCGATTTGCTTGTCGTCTGCTGCTTGCTGAAGTTTTATCTCGGTGGTTGTTAGTTTTAACATCGTTTATAGCCTCATTTGCTCCATAGGAGCATTGCTTATCCGTTATTCTGTTCTGCTTTTTACGTTTATCTTTATATATTGCTTAAGCTGAATCGGTTCAGCTTTGCTTTAAAAAAATTCAGCAAATACGTTTCAATAGCTTAGATTGCTTTGTACCTGCCGCATATCTGAAATTTAGGTGACTTTCATCAAATTTCAAGTTTTGCTGAATCCTTTCAGCTTTAATACTGAATCGGTTCAGCGTATAATTCAACCAAGAAAATAAAATAAGCTGTGAAATTATGATCCAGCGCACATATACTCTGTAACCACAGTTTGCGGTGGTGGCGTGAAGCAAAGGTGACCTAGATGACATTGGATGAAATAGCAAAGCTGGCAGGCGTGTCTAAAACAACGGCCAGTTATGTAATTAACGGTAAAGCTCAAAAGTACCGAATCAGTGAGAAGACACAGAAGAAAGTGATGGCTGTAGTTGAAGAGCATAACTACAGACCGGACCATGCTGCATCATCACTGAGGGCGGGGAATAGCCGTTCATTTGGTTTGATCATTCCGGACCTGGAAAACACCAGTTACGCCAAACTTGCAAAGTTGCTAGAGCAAAACTCTCGTCAGGCGGGATATCAGATTTTGATTGGTTGCTCTGATGACGATCCAGAAATCGAAACCAGCGTTGCAGACGCGCTGATCAGCAGAAGAATTGAGGCTTTATTTGTTGCAAGCTGCTTACCTAACGCGAGTGAGCACTATATAAAAGTTCAGAAAAAGGGCACTCCGGTTGTTGCTATTGACCGCCCGTTAGACGATGAACATTTTGCATGTGTAATCAGCGAAGACTTTAGTGCTGCGTTTGAGTTAACACATTCTGTTTTATCTGAGCAGGTCGATACGGTTGGTCTTATTGGCGCACTCCCTAATTTGAACGTATCCAGAGAGCGACAAATGGGTTTTGAATCCGCGGTGAAAGTTCAGTCCAAGAAATCGATTGTTGCGCATGGGGACCACTTCCATAGGGAAGAGGGCAAAAAGATACTTGAGAATTGGATTAAAGAAGGTACTTTGCCCGATGCGATCGTAACGACTTCATATACTTTGCTTGAAGGTGTGCTTGATGTCTTACTGGAACGCCCTGCGCTGATGACACAGTTAAAGTTAGGTACCTTTGGTGACAACAGATTACTGGACTTTTTACCTATTAAAATCAACTCATTACCGCAGCAATTTGAACTTATTGCGGACAGTGCCCTTGCGTGTGCCCTGAATGCCTCTGCAAAACGTTATCAAGCCGGGGTAGAATTAGTCCCGCGCAAGATTGTTACCCGATGAACCATAGGGTACTCTACCCACCAAAATTTAAGACTGGTAAATAAAATGTACGACGAACACTCTGAAGAGCCGATGGAAGAGATTGAAGTAGAAGCGATAGGTATTGAGATTGCTGAGCAACCTATAGAGCTTTTTAAGATTTTCAAAATTGCTAATCTGGTAGGAAGCGGTGGCGAAGCGAAACATATCATTAGTGAAGGTTATGTCGCGGTTAATGGTGAATTAGAGACCCGAAAAAGACGCAAACTCTATGATGGTGATTTGGTTGAGTTTAATCAGGAGTACTATCTGATCATCTGTGATCAGTCGGAAGAGGGTGCTAGCGAAGAGCTTCCTGAGGAGTATCACTATGATGATAATCCGATGCATGAAACGGTAATGGCAGACGAAGATCCTATTGAAACTCAGTTAGAAGATGTCGATGCATCTGAGGAAACTGAAGAACAAGATAGCGTGAGCAAGCCTGAAGAAGACAAGAAACCAGGCAAGGGCCGCAAGTCGATCTCCTTTTTCTAAGAGACCAATCGCTGTTGCGGCGACGTGTCATAAAAAGATAGTATTAGAACCCTTTTATTCGTAAAGATTTCATTATGTCAGATGAAGAACTCGCTTTAGAGTGGATGCGCCAGCAGGCTTACAAAGTAGATCCCTATATAGAAGAACCATCATTTGATGACTGTGTGGAGCTGATCGGTCCTGCTTTCAAAAAAGGGAAAAGTGTTGCCCAGCTTAGATTTCTACTGGGTGAGGCCGATCGAAGAGCCGGGGCTGCAGAGCGTAAACATGCCGCTCTAAAGTACGCTAAGCAAAAAAGCCCGAATGCGGGTCAGATTTTGCGTCTCCAGAGCAAACTTCAAAGGGTCGAATTGGCGCTTAAGTTAGCAACGGGTGACAGCAACATGACCATATCTCAGTTCTGTTCTGAATATGATGTGAGTAAACGGGACGGAAACGACGCCTGGCATGAGAAACTGGTGGAGCAGAGTAAAAATAAGTAGCGCAGCATCTGCTTATCTGTGGTGCTTTCGTAGAACTCAGGTTGAGAGTAGGATGACTTCATCCTACTCGCAATAATCAAATAAACTCATCTAATTACTACCCGATTTTCTAGCAGTAAAGTGCTCGATGATGGTTCTGCACACTTTTCCTATATCCCGATTTGCGGCCCACACAAGATCTAACCCTGAGAACATCTTGGCTTGATTAAATTCAGGTTCAATGGCTATTAAAGCGCCTAGCTCAAAACGTTCAGCACACCAGTCCGCGGGTAAAATTCCCCAACCTAATCCCAGTTCAATTAAATGGCTACACTGAGCAAGGTTGTCTGCATCCCAGGTATCCTGAGAGAAGATTGAGGTTTTGCTTAACACGGGATGATGCCGGAGCGATTCACAGATGATCTGGCGAGCAGCTAGCAGTTCTTCGTTCGAGATACTATCAAGTGCAGCGAGAGAATAGTCAGTGCTGCATACGCATAACCATTCGTACTGGAGGATAGTCACGAAATTGAGGTATTGAGGGTAAGCATCCGCACCAAAATGGATGCCTAGATCGATGGTGTGATTAAGGAGTGCTTGTTGCAGATCTGAATGATTGAGTAGTTGGATTTCCACTTCCGTATTGGGAAACTCTCGATCTATCTTGAGCAAGATGGAGTCTATGCAGGAGAGTGGCGCCATAGGATCAACACCAACAACAATTTTGCTTTCAACATTGTTGTTGAGTGCTAATGCAAAACTGTTCATCTTATCCGCTTGGCGCAGTAGAAGTTTTGCCTGGTGGTAAAGGCGTTCACCGGGTTCGGTTAGCGTAGGTTTGCGGGTATTGCGATCAAACAGTGCCAGGTCTAACTCGTCTTCAAGGTTACTGACGCCAATACTTACAGAACTTTGGCTTTTGTTGAGTTTTCTTGCCGCTGCGGAAAATGATCCTGCCTCAACGGTTGTGACAAACGCTAGAATTTGTTCGAGATTGATCAATGGAATTACTCTACAAAGAACGCTAAGAATGTGAATAAATTTAACGTGTTATTCAGCCTCGGGCAAGTAAGTCACCCGATTCGTCGCACATAACTCGACTTCCAGGATAAAGCAGGTCAAATATCGTGACCTGCTTTATCAAGTTACTCTTTCTTAGCCCAGACTAAATCTGCGATTAACTCCGGATTCAGATGAAAAATCATCATCATGGCTGACCAGAATAAATCCGCCTTGATAAGAGCTGAGAGCCTCTGCCAGCATGATTCTCGAATCAAGGTCGAGGTGGTTATCCGGTTCATCCAGTAACAACAAAGGTTTTGATGGTTGGTGGCTGACAATGAGCATTGATAGTTTCATCTTCTCACCACCACTCAGCATTCCCCCAAGTCGAAACACACTATCACGTCGAAAACCAATACCTGCCAACAATGTTCTGGCATCACTTTCCCTTAAGCCTTCGCAGCTCCGAGTTAAGTTACTCAATATCGAAATATCTTCGCGAATGACGCCAAAGTGTTGGTCTAGGTAATACAGTGGTGTATTCACCAGCATCTCACCTTGAGACAAAGACAAGTTGCCGAGCAACGTTTGCAGCAACGTAGACTTACCGCATCCGTTATTGCCTTTGAGGTGTATCTTATCGTTAGCATAAACCTGTAGCGTAATCGTTCGATGATCCCCAAATGCAAGCATGCCCTCGCAAATCGAGATAACTTTGCGCGCAGAGGTATGGCTGTCTGCCAGATAGATTTTCTGGGGTTTAAGTTGCTCTTTTCTGGAACTCAACTCCTGCTCTTTTTGCTGTAAATGCATTTGCCTTAGCTGAGCATTTTTGTTCCGATTTGAGGCGCGATTTTCAGCACTTTGTTTCTGGCCATCTAGTAATATCTTTGACTGGCTTCCATCTTTACGCGATTTATTGCCTTGTGATGCCCTTTGTTCGGCTTTCTCCCGATTACGCTGTAATTGTTCTTCCAATTGCTTTTTTTGCTTCTCAACACTGGCTAACTGCCTTTCAACCGCATTCACCTCAGTGCGCTTTTGCTCAGCATAGAAGTCGTAGTTACCGCCAAATACTTGTAGTCCGAGTGTGGAGAGCTCCCATATCTCTTCCATCTCACGAAGCAACGCTCTGTCATGGCTGATAAGCAAAATTGCCCCGTCATACGAGTTTATAGACTCAATCAGCCATTGTTTTGCGTGCGTATCCAGGTGGTTGGATGGTTCATCCAGAACAAGTAACTCTGCCTTCTGATCAAATAGTTGCCATAGTTGCAAACGAGCCAACTGCCCACCGCTGAGTTGGGCGCAGGGAAAATAGAGATCTTGTGGCAGTCCCATGATTTCTAGCTGCTGTCTTAGTCGGGTTTCTATATCCCAGTCATCGCCGACCAAATCAAACCACTCAGCACTACAGCTTCCTGTTTCGATTTCCTCAAGTGCCTGAAGAACTTTGTCTTTACCCAAAAATTGAGCAATAGAAGCATCTCCTGAGAGAAGTTCTGATGCTTGTTGTCGGTAAGCAGCATAGGACGCTGGTGGTATAACCGCACCACTGGATGGTGCTCTTTCCCCCAACAAAATGGATGACAAAATCGTTTTACCAACTCCGTTTTTGCCGACTAAACCAATACGACGTTTGTTCATGGTGAGAGAGATATGTTCGAACAGTTTTTCGCCATTATCGAACTGATGGCTTATTTCATAAGCGTTTAATACTGGCATAGTTTGCCTCCTGTATATCAGGGACAAGAGCCGCAGCTTCACGAAAGCATTGTGAGTATAGATCGATGCACAATTTACGGGCGCAATAACGCTATAGATAAAAATTTGAGTGCAAAGAAGTATCGGAAAGTGAGCTACGCCTACTAACCCTGTAGATCCAAAAAAATAATGTGATAAATGGATGACAGGCTTAGTTGTTCATATTGGCGTAATCTCCTGAAGAAATGATGAGCAGAGTATAACGAGCTTTCGAACTTAAGAGCAAGGGCTTTATCGCTATGACTAACTACTTCCTTGTGCGTTGATTTTTAACAAAATTATTAATAGTGTTAATGCGAGAAACATCTGTAACAAAGAGCAATATATGGCTGTTGATTCATATTTGTTGTGCCATACTAAAATCTGGCTAGATAAAAATGACCACGCTATGAGTAGCAAATTATTACAAAGAACCAGGCGGCTACACACAACAACATTTGCCGTATTTCTGTTTTGGACCTTGTCTATCGCAGGTCTGGTTAGCTGGACTATCTTGATAGAGGAAAAGCATGCCGTAGAGTATGCTCAGATGGAAGCCAGAGCTAACTTCAACAAAGATATCGCCTTGCGTAACTGGGTGACAAAACGTGGTGGTATATATGTTCCGGTATCTGAGTCTACCCCTCCGAACCCACACTTAGCGCATATTGTTGACAGGGATCTGGTTACCCCTGAAGGCAAATCCCTGACCTTAATGAATCCAGCATATATGTTGCGGCAAACCATGGACGAATACTCTGAGCTCTATGGCATCAAGGGGCGCATAACAAGCCTCAAACCATTAAACCCCGACAACGCACCTGATGAATGGGAGCGCAAAGTGTTGGACATGTTTGATGAAGGAGTAAAAGAGTATTCAGAATTTACCACCATCGATGGAAAACCCTTTCTGAGATACATGCAAACATTTATCACATCTGAAGGCTGTTTAAAGTGCCATGCTCACCAGGGGTATAAAGTTGGCGATGTAAGAGGGGGGGTAGGTGTCTCAGTTCCAATAGATCCCTATCTCAAGGTAAAAGACAAAACAATTCAAACTGTCACCCTTTCTTATGGTGTTGTCTGGTTACTCGGAACAGTTGGCATTGGATTTGGAAACAACTTCTCTCACAAACGCATTCAAAAGCAGCACATTGCTGAGTTAGCGCTAATCCATGAGAAAGAGAAGGCAGAACAGCTGTCGGAACTGGATGGGCTAACCGGAATCTACAACCGCCGTCATCTGGATATGCATCTCCCCACGGAAGTCAGGCGCGCAGCCAGAGAGCGATACTCTCTGGGTGTGTTAATGCTTGATATTGATTGGTTTAAATCTTACAACGATACTCAAGGCCATCTTGCCGGAGATGAAGCGTTGAAAACAGTCGCTCGAACGTTACAACATACGGTAAATAGGCCTGCAGATGTGGTAACTCGTTATGGTGGCGAAGAGTTTTGTATTCTGTTGCCTGAAACGGACGAACAGGGTGTTCGTGATATTGGCGAGAAACTATGCATGGCCGTCGAAAGCATGAAGATAGCTACCCGTGCCAAGAATGCAGGTGAGTTTATTACTATTAGTGTGGGAGGGGTTTATATGGTGCCTTCCTGCGACACACGACCAGAATGGCTGATTACACAGGCTGATGAAGCTTTGTTTGAAGCAAAACGATTGGGCAAAAACCGGGTGGTTGTTCATTGTGGTAAAGGTGCCTTAACCCAGCCTTAACCCTATAGGTCGTTATTCTGTCTCTAACCTTAAAGGAGACAGTCTAAATGACCTTTAAACATACATTAATCGCAATTGTGGTTACCGGCCTTGTTGGTTGTGCGAGTAGCAGCGATGTCAATTATGCTGAACGTGCAACCAACAGTTCGCAAGTGACAACCGCGGCCTTGCTTGACAAGTACATTGCAGAGCACAGTAATCAAAATCAGGAAGTTCCTGATGAGGTTTCACTTACCGATCTTGTCGATATCCCTGAGCTGAATGACTACATCAATACGGCCCTAAAAAACAACCCCAGCCTTCGGCAAAGTATCGCTTCGCTTAAGATTCTTTATGCCCAAAAGGGTGTGACAAACGCAGACCGCCTTCCCACTGTGAACGCCTCTTATAGCGGAAATGCCAAAGAAGATAGTGACGATAGTTACACCGGTGATGTCACCGTAAGTTGGGAGCTGGATGTATGGAACAAGCTTGGAGCGAGTGTTGCTGCATCGGATAAAGATATCGCGAACTCACAGGCGACATTGCAGGAAACACAAGATGTGTTGGTGGCGAATATAATGCGCACCTGGCTGCAAATCAGCTTATATGAACAGTTAGTAGAAATTGAAACCCGTCGTCTGGACATCCTGGAAAATAATGAAGATTTGGTTCTTCAACGCTATCAGGTTGGATTGGGTAGCCTTAAAGATTTGGACGATGCCAGAACCTCAAGTGCATCCACTCGTTCAACTTTGGCAGGTTATCAGGAAAGCTTAGCGAAAAGTCAGCGCAGTCTTGTTTTACTTACCGGTGAGTGGGGTAAGGACGCTTCTGAGATTGTAGTATCAGCAAGTTTTCCAGATGTAATTAATCCAGTCAGTCAGTTATCGGATCAGACTCTCTCGCGTCGCCCTGATGTCAAAGCGGCTTATTACTCCATCGAAGCCGAAGCGCTTAGAACTGAAGCCGCATACAAAGCAATGCTTCCTTCTATTGATCTTTCGGCCAGCTTAACTTCCGTTGCCGATAATCCTTCAGATGCACTTCTCGTCAGCCCTCTTTGGAGCTTATTAGGCAAAATGTCTGCCCCTTTTTTTCAGGGAGGTGCTCTGAAGTCTGCGGCTGAAAAAGCGGAGCTAACGACAGAAAAGAGTTTCTGGGTGTATCAGGACACATTGTTGACGGCGGTAAATGAGGTTGAAAACGCATTGGGGCAAGAGTATTCGTTTGAGCAACAACAGCAGCACCTGAGTGATGCATTAGCCAGTGCGCAGCGTAGCTCAGATAACTATGAAGAGAGTTATCGTCAGGGGTTAGTAAACATTCTGGATTTGCTGACGGTACAACAAACAACATACGACACAGAAGCTCAGTTGGTAAATACGATTTACGAGCGTCTGGTAAACCGGATTGACTTAGGTCTCGCTTTGGGGCTGGGGTATAAAGCATGAAACTAAACACTATTACTATCGCAATCACTTTATTATCAGCCTCGGCCATTTTTGGAGCTGCGGCTTTTAATGGGGCCCAAATGCCAAAAAAAGAGGTGCCGAACAAAGAGGTATCGGAGCAAATCCAGCATGAATCTACGTCAGAACCAGTTCATGTTAAACCTGTGAAGGCTGCACCTGTTATTGCTCTGCAGCAGGTTGCGGTTCAGAAAACTCAACCTTCAAGCTATGAATCTGAAGTTGTTGGTTATGGTGAAGTTCATTCTAAATATGAACTTACCTTTACCAGCGAAGTGTCAGGAAGAGTGGAGAGCATCAGTGATAGTTTCGAAACAGGTATGGTAGTGAAAAAAGGGACGGTATTAGCACACGTTGACGATACCAGTTACCAGCAGGCTGTGACACAGGCGAAAGCGAGTGTTGCACAAGCAAAACTGGACTATCTTGAAGAACAGAGACAGGGTGAACAGGCAAAGCTTGAATGGCAGCGTTCAGGTTTGTCTGGTGAGCCTGATTCACCACTTGTTCTTCGTGAGCCTCAGCTTGCGAATGCAAAAGCAACGCTAGAAAATGCACAACAAGAGCTGAAGAAAGCACAACGTGATCTGAGTAATTCAATCATCAAAGCCCCATTTGATGCATTGGTTATTACCCGAGATATTCAACCCGGTAGTTACGTTCAGGCGGGCTCTCAGGTTGCGACCTTATACAGCATTGATAGTGTTGAAGTAGAAATTCCCTTGTCTGAGGAACAATGGAGCAGCCTGCCTGTTTTCGACAATCAAACGCTTAAAACCGAAAAGTGGCCTGTGACTTTAACGACTTCTGATCTTCGGTTTGAGTGGCAAGGGTATGTTGTTCGTACTGAGCAGCATCTTTCCAGCGAAACCAGACAACGCTCTTTAGTTATCGCGGTAGATGAACCTCTGGAAAAAGGGACGCACCTTTATCCGGGCACCTTTGTCCAGGCAACCATCTCTGGCAAATCTCTTGAGAATCTTTGGGAATTACCATCATCAGCTATATCCCAGCAAGGGGAACTTTGGCTAGTCAACGATAGTGGTCTTCTAAACCGTGTTGCGGCCGATGTGAAGTTTGCCAAACAAGACAGTGTTTATGTAACACCGGTTACTGAATCAGATGCTCAAGTGGTAAAACGTCCATTGATCAGCTTCCAGAACAACATGAAAGTTCAGCCAGTCATAGAGGGTTACTATGAGTAATTCAGCAGAAAAATATACCGGGCCGATTGCCTGGTTTGCCCGAAATTCAGTGGCCGCCAATCTTTTGATGATTGGCATGATTGTTGTTGGTTTGTTTTCTCTCAATGAGCTGAGAAAAGAAGCATTCCCTGCACTTGAACCCGATGTTGTGACAGTTTCTGTGGTTTATGACAGTGGTGACCCGGTCTTAGCTGAGGAAGGGTTAGCCATCAAGATAGAGGAAGCGCTGGAAACCGTATCGGGTATCAAGCGGATCACTTCTACATCGAACTCGAGCGGCAGTCGTGTCTCTATCGAAAAAGAGAGTGATTATGATCTGGATACCCTATTAGCAGACGTTAAAACAAACGTTGATGCGATTAGTAATTTCCCTTCGGATGCTGAAAAACCTGTGATTGATAAAGCCAGGCATCAAGATCACGCAATCTGGCTTCAGTTGTCAGGAGAAGCAGACAGAACGACTCTGCAATCTTTGGCTGAACGACTGAAATCAGAACTATTGAGTAAAGACGCCATCAGCGATCTTGAAATGAGCGGGAAAATAGATCCTATGCTGTCGGTCGAGGTAAACGAAGCTATGTTGCAGGCATATGGTCTGAAGCTTTCGGACATATCGGATGCGATAAATGCGGAGTCGTCCACTTTGATTTCCACGAGCCTGCGTAATGGTGACAAGAGCGCTTACCTGAAAGTGTCGCAACAAGCCTATGAGATAGAAGAGTTCAAATCAATTCCCGTTCTAACGACAACAGGTGGCACTGAAATCTTATTGGGTGATATTGCACAGGTAACCGACAGTTTTGAAGATGATACCTTTGTGCTATCTCGTTACAACCAACAGAACTCAATTGCTATTCAGGTGGTTATGGATCAGTACAGTGATGTGGTCAGCATTGTAGAGCAGGTCAATCAGGTGGTAGAAGAGTGGAACAGTAGCAATATTCTTCCTGAAGGTGTAGCGCTTGAGTCCTGGGCCGACGAAAGTGAGATCATTAAAGACAGGCTATCACTTTTGATAAAAAATGCGCTTACAGGTATTGCGTTGGTATTCGCTGTTCTGGCGCTGTTCTTGAACATCAGAGTAGCGTTCTGGGTCGCTGCAAGTCTACCGTTTGTGTTCTGCGGAACGCTCTTCTTTATGACAGACACCTTTACCGGTCTGACAATAAACGAGATGACAACATTTGGTTTTATCATGGCTCTGGGGATTGTGGTAG
This sequence comes from Vibrio iocasae, assembly GCF_042245395.1. NCBI lineage: Bacteria > Pseudomonadati > Pseudomonadota > Gammaproteobacteria > Vibrionales > Vibrionaceae > Vibrio > Vibrio iocasae. The sequence goes on along the minus strand of NZ_CP145310.1, from coordinate 1,404,667 downwards.
ACGATGCGGTAGTCATTGGAGAAAGCATCTATACCACACGCAGAAACGAGGGTGATTCCGTTGACAATACCATTAAAGGGACATTAAAAGTGGCTGCGCCAACCATCTTTGGTGTGCTGACAACAGTCGTTGCTTTTGTGGCAATCGCTAATGTCGAAGGAAAGCTGGGCCAGATTTATGCGCAGTTTGCTACGGTCGTGACCATTTGTTTATTACTTTCACTGGTGGAGTCTAAGCTAATTCTCCCTTCTCATTTGGCGCATATAAACACTAAACGAAGTGAGAAAAAAGGGCCATTTGCTTACATTCAGCATGGTGCTGATTCTGCTTTACAGTGGTTTAACGATAATGTTTATAAGAACGTCATAGAGTTGGCTCTGAAATTCAGATATGCAGTGATTATGTTGTTTATCGCGCTGTTTGTATTGGTGATTGGAATGCCTTTTACCGGTTCGGTCAGAGTCGCTTTCTTCCCTGAAATCGTTGGCGACCGAATCAATGCAGATATGAGCATGTACAACGATGCCAGCTTTGGCCAAACCCATAGCAATCTAATCTCGCTGGAAGCCACTGCTCTGGAAGCGGATAGACAACTGACGGAAGAATTATCAACAGACTCAGCTTCAGGTATTGCTCACCTTCAGGTTATTGCCAGTGCGGATGACTCTGGCTCGATTCAGGTGGAGCTTGGAGAGGATGCAGCATACGATGCGAACACCTTTGCAAAGCGTTGGGGAGAGCTAACCGGAAACATGGAAGGTGTGAAGAAGCTGAAGATTTTAACCAAACGTGAAATGGTGGATAACTTCAAGGTCGAGCTGAAAGCGTGGGACAACGAAACAGTCATTTCTGCGGGTAACGATTTCAAACAGGCGCTCCAGAAAATTGATGGCGTGAGCGGAATTGACGATAACTTGGACCCTGGTGAGCCCCAGTATCGATTCGAACTGACAAAGCAAGGCCGTGCGTTAGGACTTGATACTGCGATGCTTTCTTCGCAGGTGCTGCTATCTTTTGGTGGGGATACGGTGCAAAAATTCCAGCGTGGCAAAGATGAGGTGAAAGTAAAAGTTCGTTATCCTGAGACAGAACGACAGACACTTGCTGATGTCATGAATGCCAATATTCGAACTGCGGATGGTGCGCTGGTACCACTTACTACGGTTGCCAATGTCTATTCTGAATATCAGGTATCGGAAGTAACACGTATCGATAGTCAGCGCGCGGTTTACTTAACTGCCGTCGTGGATAGCAGTGTGATTGCCTCTAACGAACTGGTGGCGAAACTAGAGAGCGAGTTGGTGCCGTCTATACAGGCTCAATATCCGGGGCTTGCGGTGGATTTCGCTGGTGAAGCTGAACAACAGCAAGAGGCTCAGTCCTCGATGAGCAATATGTTTATACTGGCCCTGTTTGGTATCTATGCTTTACTGGCTATTCCTCTGAAGTCCTATGTACAACCGCTTATTATCATGGTTGCCATTCCATTTGGTATTGTGGGAGCGATTCTGGGTCATTGGGGGAATGATTTGACCATCAGTATTCTGTCATTGAATGGTATTCTTGCTCTGAGTGGTGTAGTCGTGAATGACAGTTTACTTCTGGTCTCCCGATTTAATGAGCTGGTCAAAGAGAAATCAATGTCTGTACACGATGCGATAGTTGGCGCTTGTACCGGACGTTTAAGAGCGGTATTGCTAACCTCAATTACAACATTTGCGGGCCTTGCTCCACTGCTGAGTGAAACCTCTGTGCAGGCACAGTTTTTGATTCCTGCAGCAGCGGCACTGGGTTACGGTATTTTGTTTGCTACATTGATTACACTGATATTGACGCCTTCATTACTCTTCATTCAGTGTGAAATTAAAGCTTTGATTTACAAGGTAGTGACTAAACTACAAAGAAAGCAGTACGATACTGTTGAAGCGTAAAAGACCATGATTACAACGAGTAGCATGCATAGAGGGAAAAATGGCCAAAGAGAATCTGACATTTTTGCTAGTTGAAGATGACATCGATCTAGCGACTGCTGTGGTTGATTATCTGGATTTGGAAGATATTCGTTGTGATCATGCTGCAAACGGCTTTTCGGGGTATAACCTGGTTAAAGAAAACCAGTATGACGTTCTGATACTGGATCTTAATTTGCCGAAAATGAGCGGCCTGGAAGTCTGTGAAAAATTACGTCAGCAGGGTCTAGATATTCCCGTTCTTATGCTCACGGCCCGAGACACACTGGATGACAAACTAACCGGGTTCTCTAAAGGTGCTGATGACTACCTGATCAAGCCATTTGCGATGGAAGAGCTCATTGTGAGAGCTCAGGTACTTGCTCGTCGTCGTAGTGGTCAGGTATCGAAGCTAGGTGTCAGTGACCTTATGTTGGACCTTGACCAAAAAACGGTCTACAGAAATGGAAAGCCTCTAAAACTTTCTCCGACCGCGTTAAAATTACTTGAAGTGCTGATGCGTGAGAGCCCAAAAACCGTAAGCCGTGAAGCTCTTATGCAACGGGTATGGGGAGATGAGCAGCCCGATAGTAATAGCCTTAAAGTTCATATGTATAACCTCCGTAAACAGGTCGATGGAGAGTCTGAACATAAACTTGTTCACACCATTACGAATCAGGGATTTGCTATTCAAAGTAAGGAAGACGCATGAAGATTCGTTGGAGTTTGAGATTGCATGTTCTTGTTGTTGTCTTGATTACGGGTATGGTCACTATCTTTGCTTTTTCTTGGTTAAGTCTGAGTTACTTTTTTTCAGGAATGGATGTCACGATGGAGCGTCTGATGATGTCTGAAGCCAGATATTCCACTGCTTCTGATGGACATCCGGAAACCAAGGTGCTCAGGGGGCCTCTTGAGGAAGTGAAAGACAATATGGTTATTGCTTCAAGATGGGAGGATTTGCCGATCGTTCTGAGAGAAAGGTTTAATCCCTCAGAACTAAAAGAGAATCAGGTCTACAAGGAGATGATAGGAGGATCCTTGTTGACGATGACACCTCCGCAGCAAGGCTTCTTTGTAATGAAATCGACTTTGGATGGTGAGTTGCGATATGTCGGGATCTATTTTTCAAGTGGAGATGAACAGATAAAAATCGGCAAGTTTCCCCACATAGTGATCGTCTTTGTATTCGCGTTTTTAGCCATTTTAATTCTTTCTGTTGTTCTGGGTCTGTTGATGCGGCAGGTTTCTACACCCGTCGAGCGTTTAAAAAACTGGGCCAAAAATATCGATGAGACGGACCTGAAAAGGACAACGCCAGACTTTCACTATCGCGAGCTAGATACGCTTGCCGGAATAATTAAATCGAGCCTCATCTCCGTAAGAAAAAGTGCAGAGCGAGAAAAACGATTTCTAGGTTTTGCCAGTCACGAGCTGCGAACGCCTATTGCTGTCACGCGGACGAACAGCGAGCTTTTGCGTAAGTTAATCGAAAAAGAGAAAAGCAAAGAGAAACAGTTGGAGGTTCTGGAGCGCATTGAACGTGCAGGTGTGACCATGACTGATCTGACCGAAACATTGCTATGGTTAAACCGACAGGAAGATAAAGAGTTGCCGGTAACCACGATTTCACTGGGTGCTCTTACAATGCAAATCAGCGAAGAGCTAAGCTTTTTGGTCGAGAAAAAAGCGGTTCAAGTAAGTTATTTTACGGACGAGACGACAATATTGGTCCCTGAAACATTAAGCCGCATTATTGTTACCAACCTATTGAGAAATGCTTTTCAGCATACAAATGAAGGGCACGTGGAAATTCGACAATTGGGTGATCAATTAATCATAATTAATAGTGATGTATCGGAGAATAAAGCAGCCGAAGATCTTGGTTTTGGACTAGGTTTGGAGTTAACTGAAAAACTGATTTCTAAGTATGGCTGGCGCTATACGAGTATAGAGAAACCTTGTGGAAGGGAGGTCTCAATAAGCTTTCATAAATAGCTCGCTAAACTATTTGCTCTAACTGAGACTTTGCACATTAATTAACTTTTTACTCAACAACTATTTTTTATTAGTATACAAATTATAAATATATAATGATAAATAATTACTTTTGATGATTGAGTTTCAGTTCAAGCTAAATGAAATATGTGGTGAACTTGCGGTTACATCACAAAGTGCTTACCAAGAGATAGCCCAGTACTATGGAGTAGGGGATGTCAGTTCTGTTATTGATGCACTGGTGTCGATGGCCATCTGGAATGATAAAAACCGAACCCCTATAAATACCGAAGAGAAAAGTGTATACACACCAAAAGAGTACGCAGCGGCGAATGGTATTACAGATATTTATATCTCCGTAAATGACTCCCCACCTAAGAAATTATTCTAATCGTATTCATTGTTTAGTGACCAATGCATAGTTTTTTTGGATAAAAATGTCACTATTACTGTCATGGTCTTGTCATAAAAATAGCCAATAGCTAATCTTTCCCTATATCTATTTGCTGAATGTATGGTGTTGTCGATGGATATACCAATAGTGACAAAAGCCGATTGTACGAGTAATACCCCGCACGATGTTGTAGAAGGCTGCGTGCTGCACGACCTGCCGGATGCGATATATCTCATTGACCCCATATCTTCAAACATTTTATACGCCAATAAAGCCGCATTTGAATCTGTCGGATATGAGCCACAAGAAATTCTCAATCAATCCGTTCTGAGTCTCCAGGCCGATGTTATTAATCTGTCTCAATGGGGAGAGATCGCCAACGTTATTGCCGAGTCTAAAGAGCCATACGTTTTTCTGGGCAGACACAAAAGAAAAGATGGAACAGTATTTCCTGTAGAGGTCAGAACCAGCAATCTACATAAGGAAGGTAAGCATCTGTTTTTGTCTGTCGCCAGGGATATGACTAGTCGAAAGGTTCTGAACGAAGAGCTCGCTGGACACAAGTACAGTCTTTGGTATGCATTGAATGAAGCGACCGATGGGATATGGGAATGGAATATTCAGTCGAACGAACTCTATGTGAGCCCGAAGTTGAAACAGATGAGGGGATATGGCCCTCACGAAATGGTAAAGAGCGTTGATTTTTGGACAGATGGCATTCATCCAGAAGATAAGGACAGAGTTCTGGCTATTATGGATGAACACATCGAGGGAAAACTAGAGAGGTTCGAAGCAAAATATAGATTAAGAAATCGAGCAGGCCATTTCATTTGGGTGCATGACAGAGGCAAAGTGAGTGAAATCGACCCGGATGGAAACCCAATGGTGGCCGTGGGTATGGTACAAAATGTCACAGAGCAGGTGATGCTTCAGGAACGTCTAGAAAATCAGGCTGCGCGAGATGAACTTACTGGTGTCTTCAATCGAAGAGTGTGTAAAGAAGTTCTTGAGCAGCAAATCTTAACTGCTCGAATTAGTGGATCTTCTTTTTCAGTATTCTTTTTAGACCTTGATCATTTCAAAGGCGTGAATGATCAGTTTGGTCACAGCGCGGGAGATAAAGTGCTCAGAGAGTTTACTACTGCGGTACAAGAACATCTAAGAGAAGAAGATGTGCTTTTCCGTTGGGGAGGAGAAGAGTTTGTCGCTTTGCTTCCGGGACTGGACAGTGATCATGCATTCCAGGCCGCTGAGAATCTGCGTCAGTCAATAGAACAAACACCAGTCATTTTGTCTGAAGGTCAACGAGTAGAACTGACAGTGAGTGTCGGTGTTTCGAGTTATCCGACAAATGGAACGGTAAGGAAAGAGTTGATTCAAAAAGCAGATATTGCGATGTATCGGGCGAAAACCAAAGGCAGGAACAGAGTGGAGTTATTCGATATAGGATAGAAAGCATACGCTTTTATTATTCAATTATTTTCCTATCAAGAAATGAATATTTTTGATTTAATAGAGGAGTGTGTTTTACTAACTACCACAGTGCGTTAGCCTAATTTAGATTGCTGACAAAGAGTTACGGGAATATGGTTCATGGAACAAGATACTGAAATTGGTCGCTTTTTAGATTTTTTAGCAGACGCTATTCTTATCGTTGACGAAGAATCGAATATTGTTTTCGTGAATAACTCCTGCTCTAAGCTCTTTGGGTATGACAAGCAAACTTTTTGTTCGATGAAACTAGAACAGTTAATGCATAAAGCACCTGCCAAAAATCACAGACAAAAAGTTTCAGGCTTTATTGGTAGCCAGTCCAGCGCGAAAGTCATGATGTCCCGAAATATAATGCCTTGCGTAAATTCAAACGGCCTTGATTTTAATGCGCGAATTTCAATCGCTAATATTGAATATCTTGGTAAGCATTGTGGCATTGCAACTATTCAGGACTACTCCACCATTCAAAATATGATTGATAGCCTTTCTAACGAAGCAAGCACCGACGCACTTACAGGCTTGTTTAATAAACGGCACTTAGAAAGTCTCTACAACGAACGTTATTTTGAAAACACAGGCTCCGCCAGTTATGGTATAGCATTTTTAGATCTGAATGGATTTAAAGAAGTAAACGATACATATGGGCATGAAGCTGGAGATATTGTTTTAAAAGAAATTGCGTCACGCCTGAGCAGAGAGCTCAGAGCCGGTGATTTGAGTTTCCGGATTGGCGGTGATGAGTTTTTACTCTTGTTTTCAATCACTAATCCTAAATATTACCAGAGTGAGTTGGCTAACTTTGGCTATAAAATTCAGCAGATTATTAATAAACCCATCAACATTTCTCATCTTGACCAAGACCTTAATGTAGGGACAAGTATTGGACTCGGTGCATACCCATTCGATGGTAATAATATGCTTTCTATCATCCAGAAAGCGGATAAAGCCATGTATGAATCCAAGGCAAATGGTGCTCCATTTGTGACGGTCTCTTCTCTGAGTTAACCCTTTAATAGATTTCTCAATAGTGACGAGATTCTGATTTTTTATTGTCATCGAAACGTTTCGATAGATCTCCGTCACACATCTTTTTCTATGCAGAAGATCTTTTCAGAATAGTGTCTATAGTTATCTCATCGAAACGTTTCGATGTGTTGTTCGCAAAACGAGACACAAAGAATCAGAGCAAAACTATTCGGGTTAATAATTATGAAAAAATCAGCGCTACTCAACTCTGACATCTCATATCTGGTAGGCACACTGGGCCATACTGATGAAATTACTATTGCTGATGCGGGCCTGCCAATCCCTGAGGATGTCGAGCGTATTGATTTGGCGCTTACTCATGGTGTGCCTGGCTTTATCCAGACAGTAGAAACCATACTGAAGGAATCTCAGATTGAAGGTGTTGTGATTGCTGAAGAAACCAAGCAGGTAAGCCCTGAGCTTCATGATGAGTTGTTAGAAGTTATCCGTAAAGACGCTGAATCGACAGGACGCGAGACCAAGATTTCTTATGTGTCTCATGAAGAGTTTAAAGTCAGAACATTTGAAAGCCGAGCAGTTGTTCGCACTGGTGAATGCACGCCTTATGCGAATGTGATTTTCCAGACTGGCGTAACGTTTTAAGCCCATTAGGGTAAAGAGTATTGAGGAACGGTAATGACCCAACCAATATTAGAACTCAGCGGTATAGATAAGGCATTTCCAGGGGTAAAAGCTCTGGATAACGCTTGTCTGAATGTATACCCGGGCAGAGTAATGGCTTTGCTAGGTGAAAACGGTGCTGGTAAGTCTACTTTGATGAAAGTGCTCACTGGAATCTACTCGCTGGATGCAGGTTCTATTCGTTACCAGGGAACGGACGCAAAGTTTGATGGACCGAAACATTCTCAGGAAGCCGGTATTAGTATTATCCATCAGGAACTCAACCTGATACCTGAATTAACGATTGCTGAGAATATCTTCTTAGGCCGGGAGAAAACGTCTAAGTTTGGTCGCATCATGTGGCCAGAGATGTATCGCGAAGCGGATGCACTGCTTGCAAGACTGAATGTAAAACATAGCTCCAGACAGTTGCTGGGCGAGTTGAGTCTTGGTGAACAGCAGATGGTTGAGATTGCAAAAGCACTCTCTTTTGAATCTAAGGTCATCATTATGGATGAACCAACAGATGCACTAACCGATACGGAAACTGCGTCTTTGTTTAAAGTGATCAATGAGCTAAGAGAACAGGGTTGTGGCATTGTTTACATCTCTCACCGTCTAAAAGAGATTTTTGAAATTTGTGACGATATTACCGTTCTGCGAGATGGTAAATTTATCGGTCAAAAACCCGTTGTCGAAACAGACGAAGATGCTCTTATCGAAATGATGGTAGGTCGCCGACTGGATGAGCAGTATCCGCGAGTTGAAGTTGCCCATGAAACCAACTGTCTGACAGTGAAAGGGTTATCAGGTTCTGGTGTAGAAGATATTAACTTTACGCTCAATCACGGTGAGATTCTAGGTTTCTCCGGCTTAATGGGAGCGGGAAGAACCGAGTTGATGAAAGTGATATACGGTGCACTTGAAAGAACATCGGGTGAAGTGATCATTGATGGTAAAACTATCGCACCTCGATCTCCTCAGGAAGGTTTGGCAAGCGGTATTGCTTACATTTCTGAAGACCGTAAAGGTGACGGGCTTGTCCTAAGCTTGTCAGTAAAGGAGAACATGTCGCTGAGCGCGCTAGCACACTTTACCAAAGGCATTCATATTGAAGGTGGTGAAGAATCAAACGCTGTTGAAGACTTTATTGGTCTGTTCAACATCAAGACGCCTTCCCGAAACCAAATTATCGGTAACCTTTCTGGTGGTAACCAACAAAAAGTGGCTATCGCTAAAGGACTAATGACAAGACCTAAGGTGTTGATTCTGGATGAACCAACCCGAGGTGTAGATGTTGGTGCAAAGAAAGAGATCTATCAACTAATCAACCAGTTTAAATCAGAAGGCATGAGCATCATTCTTGTCTCTTCTGAAATGCCCGAAGTTCTGGGTATGAGTGACCGCATTCTTGTGATGCATGAAGGTCGTATTAGTGGTGAATTTGATGCCAGCGATGCAGATCAGGAAAAACTCATGGCGTGTGCAGTAGGTAAGAAAGTAAGTGAGGAAGCGGCATGAACACGAAAACAAATATAGGTAACACACAGCCAATGCATGATAAAAAATTATTTAGCAAAGAGTGGCTTATAGAACAAAAATCACTGATTGCACTTCTGTTTTTGATTGCAGTCGTGTCGTTCTTGAATCCAAACTTCTTTACTGTCGACAATATTCTAAACATTCTTCGCCAAACCTCTGTTAACGCGATTATTGCCGTGGGTATGACACTGGTTATTTTAACCGCAGGTATCGACCTGAGTGTCGGCTCTGTTCTGGCTCTGTGTGGTGCATTCGCCGCGGCGATGATAGCGATGGAAGTTCCGGTAATTATTGCTGTACCGGTCTCCCTACTAGCGGGTGCGATACTCGGGGCTATTAGCGGCATCATCATATCCAAAGGTAAAGTCCAGGCATTTATTGCGACTCTGGTTACGATGACGCTTCTGCGCGGTGTAACCATGGTGTTCACTGACGGTCGACCAATCTCTACTGGCTTTACCGATACCGCAGATGCTTTTGCATGGTTTGGTACCGGTTATACGCTAGGTATTCCAGTTCCGGTATGGATTATGGTTATCGTCTTCGCAGCAGCATGGTATGTACTGAACCATACTCGCTTTGGCCGCTATGTGTATGCTCTGGGTGGTAACGAATCTGCGACTCGCCTGTCAGGTATCAACGTTGATCGAGTGAAGATCGGTGTTTACTCCATTTGTGGTGCGTTGTCTGCATTGGCCGGCATTATCGTGACTTCTCGACTGTCTTCAGCACAGCCAACAGCCGGTATGGCTTATGAGCTAGATGCCATTGCCGCAGTAGTTTTAGGTGGTACCAGCCTGGCTGGTGGACGTGGCCGAATCATGGGAACCCTGATTGGTGCATTGATCATTGGCTTCCTGAACAACGCACTAAATTTATTAGATGTATCTTCGTACTACCAGATGATTGCGAAAGCAGTGGTTATTCTTCTGGCAGTGCTTGTGGATAATAAAAACAAGTAAGTGAAACAATTAGTTATACAATAACGAACAGGCTGGTGTAAGCTGGCCAAATGCTAAACCATAAATAAATCAGAAACTGAAACATCAGAAACAAAGGACTACAACAATGAAAAAGATTGCTACTTTTATCTCCGCTGCTGTTCTAACCGCATCGATGAGTGCAACAGCGTACGCGCAAGACACATTGGCGGTCGTGGTATCAACACTGAACAACCCGTTCTTCGTATCAATGAAAGACGGTGCTGAGAAAAAAGCAAAAGAGCTTGGCTATAAGCTTATCGTGCTTGATTCTCAGAACGATCCAAGTAAAGAGCTTTCTAACGTTGAAGATTTAACAGTACGTGGCGTTAAAGCTATTCTTATCAACCCAACGGATTCTGATGCAGTTTCAAACGCAATTCGTATGGTTAACCGCACTAAGATCCCTGTGCTAACTCTTGACCGTGGTGCGACTCGTGGTGAAGTTGTTTCTCACATCGCTTCTGACAACGTAGTTGGTGGTGAGCTTGCTGGTAACTTCATTGCTGAAGTTGCAGGTAAAGACGCGAAAGTTATCCAGTTAGAAGGTATTGCTGGTACTTCTGCTGCACGTGAGCGTGGTGAAGGCTTCATGAACGCAGTGAAAGGTTCTAACATGGAACTAATGGCTAGCCAGCCAGCTGACTTCGACCGTACTAAAGGTCTGAACGTTATGGAAAACCTGCTTGCAGCTAACCCTAACGTACAAGCTGTATTTGCTCAGAACGATGAAATGGCACTTGGTGCACTTCGCGCAGTTCAGGCATCTGGTAAAGATGTAATGATCGTTGGCTTCGACGGTACTGACGACGGTGTTGCAGCAGTTAAGCGTGGTGACATGGCAGCAACAGTTGCACAGCAGCCTGAGCTAATTGGTGCACTTGGTATTGAAACTGCTGACAAGATCCTGAAAGGCGAGCAGGTTGAAGCATACATCCCTGTTCCTCTAAAACTGGTTCTTAAGTAATTAATACCTAAGAAACTCTATTTGCTTCTCTCCCTTCCCCTATAGGGAGGGAAGCAAAATTCAGAAATCATATCTTTATAAAATTCTTCATTTGGTAGGTTATTCTCATGAGCAAGCTAATCGTTCTTGGCAGTGTTAACGCTGACCATGTCCTAAAAGTTCCTTCTTTCCCTCGTCCGGGCGAAACACTACATGGTAATGGTTATCAGGTTATCCCAGGTGGTAAAGGAGCGAATCAGGCAGTTGCAGCCGTTCGATTAGGTGCTGATATCGGGTTTATTGCCAGCGTAGGCGATGACGCCTTCGGTATCGGAATTCGAGACAGTTTTGCTAATGAAGGAATGAATACAGAAGCGGTACTGATTGAAGAAAACACGCCTACCGGCATCGCGATGATTCAGGTATCAGATACAGGTGAAAATAGTATCTGTATCTCTGCCGAAGCGAACGGTAAGTTAACCGCTGAAAGAATTACACCTTATCTGGATTCAGTTAAGGACGCAGAATACTTGCTGATGCAGCTTGAGACACCAATGAATGGTGTTGAGCTTGCCGCCGCAGAAGCAAAAAAATCGGGAACTCAGGTGGTGTTGAACCCTGCTCCGGCAAGAGAGTTAAGCGATGAACTGCTAAAACACGTTGATATAATTACCCCGAACGAAACCGAAGCGGAAGTACTGACTGGCGTAACCGTATTTGACGATAAATCAGCACAACTAGCTGCTGACGTACTTCACGCGAAAGGTATTGCGACGGTTATGATCACCCTTGGGTCTAAAGGCGTCTGGCTAAGTCAGGAGAAAGGAAAGGGCAGTATCATTCCTGGATTTAAAGTAGAAGCAACAGATACCACGGCCGCTGGTGATACCTTCAATGGTGCATTGGTAACAGGTTTACTGGACGGTAAGCCACTGGAAGAGGCCATTGTTTTTGCCCATGGTGCTGCTGCAATCTCAGTGACAAGATTTGGTGCACAAACATCGATTCCAAATCGTGACGAGGTTGAGAGTTTTCTTAAAAATCAATAAGGTATACTGAGTACATTCGAAGTAACTAGCACAGGATAATGACATGGCAACAATGAAAGATATTGCAAAGCTGGCTGGGGTGTCAACCTCAACGGTAAGTCATGTCATTAACCAGAGTAGATTTGTCAGCGAAGAGATTTCAGAGAAGGTTCAGAAGGCAGCTAAAGAATTGAACTATGCGCCTTCAGCACTGGCTCGAAGCCTCAAGATGAACCGAACCCGAACCATCGGATTGATTGTAACTACTTCGACAAACCCCTTCTTTGGTGAGGTTGTAAAAGGCGTTGAACGACGCTGCTATCAGCAAAACTACAACCTTATTCTATGTAATACCGAAGGAGATGAAGAGAGAATGAAGTCTTCTATCAACACTCTACTTGAGAAAAGAGTTGATGGGCTTCTGTTACTCTGTTCGACACTGGAAGGCCAGTACCTGGATGTGTTTGACCGATATCCAGATATTCCGACTGTAGTGATGGACTGGGGAGAGACCCATTTCCCAAGCGACAAAATCATCGACAACTCTCAGCTTGGTGGGTATTTGGCAGCGAAATACTTAATCGATAGTGGTCACAAGGAAATTGGCTGTATCACGGGGCCGTTACAGCGTCACCAGGCGCAAATCCGCTTTGCTGGATTTTGTCAGGCAATGAAAGAGTCGGGGCTTGAAGTCAAAGACAACTGGGTAATTGAAGCCAACTTTGAATGTGATGGCGGTGTTGACTCATTCAATCAACTTATTGAGCAGAATGGCAAAGATGGTTTGCCAACCGCGATATTTGCCTGTAATGACATGATGGCGATGGGCATCATTAACGCAGCAAACAAACATGGGCTTTCTGTTCCTGATGACATCTCTATTATTGGCTACGATGATGTCTACATTTCTAATTTTATGGTCCCTCCTCTCACTACAATCCATCAGCCTAAATATCGCCTTGGTAAAGCTGCAGTTGATACTTTATTGCAGCGGATCGAAAACAAGGTCGCTGATCCGGATGTAGTACAACTAGAACCAACCTTAGTTGTTCGCGATAGTGTGAAAAGCCTTTAACTAGTTGACGAGCCTGTTTCTACCCTAGGCTTAGTAACGAGTCTGAAACGTTAGAGGTCGAAGATGCGTCTGGTATGAATAGGCTACTGTAAAAATAAGTGAAACTAGTAAGGATCTGAGTAACAACGATTGGGGATAGAACCAATACTCCGATAAGCAACATAAATGGCCATGGTGATTTATTCATATACACCTCCTTGGTATTTCCTACATGTTATCAGTAGCTAGTGGGCAATAAAAAAGCACATTTGATGGGGTAAACCTTTCAATTCCATTCGTCTCGTTTCTAATCCTATCGTCTTCCTAATTGCCAATCGTATACTCAATCGTTTATCAGGCTTATTCCTTAAATAACAGTTATATATGGTCATAATCATACTCCATTAGAGTAAATACTCTTATTTTCTGTAGCGTTGGATTATAATAGTATTATAATGCCATTGTAATTACATGTGCTTAGGTGTTTCTCGTGATCGCTTTATCTGAAGCCAGTCAGGCTGGCCTATTTAACAAAAAAAATTGGTTAAACAATCTTGTATCAGGCGTGATTGTCGGGGTGGTGGCGTTACCTCTCGCCATGGCGTTTGCAATAGCCTCTGGCGCTAAACCAGAACAAGGTATTTATACTTCAATAATTGCTGGTGTGATTGTTTCTTTGTTTGGTGGTAGCCGCCTGCAAATTGCGGGCCCTACTGGTGCGTTTATCGTTGTCCTGTCTGGGATTACTGCGAAATATGGCATTACCGGCTTGCAGATAGCGACGTTAATGGCGGGGATTATTCTTGTTGCTCTGGGTCTGGCTAAAATGGGCGCGGTAATCAAATATATTCCGGCACCAGTGATCATTGGATTCACTTCAGGGATCGGTGTGACCATCTGGTTTGGGCAATGGCGAGACTTCTTTGGCCTGCCTTCGGTAACAGGAGAGCACTTTCATGAGAAAGTTATACGTCTGTTTGAGGTGTTACCGCAGTTTGACTTAACTACAACACTCCTAGCTCTTTTTTCTATTTTACTGGTTATATTCAGCTCACGTATTCCGGGTATAAAGAAAGTTCCTGGGCCACTAGTAGCATTGGTAGCGGGAACTCTTATCCAGTTCCACTTTTCCTTTGAAAGTGTAAGAACAATAGGTACTGCCTTTGGTGGTATTCCTCGTGGACTTCCAGAGTTTTCTGTTCCGGAAATAAAAAGTGCAGATATCATAGAACTGATTGGTCCGGCATTTACTATCGCCATGCTAGGTGCTATCGAATCACTATTATCTGCTGTGGTGGCGGATGGAATGGCCGGAACACGTCATAACTCTAATCAGGAACTGATTGGTCAAGGTCTGGCTAATATTGTTACACCTTTATTTGGTGGTTTCGCGGCCACTGGGGCGATAGCCCGAACGGCAACTAACATACGTAATGGAGGGAATAGCCCACTTTCCGGTGTTGTCCATTCTGTTACTCTGATTTTAATTTTGCTCTTCTTAGCACCATTGGCAGTTCACGTTCCCCTGGCCTCATTAGCAGCGATACTGTTTGTTGTTGCATGGAACATGAGTGAAGCGAAACATTTTGTGCGTATTGTTCGGCAAGCGCCAGTGGCAGACGTAGTCATACTATTGATTACATTTTTACTAACGGTGTTCGCTGATCTGGTCATCGCTGTAAACATTGGTGTCGTGCTAGCTATGTTGCATTTCCTGAGAAGGATGGCATCCAGTGTTGAGATCAAAAGTGGTAAGGACAAGAGCATTGCCAGAGAGCTAAGTTATGATGGTATGGATAGTCTTTCTGACGATCTGGTTATTTTCGCGATAGATGGACCATTTTTCTTTGCTGCGGTAGAGAAGTTTGAACAGGTATTAGAAACAACCCATACAGAACCTAAAACGGTGGTTATTGATATGGAAAGAGTACCGTTTATCGATATCACAGGTATTCAATCTCTGGAAGGCGTAATCCAAGACCTTCAGAATAAAGGAATCTCTGTGCGAGTTTCTGGGTGTAATGCCAGAGTGTCCAAGAAACTTTATAAAGCTGGCGTGCTTGAACTGGTTGGATTGGAAAACAGGTTTACCAAACTAAGCAGTGCAGTAAACCTGTAAGAAGTAATGTTCATTTAGCTTTTAACTTGAGGATTCTTTACCGGCTCGTTTTGACCATAGTCTATGTCATGCTTGTCCAGATAATCCCGGATCAACTGGCGAACAACCTGAGAAGGGGTAATATCCTGTGAAGCGCATAGCTGCTCTAAAGCTTGTTTTTTGCGAGGATCAATAAGAACGGTCAGGCGAGCACTTTTGGTTTCCATGATAAATATTATCTCGTAGTGTAACGTCGTATGATAATTAAATTATAATACAGTTATCATTAAATAATATACCTTGAAATGCCTTTTTGCTGAGAACAGTTCATATATTCAGTTCAACGTTCTATCGCCCAGAGAGTGACAAAAATTAGCGTATTGAGTATGTTGTATTAATTGCGTCATTAATATTTCTGTAGATCATACGAGATGAGAGTAATTAAAACCATTCGAACTGCCTTGTATTCCCTTTCATTGTTGCTGCTGGGGTGTGGTACGGCACCGGATAGCGTCCCTGTTTCAGACAAAGACTACTGCGATGATATCGAGTTCGTAAAGCCTGCACCTCTGTCTGATTTTATTGAGCCGTATCAACATAAACTCGACGACCAATCTGGTGTTTACGTTTTGGAGCAAGGGGCTGAGGCTATGATGTCTCGGGCTTGGTTGACAGAGCGCGCAGAGAAAACCATTGATATTCAGTATTTTATTTTTTCTGTAGATAATGTTGGCTTGATTGCGACCGACTATCTGGTAAAAGCCGCGGAAAGAGGAGTAAAGGTTCGGGTTTTAGTCGATGACATTATGCTAGAAGCTCGTGGCGATGAGCTACTGATGTTGACTGCCCACGAGAACATTGAGATTAAAATTTATAATCCCAATGCCAATATAGGGAAAAATATTGTCGATAAACTGGTGACTCTCACCACGGATTTTCACTCGCTGAACCAGAGAATGCACAACAAGGTTTTTCTCGCAGACAATAAGGTTGCCATAACTGGAGGCCGAAACATTGCTGATGAGTATTTTGGTTTTGACCATACCTATAATTTCAGAGACAGAGACGTTTTTCTGGTAGGTGAAGTGGTCGACAGTGTGTCTGAGTCGTTTGAGCAGTACTGGCAGTATAGCGAGAGTATTTCGGTAGAAAACCTAGTTAGTGATAATCCTTATTCAGAGAACCCTGACTTTTCACGATTGCACGCATACGCTTGTAACCCAGACAACTTTCATCCAGAAATCAGAGATGAAATAACCAAAGTCCCACAAACCTTTCAATCTCTGATGGAGGAGGAGAAGTTCCAGTTTCTCGACAGAGTCGAATACATTTCTGACGAGCCTGGAAAAAATGATCAAACGTCCTTTTTGGGTGGCGGCAGTGTTACACAAAGAAAGCTCGCAGAACTGGCCAGTGAAGCTCAGAAAAGTATTGTGATACAAACGCCTTACCTGATTACCACAAAGGCCGATCGCAGGTTCCTCAAATCGCTTGTGGATCGTGGCGTTGAAATCAAAATTCTGACCAATAGTCTGGCTTCAAATGACAACCTGGAAGCGTTTAGTGGCTACCAAAGGAATCGTAAAGACCTTTTGAAGACCGGTGTTGAGATATATGAGTTTAGGCCGGATGCCAAGATCAGACAACGCGTCATGACCGAGCATATGTACAAGCGCCTCCCTAATACACCAATATTTGGTCTTCACGCGAAAACAATGACCATTGACGACAACATTACGGTCGTTGGCACCTATAACTTTGACCCTCGTAGTGCGAATCTGAACACTGAGAGCTTCACGGTTATTTACTCGGAGAGTATTGCCCAGGATGTGAAGAGTTCTATGTTGCTGGAAATGGAACCAGAAAATGCCTGGCTCATTTCCGAAAGCTTTAATCCAGATAAGGAAGTTAGCTTATATAAGCGCATCAAGGTGAAGATTAGGCGCATAGTTCCGAAGAACATACTCTAGATCAATCGACTTAACTAGAAGGGCTCGGTTGCCTTAAAAGTCATCAGCGCTTTGGTAATCGGGTGCTCTAGCGTCAACGACTCTGCATGTAGAAACAGTCGGTGGTCATTCTGCCCATATAGGTCGTCCCCGACAATAGGCATATTGAGTCCATCCTGATGAGCGCAATGCACGCGGAGTTGGTGGGTTCGGCCTGTTTTGGGGTAAAGGTAGAGTTTACAGCGGCCATCTTTCACTTCCACTTTTTTCCAGCGAGTTTCTGCGGGTTTACCATGTTGGAAGCATACTAGTTGTCTAGGCCTGTCATCTGGATCCCCACGCATTGGAAGACTAATTTCGCCGCTGTCACATTCAGGTACACCTTCAATCAGTGCCACATAACGCTTCTCTGCCTGACGAGTAATAAACTGCTTGTGAAGCTGTTTTTGAGCGCGAGCACTTAGAGCCAGTACTATCAGACCAGAAGTCGACATGTCTAAACGATGAATAACCAGTGTGCCTGTGGCTTCGGGGTACATCTTTTTGATTCTTGAATAGACAGAATCTTCAATGTTTTTGCCCGGAACGGAGAGGAAGTCCGCAGGTTTGTTTACCACAACCATATGTTCATCCTGATAGACGATTTCCAACTCTTTGCCTTCTGCAGGATTTTTAAGAAGAGGATTCTCATCCATGTCTATTCCTTCGAGCATATGCCCAAGAATAGGTTCGCATTTTCCCTTGCAAGACGGATAGTAGTTTTTGTGGCGTCGTATTTCTGATTTGGGTGAAATACCCCACCAGAACTCCGCCATCGCCACTGGTGTTAAGTTATGGCTAAAAGCGTATTGCAGTAACTTTGGTGCGGCGCATTCACCAGCACCAGCTGGTGGTACAACAGCGGTTGTGTCTTTGAAAATATCGATAAGATCTTTTTCTTGACCTGCTTTATTGAGAAAACGGTAGTTCTCAAACAGTCTTTTCTGTAGTTTGTTCGAGCGAACTTTACGCTCTTCTTTTAGGGCATTTAGAGGCTGAACCTGTTCCTCAAGTGTGGTTTGTGCTTTTTCGGTTTCCTGTTCCCAATGGAGCTTCAGATCTCTGAGTTGCAGTTTCTCTATCACACTTTGTTGATTTAGTTTTTGTATCAACTCTGAATGGGCTTCTTTTGATATCTCAGGATCCGGTGTGTTACGAAGGGCTTTACGTTTCTTGCGATTTACTGTCATCGCTTTGCGATGTTCGGCAATGGACTGTTCTGCCTCTTTTTGGGTTCGCGAGAGAACTTCAACCGCATTTAATATCGACTCGTTATTCTCCAACTCTTCTATTTGATGGTTAATGGCATTGATTTCTTTCTGCTCGGGTAAGAAAAAACTGTCTTCCGATAACATGTCAAACACCGGGGGGACAAATCCTGGCAGAAGGTTCTGGTCCGCCATCTTTCCCGAGAAGGCTGAAAGATAGCCAATTTCCCCTTGCTGATCTTTGACGATCAGAACACCGAACATTTTTCCGATAGCATCTTCCGTGTCTCCTTCTATACCAAAGTTGTGTTGCCAATCTTGCTGGGTCTGAAGGTGTTGTTGCAGCTCAGACGCAGCCAACTCGCACAACGGATGAGGTTGATAGAAAAATGGAAACGTAAACCTCTCTGGTAACGGAATGTGTTCGATAGAGTGTTTAAAGGGTGTAAAGCAAGAACTGGATGTCATGGCGAGTATTGAAGGTATGGATTGAAAAGGTTCTGGCGCGAATTCTACCTGCTTTTAAAGACGATTTCAGCAAATGGGCAAAACAAAGAAGCAGCCGTTTGGCTGCTTCAAAACATATTGCTTGATATAACTTACATACTGTAAGTATATGGAGCCTGAATGCCTAGTGGAATACCTAGTGCCCAGTACGCAAGCAGGAAGATAGTCCATCCAATAAGCATAGCGATAGAGTAAGGCATCATCAGAGATGCAAGCGTACCAATGCCGGTAGACTTAACGTAGCGTTGGCAGTAAACCACAACCAGCGGGAAGAATACCATTAGAGGTGAGATGATGTTCGATACCGAATCACCTACACGGTAAGCGGCTTGAGATAGCTCAGGCGAGATGCCAACTGCCATTAGCATCGGAACCAGAATAGGACCGATTAATGCCCACTTAGCTGACGCTGAACCTACCAGAAGGTTAACAAAAGCTGTAAGCAGAATCATACCTACAACCGTTGCCTGGCCAGGCAGGTTCATCGCTTTAAGGCCTTCAGCACCGTATAACGCCAACATAGTACCGATGTTTGACTGGCTAAATGCAGCAAGGAACTGAGCACAGAAGAAGGACATAACGATGTAAGCGCCCATGGTTGCCATGGTTTCTGACATCGCTTTAATAACATCGTTGCTCGATTTGAACGTACCAGCCACGCGTCCGTATACGATACCCGGAATCACAAACAAGATGAAAATCAACGGAACAATAGATTTCATCAGAGGCGCCGTAAAGGCTGTGATTTCGCCTTCTGGTGAACGAAGGGCCGAGTTCTCTGGCATGATTGCGAACACAAGCAGAGCGATACCGGCAAGCATAGAGTAGCCAGCCCACTTAAACGCTTTTGATTCAGTTTCTGTAAAGTTAGCCAGATCTGGTGCTTGTTCTGCGTCTTCATCAACAGGGGTTGCTGATAGGCGAGGTTCAATTACTTTTTCAGTTACCCACCAACCAATCGCTACGATGATCACAGACGAAATACCAGTAAAGAAGATATTTGCCAGTGGGTTCACGACGTACTCAGTATCAAGAACCTGTGCGGCTGTCTGAGTAAAGCCAGCAAGAAGTGGATCGATGCCCGATGGAATAAAGTTTGCTGAGAAACCACCTGACACACCAGCGAAAGCTGCGGCAATACCTGCTAGGGGATGACGACCCGCAGCGTGGAAGATAATACCACCAAGAGGGATAACCAGTACGTAACCCGCATCTGCTGCTGTGTGCGAAACAATAGCTACCAGAATTAACATTGGAGTTAAAAGCTTCTGGGGTGTGAAGTTAAGCATCTTTTTCAGGCCAGTGGTGATAAAGCCTGATGAATCAGCCACACCAACACCCAGCATCGCGACGAGTACGATACCTAATGGAGCGAAACTGGTAAATGTTGTCACCATGTTCGCTAGGAAAGATGCAAGGGCCTCACCAGTGAGAAGGTTGGTCACTTCAAGCGCTTCACCGGTTCGAGGGTTGATCAAGTCGAATGAAACGTTAGAAAGTAAAGCGGATGCGCCCCAAACAATTAGAAGTGCATAAAAGAATAGGATTGCGGGATCCGGGATTTTGTTACCGGCTTTTTCTATCGCGTTTAGAAATCGATCCATTCCCGACGGTTTTTCTGGCCTTCCATTATTAAGTATTTGTTCTGTCATGTTTAGCTCTGATACATCTTGCGTTATGAGTATTCACCTCCTGCTGACATAGAGGAGGTAGGAATGGAATTCTATAAAATCGCAATCAGTATTGAGTCATGGAAATGTCAGGGGGAATTTTGATGTGCAGTCCCCCACAAATTATAGGGTTTTAGCTCTGGAGCGTATTAATGCGCGTAATGAAAACCCTGTTACCATCATTGTTCCTGATAATACAAGCACGGTTCCAATGAGTGTATTCCAGCCAACATGTTCGTCAAGGATCAGGAATCCCCACAAAATTCCGAACACTGGAATCAGGAAAGTGACAGAAAGGGCGGACGCAGGGCCAACATCAGTTATGAGCTTGAAGTAGAGCAGGTAGGCCACACCAGTACACACGACACCAAGAAAGGCTACCGAGAGTAACATGTCGGGAGTGGGTGTCTCGCGAGCGGGCATAAATAGAGTGAGTGGCAGAACCAATAGCGCTGCTGCCCACATGTTGCCATGGGCATTATCAAACGATGAAATACTAGGAGCAGTTCTGGCGTAGTTACTGGCGATACCATAACAAGCGGCTGCCAAGATCCCTGCAACAATTGGAAAAAGGGCATTTTCACCAATTCTTACCGCGTCCCATCCAACTAACACAGCAACACCAACAACACCAATAACCAATCCAAGAGTCGCAGTTTTAGACAGCGCTTCTTTTGTCCACACAACGCTGATTGCGGCTCCCCAAATTGCTGCTGTTGAGTTTAGGATCGAAAGAGTCGAAGCGTTGAGTGTCTGCGCGGCATAAGCAAATAACAAAAATGGCAGCGCAGAATTGAATAGCCCGATGATAAAGAAATGCTTTTTATACTGAAGAAGAGGAAGCTTTCGTTTTAGGTAAAGAGATACCGCGAGCAAAAAAATAGCGGCAAGTAACACTCTTGCTTCAATGAGAACAGCAGGTCCAAGTGCCGTAGCCGTCAATCGCATAAATAGGAAAGAACTACCCCAAATAGCAGCGAGTGCGATCAACTGAATCATACTGATAAACGGCATTTTATTCCCTGAATACTGTTCGATAGGCGAGGGCGATAGTTTGTCTTTATTTATTCTCTGATGCAATAGGAGAGTGACTTTTGAATCAAGTTGAGCACATTTATGTTCATCGCTGGTTATGTGGACACTCTATAGGTGAACATCTAAGCTTTAACTTATGAATATATAAGAAGTTCCCTTCAATGATTTGTGTATAGGGAGCATCAAAATGTATTGACCGTGGAGGAAGTATGAGCGAAGAGGAAAACGGGTTGGCTCGTCTGAGTGAAGAGGTTCATCGATTGAAGTTTACCTTGGATCACGCAGGAGCCTATGTTTTCACGAAAGATATAGAGGGCCGCTATACCTATGCCAATGATATGGTCTGTGAGCTTTTTGGCCAGCGACTGGAAAGAGTGATTGGCTGTACTGATGAGAAGTTTTTTGATTTAGATATATCGGATGAACTCCGCCAAAATGACTTAAGAGTGATGCAAAATGGGGAGAGAGTTGAAAACGAAGAACGAAATATCATAGCAGAAACAGGTGAAGAGCGTTTTTACTGGTCAGTGAAAATCCCAATTCGTAACTCAGATGGTGTAATTACTGGCTTGTGCGGAATTTCTACTGATATCACTGAACGTCGTCGATTAGAAAGCGAGTTGGCTGAGCAAAAGAACCTTCTTAGCTTAGTTCTGGAGAATATGGATGCCTTCGTTTATATGAAAGATCGAAAGCGTCGTTATCGCTACGTTAACGAAAAAGTTGCTAACTTATATAAGCGCCCTGTAGAAGATATTGTTGGACAACTTGAAGAAGAGTTGTTGCCTGAAGCCGCCGAAAGGTTTGCCGAACTGGATAATGCAGTGATAAAAACAGGAAAAAAAGTATCAGGTGAAGAAGTTTTTAGAAGACCTGATGGGGAAGTTTCCTATTACTGGTCCATAAAAATGCCGATATTCAAGGATGGAGATGTTGATGGTTTAATCGGTATTTCAACAGATATCACAGAGGTTATCCTCCTCAAGAATGAGTTTCGGGACCTAGCTCGTATCGATAATTTGACAGGTGTTCTTACCCGAGGCTTTCTACTTGATTACGCTGAGAAAGAGCTAGCACGAACGTCTCGTAGAGAAGCTAGGTTGGCGATTCTTTTAATTGATATTGACCGCTTTAAGCAGGTAAATGATACCTATGGTCATGCATTTGGGGATGAGTGCATGATCGCTGTTGTAGGTGAGTGTAAGAAACAACTTCGTGAAAGTGATGCAATGGGAAGGTTAGGGGGAGATGAATACATTGTCGTCATCAACGATGTTGATGAAATGGGAATGGCTGCTTCCGCAGAACGTTTCTTACAAGCTGTAAGAGGGTTATCTTTCACTGCCCCTAATGGAAATATTATCTCTCCAACCATTAGCATAGGTGCGGTTCTATCAAAGCCTTCAAGCACTATTGACCAACTCATAGCAGACGCTGATATTGCTCTTTATAAGGTAAAAGAGTCTGGGCGGAACAACTGGCAAGCTCACTCTTAATAAAAAGCTTCCGAAGGAGCTTTTTTGATTCACATAACCTGTACTATTTAGACCTTAACGGACAGTTACCCACTTTTCGACTCGGTGCCTGTCAGATTAAATCTGGGCTAGACTCTTCTCAACCCAGATACTTTTTCCATCTTCAAATGTTTCTATCGGCGTTCTGCCGCAGCACATTTTCCTGGATGAGTACGATGATTGTTGTAGTAGTCCATCCATTCGTCCAGATTTTCTGTAACTCTTCTGATCTTTCCCCCTATTTTCGGAACTTGACGGTTGGTAAATTAAACTCAGCTATAACAAATGTATACGTTGGCTTTTCTCAGTAGAGTTATTCTCCGTTTGTTTTAACCACGCTATCAACCGATCATAGGCCATAGGTTTGGCGTAGTAGTAGCCTTGAGCTAACTGGATATCATATTTAATAGCTAACTGATGTTGCTCCTCCGTTTCTATGCCTTCAATAACTACATCGAAGTTTAACGAATCAGACATTGATACCATGGCTTCTATTATCGACAGTTCGGGAGTGTTTTCGTCTGCTTTTTGTGTAAAGCTTTTATCAATTTTTAAAGCGTTTAGAGGTAAATTCTTAATCGTATTGAGTGATGCGTTTCCTGTTCCAAAATCATCGAGCTGGATCTGAAACCCTTCTGCTTGAAGCAATCTAAGATGCTCGATAATCGTTGCTTCATTCCTAATGATAGCTGTCTCAGTGAGCTCTATTGGGAAGTGCTCCGGGGACAAACCTGAGCCAATAACTTGATCACAGATATATTCAACAAAATCAGGCCTTTCTAACTGAATTGCGGAGACATTGATCGAAACTTTGTAGTTGTAATACCCAATAATTGAAAGGTGTTTATAAAGCTCTATGGATCTTTTAAGTACCAATTTCCCAACATGTACAATATCGCCAGATTCTTCTAGGAGAGGGATAAACTTGTCAGGAGATACATATTTCCCATCCGGTGCTTTCCATCGTAATAAAGCTTCGAAACCATGGGTTTCTCGTGTTGATACTTGAATCGACCAGCCTCCTGTATACCAGCGACTAGTTGTAAATTCCAAGCTTTTCATACACCAGTGGAGGCATATTCTCAGCGTGGCTGTGCTTACGTTTAGAGTTATAAAACATCTCAATGTAATCGAAAATATCTGAACGTGCTTTTTCTCTTGTTTGGTAGATCTTTTTCTTAATCCGTTCACGTTTTAGAAGCTGGAAGAAGCTTTCTGCTACTGCGTTGTCATGACAGTTTCCCCTGCGACTCATACTAGGTATCAGGTTATGCTCTTTTAAGAACGCCTGCCATTCATAGCCCGTGAACTGACTTCCCTGATCAGAATGGATTAGCACTGTACTTTTAGGCTTTCGACGCCATACCGCAGCGAGAAGCGCTTGTGTTACCAACTCTGATTCCATCCTTGAACTCATTGACCAACCGACCACCGCTCTCGAATAAAGGTCGAGCACGACTGCTAGATACAACCAACCTTCGTGTGTTCTGATATAAGTGATGTCTGTTACCCAAGATTGATTCGGCTCAGATGGCGAGAATTCACGGTCTAATATGTTTTCAGCAATAAGTGCTGGCTGACCACTATACATGCCACGACGCTTCTTATATCCAACTTGAGCTTTCAGTCCCTCTTGTCGCATCAGGCGGGCGACTCGGTGCCTGCTGCATGTCTCCCCTAAATCCCGTAGATCACTTTGAACCTTGCGGTAACCATAGACACAACCACTTTCAAGCCAAGAGTGCTTAATCAAGCCCAGTAAGCGCTCGTCCTCAATAGCTCTGGCAGATTTTGGCTTCCTTATCCATGCGTAGAAACCACTGCGTTGAATATTCAAGACCTGACACATTAAACGTACGGGATATTTGTTGAGTCGGGATTTTATAAACGCGTATTTTTCTTTGACTCGCTGGCGAAAAATACAGTTGCTTCCTTTAGGATGTCACGTTCCTGTGTCACTCGTTTCAGCTCTTTTTCCAGCTCTCGTATTTTCGCTTCTTGCTCATTTGCTTGCTGGTAGTGCTTGCTGTCTGACCCGTACTTCTTCATCCAGTTGTAGAGACTATTGGTGGAGACTCCAAGGCGTTCTGACACACTTGCTACCGTGTAGCCTTGTTCGGTGACTTGTTTTACGGCTTGGATTTTAAATTCTTCGGTAAACTGCTTATTCATTTGCCCTCCTGTGGACTACTAATTGTAATTCAAATTAGTGGCTACAGGAGGCTGGTCGATTCAACTTTTATCTGTGGTTGAAACCATACATCGAACTGTTCTTCAACAATTGCTTTTTTAATTGCATGAGATAAATGAAATCGATCATGGCTTATCTCTCTCAAAACTTGGTTGAAAAGCTTTACGTGGGAAGTTAGCGCTGGATTTCGTTTAGCGTAATACATAGCGCTATCCGCACTGGCGAGCAGTTCTTTTATGTCTCTGCCATGTTCTGGATACTTGGCAATGCCAATTGAACATTCAATTCTTAGTTGTGCGCCCCCTATATTTAGTGGCTCAGAAATAAGGGCGCGCATTCGGTTTGCAAACTCAAATGCCTCTTCATCACTAGAAACATCTATGACTATCGCAAACTCGTCTCCACCGATTCGACTTATCGAGTTCCTAGTGCACAGAGTTTCTACAAGAGCCCTAGATATACTGGTAAGAACTTCATCTCCTATAGAGTGTCCTAGCGTATCATTAACATCTTTAAAACTATCTAGGTCTAAGAATATGAGATAGAAACCATTGTTTTCACCTCGCATTTTCTCTTTCAAGAGTTGTTGGAAGTGGCGCCTGTTTGGTAACTCTGTAAGCTCATCTATTTGAGCTAACTGTAATGCCTTGTTTTCAGCTTCTTGTCTCAAGCGTACTTCGCTCAGTAGATCTTTTTTACTCACCATTGTTTGATGTAGTTTGTAGTTTAGTTGCTCTATCTCTTCAGCTAATAAGTTCCATTCATCAATTTTTGGCTTGTCAATTGTTTGATCTGTTCTGCCTGAGTTAAAAGCTTTCAACTGTACGACAATTGAAGTCAAAGGAGTGACTACGCTTTGATATAGAACACTTAACATACCCAAGTTTATTAAGAAGATAGGTCCCAATAGTAAGTAATAAGCGTTGTGTAGTGTACTCAGCTCATTCCGGGACTCTACTTGAAGTTCATTTATAATATGATCAAGGTGAGTAACGAAGTTTTGGGTGTAAGTAATTAAGTTGATAGTCGTCCAATATCTATCTACAGAGCTTTTTGAAGTCTTAAAATGTTCAAACTGTTGATTTATTCTACGAATATCTAACTCGAACCGATGAGAGTTAAGGAACCTCTCTTTGTCGGCGATTTTTAATAGCTGATTGTACAAACTGCTCACTGAGTTGATGCTTTTGTTCCATTTAAAGTGGGGAATTTCGTCTTTGCTTGTATCAAATTCCGCGATAATTAAGTTCAAATTAATAGCCGTGCTTCTAAGTGCAGCGGAGTGTTCGTTGAGTGATAAAGCTCGTTGGTTGATTTTGCGTTGTTTCTCAATAATAAATAGTACGCACAAACTAGAGACAAAAAAGCCTAGAAATAAGTAGAGTAATATTCGAGAGATACTAATCTTCATGGTTTACCACCGTCATTCTGTGTGGAGATACGTTGTTCAGTGGTACTGTTCGAATTAATACATCTATATTCTGAGATTCAGAGACGTCTTTAGATTGTTGTTTCAGCCAACTAAACTCCCTTTTTAGGTTTGGGATAACTGTTTGATACAATGATACTTCGACAATGCTATCTTGAATGATGTTGTGGTCCAGCAAGTTGCATAGTGTTCCTGGGGTCTTCAAACACTCTTCCACCAGTTGATCTCTTGAATCATAAAGTTGATGCTCAGCGTCTAATAACGCCAAGAGTATGAGTTCCAGTTTTTTATCACTAACTCGATTATGAGCTAGCATTAGCTCATATTGGAGATAGGTACCTGGAAAGGACTTAACATATAAATTATCACCTGTTTGATTTTTCAAATCGGATAGATAAGGTTCTCTTGTCGTAACGATGTCACAATCACCGGTCATGAGCTTATTGTTCAGTTCAGTGATATTAAAAAAACTAATTTTGTTTGCACCAACTAACTGACGATCCACAAGTATTTTTCCAAAAAAATGAAGGGCAGACTGTTGTTGAGTACAAAGTGTTTTGGTTTCTAAATAAGGGAAAATATCAAATGGTTCGGTACTTACCAGAGCATTTGCATTGTCTGACTCAAATACGGTCGAGACAATTCTGTGGTTATCTAGCTTGTGTTGATTAGCCAAGAATGTGATATCTGAAGCGAAAATGATATCAGGGTCTATTTCTTTCTTTGTAGTAGCACTTATCGCTAGCTCTTCACTATCAAACTCTAGAGGATTAATCATTATGCCATGATTCTCGAACACGCCAGTTTCAATGGCAAAAACCACCAAGGCCGAACTGGGTTGAGTCGCTAGCGCTACGGTGATTCCGGATTCAGAAAAAACTGAAGAGGAATCATCACTGCATGCGCTTATCGCGAGTATGCATATAAACAGGATATGTTTCTTCATTATGTTAATCCCTCCCAGAATAACTGTGATGCTCTCAGTTATGTACTGTGTTCGTATAAATATAGGAGGTTGCCTAGCCGATCGACTAACTCGAGTCATTCTCAATTTAGTGCTAATCCACAGATCAGTTATGATATCTTCTAAAAATTAGTATATGCGTATATTTTAAAAGTTTCATTACAATATTTATTGAAAGTGAATAGTTGTCAATAACCTCTTGAAAAACAATCTTATTATTACGATGGCTTTCTTGTTTTTTAACTGATTAATTAAGATTCTAATAAATTCTTCATGATTTCAGTCTAGAATCCAGCATTGGATTTAATTGTTTGTAGTAAACCTGTAGGAATCTACAGGTTTACTTAATTAGAATTTAGGCTAAATGATTTATTTATATGTTTGTTATTTAACCCATTTAATTTGTTGATTATTAAGGGTTTAGTGTCGAACTATCTTCTGGTTTAAATATAGCACGGTATTTATTATTAATTTATTTATTATAAAATTTGTTTGCTAAATTTGAACTTGTATGAATAAACTTAATTTCGGTAGTTATAGGGGTTTGTGTCACTGCTTGTTATTTCAATATATAAACTAAATTACGGCATAAAGCGGTGGAAGTAACAAGTTAATTTGTGACCTTAAGCTTAAATTAAGTCTTAGAAACGTTAAGCGCTTAGTTGAGTAATATAAGTAGGCTTTAGTAAAGGTTAGGCAATGATAAATATTATTTCTCGGCTTTCTGTAGCAAGGCGATTAGGCGTTGTCGTTTTAGTCTTTGTGATCGCAACAATCGTAATTGCAGCTGACATTATTGTTACATTAGATAGAAACCGGGTTGATAGCACAATTGTTAACATGGCTGGTCGTCAACGGATGCTCACAAAGAAATTTGCTAGTGAGGTAATGTTATCGGTTTATGAAGGTCATCGCTCGGTACATAACATATTGGACTACAACCATACAGCAACACTCTATGAGCTGTCTCTGAATGCGCTTCAACGTGGAGGAAAAACCTTTGCCGATTTATCTATGGCAAACGAACTTTTTCTTCCAGAAAACGGGGTGAATGATTTTGTTCGCAAACTTGAAGAAGTAAGTAAATTATGGTTGCAACAGAAATCGATGGCAATGGCATTGATCAACTCGCAAACCGTTCCAACAGAAGAGCAAGTAGACAACTATATGCTCGCCAATCAAGAAGCACTAGTCTTAATGCATGAAGCAGTGCTTTTGTATAATGAACATGCTGAGCAAAATGTCCAAGCCTTAAAGCAAGATATTATTCTGATTTCTCTAGTCGGTGTTTTGGTCTCAATTTTTGCTATTACAATGGTTGGAAGAACAATCACCAAACCGATAGATAACATGGTTGAGGTTAGTCTTGCTACGAGTCAAGGTGACTTAGAAGACAGGGAAGATATAGTTCGGCTTATTAACAAAAGTGAATTAGGAGTGCTTGCCAAGAATATCCAGTCAATGCGGCATGCGTTATCTTCAGTTGTCAAAGGGTTGAAAACCAGCGCAACACATATCACCAAGCTCTCGTCAAGAGTAGAGGTTCTGGCTCAAGAGGTGAATAGCAGTTATCAAGATGAGAAGAGTAAATATGAGCAAATTTCACACATATCCGATGAACTTATTTCCTCGTTTGAGAAGGTGTCAGGAACGGTTAGGCTAACATTAAGTTCAGCTAATGAAAGTCAGGTCAATGCGAATAAAGGGCTGAAATCCGTTAACGAGAATATGAATGCCGTTGAACTAGCTACGGTAGAGTCTCAAAATGTTTCCGAAAATATCCAAGAGTTAAGGGTTGTAGCTGATCAGGTGTATAACATCATTGATGTTATACAAACTATTGCCGAACAAACCAACCTATTGGCGTTAAATGCAGCCATTGAGGCTGCTAGGGCTGGTGAGCAGGGGAGAGGGTTTGCAGTCGTCGCTGATGAAGTAAGGGTCCTTGCTCAAAAAACAAATGATTCTACTATTGAGATAAGCACGTTATTAAATCAACTCACTGAGCGTGTGAGTGTGTCTGTCGAATCGGTGGATAATCTTCAAGCAGAAGTATTGAATAGTAAACAATGCAGCCACAATACTGAGCAAAACATTAAATTAATATCTACTTCTATCCAGCATACAGTCGCTCAGCAAAATGAGATTGCATCTCTAATTGATGACCAATCTAGAAGTATTGATGAACTGAAGACTGCACAAGATTACCTCACCAAGTTGTTAGAAAGTACTAACGATAAAATCACCAGTAGTTCGAAGATAGCTGTTGACATGAATGAGATGGCGAAAGGAATTTCAGCTACCTTAGATGAGTTTTCCTTGTCTAGTAAAGGAGCGTGATTTCGGACTTTTTACTTTCGGTACTTTACAGAGTTCAATAAGGCCTTAGGCGAAATTGATGGTTTGTTCATGATTTAATTGAGGTTATGTAATGGCCATAGAGATAGAGTTAGACAACAAAACGAAAAATGTGTTGATAAAAGTAGAAGGGGCATTTGGTTTTAACTTAGTTAACGATTTTCGAGCAAGTTATGCTGATCACTTAGAATGTGACTTTACCGTTGATATGAGAAAAGTGGACTATATAGATAGTGCTGGGCTTGGCATGCTTTTAAACATGCAAAGCTACCTAGATAAGAAAAACCTTGAGATCAGGATAACCAATGCGTTGCCTCAGGTAAAAAAAATCTTGTTGATATCAAGATTCGACAAAAAATTCATTATTGACTAGCGTGGTAGATGGATATGCATGTAATCGTTGTTGATGATCATGCGAGTAATAGAGAGTTATGTCGATTACTCCTTAGCGATGTTGTAGACGAAGTAACAGCGCTATCCGATGGTCAGGAACTGGTTGATACACTGCCTAGATTAGCCAATCTACCAGATGCTATTTTGTTAGACGTGATGATGCCAGTAAAAAACGGTTTTAGTGCTGCAAAAGAGGTTAGAAAGCTTTTCCCACAAAATCACATTCCAATCATTTTTTTGACTGCTTTGGATGATGATACGTCTTTTGAGCAGTGTCTTTCGTTAGGGGATGATTTCATACTTAAGCCAGTAGATGGAAGTGTCATTCGCGCTAAAGTTCAAGCGCATTGCAGAGTTGCGCGAATGCATAGTGAAGTTAAAGAACAGAGGGATGAGTTAAAGAGATATCGTAGACACATCGAGTATGAGCATTCTGTAGCAGAATCTATTTTCGATAATTTGAAAAAAGAAATGACTACCCATCTGAACGGCTTATCCGGGATTGACTATTTCTCTACTTCAAAAACGTTGTTTAACGGTGACCTAATTATTGCAGCTCAAAGGCCATTTGGTGGAGCCTATATAATGGTGGCGGATGCGA
This sequence comes from Vibrio iocasae, assembly GCF_042245395.1. Classification (NCBI taxonomy): domain Bacteria; kingdom Pseudomonadati; phylum Pseudomonadota; class Gammaproteobacteria; order Vibrionales; family Vibrionaceae; genus Vibrio; species Vibrio iocasae. Next base: position 1,373,679 of record NZ_CP145310.1, on the reverse strand, counting down.
CAGGTCATGGTCTTCCTGCTGCAATTTCAACCCTCCCGGCTGCCAGAGCTTTTTTTAGCATGGCGCAAAAAGGGTTGCCGATTAGTGAAATTGTTACAGAGCTCAACTCTGTTATGGCTCGTTTTTTACCTGTGGGAATGATGCTTGCTGCTAATGTTTACGAAGTTAAGTCGAATGGAGTAGAAGTCGCTTGCTGGGCAGGAGGCTTGCCAGATACGTACCTGCTAAATCCTGATGGTTCGATAGCACATACAATCTCTTCAAAACATATGCCTCTGGGTGTTTTAGCCGATTCTGAGTTTGAGGTAAATATCGACTTCCTAAAGGTTGTTCCTCAGCAGAAGTTGTTTTGTTACACGGATGGAGTTATTGAAGCAAAGAATGATGCTGGTCAACTATATGGTGAAGATAGGTTGAAAAGCTTACTGCTTAATCATCCAGTTACCATTCCCAGCGTATATGAATCGGTAAGAAACTACTCAAAAAAACTGGTAAACGATGACTTATCAATCTTGATCGTAGATTTTCCGGTAACTAATAGAAAGACATGCCTTCAACAACCCACAACATTAGTTAGTAGATTACCCTGCGAGTTCTTTATTAGGCTCAATACCTACGCGCTGCAGGAGTTAACGGTGTTAAGTGAATTAAGGCTGGCGCTTAAAGGGGTCATATTCGGAGAGCACCTTGATTTAGTTTGTACGATTCTTTCAGAACTTCTTTCTAATGCTGTAGATCATGGATTACTTGAGCTGTTCTCTGATGTGAAAGACGAGGTTGATGGCTTTTCTCTCTACTACCAACAACAACGAGACAAGTTAGATAAACTCGATGAAGATAAGTGGGTTACCTTGATGATTGGTGTAAACCCTCTTGCGCAAGAAGTGAGTATCGAAATCGAACACAACGGAAAAGGATTTGATAGCAATGCCATGTTAAAAGAGTTTAACGAACATGACGAGTACGGCAGAGGGTTATCCATTGTTAATAGTTTATGTGACTTTGTACAGTACTTAAAAGAAGGCCGCTGTGTCCGTGTTTTGTATCGCTACAATGATTTTCAGTGATCGATTAAAACGACGCGCCAATGGTATTGGTATCAACTCAGTTCTCAGAATAAGAATCATATTGAATAAAAACTGGTTTAGAATACATATGCTACATAAACCTAAATTTATTGTTATATAAATCAATGAAATAGATGGTGTGGCGTCTATGGTATACACCTTGCCTGCTTATACAGTTCAACTAATACTGTTTGTAGGGCAGCGTTATGTATCATCTATATCAAGCTTTACTTTTAATCCTTTTACTAGTAGCAGGCCCAGCTCATGCGGGGTTGATTTTTACAATTGAAGCCCCTGGTGTGCAAAGCTCACTTGTCGAAGGGGATAAAGTTATAGAAAATTTTGACGATTGGTCTAAAGGTGTTATTTCTTCTAATCAAAGTGCTAACTTCGGTACTTATTATGTAGAAGGAAAGCCAAAAATCTATTCAGCCCGCCTTTGGGGAGGTGCTGGTGGTTATGGGAACTATATGTTCGTGAGCCCCAAACACAGATCTTCAATCACATTAGAGCTATTGGAACCAGCTGGATACTTCGGTTTCTGGTGGAGTGCAGGTGACCATGGAAATCGATTAAAGGTAAATACCTTGTCTGAAGAGTTTGATTTTACAACAAGTACTATATTTGATTCTTTAGGCAACTTAGCGCCATATAAAGGAAATCCTACTGATCGTTTCAAAGGACAAAACCCAGGACAACCATACGGCTTTATTAACCTCTTTGCGTTGTCTGATGATTTTAAAATAGAGTCCATCATGTTTTATGGTTCGAATTTTGAAACTGATAACCATACGATAATAAGAGAAATTCAAAATCCTACAGGAACGACAATAACCTCTCTAGCATCGACAAATGTTACTACTATACCGGAACCTTCAAGTTTGGGACTGTTTGGAGTGTGTTTGATACTGATTATCTACATGTTTAATCGAAGAATAATATCACTTGATTAATAAAAAAGCCCCATACATGGGGCTTTATCAACATCATGATTTAGTAAGCAAATTAGCTTTTCTTAGGCCATGCTGTTTGGTCGATATCTAGGTCTTCAAACTTAGAAGAATCGAACTCAGGGTGCTCGTTACCTGCTTTCAACTGCTCGCGGTAATCTTTCAGGATTCGCATTGCAGTTGGGAATAGCATGATTAGTGCTAGCAAGTTCACTACCGCCAGAATACCCATCATTGGATCTGAGAAGAAGAATACTGAAGTCGCTGCTGGAGCTACTGCACCAGTGAATACGATCAGGATTACAGCTACGCGCAGTACGTGTAGAGCTGTTTTGCTCTTAGACATAAATGCCAATGCGTTCTCACCCAGGTAGTAGTTGTAGATTACTGAGCTGAAAGAGAATAGCAGGATAGCAAATGTCAGGTAGTACTTCGCCCACTCACCAAGGTGAGAAACAAGAGACTGCTGAGTTAGTACAACACCATCGATATCTGCACCTGGTACATATACGTCACCTAGAAGGATAACAAATGCTGTACAGCTACACACGATGATTGTATCGATAAATACAGACAGAGACTGTGTGATGCCCTGGCTGATTGGGTGAGTTACGTCCGCTGTTGCAGCAACGTTTGGCGCAGAACCAAGACCAGCTTCGTTAGAGAACAGACCACGGCGCAGACCTTGCGCAAGCGCAGCACCCATACCACCGCCGACAGCTTCTTCAAGACCGAATGCGTTGCTTACGATTGAAGAGATGACTGCTGGAAGTTCAGTGATGTTCATCAGGATGATGATAACTGCAATCGCCATGTACGCTACAGCCATGATCGGAACAATTACGTCAGCTGCTTTAGCGATACGGTGGATACCACCATAGATGATGAATCCAACAACACCCGCCAGGAATACACCTGTGTACATACGGTCAATGCCAAGGCTATCTGCCGCAGCACCAGCAACTGTGTTACCCTGGAAAGCGTTGAAGCCGATTGCGAAAGAAGCAATCAGACACACAGCATAAACATAAGCCAGCCAGCGGTAATCTTTACCTAGACCATAAACGATAGTCTGAGCTGCACCACCACGGAAGTCGCTGCCTTCTTTACGCTTATATAGCTGCGCCAGAGAACATTCAACTAAACTTGTTGCCATACCAACAAGAGCGATTGCCCACATCCAGAATACAGCGCCAGGACCACCTAATGTGATTGCAACTGCAACACCAGCGATGTTACCACCACCTACACGGCCACCAACGGATAGTAAAAGTGCTTCTCGGCCAGAGATAGATTTTTCGCCAGCAGTCTGGTTTTTCGTTAGTAGGACGCGGAACATGCGTTTGAAGAATCTGAACTGAACAAAATCCGTTACGATTGTAAAGAACAGACCAAAGATCACTAGGAATGGGATAAGTGCCCAACCCCAGGTAAGATCACCAATTATCCCAAAAAAGGATTCTAAAAATTCCATTTGGACTCCTTGAATTATTTTAAATGTCTGCCCTGAGAATAGTTATTCGGTAGTATATGTTGATATATTGTTACTACTTATGGCGAATTATCTGTCGTGATACATCTCGAACTGTATAAAAATTAGCCATTTATCTCAGCGCAAGCGAAAGATTATACTGGAAAGAATGGCCTGCGAACATCTTGACAATGAGAATCTGAGAGATGCAGAGAAAATATGAAGAGGTATTTCTTTATAAATCAAATTGTTAATAGCAAAGATTGATTAACAAAAAATGCTGCATTGGTAACAATAAACAGCATTTTTAGTCAGTTTTGTCTATATGTTATATGGTAATCCCCGTTGATTTGGCGATTTCTAAATAGATTTCTCTTAGCTTCTTCGCGACTGGGCCGGGTTCTCCTGCCCCAATAGTTTGATCATCAATTTGAACAACAGGCCAAACAAATGTGGAAGCGGAACTGATAAAGGCTTCTTCTGCGCCATAGGCTTCTTCAATAGTAAACAACCGTTCTTCTATCTCTATTCCTGTTTCAGCTGCGACTTTCAGCAGTGATGCTCGGGTGATGCCATGCAGAATATCGTTGCTCAGAGGGCGAGTGACGATTTTGCCTTCTTTAGTCACAATATAAGCATTGTTAGAACCGCCTTCGGTGACGAAGCCGTTTTCAATCAGCCATACGTCAGAAGCGCCTGCATTTAACGCTGCTTGCTTGCCCATACAAGCAGAGAGTAGCTGAGTTGTTTTTATATCTCTACGGTGCCAGCGAATATCAGGCATTGAGATGACTTTGATGCCCTCGATTGCTTTTGGTGTATCGACAACCGCACGAGACTGCGTGAACATAACCACCGTCGGTGGTGTATCTTCCGGATAAGCGAAGTCACGATCACCAGCATTACCACGGGTAAGTTGAAGATAGATACCACCCTCAACCAGATTATTGCGCTTTGCCAATTCTATCTGCAGTTCCGTCAGAGACTCTGGTGTAAAAGGGTTAATTAGATCCAGTTCCTTACACGACCTTTCCAGGCGCGCTATGTGGCCTTCGTTGTCGAGAAGCTTTCCATCAACGACTGCGGTCACTTCGTAGATAGCATCTGCGAACAGAAAACCACGATCGAAAATTGAGATAGTTGCTTTTGACTCAGGGAGAAACTCCCCGTTTACATAAACAATACGTTCCATAATATTTATCCTAATTAACTCTAGCCCCAGAGCGCGTTGGTAAATGGCAGCATGTGGTTGTTTTCGAAACTGAATCCGTTGTCGATATCCTGACTTAGTAGTAAAGGTCCGTCGAGGTCTACAACTTCAGCACCTTGTGCGACAACAAAAGCGGGTGCCATGCTCAAAGAAGAGGCGAGCATACACCCAACCATGATTTGCAAACCTGCAGTTTCTGCTTCTTTTTTTAACGCCAGTGCCTCAGTTAGTCCACCAGTTTTGTCTGTCTTTATATTGATCATCTCATATCGACCAATAATTTTTGGCAGGCTGGCTCTATCATGACAGGATTCGTCGGCACAAATTGGAATCGGACGCGGAAGTTTTTCAAGAACTTCATCTTTTTCAGCAGGAAAGGGCTGCTCAATCATCGAAACCCCGAGTTTCTGAAGTTCAGGAACCAGTGTTTTGTACAGTTCGACATCCCATGCTTCATTGGCGTCCAGAATAATATCGGCATCCGGTGCACCTTTTCTCACGGCCTGAACCCGTGCTAAATCCTCGGCGCCACCCAGCTTTAGTTTGAGTAATGGTCTGTGGGCATTCTCTCTGGCGGCACTTTCCATATTCTCTGGCGTGTCCAGTGAGAGAGTAAAAGCGGTAATTAGGTTAGAAGGTGTAACACCTACTTTATCCCAAACTGAAAGGGCATTGCGTTTACACTCCAGATCCCAGTACGCACAATCGAGTGCATTTCGGGCCGCACCAGAAGGCAGAAGCTGTTGTATATCCTGACGACTGATATCAGCCTTGATGCTAGGCATGATTTCTTGTAGTTGACCCAGAACACTCTCAATTGACTCGTTGTAGCGACTGTAGGGAACACATTCACCTCTGCCGATGAATCCATCTTTTTCCAACTCAACAAGGACCACGTCAACCTGAGTTTTACTACCGCGCGAGATAGTGAAGCTGCCTCGAATAGGCCAACTTTTTGTTGATAGCGTAATTTTCATTACATCTCCGCCAGTTTTTCTACTATTCGACTAACACCCTGACGGAACGGATCAACTGCAGGAATGCCAAACTCACTTTCGAGCTTATCCATAAATGTTAAGGCCTCAGACTCTTCCATTAGAGATGTGTTAACCGAAATTCCGGCAAAACGAACATTCGGGTTTGTAAGCTTAGCAGCCGCAAGGTTCGCGTCCATACAAGCCTGAATTTCAGGTACGGAGTAATCAGGAAGACCTCGCATATGAGTACGTGTTGGCTCATGGCAAAGTATGAGGGCATCTGCTTGCGCTCCATGGATAAGACCTGTAGTAACACCAGCAAATGATGGATGAAAGAGAGACCCCTGGCCTTCAATGACATCCCAATGATCTGCACTGTTATCTGGAGAAATTGTTTCAATCGCACCGGAAATGAAGTCAGCAACGACACAGTCGACACTGACACCTTCTCCACTAATCAGAATGCCTGTTTGTCCGGTCGCACGAAAATCTGCATTCATGCCTTGTGTCTTCATCTCTTTTTCCAATGCTAAAGAGGTGTACATTTTTCCACAAGAGCAGTCAGTTCCAACGGTCAGCAGACGTTTTCCTGAGCGTTTCCTTCCATTAGCGACTGGATAATCTTGTGTTGGGTATCGAACATCAAATAGCTGACGGCCATTCTTTTTCGCACACTCTACCAGTTCCGGAATATCATTGAGTTTGTTGTGCAGTCCAGAAGCGAGGTCCATACCTGCTTCCAGGGCTTCAACTAGTACGCTTACCCACTCGGCAGATATTACGCCACCACGGTTTGCAACACCAATCACCAGTGTTTTTGCACCTGCATCCACAGCCTTGGATATCGACATATCTTCTAGCTGACAATCAGCATTGCACTCGAGTAGTCGGTATTGACCTATGCAGTATTCCGGGTGCCAAGTTTTGATTCCCTGAGCGACTTTTGCTGCCAGAGGATCTGCGGCATCACCTAAAAATAGTAAATAAGGTTTTTTAAGTTCCATTTGCGTACTCCATTTTCTGTCTCTGTTGTGTAGTGGAAAGTTTTATATTGACCATTTCCTCTAGTGCAAAATTCGTGACAAAAAATGAGTGTTCTGGATTTTGTAGAATTAATAGACTTTTATATTTAAAGGGATTGGGCCTATTTTATTCATTGTGATGGGTTGTTTGTGGTTTTTACATAATTCCGGTTTGTTTGATTGAGATGACTTAAAATTCTAAAACATGATTCGGTCTTGAAATTTAGCACTAAAACGAAATTTAAATAAGATTTATATAATTCTGGTGTATACACATGTTAGTAGTGAATCAATCTTTGCTGATAACCGGTATTTTTATGAAGAATAAACTTAAAAACTAAGAGGCTAATCAAAAATTGCGCTGGATAATTATTCTGTTTAATTGTGATTGTATCACCAATAATGAGCACTATTGCACCAAAGTGGCGAGAAGAAACTGGGTGGTTTGCTTCATATTAGCTGTTTATTCTGTGGTTATTGATGTCTGAATTTCAAGTTAACAACTTATAAAACACCGAAAAACATTTGTTTAACAAATGGTGTTAAATGTTGTATTTGATATATAAGATGAATTATTGTACTGAGTAAGTGCTTTTGGGCTTTTCTTTTATTCCTTGCGCTCTTAGGGCAAATTTGATTCATTACAATTCTTGGCTCTCTTTCTCACCGTAAACTATGAGAGAGTTATTGAATTGGTCTGTAAATTGCAAACACAAGTCATAACGTCTCTGAGACTGATGTTTTATGCAATTAAGGCTGTTTTGCCTAAAGAAATCTTAAAGTTATAAAAATGGAGAATACTAAATGGAAGTGATAACGGACCTGATTGGTCAGTTAAACGGAATCGTATGGGGTGTCCCAATGCTGATTCTGATCCTTGGGGTTGGCATCTACCTTACCGTAGGTCTTAAGTTCATGCCTATCTTGAACATTGGTCGAGCGTTTAAATTGATGTGGAGTGGTCGAACGTCTGGTGGTGAAGGTGAAATTCCTCCATTTCAGGCTTTGATGACCGCGATGTCTGCAACGGTAGGTACCGGTAATATTGCAGGTGTAGCTACAGCTGTATTTATTGGTGGACCGGGTGCGCTGTTCTGGATGTGGCTAACTGCATTAGTTGGTATGGCAACCAAGTTTGGTGAAGCGGTACTGGCGGTTAAATATCGTGAAAAAGATGAAAATGGTGCGTACGTTGGCGGACCTATGTACTACATCAAAAATGGTATGGGACAAAAATGGGCGTGGCTTGGTAGTCTGTTCGCACTATTTGGTGCAGTAGCAAGCTTCGGTATTGGTAACGCTGTTCAGTCAAACTCAATTGCACAGGTGCTGGAATCTAACTTTTCATTCTCTCCTTTGGTTGTAGGCATCATCATCATGGTACTGGCGGGTGCAGTTATCATTGGTGGTCTAAAACGTGTAGGTAAGTTCGCAGGTGCGATGGTTCCATTTATGGCTATTGCATACATTGTCAGCGGTTTGATTATCTTACTGATGAATTTTGGTGAGCTAGGTGGCGCTATTGCTCTTGTGTTTGAACACGCGTTTACACCAGCGTCAGCAGAAGGCGGTTTTGCCGGAGCGACGGTTTGGATGGCGATTCGCTTTGGTGTGGCTCGTGGTGTGTTCTCGAACGAAGCTGGCCTTGGTTCTGCTCCTATTGCTCACGCGAGTGCGCAGACAGATGATCCTGTTCGTCAGGGCCTTATCGCAATGTTGGGTACTTTCCTTGATACGCTTGTTATTTGTAGTATCACAGGCTTGGTTATCATCATTTCTGGTGAATGGACAGGTGGTGAATCGGGTGCAGCTCTGACATCAGCAGCATTTGGTGAAATCTTACCGGGTTGGGGTAGTTATCTTGTTGCAGTCAGCCTTGCGGTGTTTGCGTTTACCACAATTGTTGGCTGGTCTGTTTATGGTGAGCGCTGCGCAGAATATCTGTTTGGTGCTAAAGCAGTACTTCCATACCGTTTGATCTTTGTGTTAGCACTGCCAGTTGGTGCGATGGCAGAGCTTAACTTTGTATGGCTACTGGGTGATACGCTGAACGCAATGATGGCGATTCCAAACCTGATAGCGCTTGCGGTGCTTAGTCCAGTTGTCTTCTCTCTTACAAAGAGCTACTTCTCTTCTGAAAAAGCTGACAGCGCTTCGGCTACTAAGTAACTCATCTCTAATTGCTGCTCCTTATCCCGCATAAGGAGCAGCCTCTTCACTACAGAGCTATATACAAAAGAACGATATACAAATGGAGTTGGTATGGTCACTGCAGAAGCTGTGATTGATCTTGATGCTGCGCGGAATAATTACATAAGGCTCAGGGGTATGAGCAAGTGTGGGTCTGTTATCGCGGTTATCAAAGGAGACGCATACGGACATGGTGCAACTGAAGTTGCCAAAGCGTTGGATATGGCGGATACATTAGCGGTATCACGTATTGAAGAAGCCATAGAGTTACGAGAGGCCGGAGTTGAAGTTCCAATATTGCTATTGGAGGGCTGCTTTTGTCGAGAAGATCTGGTTGTAGCTTCCAGTAAAGGATTCCAGATTGTAATTCATGACAGAGCACAACTTGAAGATTATGAAGCGGTGCAGCTCGACATCCCGGTTGCTACTTGGCTCAAGATCGACACAGGAATGCATCGTTTAGGTGTCCAGCCTAATGAGGTCCCAGATTTTGTTGAGCGTATTACTAATAGTGGTAATGTCAGCGGACCTCTAAACTTTGTCAGTCATTTCAGTTGTGCTGATGATAGGCATTCTGCAGTTACTGGCGAACAGGTCGAAAAATTCAAATCCGTCGTGAGCCAGTATAATGGCCAAAAATCTATCGCGAACTCTGCTGGCATACTCTATTGGGATTCTGCGCATTTTGATAAGGTTCGGGCAGGCATTGCACTCTATGGTATTTCACCTGGTGAAGAATTTACGGGCAGCGACTATGAGTTAACACCTGTGATGACGCTTCGTTCCAAGCTTATTTCAATTCGGGAGCATCAGGCTGGAGAACCCGTGGGATATGGCGAAACCTGGAGAGCAAATCAGTCGACAAAAATCGGTGTGATTGCGATGGGTTACGGGGATGGTTATCCAAGGCTCGCTCCTGTGGGAACACCTGTATGGGTGAACGGAAGGGTCGTTCCAATTGTGGGTAGAGTCTCAATGGATATGATCACGGTCGATTTAGGGGCCGATTCTTATGACTCAGTCGGTGACAGAGTAGAGTTTTGGGGAGAGCATCTTCCGATAGAACAAGTCGCCACCCATATCGGGACGATACCTTATGAGCTGACGATAAAGCTAACAAAAAGGGTGGTGAAAACGTTCAAAGGTGTATAGGCTAGCACGCATCGATTTTTGAGAGTCCCGATATGCTAGAAAAACAAAACCTTCTTAAGTTAGCCAGAATGCAAATGCCGTTTGGTAAGTATGCAGGTAGGGTATTAATCGATCTTCCGGAAGAGTATTTACTTTGGTTTGATAAGAAGGGCTTTCCTAATGGGGAGCTTGGGGATCTCCTCAAGTTATGCTTAGCGCTAAAAATCGAAGGATTAGATAGCGTGGTTAAGCCCTTAAAGCGAATGTAACCTGCTACTGAAACACTCTATTTAATTAAAAGATCTACTATGCATTTTGATATCGATTTACTAAGACACCACCAACTGATCGAAGACGGTGAACTAGAAGGATGTTACATTCATCAACCAGCCCAAGGTAGTCAGCAAGATGACAAAGCCGTGTTGGCAGAACGCCACGCGTTAGAAAAGATGGGATATAAGGTAGTACAGGTTCAGCCGAAAGGAAGAACAACAACGTTTGCCGAGGCTATTCAAAAGTTTGCGAAAAAGAGAGGTCATAAGCTCAAGTAATAGATGAGTGTAACTTGCTAAAGCATCTTTGTTCAAAGAGCCACCCCCCCCAAGTATAAAGATTAAGTAGGCTTAGATGAGTTCAATTATCTCTTCCAGCGAGTGAGCGAGAACAGTTGCTCGCTGTTTTATCTCATCATTTGGTGGCAATAGGTCGGGCACCATTGCTGCCTGACAGCCTGCATTCAAACCAGCCAACATCCCGTTAATAGAGTCTTCAAGCACTAAACAATGTGACGGCTCGATGTTTAACTGACTGCTTGCCATTAAGTAGCAGTCGGGGTTTGGCTTTCCATTTTTCACATCTTCAGCGGTAATAACCGCATCAAACTGTTCCAGATAGCCTGAACCTTCAAAATGATGTTTTACATCTTTCAGGAAAGATGACGTAACCAGTGCGATTTTCAAACCTTCTGCTTTTGCTTTGGTAAACAGTGCATCAAATCCAGGCTTATAATCGGGTTGCCCTTTTTTTAACTGGCTAAGCTGAGAATCTCTTACATTTCTATATCGCTCTATATCCAGTCTTTCTTCAAACCATTCGATGAGCATCTGCTCACAAGCAGGATCCTGAACACCAATAAAATTGCGGTATAGCTCATCGGTCAGAGCAAGGTTTTGCTCGCGGGCTGCGGCTTGCCAGGCGGTTTTGTAAAGACCTTCGGTATCGAAAATCAATCCATCCATATCGAATAAAAGTGCGTTAATCATGATTTCTAGGGCTACTCAATCAGTTTAGTAAATATTGTTTTATATGACTTCAAACAGAACCATTAGTTCTAAATTTTGATTATGGTTTTATATTGAGCTCAATTTAACTTAAATCCTTAAATTTTATTACTTAATTCACACTTATGCGCTTGATTCAATATGCTCAACGGTCTAGTTTTATATTGAACATAATAAAAGCGCTTATAAATATAAGGATATTCAATGTCAGTCAGTCGCTCATCGTATCTGAGCTTTGCAAACTTTAGCGTCAAGAGAAAGCTACAGATACTCACTCTTCTTTTTATTGCTGTTATTTCTGGCCTGGTTAGCTACACCGTTATCTCATTAGCTCAACAGAAAAATGATGGATTGGTGATCAATATTGCGGGTCGTCAACGGATGTTGAGTCAGAAACTCACAAAAGAGTTTATGCTTGCTCTTCACGTAGCAAATCAGCAGAACAGTAAGCCAGAATTATCTTCCATCGAGAATACCAAGAAATTGTTTGATGTATCTCTGGATGCGCTGACGTCTGGTGGGCGTACCTACTTAGACCTTGGGATGAAGCAAGCTGTAGAGTTGCCGCCAGCGACCCAGGCCATAGCAGTGCAGTTGGAACAGGTTAAAAAACTCTGGTTGGAGCAGCAGCGACAGATCGAGCAGATTTCGAAAAATGGTTACGATGTTAAAGCTCTGGAAGCACTGAGTGGACACAGCGTGAAGGTACTGGCGTCAATGAACAAAGCGGTAGTGATGTTTAGCCAGGCTTCGGAAGACGACATTCTTGTGATGGAGCGAAACCAGATTATTGCTGCCATTATCTCGTTGCTTATCGCTATTGTGCTTTCAGGTATCATTGCCCGAAATATAGTAAATCCAATTAACCAGGTGGTTAAGACGACTCGTCGCATTACATCAGGTGATTTGAAAGACTATGGTGAAGACAAGCACCTGAACAATGAGATGGGTAAACTGACCAGTAACGTTGAGCAGATGAGAGTCTCACTGCATGATGTGATTAATGTTGTTCAACAAAATAGCCGTCAAATGGCGCACTCGGCGCAACAAGTTTCAGCTGTTTCGGCGGAAATCTCCTCAAGTAACCGACTAGAGCAGGAAAGCTCTACCCAGGTGTTGGAAGCCGTTAATACGCTACTGGATACGTCGAATGTAGTCAGTGAGCACATCGATACGACTGCTAATGAATCCAGACAAACACTCGAAATGGCGGAGCAGGGCATCATTGTTGTAAATGAGAGTATTAATGAGCTGAACATTGCAGTCGATTCGGTGAACCAAACTGCTGAGCAGATGCATGAGCTGAAGGCTTTTACAGAACAAATTAATGAGATTACCGAGTCTATTCACAACATTGCAGACCAAACTAACTTATTGGCTCTTAATGCTGCAATTGAAGCGGCGAGGGCAGGAGAGCAGGGCAGAGGATTTGCTGTGGTTGCTGATGAAGTTCGTAATCTGGCTGCACGTACATCTAGCTCCAGTGGTGAGATATCAGAGCTGATCAGTCAGTTAATGGAGAAAGTTGAGAATTCTGTTAACTCTATGCAAGGGGTGGTAGGTGCAGTACACCAGTCGCAGGAGAAATCTGCCCAGACAGTGGAGTCGTTTACCACTATGTCGGATGGTATAAGTAAAACGACAGAGAGCGCGACCGTGATTTCCAGCTACAATCAGGAACAAACGACTAAACTCAAATACTTGGATAGTCGCCTAAAAGATCTGTTTAGTGTGTTGATTGAAAGTAGTGGCAAGGCCAAAACAACATCAATGGTGGCGGGCGATCTTTACAATATTTCTGAACAACTGGATGGTCAGCTTCGAGGATTTGTTACCGAGCTAAACGATACAATTGAGACGGAAGGCAATGAACAGCGTCGAACGCCCAGGGCGCAAAACAAAGTTCGGGTTAACTTGATGCAAGCTGGTGTGACAGCGGATGGACTTACTCACGATATCAGTATGGAGGGGCTAAAAATCCGCTCTAGTTCCGAGTTTAATAGTGATCAAATGGTCACCGTTCAACTGTTTATGCCAGATGAAATCTCCAAAACTACGGGGTCGAGTTTGTCTATTGGCGCAAAAATCGTTCACAGTGTTCAGAAGGATGATTACTACACTTATGGCATTCGATTCGAATCAATTTCTGCTACAGATAAAGAAAAGATGAAAGAGTTGTTCTCTTTCTTTAAGCAGCCTTATCGATACAGTTAATTGAGGCGTTAACAAAAAACAGGCCAGCATGATTGCTGGCCTGTTTGGTATAGAAATGAACAGTATTATGCAGGTAAATACGTCAACAAGTGTTGTTTAACAGAGTCTGATGCAAATGAAGAGACCGCGCTTATTTGATAAATGGCAAAGTACTCTTCTTCTGTCAGCTCAAACTCCTCAATGACTTTACGAACTTCATCCGTCATCGTGGTGTTCGACACAGTGCGGTTGTCGGTGTTAATCGTGATTGGCACACCGTCTCTCAAAAACTTGCTGGCTGGGTGAGATTTTAGATCATCTACCGCTTTGGTCTGAACATTACTGCTTGGACAAGTTTCAAGCGCAACGTCTTTCTCTTTTACCAGATCGTATGCTTGCTGGTGGCCTTTGATATGAATACCATGGCCCACACGCTCTGCTCCAAGCATACTAATGGCATCAAACACGTTCTGACCGGAGCCTTGCTCTCCGGCATGGATGGTAATGTGGAATCCTTTCTTTGCAGCATATTTCGCGTAGGGAATATACTCTTCACAGAAACCAGGTACTTCTCCACCAGCTAAATCGAAAGCTGCGACACCATTCTCTAAGTATTTAGCACCGGTATCAATCACCTCATTAATTCTATCTTTTGGCATATGGCGCAAAATACATAGAATAAAATTACCTTTAATATCGTACAGCGATTCTGCTTTCTGCATGCCCTCTACGGCACTTGAAATGATCTCATCAAGGGACAAGCCATTTTGCTGGTGTAATAGAGGACCAAATCTCACTTCAAGGTACTTAACGTTCTCTTTTGCTGCGTCTTCAAACACTTCAAATGAAATTCGCTTAATCGCTTCTGCTGTTTGCATAACAGAAATAGGAAGTTCAAAACGCTTTAAGTACTCATCAAGATTTGGGCAGGTCTCAGGTGCGATCATCAAATCGCGGATTTGCTCGATATCTTCTGTAGGTAGTGAAATATTTTGTTGTTTTGCCAGATCGACAATAGTTTCAGGGCGAACGCTACCATCTAGGTGGCAATGTAGATCAATCTTAGGAAGGTCAAAATAGTTCATGAGTCTCTACCTTTATTAGGACAATAATCAGCGACAACAAAATCACCGATATTGTTGTAAGTGACAAAAATAAAGTTACAGACTTCATAATCAAGAGTTTAAGGCTCTTGGTAGAAACTCCCAAACCATATCATTGGGATTATACGAAGTTACGTTAAGTTTCATTCGGGGCGAAACTTGGGCGTGAATACTAACGATATTTTTATCCACTGTCTAAATCATTTGATACTAAATTGAAGAGCAATCGTTAAAATATTATTAATACAGCAGATTATAGTAGAGAATTGTTGGAAATATCCTCAACCTCCATGATTTAGAGGTTGAGGATTTAGAGGGAGATAGTGTCTATTTGCCTGCGAATACGACAATTACCTTGTCATCATCGAGCGTTCTTGAGAACACGTATGCACCGTCTTGTTTAATTTCAGCGTGTTTACCTGCGCCAATCGCCGGGTGAGCTTGTCTGAACTTGCCCAGTTTTTTCCAGTGAGTCAGCAAGGTTTGCTGTTTATCATCCAGTTTCCAAACCATATCTGAACGAGTACCCTGATGGAAGTCATCAGCGTAAGGGCCAATGTTCCGGCCAACCTCGTCACCGTAATAGACTTGAACTGCACCCGGACTTAGCAGAAGTGCGCTCGCAGCACCGCGCTGCATCTCAAATGATTTAAAGCGCGAGAAGAACAGCTCCGTATCATGTGAAGACATATAGCTAACTGGATTAAAGTCCGCCTCTTCAACCATGGTGTTTGCGTAGCTGTTGTATGTGCGATCCATTTCGGTTAAACAAACTGCACCTTTGTCCATTTTCTTCTGCATATCAAAGTTGATAAGCGCATCGAAGCCATCGTCAAAGTAAGGGCTACGGTATGCCGTGTGTCCCCACACTTCACCCATCATGAAAAATGGTTGGCCGTTTTTGCCGTTTTCTTTGCGCCACTGCTCTAGGCTTGAAGATGCCTCAGACTTAAGGCGTTTCCAGACATCACCCTCAACATGTTTAACGGTATCTACTCGATAACCATCAATACCAAAACGTTTTACCCAGTCGGTTTGCCATTCGATAAGATAATCTGCAACGGTATAACCTTCTTTGCTGGTGACTCTCGTTCCCGGGTTTTTTAGCAACCATTCAGGCGGGGTAACGTGTTTATCAGACTCAGTTAAAAAGTCAGGAAGACCAGCCAGGGAAAGTGTGGTGTCACTGCTGCCAGGAGCTTGGTAACCCGGTAGTCCGGTACGAACCCAATCCGGACCCCACCAGTTAGCCCAGTTTGGGTTTCCGTAATCAACTTGCTTATGGTAGCTGTGCCAGTTATCGTCGCCGGTTGGTTTCCACTTCGCCCACTGATCAGGCCAACTGCTTAATGGAGTGACCACATCGATACCATCAAACTGAAGATCGGCGATTGCTGAGTAGCCCGAGTGATTGAGCACAGCATCGAGCAGAATTTTTATGCCGCGCTTGTGCGCTTCTTCGACCAGAGTTTTTAAGTCTTCATCCTGACCAAAGTTCTCATCAATCTTAGTGAAGTCGCGTGTCCAGTACCCGTGGTAGCCATAAAATGGAAACGACCCTTTTTCTCCACCACCAACAAAGCCATGTTGTTGTTCAACGATAGGAGATAGCCAGATGGCATCAGTGCCAAGGCTCTGGATATAGTCGAGTTTTTCAATAACACCCTTAAGGTCACCACCATGGAAAGTACCTACTTCGTCCTTCCCATCTTTTTGTCTGCCGTAGCTTTGATCGTTACTTTGGTCACCGTTATTGAAACGATCTACCATAACGAAATAGATATTAGCGTTGCGCCAGTCTAAATTACCTGAACGCGCGGTTTTTTCGACAGGCTCTAGCAACACCAGTCCACCACTGTTCACAGAAGGTGTTACGGATACTTTGTTTGCTGAAACAGTCACGATATCGCCACTGTATGCGTCTCGTAGTTTTGTGCCGTCTGCATATGAACCATCCAGCATTACAGTGACTTCACCACCATCATACTTTTCACACTGCACGGTTGGCAGCGGTCGCTTAAACTCTGTTTTTGCCGCTTTCTTAGGCTGTCGCTTGATAAGAATCGTGTTAGCAACTGCGTCATACACAAATGCATAGTCACCACTAAAGCGGATTTTGATTGGGAGCTCAGTTGGCGCACCACAGTTTAGTGCCAGAGGGTTATTAAAGCGCACTCTCTGATTCTCGGGGTCCTTACATTCTCCCTTTGTATCAGTAATCTTAAGAACGTAGCTATCCTTAGTGAGTGGTACCACCAAAGGTTCCGCTTCTGACAGTGGGAAGTTACGGCTGTTGGTTGTGGTCGATATGGATAAGTTGGCTGCCATCAGCATCGGGGATACTGACGCTAGAGCCAAAAACAGAGCAGAGCGTTTCATCAATAAACCTTCCTATAGTTATTTATTTGAATGATAAATAAAGGAAGTGTCATCGACATCATTCTGTGCCCCTACGCCCCGTTTCGTTAACTTGATCAAATTTTGTCTGCTTTCTAATCCCTGAAGGGGCGTAGGACAGCGGAGTGTTCAAACGTTATATTAAAAAGGTTCTTTATTTGGAAATCGTCATGAAAACTGTTCATCTGATACTTATTTTGTCTGCTTTAGCCAACTGGCCTGCTTTAGCTCGGACAACATCGCTTTCTTTGCCTTGGTTAGAACCCATGATGTCTGAAGATTTCCGTGATTTTGATGTCAGCTCACTCAATCAAATGGAAGGGCTTTTTGATTGTGGAATCGAAGAGGGAAAAGAGTATTGCTCTGAACCGACTCGATACTACACTACGCTGGTAGACAGCTATGTGTGGGTTGAGAACGAGCAAGTAACGAAAGTAGAGTTACACGCACCGTTTAGTCCGGCTAACTATTCAGAGTTGCAGCTTAGTCTTCGAAAAGATGACTATGTGCTCTCTAAAGTGACTATCGGTGATACGACGATTGATGTGAAACAAGAGTTGCAAAGCAAGCCTGTTTACAAGGTTGATCGTGAAGTGATGAAGTTTATGAACAAAGGGTCGATCACCAAGCCTCGCAAGCTGATACTGGTGCCTAAAAGCCAGTTTGAGCGACCAGAGTCAGACCGCTATGCTGAGTTTATTAGCAGCGATAAAGAGATCATCATCCGTTTTTACCAACTCATGTAACTCTCACGCCCTAATTAACGGGCGCTTCCTGTAAGAGGCCGTTATCGCTTATAAACTGATCAATAACGCTTAAGGCTCTGTCCCGAATTTCATCACGCTCCATCGTCGGAACATGTTTGGATTTAGGAAAAAATACCTGCTCACACTGATTCATTAATGAACAAGATCTGTCGTGCGCTTCTTTGGTTACTAATCTGTCATTTCCGGCACTAAGAATTAAGACAGGTATCTCTATCTTTTGCAGAAACGATTCTTCGTTGACCATGTCCATTGAGTCGTACGCTTTGTTTAACCAGCGGTAAGTGGTTCCACCTATGGTGAGTTCTGGTTCGTAAATACGCCAGTAGACTGTTGCCAAGTCTCTTTCTGGATCAGTTGTACAGCAGCTCTTTTCTAGCTGGTAATCATCCCATAACTTCCAGTCACCATGTCCCAATACGTAAGAGTCGGAGAAACCGAAGGAGTCAGCCAGGTATGCCAGTGTCCGTACAAGCCATTCAGGCTTGCTTCCTGTTTTAATCCCGTACATTGGAACTTGTGCAATTAGCGCATCAAAGAAACCGGGATACTCACCTACGTAGCGGGTTGCAATATGTCCACCCAAGCTTGTTCCCATTAAATACACAGGGGACTCGATGTCAGGTGGCATCACCTTGGTACGCAGATGGTGCAAGGCTTCGGTGTACGTCGCAAAATCATCGATGAACACTTTGTGGCTGTTTTCGAGCCATCTTGTGGATTTACCATGACCGGGCAGATCCAGAGCCCAAACCTCAAGTCCAAGGCTTAACATGTCGCGGAACAACTCGTAGTTGAACTCAGGAGACTCCATTATCCCGTGGACCATAACTATGGTACCTCGCTTGGGCATCTCTGGTTTGATGGAAACGTAGCGAATAGTCAAATCAGGTCGAAGTTTGAAAGTATTCCATACCGCTGATTCTGGCTGTGTCATTCTCTCTGGCAGATGCTTTGGAGGGTACTCCAGTGCAATGACAGAAGTTGACATCATTGTGGACAGGAATAGTGACAAGAATAAGGTGATTAAAACTTTCATGACGATGTACTTTATTCAGCTGATATCCAAGTTATATATTATTTGGAGTTAATGCTCTACTTTGTTTTCGCGGACATGATGACTCGGACATCAATTCGGGTTCTGTTCTTTCGGATGACGGTTTAGGAAGCTAATCATTGCACTTTTATCTAAGTATCCGTCAGACTTTTTATGTGCCCTTAGATACTGGTAACCAGATACAATCAATCGGTATTGCAATTGCTCTGCTTCCGTCATCGGCTTCTTGGTAACCGCTTGGTGAGCAATTTCTAATGCTTCCATATCAACCACTTCTGCTTGTCGATAAAGATAACCACAACCCGTTGCAAGCCACTCCAGTGAGCAGTTTGCTTTAATTGCTATTTGATTGGCTTTGGACAAACTAGGCTCGCTGCCTTTTAGGTATTTTCGGATCAACCCTTCGCTTAAATCGACTCTTCTAGCGAAGCCGCTGATGCTTTCTTGGCCTATTAATGATTGTAATCTTTCTGCGAAACTCATGAATTCGTACTCTGGTTCGAAATTGATCTTTTTTACCATTGAGAGTCAGGATAAACAAGCATAGGATGAACCCCATAAGACAAACGGGAGGGCTACCAGATGGTAGATAAAGTATCTTTAGTTTCAAAGGAAATAGCACCACAAGGGCCAGAATTTTCTGAGTTGGTTCAGGGCTACTGGAGAATGGCTGACTGGGGAATGTCACCACAGGAGCGTCTTGCTTTTTTGAAACAACATGTCGAGCTGGGTGTTACTACTGTTGACCATGCGGACATCTATGGCAATTACGAATGTGAGAAGCTGTTCGGTGAAGCTCTGGCCCTCGAACCTTCTTTCCGCGACCAGATTGAAATTGTGACTAAGTGCGATATCAAACTGTGTTCGGATAAGTTTCCTGAGCGCAAAGTGAACCATTACGATACAAGCAAGCAGCACATTGTGGAGTCGGTGAACAGCTCACTTGAGCGTCTGAATGTCGAAAACATCGATATACTGTTAATTCACCGCCCAGACGTACTGATGGAAGCGGATGAAGTGGCTGAAGCTTTTGCTGAACTCAAGCAAGCAGGGAAAGTATCACACTTTGGTGTTTCTAACTTTTCACCGCGTCAGTTTGAGTTGCTTCAATCTCGCCTGGATGTTCCGCTTGTCACCAACCAGGTAGAAATTAACCCGCTGAACTTCGAGGTAGCCCATGACGGTACGTTGGACCAACTCCAGATGTTAAGAACTCGCCCAATGGCCTGGTCATGTCTTGGTGGCGGCTCTATCTTCTGGGGAGAAGAAGAGCAACACGTTCGTGTGCGTAACGAACTTGAAGCGATCAAAGAGGAGGTGGGTGCCGCCTCGATAGATCAGGTGATTTATGCCTGGGTTAGACGCCTTCCTTCAAATCCACTGCCAATTATTGGTTCAGGAAAAATGGACCGTGTAAAGACAGCAATAGAGGCATTAAACATTGAACTGACACGCGAGCAGTGGTTCCGAGTTTGGGTTGCGTCTAAAGGTCACGGTGTGCCATAGAAACTAAGTATTTGAACACAAGAGCGCCACTCTGATGCAATGTTAGAGTGGCGTTTTTCTAAGTGCTTAACAGCAACATGAACCTGATTTACTGTTCGTCGAACAACCTGACGGTGCACATGTTTGTTTCTCGCCATTCATCACAGAGGCAAAGTAATTGTTCTTTAGGTAGTAGCCACCGAATCTTTCAATAAAATCTTCTGGTACCGTTCTTTGTGGCAGTCCTGACTCGATTAAAGCAGATTGCCATTGTTGTACTTTAGGAAAGCCTTCCAGCATATCAATACCAGCATGTTCCTTAATCACGAATGCACGATGTAAAAGCGGTAGCCACGCAATATCTACATTAGAGATGTAATCGCCTTTAAAGAATCGTGTGTCTCCAAGTTTTGCTTCTGCTTTTGCAAACGACTTAGCCAGATTAGCAAGACGAGTTTCGTAGGTCTCGTTATCTTTACTCGACATGGTGCTGCACTGTGGCATGTAGTGTTTGCTTGCCTGATATGACCACGCTCGATCCAATGCTTTTTGTTCTGGGGTCAGTTCTTCAATTGGTGCGTATTTGTCGTCGAGATACTCAACAATTGCATCAGATTCGAACAAAACGGTCTTGTCTTCGGTTACCAATACAGGTACCTGACCATTCGGTGAGATATCTAAAAACCACTGCGGTTTATTGTTTAGTTCGATGTATTCAATTTCGTAAGGCACTTCTTTCATCTCCAGAGCACCCATTACACGTTGTACAAAAGGACAGTTTTTGAAGCTGATTAGTTTGATCATTAGTTTTCCTCTTTAATAAATTTTAATGTCACAAGTAAGACGGGTGCGTTTCCAAAAAGACGAAAAAAAGATGAAATATTTTTGTCGGAGATTTTTACGTTGGTATAGTGAAAAGAAATTTCTACCTAAGGGCTATTAGAAATGAACGTTGAAAAAGTATGGTCGGAGTATCAATCCAGCTTGAGAGGGTTTTTACATAAAAATCTATCAAATCAAGATGATGTAGATGATCTTTTACAAGATATCTTTCTTAAAACCTACAAAAACTTTTCCACCATTAATGACAGCAATAAGATCAAACCCTGGCTTTTTCAGGTTACCAATAATGCAATTATGGATTTTTATCGCCAGCGGGCCAAAGAGGAAGGGGTAGCAGACGAGGAACTATGGCACAAGGAACCTGAAGAAGATATTAAACGAGAGCTATCTATGTGTGTGGCTCCGTTTATCAATAGCTTGCCTGAAGAGGATGCAGCACTTTTGACTGCTATTGAGTTAGAGGGAATGTCACAAAAAGAGTACGCTGAAAATCATGGATTAAAGTACTCCACCTTAAAATCCAAAGTCCAGAAGAGTCGAAAGCAGTTACATGGAGTGTTCAGTGAATGCTGTGACTTTACCCTTGGTAGTAAAGGCGGGGTTGTCGATTATCAAGCCAAGAAGAAGGGTTGTAGTGGCTGTTAACTTAATTTCTCCGATCCACTTATCTGCTCCAGTTACCATTCACTCCAGATAGCACCCATTTATCGCATCGAAAAGAAAGCTCTATTTCTCGTCTATATGCTTTAACTAAGCAAAATGAGAAAGGAATAGAAACATGCTTAGACGAGTGATATTGCCATCTATTGTAGGGTTGTCTGTATTGTTAGGCGGTACAAGTGCTGCCGTTGCCGCGATACCGAACAACTTTATCGCAATGTATAACCAGGCGGCGATGGGGGATACCGATAAAACAGAACCCGTCAATCAAGCTCTTAGCGAACTCGTAGCAAGAGAAGGGGCAACCGCCTTAAACCTTGTTTATCTGGGTAGTTCGGAAACCTTGTTGGGCCGTGATGCTTTTTTACCATGGAACAAAATGAAACATGTTGAGAAAGGTATCGCTCAGATCGATAAGGGTTTATCTCTTTTAAAATCAAACCAGAATGAAGAAGAGTTGGTGATGGGGCTACCTTATTCATATCTGGCACAAGCGAATGCTGCGGTCGTTTTTACCACCTTACCATCTATGTTTAATCAGTTTGACAAAGGCTATGAGCTGTATCTGGAACTTCTGTCTCAGAAGGATTTCCAGACTTACTCACCTGATGCGACTGCCTGGATATACGAATATGCAATTCAGGCAGCCAAAAATGCGGATGATACGAGTAACGCAAAGCTTTGGTCTGCTCAACTGCAAAGCATGAAAACGGTTGAGTGAGGCTGAGTATGATTCAGTATAAAAACATCTCGAAGCAATACGACTTAGGCAAACAGAAGGTTCGGGCGCTGAATGGAGTATCTGGACAAATAGAGCAAGGAGAGATGGTTGCACTGTGTGGTCCGTCTGGCTCTGGAAAAAGCACGCTCCTGAATATTCTTGGGCTCCTTGATAGTGAGTTTCGAGGGGAAATTTTGCTTAACGGTGAACCGTATCCCACCTCGATATCCGAGTCTGCCAAGTTACGTCGTAGTCACTTTGGCTTTGTATTTCAGAAATTTAACCTGATTCCAGTAATGACAGCGTTGGAAAACGTCGCCTACCCACTGTTTCTTAATGGACATAGTCGAGAGGAACAACAAGAGTTGGCCAAAGCTATGTTAGATAAGGTGGGTCTTTCAGAGTTTCTTCATCACCGGCCAGATAACCTGTCTGGTGGCCAGCAGCAGCGTGTCGCCATCGCAAGAGCGCTCGTACATAAGCCTCAGCTAGTCATCGCTGACGAACCTACCGCCAGCCTGGACAGTGATACCGCGAATATGATTATCGACATTATGCGATCACTCGGTCATGAGTTTAACACCACTTTTATCGTTGCTACTCATGACGCAAGAATGGCAATGCGTTGTGACCGAACCATTGAATTGCTGGATGGTAAAGAGAGCCGTTTAAGGGAGGTTGCATGAACGTATTAATTCCTTATTCAATCAGAATCACCTGGCTTAACTTGTTGAGAAATAGCCGACGTAGTTCTCTGTCGATTTTGATTGTTGCTATTGCGGTATTTGCTTTAGTCAGTGCTGGTGGTTTTGGGTTGTATACCTATGACTCACTGAAAGAGATGGCATCGCGAGATAGCGGCCACCTGACATTAAGTACTCCGGGTTACTTCGAAAAAGATGAAGACATGCCCCTCAGCAATGGGTTGGCAAACCTAGATAACCTGACCCGTCGATTGCTGACACATGATGAAGTCCGAGGAATTCAGCCACGTATTTACTTCACAGGACTGGTATCCAACGGCAATAAATCCACCATATTTGTTGGCACTGGCGTGAATGAAAAAGAGTTCGACATGAAAGGGCCGTTTTTGTCTGTGCAATCGGGTCAGACTCTATCATCAGTAACAAGCAGTCGTTACGATGTCGGAGAGCCAGAGGTGATGCTGGCAAAAGAGCTGGCGAAGAACCTCGGTCTGAAAGTTGGTGACTGGGCGACGTTATTGGCGACAACCAGCGAAGGGGCATTGAATGCTTATGACTTCAAAGTAAGGGGGATTTACTCAACGGGCATTCCTGAACTTGATAAGCGGCAGCTCTACATTCACTTGTCTATGGCACAAGAGTTATTGGTCACAGAGAAGGTGAGCACTTTGTCCGTTTTCCTATTTGATAAACAAGACACATCCCAGATACATGCTTTGGTGGGTGAAGAGCTCAGCGCTCTTGGATTCGCTCAGCAAATTGAAATCACTCCGTGGCAGGAAAGGGCGTTCTTCTATAAAAAAGTTAAAGACCTTTATGACCGTATTTTCGGAATCATGGGGGCAGTAATGGCGCTGGTGGTTTTTGTGGCACTGTTTAATACCATGACGATGTCAGTGACAGAACGCACTCGTGAAATCGGTACACTTTCTGCTCTGGGAGCTTATCCAAAAGACATTATCGAGGACTTCTTACGCGAGTCTGGAATGATCGCTCTGATAGGTGCTGCCATTGGAGCAGTATCAAGTGGCATTGTTTCCGTGTTCCTCACATTCTATGAAATTCAAATGCCACCACCACCGGGGAGTAGTGAAGGGTACCCGCTATACATCTATTTTTCGTTTGAGTTAGTTTTGTTTAGTACGTTAGGCGTGTTGTTTATTTGCCTGTTAAGTGCCTATTTATCGGCAAAACGAGGCGTAAATAAACCGATTACGGAGGCTCTGACTTATGTTTAGTATTAAAAGTATCACGACCCTATTTATGCTGCTTAATTTGTCATTTGGAGCGTTTTCCCAAGAAGTTGATGTTGTTCAAATGCTTGAAAATGCGGACAGATATCGATTACAAAATGATGCTTCTAAGGTCGTTTCTAATATTCACCTCTATAAAGATGGTGAGCATGATAAATCCCGTATGTACCATGTTTACCTAAAGGAAAATCGAGAGTCACTCGTGGTATTTAAATCTCAGATTGAGAGTGGTCAAAAAATGCTTATGTTGGGTGACAATTACTGGTTGCTAATGCCAAAAAGCAGAAGACCTATACGCATTACACCTATGCAAAAGCTGTTGGGAGAAGCGTCTGTCGGAGATATATCCACGCTTACCTGGAGTGATGATTATAAAGGTGCATGGATTAGAGAAGAGACTATCACGAACCACCAAGACCAAAATATCGAGACCAATATGCTCGATCTAAGTGCCGTGACGAAGGGCGCCACTTATCATCGAATAGAGCTTTGGTTGGAGAAAGGGACGGATTTTCCGGTCATGGCAAATCTGTACTTAAGATCCGGGAAGATTGCGAAAGTTGCTACGTTCATCAAAGGAGAAAGAAACGGCCTGACAACGGTTATTTCTATGGTGTTGGCAGATAGAATTCAACCCAGCAAATCGACCGAAGTGGAGTATATATCGGTAGAGCCTGTTCGTCTGGAGAACAAGTACTACAATCCTGCGTACCTTTCCCGTAATGACCTGGCGGAGCTTTAAACATGTGGAAAGCTTCCTTTTCGATATTTCTGTGCGCGCTAATGGTTCCGCAAGCATACAGTGATGAACTGAGTCTTAATTGGGACTGGACTGTCAGCATGGATCAGATTGAGCATAGAGAGAGCGTGTTTTTTCTGCCAGCAAATGAAAGTAAAGAGAACACGGTAAACGCTCTTTTGGATGTTGAAGCCAGATATAAAGGATGGGTCGGGTTGTTCGCCCTCAGTGTAGATAACCTATACAGCAATGTAACAAGTAAAACGGATAGTGACTTTGTCGTACAGGAGCTGTTCACGCAGGGCAGTATTTCTGCTGGAGACACATCATTTGATTATTTGCTTGGCAAAGCTCGAATTGACTGGGGAGTAGGCTATGGATATCGGCCTCTGGATATTTTTAAACCCTATCGAAGAAATCCCGTAGGCATTCAGATTGAGGAAGGTGCTGGCACTGCGATGTTGTCATATTTCGATATGGATGGTGAATGGTCGCTGATATATACAGATTCAAGCTGGAACAATCAGAATGGCACAGAGCTACAAGAATTGAGTGAGCAGCAAGGTGTTGGGGCTCGAAGGTATTGGTTTTCCGGAGACTCTGAATATCAGGTGATTGCATACTACGACGATGTACGACATGGATTAGTTGGCACTAGCTGGGTCACAGTTATAGATAGCGCTTGGGAAGTACATATGTCTGGGCTGTATCAAAGGAAGTTTCACTCTTATATTTTGCCCGCAAGCAGTCAGGAACCTGTGACCGAAGGCGGGCAAACAAACGGTGTTCAGGGACTGCTTGGATTGAACTGGGCTAATGAAAGCGGTAATCAGGTTATATTGGAGTATTGGTACGATAATCGGGGATGGAGCAAAGGTGAGTGGGACAGTGCTTTCTCTGTAGTAGATGCTTTACCAGATACCTACAAAGATCTCGGATACTCTTATGCCAATGGTTTTAATCATGTGAATCTTGTTCAGCACAATATCATGTTGCATTGGAGCCTGGATGGAAGCGCTTTGTCAGCAACTCGCAACGAGTATCATTGGATGGAAAACATTACACCTACCTTTGATATTATCTATTCCCCTTCAGATAGCGGTTTTATTGCTACTCAATGGCTGAGCTTTTTAGTGCAAGATACAGGTGCTTCAAGGTTTGAAATCGAACTTGCCGCACGGTTTTATACCGGAGATAGTAACTCTGTGTATGCAAACTTGCCCGATAAGCATAAGGTCTTATTGAATCTTAAAGGACGTTTTTAATGGTAGATGTAAATAACTCGTCAAAGTCAGGCCGTTGGATGAAGAGCTTGGTAGTGACGACAGTTGTTTGTGCTGTTATCGCAGCATTTACGCGCAGTATCTGGTCGGGCCCATATTATCAACATTTACTGATTAGTTTGGGTTTTGGTTATAGCTCAATGTTGAGCTCATACCTATTCAGGCAATTCTTGCCTAATTTAACCTCTCTTACGAACAGCCTTTTGTCCATTTGCTGTGCGGTTGGTATAGGAACGGCTCATGCCCATTTCTGGTTATCCACCTATGAAGGGTATGAAGCAAAAGATGGGTTGTTGTCAGTCTTGATTCTGGGGGTTGTCTTTACCGCTTTATGCTTTAACTACTTCTACCATCTGGAGAGAAAGTTGGTTGCAGAAGCCGAGCTTGAAAAAGTTAAACGAAAAGAGACAGAGAAAGAAAAAGCCTTGGTGTTGAGCCAGCTTAGCCAACTGCAGAGTCAGATAGAGCCACATTTTTTGTTCAACACATTAGCGAATATTTCTGCGTTAATAGAAAGTGATACAAAAAAGGCTCAGTTGATGATCAATAAGCTTACTGACTTACTTAGGGCTAACCTCAAGAGTACCCGGGAAGCATTGACGACAGTAGAAGCTGAAATAGAGATGCTTAATGCCTACCTCGGCATCCAACAGGTAAGATTGGGTGAGCGGCTCGAGTTTCGAATCGTATGTGATGAGTCTATAAAATCAATGTCCGTTCCCCCACTGCTCATACAGCCATTGGTCGAAAACTCGATTAATCATGGTATAGAGCCAAAGCCTGAAGGTGGAAATGTTGAAGTGGAATTTCATCTGGAAGCCGACTACTTGAACGTAAACGTGAGTGATAGTGGCCGCGGGTTCTCTGAGCACGGTCAGAAAGGTCATGGCATCGGGCTTGAGAACATTCGCAACCGATTGGAGATGTTGTTCGAAACCAAAGCGAAATTGATTATCAAAGAGAAAGCTTCGGGTGGAGTAGAAGCCCGTATTTCATTGCCAGTGCAGGATCTTGAAGCACTAAATCCACACACTCAAAGGATTGACTCGTGAGTACAGAATTTCCTACAGCCATCATTGCAGATGATGAACCATTACTGAGGCACCATTTAAACAAGATGTTGGCAAACGTATGGCCACAACTTGAGATTATCTCGATGGTTTCCGATGGGTTATCAGCGCTTGAAGATATTGAGCAAAAGCACCCTCGTATCGCTTTTCTGGATATTCGGATGCCCGGGTTAGATGGCATGGCTCTAGCGAAGAAACTTGAGCGGTTGAGTCACCCACCCAAAATTGTCTTTATCACCGCTTATGATGAGTACGCAGTAAAAGCGTTTGAACACAATGCGGTTGATTATTTATTGAAACCGCTGGATGAAGAGCGCTTGTTTGCTTGTTGTAATCGGCTAAAACAGCGGTTACGAGACGAAGAAACTACGTCTACGACAGACCTGTCATCGCTGCTAAAGCAACTCTCTCAAAACAATCCGGCTCCCGCTCCTCAGTTTCTTAATTGGATTAAAGCTAGCCGTGGAGAGGACATTCACCTTATTTCGGTTGAAGAGGTTCTCTATTTCAAAGCGGAAGACAAATATGTTTCGGTCTATACCTCATCTGCTTTGGGCAAGGAAGAGTTTGTTATCAGAACACCTCTTAAAGAGTTACTAAAGAACTTGGACCCTGACCTGTTTTGGCAGATACATCGTTCTACGGTGATAAACGTTGCGAAGGTTGAGAAAGTTTCGAAGGGAATCAGCGGTCATATGAACGTTGTCATTGCGGGTAACTCATTACCTGTGAGTCGCAGCGCACAAGGGTTATTTAAAAGCCTGTAGAGTAAAAATTCTTATCTATACTTGATGTTGTTACAAATTGATACACATAAACGTCAGAATTGATATAGCTCGGACATGAGTCCTATTGAAATTCTATAAATTTCACGATTAGTTTGTTGCTATTGATGGTATTTATATGAATAAGAACAAAATTCTCCTTGCTACAGCATTAAGTACGGCTGTGCTAGTAGGTTGTGGCGAGAACCAAAGCAAAAATCAAGCGATGCCTGCACCGCTTGTCATTACCCAGGAAGCGATAGAAGTAACACGTCAACGAAGCATAGAGTATGTAGGGCGTATTAGTGCACCAGAAGATGTTTCGATTAGTGCACAGGTAACGGGGTACCTTAAGTCTCGTCATTTTAAAGAGGGGCAGATGGTCACAAAAGGCCAGTTGCTCTATCAGATTGAACCAGCAACATTTGAAGCTCAGGTGGCAAGCGCGAAAGCATCACTGGCACAAGCGAATGCTGCTCTTAAAAAAGCGGAACTCGATTTTGACCGTGGTGAAGACTTATTGCCGAAAGGCAATATTTCTAAATCGGAGTTCGATACTCTGACGGCAAATAAGCTAGGTGCACAAGCTCAGGTTGAAGCTGCAAAGGCACAACTTACATCCGCAGAAGTCAGTCTTTCTCATACAAGAATTGTTGCTCCATTCGACGGAAGAATCAGTGAGAGTGAAGTTAGTATCGGTGATCTATTGTCACCATCTTCTGGTGTCTTGACTACGCTGGTGAGCCTCGATCCTATCCATGCAAGCTTCAATGTCAGCGAAAGAGAAAGGCTTGAGATGGGGATGGATGAAGCGAGTGGCGATGGTTCCGGGGCATCTCAACTCGCGGAAGTTCAGGTAATCCTTGAGAACGGAGAGGCTTATCCAGAAGTAGGGCAAATTGATTATATTGGCAACCGAATTGATCTGAATACGGGTACCATTGGTATGCGTGCTGTTGTCGCTAACCCTGAGCAAGTCTTGCTTCCTGGCCAGCACATTAAAGTCTCCTTGCGTGAAAAAGCGTCTTCAAAAGCTGTAACTATTCCTCGCCGGGCAGTTCAGACAGACCTGGAAGGTGATTTTGTCATGTTACTGACAGAAGGTAATATTGCAGAGCGTCGTAACGTGGTTCTTGGTAAACAAGTTGAAACCGGAATAGTCATCAAAGAAGGGCTATCTAAGGGTGATGTTGTTATCACTAAAGGGCTTCAGCGCGTAAGAAATGGTGTTCCGGTCAGAATAGACGAAGCAGCCCAGTCAAATGTAAATCCTGCAAGCGAGGGTTAAGGTATGCTGAGTCGCTTTTTTATTCAGCGCCCAAAGTTTGCGCTGGTAATCTCTATTATCCTCACATTGGCTGGTGCGATCTCCCTTACACAGCTGCCGATTGCTGAATATCCGAAAATCAGCCCACCGTCGGTGAGTGTGACAGCGTTCTATACAGGCGCGAGTGCAGAAACGGTAGAACAAGCCATCGCCGACCCTATAGAGTCATCGGTAAACGGTGTTGAAGATATGATTTACATGTCTTCAAAGAGTGCTAACGATGGTTCTTATTCGTTGAATGTTACCTTCGATGTGGGCGTTGATCCTGACATGGCTCAGGTGAACGTACAAAACCGTGTTACCCAGATAGAGTCCAAACTTCCTCAGGAAGTTCGCTCTGTTGGTGTGACTGTGAAGAAACGTTCTCCTGACCTGTTGATGGTGCTTAACTTCTACTCGCCTGATGGACGATACGATGACAAGTTCCTGATCAACTATATTAACCTGAATGTGAAAGATCAGCTTGCTCGCATACAGGGAATCAGTGATGTCAACGTTATTGGTGGTGGTGAGTACGCGATGCGCGTATGGTTGGACCCAGAGAAAATGGCCAACCTCAACCTGACAACTAGTGATGTTCATGCTGCGCTTGCCGAACAAAACGTGCAAGTTGCTGCGGGTAAGGTTGGTGCTCCTCCTTATAATGACCCTCAGGAAGTTCAGTTTAATCTGGTCACTAAAGGACGCCTTGAATCAGCCGCTGAATTTGAAAATGTGTTGTTACGTGCAAATAACGACGGTTCTTCGATTTACCTAAAAGATGTTGCAAGAGTTGAATTAGGCAAGAAATTCTACGATGGTACGGGTAAGTTCCGCGGGCAGAACGCTTCCATTGTGACTTTGTCGTTACAATCAGATGCAAATGCTCTGGAAAGTGGTAAAGCCGTCATGGACTTGCTTGACGGAATGAGTTCTACGTTCCCGGAGGGCATGGCTTACGAAACCAGTTACGATACAACGGTGTTTGTGGCTGAGTCTATCAAAGGGGTAGTGAAAACGCTGATAGAAGCGATTCTATTGGTTATTGCCGTTACCTACCTGTTCCTGGGGAGCGGGCGCTCCACACTTATTCCGGTTGTCGCCATACCAGTGTCTTTAATTGGTACTTTTGCCATCATGTTAATGGCAGGCTTTACCATTAACACCGTTACACTGTTTGGTCTGATACTCGCTATTGGTATTGTGGTGGATGACGCAATACTGGTTATCGAGAATGTCGATACCACGATGCGTAAAGATCCGTCTCTTACTGCTCCAAAAGCGACACTACTTGCTATGAAGCAGGTAACTGGCCCTATCATTACTTCGACCTTAGTACTGTTGGCGGTATTTATCCCCGTTTCGATGCTTCCGGGCATTACAGGGATCATGTACCAACAGTTTGCTTTGACTATATGTATATCCGTTGTAATTTCGTCGATTAACGCGCTGACTCTGTCACCTGCACTTTGTTCTTTAGTCCTGAAACAAGGGGGTGATAATACCGCAAAGTGGTTCAAATCGTTTAATCGTGGTTTGGAGAAAGTAACGGACAAGTATGGTAAGGCGGCAGGCTATCTGGTTAAGAAGTCGTTGGTTTTGGTTGTCTTCTTTATCGTTGCTGTGGCTGCTGTAGGTATGTTTGCTAAAACAACCTCTACAGGTTTTGTTCCGCAGGAAGATAAGGGTATTTTGCTGGTCAATGTACAGCTTCCTGATGCCGCCTCTCTTTCCCGTACAGAAGAGACGACCGAAAAGCTATCTGAAATAGTAAATCAAGAGCCGGGCATTGACGGTATTACGGTTGCTAACGGCTACGCAATGATGACAGGTGCTGCTGCGTCTAATGGTGCAACGCTTTTTATTAAGTTAAAAGACTGGGATGAGCGCCTGGCCATGGAAGGTGACCATTCTTCATTTGCCATTGCGCAACGTATTAACATCCGATCAGCAATGCAGCTACCTGAAGCGATGATATTTGCGTTAGGTCCGCCAGCAGTTCCTGGAATGGGTACGGCATCTGGATTTGAATTTGTACTAGAAGACACATTGGGCAGAAGTAGAACGGATCTGGCTCAGGTAATGGGAGAAGTCATTCAGAAAGCCAATGAACAGCCTGAAATACAACGTACCTTCAGTACGTTTAGGGCCAACGTCCCTCATTATTATGTCGATATTGACCGTGAGAAAGCTAAGCAGCTTGGGATTTCTCTGGGAGATATATTTCTGACGCTACAAGGTAACCTTGGTTCGCTTTATGTGAACGACTTTACCTACTTCGGCAAGAACTTCCGGGTGACATTGCAGGCTGATAGTGAGCATCGCAGTAATATGGATGATCTAAAGCTGTTCCACGTTCGATCTGCTAATGGAGATATGGTCCCGCTTAGTACTTTGGTTAGTTATGAACAAGTATTCGAGCCTGATGTGGCATGGCGTTACAACATGTATCGCTCCGCAGTGATTCAGGGGCAGCCTGCAGACGGTTACTCTAGTGGCGATGCGATAGCAGCGATGGAAAGAGTCGCGGAAGAAGTGCTACCTATGGGATATCAGTTCGAGTGGACTGGTATGGCTTATCAGGAAGTGAAAGCGGGTAATCAGGCAATATATGCGTTTGCACTTGCCTTGATATTTATTTATCTGTTTATGGTTGCTCAATATGAGAGTTGGGCGATACCTCTGGCAATTATCCTTGTTGTTCCAATTGCGACACTGGGGTCGTTTATCGCTATCAACCTCGCCGGTATACCATTGAACTTGTACGCCCAAATAGGTTTGGTCCTGCTGATTGCCTTGGCAGCTAAAAACGCGATTCTTATCGTTGAGTTTGCAAAAAATGAGCGCGAACAGGCTAACTTGCCGATTGATAAAGCAGCCGTTAAAGGTGGAACACTTCGTTTCCGTGCGGTGAACATGACTTCCTGGTCGTTCATTTTGGGTATAACACCATTGATATTTGCAAGAGGTGCTGGGCATATTAGCCAGAACTCATTGGGTATATCACTAACCGGTGGCCTGCTTTGTGTGTTACTCGCTGGTACGTTCCTGATACCGGGCTTCTATGCGTTTATCCAGAGGGGGAGAGAGAAAGCACATGGTGGTAATACAAAGCTAATAGAGTTGGATGATGATTAACCAGCGCTAGAAGCATATGGTTTGTTTGTATTGCTAAAAAATAGGGCACGAAAGTGCCCTTTTTTTTAAAAGATAAATGTCTAAGCTATTTCAAATGATTATATAGCGGGTTTGGGATTTAACATTTCTCCTTCGTAACTTATTGAATTTAATTAATTGTTTGATTTTCGTTTTTTAATAGGATTATAAAACCTTTGTTTAAAATTTATCCGTGTAATGTTGTTTATTAATAAAAATAATAATAATCAATAAATTATAACTTCTTCAAGGGTTAGAATATATTCTAGTCCATTATTTTGCACAATAAAGTGATCGATTATTTTTGAAATTTGTATAAATAAATACCGTTCTACTTGATTAGGTTGTCGAGGGAGGAACGAGTGATATATACAGAGGCGGAAGTCATTTTCTATTTAGTAATCGATTAAACAGGGATATGGCCTGTTTAATAATAAACAGTCGAGAAGGGAAACATTATGAAAACTCTAATTGCGATCACAGCGGGTATGTTGGTAAGTTTTGCAGTAACGGCTAAACCTACAAGTACATTTCATCAAGAGAAGATGTTTGTCACGGATAACTTCAGTACTAAGCAACAGGCATTAGATGCTGGTTATAGTATTTATGACTCGTTGAACACGGCGAGCAATCAGCAGCTCAGACACAAACTACCTACATTTGGTGATAACGTGAGAGGTGGCATTTCAGTAGACAGTGCTCAGGTCAAAATTGAAGAAATCGCGACTTCACGCGACACAACTATGTACCGTGCAGTTGTAGATATTGACTACTCTTACACAGCAAGAGAATCTAGTACCGACTAATTTGTTCAGTCGCACGCCATCAAAGGCCTCTATATCAGAGGCCTTTGACTTTTAATTTATTGTATTTTTACAAATTTATCGGTATTTCCTGATTTTCTGGCTTTTTGAAATTCTTGATAAATATTTTGTAATTCTAAGAAAGAGAAACCATGTTCTACATAATCAAATACATTGAGTGAAATCGCCAGTTTATATAGCGATAGTGCCTCTGAATATTCCTGTTGAGCTATTTTGTGTTTACCAAGGTAAAAATAAACTTCGGTAAGACGTTGGGCCATTGCCACGTTATTTCCATTACCTTGCATCGCGTAAGCTAAAGCCTGCTCTTCAGATACCTCACCTAATAATATTCCTGCAATCACCCAGCCCCAGTTACCACTATTTGCTTCATAACAATGTGCGAGTCTTTGCTTGGCAGTTTCTTTGTTTGTCTTACTTTCAATAAGATAGTACCAAATTGCACTGTAAGGGTCTTTTGGGTTGTTATTGCTGTAGAGCTCGATGTCTTCTAACGCCAGTTGATATCGACCACCGTAATAGAGTGCGATAGCGCGGTTGTATAACGCATCTTGATTTGAAGGGTCTAAATCTATTGTTGAGTCAAAAGCCTCATAGGCCGCATCAAACTCACCAGATTGGGTGAAATAGACTCCAAGGTGGTTATAGATTAGTGGCTGTCTCGGATTTATGCTGAGAGACTCTCCAAAATCGATTCGCGCTAAATCCTTTAGTCCCACACTTTCATAATAACGTGCTCGCTGATAATAAGCTTTTGCCTTTAACTCATCGTTGATATCACTTCTTAAAAGCAGCTTATTTAGTTTGGCGATCTCAATCTCCTGATCAAGGGTAGATTGAAGAGGTACCGCCATCACTGGATAACTTGCTTGCTGATCATGTTCCTTATGTTCATCTGCAAATACAACATGACTAACCAAAGTTCCTGACAATGCCAGTAAGATGGTTAGTTGTTTGGGTTTGAACATGTTGAAAAACATATATCACCTATGAGTCTTGGTACATATGGGTTTGAGATATCGTGCACCTTTTATAACACGATTGGTTATAAAATGACCACTAATTAATTAAATTATCAATAGCAAAATATGTAAAACTAATGGTTAGATCACGGAGTCTCGGCTAACTCATTGAATCACATGAAGCACTATATTTGATGTCGATTGAGCAGTTGTTAAGTTCAACCGGATATGTGACGTGGGCATTATGAGCTTATAATTTATTTACAAGCTCATAATGTAGGACTTCAGAACAAGGTTTAGTGTGCAGCTTCTACCATTTCAGCACCGCGAAGCATGGCTTGCACTAGCTCGGTAGCATCAAACTTGGTTAAAGCTTCATGTGCACCAACCTGGTGGGCTCTGTCTGCACTCATCTCGCTGGATAGAGAGGTATGAAGAATACGGTATGCTGCGCTTAGACTCGGGTCATTTTGAACTTCAAAAGCCAGTTCATATCCATCTAGACCTGGCATTTCAATGTCACTTACCAGCAAGTCAATTGGCGTACCATCTGATGCTCTTTGTCGCATTAGTTCCAGAGCATCCATACCGTTTTTGCAAACAGAGTATGGGATATTAATACTGTCTAAGGCGTCAGAAAGCTGTTTACGTGCGATGCTTGAGTCGTCAACTAAAAGAATGTTAAGCGGTTTCAGCTTCTCACGTTCAACATCGGTAAGAATCGGAATTTTTGCAGATGCGTCTTGCGGGTAGATCTTCGAAAGAAGAAGCTCCACATCCAGCATTTGAACAATCTTATCCTCATGCCTTGTAATACCGGTTACAAAGACATTTGAACCCGCTGTTTCCGGAGAAGGTTCAATTGAATGCCAGTCACAGTCGATGATTTTATCGATCGAACGCACCATAAAGGCAACAACGGTACGAAGACAGTCAGTAACGATGAGATAAGATTTTTCGTACTCTTCTTGTGCAATAGGTCGAAATCCTATCGCAGCAGCCATGTCAATAACCGGAACCGTAAGATCTCGAATAGTCACCGTACCTATCACATGGTGATGAGAGTAGGGGATTTGAGTTGTCGGCATATAAGGTACAATTTCTCGAACTTTAAGTGTGCCGATTGCAAAGCTCTGTTGGTTAAGTGATAGCTTAAAGAGCAGCATTCCCTGAGATTGATTGGCTTTGCTTTTCATTGGCCGTCCTGATACGTCATTTAAATAGGATTGTTTTTATTTATAGCTTGAATATTACGGCTAGGTGTTTATCAAGATCAAATATTTTCTATTATTGCTTACATCTCGAATAATTCATAACGATAGGATACAATCCGCGACCAGTTTCAAAACAAGATAAGATTTCTCCTATGGCAAGATCCGCAGCAGCACTCCATATATTGGTTAAGCACGAATCTCAGGCAAAAGATATTCTGCAGCAGCTTAAAAAAGGTGCAAAGTTTCAGACACTCGCTAAAAAATATTCTAACTGTCCATCAGGGAAGAAAGGCGGTGATTTAGGTGAATTTCGTCAGGGCCAGATGGTTCCGCAGTTCGATAAAGCCGTATTTAAAAACGAGGTGTTAACGCCATTCATTGTGAAGACAAAATTTGGCTGGCATGTCGTGAAAACATTGTATAAATGTTGAGTGACTACTTGCTGTTTACATAGCAAACCAAGTATGGAGTTTTCAATAGCTCGAAGTGCTTAATCCAGCGCTTCTGGCTATCCTGCAACTTATCCCCTGGTCCTTTTACTTCAATCCAAAGAAACTCTCCATTTTTGAAAGCGATAAGATCTGGCATACCGCTACGGAAATGTCTTAGATCGCTCAGTTGAACCTCGAATAATGAAACAATTTGCTCCGAGGAGAATGTACTTAAAGCAAGTTCCAACAATTCTGGTGTGATAATCGACCAATTGACGAGCGTGTTTGCTGTGCCTTTTTTTTCATTGAAGTGGTTTCGGACTATCTTCTTGTGATCGTTTTTTAGTACCGACAAACGTTCAGTAATCTGTGATTTTCTTCTTTGAATAAAGTCAGGATGGAATAGGTCAAGTGGTTGCTGTTGATAAGGATTTATAAATGCGCCTTCTACAGGTGAGAAAATAATGTCCCAAAATGCTAATCCAAAGAGTGCATTTAACAAGCTGTTTTCAGTATAGAAAGCCTGCCAGCCATTAGCTTCATAATGCTCCTTTACTGCCAACTCAACGCGTTTTGAAGAAAGGTCAAGTGTCACTTTATCTTCTCGAATGGGGTTATTTACAGGACGAGTTATTTTTTCTCCTGCCTTCCTTCTTAAACGAGTGTCTAGTCGTTGTGCGACTTCATGTTCTGGCTGGTCTATGGGAGTGGCTAGCATGTCTTCAACGATCAATGCTGCTTCATTATCAAGGTTTAATTTCTCTAAGATCCTGACTTGCCTTTCTCTGGACGGAGGAAGAGTGGTTTGCTTAAACCAGTACAAGGCTTTATCTGTACATTCTAGTCGTTCATATTCTCTGGCAATAAGATTAATCAGTTTTTCTGTTTTTCGTTTTACATAGTGGTGGGTTAGCTTTTGTGGCAGTTCCTCTGTTAGATGATCAAGAAATGGTTCATCAACCTCTGAAGATAAGTAAAGTTCCTCAGAAAGCTTACTCAGTTGAAGAAGAGCCTCTATTTGAATGCGATGATCAAAAAAACGTAATTGAGTGCTTAGGGTATAAGACTCGAACTTTTGAATGCCAAGGTCACTAACAACAAACTGAGTTAAATCCTGACGAGAGTTTGCAAAGAAGAGAAGTAACAAAACATCAATGATTTGAGCGTTAATTAGCTGATAAATATCGAACGTGAGCTTAATCTGCTCATCAGAATATTTTTCACAGACGCTCTCGATCAGTGCCTGCTTTTTTAAGGATTTATTTTCGTTAGGAAACTGTTTAATGATCTCAGGTTTAGTGAGCAAATTAGTCGCAATTGTCGAGAGTAGTAGTCGGGGATTTATCTCGATGAACTCTTTGGATGCAAGTGCTTTTGCGGCGGCTTGTATGCTTTTAATTTCACTGTAGTTAAGCTTATCGCTGCGAAAGCATTCTCCTTTGCGTGAGAGTAACCTAACCAGTAAACACTGTGCCTCTAAGGGCAGTTGCTCAAAACGCTCAATCCATTCTCGTTCGCTCTGATAAAGAAGATCTTGATACCAGCACAATGCATGAGAAGTCAGCTTGCGAAAATTATCAAGGTAATAATGCGGTGAAAGCTGGGGCTCAGCTAATTGTGTATTAGTACTCGTTTCGTTAGCCATTCAGCGACATATCTCATCATCTCTTAGGTTGTTGGTTATTCTGCCTTGGATTTAGCGCTAAATATAGAATAAAAATTTTCCGCTATATTATGTTGCACTTATGGTAGTTGGTTCTGATAAGGCGTACTTAGTTGCATCTTTGTTATTGAATAATAACTCTAACCAGTCGTTCCTATTTTTTAAGCTTAGCTGGCTTTGTAGATAGTGCTTGACGTTAACGTAATATCTCGTAAATTTATGTTTACGAAACGATATGGAAGTTTTTGCGCCTAACATACAATGAGGTATAAATGAGTACTAAAAATAAAGCCATGCTACTGATAAAAACAGTAAGCTTGGCAGCAATCGCAGCATTTTCCCTTTCCGCTCACTCCGCTGAAAAAGTTTATCGGCTAAAGCTCGCTGAAACCTGGGGACCAAACACCCCTATCCTGGGTGATGCATCTAAGAATATGGCTAAGCTGGCTAACGAGATGTCAAATGGTCGACTACAAATTCGAATTGACTCCGCTAATAAGCATAAAGCGCCATTTGGTGTATTCGATATGGTGAAGTCTGGTCAGTACGATCTGGGCCATTCAAGTTCTTACTACTGGAAAGGCAAGGTTCCAAACACTTTATTCTTCTCTTCTATGCCTTTTGGGATGATGACGACTGAGCAGTACGCGTGGTTCTATCGCGGTGGCGGTATGGAGCTGATGCAAGAGGTTTATGGTCCGCACAATCTTCTTTCTTTCCCTGGCGGTAACTCTGATATTCAGATGGGTGGATGGTTTAAGAAAGAAATCAAATCAGTTGATGATCTGCAAGGCATTAAAATGCGTATTCCAGGGTTTGCCGGTGAGGTTTTTGCTCGCGTAGGTGCAAAACCAACGAACATTGCACCAGGTGAATTGTATACGTCACTGGAGCGCGGAACCATTGATGCATTGGAATGGGTTGGGCCTGCTTTCGATTTACGCATGGGCTTCCAGAATATCGCACCTTACTACTACACAGCATGGCATGAGCCAGGATCTGAAACTCAGTTCCTTGTTAACAAGCGTAAGTGGGAATCGCTACCGAAAGACCTTCAGGTTATCTTAGAAACCGCATTCCGTGTTGCTGCGTTTGACATGTATGTTCAGGCGATTGATGCCAACGCAGTTGCGTGGGATAAGATGCTTGAAGATAACCCAGACATAAAAGTTCGTGACTTCCCGGAAGAAGTCATGGATGCAATGCGCACAGCAACCACAGAACTACTGGCAGAGCAAGCTGCAAGAGACGAACTGGCAAAACGCATCGTTGATTCTCAGGCAGAATATACGAAGAAAGTTCGTGCATGGACGGATATTTCGACGAAAGCTTACTTAGATAGCAGCAAGTTAAATTAATCACTATCGGATTGTAAAATGCCCCGCTTGGACTCTCCGCAAGCGGGGCATATTTTTCTATAGCCTCTCTCTGTTTATCTATAGGGCAATGGACTAATAAGACTCCATCTTTTCTCCACATTCCCTCCAACCTTTTTCAGTAGTGTATATCCAGATAAAAACTATGGATTTGTTGTCAGCAAATTCAAATCATATAAAACACTGGATAGGCTTATGAATACAAAAGCAATTTCTCTGGGTGCATCAACAAATCGACTGACGTCGCTTGTTAACAGAAGAAACTGGAAAATGTTTGTGGGTTACTTTGCCCTGTTGGTAGTACCGTTTCTTGCTACCTATACGCTGGATATGAACGATAAGGGTGCATATATCAGCATACTGGGAATGTTAAATATTATTGCGATGATGGCTTTTTTTGTGCAATTTCCTTTGGGTAGCCGGGTTAGAAAGCTAGCTTTGTTTGCCAATATAGACTGGAGCATGTCGAAACATAAGACAGTAGGGCAGTGGATTGGTGCTTTCTTTCTCCTTCACCCAATCTTGATTTTGGCTCCACGTTTTCAACAGGCATTTACCGATGGCCTTACGAGTGTTGTAGAGGTGATTACCGCTCCACAGATGTTAACGGGGATTCTGGCCTGGGTTGCGATGGTTACCTGGGTATTGATGGCCGTATTTAAGAACAAACTGAAAATGAGCTATGAGATGTGGCGTCTTACTCATCTTATCGGCTTTGTTGTTATTGCTGTGCTTGCAACTTTGCACATTACTAGCGTCGGGAGCCACGGTCAGTTTGAAACTCAGTTTAACAATCTTTGGTGGACACTTTGTGGGGTGTCTGTGTTTCTTGTTTTCTACAACTCATTTGTCAAAAAACTTCGCATAAATGCTACTCCATTTACTTTAGTCAGTACCGAAAAGGTGAGTAGCAGAGATTGGCAGGTCACTCTGAAAAGCCAAAGTGATTTCGATTTTGAAGCTGGTCAGTTTGTCTGGATGAATACATCCGGATCTGTTTTCAACATGAATGAACACCCGTTTTCTATCGCGTCTTGCAAAAAAGATCTTCCCAATATCTCAATGATTATCCGCGAGCTGGGCGACTATACCTCGTCGCTGGACACGTTGCAGGTCGGACAAAACGTTTATATAGATGGCCCATACGGAAGCCTTAGCCTGGCTGAGAGTGATAAGTCTGATGCCATCGCCTTGATTGCTGGTGGTGCGGGTATCGGGCCAATGCTTAGTTTGTTAAGAGAACTGGCCTCCCGCAATGAACAACGCCCGGTGCGTTTGATCTACGGCAATGGCAACTACGATCAAATGGTGCTTCAGGACGAAATAAAGTCGCTTGAAGGGACAATGAATGACTTCGGCCAACAGCTTGTGTGTGTTGAGGAATCGAATCTGGAAGGGGTACATCAGGGTGTTATCGACAAGGCCTGTATCGGCCAGACGCTTCACCAAGCACATACAGGCGACTGGACAGTGTACTTATGTGGCCCTGAAGCGATGATTTCAGGGGTGAAAAAGAGCCTGAAACAACTGAATGTTCCTGCTTCCAATGTTCACTACGAACAACTTTCATTTTAATCACAGGTTTTAGAGGTAACAGATATGCCAATTAGTCAGATTTCCGGTTGTATAGGTTGCAAAACCTGTGTGGAAAGTTGTCCCACGGATGTGATTCAGTTCGACGATAAAAAGAAAAAAGCGGTGATTGCCTATCCGGAAGACTGCCAGATCTGCCATCTATGCAGACTCTACTGTCCGGTAGGTGCCATCACTATTACACCTGAAAAAACACTGCCAGTCATGGTTTCCTGGAGGTAATGAACATGAGCAATAAAATGGATATGTCCAGACGCCAGTTTATAAGCGTTGCTGGTGGTGTGATAGGTGCATCCGCATTTGCATCAATGGCTTTCGCCGATTCTCCGGTCGAGAACCAACCCAAAATTGATGCAAATAGCTTTACCCAGGAGTCACACGAGACCGATGTACTGGTCATTGGTGGAGGCATGGCTGGTTTGTTCGCGGCGGTTAAAGCACACGATGCCGGAGCTCAAGTATTGATGGTTTCTAAAGGTCGGTTGGGTAGCTCCGGTCTTACCCCGTTCGCTAAGGGTATTTTTAGCTATGACAAAGAAAACGCAAAGATGAGCATCGATGAGTTTGTCGCGAAGGTTTCAGAGTCGGCTATTGGTACCAACAACCCGGTATTTACCCGACAGCTCGCGGAACACTCTGCTGATAGAGTTGAAGAGCTCAGATCATGGGGATTCTTTGATTCCCCCCTATATAACAAGTCGTTTATGCGTCCAATGGAAGAGCGAAACATACCTCTGCAAGAGCGGATTATGGTTACGCATCTGATGAAGGAGCAGGGACGTGTTGTAGGTGCCGCAGGCTTTAGCATGGATGAGAATAAGGTTATTTTTTATCACGCGAAAACAGTGGTGTTGTGTACTGGTTCGGGCGGTTTTAAACCTAATGGTTTTCCTATGTGCGATGTCACCCATGACGGAACGATTATGGCCTATGACATCGGTGCTGTGGTAACAGGTAAAGAGTGGAATGATGGACACCCTGCATCGGCAGAAAACTCGGGCTCCTGTTATGACAACTGGGATGGCCAGATTGAGGAGAAACCGGGTATTACCGGCGTTCAGGTAAATCATCATCTTGGTGTTGATCTTAACTATGAAGCTTATGTAAATGGTGGTGCTAAGCCGATGGGGCCTCCTCCAGGCGAAGGGCGACCAGACGGGCCACCACCTAAAGAAGACAACGATCGATACTCTCAAGGGCCTTTTGTGCCAGAAGCTTTTAGGCAGTCAGGCCCACCGCCAAGACCACCAGAGGAAACGGGGCTGTTCTCACTGTTCGGCAAAGCGAAACGATCAGGCCCTCCGGGGATGAGCAGTGACCGTGTTGGTGGCTCTACAGCAGGTATGGCCATTCATAAAGCGGAAGGGCTGGTACCTGTTGATGAAACGGGCTTAAGCACGATTCCCGGGCTATACGCCGCAGGGGATGCATTGGGTTCTTATATGTCTGGTGGTATCTATACTCAAATTGGTGGCTCGTTAGCGGGCTCGGCAGTACAAGGTACATTCGCAGGCGAAGCGGCAGCGAAGGCGAGTCAGTCTGTAGAGCAGATTCAGGTTAGCAAATCAAAGCAGATGCAGATTGAAGAAGAGATCCTGGCTCCACTAAAAAGAGAGTTAGGGTATAGCCCGGCGTGGGTCACTCAGGTGCTTCAGGGGGTGATGATTCCCAACTTCGTACTTTATATTAAGAAAGAGCGGATGATGCAGGGTGCACTGGCTTATGTGGAAGAGCTTAAAGAGCATCACGCCCCAATGCTGTTGGCAGAGGACCGTCATAGTTTAAGATTAGCTCATGAAACGAAGAACATGATTGTGTCAGCGGAAATGAAGTTGAAGGCTTCTATGCTTCGCACCGAAAGCCGTTGTAGCCACTATCGCCTTGATTACCCTGAGATTGACTACGAAAACTGGCAAGCATGGCTGAATCTCTATAAAGATGACAATGGTGAAATGCAGTTCCAGAAGCAACCATTTGATAACTGGCCTGAGCTTAGTTAAAAAGATAGAGCTTGTTTAAACGGATAGAAATCAACCAAAACAGATATAAAAAGCGGCGTCAGAGAAGACGCCGCTATATTTTTGTAAGGTTTGCTATTTGTAAGATTTACTTCGAGAACGTTATAGCCTTGAACTTGCCTTTCAACTTAGTATCACCATAAATCTTATCAAACGCGGTATTACCATTAAGTTTCGTTGTCGGCTGGTAGTAGCGCACGACAAAGTAGTACCCATCTTCTTTAACCGGCATCCAGTAACTACCATCTTTCGGATCTTTAGTACTGAACGTAAAGGTTACATTACCATCCTTGTCTGGCTGAGTATTGTAAGCGTTGTATGACTGGATATCATTACCACCAATCTCTGCCGGGTTGAGTGGCAGGAAGGTATCTGAGCCGTAGCGAGTTACTGACCAGAACTGACCAACCCCCGGCTTGTAAGGCAGCGTGACCTTAAACGGGCCATTTTTACCTTCCAGTCTGCGCCCCTTTTCGTCAACAGCTACGTTTTGATAATAAGCGTGATGTACCGGGAAACCAAGATGACCAAGTAGAGTCCCCGTTGCGCGGATCTTAAGATCCCCGCCTTTTGGATCGTCGATATCCTCAAACATGCCTGGATTACCAACTACCTGACCCGATGAAGCGTAGTCGGCTAGATATGCATATGCCTTTTTATGTGCTTCTGCGTCATAAGTTGCAATCGCTTTTTCAATCAGCTTTTCACTCTGTTTGTAGTGAGTTTTATTGTCATATGTCCACTGCAACACTTGTTGTGGCTCAGAAGTATTAGGCAGCTCTACATCATCAACCACGCCGTAGATTTTTGCCTGATGTCTGATGGCAT
This sequence comes from Vibrio iocasae, assembly GCF_042245395.1. NCBI lineage: Bacteria > Pseudomonadati > Pseudomonadota > Gammaproteobacteria > Vibrionales > Vibrionaceae > Vibrio > Vibrio iocasae. The sequence goes on along the minus strand of NZ_CP145310.1, from coordinate 1,329,974 downwards.
CTGCAAGTTTGTCATCATTAAAGTTAAATGACTGGGTGCGAATGAAAACAAACGGGAAATAGGACTTGGTTTTAACCACGGTTCCAGAAGGCAGTTTACCTTTGTAATCCTCATGTACCAGAACAATGCGCTCACCCTCTTTGTCTGTGACTTTGTCGAAGATGGTGTAGTGCTCCATATCAAATACCTGAATGCTGCCGTAACGATCATCTCTTGCAGGCGTTTCCACAACCGCGGGACCATACCTCAGGTCGGCTACCGCCTTAGAGTAGAAGTGATCAAGTGCAGGAGTAATCACAAACGAACGGTAGTCACCAATCGGCGGATGATCGAAGGTATTGAGGCCGAAATTTTCAATATGTTTGATGGTTGCATCCATATGATGAGTAATTCGGTATCCAGTGTACTCGGCGGCAGTAGGTTCAGTTAACTGCTGCGCAGATGCATATGTTGACGTTAGTGCGATGATTGAAAGCCCGGTTGTCAGGAACCTGTTTAATCTGGTCATTATGTTTTACCTTTTAAAACTCGATAAATTGAGAACCAACCCAACCTTGTGTTGGTTCAATCTGTTGCTCAGCTTAGTTAATCTGACTATTTAACCTGAGATATAACGGGTGGTTTCCAGCTACCATCGAGAATGGCTTCTTTGCCCCAGTACGCGCGAATGTAAAGCGAGAATGTACCATCAGGTGCTGGTAGCCAGTTACTCTCTAATTTTTTACCAGGGCTCTTGTGACCTGCATAAAGCGTTAACGAGCCATCTTCGTTATATTTCAAAGCCTTATTTTTGGTACCCAGTGAATATCTTTCCAGCTCGTTTGGATTAAACATATGATGTTTGTTGTACATGGTCATCGACCAGAAGCCATTTACGGGTGGGAGCTCGCCCCTTTCGAATGTGATCTTGTAGCTGTTAGCACCATCTAACTGGATATCTTTGCTATCACCATCTGTGTAGAAATATTGCGTCTCTGACGGACGGTTATCAAACATGTTTGACTTTGCGGTACCCAGACGGTTGTAATAATCGATACCCCACTGAGCGTTGTTCTTCGAGCGGTTCCAGCCGTTACCTGCGGGTACACCGTTGTGTTTCCATTTGAAAAACTCGCTGACAACTTTCTCGTCCAGTTCAACCGCGGTTTGTGTAATAGCTCGCTTAATCTCCGGGCTTTGTTCTGCAGCTGCCAGCAGAGCGCGGAAGTTAGCGTACATCGCCTCTTCTCCCGGTAGCGGAGGAACGGAATCCAGTACCCCTCCCAGCTGGTCAAAGAACTTCTCAGGTACTACCCACTTTGTTTCACCATCTGATTTAGGTGCTGGTATAACAGGTGCTTTGGCCCAGTTAGTGTGCTTCACTTTGCCGTTGAACTCGGTTAGCGGGTAGGCAACAATCTCATTAACCAGTGGCTGGATTGCTTCTCTGTCGGCTTCTGTATTATCCATAAATACACGTGGAATAATGTTGGCAAATTCCGTGCTGGAACGAACGACCGCATTGATTCCTTCCGGCACTTCACCCTTCCAGTTAGGACCTGCAATCAGGTAAAAGCCGGGCTCCGTTTTATATGGTTTGCCAAGATGGCCAAACTGATCAGTACGTTGATCGTATAAGGCGTAAACCCAAAAACGATCGCCAAAGTCCGGAACCTGAATAACCACAGGTTGCTCATCAAGAGAGAAAAAGCCAAGGCCGTAAACAACATCCTGATTAGGACAGGTAACAAATGACTGGCCGGGGTTGATGTAGTCATTCAACATAGCGATATGGCCCTGGTTAGCAACAGGTAAAACTCCCGCCAGATGTCCGGGATAAGGGGCCTGAGTGATCGAAGCGCGACGATTAGCCTGATTTACCATTGGCCATCCCCAAAGATATGCCTGTTTTGCGATGCTCTGTGCATACGCAATCGGCATATTAACCTGATGTGATGGTTGAGCCAGAGGAGCAATTTGAGTTGCTTCTGAAGCGAGGCTTATCGCAGAGGTACCTACCAGAGTCAGACTGATAATAGTTGCTAATGTTTTAATTTTCATATGATTGCCTGTTAGTAACCAAAGATGTCATGGGGTATAGATTATTCTTTGCTTCGGCTCCCAACAAGATCTGGAACATTATTGCGGATATACCAAAAGTGATATAGTGCTGGCTGGTAAATCAGCGACTGAACTGGAACAACAGTATGGACAGAACGGCCCTTCATAACCTGGATTTGAATCTGCTCAAAGTATTTAAAGTACTTTCGGAAGAGCGTAAAGCGACACTGGCGGCAAAGCGCCTGGGTATGACACAGCCGGCGGTGAGTCGTTCACTGGCCCGCTTGAGAAATCAGCTTGATGATGAGTTATTTGTCCGGACAAGAGATGGCCTGACGCCAACGGAAAAGGGGCAGCTTCTATGCGACAAGCTCCCTTTTGTCATGGAGTCTCTCGATGATCTGATCAATGAGCTTCAGGTGTTCGACCCATCTACACACACAGCAACGCTCAAAATTGCCATGAACAACTTCTTGTCAGTTTCGTTACCAGCGCAGCTGCATCTTAGAATTCGTGAATCTGCTCCAAATATCAATTTGTATATAGAAAGCTGGAGTAAAGATTCTGTGGCCAGGCTAAGAAATGGTGAGCTGGATATGGGGATTACCTACTATTCATCGGACGTACCTAAGGAAATCATACGCACAACGCTTGCCTATGATCGATTTCAACTGCTAGCCAGAAAAGATCATCCACTGGTTGAGCGCGAGTGTACAAGCGCTGATCTTGCCCAATACCCAATGGTGAGTGCTATTGTTCCGGATTGGAATGAGCAGGTGCCCTTAATAAAAACGCTTGGGGCCAAAGATGGAGAAGAGCTTCAGATAGATTTTCGTTCCGAATCCATTACGGCACTGGCTGAGATCGCCGCTTGCAGTGACGCGATATTTCCTGCATCAGCATACCTTTCCAGAGATTTGTTCCCACAACTTACTTCACTTGAGGTTGAGGATAGTTTTCAACCCAAGCCAGTCGAATTCTCTGTCTTCAACCATTATCGCTTTCGGCAGAGTCCGTTACATAAATGGTTTTTACAGCTCTTTCGTGAGGTGACTCAGGATATGGTGGTTAAATAATCGAAAAGGTAATAAGCATTCATTTTCTGAATGCGCTATTTTGTACAAAATAATGTTACGGGTGTAGGCTAAACTAATCTGAAACGTGGTTCGGTAAAGATTGGGCGTCATGACAGAAAAGAAAAAATGCAAGGAAAAAGCAGATTACAAGATCACTCAGGAGTTGGGTGGTCTTGAGATTCTTGATGCCGAATACGAAACGCAAAACTTTTCTCGCCATAGCCATGAAGGCTATACCATAGGTGTGATTGAAAACGGTGCACAGCGTTTTTACAGGACGGGTGGGCATCATGTTGCTCCACAAGACACCATCATTCTGGTGAATGCTGATGAGGTTCATAGTGGTCATTCTGCGACCGAAGGTGGCTGGGCCTATCGAGCCATGTATCCGGTTCCTGAACAACTTGAAAAGCTAACGAATGAACTTAGCTTGGGTAACTATGGCGCACCGTATTTCCCGAGTGCAGTTGTGTCAGACCCGGATCTTGCCAACCAGTTGAGGTTGGTATTTAACAACATAGAAGACTCCGATAACCGATTGCTGCGTGAAACATTAATATACGGAGCGTTGGTTAAGTTAATTGCTAAGCACGGAAAATCGCGAATCCAGCCAATTGAGCATGGTAAAGCTCAACGGCAACTGAGGTTAGTGAAGGAATTCTTGGATGACTTTCCACAAGCAGACGTTTCTCTTGAAGATCTGGCTAACTTAGCTTCTCTTAGTCCATATCATCTCGCTCGCTCATTTCAAAAAGAGTTTGGTTTACCGCCACACGCGTACCAGATCCAAGCGAGACTCAGATTGGCGAGAAAACTCCTAAAGCAAGGGCATACCATTTCAGATACTGCTCAGGAGTGTGGTTTTCACGATCAGAGCCACTTTCATCGTCATTTCAAAAAAGCGAATGGTTATACACCTGGGCAGTACGTGAAGATGCTTTAGAAAACCACTCTAAATAGCAAGAATGTACAATCGTGTTTGTCTTTCCGACTCTAGATTAATAAAAAAAGAAAATTGTGAGGAATCGTTATGAGCGTTCATAAAGCTCAATCTCAAAGAGGAAAGGAGCTAACGAAAGGGATTTTAGCTGTTATGCCATTGAGTCTCGCTGTCATTCCCTGGGGGATCCTGGCGGGTTCCTATGCCATCGATGCGGGACTTACTCCACTAGAAGCTCAGGCAATGTCAGCAATCTTATTTGCAGGTTCTGCCCAGCTCGTCGCTGCAGGCATGTTTAAAGCGGGTATAGGACTTGGTGCCATGCTTCTGACAACGTTTTTCATCACTTCCCGTCACTTCTTATATAGCGTTTCTATGCGGGAGAAGATAAAGAACCTTCCGACACGCTGGCGTTTGCTTATTGGGTTTTGGTTAACGGATGAGCTGTTTGCTATCTGTAATAGTCAGTCAGATAAAGAGTTTAATCGTTGGTATGCAGCCGGTGTGGGTGGCGGTTTTTACCTTGTTTGGAATCTAGCGAGTTTTGCTGGCATTGTTGCTGGTAGCTATATCCCGGCATTAAACGAAATAGGTCTCGATTTCGCAGTGGCTGCCATGTTTATTGCGTTGGTTTTACCACTGATTAAATCCATACCCGTATTGGTATCTGTCGTGGTTTCTCTAGTCTTATCCGTGGCTCTATACATTCTTCACGTGGAAGGGGCGCTCATGTTTGCTTCAGTTTCTGGAATGGTTGCAGGCTATTTATGTGAGGTTATGTTTAGTGGAAGAGGAAACGCTCGGTCTAAGTTTTTGAATCAGGAAGAAGAGGGGAGAGAAATATGATTATGACAACTATTCTTTTGATGACACTAATCGTTTTCATCAGTCGTTATCTATTTCTTGAGCCCAGCGTACCTCTTAAGCTGACCCATGGAATGAAGCGATTTTTGAGTTACTCCAGTCCTGCAGTATTAACGGCTATCTGGGCTCCCATTGTTTTTGCTCCAGAAGGTGATTTATGGCTGAGTGCCGTAAACCCATATCTAATCAGTGCGTTTGCAGCCGCATTATTTATGTTAAAGACAAGGAATTTGTTACTTACCATCATTGTGAGCATGGCTCTGTTTCTGTTGCTGAACCTTGTTGTATTGCCGCATTAAACTAAAATTATTTGTAGCTGACAGAACAAAACAAGCAAAATAAATCTTAGAAACTGTCTGTAAATTCGCGAAGTCATCGGTTGGCAACTACCTTATATAAAGGGGGGGTGGCGAATCATGGTGAAATATTTTCAGCTGTTTCTTTGCCTTTTATTCACTAGTTTTGTTGCTCGTGCGGATGTTATTTATGTCGTAGAAAGCTATCACGCTGAGTATCTATGGGATCAAAGTTACAAGCGCGGGCTTGAAGAGGTTCTTGGCGCTGACCATGAGCTTGTTTACTTTGAAATGGATACAAAGCGACTCCCCGAATCTATGTATCAGTCTCGTGCTGATAAAGCATGGGAAATGTATATATCACTCAATCCCTCATTGGTTATTTTAGCGGATGACAACGCTTTAAAATATCTTGGACGCAAGTTCGTGAATACAGCCACGCCTGTTGTTTATCTTGGTATCAATGCCAATCCCAGAAAGTATGGTGTGGCAGACGCACCGAACTTTTCAGGTGTCATTGAACGGCCGTTGCTGCTGCGCTCTATTCTGATGCTAAAAAAAATTATTCCTCTAAAACGTATGTTGTTGCTTTTCGATTCTAAAGAGACGAGTAAGGTTTTAAAGGAAGACTTTTTCTACGGGAATGACTCCATCACTTTGGCGGGAATTCATATCGACCTGAAGTTAATAGGGAGCTATAAACAGTGGCAGTCTGAGGTGCTAGAAGCAAAAGTAGCAGGGTACGATGCGATTGTTGCCGGGCTATACCACACTCTTACGGATGAACAAGGAAAGCATGTTAATCCAGAAGAAGTGATTGAATGGACAAGTATTAACTCGCCCTTGCCACCTTTCGGATTCTGGGACTTTTCAGTTGGCCCTACTAAGAATATTGGTGGTTATGTCATTTTTGGTTATGAAGAAGGTAAGCTTGCCGGCCAATTGGCTATTCAGATGTTAGAAGGAAAACGGAATCAGGCGAGGCCGATGATTGGTGGGCAGGGACAGTTTATGTTCAGTAAAAGCCAGTTACAAAAATGGGGGATTACTTTACCCCCATATATTGCTCAACAGTCAGAGTATGTTGAATAGATCAACTTGATAGAGAAACCTATTTGAGTACGGATTGAGTACCCTCATTAAGCAAAAATAACTCTCCTTGACTGTACATATATTCTGTCTGGCACTGATCTTCGTCGGTATAAGTTACTCGAACGTCGTCAGGTATCATGCTGGTAACGGTTAACTTTATTGGTTCGCATTCCGTCAGGTAAATGATCTTGTCCAGCGCTTCCTTGATCTGCTCTCTGCACATAGGTTTCTCCCCCGTTTCTTTACACTACACACTATTTTAGTCGATGAAAGTGGATTAGATAGCGAGTAGTATAATTTTTGTGCGATCATAATGAGCCAATGATGAAATAATACCGATAACATCACATGTTTTATGTAATATTCATGTATACACGATGAAAAGCATGATTTTGCGCAATTCTATTCATCTTTTATTCAGAGAAAAATCGATATAAATCGAATAGCAATAATTTGCCAGTGAAGATAAAAGTAAATCCATTTCAGGTGAGCTATATACTAAATTGACGATGAGATATGGTGAACAAGTTCACGATAGTTCTTCCGATACGCGGTAGTATCTTCAAACTCACTTCGAACAATCATCCCTTCAATTAGAGTCATGATCGACTCAGATCGCTTGTTAATGCATGATGATGTCAGTTTGTCGTTTTTCTTCAGCGCATCAGTGACAACATTTTTCAACCAAATCTTATGTTGTCTGGAGAGCTCAGAAATATTTTCTTCAGATTCTTTGAACTCCGCTAACGCATGCATAAACATACAGCCCTTAAAGTGGGGCTGATCAAACCAATTAAAATGCCAGTCAAGCAGCGAATCCAACTGAGTTTCGGTTGTGATCTGGCCTTGCAACGCTTTATCTACACTGGTCTCAAACCTTTGATGTCTTCGGATTAAAACTTCCTCAATCAACTTAGCTTTAGATGAAAAGTGTCTGTAGAGCGAAGTTTTAGATACCTGAGCGGTATCGCGAATGAGATCGACTCCTACCGCTGTATAGCCGTGTTCATTAAATAGCGCTTCCGCAGTATCCATGATGTGTTCTTTCTTGCTCACTTTTACCTCAATTACAAATTTCAGATCTTTTGCTTGAGTAAAGTGTACAGATCTGTATCATTTGTGTCGAGAGTGTACAGATCTGTACACTATGAGTTTGAGTTTGGTTTTGAGTTAGGAATTGAAATGAGAAAACTAAATGGTGGTGGAGTACTTCCGCCTAAATCGACTGGATTGCAGTTAGCAAAAGGGTTCATTGGAGGAACACTTGGAATATTGGTGTTAAGCCTGCTTGGACAATACTCAGGCACGCCTTGGCTGATGGCTCCTTTTGGAGCGACATGTGTATTGCTATTCGCCGTTCCATCGTCGCCCTTGGCGCAACCAAGAAATGTGATTGGGGGTCACTTTGTAGCAGCGTTAGTCGGCTTGATTGCTCTTTATGCTTTTGGTGACTCGATATACGTGATGTCCCTGGCGGTTGGATTCGCCATTGTGCTTATGCAGCTTCTTCGAATGGTTCACCCACCTGCAGGTGCAAACCCGATAGTGATCATTTTGGCCGGAACCGTTGCTGTAGATTTCAGTTTTCTCATCACACCGGTACTGGTAGGCAGTGTCGCTTTGGTATGCATTGCAACAATCGTCAACAATACATCTTCGCCTGCCAAATGGCCGCTCTATTGGTATGGCAGCAGCGCTAAAGGCACTCAATCCAACGGCTAGTCAGTACGATTAACAGGGGACATGAAAAGAAAATTTAAGACAATATTTATCTCAGATAAGCCAGATTTAGCTTTCTGATATAAATGTCACAAAACTTACTGCTAAGTGGTATCAGTAAGCCTAATTAAATATAAGATCAAGAAGTACATGCCTACGCAGGAAGCTAGCAAATAAATTGGTTTGAAGTTAGTCGACCTTAAACAGAGTCGAATGTGAGGTAATGGTTTTGAAAATTAGAACAGACAGTATTAACGACAACAAGCTTGTTAGAAGTGAAAAGAAGCTATTTGGTATTGCTAATGAGTACCCGGAAGGGGCAACCACTGATTGGCATACTCATGAACGTGATCAGTTTCTTGCCGTTTTCGGTGGTGTTGTTACTGTTTCCACTGAATCGGGCATATGGGTCGTGCCTCCAGAGCGTGCGGTGTACATTCCTCACGATACCCTTCATAAAATAGAAATAACCGATAATGCGTTTGTGAAGAGCCTTTTTATAGACACATCAATTAAGTTTGATGCGCCTCTGTCAAGTACGGTTATTCAGATCTCTCCTCTGGTCAAAGAACTGATTCTTTCCATCTTCAACCTTCCACAAGCCTTCGAGGAAGAAGGCGCAAATGGCCGATTGGTCTCGGTCGTGTTTGACCAAATTGCTCTGTTACCAACGGAGCCGCTATACCTGCCTACCACAGAAGAACCAAGAGTTAAGCGGATTCTTGATGCTTTATACAAAGATCCGTCCATACAGTTCGAGTTAGCCCGCTGGGCAAAAGAGCTGAACGTTAGCCCACGTACATTAACACGACTCTTTGAGAAAGAACTCAGCATGAGCTTTGTCCGGTGTCGACATCAGATAAGAATGCATGCCGCGCTCAGGGGATTGGCCGTGGGCAAACCTGTTGGTGTGGTCGCACTGGATGTGGGATACCAAAGCCAGAGTAACTTCACAATGCTGTTCAAGCGCTTTTTTGGGTGTACGCCTACCCAGTACTTTGAAAGCAGTGCTCTGGTAACGGTCACTTCTAAATAAACATTGCGAACAAGCATAACCGGCTGAACTTGGTATTTTGCGCCAAGGGGATCAGTGCGTCCTGAAATCGCTATTGAGACATAGATAGCAATCGGAATTGGATGTCCTGAATGAGCAAAAACATGACCATTTTGTATCTATTCGGCAATTTCAAACCTTCTTAATATTCATGACATAAATATCAGGAGGTACAAATTGAACAAGAAACTGCATTTTCAGTTACTCAATATCGGGCACGCACTGGACCATTATTTCATATTGATCTTTCCAACAGTGGTGTTGTTCTTAACCGATGTATGGGCAATGTCTTATGACGACCTTTTGAAGATAGGTAGCGTGGGAGTGTTTGCTTATGGCGCAGGAGCACTTCCATCAGGTTGGTTGGCGGACAAATATGGAAGGCATCCAATGATGGTTGCGTTTTTTATTGGAATAGGCGTTTCCTCCATTATGGCGGGCTTAACGAATACACCTACTCAGTTAGGTATCGCACTCGCGTTTATTGGGCTATTTGCAGCCATTTACCACCCGGTTGGTATTCCTCTTGTCTATGAAACTCCGGGAAAAACAGGACGCTTGCTCGCAATCAATGGTATCGCTGGGAATCTGGGGCTTGCCATAGCAGCGATGGTCACTTCTTACCTAGCAGTAACCATCAGCTGGCGAGCAGCGTTTATTTTCCCTGGGGCTATTTCTGTTATATGTGGAATTGTTTACGACATTAAGTTTAGCCGAGCCAAATCAGGCCAACATGTCACGAAAAAAGAACCAAACCTATCTATGCCTGGCAAAGGAGGCATGGTTCTGGTTTTTGGTTGCATTGTCTTAATTGCAACATGCGGTGGGTTGGTATTTAACAGTATTACGACTGCCCTTCCCAAGGTGTTAACCGAAGAACCGCTATTAAAAGATATCTCTTTGGAGAGTATCGGCACTATCGCGACGGCGATCTTTGTATTGGCTTCTTCCACTCAGTTGGTCATTGGAGAACTGATGGAACGCATGAAGGTTCAGTACCTGTTAGCCATTCTAGCTTTTACCCAGATCGTAACTCTCCTGCTCGCTGCGAGCAGTGAATCCAGCATCTTTTTCTTAACCGTTTTGCTCTTCGCCACCTTCGGTCAAATACCGGTGAATGATTGGCTGACAGGACGATTCTCTACCAAAAAATGGCGCTCTCGTTTCTTCGCAGCGCGATACACACTTGGTCTTGGAGTGTCATCCGTCGCTTATTGGCTTATCGCACTTATCTATGCAGAAGGGAACGGTTTTAGCCTGCTATTCCAGACACTTGGACTAGTCATGGTACCTGCCTTCAGCTGTGCGCTGATACTCATTTTTGCGATTAGCAAAATAGACAAAAAGCATGAAGAAAAAATTGCACTCAATGAGTCCTGACTCATGAGTGAAAACACTAATAAATAAAAAAAGTAATAACTTGAAACGAGGGAAATAAATATGAGTTTTATTGAAAAGTTCGAAAGCACTTTTTTGCCCATAGCATCAAAGATAGCTGAACAGAAACATCTGCAAGCCACACGGGATGGTGCGTGGGCTACGATCATCGCCCTTTTTTTATTGTCACTATGATTTGTTTTCACATGGAGTTGTGGAGGAGGCTAAATACGAGACAGTAACGACACACTGTAATCCAAATAAGAAAGCACCAACAATGCAATAGACTAGTAAACCTGCGGGCAACTGGAATACTTTGTAATAGAAATCCCCCGAACCTATCGCACCGAACAGTACGTAAATACTCAGGAACCACCAGATAGTACCTGTTACAACCAAAGAGATAGCCGCCAGAGGCTTTTTGAAGCCTTCTTTATCAAAGCCAATCATTCAAAAGTTACCTACACCTTGCACAAATTGCTGTCAGGTTAGGAAAACAAAAACCAAAATAACAGATACAGAATTTGAGAGTTTTTCTATAACAGATGTTTACTCACTGTTTTGCATCTCCTTTATCAGACAGCCCAGCCTCTTAATCGCCTGTTCAACCTGTCCCGTACATTCGAATGACGAGTTCACGCGAAAACAGTGGTCAAACTGGTGGTTGATGGAAAACATTCTGCCGGGGGCGATACCAATGTTTTCGGCCAGTGCGAGCTGATAAAGTTTGGTTGCATCAAGATGTTTGGGTAGCTCTATCCATAGAAAGTAACCGCCTTCAGAATAATGAATTTTTACATCACACGGGAAGTTCGACGTCATGCACTTCCACATTTCGTATTTTCGTTGTTCTAAAGTTCGTCTTAGCTGACGCAGATGGTTTTCGTAGTTTCTGGTGGTTAAGTATTTAGCAAAAGCGAGTTGAATCGGAGCGCTGACAGATAGGGTACTCATCAGTTGCAGTTTCTGTATCTTCAACGCCATTTTGCCAGCAGCAACCCATCCGATTCGATAGCCAGCGATAAGGGATTTAGAAAACGAAGCACAATGCATAACCATCCCATTGTCATCGAAAGCTTTGGCGGGGAGCGGTTTATCACTGCTGAAATAGAGCTCATTGTTGACATCGTCTTCGATAAGGTGAACCTGATACCTGGAAAGAAGCTCAATCAAGCGCTGTTTTTTCTCCTTGGGCATCGTAAAGCCCGTTGGGTTTTGATGATTTGTCATTAGCCAGCACGCTTTAACACTGTGTGTCTTAAGCGCTTCTTCTAGAGAATCTAAATCCATGCCTTCATTAGGGTCGGTTTTTACAGATAATGCTCGGAGATTAAGACGTTGAAGCGACTGAAAGGCACCGTAGAATCCCGGAGATTCAACCACCACCCAATCACCTGCTTTTGTCACCGCTTGAAGGCTTAGATTCAGCGCTTCCAAAGCCCCGGATGTAATGACAATTTCGTCGGGGTGAACGTGCATTCCCTGAGCGGCGTACCGTTTAGCGATTATGTGTCTTAGTTCTGTATTACCTGGAGGGAAGTTATCTAGAGCACTAGACGTAGGCATAGAACTGGCAGCAGAAGACAGTGCCCGGTTAACCTGATTCTTTGGGTATAGCTTCGGATCGGGATAAACGGTGCCAAAGCTAACGAGATTAGGAGTTCGGCTAGCTTGAAGAACATCAAATATAAAGTCGTTGATATCGACAGTTTCTGAAGCATCAACAGCCAGTGTTGGTTGACTTGATTGAGCGACCGGAACGATTGGTGCGACAACATAGCCAGATCGGGCATGAGAGACTATCCAGCCTTGGCTTTCTAATAGCTGATAAGACTGCATGACGGTCATCAGACTCAAGCCAGATAATTCCGTTTGTTTACGTAGCGAAGGTAGTTTGTCTCCTACTGACCATATCCCATCCTGAATTTGGCTACGTATCTGTTTTGCAAGTCTTTCATATTTAGGCACGATTCGCTCCAACTTTGCTTTTCAATGAGTTATAACAAATCTGGCTATCTGTTATATAAATATAGTTCGATATTGTATCTATTATAGTTTGTTATGGAAACTTATACTTCACACCACTCCCACTATGGACTCAAACGTAGCAGGGCAGACACACTGAATTCTCCAGGGATTAGGCTCCGGGGGAGAGCGACTAATGATATACACAGGGCATGTACCAACTCTGATTAGTAGGCTCGTTGACAAGTGACTCCTATGGTTGGTCTGCATTATCCGACTAGCAGCAGACAGGGTTTGGTGTTGTGTGTCCTTGAGATTCATAGTGGGAGTAACAAGTTATAGCAATGAACACTTACTACTAATGTTCAATACTACGAGCCTCATATTAGAGACATACTGTTCAAATATTTGGAGCGAGACGCATTAAAAAATAGCAATGGGGAAACCAATTAGTCTGATATGAGAATGAACAGTAAAGACATCAGGTTACTTCTATTTGGTGTATCGACAACATTTATTGGGCTTGGTATCGGTCGGTTTGCCTTCGCATCTATCATGCCGGAGCTAGTCTTAAGTGGCTGGTTTTCAGATGTAGATGCTTCATACATCGGTACTGCAAACTTACTCGGTTATCTGGTTGGGGCATTGTCCGCGGGTAAGTTACTCGGGCTTTTAAGTGCAAAGAAGATACTGCTTAGCTCGATACTGGGTATTACACTCAGCTACTTTGTATGCATGTATCCTGGAAACCTATATTGGTTTTTACTATGGCGATTCGTGGCGGGTGTAAGTGGCGCATTATTGATGGTGCTCGGGCCATCTATATCTTTATCTCAACTCTCTAAAAGTAGTCAGGCTATTGGTGGCAATTTAATTTTTACAGGGTTAGGGTTGGGCATACTGCTCTCAACAGCAATTGCGCCAATAACCGGTTTTTTCGGACTCTCAATGTCATGGATGTTTCTGGGTGTAGTTGCTCTGTTGTTTGTGCCTTTTGTTTTGCATACCATCAATCACAATGAGGCTGAGTTAAAAAGAGAACCCCAAAAGACAAAGAAAAATCGAATCAATATTTTTAGCCACAAAAGCGTCCTCTTCGTTATCCTCGCTTATGCGATGCAAGCGATAGGTTATGTTCCTCATACCGTTTTTTGGGTGGATTATCTGGCTAGGGAGCAGGAGCTTGGAACTTACGTAGCTTCGATTCAATGGATGTTCTTCGGTATTGGGGCGATTTTGGGACCATTGCTATTGGGCGTCGTCACCCACCATTTAGGCTGGAGCAAAGCGCTACTAATCGCATTCATCATCAAAACTATTGGTATCGCTCTACCTGTCTTTTCTTCAAGTTTTGTCAGTTACACCCTTTCTTCTTTCCTGGTCGGAGCGATGCTGCCATCTATCGTAGCACTGGTTTCTGGTACTCTGTATACCTTGGTTGGCGCTGAGTTACACAAGCAGTTTTGGGGTGTAGCAACGTTTGTTTTTGCTGCTCTTCAGGCGGTATCGGGCTATACCATGTCTTTATGGTATAGCACTCACGGTAGTTACGAATCTCTTTTTGCAATCGCAACCCTATGTTTAACCACAGGTTCATTATTTGCTGCTATGAGTCTTTTAGGTAAAAAGGAATGTATACGAGAAGAGGAAACTTCTACTTAATAGAATTTCACCATAAGAGTGCGTAACTTTGATAAAGCTAGATTGCCAACGCTTAAGCTATTCATTCCTTAAGTTGTTCGTTCCGCTATCTGTATCGGAAGCTAACTAACGAAACGAGAAACCCTTTTATATACTGAGCCACGTTGTCATTCGAATACATCGTGGCTCAAAGCTTAGATAGCAATATTATTTTTTAAAGCGGTATACCTAAAGCGTTACGCTCTTAACCATTCCAGCTTCCGCATGTCCAGGTATGTTGCATGAGAACTCGACATTTTTGTCACCATGAAAGTGCCACAGCAGTTGTTTCGCTTTACCTGGTTTAACTGTTACAGCGCTACCGCTGTCGTGCTCATGATTTCCCGTGCTTTTCATCATCTCACGATGCTTCAATTGCTCAGCAGCACTACCAATTGAGAACTCATGGTCAATTTTTCCGGTGTTCATCACTACAAACTGAACCACATCGTTGGACTCAATCTTTACCTCTTTTTTAAAACGGATTTTCATATCGTCTGACAAAAGGACATGAACCACTTTATCTGGTTTTTCTCCCATCGCAGGCATACCCACATCAGACATGCCTTCCATCGACATGCTGGAGTGGTCCATTTTCATATTGTTCATTTCAGAATGGTTGTGTTTTTCTTCGGCAATTGCAGTGCCAGAAAGAGCAACTAGTGCCAGAGTGATTAGTGTCTTTTTCATAATAAACCTCAGTTTTGTATTCGCTAAATAAGCGCCTGTAATCAGGCGCGTGTTGTTAGTTCATGTTGTGAGCTATTGCTTGTTCACTTCGCGTTGTTTCCAGAGCTTAAAGATGGCTGGAAGAACCAGAAGAGTGAGTACAATGGCCGAAGCCATTCCCCCAATCATGGGTGCTGCGATACGTTGCATCACTTCAGAGCCTGTTCCGGAGCCCTGCATAATTGGGATTAAACCGATAATGACCGTAAGAACCGTCATCATGATGGGGCGAACGCGCAGTCCGGCCCCTTCGATAATCGACTCTTTTAAGTCTTGTGAAGTCAAAGGCTGTTTGTCTTCCATCAAATCAAGTTTTCGGTGATGCCATGCCTGATTGAGATAAACCAGCATGATGACGCCTATCTCTACCGCCACACCAGACAGGGCGATAAAGCCCACACCGACCGCAATAGAGAAGTTGTAGTTCAGGTAGTGCATCAACCAGAGTCCACCCACCATCGCCAGAGGCAGAGTGAGCATGATGATCATGACCTCGCCAACGCGTCTGAAGCTGAAATACAAAAGCAACATGATGATGGCGATGGTCACTGGTGTGACGATGCTAAGCCGCGCTTTTGCTCGTTCCATATATTCATATTGCCCGGACCAGGCGAGGGAATAACCTGCTGGCAACGCCAGTTGATCGGATACCGCTTGCCTTGCTTCAGCGACGTATGAACCAAGATCTCGCTCAGCGATATCGACAAACACCCACCCGTTAGGGCGTGCATTTTCGGTTTTAATCATGGGAGGGCCATCTTCAAAACGGACGTCCGCCACATCCGTGAGTGCGATACGTGCTCCGCTTGGTGTCACCAGTGGAAGGCTTTGCAGTTTCTCAATGGAATCTCGGTATACCTGAGGATAGCGAACATTAATCGGATAACGCTCCAGACCTTCGGTTGTTTCGCCCACGTTCATGCCACCTATCGCGGTTGAGATAACCTGCTGGATCTGTTTGATACTCAGGCCATAACGGGCGGCCTGTCTGCGTTTGATATCAATGGCCACATATCGGCCACCGGCGACACGCTCAGCATAGACTGAGGCTGTGCCTTCGATGTTATTAAGAATAGGCTCCAGCTCCGCGCCAATGTCTTCAATAACTTTCAGGTCTGGACCCGCGATTTTTATTCCGATAGGTGTTTTGATACCTGTCGACAACATATCGATACGGGTTTTGATCGGCATGACCCATGCGTTGGTTAAACCGGGGAACTGGATTAGGTTGTCAAACTCCTGCCTTAGAGAATCTGTTGTGACGCCTTCACGCCACTCCTCTTTCGGCTTTAGCTGAATAACCGTCTCAATCATGGTCAGCGGAGCCGGGTCTGTCGCACTTTCTGCTCGTCCAACTTTGCCCCAGACTGTTGCCACTTCGGGTACGGTTTTAATAAGCTTGTTGGTCTGCTGCAAGAGCTCACGAGCCTTACCGATGGAAATGCCGGGATAGGTTGTTGGCATATACATCAGATCTCCTTCGTCTAGAGGAGGGATAAACTCGCTACCCATTTTAGTGATAGGGATGTACGCAGATGACATCAGGATAAGCGCGATAAGTACCATGCTCTTAGGGTATTTGAGGCTGACATTGAGCACGGGTTTATACAAGGCGATAAGAAGTCGGTTAACCGGGTTCTTATGCTCAGGTAGAATTTTCCCCCGAACCAGATACCCCATCAATACGGGCACCAGAGTGATGGACAAGCCCGCAGCTGCGGCCATGGCATAGGTTTTGGTAAATGCCAGTGGCGAGAACATTTTGCCTTCTTGCCCTTCGAGCGCGAATACCGGAACAAAACTCAATGTAATGATAAGCAGCGAGAAGAATAGGGGAGCGCCCACTTCCTCAGCCGCTTTTCCAATTACCTGCCATCGGTTTTTGTCTGTTAACGGGGTTCGTTCAATATGCTTATGCACGTTTTCTATCATCACGATAGCCCCGTCGACCATGGCGCCAATGGCGATAGCGATACCACCAAGTGACATGATATTGGCGTTGATGCCCTGCCAATGCATGACGATAAAGGCAGACAAAATACCCACAGGCAAGCTGAGTGCAATGACTAACGACGAGCGGATATGAAACAGGAAGAGTGCACATACAATCGCAACCACGATAAACTCTTCAGCCAGCTTCTCCCACAGGTTCTCGACCGCTTTATTGATAAGTGTTGAACGGTCATAAGTAGCAACAATCTCAACCCCTTCAGGCAGGCTGGACTGAAGCTCCGAAAGCTTTTGTTTTACGTTGGCGATAACCTCGCTGGCATTCTCACCAAAACGCATCACGATAACACCACCGACAGCTTCACCTTCACCATTAAACTCGGAGATACCCCGACGCATCTGCGGTCCCAGATTGATGTCGGCAATATCGCCCAGTAATAACGGGGTTCCTTTCTCTGTTACCTTGAGTGGGAGTGCTTTGATATCTTCGATACCGGATAAGTAGCCCGTCGTTCGCACCATATGCTCAGCTTCGGCCACTTCGATTACCGATGCACCTGTCTCCTGAGTACCCATCTTAATCGCGTTATTAACTTGCTGTAGCGTCAGGTCGTAAGCGCGCAATTTGGCAGGGTCAATCTGTATTTGGTATTGCTTAACCATGCCACCAACGGTAGCCACTTCAGACACCCCATCGACCGTTTGCAGTTCATATTTTAAAAACCAGTCTTGATAGCTACGAAGCTCGGATAAATCGTGCTGCCCCGTTTTGTCCTGAAGCACATAGCTGTATACCCAGCCCACACCCGTAGCATCTGGCCCAAGTGTCGGTTTGGCATCGGCAGGAAGGTTTGGTGCAACCTGGCTTAGATACTCCAGTACTCTGGATCGGGCCCAGTACATGTCTGTATCATCATTGAAGATGATGTAAACATAGGAATCTCCGAAGAACGAATAGCCACGAACCGTTTCTGCACCCGGTACGGCCAGCATGGCTGTCGTTAACGGGTATGTCACTTGGTCTTCAACAACTTGCGGTGCTTGCCCCGGATAACTTGTCTTGATGATGACCTGAACATCCGAAAGATCCGGCAGTGCATCAACAGGCGTGTTCTTAACACTAAACAACCCGGCAAAGACTAAAAACAAAGTAAACACTAGAACAACAAATCGATTGTTCAGAGACCATCTGATAATGGCAGGGATCATTGTTTACCTCCTGCTGGCTCAAGCGCGATCAATTTGGGTTCATTCCCTGATTTGTTGATCAGAAAACGAACCTGCTGCCCTTCGGAAAAGGGGGACAAGTCAACAGCCTCATCCACTGAGAAATTCATCTCTCCCGCATCCCAGCTCCATTCTGCGACTGGCTCATGATTGACGGTCAACATACCGAAATCTGCCATTAGCATGCTTATCTCACCAGTGACCCAGACACTCGGGTTATCGGCTTCCACCCCATTGATTCGGGCAAGATCTGCGCTCTGACTGGATTCAGAGTCGAGCATAAATTGAGCGGAGGTCACGACCTTATCGTCTTCAGTGAGTCCGGTCAGCACCTCAATAACTTCTCCGGCTTCTCTGCCCACCTCGATTCGTGCGGAGCGGTATTTACCATCGCCCTCAGACAATACAACTCGGGTCATGCCTCCAGAGCGAATGACCGATTCTCTTGGAATGGTCAGTACTGGCGCTTCAGATTCTGCCTGAAGTGCCACGCTGGCGAACATGTTTGGTTTAAGCGCGCCATCTTCGTTAGCAAACTTTAAGCGCACTCGCAGGGTTCGTGTTTTCGCATCCAGAATGGGATAAATGAAATCAACTTTTCCTTCCCAGCTACGTCCTGGAAAGGCACTCAAAACCATTGTGGCATTATTGCCCACACCGACCCAGTGAGACTGACGCTCAAACACTTCGACATCTATCCATACCTCATCGAGGGGCCCTGCACTGATAACCGTTTGAGCTGGGGAAATATAGCCACCTTCACGAATGTTCAGCTGAGCAATCACCCCATCAGCTGGGGCTTTTATGGCCACGTTCTGGCTCGCTCGCCCTCGTTTTGCAATTTGGTTAATCTGGCTTTTATCCAGCCCCAGAGCAATCAGGCGCTCTCTTGCCCCATTAACCAGCCCTTTGCGGCCTGAGCGGTAGGCGTTGAGCAACTCTTCCTGAGCTTTCACCAGTTCAGGGGAGTAAAGGGTAAAAAGCACATCACCTTTAGATACCTTCTCTCCAACCGCATCTACATTCAGTGTTTCCACCCAACCACTCACCCGGCTGTTGGTTTGCCACAAACGACTTTCATCAAAATTGATGTATCCCACGGTATCAATCTGCGGTGCCAATTTATTGAAAGAGGCGCTGGCGGTTTTAACCCCAAGGTTATTTTCTATTGCCGGGTCAATCTTAACCGTACCTTTCTTTGCACTGCCTCCGGACTCTTCTTCATAAACGGGGATTAGGTCCATCCCCATCGGAGATTTGCCCGGAGCATCTCTGCGATAGTTAGGATCCATTGGTGCAACCCAATAAAGTGGTTCTTTTTCTACTGAATTGGACATAGAACCTGACGACATCTCATGTCCACCCGTCAAATATTGATTTCCGGCAAAACCTAAAACGCCACCGATAAGCAGTGCCAGTGTGGCTACAGGTAGTGATTTCATTGATTGTTCTCCTCAAGCTCATAAGCTGCACTTAGTTCGGTGATGTTCTGGTCATATTGGTTAAGAACATAGGCAAGTTCATTTTGGGTGTTATTCAGATCGGCCATTAGCCGCGCCTCTTCTTTCGCGATCATGAGCTCATCTCTGGCTGCGGTTATCAGTTCGCTAAACTGGACGGTGTTGTTTTCGTACCCACGTTCAGTGGCCTGAGTGCGTTCTTTCGCTTGTTTGACTAACACCTCTTGGTAGCGCTGAATACGCTCTTCCAGATTATGTTTGTCGGAAATCAGGGTGTTGACTCTGGCATTCATCTGAACCAGAAGGAGATCTTTTTGAGACTTAGCTGCGCCAACCTGATGTTGAGCCGCCTCGTATTTTCGGTCCTGTTTTTTATTGGTGAACAGGGGAATGTCCATGGTCAGATAAGCGCTGACTAAATCCGATGCTGGCTGACCATTCATTCCGTTCGCCTGTCTGTAGGCGTACGCCACTTCAACTCCGAATTGAGGAGTGTAAGACTGCTCAGCGATAGACACCTGAGTTTCCTTACTTTGTATATTTTGTTCTGCGGCTTTGACTCTTGGGTGAGTGACCAGCAAATCAAAATATTCCGTCGAACTTGATTCGGTCACCTTGTCGATATCGAGCAGTGACTGCCAGTGGCTTTCAAGAGAGGCATTTAGCTGAGCGTCTTGAACATATTCTGGTTCTACCCACTCAGAGAGTTGAGCGCGAATACGCTGTTGCATTTGCCTATTTTTCTGGAGTTTCTCGTCAAGTTGACTGACCTGAAGCTCTGCATAAAGCAAGTCTTGCGTTTCACTTTTACCGAGAGAGTAGTTGGTCTCTATGAACTGGCTCATTTCCAGCATGAGTCCACGCATTTCTTCAGTAAGCTCATTTGCTCGAATCAAATATTTAAGCTCTATCCACAGCTGAGTAATGCCTTTAGCGATATCAAGCTTTCGTAGCTCCGCCTGATAATTGATAACCTGAGCCTGCTGCTCGTATTGTTTTTTTGATAAATCGAGCGTCGCGCCACGGCTGAACTGCTGAGACAGACCAACAGAAATGTTGGTCATGGCATCTTCATCGAACTTAAAACTGTCGACAGGTAGGCCACCTACACCAAATTTAACCTTTGGGTCCATCAAGGTTGCACTGGCAACACCGGTTTCTTTGAGCGAAAGGGCTTGTGAGTTGAGTTGAACGAGCCCCTGATCACGGGCAACCGCGAGCTCAATAATGTTATTTAAAGTAAATTGACCTTCACTGGCGTAGGAAGGTGTCAACACTGCATTCAATGCAAGTGTTAACGCAACTGATTTAATTTTCACTTTTAATTCCAATCGTTTACTGATGCAAACAGTTAGCCGAAACCAATAGTTTGCAAATAGAACAAGGCACACGGAAAAACCGCGTGAAACGAAAATGATGACCTTAGGTCATCCGATGGAATTTAAGCGATGGGTGGCCGAAACAGAGCGCTGGCTATAGAACTGACGCGACTTATCGGATCTTTTGAGATAAGAACGAGATCTGAGGTTTGCGACAACTCATAGTGCGGTGAAGTGATAACGGAATAGCTGGTGACACAACTGCTGTAACAGCATTGATGTTCTGAGGTCATGCTGTCTCCATCACAACACTCTTGCTGTTCATTAGAGACACTTTCATGGGACGAGGTGCAGTGCGAATCACCGATGTTCGTTGACATGCTCATTTGAGAGTCTGCGAGCATTTGCAAAGGCATAAGAGGAGCACTATTTACAACGTTAGAGAGCATGATAGCCACTAACGTCAGTACTGTTACCCAAATTGTGTGCATTTTTTGTCGCATCACAAACTCTTAAATTCTGCAAAACGGTGTAAATATCTATTAAGGCAGATGTTCTGTCAAGAAGAGATTGTGTCAATAGATTTACCTTATATGCTTACTGAGAATAGGAGAATATAAGCAATACTCTAAATATATCGCCCGCTGATGGGGTGTTATTTCAAATAGAATTAACAAAAAGATTATCAAATTATATTTGAGATTCATTCAAAGATTAGCCTGTTTATAAAGGGCTCTCTCGCCAGTAATATCAAAACGCTAAACATCCTAGCTTAACGAGACATCGCTTCTTAAATTCACTTTTTGGATAACCATCATGACACAGGTACATTTTCAACAAGGGCCAATACGTCCTCCTTCGGAAGCAGATAGCCTGCTAATAAGAACCACTCAAGGTTGTCCCTGGAACAAATGTAACTTCTGTACTTTATTCGAAGGAATGACATTTTCTATTCGACCAGTGGAAGAGATCAAAAAAGATATCTGGGCGGCTAAAGCGTTTTACAAAAATCGCAAATTTGATAGTTGTTTCCTTCAGGACGGTGACTCATTTGCTATGGAAACCGGTGATTTGTTGGAGGTACTGAAAACGCTTAAAGAAGCGTTTCCCGACTTGAAGCAGATCAGCTCTTATGGGCGAGCGCAAACAATGACGAAGAAGTCACCTGAAGAGATGAAAGCTATCTGTGATGCAGGATTGAATATGCTCTATTGCGGCATGGAGTCGGGCTCCCTGGATGTACTGAAGAAAATGAAAAAGGGCATTACACCTAAATCCATTCTTAAATCTGCAGATTATGCAAAACAAGCAGGTATGAAGATGATGACCTTCATTATCATTGGGTTGGGCGGTAAAGAGCTTTCAGAAAGTCACGTTATTGAAACGGCACAGGTACTAAACCAAATTAACCCGGAAGAGATCCGAGTTTTGTCACTGGCAGTAAAACCCGATACAGACCTGGACAAAATGGTACAGGATGGCAGTTTCACACCCCTTACTGAAATAGAGATGGTGGAAGAGCAGAGAAAGTTGATAAGCTTGCTCGAAGATATTGATGGCAACTACGGTAACTATCATTCAATCAACTTACTTATGGAGCTGAATGGCCGACTACCGCAAGACAAAAATACGTTTCTTGCCACAATAGGTCGTTTTCAGTCAATGAGCTCTAATGACCAACAAAACTTCGTACTTGGGCGACGCATTCACTATTATAACAAGCTCGATGATATGAAAAACCAGCTATTCTTTGATTCTGTTCAGCGAGAACTGACCAAGATTAGTGATGGCTCTATGGGTGAAATTGAAGAAATCTTTTATCAACTACGCCAGCGTATGATTTAACAAAAAAGGTCAGCAAAATGAATGATATTCAAAACTGGATTATTATGAACAACAACTCTGCGCGATGGTCTGTTGATGATAGGAAACTCACGGTTCAGGTCTCTGAGGGCAACATCTGGGGTTATGGTTCACCAGAAGTCGAGAATATTTTTATTAAGCCCGTTGAACAGCGTAAATATTCAGCTCAGGTCGATATCAATATCTTGCCGAAAAGAGCATACGAACAAGCCGGTCTGGGAATTTTCTGGGACAGTAATAACTACATCAAAATTAGCAAAGAGATGTTTAACGACCGTTTGTCTCTTGTGTTTGTTACAGAACGAGATGGTAATCCTCAAGTAAATAGTCTGGTCGATTACTCCGAGCGTGATGTCATCGTTAAACTCGAAAAGTCGGATGGTTTAATCACTGCGTTCTACCGCAAATCAGATGAAGATGCTTGGCTTAAGATGGGAGAAGCAGAGGCGTTACCAGGAAGCGAGCAGGGTGTAATGCTTTATACCTTCAGTGGATCTCAACTGGACCCAACAATCGCCACCTTTGAAAACTTTACATTGGACTACTAACCTCAAAATTGTTTTTTCTGGATAGGGAGTTAGCCAGCTAAGCGTTCTTCTTGTCCAGGATCCTGTTCAGATTCGTTACAGTCGGCATTTTCTTTTTTTAAATTGTCCCTTTTGGGTTTGCATTGCAAATCGGTATTGCTGGTGCACATCACAGAATTTCTCCTCGTTCCCACGGGGATTGTGGGAGCGGTAACAACTCAGATTTGCCCCTTTTCGGGTTAGAACAAGAGTTCTATGGTTTAGCTGATGAAATTTTTTGGCTTAGCTTTTCTAATGTGTAAGGAGCGAGCGATACATGCCCTGCTGCACTCGAAACATAGCCTTGCTGATAGAGATACTTATAAGACTCTTCCGTACACATTACCTTGCTCTTCTAAATCCCACCCTGTGAGGTTTTTTCTCAAAACTCTATAACTAACCCTAAATATATGCTTTACATCATCTTTTTCCGATTTTCATTAAGTTATAGTCATTTAATAAGCATGTAATTTAGTATGGATAATCTTGTGTACATCGAAAAACTAACTATCAAGAACTTTAAGAAAATCGAATCAGGTGAATACGAGTTTAATGAGAAAGTGAATATACTCGTTGGAGACAACGATTCAGGTAAAACTACAATACTGGAAGCTTTAGAGCTTGTTTCAAGCTCTAACTACAGAGGTAAATCTATAAATTCCTCACTATCTCCACAATTATTCAATAGTAAGGCGGTTAGAACATACCTTGATGGGGACCTATCCAAAGGCTCTCTGCCTGAAATTATTATCGAAGCATACTTATCTGACTGCCCTGAATACAGAGGTAAGAACAATTCAAAAAATAAAGAGCATGAAGGCTTATTTATCAAAATCTGCTTCGATGATGATTTAACCCCCACATATGAAGAGTTTTGCAATAACGCTAAAGTCGACAGCATCCCAACAGAGTTCTATAAAGTCGAGTGGTTTAGTTTTGCTTGGGAGCCAATTAAGTTTCTGAGCAGAAAAGTAAAGGGCCTATTTATCGACCCCACTAGACTTCATCCCACTTATGGTAAGACTCAATATTTATCCAACATCATTAATTCGTCCCTAAACAAAGAGCAGCAAGCTTTACTTCATCTAAACTATCGTCAATTGAAAAACTCCTTTGAAGAGCAGCAGCAAATTCAAGAGCTCAACAATGACCTTGACTCTGAGAATCAGGTCACCGAGCAAAACCTCTCGATAATAGCTGACACTAACTCGGGAACTGTCGAAGCTGGGCTCCAGCTAGCGGTAGACGAAATATCGTTTAACCATATAGGTAAAGGGGAGCAAAATAAAATACAGGTTAAGTTAGCTCTCTTAAACAAAGGTGGCAATGTCAACTTTGTTACTGTAGAGGAACCAGAGAATCACCTCTCTCATACAAACCTAAGCAGGTTGGTAAAATTCATTTCAGACAATACCA
Source organism: Vibrio iocasae (assembly GCF_042245395.1). Lineage (NCBI taxonomy): Bacteria > Pseudomonadati > Pseudomonadota > Gammaproteobacteria > Vibrionales > Vibrionaceae > Vibrio > Vibrio iocasae. Next base: position 1,305,341 of record NZ_CP145310.1, on the reverse strand, counting down.
ATAACCAAATATTTATTACCACCCACAGCTCTTATGTTCTTAACAAGCTTAGCCTTAACCATCTATGCTTGATTTCTGATGACTATCTTAGGCTAAAAGAAATTGATTCTGGTACAGCCAAAACCCTTCAAAGATTACCGGGATATGACACATTGAGAATTGTTCTCTCCAAAAAAGTCATTCTAGTTGAAGGGCCTTCTGATGAGTTGATTCTGAAGAAGAAATACTTACAAGATAACAAAAGGTTACCAGAAGAAGATGGCATTGATATCATCGTCGTGAGAGGTATAGGTTTCAAGCACTACCTTCAAATAGCCAAACTCATCGGAACCAAGGTAAACGTGGTAAAAGATAATGATGGTTCATACCAAACCAACATTGTTGATTATGCAAGTAACTTCAAGTTCAAAAACATTGAGTTCTTCTCTGAACCAAACGACGAACTAAAATCACTAGAGCCTTCACTAATCGCTGCTAATGGAAAAGATGAAAAAACTTTAGATGAATTCGCAGAAATAGCCTTATCAAAAATCGCCTACAACGAATACAAAGAGATTAAAAGTTTGGACGAGAAGATTAAATACTTCAAGGCTGTCTACGTAGGTGAAAAAGGAGACAAGAACTACGGTTCTAAAAAAGTAGATTCTGCTGTACGCATATTCGATAGCACGAACGTCATTCAGTATCCAAACTACCTGTTGGAGGCATTGAAGTTTGACTAAGAAACTCTTTATTGCCTGCGCTGGGGCAGGCAAGACAACTCGAATAGTCAAGGAATCAATAGAACTGACTGATGAAGGCAAGAAGGTTTTGGTTATTACTTACACGCGTAGTAACCAAAATGAGCTTTACAAGAAATTTGATGAGCTTGGCGGGCAGCGAAGGGACTTGTTCATAGTCAAGGGCTGGTATTCCTTCATATTAGAAGATGTAGTAAGGCCATATCAGAGATGTATTTTCACCACTCGCATTGATGGCATCAACCTCAATAGCAGTAACCCCCACAAGAGAGGGCGAATGAATATTCCGGGCAGGAAAGAAAAGTTAGGAGCGAAATACAATGAAAAGCATTTTCTGACCAGCCAAAATCGTGCCCATACAGAGTTTCTCTCAAAGCTAGGATGCAGGATTGTAAATGAAGACAACATTGCTATTTCTGAGCGAATCAGCTCGATATATAGCCGTGTTTATCTCGATGAAACTCAAGACTTTGCTGGCTGGGATTTTGACTTAATCAAGCTAATTGCAAAATCTAAAGAGCTTGAGATTCATGCTGTCGGGGACTTTAGACAAACTATATACCACACTTCCTCAAAGCCCAAAGCGCCATCTGATAGCCAACAAAAACTTGAGGCTTACAGGAAAATGGGGTTTGTTTCTAGCGCCCTCAACGAGTGTTGGCGCTCAATACAACCAATATGTGAATTTGCAGATACAGTTCACAAGGGAGAAGGGTATTCCAAAACAGTATCTAAAGTAGAAGTCCCTGACATAGGCATACATACAGGTATACATTTCGTTTCCAAAAAAGATGTCTCAAAGTATGTCAAACAACATACTCCCCTGATACTCAGGCACTCTGCTAACTCAGGTAAAGAGTTAGATATATATGAAAACTTGATGACCTTTGGTGACTCCAAAGGCCAAACGGTTGACCATGTACTAATTCACCCGACAGACCGCTTTACAAAGTTTCTGAAAGGACAAAATGGCGCTTTTGCCGATAAGCAAACTAGTCAAAATAAACTGTATGTCGCTATTACTAGAGCCCGGTACAGCGTCGCTTTCATAGTCAACGACAAGCATTTTGACGATGTTCTCTGGCAACCAGCTAATTAAGATATCTATATACACTAGATAAGCTGATCGGTTCTTAGTCCAGACGTTAATGCTATCAATCGGATTTCAGAGCTACGGGACATGCATATAAAGTTAAATAAAATGTGGAGAGATACCGAGTCTGGGAAAATAATCATGATTGATGATTTCGAAGAACGCGGTTAGCGTCAAGAAGGAAATACGAACATATGTGGCAATTTTGTGGTGATATTGAATATACGTGTGAAAATTGTGGCGACAGTGATCTTATACCGATAAGCGATTTCAATAATGATTGTATCGGTGGCTCTGAAAGAGGCATGGGCGAAGAATGCATATACGAGTTGTCGTATGAATTTGATTGCTGTGAGTGCATCAGCCCCATTTCTCTAAAGTACGAAGTGTCAGAGTATCCTGTAGAGTTTTTAAACTTTGTTCTGAATAAATCTACTGGAGCAGAAACATCAGGCGAAACCGACATTGAGTATCTTCGAGAAATATATAGTGCTGAAGATCTTCTGTTGTTCTATGAGAACATTCAGGGACTCATTGCTGCACTGAGATCTAGTCCAGAGCTAATGAGAGAAATTACACCGAGAGAGTTTGAGGAAGTTGTTTCAGAGATATTTCGATCAAAAGGATACGAAGTTGATCTGACTCAGAGAACTGCCGATGGTGGTAAGGATGTTATTGCAATTCACACAGATTCATTGGGAATACAAAGCAAGTATTTCATCGAATGTAAGCGTTACGCAGAAAATAAAAAAGTTGGCGTTGCCTTAGTAAGAGCACTGCAAGGAGTTAAAAACACGAAAGATGGTCCAAATAAAACGATTCTAGTGACCACCTCAACTTTCACAAAGGGTGCCAAAAACTTTGTTGAGCATGAAGCGTCTAGTAAATGGGACGTAACGTTGGCAGATTATAATACATTGGTGGGTTGGTTGAGTGACTACAAACAAAGCTAACAACCTCAAGTAAGAGGCCAACCTACGTTCCGCAACGTTTGGCTGTAGTGGTCAAGTAATACTGGCCACAGGTTTAGAGCTTTTCCATACTGTTGGTAATCTGAAATGCTTTCATTAGTGCAAAAGTTCTAACACGAAAATGATGTGATGGACGCCCCCATTAACGGCTTCGATGAGCCAGAATTAAGGTGTTAGCACTTAATTGCGAAGGAGCATCCATCATGAACATTAAAGTTGTTGGTATCGATATTGCCAAATCCGTCTTTCAGGTTTGTGTTCTACTTCATGATAACAAGGTGGCATGGAACAGAAAGATCACCAGAAGTGATTTGATGAAGAAACTGAGTCAGCTTCCTGAAAACACTCTCATCGCTATGGAAGCTTGCGCATCATCCCATCATTGGGCACGACAAATGAAGCAACACGGGTTTGAAGTCATACTGCTCCCAGCTCAATTCGTTAAACCGTTTGTTGGGCACCAGAAGAACGATGCCAATGATGCCAGAGCAATATGCGAAGCTTCCCAACGACCAGATGTTCACCCAGTTCAAGTAAAGACTATTGAGCAGCAAGACATCAAGGCGTTGCGAAACGTTCGCCAACGCCTTGTTGATAATCGCATTGCTTTAGTTAATCAATCTCGTGCTATGGCTGCTGAATATGGTGTGATATTCCCTAAGCACGTGACTAAATTTCAAGAACTTCTGCCATTAGCTATTGAAGATGCGAGTAATCAGCTATCTCACGTTATGAGGCGTGTATTGCTTGAAAACTACAATGAGCTTAGGCAGGTAAATAGGGATATTCAGCAAGTGGAACACGACTTACTGGAGCTGTGTAAAACCAATCCCCGTTTTAAAGCGTTACAAGAAGTTCCGGGATTTGGCCCCATTATCAGTTCTGCATTAATTAGTGAACTCGGTACTGGGAAGCAATTCTCTAATGGCCGTCAGTTTTCTGCTTGGTGTGGTTTAGTTCCGAAGCAACATAGTTCAGGCGGTAAATCCTGCCTGAAAGGTATTACCAAAAACGGCAATAGACAGCTACGAACGCTAATTTTGCATGGCGCACGAGCGGTTGTTCGGTATGCAGATAAACGTCAGGACAAGATGGGAATTTGGTTACGGGATCTTATTGCCAGAAGAGGCAAAGTTAAAGCTGTTGTCGCCTTGGCTAATAAGCTATGTCGAGTTGGATGGCATCTTTTAAGCTCAGGTGAACAATTCAACGTGAATAAAGCCTTTGCGTAACCGTTAATATATAGAGTTACTTACAAATAAACAGCAGTACCCGAGTTTGCAAGTATTGATGAACTAACGGTCAACGTCTCTGCGAAAACCTAATTTTGGACAAGGCATTACTGATGCCGTGAAAATGTAAAGGAAGCAGAGAGCAGATTACATCATGGCGCGAGCAGTAAAAGCTCATAGAGACGTCGGATATATGTCAGCGAGCCGAACCTAATCAGTTCTTGCAATCACAGGGGCGTCCATATATGTCCAAAATGTATGGTACGCCCCGTTTTGCAAGTGATAAATTCAAAATGACGGAGCTGGTTTGCGCTAATGTATTCAGAGTCTGGTTGAGACATCATTAGTCTCAGCTCTACGATGAGATCCGCGCCAGATTGTCCTCAAAAACGTGAAAGCATTTTAGTTGCTGTTTTGGACATCAGGTCTTCAATCTGGTGGTCTGACCGTTTTGTCATCTCTACTTATCATATGCAAATTCTGGTTATATTCTTACTTCAAAGGATGTTCCGCTTGTCATGACTGACCACGCTATTCGGGCTAATTTGTTAGCCAGTGCTACAACTGCGACATTAAATGGCTTTCTTTTCTTAAGCTCTATCAACCAAGAGCCGAAATATCGTTCTACTGAAGAATCTCTCCACAGAACTGAGCGTGCGGCATGAATAAATAGTTCGCGTAACTCTTTGTTCCCTCGCTTAGATATACCCAACATTTTAGGCTTACCTCCAGTTGTGTATTGGTAGGGAACTAAGCCAATCCAAGCAGCAAAATTTCTTCCACTTGAAAAGTCATGAGGATTGCCAACTACTGATAGGCAGCATGAAGCAGTCATAGGGCCTATTCCAGGGATACTCTGCAATAAGTCATTTAATACATTATCTTTATTTAGTTCTATAAGCTTTTCTTCTTGTTCTTTTATCCGCTGGTTTAGAAAGTTGTAGTAATCTAGCTGTTGCCTTAGTTCAAGAGTAAGGAGTGGTGGGACAGGCTCCTTTTTATTTGCTAACCATTGAAACAGATTTTTCATATGGTGATGGCCTCTGGGAAAACTGACCCCAAATTCCAGAAGAATGGAACCTATTCTATTCATACAAGCAGTTCGCTCCTTGATATAGCCAGTTCGTACTTTTCGAATCACGATACCGAGTTGTGCTCGTTCAGTTTTTGGCGAAACAAATCTCATCTTTGGTCGCATGGCTGCTTCTGCTATCGCATCAGCATCAATGAAGTCATTTTTGTTAGTTTTAACATACGGTTTTACGTATTGAGCAGGAATAAGCTTAACTTCATGCCCAAATTCCTGACACTTACGTGCAAACCAGTGACAGCCTCCGCAAGCTTCCATCGCGACAATAACTGGTTCGTGAACAGAGAGTAGTTGTAAAGTTTTTTGCCTGCTTAACTTCTTGCGGAAAGTCTCCCTTCCAGCATGATCGTGACCAACCAAATGAAAAATATGTTTTGCTAAGTCGATACCGATAATATTTGTGCTGTTCATGATGGTTACCTTTCCTTTTCTCGATACTATCGAGTTTAGTGGATAGGAGGGGCGTACCATCTTATTAACGATTTTACTTCTATATTCCAAAGGCCGTGCCTTTAAGCAATTAACCACTAACAAAAAAGCGAACCATCAGGTTCGCTTTTTTGACTTAAAAACAATCAGTTACTCATCACTATAGCTATCAATCGAAGGGCAACTGCATATGAGGTTGCGGTCCCCATAAACATTGTCGACTCGGTTTACGGTCGGCCAGTACTTCGATGCTCTGGTTTGTGCAGATGGGAAGAATGCCAGCTCTCGTGAGTATGGATGTTCCCATTCGACTTCAGCAACATCTGCCTGCGTATGTGGCGCGTTAACAAGCGGGTTGTCGTCGAGCGGCCATCCACCAGACTTAACCTTTTCCATTTCGTTACGGATAGCGATCATTGCATCACAGAAGCGATCCAGCTCTTCCAAATCTTCCGACTCTGTTGGCTCTACCATCAATGTGCCAGCTACCGGGAAGGACATTGTCGGTGCGTGGAAACCGTAGTCCATTAGGCGTTTTGCAATATCTTCTTCACTGATGCCCGTATCTTCCTTCAGTGGACGAATATCAATGATACATTCGTGAGCAATGCGACCATTTGTACCACGATACAGTACCGGGTAGTGAGGTAGCAGGCGCTCAGTGACGTAGTTAGCGTTCAGAATGGCAACTTTAGTCGCTTCTGTCAGGCCAACTTCGCCCATCATCGCAATGTATGCCCAGGAAATAGGTAAGATAGATGCACTGCCTAGATCCGCAGCGGCAACCGCGTAATCATCACCTTCGATACCACCTTCAATATGCCCTGGCAGGAATGGAGCTAGGTGTGATTTAACGCCAATTGGTCCCATACCCGGGCCACCGCCACCATGTGGAATACAGAAGGTTTTATGAAGGTTCAGGTGTGAAACATCCGAGCCAATAAAGCCAGGTGTTGTTAAACCTACCTGAGCATTCATGTTCGCCCCATCAAGGTATACCTGACCGCCAGCAGCGTGAACCATATCGCATACTTGCTGTACCCGCTCTTCGTATACACCGTGTGTTGAAGGGTAGGTGATCATGATGCTGGATAGGTTCTCTTTGTGTTTCTCAATCTTAGCGGCTAAATCGTCAACGTCGATATTACCTTCATTGTCACACTTCACTACAACAACTTTCATCGACATCATCGATGCAGTAGCTGGGTTAGTACCGTGAGCAGAGCTTGGGATCAGACAGATATTACGATGACCTTCACCACGGCTCTGATGGTAACGCTGGATAGCGAGTAAACCTGCGTACTCACCAGATGCACCGGAGTTTGGCTGTAGAGAAAACTCATCGTAGCCAGTGATCTCGCATAGCATCTTCTTAAGTGATACAGCTAACGCTGTGTATCCCGCTGCTTGTTCTTTTGGCGCAAACGGGTGAATAGAACCAAACTCTGGCCAGGTGACAGGGATCATCTCTGATGCTGCGTTCAGTTTCATCGTACAACTTCCGAGAGGAATCATACCGTGTGTCAGAGAGAAATCTTTGTTTTCAAGCTGCTTGAGGTAACGCATCATCTGGGTTTCGCTGTGATGCGTATTGAATACCGGGTGAGTCAGAAAATCTGACTTTCTCTGGCAATTTTCAGGGATTGCAGCGAACTCATTCTTGGCAATTTCAGAAGATAGCGTTTCAACGGACTCTTTGATTCCAAATACGGCGAATAGCGCTTTGATATCTTCAATTGTGGTTGTTTCATCAAGGCTAATGCCTAGCATTGAATCAAACTTGCGAAGGTTCATGTCTGCTTTTTGTGCAGCTTCGTAAAGAGATTGAGTCTTCTCTTTACTTAATACGGTAATCGTATCAAAGAAGCTATTGTGTGCGAGCTCGAAGCCAGATTTAGTCAGCCCTGCTGCTAATACGGCGGTCATATGATGAGTTCGACGAGCAATGGTTTTTAGGCCTTCGCTACCATGGTAAACCGCATAGAATGATGCCATGTTGGCAAGTAACGCTTGGGCGGTACAGATGTTCGATGTGGCTTTTTCGCGGCGGATGTGCTGTTCACGAGTCTGCATCGCCATTCGAAGTGCCTGATTGCCTTTTGAATCGATGGAAACACCGATAACACGTCCAGGCATAGTACGCTTGTGCTTGTCACGGGTTGCCATAAATGCAGCGTGAGGACCGCCATATCCCATTGGTACACCAAAGCGCTGTGCACTGCCGATAACAACATCGGCGCCCATTTCACCTGCCGGTTTAAGCAGTGTGGATGCAAGCAGGTCAGTGGCTACGGTAACAACTGTCTTATTTGACTGAGCAGCAGAGATGATGTCGGTTAAGTCACGAACTTCACCTGTTGTCGAAGGGTACTGTAACAGAGCACCAAATACATCTTGCTCTGCAAGAGTATCCATATTTGCAACCAGCACCTCAAAACCTAAAAACTCAGCACGGGTTTTTACGACTTCAATTGTTTGAGGGTGAACGTCATCGGCTACGAAGAAAACTTTACTCTTACTTTTACCCGCGCGTTTACATAGCGCCATCGCTTCTGCTGCAGCAGTTGCTTCGTCAAGAAGAGAGGCATTGGCGATTTCCATGCCTGTCAGATCCATCACCATTTGCTGGAAGTTAAGCAGCGCTTCAAGCCGACCTTGCGAAATTTCTGGCTGGTAAGGCGTATAAGCAGTGTACCAACCCGGATTTTCAAGAACGTTTCTCAGGATAACGTTTGGCACAAATGTGTTGTAGTAACCCTGACCAATAAAAGTTCGTTTGATCTGGTTTTTGCCAGCAAACCCCTTCATCTGCTCCAGCATATCGTGCTCGCTCATAGGCCCTTCTAAAGAAAGTGGGTTCTCTAAGCGAATTGATGAAGGAACGGTTTGTTCAATCAACTGATCAAGGCTTTCAGCATTGATTGCTTTAAGCATTTTTTCTTGATCGGTTTTGTTAGGACCATTGTGGCGGGCAACAAATTCGTTTTGTGTGCTTAGTTGACTTAAAAAGCTCTGGTGATTATTTAGATCTGTCATGTTTCCTTACCTTTAAAGGCGGGTGCCTTTAAAACGCCTCAGCAGTGTGGGGCTAGTTGCTGTTGAATCTAATGTCCACCTCCTAATAAAGGAGGTGGAGACGAAGGATTACTCTTCTTCGATACTTTCAAGGTACTCTTCTGCACCTTTAAGGTTTTCTAGTTCTTCTGGATCAGACATTTTAACTTTAGCAATCCAGCCGCCTTCGTACGGTTCTTCATTGACCAGTTCTGGGCTATCTTCCAGCTCTTCATTGATTTCCACAATTTCACCTGTTACTGGTGCGTAGATATCAGATGCCGCTTTTACGGACTCAACAAGAGAGAAACCTTCGCCAGCTTCAACCTCGTCTTCTACATCTGGAAGGTCAACAAACACTACATCGCCAAGCATTTTTTGTGCGTGGTCGGAAATACCGATGGTTACTGTGCCGTCACCGTTGTCTTTTACCCACTCGTGGCTGTCAGCAAACTTCAGTGTCTTATCCATGTATCTAATCTCCGATTAAAATTTTAAGTCGTCTACAGCAGCAAGCTGCCTGTTAATGAATTCTGTTGTTCAGACAATCGTTCAAATCACCGTATCAGATCATAGCTTTCCTTTTGGAAATTGTTACTGACAGGGTTAAATTGTCTGGTTAGATGTGATCTAGCTCTAGCATTGTGAAACTGGTTGGTTTTAGTTCTTGTTTCGCACGTTAATTGTCCGCGCATTCGTTTGCTTGAGTGATTTCTTTATCATCTAACATGGTTGTAACATACAGCGACTGGAAGCATTGATCAAACAAAATTTCCTATTGGAAATTTATTTCTTGCGATGCACCAAAATAGGGCCATACTGGTATGAGCACTTGAAAACTGGTTTCCTTGTGTGAAAATGCAAGAGCACGTACTGAATAAGAGAGTTCTATGCCTAACGAAAACATGGATGAATACCCCTCGATGACACTTGCCAGAGAGCAGGTTGATGAAAATATTGAGCCTTTGAAACTTGGCGAGAAGATAAAAGACATCCGTTCTAAACTGGGGATTACATTGGAAGAAGCGAGTCAACGTACCGGGCTTGCTCGATCAACGTTGTCTAAAATAGAAAATGAACAGATATCTCCCACTTTCCAGGCGATGCAAAAACTTGCATCTGGCCTTCAGATTGATATGCCTCAGCTGTTCGAACCGCCCAAAACCCAGGTTGCAACAGGGCGTAGGGATATCACAAAGAAAGAGCAGGGTAAGCCTCATCCCACTTCTACTTACGAGCACGAGCTGCTTGCAACCCAACTTTCCAATAAGAAAATGATGCCGTTTAAGACTCGCGTTCGTGCTCGAAGTTTTGAAGACTACGGAGACTGGGTTAAGCATGATGGCGAAGAGTTTTTATTGGTACTTGAAGGTGAAGTGACCTTGTTCACAGAGTTTTATGAACCTATTAATCTCGCGGAAGGGGACAGTGTTTACTACGATGCGAGTATGGGGCATATGCTGGCTTCGGTTAGCGAAAAAGATGCACTCATTCTCTGGGTAACTGCAAAATAGTTTTTCTTGTCATCTCCTCCGATTATCTGCTATTAATGTTGCGAAAGTAAATTTATTCACTATTGGAAACTTGGGCGCAGGTTTTCGGTCTTTAAGGAGGAAGCATGACAGAATTATTAAAAACTCCGCTTCACGCATTACATGTAGAAGCAGGAGCTAAGATGGTGCCATTTGCTGGCTATGATATGCCAGTTCAATACACACTTGGTGTTAAGAAAGAGCACCTTCACACTCGCGATGCGGCTGGTTTGTTCGATGTATCTCATATGGGCCAGCTTCGCCTCAAAGGTGATGATGCTGCGAAGGTGATGGAATCTCTGGTACCTGTAGACATTATCGACCTTCCTGCCGGGAAACAGCGTTACGCGTTCTTCACAAATGAGCAGGGTGGTATTCTGGATGACCTGATGGTGACCAACTTTGGTGACCACCTTTTTGTTGTCGTTAATGCGGCTTGTAAAACTCAGGATATCGCACATATCCAAGCTAACCTCCCAGAAAGTGTAGAGCTGGAAATCATTGAAGACAGAGCTTTGCTAGCGCTTCAAGGTCCTAAAGCTGCAGAAGTTCTTTCGCGTCTTCAACCTGCTGTTGCAGATATGGTCTTTATGGATGCTCAGAACATCGAAATTGATGGTGTTGAATGCTACGTAAGTCGCAGTGGATATACGGGTGAGGACGGTTATGAAATCTCTGTACCTGAAGACAAGGCCGCTGAACTTGCCGCTAAGTTAACAGATTATGAAGAGGTAGAGTGGATTGGACTTGGTGCCCGAGATTCACTGCGCCTTGAATGTGGACTCTGTCTGTATGGACACGATTTGGACACAACTACTACTCCGGTAGAAGCAAGCTTGTTGTGGGGTATCAGCAAAATCCGTAGAACGGATGGTGAACGTGCTGGTGGATTCCCTGGTGCTGATATCATTTTGGATCAGATTCAAACCAAAGATGTTGCACGTAAGCGCGTAGGGCTGGTCGGTCAAACTAAGGCTCCTGTGCGTGAAGGCTGCAAGTTGTTCGACGCTGATGACAATGAAATCGGTATCGTAACCAGTGGTACTGCTGGGCCAAATGCAGGCAAACCTGTATCAATGGGCTACGTTAAAACAGCATATGCAGCGCTAGAGACCGAAGTCTATGCTGAAGTTCGCGGCAAGAAGCTAGCGATGACAGTGACTAAAATGCCTTTCGTACCACAAAACTATTACCGTGGTTAAGTCAAAACATATAGTGAAAAATTTGGCATATAGCCAATAATTATAGGTAGCCTGCTTTTTTGTATTTCTCATAATACAAAGAAGCGGGTACTATGATTTTTCATGTTGTTTTAGGGTAGTTGTATGAAAAGGAAGAGTATTTTAGGGTTAGTGGCATTTGCGGCGTTGTCTTATAACACTATTACCTATGCGGAAGACCAGGCGTTTTCCCCATTAATTGTTAATGGAAGTGACGCTGCAATAACAGCTTATCCGTCTTACGCAAGACTTGTAGCTTGGGTGGACTATAACAATGGGAGCTATCTATATAGTCGCTATTGTGGAGCAATAATTCTAGACAACTACCACGTTTTAACAGCAGCACATTGCGTTTACATAAGCAGTAATTCAAACGAAAGAAACGGCTTGTTTACTTATGTCTATCCGCAATTGTTAGATGAGTCTTTAAGTAATTTGACTAACTCTTCTACGCCCAAAGTCAGAGTTTCTGAAGTCTTTTATCCAGATGGTTATAACGATACAACTCTTTTGAACGATGTTGCGGTATTGAAACTAGAATCCCCTCTTACAAACTTTTCTCTGACGGGTTCTTATACAGCAACTCTACCTGCTACGGGTGATGATGCAACAACAAGTGGTGGTTATAGAGAAAGTGGACACAACAATAACTTTACAGCAGTAGGGCATGGTAATACTTCATCGGGTGTTGATAACACTACGAGTTTACAGTTTGCAACCCTGACATATGTCCCTAACTCGAGTTGCAACTACACCAATCAAACCGCTCAGAACCTTTGTATGGCAGGGGATATATCGTTTAGTGTTTCAGCTGGAGAAAATCTTGAAGCCAGTGTTTGTCAAGGAGACTCTGGTGGGCCGCTATATTGGGTCGATGGTGGTACACAAAAAGTGGTTGGAGTTGCTAGCTTTGCTCCAGCAACAAAATGTGGTGAACCTGATCCTGGATATGGTTCTACGTCGGTCTTTTCAGAGGTGATAGACTTTAAAACTTGGATAAATAATGCTACTAGTGGCGCTTTGACAGCGAAATATACATATACTGAAGCTGAGCGAGAAGCGTTTCGACAAGGTGAATATAGTTACAAGTATTCGACTCCAGCAACTCCTACACCAGCACCGGATGATAACTCTACAGCATCTTCTGGCGGCGGCGGTTCAATACCACTGTGGACCTTGTTTTCATTAACTGGTCTGGCGCTTTTACGTAGAAAGAACAAATAAGCCATCAATCAAATGATGTGTATAGAACCACCTAATTAATTAGGTGGTTTTTTATTGCTTCCAAAAGATACGTATTTAATTTGTATTAAACTCACCCGCAACTTTTGTTAGTATTAGCGACTCTCAAAATCTTAGATAGGCAATACTGTGACAAGCGCTAAACAACTACTCGCCAGCGATTACGACAAGACATATTTTTATAAAACCAACCCTGACGCCTTGAAGGCTAACCTGGAAGCCGTCGAAAAGTGGCGAGCAAAAGGAAACCTGTTTGCAATTAGCACTGGTCGTGATGCTGCGAGCATTGGTTATGAAAGAAAGGTGAGAGATGTCGATTACGATTATCTAGTGTCGCTTAATGGCTCATTTATTGTCGACAAAGATGACAATGTGCTGTTCAAAAGTGCCATTGAAAATCCGTTGGCAAAAGAGATTGCCGCAATGCTCAAAAAGTACTTTGGTGACGAGTTAATTGTGTCCAACGGTTTTGATGGGTGTAACTTTACGAATCGTCAAAATAGTCAGACCGATCCGGTCGCGCGTGAGGCGTTTGAGCGTAACTCGAAGATTTACTCCAAGACCGTAGAAGAGTCACTAGAAGGGGAAGTACTACTTCTTGGTGGCTTAAGCTCTGATTTTGAACAGGCAACTAAGATAAGGGAAGAAATACTGTCGCTTTACTCAGATATCGTCGAGGTGTTTATCAACTTGAACTATATCAATATCGTCCCTAAAGGCATCAGTAAGGCGAGTGGTATTGAAACGATTGCCAAACATGCTGGGGTTTCAGTGAATGAAGTACTGGCGATAGGCGATGATTACAATGACATTCCTATGCTTGAGTCATTTAATGGATATGCCGTCAACAATGCTAAACCTGAGGTAAAGGAAGTTGCGCTAGAAGTATTTGATAGTGTTGCTGAACTTATAGAGCAAAGAATCTGATACCTAGGTGGCATTTTTTAACTCTGCCATCACATAAGCATCACACCTATGAAATAAATCACATTTTTTATTAGTAAATAGGTTCAAGCTATAACACAGGATTGCTTGAAATGGATTATTTACTAATACCTAATGCATATACCCATCCGAAAAATGACCTGGAAGACGAGTAGGCGGTTTGCCACCGCCAACTCCGAGAAAGTTTTGTATTTAAATTTCTTTTATCTTCCAGCTTTTAGGAGGTCTGTATGCCAAACAGAATTCGCAATATTGCATTTGTTGGCCAAACTGGTACCGGTAAAACCAGCCTAGTTGAGCGCTTGCTATTTGAAGCAAAGGCAACCACATCATTAGGGAGTGTAGATTCTGGTGACACTGTCACTGACTTTGACGCTCAGTCTATTCAGTATCATCACTCTATCGAAGCAACCCCCGTTACTCTTACCCACAACAAACATCGAATGAACATCATAGATACTCCCGGACAAGCAGAGTTGCTTGGCCGCACATTTAGTATCTTTCCGGCAGTAGAAACCACTGCATTAGTTCTTGATGCCAACACGCCTTTAAGTCAGGTGTCTGATCGTCTATTTGAGTTTGGTAAAGAACAACAGAAATGCCAGATGATCGTCATCAACAAAGTAGATCAGAACCCGAACAAAACGCTAGAGTTGGTTTCAGAAATCCAGGACAGATTTGGTGACTGTTGTTTACCTATTAACTTACCATCCGAAGATGGCGCGAGTGTTGTCGACTGCTATTTCGAGCCGGAATACGACAAACCGACACTGTTCGATGATGTGACTTCTGTTCATGAACAACTCGTTGACCAAGTCATTGAAGTCGATGAAGAGCTGATGGAGTTGTACCTCGAACAAGGTTCTGAGCTATCTCCAAATCAGCTACATGACCCGTTTGAAGAAGCATTAAGAACAGGGCACATCGTTCCTATCTGCTTTGTTTCATCAGAAACAAATGTAGGGATTGAACTGTTACTCAAGACACTTGGCGAAATCATGCCAATGCCTATCGAAGGTAACCCTCCATTGCTAGAGAAAAATGGCAAGCAAATTCCTGTGGACTGTGAAACTCTCGAACATACTGTTGCACATGTATACAAAGTAACGGTAGATCCATACATGGGTAAGATGGCATACCTTCGCGTATTCCAGGGTGAGATTAATGCAGGTAGCCAGCTTTATGTTGGTGAAAGCAACAAAGCTTTCAAAGTCGGCCATTTGTATCAATTGCAAGGTAAGGATCGCATCGAAATAGACAGAGCCATCGCAGGTGATTTTTGCGTATTGGCGAAAGTCGATGATCTGGGCTTTGATTCTGTTGTGCATGATTCACACGATGAAGATGGTGTACATATGCGCACGTTGAATTTCCCTCAGTCAATGTACAGCCTGGTTGTGAGACCCAAGAAGCGTGGTGATGAGCAGAAGCTTTCTGAAGTGTTAGGGCGAATAGAAGCCGAAGATCCTTCTCTGCGAATCGAGCACAGAGTCAGAACCAATGAAACCCTGTTGAGTGGGCAAGGTGAGTTTCACTTGAAAGTAGCGTTAGAAAAGATGGAAAGCGTCTACAAACTTGAAGTCGAAACCAGCCAGCCTAGCGTTGAGTACTTTGAAACAATCACCAAACCAGCAGAAGGTCAGTACCGTCATAAGAAACAGAGCGGTGGTGCAGGGCAGTTTGGTGAGGTTCAGTTAAAAGTTCGTCCTCTGGAAAGGGGAGAAGGCTTTAGCTTTGTCAATAAAGTCGTGGGCGGCGCTATACCTACTGCGTTGATTCCGGCCGTTGAGAAGGGTATTCGTCAGGCTTTGGAAGAAGGTGCTATTTCTGGTAACCCAATTAAGGATATTGAAGTAACCGTCTTTGATGGTAAATACCACTCGGTTGACTCTAAGGAGATCGCTTTCGTTATTGCTGGTAAGAAAGCTTTCCTTGATGCGGTAGAAAAAGCAGGGCCGATTGTGCTGGAACCAATTGTTGCGATGGATCTTCATATTCCAATTAGTGCGGTGGGTGACGTGTCTGGAGACCTTTCTGGTAATCGAGGTTTGATAGAGGGTACCCATCCTGAGTCAGCAAACTTCACGCTGCTCAAAGCTAAGTCTCCGATTAACGAGCTGCAGGATTATTCTCGAAGGTTAAGAGCACTAACGGGTGGTGAAGGTAGCTTTAGCATGACGCTTAGCCATTATGAGCCAGCGCCTCCGGCCGTTCAAAAGCGCGTTTGCGCAGAAGCAGCCGAAGAGAAATAGCGTCTAGGGAAGTGGAACTAAGGCGGGCAAGTCCCGCCTTAATCACGAGCAAAAATAAGGATTAAGGAAACGGCCATGAGCAAGAAAATCGCGGTTGTGCTATCAGGTTGTGGCGTATTTGATGGTGCTGAAATAAACGAAGTCGTTTTAACTTTACTTGCGATAGAGCAGGAGGGGGCAGAGTATCAGGCGTTTGCACCGGATAAAGATCAGTTTCATGTCGTAGAACACAACAATGGCCAGGAGTTGTTAGAAGGCAGAAATGTTCTGGTAGAGGCCGCGCGAATAGTTCGCGGGAATATTCTTTCTTTAGATAAGTTAAATGTCGATGATTTTGATGCACTTGTGGTACCCGGTGGATTTGGTGTTGCGAAGAATTTATCTGATTTTGCGATTAGCGCAGATATGTTAAAAATAGATCCTGGATTCGAGAAGACACTGTTCGCATTTAAAAATGCTGACAAACCAATCGGGTATATGTGCATAGCACCAGTTCTCATGCCAAAAGTTCATCCTGGTGTCAGATGCACAATAGGAAATGATGAGGCGACAGCGCAAGTGATCAAAACACTTGGTGGTGTGCATATCGATTGCCCTGTGGATGAGATCGTGGCGGATGAGAAAAACAAAGTTGTGAGTACGCCCGCTTACATGCTAGCTAACAGCATTTCTGAAGCAAAATCGGGAATTGATAAGCTAGTGAGCAAAGTGTTGTCTATGAGCTAGTGCAGCTAATTGCTATCCAGCAATGCTGAGTTGTCATGAACCAGATGTGAAAAAGCTCTGATCTTGTGGTCAGAGCTTTTTGGTATGTGGATTCATTTACTATCAGAGGTACGTACTTTCTACACCGAAAAGTGGCTTAGTTCACTCTTTTGAGTCTCAGCAAGCTGAGCCAGTTCCTTGGAAGCTTGTAGCGTCTCTTCAATGGCAGATGCATTTTTCTGTACAAGGTCAAAGGTAGTCGTGGTGTTTACGGATATCTCTTCTGTGACGGCATGCTGTTGCTGTGAAGCGGTGGCAACCAGAGTACTGACTTCTGAAATTTTATCTACGGCTGAAGAAATTGACTCAAATGAGGCTTTAACACCTTCTGTTAGTTCAACAGACTTTTCGATGAGAAGGACATTTTCAGTCATGTTAGAGGTCGCAATTTCTGATTGGGTTTGAAGCTTACTGATAATGTCTTGAATGCTAACCGTTGAAGCCTGGGTCTTGGAGGCTAACTCTCTGACTTCGTCCGCCACGACAGCGAAACCGCGACCTTGCTCTCCTGCACGAGCGGCTTCAATTGCTGCATTCAGAGCTAACAGATTGGTCTGTTCAGAAATAGTCGTGATAACTTCAGTCACGGTACCAATTTCCATTGCAAATCGACGAAGATCCTCAACAATAGTAGCGCTATCCGTTACAGAAGTATTTATCTGCTCTGTCAGGTTGATGTTCTGATCCAGAATATCTTTACCGCTAACAACGTTGTTTCTCGCGATTTTAGTCGCCTCTTCTGTTAAGGCTGCCTGATCGCTCACTTCCAGAGAGGTTGTTGAAAGTTCGTTGATTGCAGTGGAAATCTGTTCTACCTGTTTCATTTCTGTTTCAGAGTTTGACTTAGTTTCACTCATAATGACGTTTAACTGCTCAGAGGCAGAAGAAACGCTTTCAGATATTCCATGGGAGTTTTTAATCAGATCTGATAGCTGGTTAGAGAGGTGGATCAATGAGCGATAAATACCGGTTTCCTGACCCGTAATTTGAAGGTCTTGCGAGAGATTACCTTGTGCCATCTGCTCCATGATTTTTGCAATATCATCAGGAGCACCGCCTACAGGCTTGATAACAAGTTTTACCAGAGTGAAAACCGCGATAGCGCAACCAACTACCAGGCTAATCATGCCGATGACAAGTGCAGAAATTAATTGAGCCTGGGCTCCATCGACGATCTCCTTGTCAGCAGTAAAGTTTACAATGCGCCAGCTCGATGATTCGATTTCACCATAAAATGAGGTGTACGACTGCTCAACACCATTCACTTCGGCAACATAGCTTAACTCACGGTTGTTTAAATTGAAGTTTCGATAGTTGGGGCGTTCATTAAATATGTTTTTGCCAACAAGGTTATCGTAAGGGGAAAGAAGAATAGTGCCTTCATCTGTGTAGATAAACAAATTGCCTTGAAGAGCGATGTCTCTTAGAACTTCTTCTAAACGAACCGTTGCCAAAGTCGCTGTGTTGTTATTAATTTTGTAGGCGAATGCCATCACTTCATTGCCGGTTTCAGCTGAATTATAAGGGTCGGAAATATAGTACTCTTTGCCTTCTTCGAATAAGGCTTTGTGATAGTGGCGGCCAAGGTCCTTAACATTAAATTCGTGTAAGTGACCATCAGAGTTGTAGATATCTCCATTGCGTCTGAATATGTAAGTGTTGTCTGCGACTTCTTGCAAGTTGCGGTAAAGCATATCTTTTTGGATAAGTGCCCGTTGCGATAGGTCGGCTCCCATGATGTCCGCTTCAGTGAAGCTGAGTGAACGCAACGCATTAAGGTAGCCCTCGGTAATTTCGTTTAACTCAGTGTTGATGGAAGCGTTTCTTTCATGGAGTATCTGCTTGTTTAAAGAAACGCTTTCCGCATGGAAGGCTAGATAGTTGAGGGTGATAAGTACAGTGATGATAAATGTGATTATCATACTTAAGGTTGCAGAAATTTTTACTTTGAATCTATTCATCAGAACTATACTCCGTATGACAAGATAAGAGCCTGACCACTACACAAGTAATAGGTGTGTTGGTTTCTGGTTGTAGCGGCCTAAATTATCACGGGGTATTTAGTAGTTGAATGAGTAGCTTATAGTAAGAAAGGTTTGTTGATATTAATGCGAATCATTTCACGCGAGCCTATCAGCTCGCGGAATATTGTTTGCGAGTCACACTACAAAATATACAGAACGGATATCTTATATATTAATTTGGATAGGACTGGATCAGCTCTTCCAGACCACCACCATTGTGTATGTTGGTAAAGCCAATTTGTTCCAGGTAGGCCTTCGCCTGACCTGAACGATTCCCACTTCGGCAATAGACAACAATGTTTTTATCTTTATCGATATCCTTAAAGGCATGACCAACAGTATTGAGTGGGAGATTGACGGAGTTCATAAGATGCTTGGCGTTGTATTCACCCGGTGTTCTTACATCCACTAATAATGCACCGCCTTTTATTTTTTCCCATGCTATCTCGGCTCGCTCGGAAGCAACTGAACTTACAGAAAATAGAAGAAACATTAATGGCAGCATTAATTTTTGAAAGTTCCCTTTAAACACAATGACCTCATTTGATTGCAATAATTTATAGATCCAAATGATAGCAACTGAAAGCCGGATGTCTATATAAGCATTATGGTATTAGTTTTATATAACTAATTTGATTAAAAAACTTGTGCGTTAGAATTGGATGAAACAGGAACTAGCAACTAAATTTAACTATATAGATTAAAAGATTTTTTTAACTTAAAAATGGAATGTGATTATGAAGCAAATTGGTTTTAAACAGTTATTGCTTATTTCCGTAATGTTGCTGGTTGGACTATCTATTTCTGTCTCAGGGTATGTATCTTATGTGAAAGAGAAAGCACTGCTCGAAGAGATGATTATCGGCAGGAGCTCCGATTATGTTGCAGACAGAGCAAAGCTGATAGAAGCCAGATTAGGTGAGACGGTAGAAGGTGTTCGAAAGATAGGTGACTTGTATAAAAACAAACCATTCCCAGGCACCAACAAAGAAGAGTTTGTTGAGTTCACCAGAATTCTGGCAAGAGCGTTTAATACAGGGAGCTCCTTTATTGGGTTTGAATCGAATGGTAATGCGTATTGGAACCAGAGCAGTAACGCCTGGCCCGACAACCAGTATAACGGTGATATCAGAACCAGAGGTTTCTATCAGTCGGGCAGAAATGCTGTTCAGCCTTCCATGACCGACCCTTATGCAGATAGTGCTGACCCGGGCATCTACTGGGTAAGTATTGTCCAGAAAACGCAAAGCGGCATGTTTGGTGCAGATATGAAGCTAAGCTTTCTGGCTGAACTGGTAAAAGAGTCTAATGATATCCCAGGTTCGACAGCAGTGATTCTGAACAAGGATACCACCTTCCTTGCTTCCTCTTCTGATGCAATAAAAGCGGGTGAGAAAGGAACAGATTACGAATGGTTTAGTGATGCAGCGACTAAAGCAGTCAATAGTAAAAGTGCAGTTTTAGAGTACTCATTAAATGGAAAAGACAAAATATTCTTTTCACACGAAGTTAATGTCGCCGATAAAACCTGGTACTTTGCAATTGGTGTTGATACAGAAGTGGCTTTCGCTGAATTAGCGAGCGCTCAAAGGGACGCTATTTTCGTTGGTTTGATAGTGACGATTATCAGTGTTTTAGTAGCGTACTTTATCATTCAGATTATGTATAAACCCATTCTTAGCCTTAAAGAAACGGTATTGAATCTTGCGAGTGGTGACGGAGATTTAACACAGCGTTTGGAAGTGAAAAATAATGATGATCTCGGACAAATCGCTAACGGGATTAATACCTTCATTGAAAGCTTGCAAAACATGATGCTTGATATTCAAAAAGCGACTAATCAGTTGCAGAACAATGCATCAAGTTTGAAAGATCAGTCTTCCCGAAATAGTGAAATCATTCAGAATCATGTTTCGGAAACTGAGCAGATAGTGACTGCAATTGAAGAGATGAATGCGACTGCGGAATCTATGGCTACCGATGCTGCCAATACTGCAAACCTTACCCAACAAGCCAACGAAACCAGTAATGAGTCCAGAAGAATTGTAGAGCGCTCTCAACAAACGGTATCTGCACTGATCGCTGATGTTGATGAATCCGCATTGAATGTTCAGAAGATGAGTGATGAAACCAAGGGTATCAATACAATTTTGAGTGTAATAGGGGAGATTGCCGAGCAGACGAACTTATTGGCGTTGAACGCTGCCATTGAGGCTGCAAGGGCCGGTGAGCAGGGTCGTGGATTCGCAGTAGTTGCTGATGAGGTTCGAAATCTGGCGAGCAGAACCAAGGAAAGCACAGAAGAGATTGAAGTAGCCCTTGGTAGCTTGTTGAAAGGCACTCAGGTGGTGGTTGATTCCATGGATAATACCAAAGCGAGGTGTCAGGATGCAGCAGATGGCTCGGGTGAGGTTGCGGGTAGTCTGGAGTCAATGACGACCTATGTGGGTGAAATTAACGATTTGAGTACCCAGATCGCAACCGCGGCAGAAGAGCAGAGTAGTGTCACACAAGAACTCAGCCGCAATATGTCTGCTATTAATGAAATCGTTGGTGAACTTGACGTTAATGGTCAGCAGGCGTTGAGAGAGTCAGAAAATATTAGTGACGTGAATGGGGAGCTGAGCGCAATCGTCAATCGGTTTAAACTGTAGGCCTTGAAATAGGTATGACTAAAACTGTTCCACGCGATTTCTGCCATTTCTTTTCGCGTGGTACAGCGCCTTATCCGCATTAAAAATCAAGCTGTCCAGGCTGCGCCTCTGTGAGCTGGCAGAGGCCACACCAATACTTGTGGTTATGCTGATGGACAGGTCATCAACGATAATGGGTGTTTTTGATACCGACAAAAGCACCTTTCTTGCCAACTCAAGCGCGCCAACCTTATCCGTCATGGGTAAGAAGACGACGAACTCTTCACCACCAAAGCGGCACAAAATATCGGACGTTCGAATAGTCTGTTTCAGATTTTCTGAGAATTGAATCAGGATTTGGTCACCGACGGTATGCCCATAGCGATCATTGATGGATTTAAAGAGATCCAGGTCGAGATACAGAAGAGAAGAGTCCATTTCAGAGTCGATGTCTTCGAGGAGTTGTTCTGCATTTTCAAAGAAATAGCGTCGGTTTCCGATTCCGGTTAATTGATCAGTAAAGGCTTGTTTCTTTAACTTCTCATTGGACTTTGCCAGTTCACTGGTCCGTATCGTAACGGTTTTTTCCAATTGTTGGTTGAGCTCTTCTAGCTCTGTCTGTGTGCTTAATAGCTCCGAAACGTCTCTCGATAAACCAAATATGCGCTGGATACCATCTTCCTGATCGGTGATAGGGATGAGCATAGTGTTAAAGTAGAGCGTTTCTCCTTTGGCGTTTTTGTAGGCCTCGTAGTAGCTGACTGGGGTGTTTCTTCTCAGGCAGTTCATATATTTAGCCTGAAACTCCTTTGCCAGTTCTTCTCCCAGGAAGTCTTTCATTTTTCTGTTCAGAATCTTATCTGGAGGAAGGCCGAGCATCTTGGTTTGGGAGGGGTTTACATCTTCGGTAACAAAGTCACCATCCTTATCAAGAATCATGACGAACATATTGTCATCGGTGTTTAGCCAGAAGTGTTCGAGTAGAGTTTGCTTACCTAGCTGTAGCGAGGTTGGGTTATCTCTTTGTTGGAAATAGGTTCTCCAATCTTTATATTTGTTCATCACCCGTTAACCCTCGGAAGTCAATCGTAAGTATTAAATTAGGGTCTATTTAAACCAATACTTATATCAATACTATAGCGAAACCTGATTCAATTGATGTGATGAATGTTGAATATGTGTAGAGTTGTGGCGAACTTATTTCAGTCCGCCACAAGCTAGGGTCTGTTGACTAAAAGTCGAGACGTTTTTCTGTTTCTCCGTCAAAGTAGACAGCCCGGGATAGGTCAAAGTTGAGTGACGCGGTTTCACCCGGTGCAGCTTCAAACTCTGGAGATAAGCGACATGCCACGTCTTGTCCGTTTACCTTCACCATAGCTATCGTATCTGGTCCCGTTGGTTCCAGTACTTCTAACTGCAGTGCCAGTCGAGTAGAAGCGGTGTCGTTTTCACTATCAGTGTCAGTAATGTGCTCAGGTCTTAATCCAATGACGACTTTTTTACCATCTTGCTCGCGCATGGATGCTGGCAGTCTGATTAGATGTTCGTTACCTTCCGCTCCTGTTACTTTGATAACTGGGTTATCTTCTTCATCCAAATCAACCATGGTATGGATAAAGTTCATGGAAGGAGAGCCCATAAAACCGGCTACAAACATGTTATTCGGTTTGTTATAGATCTCTTTAGGTGTTCCAAGTTGCTGAAGCTCACCATCTTTCATCACCGCGATTCGATCAGCCAGCGTCATCGCTTCAATCTGATCGTGTGTTACGTAAACAATGGTGGTTTTTAGCTGTTGGTGAAGCCGTTTTATCTGGTGACGCATTTCAACACGCAACTTAGCGTCCAGATTAGATAGTGGCTCATCGAACAGATAAAGCTTAGGTCTTCTGGCGAGTGCGCGTCCCATAGCTACACGCTGTCTTTGACCACCAGAGAGCTGAGAAGGTTTACGCTTCAACAATGGATCGATTTGAAGCATCTCCGCAACACGTTTTACTTCGGCATCAATTTGGTCTTGAGGCATTTTTTTGATTTTAAGTCCAAACGCAATGTTTCCTTCAACCGTCATGTTTGGGTACAAAGCATAAGACTGGAAAACCATCGCGATGTCACGGTCTTTCGGCTCAACGTTCGATACGTCGACACCATCAATCAGAATTTCGCCAGAGTTGATATCTTCCAGGCCGGCAATGGTATTCATCAGAGTGGACTTACCACAACCAGATGGACCAACAAGTATCAGAAATTCGCCAGAATCAATGCTGATATCAATGCCTTTCAGTGTTTCAATGTCCGCGTTTCGGTAGGTTTTGCGGATCTGTTTTAAATCTAGTGTTGCCATTATTATTATCCTTTTACTGATCCCGCGGTTAAGCCACGAACAAAGTATTTTCCTGCCACAACATAAACAAAGAGTGTAGGAAGCGCTGCGATGATGGCTGCTGCCATATCAACGTTGTACTCTTTGACACCCGTACTGGTATTCACGAGATTGTTCAGAGCAACAGTGATAGGCTGAGTATCTGAGCCCGAATAAACCACACCAAACAGGAAGTCATTCCAGATAGAGGTAAACTGCCAGATAACCGTTACCATGATGATGGGTATTGATAACGGCAACATGATTTTAAAGAAAATGGTAAAAAATCCTGCGCCATCCAACTTCGCTGCTTTAACCAGTTCATCCGGAATGCCGACATAAAAGTTGCGGAAGAACAACGTGGTAAACGCTAGGCCGTAGATAACGTGAACCGCAACGAGTCCGGTCGTGGTGTTTGCCAATCCTAGCTTACCTAGTGTGGTTGCCATTGGTAGAAGGATGACCTGAAACGGAATAAAGCAACCAAACAGCATTGCGCTGAAGAAGAAGTTTGAACCTCTGAACTGCCATTTGCTGATTACGTAACCGTTAAATGCGCCAAGCAGGGTTGAGATCGCAACCGCTGGAATTACCATCTGTAGTGAGTTCCAGAAGAATCCATTTACCCCTTCACACTTAACACCTGTACAGGCGGATGACCAGGCTTTACGCCACGCATCAAAAATCCACTCTGACGGAAGTGATAACAGGTTACCAGTACGAATGTCCGCAAGAGATTTGAATGAAGTTGTTACCATTACAAAAAGAGGTAACAGATAAATCAGGCAGAAAAACAGTAGCGTTGCATAGATAAATGCTCGGCCAAGTGTCATTTTTGTATTCATGATTTCTTCTCCCTGAGTTCTGAATAGAGATAAGGAACCAAAATAGCCAGGATACCTGCCAGCATCATCATGGCACTTGCAGCACCTAAACCGATTTGTCCACGAGTAAACGAGTGAGCATACATAAATAGTGCAGGTAAATCTGACGAGTAGCCCGGACCACCAGCGGTTAACACCGTCACAAGGTCGAAGCTCTTAATTGCGATGTGAGATGTAATGATTACCGCACTGAAGAATACCGGTCTCAGACAAGGCAGTATGATTCGGAAATAGATGGTTGGAAGACTAGCGCCATCAATCTGAGCTGCTCGAATAATCGAGCTATCGATACCCCTTAAACCAGCAAGGAACATTGCCATAACAAAACCGGATGACTGCCATACCGCTGCGATTACCAGCGTGTATACCGCCATTTCTGAGTTTACTAACCAGTCGAAACGGAAATCCAGATAGCCCCAGTCATGCATGAGTTTCTCGATACCAAGGCCGGGGTTTAGAATCCATTTCCATGCCGTACCTGTAACGATAAAGGAGAGTGCCATTGGGTAAAGATAAATGGTACGTATTGCACCTTCTTGTCGGATATTCTGATCGAGCAAAATAGCCAGGCCAACGCCAATAACGATAGCCAGAAGCATAAACAAGATGCCAAAGATACCGAGGTTCGTGATAGACGTAATCCAACGGTCGTTGTCCATCAGTTTATCGTACTGAAGGGTGCCTACAAACTTATAGCTTGGCAGGAAACGAGAGTTGGTCATTGATAGGAATGCTGTCCATAGAATATAGCCATAAATACAGACCAGTACGACAACCATTGAAGGAGCGAGTACTATTTTTGGCAACCAATGCTGCAGTCTGTCGGCGAAGCTTCTTTGGGGAACAGGCTTTGTGTTAGGCGAAGTCAAAACACGCTCCATATGAATCTGAAAGTGGGAGTGGGTCAAATGAGGCCCGGGGAGAGGGCCTCACAGACTTAGTACTACAATGAATTACATTGCAGCTTTTACAGCTTTCGCTAGCTTAACAGCAGCTTCTTTTGGATCCGCTTTAGGATCGTTGAAGAAGTTAGTGATAACGTCGTACATTGCACCTTGTGCATAGCTGGTTGTAGACATACCGTGCGCCATACTAGGCACTAGGTCACCACTCTTCGCTGAAGACTTGAATGTGTCCATTGAAGAAACGGCACAGCTGTCAAACTTCGACATGTCTGCATCCATACGTACAGGGATAGAACCCTTGTTCAGGTTAAATACTTCCTGGAACTCTGGAGTAAGAATCGTTGCAGCCAGTGCTTTCTGAGCCTTTACGTTTTCCTGATCTTTCAATTGGAAGAACGCGAAGCTATCAACGTTGTGTGTGAATTGGCCTGAAGTGCCTGGCGCTGGTACACAAACGTAGTCTTTACCTGCTACTTTACCCGCTGCTGTGAACTCACCTTTCGCCCAGTCACCCATGATCTGCATTGCTGCTTCACCATTGATTACCATAGAAGTCGCAATGTTCCAGTCACGTCCCGGAGAGTTCTTATCAATGTAGTTGTGCATCTTCTTGAACACACGGAAAGTTTCGACCATCTTGTCGCCACTTAGCGTATCCATGTCTAGTTCTACAAATGCTTTGCGGTAACCGTCTGAACCAAGTACATCAAGTGCTACGGCTTCAAATACAGTTGCGTCCTGCCATGCCTGACCACCATGAGCCAGAGGAATGATGCCTGCTGCTTTTAACTTGTCACCAACAACAAAGAATTCATCCATGGTTGTTGGTACTTTAGCACCAACTTTCTGGAAAACGTCACGGTTCGCCCATAACCAGTTAACACGGTGTACGTTCACAGGAACCGCTACGTATTCACCGTCATACTTCATGATGTCAGTTACAAGAGATGGTACTTTGTCATCCCACTTGTTCTTCTTCGCTACATCATCAAGGCTTGTCAGGAATCCTAAACCACCCCATTCCTGAATATCATGACCTTTGATCTGAGCAGCGGCTGGTGGATTACCTGATACTGCGCGAGTCTTAAGAACGGTCATCGCACTCGTACCTGAACCACCTGCTACCGCAAAGTCTTTCCAAGAGTGTCCCTGAGCTTCAAGCATGTCTTTTAGTGCAGCAACAGATTTAGCTTCACCACCAGAGGTCCACCAGTGAAGTACTTCAACTTCGCCAGCAGTAGCAAATTGAGTTGCAGAGAGTAGGGAAAGAGCCAGTAGGGATTTTTTTATATTCATCTTTCTCGTCCATGTTCTGTTATTGGAGTTAACTTATGTAGGTTTTGTTATTGGAACACCTATTCTTGATGTTGCCCGGACTAGATGTTGCCCGAAATAGGTGTGCAACACACAATAAAAGCATACGCTTCTTATCAATAAGGATTGAAACAAAGCGTAACCCCAATGTAACCATCCTGTTACATTAGGGCAGAGTTACACCGCCAGGTTACGTGGAATAAGGACTTTGGCGGATAATCCGCCTTTTATGGAGTTTTCAAGAATGAGATCTCCACCATGTGCATGGAGAATATTGCGACAGATACCAAGGCCCAAACCGTGACCTTCATTGTCTTTTGCCAAGCGGAAGTACGGCTCGAAGACATCCTCTAATTTCTCCTGAGGGATGCCCGGACCACTATCCTGAATAACCAACATCAGGCCAGATTCTGTCTCTTGGGAAAAAACAATGACCTTGTGACCATATTTAACACCGTTATCTATAAGGTTGGTCAACACACGTTTTATTGCGAGCGGTTTGGCAATGATTGGTTTGATTCGTGATTCCTGAATATGAACGCGGGTCGACTGCTGATTGTATGATTCAGCAATGGTTCTTAGCAGTGATTTGATATCAATGATCATATTATTTTCATGGATATCGGTGTCTTTTACGGTTTGCAATGCGCCTTTAACCATGATCTCCAATTCATCGAGATCGGAGTTAAATTTGTCTTTTTCCGGCTCATCTTCTAGAAGTTCAGTGCGTATACGCAACCGGGTGATCGGAGTTTTCAAATCGTGGGAGATGGCAGAAAACAACGTTTCTCTGTCGGAGACATAGCGAAGGATACGCTTCTGCATACGGTTAAAAGCTCGGGTTGCAATGACTATCTCAGATGCCCCTTCTTCATCCAGTTCAGGTTGCTTGTCATCCATACTCATTTTATTGGCTGCATTGGCAAGGTTTTTCAATGGACGAACCTGCCTGCGTATCAAGAGATAGGTAAAGACAATCAACATGGATGTCGTCAAGAACAGAAATATAAGTTGATCGGTGCTTAAAATCGTATCGTCCAGCATCACATAAGGGTGGGGGAGCAGTGCTGCGATATAGATCCACTCTTCATGGTTTAGCTCAATTTGAACAACCAGAATTGGTGGATTCAGTGGTTCGAGAGTTAACGTGTAGTGAGCCCAGGATCTAGGCAGGTCGTGAAGATAAATGTCGTTTTTTAATATACGAAGCTTATCCGGTTTAGAAAAGCTGACATCGATAGTACGAACATTATTTAGTTTGTTTTCGAGAACGTTCTGAATGGAATCTATCGCGATCTGTTCCAGATAGTTATCATCAATAGGGTCGATTGCGAGTTTTTCATGGTTAAACGATACGAAAAATCGGGTTCCTCCCATGTTTCGGATTTGATCCAAAATGATGTGACGATACTCTATTGGCAACCTTTGGAAGAAGTTGACCGTGGACGCAAACATGGTTGCCATGCTTGCTGAGGTAGTTGTTATCCCTTCGACTTCTTTTTTCTTGCTTTGGCTATACCATATACCTGTCGCAATTCCTTGTGCGATAAGAACCGCAATTAGAGTTAACCAGAGAGTTCTGGCAACCAGAGAGCGAGGGTAAAATAGACGCTTCATACGCGGGTTAGACTTAATGCTCGTATGAGACAGATGCAGTAAAAATGTAGCCGTTACCGCGCATCGTTTTTATATACTGGTTGCACTTCCCGTTATCACCCAGACGGTTACGCAAGCGACTGAGCTGAACGTCAATTCCTCGCTCAAACGGTAATGCTTCTCGACCTCTGGTTGCACAGGAAATGGTATCTCTGTCCAATACTTCGTTGGGTCTGGACAGGAACAACATCAGCAAGGAGAAATCGCTGCCTGATAGCTCAAGTTGCTCATTAGTCTCCTGATTTTTTAGGGTGTGAGCGAGTGTATCCAGATGCCAGCTTCCAAAGTTGATGCCTTTGGGAATCGAGTTACTTGCAGCGGGTTCTTCTTCAGTTTGGGTTCTTCTTAGAACTGCCTTGATTCGGGCTACAAGTTGTCGTGGATTAAAGGGTTTCGCGACGTAGTCATCAGCCCCCAGTTCTAGCCCGATAATCTGATCGGTGACATCAGACACTGCAGTAAGCATGATGATAGGAACATTGGAATCTTTACGAACTTTTTGGCAGAGAGTAAATCCATCGTCACCAGGAAGCATGATATCTAGCAGGATTAACGCAGGAAAACCGTTGGTTTCCAAGAAAGCTTCCATTGCTTCCCCATCTTCAGCTGTAGAAACTTTATAGCCAACTTTAGTC
This sequence comes from Vibrio iocasae, assembly GCF_042245395.1. Lineage (NCBI taxonomy): Bacteria > Pseudomonadati > Pseudomonadota > Gammaproteobacteria > Vibrionales > Vibrionaceae > Vibrio > Vibrio iocasae. The sequence goes on along the minus strand of NZ_CP145310.1, from coordinate 1,276,363 downwards.
AGGTATCTATCCAGCAGTTCCCTGATCTCTTGATCGTCATCTACTACTAAGATATGTGCCTGTTCTTTCATTGATATTTCCTGCTTTTACGACTTGTTTACAGCATTCTATACAAGTCAACAGCAGGAACATGAAGATGTTATGCAAAGTTTGAAGTTTGTTAATAAGGATGTTTTAGTATTTGAACCGCCTCACGAGATTAGAGCCCGTTAAATAACAATAAAGCCGCGATCAGTATAAAAAACAGACCACTTACTTTATGCATGAGATTGGCGTTTATGCGGGAAAGTAGTTTCCGACCGAGCAGCACACCCATGACACTTGTTGCCCCTAAGGCAGCGGTCGCTGATAACCAAATTACCACCGGAGAGTAGTTAGTGCTCATGGTCACTACCGCTAATTGAGTTTTGTCAGCGAGCTCGGCGAGAAATATCAGAGTGAATGTGGTGACAAAGATGCTCTTACTAGATTTCGCGACAATACTCTCTTCCTCTTCATCCTCTTCGGAGGTGAACAGCGATTTGATGCCAAAAGCCGTAAAAAGTGCAGCTGACGAGTAGAGCAACCATTGATGAGGAATGAGATGTGTTAATCCATTTCCGACAGAAACAGCCAGAAAGTTTAAAACTGCAAATGCAGCGATGCTTCCAAGAATAATCGGTTTTGGTTTATGTCTGGCCGCCAGCGTCATACACACTAGTTGGCTTTTATCTCCGATTTCAGCCAGAAAGATCACTCCGAAAGAGAGGAGTGATGTCGTTAGTAATTCTATGCTCATTTTGCTTACAGTTTAGCTTTTGTTTTTATTTATAACGCGAATCTTCAAGGGATTGCGGGACGAGGATAATAGCAGTTTTTAGAAAACGAGGTAGTATTTTTGATCTGAACTAGCTATGTAAAGGTATTCGTTTTATATCAGGAGTAGCAGTTCTATCAAGGCAATAAAAGTGGCTAGAAGCGCAATAGATTTCCAGAACAAAATAGGATCCCTATGCATTAAAGGGCTCTCTTTCAGCTCATTCTGAAGCCCTTTGTTCGGCGTATACAAATCGGTGATAAACTCACCCAGTGCCAGGTAGCGCTGTTTGGGTTGATGGTGTACAGCCTTTTTAAATGCCAGATCTATCCAGGTTGGTATATCTTCGCGGTAGTTTAAAATAGATTGATACACCCATTTTACGTGTCTTGCCGCTTGTAGATTTTGGCTTTTGGCTGGTTTATAAGGCAGCTTTCCGGTCAACATTTCAAATCCAATCACAGCAATTGAAAACAGGTCCGACTGTATACTTGTTTCTCCATTTGCGATGTACTCAGGTGCAATGTAATTTACCGCGCCTAATGGAACGCCTCCTCGACTTTCTTCGGTGATCTCTTCCAGGCCTTCAACTTTAGCAGCACCAAAATCGATGATCTTGACCGTACCCTCTTGGGTTATCATGACGTTCTCTGGCTTAAGATCCCTATGGACCATACCGGCTCGTTGAAAGACCCGAACGGCCTTAACCAGTTCTTCCAGAATTGCTCTGACACTTTGCAAATCCGGTTGAGGATTGTCATAGATCCACTGCCTCAGCGTTATCCCATTAATAAACTCACACAATTGATAAGCAAACTTTGAGTCGTTAGCGATAGGGTATGTTTTCATTACCCGATGACTATTAAGCTGCGCACCTATCCAGGCTTCATTGGCAAAGTTAATCAGGTATTCAGTATCGTCCGCGTAGTGTGCTGAAGGCGCTTTCATGACCATTCTTCTATCCGTACCAGGCTCTTTTACCTGATATACATGGCTTCTGGAACCCTCATAAAGTATTTTTTCGACCACATAGCCATCCAGGCTATTGGTAGGCTGGAGTGCTGGTGGGATGGTACGTGTTAGTATCCGTTGTTGATGCTCCAATAACGAATGCGCAGGAAGTTGAGTGATGTCCATGATCAGGCAACTGAGATTATCCTGACTACCATTATTCATGGCCTGATGACAGATTTCTTCACTAAGCTCCTGAGGTTTTAGCTGGTTAGCGTTTAGAGTGAAATCAGACAAGGCACTGTCGTCGATAAAGTCATGTACACCGTCGGATGTAAGAATAAATCGGTCACCTTCTTGTAAACTCATCGACTGATAGTCCACTTCTAACATGCGATCCATTCCAAGTGCACGGGTCAGATAGGCATTTTTGCCGAAGTTGGTTCTCTGGTGATCTTTGGTCAATAGTCGAAGTTTGTTGTCACGCATACGGTAAATTCGGGTATCCCCAACGTGAAAGATATGCGCAGTGTTCGATTTGATTATGATGCTACTAAAAGTGGTGACCAGCCCATTGTGGGAAAGTCCTTGCTTTGTACCTTCTTCATACAGCCATGAGTTTAAAGAGGTCAGTATCTTACTGGCGGAGTTTTTAATGCTCCAACTGTCAGGTGTCGCATAATAGTCGTTAATGAACTGAACGACAGCCGTATGGCTGGCTTTCTGACTGTGCTCACTGCAACTTACGCCATCTGCAATACAAGCAACCACGCCTTTGTGGGTTAACTCGTTAGCGTCATCAGGTACCCTGACAAGAATCGCATCCTGATTTTCTCTTCTGGTCCCGACAAGACAACTGCCCGCATGTTCCAGTTTGAGTTTATGATTTTCTTTTTTATCTCGCGGATACATTCTGCTCTCTTACTTAGAGTGGTTAAGAACAAAAGCCCAAATTAGTCTGGAAACTGTTTGAGCTTTTGAACGATGTTGGTACCAGTGCCAGTACCAACACCTCCCGATTTTGTTACATTCGCTATTTGTTAGTGTGAGACATCGATTAAAGTAACGCTGCCATCTTCATTAACTTCAGCGATTTTGCCGTTAGGTTCTTCCATAAACAGTAGAGCACCAAATCCAAGTACCGCGGTTCCTGCAATGACGTAGAAGAAAGTCTGGTAATCGACAAAAGAAAGTATAGTCAGATAAGTAACTGCACCAACATTACCATAGGCACCGGTCATACCTGCAATTTGGCCTGTCATACGGCGTTTGATTAACGGTACGGTTGCGAATACTGCGCCTTCACCAGCCTGAACGAAGAAAGAACACGCCATAGCAGCAACAACCGCTAACCATACTGGCCAGTCACTACCTACTTGTCCCATGACAAAGTAACCGACTGCCAGGCCTGCTGTTAAGATAAGAAGCGTCGATTTACGACCAAATCTATCTGAAATCCAACCACCACCTGGTCGAGACATCAGGTTCATAAAGGCGTATGCCGACGCCACCATACCAGCTAACACAGGAGATAGCTCGAACGTTTCAGAGAAGAACAGAGGTAGCATGGAAACGACAGCCAGTTCTGAGCCAAAGGTAGCGAAGTATAAAACGTTAAGTACCGCTACCTGCTTAAACTTGTATTGATGAACTTCTTCTACGGGCTTTTCAAATACCGTTTTATTGACTTTCCATACCTGACTCACTTCAAGCAGATATAGAGCAACCAGGCCGGCATAGATAGCGTTCACCGTGAAATCAGTCAACATTCCAATTCCGGCAGAAGAGAGTTTCCATGCAAGCAGCGCAAGTACGGCATACATCGGAACTTTCATCAGAAGTAGAAAATAGAAATCACCTTTCGATGTTACTTCCATCGCTGACAGATGTTTTGGCTTAAAGTAAGTAGAGCCCTTAGGTGTATCTGAAACGCTACGGTAAAAGACAAACGAGAAGGCTAAACTCATCAGGCCTGTAATGGCTATTGCATAACGCCATCCATCGTCACCACCAAACATCAGAGCAACAGTCGGAAGTGTGAATGCTGCAGCAGCAGAGCCGAAGTTACCCCAGCCACCATAAATACCTTCAGCAGTACCAAGTTCATTGTGCGGGAACCACTCTGATACCAGTCGAATTCCGATAACAAAACCTGCTCCAATGAAGCCTAAAAGGAATCGTGCAATAGCGGCCTGCATAAATGAATCTGCAAATGCGAACATAAAACAGGGTATAGAACAGATAGCAAGCAGCGCCGAGTAGACGATCCGAGGCCCGTACTTATCAGTGAGCATACCGATGATGACACGAGCAGGGATAGTTAACGCAACGTTGAGTATTAAAAGTGTTTTGATCTCCTGCGTAGTTAACCCCAGAGTTTCCTTTACCATCTGCAATAGTGGCGCGAAGTTAAACCAAACAACAAAGGTGATAAAGAAGGCCATCCAACTGAGATGTAAGATCTTCATCTTCCCTTTAAAAGAAAAAATGGAGAATTTGGTGTTTTCCATAACGTCTTCCTTTTCCATATATTTATATTGTCACACCTCAGTCGAGCAGGTTTTGGGTGTGACCAATGAGTATTAAGCTGCTTTTGAAACGGTAAGTTGAACCTGTACAGCACCATTTTGCTCGCGTACCGGATAGGTTTTTATTTGGTACTCAGGCTCTTCCAGACAGATACCCGTTTCCAGATTAAAGTGCTGTTTGTAGAGCGGTGAGGCCACGTAGGGTTTATCATCTAAAGACCCTATGATTCCGCGAGACAACACGTTCGCTTTTCCAATCGGATCAAAATTTGAAACCGCATACAGCGAGCCAGTGCGTTTGCAACTAAAGATGGCAACCTGTTGGTCTCCGACAAGCGCACATAACCCTATGCTTGAAACTAAGTCATCGGCCTGACAGACGGTTATCCAATTACTCATGGAGAATCTCCTCAATTCCTTTGTTCGTAAATTCGTTTAGTAAGTTTGAGATTTGTTTTTAAAGTGACCTTGTTACTCCACTTCAACGATCTTAATAGCTTCTTGAGACTTTTCAGGTGATTGCAAAGGGAATCTCTGGTCCCTCATTGTGACAAACTTAAGTCGTTCATCTCGTTGCTCACTGTTGATAAAGTGATTGAAGCGTTTAAGCTTTTCAGGGGATTCTATAGTGGTTTTCCACTCGCATTGGTATTTTGCGATATTGGCGGCCATCTCTTTTTCAAGCTCATCACAAAGCCCTAGTTTGTCTTCAATGACGACTTGTTTAAGGTATTCAAGCCCGCCTTCCAGGTTTTCCATCCAGACGGAAGTGCGTTGAAGTCTGTCAGCAGTGCGAATGTAGAACATCAGTACCCGGTCGATATATTTGATGAGTGTCTCTTCATCCAAATCGGAAGCAAACAGGTCAGCATGGCGTGGACGCATGCCCCCGTTACCGCATACATAAAGGTTCCAGCCATTCTCTGTTGCAATAACACCGATATCTTTCGACTGTGCTTCCGCACATTCACGGGTACAGCCGGAAACGGCAAACTTAAGTTTGTGGGGAGAACGAACGCCTTTGTAGCGGTTTTCTATATCGATGGCGAAGCCAACACTGTCTTTCACACCATAACGACACCATGTGCTGCCAACACAAGACTTAACGGTACGTACCGATTTGCCATAGGCATGACCAGTTTCAAAGCCAGCATCGACCAGCTTTTTCCAGATAACAGGCAGATCATTGAGTTGAGCGCCAAACAGGTCAACACGTTGACCTCCGGTGATCTTGGTGTAAAGGTCGAACTCTTTCGCCACCTCACCCAATACGATCAACTTATCGGGTGTAATCTCGCCACCTGCAATTCGTGGGACGACAGAGTAAGTACCGTCTTTCTGCATATTGCCGAGGTAAATGTCATTAGTATCCTGAAGCTCGATGTGTTCGTTCTCAAGAATGTAGTCATTCCAGAACGATGCGAGTATGGAGCCAACCGCAGGTTTACATACGGTACAGCCTAGCCCGCTACCGTATTTTTCTAACAGTTCATCAAAGGTTTTGATCTGGTTGATACGTACGATATCGCTCAGTTCCTGTCGAGAATAGGCAAAGTGCTCGCACAGGTCGTTGTTCACTTCAACGCCAAGGCTGAGAAGCTCACTATCTAATACCTGTTTGGCCAATGCAGAACAGCCACCACAGCCAGTTGATGCATTTGTTGTTTCTTTAAGGGCTGCCATAGTTGTGCATCCAGATGCGACTGCTTGCTTGATATCGCCTTTCGTTACATCGAAACAGGAACAGATCATTGCGCTGTCAGGAAGTGCATCGATGCCCATTGCTGATGACTCATCTTCTGCGGCGTTTGGAAGGATCAAAACAGAAGGGTTGGATGGTAATGGCATATCATTTTGCTTAAGCTGAAGCAGCGTTCCGTAAGCTTCTGCGTCACCTACCAAAACCGCTCCTACGATTTTAGAACCATCGGCTGACACAATCAGACGTTTGTAGACCTGTTCAATTTCATCGTTGTAGGTGTATGACTGCGCACCTTCGGTACGACCATGAACCTCACCAATACTAGCGACATCAACACCAAGCAGTTTTAGTTTGGTGCTCATATCTGCGCCTGTGAACTCGGCAGGGGAGCCATCACCAAGTATATGACTAACCGCAACCTTAGCCATCTGATAGCCAGGAGCAACAAGTCCGAATATCTGGTTCTCCCATAAAGCACATTCACCAATGGCATACACGTTGGGAATACTGGTCTGGCAGTGGTTATTGATGACGATGCCGCCTCGCTCTCCGAGTATTATGTCGGTCTCTTTAGCTAGCTCGTCCTGAGGGCGGATACCTGCTGAAAACACAATCATATCGGTTTCAAGAAAAGTACCGTCTGCAAAGTTCATTCGATAACGGGCAGAGTCACCGGCAACAATTTCAGTGGTCGCTTTTTCTGTATGTACAGAAACACCCATATCTTCAATCTTTCTGCGAAGCAGGGCACCACCGCCTTCTTCCAACTGTACCGCCATAAGGCGAGGAGCAAACTCAACGACATGTGTTTCAAGGCCAAGGTTTTTGATGGCATTTGCCGCTTCCAAACCGAGCAGACCACCACCAATTACAACCCCACTTTTGCTTTGCTTACTTGATGCTTCAATGGCATCTAAATCCTCAATGGTCCGATAAACAAAACAGTGCTCCTGATCATTACCAGGAATCGGTGGAACAAAGGGATAGGAACCTGTTGCCAGAATAAGTTTGTCATAGGCTTCTTCCCTGCCGCTGGCGGTCACTACTTTATTTTCAGAGGTGTTTAACTGAACAACCTTCTCGTTAACAACATAGCTAACACCATGTTCTTGATAGTAAGCTTCGCTGGTGAGGGCCAAATCATCGGCTGTATTACCCGTAAAATAAGAGGTGAGTTGTACTCGGTCATAAGCCAGCCGTGACTCCTCTGAAAACGTAATGACCTCTACTTCTTCTTTGGCATTTTGGATAAGTGTATCGATAAACTTATGACCTACCATGCCGTTGCCTACGACGACGATTCTTTGTTTGCTCATACTCTAGTTCCCATTAGTAAAAGTTATTAAATATCTGCTGCTTAGGTTGCATGGTTATTCCCATGTTATGCCGACAGCTTTAAATCTTGTTCCGTAGTATCCGTACTACATGAGCGTTCAGTGAGTTGCTCCAGCCACTGCATCTGGTTTGCGACCGATACGACTTGTCCGATAACAATCAGTGCCGGTGACTGAATTTGGTTGTCTTGTTTTAACTTCGTGAGCTCAGAGAGCTGTCCGGTAAAAATGCGTTGCTGAGGTGTACATCCACTCTCAAGAAAAGCGACGGGTGTCTCTGGATTCAGCCCATTCTTAATCAACTCTTCAGTGATCAACTCGGTTTTACTTAAGCCCATGTAGATCACCAAGGTTTGATTTAATTCAGCTAATGCTTTCCAGTTCACAGATAGCTTTTTGTCGGCATGGGCAGTAATGAAGGTGCAACCTTGTGCCAGACCGCGATGAGTTAGTGGAATATTTGCGTATGAGGTGCAGCCTGAAGCCGCAGTGATGCCGGGGATGACATCCACTGCAATGCCTTTTTTAGCCAGCAATAGCATTTCTTCTCCGCCACGCCCAAAGATAAAGCTGTCTCCGCCTTTCACTCGGCAGACATCTTTACCTGCATTGGCATAGTTGATGAGCGTGTCGTTGATTGCATCTTGAGTAGAGCTGTGATGCCCCTTTGATTTACCAACGTATAAAGTCTGAGCATGTTCTGGGAAAAGGTCTCTTATTTCCTGGCTCACCAGGTTATCGAAGACAATAAGCTCAGCTTGCTCAATAGCTCTTGCTGCTTTCACGGTAAGCAAATCTGGATCTCCAGGACCCGCTCCAACCAAGGTAACTCTGCCTTGTCGGTTTCCTTTGTGCTTTTGGCTCATCTTCATAACCCATTCCTGTACTGCTTGACGATTGATGAATGGGGTACTGCAAGCATGATGCCTAAAACTTGATTTAGGTCAAAAATAATTTTTATCTGTTTATATAACAGAGCTTTATATTCAAGTTGCTACATTTCAATATGCGTTATTGTGACTATTTTTTAGGCTAAAATGATTAAAAGTGGGCCTTTGTGGTGCATTGTGAATTAAAGTGGTGCGTTAGGTGTATTTTATTTGGATTTTTGAGTGTAATTGGCCTACTACTTTAGGGTTATGTGTGTTTTTAGTGTATTGAAATATAAACAATAAAAAATGAATAAGTATAATATTGCCAAGTTGGTTCATTAGTTGCTATGAAATACTTAATACTAAGCTTTACGTTTATATTGAGGTGAAACGGTGAACCAGAACAATGAAGGATGGATTAAGACAACTTGTGCCTATTGTGGGGTGGGCTGCGGCATAGAAGCACGCCCTAAATTGAGTGGTGAGCTTGAAGTAAGAGGAGACAAAAGTCACCCATCTAATTATGGCAAGCTGTGCACGAAAGGCATCGCTTTGGGTGACACTATTATTCATGATGGACGGCTGCTATCACCCATCCACAAAATAAATGAAGAAGCCAATACGCTAAGTTGGGATGTCGCGACACAAATGGTAGCAGAGAGGTTTACCAAGGCTATCGAAGAGCACGGACCAGACTCGGTTGCTTTCTATGTTTCGGGTCAACTGTTAACAGAGGACTATTATATTGCCAACAAACTGATTAAGGGTTTTATGGGGACAAGCAATATCGATAGTAACTCTCGTCTATGTATGGCTTCTTCGGTCGTTGGACACAAACGTGCGTTTGGTACGGATACGGTTCCTGTGTGTTACGAAGATCTGGAACAAGCAGAGATGGTTGTGTTGGTGGGGTCTAACCTTGCATGGTGCCACCCTGTGCTTTTTCAGCGTTTACGCAGTGCGAAGCAGAATAATCCCGATCTGAAGGTTGTTGTCGTTGATCCCCGCGAAACTAACAGTTGCGAGATTGCAGATGAACATTTGGCGTTAGACTCTGGTTCTGATGTCGCCCTATTTAACGGGTTATTAAGTTATCTGTCAGAGCACAATTGCCTCGATTGGGACTTTATATCCTCTCATACGAATAACTTTGTACAGACATTTGAGGCTGCCAATAATTCTGATGTCGCAGATATCACCGGATTGACGGAAGAACGACTATCAAATTTTTATTCCGATTTCGCGTCTATAGAAAAGGTTGTCACTATTTACTCGCAAGGTGTCAATCAGTCCAGCTCTGGCTCCGATAAAGTAAACAGCATTATCAACTGCCACCTTGCGACCGGAAAAATTGGTAAAGAAGGTTGCGGTCCTTTCTCTGTTACGGGGCAGCCAAACGCAATGGGTGGTAGGGAGGTTGGTGCACTTGCGAATACGCTTGCTTCACATATGGAATTTGAAAACCCTGAACATATCCAATTAGTTAGCGATTTCTGGAAAACAGACAACTTAGCGACGAAACCGGGATTAAAAGCAGTTGACCTGTTTAATGCTATGGCTGAAGGCAAGATTAAAGCCGTATGGATTATGGCAACCAACCCAATGGTGAGTCTGCCTGACAGCGACAAGATTAAGCAGGCACTCGGAGCATGTCCTTTTGTTGTGGTTTCTGATTGCATCGAAGATACAGAAACCACACGGATGGCTGACCTTGTTCTGCCCGCTCAGGGATGGAGTGAAAAATCTGGTACCGTGACCAACTCGGAAAGACGAATTTCCAGACAGCGACGCGTGATGCCAAGCCCTGGCTTGGCAAAACCGGACTGGTGGATAATCAGTCAGGTAGCGCAAAAGATGGGATTCGCAGATGCGTTTAGCTATCGACACGAAGGTGAGATCTTTCGCGAATATGCCAGGTTATCAACCGTTGGGAATCTGAATAGAGAGCGAGATTTTAATCTTATTGGTTTAACGCAGCTAGATGACATGGGTTACAGCAAATTAGCACCGCAGCAATGGCCGGTATTGGGCTTGCAGCAGGAGATTGTGAACCAGCGATTTTTTAGTGACAATCACTATTTTACAGGCAACCACAAAGCGAATTTTGTCCCAGTTCACTACTCCAGGCCACTAAGCAATACGACAGAAAACTATCCACTGCTGCTAAATAGTGGCAGAACCAGAGATCAATGGCACACCATGTCCCGCACGGGACTCTCTGCTCGATTAGGAGAGCACAAATCAGAGCCTTATGTGCAAATCAACCAAAGCACCGCGAAAAGTTATGGTATCGAAAATGGTCAGCTTGCTAGGGTGCATAATAATAGGGGAGAGTGCATTGCCCGAGCGGAGATCTCAGGTCAAGTTGCTGACAATCAGGTCTTTTTACCCATTCACTGGAATAATCTCACTGCGAAAAACAGCAAACCGTGTGAAATGATTGCCCCTTTTATTGACGATGCATCCGGCCAACCGGAGTTTAAGCATACTCCGGTTGCAATTACCCCATGCCGTCATTCAAGTTGTGCGGTGTTTGTATCCAGAGAAGTGGTCGATCTAAACGAACTGGATTACTGGGCACGTCAGAAAATTGAACAAGGATACTTGTATCGAATCGAGTCTGCTCAAGGTGTATTCGAGTTGGCTCAGTATCTAAAAACGAAACTCAACAATCACTACGACAGAATAGCTACGTTTGAGTCGGGCATAACAGGCTCTGACCAAAGGTACGTTACCGTTCGGGATGGACAAGTGGTACAGGCGTTCACTGTGCAAAGTGATTTTGATTTACTTGTTTCGGAGGAGCTGGCAGATATCTACAGTCAGGATTTTGATGAAAAGGCAGAGTCTGAGTTTTTAGTCGGTCAGCCACTCAATAGTGTTGCCTAAGTTATTGTCGGAGCGCCTTGTATTGACTACAATGCGCAGCTATCGATTTACTTATAGGTCACTAACATGAGCGACAACAACGAAAAACCAACTCTGCCAGATCGTCTGTCAGGCAACTCACGCAGCAAGTTCTTTGTAGCAGAGTGCTTTGAGCACCACATTGGTATCCGCCTAAATGGCAAAGAGCGTACTGATGTTGAAGAGTATTGCATCAGCGAAGGTTGGGTAAAAATCCCTTCTCCAAGAGCGAAAGATCGCTATGGTAATCCGATGCTGATCACGCTGAAAGGTGAAGTGGAAGCGTTCTACAAGTAAGCTCATCGCTTTATAAAAATAGGGTAGCGTCTCTGGCTACCCTTATTACAAACCTGAATTACTTTCCAATGACCGAAAAAGAACATCTTCGCGAAACCCTCCTCGAAATGCTGCACCAGCAAAGGCAAACTGCACTGGTTGCTGCCGACAATGCCCATGACGCGGCTACTCATGAACAGAGCGTAGCTGAAACCCAATATGACACCATAGGTTTAGAAGCGGCTTATCTGGCGCATGGTCAGTCTCAGCGAGTGGCTGAGTATGATATGACCATCAACAGAATCAAGTCTCTCACTCTTCGTGAGTTTGATATCGATGATGAGATAGAGCATGGTGCTCTAGTGAAACTTTCAGATGGGAACACCTACTGGTTTTTGCCTGTCTGCGGAGGAATGAAGCTCAAGTCAGGTAAGGAACAAGTATTAGTTGTTACTCCTCATTCCCCACTTGGTCTGATGCTGGATGGTGCTGAAGTAGAAGAAAAGCTTGAAGATAGCCGAATTATTGTCAGTATTCGCTAATTGATAAAAAGTAAAAATGAAGCTTATCAGGTTCGCGTAATGTTATTGACTCATGTACATTAGAACCATGGTTCTACGGGTATGGCTTCGTTTCAACTTTATGAATATTAAAAATTTTGATTACAACTCACTTAAAGTCTTACTAGTTCTTCTAACTGAAAAAAACACGTCTAAAGCCGCAGAGATTCTAGGTACCAGTCAATCGCGGGTAAGCCGAACATTGGCTAAGTTAAGAGAACAGCTAGATGATCCTCTACTTGTCAGAGAATCCAAAGGGATGAAGTTGACTCCCAGAGGTGAATCATTATCAAAGCAACTTCCTCAAATTATGGCCGCGTTAGAAAACACCTTGATGGAAGAAGTTTTCGAACCGAAAAAAATTCACAAAACCCTAAGAATCGCGCTTAATAGTTTTTTAATGGAAACATTTGGTTATGAACTGTTTAAAGCTATAAAAGCCAGCGCTCCCAATTCCAATGTTGAGTTAGTGAGTTTTACTGCAAATACCCCACAGGATATCCTGTCAGGCAAGCTAGATGCGGCTCTAAACTTTTTTCCTATGGATGTGTCCAAAGAGTTGCACCAGATAAAGCTCTGTGCAGATGAGTTTATTGGTATATGCAGATCTGGGCACCCTTTTGGAGGAACAAAACAAAAACTGGAAGTAATCTTCGATAGCTATGATGTTTCAGGGTTAATCATTCCTGAATTCAATCAGTTTGAAATGGTACTCGCAAAGCAATACAAGCAATTTGATGTTGTCCCTGTTCTTCGTTCCGAAAATATCACTCCCTTACTAGAGCTAACAAAACGTTCGGATACTATTTTTGTTGCTCCAGCAAGTCTATACAACTCGTTAGATCCGAAAGAGTTCTCCTGCGTGACTCCTGACGTTCCCAACCGTGATATTAAAGATATTGCATTGGTCTATAACTCTATGTACTACCAATCTAAGCAAGCAAAATGGATTGAAGACATAGCGAAGAAGGTATTTCAGTAGACGTAGGTTAAGCACCGCTTCTGTCAATTTGGGTATAGTTCATATATCAGATATGACCATTCTCACATTCTCCTGTCGTTGATATTGTCCGAATATCACAGTTAATGCAGGAATCTCCTATGAAAATATCTTCTCCATTCAAAGTTAGAGCAGCACTTATTCTGTCAGCGATGGCATTTTCTGGGTATGCAGTCGCGACATCCTATTCGTCATTTGAGCTACCTGATGAGCTTTCACCAGTTTGGAATGGCGCTAATGGTTTTAGCGCTGATGAAACTAAAGAGGCTAGGGCTCGTTTTAACGCTATAGATATCCAGACTGCCAATGATAGTGGTGCTTATGCGACTTCAAATTTGAGTGAATTCTTACCAATGTCTATGGTTCCAAGAAGTGGCCAGGTAAGTGAGCTCAAGCAGAATGAAAATAGAGCGATTGGTTCGGTTAGCTACAATTCTGATCTCGGCGAGTTAACACTAGATGAAGTATTGGCAGACCCCCGTTCTCGTATGAAGGGAGTGCTGGTGATACACAAAGGCAAGATTGTGTATGAACAGTATCCCGGAATGCGAGATACTGATAACCACTTCTGGGCCTCTACAACAAAAACTATGGTTTCGCTAGTTATCGCTCAACTGGAAAACGAGGGTAAAGTTGAGCTAACGGCTCCTATTTCAAAGTACATTCCGGAGTTAAAGAACACAGAGTGGGAACACATTCCTGTTGCAGAAGTTTTACATCAGAACTCTGGTATGGATGTAGGCGAAAGAAACGTGGGAACTGAAGGACATCCAATTAATCGTTTCTATCAACTAGCGTCAGGAGACACATCGACAACGGCAGAGGGAACATCACTGCTGCAGACTACCCTGGATGCGAAAAAAATTCGCGAACCTGGAGATATGTTTGAGTACTCATCTATCAATACTTTCTTATTGGGTTTGGTTGCTGAAAATGTAACTGGAAAACCAATGCATGACCTTTTCAGTGAGCGAGTATGGTCAAAAGCTGGGATGGAAGGGGATGCTTTACTCGGGTTATCTCCTACCGGAGAGCCAGTATCTGCTGGTGTATTTACGTCTCGTTTAAGAGATTTAGGCCGCTATGGAATGCTTTATACCCCAAGTTGGTCCAAAGTTGCAGACACACCTGTTGTTCCTTCGGATTATCTAGATAAGACCTATAAAGCAGTAACACCAGATACTTTTACGGAAGATTACTTAAGTCAACGAGTGATTAAGAACTTCGGAACGAATTGTATTGGTGCTTCTTACCAGTGGGACGCAATTTTCTGCGACGGTGATTTATACAAATCAGGACGTACCGGACAGGCGCTATATGTCTCTCCTGAGACAGATACCGTCGTCGCCTGGTTCTCGTCGAGCTACGACAATATCCTTTGGTTAGAAGGCTATTCCAGAGAGATTGTTAACTCCGTATATCGATAAATCTCTATAGATATACATCGATAAGTGAGGCTGTTTTTCTCAGCCTCTTATCCCTGTCAGGTTTTTCGTCCAACAAGGTAAATTGTGTGCGCATTACTCGTTCATCCCTCGTGGTTGCCATAGTAGCGGGCTGTAGTTTCTCGATGTCCGGTCAGCTAAATGCCAAAGAAAGTATCGATCTCACAACTGATTTGTCTCTCTATAGTCACAACTGGAAAAAAGAAGATGGTCACTACTCATCGAATCTGGCTGGGAGGCTAGATTTATCAGCATCGTTAGATACCGCGGATATTGGTTTATGGAAAAATGGCCGTTTTTCTACCCACTTGGTGTCGCGGTTTGGTGATGCGAATGGGTATGACTTTCCTATTTTGTCTTCACCAAATGCTGCGTTCTATGGAGGCACAGATGAAACTTTTTTATCTGCATTTTATTATCAGCATAGTGGTGACGATTGGTATATGAAAGTAGGAAAGATAGATGCAATCGAGTTGCTCAAGGAGGGGACATTCTATGGTGGGGCAGCAAGATCGGGCTTCAATAATATCTCATTTGTTGCTCCGCCATCAGGTGTAACACCGCCTGCTTTTTTGGGCTTAGTAAGTGGTTTTAGTCTTTATGATCTTGATTGGTCTTTCATGCTTTATGACCCAAGGGACAGGTATTCAGGTAGGGGGCATTTAAAAGGGGCATTCGAGGACGGTGTTAATCTCTCTTTAGGTACAACTAAAAGAATGCGAGTCTTTAGCAGAGAGACGAGTATTGGCTTGTCCGGTACCTTAAGTACTGAAAGCGGGAGTGATCTGGCCTCACTCGAACCGGATCTTACGTTTTCTGAAACAGCTCAGCAAAAGTACAATATCAGAGCACAGTTGACACATGACTTAGCTGGACTTCCTACTGGGGAAGGTTGGGGCTTGTATATGCGCGGCTCAGTTGCAGATGGAAATCCGAATTATTTTAGTGGAACTTTTACTGCCGGGCTAGGTGGTAAAGCAACATTTCTCAATAGGGGGCAGGATGACTGGGGTTTTGGTTACTATAAGAATAATCTGTCAAACGATTTTCAAAATGCCTTTAAACATCTGCAACTAGGTTACGAAGTAAATGATGAGGATGGGCTTGAGGCATTTTACGCTTATAACGTAAATAAATGGCTTAGCATCAAAGGAGATCTGCAATATGTCTCTCCAACACTCAGCCACTATAAAGAGCGTTTTATAGGCTCAGTTTCATTTCATCTATCAAATATTTGGTAGTATTTGAATCTACAAAAAAGCGAGGCTAATCCAGCCTCGCTTTTTCGTACATTTCCAATTTATAAACTATTCGTGTTTATAAACAATGACTAGTTAAATGCGCGAGCTACTCGGCCTTTAGAACTGATCTGGAATTTGTTTGTGTATGCTGGGATAAATACTGATTCACCCTGAGCAATGGTTACTGTTTCACCGCTCTTATGAGTCAGAGTTAAGTCGCCATCAAGAGCAAGCAGAATCTCAGCACTTTCAGTGTTTAGAGTTAGCTCATCAGCAGACATAAATACCGCAAACTTAAAGTCGTCTACCGGGATAGGGTAGTACTGACCACCATCGCGGATCTCTGGTTCTGTCAGCAGAGTACTCGCCGGTTTTTCCTGGAAAATCGTACACTTAACCAGTTCATCAATATCCATGTACTTAGGTGTTAGGCCAGAACGCAGAACGTTGTCTGAGTTCGCCATAATCTCAAGACCTGTACCTTTTAGGTAAGCGTGTGGAGTACAAGCATACAAGAACATAGCTTCACCCGGCTGAAGAGTTAGAACATTCAGCATTAGCGGGCAGAACAGACCGATATCACCCGGATACAGGCCAGCAAGTTCAATAATCAGGGCAAAAAGCTCGTCATCTTTGTTTGCTTCGGCAAACGCCATTAGCTCACTAACGGCTTTTTCTTTTGCTTCACCTTCCATAGAAAGGATTGTGTAGAAGAACTTTTCCAGTCCTTCTTCGTTTGCAGACGCTTTAAACGCTGCTACAGTTTCAGCAATTTCAGCGACCTGAACTTTTTCAAACAGAGATAGCATTTCAGGAATCTCACGGAAACCGTTCATCGCCTGATAAGGTGTCAGAGCATAAACAAGCTCAGGTTTATGGTTTGGATCTTTGTAGTTACGGTTTGCTGCGTTGCGTGGAATACCCGCTTCTTCTTCTCGCTGGAAACCTTCTTCTGCTTGTTCTTTGCTAGGGTGAACCTGGATAGAAAGCGCGCTTTCAGCAGCAAGTACTTTAAATAGGTATGGCAGTTCACCAAATTGAGTATCAGTTTCTACAGTCAGAATGCCGGATTTGTCCAGGTTGATGAAATCAGACAGAAGCTGTGTTTCGCCGTTTTCAACAATTTTAGAGCAACCATTTGGATGAGCTCCCATCCAGATTTCTGCCTGTGGCTTGTTATCTGGATTTTCAATACCGAAAAGCGTGTTGATTGAAGTGCGGCTTCCCCAAGCGTAATCCTGGATGACGTTGTCCATTGGGAAAAAGTACTGCGTAGAAACCTGAGTCATTTTTATACCCTGTATATTTTTTGAGGTAAGAATTAAATGGATTTTACATTAGCCGTATGGCAGTTCAAGGGGTAATACATAAAAGATACAAATAAAATACAAAAACTTGATTTGTATTAAATAATCCATGAAACAGAAAAATCCCCTCTTAATGCTAAGAGGGGAAGCTTTCAAAAGTCAGATTATGCTAGTGCAACCTCGGCTTTACCCATACGCATCTTTTTAAGAGAGATGCATACCAGAGCAGTAACAATTGAGCCGACAGCCATGCAAACCAGTGCTAGTAGAGGTTTGTTCATTGCACCCAGCAGAGCGACGACCGGACCACCATGCGCTACGCTGTTAGTGATACCGAACGAGAAGGCCATGACTGCTGCAACTGCAGAACCAATCACGTTTGCAGGGATAACGGACATTGGATCCTGAGCGGCAAATGGAATCGCACCTTCAGAAATACCAACCAGACCCATCGCACCAGCTGCTTTACCCGCTTCGAACTCTGACTCTTCAAACAGGCTTAGCTTACGGCCAAGGATTGTAGCCAGGCCCATACCTAGTGGCGCAACAGGAATCGCACACGCCATCGCACCCATAAATTGAGTCTGACCGCTGGCAATCATGCCTACAGAGAACAGGAACGCGACCTTGTTAAATGGACCACCCATATCGAAGCCAGCCATGCCACCAAGAACAATACCCAGAAGTACAACGTTGCCCGTACTCATGTTAGTCAGCAATGTATTCATGCTTTCCATCAGGTCTGCAATTGGCGCACCTATAACAAAGATAAACAGTGATGAGATAAACAGCGAACCAACGATTGGAGCAATCATGATTGGCACCAGTGGCTGGATAAATTTGTGATAGTTCAGGCTTGTTAACCAGCGAACAAAGTAACCCACTAGGAGACCAGCAAGGATAGCTCCGATAAAGCCAGTACCCGCTTCCGCGCCATAGAAAGAACCGTTGTTAGCAATCCAGCCACCGATAAAGCCTGGTGCCAGTCCCGGACGATCAGCAATCGCATAGGCAATATAACCAGCCAAAATTGGGATCATCAATGTAAAGGCAACCACACCGACATCAAGCACCTTGTTCCAGAGGCTGCCTGCAGGAATCGCCATACCGGCTTCTGTTGGCTCACCACCAATGGCAAGAGATAGAGCGATTAGAAGACCACCCGTTACTACAAACGGAATCATGTGAGATACGCCGTTCATCAGGTACTTATACAGATCTGAGCGGGTAGAAGATTTGTTGGTATCCGAAGCTTTAGATTTACCAGTCGCCTGATACCGAGGTGCATTAAGCGCTTGCTGGATAACCTCTTCTGCGTCTTTGATAGGTGCTTTTACGCCTGTTTCTATTACTTTTTTACCAGCAAATCGCTCTAGGTCGACTTGCTTGTCACAAGCAACAATGATCGCATCTGCTTTTTCGATTTCTTCTGCTGTAGGTGCGTTTTTCACACCAATAGAACCATTGGTTTCAACTTTAATCTCGTAACCTAATTCTGCCGCTCCTTTCTCTAACGCTTCGGCCGCCAGATAAGTGTGGGCAACACCCGTCGGACAGCCAGTTACACCAATAAGGAACCCTTTATCAGCCGGAATAGCAGGCTCTGTTGGTTCTACCTTTTGCAAAAGTAGCTCTAGTGCTTCAGCTTCTGTTTTGGCTGCCAGGAAGCTTTCGATAAAGCCATCGGTAATGAGCTTCGAAGAGAGCTCTGCAAGCACTTCAATATGGTGATCGGCACCGCCATCAGGAGAGGCAATCATAAAAAAGAGTTTTGATGGTTTGCCGTCTTCCGCACCATACTCAACACCAGCGCGGCTCACACCAATGGCTACCGCTGGTTTGGTTACAGCCGAGCTTTTTGCGTGTGGTAGTGCAACACCTTCTTCAAATCCGGTGTTACCTAGCTCTTCACGAGCTTTGATATCTGCTAAAAACTGTGCTTTGTCGTTAATTCGCCCTTCAGTGCTTAGCACGTCGATTAGCTCAACAAAGACTTCTTCTTTTGTTGTTGCGCTAAGGTCGAGACGAATCAATTTTTCATTAATTAACTCAGTAATCATGTTCCTTGTCCCCAATTGATACTTGTTATTTGATTCATATTTATTTTCGTACTAAGTCGCTAATTACGATAGTGTATGAGAAAGACATTTACTGGATTATTGTAACCTGTAAATCTGGTTGTGACTTAGTTCATATTTTAGTCAAAGGCAGGTTTTCTAGAATTATTGGTATAAAAACTAGTAAATACAGCGAGATAATATGAGTTTCTCTTAATTAAGATGTGGCAGTTGTTACAAAAATAAATTTAGAATTTTTGTTTTGTGGATTAAAGTGGCCTTATCTTAGGGCGATTTTTAGTGCGTTGGATCACCAAATTTGTCGTTTCACTATCTTAAAACTGGACGATTTTAGGAATGCTATGGGCGTTGTCTTTCACGATTTAATCGAAACACTGGTATCAGAACGAGAGAACTTTAGCCGTATCTGGTTTGCCAGCGATCAGTTGGAACCTCCTCAATTTAGCTATCAGGTAAACTTTCCCAGGCTTGAGCTGGTGATGAGTGGAGAGTACCCAAACAAAATCGAAGATCCAGAGCAGGGGATTGTTGATATCAAGGTATTGTCTGGTGATGCGCTCTTTATTCCACCTAACTGTTGGAATAAACCCGATTGGGATACGGATTGTTCAGTTTTAAGCTTGTTGTTTGGCCGTCGTCAGCTTGGTTTTAGCCTAGTAACGAAGAATCGGGATGAGACTGGATTTGTGGATGTCAGAAAACACAGTATTCAAACCAGAACTGGCCATGCCATCGACCATATTCTTGAAGCACTGAATGCACTTGCTAAAGAAAAACGCAAAAACCCAATGGATGAACATTTATTGCTGTCTCTACTGAGTTATGCGCAATCAATGATTTCTGATCCTGTGTATTCAGCGAAGAAGCGCAGTGAAGACCTTTATCAGGGTATTTGTATCTATATTCAGGAAAACTTTCACCGCAATATTACTCGCAGTACTATCGCGGATCGCTTCAACATTACACCGAACCATCTATCCCGGATGTTCCGTCAACAAGGGCATATGACACTGGCGGATTACATTACGTGGGTGCGAATAGACAGAGCGAAGTTTATGTTAAGGCGCTATCCATTTCGGCTAAATGAGGTGGCGACCCGGTGCGGATATCAGGACGTGAACTACTTCTTCCGAGTATTCAAGAACAAGACAGGATACACACCATCTGAGTATCGAAGTATGGGATAAGCTGTTAGTCGACGGTTCTATCTTGGCGTTTTCGCCATCGTATGAATTAAGATGGCCTTTAGAGCTTCTTCTTCCGTGGTCGAGGTGAGCAAATCGCAGAAGTCCTCTTCGAGCAGGCTTCGAGAAAGCTGGGTAAAGGCTTTAATTACCGGCATTTGTGGTGGAGCAGGGAGGAATAAGCCAATCAATAAAGAAGCATCACCACGAGCTGAGTTCCAGTCGGTCATGGCCGAAAGTCGAATAATATTGAGCTCTGGTGTCTCGATGTCTGGATGCATTACATGTGGAAGCGCAATTTGGTGTCCGATACAGGTTGAGGAAATTTCTTCTCTGTCTAATAAGGCTTGATACACCGGTTCAGCCGCCTGTTGTTTTAAAACATCGGTAAGTTTAAACAGTAATGCGTTTTTACTGAGCTCTGTACCTTGCGCTACTTTTTCAAAATTGAAGTTAATATCGAACTCGAGAGAAAAGGAGGGATGGGTTTCGATGATATTCGTCGCGAACTTTGCGTTAGGGCGGTGAGAAGTGTTGATGATTTCAAATTCGTCGGCAATGAAATCGGTCAATATCATACATGCCAACTCTGCATCAGAACCTTCTATCCATAGTTGGCACAAATCATTATTGCGGCTGCCAAGGCTCATCACTTTTAACGTTTGTTCTGCGTTGACAGCCCGGCCTAAAGAAATGTTTTTTAGTATAACAACCGAACGAAAATAGCCGGACAGAGCTTTGAGCCGATTTAGCTTCCAGGCGGCAAATCCTTCCTCACCAATGATAAAAGTAATGCGTCGTTCAATGTTCATGGCAAGAGTTTAGAGCTGGCAACACTGATCAAGTACCTGACTAACATCAATCAGTACTTCTTCGATCGTTACGCAATGAATCTTACTACCTGTAAAGCGCGCTCTCTGCTCAACTTCAATGTCCGATGCAATTAGTACCAAATCAGCACTGGCGATATCAGAGGCGTTTAACGGATTCTCGATTCCCATTGCCCCTTGAGTCTCAACCTTTATCTGAATGTTCTTCTTCTGAGCTTCTTTCTTCAGAGCGTCAGCGGCCATGTAGGTGTGGGCGATTCCGGTTGGGCAGGCAGTAACTGCGACTATTTTCATTGTTTGCATGTACGAGTTAGTGTGGGTGAGTTAATTGTAAACACAGTTTAATACCATAAGTAAACTTAGATGACGAACTGGAACGTCAATCAAACAGAGGCTCTCCCTTGTTTTTGCCAAGCATAATAATGCCGTTCTGGATTATGTTATCTTCGATGCCGCTGATACCTTCCTTAATGGAAGCAGTAGAAACAGGTGTATTGAGTACTTTATCTGACTGATATAAGTACTTGAAAACAGCATTAAAAGTATCCTGTAATACCCGAATGTCATCATATTTCTCATACTCATTGTCTGGCCATCTAATAGCGAGAAAAGAGCCGTACCTATCTTGTAAGTGAAGCTTGGTAATATCTGAATCTTTGATACCAGTTAGATTCTTGCAATCACCTGTAAGATAGGGACCATGATCACCATTGATAATAATAATAGCTTCTCTGTTGCTCGCTAAAATAGTTTCAATATCCTCTTTCATTTCGGTATTTGCATCATCAAGCCGTTGCTGAAATAGTTCCGTTTCATTGTCTAAACATTTGCCAGAATTCTGGCTATGGTGTGGGCCAGTATGGGTGTACATAAACTTGGGACTTTCCGAATCCAAAGCCATGACTTGTCTCTTCTGAGTAATCCAGTCACCATGATTATAGTTGGCAGTCTCATCTATTAAGTCAAATCTGAACTGGCCTTCTTTCAGACCATTGTAAACAGAATCACTGGTAAGAAGAGAACTCTGGTCAGGATAAAATGTTTGATAGCCAATGACTGGAGCCGCAAAAAAATAGGGCGTCAGAATGCCGTATGTGTGGTAACCGTTTTTCTCCAAAATAGACGGAACTAATGCGTTCCCGGCAGTTGAGAGTCGAGTTGGAATAGGTAAGTTATCCGACATCTCTAAAACCCTGGCCATAGTCTGGAGAGTACTCCTGGCTAGAGAGTAGGTTTTTGGGTACATCTTAAAATTTCGTTCTGCCAGATACTCTTCTTGTTCAGAGTTATCAATTCCGTATTTAGCCATTGTTCCATTAGCAACATAAGCGTCATATGTGAGCAGGTAGATATCAGGTTTTCTGGTGAGTTGTTGTGATGGAATGAAATTGGAGTAATCGACTTTCACGCTCTTAATGTTGTACAAGCTCTCGTCTGACTTTAAGAAGTTAACCGAAAAACTAACCAAGAAGAAGACGACTGAGAAAGCCCATAACAACTTTCTTTTATATCTATACATCAGATGGACAAAACCAAAAAGCACAAGCAATGAAGCCAATAACAAGGCGATGTCTGGTTGATCATACCAACCATTTTGTGATGCCAGAATGGGAAGAGTAACGTAAACCAATGATAGAGATAGCGAAAACTCTACGAATCCGGTTGTACTGGTAAACTTGCTCAATACATAGGGTACTAACCATATATACACAAAGAAACATAAAGTGCAGATAGAAATGAAGACTAATTGCTCTGAAAGTTTCATTATATCTTGGTTTGCTAATGCATATTGAGCAACAAATGAAATCGGCAGGAGAAGGAATAATAAATCAATAGCTGATATGTTTATTTTGACTGACGATGTTTTGTCAAATAACGTTATTGTACTTCCATTATTATCTTTGGTTTGCCATGAGGTGAGTAGTGCGAATACTATTGAAAGTGCCAAGAAACCTATAGATAAAATATATAAGCTTAATGAAAGCTTCCTTACTATTCCAATGTTAAATAATTCTTTAAATATCAATGAGGAAACGAAAACATATATAGCTAAGTTAACTATGCTTTTGACGTTGATATTTTCATGTATACTCCAGTCAAAATTTGAAACAGCATATAATTCTTTATTTTTAGAATTAAGGTACGCATAGCCCCCTTTAATTAGTAATAGTAGGTTGTTGGTGGTCCAAAATAATAGTAATATAGATCGTTCGTTATACAATAAAACAAAAAATAATATGCTAACAAATATTGCTTGTAATGCATTTTTATAACTAAAGTTTTTTATAAAGAGTATTGACAACAAATTAATAGCTGTCATTAAAAAAGGCAAGATATTCCCGTCGCCATAAAGAACACCATCAGGGAGACTCAAGTCATTTAGCCAGTAGAAACTTTGACCCTCTAAACCACTTATACCCTTTAGCATAAAGTAAGTGAGTATCAAAAAGGGGAGCTGAATAAAAAGTGGAGATAGAGAGCGAACTGCATATATGGGGTGATAAGAGTATCTTGAGTATAATCTTTTGATTGCCTGATGCTTATGTAGACCTGACTCACTTTTACTTATTTCCAATAGCTGAGGGGCGATGACACTCTGTAGAGCTGCTTCTTCTGTAGCTATCTTTCCTGCCCATTTTAGAGGGTAAAACATTAAAAATGCAGATATCAATGACAATAAAATCGTGGCAAGTCCAAAGCTATCAACTAAGTTGACCAAGTAAATAAAAAAATCAGAATACATTAGTAAGATGTATTGCCACATATAATATTAACCTTTAATAGAGTTAGCTTTAAGTATGTAATCAACTACATGTGGTGCACTATTCCCAAAGTTTTGCACAGTTTCTTGTCTAAATGTTCGGATGTCGCTAATAAAGTTTGACCTTAACGTTTCGTCCACAATTTCATTCAAGTGACAAACAGAGTCTTTATTTAAAACTCTACCTATTCGCAAAGATGCTGATTCATACCAGCTTTCATTTAAGTCTGAGAGTTCAAACTCAGATAATTTATCCTTGGGTATATCCAAGGTTATAATGGGTTTTTCATGCAGAAATGCGTAATCAAACCTTATAGCCGATGTGTCAGAAATGAGTAGATCGGATTCATTCATAGAATGAGATGGTGAAGGTACTTCGTCCCAAATTACATTAGTATGGCTAGTTGCTTCTTTACATTTATCAATAAATTCAGGCTCTGATTTAGCCGACTGCGGGTGAGGACGTACGATGACATTGTAGCCAGCGTTAGCTAATTTATTAATAAAATCTACGCCGTATTGCCTTAAGCAACCTTTAGATCCCCACGAAGATCCGACAAGTATTGTTGTATTCTTGTTTTTAGCTTTATCAGTCCTGGATGTACTGGAATATAGGTCGTCCAGATATGGGACTCCAAGTGAAATGAGTTTTTTTTTCTTGAGATCTCTTAAAGACTCGATCTTACGTATCGCTTTTTTCTGAAAATCTCCAGCCATGATAACTTCATCATAGTTATCTAAAGAATATTTCTTATATATAGAAATATCACCAACATGATGAAATACATGAATTAACTTCTCAATGTATGGTGACTTTTTGACTGGGTAACCTGGCGTTCCAATATTGGGTGTTGTAGAAATAACACACCTTGCTTTAACTTTATTTATCTCAGATAAATTTATTGATTTCAGTGAAAGTAGCTTTGAACTCATGCACTTATTGTCGATGGTCAACGCAGGGTCATACATATCCAAAGTAAAGTATCTGAATGGAACTTCCTGTTCAATCAATCGGTTTATCAAGGGCTTAAACGTTGACCAGTATGCTTTTCCTTCACTGAAGATAACGATGCTTTCATCACCTATAGTGATTTCATCATCTAAAATGTTGTTACCTTTTATTCGATAAAAAAGAGACTTAATTGAAAACCAAACTGAACCTATAGCCGCAGTAATTAAACCCACTATGGCGCTACCTGAACCAGGATCTAAATAAGCATGAGCATGGTTACTATGGAGCGCTATAAATAGTGCGAAAAGTAATTGATATTGAGTGCTTATATTGTTCAAATTAACTACATCCTGACCAAATAGACGATGAGATCTTAAACGTGGCAATACTTTTTTAGTTCGCCATTGCTTGCTAAACTTGAGTAAGTTTCTAAGTCACTAACAGAATCCACTTCCAGCCAGCCGCCATTCACTGTCGCCGCCTTGATTTTCCAGCTGTTATTTATAAGCAATTGAAGGAAACTAGTCATATACATGTTGTAAAAATCCTGGCCATCATATTGTTCTTCTCGATCCAAACTCGTATAGAAGCCAATAAAATCAGCTAGCTTGTCCGCTCTGATTTTTATCAGTCCGGTGTATTGGCCTTGTATTTCATCGTAACTTAAAGGCTTTTTACCTAACTCTTTGATGTATCCTTTGCTATCTAATTTCAGTGTTTCAGCATCTTCAAGCGGGTTATCCATTCTAATTGACCAAAGGGAGTACCAGTCTTTATCTATCATGATTGCAACTTCATCATTGCATCCTAGCAGCCTTTCCAAATTACTAGGGTTATAGATTATGTCGCCATAGCTGATAATAAGGTCTTCATTGCAGTCTTTTAAAAACTCAATGGCTGAGAATAAACTTTCCACCATATTGGTTGTTTTAAATTGAGCGTTATACGATGTATCAAACCCTAATGATTCTATTTGATCTGCGCGATACCCGGTAACTATGTGTATGTCTTTAATTTGCTGTGATTGTAATGTCGTTACTTGTCTGTCAAGTAAGGTCCTGCCCATAAGGGTAACCAGGCATTTGGGCTTATCGTCGGTGTATGGTTTTAATCTTGTACCTTGTCCCGCAGCCAGGATTAATGCCTTCGTCATAGTAATATTTCCTTTATAAAATTAAGATCTGTAGCGTCGGTGTCTGATTCTCTTTCCGGATGCCACATCATGCCGGCTATCTTTTTGGTTTTGTGAATGAGTGCCTCGACATTATTATTCTCATCTAAGGCGATAGCGTTAAGTTCATTTGCTAATCCTTCGTGTGGTATTGCCCAGTTGTGAAAGCTATTAACATGCGATGCAAATTTAAAAGAATCCTCAACACCATAAATTTTATGCCTTGTTGCTACGTGATTTTTTATCGCTATAAGACTTCCAGAATAATAATGATTTATGATCTGCATTCCTCTGCACACGCCCAGGAAAGGTATATCGTTTTTTTCTAACTCAGAAATCAGTGTTAGCTCGAAAGCATCTCTTTCAGGTGCGCAATCACGGCTGGTTGGATCCAGATAAGTCAGGTTATTACCTCCAGTAAAAATGACTGCGTCTAAATTAAGTTCATGTAGCAAAGTCGGTACAAGTTCAGAATGTATGTTTGGCAGTGGTATCGGGATTGCATTCAATTGCATCACTAAGTCGTACCACTGCTGATCTAAGGCGTCTCTGCGTTCGCCGTAACTTTCTATAATGTCTACTCTTTGAGTTATACCAATACGCTTCATTCGATAACTCTCAAGGTTTGACCTAAACAATCCAGCTCAATTTTCGAAGCTGTTTTTAAGCTGTCGTATAACTTCTCTCCAACTCCTATTGCAGCAGGCAATCCGATCTCTACTGATCGAATTGCCATATGTGAGTTAGCGCCACCGTAAAGTGTAATCAGACCGGCAATGTTGTACTCGAAGAGCCAATCATATCCGGGGTCAGCCTGAGGAATCATGACTATTTTTCCGGCCAGGTTATTAGTACTGTTTTGATCAAGGTTGCAAATATCAGCAGCGACTCGGTCAACACCAATATAATTAGGCTGGGAAGAGTGACGTTCAAAACAATAGAATTTTGTCGGACTGTCAATGAGCGAAGGTAACTCGATGACCTTAGTCAGCTTATAGGCCTCTTCTCTGGATCTAACAATCGCTTTAATCGTTTCAGAGTTGATGGTGTTCAGCTTTAGTTGTTCTAAATCTGAGTAGGTGAGCATAGAAACTTCATCTCTGGATAGGTTGACCTGTTTGCCAAGCTCAATACAGTAATCCAAAGCACGGCTGAGGTTTCTGGTAAATTCAAATTTGACCCGCTCTCTTTCTTGTGTAGCTTGAATTATATATTGAACAAATAGTTCTACGCTTATTGTTGAGTTGAGCTGATCTAATAGCGCAGTAATTCCGGAGCGCTCCTTTTTAGAAAGCTCTATAGAGGTATGTTCTTTATTTTTATTTACCTTTAGCTCTTTTGGTATTAGGTACTGGCGAGGGTCTTCCCAGTAGGCCAGAGTGGTAACTTCGTAAGTTCCGGGGCGCAAATGCCCATATTCGTGTATTAAGTCTTCTTTGCTGATATGCCCTTGTATGTAAGCGGATTTATCGTGTTCAAACTTGCCGGCTACAGTATCAAAGCTATTGAGTAGTTCTATTCTTCGCGCTTCCGTCATAGCGCCGATTTTTACCAGACTCTTAAGCAGAGTCGAGGCAACAAACCCAGCTCTCGCTGCATGTGAGAAAGCTAAGGTACCAAATCGTCTACAATCATCTAACAAAGCAAATACCTTATCGATAGCGCTTAATTTTGAATCAGAAATGCTTTGACAGCGACTTTGAAGAGTAGCGACGGATTTTATGTCGTCTTCTAATCTCAGCAGAGCTTCACTGGTAATTGCTTTTAGCCCTGATTCCAGCTCAACTAAATCTGATGGAAGCACGCCATAAGGCATTAAGCGATTTTTGGCCTCCTCCATAAATTCGGGCGTCCAGATAGTAAACGCAATATCAAACTCGATCTTGTCGTGGAAATGAGGGTGATCCGACAGTAACTCCAGATATGCATTGACTATTCTGTCTGCTGAATCCTCTGAAATCGAACTCGGTATAAAGGAGTTGAAGCTTGCGCGCACATCGACATAAGGCTGCCCTGAAAAAGCGACAATCAGGGGATAAGGTCTTACGTCTTTATAGCCGTATTCCGCTCGTTGTTCTGCCCAGATTTCGTTTGTAATTAAGTGCTGATAAAGGCTCAATGCCAAAGGTTTCGGCCTTGTCCCCACTATTTCTGCTGGATTCCAGTCTGGCATGTTAGCGAATAGTGTTTTGTTGCCGCTGATACATGGCAGAGATTTTTGCAGATTGTTATAGCGGATTAAGTCGTTATCAATAGAGCAGGAGATTTCTTCTATATCTAATTCATAGTTGTCGTGGTTTACGACAACGGGGCGAACCTGAAAAATATGGACTCGCCCAGAACCATCAATCGCAAACTCGATATCCAATTTGTCGAAACCCAGCAACAATTCTAGTTCCTGTATTGACTCGAGGACGCATTCGAGCTCCGGGGCGACTTCTTTAACGGACTGTGGTTGCAATTTGCTAACCAAAACGGTTCTCAGGTCTGAGTGTGTGCCAGCAGTAACGGACTCTGTTGACTTAGTCGTATCATCAAAGTTGAACCTATAATAAGGCGCGCCTGATTCTAAGGTACACGTGAACACAACTCCCGCCAATATTACGTCTTGCAAAAACTCCTGGACTAATACTTGATCGTCTTCTTCGCTCAAACGGCCGTAAGATGAAACCACTTTATGAATTGCATCCGTGAGCTCTTCAATATTTGTGCTAGAAACATCTAAAATACTTTCGAAACCACCAGCATTGGAAGAACGCCAGTTGTCCTCTGATTTAGAACTGCTTCTCACAATTAGTTTATTTTTGCCAAACTGATTTTGAATTCTTTCTATTACGGTGTCTTTTTTATTTTTCCATTCGGAGGTTGTAAAACTAACCTGTTTACCTATGACGCTTTTTTTTACGATGGTTTCTAGTCTGGCGAGAGTGTCAGCTTTAGTACCCAGGATAAAATTAGCGATATCTATTGGAGAGTTAAATTCAGCCCAGTCACTTTTAACGTCTATGTAACCGATTGAAAATCCGTTATTTTCTAGAGTTTTTAATAAGTCAGGTATGTTATCGCCAATACTATTGTCAATATTGTGTTTTATATTTTCTTTAATGTACTGAGCAGCTTTGCATTTAAAGTGAACCAGCCCAGTAAACTCGCACTTCTCTTCATTAACAGTAATAAGCTCAGCACTATCTATGTCTGCTTGTGTTCGGGATGAGTATCTCTTCTTCCAACCACTATCTATGGCGACAGTTACGTCGGACTTTTCTTTTATAATTTGATTTACGGTTTCTTTTCTAAATAAGGTATCCGTATAGGTAATGATCACGGATTTCCCACTAAAAGGGCCATGCAAAAGGGTGTTAAGTACGGTTGAGTTATTCCAGTTTGGGACGACGGTAAAATTCAGTTTAGGGAATGCTTTTACCACTTCATCAATATTGTAGCCACCTAAGAAAAAGGTTTTATTCTTTTTTACGATACCTTCAAAACTATTCAACTGCCAATCCATCGCTGTGGTTTTATTTGCTATTTTTTTTAACGCAGCAGGTTTGGTTCCACTCGCGGGCATACCAGCCCCAAGAAAGTACAGTTCAATAGCCATTTTATTCTCTTTTTGTTGGTTTGATTTTATTACTATAGATTTCAATAATTAATTTAGCCCGAAAATTTAAAATTACGACTGTTTTGAGACTGACCTAACCTTAATTAATCGAAATTCTTATTTTTGATAGAATGAGATGAAAAATAGACTCGGTTCAGGTGTTTATTGATAGCACAACAATCAATCGGAAGGTCCGCCGTGGATGTCGATTTGATTAAATAATATACAGTTGTGAGATTATTATTCTGCGCGTTATTATGAGGAGGATCGCTGTTGCTGTAGTGATTTGTTTTAAGTTATTTGGTTATTGATAGTGACTGTTAGCTCTGCTCAGAGTAAAATTTCCTTCTTTAGTTTCGGAAAACGTCATGGATAAAATCAGATTAACCCAATATAGCCACGGTGCAGGTTGTGGTTGCAAAATCTCTCCTAAAGTACTTGATACTATTCTAAAAACTCAAATTGCTCCTTTTCATGACCCAAACCTGTTGGTGGGTAACGAGAACAAAGATGACGCTGCTGTTTATGACTTAGGTAACGGTACAGCGGTCATCAGTACCACCGACTTCTTTATGCCGATTGTTGATGACCCGTTTGATTTTGGCCGTATCGCAGCAACAAATGCAATAAGTGATATTTATGCGATGGGTGGTAAACCAATTATGGCCATTGCAATCCTGGGTTGGCCTATCAATACTCTTCCACCAGAAGTTGCTCAGAAAGTGGTTGATGGCGGCCGTTCAGTTTGTGCTGAAATTGGTATTT
Source organism: Vibrio iocasae (assembly GCF_042245395.1). Classification (NCBI taxonomy): domain Bacteria; kingdom Pseudomonadati; phylum Pseudomonadota; class Gammaproteobacteria; order Vibrionales; family Vibrionaceae; genus Vibrio; species Vibrio iocasae. Next base: position 1,246,102 of record NZ_CP145310.1, on the reverse strand, counting down.
CTTTGGCTGGTGGTCATTCTATTGATGCCCCTGAACCTATCTTTGGATTAGCCGTAACAGGTATTGTTGACTCCGACAAAGTTAAACAAAACAGTAAAGCAGAAGAAGGTTGTCAGCTTTATCTGACTAAGCCGCTGGGCATTGGTGTGCTGACGACCGCCGAGAAGAAATCAAAACTGGCAGAAGAACATATTGGTTTAGCCAGAGATTGGATGTGTAAGCTCAATACTCCTGGTGCAGATTTCTCTGATCTAGAATGCGTGAAAGCGATGACTGACGTGACAGGTTTTGGCCTGCTTGGTCACTTAACAGAAATTTGCGAAGGTAGCGGTCTGAAAGCGCGTATTGATCTTGATAAAGTTCCAACATTACCTGGAGTCATGAACTATATCGAACAGGGCTGTGTTCCTGGCGGCACTGGTCGAAATTACGCCAGTTATGGCCATAAAGTCGGTGAAATTACGGAACTGCAAAAATCGGTATTGTGTGATCCTCAAACATCTGGTGGCTTGCTACTGGCGGTGACACCAGACGGTGCAGAAGAGGCGAAAGCGTTAGCAATAAAACATGGAATTACCCTGGAGCCGATTGGTGATCTTATCGCTCAGGAAGGCGATATTCTGGTAGAGGTAGTTTGATGCAACGTCCAAACAGCGATGATTATCGTCGACTATTTGTCTCCGATACACCACTGATGGATACAAGAGCTCCGGTTGAGTTTTCTCGCGGAGCTTTTCCAACTTCTCAGAACCATCCTTTGATGATGGACGATGAACGAGAAAAAGTAGGTACGTGTTTTAAAGAGAACGGGCAAGAAGCGGCTATCGAGCTTGGCCACCAATTAGTTCATGGTGAAACCAAAGCTGCCAGAATTGCTCAATGGAAAGCGTTTTGTGAAGCCAACCCAAACGGTTACTTGTACTGTTTCCGCGGCGGATTACGTTCTCGTATCACGCAACAATGGTTAAAAGAAGCCGGGATTGACTTCCCATTTATTGTTGGTGGCTATAAAGCATTGCGTCGTTTTCTGATTGATACGATCGACGAAGTTGCCACAATGCCAATGACTATCGTCGGAGGCAATACAGGTTGTGGTAAAACCATTTTGGTCAACGAACTCTTCAACGGTATTGACCTGGAGGGGGCTGCTCACCATCGCGGGTCTTCCTTCGGCCGTTATGTCGAGGAACAACGAAACCAGATCAATTTTGAAAATGAGCTTGGCATCCAGATGATTAAGAAAATGGATGCCGGAGTAAATAGTTTCGTTTTTGAGGACGAAGGTAAGATTATCGGCAGCGTTTCATTGCCACTCTCTATTCATCAATCTATGCAAAAAGCGAAAGTTGTTGTCATAGACGATCCGTTTGATGTGAGAGTAGAAAGGCTGATTGATGACTATGTGGTCAAAATGCAAAGAGATTTTCTTGCAGCCTTTGGTGAAGAGGAGGGTTGGGCTAAGTTTGATGCGTACCTTGAAAGAGGGATGTTCAATATCCGAAAAAGATTAGGACATGAAAGGCATGCCGAACTGCTTTGTGCTCAGAAAGACGCAATTAAACAAATGCAACAAGATGGTAGTATCTCTGCCCACGAGAATTGGTTGGTTCCGCTTCTAGAGCAATATTACGATCCTATGTATACCTATCAACTTGGGAAAAAGTCCGAACGAATAGTATTCAAGGGCGACTACAACCAGGTTAAAGAGTGGTTAAACAATCAGTAGTTTTCAGTGTTAAGAGCAAGGTTTTTGTTCTTAACACGCCTTTCCGAATACCTGAACAATAATTAAACGTTTTCAAACCGAACGCTTTGTAGTAAAACGGATCAATCGATCGACCTATTTATGGAGTGAATGATGTCATTTGAAGGCGCAGTGACATTTTTTGTCGCTATTTTTATTTTTAGCGTAACCCCTGGACCTGGGGTATTTGCCATTTTGGCGAGGGCATTGGTAAGCGGTGCTCGTAGCTGCTTAGCCTTAGCATTAGGCATGGTTGCCAGTGATCTTGTCTATCTGATTCTTGCCTGTTTTGGTTTGGCGACGATTGCTGAAAACTGGGCGGAAGTCTTTATTGTTATTCGTTATGTTGGCGCGGCTTATCTGATCTATCTTGGCTATAAGATGTTTAAGGCTTTGCCTGCTACCAGAGATGCAATTGAGAGCGGGGAGTACAAAGCTCATGGCTCTTCTAAAGTTTCGAGCTTCATACAAGGCTTTCTGATTTCGGCTTCTAATCCGAAAGTTATTCTGTTTTACATCGCGTTCTTACCAACATTCATCGATCTTACTTCGTTGAAAGCCGAGGATATCGTTTTAATATCGGTACTTTCTTCCATCGCGTTAACCATGGGATTGATGCTTATTGCATATAGCGCAATGAGAGCGGCAGCTTTACTAAAAACACCAGTTGCCCACAAAAGGCTTAATAGAGGTGCAGGAGGAATAATGATCCTTGCGGGTACCTACTTAGCGGTGAGTCGATAACCGGCTGATATAAAAAATGAATATTAAATGGTGGCTAGATAGTCACCATTTTTTTGTCTCAAATAGGTTCATTTGGTGTTTACAGAACCAAATGAACCTATTATTATGACCCTATCATCTAAATGAGCCTATTCTGAAATAGAGCCTAAGTTAGAAAGAGAGGTGACACCATGCACAATACTCGCGCATACGGATATATTCGGTTTTCTCCTAAGAACCCCTATATCGAAGAAGAAATCGAAGCGATAAAAGCTCGTCTTCCTGAGGTTCAGTTTTTTAAGGAAGTTAAGATTAGAGGTTTTGTACCTGCCGCAGAGCGTCCAAAACTTCAAGAGATGTTAGGACTGCTTCGTGAGGGGGATTCTGTCGTTGTTTGGTGGTTAGATTCACTGGGTTCTCATTTCGGTGATGTAAGACAAAACATAGAGGTGATTCTGAATCGTGGTGTAAAGATAATCACCATCAATCAGAATCTGACCCTTGAGAAAGACAACCCAGACACACTTGCTCAACTCAGTCTCTTGGCAGGAATTGCCAAAGCCGAAAAGAAACGTCGTCTCGGCTTTGCCGAAGCAAGCAGAAAAGCATTAAAGGAGAACCCGGAAGAGTGGGCAAAACGCTTTAAAGGACGCAGAGCAAACAAGGCCCTGCATCATCAAATCGCTACCCTTTTGCTTGAAGGAAAGACGTTGCAAGCCACCGCAGATGAAACTGGTGCAAGTTTATCAACCGTGAAAAGAGTGAAAAGCAAGATTAAGCACAAAGCGGAAATGTCTGAAATGAAAATTAGAGATTAGAGAGAGTTCCTATGAAAAAACCTAGCCCTGCGGTCGCAACCGTCGTATCTTCCTCAGCAGTAACGCCAAATATGCAACGTATTCTTCTTCAAAGCGACAAGTTTGCAGACTACCCTAGCGACTGCGAAGGCGGCTATGTGAAGCTGTTATTTAATAAAGAAGGTGGAACAAAACTTCCGAAAATCATGGGTGGTCGCCCCGTGATGAGAACTTACACAATCAGAAGCTTTGATCCTGCGGCAAGTACCATAGAAATTGATTTTGTACGTCATGTTTCAGATAGCCACTCAAACTTGGAGGTTGAGGGCGGTTTTGCAAGTCATTGGGCGGAAACCGCGAAACAAGGCGATAGCATCTCAGTTGCTGGTCCCGGATTGATTCAGGGATTAAAAAAGGACGCTGACTGGTTCTTTTTAGTTGCGGACATGACAGCGTTACCCGCTATGTCTGTAAAACTAAAAAATCTGCGTGCTGATGCGCAAGGATATGCGGTTGTTGAAGTTGCATCGAAAGAGGATATCCAATCTATTGAACATCCGGAAGGTATAGAAGTTGAGTGGGTAATAAAGCCACAAAATGAAGCCAGCTCGTTGCATGAAAATGTGTTAAAGAAGAAGTGGTTAGATGGTGTAGTATCCATTTGGTGCGCATGTGAGTTTGATAGCATGAAGGCTCTGAGACAGTATTTCAGAAATGAAAAAGAAGTAGATAAAGACAGTATTTACATTAGTAGCTACTGGAAAGATGGTGTCACCGAAGATGGGCATAAAATAATAAAAAGTCAGGATGCTCAGGCACAGTAACTATCTAAAAATTACAATATAACTAGGCTTTAAATGAATTCAACGTTTGACTGGAGACCAGTGCTGTTAGCGGGGCTGATCGTAAGTATTGGTCAGTTTAGCATGGGGTTAATTATGCCAGCGCTACCATGGGTGGCGCTGGATTTTTCTATTTCTGCTGAAGAAGCGCAGCGACTTGTTTCTATTTATCTATTAGGCTTTGGTCCTTCACAACTGCTATATGGGCCTCTATCCGACGCTATAGGTAGAAAACCTATTTTGATCTCCGGTCTTCTACTGGCTGTTATTGGGCTGACAATCGCGATCTTAGGCGCGAGCTCATTTGAGATGCTCACGTTTGGGCGATTTATACAGGGCTTAGGGGCAGGGTGCTGTGCTGTTTTAGCACGAGCATCTATACGAGACTCATACAGCGAGAATGACCTGCCAAGAGCTTTATCATGGGTAACGATTGTTGCCTCATTCACACCGATAGTCGCACCGGTACTGGGTGGTTACATTAATGCTCATCTTGGCTGGTTAGCGGTATTTATCTCTCTTTGTTCGTACATCGCAGTTGTTCTGGTGTTGCTGCTTTATCTGTTTAAAGAGACGGTGAGTGAGAAACGTAAAATACCTAATGTAACGAAAATAGTGACAACCTATGCTGGGCTATTGCGTTCGGGTTATTTCCTGAGTTTTGCCAGCATTGGTTGGTTTAACTTTAGCCTTGTGGTGACCACTATCTCCGTTATGCCTTTTATCATGCAGATGCAAATCGGCATGACATCAGACGAGTACGCGCTATGGGCATTAATTCCTGCATTGGGTCTGCTGTTTGGAGGGACTTTTAGTAACCGAGTCCGACCGAAACTAGGCACAAAGAGAACGCTAATGCTTGCTCCTCTGTTGCACATTAGCTCCGCCATCTGGTTTCTGTTAGCACCATTGGAGCCCGAAGCGATGATGTTTGGTCAGCTCCTTCTCACTATGGGAAATGGTATCGCTTTTCCTTGTGCTCAAACCTTGTTGCTGACGCCTTATAAGAAAAATGCGGGCTCGGTTGCAGCGCTGTCAGGTGGAGGCCAAATGGTGATATCCGCGCTGATCAGCATGTTAGTTATGTCCCTAGGGATAAATCAGGTATGGCACCTTGGTTTAACGATAATGATCATCACTTTGCTCTGTACGGCGAGTATCCTGTTTGGACTTCGGCAGACGCCACAAACTGAGACGAATTAACTAATTTCAGTACGCTTTACTGTTACTTCTGTGTAGAATAATTGTTCTATTAATGTTGCTAAGCAACATTGCTAGCATCACAATAATTCAAAAGGAAATGACAATGTTGAGCTTACTATTCGGCCTCGCGCTGTTTCTAGGGATTCATTCGGTATCTATAGTCTCATCTGACTTTCGTGACAGGGTAGCGGCAAAGAATGAGTTGATGTGGAAGGGGGTGTACTCCTTTATCTCATTTGTAGGGATTTACTTTATCGCTGTAGGTTATGCGGCTGCTCGCCTGGAACCTGTACTTCTTTACACTACACCATACTGGCTAAGGCATCTAACATCGCTACTGATGGTGTTTGCGATGATTTTGTTTGTCGCACCATACTTTCCGGGAAAGATTAAACAGGTAACTAAGCATCCACAATTGGTCGCTGTAAAAATCTGGGCTTTCAGTCATCTACTGGTTAATGGCATGTTGGCAGACGTTGTCCTATTTGGCGCTTTCTTAGCATGGGCAGTTCTGGACCGAATCTCAATGAAGAAACGAGAGCAAAGAGCACTTCCAGGATTGAAGCCTTCGGGCAAGAACGATGTCATCGCGATTGTGATTGGGCTTGTATTGACGTATGCATTTGTTAAGTTCCTGCACACTGCGCTTATCGGAATGCCGCTTATCAGCTAGTCCTCACGACTTCTAATTTAAAATATAAAGAGCATTGGCAGATGGCTTCTGCTCTTTAGCTTCTATATCAGCACCATAATCATCAACACGATACTCAATGACAACCCAGTGGGGTTGCGCTTCGAATTTTTGGGTTTACAGATCTCTTTGTGCGGTTCGCTATAAAAACTCTTTTTGTGTAGCTCAGGAATGTAATCGTAGTAATGGTTCATAATCTCTCCTTTTTATTAAGAGTCCGATATTGATACTTAGATGGCAATCATTGTTTTCGAAGGGTCATTAGGTGATACTTGAAGGAAAGGGAACAGATACTAGAAAAGATATGAACAAGCTTGATGAAACGATTTGTCTAGTTTTTAAAAGAAGATTGAAGAGCGCAGGACTCGCGTATAAGGACGTTGCTGTCCATTTAGGGGTTTCGGAAGTTAGTGTCAAAAGGCTACTGAATAAGAGCCAGCCTGTCTCTATGGATCGGCTTATTCAACTGTCCGAGCTAATTCAGGAGCCGTTATCATTAGTTATTGCGGAGGCTGAAAGGCACATAAGTAAAACGCCAACCTTTACCATGGAACAAGACAGAGTCTTTTGTGAGCAGCCAGAGCTGTATACCATTTTTTCGGAGATATGCGGTAACCAGCGTTCTTCCGAAATCATGGAAAAGTTTAATCTGAATGAATCCTCTTTATATCTTTATCTTAGAAAGCTGGAGAGCATAGAACTTGTCGAGATTACGAGTGGCGTACAGTTTAAGCTATTGGTGCCAAGGCATATCTGCTTCTCAGATTCCAACCGTTTTCCAATGTTTTTTAAGAATCAGATCATCGATGGCCTAAAAGAACGTGTACAGGAAATTCATTCGGATGATGCGTATTTCATTAGCGCTAAGTTACGTCTTACTGAAGATGAATTCAGGGAATACAACCTGAAACTGGAAGAGTTGATGCAGGAGTCGTTGAAGCTGACTCAAACCAGAGACGAAAACACAATTAACACCTGTGAGTATACGATTGTGGATATGGGTGCTAAGGGAAGCTTTCATCCGGAACGAAAGCAACCAATGAATCTGACGGAAAGATAACGCCTTATCTTTTATAGGCACCCGTTGTCATCATCAAGAAACCACAAAAAGCCGCATTACTTGGTGTTAATGAAGCGTCTGTTTTTGAGCGCATTTCCAGAATAGCCTGACGGTACTTTTGATAGAACTCATACGTAGGTGTTGGTTTATAAACCATATTTTCTAGCTCGAAGTACTGGATTACAGACTTAGCCGTAGTTGGCTTTACAAATACTTCATCTAATGGAGCGTAATAGTTAGGAAGGATAGTCATTAATGACCATTTGGCGAGCCTCGCTGGGGCCAGTAGACTAACCATGGTATTAAAGCCGTATTCCTGATCACCATGAAGCATATCTTTGAGTGAGTACGCATAACTCTCTCTTTCATGATGAGTCATACCTTTAACCCAATCACGTAATTTCGGCTTTTCGAACATTGATACCATGGATGAACGGCTGGTGATCTTAACCATGTTTTCTGCGACTAACTGGGGCTGCGAGTAACGTTCGGACGCAAAGAGATCCTGGGCCTGTTCTACCATTTTGGTGACGTTATGTTTTTTCCCTATTTTCACCATTTCTGGATGGGAAAAACCACCGGGGTATTGGGTAAGAAAATCTAACTCAGCTGCTTTTAATCTCTGTTCATTCATTTTAGTAAACCGATAGGTGATTGTGGTTACTTGATTGCTTTTAATGAATGCAATAATTACATTTTGTTCATTAAAACTATAGTGTTTATTTTATTCTAATAGCTACGGACATTTTGACCGCTTAGACTTCGATGAAAAAGATAGCCAACATAAAAACAAAACACACTATGGTGATAATGAACAAAAGGCAGGTTTTTACTTATATGGCCTTATAACCATATCAATAACATGGTTATGTTTTATATTTCTTTAGGCTATATTTAGAACTAAATACAACAATAATATTAGTGCTGTCAGTTTGGCTTTTGGTCTTATTTTTCTATTGGGAGAAAGGCATGAGCAAAAGCGATGCACACGGAAAAAATTATTCTGAAGCCCTGAATCTGATCTCGACGACAGACCCTGACAGTATTGTTACTCATGCAAACAAGCACTTTTGTGATGTTTCCGAGTTCACTGAGCAGGACCTTATTGGTCATCCACACAACGTTGTACGACATCCGGATATGCCTAAAGCTGCATTTAAACAGATGTGGGAATATCTCAAATCCGGTAAAAGCTGGATGGGACTGGTTAAAAACAAGTGCAGAGATGGCGGCCACTATTGGGTATCGGCATTCGTTACACCGATTAAGTCAGAAGATGGTCGTACTGTTGAATACCAGTCAGTAAGAAGTAAGCCCACCACCGCGCAAATAGACAGAGCAGAAGAGACCTATCGTCGACTGCGATCTGGAACAAATCGACGCCAGAACAGGCGACCATATATCAATGCTACGCTAGTGATGTCCATCATTGTATTTGCGAGCCTTGTTTTCAGCCTGTTCCTCCCCGATTTATCAAGGCTTGCTACGCTTTTCGGGGTGGGAGCGAGTGTACTCCTTATCCTTACGATTTATTTGCAAAAAATAAGACATAGCAGTGTTAAGAGTATGGCGGAGAAAGCTTACTCTAATGCTGAAATGGAACACATCTATACCGGACATCTGGACGACTACTCTTCTATTGAACTGGCATTAATCATGAAGCAATCGGAGCTTCGTGCAGTAGCAGGAAGAACGGGTGAGACTGCCGAGGCGATTGCAGAATCGGCCGACAGAGAGTTCCAATCAATGAAGTCGGTAGAGCAAAGGTTGGATCAGCAATCATCCGAGACCGAGCAAGTCGCGACAGCGATAGAGGAACTATCGCATTCAATTCGTGAGGTGGCGGATAGTGCAGGTTCAGCAACAAAGGTTACGGATGATGCCAGACAAGAGTCTGAAAAGGGGCTAACGAGTATTTCAGAAACGCTTCGGGTTATTGACCAACTGTCGATAGAGTTGGTTAACTCTGGCAAGGTTATCAATGAGCTCTCTGAAAGCAGTCAGAAAATTGAAAGCATTCTGGATGTGATAGGCAATATTTCTGAGCAGACAAACCTGCTCGCACTAAACGCAGCGATAGAAGCAGCAAGAGCTGGTGAGGCGGGGCGCGGTTTTGCGGTTGTAGCGGATGAGGTTCGTTCTCTGGCAAACAAAACCCGATCGTCTACCGATGAAATTCAGGAAATGATCTCTCAGCTTCAGGAGACGGCAAGTGATGCAGTAGAAATCATGCAAAAAGGAGAGAGTTTATCTAAGGACTGTCAGGTACGGGCCAACGAGACCGGTGACGTTCTGAACACGATTTCAAGCAGGCTGAACTCGGTCACTGATAACAGCCATCAGATTGCGGTTGCTGTTGAGCAACAGGCAAGTGTGACGCAAGAAGTGAGCAGAAGTGTTAGTAACATAAGAACACTCGCGGGCGAAAATCTTGAGTCGTCGAGGGAGTCGGTAAGCAGAACGGAGAGCCTGGTTTCTAACCTGAACGGCCTCCAGAGACTCATTAAGCAATTTCAGAGTTAGGGTTTAGAAAATAATCACCGAAATAGAAAACCGAGCGGGTCAGCTCGGTTTTCTATAGTCAGACAGCCAGTTACAGATGTAACCCTCTTAGTTTTTTCTTATCGACCTTACCGACACTGGTTTTATCAATAACATCAACAAACTTAAACTTCATCAGCAGAGCTTCCCTTGCAAGGATGCCTTTGGTAATAAAGTCTTTGGCGAAGCTGAGAAGCTCCTTTTCTGTCGCTTCTGAGCCTTCTTTTAAAGTGACCAGAGCGAGAGGAACTTCACCCCACTTGTCGTGTGGCATGCCGATAACGGCGACTTCAAAAACGGCTTTATGCTGGTGAATAATATCTTCAAGTTCTAATGAGCTAACCCACTCACCGGATATCTTAATCATATCTTTCACGCGGTCGGTTATTTTGATAAAGCCTTCGCTATCAACGGTCGCGACGTCTCCGGTGTGCAAGTAACCTCCGCGCCACAATGCTTTAGAGTTTTTGTTATCTTTATAGTAATTTGGTGTCAGCCATGGCGCTCTTATTACGATTTCACCGCTTTGTTCACCGTCGTGTTCGAGTTGGTTCATCTCCTCATCTACGATATGCGCTTCTACCATGGTGACTTTCTTACCAGTTTTAGAGCGGTATTCTGCCTGTGAGTCTATATCCAACTCCAGGTGCTCTGGGCTAAGCTGAACAATCGATAAGATAGGGCAGGTCTCACTCATGCCATAACCAGCAAATACATCAATATCAAGCTCAAGGGCCGATTTACACAGGGCTTTTGGCAATGCTGCACCGCCGATAATCACTTTCCAGTTCGAGAAATCTATGGACTGAGCTTTAGGTGAACTGAGCAGTAAATGGAGGATGGTAGGGACACAATGAGAGAAGGTCACTTCTTCTTTTTCAATCAGATCGAGCAGAACATCTGGGATATATTTCCCTGGGTAAACCTGTTTAACCCCAAGCATGGTCGCCATAAACGGAAGCCCCCATGCGTGTACATGGAACATAGGCGTAATCGGCATATAGATATCGCCTTGGTGCAGGCGTCCCTGAACCGCGTTCGTGCCTAACGAGCTTAAAATGCCGAGCGTGTGAAGTACAAGTTGGCGGTGGGTAAAAAATACCCCTTTAGGCATGCCTGTGGTGCCCGTAGTATAGAAGGTCGTCGCGACAGTATTTTCATCAAAATCCGGGAAATCGAACTCTGTACTTTCTTTTGCCAGTAGTTGCTCGTACTCACATTCATCGTCGTCACGTAAGACCACATACTGGTTCACCGTATCAATACGACCTTTTATCTGGTCCAGAATAGGCAGGAACTCTTCGTGGATAAGAATAACGTCATCTTCGGCGTGATCAATGGTGTAGAGAATTTGCTCAGGTGAGAGTCTTACATTAATCATATGTAGCTTCGCGCCAATCATTGGAATAGCGAAGTAGCATTCAAGGTAACGGTGTGAGTCGTAATCCATCACCGCTACGGTATCGCCTTTTTTCACTCCCATTCTGGTTAGTGTATTGGCGAGCTGTCTTACTCTGTTGTGGAAAGTTGCGTAACTGTGACGACGGTGATTAGCGTATACAATTTCTTGCTCAGGATCATAAGCCACTGGAGAAAATAGAAGGCTTTTGATCAGTAATTGGTAGTTGGATGGTTCGTTTACGTATTGGCTCATAGCAGTTCTTATTATCTTATTGTATTTGTTGGATTATCAGACAAAAGCAGAGGGTAGTCTGATGTAAACTTTCAATAATCTAGGTTGATATAATCTGCGAAATACAGCAAACAGGTTACGCATTAATTGTTAACTGCGTATAGTTTTAGGTACTAGGCTAAATAGGGGTATGTGGTAGAAAGGGGAATTGATCCATAAACACATATAATTGACTAAAACTGCATAGGTCATCTCATGAGCGAAAATATTCCAATACTCTATTCACTTCAAAACTGTCCGTATGCTATGCGTGCCAGAATGGCTATTTATAGTTCTCAAGAACAAGTACTGCTTCGAGCTATCAAGCTCAACAACAAACCTGATGAGATGTTATTGTTATCACCAAAGGGAAGTGTTCCGGTGTTAGTGGTTCCAGATAACAAAGATAATTGTAGTCATATGATTATTGAAGAGAGCCTGGAAGTGATGTTATGGGCTCTTTCCCGAAATGATCCAGACAATCTGTTGCTTTCAGAAGAGAAGAGCACCTTGCCTTCAATGATCAGTTTTATTATCGAGTTTGAATATGATTTCGTCTTAGCGCTCAGTAACTTCAGCAGCGCTAAACGTTATCATGATAATAATTGGATTGAACGAAGGTTGGAGTGCGAACGGTATTTGCAGATTTTGGAGGATAAATTAACGGAAGGTGATTTTTTGTTTTCTCAACAGGAGAGCTTGGCTGATATCGCCATAATGCCGTTTATAAGGAAGTTCGCCAGAGTCGAAAAGAAATGGTTTCGAGAGAGCCCTTACCCTAAACTCCGTCATTGGCTTAATCGTTACTTGCAAAGCCCGACTTTTTCAAAAGTAATGGAAAATCATGAACTTTGGATAAATAACCGAAAAGATATTTATTTTGGTGGTTAATTCTCTTGTTTCAAGTTCTCGTTAGTAAATCAGTATATGGATGCAAGAGAAGCCACTAACAGGCAATATTAGCGGCTTTTCAAGGTATTGCTAACATACCTAAGCATCTTTACTGTAGCGTGCCTACCAGAAGGTTATTTGTTTATAGAGCGGTAATTTGGATCGGTCCAGCATCGTGGAAGCTCTTCACCTGACATAAATACTAGTTCAGACTTTTTAAACATCTGAGGATCTTGTTGCTCTTCCCCGGCTTGTAGACGGCCCTCGACGCTATCCTGAAACAAGCTGGTCAACCTCTTCATTTCAACAACGTCAACAAGGTCACCGCTCTTTCTCTCTTTCAAAAACATCTTCGTTATCCTCAATCGAAAAGATCACTATTAAGTATAATTGCTATTTTGAAAATGAGAATTTTTTCTATTTCACTTGTCCTGCCCAAATTAGTAGCAGAGCGAGCAGTAGCATACGAGGCATTTATTGCTCCTTTTCCTTGGTCCCAACCAGGCAGTGAATTCCTCGTTGATTAAAGTATTCAGCAATAGTGTTTACCTGCTGCTGAAACTCATTTCTATCAAACTCCAGGTCTTTCATTTTGTATGGGAGACCTAGTGACCGATACTTTTCTTCTCCAAGTCTCATAAAGCTTAATAGCTGTAGTGTGCGGATCTTTCCATTTAGTTTATTTAGGATGAAGTCAGCAGTAGCTTCTGCGTTCCCCATAGAGTCGTTTACGCCAGGAATGACCGGAATTCTCAGGATAAGCTCTTTGCCGGTATTAGAGAGCTTAATAAGATTTTCCAAGATTCTGTTGTTATCGACGCCAGTGTGTTTTTTATGTAAATCGCTGTCCATCGCTTTGATATCTGAGATAAACAGATCGGTGTAGGGAAGTAGCTTGTCGATTCTGCCCCAGTTGGAAAAAAAGCTCGATTCCAGACAGGTATGGAAGCCTTCCAATTTGCAAGCTTTAAAAAGCTCAAGAACAAAGTCACTCTGGAGAAGTGGTTCGCCGCCGGATACAGTGATGCCACCACCGGATCGTTCGTAAAACCCTCTGTCCTGACGAATGATTTTCATGCACTCATCGACAGTCATTATCTTGCCCCATTGCTTTATTGCTTCAGAAGGACACTCCTCTGAACACTCCAGGCAGTTACTGCACTTATCTCGGTCAATGATATCAAGCTTAGAACCCGAGAAAGTCAGCATATCCGGGGAGGGACATACCTCCGCACAAGAACCACAAGAGTTACTGGTAATGCACTTGTTTTGAAAAACACCCACTTCAATGTGTTTATTGAAGCTCTCCGGATTACCACACCAGTCGCACCTTAACGGGCATCCCTTAAGGAAAAACTCGGTACGAATTCCCGGACCATCATGCAGCGTAAATCGTTGGACGTTAAGTACCGTTCCGGAATTCAACACATTCAACCTCAATAATTAATAGGAAGGCACTGCACCGTGCCTTCCTGTTTATCTTTTCCAAAGACTTATATATATGACTCTAAAGCTAGATCCAAAAATCGTTGCTTTAAAATCGTTTTTTTTAAAATCGTAGTTCAGTACGTTGAATCAGGTCGTCCTGCAATGGCTTACCTAGTTCTACGAAATAAGCGCTGTAACCCGCTACGCGTACAAGCATGTCTTTGTAGAGTTCTGGGTTCTTTTGTGCCGCTCTCATCTTCTCAGAACTCATGATATTGAACTGAACATGCATCCCTTGTTTAGAGATATATTCATCCACAAAACTCACCAATATATCGCGGCCCTCTACACCAGAAACTGCATCTTCAGGGAAACGAAGGTTTAGCAGTGTTCCATTGGTTGCTAGACTGTGGTCAACCTTGGTTACTGAGTTCACAATGGCGGTAGGGCCACTGATATCATGAGAACCTCCTTCTGTATGTACCGGTCCCATGTTGTCTGATATCGGCTCTTCATTCTTACGCCCATCCAGAGATGCATTGGTGTAAAGACCCATACCAACATTGGCGTTTACGGTATAAACACCAGGGCTAAACTTGCCACCACGAGGGTTCATACGCCCTTTAATATGGCGACAGTAGGTTTCGAACATGTAGACAAATAACTCATCTGCTTCGTCGATGTCGTTACCGTAGTGCGGGATCTTAGAGCTGTTTACTAACGCATAGAGTTTGTCATGACCTTCCCAGTTGTCTTTGACGGCATCAAGTAGCTGTTTGCCCGTGTATTTTTTATCTTCAAACATCAGCTTTTTGATGGTTGCTAATGAATCAGCACAGGTCGCGATTCCGGCAGCTTGAGGTGCTGTTCCGTTATATTTTACACCACCACTAGTCATATCTTTGCCTGACTCAATACAACCTTCAAAGAAGGCAGAGATGTACGGAGTAGGCTTAACCATGCGATGAATTTTATCGGTTACATTCAGGCAGCTACAAAGTTGATCGCACCAGTAAGCGAACTGTTTATCAACACTTTCCAGCACTTCTTCAAAAGACTGATAAGTCTCTAAACTACCAGTATCCGGACCTAACTGCTTACCCGCATTTGGGCCTGAAAGAATACGACCACCATTGATAACCATCTCCATCATTTTGGCTGTATTGACATACCCCGCGTCTAACCAGCCATGTTCTTTGCCTGGAATGGTTGGCTCTACACAGCCTACAACCGCATAATCTCGAGCTTCTTCTATGGTCACTCCTTTACCTTGCATCGCTTTGATGGCAGGACCATCATTGAAAAGCTTCGGGTGACCATATCCGGCACGGATACACTCAATTGTTTTGATCTTTAACTCATAAGGTGTGTTGTCATGCATACGCAAACAGACCCACGGGTTCATCATTCGGGTATGAACAGAACCTTCTAGCATCAACATGGTTAGATCATTGGTCGCATCATTGCCATTTTCATCAACACCACCAATCGTTAAGCTTTCTCCACCAAACCCTCGACCGTTACGAACCTTAACCGTCCCTTTATCTTTTAGTTTGGTTGGGTTGTTCATTTTTACATAGAGCACTTCGATAAGCTCAAGGATAAATGATTTGGAAACAGCTCGTTCCTTCACGTCTTTTTCATAGAACGGGAACAACCACTGGTCCATACGACCATAAGAGATAGAGTGACCATTTCCTTCTATCTGAGTGAGCGTCACGGCAAAGTTAAAAAGTTGAACCGCTTGCCAGAAACTTTGTGGGGCACCACCTGCGATCTGGTGACAATTGGCAGACATGGTAAGTAGCTCTTGTTTACGGTTTGCATCTTGTTCTGACACCGACATAGTCTCAGCCAGATCCGCATATCGAGTGATATATTTTATAGCTGCACTTAGCATGATAATGGTGGCTTTGTAGTAGTCTCTCTTTTCTGCAAAGTCGGGGTCTTGCTTTGATAACTTGGAAAACGCGCTATTCGCCTGCTCTATCACACCGTTATAACCAAGGGTCATCAGCTTACTGAAGTCCATGGCAAAGTGACCAATACCAGCAAAATGGTAGTTGTTGGTTTGGAATACTTTCTCTCCCATGTGAGAACCTTTTATCTGGTCCTCATCTAAATGGGCAGTAATGATTTCGTTCGCGCTCTTGCCTTTCCAATACTCACACAGCTCCAGGATCTCGGCTCTGTCTTTATCATTACGTATATAGAACTGGTCATTCGAGCGCTCTTCAAACGGAGAGTTTTTAATTTCATCGATAATCCAGTCGACAGAAAACTCTGGATAAATAGGGGATGCTTTTGCTGGTGCAGCAATTTCACCCAGGATCAGATCTTCGGGGTATATATGCAGTGTGCTGTTTAAAAGAATGTTTTCAAACGCATAGGCGCACTGAAGAATGCGCGGCACATTTTCATTGTTTTTGTAGGCCTCAGTAACAAGGCGTAATCTCTCTACATCAATATCATAAGGTCTGTTAAGAAATGTCTGACGAAGTCGGTTTACTCTTGGATAGGGTGACCAATCCTCATGATCAACTTCAAAACCAAGACCATAAACTTTATCAAACTCTTCTACCCCGCGCGCCAGAGTATGGGACTCTGCCTTTATCTTATGCAAACTCTCGCTATCAACCTGGAAGTTATCCATATTTGCCTCATAAATTTAAAACTGAAAAATCATCAAAATGCCAATGCTCACTCCTTAAGAAATGAACATTGGCATTTCGAACATCAGATATGTGTTTCTACCTAATAGGGGCTAGATAACCAATACCCCCATTATAAGCGGAGAAATGTGCACTACTGAGAAAATAGTCACACAAATGAAAGTAAAAATACAAAAAACAACATTATGTGACATGTGTAATGGTTATTTAATTCGTTGGCCGTATAGTGTCCATAAATTTCTTTAGCTCAAAACAGGACCTATGGACACCACTGTAATATTAGTATCGCTCATCATTGCATTAGCGGGTTTTACTCAAGGCTTGACCGGCTTCGGCTCCGCGCTGGTTTCGGTACCATTGCTTTCACTTATTGTTGGTGCTCAGACTGCTGTGCCTATCGCTGGTATTTTTGGCTGGCTAGTGACACTGCCTATTGCCTGGAAAATGCGCCATTCTATTCAACGTCAAACTGGTCTTATCCTTTTTGCGGGCTCAGTTCCTGCATCATTTGTAGGTGCTAAGCTATTGGCAACCATGCCATCGCAATACATTCTTTTGACCATGGGGATCGTGTTGATTATCTCGAGCCTGCACTCGTTTCGTGCGACTAAACCTGTGTTTCAGAAAACCTCAATTCCCGTAACTATTGGTGCTGGGTTTACATCCGGTGTGTTGGGAGCGAGTGTTGGTGAATCGGGTCCACCGGTGATTGCTTACACATCCATGCAGCCTTGGACTGCTGATCAGGTCAAATCAACACTGACATTCTTCTTTATGCTTCAAATGATTGGTGCAAACATCAGTTTTTGGAATGAAGGGTTGATAACAGATGAAGTGATCTCTCATGTTATTTCTGCTCTGCCTGCGTTCGCGGTAGGCCTTGCTGGTGGTATGGTTGGTTATCACTTCTTACAGAAGTATAAAATTGATTATCACAAGATTGTACATGGCTTCCTACTGTTCATCGGTTGTGCGCTCGTGTATAAAAATGTCAACTTTTGAGCATTTTTGTAGTAATTAGGTTTATAGAAAGTAACTATATTAGAAAGTGACTATGTAAAAATATCTTGGGCCCCTTTTTCAGGGGCTCAGGTGTATTAACTTAGGAGTTAAAAGTCAAAGTATAAAAATCAAGGCGCGGGCGGTATTGCTCCGGTCATTTTAGAGTGTCTCATCACCACCAACGTTTTAAAGCTCTTCACGCTGTCATCTTTATGTAGAACCTCTTGAGTAAATTCATCGAATGCCTCCATATCGGTCGCGACAATTTTTAGCACCAGATCATAGTCGCCTGTTACATACCATGAGTCGACGATCTCCGGTTCTTTGTTAATCCTTGTAAGAAATTGATTCACAATAGAGCTATGATCTCTTTCTAGTTGAACGAGTACCATCATGCTAAGGGGCCAACCCATATTCTTAGGCTTCACGACAGCAACTTCTTTCTCGATCACACCACTACCACGTAACTGTCGAACTCTTCTGTAACAGGCGGGCTCTGAGAGTCCTACTTTGTCGGCAATACTGGCCATTGATGCTTTTGCATCAATTTGCAACTGTTCCAGAATTTTCAAATCTACGCTGTCCACAGATTCAAGCTCCTTAAATCATCTAATGTGATAATTTTTATCACTAGGTGGTAAAAAATGACAATGATTATCTTATGTGAATGATAAATTTTGTCGTGTGAATCCATATTAAGAACGAGAGAAACATGAAACAGTTAATGATGAAAAGTGAGACGGCCGTTTCTGTAATTGCTGTTTTGCTTGCGATGCTCTCAATTACCGCTGGCGCATCGCTCGCCAAATCGTTATTCGCAGAAGCTGCACCTGTCGGTGTAACTTCGATGCGTCTGATGTTCTCCGCTGTGATTCTAATTATCGGCTTAAAAACCTGGCAGGTGAGACTAAATCGCAGCAATGTCGAAGCTGTCATTCTCTATGGATTTACTATCGCTGGAATGAACTTATTCCTCTACATGGCTATCGAGCGCATTCCAGTGGGTGTAGCCATCGCCATCGAGCTAATGGGCCCTTTATTGGTTTCTATTCTGTTTTCAGAGAATCGTTCTGACTATCTATGGGCAGGCCTTGCGGCTTTGGGCATTTTGTTTTTGCTTCCTATAACATCTGGGGCACCCGAGCTCGATCCTCTAGGTCTCATGTATGCCGGATTTGCTGCCATTTTTTGGGGATTTTATGTTGTTGTCGGTAAGCGAGCTGGTCAGCAGCATGGTCGTCAGGCACCTTCTTTAGGGATTTTCATTGCGTCACTTCTTGTACTCCCGGTTGGATTCGAGTCTTTGACACAAATTAATTTTGGTGGGGAGTTAGTTATACTTCTGCTATGTGTGGCATTGCTTTCAAGTGCGATCCCAATGATGTTGGAAATGAAAGCGTTGATACATCTTCCAACCAAAACGTATGGAGTGTTAACCAGTGGCGAGCCAGTTGTCGGGGCCATTGTCAGCTTTGTTATCCTTGGAGAAGAGTTAACGACATTCCAAAGCCTGGGTATAGCCACTATCGTGATGGCTTCAATAGGCGCTGTACTTTCACCCGGAAAGAGCGTGTTGAGGAATATCAAAATATCATCTCAGGGATAGACGAAAATAAAGAAAGTATTTATAAGTACCTTTCGTTTGATAAAGAACCGATCTACAACAAGGAATTAAATCTGCTTACTGTGTAACTGCGAATAAAACCTATGACCAACCCCACATTTATGTGGGGTTTTTAATGAATTAAATTAAGTTCTGATATTTAAAGTTCATTTAAAACAATGGTATAGAGATGTGATCTTATTTAAGTCATTTACGCCATTTGCCGCATTAAAGACCAAATTTTTAGAGTTTTAAATCACATAACCTATTCCGAGTTCATTCAATAATAATCCCATCAAATCGCCAGAGAATATATTTCCCTCGCGTTGATAATTTAACTAAATAATGAAAATGGGATTTTTCAATGAACATGAAACTAAAAAGTGTGATGATTGGAGCTGCAATGGCTTCTGTTGCAGTAATGCCTCTAAGCAATGCGATGGCTAAAGACTACCCGCCAAAAACGCTATCTATGGTTGCGCCTTCTGGTGCTGGTGGCGGCTGGGATTTAACTATCCGTACGGTTGCTAAAACACTGAAAGATACCAAACTGGTTAAGTCAAACATGCCTGTAACTAACCGTCCTGGTGGTGGTGGTGCAGTTAACCTGGCTTATATGCAAACTCAGGTTGGTAAAGCAAACCTAATCTCAGTTTACTCTCCACCAATTCTGCTTACTCACCTTAACGGTTCAAGCAAGTACAGCTACAAAGATACGACTCCTCTTGGCCGTCTGATCACAGACTATGCTGCTTTTGTTGTTTCAAAAGACTCTAAATACACCTCTATCAACGAAGTGATGGAAGCACTTAAGAAAGATCCTAAGAGCGTTAAGATTGGTGGTACTTCATCTGCTGGTTCAATGGACCACATTCAGTTCCTGATGATCGCAAAAGCAGCGGGTGTTCCTAACCTAAATCAGATCGACTACATCTCATTCCAGGATGGCGGTGCAGTTGCACAGGTACTTGGTGGCCACATTGACCTAATCTCTACAGGCCTTGGCGATGTAACTTCACTGGTTAAGAGTGGCAATCTGGTTGCACTTGCACAGACAGCTGACAAGCGTATCGGTGAAGGCGTAATTGCTGAAATTCCAACAGTGAAAGAGCAGGGTATCGATGCGACGTTTGAAAACTGGCGTGGTCTGTTCGGTCCTAAAGATATGCCTGAGTACGCGGTAACCTTCTGGAACAAGACTCTGAAAGAGATGGCTGAAACTCAAGAGTGGTCTGAAGCTCGTACACGTAACGGTTGGGATGATGCATACCAGAACAGTGAAGATTTCACTAAGTTCCTTGCTCAAACTAACGAGCAGTACAAAGAGATCCTGAACGAAGTATTCGCTAAGTAATCTGTCAACTCCTATGGATAAGGGGAAAACCCTTATCCATTGTTTTATCTATGTTTTATATCTCTGTTCCGGCTAAAGGATAAATCCTATGGAAAACAAAACTATTCGTCCGAATTGGGATGCATTCACAGGCTTATTCGGTGTAGGTTTCGGTTTGGTATACGGCTTTATGGCTTACACCATGCCTCGCGCTGCATTCGGTAACCCTATGGACCCAATCTATTTTCCACTTGGCATTGCAGCCATATCTATTTTAATTGGCGCCCTTCTGCTGGTTAAAAGTAATTTAAAGGCGTCAGTAATGGCGTACAAAGACCTGCTTAACGAAGATGAAGTTAAGAAAGGCGACCGTCGTCGTATTCTATATACTTGCATTATTTCAATTGGTTATGCAGTTCTATTTGAACACTTAGGCTATGTGATCAGCACCTTCCTGTTTATGATTGCGATGCTGACCATCACCAGCGGCAAAGAAAACTGGGTTAAGAACACAGTGATTGCTTTGGTATTTGCTGTGGGTGTTTTCTTCATCTTCTCAACGCTGTTGAGTATCAGTCTTCCACCACTACCATTTACTGAATAAGGGCGCTCATCATGACTGAGATTCTAGCTAACTTAATGAATGGTTTCGGCGTCGCGCTGCAACCTTATCACCTGCTCTTAGTAACGGTTGGTGGTGTTCTGGGTACCATCGTTGGTATGCTTCCGGGCCTTGGCCCTGCAACGGGTGTGGCAGTACTGCTACCTATGACTTTCGCTATGGGCCCTACGGCTGCGCTTATCACCATGACGGGTGTTTACATCGGTGCAATGTTTGGTGGTTCACGTAGTTCCATCTTAATCAACACCCCAGGGGATGGTGCAGCATTGGCAGCAACCTTTGATGGCTATCCAATGGCGATGCAGGGACGTGCGGAATCCGCGCTGGCAATGTCTGCGATTGCATCTTTGATTGGTGGTACTATCGCTGCGGTTCTGATGACGCTTCTGGCGGAACCTGTTGCAAGTTTTGCACTTAAGTTTGGTCCTGCAGAGTACTTCCTGCTGATGGTCGCAGCGCTCTCTATGACGGCTTCCATGTCGAAAGGTAATATGCTGAAAGGCTTCTTATCCATGGTGGTTGGTCTGTCCATTGCGACCATTGGTATTGATGCGCAATCAGGTGTGGAACGCTTTACATTCGGCAACTTAGAGCTTCAGACAGGTGTTGATTTCCTTGTGGTTATCATTGGTATCTATGCACTGGGTGAAGTGTTTAAGAGCTTCCGTTCCCTTAGTCAGGGCACTAAGAAAGCACAAACTAAGTTTAAGCGTATCTGGATTCAGGGTGACGACTGGGAACGCTCAAAGTGGCCTATCCTACGTAGTGCACCTGTAGGCTTCATCATCGGTTCTCTACCGGGTGCTGGTGGTACTATGGCCTCTCTGATGTGTTACAACAACGAGAAGCAGCTTTCTAAGAAGAGTGAAGAGTTTGGTAACGGCGCGATTGAAGGCCTTGCGGCACCAGAATCTGCGAACAACGCAGCATCTATCGGTGCGATGATTCCAATGCTATCTCTGGGTGTACCGGGTTCAGGTACCACAGCGGTAATGATGGGTGCACTGCTTATGCTGGGTATTCAGCCTGGTCCAATGCTGTTTGCTCAATACCCTGAAACGGCATGGGGTCTGATTGCAAGTATGTTCGTAGCGAACTTTATTCTGGCTATCGTGAACATCCCACTAGCAGGTGTGTTAGTACGAGTACTGGCAATTCCACCTAAGATGCTATATCCAATCGTACTTGGACTGGCGTTCATCGGTTGTTACGCAATCAGTAACTCAGTAGTCGACTTTTATATTCTGGTTATCCTTGGTGTAGCCGGTGTTGTAATGAAGCGTGCAAACATCCCGACAGCACCAATGATTCTTGCGGTAATCGTCGGTGGCACCATGGAGCAGTCGTTCCGTCAGGCTTACCGAATTTCGAATCAGGACCTGTCTGTGTTTATGCACTCAACGGTTGCTCAGATTCTGATTGCGATTACGGTGCTTTCTATCGCTCTTCCGGTTATAGGCATGATGCGTAAGAACAAGGCAGAAGCACAAACTGCTTAAGTAATATAAATGAAAGTCAGCCCAGCTAAAGGGCTGACTTTTATGGTCTTTATGTACTTGTTTTACTTAGTCAAAGAATAAGTTCATAAACGCCATTGAAAAAATATAAACCTTCTGAATCACATGATTTACATCATGCTTTTTCATTCCCCAGGGGAGCATAATCCTCTCGTGGGTCAATAATGGGATAGTCAGGTGCTTGGAACATACAATTTCGAAAAGGTTATCAACGGTAGCAGCCGCAAAATGGAGAAGGTGCGCGCATTCCTGACTAAGATGGATCTGGGTGTGGATGTTGATGTGGAATTGTTTATTGTCGCTTATTCTGGCTACGAAATTGTTGCCTGTGGTGGGCTGGCTGGCAGCACTATTAAATCGGTCGCCGTTGATGAAAGCCAGCAAGGTCAAGGCTTATCTACCAAGCTTCTGACAGAGTTAGTGACTCAGGCTTATGACATGGGCCGCTACAACCTGTTTATCTACACTAAGCCTGAAAACTACCAGATGTTCCATGCAGCTGGCTTCTATCTTCTAACCTCGGTAAAAGACCGAGTTATTCTGATGGAGAACAGTAAGAATCGTCTCCAAAAGTACTGCAATAAATTGGCACAAAAGCGCCAGCAGGGTGATCGCGTTGGTAGTATCGTGATGAACGCCAACCCATTTACTAAAGGTCATCGTTACTTGGTAGAAAAAGCATCGAATGAGTGCGACTGGCTACACTTGTTTGTTGTCAAAGAAGATAGCTCATTTTTCACCTACAACGACAGGCTGAACATGATTCGTGCCGGTGTTGAAGAGTTCGGCAATGTGATTGTTCATCCGGGCTCAGACTACATGATCTCCCGTGCGACGTTTCCTAGTTATTTTCTTAAAGACGAAGGCGTAATCAACTTCGCGCATACTGCTATCGACCTACAGCTTTTCCGTGAGTACCTGGCTCCAGCGCTTGGTATTACGCACCGTTACGTGGGTACCGAACCTATCTGTAAAGTAACCCGTTTCTATAATCAACAGATGAATCAGTGGCTTGCAACACCGACATTAGAGTCTGATCCAATAGAACTGATTGAAATACCTCGATGTGAAGAGGGGGAGCTCCCAATCTCTGCATCATTGGTCCGCAACCTTTTATTCCAAAACCGCTGGGAAGAGATTGAACAGATCGTGCCCACAACAACCTATACCTATCTCAAAGATCTCTTTAGCGAAGAGACTTCTCCTTATATGGCTAAACGAGAACAAGCCAAAGCCAAGGGCATTCCGCAGTTAACCGTCGAGGTGTAGCTCTTGCTGAGCAGCAATTTTAGCCTATTGCCTGCTCTTATCATGTAATTATGTTGGTCTTGAGAGTTGAATAATCTACAATAGATTAACATACGTGTAACAAAAGGGCCTGTTTGGTGAAGAATTATTTTATTGTCGCGATCTCGTCAGTCATTATTTTAGGGTGTGAAGCTACAGCTTATAAAGATTTTGGTCGTTTTGATCGTTCGCTTAACAATAAAAGTTATGGCTATCAGAAGGTAGAGGATCCTATTGATTCTTCTAATACTGAATTAGTTGAGTACTTTGAAGTCCGTGATGGAGATTGCGCATCAGATTCGGGTTGGAGCGACTGTGCGAATGACAGAGAACGCAGTGAGTTATCGCAGAAGACCAACAGGCAAGTTGATGGCAGTGAATACTGGTATGCCTGGGAGATTTATTTTCCTGAAGACTATCCGAGTGTTTTCCCGACAAAAGTCGCTTTAGGACAATTTCATCAGGTAAAAGCCCCTCCTGTATTCATGTTCCAGAATCAGTCCCCACCTTTAAATGATACTTGGATTCCAGCAAAGAAGGGGGGCTATCATCTGGATAGGCAGGTAGATGGCGAAACTGTGACAGTATGGGAGTTATTATCTGACGAAGAGCTCAGGGGGAAATGGCACCGTATAGAACTTCATGTGAAGTGGGCTAAAAACCCGAGCGGATTTTTTAAGGTCTGGGTAAACGGTAAGGAAAAAGCGCGCTTTAATGGTCAGACTCTCTTTGCATCTAAGTCATATTTTAAATATGGGCTGTATAGAACGTTCGTGTCGAAATACAAAAGAGTAAAGAAGATCGACAGTCTGCCAACCCAGAGTGTTTACTACCGATATGTTACTCGGGGGTTGACGAAAGAGTCGGTCCAACCTGGCTATAAAGAGTTAACCAGCTCGAACTAACATCCAAATAACTTCGTTTTCGCACAGAAAGAACGCTCAAAGGTGACTTTTGAGCGTTTTTTGCTCTATTTCAGTGAATTGGCATACGTGTAAATCATGTCTCACTTATACATGAAAATCAGCATGATATGTTTCTAAATCCGGCAATCTGGTCCATGATATAAATATTGCTGATATGAAATGGATTTCAATAACTCAATGCTAAGGATGTTGACTCTTTTATTAACGTGTTGTGTTGCGACTGCGATTGACGCAAAAAACGCGCAGCCAATGGACGTGCATTGGAGTCTATACAACTTTCCACCCTACCTGCTTGTAAGTAAAAAGCTTCCCGGAGAAGGGGCTGCGGTTGAGTTTATAAAGAAGTTTGTAGCGGAAACGCCTGAAATAAACCATACATTTGAAGAGACCAGCTTCACCAGAGTCATCGGCTTGATGAGAGACGGAGTTTTTACTTGTAATCCTCTCTTACTTCGGGTCCCCGAACGTGAAGCGTTTGTCGAATTTAGCAAGCCTATTATTATGGCTTTGCCTCACCATATCGTCATACGTAAAAAAGATCTGGAGCGATACTCCCCTCATCTAACACCTGAAGGTAAAGTGAACCTGGATTCATTGTTATCTGATGATAGCTTCACAACAACAATACCGAGAGATAGAGCATACCCATCTCTGGTAAGTGACTTGCTAAAAGAGAACGAAGGGGTCAAACATATCAATCGCAGAGCAACGGATTTTAGAACCCCAGTGAGCCAGTTGAGAGCTGGATGGATAGATTATGTCATTGCTTATCCATTCGAGATTCAATGGTACTCGGTCTATACCGAAACATTCAAAGGTGTTGAGCTTGAATATCTATCTATGCAAGGAATGCCAGAATATGCGCTTGGGCATGTGGGATGTACTAAGGGAATAAAAGGTCAGCAGGTTATTGAACGAATTAATGAGGTCATTGAACAGGAAGGTGCCGATCCTTCGTGGAATCGACATCAGTTTTACGAGCTTGACAGTCAAGCCAGAGAGAAACATGAAGCGCTACTGATGCAGTATCAACCTTTTGGACAGCTGAAATAAAAGATCGAATGTTTTTTGCACCCGACAATAAAAGAAAGCAGATGAAAGCTGGAATCACGAAGTCAGCATGGAAAAGTCAGCTAGGCAGACGGTTGATGCTTTGGGTTATTGTGATCAGCGCGTTAAATGCGCTTATTGCCACTTCAATACAGCTCACCTTAGATTATCGAAGAGATTTAACCGATGTGACCAATGCTCTTACCTACACAGAAGAGCATTTAGTTTCAGGGATAGCAGAAGCCATCTATAACTATGATGCTAATCAGCTTGACGTCCAAATTCAGGGAATTAATGGTTCGCCCTGGATAGCGGGTGTTATGGCGAAATATGGCCCAATGGAACGGGAAATTACCTATGGGGAAATAGACCTTGATAGCCAGCAGCTAAGAGCCTGGCCGTTAATCGTTGAAGCCGGTACCAATCGGGTAGAAGTCGGGCGATTATATGTCGCACCGAATATGGACACCGTTTATCAACGAACAGTGCGACGGATTAGTATTGTTCTGCTGACCCAAACCATAAAAACGTTTGTTGTGTCGCTGTCTATTCTTTTGTTGTTTGCCGCTCTGATTACACGTCATCTTGAAAAAATCGCCAGTTACACAAGTTCGTTTTCCTCTGTCAGAAGGTTTTATCGATTGACGCTAAATCGCGCACCACGAAATCCACCAGATGAACTGGATGAGTTAGTCGACAGCCTGAATAACACCGGAGAAAAACTGGTAAAGGCGAGGGAACGGGAGAAACAGTTGCTTCACTCATTAGAGCAAAAAGTCGCGGAGCGCACGGAAGAGCTTGAAAAAGCTAACCGGAAACTGGAGTACTTGAGCGAAACAGACTTCCTGACAAACTTGGCTAATCGGAGAAAGTTTTTCACTGATATAGAGTCCGAACTTCGCAGAGCAAAAAGAACCGAGCAAAGTATGGCTCTGGCTCTTATTGATGTCGACCACTTTAAATCGTACAACGACAATTACGGTCATCCCGAAGGTGATCGATGTTTAAAACGACTGGCAGAAATTCTTTCTGGTTTTGCTCAAAGACCAGGTGATTTGGCTGCTCGATACGGTGGTGAAGAGTTTGCATTGCTACTTGGCAACATGGAGTACGACGATGCAGTTCGCCATGTGAATGAGCTGAGAACGTCCATAGAATCGAAAAAAATAACGCATCAACATACTGATACTGGCGTAATTACGGTGAGTATAGGGTTAGCAGTATTGAGGCCTGGCGCTGCTTTTACCAGTTCAAAGCTGATTGATATGGCGGATAAGGCGCTATATAGAGCGAAGGACAACGGAAGAAACAGGGTAGAGGTGGTAACCTCTACCAATGAATTCGAATAAAGTGATCATTCGGTCAGGCCACCGCTTCCTGCTCAAAATAGGACCCAAGCATGGTGTTGATCTTTGACTCCAGCTCAGAAGGCGTGTGCTTATGTACTGTTGCACAGTAGGATGCCGCCCCGTTGCAGACCAGGCACTTTCGAGGTTCCAGCTCACAAGCTTTTCTGGAAATGGTCTTCCCCTCGTGATTCATGACATCAAGATTAATCAATGAACCTAGAAAGTGTTGTCTTTCTAGCTTGATCATGGTGCGTTTTAGCTCAGAAGAAGAAGCACCAGCCACGATATACATCGCTTCGTCGCCACTTTTTTGATGAAAAACTTCCTCCTTTACCACTCTGCAGCCTAGTTCACTGAGCTGCTTTTTAGTGGCACTAACGGCCTCGTTAAACACCTTTTTAGCATCAGTACTATGAACCATATGCGCTGGCATATAGGTAGTTAGGGTGATTAGTGGTAACTGATGTTTTGCAATCCAGCGTTGTTGTCTTTGTGCTCTGACTTGTGCACCTTCGTGTCTGTCATACACGGTTACTGATTCCGACATGTTCGCCTCCTTATAACGACGGTAATAAAGAGTTTAATTTTCGTAGAAGTAACAGATTGCGTGATCGGAAGCATTTACCAGTGGCGCTAGTGTATTAAATGGCGTTTATGCACTTAACTCTCTGGCTGCTAAGGATTAAAACCATAAACGCCATATAAGTTGTTTCGTGGTTGATTTTGAATGATGCACTTCACGAAGTCTGCCCATGTCTCTCAGTTAGACTTTTTGGACACTAATCACTAACAGGTTGTTTATTAACATGAGTGAAAGTCCAATTATTCTGGAAGGCGTAACTCTTATGCTGCTCGGCATGGGGTTTGTTTTCTTTTTTCTCGTCTTACTTGTCGGTGCGACTCGTTTACTTTCAACCATCGCTATGAAGGTACAGCCGGTTTCGGCTCCTAAAGCCGCGAAGGTTAGGAACGCGGCATCAGAAGATTCAGACGATTCCGTTGTAGCCGCTATTTCCGCAGCACTTCATCACCACAAGAAAAAACTAAGTCAACAAGCATAAGATTACAGGGGATTTGTAATGTCCAAAACAGTTAAACCATTAGGTATCACGGATGTGGTGCTACGTGATGCACACCAGTCACTTTTTGCTACTCGCATGCGTCTCGATGACATGCTGCCGATCGCTTCCGAGTTGGATGAGATCGGCTATTGGTCTCTTGAGTCATGGGGCGGAGCAACATTTGACTCGTGCATTCGTTTCTTAGGGGAAGATCCTTGGGAGCGCCTGCGTGAACTTAAGAAAGTGATGCCTAAGACCAAACAGCAGATGCTGTTCCGTGGACAAAATATTCTGGGTTACCGTCACTATGCCGATGACGTAGTCGACAAATTTGTTGAACGTGCTGTTGTGAATGGCATGGATGTGTTCCGTGTATTTGATGCTTTGAATGATGTTCGCAACATGGAGCAAGCGATTCAGGCAGTAAACCGCCAGGGTGCACACGCTCAGGGTACGATTTGCTACACAACAAGCCCGGTACACACTATGCAGTCATGGGTGGATGTGGCTGAGCAACTTGTTGAGTGTGGTGTTAACTCTATCGCAATCAAAGATATGTCTGGTGTTATGTCGCCATACGAAGCATATGAGCTGGTTTCGACGCTTAAGAAGCAGTTGGACGTAGAGCTTCACCTTCATTGTCACTCTACGGCTGGTATTGCAGATATGACGCTGCTTAAAGCGATTGAAGCGGGTGTTGATCGTGTTGACACTGCGATTTCTACTATGAGCGGTACATATGGCCACCCAGCGACAGAATCGATTGTTGCGGCTCTTAAAGGAACCGAGCGCGATACGGGTCTGGATATTAAGAAGATCGAAAACATTGCCGCATACTTCCGTGAAGTGCGTAAAAAATACCACGCTTTTGAAGGCCAACAGCGCGGCTCTGATTCAAGAATCCTTGTTGCTCAGGTGCCAGGTGGCATGCTAACAAACATGGAAAATCAGCTAAAACAACAGAACTCTCTGGATCGCATTGATGAAGTATTAGAGGAGATCCCTCGTGTACGTGAAGATCTTGGTTTTATTCCACTGGTTACCCCAACGTCTCAAATTGTTGGCACTCAGGCGGTTATCAACGTAATGATGGGTGAGCGCTACAAAACGATCACTAAAGAGACTGCAGGCGTACTTCGAGGCGAATATGGCCAAACGCCTGCAGAGGTGAACAGCGAACTTCAACAACGTGTACTGGAAGGTAACGAACCGATTACG
Source organism: Vibrio iocasae (assembly GCF_042245395.1). Taxonomy (NCBI): domain Bacteria; kingdom Pseudomonadati; phylum Pseudomonadota; class Gammaproteobacteria; order Vibrionales; family Vibrionaceae; genus Vibrio; species Vibrio iocasae. The sequence continues at coordinate 1,216,870 of NZ_CP145310.1, read as the reverse complement.
TGTCGTCCTGCGGATCTGATTGAGCCGGAAGTAAACAGCCTGACGGAATCAGTGGAAGCACAAGCGAAAGAGAAAGGTATTACGCTTGCTGAAAATGCCATTGATGACGTGTTAACAGTCGCACTGTTTGATCAGGTGGCATGGAAGTTCCTTGAAAATCGTGGCAATCCAGACGCGTTTGAACCTGTGCCAACTGCAGAAGTGGCTACACCTAAGGCAGAAGCTAAACCTCAACCAGTGGCTGACAACGCGGTTTACACAGTGAACGTAAACAATAAGGCGTATGTTGTTCAAATCAACGAAGGTGCTGATCCTGAAGTGCTAGCTGTCGCTGATACCGCTCCGGCAAGTGCGCCTGCTGCTCCTGTAGCATCTGCACCAGCAGGTGATGCCGAGCCTGTGTCTGCGCCATTGGCAGGTAACATCTGGAAGATTCATGCGAAAGCGGGTCAGGATGTGAAAGAAGGCGACACGCTTCTGATCCTTGAAGCGATGAAGATGGAAACCGAAATCAAAGCCGCACGTGACGGTAAAATTGACCACGTAGCCGTATCTGAAGGTGATGCTGTTCAGGTGGGTGATACTTTGCTGGCACTGGCATAAGGGTAGGACATGGAAAGCGCGTTAGCTCTTATAAATGACTTTGGCTTCCTGCATTTGCAGTGGGGCCAGGCCATCATGATATTGGTGGGTATGGTGCTTCTCTATCTTGCGATAGTGAAGCAGTTTGAACCCTTACTGCTTGTGCCAATCGGTTTGGGCGGGATTCTTTCGAACCTGCCTGATGCGAACCTGGCTATCAGCGCGGTAGAAGCCGCGATACATGCAGGTCAGGCTGATGTAATGCAGTCGTTCGCATCTATTCTGAACATCTCAGATACGGCTCCTAAGGTAATTAAAGAGGCTTATGCGCTGGCGACTCCGGAGCAGAAGCTGAATCTTCATCTACTTGCAGAGCAGTACAAATACTCAGACGGAATGCTTTATACCTTCTACAGTGTTGCGATTGCATCGGGTGTTGGTCCGTTAGTGATCTTCATGGGCGTTGGTGCAATGACGGATTTTGGTCCGCTACTTGCGAACCCTAAGACGTTGCTACTCGGTGCTGCAGCTCAGTTTGGTATCTTCGCGACTGTGCTTGGCGCACTGGCATTGAGTCAGTTTGGCATTATGGACTTTAGCGTTGCGCAGGCAGCGGCTATCGGCATTATTGGCGGTGCGGACGGCCCGACAGCGATTTATGTTTCAAGCATGCTTGCTCCTGAATTACTTGGTGCTATTGCGGTCGCTGCATACTCATATATGGCGCTGGTTCCGATGATCCAGCCACCAATTATGAAAGCACTGACAACAGAAGCAGAACGTAAGATTGAGATGAAACAACTTCGTCAGGTGAGCAAGATAGAGAAAGTATGCTTCCCGCTGATGCTTCTCATTCTGATTGCAATGCTTCTTCCGTCAGCAACTCCGCTACTGGGCATGTTCTGCTTCGGTAACCTGATGCGCGAATGTGGCGTGGTCGAGCGTCTGTCTGATACTGCTCAGAATGGTCTGATCAATATTGTGACTATCTTCCTTGGCTTGTCGGTTGGTTCTAAGCTGATGGCAGATAAGTTCCTGCAGCCACAAACCCTAGGTATTCTGGCTTTGGGTATTGCAGCGTTCTGTGTTGGTACTGCGGCCGGTTTGCTGATGGCCAAGCTTATGAACAAAGTCTTTGAAGAGAAAGTGAATCCATTACTTGGTTCTGCCGGGGTATCGGCGGTACCAATGGCGGCTCGTGTATCTAACAAGATTGGTCTTGAAGCGAACCCTCAAAACTTCTTGTTGATGCATGCGATGGGGCCAAACGTTGCAGGTGTTATCGGATCTGCGGTCGCAGCAGGTGTGATGATTAAGTATGTATTGGGTGGCTAAACGTTACTTTTAATGGGCAAATAAGGGAGAACATGTTCTCCCTTTTGTCGTATCTGCATTTAAGTGGCTAGTAAATAAAACGATAAGAATAACAACCAGTGTTCTGATAGAACCTGAGAACGATTAGAAAGGCGGGAGTAATATGATTGATAATTCACTTCGGTTGCTGGAAAAGATCCAGAACAGTGTCTCGTTCAGAAACAAAATATTTATCTTTATTCTTGTTTCTATGGGATTGCAGCTTGCGTTTATAGGTGTAAACCTTCGAAGCGCAGCGTTGGAGACTCTGGAGCACCAGGTGGGAACCAGAGCGCTTGTTCAGGCAAGAGAGATCGCCACCGACCCCTTACTCATAAAATACCTGACCGAAAAAAAAGCTGACCTCATAGAGCAATTAATAGAGCGCCGTCGAGAGGTATCTGACTCCAGTTTTATCGTTGTCGGGGATGAGCAGGGAATCCGTCTTTCTCACCCGGTAAAAGAACGGGTTGGTTTGCCGATGCAAGGTTCTGATAACGATGGTGCTTTGGTAAGAGGTAAGTCTTATATCTCCCTCAATGAAGGCAGCCTGGGCGTCTCTATTCGGGGAAAAACCGCAGTCAAAGACCAGTATGGCAATATTATTGGTGTTGTGTCCGTTGGATATCTTTTAGAACGTTTTGATGGCTGGATGATTGAGTATGCCCAGCCGTTAGTTTTAGACTTCTTTATCATTTTGTTTATTACTTTGGTTGTAGGTTGGCTTTTCTCAAGCCATATCAAACGCAACATGAATGGCAAAGAACCCGCTGAAATTGCATTCGCTTACAACATGAGGAAATCAATTCTTCGTTCTGTCTACGAAGGCATTGTCGCTATCGATAAGCAAGGAAAGATACTCACGGTTAACTTTACTGCACTTGAGCTGATGGGCTTAGATAAAAAGCCGAGCGAACTTAAGGACAATGATATTCTCGATTACGTCAATCAGGGACAGTTTTTTTTCAGCACACCGTATGACGAAAACCTAAAAGATGAACTGATTAAAGTAAACGGGGAGATGATGATTGCTAACCGTGTTGCTATCTACGATGAGGAGAGACTAAGTGGTTGGGTGATTAGCTTCCGCAAAAAAGAAGATATCAGCACGTTAACGGATGAGCTTTCTCAGGTACGGCAGTACACAGACAACTTGCGTGCAATGCGTGATGAGTATGAAAACAAAATCTCCACAATTGCAGGTCTTATCCAGATGGGAGAGAGCTCTTCTGCTCTGGGGTTAATCTACAATGAAAAGTACCGGAAACAGGAAACAAAAGAGTTTATTACTAGTCGGATTAAGTGTAAGCAAATCGCCGGAATAATGATTGGTAAGGCCGCAAGAGCCAGTGTTTTGGGATTGAACCTGAAGTTCGACGAAAACAGCCAGCTCGCTGAAGATAGTGAAGCAATTGACACTAACGAGCTTGCGGCGGTTATTGGCAACCTACTGGACAACGCGTTTGAAGCAACCTTGAAGAACCCGGAAAGTAACAAAGAAGTCAGCTTCTTAATCTCCGATGCCACTAAGGAGTTGGTGATTGAAGTGAAAGATAATGGTTGCGGTATTGACCCTGAGATCGCCACAACGATGTTTTCTCGCGGGGTTTCAAGTAAAGATGAAAGCAGTGGCGGTGTTGGTCTTTATCTCATCAATAAGTACGTCAACAATGTTGGTGGTGTAATTATGGTTGATGAAGCTCGCCCGAAAGGGACCGTGTTTTCCATCTTTATCCCCAAAAAATAGTCGATCTTCCCCTTGTCGATTGTGCAGGGTGTCTGTCCAGGCATCCTGTACTAATTTCGAACAATACCCGTGTAACTCTTAAACCAAATTTGAATTAAATTCATTAAAACCATTTAACGCGTTTAAGGCGATAAAAAGTATGATTGGAAGATCTGGATATATTTATTGTATGGATAATATATCGCCCCCTGTTTATTTACTCAAAGAATAAATTATATTCACTGTCACACCTTTTACATTTATTTATGAATAGAAATATAAATAAAAATATAATTACCCCGATCTTTAAATATCTATGGACAGAAAATAAGCAAGACGGTAACGAGGATATGAACGAAATTTCTCATCAGCTTATGGATAAAGTGAAATCCGGTTTTTCTTTTAGAAAGCAGGTATTTCTGCTGATTTTTGCGTTGATGTCACTCCAGTTGATCTTTATGGGTTCGAACTTCCATTCTGCTCTAGTGGACACGCTTGAAGATCAGGTGGGTACCAGAGCGTTGATTCAGGCGCGAGAAATCGCCAGTGACCCAGAATTGATTGCAGAAGTCCGAGTCAGAAATGTACCGGAAGTAGAAAAGCTTATAGACCGTTTAACCAAGATATCTGACGCCAGCTTTATTGTGGTTGGTGATACTGAAGGTATAAGACTTGCGCACCCTGTTAAAGAGAAGATCGGGTTTGCCATGCAGGGTGGGGATAATGCGGGGGCGCTTGAGCGTGGCGAGTCTTACGTTTCTGTTCGTGAGGGAAGCCTTGGATATGGTGTCCGGGGTAAAACACCTATCGTTGATTTTGATGGAACGATAATCGGAGTCGTGTCTGTTGGCTATCTGCTGAATCGATTTGATCAGTGGCTGTTGTTTTACGCTAAACCCTTTGCCTACGATGTCATTATCGTCTTTATCTTGACGATTATTGGTGCCTGGTTTTTCTCCAGCCATATAAAGAGCCGAATGAATGGCATGGAGCCATCACAAATTGCGCTTGCTTTATATCTTCAAAAATCGATTCTTAAGTCGGTTTATGAAGGTGTTATTGCAATTGATAAGCAGGGTAAGATATTAACGGTAAACAATACCGCGCTGGCAATGATGGGGACGGACAAGTCAGTCTTTCAGCTTAAGAACCGCAGTATTATGGAGTTTGTCAGCCATACACAGTTCTTCTTTCAGGCACCATTCGAGAAGAACCTGAAAGATGAAATTGTATCGTTTAATGGCAACACTTTTATTGCTAACCGAGTTGCCATGATTGATAACGAAGAGTTAATTGGCTGGGTTGTGAGCTTCAGACGTAAAGATGATATTAACTCTTTGACTGCAGAATTAACGCAAATTAAACAATATACCGATAATTTGCGAGTGCTAAGGCATGAACACGCAAATAAACTTTCTATGATCTCGGGATTAATCGAAATAGGTGAATATGATAAAGCGCTATCTCTTATAAACCGTGAAAATAATAGAAAGCAGAAATTAATTGACTTTATTAGTTCGCGAATAAATAACAAGCAGTTAGCTGGTTTATTGTTAGGGAAATATACCCGTTCGAGAGAGCTTGGATTAGACCTTCAGTTTGACCCGACATGTCAATTGACGGAGCTAGGAAGTCATATAGATTTGAATGAGTTATCAGCAGTAATAGGCAATTTGCTGGACAACGCATTTGAAGCGACTTTAAAAAATCCGGATAGCAATAAGCAGGTGACTTTTTTGATCACAGACTCGGGTAAAGAGTTGGTCATTGAAGTTGCAGATAACGGTTGCGGTATCGATCCGGAGATAGCAGATACAATATTTACTCGAGGTGTTACGAGTAAGAAAAATAGTGAAGGGCACGGGATAGGCTTATATCTAATAAATCATTATGTCACGAATGCTGGTGGCGTAATTATGGTGGATGATGCTGAGCCTAAAGGAACCATTTTTTCAATTTTTATTCCAAATGACGGTAACAAATGATGGAATCAATAGACGTTATAATCGTAGAAGATGAGACAGGAATTGCGGAACTTCATGCTCAGTTCCTAAGACAGATGATACGCTTCAATCCGGTAGGCATTGCCTCTGATCTGAATATGGCTCGTACCATGATTAAGGTGCACAAGCCACAGCTGGTTATCCTGGATAATTACTTGCCCGACGGGCAGGGTATCGACCTTCTGCGTGAAATCGTATCTGAAAAGAACGATAAAAAGCCTGATGTGATTCTGGTAACTGCAGCCAGCGAAATGGACACAGTAAAAGAGGCGATGCATTGTGGTTGCTTCGATTACATCCTAAAACCGATAGCCTATGACCGATTAAAAGACACATTAAACCGATACTTGAAATACTATAGTGCGTTAAACGCTTATGACAATATTAGCCAGCGACATGTTGACGACCTGTTTAATATCCAAGCGCGAGAGAAAACATCGAACACTTTGCCAAAAGGAATCGGTGAGCTGACCCTCGATAAAATTAAAATGGTGTTTATCGAGAACGTCGGTACTAAGTTTACCGCTGAGAGTTTGGGAGACAGAGTCGGTATCAGCAAGACAACCGCGCGTCGTTATCTTGAATATTGTGCTGCTAGTGGCTTTCTTGAAGCAGAAAACGAACATGGACGAGTAGGTCGACCGGAACGTGTCTACTTAAAATCGAGCTAACCCGTTTTAATTTTCCATTTTATAAGCTCAACGCAAAACCAGTACGTATTTGATAACAGATACAGAACCAGTAATTGATCCCTGCGAAAGTGGGGATTGTCTCTTTATAACCCACTCTTTTCCTTTAAATTCATAAAATTCATTAATGGTTTTTAACCTGTAGTGAAACTTGATAGCTATCGCTAATTCCTGCTGCCCAATACGGAAAATATAAGCCAGACAGATAATGGCTTTCAGACGAATTGGTTACTAGGTCACCACGCCCTTGCTTTCCCATCCGCCTCGAATCGATTTATTGACGTACTCACCCCAAGATTCAAGAGGAAAGAACATGATAATCACTCAGCGATCATACGCTGGAACACTAGAGTCCAGCGACCTGCTGGTAGAGGTATGGCCTTCAGAAGACGACTCCCTGGACATTGAAATCACCAGCTCTGTAGAGAAGCAGTTTGACGAACTGATTTTAAAGGTAGTGACGGACACTCTGACTGAAATGGGTATTCAGGCAGCAAATGTTTCGGTCAACGATAAAGGCGCGTTGGATTGCGTCATCAGAGCAAGAGTGCAGGCTGCTGCTATGCGCGCTGCAAAGACAGAAGAGATGGTCTGGGGAAATCTATAATGAGCAAGTTACGTAGAAGTATGCTGTTTGTACCAGGATCCAACGCAGCAATGTTAAGCAACTCCTTCATCTATACACCAGATGCCATTATGTTCGATCTGGAAGACTCGGTTTCGCTGCGAGAAAAAGATACCGCTCGTATGCTGGTATACAACACGCTTCAACATCCGCTTTATCAGGATATTGAGACAATTGTTCGTGTAAATGGTCTGGATACTCCGTTTGGCCGTGACGACGTACGTGCAGTGGTTAAAGCGGGTGTTACAGCCGTTCGTCTGGCGAAAACGGATTCAGCGCAAGATGTTATCGACATGGATAACCTGATTTCGGAAGCGGAAGAGCAGTTTGGCCGTGAGCCGGGAAGTACCCGTATGCTGGCTGCGATTGAGTCGGCTATGGGTATCAATAACGCTGTCGAAATAGCAAAAGCTTCCGATCGTTTGATTGGTATTGCGCTAGGGGCCGAAGATTATGTTCGGGATCTACGCACTCAAAGAACACCGGAAGGAACAGAGCTGCTATTTGCTCGTTGCTCGATTCTTCAGGCTGCACGTGCGGCCGGAATTATGGCTTTTGATACTGTCTATTCTGATGCCAACAACGAAGAGGGCTTCCTGAAAGAAGCAGAACATATTAAGTCACTTGGTTTTGATGGCAAATCGCTGATTAATCCGCGTCAGATCGAAATGCTTCACAACGTGTTCGCACCGTCTCAGGCAGAAGTTGATCATGCCATAGCAGTTATTGAGGCAGCTGAAGAAGCAGAGGCTCAGGGATCGGGTGTTGCATCTCTTAACGGAAAAATGGTCGATGGCCCAATTATCGAAAGGGCTCGCTGGACATTACAACGCGCAGAAACTGGAATTAAAGAGTAGGGCATCACCATGACAAGCATTAAAAACGCACTAAACCGAGAAATTGCGATTCCAGCAAATGGACACGCTAATATGCGACCATTCACCAATGCGCATGAAATAACGGGTCACATGCTAGAAAAAGAAAACCGTCTGACTCGCAAACTACACGAGTCTCTGGAAGACGCAATCAGGTCAGTCGGTTTAAAGGATGGTATGACCATCTCTTTCCACCACTCGTTCCGCGGAGGCGATAAGACCATCAACATGGTGATGGAAGTGGTTGCAGAAATGGGTTTCAAGGACCTGACTCTGGCTTCAAGCTCGCTTTCAGCTGTTCACGCACCAGTTGTAGGTCATATTAAAAATGGCGTCGTAAGCAAAATATACACTTCAGGTATTCGTGGAGAGCTGGCGGAAGAAATTTCTCGAGGCCTGATGGATGAGCCTGTACAGATCCACTCTCACGGTGGGCGAGTTCACCTTGTTCAGACAGGTGAGCTGAAGATTGATGTTACCTTTATTGGGGTACCCACTTGTGATGAGTTTGGTAATGCAAACGCAACGACCGGACGTTCACGTTGTGGCTCTTTGGGTTATGCGAAAGTTGACGCTGAGTATGCAGACAAGGTTGTCGTTCTGACGGAAGAGTTGGTGGCATATCCTAACTCACCAGCATCTATCGCTCAGGATGCTGTGGATGCGATTGTAAAAGTTGATGAAGTAGGTGATCCGTCAAAGATAGGTGGTGATGCAACCCGAATGACAAAGAATCCACGTGAACTTCTGATTGCACGTAAAGCAGCGGATGTGATTGAGCAGTCAGGCTACTTCTATGACGGTTTCACAATGCAGACTGGTTCCGGTGGTGCTTCATTGGCGGTTACCCGTTTCCTTGAAGATAAAATGGTGCGAAAGAACGTAACTGCAAGTTTTGGCCTTGGCGGTATCACCTCAACCATGGTAGCTATGCATGAAAAAGGGTTAATCAAGACGCTTTTGGATGTTCAGTCATTTGATTCCGATGCGGCTGATTCGTTGGCAAGAAACCCGAAACATATCGAGATTTCAGCTAATCAGTATGCGAATCCTTCCTCTCAGGGGGCTGCGGTTGAGCGTCTCGACGTCGTGATTCTTAGCGCACTGGAAATTGATACAGACTTCAACGTTAACGTTATTACCGGCTCGGATGGTGTAATTCGAGGCGCATCTGGTGGCCACAGTGATACAGCCGCTTCTGCGAACCTGACTATTGTTGTCGCTCCATTAGTTCGAGGCCGTATCCCAACCGTAGTTAATTCAGTATTGAATGTGGTTACTCCGGGAACTGAAATTGATGTACTGGTCACTGATCATGGTGTTGCGGTTAACCCTGCTCGTGAAGAGATCAAGCAACGTCTCGAACAGGCCGGTATCGAGGTATTTGATATCCAGGCACTACAACAACGCGCAGAGCTGTTAACGGGTAAGCCAAAACCAATCGAATATCTGGATAACATCGTCGGTTACGTTCGTTACCGTGATGGTTCAGTGATTGATGTCATCAAACAAGTGAAGGAATAAACATTGTACTCAGGGCCTAAAGTAACGCTTGAACAAGTTCTGGCGAGTCGCGAGCGTCGTGCAAACCGTCAGAAGGAGTGGATTGAGACCTACTCATTACCGCTCATCAGTTTCACTATTAATATGATGGGAGAGGTAAAGCGTAACAAGATTTCGAGTGTTGCGTTTGAGCAGGGCTATCAGGCGATACTGGATGTTTGCCGAATTCAGGACATTCCCATTGTTAGCATTGAAAAATACAGTTCAGACACGGGGAGTGAGTTGCTTATCTCTGCGGGAATTAGCAGTGCTGAAGAAGTCAAACATGCCATGGTGAGCATCGAAGATGAACATCCTTTAGGCCGTTTATTCGACATTGATGTATTGGATGAGCAAGGGATCGCTGTTTCCAGAGATAACCTGAATCTTCCAAGGCGGAAATGCCTGGTTTGTGACAATGAGGCAAAGGTTTGTGCCCGAAGTCGAGCACACAACCTCTCAGAGTTAAAAAACAAGATGAGCGAGATGATACATGATTGCGAGTAATTCTATTCGTTGGTTGTTGGACGATTGCTGTATATATGAGCCTTCTGCTGAGGGTTCTTTAAAACTCAACATTACAGAGTTGGCAGGCAATCTTGCCTATCATGCCATGATGCTTGAGGCACACTTGACACCAAAAGCCGGACTTGTTGATTGTGTATCATCCGGTGCTCATACCGATATGGACATCAATACCTTTATCGCAAGCTCGAATGCACTTCGCCCTTTTATGAAGGAATTTGTTCAGGTTGGTATGCAACAACATAAGCACAGTGCGAGTGAAATCTTACCTTCCCTAAGGCAAGTTGGAATTAGGGCAGAAAAAGCGATGTTTTTAGCGACTCAAAATGTAAACACCCACAAAGGAATGATCTTTACTCTGGGGTTGATTTGCGGATCTGTTGGGTGGTTATACGCAACAGAAAACAGATTTAACGCTAACAGAGTAAGAGAAGTTATCCGTGCCTGTTGTGCAACCTTGGTGGAAGACGATCTTAAGGGTTCGAAGAAAAGAGCCACCACTGCGGGTGAAAAAATATTTAGAGAGCATGGCTTGAGCGGTATCCGTGGCGAGGCGGCTAAAGGATACCCGACAATATTTGATTATGGTTTGCCAGTATACGAGCATTGTATGAAATTAGACTGCTCTGAAGAGCAGGCGATGTCCAGGACATTACTTTCGATAATGGCTAATAATAGTGATACCAACCTTATTAACCGCGGAGGGGTGGCGGGTTTGAACTTCGTTCAGGAACAGTCATCGGCTCTGCTAGATTCTTTTGACTGTGATAGCTCAGATAACGAAACTCTCATCATGGAATTTGATAATAGATTGATTGAAAAGAATTTAAGCCCAGGAGGCAGCGCGGATCTATTGGCCGCAACCTGGCTTTTAGCACAGTTAAATCTTTGCTCGCGAACGAGCTGAGCAAAAAAGAACAACATAAAAACTATCTCCATTTCAACTCTCGTAAGTTTTGCCCCGTGAAAGCGGGGATTTTTTTATACTGGGAAGCTCAACAGAAAGGTAAAGAATGACAAACTCTATTTGTATAGGAATCATAGGCAACTATTTCGGTCACTTAAGTGGGGCTGAAAATGTAGAAGAACATCCAATGCCGAACGGCATATTTGTTATTAACCGAGAACACCCGGAAACATTGACCACCGGAAGCGAGGCCCGATATCCAAAAACAGGAACCAATGTTGATATTGAGCCTGAGTTTGTGATTCGTTTTAAAGCGAAGTATGAGAAAAATCAGCTCGCTTCACTGAAGCCTTTGCAAATGACCATTGGAAATGATTTTACTATCCGTAAGTTGGACGGTTCCTCTAAGATTTCTGAGCGCAAAGCATGGGGTGAAAAGTCAAAAGGCATAAATCGTCTATGGTGGGACATGCTCGATTTTACACCTGAAAATTACGGTAGGAACCTGAACCTGGTGTCTTACATTGAACGTGAAGGCGAGCTTTACTGTGCTACGCTATTGGTAAATTGTACCGACACAAAAGTATTTTGTGATGAGCTAATAAAGTGGGTCATAGATAGAGTTAACAACCAAAAGAGTGAAGGTATGTATGAGGAAATCTTACCTTCTGTGAATGAAATGAGCTTTCCGGAAGAACTGATCTTATTTACGGGTGCACCAAATTACTCTCAATGGGGAGAGGATAACTTTGTAGAGAAGGGGGATACAGTGCATATTGCCGCTTTTCAGGCGAGTTCCTGGAGTCAGGAGCAAGTGAAAAAGTTATTTGTCAGCAAAGAAATCATCAATAACGATGAGATTTTAACTTTGTCTCAGGAAGTGGTCTGATTCGCTTAGTTGAGCTCAACAAATAAAAAAAAGAGCAATGAAAATACTTCATTGCTCTGTTCCCAAAATCCCTACAAACACAATTCCGCTGGTATAACGTCAACGCTTTCATCAATTTCTAGCTGATGCTGGAACCCGTAACTATGCTCTTTACATAAAGGAACGACAAAAAACTTGTCACCCGAGTGCTCTCGGTTTTTTACCAACACACCATGATCGTGCTTTTCAGTACAGTTCACTTCAGAGCAGTAGCAATACTGTCTCTTAGCAAAGTGTTTCCAGTAATTTAGCCAGTTCTGGCGTGCTTTTTCTGTAACGGTATCGTCTGAAATGTTGGTAACAATCATCTTATTAATCTCTATGCTGTGGAACGAGATTAATTTTATGGAGTGAGGGCTACAAATTCTTTGAGTGAAGGCGCATCAAGTCGTGGCACTAAAGCTTTAAAGTGACTTTAATGGTTAAAAAAGTAAATAACGCTCTTAAGCGTATGTGCTGAGGTGCCTGCCCCTGTGGACGGATTGACTTGAGATAGCATGGCCTTTGTCGGTATATAGTGCAGAGGGGGTACGATTGTTTTGACGGGTCTCTGAACGACAAGCATAACCATCACTCTTATCATCGGAGTAGGAGCGATTAAATGTCGCCGTTTCGGCCACTTCACGAATTAATTGAGAAGCCTGAGACAAACTTAACACTGGAATTTGGTTGTGATTTAAGCGTACCTGGGAGTTTACTCTCATTAAGTGGCCCTATAACTATGAATAGTTGACTGAATAAGAGAATTTTAAATTTCTAATTTATTTGTATGTTTTTATAGCAACAATTTATCGTCAGGATAATGTTAGGGATTAAGATTACTGAGGTTTATGGATTATGGTTTTGCAGGGGTTAAAAGTTGCAGATTAACGAGCAACGGCTCCACCTAAGGTTAGGTTGTCTGGCCATTTAGAAATGATGTTTCCACCCAGATATATGTTTCCATTCACTGTCATGGTTTCTGGAAACTTAGTAATAGCTGAACCACCAATATAAAGATTCCCATCGATGATGATTTGGTTAGGCAGCTCTTCGATAGGGGTTCGTATAACGCTCAAATCGCCCTTCACGTGAAGTCTGGGGGGGAGAGACTTGAGGGGAGTATCTGTCAGGTTAATATAGCCGCCCACCTGAACACCAGTAGGCCAATTTTCAATCTGCGAGCCCAGTAAGTTCGCGTATCCTTTAATCTTGGTTCCACGTCTTATCGTTTTTAAGGCACTATTGGAGGCGTCAAGGCTACCATCGACAACAAGACCTTGTGGTAAGCTGGCTATCTGAGTTTTGGAAACATTTAAGTTACCTTTAACTGTCAGGTCGGCTGGTAATGAAGTATACGGCTTGTTGCGAAGATAAAGATTTCCATAATTATCGATATGATTGAGGATTTTATACGTATCAAGCGGAACACCTGTAGCTGGTGTACTTAGCAGGAAAGCTAAAGATAAAAATAGATACGTCTTCATATCGTGTTGATTGAGTTTGGGTTCAATGTATCTAGTATATCGGCATTTGTTGCAGGAACTGTAGCTAGATAGAAGCGGACATGATGTCCGCCAAACAATTCCAATGCATCAAGGAGAAACACGCTTATCGAGCTAATGAGCGTGTCTTTAATTCATAAATGAGTTTTTCTGCGCTCACTTCAAACTTAATGCGAGCATGAAGTTCTTTTGCGTCTTCGTTCATTGGTGCTACTTCAATTTCCGCTGATGCAGAAACTTCTTTTGCAAGTACTTCGTAGTTCTTAAACTCCGCTTCCAGAGCGACTTTAGATTCTCCGAAAAGAGAGACTTCCGCTACGTTGTCGCCTTCGTGAATAATAAAGCCCATCTCAGCAGACACACCACAAGCCTCGCACAACTCGTTTTCTTGTTCTTCAAATAGTTTTTTTTCTTCTGACATAACAACATCCTCTTATAAGACTGCTAATAGTAACCAGCAGGATCAGAGAAAGATAGCGCTAAATGTTATTGGGAGCAATATTCTACTTAGCATGTATAAAAAAGTACTTTCTACGATGATGTGCACAAATATTGAGCAATATGACAATTTAAGTATTACATGACGCCATAGTGTTACATTTTAGCTTGAGAGTGTAACAAGGCATTTCCAGGCAATTTTTAGACTTATTTATTTATGTAAAATATGTATCAGCTCATTTAATAAGCAAGAAGAATGCTTAATAAATTGAAATGGGCAGCATCATCTTCAATCCCGAGATGATTGAAAGGAGCGAATATAAGGAAGTAGAAAGGCAGATCTACCAGATAAATAAAACTGAGTAGCATCAAAATACATATATAACAGTAAGAGCCTACAACATGCCAAAACGTAGTAAAGAAGAGACAGAAGTTACTATTCAAACTATCATGGATGCAGTCGTTGATCAGTTGATCAGACTGGGTTATGACAAAATGTCTTACACAACATTAAGTCAGCAAACAGGAATTTCCCGAACGGGTATTAGTCATCACTTCCCGAAAAAAACAGATTTTATTGTTTCACTTGATGACAGGATATATAGCCAATTTATCAGCCATTTAAACACAGAAAGTGATTTAGACTCTTTCTCCAGAAGTTGGATAAGTGCACTTGAGAATAGTGAGTTTGTTGCGATATTAAGAATTCTCTTCCACCATATCGTTAATAACGAACATGAGGTTGGTTTTGCAAAGAAAGGTGTTGAACGCCTCTACCATCTGCTTGAAAGCCACTATGGTGAGTCAGGAAACCGAGAACTTGAATGGTTGTTGGGAAAAACACTGAGCAATATGGGGCTGACTAAATAACAACTTCCATTTTAATCTTTCACTTTAAACAAAAAAGGCTCTGCAAATGCAGAGCCTTTCTAAAATCAAGTTTTCTTAAGCTGCGTTTAGCTTTGTTTCTGTTAACTTGTCTTTTTTCTTCTCTTGTACCATTTTTGCAAGGAAGTAGACGTTAACGACAGCAATGAACGCATTGGTTGCAACTACTGGAAGTGCACCAATCATAAGACCGTAGATTACGAAAAATGTGCAGCCTACAAAGTTTAATACGCGTAATTTTACGATGTCTTTCATTGTTAGAGAGATAGCAACCATGATTGAAGCTGCGTAACCCATAATTTCGATAGTATCCATTAAATGACCCTCTTTTGAATGCCGATATTCATTCGGTACCAATTCTTCTCTTCTTGAGATAAGTGAGGTAGCTCCGTGCCTCGAACCGTCTGTGTTAATTGAACGGAACGCACTATATCAGGGCACAGAACATGATGAAAGTCACAAAATGATAGAAATTGAAGGTTAGCGATTACGCAAACGTTTAACGTCAAAATAGGGTCAAAAAGAAGCTTTTGATGTTGATGAAAGAGAAGAAAAGAACCCCGGTATAGAACCGGGGTGAAGTAATTAATCGTCGTACATATAATCGTCTAAAGCATAAGGATCATCGTCTAATACGTGCTGCATCCTACCCCTAAGCTGTTCGAGCTGATTCTCCAGAAGGTTCATCTGCTCTACGTCTCCTTCAGAGCAAGCGATATAAATCTCGTGTTCAAGCTCCTCAATTTTCTCTCTGATGTCCATATTGGCCTCCTGCTAAGGATATCAAGAAGACAATTAAAGCGTAGTCGTGATTTTTTTATTCCGCTAGCTTATCGATTTTCAAATCGGTTGTAATCCAATAAACCCGCTTCAATTGGCTGATCTTGCTTATACCAATTATGTACGCTATCACTAAACTGCCAGAAGGCCGGAGATGAACGACGGATGGCAAATCTGTCCAGCAAACGTGTGTAATCCTCTGCAGTTACCGTTGCTTTGAGCATAGTAATAAGCTCAGGAATCTCCTGCTCTTTCAGTGAGAAAAAGACGGCGGGATAGCTTCCGATCACGCCTTTCACCAGCGTTAAGTCATCGTCTTGAGGAATGCGATTGCTTTCCTCATCGAAGAGACTGGATATGTTCTTATGGGCATTATTTCGTAAAAGCGTAAACAGCTTCTTTTGTCCATTTTGGCTTTCAATCATCATCATGCTGATTTGCGGTAATGTCTCCTGACCGAAACCCTTAAGTTTATCTATCTGACGCAGCAGTTGTTCGCTTTCTTCAGACATCCCTGTGTTCACTATTGCGTATCTATCATTCAAGACAGGACGCAGTTTTTCTTTCAACAAGCCATACAGTTCGTTTTTGGTATCATCGGTCTCATAGATCACCTTGGTAGGCTGGCTAAAAGGGGCGACATTACGCTGAAGAAACTCGGAAAGGTGCATTCCCTGATCGATATACCAGGAGTTTAGCTCTTCATGACGAACGTCTGCGGGAAGAAGGGCGACGAAGTTACTTTCACCTTCAAGTCGTAAGAAGTCCATATACATTCGAGTGATGAGCTGATGACCAAAGTTGCCATAGACATCGAATCCTGCGACTAACAAATAGTGAATTCTTTCCAGAAGCGCATAATCCAGAATCCAGGCAGTTTTTGGTTTTTCACCTACCAAGCCTTGTACAACAGAGGCGCTATCAAAGTGGCGGAATACGGTCAAAGCGGCATTCTGGTTCGTTCCATTACCATCCCAGATGACGTCTGTAGTCAGGTGTTGGCCGTTCTCGAACCATTTATTAACGAACTCAGATTTTGCTTCCAGGTACCGGGCTTGTTGTTTTGAGTATGAAATCCAGTTAAGTACGGGAGTAGTATTACTTTCTTGCTCACCCGGTAATTTCAGGTTGTCTACCTGAGAAGCGTAAAACTCGTTTACTTCTGGAATATCTGCTTTATCCGGGTCTAAGAAGAACACCCAAAATCGGTCGTTGATGACGTTTAATGCGAGTTGACCACGACAAACAGGCCCTTTAATGAATGCCATGATGGTTGTTTGTGAGTTGTCCACTAAAAACTTAAAACGGCTTCTGACCGGTAGATCTGTAAATGCTGTCATCGGATTCGCAGCAATCTCAGGCTTATAACCAGGAAGTTGGTTTACTTTGTAGCTGCCATTAAAAAACCAGTCATCCCAGTTGCTCAGTCTCTCTTCGTTCAATGCGTAAGGCATATGAGTTTTATCGACGATACTGGCGAGTTCAGGGATCAATCGGTAGTAGACTCGGTCTACGCCCGGTGCATCGTATGGTCTTCGGGTCGTGATTCTTCGAACGGGTTGGCCGGGTGGTGTAGAAGAGCGCACCAAAGTAAAGAAACGAGGCTCTTCACCTAAGTCAGAAAAATAGAGGTGGAAAAGATAAAGATGCTCATATAAGTATCTGGCAGAAAGTTGTGAGTTCAGACTATTACCATTAAGAACCATTTCCCACTTCGCAATAAGCCTTTGTTCTTCATGTGACACCGGTTTGTCCGCTGACATGATTGCACCAGTTTCAATCCAGTTGATCAGTGTGGCATATTCATTTCGGTCCAGGTTAGGCATTCCGTATGGCATCCCCCAATTTGGATAATCCTGCTCATACTGAGCATGTTCCTCTAATGTTGGGCACTGCTCTGCTCGATAAATGCTAAAGTCGAAGCCTTCAAGCTGGTCCTGTTGGGGGAGTGGGTTGTTCTCTTTTTGAACCAGCATTTTTGCCATTAATCCAGCCTGAAGATTGGCATCACCGGTTTGAGCCCTTTCATTAAGAACGGGGTGGAAATGGAAATCTCGCCATTGCTGTGTAGTTTCAGCATCTTCAAACAACCTTGTTGGTGTTGAGGCTGTCAGACGGCTTCCTTCATAAACTTTGTCTTTACTACCGCCACGATCAATCCCTTGTGCTGAGGACATCTTATATTGGCAAGGGGCGTCATAGCAGGCGTGACAAACAACGCAACGGTTATCGATAACCGGTTTTACTTCCGTTAAATAGTGTTCCGCAGCTTCAGAACCGTAAGGAGCACTTCGTTCACGTACGGAGGACTCACCAAACAGTTCGTTGTAATTAATTCCGGTATAGGTAGCACACCCGGTAAAGATGATTATGCTAAGAAGAACGAGTAGCTTTTGATTTTTCATGCCTAGCCTGAAATTTATTCATTTAAACAGAAGCTTAGCAGAAATAGAGGATATGACAAAAGAAAAGCCTGCTCTCAGAGAAAGCAGGCTTCAACTAAAAATTTACGTAATGCGGGATTAGTTGGTTTGGTAACCAGCCAGAACGTTATTTAAGTTCTTGGATGCATTACTTAACTCACACACACCGGAAGCTTGCTGCTCAGCAACGCCGCGAATGGTCTCTGACTGAGTGCGGATCTCACTAAGCTCGCGTGCGATATCGTTCGCAACCGCGCTCTGCTGTTCCGCAGAGGCTGAGATTTGAATACTCATATCCATAACCGCTTTCGATGATTCGGCAACGTTATTAATGTCGTTACCAAGTTGTGTGATTAGTTCGCTACTCACCTGAGCCTGATTCACGGTTTCTTCAGTTTTGTTCGCAATGTTGCTGGTCTCATTTTGAACTTTCTCAATCATGCTTTGAATTTCTACCGTTGCTTCTTGCGTGCGGCTTGCAAGTGTTCGAACTTCATCCGCAACAACAGCAAAGCCACGACCTTGTTCTCCAGCTCGCGCTGCTTCGATAGCTGCGTTCAGTGCCAGAAGGTTCGTTTGTTCAGAAATACCGTTGATCGTAGTGATAACCTCGTTAATTTGAGTCGTGTTTTCGCTCAGTGTCGACACAGAAGCAGAGGTTTGAGAAATATAACTAGATAGCTGGCCAATTTCAGAAATCGCGTTTTCAACCAGGTTCTGGCTTTCAACAACAAATGCAGAATCTTGTTCAGAGCGATCAGCGGTAGATTGTGCAAGGTTAGATACTTCTTGTGCTGATGCGGTCATTTCTTCCATTGCTGTTGCAACTGAATCTAGTGAGGCGTGCTGATTGTTGATTTGTGCTTCACTTTCTCTCGTTTCTACTTCGAAGCTTTGAGACGTACCTTCAAGAGTCGATGAACTGGTTTTAACGACTTTTACAAGATCAGTTAATGTGTCCATCGCGTTATCCAGCGCACAACCAATAGTACCGAACTCATCACGGCCAGGATGGAATCCAAGACGTGAAGTCAGATCACCTTCAGCAATTTTCTTTGTGGTCTGCCAGAGAACCCACAGCGCGCCACCAAGGAAGCTTGTTACCCAGTAGCAAAAAATAGCGAATGGAATAACCCATAAGTAGGTGAGTGCCAAAGTTGTCATCGCTCCGTCTGTCACTTTTGCTTCGGCAGAGGCTACGTTTCTTGTCAAGGATGCGTAGCGACCATCACCAACTCGTAATGTGGCAGTGACATTGTCACCTGAGCGGGTGGTTTTAGCTGACCCCGAACCTGACAGTTTTACACCTGCTGATGACAAAGCATCAAAGTTCTGCGTTTTGTCAGCGATTAAGACCATCCCTTGAAGTTCTGCTTGTACAGATGATTCTGACTGAAGTTGTGCCGCTTCCATTGTGTCGTTGTATCGACCAACAGCAGAAGTGGTGAGTGCCAGAATAAACAGGATAAAAATTACCCAGAATTTGTCCATGATAGACATTTTTATAAATAGTCTATCTATCAGTCTAAAAGGAATTTCTTTCATGATGGCTCCGATTTATACCTTCTCGCGTGCGTTAAAATGCGCACTCTATTCTTGCCCAATATCTCATTCTTAGTGTAATTATTATTATGTTTGCAGCTCGTTAGTGTGATGTTTATCACTTAAGCCGCAGTTTAAGTAACGTATCACTTATATGATAGTTCACCAACAGGAGTGTGCTTTTAATTAATGATTCTATAGATATTGTTACAGTGTGTGAACACAAAATATTTACAATTAAGAAATAACTCCATAGCAAACGTTTTCCTATGAAGTGGTGCATATTTTTTGTCATAAAGAGCAATGTTTCTCTGTCAACTGTAGAAAAAGTGTCATATAAGAATGGTATCAATACTCATAAGAATCGAAGGAGTAGACGTTATGAGTGAACAGTACAACGAAAACGAAAGCTTGGAGTGGATGGACGCGCTTGAGATAGGCTTTGACCTGTCTGATTTTGACATTGATGCAGATACGTCAGAAGAAAATTGATACTCTATTAAATCTGTTGAGTTATTCAGGAGAAACCAGCCGTGCGCTGGTTTTTTTATTATGAACTTTCTAGCACATCTGCATATTGCACAACATTGTCAGAGTGATTTAGCCGGTAACCTGCTTGGTGATTTTGTTAAAGGCGATCCGTATAAAAGTTATCCGGAAGACGTTGCAAAAGGAATTAAGTTGCATAGGTTTGTTGATGTTTATACGGACAATCATAATGCAATGAAATGTGGGAAAAGTTACTTTCCTGATGAGCTCAGGCGATTTGCGCCTATTGCCTTAGATCTATTTTGGGATCATTGCTTAGCCAAACATTGGTCGGAGTATCATCACCAGACTCTTGCTCAGTTTTGTCTCTATGCCGAGTCAGAAACCAGCCATTTGAGTTACACCGTTCCTGATAAGTTTCTACAAATCAACTCCAAAGTTTGGCAAGGAAAGTGGCTTGAGTCCTACGAGCGCTTTTCAAATCTTGAGCATGCTCTATACAGAATGTCTCTCCGAAGTGAAAGAATGGGCACATTAGCGGGATGCTTTGACTCGCTGGCTCAGCATTACGACAAGTTAAATGCACTGTTTCCCTCTCTGTATAATGACGTGTTGGAAGCTGCAAAAGCTCATAGTCAACAGATGTAAGTCGTTTATTCGATAGATACGCTGCGCGGACAAAAGATCTTTGCTAGAATTCGCACCTTTGTTCAAAAGCGGTTCATACCATGTCAGAAAATCAAGCAGCACAAGAATCAGTAGACTTCGCGTCACTAGAACTTATCCCTCAATTAATTGATGCTACTAGAGCACTTGGTTTTACTGAAACGACACCTATACAAGCGCAGGCGATACCCCATGTTCTGAAAGGGGAAGATTTACTCGCTGGAGCGCAAACAGGTACCGGTAAAACAGCCGCTTTTTCTTTACCTATTATTCAGAATCTTTTAAACACACCAAAAGGCTCGTCAGATCAGGAAAACATAATACGTGCTTTGATTGTTACGCCTACCAGAGAGTTAGCACAGCAGGTGTACGATAGTATTGTCAGCTATAGTCAGGAAACGGAGCTTAAAGTGGTTGTCGCTTATGGTGGTACGAGTATCAAAGTTCAGCAACAGAAGTTAAATGGAGGTGCTGACATCCTGGTAGCCACTCCAGGTCGTTTACTTGATCACGCTTACACTAAGGCAGTGTCACTTCGTAAAGTTGAAGTATTGGTTCTGGATGAAGCAGATCGAATGTTGGACATGGGTTTTCTACCGGATATTCAGCGAATTTTGAGAAAAGTGCCAGAAAAGCGTCAGACGATGTTGTTTTCAGCAACGTTTGATAAAAGGATAAAAACGTTAGCCTATAAGATCCTAAATAATCCGAAAGAAGTACAGGTTGCCTCGGAAAACAGCACGGCAGAATCCGTTGAACAGATTCTCTATCCCGTTGATAAAAAGCGTAAAAGAGAGCTTTTGGCCTATTTAATTGGTTCTAAAAACTGGCAACAGGTTTTAGTGTTTACTAAGACAAAGCAAGGCTCTGATGCACTGGTCAAAGAATTGAAACTCGATGGAATAAAAGCAGCATCGATCAATGGGGATAAGAGTCAGGGGGCTCGTCAGAAAGCACTTGATGATTTTAAGTCAGGAAAAATACGGGCTTTGATTGCGACAGACGTGGCGGCAAGAGGGATCGATATCAAAGAGCTGGAGTGTGTGGTGAACTTTGATATGCCTTATAAGGCTGAAGACTATATTCATCGAATTGGTCGCACCGGTAGGGCTGGCCAAACTGGGCTTGCCGTATCTCTCATGTCTCGCGACGAAGAGTACTTGCTGGAAGCTGTCGAAAGGCTTATCGACAAGCGTGTACCTCAGGAGTGGCTGCAGGGATTCGAACCAAGCCTGATTGAAGAGATCGAAGAACAATCACGACCACGGAAAAAAAGCCGCTCTTCTGAAAAACGTAAGCTAAAAGCGAAACTTAAAATCCATCAGGGCCGTGGAAAGAGAAGAGGCTAGTTCTCTTCTCTACACTTCTCTGTACAGGAAAGGGCTTCTTTCCATGCTTCTGCTACAGGCAAAAGCAGCGAAGAGAGGTCCTCAGGGAATATCATTTTGTCCTCTTCGACATGGAAGCTGCTTGCGACTTGTTTGTTATAGAGGTCCCAGTGCTTCTTCAATAGCTTCTGCTCGTCACCTTTTTGATCAGGCCAAACGGTTTTCAACAAAGGTTTTAAACTCGTAGCAGCGTGAGCGCTACCAATGAGAATCCATTTCTGCTCCCACATGTCGACAGGGTTCTCAGGATTATCTTTGTTGTATTCATCTATCAGTTCGTCAAAAACATGTTCGATCTCACCGTGACAATCAACAAAATAATCAAAGAACTCGCCTTCTTGACGTACGGTTTCAGCAGTGAACTGTATCGGTTCTGGTATGAGCAGCATGTGGGCATGCAAATGAACACAGAATTGATAAAGCCTTTCGTTGGCTTTTAAATCGGAATCCATTTTCTCCAGGAGACCGAAAATATAGTCTTGCATATACTCGTGGAGCTTATCACTGATGGCATACCAGATTTGCTCTTTACTACCAAAGTGGTGTCTGATTAAGCTGTGGGAGACACCTGCAGACTCACTGATATTTCTCAGTGAAACACGCTCATAACCTAATGTGCAAAACATTTTTGCTGCAACACACAAGATCTGATACTTGGTTGCTTCAGCTGTTTCGGCACTTCTTCTGCCTTGTTTTCTTACACTCATAATCTTACTTCTCAAAAAGACGACGTAGTTCTACCAAATTTCGTTCCAATCGTCATGATATTTTTATTATCCAGATGGAAAATAATGATTGATATTATATCATTTCTTAATATACTGCACGTCTGTGTAATAAATATTTACTATCGATCTAGTAATTGGGAGACAACAAGGTGCATAACAAAACCTTCGTCACATTATTAAAGGTTGCTGTTGTTGGTGGCTTCGCTGCTTTTCTATCAGGATGCAACCCGGCTAACTCAGAGCCACAGCAGGAGATTATAAAACCTGTAAAGCTTTATCAGATACCCGCATTTACAGGGGACGGATACGATGCATTTCTTGCTGAAGTAGATGCAGGTGAGCGTTCACAGCTCTCTTTTCAGGTTCCTGGTGTTATAGAAAACCTAAAAGTTCATGAAGGGCAAAAAGTAAAAAAAGATGAGATTTTGGCCTCGTTGGATCCTAATGATTATCAATTAGCGCTAGACGCGTCACAGGCTCAGTTTGAACTCGCCGAAACTCGATATGAAAGAGATAAACAACTTTTTGATAAGAAGCTAATTAGTGCTGATGCTTATGATCAGTCAGAGACATCATATAAAGCAGCAATAGCGAATCTTGAAGAAGCTAAAACTGATCTGAGCTACACAAATATTAAAGCCCCTTTTGACGGTATCGTTTCTCTTAGCTTTGTAAAGACCCACCAGTTTGTTGGCGCTAAGCAACCCATTCTAAACATCATCAATAATGAACAGCTCGATATTAATATCTCTATACCTGTCCCTTACGTTGATCGTGTCGGGATAGCGGCATTGCGTGAAGGTAACTATGCAGTGGTGTTTGATGTTCACTCCGAGGTGATGATACCAGCAGCATTTAAAGAGATGTCTACTCAACCAAATAGCGATACCAACAGTTACAACGCAACAGTTTCAATTATTCGTCCAGATGCGATGAATATATTAACGGGAATGACGGGTCAGGTACTTCTGGCAAACACTCGAGAAGCGAAACCAATTCAACTTCCTGCTGGTGCCTGGATTTCCAGAGAAGAAGGCAAAGGAACAGTTTGGTTGTTTGAATCTCAAAGCAATACGGTTAAAGCAGTGGAACTATTACTGGATGATTCTGGTTTTGTTACCGATGGATTGAATGCGGGAGATTTTGTCATTATCGCAGGAGCGAAAGATTTAAATGAAGGTCAGGTAGTAAGAGCCTGGACAAGAGAAGGTGGTATTTAATGCGCAAGCGTAATCTGAAATTTGCCCTGTTACCTCTGGCTGTAGCAACGCTTATCGGCTGTGGAGAGGAAGTGATAGAGAGGGAGAGAGCGCCATTAACTGTTTCGACGTTTGAAGTTCAAAAGCCACTAGAAAATCAATACCGTAACTTCAAAGGAACGGTAATGCCAGCAGACTTAACGCCAATCTCATTTCGTATCGAAGGAGAGCTTGAGTCTATTCTGGTAAAAACCGGACAGAAGGTTAAAAAAGGCGAGCTTCTGGCAAAACTGGATGACAGTAAGCTGAAGCAGCAATTAGCTGATTCTCAGGCTCAGTATGAGCTGGCAGTAAAACAGCACAGCAGGGGTAAAGATCTTATCAAGAGAAAGATGATCTCCCAGTCTGAACTTGACGAGCTGACAGCAAATCGTCGAATTGCAGAAGTTAACTTTAAGGTTGCCAGCAATAACCTTGAATACACGAGACTAACAGCGCCATTTGATGGTTTCGTTTCAGAAGTGCCAAAAGAGTCGTTCGAGAGTGTCACCCCGGGTGAAACGGTTCTTAATGTTTATCGTGGTGATGTTGTAAGGGTTAGAATTTCAATTTCCGATGTTGTTCTTGCTGCCATTAACCCTGATGACGAAACGCGTGAGTATCAAATTCCAACACGATACAGCGGTGACGAGCGAGATTTTATTCTTAAGTATTACGAGCATTCGAGCGAACCAAGCGAGGGCTCAAACGCCTTTGAATTCTGGCTTGAAATGCCTCAGGTATCCCCACCTATTTTGCCGGGTTCAACGGCGAATCTGGATGTAGACATGCTAGAAGCGGGCTTGGCCGTTGTACAGGGATACGAAGTACCGATGACGGCTATAGATGCCGGCGAAAAACCGGGCGAATTCTTTATCTGGAAATATGTCGATGGCGTCGTTCATAAGCAGAACGTCGATGTTATCAAAGTACACAGTAGTGGTGCTGTTATTTCACAGGGCGTGAAACAGGGAGATCAGTTAGTGAGCTCAAGCCTAAATAAGTTACGTAATGAAGCCTCAGTGGTTGTGGTTGGCGAGGAACAATAATCGTGAATATAGCAGAATACTCAATTAAACACCGGGTTATCGCATGGATGTTTCTTGTCATCCTGATCATCGGTGGTGTGCAATCTTTTCTGGGCTTAGGGCGTCTTGAAGATCCGAAGTTTACCATCAAAGAAGCGATGGTTATTTCAACTTACCCTGGAGCAACAACAGAAGAAGTAGAAGAAGAGCTGACATACCCTCTTGAAAAGCAAATTCGTCAGCTGCCTTACGTAAAAAACATACGTTCTATATCATCTCGCGGGATGTCTCAGATTCGTGTTGAAATGAAGTCGATTTACGGTGCAGAAGAACTTGCCCAGATCTGGGATGAGATGCGTCGTAAGATTAATGACCTGCAGCCAACGCTGCCATCTGGAGTCAACTCTGTTCAGATTATCGATGACTTCGGGGACGTATATGGCGTAATGCTGATGCTCACTGGTGAAGGATACTCCTACGTAGAGCTTGAGCGCTATGCCGATACACTTACCCGTGAGTTAGACCTTGTTCCCGGTGTCGGTAAAGTGTCGCAAGGCGGTGCACAGGACGAGCAACTGTTTGTTGAAATTTCCATCGACAGACTGGCGTCTCTGGATCTCGATTTTAATAACGTTGCAAACCTGCTAACAACGCAAAATAGCGTCGTGTCTGCCGGAGACCTGATGATCAATGGACAGAGTATGGTGATTCGACCAAACGGATCTCTAAACTCAGTTGAACATCTAGAGAATCTGATAATCAATGGACGTGATACGGGTAACCTTATTCGCTTAAAAGATGTGGCGACCATTACCCGAGGTATCGCGGATAAACCTACCAACGTTCTGACCTACAATGGTAAACCGGCAATCAACCTTGGTATCTCTTTTGCTGACGGCGTGAACGTTGTTGAAGTTGGTGAACGAATAGCTAAACGCATTGGTGAGCTCGAAAGCATTAAGCCAGCAGGGCTAGAGTTGAACTATTTTTACAACCAGGCTCAAGAAGTTGACAGTTCGGTACAGGACTTCGTTATTAGTCTTGCAGAAGCGGTTGGTATCGTAATCGTTGTACTTCTATTCGCCATGGGTATGCGCAGCGGCATCATCATCGGGCTTGTGCTGCTGTTAACCGTGTTCGGTACCTTCATGTTAATGAAAGCGACCGATGTAGAGCTGCACCGAATTTCTCTGGGTGCCTTAATTATCGCACTGGGTATGTTGGTGGACAACGCTATCGTTGTTGTAGAAGGTATTCTTGTTGGGTTGCAGAAGGGTAAAACCAAACTTCAGGCATCCGTCGATATCGTTAAGCAGACTCAATGGCCATTGCTTGGCGCTACTGTTATTGCGATAACCGCTTTTGCGCCTATCGGATTGTCTTCAGATGCAACCGGTGAGTTCATGGGCTCATTGTTCTGGGTATTGTGTTTCTCGCTATTCTTTAGCTGGGTGACTGCTCTGACATTGACGCCATTCCTGGCGGATCTTCTGCTCAAGGAAAACAAACCTTCTGAAGACGGTGAAGTAGTAGACCCGTACAAAGGGGTACTGTTCGTCGTATTCGGTGCGCTGCTTAAGTTCTGTATGCGTTTTCGCTGGCTGACTGTAATTGGCATGGTTGGTTTACTTTTCGGTGCGATTGTCGCGTTCGGAAGCGTAAAACAGTCGTTCTTCCCGGCATCAAATACACCTATGTTCTATGTCGATCTTTGGTTACCGGAAGGAACGGATATTCGCGAAACCATCGAGCAAACAGAGAAAGTTGAAGAGTACATCCGTGCTCAAGAAGGAATCGACTATGTGACGACATCCGCAGGGCAGGGCATGCAACGATTCATGCTGACATATGCTCCGGAGCAGTCTTACGAGGCGTATTCGCAGGTTCAGATCCGTGTGAAAGACAGAGAGTTGATCAATCCAATGATTGAGAAGCTTGAAAAGGAACTGCCATCTATTTATACCAAGCCAGATTTCCGATTCCGTGTACTTGAGTTTGGTCCTTCTCCTGCTTCGAAAATTGAAGCACGTATCTCTGGACCAGAGCCACAAGTACTGCGAGAACTGGCTAAACAGGTCGAAGATGTCATCTCGGCCGACCCGGGTGCCCGCAACGTTCGTCATGACTGGCGTGAAAGATCTAAAGAGCTGGTTCCTCAGTTTAATGAGTCTAAGGCACGTCGTCTTGGTGTAACCAAAGAAGATCTATCGAACACACTTCAGACCGCTTTTGGTGGCTCAACCATCGGTATGTTCCGCGATGGCACTGAGATTCTGCCAATCGTAGTGCGCTTACCGGAAGACGAGCGAGTGAACTTTGATACGGTTCAGAACCTGGGTATCTGGAGTCCAACGCTGCAAACCTACGTTCCTATTGAGCAGGTTATTGACGGAATCACCATGGAATGGGTCGAGCCTCTTGTTCTACGTCGTGACCGTAAGCGAACTCTGACGGTACTGGCTGATCACGATATTCTGGGTGACGAAACACCAGCCGTGTTGTTCTCAAGAGTCCGTCCGGCCGTAGAAGCCATTGAACTGCCTGAAGGATATGAAATTACATGGGGTGGTGAGTACGAGTCTTCGTCCGATGCACAACAAATGCTGTTTAGCTCATTACCAATGGGCTACCTATTTATGTTTATCGTAACCGTGTTCCTGTTCAACTCGATCAAGAAGCCGCTGGTTATCTGGTTTACCGTGCCGCTGTCGATCATTGGTGTATCAATCGGTCTGCTGGGTACTAATATGCCGTTCAGCTTTACCGCTCTTCTTGGTTTGCTGAGCCTGAGTGGTATGGTTCTGAAAAACGGTATCGTACTGATGGATCAAATCAACATTGAGCTTGAGTCTGGTAAAGAAAAATATCAGGCAGTATTCGATAGTGCGATTAGTCGTGTACGACCAGTAAGTATGGCAGCGATTACTACGATTCTGGGTATGATCCCGCTGGTATTTGATGCGTTCTTTGGTTCGATGGCCATTACCATTATGGCTGGTCTCGGCTTCGCAACAGTATTGACTCTGGTAGTTGTACCAGTGATGTTTGCTTTGTTGCACGGTGTTAAGCCACCGAAATCCAAAGAGGCGAACTGATTTAAAGATCTATGGAAAGAGTCTTATTAGGTCCAGGATAGTGCCTAAAGCCCTGCCTTCCACATTGACAATAATTGCTAAGTGAATGTGGTTTTCCACTGCCTTTGGTAGGGCTCTTCTCTTATTTTTACGCCAGTTTACCTTCGAAGGTAGACTGGCGTTTTTCATGTAATGCTATTTAGTTTATAAAACTCCGGCTAGTTTTGCTCTGAACAACGCGGCAATGGTTTTGGAGTCGGTAATTTCTCCTGACACGACTTTCGCTTCTAACTCGTTTACAGAGTATTGTTTTACCTCAATAACTTCGTCGTCGTCGCAACTAAGTCGATTGGTTTTCGTCAGCTGTTTTGCCACAAAAAGAAACTGTGTCTCATCACAAAAGCCCGCCAGAGGTGTCAGCTCTCCTAAAGGAAGTAGATCACGCGTGCTATAACCAGTCTCCTCTTCTAATTCACGTTCAGCGCATCTCATTGGATCCTCGCCAGGTTCCATGGTTCCAGCCGGTATTTCAAGCATCCACTTTTTAATGGATGGTCGATACTGGCGGGTGAGGACGATTTCCCCACTTTCTGTCACAGGAAGAATAACTGCAGCACCCGGATGGGTGATTGAGGTATGGAGCACCTCTAATTCATTTGGCAGAGTGATATTTTCCTCAATGAGCTCAATATTCTTCCAACTGTGTATTTTTGTAATCATTGTTTTCAAACCTACGAGATACTGATCGTTGGGGTAAGGTTACACGTTTGACGGGCTAGATGCGATGTTATCGTAAGCTCAGATCTGAAAATTCATGCGTTACACAGATCAATTATCACAACATTACAATTAGTAACAATTGAATAACAATGTCAAAATCTTATATATCAAAAACAAATAAGTGAAAAACCGAATGCGAGCCCCGAGCAGAAGCCACGCAAATAAAGCACTACTTTCAGAAAGAATCAATAAACTGGCTAAAGCCCTCTCAGATGGCGTTTACGAGAGGGAAGATACCGTGAAGTTATGCCTGTTGGCGACACTAGCCGGGGAGAGTGTGTTTCTTCTAGGTCCTCCGGGTATTGCAAAGAGCTTAATTGCCAAACGTCTAATTCATGCATTCGGAAACAGCAGTTATTTTGAATATCTCATGACGCGTTTTTCAACACCAGAAGAGGTGTTTGGCCCGCTGAGTATTCAGGAACTTAAAGACAACGGCAAGTATGTTCGTCTTACTGACGGGTATTTGCCGAAAGCCGAAATTGTATTCCTGGATGAAATCTGGAAAGCAGGCCCTGCGATTTTGAACACCTTGCTTACGGTTGTGAACGAGAAGACATTCAAAAACGGCAATGAAATCGAAAAAGTGCCGATGAGGTTGCTGGTGACGGCATCCAACGAGTTGCCTGACGAAGATAGTGGCCTGGAAGCGCTGTACGACCGTATGTTGGTACGTGTGTATCTGAATCGTATCCAGAGTAAGCAAAACTTCAAATCTATGTTGACGGTTGGCACACCTGATGAAGCGACAATACCTGAAGAGTTGGTGATCACCGACGAGGAGTATCATAGCTGGCAGGAGGAGTTGCTAGAAGTAGAGTTAACCGATACGGGTTTTGAAAAGCTTTATGAACTAAAAACCATGCTTGAAAACCAGATTCAGGATTTGAACTCGGAACTGGCGGACAAAGATCTCTACGTTTCCGACCGTAGATGGAAAAAATCGGTCAAACTTTTGAAAGCCAGTGCCTACTTTAATGGTAGGGATACGGTTAATCCACTGGACTTGCTTCTGCTCCGAGACTGCTTGTGGCATAGCCCTGAGTCGCGAAATCTGGTAATGAAAGTCATCAAAGAGTTCGCCCTGTATCACGCATTTGATCAGGATGTTATCCATCACCAGATTAGAGTCTGTCGAGATGAGTTGGCAGCGATTAAAGAAGAGATAGAAAGTCAGTTCTCAATGATGTTGTCTATGGAAACCCAGAACAAGTTGCTGCGCAAGTCGGAAGGGTTCCAGTACGATATATCAGATGCACGAACTTACAATGTAGGTTCAAGCCGTGGACTTATAAAGTTAGTGATGCTGCTTAGCAATATGTCGGTGAACGAATCAGAAAAAGGGGACAGCCGCTGGGTATATGTCTCCCGTGATGAGCTTGAAAAAGTCATCAGGGAAGGTGGCGGTGATGCTTATGGTTACGTGAACCAGAACACCAACATGTGTCGTTTGAGGTTTGATCTTGGGCCTGCGAATAACCTTGTTATAAAAGACATTGCTAACCGCTCCGTTCCTGTAGGAATGGTGAGCAGGGGAGGGCTTTCGAATGATTTATACGAAGAATGGTGTAATAAAGCGGATCAGGCTTTAGCACAGATCACTCATGCCGAGCATCACCTTAGAAAAGTACGTTCAGATTTTCATGGTGCGCTACCTCATAGCTTTGTTGACCCTTCACTGCCGCGTGAGATGGAAAGTAGCCTTCAAGGCGTTCTTGAGGAGCTGGAAGAGATCAAAGAGCAGAGTGAGAAAGCGGCTCAAAGAATTAAGAACTTCAACCAGTTTTTTGAATAAGGAACATTTCAGGTGCTTGGTGCTGACGGTCTAAATCTGGCAATGATGGTTGCCGAATCAGGAATAATAGATAGTGCGGTAAACGATCTTATTGGCCGCTCTCAGGTATTAATGATTCCTGAAAACAGAGCTATTAAAGTATCTCTGAAACGACAGATCGTTAAATGGCGAGGCAGCGCTAAGAAAAGGATCACCAAAGTTTGTGAAACCGAGCATTTTCAAAAGGAACTCGACCTTTATCAGGAAACGATTCATCTAACGGAAGAAGAGTTCTACCAAAAGCTTCCCTCTATTTTGGAACGACTCGATTGGCACTCCTCTTTTCATAAGAAAGCGAAAAAGCTGGTTAAAAGGAACAAGGGGGTCAACAACCCGGTGTTCCCGCATTATTTTTGTGAGCAGTGGTACAAGAGCCTCTCCAAAGCAATTAAGCAGGCAGAAATCGCTCAGTTAGAGTCAGACAAAGAGAAGTTTCTCGCAGATCTTTACCAGCGTATTGAAACTTTGCAAAACATGGAAAAGCTGGAAGAAGCAGGGGACCTTAAGCAAATTGGGCGACTCTGGGATATGGCTGCTGCGAGGCTGTCCCAAAAAGACGTGTCGACCATGAAGCGATATGCGGATTTCTTAAAGAAAAATGGAGACCTCCAGGCTATCGCAGAACAGCTTGGCAGAATGGCGAGCAATGTCGATGATCCTAGCCTGCATAAGACGCCTACTGAAGAGTTAAAGCTGGTTGAAGAGAAAAGTGACGAAGCAACGGATGACATCGTCGGTGTGTATGAGAGTGATGATATCAACCGCATGCTTCCTAATGAAACCATGTTTTTGGCCTATCCTGAGCTGGAAGTCGTGTTCTATAAGCATCTTGTTGATAAACGATTGATGAACTACAAGGTCAAAGGAAAGGCTCGAAAGCTACGCAAAGTTAAGGCGCAAAAACCGGAAGCCAAAGTGGCCGATATCGAAAAGGGGCCATTCGTCATTTGTGTGGATGCATCAGGTTCGATGAGCGGTTTCCCGGAGCAATGTGCTAAGGCAATGGCGTACGCGCTGATGCAAATTGCCCTGGCTGAAGATAGAGACTGTTACGTTATCTTGTTCTCTACCGAACAGATCACTTATGAACTTACTCGTCAGGATGGGTTAAAAGAGGCAAGTGATTTTTTATCTTATCAGTTTCATGGCGGTACAGATTTTGAACCCGTTCTGATAAAAACAGTCGAACTGATGCAAACGAGCAAGTATCGAAATGCAGATATGGTTGTTTTATCAGATTTCATCGCTCCAAAACAACCAGACGAGATATTGTCACTCGTAAAAGATCTGCAGTCACAGATGAATCGATTCCACGCGATTTGCTTGTCTAAATATGGTAATCCGCAATTGATGCAGATGTTTGATCACTGTTGGTCTTATCACCCAAGTATGTTGGGACGCATTATGAAGCGCTGGTAACGGTGATTAGTTGATCAGATTGCTTTTTTATTGTTCGAACAAACAAAAAACTTAAATATATATTTGACTCCAAAAAATAAAAGCGTAGAGTACGCATCACCGCAAAGATGAAGCAACTCATTGTAATATTGTGAATTTAAGCGGTTAGGTTCCAAGCAGGAACTGATTCAAATGAGGCGCGTTGGCAGAGTGGCTATGCAGCGGATTGCAAATCCGTGGACCTCGGTTCGACTCCGGGACGCGCCTCCATTTCTTCTCTCTTAGTTTCCAATCTTAAATAATTTCACCGATTGATTCATTCTCTTGGCCTGATTGTTTACGTCTGCAATTTTAATGCTACACATATCCAATAAGTCACCATTGCTGTCAGAGATTTCTGTAAGCTGCGCGATAGAGTTGTTTAGCTGAATCAGAACATCATCTTGTTCGTTCAGGCTGTTGGAAATCATCTGAGACTGATCTTTTACTGTTGTCATATTTTGCTGAATCATGGATAAGCTTTTATCAAGTTCCAACGCGTCAACAGCGGTTTTATCGCTTTGTTCATTACAGTCGGCAATTTCCTTAACCACGGTTTTCATTTGCGCTTCGATGGTACTGACTATCTGATAGATCTCCTCTGTAGAATGGCTTGTTCTTTTCGCCAAGGCCCTAACTTCATCAGCCACTACAGCAAATCCTCTCCCTTGCTCTCCCGCTCGTGCTGCTTCAATGGCCGCGTTGAGTGACAACAGGTTGGTTTGCTCTGCAATTTCCTGTATCAACGTCATGGTGTTCACGATTTGATTAACGTTCTGACTTAGTGTGGAAACGGTGGCTTGGCTATTACTGAGAGTGTCTGACAGTTCACGAATATTCCTGGTTGTAGACTCAAGCGTTTTTTGTCCCTGAGTGGCATATTCGGACGCGATAAGGATTTCATTCACTGTGTCCTCGGTGTTGTGGGCAATATCCTTAATATTCACCGAGATCTCTTCAGTTGATGAGGCCATTAAGTTAGTTTGCTCTGACTGACTACTGAATCCATTTGAGACTGAGATAATCTGTTGGTTTATGTCGTGGGCATTGGCGCTTAACTCGTCAGACTCTGATTTGGATTTTTGTATATATTGCTCTAACTCTGCGAGTAATGAGTTGAGGTGCTTGCCAATTATAGAAAATTCATCGTTTCCTTTGTTGCTGGCTCTATAAGTCAGGTCATTCGACTCTTTTATATGTTTGATGAGTGTAAGTAGCTCATTCACCTTCTTGTTAATTCCAAGGGACGTCCAGTACAGCATCGATAAGAAAAGTAAAAATACGATGATGACAAATGTGTACTTTGCTTTTACAAGTTCATTTGTTTTGTTTGAAATACTATCGGTGATTACCCTACGAACGGAATCAAATTGCCGTTCAACAACGTGTGACGCCGTCCTTGTCTCACCTTGTAAACCCTGCTTGTAAGTTAAACCTATTTGTTGATTGAGTTGCTCTTTCAAGTAGGCCGAATCAGTACTACCTAATTTAGAGTACGCATCGACAAGATTAGAAAAGCTTTTTGAGTAGAGTTTTAAGTCCTGTTCAAGATTCGCGTTAACGACGACGCCTTGTTCAGATAATAAGTCCAGTAATTGGCCTCCATCTTGCAAGAATTTCTGTATGTTTTGGGAGAATTGATCGTAGTACTTGTCGTCTTTACGTAGCAGAAAGTCTTTTTCATTTCGACGTAGTTGCATCAGGGTAAGTTCGAGTTGGGAAAGATTATGATCCGCAATCATTAACTTGCTTATTTTGCCTTCGAAATAGGAAAAGCTAAATAATGAAATAACGATGCTTAGAAGCGATGTAAAGCCAAGTAAATAGAGTTTATGTTTGATTGTCATTTCGGTCTCTAGGTAGTAGCAAACTGAAGCTGAAATTTAACAAACTAGAACGGTAATCAAAGCGAATACTACGCAGCATGCAATACCTAAAGATAAGTTTGCGAGTGGTATTTGAATGTACAGACTATTACAAATAAACATTAGGTGGAGTTCGAGCTCTAATTGTATAAGAGATCGGATGAGTGTCACAATCTAATAAAATAGTGTTTTATTGTGTATCTTATTGAATAATAGATAAAAACACCTTGTCGGCCTACACCTGTACGCTCGAAACCATTTGCAACATATTGTGATCTCATTCAAAATTACGGCCACGCGGTTCAGAGATGAACTTTTTATTAACTGAGGGCTTATATGAAAGTTGTTGATATTCTATTCCACAAGCGTGAATCATTAACCAAACATCACCTTGAATTGAGAGGATTGATGTCTCCGGTTTTAAAAGAATATTGGAACGGTCTTGTAACTAAAACCAGCTCTAACCATTTGGTAGGTTGGGTTAAAGAGCATGCATTGCCCGCAGTTAATGAAGAAGTAAAACCAACTCAGGAAGAGACATTCGAGCTTTCTGAAGCTGCTGCGGAACTCTACGTAGAACTTACACAGCAACTTGGAGAAGAAATCCATGTAGGCGACTGGGTATCCATCGATCAAGAGCGTATCAACTCTTTTGGTGAAGTAACAGAGGATACTCAGTGGATTCACACCGACCCCGAGCGCGCTGCCACGGAATCTCCGTTCAAAACCACGATTGCCCATGGCTTTCTGACGCTTTCAATGCTTTCTAAGATGACTGATAGTGTTGACCCGGAAAACCCTATGTTTCCAACCGCAAAAATGGTTGTGAATGTTGGATTGAACGAAGTTCGTTTCCCATATCCGGTAAAAGCGGGGAATCGTATTCGCACTCGTAGTACGCTAAAGAAGGTAACACCTATCCGCAAAGGCCTTGAGATAGAGCGAGAATTAAAGGTTGAGATAGACGGAGTAAGACGTCCGGGTTGTGTTGTCGTTTCTGTTATCCGACTATACTTCTAAGAGACTCGTTCTTTAAAACAAGTTTATTCATTAAGGGAGCTGAATTCAGCTCCCTTTTTGCATCGAATGAAAAATGTTCGGCTTTTTGTTACTTAGTCGGTGTGTAGCCGTATTGGCTTATGAGTGATTTGGCCTGTTCGGATTTAACAAACTCGATAAAACGAATAGCACCGTCACTTACACCCTGTTTTTTATAGAGAATGATAAAGGGTCTCGCTAGCTTGTATTCACCAGAAGCGATGGTCTTTGGAGTTGCTTCCACCCCTTCAAATTTTAATTCTTTAATTGAACGGTCAACTGAACCATCTGAGATAAAACCAATTGCATGTGGATTGTTTGAAACAAGGCTCTTAACCATGCTGTTGCTATTAACGACCAGATTATTTGGATTGATGGCTGACACTTGCTTTCCTTTGATAACACGAGTCAATCCAGTAAGCGTTTCAAAACTGTACCTTGATCCTGAAGAAGCCTCCCTGGTCACTACAGCTATAGGTGTATCGGTGCCACCAATTTGACTCCAGTTAGTTAGCTTTCCTTTGTAAATATCAAATAGTTGCTCTCGAGAAAT
The DNA here is from genome assembly GCF_042245395.1 of Vibrio iocasae. Lineage (NCBI taxonomy): Bacteria > Pseudomonadati > Pseudomonadota > Gammaproteobacteria > Vibrionales > Vibrionaceae > Vibrio > Vibrio iocasae. The sequence goes on along the minus strand of NZ_CP145310.1, from coordinate 1,181,442 downwards.
GTCAGTCAGAGAATTCGCATGATTTACAACAACCGCGAGACCATCGTAAGCAAAAGGGTGCACAATCAAATCATCTTCTGAAAGTTCGCCCTCAGTTATATATCTAGAGCTCATACCTATTTCCGCAACACCCTTTTTGACTAGTGTAACGCCCGCAGTGGATCCAACACCTTGTACTGCGATGTACGATTCGGGGTGAGTGGTGTTGTACTCCTCGGCTAATACATCCATGATTCTGGCAACGGATGTTGAACCAGATACATTTATTTCTTCAGCTTGAACAGATAAAGAAGTAACGAAAACAGCAAGTAGCGCGCTTACCGCGAAACGGAACATAGATGACTCCTGAACAGATTGATTCAGTTAGATTAATAAGTTAGCTAAGGATTTTATTTCCAAAATATGACGTTAGTGTGACGTTAGCGACATCTTTGATTAGCTGCATGCATTAGACAGTGAGAATATTTATGACAAGCGTATTATTATGAAGGAAAGGGTGTAACAGAAGAGTAGAGCATGAAACTATCTGAGTTAGAGCTATTTCGGCTCGAGAGAGCGTTGCTAAAGTTTTGCCAGAATCGAAATCGGAACGTGCCGGCTGAAATGGGTAAGGCTCAATACGAAGTTGTTTCTGATGGTGTGTACTTCTCTAAACAATGTTTTTTACTTGATTCTTCACATATCAATGCGATTATCCCGGTAGCGAAACTGGTTTATAACGCAAAAATGTCGAGATGGAGGCTCAAAGTCGCAGAATCCAAATCAGGCGAGATGGATCAGCTTGAATGGTACGATTACCCTCATCTTAATGAAACTAAAGATTATGAGGAGCAACTGGAAGAGTTGCTCCATGATCCACACAATATCTTATGGTAAGGGTAGGGTGAGTGGCTTAGTTAGCCACCGTGAACGATGCGTTGCCTAAACTCTTTCGGCGTAATTCCCTGCACGCCCTTAAAAGCGGTACTAAAGTGTGCCGCACTCTTGAAGCCTGATTCAAAGGCAATCTCTGCTATCGATTTGTTGGTAAGGCGTAACTTCGTCGCTGCATAGTTTACTCGTTTCACCTTGAGTATCTGAGAGAAGCTTAACCCTTCCGCAGCGAGTCGACGTTTCAGGGTTGCAGTCGACATACCAAGGAAACGCGCTGTATTTTCAAGAGACACTTCATTTTCGATATTGAGTTCGATAAATCGAATCACTTTTTGAGCAGCACTCTGATTACATGCCCTCTGTAAAATCGGAATATGGCCTGGAGAGCTTGCGATAACTTCCATAATTAAGGCGACCGATAAGGCTTCAAGCGTAGGATCTGAGCTGTTGTTCTGAGCCGCTTCTATCAAGAGCAACAAAATACTGGAAGCAATCGCCTTATGTTCGTCAATAGGGGCAAACGAAGATTCATCTGTGTACGTTTTTTGTGGTAGTTGCAGGTAAAATTGCTGCAGTAAGCTCGGTTCGAAGGTGATGATCTTTGCGGCAAATTTATCATCCACCGGGATTGATTCGAGATTTTTGAACTCTTCGGAGTGATATATGGTGAATTGACCAGCGGCAAGCTCACGTTTTTCTTGCTCGTGGGTTTGATACTTAACTTGCCCTTGCTCAACTAAAATGATGCCACACTGGGTAACGGGGTAGCGATCTTTTTTACGTGTGGTAAAGCTACTGTGGTTGTAGATGGTAATTCTTGCCATATTCTTTTTTCTTATTCAATAAAAGGCGCTCTCTACCGAACGCCTGTACCACCAAAAAGCTAATTATTCAGTTTTACTCTCTGGTTCATCCTTTGGAGAATCTGAGAATACTTCTGTAGGCTTAGCGACTATACTTCGATTTTCTAAATTAACTTCCGTAAGCACTATTTCTAACACATCTCCCAATTTGTAAACGTGATCCTTGTCTATGGATACCGTACCATCTTCGCTGTTACATACGATCCGTGTCTTGTTATCCAAAATTAGTGATACTGGAATAAATGCTGTCGCCCCATTTTCTAAAATTCTTACACGCATTCCGGCGCGGTTAATATCGAAAATTTCAGCAGAGTACTTGGTTTCATTTTTTGGCTCATTAATTAACGTTCGAGCGTATAACCAATCAGCGACATTCCTTTCGGCGATTCGGTGATGTTTCTTATGAACGGCCAGTTCTTCACCAATAGCGTTGTCCGGTTGTTGAACAGGATCTTTTTGTAGAATGTGTGCCTTAAGTAAACGGTGGTTAATCATATCGCCATACTTACGTATAGGAGAAGTCCAGGTAGCGTATACATCCAAACCCATCGCAAAATGGTCAGAAGGCGTATTGCTAACCTCACTGTAGGCCTGGAACTTGCGAATACGGTTATCTAAATAAGAGGTGTCCTGAGCATTTAGCCAACGTCTGAGCGCACTGAATCCTTCAAGTGTTGTTAAGCTTTCCTCAGTAAAAGGAAGCGACTCGTCAGGATTCACCAGTGCGACGATATCTTTAATCTTCTCAGGCTTAAATCCTGAATGGGTATTGAACACGCCTTTTTCAAATGATTTCGCCAATACTCGTCCTGCGCAAATGTTCGCCGTAATCATTGCTTCTTCAACCAGACGATTCGCAGTTCTTCTCTCATCGGCATGAATAGCAACAACATCGTTGTCGTCGCTAAGTTCGAATCTATAGTCGGGACGGTCAGGGAAAACGACGGCATTTTCCTCACGCCAGTCTGAGCGCGCCTGAGCAAATTTGCTGAGTACGGTAAGTACGTCTGCGATTTCTTTTTCTGGAGCCCAGTGATTTTCACTATTTTGTTCCAACCAATCTGAAACATTGTCATAGCTTAAACGAGCATGAGACTTAACAGTCGCAGCAAAAAACTTGATGTCATCCAGTATATTACCTTGTGTGTCGACTTCTACAGTACAGCAAAGTGCTGGGCGTACTTCATCCTGAATAAGAGAACACAGGTCATCAGCAAGATCGCGAGGAAGCATAGGGATGTTTCGACCTGGTAGATAAATGGTAAAACCACGCTCACGGGCTACTTTATCCATCTGATCGTCTGGAGAGATATAAGCGGTTGGATCCGCGATAGCAATCGTTACTTCAAAGTTACCACTGTCTAGCTGGCGAGCAAAAAGCGCGTCATCCATATCTTTTGTGGACTCGCCATCGATGGTCACAAACGGTGTACTTGTCAAATCGACTCGGTTTAGCTCCTCGTCGTCGTTCAGCGTCCAGTTTTCAACACCTTCAGGCTCACTATTTGGTAAATCATTTTCAGCAAGTGTTACCCACCATGGTGCGATTTTGTCATCGAAGTCGGTTATTTTCTCACTGACTTCCACAAAAAAAACATTGTCACCCTTTAGAGGATGTCGGATTAAGTGTCCGACAACCCAGTCCCCTTCATTAAGGGTTTCAGGGTTAAGTCCCTTCTTTGCTTTCGCTTTTAAAGACAGTCTCTTTAATTGAGGAATATCAGGAACCACATTCAGCTTTCCTTTGAACATCTTAATACGCCCGATAAAGCGATTAAGGCTCTGTTCAATGAGCTCATCCGGCTCTGCGACTTCTTTGTCTTTTTCTGTACGAATAAGTGCGACAACCTTGTCACCATGCAGGCACTTCTTCATATACGGTGGCGGGATAAAAAAGCTGGTTTTGCTATCTACTTCTAAAAAGCCGAAGCCTTTGTCGGTAGCTTTGATGGTGCCTTCTTTTTTAGGGATATTTTCTTTGATTTGCTGCTTGAGCTGGGCGAGTAAAGGATTGTCTTGAAACATCTCGATTATATTTTGCTGAGTAATTCCGCACACTATAGCATCGACGGGGCATTTTACTACCATGAGCAAAGGGAATTTTTGTGTCTATACCTCTTATTAGTAAGGCAAAATGTTGCAATATGATGTTTTGATGTCAAAAGAGCGATAATTAGGAACAAAAGTGTGATGAAATTCAATTTTTTCTGGCTTTTTATAAAGAGATAAGGCAGAATCTCGCACCCTTAACGATGTCCCTGTAAGCTTGAAGCTTTTTTATACTGCCTGTGCGTATCTTTTGATATGTCGTTAGATTTGAATGGACTCCGCGTGTAGCGAACGTAGCAGTATTCGAATTGGAAGAGCAAATGGGACCAGATATTAATCATATACAATAGGATCCCAATGCAAGATTCCGAAATTCAATTCAGCCAATTAGCGCTGAATGACGCCCTTTTGTCTGCACTTAACGAAATGGGTTTTGTTTCCCCTACACCTATTCAGGCTGCAGCGATTCCTTTCCTTCTGGAAGGTAAAGACGCTCTGGGTAAAGCTCAAACAGGTACAGGTAAAACAGCGGCATTCTCTCTTCCGATACTTAACGCTCTTGATATCAAACAATACAAGCCACAGGCGATTATCCTTGCGCCAACTCGTGAGCTTGCGATTCAGGTTGCAGCGGAAATCAAAAACCTTGGTCGTAACATCAAGGGACTAAAAGTTTTAGAAATCTATGGTGGTGCATCTATCGTAGATCAGATGCGTGCTCTTAAATCTGGTGCGCACATTATTGTTGGTACTCCAGGCCGTGTAGAAGACCTTATTAAGCGTGATCGTCTGCATCTTGATGAAGTAAAAACCTTCGTACTGGATGAAGCTGACGAAATGCTGAACATGGGCTTTGTTGACGACGTAACTTGGATTATGGAGCACGCTCCTGAGTCAGCACAACGCGTTCTGTTTTCTGCAACTATGCCTCCAATGCTTAAAACTATCGTTGATCGCTTCCTACGTGAACCAGCACGTATCGATGTTGCGGGCAGCAACCACACGGTAGAAAAAGTAGAACAGCAGTTCTGGGTAGTGAAAGGTGTAGAAAAAGACGAGGCGATGTCACGTCTTTTGGAAACTGAAGAGACTGATGCTTCTATCGTATTCGTAAGAACACGTCAGGATACTGAGCGTCTGGCAGACTGGCTTTCAGCTCGCGGTTTTAAAGCGGCTGCACTTCACGGTGATATTCCACAGTCTCTGCGTGAAAGAACCGTTGATCACATCAAAAAAGGTGTTATCGATATTCTGGTTGCGACTGACGTGGTTGCACGTGGTCTTGATGTGCCGCGTATTACTCACGTATTTAACTACGATATTCCTTTTGATGTTGAATCATACATTCACCGTATTGGACGTACTGGTCGTGCTGGACGTAAAGGTAAAGCGATCCTTCTTGTTCGCACTAACCAGATCCGCATGCTTCGCACAATTGAGCGTGTTACTAAATCAAGCATGGAAGAGATCCAACTTCCTCTACGCGACAAAGTAGCACAGGCTCGTCTTGAGAAGCTTGGTACTGAACTTGAGCTAGAGAAAGAACACACTTCACTAGAGAACTTTGCTGAGCTAGTAGAAAAGCTTCAGGAGTCTCTGGAGATCGATACAACAACTTTAGCGGCAATGCTGCTAAAACGTACTCAAGGCAAGCGTCCTTTGTTCTACAAAGGTCCAGACCCGATGGTTGCAGCTATCGAGCGCGATAAGCAACGTCGTAAAGAGCGTCGTGAAGGTGGACGTGACGGACGCCGTGGCGAAGGCCGTTCATTTGGTGGTAACCAGGATTGGGATACTTACCAACTACAAGTTGGTCGTGAGCAAGGTGTTCAGGTTAAAGATATTGTTGGTGCACTTGCAAATGAGCTTGGTTTGACCAAAGGCTCTATCGGTGCAATCAAACTGGCACAAGGTCATACGTTTGTGCAGCTACCAAAAGCTATGAACTCTGAAACTGCGGGTAAACTTCGCAAGTTACGTATTCGCCAGAAAGAAGCGGGTGCAGTAGTTGTAGATTATGATGACTTCCGTGAAAGAGGCGGTCGTCGTGACGGAGGTCGCAGAGATGGTGGTCGTCGTGAAGGTGGATATCGTGGAAACCGCGATGGTAACCGAGACGGAAACCGTAACCACCGTGGTGGTGAGCGTCGTTTCGACAGAAACCGTGGTGGTGACAACAGAGGTAGCTACCGTGGTGAACGTTCTGGCGGTCGTGGCCGACGCGACGAAGCGTAATTAATCGTTAGCTTCTAAACTAATTTTGAATCCGGGTTTCCTTTTGGAATCCCGGATTTTTTATTTTCTAGTCCCTAAAAACTTATCATAGAGTGTGTTTTTGTAAATTTGTATGTGATTTGTCATTAAATTCTAGCATCTAACTAAATACATGTTTGATCTTGGTCAATAAAAAACACTTCCTTTTCGAAGCTGCAATCAATAAAAGTTGAATTATTCAAATTTTATTGAATAATAAAGGCAACTCCACAGCTACAACGCATCTAAGATGCAAACTCGATAGGCAATATAGGAAATAAGTCCAATGGCAAACAGCTTCGTACTCGTGATTAACTCAGGTAGTTCTTCACTGAAATTTGCAGTAATTGATTCAAACACAGGTGACGCAGTCTTAAGTGGTCTGGGCGAGTGTTTTGGATTACCTGAATCAAGAATGAGTTGGAAATACCAGGGTGAGAAAACGGAAGTTGCTATTACTGAAGAGGGCAACCATCACCAGGCCGCTATTTCTCGATTAGTTGATTTAGTTCAGGAGCTAGGGCTAACGCAGGACGTGGTAGCCGTTGGCCATCGAGTTGTACATGGTGGTGAGACATTCACTAAGTCAGTGCGCATTGACGAGCAAGTTATTAAAGATATCGAAGCTGTACAAGATCTTGCCCCACTGCACAACCCAGCTAATATTTTGGGCATTCGCGCCGCATTAGAAGCTTTCCCATCACTTCCACAAGTTGCTGTTTTTGATACTGCATTCCACCAGACAATGCCACCGAAAGCGTTTACCGGTGGTATTTCACACGAGCTATACGAGCAATATGGTATCCGTCGTTATGGCTTCCATGGTACAAGCCATTACTACGTGAGTCGCGAAGCAGCGAAAATGCTGGATAAGCCTGTTGAAGAGTCGAGCTTTATCTCTGTTCACCTGGGCAACGGTGCTTCAGTTTGTGCGATTAAGGATGGCGAGAGTGTCGATACTTCTATGGGTTTCACTCCGTTAGCTGGTCTTATGATGGGTACGCGTAGTGGTGACCTTGATCCAGGTGTTATCGAGTTCCTTATGAAGAAGGGATGGACTCAAGAGCAGATCTTCGAAACTCTTAACAAGAAGTCTGGCTTCCTGGGTGTTTCTGGCCTTACTAGTGATGCTCGCGGTATTCTTGAAGCGATGGAGCAGGGCCACGAGGGTGCTAAGCTTGCGTTTGAAGTATTCACATATCGTGTTGCTAAGTACATCGGCTCTTACATGATTCCTCTGGATAGCCTTGATGCAATTATCTTTACAGGTGGTATTGGTGAAAACTCAATGCCTATCCGTAGTGAAATTCTAAGCTACCTAAATCTGCTAGGCTACACAGAGTCGAAAGAAGGTAACGAAGCGGCACGTTTTGGTGAAAGTGGTATTATCACAACAGATGAAAGCCGTATCGCAATGGTAATCCCGACCAATGAAGAGCTGGTTATCGCTCAGGATGCGATTTCACTTATCTAATTCGGAACACAGTTTTCGGAAGAAGCGAGCTATGATGGCTCGCTTTTTTTATACCTGAAGGCATATTTTGTTGTATTTAGGTGGTCGTATCAGGATCACACTAACAAACTTAATTGCGTCTTAATTATCTTAATGTAATCTTAATATCGCCTTATCTATTTATTGGCTTAATAAGATCTACTAATCTTTTTAGCGCTTACGGCCCCTTTTGCACGTATATTTCGTTGGTTTTTTAGTTCAGGGCCTCAAAATACTTAAACGATAAAGATAATTGATATTTAAGACTTACAGGAGCTGAGATGCAAAGTTCAGATATCGCTGCTAAAGCGTTGAATAAAGTTCTATCTACTATTGAACTGCCTAAGCTGACTAAAAAAGATGAGAAGGTATTTCATGAAAGGTTACGCCAGAACTTTCCTTCTCTCTTTGAAAAGCTGTACCAACTGTACGGAGAAAATTACGATTTCTTTTATCATCTTCAACAGTTAGTTGTCGGTCTGGCGGATGCATTTGCGAATAGAAAGAGAAAACTAAAGAACCAGGATATTGAGCGACTGAGTCATCCACGTTGGTACCGTAGTGAGAAGATGCTTGGTATGGCGTTGTACGTTGATCTGTTCGCAGGCGATCTGTCCAATCTGATTACAAAGATTCCATACCTAAAAGAACTGGGTGTTAACTATGTGCATCTGATGCCGTTGTATAAATCTCCAGAAGGAGACAGCGATGGCGGATATGCTGTATCGGATTACCGAGATGTGGACAAGAAACTAGGCAACAAAAAGGATCTGGTTAAGGTTGCAGATGCCTTTAACGATGCTGGAATTAGCCTTGTCTTGGATTTTGTGTTTAACCATACCTCTAATGAACACGAATGGGCACAAAAAGCGTTAGCCGGTGACGAGCAATACGAAGACTACTATTACTTCTTTGAAGACGAAAAAGAGGTTGAAGAGTACAACCAAACTTGCCGTGAGATTTTCCCAACGGTGAGACGCGGGAGTTTCACTTATCTGGAAGAGAAACAAAAGTGGGTTTGGACAACATTTAACAGCTTCCAGTGGGATTTAAACTTCTCTAATCCAGAAGTGTTTAACGCCATCGCTGGTGAAATGTTATTTCTGGCCAACATCGGCTGTGAAGGCTTGAGACTGGATGCGCTGGCGTTTATCTGGAAAGAGAAATGGACGCAGTGTGAGAGCTTACCTAAAGCTCATACTCTTATTCAATCATTTAACTTGTGTCTTCAGATTGTTGCACCTTCCGTACAATTTAAGTCTGAGGCGATAGTCCACCCTGATGAAGTCGCTAAGTATATCGGCAAAGAGGAATGCCAGTTATCTTATAACCCTCTTATGATGGCGTTAATGTGGGAAAGCCTTGCAACAAGAGAAACGAAACTACTGACGGCGTCACTTAAGAAGAGCTTTGAAATTTCAGACGATTGTAGTTGGGTGAACTATATACGTTGCCATGATGATATCGGTTGGACATTTGATGATGTAGTGGCTCAGCAACTGGGAATCAATGGCTTCGACCACAGGCAATTTCTGAATCGTTTTTACACAGGTAGATTTAATGGCTCGTTCTCTATGGGGGTTCCATTCCAGGAGAATCCAACGACGGGTGATTGTCGAGTTTGTGGTTCGCTCGCTTCTCTTGCTGGTTTAGAGAAGGCGATTCAAACCAATGATCCATTGCGGATCGAATACAGTGCTAAGCGTGTTCGATTAATGAATAGCATAAACCTGAGTATCGGAGGTATTCCTCTAATCTATCAGGGGGATGAGTTGGGTATGTTGAATGATTATAGTTATGAAGACGTACCTCATAAGAAAGAAGATTCGAGGTGGGTAAATCGTCCAGCAATCACTAAAGAAGCTGTTACCTTGTCACAAACGCAAGGTACACCACAATGGCGGATTCACCAGGACCTAACTCAAATGATAAAGCTTCGTCAGGAAAACCAGGTGTTTGGTGAAGCAAGTACCGAAATTCTGGAAACTTATCAGCCACATCTTTTCTCTTACATAAGAAGACATGAGAGTGGCGATAAGTTGCTGGCGATATGTAACTTTGCTGAGAAGACGCAGACGATTCCTAAGTCTATATGTGATGCGCTTGGTTCCGGTGAGGTTGTTGATATCCTATCGGGTGAGCCACTAAAGCACTTTGAGATAGATGGAGAAGAAATACTGTTAAATGGTTACGATGTTGTGTGGTTTAAAGTTAGTTAACCATTAGCAAGATTCTAATCAACGTAGAGCCCCGACAGTAAAATGTCGGGGTTTTCATTTCTGAAACGATAAAACGCTTATCAACCGTTCACTCAAGCTTTAAAATGGCGCTTCGATTTACAAGGTACGAATGTTTTAATGAACCAAATTCACGTTCAATACTATAAATCTCCAGTAGGAGAACTCTTAGTTGGTGTCCACGAAGACAAGCTATGTCTTTGTGACTGGCGTTATAGAAAAATGCGTCATGCTATTGATAAACGCATCTGTGACAGGTTGAAAGCGGAGTATGTTGAAAGCGAAACAGATGTGGGCCATCAAACTATCACTCAGCTTGAAGAGTATTTCCACTCCAAAAGACGCAACTTCAACCTCCCTTTGTTGCTGGTAGGAACTGAGTTTCAAAAGCAAGTGTGGAAACAACTGGTCGAAGTGGAATTTGGTGATACTGCAACGTATATGGAGCTTGCTGTCGGTATTGGCAACAAAGATGCGGTAAGAGCAGTAGCGAATGCGAACGGCGCAAACGCGATTTCTATCATTGTTCCATGCCATCGAATTATTGGCAGTGATGGCAAGCTCGTTGGATATGCTGGTGGCCTTGAAGCAAAGCGCAAACTTCTTATGCTAGAGCAGGATATGTTTGCGCCTCAAGCTTGATTTATCTTTCTGATCCTAATCTAACTTCCAGTTCTTATGTTTTAGTTCTAGCAATGAAGCGTATAGCGGTTGACCTCCAATTGCCTGCGCGATGAAAGTCGCACCAAGACAAGTTACCAGTATTGGTAGAATAAGTTGGTAGTTGTTCGAAATCTCGACCACCAATACGACACCAGTTAATGGTGTCCTTAAGCTTGCCGCAATAAGTGCTCCCATTCCGGCCACTGCGTACATTCCAGCTTCTGAAGACATATCGGGTGCGATGCCCGATATAAGCACGCCATAAGTCATACCCAGAAAAGTTCCTAGCGTTAAAATGGGCGCAAAGATGCCTCCTGGTGCACCTGATGAGAAACATGCGATAGTACCGATCAGTCGAAGCACAAAGAAGAATGCCATGATCGACAGGGGAGCGGGGTTAGTAAACAGATCTGCAATTACAGGTAAGCTACCACCAGAAAGGATGGGTAACGAAACGTGGATCACTGAAAATACTGCGCCAAACATTGTTCCGGTGATGACAAGTTTCGTCATGCTATTACCGTGGAACTGTTTCATCTTCACCGTTGCAACCAGTATCATTCGGTTAAAATAGACACCAACCAGACCGAAGATCATACCTAGCGCAGCAAAAGAGGGCAGAGACGAGAGGGGTGGTGTGGAAAATTCCGGTATCTGAAGAATGGCGTTTTGCCCGTTCAGGTATTCCATGACAACCGTGCCAGCGATTACCCCCAGAGTCACACACTTAATCGAAGTAAAGTTATTGATAAAGTGACGACGCATCTCTTCGTTAACAAACATGATGGCCGCTAGTGGCGTATTAAATGCCGCAGCCATACCTGCAGCAGAACCTGCAGCTATTAGGATATGTTGGGCTTGATCATATTTTTTCGCTTTGCTGGCAACCATTCTGCCAACGGCGCCTCCGAGCTGAATCGAAGGACCACCTCGCCCAAGAATCATTCCGGAACTGATGGACATAATTGAGGAAACAAACTTAACGGGCAAAACACGATACCAACGAATATCATGTTCACCCACTAATGCACCTTCGATGTGTGGGATACCACTGCCTTCGGTTTCTGGAGCAAAACGGTAGGTAAGCCAGAAGCCAAAGCCAGCTAAAACACCACCCGCAATAACAATAGTCACTGCCTGAGGTAAAAAATTGTCAGCGGAGTTATAATCAATGTACTGAATTCGCGCATCGAGCAACCAGTTTATAATGATATTGAAATAAGAGACAACGCCTCCGGCAATGGTACCGGCAATCCCTGAAAGCAGCACGACCGTAAAGTACTCTTTCTGAGTTGTGAAAAATTGAGGAATGAGTGCTGGGCGGGAAAGTTTAGCCATTGTTAAGTAATATAAATTCAGTTGATTTGCATTGGAGTGAGGGCAAGTATTCTAGCACAATCGCTGTCAACAAAAGTTGTTTTTCTGTACTTAAAAAATGCATGAATATCACAAAATAAGTTTTCGCTAATTTTCTTTCTTGCGTTTTGGCGGATAGGGTCCAAACTTAATTTGTAAGGCAAAGGTTACCCATAGACATGGAGGAAAATGAGGCCTTACCTACAATTCGGTTGAGTACATGTAATCAACTCTAAACCTCGTAATTTTCTGGGATACAAGCTTAGATATCCCATACCGCATAACTCACGATTGAGTATCGAGGTATTCAAGGCGTACTGTAAGGGGTACGCCTTTTTGCGTCTTGAGCCATCCTTTTTTATACTCCCCTCTCAAAGGAGTATATCTATGACAAAAAAAGTCCCAACCAATGTAATTACTGGTTTTCTTGGGGTCGGAAAAACAACGACAATTCTCAACATTCTTAAAAACAAACCCGAGAATGAATCTTGGGCTGTTCTGGTGAACGAGTTTGGGGAGATAGGTATTGATGGTGCAATGATGACGGGCCAGGGGGCTATGATAAAAGAGGTTCCGGGTGGATGTATGTGTTGTACAGCTGGCGTTCCTATGTCCGTTGGCATTAACGCGCTACTAAGGCAAAAACCGGACAGACTTATTATAGAGCCAACTGGGTTAGGACATCCAAAACAGGTCATTGCCACGCTGACTTCTGAACAGTATGAACCTTACGTTGATTTAAGAGCTACCGTTGCGCTGGTTGATGCTCGAAATCTATCCGATGAAAAGTATACAACGAACCAGAACTTTAACGATCAGCTTGAAAGTGCTGATGTGATTGTGGCCAATAAAGCGGATCTTTATACAGATAAAGACAGCATTGCGTTTACTCACTGGTTACAGGCTCAGGACCCAGCCAAACAGCTTGCGTTAGAAGTTGAGCAGGGTTGTATCGATCTCTCTGTTCTAGATATGGAAAGTGGTGCAACTAACAATAGTGTCGAGATTGAATCGCACCACCACGAACATGCAGCAATGGAGCCACAGTTCGAGCTTCCTCCTGGTGAATCTTTTATTAGAAAAGAGAGTAAAGGTAAGGGTTACAAGAGCTGCGGGTGGTTATATGGAGCCGAGCTACCTTTCAGTTTTGATGGTCTGTTTGCTTTGTTTATGTCGATACCAGCAGAAAGGGTAAAAGCGGTGGTGAACACGGAAAAGGGCTGTTATGCCTTTAATGTATCGAACGGTGTTGTGTCAGTAAACGAGCTAACACTAGAAGGTTTTGAATCCCGTATTGAGATTATTAACGATCAGGTTTTAGACTGGGATGATATTGAAGCTCAGCTTAATAGTTCGATAAATCGCTAATACTGATATATAAGATAAATGAAAACAAAAATGCCACACATATGTGTGGCATTTTTCTAATTGAGCAAACACTAGCGTTTATTTTTCAGATAGCGTTTGCGCCTTTCTTCTTTCTTCTTAGCTTTTTGTTCCGCTTTTCTGGTTTCTTCTATCTCGACTTCAATAAGCTCCTGAGTGATCATTTCCGGCAGTTCAAGAGTCACAAGACCGATAGTGCCGCTGCGAAGTTCATGGAGCAGAATTTCTGACGCTTTATGAAGATCGATATTGCCACCAGCTCGCAGGCAGCCGCGCTTAACACCGATTGCTTCCATTAGCTCGATTTCTGTCTCAGGAATATCTTCAAGTTGGTAGCGTTCTTGAAGTAGGTTAGGGTACTGCTTAGCTAGGTATTCAACAGTATAGAAAGCCACTTCGTCGTATTCCATAGCTGTGTCTTTTACCGCTCCAGTCGCAGCCAGTCTGAAACCACTGTGTGGGTTCTGAACTTTAGGCCATAGGATTCCCGGTGTATCGGAAAGCACAATACCATTTTGCAGATTGATGCGTTGCTGGCGACGGGTAACCGCTGGCTGGTTACCTGTTTGAGCAATAGTTCTGCCGGCAAGCGTGTTAATGATCGTGGATTTACCAACGTTAGGAATTCCCATAATCATAGTGCGAATGTTTTTACCCATGTTTTCGCGATGCGGTGCAAGCTTGCGACACAACTCAGTGATTTTCTGAACCTCTTGAACATTGGATGTCGTAATAGCGATGGCTTTAACACCTTGCTCTTTCTCCAAATGTTCAATCCAAAGCTCTGTCAGTTCCGGATCGGCTAGATCGCGTTTGTTTAGAACTTTTACGACGGGCTTTTCACCACGGATTTCAGAAATCATTGGGTTTTCGCTGCTAAACGGTATACGGGCATCCAAAACTTCAATAATAACGTCAATTTGTGGAACAGCTTCCTCTATCTCTTTACGAGCTTTATGCATGTGCCCAGGAAACCATTGAATAGAGTTGTTAACCATTTGAAATATTTGCCTTACTAATTTGCTTTGATTTTTTGGGGTACAAAATGGGGTACATAAAAATTTTGATTGTCGTGGCTAATTGATTAACGGTTATTGTACTTTAGATTTGTCGCGGTATCCATTTAACTCATTTGGCGGCTTAAATCATGGATGTAGACAAAAGGACACATTTCCCTAGAGATTTCTATGACTAAAAGAAGTGATGTCATTAACAGGGTTGGGCCGTTCAACTATCCACAAGTTCATGGCAGATTACACAGAGTGTCCTAAAAGGTTCCAATGGATAGACGAGCAGTTGCTTGGGTAGAAATTGAAATTGAGGAATGGATGGAATCACGTCTGAGCATGCGAGATAACACGGAATCTTTTCAGCAACACAAACATCATGGACGCTGGCTAATCAAGTTCATGTGCCCTTTTTCAATGAGAGATAAACAATGAGACAATCAATTTACGTAGAGGTACTACACCAAATATTCAATGCGGTTGTACGCGGAATAATAAATAGCTGATGCCGTTCTATAATATGGATTAGACTAATTCAAGTTGTGCGAACGCATCCAAGTGAACTGAAGTTAAGATCTATGTTATATAGAAAAGAGCTTAGTGCTGTTCGAAAGGTAACTTGCTAACTTCAAGAACGGAGCATAAAAGTGGCCTCAATCCCAACCTCGGGAATACCGCGGCATAAGCTAGCTCAACATGAACACAGGAAAACCACTTTCACCTATGGTAATTGATGAAGATGGGTAATTTCTTTTTAATAAATTACCTATATGGATTAAGTGCTGCCATTACTGAAGTGAAAAAAATCCAAACCCAAATTATAACAAACTGATTGACAAGCAAAACGGTAAGTGTAACCCTGTGTCTATGAATATGACACCTAACTTCCAACGAATTATTATCATCATTTCTTAAGAAATGGTGGGATAGTTAGTGCAACTAAATTTGAGACCCGCCTAAGAGGCGGGTTTTTTTGTACTTACCTCTTAGGATTTTAAGTTAAGAGGTAAGTATGAGTTCGAAACAAAAACAGACATCTCCACCCACGAGTTTTTCTTTTGTGGGTGCTGAACACGACATACTGCAATTCTGGGAAACGTACAGTGTATTCCAGACATCTCTGGAGCAGTCAAAAGATAAACCTAAGTTCGTATTTTACGATGGTCCGCCCTTTGCAACAGGGTTACCTCATCACGGCCATTTAGTGGCCTCCACTATCAAAGACATCATCCCACGTTATCAAACCATGCTTGGACATTACGTTGAAAGGCGATTTGGCTGGGATTGTCATGGTCTTCCTATCGAGCATGAGATAGACAAATCATTGGGGATGTCTGCTAAGGAAGCGGTAGAGAAATTTGGTATCGCCAAATATAACGACGAATGCCGTGGCATCGTACAGCGGTATACACAAGAGTGGGAGAAAACAATAACCCGCCTAGGCCGTTGGGTAGATTTCGATAACGACTATCGAACTCTGGAACCTTGGTATATGGAATCCGTGTGGTGGGTGTTTAAGCAGTTGTGGGATAAAGGCCTGGTATATCAGGGGGAAAAGGTTGTCGCCTATTCCACGGAGCTCGAGACCGTTTTATCAAACTTTGAGGCAACATCGAACTACAAAGATGTTCAAGACCCCGCTATCTCGGTATTGTTTAAACTAGAAGACGAAGATTGTTATTTGGCAGCTTGGACAACGACACCTTGGACTCTACCTTCAAATCTTGCGCTCTGCGTAAATCCTGACTTTGATTACGTTAAGGTGCACGACCATTCTGTAGACAAAACGTTTTGGATTGCAAAAGAGTTATTGGAGAACTTCTCAAAGGGACATTCGGTCGAAGTGCTTTCTGCCATCAAGGGTTCAGAGCTCGCGGGTAAATCCTATACGCCTATCTTTCCTTACTTTGAACAGCACAAAGCTAAAGGTGCGTTTAAAGTCCTCGCGGATACTTTTGTATCGCAGGAGAGTGGTACGGGCATTGTCCATATGGCCCCTGCTTTTGGTGAGGAAGATCAACGAGTCTGCCGTGAAAACGGTGTCGAGGCGAGTGTGTGTCCACTGGATAGCCGAGGTCGCTTTACTGGCGAAGTGAGTGATTTTGCCGGCGTTTATGTGAAAGATGCAGATAAATCGATAATCCAGGCCATTAAGGACCGAGGATTATTGTATCGGCATGACACCTTAATGCACAGTTATCCTTTTTGCCCCCGTTCTGATACGCCAATCATCTATCGAACGGTACCTTCATGGTATATCGGTGTAACCCAACTGAGAGACAAACTTGTTGAAAACAACCACCAGATCAAATGGGTGCCAGAACATATCCAGCAGGGTCGAATGGGCAAATGGCTGGAAAATGCGATTGATTGGGCGGTTTCAAGAAACCGATACTGGGGAACGCCACTGCCTATCTGGATAAACGATGTGACAGATAAACCATACTGTGTCGGATCTATCGAAGAGCTGACGTCTTTAACCGGGGCTCAAGTTGAAGACTTGCATAGGGATCATATCGACCATTTGACTTTTACTTTAGCCGGAGAGGATGGTGTGTATCGCAGGATACCGGAAGTCTTTGATTGCTGGTTTGAGTCAGGCTCAATGCCCTATGCGCAGGTTCATTATCCATTCGAGAACAAGCAAGAGTTTGAAGCAAACTTTCCTGCATCGTTTATCGCCGAAGGGGTGGATCAGACTCGAGGATGGTTCTATACCTTGCAAGTGTTGAGCGAGTGCCTGTTCGGTAAACCTGCTTTCACTAATGTCATTGTTAACGGCATTGTGATGGCAGAAGATGGTAAGAAAATGTCTAAGCGGCTAAAAAATTACACGGCTCCCGATATTCTGATGGAACAGTACGGTGCCGATGCGCTGCGATTGTATCTGATCAATTCTGGTCTGGTAAAAGCCGAGGAACAGAAGTTTTCTGATAAAGGCGTTCAGGAAATGGTCAGGCAGGTGCTGCTGCCTTGGTATAACGGATTTAAGTTCTTTAAAACCTATGCTGATATCGACGGATGGAAAGTTGATGACTCAACCCCGAGAAGCAACGTACTTGATCAGTGGATTGTTTCTCGTTTGGAAAGTCTGAAAGAAAAAGTGAACGCTGAAATGCAGGATTACCACTTGTATGAAGTGGTACCACCATTGTTTGAGTTTTTGGAAGATTTAACCAACTGGTATATCCGTCTGAACCGTTCTCGTTACTGGCAGCCAGATATGAGTGAGGACAAGGAGAGCGCTTACGCCACACTCTACTATTGTTTAAACACGTTTACGACGTTAGTGGCGCCGTTTGCCCCTTTTTTATCCGAATTCATTTATCAACAGCTCAAAGAGTATGACAAGAATGCAGAAAGACCATTATCGGTGCATTTGTGCCGTTATCCTCAAACAATCGGAGAACTCAAGTTGCCTGAGCTCGAGACAAGTGTTCAGAGTTTTCAACATTTGATCATCATGGGGCGTCAGATGAGAAACGATATTAAAGTTAAGCTCAAAACACCCTTAAGTCAGGCAACGATATTGCACCGAGATAAAACAGTGTTGGATGACATTCAACGTTTGTCTGATTACATAAAGGCAGAGCTTAACTTTAAGTCCTTAAGTTTTAGTGCAGAGGAAGGCAAATTTATCGACCTTTACGCGAAGGCAAACTTTCCAGCACTGGGGAAGCGCCTGGGTAAGCAAATGAAACACTATGCGAGCTTGATTGCTAACCTTGCACCAGCTGATATTGACCAACTTCAGCAAGTGGGGTTTGTAGACATTGATGGACAACGCTTTTCCGAACAAGACATTATTATCTACAGAAAGGCGAAGGAGGGGGTAAACGCGGTTTCTAACCGTTATATCTCTATGGAGTTTGAGCCTAACCTCACAGAAGAGTTGGTTGCAGAAGGGATGATTCGAGAGGTGGTAAGTCGTATACAGAAACTGAGAAAGTCCTCTGGTTTTGGTGTGACGGACAAAATCTCTGTCTCTGTGAATACTTCAGGTTCAGTTAAGCGATGGATAGAAAAGCATCTGGAATATCTTCAAACAGAGACTTTAGCAACCCATGTTGACTTTGAGTTACCTGAAAATATGGGTGAGCACCATGTGCTGGAAATGGGGGAGCTAAGTATTTCAGTCGCAAAATATTAAAGTTGATTAGAATCTACAACAGGAAAAGTGCGGCGTCTTAGAAATGCGCCGCCTTTTATTGCGCTTGTCAGTAACGTTAGTGGGCAAGTTTAGGTAGATGTTTTTCAGTCTGTATCTCTATGTGGTACTAAGAGTCTAAAAAACAAGGTTTATTAAAGTTCATTGCTCCCAAAATTGATCAGTCCCTGGGTAAAAATTTTCGTTGACTGCTCAATTATATCTGAACTATTTAGCGACTGAACTTCAGGATTTGCCGACAATTTATTCTCTATGAGTAATACGCTTAGCCCTTGAACTAATGCCCATGCTGATATTGATGCGATTAACCCGTCTGCTCCTTCCTGATTTTTACTCGCTTGAACGTTTGCAACAGCATCACGAAGAACCTGGAAAGACTGTGAAGAAACGGTTTGTAGAGCAATAGATTCAGACGTGGCTGATTGCTGCATATCGAACATTAGTTTAAACAGCGCTGGGTTAGATAGAGCGTACGTCACATAGCCCTTACCAATTGCCTGGAGATGGTCTGAGGGAGTTGAATAGGAGGCACTGCTTTTTCTCATGCTGTTTAATAGCCCGTGAAAACCATCCGCCGCTAACGCCTCTAGCAACGCCGTCTTATCTTTGAAATGTGAGTAGGGAGCATTCTGGCTTACGCCGACTTCTCTAGCTATTCTACGAAACGTAATAGAATTAATACCCTCAAGTTCCAATAACTTATGTGCTGCTTCTAATACAGCCTCTCTAAGGTTTCCATGATGGTAGTTTTTTTTTCTTGTCGCCATATCATTCAACTCTAGAAACAACTAATAAACAGTATTTCATCACACAAACTTGACAGTGTACAGTTTGCCGTTACAATTTAATCTGTACATTGAACAGATTGATGGTGTTGAGGGTGGTATGATAGTAGAAATCACAGTCAGGTATATTCACTTTTTGAGCATACTTTCTCTAAGTTTCTTTTTGGTATATCAGAACTTATCGTTATCAAAGAAACTTAAAGGTCGCCAGCTTAGAAAGTTAGCTGTGATTGATGCGCTATACGGTGTGAGTGCCTTAGCTGTTTTAGTCAGCGGACTATCCCTTTGTTTCTTTGTAGGAAAGCCAAGTTATTTTTACATCAACAATATCGTTTTTCATTTTAAGCTTGGTTTGTTTTTGCTTGTTGCTCTCGTGTCAGTAATGCCTACAGTTTTCTTTTTTAAAAATCGGAAGTTTACTGAATACGAAAAAGCAGTTCCGAACAAAGTTATACTTTTCAAGCGACTAGAACTCTTTTTATTGTTGCCAATTCCTCTTCTCGCTGCATTGATGGCTAGAGGAGTGGGGTACACATAAAAACTGACACTAGAGATCGTAATAATCGATATTAAACACTGTATTAATTCAGGAGGGAGATATGGTAACGCCATTAATTATTCTTTTACTGCTATCCACTCCGTTGGGTATCGCCTTTGTTTATTCGAAGTTTAGGAACATGCCCTTGAATGTTAGAATATATGCCTGCTGGGGGCTAGGAATAGCCTTCATATTCTTTAGTGTAGGGCATTTTGTTCAAACAGAGGGTATGGTTGAAATGTTACCAACCTGGATTCCTTTCCGGTTGGGGTTGGTCTACCTGACAGGGGTGATTGAGTTTTTTATCGGTATCGCTCTTTTTATACCGAGGTATCAGCCCCTAGCTGCAAAGGCTGCAATTATAGCTTTTGTTGTCTTCTTTCCAGCAAACATTTACGCAGCTATCAATAGCATTGGTCTTGGTGGACATCAATGGGGGCCTGTTTACTTGTTAATACGCGGCCCACTGCAAGTTATACTAATTGCATGGGCATACTTTCTATGCATGAAAGGTCAAAACAAGTCGATTTAATCTTTACATGTTGTGAAGAGCAAAATCATCGCAACAATTCGAGTAATAACCATAAAAATTGCGTCTGCACTCAGGTGTAAAATGTAATTCATGAGATGATAAGGTTTAGTCCATGCCCCCTAGTAATAAAGCAAGGTGTCCTGTTTGCAACAGTTTCCATTTATCAACCATTTTTCGTATACCAGTATGGGGAGCAGATGAAGAAGAGTTGCACGTAATTTGTAACGATTGTGCATTCTCAGTTCCTTTGTATTCTTGGACATCTAATCTGGATGCACCAAACAACAACAATGATATGTCTCTTGAAGATAGCGATTGAATCAATGTAGGCTAATACATAGGTAGTTAAAAATTGTATTGATTACATGGGCTTCCACAATAGGTAACTACAAATGCGTGCGACAGTGCGAGATAATTGAGATGTAACACATCATAAGAAAACACTGCGTCCAGTAAAAAGAATTATAGATAATTTCAACTAAGCCATCCTTGCTGAAGATATCGAATCAGTGTTGAAATGATTTCTCCCTAAATATAGCTATGACTTTAGTAATGTTTTTAACTACTTAATCTAATTTTGTTATAGGAAAAGTCGATTCTTTAATTGTGTGATTCTTAGAGATAGTTTCAACTTTCTTAGCTGAAGTCGAGCTTGTAATTCTGCTCTTGGAATCTCTCTTTCCATATCAGACAATGTTGATATACCTCTTCAGTTCAGGTTTTATACGGTAAAGGTGTGTTACTTCATCTCAGCGAAGATAGAGAGTTAAATCGGTAGGCCCTCCAATACGCTGTTAACGGCTGTATTATCACTTTTGGCCATTATTGCTTCTCGCATCTTCATTAAAGATAATTCCTTACCTACATATTTTGCAGTTATAGGAGACCAAGGAAGCAGTGCTTCATCGGTTATTGTCGTCGTGCCTTTCAGAGCTATCTTTTTAAGCTCAGTACTCCTTAGTATTTAGCATAGGCTAAAGTTTAAAAAGTGCCTAACATAGAGGAGTTATAGCTCCAGTGTTCTCCTGCCTGCGTATTGAGAATGACGATACCAATTGAACTTCAACAAGTCGCTCTGATTCTCCCAAGTACTCTGCTGAAACTTTAGTTGTCGATAATAAGACCAATAAAACTGTTGGTCGTACTAGTCTCAAGGTCTTCATATTATTTGGTGGCCAGTCCGATCACTTTTTGGTGATGAGCAGGCTGTTTGGCTTCATCCAATATGAATTGAGCGACGGCTCCACGAGATATAGAACGCCCTCCTTTTGGCATGATATTTTCGTATACCTTTGCCTCTTCACTCACTTTATTGTTTAAGAAACCTAGGCGAACAACCGTCCAATCAAGAGCAGAGGATTGAACAATGTGTTCCATTTCTGCTGCATGGCGAACATTATTCCTGGCTATTGTTCCCAATGCTTTATCTACTAATGTATTTCTTGGAAATAGCAATGCTGTTGAAGTCACAATAAGTCTAGCCACCTCAGAGCCCCTCATTGCATCAACGATGGCTCTAGTCCCTTCAGAATAGATTTTACAAGCTACCTGAGTAGGGGTACGAGGACCTAATGTAGATATGACGACATCATGACCATCTACAATTTCTTTCAATGTATTCGCATTACAAACATCACCAACATATACGTTTAGCTTAGAGTGCGTGATGTCAGCTAATCGATCCTCAGTACGCACTAATGCAGTGATTGAATCCCCTGCACTTAAAGCGCGAGCAATTATCTCCCGGCCTGTTTTACCGTTCGCTCCTAATAAGAGTATTTTCATCGAAATCACCTAATTTAGTTAAATAACGTTACAGATAAGACATTAATCCTGGTTTTTTTTTAGTCGAGCTTCAAAACCATCGAGTATCATGTTCAGTGTCACTTCAAATTGATCGCTACAATCTTTTTTATCAACATGATATTGCACATGTTCGACAAAATAGGGAATTGACTTGGTATCCTTAACCCAATTAAGAAATTCGGCCGCAAAAGACTGGGCTTCATCCGGTTTTACCGGAAATCCAATGGCATGCAGTGTGAAACCTTCTATATGAACAACAATGGCATGATATGCGTCGCAAGCTAATGGAATTGAGAAGCCGGCTTCTCTAAGCGTTCTCAGTATTGCTTCAAACCAAACAAGCTTATTAGGGCCTAGCTCTTGTGTTGACCAAATAGTGTTTACCCATTGGTGTTTCATCAATATTTGATGAGCGGATATTGAGGTGTGTGTTATCGCCTCTCTCCAGTGAATATCTGATGTCGGTTGTTCAATTTTTGACGCAACCCAATCCACCATTGCATCGAGTAAATCTTCTTTGTTAGAAAAGTAGTGATAGAGTGACATTGGGCCAGTATCTAAAAGAGTGGCTAGCCGACGCATATTTAAGCTTTCAATTCCATTCTCATCGGCATATTTCACTGCAACTCGAAGGATACGCTTTCTAGACAGTGGTTTTTTTTTGCTTGTTTTCTTCAAGATGGCGTTCTCTTACTGATGTACTATGCATGGTACAATGTACTATTTTTGGTACATTGTACCAAATCATAATTAGGCATGTCAGATATTGCAAATGAAATAAAGTTCTATTGAGCGAATGTTTAGTTGAACACGTATTACTACCGGTCGAAAATACCTTCTTGGATTGTTCAATAATGAATCGCTCATTAATTCGCAATCTCAATCAGGTCAAACCTTTTTTTTCCAAGTATGATTCGTACGATTTCTAAGTTGAGGGAGAATGAGAATGAGCGTTAAGCTACGTCATGAACGGCAGGTAGTAAAAGTATGTAACTTTATCGATCGAAACTTAGATGAAGAGTTGTGTCTTACACAGTTGAGTAATATTGCCGCTACTTCAAAATACCACTTTCATCGTATTTTTAAGTCGTTTATGGGGGTCAGTACGATGCAATATATCTTGTTGGCTAGAATGAAAAGAGCATCTTTCAGACTGGCATTTGAACAAAAGTACAGCATCACAGATATCGCTTTTGAAGCGCATTTTGAAAGTCTGGAAGCTTTCTCCCGCGCTTTCTCTAGGACATTTGGTCAATCCCCGACCCAGTTTAGAAATCAACCTGAGTGGCGATTCTGGCACTCTAAGTACAGTTTTCAAGCACCGATAACAGGAGAAAATATAATGAATGTTCAAATCGTTGATTTCGAGAAAAAGGAGGTTGCGATGATAACACATATCGGCAGTCCCCAGCTCGTGTACGAGACGGTAGCAAAGTTTATAAGTTGGAGAAAATCCACAGGTTTATCCCCGATTAAAACCAGTGAGACATTTGGAATACCTCATAGTGATCCTAGTGATTCACCCGAAGATGAGTTTGAGTTCGATATATGTGGTTCGCACAAAGGTGATGTTCCAACCAACGATTATGGAATCAAATCTGGAATAATACCAAGTGGTAGGTGTGCTTTGGTTACCCACAAAGGAAGTCATGACACAATTGGCGATAGCGTGCAATATTTGTATAAAGTATGGTTGCCAGAGAGTGGGGAGAACGTACGAGACTTTCCTTGTTTTTTTCGTTACTTAAATTTTGTTCATGACGTAGATGAGTGTGATTTAGCAACCGAGGTCTATTTGCCTATAATTTAGTAAGTATTGATTGATGTGGTCAGCCAGCTAATGCTGACCATCGCATATACATTAATCATGTGGGTGATTGGTGAACTGTTTTGCTTGGTCACCGATTTCAAACCAGTTTGGCTTTTCGGATACAAACTCTTTAATTGATCAACAACGCCTTAACAGCTAGGCAACTTTCAGAATACTATGATTCTGCCAGCCATTTTTCATAAATAGCTATGATTTAATCAGAAATAATAAAAAGTGAGAGTAAGATAAGCTGCCATGAGTACTTTTCAATAGATCTATTCCAATAAATATGTGAAGGAAAAATATATAGGACTTGGAGTAAGTAGACGAATGCTTCTGTCGGAATTCCGTGTACAGCCGATTTCTGGCTTTATAAATCTAGGGGGAATTTTAACATAATTTATCGATCTCTAGTTGAATTGGGTTGTTTTAAAATAAAAGCGAATCAGAAGTTGGCAGTATTTTTTATGCTATCTCCCAACCTTGAATAAAAGGAACCTGTCATCGCGGTTAGGAAATGGGAAAATGCCCATTTTCGTAAACCTATGCCGTTATTCAACGGCAATGTCTAATCTTGCTTTGGGGTGCTAAAAATGATCTGAGTGACAAAAGTTATCGATATGGACGAATCGGTATATCTATATTTTTGCCACGAAGTTTGATGGTGCGCTTTATGATTATGGCCTTTTAATATGCGTTCTCCTCAGTGAGCAGATTTGTCGGAGATCTTAATGTGTATAAAGAATTGAGCTCCGTTACCGAAGGGGCTTATAGTCATAAAAATGACTAGTTTATGAACCAAGTAACACAATGCGCATGCTATTCTTGCTATTAATAGCAGAAATAGAAGCTTATTGGGAAAGGTTGAAGGGCAAAATGACTGAATTTAACAGTAAGTGTTACCGGTTGAGCGACATTGAGCCAGCACATTCAATAGTTGAAAAACTTAAAACTTGTTTGATTAATGATATCTCAGTTTTTATAAGAGTGCCAAGTGGTGTTCGTGTATGGGTGATTGATCCAAAACTTGATCAGCTTACAGTTAAAGATGTAATTTTATCACAGGGTGATTACATTAATCGAAGTAGGATGCATAGACACTTTTATGGCACGTTAGAATTTTTGCATGGTGAGCCTAAGATACGAACAACTACAATGATTTCGTCGACGTTAATAGATAATGTCGAGTATCTTAAAATATATAGAAGTGATATGGAAGTCGTTCTAGATAATGGTGAGTGTACAACTAACAGGTTTAATGGTTTTATATGTAGAAATATTAAAATTGGAGGGAATATAAAAGATTTAAAGGATGGGTATATAGCGGCTTATGGTTATATACATGAGTTTGATAACTTTTATGGAAATAAAAGTACAATTCGACTTTTCCCGGTTGAAGATACTCAAACGGTTTTATGTTCTCCTGCTGTAATAGCAAAAGGTGAATTTAACTTTCCTATTGGCTACATAGAATACAGCTCTTTTTCTTTGTCAGATCTACACATTCAAGAAAGTAGTATTCCTGTTCTCATGTTAGGAGATTCTGCTTATAAGAGCAGTAGATACTATCTTGAACCAAAATTCCATGTGTCGAGTTCATTTTTAGAGCTCTCTAAATCTGGCTATTACCTGTATGATAAATATTTATCCAGCGTGTCGGGTGGTGTGTCTGGATATTTAGCAAGAAATTATCCATTGAGCTTTAAAACTAAAAAGCTACAAGAGGCTGGAGGATTTTTAATAAATCCAAAACCGCAGATAAAAAATTCTGGGCAAAAAAAAGTCGAAGGTTGTTTCTTCCCGTATTTAAAAGAAGTGTTTAATCAGCATTGGTTGCCACTTGAGCTTCCAAAAGGTAGTGATCTTAAGCAAAAAAGGGAAGACGTGATCAACGACTTACTGCGACTTGGGATGAGCAACTATTATGCAGAAGCCGCCGAATTCATCATCAGGCCCGATCAATACAAGAAAATTAAAAAAAGTTCTTAGGAGCCAGAGCCCCTTATTTTTAGGGGGTTTTAGCCTTTTACCACATCAAAATTTTCGTAGAGCTCCTCTACAGTCCAATCGTGTTGTGCGCTTTACTTCTCCTTGAAACCAAGCAAAGGAGAAGTTTATGCCACATGCCCAATCCCAACTTTTTACACCTCGGGTTTTTCGACTCAGAGATGTCATGTCTGTTACCGGTCTTTCTCGCTCTACGATTTACGATAAACAAAACACCGATTCACCGCGTTATGACCCAAGCTTTCCCAAGAAAATTCATCTAGGAGCTAGGGCTGTTGGCTGGATGGGCGATGAAATCATCGCATGGGTGGATGCAATGAGAGCACAGCCTATCAAGGGAGGTGAGTGATAAGAAAGCTCAATTATATTGTCAAAAGATAAGCATAGGATTTGTCTATGAGTAGTATCAATCATCAATTTCCGGTTGACTGTAATGTTTCGCCAACCATATCACAATCCAAAAAAATAACTGCCGCATACAATGAAGTTGTAATGGCGACACAAGCCCCTGAGCCAATGGTTTATCTCACTACCCTAAGCGCTGTTGCAGTAGCGGTACAAGGTATCCTCAACGCAGAGATGCCCACGGGAAAAGTCGTCCCAACTTCAATTATGGCACTGTCTATCGCAGGCTCTGGAGAAAGAAAATCATCTGTCGAAAACAAACTTACGAAGGGAATCAAATCATTTTATAGGGACAGTCAAAAAAGGTATCAAAAGCAACGAAAGGAGTATGAAATCAGGTCTGAGCTTCATGAAAGGAAAACAGCTCAACTAAAGAAATCGATCAACCAGGATGATGAAGATCAAGTTGACGAAATGTTGGTGAGAATACTTCAGCATGAAGAGCGAGCACCAAAAACGCCAAAACTCCCTTTACTTACATTCGAAGACAGCACTTCTGAAGCCCTAGTTAGCGCCATGAATGAACATACTCCCAATGGGTATCTGGGGTCGAGTGAAGGCGGTGTGCTGCTAAATGGTAGAGTCATGTCTCGTACACCGGCCCTCAATTCTATTTGGAGTGGAGATGATGTCACCGTCAACAGAAAATCGTCGGAGTCGTTCACTATAATCGAGCCTAGACTCACGATGAATGTCATGGTGCAGCCAAATGTCGTCGAAGACTATATTAAGAAAACAAATGGAAATGTTCGGGGAAATGGCCACCTATCTCGTTACTTGGTCTGTGCGCCAGATTCAAACTGCGGTTTTAGGTATAACCATGGCATAAACTACAGTGAGGATAATCTGGAGCTCTTTAACGATAGGATTTATGAGCTCTTATCTCAGGCCGCTGAACTATCAGACTATAAGGATAAAATAACGGTAAGTTTGAGTGACGAGGCAAAAAAGTATTGGTATGCCATAGCAAATGACATCGAAGATAAAATGAAACCCGGGGGGATTTACGAATATGCCAGAGATCATGCATCCAAGCTTGGTGAAAATATTGTAAGGCTGGCTGCTTTAATTCATTACTTTGATGAGTCATCTCAAGAAAAGATTTCCTTAGATACGCTGGTTGAAGCAACCGAGCTGGTGGCTTACTTTTCTGATGAATTTATGAAGGTGTTCGCCTGTCCACCCAAATATAAAACAGACGCAGAGAATCTATTCCGGTGGTTCGCCACTTACGCTGACTCGGGGGTTAGGTATATCAAAAGAAACAACATCTTGCAATTTGGCCCATCTGGTACAAGAAAAAAAGCAGATCTTGATCTGGCATTTGAGTATTTAAAAACAGGGGTCAATGTCAAAGAAATTGTTATAAATCGAACCAGGATTATTGATTTATACCCAGATCAGGATATGGACACAGATAGATTGAGAAAAGATTTGTTATGTGAGGTTGTTTTATAGGTTGATTCTCGTTGTTCTATAAAGTTTTTATGTGAGTGGTTTTTGACGTTGAATTAATGATTTTATTTCTTTGTTGTCAAGAATGTACGTTATTTTATTGCTTTTTGAATTTTATTAATTTCGGTTTGGTAATATATGAAGTAATAGTTATTTATTTATGTGTAATTAATATATATTAATATAATACATAGTTAATGTATAGTAATAGAGATGTATTAACTAAAAGAGAGTATAGTATTAGTAATATATATTAGATGAATAGAGTGACTGTATTAGTGATATTTATTGGTTGTATCGTATGGACAATATCAACAAACAATATTTCCCTGAAGCTTACGAATGTTTGGAGTATCAAGGACTAGATGTATTGCCAGGATACTTAATGGTCGAAGAGTACTTGGCCACGACTTTGCGTGTGCTAGAGTTGGCCACCAGCCACTATACTAGAGTGTGTGTCTCACGATTTGACCTTCGATTACCCGAGCGGCTGGATTGTCCTGACTTTCCTTCTGAGTATGATACAGGGCTTATAACGGAGTTCATTCTTTCACTTAAAAGCCAAAACCGTGCAAGGTGCAAGCGCAAAAAAAAAGAAGGGAAGTTGTTGCATGAGAGCAACATACGTTACGTATGGGCAAGGGAAATCCATCATTCTAATCAACCCCATTACCATGTTGCTTTGTTGGTCAATAAAGATGTCTATCGAGGGTTCGGTAATTATTTATCGGATAAAGAGAGCTTAGGAGGAATGATTATTGAAGCTTATGCACGAGCTTTGCAACGTCCAGCAGAAGAGATTGGTCCGCTTGTCAATTTTGCAACGGGTAGTAGCCGGGACGAGCGCAATGAGAATGACGATCCACCAGTGTATTACCTGGATAAGAATTCTCCTGAGTTCCAGCAGCAACTTAATATGGTGTTTAGGCGATTAAGCTACCTATGCAAACTGGAAACCAAACCCTACGGTAACAAAGGGAAAAATTTTGTTGGGAGTCGGTATTAAGTAAGAATGGTGTGAACATCAAAAGTCGCAATATTGATTTTAAACGGCAAAAAAAACAGGTGCCATCATGGGCACCTGTATGCGTTAGGCATTAAAGACCAAATTCAGTCTTGAGTGCCTTGTATTCACTTTCTATAGACTGTTTCACCAGCTGTCTACGTGCTTCGATAGGCGCACGGTCACTTAGCTTGTGAGCATGCTGTTCAATGTGGCTTAGCTCTTCCTTGTACCAGGTATCCAGTACGATGTTGATCTGCGCCTGAGTCAACGTTTGTTTGATGCTAGCAACACTCAGCTGAGTAATCGGATCCGCAGCAGACACGTTGGAGGATAACATCAGTAGTGCTGAAGAGAGGATAGTTGAAAGTTTCATAGTCGTTTCCTTATTGATTAAACCAGCGATGTTGAAGCTCGCTGTGTGATTTCAGAAAATGTAATGGTTGATGTGGCAGTAGCTGCCGTTTGAAAGAGGTGATGTCAGGGAGTTGAGAGATTCGGCAAAAAACGCCTTTTTCTCTATAATATGCATTTCAAATACAGTTGAATCAGATTGGGTCAGTTGACGGTCACTTTGATTTCATCAAATGCTTCCATATCCAGGTAAGTTAGGAAGTTCTGCTCCCAGGTTCGGTACAGTTCGATAAAACCTGAGCTGTCCAGGCTTTGCCAACCAATTCCTGTCGCAAAAGCCATGTTGTTCCCAATATCGAAGTCAATATCTCGCTCAAGCTCTGGGTAACCCAAACCAAAGTACGCAAAGTCGGTGATGTAGCTGATACACCACTTATCTTTAGCTCCCTTGAGGATGGAAACTTCTACCGGATGAAAGCCACCCTCTTGCGCATTGTAGCTGGTATCTTTGAAGTTGAGTGTTAATGAATGAGCCGTGTCCAGTTCAGTTTGGATGACTTGATGGCTGATGGCATCGTGAAATTTCGATGAAACGGGTAGGGCACAGGTCTGAAACTGCAGGCTCTGTTCCGCTGGAATATTTTTGTCCATAAATTGATCCTATGTTATGAGAAGTGGTTAAGCGGTCTTAACCGAACCATTGTTGATGCTAACCAGGGTTGCCTGGATATCATCGAAGCTTCGTTGTTTGAACTGCTGCATCAGTGTTCGTTCGTATGCCTGATAGAGCTCCTTAACCTTTGGCTGGTGGAGCTCGCACCGCTTTATATCTGGCTGATAAAACCAGCTTCGTAGAAAGTTGAAGTAAAGCTCTACATCAACGTGTTCTGCTGTTTCATCCGGATACGAAAAGCTGGCGATAAACACGATTCGCCATTGCATCGCTTTTGACTCACTGGCTACTCTTTCCAGCTGGATTTCGACTGGGTGAAATCCGGCTCTGGTTTGGTAGTAACTGGTGATACGAAAGTTCAGTGCGATACGTTTGGCGTGCTCTGGAATATCTAGCAGGCTAATGAGTTGCTGAAGATAGTTAACCAGGGTGCTATGTGGTGTTGTCTTACTCATATCAGACCTCGCTCTGCAAACG
The DNA here is from genome assembly GCF_042245395.1 of Vibrio iocasae. Classification (NCBI taxonomy): domain Bacteria; kingdom Pseudomonadati; phylum Pseudomonadota; class Gammaproteobacteria; order Vibrionales; family Vibrionaceae; genus Vibrio; species Vibrio iocasae. Next base: position 1,151,250 of record NZ_CP145310.1, on the reverse strand, counting down.
AGACACAGGTTTCCCCAACAACAAAGTGGTCCAGTACCCGGATATCCACCAGAGCAAGGGCGTCGGATAGCCGTTGAGTGATACGTTTGTCTTGTGTAGAGGGCTCAGCTTCTCCAGAGGGGTGATTGTGAGCAAAGATGACAGAAGCCGCATTGGTTGTTAAGGCTAACTTAACCACTTCTCTTGGATAGATACTGGCTGCATCTATCGTGCCGTAGAACAGTTCGTTGTACTCGATTAATCGGTTCTGATTATCCAGTAACATGACGGCAAAAGTTTCCCTTTCCAGGCCTCCTAATTTGTATCGTAGAAACTCCTTTACTTTCTCAGGGCTAGAATAGGTGTCGCCACGCAGATAGGTATCTGCAAGAATCTCAGCGGCCTTTTCTAGTATTTGCTTAGCGCAGGTAGGTAGTGCAAATTCATAATCATTGTTGGGCATGCGTCCTCCTTCTTATCTGTAGGGCAATGCACCAGAATGATATGTATGTGAAAAAGTTTTAAATCGAATGAACAACTTAAAAGAAAAGGGGAGACCGTCGTCTCCCCTCCCTTATGCTCCAGGCTGAATTAGAACCTGGGGCTGTTTGTGATACAACGAATACTGGTTGAGCGGGGCTGCCTTCCCCTATCACCGTGTCACTTTTCGCTTTGGAGTTAATAAGCAAAAAAGCGCGATGGCAAATTTCAGCACAGAGAATCGCTAAACCAACACCTTTGTCGATATAGCATTCATGACGTGCTTTACCGAACAAGAGGCAAAAGGATATGCCTGTACAAGCACATTGATGCTAGCACTTATAAAGGCAATACATGCCGGAAGATTGCTCAACGGAGGTTGATGGAGGAGTCCATCGAACGTTTCAGGTAGGTATGGTTATTCAACGGATTCGCTTCGTTTATGTTGTATCGTTTGAGGTCGAAATTGGTTGGGTAGGTGAAACTGTAGGTAGAAACATGCAATCGCTGAATCTGGTTTAGTGGAATATGTTCTATATCCGGTTTTGATTTGCTCTGATAAACCAAATACAAGATATTTTCAAACGCCAGTAGACCAAGTGGCATTGCCTCAAAGGGTTCGTTCTTCATCTCTGTAGTGGTTTCAATGGTGAGACTGATCTTACGACTGTGATACAGAGCAATACACAGGTTTTCGAAAACGCTGCTTTGTATCTCCTGCAAGGGCGTGGTGCTGGTGGAATGGATATGGACCTTCGTTGGAGTGAGTAAATCCATTTCTTCATTAAGTGGCGCATATTGAATCATGGCTTCCGTGAAGGTGGACTCAACCGCACTCATGATTTCTTTTGGCAACACCTGCCTTAACTGCTCTTCGGCCAGTGACAGTATGATCGCTTCTCTAGCTCCTACCGTGCGCTTGTTGTTGCTTCTGCGTGAATAGCCATACGGCTTATCTCGGGTGTCTTTCTCTACGTCAAAATAACGCACTAACACATCCAGGTTACGCTGGATGGTACGGATATCCCGCTCCAGGTTTATCTCTTTTAGCTCAGCCTGCAGTTCGGAGGCGGTTATTTTGCGTCGGACTGGGATTTGTTTATACAGCTCGAAGGCAAACGAGATGCCATCAGCAATACTGGGTTTTCGATGTTTTGCCATTGTTGTTCTTTCACTTATTTCAGGCAAAGCAAGGCTCTACCCATGAGCCTTGCAGGCAGGGTATGAAATGCTATGCACGGAGTTGATTAGGGACAGGTTCGCAGATGAACCGGAGCTGGATGCCGGATGCGGTATGGTGAAGTGACGTTGTGTAGTAGGGCTCCTTAATATCAGTAATACTCACCAGGATATTAAGTATCTGAAATGCTTTTATTTTAAGTGGGAGTCGCTCTCATGGCTGATTTGGATCTCGGGAGACGTTTGTGGACAAAAAATGCCTATTGTTATGAATCGAAAGACATGAGGTGTTTATGAAAGGAATACGATTGCCGGAACTAACGAGCCGCATAGGCTTATCTAAATCGCAGGTTTATAAGATGTGCAGAAGAGGCTCCTTTCCCAAGCCAATGAAGCTTGGTCCAAGAGCGGTTGCATGGGTAGAGGAAGAAGTTAACCAGTGGATGTTATCTAAAATCCACCAGCGTGATTCTTAAGGAGGATGTATGGACTACCGTATCGTTTCAACTAAGCCAGAACACAGTAGTGCCAAAGGTTATACCGCGCCGGTATTTGATAGCTTTCCCGTGGCTACTGACCTCTATGAATTAAGTCATGCGGCTTTGCTTCGATTATCTGAGAGGTTAAGGCGATATCATCATCAACGACCAAAGGTTCTAATGGTTAGGGTAAGTCTGGCAGGAGTACCTGCAGGAGGGATATCAGAAACCGAACATATCAATCGTTGGATGTATCTACTGCAGAGGAGAGTAAATGTTGAATTAGACCGTCCCCCTTTTAATAAAAAAGAGTGCAAGTTAAATGCATTTTCAAAGTATGAAGAACTTGGTGATGGGGGGGCTTGTTATCGGGTTGCGGTGCTTTTTGATCTGAAAGCCTTTGATGACGTAGATATGGAAGATCTTCCAGACAGAATCCGTTATTGGATGGGAGAATCTTGGTCACAAGTGGTAAAACAATGGATTAGTACGATCCACAACTATGTCGCATTTTCAGATATCGATAACTTCATTATCCTGGATGAAAATACACTTGAGGGTCACGCTAATAAGCAAATAGCTTTTTATTACCTTAGTCAGTTAACTGAACGACAGTACACGGGGACTTTATCTCAGTACTCGACCTTCCAGCATCATCGTACACGCATCAATCAGTGTCCGACGAGGCAATATGCTACGCCATTTCTATAGTCGCTGAGGGAAAGGCGTCGCTTCTCCCGACTCGACGTTTGACAGTATTTAATGAGTAGCGAGAAACAACTATGCGATTTTTTCGAATTGAAGAAGTAAAAGAAAAGACGGGTCTTAGCCGTTCAAGTATCTATAGTTTTATCAAACAAGGTCGTTTCCCGAAGCAGATCAAGCTTGAGGGCAGAACCGTATGCTGGTTGGAAAGTGATATCGATGAATGGCTAGGGCTGAGAAGAGGGAAATTTGGTTACGTTGATAGAATTTTCCATAAGGTTGGCTAATGAGGTATCTATAAATGCTAGTCTTTGTTTAGGGCAGAGTCGATGACCAAAAATGGGCCAAAGGATAAGTGTTAGTTGTTAATTGTTTAGAGGCTATGAGATAAGATTGACGCACAATTGAATAAAGGATTAGGGAGCTTATTGGGATCACGGTTTTTAAAGGTCTATGACTGTTCTGAATGTGTTTTGGATTAGTCTGGACTGAATCTATAAGAGCTGAAACAACGATGTAACTAAATCTGATAGATTGCTCTATCGCACCTTTGCCCCTTTCTAAGCTAGCGAGATTCTCGACCGATAAATTTCGCCAGAATTAGCCCAACTTTTCCTAATATCAGACGAAAAACTACTGGTGAAAGGTTTTGGACAATTATGTCCATAAGTACAAACCGTTTAACCTCTGAAATATCGAATTATTATGCAGACAAAGTTTTACTTCAATGTCTTAGCTTACGCAAAGTGTATCTGGTAGATGTGTATTACATTGTCGTTTAGCCTACTGATTGTCAGCAAGCTTTCAGTTATATTTTGACAGTGACTCGATTTCTGCCGTTTTGCTTAGATTCGTATAAAGCTGCATCCGCTTTATGAAACACAGCACTTTGATCTGTATCTGAACTTAATATTTGGCTAACGCCAATACTCACCGTGATATGTGTTGTTTCACCAAAAAATGAAAAGCGCTGTTCATCGATTCTACTTCGAATCCGCTCTGCCACATGTTGTGCATCATTCAGGTCAGTATAGCCAAGTAAAATACCATACTCCTCTCCGCCCAGGCGGCCAATGCTATCCGTTTCTCTGGCTTCTTCAACTAATATGTTGGCCACCGATTTGATTACTTCGTCTCCAAACGGATGTCCAAACTTATCATTCACATCCTTGAACTTATCGATATCAATCAACAACAAAGTGGTATATGTTCCATGTCTCTTACGACACGCAAAACATTGTTTTGACTGATTGCGAAATGCTCGTCGATTCAGCAGTTCTGTAAGGTCATCATGCTCTGAAAGTGCTTTGAGGTGTTGTTTTAGTTCATAACTATCAGTGGTGTTTCTGGCAATCCATATGACAGCGTTTTCACCCTTATGACGTTGGTTTAGTGGATGTACTCGTCCCTCATACCACTGTGTCTTCGTTGGGATAATCGCATCTGGTAACACGGGAAATTCTTGAGGGGAAAAACTGTACAAATAGTTTTGAGTCTTGCCAGAAGATAGCGCTTTAGATATCACACCGACATACTCATTGGCCTGCGCATGACTCATAATATCAGAGAGAGATTTACCGACAAGCTTGCCCGAATTGCAATGGACATTGGTATCCATTCCACCAAATACGTCTAAGAAAACACCGGACTCGGACAGGATAAAGACTCTGTCTGGTAAGGTGTTCAATACCGCAGCAAGCTCGGGACAGCTGCATGGTCGATTTTCCATTCGTTAGTTCCAGAGTATTTTAGTTGTATTTTTAATCGTTCTAAATTCTAGAAAGTGTTACTCACTCTTGTCAAACCACGCTGCCCTCGTGTTAAAAATACTAGGGGTTACATTAGAAAGCTTAGAAGTAGAGCGGTATGATGGTGGATACCTAAAAAGGCATTTAAGCCTATTTAGGTCACCGTCTAATTATGTCGGCTCTCGACTAAGCTCGTCTCGATTTTTTTGGAAAGGCATGGGTTGATATAACGTCACTTTATTTTTTCCCGCTTGTTTAGATTGGTACATTGCATTGTCGGCTCTGCGAAGTATGTGGGTCGCAATATCATCACTGCTATCAAATGTTGCTACGCCAACACTTGCTGTTACTATGAATGTCTCATTTTGGAAATAGAATGGGGCGTCTTCAATGGACTTCCTGATACGTTCACCAAGCTTAAAAGCTTGATTTTCATCGGTTTGAAGAGATATCACAGCAAACTCTTCCCCGCCAATTCGGGCAAAACAATCAAACTCTCGAAGCTGAGTCTGACCAACCCTAGCGATATGCTTAAGCACTTCATCTCCGGTAAGGTGACCAAGTCCGTCATTGATGGCTTTAAAATTGTCAATATCTAGCATAAGAACGCATGTTTTTTGTTTATGTCTCTTATAAACCTGATAAGCCTCGTTGAGCCGGTTGAAAAAGGCACGACGGTTCATTGCGCCTGTCAGCTCGTCGGTTTCAATCAGCGCTTCCAACTGGCATGTGCGCATTCGTTGCTCGGTGATATTTTTAGCTACCCATATCACCAACAAATTTCCTTGGTGTGTACAGTTAATCGGTATGGCTTTTCCTTCATACCAGACCATCTCATCTGTTCGTTTCTCTTTCGGGTAGATATAAAAATCCTTAAGCCGAAAGCTGTACCTTAAAGTCTGGGGTTTATTGTGCAAAATGGCTTCTTTTGCAGTGGACAGTATGTTGTTGGCCGTCTTTTTGTCATGAATGTCATAGATTGATTTACCAATCCATACACTCTGCTCTATAGGAAAGGGGCGTTCAGAGTCTTCAAACACATCCACACAAACCCCGGATTCTGTCGCGACAAATATATGCGCAGGGGTTGCAGAGGCGATTTGTGAAAGGTAGCCAGCGTTTCTTTGGTATATGTTTGTTTCGGTACCCATACTCATTTACTGATGACAACGAATCTTAGTGGTAGTCCGAGTCATACTCTGGTTTAGAGTAAAACATCCATTTATCAATTAAGCATAGTACAAACCCCATCTACTCTCTATAAAGTAATGCCGTTCCTAATTCGTTAAACAATCAAACCTTCTATTCTAAGACGCTTATTTCTCAATGACCTGTGGCCAACAGGGGTTGTCTGCATTCACCATATTGTGAGTGTGGTCAATACATATAGGCAACCAGTAGTCTACGTTTATCTCACAACCATGAAACTTGTTATCAAATACCATGACCTTACAAGCAATGATCCTTTCTTTAATCAAACAAAATACCTCAGGACTAACAGGGTATGAAATTAGTCTGACACTCAACACCAGATTGAGCCATATATGGAAGGCCAGCCACCAACAAATTTACCGAGAGCTGAAAGTATTAGTAGAGTCTCAACTTATCTTAAAAAAAACGGAACGACAAACGAGTAAGCCTGACAGGCATCGATACACGATAACAAAAGATGGCTGTAAAAAACTTGAAAAACTCTCGCAGCAATCAGTCCCCCTTCCAGCTGTGCGTGATTCGATGTTGGTCCAACTGTACGCTCTGGATAATGATAAAGAGATGCAACGCTGTGTATTGTCTGAATACCACCGTTGTTGTATCGCCTATAAAAGCGAACTCGAAAATACGCTCTTGACGATGAAAGATCGAGAACAGCAGGGTATCACTGAGCTTCTGTGTATCGACAAAAAAATAATGGAAGTGGAATGTCAAATTCGTTGGGCTAGCCGTTGGATTGAAGAGCTGTCTGAAGGGAAACGCTGAATTTTCTTGCTGCTTGATATACTTGAAGAGACTTCTTTTGCACTCTAGGGCGTGACGAATATGAGGGGCGTCTTATATTTGAGGGGTGAATATATGTATACTGACATATAGTTAAAGCGTAATACTATAACAAAAGCTTTTAAGGCAAGGTGACTATGTTTGGTTCAAGAAAACTGGCTGTTGAAAATCAAGTGTTGAAAGATGAGTTGTCAAACCTCAAAAGCCATTATCAGGCTGAAATTGATGCGCTGAAAGGCCAACTCAGTGAGGTTAATGAGCGAGCAGATACCGAAAAAGCGCATTGCAATATGGGCACCCAACTCATGTCAAGCAGCCTGCAAGGCGGTACGATGTTAGATGCCATTCGGGGTGGCCTCGCAGAGAGCGCAGAGTCATTATACACAGAGAATAAAGAGCTCAAATTACTGGATGAGATGTTCGACCAGACGCATCAAGCACTGGCAAGACTGGAAACCAGAGCCGACAAGATTGGAGAGCAAGCCACAAGTAGCACGGAAGCGGTGGGGGTTCTCGACACTACGGTGAATTCAATTAGCGCGCTTGTTTCTACGATTCAAGAAATTTCGGACCAGACAAACCTTCTAGCGCTCAACGCGGCTATTGAAGCGGCTCGCGCCGGAGAAGCTGGCAGAGGCTTTGCTGTGGTTGCTGACGAAGTGAGAACGTTAGCCGGAAAAGCCCATGATGCGAGTGAACAAATAAACGGTCTGGTTAAACAAGTGCTTGACCAGGTTGGTGCCATTAAAATCACCATCGATGAAAACCAGGTATGTGCAGAAGAAGTGTCCGCCTCATCTGCGCAAATTGGTAGTATTGTCAATGAAGTCATTGTGAAGTCTGAGCATATGCAAGGTGTGATTCAAGTTGCGTCGACTCGGGCTTTCTTAGACACCGTAAAACTGGACCATGCGGTCTGGAAAAACAACCTTTATACCCTTTTAGAGAAGCAATCGTTTAATGAGCCTGTTACAGACCATAAATCATGTCGGTTGGGGAACTGGTACTACAACGGCGATGGCAAATACTATCAACATCTCCGAAGTTTTCAGTTACTTGAAGAGCCACACCGTTTGGTGCATGAACATGGTATGGCCGCCATGAAATCAGGGGCAACTCAAAATAACCACCATCTGATACGGTCAGTCAATGCAATGGAGAGCGCGAGTGAGCAAGTGGTGCACCGATTAGATGACCTAATGAGAGAGTTTATATCATCAAAATAAGATAGCGCTAAATGGGGATTGATGAGGCATCGTTCTGTAACTCATGGGGTAAACCATAAGAATACGGAGTCAGTTACTCGAATTGAGTCAAAGATGTGCATAGGGAGGCATGATGATAACACAACCGCTTGAAAAAAAAGAGGATTGTCTATACCAGCATCTTTAACGAGTCAAAAGTGCCTATGCTCATCATTTCTCCTACAGACGGAGAAATTGTCGATGCCAATCCCGCAGCCATAGATTTTTACGGGTACAACAAAGACATCATCACCCGAAAGTACATCTCTCAGATAAACCAGTTAAGCCACTCCGAAGTCGCAGCGGAAATGCAAAACGCGAAAAAGATGAAACGGAATCATTTCATCTTTAAGCACAAGCTGTCTAACGGTAAGGTTCGAGATGTTGAGGTCTATTCAAGCCCTATCAGAGCCCAAGGTGACCAATACCTTTTCAGTGTTATCCATGACATTACAACCCGAGTTGAAGCAGAGAATCAGCTGAAGATATACGCCAAGCTGTTCACCTCGTCCAACGATATGCTTGCGGTTATCGATACGGAGCAGAAATACTTAGCAGCGAACGACCATTATCTTAACTTGTTCGAGCTATCCTCAGAAGACGTCATTGGCCGGAAAGTCAAAGAGGTCTTGGGTGATGAAAGCTTCCATTTTTCAGAGCCATACATCAATAAAGCGTTACTCGGTACCCCAGTGTTTTACGAACGCCAAAACTGCAATCTCCATAAAGTTACACATCTCGAAGTCCGTTATTTTCCTTTTACGGATATAGAAGGAAAGTTATCGGGCATTATTGGTGTCTTTCGTGATGTTAGTGAGTTAAAGAAAACGTCGGAACGTCTGAGCTATCTGGCTCACCATGATGCCTTAACAGGACTACCCAATCGACTTGAGTTGCAAGAACGGCTTCATCAGTACGTGGAGCGAGCGAAACGCTTTGATAGCCTTATTTACGCCTTGTTTATCGACTTAGACCGGTTTAAAAATGTTAACGACAGCATGGGACATTCCATCGGTGACGAATTACTTGTCCGGGTCGCAAGACGTATGGAGCAAAGTATCCGTTCAACAGACATTATATCCAGAGTCAGCGGTGACGAATTCGTCGCGATCATTGAGGTGAGTGAGCGTGGCGATCAAATAACTCACACGTTGGGGCGGATTCGCGAAGCCTTTATTCGGCCCTTTGAGGTCACCAGCGGCACAATCCACATCACAGCCAGTATTGGTGTAAGCCAATATCCCGATGACACACATAATCCAATGGCGCTTATATCTAACGCTGATGCAGCAATGTACCGGGCAAAACAACAAGGTCGTAACCAAATTGCCTTTTTCAGCAAGGATGAATCGGAGCGATTATTCTATCGTTCCCGTGTCGAGAATGCATTGCGTGGTGCCATGGAAAGAAACGAGCTTGAACTGTATTTTCAGCCACAAGTCCATATCAAAGAGAAGACACTCAGCGGTTTAGAGGTGTTGCTACGCTGGACAAACAATGAACTTGGGAGCGTTTCACCATCGATATTCATTCCAATGGCAGAGCAAATAGGGCTAATGGGTGAGTTGGGTTCGTGGGTACTGAGAAAAGCGTGCAACACCGCGGTGACCTGGCGGCGACGAGGTCTGCAGTTTGGTACTATTGCTGTTAATGTCTCTGGCGTCCAGCTCAGGAAGACCAATTTCTATGAAGAAGTCCTCACAATACTTACCGATACAGGTCTCCCACCGACATGCCTAGAGCTTGAAATAACCGAGAGCTTTGTAATGGGGCAGTTTGAAGACTCCGTCGAACAATTGAGAAAACTTCGAGCCTATGGTGTCACAATATCAGTGGATGACTTTGGTACAGGTTATTCGTCTCTCAGTTATTTGAAGCGACTACCGCTGGATAGGTTGAAAGTCGATCGTTCTTTTGTCGCTGATATCGAACATGATGAGGATAGCCGAGCACTAGTCTTATCCATCATTGCATTGGCTAAAACGATGCATTTTGAGATCATTGCTGAAGGTGTTGAGAATCAAGAGCAAGCTTGTTTCCTAACAAAAAATGGTTGCGACCATGCCCAAGGATATTTTTTCGAGAAACCTCTGTCAGTAGACAAAGTCAAGAAGCTATTGGCTGCGCCTATCAACCATAAGGAATGAAGTACAGCGTGAAAAGCCCTTTAACTTTGCGTAGCCATCTTGTATCTCAGCCTATTATTAAAAAAGGTTGAAGGGTCTGCTTTTGTGCATTTTTGTTCAACTGAGGAGCACCTTTAAAGTGATCAGCGTACTTGTTGCAGCTAATCCGGGTATTTCTGACGCAACAAAATAAACTCATCCCAGTGTTCAAGTAGAATCTCGACGAGTTTGGGATCAAAGTGCTTACCTTTTTGACACACTATCTCATCCCGAACCTGTTCACTGCTCCATGGTTCTTTGTAGCTCCTCTTCGAACCTAGCGTATCAAAAACGTCAGCAAGTCCCGTTATTCGTCCACTGATAGGAATATTTTCCTCTTTCAGGTGATTTGGGTACCCACTTCCATCCCATTTTTCATGGTGTGTACCGGCGATCTCGGCTGCCACTTTGATCAAGGGACTTTTCGATTGACCTAAGATATCGACACCGTATTCAACATGCCTTTGCATTTCTTCCCATTCCTTAGCATTTAGTTCACCAGATTTATTCAAAACTAGGTCTGAAATGGCCACTTTCCCAATATCATGCAAGGGAGAAGCATACTTTATCCTAAGAACCTCCAAATCACTCAAACCATAATAACTCGCCAGCAATTCGCTGCATTTAGCAACTCGCTGAGCATGGGCGCCTGTTTCTTTGTTTCGAGCCTCAAGCGCATTGGCTAAGCTAAATACCAGTTCTTTTGAAGTGTCTTGGAGGTCTTTCATCAAGTTCAGCTTGTCGAACGTCAGCGCTATATTGGTTGTGTATATTTTAAGTAACTGCTTGTCGAGCGGACTTAACGCCGTATGAAGCTCTATGTAGAGAAGTACGGTCAACGTCCCTTTACTCGAATGACAATACACATAAGCATCTGGATACTGCTGAGATTGATGGATGTTTATGGCCTGTCGGCATCGCTTGGTAACATGAACAGGTAACGAGCTAAAGGATACTGCGGAATCAATGGTTGCGTAATCTCCAGTTGCGGCTAACGTTAGTACGCTTGCTTCACTACATTCATGGTCTTTTGGAACGACACACAAAAACGCAGAAGAGGTATTACATAAGAGAGAAGTGAGCTGGTTGAGAACCTCAGTTGCATAAGTTTTAAATGTATCTGCATTCTGAACATGCGCAGAGGCTATGATAACGTTGTTCAGTCCTTTCTTTTGCTCTTTAATGACACACATCTGAGAATAGGAACGCAGCATGGAGTAGAGCAATGTCCTTAACTTTTGTTTTGTGAGTTCTGTTTTTTCCTTGTAATCATCGATATCATACTCTCGTACCACGATATCTTCTGGGGCTTGCCCAGCCTGGCCTGTACGTAGAACAAGTCGCGTCATATGGTTTTTCAATTCTTTACGAATGTATTTGACCAGCTCTAACCCAGCATGTTCACTTTCCATCACTACATCGATAAGCGCTAAGGCAATGTCGTTTCGACTTTCCATCTTGCTTTTCGCTTCCGCTCCCGAGTTGGCGGTGAGCAGCTTTAATCCCCTTCCTTTAAACTGAAACCCAGCTAAAGCGAGCTTTGTAATTTGATGCATTTGCTCATCGTCATCAACCAAAAGTATGATCCATGGTGGTTCAGGTGGATCTTTTACCATCGCTTCTACTAAGTTGGTACTGGTAAATAAGTCCATCGACACCTCAAAAAAACTCTGGAATTAGAAAGGATAGCCCTTTGGGCATAGCATATTTATCCTTGATAAACACACATGTTTTACCCACTTAAATCGGGTAGTCATCATTCTTATCGCTTTGATAACTCATTACTTAAAGATAGCGGATGAGCAACGGGTTGACCATAAACATCATTATTTAATTAGCTGCGTAGTGAGCTATTGCATACTAAGCATTTTCAACACAAATACAGTTGCAGGAGGTGGTTCTATTAAAAACTCTTGAAGCAGACATTCAATACGTTGAGCTTAATGCCATAGAATTCAATTAATCAAAGAGTCATGTAAATCAGACGACTTGTTGTATAGATAATAGTTTATAGATAGTTGATGACGGGGGAGTGAAAGCTTTATTCAGTAACAGAGCGCAACCATTTAGCAAGTTTGTCGCTGTTCCCAGTAAGCTCTACAAACTCTTCCGCTTTAGCGCCTTTAAATGGCTCTGGGACGGCAGAATTAGGCTTGACTTTATAGGGCTTAGAGGTGTCTGGGGCACCGGAAAAAGGGTCACTGTCTAGCCATTCTTCCCACCGTCTTTCAATCGACATATCATTCCTTTCCTGCATAAACCGTAACCCATAGAGTCAAGGCAAATAAGGCGGCTTTAACAAGCAAGCCTTGCTGAGTTCGAACTAGGATGTGCTGTTAGTTCAAAAGTATAACAACCATCAACTTGGTGACCTAACCGCTCAACACTGTGTTCGCCAAATGCTTCAATACGTTGAATAAGCGTTTCTATATCATCCCCGGTGTACAAACCTTTGATTGGTGTGATTTGTTCGTTGCTTTCGGAGAAACTCTCTTCTATCTCTTTTTGCGCGATATACATCGTGTTCGGAGTATAAGCCTCTATAACTTCTAACTGTTCGGAGTGCACATCATGCTCTACTCTGAGATGCTCCAGAAGATAGTGCAGCTTATGCATGTCTGTAAGTTTACTTTGATAGTCAAGAGAAAGCGCTCGAAGTTCGCAAAGTCTTTCTTCCAGGTTGGCTCCTTCTCTCGCCACCTTAATCATCGACTTCAAATCATTTTTAACGAGCTTAAACTGAGCATTTTTAATTTTTGGCTTTATCCAGTTAATGAGCACCTGGTTGCGAGTCGATGTCGGGACAAATCGCTTGGATTGCGCAACATGAATCCAAAGGTGAAGCAGAGCATTATCAACCGTTATCGTTAAAAGTTGTTCATATTTGTATCTCGTCTTCATTTTTTCCTCGGTATTAACGTGCTCTCGTCAGCCATTAATTGGTAATTCATATAAGGGGCACTTCATGCCTTGCAGTAAACACCCATGCACTAAATCTTAACTGTTATCTGATTTCGGCCATTTTGTTTCGATGCGTAAAGCGCAGCGTCAGCGCGATGAAACACGTCCGTTTGGTCGGTATCACGGCTTTGTATTTGGCTCACACCGATGCTCACGGTGACTTGAGTCTTTTCTCCAAAAAAGGACAATCGGTGACTCTCAATCTTTTTTCGTATGCGGTCTGCGACTTGTCTTGCATCATCCATATCCGTATGACTAAGTAGCACTCCGAACTCTTCTCCACCAAGTCGCCCCACACTGTCGGTATCTCTGGCTTCTTCCCTGAGTATGTTCGCAACCGTTTTAATTACCTCGTCCCCATAGGGATGCCCGAACTGGTCATTCACCGATTTAAAGTGGTCAATATCTATCAATAGCAAACTGGTATAGACGCCAAGTCGTTGTCTGCAAGCAAAGCATTGTTTTGCCTGGTCGCTAAAAGCCCGGCGATTCAACAACTCTGTTAGGTCATCGTGCTCCGAAAGTTGTTTAAGATGCTCTTTTAGTTCATGGCTGTCGGTAATGTTTCTCGATATCCATACAACCGCAGGTTGCTCTTTATGAGGTTGGCTCAATGGATGCACACGGCCTTCATACCATTGAATGGCTGTAGGGATAATGGCGTCAGGCATCAGTGTCATCTCCTGAGGAGTGAAACTGTAAAGATGGTTCTGCGTCCTGTTGGTTGAAATGGCCCTAGATATCACCCCTAAATACTCGCTCGCTTGTGCGTGACTCATGATATCTGAGAGTGATTTCCCGATTAATTTGCCTGAATCATAGTAAACATTGGTATCGATACCGCCAAACACATCTAGAAACTCGCCAAACTCCGATATAATAAATACTCTGTCTGGCAACGTATCCATGACCGCCAACAACTCTGTACAACTGCACTCTCTACTTTTCACTTATTCACCAAGATGATTATCAAGACTCCATCAATCAGGCGTGAATTATAGAGAGTGATGAGTCGTTCTACATGACATTTATCAAGTAGTAAGCAGCTAAACCACAAACTGACCCACTAATCCATTTAAATCCTTGGCTTTTTCGCTGAGCTCTCCACTGGTGGATTTGTTTAGATTAGCAATGTCAGCGGTTTCATGGCTGGTATCCGAAATCACGACGATGCGCTCAGATATCTCCATCCCAACTTGGCTTTGCTCTTCGGTTGCGGTGGCAATTAACGCATTCATATCCATAATGGTTGCTACTGCATTGAGAATTTCCTGAAGTGCCTCTCCAGCATTGGAAGCCTGTTCAACCGTTAATGCACTTTGACTGTTACTGCTGCCCATGGCTGCAACAGCCTCGCTGGTTGCACTGCGCAGCTCTGACAAAACCTCGGTAATCTCTTGTGTACTTTGTTGAGTCCTGCTGGCCAACTGTCTTACTTCATCCGCAACAACCGCAAAGCCTCGTCCTTGTTCACCAGCTCTGGCCGCTTCGATAGCCGCATTCAAAGCCAGCAAATTTGTCTGTTCAGCAATTTCTTGAATGACATTTAACGAGGATGAAATGTTCTCTACGTTGCCTTCAAGCTTACCCATGGCGTCCGTAGCACGAGACGTTAACTCCGCCAGTGACTCTACTGAGCCTATCGCGGTGTTTACGGTCGTCACGGCGTGCTTGGCTCGGTCATCGGCTAAGTGAGCGGCCTCTTCCGCGCCTGTTGCGTTACTTGATATTTCCTGAGCTGTTGACGTCATCTCTGTCATTGCCGTGGCTACTTGCTCCGTTTCTTCTCGTTGGCGCATGGACAAAGTATCAACTTGCTCGGCTCGAGCACGCATATGACTGGTTTCGTGTTCTATATCGTGACTCGCACCAGCCACGCTCTTGATAATGCTTTGGAGGTTCTCTACAAAAATATTGAAGTTCTTGCTTAACCTTTCGAACTCTGGAACGTTGAAGTTATTGATACGAGCGGTCAGGTCACCTCTACCAGAGGCAAAGTCTTCAATAGCCTGGTCAAACTGTTTCAGTGGAACCTGAATAGAGCGGGCAACAACAAAAGCAAATACGCCAGCGACCAAAATAATGACGGCCCCGATAGTCAAAATAGTCATGAAGCTATCCATGGTTTGAGATGTTGACATTGCATCTATCTTACTCACCGTTGACTCAACGTCATCCAGATAGAACCCCGTACCAATGATTAAATCCCATTGAGGTTCATAGACGGTGTAGCTGAGTTTTTCGGAAGGGACACTCTCTCCCGGTTTTGGGAAAAAGTAAGACGTGTAACCAGAGTTACTTTTCGCATTTCGAATGATGTCTTGAATAAACAAATTGCCCTGCGCATCTTTAGAGCTCCAAAAGTTATCTCCGACTCCATTTGTTCCGGTACCAACAAAAAGGCGCGTTCCCTTACTGTCGTAACCAAAGAAGTAACCATCTGTGCCATATTTAATGCTAGACAGCTCTTCAATGACCTCTTCGATGGGGGCATTGTGCGCCTTCAACGGAGCCAGTGCGGTGTCAATGATTTCAACGTATGACTTGAGCTCCTTTCTCTTCATCTCAACCATTTGACCTTGCACCATCTGTGTTTGTGCAGAAGTCAGTTCGGTCATTTTTAAATAAGTTTCAAACACCAACCCGCCCGCGAGAATAAGTAGCGGAACAATGGATAAAAGGTACAAACGCGAATTAATCGATATTTTTTTCATGCTTAGCTCCAGGATGACAAACTAAGCCAATACGAACGTTGGGACATTATTATTAGATTTATATATTAGATATAGTGGATAAACGAACATCTCGCAAAACGTTACGAGCGTCGCGGGTGATGATTATTGATAAATTTCAGAATAAAGCCATAGTTCGCTCATGATAAACTGGCATAATCCTTTGTTTTATTACCGATTTATCAGAAATAAGACTGTCATTCCTATACACCAACAACAATGCTTGCTCTCTTTGACTTCCTAAAACTTACAGTCATAGGAATTAAAAAAGAATAAAAGCGTCAGTATCTGAACTAAGTGTTTAGTGGCACTAGCCATATTTACAAAGGCCGACAACGTCAATGTGATGCATAGTTTGATTTGGGGCACAAAAACATCAAACTCAACGCTGCGATTGACCTATATATGACAGGCCATTCCAGTTGAGCCTCGAAAGGCATAGACGCATATGTATACTGGGATAAACCGAGTGATATGCGACCTAAGCATGAGGCTTTACTGATTGGTGTTGAGAAAGTGCACTAGGTTATATATATCGATAATGGCAACATATTCACCAGCATCATTAATAACGACCCATGGAAAGGGGTTGTTATTGTGGACTTTCTCGTGAATCTCCCCCTCATGAATCGTTTCATGTACCGTTGTGACTCTTGAGTTCATCATTGCACTGGCGACCTTAGTCATGGATTGGTATTCATGCATGGTTTCTCTATCTGTACCCATTGAAGGGGTGGCGTGTAAGTTGAACTGCTCTCGGGTGATAACGCCCACACACTTCCTATCTAGCACGACTGGAAACGCAGTAAACTGACTCCCTTCAAACAGTGTCTTAATTTCTCTTAGTGTATGTTGAGGGGTAAGCATTGGAGGGTAAGACATCAATTCAACCTCTTCACTATTCAGTTCCTCCAACGCTTCGATACCGTCCACATTCACCGTCTTTCGAGAAAGCTTTTCGACAGGCTGAGGCCGCTCAAAATAAAAACCCTGCATGTAATTCACTTTTAGGTCGTTCAGAATTTTAACTTCTTGGAGCGTTTCAACACCTTCGGCAACCACTTCGACATCCAGAGTGTGTGCCAGATGTGTGATCATTTTGACGATATAATAGTTATGCGAGCCCACCGTGAGGTCAGTGACAAACTCTTTATCAATTTTGAGCAAATCAAAGTTTCCATCTTTTAGATAGGAGAACGAAGAGTACCCAGTACCAAAATCATCGATGGCCACCTTTAACCCTTTTTTTCTTAACTCAAAAAGTAAGTTACTGTCTTTTTGCTCACTGTTGAAATATGCGGATTCTGTTAACTCTACGGTAATATAGGGGAGATGGCGTATATGTTTTTTAAACAACCGGAGTAAGTCACTAAACAGTGCCTTCATCGGCTTATCAGAGTTCAGAGAAATATTGATGGTCAATTCTACCTCTGGACCATAGAGTTTTGCTAAGTCATCACGAGAGCTGATAGCTTTGTCAGCGATAGCCAAATCTAACTCAGAGACTAACTTCATGTCTTCCGCAACTTTTATCATCTCCTGAGTATTTAATAAGTTACCGTTATAATCCCTGAATCGACACAATGCTTCCAGCTTGGTTATTTTCCAGCTTGATGTGTTGACTATGGGTTGAAAGAAAACCTCCATTTTCTTGTTGATAACGGATTGATTAACAATATCTTCTAGAATTTCACGACGCTTTATTTTTTCATGTAGCGTACGGTTGAAAAAACAAATGTTACTGTTTCCAGAGGTATGACGTTCATACATTGCCTGAAGAGAATGAGAAATAAGTTTGTTTTCATTGTTCGCATCTAACCCAAGCACAGATACACCAATGGTACACTCTGTGATAGCAGCATAGACTGAAGGTTCGACACGCTGCTTTAAGGTCTTGAAGCGCCCCTTAATGGCTTCAAATATAGAGAGTGAATGAGGTTTATCCTTTCTACGCTCATAAACAATGGCTATCGAAAATACGGCTTTCTTGATGAATCCTGCAGAGCAATCTTTTTCGTAATAGGCTAATGCACTCGCAAGCTGTTTTTTACATTCAAATTCTTGTTCTTTATCGAAGTGCGGAATGAATGAAATCACAACCAAACCCTGATTGTCTTTGAGCTCAATCGCTGTATCTTGCACTTTCAGAAAAAACTCATCTTCTCCCGGTAACTGTGTAAGTAATTCGATACCACCATGCTCAATACCAGCCACCCGATACAACTTGTTTGATAAGTCTTGGGTCATTCCAAGATAATAATAGTTCCCTCTTATTGACTCTAAACGCTGAATTCTCAACTCTTGTGGTTTAATCATTCCCGTTTTACCTTTACTCAGAATGAGGCCATTCCAATACCCGTTCTTGGTGAGTTTCTGCCACATTTCTTTAAAGAAAAGATCTCCATGCTTACCCGCATTAAACATAGATGTCTTTTTCCCTAAGAGCTCATCAAGCTTGTACCCCGTTGAATTCTCAAAGTAGCTATTGCAGGCAATAATACGCGTCTCTTCGTCCGTCACGACCATACCATGACTTTTGTTTTCGAAAATTTGGTGAAAAAACGAAGAAATGTCTTCCGGTGTTGGGGCTATAAATAAAGGAATGACAACGCCAGCGATATGATTACCTGTGATTTTCTTCGCTGACAATAAACATAACGCGATAGCGCCTAAACGGGTCGCGATACAAACCTTTATGGCATCACTGTCAACCACTTGCTGGAAATGCGCAGAGACCCGTTTTTGATCTTGTTTAGAGAACAAGCCCAGAAAGTCGTCAATGTGGTTGATGGTTCGATTAGAATCGATGATATCGGTTAGTCCACTTGTATCGATGTGAAAGTGATCTGTGTTTGTTTGCCAAGAAAATGGCATTTCTTTGAGTTGGTGGAAGCCTATAAGCTCTTCTTTGACTAGTTTCATTTTTCCCGCCAAAACGTCGTTTTTGTCTGCCGAAGTCAGCACTTAATGAGCCAAGTGTGCGAAACAGCAAAAACACACTATCTAACTAAAATATAGTCCATCTGAAACTGTTTATTAGCATGTTTCAATGTAAAGTATGTTGCCCATGGCCGCGACTAAAAACGCATCTTATTGTATGAATTTAATATGTTTTTTTACTTTAATACAGTAAAACAGATACTGCTGTAATAGAAGCTTAATTTTCATCCGGTGGTTTTCAAAGCCTATTGAGTGGCAGTTTAAATCGGCCAACTTCCTGTAGCCCATTCCCAGATTGATGTGGACTGCCCAGACTCCCCTAGACAAATATCGCCTATTCTTTTCACATTTGCATATCCATGCGCTAGCAACTAACAGTAGGTTACAAAGAAAAACGGCCTTTATTCATATAGTATGCTTCTTTTTTAAATCCTATTTTTTATCTGATGCCCATGAAACCAATAGTTAATTACCCTGTATTATGTTTTTTAAACGGTAAGCTGGCAGTACATACCCAAAAAAGCTTTGGAGAAAATTGGAAAAAGTGTACTTGAAAGCTTCGTCCTAGAATTGAGCGGAAGTGGCTTTCCAAGCGTATCATGTTCAATAGATTGGGGTATTTTGTCCCTTGAACGATTTTCGCAATCCAAATTAATGCAAAAACAAGACGTCAAACATGATTTCATTTCCTGCGTTCCGATACACTTGCCCAGATAGACATTACACATAATCGGATAGAATCGAGTCAACCTTTTAGGGCGAAAGTTGTTTTCCGACAAGTTCCAAATAGCAAAATGGCATCGCTTCTCAACGTTACGAAGATGAAAGGCTCTGAGAAAAACATCAGCAGTGACCCTACCTGCTGAGATAAACCCCTTTCAATAGATTTTAATACCTTTCAATCTACCCTATAAGCTTGCTTACCCGTGACTTGTATTGGTTTGAATTGGTATTCTAGGTGTTTTGTCTGGCATTGATTGATTTTCGAGTAAAGGATAGAAGTTGCAGTGATGAAAAGTTTAGGATTAAAAAAGGTACTAATTTTATCTGTTGTTCTACTAGTTGGATTATCCGTATCTATTTCTAGCTATGTTCTTTTTCTAAAAGAAAAGCAAGGATTAACTGACGATATTATTAAGAATGGCCAGGACTATGTTAAGGGCCAAAGTCTTGCTATCGAAAGTCTTATCAACGAAAAAGTGAATGGGTTGAGTGGACTTGCAAAATTATACAAAAATCAAGATTTTCAAGGAAGCAGTGACGAAATCATTCAGCAAGCAAAAATCTTAGCTGCAACCTTTAATACAGGGAGTGCCGCAATTTCCTTTGAAGATGGCCGATCGTATTGGAATGTTGAAGCTGAGGACTATCCTGACCATCTATATACAGGTGATGTTAGAACATTAAGTTGGTATATAGAAGGACGCAATGCATCTGGTGTTACTGTCTCTGAACCATACTTGTATGGCAGTACGTACTGGATAACTATTATTGAAAAAATCAAAAATGGAGCTTTCTCCACGGATTTAGAGTTGGGATTCCTAAATAAAATCGTCAAAAGAGCCAATAATCTACCTGGCACCACGGCTGTCATTTTAAATAGTGATACAACTATATTGGCAAGCTCTTCGCCAGATTTAGAGTTAGGGAATAAAGCAACTTCCTATAGTTGGTTTTCATCGTTGGCAAATAAAACTGTAAGTCAAGAGAGTGCAACGGAAAATTACCAGCTTAATGGGCAAGATAAAATATTTTTCTCACAGAGAATAAAAGCAGGAGACAAGAACTGGTATTTTTGTATTGGTATAAATGAATCGGTTGCGTTCGCAAAATTGAATGAGTCTGCTACTTCAGCAATAGTCATCGCAACTTTAGCCGTTATCATTAGCATGCTGCTTACTTTTGGCATTCTGAACATACTCTATCGTCCAATCATTGCCTTAAAGCAAACAATTCTCGACTTATCAAGCGGTAATGGCGACCTTACTCAGCGTATTGAAGTGCGTACTAATGATGATTTGGGGCAAATATCTCAAGGTATTAATCAATTCATTGAAAATCTGCAGGGTATGATGCTGGAGATACAAAGCACAACGATAGAGTTACAATCTCATACTGAGCGCATGCGAGAGCAATCTGCAAAAAATGATGAAATTTTAAATTCGCATTTAGCTGAAACTGAGCAAGTGGTTACTGCCATTGAAGAAATGAATTCGACAGCGGATGCAATGGCAACAGATGCAGCTAATACTGCCGAAATTACGCAAAGAGCAAATGAGATTGGTAATACTTCTCGTATCATTGCGGAACAATCACAGAAAACCATTTCTGACCTTATCACTGATGTTGATAGTGCAGTTGCGAATGTTGCTCAAATGAGTGATAAAACTGAAAACATTAATGGTATTTTAGAAGTTATAAATAGCATTGCTGAGCAAACGAACTTGTTAGCTCTAAATGCAGCAATAGAAGCTGCGCGAGCAGGCGAACATGGTCGAGGTTTTGCGGTCGTTGCAGACGAAGTTCGGAATTTGGCAAGCCGTACCAAAGACAGTACGGAGGAAGTCGAATCTGCGCTTGAATCTTTACTTCAAGGCACTCAAGTTGTCGTGAAATCAATGGATAACACAAAATCTCGTTGTCAAGATACGATTTCTAGCTCAGGTGAGGTCGAAGAAAGCTTAGGCTCTATGAGTGATTTTGTGAATGATATTCATGATTTAAGTACGCAAATCGCCACTGCCGCTGAAGAGCAAAGTAGCGTAACTCAGGAATTGACCCGTAATATGACAGAAATAAACAATATCGTTCGTGAAATGGAAGAGCATGGTAAAAACTCTCTTCAAGAGGCTTATGATATTGCGGATTTAAATAAACACCTATCAACTATTGTAGGACGATTTAAATTATGATGAATTAAGCCTAATTGGTTGCAGTTATCATTGTTTATATTTTAAAGCCTCGGCGCAAGTTGGGGCTTTGTTTTGGTTTGCATGTTCTATAAAAAATTAGCATAAAACCAATCTGGAACCTGGAGTTGGGAATGACCGTTTCTGTCCATTTCCTTGCAGATTCGACATCCTGAAAAGTGGTGTCGTTCTGGTTTTTGGGCTACCAAAAGTTAGCTCATAGGTAGATATCGTCCAATGCTGCTAAGAAGGAAATGTCCAAAATCTTGCTAGAGATCGATCAGACTTTATGTGATCAGACTTTATTGTCATTTCCACAGCCCTTCTGGAGGCAAAGAGCCTCAAAAGTGATCAAACTTTAGCCTTTTTATAGTCTAAGAATTGCGTTCAAAGGCGCATTTCCGATTAAAGTCTATTGTTCTCCGACAATAACGCACCTTACATGGATTCACATTACATTTATCATATTGACTCCCTAGCACTCACCCGAATTGTGGTTCTCAGGGGGAACATCATCTCACGATTCCGTTCCCACTCAGCCTAACGCCTGAGTTTCGTTACCTGTCGGTTCCACTGCTTTATTATGGAACCTAGGGTCATCTGGGTGATACAGATGGTTCACTCTTATCGTGGTGAACAACGCTTCATACCACTTCAGGCCGCACAGACATTAACGTGTTAAAGTCTTCCTCAACTATCGCTCTATCAGCTTTTTCTATTTGATTGATTATTGGATGATGCATGTTTCAAGTCCCGTGTCACACATTGATACTATTTTGGTCGTTATAGAGAACTGGCATTTCATTTTTCCAAACACTCCAGGTTTGAGGTGAAGAAATCAACTCCACCATAAAGTTGGCAACATTGATACGACTGCTCTCCATTGACGCAAATATCGGATCACAAATCGGAGACATATGGACAGAAAACTCCGTTTTTATTGGTTGGTCAACCAAGCTATCTGGTCTGACTGCAACCCACTCCAATTGAGAATAAGAGCCGGAAACATTGTATTGCAGGTAACGGGCAGCTTCTTCATTGTCCACATGGGGAGGAATGGTTTTTCTTAACAGCCTAATAACCATTTTATGCATCCACGAAACTGACTCGCCCCTTAGTAAATTTTGATATCCAGACGTACTCATCAAAATAAATTTGATTGGCTGTAATGGATTTAGTTTGGTAACAACCCGGCATATCCGCTTTGTAGTGTCTGCGACCAGTTTTCTTGGTTGGCCGTAAATTCCTTTCAGTGTCAAATTGTGCCCTAGGCAGCAAATCACGCTTTCACAACCTCTGACATGGGAAATTAACTGTTCATCAGACAAATCAATTATGTTGGCAACCACTATTTCTACCTGTTTGCTGGCTATAAGGTCACTGTCTACTCTACTTATAGATCGTACAATGGCCTTTACGTGGTAACCCCTCGATATTAGTTCTTTGACCACAAGCCGACCTGTTGCCCCTGTCGCCCCCAATACTAAAACTGTCATAAAATTACCTCAATAAAACAATTGTGTTGACACTATAGCTATACATATAGTTAATGGTAATTGCTTAAAAATGCATAGAGGCATACAGATTTGTATGAACTGGAAATCAATTTCTTTTGACTGGAACCGGACAAGAGCTTTTTTAGCTACTGCAGAGCTTGGAAGCTTGTCTGCGGCCGCAAAATCTTTGTGTGTGACACAACCGACGCTAAGTCGTCAGGTATCAGCTCTGGAAGATGAGCTTGGTGTTGCGCTTTTTGAGCGCTCGGCGCATAAATTAACACTCACTCGCAGTGGTATCGAGTTACTTAATATCGCTCGCGAAATGGGCGATGTGGCCCACAAGTTTTCGATGGCTGCAAATGGCCAATCGGAAGCTCTTAAAGGTGTCGTCGTGATTTCAGCCTGTCAGCTTGACGCCGTATATAGGTTGCCACCGATTCTTAGCAAATTAAGACGTAAAGAGCCAAATATATCCATTGAGTTGGTCGTCACAAACGACGTAAGTGATTTAAAACGTAGAGATGCCGATATTGCTCTTCGAAGTTTCCAACCTAGTCAGCCGAGTCTCATTGCAAAGAAGCTGGGAGTAGAGCGAGTCTATTTGTATGGTACCAGAGAGTACCTCCAACCGTTCTTTGATTTAGGTGCGACAGGGGAATTCCGTGATATTCAAATTATTGGCTTTGAAAATAACAGAAGAATAATTGAACAGTTAGCAGAGCATGGCTGGCAGTTAGTTGAAGATAATTTCAAGCTTTCTACTGAATTTCAGCCTGCTCAACTAGAGTTATGCAAAAACCATTTAGGGTTGATGTATTTACCAGAAGACATAGCGAAACAAGAGCCAAAACTAATGCGAGCTCCCGAGGATTTCTTTCCGATGATGGAGATACCACTCTGGCTCGTATGTCATGAGGAGCTTAGAACGAACATGCGAGTTCGCCGGGTATTTGATCTATTGGCTGCAGAGTTGGAAACTGTTGATATTCCCTAATTGGCTACTTTTTTCGTTATAAGGAACCTTCTTCAGATGAGAACCCGGACAGGCTGAAATTGAAGTCGAAAATCGTAGTTAAAAAGGCTAAAGCTTGCACAAGCTTTTCTCCGAACAACTAATATTGGTGTCAAATTTTAAAGCCGTTCATTCGTATAACCTTAAAAAGTGCAAAAAACCAAAGTAAGTGTGTTTGGAGGCAATAAATGTCACCAGTCCTATTTTTTAAGATTTATTTTGAATCATGATTAGATTAATTCTGTAGAGTCCGGGCTACTCACTGATTTGGTATGAGATTTTATTACTCTTCTACAATAAGTGTTTGAACCGAAATTACATAGTATAGTTTTTAATGGTATAACCCTAGACGTATAACACTCTTGTACGGTTTCAACCAGAGCTTGCTTACATACCAAAAGTCATCTTGATTTTTCTTACCAAGGCCATTCTATGAATACACACGATAAACATTCAATGTGGGAGCTAGAAGTAGAAGGGAAATTAATTTTGTAATCTGTGTAAGTGACTATTAAAGCCCCACCAGAGGAGCCCTGGTAGGTTGTAATACCTTCTGCCCATCCACCAGTAGGTTCGTTTGGGTTTTGACTAGTGGATATATCACCTGTCGTATCATAGGTTAATATGCTACCACTCTTACCTATTTTCGCGTCTGCACTATAACCTGCAAACATAAGTTTGGGATTGCCGTACTCTTCATCATATATAATTTCTTCGGGAGACAGGCTCAACTCATAAACTATGATCAGTGGCGATATATCCCGATATCTTACCTTCTTATCAAGGAGCAAAATGGCGTAGTCTGACTCATAAGAGTAATCGAGAGTCTCAGTAGGGCTTCGTTTAATAGTTTTTCCATTTTGTGTATGCGCTTCCCATGTCATTCGTTTACCTTTAAGGCACTGAAGGGAAGTAACGAGAACCCTTGAGTCCTGCTTAGCTGTGAAACCTACCAAAGAAGCCCCACAAATATTGGACTCACCATCAGTTTTTGTCGTTCTTAGTCGCCCAACTGCATCAAGGTACTTAGGAGATAGAGATGTCTTTGAAAGTCTGTCATCTCCAGGGGGGCGACACTGATGATTTGCACATGAACTCGCTATTACGTATTGAGATGAAATTAATGAGAATATGGACAATAACCAAGGTAAAAAATTTATCATGAGAGTGCTTTTGAAGTGCTTTTTTTGCTGATCAGTTATTACTTAATTAATTAAAGCATATAGGCGAATTATTGCTAATTCAGTTATATAACCTTGAGCTAGCTCAGGACGATACCTGAAGAAATTACTGTATGATTTGATTAGTAGTTTCTTGCACATCTGTATCCCATGTTATGCCCTGAGGTATTCAAAGAGATAAGGGGGTTAGGAACTTGTAGGAACTGAAACAATGATAGAGGCTCACTATGACAGGGCTGAAGGGAATCGAAGATTATAATTGGGGCTAAAATGATTAAGCTTATATTTAGTATTGTACTCACCATGATAGTAGGCTCTGCCTATGCTGGATCGACAAGCGCACTTGAACAATTACCATTCAATATAGTTATTGGTGAAACTAGTAACGCAAAAATAGGTGCAAGAGGGACTTGTATAAAGAAGCTTTCTATAGGGTCTGGTTACTATAGGTGCGAAAGCTTCGACATGAATGGCAATTTTTTTGTGGAATCTAGTCAAAATGAAATAGCGAAGAAGATTTCTTTTTACAATAACGTAAATAAAAAAGTAAAGGGAGAGAAAATAAGGCTTAATCAGCGCCTGCCAAGGAAGTGGACGAACGCAGGGCTTAGCTGGGACATGAAAGCTATCGAGGCTATGGCATGGCTTAAGAATCAAGAAAAATCACATAATGATGATTACTATATCGACACGAAAAAGATAGCCCAAAAAGAAATTGATGGCGTTAGTCATGTAGCGGAATTTCACATTAATTTTGAGGTCGGAAGGTATGCTTATTCATTTATGTTTTGGGGATACAATGACGACTACAATAAGTTGAAGTTTAGAGAGTTGCATGTTGAAGAGGCTTACTGATTTTTAAGAGTAAATCATGATACAACAGCACGGATTAGAGCAATCAAAGTAATGCAATAAACATGCCTCGAGAAGCTGTTGGTTAAGATGGTTCGATGAATTTGATGGATAGATACAAAGGAAAATACACATGATCCGACATGCACTTTTTGCTTTTTTTAGCCTCTCGCTTTTTGGCTGTATTGCAACTACTCAGTCTATTGGATCTAATAAGCATCTAACCCCTGAAAAAAAGCTAGCTCTTTACAAAGAGCACCAGAGTGACGTTGGTCCTGATGCTTGGATGAAGGAAGTCAATGCTACGGAGACCTTTGATGAATGCTTCTCTGCACTCCAGTGCGCAATTGCAAACAGAGAGTTCGATGTCGCTGAGTTTCTGCTTAGCTCTGGAGCCGATCCAAATGTTGGTGGGGCCGTTCGACTCTACTCAAAAAAAACGAAAAAGAAAGAGTACTATATTTCATATCCCATTCAAGATGCTCTTCTCTACGCAGGTTCCGATGACGAGGCAAATAAGTGGGTCAAACTATTGCTGGAAAAAGGATCAGGGCCTGATTTTGCTACCCGTAATTTCAAACCAGCTTTACATCTAGCAATCAAGAAAAGTTACCTAGAAACCGTCCAAACTCTTTTGGGAGCGGGTGCTTATACTGGAACGTTTTCATCCAAAGACCCTGAGGGGCTTGATTACGAGTTAGAATCTGCGGGTCCTGAAAAAACTTATTTTGATGCATTAACTGTCGCTGCGGTTTATTTGACCGACTACAGCACCCTCTCAAATTTTATCGTTAGTTCATTGCTGGAAGCGGGTGCTGATCCTTTTTACATCAAGCATAGTGAGGGAGTATCGTCCTTCCCAGCGTACGCTCTTCGTGAAGGTAAGCCTGGTCTTGCAGAGTATTCTATCGAAGCCTATGCAAAAATTACAAAAATGACGAACACGGATTTGAATGATATTCGACAGAGTATAGAGCAAGAACATCAAAGCTATCTCGAAAACGAGCGAAAGAGGGCTAAAGCTGTTGCGGCAGCAAAGCGTGCTCAGAAAGAGGCTCAACAAAAAGCAACAGAAGTACGTGCCGCTAATGAGGCTTACGAAGCGGAGATAAAACGAAGGCTAGATAGTGGAGAAAACAACGAATCGAATCACTGGGCTGTTCCTCTCATTTCTACTTTTAAAGAGGCAGAGAAGCAGGCTGCAAACGCTTCGACGCCTATTCCTGTACCGGTATCGCCGAAACCTGAATCGACTAAGCAAAACATAAGTACAGAAAATCAAAAACGCCCTATTCAGAAGCATGATTTTCTGCTCGACTGTAATCGTGACGGTATTGATGATCGTGACCAGGGAGTGAAGATGAATGTGTGTGTAGAGTAATTTGTTTAGCTTCCAACAGTTTGGTCAATAGAGAGCGCGGTTGGATGACACTCAAGACAAGGTAGGTGGCCAGCTTCGCTGATGAGAGTTCTCAATCAAGAGAAGAGTTACCTGAGCATTGATTATGGTTGTAGAGCAGCTATTACCTTGCAAAAAAATAATTGTGTCATTGCCCGACGAGTCTCTTGAATCAATTAATCAATATATTCATGTTGACAAGTATACGGAAGTTTGTATTAAAGACGTTTTTGCCGATATCGGCCATTGTTGACTGGCCTTCAGAGCAACGTTGTTGAAGATGAAAGGTTATTGAGGCTCTATATATACAGTTGTCTATGACGATGTAATTTATCTTCTTCATTGGAATTGTTTCAGACTTCTAGTTTGGCTTAGACAATGCTAGAAGTATTCTTTAAACGTATGATCAAGCTTATGGACTCAAAAACGACCATTACGCAAAATACTAAGGATTGATAATGATAAACAGGACTTTTCTTATAATATCAGTTGGTACTTTTCTAAGTGTATTAAGTGTAAGTTCCTTTGCTAAAACCTACTCAGGGACAATGTATAAGCCTGAGTTCGATACACCCTTGACTAGGGTTGCGTATGCTGATGCTGACGTGAAGATGAACATCAGCCTTCGAATCAACTGGAAATTTTGGACAATGTTTGGTGAGCCAGTTGTAGATAGTACAGCTACCTGGAGGCTTAATTCTGCGACTGTCATCCAGGGTAATAAGACAACTAATTACTACCCGTGCGGTGAAGAAATATACAAATCCAAAAGCTGTTTGCCAAAAGAGATCCTGAAGAAGTTCACTATTATTGACGCAGATATTGTTGGTTATGATGTGAGAAATAATTATGCCAGCATTGTGTGGAACCCAGGAGTCTTTGGGCACCCATCAACTCAATACTTAAAAGGGGAGTCTTCATACAACACTCCCGCCAGTCCTGATTGGGGAAAGACTATTTTCAAATCAAGCATGAGTGATGATCTAGACTACTACTCAGAGACAGATGCAAAGTCCATATATAAGAATGGTATAGATTTCATGTTTGGGAAAATCCTAAAGTTAGATATGGCCTATTCTGAGTTAATTCAGCACCACCACTCTTTTGCTGAAAAAAGTGAAATTAAGCAAGTTGAGTCTATAGCCTCTGCCCAGAAGAAAGAGATTAATCAGAGATTTTCTGGCAGTGAGTCTGATGATATTTTTGCTGCTTTTGAACGTGAAGAAGCGATAAAAAGAGTCGAACAGGTGGAAAAAGACTACAAAGAGTCTAGCAAAGATGATAGTCAGGAAATAAAGAAGAAGGCACAGGCTCAACAACGGCAAGAAGAGAAACGTATTGCTGTTGTTAGAGCGCGAGTAGAAAGTCATACATTACCAATAAATCCTAAGTTGAGTTTGGTTGCTTTCGAGGGTAGCAATGGCAAGTATGGCTTTAAGAATGCTGCAGGTAAGGTTGTTATTGAGCCCACTTATTATAGAGCCTTCAGCTTCAGCGAGGGAGTGGCTCATGTAGTCAAGAAACGTGATCAGAAGGCTGGTTTTATTGATACGAACCAAAGTTGGGTGATAAAACCTGCAGCTAGAAGTGTAGATCTCTGCAAGCGATTTTCTGATGGTATGTGTATTTACGAAAGAGACTACCGGGAATTTGGTGCGATAAATAAAAAAGGGCATTTGGTGATAAAGCCTCACTATGGATATCTATCTGACTTTAAAAACCATACAGCTATAGCTGAAACTCAAGAAAACCCTGCGAGAAAGGGGGTGATTGATAAGGACGAAAAAGTAGTCATCCCATTTAAGCATTGGGGGGTTAGTCGTTTGAGTGACGGTAACTATCAAACCGCGTCGTTTCTCAAAAGGGTTGGAAATCCATGCAAAGGAGCTCGTGACTACTACAATTATTCAGTGTATAGCCCGACAGGGAAGTTGATAAAAGGACCAACGGAAGGGTGGAGACGTTATAGTACGCTATGTCTCAAAGCGGAAAAGTTTGACCGCTAGGTACCGGTTTCTACTTAGTGATTGGGACTGAGTAGTGTAATGAAGGGGAGGGTTCATTGTCCTCCCTGTTTAATACTTTCAACACACAGTAACTATTGGCGGCTATAGTTCCTTGTGCATTATCTTGTCATAGGTATCGACAATCGCGTTTTGAAGTAGATGATAAAACGGATACTCATCGCTATCCACGTCTGTAGGGATGTCGGTACCAACGTGCGCGTCCATCGCTTGGATAAAGGTATCAAGAGAAGAGTCCTTTAAAAACTTAACCACACTCCTGGAGCAGTCCTGAACTGAAGGATAGTTATATACCCAGGTGATAACCCAGGGTGTAGAGACGCTTTTCTCCGCAACCTCTAGTGTGTAAATGGATTCAACTTCAATATTGGACTCTCTGAGTCTGCCAGAACGAGTAAGAATACAAATAAACTTCGAAGCAGGAGCTAGTTTGGGGTCAGCCATCTCAATGATAAGGCCTTCAAAGTCATAGATAGAGTAATCGTGAAAGCCCAGAATGGTTCCTACAGGTAGTAAACCGTAATTCTGCCTTTCCATCCAATCTGATATGAATGATAGGGCTCGCTCTTTGTGCTTAGCTTCAAACAAAGCATTGATGTCATTGTCCACCAATTGCGGGAGGATGATGTGACTAAAACGGCACATGGACAGCCAGTTGGGTTGCTCAATGATGGCCTTAACGGAGGTTTTTGTAGCGTCTTTAGTAGGTGTTTCTTTAGTCTTACTTTCTGCTTTCAAATAAGCTTCTAGCATGATAGTGAAGCACTCAAAATTAAGAGGGCATTCTGTCGTTTTCACTTTCTCTGAGTTATCAGAGTACAGTTCTAAGAAATCCCCAACGAGTGTACTGTATTCAGGATTATTGATGTGTTTTAGGGTAAAGTATCGTTCTGTTCCAGTCCCTTTTCCGAGTGTAAATGAAGAAACAACAGCTATGTTAGAGCCTTCAGCTATTGGCATCAAAACGAAAATGAACTCGTTATCATGAACCTGCTTTTGTTTGATCTGGATACCTTTAGGAGAGAAGCAACCGAGAGAAGGAAACGCGTTACTGTCCCAAAGATATTGAAGTCTTTCTTCGCCATTAGCATGAGTTAAAAACTCATCATAGAAAAACTGGGTGTCATTGAAAAACAGCCAAGGCAGTGTAAATCTCGCGAAATCATCATGTTGATACGTGGGTCTTTCTTCTTTGTTAATGGAGTAGGTGAGCTTCTGTTTAACGATAGAAGCGTCAGTTTCCTGAGTAGTTGTTTGGGATTGAATGTATGGGGTTCTAGCTCCATTAAAGCTGGAAAATGTAGAAGAAGCAGACTCCATTTCCTCAAGTAAGGCTTTGGCCTGCTTTTCGACAGGTTTATCATCCTTAAGATCTAACACGGCCTTTTGAATATGACTGAGCTTAGAGGAAAACGGGAATTTAAAGCGAATATCAATTTCGAGTTGAGTTAAAGATTCGATCAAATTGGCTTTATCCATTGCTCATTCCTTTTGTTATGACAAGTCATTCAGGTCTAATTCGAGTTCCATGCAATACTGTACTCTATTTTAATTGCGATCAATAAACTTTGGATACAACGGTTATCCTGAAATTGTTCTTTCAGAACTGTTCATTTATACCGTAGTTACAAATGTTCGAGGTGTCTTTTTTCTTTAACATTCATCCCACTCTTTAACCTTAATTCGTATTAGAATAGCCAGATAGAGTTCACGTTATTTGGTTGGCTATGATAAGTTTTTTCCGACATGTTGTTTATACATCAATTCTTTTATCTCTTTTTGGCTGCACATACGGGCATCATATGAGAGGGTTACACAGTGATAGAGTAGATGAGGCTAAAAGTGGAAACGTTACTTCAATGTTTGAGGTATTAAGGTGGGAATGTCATGGTAGAGTTTACAGGATCGACAATGGTCCTTTGGAAACAGCGGTTCCACAGAATTTAGATAACTGTATATTTTGGTGGGACGAGAGTAACAAGTTACTGAGTAGAAAACCGAATGTACACAAAACAGGTTATTACCCTATCGCTTTGGGTACCGATATTGGAAAGATTGGTTTCAATGATAAACAAAAAATAAGAATTTCTGAGATTCTGAATAGTCTTGAACTTAACTACCACTATTACAACGTAGCTGTTGGGTATGGCTTTTATTCCAAAACAAAAGACGACTTCAATAAGGATTGGCGTAATAAAAGGGCGAATCTAGCTAAAATTTCGTGCGATAGAGAGAAGGTTAACTGCAGTGTTTATGCTGATTATCTTTACTCTTTAGGGAATTATAAAGAGGCAGGTTCTTACTTCAAGCGAGGTGATACAAATATTGAAGGTCTAAACTATAATGAAGATTATATAATTACGAGAACTAAGTATAAATGGAATTACTCGGAAATGATGCTCTATCATTATGATGAGTTAAACTCTCCTATAATAGACGGTGAAAAATACAATAAGCCTCTTACCTTAAAGCAAGAGTATTATAAGGAAATGAAAGCGCTGTGTGAGGATCGTGATGATATGTTTAGATTTGGTATTACCGATGGAGACTGCAATATATACAGAAGTCGATACAGGAATAGAAATGACGAGATATTTATCACGAAGGTTGAAATTGAATATATCGAAGATTCTTATTTGTCGCTCGAAGAAAAAAAACGTAAATACAAACTTGGTGTTACCAAGAATCTGAGAGAGAAATCGTATATAGATGCGCTTAAGTACTTTACTTTATTAGATAAAATAAACTTCAAGTTACCAGATGGAATGCTGTATTATAAGGCCATTTCCTATGAAGAAGTTGGAAAAAAAAGAGAAGCAAAAAGTATGTATAGAAAATATATAAGTAAAGCTGGTATTAATGGTTTATATTATGACCAAGCATTAAGTAAAGTTAACCAACTTTGAAACTCATCAAATTCAAGATATTGTAATATCGAAACGCTGACATGTATATTTTATGTCAGCGTTAATACCCGTGTGCTCACAGATGAATTTGGATGTCTTAAATTTTTAGAGCGTTACCAATATCGTTTTTAATAGTGTCTTAGTCAGTGACATTTAAGTTCAAGGTTTAACATTGGAACCAGTATCCAGCCAGTTTGGATTAAATTATATTAATGTGGTCTTACCTCACTGTAGCAACCAAGAGTATATTCCATTACCTTTTCCTTAGCCTTCGTAAGCTTCTGCACCCTGTATTCGAAACCCATTTAGGCTTTGTCTAACAAGCATTGATGATATGTGCTACTAACAAAAACTGAGCAAGGTACGGCCACCTCGATACTATCACATTAAGGAAAAGGCTGAGTCGAGTGTAGTTTAGGGAGGAGGTCAGTTCGAAGGTATCTGGCTATGTTAAACTTATGTTAACTTTGTGTCTAGGTTTTTGTGAGGCTTCCAGCCAAGCACTCTATTGGATACATAAGCTTAGTGATTCTGCTCACTTAGCTATTTGCTGATTACTTTGGGTGAGGCAAAGATCTAATCTGGTGGCCAATTGAATTTGGCAACTAAACGTGCAGCATAGAGCTCAAAAAGCTCCCGGAGAGATTTATAGAAAGTTACGCTTCTACATATCCGACTTTGGGGTGAAGTGCTATTAATTCCGGCCCTAGTGAAATTCGCATCCAACAGTATCATCAGGTCTTCACCCCAGCAGACTAAAGGTCATGTCGGTCTTCCCTTTTTGTGATCATTTAATGGGAGATGTGAATCGACCAGCCTCCTGTATACCAGCGACTAGTTGTAAATTCCAAGCTTTTCATACACCAGTGGAGGCATATTCTCAGCGTGGCTGTGCTTACGTTTAGAGTTATAAAACATCTCAATGTAATCGAAAATATCTGAACGTGCTTTTTCTCTTGTTTGGTAGATCTTTTTCTTAATCCGTTCACGTTTTAGAAGCTGGAAGAAGCTTTCTGCTACTGCGTTGTCATGACAGTTTCCCCTGCGACTCATACTAGGTATCAGGTTATGCTCTTTTAAGAACGCCTGCCATTCATAGCCCGTGAACTGACTTCCCTGATCAGAATGGATTAGCACTGTACTTTTAGGCTTTCGACGCCATACCGCAGCGAGAAGCGCTTGTGTTACCAACTCTGATTCCATCCTTGAACTCATTGACCAACCGACCACCGCTCTCGAATAAAGGTCGAGCACGACTGCTAGATACAACCAACCTTCGTGTGTTCTGATATAAGTGATGTCTGTTACCCAAGATTGATTCGGCTCAGATGGCGAGAATTCACGGTCTAATATGTTTTCAGCAATAAGTGCTGGCTGACCACTATACATGCCACGACGCTTCTTATATCCAACTTGAGCTTTCAGTCCCTCTTGTCGCATCAGGCGGGCGACTCGGTGCCTGCTGCATGTCTCCCCTAAATCCCGTAGATCACTTTGAACCTTGCGGTAACCATAGACACAACCACTTTCAAGCCAAGAGTGCTTAATCAAGCCCAGTAAGCGCTCGTCCTCAATAGCTCTGGCAGATTTTGGCTTCCTTATCCATGCGTAGAAACCACTGCGTTGAATATTCAAGACCTGACACATTAAACGTACGGGATATTTGTTGAGTCGGGATTTTATAAACGCGTATTTTTCTTTGACTCGCTGGCGAAAAATACAGTTGCTTCCTTTAGGATGTCACGTTCCTGTGTCACTCGTTTCAGCTCTTTTTCCAGCTCTCGTATTTTCGCTTCTTGCTCATTTGCTTGCTGGTAGTGCTTGCTGTCTGACCCGTACTTCTTCATCCAGTTGTAGAGACTATTGGTGGAGACTCCAAGGCGTTCTGACACACTTGCTACCGTGTAGCCTTGTTCGGTGACTTGTTTTACGGCTTGGATTTTAAATTCTTCGGTAAACTGCTTATTCATTTGCCCTCCTGTGGACTACTAATTGTAATTCAAATTAGTGGCTACAGGAGGCTGGTCGATTCATTTCACCGTCCTGGATGGCTTTGTTAACAATAATTCGAACTTCGGACATGAAGTAACCAAACATTTTAATGGTTGGCTATATTGCGTTGAAGGAAGCCTGGAGTATCAGATTTACGATAAGTGGTTCCGGCTTGAACAAGGCGAGTCGGTATCATTAACCGATTTGAATGGAGCGGAGTTAAAGGTCAGGGGAACGAGCTCTACAAATAGCCATTTTGTTTTTCTATCGGGAAAAACCATAAATGAATCGTTTGTACAGTACGGTCCGTTTGTGATGAACACAGATAAAGAAATTGATGATGTTATTCAACGCTATCAGCAGGGAAAACTAGGGAATCTTTAAATGCCTTAGTTTCGAAAATGTAACATGATTATCTTTAAACCAAATAACAGGTGTAAATATGAAAATCCTTAGTTTTGCAGCAACAAACAGCAGTAAATCTATCAACAAACAGTTAGTTCAGTATGCTTCTAGGAAAATCGATTCCGCGAATGTAGATTACGTGGATCTAAATGAGTTTGATTTGCCAATTTTCAACATAGATTTAGAAGAGAAATTTGGCATTCCAAACGTAGCGCATGCTTTTCAAGAGCGTATTCAGCAAGCAGATGCTGTCCTCATTTCATTCGCGGAACACAATGGAAGCTATACGGCTGCATTCAAAAATCTATTCGACTGGTTAAGTCGAATAGACCGAAATGTATATGGAAACAAACCTGTGCTTCTGTTAGCAACTTCTCCAGGTGAAAATGGTGCGAGCACTGTTTTGAAGCAGGCCATTGATGCAGTACCGTATTTTGGTGGTCAAGTAGTTGGCTCTTTAAGTATTCCAAGTTTCTATGAAAACTTTGATATTGAAAATAAACAGCTTAAAGATGAATCACTTGATTCAATACTTGATGGCCTGTTGAATCAACTCATTGATAATATTTAGAGTAGTTAAAAGTTTCTTATATTCCTAATGCGTTAATGTTTTAGTTTGGGAGGCTGGAAGATGAGTCGTGAAGAAAAAGAGTTTTACTTATTTTCGACTATTATGTCGATTATTATGTCAGGAGGTATGTCATTAGCGATGGCATTATTTGTATTAGTTCCGACTAGATCTGACACTTCAATTTGAAAAGAAGAGAGTTACCCACTTTGATTAAGGTGCTGAATCTTAAATCAAAGAAAAGAGGTAACTCTCATGCTTCATACTAGCAATCCAATCATAAAACACAAAGCTGGCCTTCTTAATCTTGCCGAAGAATTAGGAAATGTTTCTAAGGCCTGCAAGATCATGGGCGTGTCCAGAGACACGTTCTATCGCTACCAAGAACTCGTTGAGGATGGTGGAATAGATTCACTCATCAATCAGTCACGAAGAACTCCGAACATTAAAAACAGAGTCGATGATGAGACTGAGAATGCAGTTGTAGCGTACGCTGTCGAGTTTCCTGCTCACGGACAAGCTCGTACTAGTAACGAGTTACGTAAGAAAGGCGTATTTGTCTCTGGGAGCGGTGTGCGCTCAATTTGGTTGAGGCACAACCTAGAGAACTTTAAAAAGCGATTGGCAGCTCTCGAAGCTAAGGTCGAAAAAGACGGAATCATCCTCACTGACGAACAAGTTGCAGCGTTAGAGAAGAAAAAACATGATGATGAAGCCTGTGGTGAAATAGAAACTCACCATCCTGGCTACCTTGGTTCTCAGGACACCTTTTACGTTGGTAATTTGAAAGGTGTAGGACGCATTTATCAGCAAACTTTTGTCGATACATACAGCAAAGTTGCGTTCGCCAAACTCTATAAAACAAAGACACCAATAACCTCGGCTGATGTGCTCAATGATCGAGTCCTTCCGTTCTTTGAGTCTCAAGAGCTTCCGATGCTGAGAATACTGACTGACCGAGGAACAGAATACTGCGGCAAAGTTGAGCGGCATGACTATCAGCTCTATCTGGCTATTAACGATATCGATCATACGAAGACAAAAGCCAGACACCCTCAGACAAATGGCATCTGCGAGCGGTTCCATAAAACCATACTCCATGAATTTTATCAGGTAACGTTTAGGAAGAGCCTCTACAGTTCGTTAGAGGAATTACAAAAAGATCTAGACGAATGGATTGATTACTACAACAATCATCGTACTCATCAAGGAAAAATGTGCTGCGGCAGAACGCCAATGGAAACATTACTGGATGGGAAATCAATCTGGGCTGAAAAGAATCTAGCCCAGATATAATCTGACAGGCATCTAAAAGTGGGTAACTGTCAGATCAGGTCTGAGCTAGTACACATTATTGAACGAGAGTTTTTCTGATGCTTTATCAAATTGGCCAACTGCATGGTTCACATCTTTTTGGGTAGCCCTACCACTCAGTATTCTGGTCGTCCCCATTACTAATCGAGCAGTAGATTTTTTTCTAAATTACAGTGCTTAAATATGAATCTATCAGAATATCGACTGTAAACATGCATTAGCCCATCAATTGAGCTCTTTAGAGCCGTCCATGATGAGGAAGGTCTGTTTATCGATATTAGCTTAACTGACTCAAAGTGTAGTCGCGTAGTGAATTGGGCTGGCTGATGATGCATCGAAGAGGCATGTCCTTTTTGGACATACCCATTCACCGTTTAGTTATCGAGCTAGATTGTCTCTATGCACTATTGCTTCTACATGCAAAAATCTGCCAGTCACTGAAATCACAATATACTTCTTTGTGTTTGGCGATTACGGAGCGATATTTATAGTTCTCATTCTTTAAAAGTACCTAATATTCAGCTAATTAGTTTCTTATCATATCGTGACTCCCCAATCACTTCCGCATTTACTACGTTATTAACCGTTCGCATCGTTGGCTAATGAGAAGGTGAGTTCTCCGTGTTCAATAGATCCGTTCCGAGTAAAAGCTGATGAAGGTAATTTGCTAATTGTCGCGTTGATGAAGTCTGTTATGGCATCACTGCTGAGCCATTGAGCATGCTGTTTCTGTATTGGGGTAGATATGGTGTATTGAGATGAGCAAACTTTACATGTAGCCGAGTCTCCTTGTGTCTGGTGACGGAACACTTCTATAGTAGGGCCACACATAGGGCAATGTTGTAATGGGATTCCATCGTCGGTGTGTAAGATGATGTTATCAAACTCACCTTTCTCACCCAGGCAAATAAAGGTCTCTCCGAGTTCTAGGTCGAACTGCGTACCTAAGTTTTGGCGAATCTCTTCTAATGCCATTTCTTTGCTTAGTGGTGCTCGGTAAGAACGTTGACTCGTCATAGCATCAAATGCATCGCATATTGATACGAGCTTGGCATGCTTTGAAACTTGGACTGAAACCAAGCGGTTAGGATACCCATTACCATCAGCACGTTCATGATGGTGATAAATGGAATCTAAAACTAAGTGCGAAAATGGATTTTCTTCTATTAAGTGATAGCCAATAGCAGGATGTTTTTTAACCTCGTTAAACTCTGCTTCAGTCAAAGGCCCTGGTTTATTGAGAATGTCAACTGAGACCTCCATCTTGCCAATATCATGTAAAAAGGCACCGAGTGTCACCATAGATACATCAATCGCTGTCCAGTTCAGGTGCTCAGCCGTAATATTTGCGAACTTCGAGACACGCCAAAGATGGCCAGATGTATACGGATCTCTTTCTTCAACCTGCCATGCCAAACGCATCATATCCTTTAATGGCTGTATAGCTTGATTATTTTTGATATTCATCATTACCTCAAACAATCTGTGACTTCTTAAATATCATAAGCGCTTTCATTGCAGCATTTGTGTCGTGATTTACGTAAGCCGAAGTGATTGCCCCTTCTTTTAACAAACAGAGCATATCGAGCAGTATCTCGTTTTTCTCAGGCATGTTTTTGCAAACAATTTCCCGCACTTCATCCTTATGTTCTTTGCACATAAGGGAGATTGGGTGCTTTTTGTCTACAAATTCAGCAGAGGTATTAATAAAATAGCACCCTCTAAATTCCCCTAATTGAGGCTCCATACCACAAAACCATCGGTCAAGACCGTTAAAGAGGTTTTCGACAAGTTGGTCATTGCTTTCAGATTGAGCTAGTATGCTACTTAACCAATTACAAAAGCGTTCGTGACGGATTTTTAGTGTTTCTAAAATCAATAAGTCTTTAGTTTCAAAGTATTTATATAGTGTTCTTTTAGAAATTTTAGATTTGCTAGATACTTCATTTACACCAATGTTGGCTACACCAGACTGATAGAACAAATCTAACGCAGTTTCAGCAAGAATGGTTTTTTTGTCCATAGAAAACGCCTCGCTACATCTCCTGTTTATGTGAATTTAGTTGACTCAATGACTCTAAGATTTTTTTAGCTAACTCATGATTGCTGCCTGAAAGGGAAATCGAGACCTTTGTATCCTGCAACAGGTTAGACATAATGTCATCAATGTGACTGGTTTCTTGCAGTTGCTTATTAACACTCTCAATAACATCGGAAACAGACGCTTTACTATTGTTCGCAATATCGAGTAGACCTTCCATTTGCTGCGTAGTTTCCTTGATGAATCCAGAGCTTGATATGATTACTCCTTCAACCTCTTTTTGTTTTTGGAAAATTTGGTTTGAGATATTGGAAATCATATCCATTTCGACTTCGATGTTTTCTGCGGAACTGTTCGCTGTGTTAGCAAGCTTACGTACCTCATCTGCAACTACTGTAAAGCCTTTACCTTGTTGTCCTGCTCTCGCGGCTTCAATTGCAGCATTTAGCGCCAGCAGATTTGTTTGCTTTGCAATATTCTTTATCGACTCGACTAAATGTGTAACATTCATGTTGACTTGCTCTAAAGACTTCAGCAAAACTCCAAACTCGTCCATTTTGCTTCTGGACGATTCAATTTCCTTTGTGAGTTCATCAATTTTTCGTATCGTTACCGACGCTGTTTCTGTTGTTTGATGCGCGAAGCGATAACTTTGATTTGAGATTGTCTTTATATTTTCCGACTGATAGATAAAGTCGACTATTTTTTCATGGCTTTGCTCAAGAGCCTTTAACCGATTTTTGGAAGCCTCATTGACATTCGCTGCATTTATGTAAATTTCATTCGCATAGTGTTCAGGCGATGTTTCGATGAAATTCATGAACTTGTTTTCTGATTCAATCAATTTGGAGTACCTATGCAAAGGAATTACTTTGGAATCCGCTTCTTTCTTAAAAATACTAATCATGGTGTATACCTTCTCGATTGAACTGCAAAGCAGAGTGAATTGAGGCATGTGTAGATACACAAAATGGAACCAAGTATGTGAGACAGATTTTTAGGTAATCAAGTAATTGAACCTCTTGATTAAACAGTTTGTCCCCATGATTGATAAGCATCAGCAAACTACCAACAACCGCAGACACTTTAAGGGAACGCTGAAAAATGCGTTGCCGAACTGCGTATCGATAATAGTTCTTAATTAAATGAAATTGTTGCATCAGAACAACCTCCGTTCAGCCTAAGCAAATTTGATGTAGAGCTTCTTATACAGATGTGCGGACAGCACCAGAAAAACTGATCCAGGTAATACTGTGTGAGAAACAAAATCCCAGTGCTGTTCCGTTAACATCACCAGCAAAGGATTGGCGCCTGCAGGTGGATGGGTCGTGTCGGTAATCAGCATGAGGGCAATCCCTATACCAACTCCCAAAGCTAACGATAGTGGGGAACTACCTAAGATGTTAAGCATCACTAAACCGACTATTGTCGTGATCAAATGACCCAAAACAATATTTTTAGGTTGTGCCAGCGGGCTATTCGGAAGGCCAAAAGCAATGACACATGAAGCTCCAAAAGGAGCCATTAGCAAAACCCAATCAGTCGACATCTCACCAATCAGCCCCATAAAGAATATGGTAAGTGCTGCTGCAAATCCTGAAATCAAAGCAAAAGCATGTTTTCGCATGATGAACTCCATAAGGTAAACAGGTCTGTGTACTTATATGGTATACAGACCTGTTTACCTTTTCAACTCAAAAATCACATTATTTTTTAATGAATATATTCAGTGTCTTACTTAAGGTTGATTAACTAAACTGTTAGCAGTACGAACTAAATCTATTTTCAGGAAGGATCCTTGTGCAAGGTTCATCTTTCAGGGGATTCGCAAATAGTGCGGACAACGATTTCACTTTGTGCGTCCCGCTTTTGCACGGAGTTGGTTGTTAGTAA
This sequence comes from Vibrio iocasae, assembly GCF_042245395.1. Taxonomy (NCBI): domain Bacteria; kingdom Pseudomonadati; phylum Pseudomonadota; class Gammaproteobacteria; order Vibrionales; family Vibrionaceae; genus Vibrio; species Vibrio iocasae. The sequence continues at coordinate 1,110,648 of NZ_CP145310.1, read as the reverse complement.
GTACCACTTATTCGTTAACAGCCATGACTAAAAGTACTGCAATCACAGACATTTAATCTAGCTCTGAGCATATGCGTTAACAAACTTTAGGATATGCGATGTGAAGTCGTATGAAGGAACAAGTCTGACAATGTAACAAAGACTAGACATACACTGTTGGAGAACTAAATCGCGAGAGGACAATTCTCCTGATACCCGCGACACCTTGTGATTGCTATGTGTTTGTATGATAAACATACGTAAATCGCGTAAGGTATGTTATATATCAAACAGTTAAAGTGATGAAAGCGCTGTAGCCAAAAGGTACAATAGTCGGAAAAAGGCTTGTCCCATATTCTTTGGTGATCATTGAAGTCTCCGCACCATAGTGGGCATCTTCCCTGACTTTGCGCGAAATACGGAACACCGCTCAGAAAGCTCTTTCAAAAAACGTTTAAGACGACGTTTGTTAAGCCACCCTCATCGATTTGTAAAGGTAAGTAGTCGCTGCAGTACAAACTATCTCCAAGGCAACTACTACATGACCGTTTGCAGGTGCGCATTTTGACCATTCAGTACAGTCACGGTATTATTACTCTTAAGACATTTAGATTTCGGAAAAAATATGCCTTGGGAAAAATCGTTTAACATTGACGATGCCATAGACCGTGCGACTGAATTGTTTTGGGAAAAAGGGTATCAATCAACTTCACTGTCTGACTTAATGAAAGCTACTGGTGTGCAGAAAGGCAGCTTTTATAACGCATTTGGGAGCAAAAAGAAACTTTTCACCCTGAGCCTAATTAAGTACGAAAGGGAGCAACGCAAAGATGTTCTTGTTAAGTTAGAGGAACTTAACAACCCTTTACAGGCAATAGAAACGCTTTTCGATATGCTAATCGAACAAAGCATAACAGACATAAAAAAGAAGGGCTGTTTTCTGGTCAACATGGCTTTGGATTTACCTAACCAAGACGAAGACATTCAATCTATTGTTAAGAAAGGATTAGGCGATACCGAAACCTTTTTTGAACGCCAGCTCACTCTGGGGTTAGAGATGGGCGTTGTACCCAACCAGATTGATCCAAAACGCGAAGCTATTGGGCTCATGACACTATTGGTGGGTTTGAGAGTACTTTCTCGAGGCACATTTGATATTGAAAGCCTTACCACCATAAAAAATCAAGCCATGCGACTGATTCAATAGTGCCAAGATCTTAATAGTGGCAAGTGTGATACTGCCACTCTCCACCCTTTACGTGCATAATTGCAGCCCAGTAGTTCTTCAAGCTTCAATCACAAGATAGCCTTTCGGTTGTGAACTCACCCTATTAGATTTCTTTAAAGTCCCAATAAATTTTATTCGCAAAAAGTATTGACCATTTGGTACAAATAGAGCTAGCATTGTTTGTACCAATTGGTACATAAGATCGAATGAGGTCTTTATTTAAAATAGCTTTGTCGCTATCAAACTGTCATTTAAGTTTAATGGAGAATAACAATGAGTACTTTTACAACCCATTCCATCGATTCGGCCCCAGAAGCTTCAGTAGCTTTGCTTCAGCAGACAAAACAAGCATTTGGTTTTGTCCCTAACCTACTCGCCACCATGGCAGAGTCCCCAGTAATCCTCAATGGATACATCCAATTAGCCGACATTTTAAACCAAGGCGAACTTACAGAAACCGAACGCCAAATTGTTCTCATGACCAACAACCGATTGAATGGCTGCGAGTACTGTATGGCTGCCCATACAACAATTTCACAAATGCAAGGTGTAGATGATGCCGTGATCAAAGCACTGCGTAACAACACTCCTATTGATAACCCAAAATTAGAAGCTCTGCGCACATTCGCTGCTGTGATTAATGACTCTCGTGGTTGGCCAACTGAACAGCAGCTTGCAGCCTTCTTTGAGGCTGGTTACACGAAGGCGGCAGTGCTAGAAGTGATCGTCGCAACCAGTCTTAAAGTAATGTCTAATTACACCAACCATATAGCGGAAACCGAACTAGATGCTGCGTTTACCGCGAATGCATGGTCAGAGTCAAACTAAACAGCCTTTAGCAACACTTGCTATGCACTGAACTGACTTCTCCAGCTCAGTGCATAGTGCTAATACAAAATTATTACGATTTCGAAATAACAAAGGAAATTTACATGTTATTAGATACACCTATATGTGATTTCGGTTGGAAAGCGCCTAACTTCGCACTGCCAGATCCTGATGGTAATATTCATACACTATCAAAATCTATTGGCGAGAATGGTCTGGTTATCGCTTTTATTTCCAACCACTGCCCGTACGTTCAAGCTATTGCGGAACGTCTAGCTATGGACAGCAATGAGCTGAAAGCGGAAGGGATCAATTTCTTAGCTATTATGTCCAATGACTATAACGCTTACCTGGAAGATAGCCCAATTTATATGAAACAATTTAGTCAGCATTACGGTTTTAACTTCCCATATTTGGTCGATCAAGAACAAGTAGTAGCGCGTTCTTTTGGTGCCGTCTGTACTCCAGACTTTTTTGGCTTCAACAAGCGTGGAGAGCTTCAGTATCGCGGAAGACTTGATGATGCACGCATGCAAAGTTTACCAAACCGCACTAAAGAGTTGGTAATTGCTATGACGCAAATTGCTAAGACAGATCGTGGGCCAGAAAACCAGTTTGCCAGTATGGGCTGCTCAATCAAGTGGCGATAATACGACGATAGATAGCCATGTTCCTGTAGTATGTAGACGCGTCATATCACTCTTTTTTAATGCTCGTTGCAAGACGTATTTTTATCCACCAACTACATCATATGACTCCCTCCACTGGATGGCATAAGCAATATAGTGAAGTTTCAATGTAGTCTTAGTCGATACCAAATTGAATAAGCCCTTTGCATAGATATGAAAATGTAGCTCTGGAACAAAATGTTAATAGCAGGAAGAAAGTGAGCAAGTAAGTTGTTCAGAAGCAGCAGGGAGAAGGTAATTTTGTCCAGAACCTTCCATTTTAGTGCACAAGCAGCATCACCGGAAGTGGTGCCATTCTTCTATTTTGGAGATGACAAACTCTCTGATGGGTAGATTTCGTCCAAAGCCTCAAATGCATTTTTGTCCAGCAATGAGCTATGAAGGCTGTTTTGTGAAGGCTGTTTTGTGAATGATTTCGATGGTCATCTAAACGGCCCCACTTTCTGTCTAAATCATGGGGCCTTTGCCCTTATTATCCAGTCAGTTGCGGTAGAAGGAATGGCCACTTAGTCAACCTGGTTTACCCAGATTATTTTATTCGTGTCGAATCCCCGCTCTTTTGATATAGCATAAAATCTTTCTTTAATCTTGCTAGTCACTGATGGATAGCGGGACAAGAGCCAGAGATAATCGGTGTCAGAGCCTGAAACAAAGGCGTAATCGTAGTCATCGCCTAGTTCGAATACTACATAAGAACTATAGAAAGGTCCGAAGAAAGACACCTTTAGGTATCCCTCTTGCGCAGAGTCTACAAAATACGCTATACCCTCTGCCTTTTTCCACTCGCCTTCTTTGTCTAAGAAACCGCGATTTACGACTGATATTTTATTGTTCTCAAGTAACGTATATTCTGCGGTAACATTGGACATGCCTCTCTCAAATCGATTGTCGATACGGGCGACTTCATACCATTTTCCCATGTACCTTTCACCATCAAAGTTTGTTACCGGTGAGAGGTTTTCTGGCATGCCCAAACAGCCAGTTAACATAAACATGAACAACGTTAATAGATACTTTTTCATTTAACCTCTCCTTGTGGTTTAAAACTTATAGGTCAGCCCGGTTGCGACGAATAGCGAGTTTTCATCGTAAAAAGCCAGATTTGAATCCACATCAGAATACGTTAATAACAAGTTTCCACTTAGATTTCGATATCCCATTAGATCATTGTATTGATATATTGCAGTTGTCCCCACTTTCTTGTCTTCTTGGACTTCACTAAAAAGAGGGTGAATGGCATCAAACTCTCTTTGAGCATAGTCTCCCGTAAGTGCAAAAAAGTGTTGCTTACTTCTGCGGATCAAGGTCAGAGAGTAGCCCCATAGTGTACTGGATTGCGCTAGACCTTCGGCAGAATAAGAGTTTCTTCGCACAGAAGGTTGTATAAAAGTCCCAGGCCCTGCATACACTGTCCACGAGAGCTTTGAATAGAAACCTTCGCCATCACGCTTTAATTGATGTGAGATAGAGTCTGCATAAGTACTCGCTGAAAGCTCATTGTCTATCTCTTTTTCATAATACCCAACATCCGCGTTAAGTCCCGTGCCTAGAATATCCGCATACTGGAACCGATAAGCGTTACCTGATTCATCAGTGATATCACGCGCTTCATCAACTAGAAATGGGTCAGCCCAGGTTTCTTTTTCCATGATAGTGGGTAGAGCAGAAATCGCGATAAAAGAACGCTTTCCAAGCCAATGTTTATAACCTACTTCAACAGCAGCAACACCTTGTATTATATCGGCGCGAGAGGTACCTAAGAACAACTCATGCTCAGTTTTAGGGCCAAAATGGTAACGAAGCTGGCCTAATGGCAATGCAAGGAAGCTTTGGTTTGCTTTGCCTGCTGTATTCAGACTGTTTGATTTTACAGCACTATCTGTATCGAAATTACTTTGACTGGAGATGATACCTGCCATGACAGATAGTTCACCACTAAACCCACTTCCTGTTGGTGCAGCCACAGAAGTGCCGTTTACAAACAAAAGTAATACAAGAGTCACTTTAGACCAATGGGTCATATCCACTATCCTTGTTTTCGAGAGAGAAAATGATGAGAATCAGGTCAATATAAATTCAAGTTATCAGAGTGATAAGTGATTGAAAAGACATATATTTATGCAGGGTGATATCAGGTTTAGGTATTCAAATTATGAATGCAATGTAATTTGTTGTGATAAGGTAAATAAATATTTTACAGTCTAGTTAAATGACCTAGTCTTTCAATTATTTAGAGCAGTTTGCCCAATTAAGTATTATCCAGAGCCGTTATAATTGCTACTTTCAAACTCTCTAACTATGTACTCTAGGGATAGGTAATATTTATCTAAGGGGGTCTGGAAAATCCAGGGGGATGTTCGTTTCTAGTACTGTTTATGTCGCTGCATCCGCCAGTGTTAGCACAAAAGGAAATGCACTCCAGCAAGACAGATAAAGGTAAGTAGCAGGCACCTCGCATTTTTTATGCAACCCAAACTCACCTACCGTTAAAGTATGCTCTGCAAACACTTTGAAGGTAACCATAAGCTTGGCATTTTTCACTCAGGGCTTCATCAACATAGGCTCTATCCAGCTCACCTAATTGAAATCTGCGGTTCGCCTCATTGTAGTTTTTGGACACATCGTTGTAGTTAACGCGTGCTTTCTTAAGCTGAAGGAGCGTATCGTCAAGCAAAGTGGTTGTCTCTATGTCAGCCATAATTATTTGCCCAGTATCATTTGGAATAATTATAGTCTAGAGAATGTGAACTTGAGAGAGAACTTCTTTGGTTTGCAATTGATAACCACTATTCAAGGCTTTCGGGCTCTATGGAAGTTTCGGATTCATTGGCGCTTTGACCTCGCTCCTGAGCCTCTCTGCGTTTTGTCGCTTCGCGATAGAGTGGCTTTACTAGGTACAAAAATGCTTCCTCATCAAAACCTTGGTTCTTAATTGCGTTCATAGAGGTGCCAATACCATGCTCGGCGATAAGCGATTCGAGTATTTTAATCGCATCTTTTCTTATTGATTGCTCGGTTACTTTCTTTTTTGCTATATCAGCAGTGAGTTGTTCATAAATGACCGTATCAAGCAAAGGTGGGTATTTATTGTTGTCGCGATATGCCATGTAAAGCCTCAGTAGTGAGCAATGATAGTGGGAATAGGTTGCTTGGCAGAATAAACCGCTAAAACCATTGAGATGCAAAGTTAATTGTGACCGCGCCTGCAAAAAGAAACTTGAAAATGCTCAAAAGTTAAACAGTAGACATGGCTCACTATTAACTAACACTAAAGTAGTATCATCTGGCGCTAAGCAAATCAATGATAAGAAGTGATGTATGGCCATTAATAAACGTTCAATCGCGTTTATTGCAGCTGTCGGGATCCTTATTGGATGGATTTCTTTAGGCGGTGCGGCTGCAATAATGCACTACACGTCGAGCACGGAATTTTGTGTCTCCTGTCATTCCATGTCGATTCCCCTTGAAGAGTATGAGGGGTCCATTCACTACAGTAACGCTAAAGGCATCCGAGCAGAATGTTCAGATTGTCATATTCCTACTGATATTTCAGGTTATCTCTTCACAAAAATACGGGCCACCAAAGACATCTATCATGAGTTTGTTACTGGAAAAATAGATTCTGAGGATAAATACGAAGAACACCGCATGGCTATGGCTGAAATGGTTTGGGCACAAATGAGAAAAAACGACTCCGTTACGTGTCGCTCATGCCATACGTTCGAAGCGATGGACACTTATGAGCAATCCAAAGATGCAGTAAAAATGCACGAGTATGGCAGAGAAAACAATCAAACTTGCATCGATTGTCATAAAGGCGTAGCACATTTTGCTCCTGAGCCTGAAATGGACAGTGAAGCGTTTGATAAGCTCTTGAGTATTGCTAGCTCGACCCCAAAAGATGCAACGGTGGTGTATCCAATCCAGAGAATTGCCATGGAAGACCTGGGTTTTATCAACCCAACGGCCACTCTGAATGTGATTTCCACAGATGAAAGTATCAGACAAGTTCAACTTGACGCCTACCAAATGAAAGGGGCTGAACAGGTTCTTTATATGGGACGAGGACAACGTGCCATTGTTGCCACCTTGACAGAAAAAGGAATATCAACGCTTGAAACTGGCGAATACCAAGCTGATGAGTATGGTAACGAGTGGCGCAGCGCAACGCTATACACTTCTATTGATGCGCCCGTTGTAAACAGTCAGGAACCAATTTGGGCGTATGCAGAAGAGCTGGATAACGTTTATTGCTCTACTTGTCATGCAAAAATCGCGGCCCATCATTTTACTGTCAATGCCTGGGGACCAGTCGCAAAAGGAATGGGAGAACGAACGGACATTACATCTGAAGATTTAGAACTATTAACGAAGTATTTCCAGCATCACGCAAAAGATGTGGTCAATCATTAAAAGAAGGAAATAATAATGAACGAGATAACACGTAGAGGGTTTATAAAGGGAACTGGTATTGCAACGGGGGCTCTGGCTATTACCTCACTGACACCAATCACAGCAATAGCAAACAATAAACGAGGCAAAGGCGTATTAACTGCTGGACGCATGGGGCCACTGTTGTGCGAGCTTAAGGATGGGAAGTTGGTTTCTACCACAAATGCTTTGGCTCAAACCGTTCCTAACAGCTTGCAAAGTACTGGGCCTGACCAGGTTTATACCAAGGCAAGAATCAAGTACCCAATGGTTCGAAAAGGTTACCTCGACAATCCTTCTAGCCCACAAGGTCTGCGTGGGGATGATGAGTTCGTTCGTATCTCTTGGGATGAAGCTTATAAGCTGATACATGAACAACACATGCGTATTCGTAAGGAAAACGGTGCGGAGGCGATTTTCGCAGGGTCTTACGGCTGGCGTTCCAGTGGTGTTTTACACAAAGCTCAGACGCTTCTTCAGAGATACATGAGCATGGCTGGCGGATATTCAGGTCATCTGGGCGATTATTCTACTGGTGCAGCTCAGGTCATTCTCCCCCATGTCATGGGCTCTATTGAGGTGTATGAGCAGCAGACCACTCATCCGGTGGTTCTCGAAAATTCAGACGTTATTGTTTTGTGGGGAATGAATCCTCTTAATACGCTAAAGATTGCTTGGAGCTCCACGGACTGCTCGGGACTTGAGTTCTTCCATCAATTAAAGAAATCCGGCAAAACCATCATCGCAATTGACCCAATGCGTTCAGAAACCGTTGATTTTTTAGGTGATTCTGTACAATGGATTGCCCCTCACCCAATGACGGATGTTGCCATGATGCTTGGTATAGCACACGCTTTGGTGAGTGCTGGAAAACATGATAAAGCCTTCTTAGACAAGTACACAACAGGGTACGATAACTTCGAAGCGTACTTGTTGGGTAAATCTGATGGCGTAGAGAAAACACCGCAATGGGCTGAGCAGATTTGTGGGGTTCCTGCGAAACAGCTAGAGATGCTTGCAAAGATATTCAGTGAAAACCGAACGATATTGATGGCGGGTTGGGGTATTCAACGACAGCAATATGGAGAGCAACGTCATTGGATGGTGGTGACCTTAGCAGCAATGCTTGGGCAAATCGGTTTGCCAGGAGGGGGATTCGGTTTCTCCTATCATTATTCAAATGGTGGTAACCCGACACGCGATGCGGGCGTCTTACCTGCCATATCGGCTTCCATCGGGGGTGGTTCATCAGCGGGCAATGATTGGGCCATTTCTGGTGCAGTAAACAGCTTCCCGGTCGCGCGTATTGTCGAAGCCCTGGAGAATCCGGGCAAAAAATACATGCATAACGGTAAGGAGCTCACTTTCCCTGAAGTGAAGATGATTTGGTGGGCCGGTGGTGGTAACTTTACCCATCATCAAGACACGAATCGTTTGATTCGAGCGTGGCAAAAACCTGAGCTCGTTGTTATCTCAGAAATCTACTGGACTGCGGCTGCGAAACATGCGGATGTTGTGCTACCGATTACGACGTCATTTGAACGTAATGATATGACGATGACAGGCGATTACAGTAATCAACATCTCGTGCCAATGAAGCAAGTAGTGGAGCCTCAAGGAGAAGCCAGAAACGACTTTGATGTCTTCGCCGACATGGCAGAGATGCTCAAAGCCGGTGGACGGGATGTCTTTACTGAAGGTAAAGATGAAATGGGGTGGCTAAAAGAGTTTTATGATGCCGCACAGAAAGCAGGGAAATCTGCACGTATACGAATGCCTAAATTTGGTAAGTTCTGGGATGAGAACCAACTGATTGAAATGAAGTTCAATAAAAAGGCAGCCCAGTTTGTTCGTCATGCAGATTTTAGAAATGACCCTATTCTTAACCCTCTAGGAACACCAAGCGGTAAAATCGAAATTTATTCTAAAACCATTGAGGGATATGGGTTAGAAGACTGCCCAGCTCACCCGACTTGGTTAGAGCCGACGGAGTTTTACGGCAAAGCAGGTGGTGATGAGCTTCAACTGATGACCGCACATGCAGCTCATCGTCTTCATAGTCAGTTTAACTATGCCAAGTTGAGAGAAGACTATGCGATTGCAAATCGTGAGCCGATTTCAATCAATACCGAAGATGCCAACGCTCGGGGAATTAAATCCGGTGATTTGGTTAGAGCCTATAACGATAGAGGACAAGTACTTGCTGGTGCTATAGTTACCGATGGTATCAAGAAAGGTGCCGTCTGTATCCACGAAGGTGGCTGGCCTGACCTTGATAAGGAGACAGGCTTATGTAAAAACGGGGGCGCAAACGTACTGACTTTGGATATTCCTACTTCACGTCTAGCAAATGGGTGTGCAGCAAACTCTGCGTTAGTGAAGATAGAGAAATACACAGGTCCTGCTTTAGAACTCACTGCTTTCACTCCACCTAAGAACGCGTAGCCTTCATCGTCACTCAGGGGCTCTTTTATACCAGAGCCCCTATATTCTGTATAAATAGTCATAACTAAGCTGTGTAAGGACTTATTTATAACTTAACAACCATGCATATTTTCTATCATCACAGCTACCGCAGATAATGATAACTGGGATATCAGAATTTATGTGATGGATAGATTAGTTCCGTTCGAGCTATCTTACTATTGTCCAAAATCTTGCTAGAGATCGATCAGACTTTATTGTCATTTCCACAGCCCTTCTGGAGGCAAAGAGCCTCAAAAGTGATCAAACTTTAGCCTTTTTATAGTCTAAGAATTGCGTTCAAAGGCGCATTTCCGATCAAAGTCTATTGTTCTCCGACAATAACGCACCTTACATGGATTCACATTACATTCATCATATTGACTCCCTAGCACTCACCCGAATTGTGGTTCTCAGGGGGAACATCCTCTCACGATTCCGTTCCCACTCAGCCTAAAGCCTGAGTTTCGTTACCTGTCGGTTCCACTGCTTTATTCAGGAACCTAGGGTCATCTGGTGATACAGATGGTTCACTCTTATCGTGGTGAACAACGCTTCATACCACTTCAGGTCGCACAGACATTAACGTGTTAAAGTCTTCCTCAACTATCGCTCTATCAGCTTTTTCTATTTGATTGATTATTGGATGATGCATGTTTCAAGTCCCGTGTCACACATTGATACTATTTTGGTCGTTATAGAGAACTGGCATTTCATTTTTCCAAACACTCCAGGTTTGAGGTGAAGAAATCAACTCCACCATAAAGTTGGCAACATTGATACGACTGCTCTCCATTGACGCAAATATCGGATCACAAATCGGAGACATATGGACAGAAAACTCCGTTTTTATTGGTTGGTCAACCAAGCTATCTGGTCTGACTGCAACCCACTCCAATTGAGAATAAGAGCCGGAAACATTGTATTGCAGGTAACGGGCAGCTTCTTCATTGTCCACATGGGGAGGAATGGTTTTTCTCAACAGCCTAATAACCATTTTATGCCTCCACGAAACTGACTCGCCCCTTAGTAAATTTTGATATCCAGACGTACTCATCAATACAAATTTTACCGGCTGAATTGGCTTTAGTTTGGTAACAACTTGGCAAATCCGCTTTGTGGTGTCTGCGACCAGTTTTCTTGGTTGGCCGTAAATTCCTTTCAGTGTCAAATTGTGCCCAAGGCAGCAAATTACGCTGTCGCAACCTCTGACATGGGAAATCAGCTGCTCCTCAGACAAATCAATTATGTTGGCAACCACTATTTCTACCTGTCTGCTGGCTATAAGGTCTCTGTCTACTCTACTTATAGATCGTACAATGGCCTTTACGTGGTAACCCCTCGATATTAGTTCTTTGACCACAAGCCGACCGGTTGCCCCTGTCGCCCCCAATACTAAAACTGTCATAAAATTACCTCAATAAAACAATTGTGCTGACACTATATCTATACATATAGTTAATGGTAATTGGTTAAAAATGCATAGAGGCATACAGATTTGTATGAACTGGAAATCAATTTCTTTTGACTGGAACCGGACAAGAGCTTTTTTAGCTACTGCAGAGCTTGGAAGCTTGTCAGCGGCAGCAAAATCTTTGTGTGTGACACAACCGACGCTAAGTCGTCAGGTATCAGCTCTGGAAGATGAGCTTGGTGTTGCGCTTTTTGAGCGCTCGGCGCATAAATTAACACTCACTCGCAGTGGTATCGAGTTACTTAATATCGCTCGCGAAATGGCCGATGTGGCCCACAAGTTTTCGATGGCTGCAAATGGTCAATCGGAAGCTCTCAAAGGTGTCGTCGTGATTTCAGCTTGTCAGCTTGACGCCGTATATAGGTTGCCACCGGTTCTTAGCAAATTAAGACGTACAGAGCCAAATATATCCATAGAGTTGGTCGTCACAAACGACGTAAGTGATTTGAAACGTAGAGATGCCGATATTGCTCTTCGAAGTTTTCAACCTAGTCAGCCGAGTCTCATTGCAAAGAAGCTGGGAGAAGAGCGAGTCTATTTGTATGGTACTAGAGAGTACCTCCAACCGTTCTTTGATTTAGGTGCGGAAGGGGAATTCCGTGATATACAAATTATTGGCTTTGGAAATAACAGAAGAATAATTGAACAGTTAGCAGAGCATGGCTGGCAGCTAGTTGAAGATAATTTCAAGCTTTCCACTGAATTTCAGCCTGCTCAACTAGAGTTATGCAAAAACCATTTAGGGTTGATGTATTTGCCAGAAGACATAGCGAAACAAGAGCCAAAACTATTGCGAGCTCCCGAGGGTTTCTTTCCGATGATGGAGCTACCACTCTGGCTCATATGTCATGAGGAGCTTAGAACGAACATGCGAGTTCGCCGGGTATTTGATCTATTGGCTGCAGAGTTGGAAACTGTTGATATTCACTAACGGTTTCAGCCAGAGCTTGTTTATAGACCAAAAGTCATCTTGATTTTTCATACCAAGGCCATTCTATGAATACACACGATAAACATTCAATGTGGGAGCTAGAAGTAGAGGGGTTCGACCGACCTGTACTAGCTTCACATTTAGTTGACTATATGAATGGTGGCACTGATGACACACTCATTTCTCAATCGCGCCTAAAAAGCTATATTGCAGAGGCATCAGCCCACAGTAAAAATTATGCGGTATGCTTAAACTGCGGATGTCCAGTAGTATTTGTTGCTGGCAACCCAGTTTCAGGTATCACACCCTATTTTAGACATAATGTTGCAAAGGCACCGGATCCAGAGAGGACCGAGCTCTGCTCCTTTTACTCTGGAGCCACTTCGTTTTTTGGTACCGGTGATATCTACTTTGGTGAGGGAAAATGGCATTTTGAAAACAAACACTGGTTAGCAGAACAAATTCTTCGTAGTGGGCACTATAAGAATCTGGCCATCGAAAAATACCTTTTTTCGAAGGATGCAGAATCAAATCGTCGCCGGAAACCAGATATTTATTTTGAAGACCTGCCTGGAAATAGGTACGCCATTGAACTAACTCGGTTTTGGATGAGTCCCGAAGTTATTGCCCTAAGAGAAGCTTTTTTCCGTGAGCAATCCATCAATTTGATCTGGTTATTCAGTCCCGATTGCGAAGCAAGGAATAATACCACTCTCAATGTTGTGCTTTACGGCTCAGCAACTTCTCGTGAAGAGGCGAAACCAGATGTTTTAGAAAAGGTGGAGTGCAACGCATTTCTGCTCACGCAGGAAGCCAGATACCAAACAGAGCAAAATAGTGAACTGACTTTTGAAGTTCTGTACCCGGTAGCTAGATATCAAAATGATACAAAATCCATCACTATCGCAAACGAATCTGTCATCAAATCAATCACTGATTTTTCCTTACTGCCTGACCAGCGTTTACCGTACGCTGTAATCACTTCTGCATCTTTTACTGAGGCGCTATCTCAAAAGGAACAAGCGGAGCGAGACGATATTGCAAAACACATCCGTTTACTTCGACAGTTGGCCTATTCAGATGATCAAATTCTCAACGACTATGCTCATAACGAGATAAAAGAGCAGCTCAGCTGGATCACTGTATTTCTTAGCAAACGGCGGTTTCATAAAAGGATTGATGCATATATAGACTTGATCAACAGGAAGTTATCGAACTCCCTGGTTGAGTTAAATCGCAAGCAAAAACGCAAGTACTTGGCCAAAGCACTGTTGGACTTTCGAAAGCATTTCAATACCGCTTTTTATCTGGCAAAAAACTCCAGCAACTTAGATAGGCTTCGCCAAGAGAGCCTGCGATTAGATGAGCTAAAAGATTCGGTATTTTATTACGAATCTTCGATACTAAACAAAAGGCTCAACAGCGCGATTGTAAAGGTCAGCGAGAAAGTACTTCAGTTACATAAATTAAAGGAAGAGTCTGCCCGAAAAGCGCAATCCTCTCAGAACACTCAGTTTAAAGAATTGGAAGAGTTTATTGCCCAATTAGAGCGAGGTTTTGATGATTTGGTCCCCGATAGAGGCCTATTGGAAGTAAAAGCGACCCGACTTTCCAAGTGGGCGAGTAGAAATGGGGTTAAACCCTCCGCAGATATGAGTTATCTGGTCAATCAAGCCGTCTATGAGGCTGAAGTTCATTACTATGAGAGCCACTACCCAAACCTGTATCGAGGTTATCAATATAACGGCCTATATCGTGAAGAGCTTGAAGCCGCATTTGAATTGTTGAGAGACAATCCTTACCGGAAAAAAGACCGGCAGTACTCGCAGCATAAGGCCTACCAGGAAGCTACACGCCGGTTACTTCATCGATTTCATAATCAGTTTAATCAGCATGTTGAGGTGTTGTTTGATGATTTGCTTCTCTGCGAGCCAGCCACTTTGGCATCCTTTGCAAAAAGTCACAAAACTAATGTTCATCGCCTCCACCAGCTACAAAAGTTCCTGGCCAGTAACGGCTTTAATACCAATCTAGCTATCCGGGAGAGGCTAATGCATCTTGAGCAATCCATTTTGGGCATCTTCAGTGGTTTGAACCTAAACACTTTATATTATCAGCTTAAGGCTCTAGTACTGGATGAAACATGATCAAACACTAATAAGGGTACAGTAGAGCCACTTTAATTCCACGGTAGCGGTGTACTTTAGTCATAAGAACGGCTCCATAGAATTTGGCCACTGATTGGCCCAGTCAGTCACTTCTTCCAACGTAATAGGCTTTGATATTTTGTAGCCCTGCGCTTGTTTGTAACCTAGTTTTCGAAGAAATGTAAATTGTTGCGCAGTTTCAACCCCCTCCACGACAGTATTGAGATTAGCCTCATGACACATCATTAGAACACCTTTGAGAATACCAATTTCAGTTTGACTATAATGTTCACTGCAGATAAATGAGCGATCTACTTTTATTGTATCTACACTTAGGCACTGAAGTCGGGATAGAGAGGAACAACCAGTACCAAAATCATCAAGCGAGAACCTTAAGCCCATCTTTCGACATGATTTTATATTTTCTTGTATTTTTTTTAGTGCTCTGTATTTGCAACACTCTAAAATCTCAATCTCTATTTTCTGATAGAGATTTGCTGAGTACTTGTCAAGTTCGTTGCGAATAAAACAAGGGAACAATGTTTCACTTATACTTTGAGGGCTCATGTTAACTGCTACGGAATAGCCTTTTTGAATCAAAAAATTATTTAGATCACGAGCTGCTTGTCTGAAGACCCATTGATCCAACTGATAGTAGAGTCCTACCTCCTCAAACCTGTATAAAAAATCATTGGGCATTAAAAGCCCGTATTCAGGGTGCTTCCAACGGACTAAGGCCTCAAAGCCCAAAATATCTAAAGTATGAAGATCAATTTTAGGTTGGTAATGCAGTACTAATTCATCTCGACTCAATGCTGTTTCGATTGAATTGACACTAATTTTTAATCCTTTATTTGGATAATTTGAAGAAATATCCGGTGAAAATAGAATGTTCAAATCAACCTCCATGTCAACAGATATCAATCGGTTGATTTATTGATTAGATATGTTTTTGCTAGCGCTCGTTTGCTTCGGTAAGTATCAATTAAGTCTTTCTGATTCTTATCTTTGTTTCCATAGAACAATCCACCATTGGTCTGCAAAAAAGCATAATGAGCACTAATTGATTCAATTATTACATCGATTCTTTTTATAGTGTTGGGAGTGCAGCTCTGACCATGAAGGTCGTCCTCCACATCGAGAACGTGTGAACGAAAGGACTCAAGAGTGAACATATCTAGCAAAAGTGCATCATTGCTTAATGCCGCTTTCCATTTGCGCAAGAGCTGTTCGAATTGTGAAACCACATTTTGGTCAGCATTGGCATCAGAAAGCCACTTTACTTTGTCTTCAAATACTTCAGATGCAACTAGTTTAAGCTCTCGATAGAGCTCAAATTGTTCCTCGAATGTCATTGAGGTTTGCTTAATAAGCCATCCAAAAAAGAATCTTGTTTCAAACCGCTCGACCAAGTGAAATAAAGGATCTGTTTTACCGTTGCTGTTGAAATCTGTAAGTGGATTAAATTTGTACATATACCCAAAATCAAACAGGTAGACCTTTCCATTACCATCAATAAGAACGTTACCTTCACATAGATCCCATTCCATTAAACCTTGCTTTTCGCACTCATTGGTTGTGGTCAGTATTTGCCTAAAAATGTCTGAGTTCAGGCTATTCACGGCTTCCCCATCAATCCAAGGAGATAAAATAATTCCTAACCGATAGTCTGCATATATCGTTTCAACAATATTTTTAAACTTTGAACTGGTTTCTTTTGATGCCTTAAGTCTGTAAAAATCCAATCGCCTCTGAACTTCATTCATAAACGAAAATTCACCATCAAGATTTGAAACCAAAGCCTGTTTTCGTTTAATTTTTAGCGTGTAATGAATGCCATTAATTTCTATTTGGTAGATTTTAGCCGTTAACCCCGAATCGATGCTCTTTCTGACATAAGAAGAGTTTGCATCCGTTTTCGCAAGAATAAGCGGGTCTATAGGGCATTCGGAAGCATTGCCAACGATGATATTTTGCCCACTCGATTCAAAGTCTTTCTGTGCTTTTTGTCGTTCGTTCATACTGATGCCTGGTGGTCCATTTAATATGGGGTTAGACAAGCTAACCCCGTTATTCTTCTATACGACACTCAATACTTCTTGAGTCGCACGCCTGGTTTTTTTGGACCAGTTACCTTCTGCAGCTCTGCCCACCGTAATAAGAATTGCTGGGATCATCTCTTCTCCCAGGTTGAAAGAATCTTTGATCAAGCCTGAGTCAAATCCACCTACACTACCGGTGTTATATCCTTTCGCTTCGGCTGCATAAATCAAGCTCATGGCTAACAATGAAGCAGAGCGAATCGCTTCATCTCTTCGAATTGTTTCACTGCCTGAATGACTTGTGGCCGCCATATCGACCCATGCTTGCTTTATACCTTCAGGGATGATTAGTTTATCGACATCACTTTGTAAAATCGTGTCTAGCTGCTTATACCCATCACTATTGCCGCACACAATATAAGTCACCGCAGCATCTTTAGTTTGTGGTTGGCCATAAGCGGCTTCACAAAGTTTCTTTTTTGCCTCTTTAGAGTGGACTGCTACGACATACCAGTTCTGCAAATTAAAAGCAGACGGAGACTGAAATGCATAATTGGCAATTTCAATCACCTCTTGTGATGATATTTCAACCGACGAATCGTAAATGCCCGTTGTTTTACGTTCAATCATTAAATCTAAAATGTTTTTCATATAACGCACCCAATATCTATATTAACTTTCAAAATAACAATATCAGAATAATTGTTTACTGTGAGTGAAAAGTATTTTTACAGATGTGGCTAGTTTAATACTTTATACTGAATGCGATTTATAAATAACGAGGTAAACATGAACGCTAAAATTGAATTTTTTCATGATGTTGTGTGTGGGTGGTGTTATATACAATCACCTGCTTTAAGAAGATTGGCTAGCGAATACGACGTTAGAGTTGTTCATAGGAATTTTGTATTACAAAGAAATGATAGAGAGATGATTAATAAGTGGGGTTCGCTAGAAAATGCAAAAGCGGAAATTCTTCAACACTGGGAGTCTTGTCAATCATTTGAGGGGAATAACGAAAAATTTAATATATCAGGCATGCGCGAAGCTGATTTTAATTACCCTAATGGTCTACTTGCAGCTAAAGCGACAAAGGCAGCTGAGATCCTACATGGCCAAAAAGGTCATTGGGACATGTTTGATTTACTGCAAAAATATCACCTTCAATTAACTAAGAACGTTAATGATATAGAGGTGATCCAGCAAGCCGCCAATGACCTAGAATACGACAAACAGGCATTCAACCAATTACTAGAGTCGGAGCACGTCTTGAGTGAGCTTACAAGAGATTCGGAGATTGCGTTTAAGTATTGTGTGCGCTCGATTCCTACGCTAATTGTCAATGAAAAGTATGCTATCCGCGCTACTACTAAGTATGCGGATTTGTTGAACACTCTTAAAAAGCTGGAAGTATTATGACATTTGACACATTGATTGCTTCTATGGAAGCAAGAGGAGCCCAAAACGATATTTTCGCACTAGATAAAAAAGACAAATACTTGAACATTACCCGAGATACAGGGGAGTTTTTGAATTTCTTGGTAACAATGGAAAAGCCAGAGCGGGTGCTAGAAGTTGGCACTTCCAATGGATACTCCACACTATGGCTTTCAAAAAACTTACCGTCTTCCGGTAGGATTATCACGTTAGATATAAATCCGTCTAGACTTAAAGAAGCGAATGAGAATTTCAAGGAATTAAACGTCCAAAGTAAAGTCTCTACTTACCAAATTGGAGTGCAAAGATATCTTCGTGATACTGATGCACCGTGCTTTGATATGGTTTTTTTGGATGCAAATCGAGACGAGTATCTAAGCTACTTTAATGCTTTACTCTCCCGCATGAGGAAGGGGGGGCTTCTGATATGTGACAACGCTAATTCTCATAGAGAAGAGCTAGAAGAGCTCCTTGTTTGGATAGAACGACATCCAGGGTTATCTCATTGTATTGTCAACGTTGGGAAAGGCGAGTTGTTAGTCTATAAACATTATTGAGTTAGTTTTAAGGAATAAATTTTGGATAAAATAAGAGCGTTGACGGTATTCAGGCGCATTGTTGAGTTAGGAAGCTTCCAAGCGGCCGCGACGGATCTAAAACTATCAAAAGCGGCTGTGACAAAGAACATCAATGAGTTAGAAATTTCACTGGATACCCCTTTAATTAACCGTACCACGAGAAAGTTAGTTGTTACCGAATCCGGACTGGATTTTTACCGAGAGGTGTGTGTCGCTTTAGATACCATCAACAATGCGGAGCAAACCCTCTTTTTCAATAGAGGACACATTGCGGGAAAGCTGAAAATTGGTTGTCCAGTGTCTCTGGGGATCGAGGTGATAAATCGACTTATCTGCGAATTTTCAGATGTTTATCCAAACGTTTCAATTGAGATATTAATGGACGATAGGCATCTCGATCTTATATCCCAAGGGGTTGATGTCGCTATACGTGGAACAGGTGCTTTGGCTGATTCCTCATTGAAATCCCGAAAGCTTAATGAAATAAAGAGAACACTATGTGCTTCCCAAACCTATTTGGACGCTTTTCCTCCAATATTAAGTCCTTTAGATCTAAAGTCGCATCAATGCCTCGGTTACAGCTTATCTTCATCAAACACATGGCGATTTGATCGTGGTGGCGAAGTAGAAGAAGTGGATGTTACGTTTTCTCATTTCACGGTCAACAATAGCCTAGCACTAGTTGAAGCTGCAACGCTTAGTAAGGGTGTCATCTTAACACCCTATACGTATGTTAAATCGAAATTAGATTCAGGTGAGTTAGTTGAAATTCTGCCGGATTGGCTACCTAAGCATCATTATCTTTATGCGGTTTATCCAAGTAGCCGAGCGCACTCAAAACTAGTTCGAAGCTTCATCGATTTCTTAATCGAACGTATTCTTGTGTAGTTTAGTCGCCACTATTTTTGGAGTATCTGGCTTCGTTGGTGAGACTATTTTACATAGGGAGTATAAGACCAATCCCACGCCAGCTAGTTGAGTCAGAGTTAGTGATTGGTTCAAGGCGACCCAACCAATAATAATTGCGGTAATTGGACTTAAAAAACCAAGAGAGCTTGCGACACTTAGGGGCAGTTTCTTTACACCATTAAACCAAATTGAGTAAGAAATTATGGCTCCAAAAACGACCAGATAAGCATACCCATAGACGTTTTTGGCCTCCAGGTTTGTGGGGTACGTATCGTACAACGGAGATATACACAGCAATATGATGCCTCCTAATACTAACTGGTATCCTGTGAAAGCGTATAAGTTAATGTTGCTTGACCACTTTCTTGACAAAAAAGTGCCAAAGGACATTGAGATAGCTCCTATAAGTGCCGCTATCACGCCCAAAAGATCCCACTGAATTGAATTCTGAACAAAGATTAAACTCATCCCTATCAATGCAGTAAAGAACATAAAAATCTTGGTCTTGGATAGTGTTTCGTTTTTAAAAACGAAAGCCAGAAATGCCACTATCGCTGGTTGTAAAGAGCCTATCAGCGAGGCTAGCCCACCAGGTAAATTATACGCAGAAATGAATAGCATACTTTGGAATAATGAAATATTTAATATCGATAATATAAATAGACGTTTGAATGATGCTGAGTTCACTCTTTCCCAGAATATAGCCAGTAAGAATATACCCGCGGGTAAACACCTAATAGCGGCTGCTAAAAAGGGTTGGCCTGGAGGTAAGAATTCAGTAGTTAAGTAATAAGTACTGCCCCAAATAATTGGCGCGAGTGCCGTAAGTACTGTCATGTAAATAATATTCATAATATTATCCTTAGTTGGTGTTATGTATATTATTTTAAAACTTAAGTGTGCATTCAATGAAAATACGGTGAATTGACAATTCACTAAACTAATATTTATTGTTCTTCAATTTGTCATTATATTTATTTTGGAAGATAACTAGACATATTTGGAGGATTCACATGCTTAAAAGATTATTGATATCTATTATATTTACCCTTATTTCTTCTCATGCTTTAGCGAGCAACCCGAGCTCTTTGGGTGTTCTTGAATTAGCCTTTAGTGATGGCAGGCCCGCCGTAAATGGTATTCAGAATGTAAACAATGCATTGAAAGGAATTGGTGTGAAAGTTACTGAAGCTTCTATCCCAAACAATGTTCAAGACGTTTTAGAACGCTCTAAGAAGCAGGCTTTGAGCAAACAAGATCAATCACTTCTTCTGGAGACGTTTGCGTTACACAGGGGGGAGTTGCTTCAACAAATTGAAATAGCCGGTAGGGAGCCAGCTGTTCCTCGAGGTGGACTTTTGTCTACTTCTGAGCCAAATGTCTCCCCTTACCCAAAGGTTTACGACATGAAATCGATGTCAGAGGAAACGAAGTATTTTCTTCAACACAAGTTTGGCAAACTACATGTCAACAGTTCAGATAGTGGTGAAGGCATTGACGAAGTAATGACCATCATATCCGGAGGGCAATGGACTTGGTTTTTCGTTCTCGAAGATGGCGTAGTCGGAAAGCTCACGCTTGGATATGTTGACAGGGAATCAAGTGCATGGCGTATCTCTTATCCTGGATTGGTCCCTCATGGTGGCTTTTTTGATGCTGATTATGGACTAGTTGTAGCTCACGCACATGGGCCAGAGAATTTTATAATGCGCTATGAAGACCCAAGTGTTAACTGGTCTGATAGCTTAGGTGCAAACCCTTGGATCGATTTCTCAAAAGAAATACCAGTTTTACTTAAGGAAACTGCTAGTTTTTAATTATCTAAAGGGACTATTGTATTGGTTCAATTGTGAGGAGTTAAACATGTTTATAGTCATGTATGAATTTCAAATAAAAAAAGGTAAAGATGAGCCGTTTATAAAGGCGTGGGCAGATCATACTGAATTTGTTTACGCACAGCGGGGTAGTCTAGGTTCAAGGTTGCACGAAACTGAAACAGATGATACTTATGTGGCTTACGCTCAGTGGCCTAGCAAAGAACAATGGCAAGAATCTTCCAAGGTTTACGAAGAGTCTTCTCCTGAGACGCTGTTACAAATGAAAGAATTGTTAGTCTCATCTCGAGTAATAAGACAGCTATCGGTTTGTGCTGACAACTTGAAGGAAACACCTTTTAGTTAAAATTTAATCACTTGTCATAAAGACCCGATGTACTAAAACACGAGGTCTGAATAAGGATTCAACTTTCCACTGCTATTCTCGTAGCAGTGGAGCTAATCTAAAATCAGGAATTTATCTAAGCTGAGTTCGATCAATTACTCAATCTTGACTAGTTAGACTATAAGGATTGTTTAGAATCACCTTTCTGGTATACGGTTCGGGTAAGGTTACGATATCGAACCAAAAACTCGCCAAGATGACCAATTTTCGATAAGTACTGGACTTTCCCCAAGTTTAGTGTCATCGGCTCAATGAAAAAATCCATATTAGCCAGCCTGTTTTTTGGGGGGAGAGAAATCCACATGCTTGCTATTCAGTCCTGCATAAAGTGGATTTAATACTACAGTTCGAGATGGAAGCTTAAGTCCATTTTCTGTCACAGTGATCAGCAATAGAAACGGTATTGTTGTCTTTTTGGGATACTAAATCTTATCGATAGGGTAGAAAACAGCCCTTCGTTGTAACTCAGAAATGTCCAAAAGCTTCTTACGCGGAGTTGTGGTTTGTTGTAGTTTGTTGTTGTTCTATAAGAGGCATATATGAAGTAATGGAGGATTACTTGCTTGTATCGCAGAGCGGCTGGTTAGCAACAAAATTTCGAGAATTGCTTCGATCGACTTGATGGGATAGTCGAGAATTGCTGGGTGGTTTTCTCAGGTTTTGGTTGGAGAAAGGGCTTTTTGATGAGAAAGCCATAAACCCATTGGTATTGCAGGTCTCTCTCATAATTCATAAAAACAAAAAATAATTCTTGCCTATGCTTGAACAAACGAATGAAATTGTAAGGAAAATAAATACCCTAGCAGGAAAAACAGTCCTCAATGAATGCCGTCCGCTGCTTAGAAATGCATCACGTCTACCTAGCACGGACGGAAAGAATAAAATGTCAAAATCAATGGGGAACGCTTTCAATCTTGGCGCTTCCCAGAAGGAGAACAGTGTTGCTGTAGAATCAATGTATACTGACCCAAATCACTTGAAGAATGAGGATGTTGGTTGCGTCGAAGGAAACGTTGTTTTTACCTATCTTGATGCATTTCACCCAGACTCAAACTACATCACTCACTTGAAGGAACATTACCAACGAGGCGGTCTTGGTGATGGAACTACAAAGAAAATCCTTGAAGAATGTTTGCAAGAGCTAGTTAGACCTATTCGAGAGAAAAGAGCCGAACTACTCGATGATAAAGCACAGCTAATTAATATTTTGGCTGAAGGAAGCCAACTATCTAAAGAGAAAACTGAGAGGGTACTTTTTGATATTAAAGATATATTTGGGCTAAACATCCTCTGAACAGACCTCACTTCGGGAGAGTTAACTCAAATTGACGATTAATGCTCCCGAAGTGTTCAGAGTTGCCTTAATGCGTCATCTATTGAGCCAGTTTAAGATTGCCCGATTTGTTTCTTCCGGTAACTCTTGCTGTATCCAATGACCACAGTCTAAATGAATGACTTGGACATTGGGTACAAACTCTTTCAGATTTTCTGGTTGAGGTATCATGTCTCGATCACCATAAATCATCAGTGTCGGATGCTGGATCACAGGGTTTACATCCGCTAATTGGTGCCAGTTCCGGTCAAGGTTTCTATACCAGTTGATACTACCGTTAAACCCCGAAGCTCTAAAGGAAGATACATAGACGTCTAATTCAGGCTCACTCATCAAAGGATTGCCAGAAGCCGTTTCCGATTGCGCGAGTTTTATCATCATCATGTCGGACTCGACACCTGGGGTGGGAGTATCTTTTCTGTACAAGTTATGAAGAAACTGAAATGTGTTCTCTTCTAGTATGGCATCAGCAACCCCCGGTTGTTGATTAAAATGAACAAAGTAATAATCCGAACCAAGTAGTTGTGACATGAGCTCTATCCAGGGCACATCACCGCGTTCCTGATAGGGCAAGCTCAGGTTTATTACCTTGCTAACACGGGTGGGGTGTAATAAAGCTAGTCCCCAGACAACCATTGCTCCCCAATCATGACCAACAAAAATGGCATTGTCGTATCCATAGTGATCGAGCAGGGCAACAAGGTCACCAGATAAATGTTCGATATCATACGCCTCTATTTCCTTAGGAGATGAGGAATTTCCATAACCCCGTTGATTAGGAATGATGACGTGGTAGCCCCCAGCTACGAGGGCAGGCACTTGGTAACGCCATGAAAAAGCGAGCTCTGGCCAGCCATGGCAAAGTATAATTGGCTTTCCAGCGTTTTGCTGACCAGCTTCGAACACTTCTAGCTCGATATTATTCACCGAAATTAACTGGGGTGTGGGAAAGTGATTAAAATCTAACATAGTCCTTCTCCTGAGTGGTGGCATGGTTGTTCTACATTTAAGCTATGCGGCTATCTACTAAGATAATTGTCTGAGTCGAAACAACATTTGGATCCACTGACAAATAATGTTAAGTAATGTATAACTTAATGGTGACACCAGTTGGCACTAAATATCAGGAAGTGTAAAAATGAACGTTAGAGTACGACAAGATGCCATCATTCGTAATCTTCGACGAAATGGAACATTAACCGTAGAGGGTTTGGCTGAAAGTGTTGGTGCATCGAGGCGTACAATACTAAGGGATATCAGTACGCTGAGGGAAGAAGGGTTTGTTATTCACTCGGAAGCAGGGCCTGGTGGGGGGCTTCGACTTGAGCCTCAGTCCGTCTTAACCAGCGCTCGAATTTCTGTTGTTGAGGTATTTTCTCTTATCATCAGTGTGACCGCGATACGTTCAACCGGGAGTATGCCATTTTCTAATATTGCTGATACCGGCTTAGCAAAAATAGAGGGCTTATTGTCCTCAGATAAAGTCAAAGACCTGCGCCGCTTATTGGATGGTTTATATATTGGAAAGCTCGCACCGGGTGTTGATACAACTAACATAGGAGAGATAGATACCAACCTTTTGCCTGTTTTCGAAACGACTTTTTTGCAGCGACAGATTATCCGTTTCAAATACTTTGATGCGAAAGGTGTTACTACGAGTCGCGAAGTAGAGCCGCAAGCTATACTGATACTGTGGCCTCTCTGGTATCTGGTTGCATGGGATCCACTACGAAATGATTTTCGCCACTTTCGTATGGATAGAATTAAACTACCTGAGCTTGTTGAAGGTAGTAAATTTCGCCAGCGTTACGTACCGTTTGAAGATAACGTTTCTCAATATCGTAACCTGGCTCGATGACTACGCAAAATTTGCTGTTCCAGCCTCAAGTGTCACAACGCATATTAAAAGTGTTTGTGGGCTGAAATAGAATAGATAATTGATCATAACATTGGCTGCTTATGTGGCGGTAATGTAAGTCCTAACATGGGGTCTGGTCAGGGATTTGGATAATGTCATGCCCAAATGAGTTATCAATAGAGCACAACCAATGACCACACCGATTCTTTTTAAAGACATAGGTTGCTTTTCTGGTAACTTCTGGGTAATTCGGCGCTGATACAACCGTATTCGCCAGCACTAAAGCTGTATCACCAGACTCCAAAATTTCTAAACCGTTTTGGTGAACTCTCAGGCCGTTTCTGAAATAAACAGCTATAGCCTCAAACGCTTTTCTGATGGCTTGCTTGCCAACAACGTTTTTGCCAGGCTCGACCACTAATATAGCATCACAAGTATAGATAGACATTAAGGTATCAAAATCTTCCGCAACTATCGCTTTATCAGCTTTTTCTATTTGATTGATTATTGGATGACGCATGTTCCGACTCCCGTGTCACACATTGATACCTTTCTGGTCGTTATAGAGAACGGGCATTTCATTTTTCCAGATACTCCAGGTTTGAGGTGAACAAATCAATTCCACCATAAAATTAGCGACATTGATGCGACTGCTCTTCATTGATGCAAATATCGGGTCACAAATCGGAGACGCGTGAACAGAAAACTCCGTTTTCATTGGTTGGTCAATCAAGCTATCTGGTCTGACCGCAACCCACTCCAACTGAGATAAAGAGCCGGATACATTGTATTGCAGGTACTGGGCAGCCTCTTCATTATCCACATGGGGAGGAATGGTTTTTCTTATTAGCTGAATAACCATTTTATGCATCCAGGAAACTGTCTCACCTCTTAGTGAGTTTTGATATCCAGACGTACTCATCAATACAAATTTTACCGGCTGAACTGGTTTTAGTTTGGTTATAGCTTGGCATACACGCTTTGTGGTGTCTGCCACTAGCTTTCTTGGCTGGCCGTAAATTCCGTTTAGTGACAAATTGTGCCCAAGACAGCAAATCACAGCTTCGCAACCTCTGACATGGGAAATTAACTGCTCCTCAGACAAATCAATTATGTTGGCAACCACTACTTCTACTTGCCTGCTGGCGATAAGGTCACGGTCTACTCTATCCAATGCCCGCACAATGGCTCTTACATTGTAACCCCGCGAAATTAGTTCTTTGACCACAAGCCGACCTGTTGCCCCTGTCGCCCCCAATACTAAAACTGTCATAAAACTACCTCAATAAAACAATTGTGCTGACACTATATATATATACATATAGTTAATGGTAATTGCTTAAAAATGCATAGAGGTATACAGATTTGTATGAACTGGAAATCAATTTCTTTTGACTGGAACCGGACAAGAGCTTTTTTAGCTACTGCGGAGCTTGGAAGCTTGTCTGCGGCCGCAAAATCTTTATGCGTGACACAACCGACGCTGAGTCGTCAGGTATCAGCTCTGGAAGATGAGCTTGGTGTTGCTCTTTTTGAGCGCTCAGCGCATAAGTTAAAACTCACTCGCAGTGGAATCGAATTACTTAATATCGCGCGAGAAATGGGCGATGTGGCCCACAAGTTTTCGATGGCTGCAAATGGCCAATCGGAAGCTCTGAAAGGCGTTGTCGTAATTTCGGTCTGTCAGCTTGATGCCATGTATAGGTTGCCACCGATTCTGAGCAAGTTAAGACGTGAAGAGCCGAGTATATCCATAGAGCTGAACGTCACAAACGATGTAAGTGATTTAAAACGTAGAGATGCCGATATTGCTATTCGAAGTTTCCAACCTACCCAGCCGAGTCTCATTGCAAAGAAGTTAGGCGAAGAGCGAATTTATTTGTATGGTACCAGGGAGTACCTTCAGCAGTTCTCTGGTGTAGGGTCCACTGGAGATATCCGGGAGCTGCAAATTATAGGCTTTGGAAACAACAGCAGAATCATTGAACAATTTACAAAGCATGGCTGGCAGCTAGGTGAAGACAATTTCAAGCTTTCTACTGAGTTTCAACCTGCTCAACTAGAGTTATGCAAACAACATCTAGGGTTGATGTATTTACCAGAAGACATAGCGAAACAAGAGCCAAAACTTATGCGCGCTCCCGAGGATTTTTTTCCAATGATGCAGATTCCACTCTGGCTTGTATGTCATGAAGAGCTTAGAACGAACTTGCGAGTTCGCCGGGTGTTTGATCTATTGGCTGCGGAGCTGGCAATCCTTGATACTCCCTGATTGCCTACTTATTCCGTTGTAAGGAACCGTCTTCAGACGAAAGCCCTGACAGTCTGGAATTGAAGTTGAAAATCGTAGTTCAAAAAGGCTAAAGCTTACACAAGCTTTTCTCCGAACAACCCATATTGGTGTCAAGTTATGTCACCAACACTTTTTATAATCCTCGCCATCCTAAATTGAAAAGGTAGGCGTCTGTTAGATTTGCGGTGAGATATCCAATTTAAACCGTTCATTCGTTTAACCTTAAAAAGTGCAAAAACACCAAAGCGAGTGTGTTTGGAGACAATAAATGTCAGCTGTCCTATTTTTTAAGAATCAAGAAGAAATGCATGCCTGGTTAGAGTTAAATCACGCTCAGGAAACTGAGATTTGGGTGGGCTTCTTTAAAAAAGGCTCTCGAAAGTTAAGCTTTACATGGTCCGAATCAGTTGATGTCGCGCTTTGTTTCGGTTGGATCGATGGCATCCGGAAATCAATAGATGAAGATAGTTATAAAATTCGTTTCTCTCCTCGCAAGATAAATAGTGTTTGGAGTGCTGTGAACGTGAAGAAAGTGCAGAATCTTCTAAAAATGGGGAAAATGAGACCGGAAGGCATTTTGTTATTTGACAATCGAAATGATGTGAAAGGCTATTCCTCTGAACAAAGGAATGTCCCTCTAGATAAAAAGTATGAAGAATCAATTAAGGCGAATGCACCCGCCTGGCAATACTTTACTAATTTAGCACCATCGTACAAAAGAGATTCGATATGGTGGGTTATGAGTGCTAAAAAAGAGGAAACTCGTGATAAAAGATTGCATGTACTTATTGAATCATCTGCAGCAGGTCAAAAAATACCTATGTTACGTAACCATAAGTAAAAATGATTCCTACCCATTATGTACTAACGAAATGGTGAACACTATTAAGATTTGGTTGGATTAGAAAACTAGTGGCGCTGGTCAAAAAGAGGCCAACTGGTTGAAGAGGATTACTCAAAAGGGTGATAGATATTTAATCGTCTATACGCATGCATTTTACTGGATGGGGATATGCCTTTATATAGATCGGGTGAATGTTTCTGTTGATCTAAATTAAATGTGTAGGCAAAGTGAGTCAGGAGTCATCCTAGCATGAGCCAGATATTTTTGGAAAAGAAGGAAGTATAAGTTGTCAAAAACTGATAATAATAACTCTGTTTCTGTAGCTGCGGCTCTTGACCTTGTTGATGAACTTAACACGGTTAATTTGGAACATAAGGATGTGAGGTTACAACAGCTGTTACAGAAGTTATCTAACCTTGATTTGATCGACCGTTTACCAATCGCTGATTATTTCTACCTTTTTGGTGTGATTCGAAAGAACCACACTATTCCTGAGATCGGGCTCACTCTCGGTCAAAAGATTAATCCAAGTTCTAAAGGTGTACTAGCTAGCTGGGTTAGTCAAACAAGCTCTCTAGCTGAAGCGGTAGATACCTTCATTGAGAACACTTCTCTAATGAACACTGCAGAACAATGGCAAATAGATAACGATGGGTTCACTTGCACCTTGAAGCTGACTATTCATAAATGTGATAAGTACCCTTCGATAGCCGTCGAAAGAAGTATGAGCGCAATGGTTGCTTGGGCTAACTTGCTAAGTGGGAACAAGATCAACATATCAAGGGCAAGTTTTACTTTTGATGCTCCGAACTATAAGAGTAAGTTCGTACCAGTATTTGGAAAAAATATAACCTTTTCATCCGGTGTCAATTCACTAGAGTTTCCTTCTACGTTCTTAGAGGAACCAATCCAAACGAGCAGTCAACTCCTAAAAAGTATCGCAGAACAAAAAGCCAAGGAGGTATTGGTCACTATTCAGGGCGATTCAATTATCAAGGATAAGACAAAAGCCTTAGTCGTTGATTGTTTGAACAAAGGCCAAGCCCCCTCTATAGATGTGATTGCTAAGCAACTGCACATGAGCAGACAAACACTCTATCGAAGACTCAAAGAAGAAGGGTCGAACTTCAAAGAAATTGTTGACCAAGTTCGTAGCGAAAGAGTTAGAAGCTTGATTAATTCTGGCCAGCTTAGTATTACCGAAATATGTTTTGGCCTCGGATTTAAAGAACCATCAAGCTTTTACAAAGCGTTTAAAAGGTGGTTTGGAGTGACACCAACACAGTACATCAATTGTACTAGCTCAGACCTGATCTGACAGTTACCCACTTTTAGATGCCTGTCAGATTATATCTGGGCTAGATTCTTTTCAGCCCAGATTGATTTCCCATCCAGTAATGTTTCCATTGGCGTTCTGCCGCAGCACATTTTTCCTTGATGAGTACGATGATTGTTGTAGTAATCAATCCATTCGTCTAGATCTTTTTGTAATTCCTCTAACGAACTGTAGAGGCTCTTCCTAAACGTTACCTGATAAAATTCATGGAGTATGGTTTTATGGAACCGCTCGCAGATGCCATTTGTCTGAGGGTGTCTGGCTTTTGTCTTCGTATGATCGATATCGTTAATAGCCAGATAGAGCTGATAGTCATGCCGCTCAACTTTGCCGCAGTATTCTGTTCCTCGGTCAGTCAGTATTCTCAGCATCGGAAGCTCTTGAGACTCAAAGAACGGAAGGACTCGATCATTGAGCACATCAGCCGAGGTTATTGGTGTCTTTGTTTTATAGAGTTTGGCGAACGCAACTTTGCTGTATGTATCGACAAAAGTTTGCTGATAAATGCGTCCTACACCTTTCAAATTACCAACGTAAAAGGTGTCCTGAGAACCAAGGTAGCCAGGATGGTGAGTTTCTATTTCACCACAGGCTTCATCATCATGTTTTTTCTTCTCTAACGCTGCAACTTGTTCGTCAGTGAGGATGATTCCGTCTTTTTCGACCTTAGCTTCGAGAGCTGCCAATCGCTTTTTAAAGTTCTCTAGGTTGTGCCTCAACCAAATTGAGCGCACACCGCTCCCAGAGACAAATACGCCTTTCTTACGTAACTCGTTACTAGTACGAGCTTGTCCGTGAGCAGGAAACTCGACAGCGTACGCTACAACTGCATTCTCAGTCTCATCATCGACTCTGTTTTTAATGTTCGGAGTTCTTCGTGACTGATTGATGAGTGAATCTATTCCACCATCCTCAACGAGTTCTTGGTAGCGATAGAACGTGTCTCTGGACACGCCCATGATCTTGCAGGCCTTAGAAACATTTCCTAATTCTTCGGCAAGATTAAGAAGGCCAGCTTTGTGTTTTATGATTGGATTGCTAGTATGAAGCATGAGAGTTACCTCTTTTCTTTGATTTAAGATTCAGCACCTTAATCAAAGTGGGTAACTCTCTTCTTTTCAAATTGAAGTGTCAGATCTAGTCGGAACTAATACACATCAATGGTTAGCTAGATAATTTTGTGGCACAGTATCGAATCTATGGTTATTTTTATATCAGACAAACAATTGATCTCTGCCAACTCCCTGACCGTACAATCAGGCTGAGTAATTGACAGTACTTGCTCATCAAGCCGTACGACCATACTTATCAGTTGATCAACTATGTATAAATAGTTGAGTCCATAGTAGTGCTCCCTAAAAACTTCAATGCGTTCGGCAGAGACTAAAGAAAGCTCCCCTTTGTAACCTTTATATTGGTATTCAATTATCATCATTCCCCCAACGATGGTGATTGCAAAGCCTTCGTTGGAACTACAGGGGGTCATTCTGGCAGTCATCCTGCTTATCAAACCCGTAAACGACATTGTTAGCGATCACAATACTCCCCGAGACTATAATGCTACCTATACTATATAGTCCGACACCTAATATGCTTGCTACACAATGTTCATTCTCACACGCTGTTAATTCGGCGACTTCCTTTGATTCTAACTCCATATGCCTTACTGCTATTTCGCAAGCTTCATCATAAACAGTTACGGTTTTAGGCGCATAAACGCAGCCAACAGTAGAGAGTGTTACCGATGCAATTATCATAGATTTCAACCTAGCTAAATCAACCAACTTCATTAAAAATGGTATCCGATCGTCGCTCCCCATCCAAAGCCACCGGCGTCTCGCTTTTCACCGTTCAGCTCCACATCGACACTTGAGTAACGAGCGTCAAGACCCACTGACCACTGGTTGTAAAAGCGAAAGTCGATACCTCCCCCAACCCAATAGCCAGTGCCAGTACCGTTATGAGTGGTTTTGGTTCCCGAGTTGATTTCCTCTAGTTCGACCGCTACAAAACTGACACCACCACCAAAATAAGGTGTAAATGCACTTGATGCAATTTGGGGCTTATATCTTAGGCCGATGTTCATTTCACCTATAGCCGACTCTGTTGCTTTACCAGTTACTTTGTTTTCGTTGCTATTGCCATGAAGGTCAAATGCTATACCGAATGGCAGGGCTGCAGATTGAAACGTCGAAAGGACGGCAAACGTGTGCATTGAGTCATCTTTGCCCCAGTTTGATTCTAATGTTTTATTACCAACCATTACCTTTATAGAAGTCTGACTATCTGCTGCATTTGCAACACCACCAGTTAGCAGTGCTAAACCAATCGCAGTAAGTAAGATGGGTTTCTTCTTCATGTTAAGTCCTTTATTTATTGTCCTTTATAGGCAAAATTCTGTCGGCGGAAGTATGTAGAGGGCCAATCTATCAAACAAATAGAACCGCAATGATGTCTATCGGTGACAATCTATTGTCCTTAGGTTTCAGTTTATTTCACCGCCTTGTGTTCAAAGCTTATTATCTAGTATCGTCATAGCGTGATGTGGTGTTAGCAGTTAAAGGGAAAGCAGTAATGGACAGATTACCAAAATTTCTAGGTGCTGCAGCTTGGATTGAAGCACTCATTTATATCCTTGCCTTTGTATACTTTGGTGCTTTTTGGGCATATCCCTCGGAGGGTAGTGCATCAGAAAAAATGGCCTATTTAGCAGAAAATCAGTTTTCTTTTTCAATGATGTATTTTCTGATGTATGTCGTGTTTGGAGTTTTTCTTTCAGTACTTGTTGTGGGGCTATTTGAAAAACTAGAATCGACAAATGATCCACTTGTTAAAGTCGGTTCAGTCTTCGGCTTTGTTTGGGTTGTTCTGGTCATTGCAAGTGGCATGCTGGCGAATATCGGGCTTGCACATGCTATTGAGCTAATGGACGTATCTGTAGAGAAAGCTTTTGATACGTGGAGAGTGATTTCTGTAATAGTCGAAAGCCTTGGAGGAGGAAACGAACTGGTTGGTGGGCTTTGGGTTCTGTTACTTAGCCTAGCAGCTTTAAAGGTGAAAATACTTCCACGAGGACTCAATTACCTCGGCATAACTGTAGGAGTTGCTGGAATTTCGACAATATATCCCGCTGAAGTCTTAACTGAAATTTTTGGTATCACTCAGATTATATGGTTTATCTGGCTAGGTATATCCATACGAAGTCAGCGTTGGATTAACAATTAGCCAATAGCTAACGTGTGGGATAATTAGACCGACTTAATATAAGGACATAAAGTGAGATATCTCTTAGTCTTATTTATAACTTTGTTAACTAGCTGTACTTTGATGAAAAATGACAGGTTAGCTTTAAAGCTTGGAAAAGGTTCGGGGAGTTATGTGATTCCACTTGAGGCTGGAAACATCAAAGAAAAAATTGAAGTCTACTATTATATGCCATCTCAATTTAATGAAAAGACTTCGGTGATAATAGTCATTCCTGGTGCGGGTAGGAATGCTAGCGACTATAGGGATAGCTGGGTTAAGAGTGCTGACAAGTACAACTTATTAGTTTTGTCTCCTTCGTACCCGAAAGAAAGCTACGATTTTGCTTCGTACCACTTGGGTGGAATTGTTGAAGGGTTGGAGCTAAAAAATCTTGAAATCGAGAAAGTGGACGGACGTATTTCAAAATATCATATGAGTGATGAAGATATTAAATTTTCTTTCGTTATGAATAAGCCAGACTGGATATTTGATGATTTTGACTTGATTTTTAGTAGTGTGAAACCAATCCTTGGGAAGGAACAAACTAACTATGATCTATTTGGTCATTCTGCAGGTGGGCAGATATTACACCGCTTTGCGATATTTAAACCCAACTCAAAGGCAAATCGAATCGTAGCAGCGAATTCAGGCTTTTATACTTTACCGGACGCAACTATTAGATTTCCGTTTGGCACTGGTGGGACTTCAGTATCTCATGAAAACCTTCACAGTTCATTTGCGAGTAAGTTATTGATCTTGCTTGGCGAGCTCGATGATAAAACCGAAAGGCGAGGTATCATGCTTCATACTCCAAGTGCAGATGAGCAGGGTTTAGGTCGCTTTGAGCGTGGTAAATATTTTTATAGTCACAGTCAAAAGTTGGCACAATCAGCTAAAACCCTTTTTCATTGGCAGTTGAAATCAGTTGAGGGAGTGGGGCATGACTATAAAGAGATGGGCGTGGCTGCCGCTGATCTCTTGTATGGGCAGAAATAATTTCATTGAGAGGTGTGTTTGTCTGCGAATTTGAGTATCAATGCAGACAAACGTTACTTGTTAGGAACGTCAACTTTGCTCGCTTATGGGAAACTC
Organism: Vibrio iocasae; assembly: GCF_042245395.1. NCBI lineage: Bacteria > Pseudomonadati > Pseudomonadota > Gammaproteobacteria > Vibrionales > Vibrionaceae > Vibrio > Vibrio iocasae. The sequence goes on along the minus strand of NZ_CP145310.1, from coordinate 1,077,290 downwards.
CTCGCACCACCTAGTCTTATCTGCCATCCCACGATTTTTTGCTACAGTTTTCTATACCACCTGTTTCGGAACTAGCTATCTTGGTGGCATGCAATTACTCATTATTTGTAAATGTGGTTTGAACTACCTACGGGAGTAAACCATATAGATTAAAAACTAACTTGGATAAAAGCTTGAGCCTCAGAGCTAAGTATCTAATCTTATGGAGTGAATTAATGAAAAAGGCTATATCAATTTTGCAGAGAGCTTCGAGTGGTAAAGCGGTACTAGTTTTGTTTTTCTTAACCAATTTGGTTTATGGCGTGATTCTAGGCTATTCCATACCACTGGTCTTAAGCTTTGCACCACAGTCAGTTCTGTTTGATATGTCTCCTGCGGGTTATAGTTATACCGAAGCTATAGAACTGCTGCAAACACTAGGGCTGGAAGGTAGGCGTGCATACCTTACTGTTCAGTTACCAATTGATTTAGTATATCCGTTGATGTTTGCCATTTCGTATAGCTTATTGATTACATGGGTTTTAAAACAATTTCTTCCCAAGCAGTCGAAATGGTTCTTAGTTGCATTTATTCCAATGCTTGCGGGTCTGTTTGATTATTTTGAAAATGCTGTTGTTGCTTCAATGCTACATGTGTTTCCTGATGTATCTGAAATGTTAGTTGCGAGCGCCAGCAGTTTTACAATAGTTAAGAGTGGATTAACGACTATATTTTTTGTGTTTCTGCTTGGTGCACTAGTCTATTGGGCTGTGTGGCGTTTAAAGAAAAGGCTTCGGACAATTGGGAGTAAAAACTGACATTATTGAATCCTTCAACTTTTGGGAGATTACCAGATACTAGCTAAGCTGAGTCATTACTGATTTAGTAGAGCTAGTTTTTCTTCAGGACTTTATGTAAAAAATTCCGTACTTCTCATCAATCTATCTTGGCGCTACTGGGGCACGATGACCTTGTTCTTAACCAACATTGTCTATTAAACAGGAGAGCCATTGTGACAACTACTAATACATCAGGACCAATCGTAATCATCGGCAAAAACGCAAAGACAGGTGTACGAGTGAACAAGTTATTGTGTGATCTCGGAATCGAAACTCGCCCGGTTTCCCGAAGTACTGCAATTCACTTCGATTGGGATAAGCGTAGTTCTTGGCCCGAAGCCTTGAAAGGTGCCAGATCCGCCTATGTAACATATCAACCAGACCTAGCAGTTCCCAATGCAGAAGGTGATATCCGAGCCTTTGTAGAAGTCGCTAAAAAAGAGGGTGTAGAACATATTGTTTTGCTATCTGGTCGTGGAGAAGAAGGAGCTGAGAAAGCAGAACAAATTTTGATAAAAAGCGGTTTAGATTGGAATGTTGTTAGAGCTTCGTGGTTTGCTCAGAACTTTAGTGAAAGCTTTATGGCTGAGGGTGTGCTAAATGGGGACTTGGTTTTGCCAGCTGCTAGCACACCAGAACCCTTCATTGACACTGATGATATAGCGGAAGTAGCAGTAGCAGCACTCATCGATCCAAGTAAACGTAACCGCCTTTACGAAGTAACTGGCCCAGAACTAATGACCTTCCAAGATTGTGTCGATGAGATCTCTAAGCAATTGGGTAAAGAGATCACATTTACCTCGGTGAACATTGATGACTACTTAACCATCCTAGAAAGCAAAAACGTCCCAAAAGACTATCAATGGTTGCTCAATGAGTTGTTCACAGTGGTATTTGACGGCCGCAATTCTAATCTAACCCAGGGAGTAGAGGAAGCTATTGGACGTAAACCAACTAAGTTTTCTGACTATGTTTCGAAGACTATTGAGGCTGGTTATTGGGGCTAACTAGACGAAGAAAATCCAAAATAATTGCCTGATTTCTATAATCGGGCAGTTATTTATCAGGTCGATGGTAGACGGCGTTATACATATTGCTTTTTTGTTGTAGATGGAGACTCACCATATTTTGCTTTATAAGCACGGCTGAAAGCGGCTTCTGATTGGTATCCTACATCCAGAGCGATATTCAAGACATGTGCTTTCCCATGCAATAGCCTCTCTCTAGCGAGCGATAAACGCCAGTCTGAGATGTACTTTCTCGGGGTCTGACCAACCACCTTTTTGAAATACTCGATGAAGCTCGTGCGAGACATCCCGGATAACTTAGCCAGAGACTCAATATCTATGTTGGCAGAAGAGTCGTTGTGTATCACTTTCATAGCACGAGAAAGACGCTTATCTGTATGAGCTACTATCCAATTTTGGTTCTCGTCAGACACCTCATTTATCCAACAACGAATACACTGCAAAATCAAGATATCAGCCAGTTTAGAGACTACTAACCCCGAACCATAATCCTCGTACCTTGTTTCCCTATGTATGGCTTGCACCATACTCTTGATAGTTTCGTGAGCCTTGGATTGAGCTGAGATAAGAATAAAGTCAGGCATAGAGGAGATGATTGATGCTGTCACGTCGTTATCAAATAAGACCGTCCCGCACAGCGTAACAGTAACCTCTCCTTGTCCCTGGATTCTTAGTCGTTCATAGTGCTCTGTCACTTGCTCTAACTCATTTTCAAACAAATCGATCGCGGCAGTATTGTTTACATCAACGATATCGTGACCGGTACCGCGAGGAAGAAGAACAAAATCGCCAGGACCAAGTTTCACTTTCTCATCCGATACAGACACAATGGCTTCACCTTCGAGGATAAGGTGAAACATAGTGCTTGATGGAATGGAGGGCATCTTGACACCCCAAGGCTGCTTCATGATTGAGTGCGTATAAAACACGCTGCTCATTTTAAGCTGACTTAAGGGGGAACCCGTCTCTGTGCCTTTTCTGTTTTCCAGTGCAAACTTCTCGAGCATCCGGATATTTTTGTCATCCATAATTGTACTTCCTGCAAATCTTCTACGATTTCCTGCAAACCAAATTATCACTGAATGATTTGTAATAGACAAACCATTCGATGATGAGAAGAACACCATGCTTATACTGACATTCCAAATCTGTAGTTTGACCGCTGCGCTTTCAACAGCACTCCTGGCGGGAACGTACTTTATTTTTCATAACACGGTCATGCAGGTGCTTGCGGAGCAGGGCAGTATGAAAACGATGAATCGAATCAATGAAGTCATCCTAAATAGGACCTTTCTGGCTCTTTTTATGCTGTCTCCTGTATCCAGTTTGCTATTGCTTGTGACTGGCTTAGCAGAAGGGATCTTAGACATTCAAACTCCGGTACTTTATGGCGCTTTACTCTCAATTCTGGGGTTTGTAATAACCATCAGATTCAATGTCCCACTTAATGATCGTTTGGCGCGATCAGTAGAAATCGATAAAAATAGGTGGAAACGCTATTTGGTACATTGGGTAGCCTGGAATCAACGTCGTTACTATATTTCGACTCTCGCACTGGCCGGGTTAATAGTTTAAACACTAGGAATATAGGGAAGATGAAAAGACGACCTCTTTTCCCTTATCCAAATCGTTGCCGCTTCATGACTCGTTGCGTGGGAGTCTCATGTCCCGCACCCACAAAGGGAAGGCCATTGTACGGAGTGGCTTCCCGAAATTAATGAATTTTATTAACGATAAAAGAGTAAAAAGTGAAGAGGTCTAAGGTCGATTAAGTTTAGATCTCTTTTGCCTTGCAGTAGTCAATTAAAATTGGCTACATCTCTAGTTATTCTTAATTTCCAAACTTGGCGAAATCTACTTAAAGAAAATGCTCTACAATCCTTCTTTCAGGTTACTCCTCTCACCCCAAAAAGTCACAAACTACCTTTGTCGCGTTGGTCTATTCGCTTGTAACTGAGCACAAACACAATTCCACGATCTTACGTATCAGATTCACCTTATACAAAATCATTTGCAATATATGACAAGGTAAGAATCTAGTGTACTTTCCCCAAAAACTTTCGAGTTAGACTTTTCAAGTTATGCAATGACTTATTGCTGAGTCATGTTGATAAACAAGTAAAGAAGTAGTAATCTTCGACTAGGCTTATTGGACGCCTATCTCGCAAAAACGATAGTACCAATACACTAAAATCCATAGTAAGCATTTCAATGCATATCACCCTGTAACTGATAGCGAGTAGGTTGAGTAAAAGGAGGACGATATGTGTCTTAAAAAAAATCCAGATCTTCAATTATGGCTTCGAGAAGCTAAAGTCTTACAAAAACTCGCTAAGTCAGAGTCGTTGTCTCGCTCTTTACCTGTTCTTAGACGTCTACTTAATGCGAAGGTATTGTTCGATATCTCGTTAATTGATCTCAAGAACAATACTTCGATTATTCAACGTAAGCACTTATTGCAGATGTTAGCTGCTGAGAATGGTGCTAGTTGTTGGGCTGAGTTTAAACAACAGGTCGTTAAAGCTCCCGAAGGCTCGATACTACCTAATAGTATTGAGTTGCAAGACGCTGGCTATCCTGTTCTTTGGTTTTCGAATACTGCCGAGGCTACTAACTATACTGACACCTATGGTGGGAAAGTTGTCAAACTAGGCAGTCAAGCCGCTGTTGTTCCGGCGCAATGGGAAAGATAAAGAGTAACTCTCAAGACCGATTGAGTAGGAGTTTAGGGTAGGTCTAACTGATTCCTTTTTCCTTAAGTGGGTCGGCACAGTTATCAGGTAACTCAACGATGTCCTCTGGTTCACGCTCCAGTTACAAACAATTTGAAGAGAATAAAAAATGGGTAAGTTAATTCTAGTTTGCGGCCCTATGGGGGCGGGTAAGACAACATACGCAATGTCTATATGTGGTGAAATCAACGCCGTTAAGTTCTCGATAGATCCTTGGATGCAGAGACTGTTTGCAGAAGATATGGTTGCACTAGATTATTCATGGATGATGGAACGAGTAAGTCGTTGTTACGATCAAATCTGGGAAGTTAGTGAGCAGATTATATTGTTAGGTGGAAATGTTGTTCTTGATTTGGGTTTTACAACCAAGGCGCAACGAGACATATTTGTGACTAAAGCTAACGCACTGAATATTCGTGCTGAAATTCACTATCTCGACGCTCAAGTCGAAACTCGAAGAAAGAGGATTGCTAATCGAAATGCAGAAAAAGACCCTAACGTATTTTCCTTCGAAGTTACGGACATAATGTTTAACTTTATGGAGCCTAGATTCGAGGTTCCAGATGAAAGTGAATTGGACAATGGACTCATAGTGAGCGTATAAATTGTAATTCAAAGAATCTAGCCCAGATAGGATCTGACAGGCGCCGAGCCGAAAAGTGGGTAACTGTCAGATCAGGTCTGAGCTAGTACAAATGTTTGTGTACATATGTTTGTGTACATATGTTTGTCGCAATCTAGATAGTGTGCTTGAGTACGGTGTAGGTTACACCCTCAATCTCTTTTACTCGCAGTATCAATATATGTGCTCCACCACTGCATAATTTGTTTTCTTTGTTCAAAGAAGTCTGAGCGGTTGTAACTTGCACGTGTTTCATTTTGGTCTGAATGAGATAAGCATGCTTCAATATGAAGGGTATCGAACCCTTCTTCGTGTAGTGCGGTTGAAGCAATTGCTCGTAGTCCATGAGCAACAAGCTTGCCTTGAAAGCCTAAGCTGCGCTTAAGCGCAGCATTCGCGGTAAAGACACTTACATGATCATTTGGATCTCGCTCTCCCGGAAAAACAAATTCTCTTCCTTCACTTTGTGGCTTCATTTTATTTAGAATTTCAATACATTCCTTTGTTAGAGGAATCCTATGTTTTTTTCTGCGTTTCATCTCAGCTGCAGGAATAGTCCAACATTTAGATACTAAATCAATGTCTTTCCAACGTGTTCTAGCTGCTTCCTTGGGTCTTGCTATAGTGTGCAGTTGCCATAGTAATAAACACTTAGTTTTATCTTGAATTTTATTGTTACTTTCTAATCTAGAAAGAAATGTCTCAAGCAATTCGGGGCGTATTGTAGCCATATGTTTGACATCATGTCTTTCAAACGCATTGATCATTCGAGTTAGTGGATTTGCGTTGATAACTCCGCTATCGACACCATATTCCATAATCTGATTTAGTGACTGACAAATACGTTTAATAGTTGAGAGCTTTTGATCTACTTCTAAAGGTCGAAGAATTAAGATCGTATCTCTGCGAGTAATTTCCTCAATTGGGACATTCCCAAGCTTAGGTAGGGCATATTTTTCTAGTGTACGCCATGTCCGCTCCGCATGAGCTGCACTGATGGTTTTCTTTTTTCTATCGAACCATTGCTTAGCAACAGAAAGGAAGATGCTGGATTCTCTTCTTTTTGCTTCTTGCTTTATTTCTTTTAATTGTTGCTTTGGATCTACTCCATTTGCTACTTGGTTGCGGTATTCTTGTGCGATTTTTCTCGCATTAGCGAGGGTTAGTTTAGGGTATGAGCCAAGAGAAATTTTCTTAACTTTGCCAGTCATGGGGTCGCAGTATCGGAATTGCCAAGATTTAGTACCATTTGGTCTGATACGAATGTTCAATCCATTTCCATCAGCAAGGACATATTCTTTATCTTTAACAGGAGTGTTTTTGATCTGTCGGTCGGTCAATCTTATTGTTGGCTTAGGCATGGGAACTCCTTGATGGTTGTTCCTCTATTATACAGCAGTTAAATTTATGGGGTACAAAATGGGGTACAAAAAATTATGGATTTAGTGAAACGACTTAGGACGTTATCAAATAGGGTTTTTTGTTTATGTGTATGTTTATAAAGAATAAAATGCACTTAATTAGACGTTACTGGATTTCAATTCAGTAGACCAGGAAACCATTGGATCGAGTTGTTAACCATTAAAATAGGCCTTACTTAATGTCGACATTTATAAACGGAGTATAAACGCTGATTATATATGTTAGTTGATTGGTGCGCATTGTACTTGAGATCTGCGAACGTATCTATCCGCATAGCTTGCATTAGATAGCATGGGGTTAAGCCAGGGAAGTGTTCTTTGGCACCAGCATCATGTCGGAATTTTCCTGTTTTGTGTCGAAAAGTTGATAGAACAGACAGATTGTATAGGCGTAAGATGAGTATCTTCTCTTTTGCTCTTCATTCGAATTGGGGCTATTCGAACAAAAAACATAGGCTAGAAATGAAAAACGTAAAAAGCATGGATCAACGTATGTCAATCTTAGCGATTGGCTGGCCTATTTTGGTAGAAGTACTGTTGAGAACGGTGCTTGGTACCAGTGATGTTTTTATGTTGAGTAGTTATTCAGACAAAGCGGTGTCAGCCGTTGGGGTAATCACGCAACTTACTTTCTTCCTGATGATCGTTTCTTCTATGGTAAGTAGCGGTACAGCGATACTTATCGCACAGTTCAATGGTGCGGGTGAGGAGAAGAAGTCTACCGATGTGGGTGTTGCCAGTCTTTTTCTTGCTTTGCTGGTGGGTGTTTTTCTTAGCTTTATAGCGGTCATCGGTGCTTATTACTTTGTTCCTCTGTATGGCCTAGATTTACAGGTAGAAACCTACGCTCAAGATTACCTGATTATTGCGGGTGTGATGACGTTCAATGTGACCCTCGGTATTGTGTTTTCAACGATTCTTCGAAGTCATGGGTATTCCCGATCTCCAATGGTGGTCAATCTGGCGAGTGGCGTAATAAATGTTTTGGGTAACTATATTGCGTTATATCAGCCTTTCGGGTTGCCTGTTTATGGCGTACAAGGCGTTGCTATAGCAACCGTAATTAGCCAGTTGCTAGGGACAATAGCATTGTGGGTAGTACTGACTCGTTCGAACATTCATTTACCGTACAAAAATGCTTTTAAAGTGAGTAAAGAGATCTATCGAAAGATCCTTAAAATAGGCAGTATGAATGCTGGAGAAATACTGTTCTACAATATCGCACAGATCATCATTGTCTACTTTGTCGTCCAGATGGGCACAGCCTCTTTGGCTGCTTTCACTTATGCTCAGAATATCGCCCGCTTTTCTTTTGCTTTTTCCGTCGCACTAGGACAAGCGGCACAGATTCAAACCGGTTATTTTGTTGGCAAAGGTTGGATTGAATCTATTCACCAGAAAGTACAACAATACTTTGTGGCCGGTTTTATCGTGTCCCTTACCATTGCTATTGTTATTTACCTGCTACGTGAGCCGTTCCTCAATCTGTTCACCGATGATCAAGAAATTGTTGCTCTGACGGGAACACTGATATTTGCGTCTATTTTCCTGGAAGGAGGACGGGTGTTTAACCTAATCTTTATCTCTGCCTTAAAGGGAGCTGGCGATGTAAAGTTCCCCGTACAAATGGGTATCTTGAGTATGTGGGGAATCGGGGTATTTATGGCATATGTGCTTGGACTTAACTTGGGCTATGGGGTAGTTGGTGCGTGGATAGCGGTTGCTATGGATGAGTGGTTTCGTGGTTTGATAATGGCGGTAAGATGGCGATCAAAAGAGTGGGTGAAATTTAGGTTGGTTGATGCAAAAGCTTAGCTTTGTTTTAAATTGACAAAACTCTGACGGATATCTTCGGAGTGTAAAAAAGCAGAGTAAACGTACTCTGCTTTCTGGCCTTAACTAGTAATTTAGTACTGGAAACGCACGTTCATTAAGAACTGACCACCGTATAAACCGTTGTTTCGCAGTCCGGCACCAAGTACGAGCTGCTGTGTCGAATGAAATCTAGCTCCAACATTATATGAAGTGTGAGTATTGTCACCGTCAATTAATTGACCGATGTCGCCATATACTTCTATGTTTTGTAAAATCCAAGCTCGTGAGCCAATAGCAAATTCAGGTAAAAAATCTTCATCAGCTAAGTTCTCTCTACCTTCTTTGACGCTATTTAGCATCATACGGCCGTAGATATCAGCGAACTGAGTAAGTGGTCCATTAAAGCCTATACCACCAGCCAAAACCCAATCACTTTCGAATTGGCTGTCGCCCTTGATGATGAAATGACTATTTTCTGTAAACTGCGAAGTAAACGCTAGGCCAAATGATGTAGGGCTAGCGCCTATGTTTACATCAAAGGCGTTGTATGGAAAATTGTTTGCGCTGACGGCTCCAGACACCAACAATGTAGATGCCAGTAAAGCGATTGAACGAGCTTTTCCTTGCATGGAAACTCCAAATCAGGTTCATTAAAATATTGATTGTACTTATGCAATATCCAAGCCAGAAAAAAGTCGTATTACTGACAGAAAGAAGGTATTGTTTTTATAAATATCTAGCTTAGTGCACAACGACCTTATGTGAATTGATGTATGGTTGCTGCCTGCTATAAAAACAAGTAATTAACGTTCAGGATGTACAAATTGATTCGTAGCTTGCTCATTCCCCTGCTTATTCTATTTTCTGCCCAGTCAGCAGCACAAAATTTAAAGGTTTATGCAGCGTCTTCTATGACTAACTCCATTAAAGAAATCGGTGAAAAATTCAAAGAGAAAACCGGAATTAAGGTAATCACCGTGTTTGGTGGCTCTGCTTCTCTTGCAAGACAGATAGAGAAGGGCGCTCCGGCAGATATCTACATATCAGCTAATGAAAAGTGGATGGACTACTTAATTGAGAAAAATGTAGTTAAGCCAACGAACTCAAGAGATATTGCTCGCAATCGCCTTGTGATTGTTAGCGGAAGTAAAAGCGGAATCACGGAGTTCTCTCCAGAAGATAAGAAGAACTGGATGGAAGTGACCAAAAATAGCCGTTTGGCTGTAGGACAAACGGATTCCGTTCCTGCTGGCATTTACGCAAAGCAGGCGATGGAGTTTCTGGGTGTTTGGGATGAAATGAAGCCCCGGTTAGCAGCCGCCAATAATGTCAGGTTTGCGTTGGCTTTGGTTGAACGCGGAGAAACTGATATTGGCATTGTTTACCAAACCGACGCAATTTACAGTGACGCTGTAACTAGTTTGGCGGTGTTGCCCGAAGAGAGTCATGCTCCTATCATGTATCCGGCTGCTCGGTTAACGGATTCAAATGAGAGTGAACAGTTTTATGACTTCCTGTTTAGTGATGAAGCGAATAGTGTTCTGAATCGATATGGCTTTCAATCCATTGATACTCAAACTGTTAATAACTAATCAGGGCTTAGTTCATGTTAACAGAATTTGAAATTGAAGCGCTTATCCTAAGCCTGAAAGTTGCTTTCTTCGCCGTACTTTGGCTTATCCCTATTGGAATCGGTTTAGCCTGGTTGCTGGCTAGGAAAAACTTTTTTGGGAAAAGCTTATTAGACAGCATTGTCCATCTGCCTCTTGTTCTTCCTCCTGTTGTCATCGGATATCTTCTTTTGATTCTTATGGGCAGACAAGGAGTAATTGGTAGTTTTTTGAACGATGTATTTGGTATTAGTTTCAGTTTTAGCTGGAAAGGGGCCGCTTTAGCATCCTCTGTTGTGGCACTTCCACTGATGGTTAGAGCGATACGATTAAGCCTTGAAAGTGTCGATACCCGGCTAGAACATGCCGCTCGCACCCTGGGGGCCTCTCCAATTAAAGTATTTTTTACCATCACTTTGCCACTGACATTACCGGGTATCGTGACAGGTACCATGCTTGCGTTTGCCCGGAGCTTGGGAGAGTTTGGTGCCACCATTACCTTTGTTTCCAATATCCCTGGGGAAACTCAAACAATCCCGCTTGCAATGTTTAGTTTTATTGAAACGCCAGGTGCCGAGTTCGAAGCAGCACGGCTGTGTGCAATTTCTATTGTTGTTGCATTAAGCTCTTTGTTTGTGTCCGAGTTGCTCAACCGCAAATCTCAACGTCAATTAAACGGGAGCGTGGCGAAATGATAGATCTTTCTATAAAGCACGCTCTCGGTGAGATGTTACTCGACATCGATGTTGAGCTTCCTTCTAAGGGGATCACTGCGATCTTCGGTCGTTCGGGATCAGGCAAAACATCAGTAATCAATGTCGTAAGTGGCTTGATAAATCCAGACTCAGGAAAGATCGTCGTTGGTGACAACCTGATCTTTGACAGCAGCAACAAAGTTAACATCCCGATAGAAAGAAGAAATATTGGTTATGTATTTCAGGACGCTCGATTATTTCCTCATTACTCAGTGAAAGGAAACCTTCTTTACGGGGTAAAGGGGGAGTTAGATAAAATATCGTTCAATCATATTGTTGAACTGCTTCATTTAGAGCACCTGCTTGAACGCTATCCTTCAGATTTATCTGGAGGAGAAAAACAGAGGGTTGCTATCGCTAGGGCGTTGCTATCGAGTCCTCAGCTTCTTCTTATGGATGAACCACTGGCCTCGCTGGATCTTCCAAGGAAGAAAGAAGTAATGCCGTTTCTGGAAAAGCTATCCAGAGAGATCAAAGTACCGATTCTTTATGTCACTCACAGCCTCAATGAGATCTTAAGATTAGCCGATCATATTCTACTTATTGATCAAGGAAGGGTTGTTGCTAACGGACCGCTTGAAGATATTTGGGGATCCGATGCGATGAAACCCTGGCAATCTTTCTCCGAACGTAGCACGTTGCTGGAAGGCACTATCTGTTCTCATCATGAGAAATACTCACTGACTCAGGTTAGGCTAAGCAAAGAAGCGAGCTTGTGGGTTCAGAAGATAGACGAAGAAATTGGTAGCAAGATCAGAATGCAGGTTCGTTCAAATGACGTCTCTGTGACGACGACCAAGCCCGAAAACACATCAATAAGAAATGTTATTCCAGCTACAGTCACGAGTATTCAGGAAGTGAAGAATCAACACGGTAATCAAAGTATTGCTTTGAATCTGGATATCGGCTCAGATTGCCATCTGGAAGCTACGATTACGCAATGGGCAATGGATGAGCTCAAACTGGTGCCAGACATGAATGTCTATCTCCAGATAAAAGGTGTGAGTGTGACGCAGAAGGATATGGCTCTAATGCCTGTGCATGAGTAGAGCATTCGTAGCCATAAAACGAGAAAGCCGCAATGAATCCATCTGGTACATTGCGGCTTATCTATTACGAATGTATCGTCGTTAATTACTTAGCAAAAACGTCAACAAACTCTCTTTTCAGGATTGGGTCACGACGGGCTTTTTTCACCTGTTTAACCATATCTTTCACGCAGTTGTGTAAAACTTTATCCAGCAGCTGAGCACGGTACTCTTCTTGTTGTTCTTCAGTCATATCCTGTGGCAGCTCAATGTTCTGGTAGTCTTCCATAAAGTTAACACCAGCAAACGCCTGGCTAACAGAAATAAGCGCATGAAACTGTTCAAAATTATCTAAAATATTTTGCGCACTTGCTGGAAGTTCATTCCATGATTCCCGTACTGCTTCTTCAGACACTTCGTGAATAGAAACAACCATGTTGTACATCTCTTCAGGCACATCATCATACTCAATAACTTTGCGCAGCTCGGCTGATACCGAAGACAGGTCTACTTGTACTGGTTCGTTTGTTGTCTCTTCAGACATCTTTGTCTCTTCGGACATAGGAAATTCTCTTTAATGGTAAAAAGCACATGCTAAGAGGAATATTTTAAATGTCAATAAACTAAAAAGCCGTCACTATAAAAGTAACGGCTTTGGAAAAGCTGGTTTGCTAATCAGATGGCACTGACGTCTTCGGCTTGAGGGCCTTTCTGACCGTTCGTCACCACAAATGATACCTGTTGACCATCTTGGAGGTTACGACGACCTGTTCCATTGATTGCTGAAAAGTGTACGAATACATCTTTACCACCATTTTCTGGTGTGATGAAGCCGAACCCTTTGTCCTGATTAAACCACTTTACAGTGCCATTGATTTTATCGCTCATACCTGTTCTCTATCCATATAACTGATTGATGCAAAAGCACATCAACAGATTTACCGTACAATAATGGTTATGACTTCGCCAGTTAAAGTATTATGAAATATTTAAGGATGTGATCTGTACCTTTTTGACCATGAAACAGTTGTTTACTTAGACTCTTTATAGAGTTTGACAAACGAGTCGTAGCGTTCTCTGTTTAACCCTCGATCGCTGTATCCGACCCGCGATTGTGAACGATATTCAATCTGTTTTTCATCAATATTGAAATACAGTTCCAGATCATCACGATACTTCATGGTTGGCGTGGTAAAGACCACATGCATGTAGAACTCGTCATCTGTAACGATTTCATTTCCACCCATCGTCGTCAGGACGTTATAAACAGATTTTTTAGCGTGAGTAATATCGTCGAAAGACAGAGGTGCCACCAGCTTTTCTGGATCATCTGATTGAGTAGAAACTGCGTTTGGTGACGAAGGCACTGGCGCAAATTTACCATCTACGACGCCTAGATAGTCCGGTTGAGCACTGTTTTTATACACCATGAAACCTACGCCGAGAGCAATAACAGCGGATATTATTTTTAGAATCATTTAGTTGTCCTGTTTTTGTATTTAAACAAATACTAACAGGAACTTAACTAGTCGGAAACACAATTTCGACCAGATTGCTTGGCCCTATAGAGGGCTTCATCGGCGGCTTTGAGAACAGTCTCTGGATTTTTGGTGTCGTAGCTGTCAGCCATACCAATGCTGATTGTTACGCTAACGGTATTGCTGGCATTTTGTTTTTTACGTTGTTTTGAGCCGACCTTATTGTCCTTAGGGCGGTTATCCATGTTACGCAGTGTCATTTCGTAGTTGGCAATGCTTTCTCTAAGCTCTTCAAGAAATGGCTCCGCATTATCAACATACTTACCTTTGAACAACACAGTAAACTCTTCACCACCGTAACGATATACTTTGGCCTTACCCCTTGTTTTCATCATCTTGCTCGCAACCAATTTTAGAACGTCGTCACCAGTATCATGGCCATAGGTATCGTTAAATTTCTTGAAATGGTCAACGTCGAGCATTGCGATTGTGTATTTGCGTCCAAGGTGGCGCATCTCTGTTTCTAAGGCTCTTCTACCCGGTATTTCTGTTAACTGGTCAATATAAGCAAGTTCATGACTAGTCGAGATAACGGTGACAATAAGCATGATTCCAGACAAAGAAAACAGGGTAGTGGAAATGTAGTTGGTATCGAACAGAACGAAAGTCAGCAGCGTAAGCACCAGGCAAGTATAAATGGCAACATCGATAGACTTGTTGTGATTGAGGACTTGTATGCCATACCAACAACTCACAAAGAAACTGTATAGAAACAGTAATACAGGCAATTTCGACATTTCAGGGATGTTATACAGCACGGCTTCCCAGAAATCGCTTAAACCTGCATCCTGAACATGGATAACCGTGATGACTCCCCAGCCGATCAGCATACCAATAATGGCTAAATAAGAGAGCCCTTTAGTCGTCAGCAATTTGCACTCTTTGTAAAGGCTGGCAGTAATACAGGCTACGGGAAAGATAAATGCGAGTAAAAGAAACTCTAGTTTGGTTGTGCCAGTGGAAAGAGGGGATTGTAATCTTGTTTGTATCACGTAATAAGTGATGCACATGGCAACGGTTACCATGCCAATCCGGCCTTGATTAAATAATTGGCAAAGCATGATGCAAATAACAAACAAAAGGTAGGGAAGATTAGTTGCTAGATAAATGTTTGCTTCAATTGTCCCTGATATGGTCTGCATTACGAATTGAAGTACCAATACGAAAAATAGTGGTAACAAAAATTTGATCAGATTGGGACGAATGAGTGACATCGCGAGTTTACAGCCTGCTGCTTTTATCTCTGGTTCTATCAGAGCGGTTTTGATTGTCAATGAAATTGAGCTTTTCAATAAACGATCATAATGCCAATAATATCTTCATGGAACAATAAAAACATCAAAAGTGTGGGGAAACTATCAGAATTAATATAAATGGCGGGGCTAAGCTTAGATAGCCGATTTACCTTTGTAGGTATTGGGTTAAGCTTATTGTTGAGTATACATATTACAAATTGTCTATCTGATCGATTAATGGAGTAGAGACATGCAAATCAGTGTTGAAGTGCATAACTATATGGAAACGCTGGTCGGCAGAAAGTTGGCCGAACCTGTATATACCGACAAATACGATGGTGAGCAATTAGCGGATCTCGCTTGCATTGCGTTAAACCAACTCCGTCCAGTATATATTCGTCATGACGTGGATTTCTTATCGAGTGTCCATGAAGAAAAACTAAATCAGTTAAGAGCCCAGGCATCAATTGCTCTTGAAGCTGCTGAAACAATGATCAAAGATGATCGAAGACAGAAACGAGAAGATGACGATAGCGACGTGATCTATAAAGATCTTTCTGAAGAGGAAGATCCGGAACTGGAGTGGTTCGAGAAGCCGATCGTTCCGTTAAAGACAAAGTAAGATAAGAGATTTAATTAACAGGAGTTTAGTGTGGGATTTTTCTCAAAGCTTTTTGGGGGCGGTAAATCTGAGTCTAAAGTAGTCGAACCTGTAGAGTATAAAGATTTCCTGATCTATCAGGAGTCCAGAGCTGAGTCGGGTCAATATCGTATTGCTGGTCGAATTACAAAAGAAATCGACGGTGAATTAAAGGTTCATAACTTTATCCGTTCAGATGTAGTGACATCTGAAAGTGATGCTAATGAGCTAATGTTGTCGAAAGCCAAAATGTTTATCGATCAAATGAACGGTAATATTTTTTAGTGAAAATGTTGTATATGTTTGATAAGTAAAAGCAAAGCCAAGGTTTAATTTCTACTTATTGATGTTCGTCATATATATAGGAGCCAATAGCGTTTAAGCTGTTGGCTCTTTTTAGTAAAAAAGTCATATCCTATCTGGCTACAACGCGGTGGTTCGACCTGATAGCCACGATCCTAAATGTGGTTTTTTTACATATAAATTATAGGTATGCTTAGCTCATTACTTACAAATTTTAGATGTATTACGTACTTTTTCATCAAAATGACTAAAATTTGTACTTAACGAATGAAAAAATCTGTGAGTTAAGTGCACTAGTAATATCAAATCCAAAATTCATTGTGCCAATAGTAGGGAATAACTATGCAAATTGGTGTGCCTAGAGAGATACTCGCGGGTGAAACACGAGTTGCTGCGACACCGAAGTCGGTTGAACAGCTATTAAAAATGGGATTCGATGTCGTAATCGAATCGGGGGCTGGTATTTTAGCCAGTTTTGACGATGCTGCTTTTGAACAAGTTGGAGCTAAAATCGCTTCTGTAGAAGAGATATGGCAATCCGACCTTATCTTGAAGGTTAATGCACCTTCAGATAATGAAATAGACTCAATGAAAGAGGGTGCTAGCCTGGTGAGCTTTGTATGGCCAGCGCAAAATCCTGAGTTAATGGAAAAGCTCTCTTCTAAGAACATTAACGTAATGGCGATGGATGCGGTTCCTCGTATTTCCCGTGCACAGGCATTGGATGCGCTGAGCTCGATGGCTAACATCGCTGGTTACCGTGCAGTTGTAGAAGCGGCTCATGAGTTTGGTCGCTTCTTTACCGGTCAAATTACAGCGGCAGGTAAAGTTCCACCTGCAAAAGTGCTGGTTGCTGGTGCTGGTGTTGCTGGCTTAGCTGCAATCGGTGCTGCGGGTAGCCTTGGTGCTGTTGTTCGCGCTTTCGATGTTCGACCTGAAGTAAAAGAACAGGTGCAGTCAATGGGGGCCGAGTTCCTTGAAGTAGATTTCGAGGAAGACACTGGCGCTGGTGACGGCTATGCGAAAGAAATGTCTGAAGAGTTCAACAAAAAAGCCGAAGAGCTATACGCTGCACAGGCTAAAGATGTTGATATCATCGTTACTACTGCTCTTATTCCAGGACGCCCTGCACCGAAGCTGATCACCAAAGAGATGGTTGATAGCATGAAAGCGGGCAGCGTAATTGTTGACCTTGCTGCGGCGAATGGTGGTAACTGCGAATACACAGTAGCTGACAAAGTTATCACGACGGACAACGGTGTGAAGATCATCGGTTACACCGACATGGTTGGCCGCTTGCCTACACAGTCTTCTCAGCTTTATGCAACAAACCTTGTAAACCTTCTGAAGCTTCTTTGTAAAGAGAAAGACGGCAACATCGACATTGATTTTGAAGACGTTGTTCTTCGTGGTGTGACGGTTGTTAAAGAAGGTGAAGTAACATGGCCTGCGCCACCGATTCAGGTATCCGCTCAGCCACAAGCTCAACCAGAGCCTGCAGCACCGATTGAAGAAGTAAAAGAAGAACCTGCGTCTCCAGTTAAGAAAGTCGCTATGATTGCTGCCGGTATCGGTGCTTTTGCATGGATCGCTAGTGTTGCTCCTTCTGCATTCCTTGCGCATTTCACGGTATTTGTATTGGCATGTATCGTGGGTTACTACGTAGTGTGGAACGTGACACATGCACTGCACACTCCGCTAATGTCTGTAACTAACGCGATTTCGGGCATCATTATCGTTGGTGCGCTACTTCAGATAGGACAAGGTGATGGTGTTGTATCTGTTCTGGCGTTTATCGCTGTGTTAATTGCGAGCATAAACATCTTCGGTGGTTTCACCGTTACGAAGCGTATGCTTGAAATGTTCCGTAAAGACTAAGGAGTAACGGATGTCTGCAGGATTAGTAACAGCCGCATACATAGTTGCTGCTGTCTTATTTATCATGAGCCTTGCGGGGCTTTCAAAGCAAGAGTCTGCTCGCGCAGGTAACTACTATGGTATCGCTGGTATGGCGATCGCATTGATCGCGACGATCTTTTCACCAAGTGCCCAAGGCTTTGTCTGGGTGATTTTTGCTATGGTGATCGGTGGTAGTATCGGTATCTACTACGCGAAGAAAGTAGAAATGACTGAAATGCCAGAGCTGGTTGCGATTCTTCACAGTTTCGTAGGTCTGGCTGCGGTATTGGTTGGTTACAACAGCTTTATTGCTCCACCTCCACCAGTATCACTAGTTCCGTCTGAAATTCATGCCGAACATGTGATTCACCTTGTAGAAGTTTTCCTTGGCGTATTCATTGGTGCTGTAACCTTTACCGGTTCGATTGTTGCTTTCGGTAAGCTACGCGGCGTGATCTCTTCTTCACCACTTTCGATTCCACATAAACACAAGTGGAATCTACTAGCGGTTGTTGTTTCTACATTGCTAATGATCTACTTCGTTAAAGTAGACGGTAGTTACTTCGCGATTATCGTGATGACACTTATCGCATTTGCATTCGGATATCACCTTGTTGCATCTATTGGTGGTGCGGACATGCCTGTTGTGGTTTCTATGCTTAACTCATACTCAGGTTGGGCAGCAGCAGCAGCAGGTTTCATGCTGGCAAACGATCTACTTATCGTAACAGGTGCACTTGTAGGTTCTTCTGGTGCCATCCTTTCTTACATTATGTGTAAGGCGATGAACCGTTCATTTATTTCTGTAATTGCTGGTGGCTTCGGTCAGGAAGTGGCAGTGAGCAGCGATACTGAATATGGTGAGCACAGAGAAGCAAGCGCAGAAGAAGTAGCTGAGATGCTGAAAGACTCTAAGTCTGTCATCATCACTCCTGGATACGGCATGGCAGTAGCTCAAGCTCAGTACCCAGTGTATGAGATCACTGAAAAGCTTCGTAATATGGGCATTGAAGTTCGATTTGGTATCCACCCTGTAGCAGGAAGGTTACCGGGTCACATGAACGTTCTTCTTGCTGAAGCGAAAGTACCTTACGATATCGTTCTGGAAATGGATGAAATCAACGATGATTTCACAGAGACAGATACCGTACTTGTAATTGGTGCAAACGATACAGTTAACCCAGCTGCGCAAGATGATCCAAACAGCCCTATTGCGGGTATGCCTGTACTAGAAGTTTGGAACGCGAAAAACGTAATTGTATTCAAGCGTTCAATGAATACTGGTTACGCGGGTGTTCAAAACCCTCTATTCTTTAAAGAAAATACTCAGATGCTATTTGGTGATGCTAAAGAGTCGTGCCTATCGATCTCTCAGCATATTTAATGCGTATGAAGTAACGTATAAGGCCCGCATATGCGGGCCTTAATTTTATTTACATCTAACTGAAAAGTATGACTAATTAAAGCTTTATCCTACTGAACAATATATGATTTTCTTGTTTTTTACGCTATATTAAATGGCATATCTAACGCGTCGGAAATCAAATTGAAGACATCACGATTATTATTAATCATATGTTTACTGCCATTTACAGTTCAGGCAGATACATTACCAGAACGAATAAATACATTCGTCGATCTGTTTGAAAAGGTTGAACCTAAAAAACAGTATGATATTCGTGTATTACAAACCGACTTTCCAACTAAGCTCATATCACCTGAGTTTATGCTTCCACAAACCGGGAAGTATCCTCTCAAAGATATTCAGCAGCTGTATAGTTTGTCCCAAAACTGTTCGGGCAAACTTCCTTTAAGCCCAAAGGTTACTGAACCTCTAGTTTTTATTCGTGCACTATGCAAAGGTACACCGCTATCTAAAAAATGGTTTGCGAGAACCGGTCTGATTCACCCTGGTGGTGGTACGTATGCTGCTCGATACTCAAAAAAGTATCCCGATAGTTTCGAATCTCTGCAAAGTTATATGCACATTCAAGAGCGCCCAGAGGCAGAGGAAGATACTTTGCTCGGAAAATTGCAGAATATGACTTTCAGCTCACTGTCCGCACTAATTGCCGGTGAGAAGATGTTTATTAATGGTGATGAGCTTTGGCTTCGTGATGGTAATAAATATCTTCTTTATGACAGGAAGATCTGGAAAAAGAACATAGAGAAAGCCGAGATTTCCTTGTGGCTAATTGACGAAAACAGCAACTGTTTTGTACAACGTGGTAACCTTTGTATCGAGGTTCAGGATAAATCGAACCTTCTTATGAAGGCCATGATCGCACTTGTCATTGCAAACATTGCGCTGATTATCGCTTGGTCGATTTACCGCTGGGAGATGAAACGCCGCGAGTTGAAGAGCCGCATGCTCGTGCTTCAGATACTGACTCATGAACTAAGAACGCCAATAGCGAGTCTATCTTTAACGGTAGAAGGTTTTCGAAGAGAGTTCGAAAACCTTCCTGAAACTGTTTATGAAGAGTTTCGACGCTTATGTGAGGACACACGACGACTTCGTCAACTGGCGGAGGCAAGTAAGGATTATTTGCAATCAGACAAGCAACCTTTAGCAACTGAATGGATTCCTTCTATACAGGAGTGGCTAGAGTATCGCTTTGAAGAACATTCCAACCCACCGACACTAACGATAAAGCAAGATATTGCAGCTAAAGTTAATGTCTATTGGTTGGGCACTTGTATAGATAACCTGGTCAATAACGCAGTGAAGTATGGTAAAGCGCCAGTAGAGTTAAAGGTTGATGTAAAGCCCAGTCGAATTAGTTTCAATATCATCGATCAGGGCACTTTAACTCGCAAAGATTGGAAAACGCTCAAAAAGCCATTTGTTAGTAAAGCTGGGTTAGGGCTAGGATTAACTATTGTAGAATCTATGGTGTCTCGTATGGGGGGCAGAATGTCTCTTAGTGGGCCACCGACAACATTTACCTTGGAGATACCTTGTGAAACAGACATTGCTACTCGTTGAAGATGACAAAAACTTGGCTGATGGCTTACTGGTTAGCCTGGAACAAGCGGGTTACGAATGCTTTCACGCAGAAACAATTGCTGAAGTTGCACCACTATGGGAAAAAGCGGATCTAGTAATTCTCGATCGACAGCTACCTGATGGTGATTCAGTTGATCACCTTCCTACCTGGAAGGAAATTAAGCAGGTGCCAGTTATCTTACTGACTGCTCTTGTTACGATCAAAGACAAAGTTTCCGGGCTTGATGCAGGTGCAAACGACTATCTGACAAAACCGTTTGCAGAAGCTGAGTTATTTGCTCGTGTTAGAGCTCAACTGAGAAAGTCCGATAGTGATGATGGTTCGGATTCGAACCGTGTTACGACAGAACACCTTGTTATTGATAAAAGCACGCGCGATGTTTTTTACAATGGCGAGCCAGTGACGCTAACAAGAACAGAGTTTGATCTTTTGTTGTTCCTGGCGAGCAACCTTGGCCGAGTATTCACCCGCGATGAATTGCTTGATCATGTATGGGGCTATAATCACTTCCCAACAACACGAACAGTAGATACTCATGTACTTCAGTTGCGCCAGAAGTTGCCTGGAGTCGATATCGAAACGCTTCGTGGTGTTGGTTATAAGATGAAATCTTAATGTACAAAAATCTACTCACGACATTATTGCTTGTGACACCAGTTTCCGCGGCTACCGCGGAAAACTGGTTTGAAGGATCCTCTCCTTTGATCCAGGCGCACCAAATGCTGTTAGATGACAATCTTGAGCAGAGTTTTTCTGCGATGATTCAAGTTTGGCAAAGCAACAATAATGCGTATATGGATAACCACTTAAATCAACTACTCCTAAAAGCGCTCGAAAAAGATTGTGGTAAGAGTCTCAGTTCAGAGCCACTCGCTGAGTGGTTAGATGAAGTTATCGTTCGACGACAATCCATTGAGAGTCCGGGTAGGAGAGTTGAAAGAGCGGTTGTTGATGCGGTCACTCAAGTAGACATCGAAAGTATTGATCTAATTAAGTGGCCAGCGACGCCAGTTTCCGATGAAACGGAATATACGATCGTAAACGAATCTGATAAAACAATACACCGTAACTTTTTCTCTTTGAGTCAACGCCTGTCCAAAGGGCTATATAAAGTTGTCATCAAATCTGCCAGCAAAGGTGTTTGGGAATCTTGGGTGGTGATAGGTGAAGCCGAAGCGAAAGAAGTCGTCCGTTGGGAAACAAAAGATAAGTGGGCGGTTGATAAGTTTGGTTTGCTGAATCCTTACTGTGCATTGCCAGTTATGGATATTGGTTTATACGATTATGTCGATGATCAGTATAAAAAAGTGTGGAAACGTTCATACGAAAGTGAGTATCCGAAAACTTTACCCCAAGAAAGCTTCAAACCGGATCGATATGTGCTAGCTGTATCTATCACTCATAAAAGATGGCAAGGTGCGATTACCATTGAAGAGCAACAAGTCATCAGTAAAACTCACGACATATCTGCTGAGGAGTGATAAAAATGTAAAGGTTCGGCGCAATGCGCCGATACACTGTCATTGGATGATTTTAGGTGTAAATATATGAATAAACTACGTTTAGCGGTAGTCGGCACGGTTTCTCTAACTTCTTTTTCTACTCTTGCCGCTAACTATGCTGTTGATGCACGCGGTGACGCTATGGGCGGAACTGGTGTTGTTTCTGCTACCTACCTGACAGCCCCATTTTATAACCCAGCATTGACGGCAATTTATCGCCGGAATGATGACGCCGGAATGTTATTGCCGAGTATCGGACTTATGTACGATGACACGGACAACATGGTCGATAATCTTGATGTGATTGCAGACAACATAAAAGCAATCAAAGATAACCCAGCCGCAGCTGACCCTAGTGTCCTAACAAGCGTGGATACTGCTCTAAACAACCTAAAGGGCAGCGAAGCAAAACTGGAATTGGGCGGTGCTGTTGCCTTTGGTATTCCTAACCCATACCTTTCGATGACGATTTTTGGTAAGGCGTACACGGAATCATTTGTTACACCTGAAGTCTGGACTAGCTCAGAAGCAACTGAGGCTGGAAGAATTGCAGAAAGTGCTGAGTTGACAGCGGTAAATGCAGTTTCTATTGGTGTTGCAGAAGCGGGAGTATCAATTGCTCGGTACTCAACTGTTTTCGGTCAGCATATGTCTTTTGGTATTTCTCCAAAACTACAAAGAATTTATACATATGTTTATACCGCCTCTCCTGAAAGCTATGACATTAAAGATTTGCGAGAAAACGGTACTGGGGAAACTATTTTAAACGTAGATATTGGTGCGTTGTGGTTTTATGGACCACTACGAGTTGGTTTTACTGGTACCAATCTCGTTGGGCGTGATATCGAAACAAAGCAGATTACGACTGTTTTGACGAGTAGCTCAACAAGCAATACTCATACAATCACGACAGACTTCGAGTACAGAATGAGACCTCAATATACTGTTGGTCTTGGATATGTTGATGATTACTTTGCTCTAAGCGTCGACTATGATCTGAACGAAGATGAACGTTTTACTTCCTTTAAGGACAATACACAGTGGTTTAGAGCCGGTATTGAGATCGATATCTTCCGCCAACTTGCACTTCGTGGTGGTTATAAAAAGAACATGGCTTATAGCGACTCAGAAGATACATTTACTGCAGGTGTTGGATTATCACCACTAGGCTTATTAGAAATGGATGTTGCGGTTAGTTATACATCTAAAGACGCGATGGGCGGTTACGTAAACTTCCTTGCTACCTACTAAAATCCTGTTAATATTCGGCTTCTGTAAAAAAGGAGCCGAATATATGTTTAACGACCTTCCTACTTTATCTCACCAAGAGCAACAAGAAGCAGTTGATAAAATCCAAAAGCTGATGGCTGAAGGAGTGAGTACTGCAGAAGCCATTCAAATAGTTGCTGATCAAATCCGTAAAGAACAAAACGAAAAAGCAGACTAAAGGGAAGGGGAGTTATCTCCCTCTCTTACACTTACTCATAGTTCTCGTATTGGTACCCCTCTAGTGCAATATAACTAAATGCATTTCTCTTTTTATAATTAGGCTCATCAAGCCAGTGTGACCAGTACCAGGTTAATCAAGCAATTAGTTTCTCTGCCAAATCTTACTAACTCACTGTTTTTACGCAAACCTACTAGGTTGAATATCCCACCACACCCAAGAATGATACAAATAACAATACAAATTACGTCGAGACTGTAATTAAATTACATCCTAACTTCGTTGCAACAGAATATTGTGCTGACCATGTTCTAAAAGTGACAGATCTGCGTGTGAGCATTTACTCATGCTGGATGCCTTATAAAGCCGCAACATATAGCCATAACCAGTGGTTATAATGTGTTTGTCATCGAATAAAAAGGACACAAGTTCATATTAAGTGGTGTAAGTAATGGTCATTTTCGGTATTTGAATCAATGTGACCATGTAACGACTGGCATCACCGGTAAGACGTGGATTAGTTGGGATTAAGGCGTGTAGGTTCTATTCCTCCTCGATAAGCCTTTAGTCCTGAAAAACTAATTACCTTCGATATGAAGCGTAGACGCGGTAGAAGACTAGTAGCACGCTAGACATAGATAATTCGCAACTCATGTGCGTGTGTTGCAAATATCGACCAAAGATAATAGAAACCGATTCCTTAAGGTCGATTCGCAGTTTTAGGTTCTTCCTAAACAGCTCTCATCGACGGACTGATGGTAAAAGTACGTATGAACTGAAGAAAGAAATGCCAGTTACTTGCTTCGATAAATTGGGTGCTTTGGCGTCGTAGTTACCATGTTTGTATTGTAACTTAACCAATGCACATAACTACGCATTATGTGTGTTATGTTAAATGTACTGGGTTTAGGAACAGTCTTCTATTCACTTTATTGTTCCCCTAGCTTCCAAACAATAAAAAACCAGCATCTCTGCTGGTTTTTCTTAACCGTATACATATAACGCTATGCCTGTATTAGCCACCCGCTAGTTTTGCTGTAAATCCCTTTTTCTCTAGGTGTGCTTTGATCTTGTCTCTGTTGTCACCCTGTATTTCAATGGTGCCATCTTTTACAGATCCACCACAACCGCATACTTTTTTAAGCTCTGCTGCTAACAGTTTCAATGGAGCGTCATCCAAATCAAGTCCTGTTACGATACAAACACCTTTGCCTTTACGGCCTTTGGTTTGTCTTTGGATACGTACAATGCCGTCACCTTTTTCGCGCTTTGGTTTTTCTTGTTCTGGCTTAATACGGCCTGTTTCTGTTGAATATACTAAACTCATTATTACTTCTTCTGTCTGCTAGCCAATACTTCAAGGTGCTTATCAATATGCTTCTTGATCGCTTCTTTTGAACCTTTTACTAGCTTACCTTTAAACATACAATACCAGCTGTTCTTTGCGCCAGAATCGCTTTTAATAGAAAATCCATTGTACTCTTCAATCTGTTCATTTGCTTCTTCTCCAGAGGCTGGAGCTAGCGATGCAAACTCTTTAGGATCGATAACAGTTGCAGTATCACACCACCAATCAATTGATTTTTTTACTGCAGTGAGATTTCCGGAAAGAACTTGGTTTTTGATTCGTACATGCCAGACTTCTCTATCCGAGCTTGACTGTATGCAATATCCTCTGTGAAATGTAGTAGCCATACCGCTTGATTATGCTTTTTATTAGGAATCTATTAATAATAATTACATTTAAGCGATATTCAAGCCCAAAATTGCCTGTTTTTAAGTAGTTAAATGAGTAGAAAAAGATTACAACCGATTGAAAATAAAAAAGAATGTGAACTTAGCGTACACCGGTTCAAACAGCAAGTGGATTTCACAAATGTGCGTACGGTAACAACTGGGCTTTACTCAAAAAGCTCTGAGCTGGCTATTGCGTCAGATTGGAACCGCTTTGTCAGTTTTTGCCATGCAAATAACGTATCACCTTTACCTGCATCTGTGGCTGCAGTTAGGCTCTTTCTTGAAAAAGAAGCCGCCAACCGAAAGTATTCCTCTATAAAACGTTACAGTGTCTCGTTAGGCATTATTCATAAGGTTCACGGTTATCCCGATCCCTGTCTAAATAGACAGGTAAGACTCTCTATCAAACAACTAGAGCAAACAAAGAAAGGTGATGCACGTCAGGCGAACGAATTTACTGAAGAACACCTGTCGTCCTTGTACGCTATTTTGGACAAAGAAAAGACTAACCTGGCCTATCGTGATATAGCGATATACTTCGTCATGTTCGAATGTGCATTAAAACGCTCTGAACTAAAAAAACTAAAAATTGAAGATATTGAGCAAACAGACTTGAATTCAACGATTTCCATTCAGGACAACAGATACCCTTTAAGTGAACAAGCTTCAACAGTATTGAAGCGATGGCTTAAGTTATTGCCTGAGACTGGTGTTTGTTTTCGGAGAATCGACAGACATGGAAATATTGGCGATAGCATACTAGATGATTCGTCTATTTACCGAGTACTGAGGAGAGCGAGTGATAGGCTTGGTATGCCGGAAAACCTAAGATTTACCGCTCAATCTCCTAGAGTGGGTGCGGCCAGAGAACTTAGCAGACAAGGGCATAAGTTGAAAGATATTCAAATCTTCGGGCGCTGGCTCAGCCCTGCTATGCCAGCGCAATATCTTGAGTTAAAAGACACATCAGAGTCTGAAATGTCTAAGTTTAAGACCATCAGACCTTGGGACTGATCGCCTTTCTTACGGCAGACGCCAGGAACTCACTAAAATCATGGCCGTTGTTTTCCAGCATCTTAGGAAACATGGAAATTGGCGTCATACCTGGAAAGGTATTGATTTCGTTCAGATAAAGATCGCCATCTTTCGTATAGAAGAAATCAATTCGGGAAAGGTCTTTTAAGTGAAGTTGGCGAAAGGCCTTCGCAGAAAAGTCAGCGATTTTAGCAAGCACATCCGCTGACAAGTTCTTTGCTTCTATTTCTGTTACAGAGTGGCTATCGCTGCTGTACTTTTCATCGTAGCTATAAAACTCTCCTTCGGGAGCAATGACTTCTCCTGGTTTTGAAACAAAGAGTTCACCATCGATTTCATAAGCAGCCACTTCTAACTCTCTTGGCTTAACAGATTTTTCTATAAGCACTTGATTAGAGTAGCTGAAAGCAGAGTCGATGGATGAAGCTAGTTCATCTTTAGACGTGACACTGTAGCATCCAACGGAAGAGCCCTGACATGCTGCTTTAACAAATACTTTTCCCCATTTATCAAAAGCTTGACTCGCTTTCTCTATGGCTTCTTCACTGTTCTCAGTAAGATATAAGTATGGTGTGTTAGGGATGTCGAGAGCATCGTACCAAAGCTTAGACGTAATCTTATTGAAGCAGAGTACGCTAGCTTCCGCTCCACAACCAAAATACGGAATCCCTGACAGTTCGAACAGAGATTGGAGATCACCTGTTTCACCAGGGTATCCATGCACACAAGGAACGATATAGTCGATTTTCGTCTCACAAGAATCGGATATCAGTGACTTTTTGTTTATATCCAAAATGACTTTTGTTCCATTGTCCTTCACCCAAGCATCCGATTTAATTTCAACCCGAACCACATTAAAGTCGGTTTGTTTGTTGAGCTGCTCGAGAAGAAAGTTGGCAGAAACCAGTGACACTTCATGTTCTGACGAATCACCGCCACACAGAAGAAGAATATTAGACATAGTCATTAAGATATCGATCCATGAACAACGAAAAGTAATAGGGACTAATCATAGCTAACTGACCAGCAACGTACAGCGAAATCAGGTAAATATTATGACAAATCGTAGTGATTGCTTAGAAAACAGTCTCAAAAAAGGGCCTTTCGGCCCTTAATGGAATTATTTTAGTTTTCTAAGCTTCGGGTAATCAGAGTTTTTTACACTGTCTAAGCTTTTGACAAACGGTTTAAGCTCTCTGAAATATGATGGCAAAGTGGCGATTGCCGCTTTTGCTTCAGATTTTGTTTCGTAATCTCCGTATAGCAGAGCGTACCAATCTGTGCCATTAACTCTCTTAAAGTGTTCCCACACTGGTGTGCCTGATGGAAGTTGGTTGGCAAGAGTCTGAGCCTTTGCAGCGCTATCTACAGCGATCACCTGGAGTGTATAGCCGAATCTTTGTACCTTATCTCTGTGTTTTTGCTCTGCAGCGATGATTCTTACTTTTTTCGATTGTGATTTAGCTTGAGCCGGAGCCATTTGTGAGCTTTTTGCTGGTGCTACCAGCATTGTGCTATTAGATTTTGGTTTTGATTGAGACACTGAAGTTTCGGTCATTGTCTCTGTCGCAGGCATTGCAGCGGCAACTACCTGTGGCTTGTATTCTTCCTTGTAACTTTCTGATGTTACATCTGTGGTGTATGTACCGCTAGAGCAAGCTGCTAGCAAAACAGAAAGCGCGATAATCGAAATCTTTTTCATGAATAAACTAATAATTTTCAGAGTTATAAAACACTTCTAGAATCATGCCTATAGACTAGAACAGAATCAAGCGACTATTTAGGTTAGGCACTTATTTGATGTGACCTGAGGCACAAACTCAACCTTACACCTCGCATGTTATCCAAAGCTTAGATGTAAATACGTTTATTGTCAGATAGATGGATTATTATTAATTCGTGCTTACTACAGGAGCGATCATGAATAATATCTCTAAGTTGCTTAAACCCTCGTCAGTGGCGGTAATCGGTGCTTCAAATCGTCCGTTCAGGGCCGGCGAAGTGATTATGAAAAACCTACTTCTTGGTGGCTATCAGGGCGCAATTATTCCTGTTACTCCGAAATATAAATCTGTTTGTGGTGTGCTCGCCTACCCCGATGTTCAGTCGATGCCTATTGTTCCTGATGTTGCGATATTGTGTACAAACGCCCGACATAACAAAGAACTCTTTATCGCTCTGGCTGAACGTAAAGTCCCTTCTGTCATCATTTTGTCTTCTGATATGCATAATACAGGGCCCGATGGCCTTACTATTGAACAAGAGTGTGTCGATATCGCGAAGCAAAACGGGATACGAATTTTAGGGTCTAACTCTCTCGGCATTGTCCTGCCATGGATTAACTTTAATGCCTCTTTCTCTCCTGTTACCGCTCAGAAAGGCAACATTGCCTTTGTGTCTCAATCTGCGGCTGTATGTACCACAGTACTCGATTGGGCAAATGACAAAGACATAGGGTTTTCTGCTTTTATCTCTATTGGTAACGGGAGTGACATCGACTTTGCAGAACTGTTAGACCATCTCTGTACCGATAGCCATACCAGTGCGATTCTCCTGTATCTTGATTCGATTAAAGACGCTCGAAGGTTTATGTCAGCTGCGAGAGCCGCTTCCCGAAACCGTAGGATATTGGTGCTTAAAGGCGGCCGTACACACGCCGGAAGGCAAGCTGCAAAACGTCATACAGGCGGTGGCGATACGCTGGACATCATTTACGATTCCGCGATAAGAAGAACGGGCATGCTGCGGGTAAATAATACGCATGAGTTGTTTGCTGCGGTTGAAACCTTAACCCACGCAGTACCGTTGCGAGGTGAAAGGCTCGGTATTATAACTAATGGTGGCGGTCCATCTATTATGGCGGTAGACACGCTTCTTCAAAGAGGTGGAAAGCTAGCCGAGTTGTCGGTTGCCACAAAAGACAAGCTAAGTTCAGTTCTGCCTGCTTCCTGGTCTCATAGTAATCCAGTCGATATGGTTGGAGATGCGGGTAAAGACAGATACGTAAAAACAATTAACGCGATGCTGGACAGTGATGATATCGATGCGTTGCTGATTATGCATAGCCCATCTGCTGTGGCACATTCTACTGAAACGGCTCAAGCGGTTATCGACTGTATAAAGAATCACCCTAGGCATAAACGTTTTAACATCCTCACAAACTGGAGTGGTGAGAAAACCACCCGTGAGGCCAGAGCGTTGTTTACTCATGCTGGAATACCGACCTATCGAACACCAGAAAGCGCTGTTGTTGCCTACATGCACCTGGTCGAGTACAGGCGTAATCAAAAACAGTTGATGGAAACACCAACGTCAGCGGAACAATTAACCCAAGAGCAAGTACAAACCGCCAGAGAATGGGTGAAAGAGAAAGTGAGAGATGGTGAGGTAACTCTGGATACACACCAAATCACCCCTCTACTAAAACAGTATCATTTTACGGTTCTGGACACTTGGATAGCACAGGAAGCAAGCGAAGCGGTGCAGATCGCAGAGCAAATAAGTTACCCTGTAGCGGTTAAGCTTCGTTCACCAGATATAGAACACAAATCTGATGTACATGGTGTCTTCCTGAATCTGAAAACAGCGACAGAGGTGCATAATGCCGCGCAGTCTGTGTTGGACAATGTGCAACATGAGTACCCTGAAGCGAGAGTTCACGGGCTGATTGTTCAGGAAATGGCGAGTCGGATCGGGGCCTATGAACTTCATGTTAAGGTTGCGACAGATGAAACCTTTGGCCCTGCAATTTTCCTCGGAGAATGTGGTTCTGAGTGGGATGAAAATATCGATGCAGCGGCAGCTCTGTTACCTCTGAATATGGCTCTGGCTCGTTATCTGATTATTCGTGCAATAAAGGGTAACAAGATACGTCCTCAACAAACTTCGTTTTTGAATATTGATACGCTTTGTGACTTTCTGGTTCGACTCTCTCAAATGGTCATCGATAACCCTGAAATTGACCAGATAGATATTCATCCGTTGCTGGTTGGGGAGAACTCGCTGACGATTCTCGATGTCGATTTGAAACTCAAACCTTTTACTGGTGACGCTCATCAACGACTGGCTATCAGACCTTATCCGGTCGAGTTTGAAGAACGCGTTGATCTAAGAAATGGGCAAAATATACTTCTGCGCCCTATTCTTCCTGAAGACGAACCTGCCCATGCTGAGTTTATTCAGAACGTTTCAAAAGAGGATCTTTACAAGCGATTCTTTACTGATGTTGGTGAATTTAATCATGAGGCTCTAGCTAATCTAACTCAAATAGACTTTGACAGGGAAATGGCATTTGTAGCTGTTGATAGCGATGGACATATAATTGGCGTATCCCGTGCCTTGATTGATCCGGAGAACATCGATGCGGAGTTTGCTATCCTTATTCGCTCCGACCTTAAAGGACAAGGCTTAGGAAAGATCTTGATGAACAAAATTATCGACTATTGCAGGCAGAAAGGTACCAAGCAGATGTCAGGAATGACGATGCCTACAAACCGCGGAATGCTAACTCTTGCTCAAAAACTGGGCTTCGAGCTGGATATTCAGTTTGAAGACGGTACAGCGGATATGTTACTCCCACTTAACTAGGTTTACAGATGCAAAAAGAGCCACTTTATGTGGCTCTTAACTCTATGATGTATAACTAAATCGGAAAGAAAAATTGATATTAAAAGATGTCCGACTTATTTTTGTTTCATTTCTTTTCTAACCATTACTACAGCGGCAACGATAAAGGTAAGAATTAGCGCAAGCTCCACAAATATCTCCTCTCAATTAATAAATTCATCAAAACTAACTAGATTGTAACATGATAGGCGGAATTTTGTGCGGTAAAAGTTGTTTTTTGTACAAACGTTGAGCTGTATCAAAGAAAATAACTAGTAATATTATCTCTATTTTATGTAATTACATGTTTTTATTTATATTTAATATCTCAGAGATTTAATTAAGATTGGGTTTGTTCTAATAATTAAATGAATTTGATCACTGATTCTTTGCGCTGTTTGATGCATTTTAATGAAATAACTCATAACTAGGGTCTGTTGACCTTTTGAGCTGATTTTTGCAGCAGTTTGTGGGTTCTTTATACAAGGCAGAGGCTTTGAAATGTAGTTACTCTACCTGATTAAGCCGATAACGTAGTAGAAAGGAGCCACAAACGCTGCCCGAAGGGTTCGGCTAAAAGCGTTTTACTCTTTGTTGAGAGGTATTTTGCTTAGAATAACTAGGCTACAAACCTCTCGCCGCGATTAAAACGCTTTTATCTCGAACAAAATTTAACCGCAAAAGGTCAACAGACCCTAGGACACTTATGGTAAGGAAAGACCGTTTATTGATTAATTGCGATATGGGTGAAAGCTTTGGTCCCTGGAAAATGGGTAACGATTCTGAAGTGATGCCCTGGGTTGATATGGCGAATATCGCTTGTGGGTTTCATGCATCGGATCCCGCGACGATGGCTAAAACCATTCAGTTGGCGTTTCAACATGGAGTAATGATTGGAGCGCATCCGGGTTATCCCGATCTACAGGGTTTCGGGCGCAAGTCCATTGCATTTCCGGATACAGAAATCAGCCAGATGGTGATCTACCAAATTGGGGCGATGGATGCCATGTGTCGGTATTACAATGCAGAGTTAAAGTACGTTAAACCTCATGGTGCTATGTATAACGATATGATGAAAGATCCAGGCATCTTTCGCGCTATAGCCAGTGCTTGTGAAGTTTATTCTTTACCGTTGATGATTTTGGCAACAAACCACAACGATAAGTACCTGGAAATCGCAGACGAGTACAATGTCCCTCTTTTGTTTGAAGCGTTTGCAGACAGAACCTATCTGGATAATGGCCTGTTGACACCTAGGACCCATGAAAAAGCGGTCTTGCACAATAGTGACGATATCTACTATCAAGTGATGCAGTTAGCAGAATATGGCAGCGTCACATCAGTCAATGGTCAAAAAATTACATTGGAGGCCGATACAGTTTGTATACATGGAGACAACACGTACTCTATTGCGGTTGTGAGAAGACTAAATGAAGCGCTTGAGGAGAGGTATTAACCGCTATGATATGGGATAAACTTTCTATTGAAGCAGTTTGTGAGTCGTCAATCCTGATACGATTCTCTGATGAAATTGACGTTCAGCTGCCAAAATACATCAGTGCAATTGCCGAGGTTATCGTCTCTGAACACTCAGATTCGATCATGAGTGTCACACCATCTTATACAACCTTGTTGATTGATTACCTTCCTTTCAGGATTTCTGAAAAAGATCTGCTTAGTAGCATCGCATCGTTATTGCATTCACTCGAGTTTTATCCAGAAGAAGAGAATAATCACAGCATTGTGTTTCCTGTTTATTACCACGAGAGTGTCGCTCCAGATTTACCTAAAATACTGTCCGAAAAAAAAATCTCGCTTGAACAACTTATTGAGCTGCACACATCGCAGGAATATACGGTTTGTACAATAGGCTTTGCTCCGGGTTTTGCTTTTCTGGCCAATGTAAAAGAAGATTTAGCAACCCCCAGGCTTGAAACGCCGAGGCTAAAAGTCATGAAAGGCAGTGTTGGGATAGCTGACAGACAAACCGCTATCTATCCCAGTGATACGCCCGGAGGATGGAACATTATAGGTAACTCTCCTGTTGAACTGTTTGACCCGAATAGTGAAAGGCTCTCACCTTTTCGGGTAGGAGAAAAAGTACGGTTTGAATCGATAGATAAATATGAGTACAAAGAACTAGGTGGCAAGTTATGGGTGTAATGGAGGTGATTAAACCAGGTCAGCTGAGTCTTATTCAGGACATAGGAAGGTTTGGTATTACACCACTTGGTGTTACGCAAGGTGGCCCATTAGATGAGTACGCTTATTGTTGGTCTAACTTACTTCTGGGAAACCCAGCTGGCTGCCCTACTCTTGAAATTACACTCGGACAGGCTGAGTATCGATTCACCAAAGGTTGCATGGTAGCGATTTGTGGAGGCGATCTTCAGGCAAAACTTGATGATCGGCCAGTTCAGAACTGGTCATCTTTTTATGTTTCCAAAGGACAAACACTTAAATTTGGCCTTCCTGTAAATGGACTTCGAGCTTACCTGGCCGTTGCTGGTGGCTTTGTTGTTGAACCACATCTTGGCAGTACTTCAACCGTTCTAAGAGAGAAACTTGGTGGATTGCATCAGGATGGAACTCCCTTGGTCGCTGGAGATGTATTGCCTCTGGGTATGCCTCAACACAAAACGGAACCAAAACAGGTTTCTTTTCGGTTTGTTCCGGACTACAACCTGCCATTAAGGCTTCGGGTAATCGAGTCTTATCAGGCTCAAGAGTTTACTAAAGAAGCTCGCAGAGCTTTTTACAGAAACACTTACAGTGTGAGTCAGTCGAGTGATCGCATGGGTTATCGATTGACGGGGCAGCCTGTCACTCCTCCCCGAAACGGAGTGATATCTGAGGGAATTGCGCTGGGTTCGATACAAATTCCCCCTGATGGCCAGCCCATCGTTTTGCTCAATGACAGGCAAACGTTGGGTGGATACCCCAAAATTGGTGTTTTAGCCCGTATCGATCAGCCGAGAATTGCTCAGGCTAAACCGGGTCACTCTGTGAAATTTATTAAAGGTAATCGTCGACACTTGCAGGCTATCTGGTCAGCATGGGCGTTAAGGTTTGGCTATTAGAGCCCAAACACCAATATATGACAAAATGGTTTAACTGTTGCTGTGTATATAGTTAAAACATATTAAAAACTGCTTGACCCCAATTCAGTGAATAAGTCAAAAGCCGTTGTATAAAATTAATACTCTTTCTAAGGACAGACACCATGTGGGCTCTACTCAAGAGCCCATTTTTCCACAATGAGTTATCCCAAATGTTATCCACTGATTTTGTGGATAACTCTAGTTTAAAGTGAATAATCGGGACAAAAATTAAGCAACTGGCTCAATGTGAGCCAGTTAACAATTATTTGGTGTCAGTGATACGTCGGAAAGCGACAGACTTATCCAGCATGGAAGGTAACGAGAATGACGAGCGATATTTTGAACTGATTTGTTTCGCGGGTTGTTGTTGATTCGTCGCGGCTGCGTAGTGAGTCATATATTCTTCTGTTATCGGGTATCCCGATGCAGAGCCGATAACTTTGTCCTCTTCACAATAAGGGCATACTGCAGTGGTGCTATGCCCTGTCCATTCTACGACTTTAGACGGGCTGAAAATTCTAAGGCAGCTCAGGCAGCCACATCGGCTTGAGGATATTATCTGCCTGAAGTTGCGCTTAGTGTGTTTTTTAATTGCGTGTCTGTTAAGTTCCATCTTAAACAACTATTTTGCTCATCGTTCCTGGTAATCGATATTTTCAATTAACAGGAATGTTAATAAAACTGATGAGCTATTCTACCTGTTCACCGTAGCTAATTGAATACTTAGCATAAACTGCTTTTTGATAGATTGATGTTCATCACTGATATATAGGACTTAACAGCTTCCTGATCAGAGTATTCAGGGTTAAAGCCAGTACAGCAAAGGCTAATATCGGCAATATTACCCACAGCGCAGGGTGCAAGTTACTTTCTAGTTCAAAGCCCCATGTCATTAATCCGGCAACACTGGCTTCTGCTCCTATACTGGAAACAATACCCGCAACCAAAGCCATCAGGCCGTATTCACTCCAAATCGTCTGCTTAATGCGTTTTTTACTGGCGCCTAGAGTCCGGTATAGTCGAATCTCATCTTGCCTTTGCGACAGGCTTAAACGCAGCAATGTGAAAATCAAAAGTATACCGGCCACAACACCTAGTCCGGCAAGTACAGTCACTGACCAAATGATTTGAGCGAGCAGCGCCTGCAACTTGCTGCCCATAGAGCGAATATCAAGAATACTCACCGTTGGGAAAGAACGAGAAAGCTCACTCAGGAAGCGGTTCTGGCCATCGGCGATACGGTAGCTAACCATCCATGTAGCCGGGAGTTGTTCTAAAACATCAGGTGTAAACACAAAGTAGAAATTTGGCTTCATTTCGCGCCATTCTACTTGGCGTATTGAGTTCACTGTCGCGGTTACAGTTTTGCTGTTGATAACAAAGCCCAGCGTGTCACCAATTTTCAGGTTTAACTCAGTAGCTATTTCAGATTCAACGGATACGCCACCTTTGTCCGTCCACTCTCCTTCTAATATTGGATTTCGTTCAGGGATAGAATCCGCCCAAGTGAAGTTGATTTCCCTTTGAAGGGAGTCGCTCTGTTTATCCACTCCCTGATAGGTCTTCGCTTCACTGTTGTTAATGGTCGCAACGCGCCCTCTTATAATTGGATACGCATCTGAGCGTTCAATGTTGTTCGAGTCGAGCGTTTCCAGATACGAATCTTTTTCATAAGGAGCGATGTTAATAGAGAACACATTCGGTGCGTTGGTCGGGATCGTTTGCTGCCAGTCTGCAAGCAGATCCGTTCTTACCAGCCATATGATCGCGAGTAACATAAGAGAAAGCGCTAACGCACCAAATTGGATACCACTGGCGATAGATGAGCGACTGATACGGCTAACGGCCAGTTTCAGCGATGTGGATAACGGAAGCTTGCTCACTACCCGGATAAACACAATACTCACAGCGGCGAGCAGCGCAAACAACCCAATAATTCCACCGAGTACCAACCAAACCAGCATGTTGTTCCAGTAGATAGCAATCATAGGAAGTAATGGTACAAGCAATAACCAAAATGCTTTTCGGTTTGTTTTTCTCTCTTCCGCCTGCATGACGTTAACAGCTGAAGTGGTGATCAGCGAATAAAGTGGAATACCAAGAGCAGGAATTCCAATGAGTGCGCAGGAAAGTAGAGAAACTAACGCAGGTGTAATGCCATACCCCGGAAGTGGGTCAGGAAGTAAACCGTCAAGTGGTACCCTCAGTAGTATCTCCAGACCGGTACCTAAAATTAGCCCAAATGTTGAACCTACCACGAACAGCAGTATAACCTGCATGCTCAGCCAGCGAACGAGCCAGCGCTTTGTTGCTCCCATGCTTTTTAGCATAGCGACAGTTTGTAAGCGACTCGCAACATAGCTCTGGCAGGTCAATACCAAAGTAGTTGCCGCCATGATAATTACGATGGCTACGGTAAGAGAGAGATATTGAGTGGTGGTTCCAAACAACTCATTATTTCGGGTGCTAGAGTCCTGATCACGCCAGCGGTCACTTGGTGTCAGCTCAATTGAATCTTTTATCGTATTGAGTGCGGCGTCGTTACCTTGTAGATATAAGTTGAACCGAACCCGGCTACCCAGTTGAAGGGCTCCAGTCTTTTCGATGTCGGAGGCATGGATATACACAGAAGGCATTTGTTGGAAAGGATTAAAGCTTATTCCAGGCTCCTGCGCCACACGACCAGATATAACATAGTCTGCATCACCTATAGTGACGCTGTCACCCATCTCAACATTGAGTAGCGAGAAAACACGTTCATCAAGCCATAACTCCCCTGGTGAAACAAACCCTTTTCGTTGACTGCCGTTGTCGAGCGAAAGCTCTCCACGTAATGGGTAGTTATCATCAACAGCCTTGACGGTCACCAGCTGCATGTCAGTATCACTGAAAGACATGGTTCCGTATCGAACGAGCGATGCGCTCTCGACATTTGACTGACTCGAAACCGTGCTGGTCAACACCTCTGGAATAGGGTTAGAAGATGAGTAAACCAGATCCGCGGTCAGTGCGTCTCTACCCTGCTTTACAATGACTTGCTCCATTCGCTCAGCGAGTGCAGATAATGCAAATACGCAAGCGATGATGAGAGTCAGAGCAACTGCGACTGGCCACAATTGTCCGTGCCGGATTTCTTCGATACTCCAACGAAAAAGCCGGGAGTTAGTCGACTGATTCTTAACGTCTGTCATTCCTGAGCCTCCTCAAGAACACCAGCGTGCATATTAAAGATGCGGTCACACTGTTTTGCTAAAGTTTGGTCATGTGTTACCAAAACCAAAGTAGTTCCGTGGGTTTTGTTTAACTCAAAGAGTAAGTCGACGATTTTTTCCGCCGTATGTTGATCCAGGTTTCCGGTTGGTTCGTCAGCAAACATGATTTTCGGCTTAATCATAAATGCTCTGGCCAGTGCCACGCGTTGCTGTTCGCCACCGGAAAGTTGTGAAGGTAAATGATCGATTCGCTTGTTAAGCCCCACCGACTCCAGAAGCTCAATAGCACGCTCCCTGTCTTCATCGTTTCCTTTCAGCAGGCACGGCAATGTGACGTTTTCCAGTGCGGTAAGGCTGGGAATTAACAGGAAGCTCTGGAATACGAATCCAATGGACTCACTGCGCAGGCTCGCTCTTTCTTCATCATCCATAGTGGAAAGCGCTTGTCCCAGCAGGGTGACCTCGCCTTTTGTCGGGACGTCCAGACCCGCTAATAACGTCATTAATGTTGACTTCCCCGCCCCGGATGTACCGACGATGGCAACAGACTCACCTTCATAAATGTCTAAATTTACGTCTTCAAGGATTGTTAAATGTTCTTTATTGGTAGAAACTAATTTAGCAATTGATTCAGCTTTAATTACGGACTGTGGCATGATTCGACTTATTTCCCTTTTAGTTATTCTTTTTTCTTCAACTGTTAGTAGTAACACAATTTTGGTGCTTGGGGATAGTTTAAGTGCAGGCTATCAAATGCCGCTTGAGAAGAGCTGGCCTTCGATTTTGCCTTCTGAGCTTAAACAGAGAGGATTCGACTATCAGGTTATCAATGCGAGTATTTCCGGAGACACAACCGGTAACGGGCTTGACAGGCTTCCTCGTTTACTTTCTGAGCACACACCAGAATATCTTTTGGTTGAGCTGGGTGCAAATGATGGTTTAAGAGGCTTCAACCCTAAAACCATCACCAACAACCTGAATCAAATCGTGCTAAAAGCACGCAACTCTGGTTCGAAAGTTATCCTAATGCAAATTCAGATCCCACCGAATTATGGCAAGCGTTATAGCCAGGCGTTCTCCAATATTTATCCTACGATTGCGAAGAACAATGACCTGCCGTTAGTTCCCTTCTTCCTAGAGCACGTTATTCTAAAAGAAGAATGGATGCTACAGGATGGCCTTCACCCAAATGCCGATGCACAGCCTTGGATTGCAGGTTATATGGCAGATAACCTGGCACTTTATCTTGAATAAAGTTGCTTTGGCTCAAGCAACTCGGGCAGCTTCCACTATATAGTCGGTCCTTATTGTGTGCTAATAAGGACTTTATCAATGATCATTAAACCTGAAATAAAGGGTGTGGTAGCCCGCTCCGCTCACCCAACCGGATGCGAAGCTGCTATTCAAAAGCAGATTGATTACGTCAAAAGCGCAAAGCCTATTGAAGGTGGTCCAAAGCGAGTTCTTATACTTGGTGCATCGTCCGGTTTCGGACTTGCTGCAAGAGTTGCATTGAGTTTTGGCGGTAGTCAGTCTGATACTATCGGCGTCTCCTTCGAAAGAGGTCCATCTGAGAAAGGCGTAGGCAGTGCTGGCTGGTACAACAATATCTATTTCAAAAAGAGAGCTGAGTCAGAAGGCAGAAAAGCGATAAACATTGTTGGTGACGCTTTTTCTCAAGAGGTTCGTGATCAGGTCATTGAAGCGATAGAAACGCATTTTGATGGTGAAGTTGATCTTATTGTTTATAGCTTAGCGACTGGTGTACGTCCTAAACCCAATAGCGATGAAATGTGGCGATCATCCATCAAGACGATTGGTGAAAGTGCAACGGGTGCAACAATTGTATTAGAGGATGATAGTTGGCAAGAAACGACGGTTGAACCAGCGACTGACGAGGAAATAGAATCTACGATCAAGGTGATGGGTGGCGAAGATTGGGAATCCTGGGTAGATACGCTGATCAACTCCGATTCGATTGCTCCCAATTGTAAGACCATCGCTTTTTCTTATATTGGTCCTGAATTTACCCATCCGATTTACCATGAAGGTACTCTTGGTCGCGCTAAAGTCGATCTTCACCAAACCAGCCACTCTTTGAACCTGAAGTTAGCTAACTATGATGGTGGTGCTTACGCTACGGTCTGTAAGGCTTTGGTAACGAAAGCCAGTGTATTTATTCCTGCATTCACTCCTTATATTTTAGCGCTCTATCGGGTGATGAAAGAGAAAGGTACACACGAGACTTGCATTGAACAGATGCAGCGTTTGTTCTCTGATAAGTTATATGGAACCGAGTCGGTCCCTGTCGATGGAGAGCGGTTGCTGCGCATGGATGAATTTGAGTTAGATTCAGATGTTCAACAAGAAGTTTCAACCTTGATGCACCAGATGAATGCGGATAACTTCAAGGCGATTGGGGATTACGCTGGGTATAAGCAAGAGTTTCTGCAGCTTAATGGTTTTGATTTAGATGGTGTGGATTATGAAGCTCCCTTCGAAATGGAAGACTTAAGGGCTATGCGCCCGTAAGTGTGTCTCACCTCTAAAATAAACTTGTTAAAAACCTCTGATTCTGGAGGTTTTTTTTATTTCGGTTGCATAATCGGCTTATACTAAGTGAAAGAGTAATGAAAGATTAGGATGATCTGGTTACTCATGAACGATGAATCACTCCAACACGGATAGTTGCAGTATGAACAGAATTGATACCAATGATCTAACGATCCCGGACGAGATTCAGCAAAACTGGCAGAATACGCTAAATATACTTGCTGAGATAACTCAAGTGCCAAGCGCACTGATTATGAGAATGCACAAAGACGAGATTGAGGTCTACAGCAGAAGCTCGTCAGAAAATAACCCTTACAAAGTCGGTGATACAGAGGCAGTCCCTCAGGGGCTTTACTGTGAAACGGTCATCTCAAGTCAGAAAGAACTTCTTGTACCAAATGCACTCGAGGATGAAGATTGGAAAAATAATCCTGATATCGCATTAGGGATGATTTCTTATCTCGGGGTTCCGGTTAACTGGCCTGATGGTTCGCCGTTCGGCACCATGTGTATTCTGGACAACAAGACAAACCACTACTCTAATACCTACCGTGCACTACTGGAAACTTTCAAGAATTCGATTGAGTCTCAGTTAACCATCATTTATCAGCAGTCTAAATTATTACGACTAAATAAAGAGTTACGTAAGCGCGTAAAAAATCGTACCCGCGACTTGGCGAACTTGAGTTACTCACTGAGTCAGGAGATTGATAAGCGCAAAGCCGCAGAACAAGAAATTGATTACCAGAAGAAACACGATGTCACGACTGGCTTGTATAACTTTGAGTCATTTAAGAAAAAAATAGAGAAAAAATTAACTAACCTGAGTAAAGACTCTGTGCTTTATCTGATCCAGATAGGGTTCACCAATGGACGTCGCTTACAAGCGAGATACGGTGAACAAGCGTTGAGCGATTTGATTGTGGCATACAGAGAAAGAGTTGGAACCATAGGCGGTATTGAATCCTTTAGTGGCCGCATAGGCACAGCGGATTTGGGTATCGCTATTGAAGTGGCAAAATCCAATTCATTTATTGAAGCGTTTTGTAGTCGGCTTGCTGAATTGAGCCACTCCGAGTTTATGCTGGATAATGAGAAAGTCCACCTTCACGCGTTTCTTGGCGTCTCCTCGAGTGAAACTTCAGACACGGCGATGGGGTTAACCAAACACGCCAGAGAAGCCATGCTCTCTTGTAAAGAGTCCGGCCAGAAATATATGTTCTTTTCTAAGCAGCAAGTCAGGGATGAAAATCATGCCAGTCAGTTAGAAAGCTATCTGCTTCAGGCGGTGAGAAACGACGATTTGACCCTCTACTTTCAACCTAAAGTCGAACTTAAAACAGGACGTTGGATTGGTGCTGAGGCATTGCTGCGATGGAACCACCCTAAGCTTGGTGTCATCTCAAATGAATCACTCATTCAAATGGCAGAGCAAAATGGGTTGATTTTTGAAGTCGGAAGTTTTGTGTTGAGAGCGGCTATTGAGCAAGCGAGTGAATGGTACAACTATACCAAGGACTTTAAAATTGCAGTGAACGTGTCTGCTGTGCAACTCAAGAATAAAGACTTTATCGATCAGGTAAGGCACCTGCTTAGTACTTATCAGTTGCCGACATCCTGCCTTGAAATTGAAATTACAGAAAACTGTTTGATTTATAACGAAGTTCTGGCGAATCAGACATTGATTCAGCTTCGTGAACTTGGAGTGACGCTGTCACTGGATGACTTCGGGACAGGCTGTGCTTCGTTTAGTTACCTTAAGAAATACCCCTTCTCTATCATAAAAATCGATAAGAGTTTTACACAAAACATCGCTAACGAAGAGAATGATAAAGAGATAATGCGCTCAATGATTCGAGTAGCAAAAAAGATGGATCTCAAGGTGATGGTGGAAGGAATCGAAGACCTCGACCAGGAGCTGTTTGTTATTAATGAAGGTTGCGATTACGCTCAAGGTTACTTGTATGGTAAACCGATGGATTGCCAACAGTTCAGTGATGTTTTCACTCAACAGGCACAACACTCTGTTCAATTGACACCTGAACCCTCACACAAGCACTAACAAGTTGGGAGTATTGATAAGTAGCGAATGTTTTGATTAATAAGGCTTGGTTAACTATAATCCACGCCCGTTTTTAATAAGTAAACATTCAAAAAAGCCGAGACTATGGATCAATTAATCGCAAAGCTGAAGAAGATCGAAAAACAGAACTACAAAGCTTACCAGCAAATTAAGGGGAGCTATTCTTTTGATGACTTCACCCTATATATTGACCATGTTCAGAGCGATCCCTACGCATCTGCGTCTCGTCTACGCGCTGTAAGACCATGGGGCCCCACAGGGCTAAAGTGGCTTAGAGAAAAGTCTGAAAGCTATCAGGTAGCTGCAAGAGATTTTATCAGCCGAACCTTTTCTGCTTATACAAAACATGATCCGTTAGTTTCCATTGCCCTGACTGGGCAAACCGTACTTGACCATACAGCTGTGCTGTTCACAGAAGAAGGCATTGAGATTAGGTTTAGGGTAAACCTACCCGCAGAAGGACGAAGCATTCTTGGTAAGAAAGCGATAAACAACCTTACTTTCCACCTTCCAAAGTCGATTCGAAAATCTACCATTGAACGAGAGCTGGATATAGAAGTTTTAAAGGCTCATTGTGAAATGATTGAGGATCAGGATGCACTTAGAGCACAGTTGACGGAAAGTGGGCTTGTTGCGTTTGTTGGAAATGGTTCGGTATTACCACGCCTGGCCGGGAACCAGGACTTGCCAATGAAAGGCGCGGTTCCGTTCCAGTCCCCAGAGTCTATGGAAGTGGAGTTATCAACGCCAAATGGTGGACTTGTTAAAGGTATGGGTATCAAAAAAGGCGTGACGCTTATCGTGGGTGGCGGATTCCATGGTAAGTCTACCCTTTTGAATGCGATTGAACGTTCTATCTATAACCATATTCCTGGTGATGGCAGAGAACGTGTGGTTGCTCTTTCAGATGCAATGAAAATTAAAGCTGAAGACGGACGCTGCATCCATAAGCTCGATTTGTCTAACTACATCAACAATCTGCCCATGGGCAAAGATACGACCTGTTTTTCTACTCAGGACGCTTCAGGCTCGACTTCACAGGCTGCGTGGTTACAGGAATCTCTGGAAGCAGGTACGTCAACCCTTCTCATCGACGAAGACACTTCTGCAACTAACTTCCTGATTCGTGATGAGCGTATGCAGGCGTTAGTTTCAAAGGGTGATGAGCCTATTACTCCACTTGTAGACAGAATTGATCACCTAAGAGATGAGCAGGACGTGTCTACTATCGTCGTTATGGGTGGCTCTGGTGATTATCTGGATGTCGCTGATACGGTAATCCAAATGCACGATTATCAAGCGCTAGATATTACAGAAAAGGCCAAGCAAGTGATTGCTGAGTATCCTAGCCAGCGTAAGAACGAGTCAGACGTGGAAATGGCAAAAGTAACGCCTCGCAAGCTCAATAAAAAACCGTTACAGACCATTTTATCTGAAGGTAAGTTTAGGGTAACTGGTAAAGGTGTGGACACCCTAAGGTTCGGCAAAGAGTTTGTTGATTTATCAGCGTTGGAGCAGTTGGAGTCATCAAGCGAAATCAATGGTATTGGCTGGGTTTGGCTGATGCTGACACAAATGCCGGGTAACTCAAAAAATCTTACTAAAGAGGTAACGGATTTGATAAGCGGTAACTTGTTCAGTCACCTCCCTCCTCATGGTGATCTTGCGAAACCGCGCCCTATTGATGTTCTTGCAGCACTCAACCGTTTACGAATAGCGGGCTATAAGTAAGATCCCAAAAAGCAAAACAGGAGTAGTGTTTGATTTTCATTCTCTACTCCTTTTTCTCCCTCAGTACTGCCCACGCTTCACAGTAACTACGGAATTGTTTCTCACATCCGTCTTCTCTGTCGGGATGCCATTTAAGCGCCATTTCACGCCATTTTTTCTTGATTTCCAAATAGCTGGCATCAGGGCTCAGGCCAAAAACAGAAAGCGCTTCTAATCTTGAGTAGTTTGTTGTAGCTAATGAGATATAGCGAGTGTACCTATCCCAAAAATCATCAAACAGTTGCTGAATCTCTTGTTCTGAAGTCTCATAGTTATTCCAGTCGGTGTAGTAACTTTTGAGTGGATCATGTTTATCGATTTTGTTCTCAGTGTAAACTTCAGCCTCTATCAAGCGAATATCCATGGACTGCACCTGAAGATACTCAGACTCCGAAAGCAACGACTGCAACTGATATAAGGCATTCATAATCAGAAAATTTCGTTTAAAAAGGTCTTTCTCCTGATTGGCGTCCAGCTTTGGTAGAAGCCCTGCTTCTGATAACTTCGACATGATTTCATGTACCTTCCAGCTCTGTTTTTGGCTATCAAAATTTTCTGTTCGTAAGATTTTTAATATTGGCCAAATGAGGGGGTTATCCATTCAATGCACTGTCCATTTTGAGTTCTTGTTCCAATAATAAACATTTCATCCCGTCCCCGGAAGACGTGACAGCGAAGAAGCGATGCCACAGAAGCCTGATGATTTAATTGAACAGTGTTCTATTGTGTGTCACCATAGTGATCTCGTTGTTCATCATATGTGTTACGGAAACTCCGGTATGACAAGTTACCAAACCTCAAAGTCCACACTTACTGCACTATTACTCGTCTATCTAGGCGTGTTCATATTCGCTGCGATCGAACCTGTATCGAGAGCGGTTTGGGTGGCCGAGATCCTACCTGCAGTTGGTATCGTTGGAATTATTCTTTTGGTAACTCGTTTCTTTTTCGTTTTTAGTAAAACTGCGTATGTAATGATGTTTATCTGGCTGATTCTTCATACCATTGGTGCTAAGTATACGTTTTCTGAAGTTCCATTTGACTGGTTCAATGAACTTATCGGGTCTGAGAGAAACAACTTTGATCGAATTGCCCACTTTTCAATTGGGTTTTATGCCTTCCCTATTGCTGAGTATCTATTTAAGAAAAACTATTGCAACAAACTGATTGCATCCATGTTTGGATTGTTTGCCATCATGAGTGTGGCGGCCGCGTATGAAATCATAGAGTGGTGGTATGCTGCTATGGCTGGTGGAGATGAAGGTATCGCCTTCCTTGGATCTCAAGGAGACATTTGGGATGCTCAGAAAGATATGCTCTGCGATACCATGGGAGCGCTAACTGCGATCGTTATCTTTTGGGTTTTAAACTGGAAACAAAACTTTAAACGTTAGGTGTTTTCGTTGATTCTTCAATCCAGCAAAGATAAGGGTTGAGCCCATTTGTAATAGGTACTTGTACTATTTGTGGGACATCATAATCATGTAACGACTGTATA
The DNA here is from genome assembly GCF_042245395.1 of Vibrio iocasae. Taxonomy (NCBI): domain Bacteria; kingdom Pseudomonadati; phylum Pseudomonadota; class Gammaproteobacteria; order Vibrionales; family Vibrionaceae; genus Vibrio; species Vibrio iocasae. Next base: position 1,032,292 of record NZ_CP145310.1, on the reverse strand, counting down.
ACGGACTCTAGCTCGTTGAAAAGTCCCTTTTGGGTTTTGATGATCAAAAGCTGTTCATTATCTTCTTGTACCTTCCCGTCCCAAATGTAATGGCTGTGAATAGGCAATACTTGTATACAAGCGGCAAGTTTGTTCTTTAATAATGATTCTATAATGGTGTTTTTAGTTGAGTCACAATTTACAGTGGTTAAAACCATGCAGAATGGGTCAGTCATCTTATGCTCGCTACATTGAAGTTAGTCTGGAATTCAGAGAGTAAAAAGCCCGGATGTTGACCGGGCTTAGTGTTTTATTTTTTTGCCTTTGGCTGAACATACTTCCTGCTAATATCAACGATAGCAATATCTCTGAAGAAACTCTGTCCAAGAAGAACGGGTGTGCTCAAATGCGTACGATCAGTTAGGGTAAACTCTGCTTTGTCTTTAAAGTCCCCTACCTGAACCCAGGAAGTCACTACGGGCCTTTTCTGCGGTTCGTCACTGTTAGATTGTTTGACTTTCGCCCAGCGAAGAACAGGAAGACTCACCTCATTTGACTGCTTGTCCCCATAGCTGATTTTAAACTTAACCCAATCCTTACCATCTCGCTCAAACTTAACAATGTCTGTCGCGCTTATCGAAGAGGTTGTTGCACCAGTGTCGATCTTGGCAACAAATTGCTGGTTGATGCCAGGTACAAATATCCACTCTTCCTGACCGAAAATATATTTCCCTTCTTCGGTTTTTGTTGGCAATGGCTTAGGTTTAGGCTCAGGTTTCGGTTCCGGTTTCACTTCGGGCTCCGGTTCCACAACTGGTTCCTCTTCAACGACGGGAGGTTGTGTCTCCTGGTCCGGAAGTTCGGCTACAGGAGGTAACGGAGTTACTTCGGTTGGCTCTTTATCCTTGTTTACATTACTTGTTGTTTCATCTTGGGTTGGGCCAGTCGTCGAACAAGCGGCCAAACCTGTACACAAAGTAACAGCAAGCAGAGTCTTCTTATTAATCATTTGCCCTCCAGGTGTATAGGCATCAATCCGTGGCTACATTCACAATCGCGTTAGCAACGTAGGAAATATCACTCTCTTTTAGTCCGGCGATATTAATACGTCCATCACCAACTCCGTAAATACCGAACTGTTGGTTTAATGATTGCATTTGCTCTCTAGAAAATCCTAACACAGTAAACATACCTTTGTGAGATTCAATAAAATCAAACTGTTGGGTTTTGTGAACTGTTCTTAATTCTTCACACAATTTGTGTCGTAAAGAGACAAGACGCTGCTGCATTTCACTAAGCTCTTGCTTCCACATCGTTGTGAGTTCTGCATCATCGAGTATTGCAGAGACTAATGCGGCGCCGTGAGCGGGTGGCATGGTGTAGGTGGAACGAGCCAGTTTTAGTAACTGCCCTTTTGCATTAACTGTATCGGACTGCTTTTTGCCAACGACTATCGCCGCACCGGTGCGTTCCCTATATAGACCAAAGTTTTTAGAACAAGAGGTCGCAATAAACATCTCTTCAAGATTGTCAGCCATAAATCTAAGGCCTTTAGCATCTTCTTCCAGACCATCACCAAAACCTTGATACGCGATATCGACAAATGGAGTAAATCCATTTTTCTGAGAAAGCTCGGTAATAGTTTTCCACGTATCAAAGTCGATATCAGCACCGGTTGGGTTATGACAGCAACCGTGAAGCAAGACCACATCGTTTGGTCCCGCATTCGAGATATCCGCTAGCATTAAATCCGTATCAACCTGTTTGGTGGCAGGACTAAAGTATCGATAGTGCTTGACGTTGAGACCAGCAGCTTCCATCACTGGTTGGTGATTGATATAGCTAGGATTGCTTAGCCAAACTGTCGTACCAGGTTGCGCGACGGCAATGAGATCACCTAACATGCGTAATGCGCCACTTGCTCCCGGTGTCTGAATAGCAGAGACACGGCTCATTGCTGAGGTGCCGGCAAGTAGTAGCTCGGTCATTTGTTGATTGAAGAGTTCACTACCAGTAAGCCCGATATAGGACTTTGTTGTTTCGCTTTCTTTTACTTTGACTTGAGCACGTTGAATCGCCTGCATGATAGGCGTTTCACCCTGGCTATTTTTATATACGCCAATACCCAGGTCTACTTTTTCAGAACGAGGATCGTCTCGGTAAGCCGCCATTAAAGAGAGAATTGGATCTTGTTCAGGTGTTGGTAAGTGTGAAAACATTGAAATCGCAACCCTTTGAAATTCATTATTAATGACTCAAAGTTATCACTAGTTAATCGATTTCAAAAGGGCTTTTTAGCGAGTGTCTCAAAATTACAATGAATCCAGATCGGAAACAGTGTGAATAATTTGGTTACTACTACCCCGCCATTTAAGGCTCGGGTCAGCGAGGTCTTTCTCATACTTACCATCGATAAGCACATCAATCTGTCGAACCAGAGATTTCTGTTCATCAGACAGTTCAGCGATGACATACCCGGTCCAGGCCCAGATGTCTTTTCCCGGACATTCGTTGCGCACACGTTTTACGAGTCTTGACACCGCATCTAAGTTGTCGGGATGCAAAGGGTCGCCACCTGATAGTGATAAACCTCTTCTCTTGATACGAGTATCGTTAAGATCAGCGATGATCTGGTCTTCCATCTCCTGTGTGAAAGGAAGACCGGAGTCGAGCGACCATGTTTTCTGGTTGTAACAACCTTTGCATTGATGAACGCAGCCAGAAACAAAGAGCACGCAACGCGTGCCCTGTCCGTTTACAACATCAATGGGATAGTATTGACTGTAGTTCATCGATTAAAGGTGTTTTACCCTACGCTTAACTTCTTCTTGTTTACCGAGGTTGAATGGACGTGCATCAGGGCTACCCAGGTAACCACAAACCCTGCGTGTTACAGATACTTTGGTAGAGTCATGGTTGCCACATTTAGGACAGGTAAAGCCTTTACTTGTACAATCGAACTCACCTTCGTAACCACACTCGTAACACTCATCGATAGGTGTGTTAGTGCCATAGTATGGAACACGGCTGTAACTGTAGTCCCAAACATTCTCCAGCGCTTCTATGTTTTGCTGCATGTTAGGGAACTCGCCATAACAGATAAATCCGCCATTAGATAACGGTGGGTAATCCATTTCGAAGTCGATCTTGTCGTATGGATTCACCTTTTTCTCTACATCCAGATGGAAACTGTTGGTGTAGTAACCTTTATCTGTCACGCCTTCGATAAGACCGAACTCTTTCGTATCGATACGGCAGAAGCGGCTACATAGGTTTTCACTTGGCGTGCCGTAAAGACTAAATGCGTAGCCTGTCTCTTTTTTCCAGGACTCAACAGCACGTTTAAGGAAACTAACAATCTCAACCGCTTTTTCGCCCATCTTAGGATCGTCGTAAACATGAGCACCGTTCTTGTACAGGGCATTGATTGTTTCATGGATACCGATGTAACCAAGCGAGATAGATGCTCGACCGTTCTTAAAGATCTCTGCGATAGAGTCTTCAGGGTTCAATCTAACGCCACAAGCGCCTTCCATATACAGAATTGGGGCTACACGCGCTTTAACTGTTTCTAGTCGAGAAATACGAGTTTCTAGTGCTTTACGTGCGAGTTGAAGTTTTTCGTCTAGCAGCTGATAGAAACGACGCTCGTCACCATTCGCTTTAATAGCGATACGTGGGAGGTTTAAACTGACAACACCCAGGTTATTACGACCATCATGTACTAACTCTCCTGCTTCCTCGAACGGGTTCAGGAAGCTACGGCAACCCATAGGCGTCTTGAAGGAGCCAGTCACTTCGACAACTTTGTCGTAGTTAAGGATATCAGGGTACATACGTTTTGATGCACATTGCAGAGCGAGCTGCTTGATATCGTAGTTTGGATCTGAAGGAGCGTGGTTAAGACCATCTTTAATGGCAAATACCAGCTTAGGAAATACTGCAGTTTTACGATTCTTACCAAGACCAGCGATACGGTTCTTTAAAATGGATGCCTGAATCAGTTTTGATGCCCAGGAAGTACCCAAACCAAAACCAAAGGTAACAAAAGGAGTTTGCCCGTTCGCTGTGTGAAGTGTATTTACCTCATACTCAAGAGACTGGAATGCGTCGTAACACTCTTTTTCCGTTCTGGATTCAGCAAATGCTTCAGGGTTATGGATATCCCACTCTTTCGCTACTTCAAGGTGTTTGTTGTAACTTGCAACAACGTAAGGTTCCAGAATTTCGTCAATTGCATTGATTGTCGTACCACCGTAAATGTGTGATGCAACTTGCGCGATAATCTGTGCTGTAACTGCTGTCGCTGTAGAGATCGATTTTGGAGTATCGATTTCAGCGTTACCCATTTTAAATCCGCCAGTCAACATGCCGCGTAGATCAATTAGCATGCAGTTGAACATCGGGAAGAATGGAGCGTAATCCAGGTCGTGATAGTGAATGTCACCGCTATCGTGAGCTTGAACAACGTCTCTAGGTAGAATGTGTGTCTTTGCGTAGTGTTTCGCAACAATGCCAGCAAGCAAATCGCGCTGAGTTGGGATTACTTTGCCATCTTTGTTTGCGTTCTCATTCAGAAGGTCAGCATTACTTTGCTCGATTAGCCCCTGAATTTCCTGGCTTAGTGCACTTTTCTTTTCGCGAGCGATATCACGGTCATGTCTGTACTCGATGTATGATCTTGCCATGCCCTTATATGGGCCTTGCATCATTTCGTTTTCAACCAGAGTCTGGATATCTCTGATATCTACTTCGTAACGATCAGCAAGAAGTGATTCTACGTTTTCCGCAATAGTATGTGCGTATGAGGTAACTTCTGAGTCGATATAAGTCGCTGAGCTTTCCACTGCTGCAATGATGCGATCCTTAGTAAAAGGGGCACGAGAACCATCTCTCTTAATGACGACCAATTTCAATTTATACTCCTTACCCCAAAGATATGCACAAGCTATTCACAAACACACCATATAGGGTTTAATTTATACAGACAGACACAATATGTTGTGGCGTATTAAACGCATGAAACCGACAAAAAGTATTGATCGAGATCAAAAAACAATAAGAGCCGAACAAGATCAAATCGATCTTGGTGCATGAGATCTCGTTATAAAAATAAACAAAAATTTCACTTAATTTTTGTCGTATCGGACTTGATTTTTTTGATAGGCTTGAGCGACAAGAGTTAGCGAGAAGTACAAGAAATGAGACCGCCTTATTTTGTTAAATTTACTAGATATAGTTCACTATTTTGTGGATTGATTCTTTCTTTAGGCACGGTTTATGCCGAGCCAATAAAAATTGTTACATGGAATCTAGAATGGCTCACTTCTTCACCAAATCATCGGTTTAGCCAAAGTGAACGCACGAAAGAGGATTTTGATACGCTGACTAAGTATGCTAACCGAATGTCACCCGGCATAGTCGCTTTTCAGGAAGTGAATGATGTAAATGCCATAAAAAAGGTACTTGGGACGCAATACAGAATCATTTTGTCTGACCGGGCTTCTAAGGACTATAAAAGGCATCAGTTTAAGGAGATCAACCAATATACCGGCTTTGCAGTACGTAATGACCTGACAACGAAGAACCATGGTGATTTAAGGTTGGCCTCGAACAAATCGTCAAAACTTCGTTTTGCCACATATATCTCGATAAATATCAGTGGGCAAGAGATTCATTTGCTTTCTGTACATCTTAAAGCGGGTTGTCGGGGGAAATTTAAAAACAACCGCAGTTGCAAGTTGCTGAAGCAAGAAGTGAATGGAATCAATCAATGGATAGCATCAAGAGCAAGACAAAATCATAGCTTTATTGTTTTGGGAGACTTTAACCACAATCTAGCCTACTCCAACGATTGGTTATATAAGCTTGCTATCAGAGGAGCAGACCCAGAACCAGTCTTGGTTTCAGCGAATAGTGATGCGATTTGCCAGGTACGCTCTACGAAATCGAAGGGGGAGCTGCATTCGTATCGTTATTTAATTGACCATATGATTGCCAGTGCTGATTTGGCTTTATCTGAACCATATCAGTTGGTTTATAGCAAACCGGATGTTCTGGCATATCAACTCAGTGATCACTGCCCTTTAATAACCAAATATCTAAACTAAACAGACCGCGTAGCATTTACACGGTCTGGCTTGCTTCGATTCTAAAACGATAACGGACTTAATAGAACCGTATCTCCCTGACTGAGTCCTTTACGTACGCGGTTATTTTCTCCTAACTGTACCAACCGACGTGAAACCACTCCATCTTCTACCACCTTTACGTAGTCCAATTGTCCAACCTGATAGATGGCTTCGTTGGGTAACTGGATAATGGACTCATTTCCTTCTTTAACAATTACCTTGCCATAGGTACCCGGGTAAACCTGCTGTTCGAGGTTTAGGACTAATTTAACAACAAAGCTTCGTGAATTATTGTCGGCAGCGGGTGCAATTTCTACCACTTCAGCTTTGCCTTCCTGAGAATATGTGGGCAGTTTGTAGTTTAGCTGACTACCCAGTGTGATTTTTGCTATCTGACTTTCGGATATGCTCGATTCTAATTGCATCTTTTCTGGGTTATATAAAGATAGAAGTTCCATTCCGGGTGTGGCTGTATCTCCCTGATTGATTGGTCGCTTTGTAATAAGCCCACTAAATGGTGCGGTGATGATACTAAAACCGGATGTGGTCTTTGCTTCCGTCACTGCTGCTTGCGCTCTCCTGAACTCAGCCTGGCTGGTTTTAAGGTCGCTTTCCGCACGGTCAAACTCAGATTGTGACAACAACTTACGGCCCACCAGTTCTTCAACGCGCTTATACTCTTTACGGGCAGCATTTAATCTGGCTTGGGCTGAAGACAACGCTTCTTGTGTTTGAAGAACCCTCGCATCCAAATCATCGCTCTCAAGTCGCATTAGTACATCGCCTTGCTGTACCTGGTCGCCCACATCGATAAGGACCTCAGCGATCTTTGCTGTTAGTCTCGCAGACAATGTTGCTTGCTGATCAGCGACAACCGTTCCGGTGTAAGTTCGCTCTATTGGTCTAGTAATACTTTCAATGGTTATTGTTTCGGCACCCGACAAATCAGAAAGCTTCACTACACGCTCTTCACTTAGCTTCTCGGTAAAAAATCCTGCCATATAGAGGAAAAGAAAGCCAAGAACTGAAAAAAGGACAATACCTAAAATAAGCTTTGAGATTTTCATACTTCCTCCTCCTGAATTGGTAAACCGTGTCCTTCGGTATTTTGGTATGCAAGGTTGTAAACAATAGGTATAACAAACAAGGTAAAGACGGTTGAAGCCGCAATACCAAAGATAATTGCCCATGCTAGTCCATTGAAAATAGGATCGAGTGTAATCACAACGTTACCCAGTAACGTTGTGCCTGCTGTAAGCAATATGGGTCTCATTCTCACCGCCCCGGATTGAATTAACGCTTCTTGAAGCGGCATGCCTTCTCTGAGGGACTGCTGTATAAACTCGATGAGCACGAGCGAGTTACGTACTACGATACCGGCAAGCGCAATCATTCCGATCATAGCGGTAGCGGTAAACAGAGCGGGATTTGAATAGCCATCAATTGGAGAACTCAGCGCATTCAGCAACCAGAAACCGGGCATTATGCCGATAACTGTTAAAGGAATTGCCAGCATGATAATGCCAGATACAGCGGGCAAGCCTGTCTGAATCAACATAACAATGAATACACCTAATAAAGCAGCACCGTAAGCGATACCTAAATCACGGAAAACGTCTACCGTGATTTTCCATTCACCCTCACCACTCCAGACAACATTAATGTCAGAATCGAGAGACCAACCATCCCCTGCTCCATTATTGAAGTAATGTCTTTCTGCTAAAGGTCTTCTGTTGCCTGACGCAGGTTCATTCTGATCAGAAATAACATCGGCAACGATTTCACCTGGCACTCTTCCGACGGTTTCAGCGTAAACATAAACAACAGGTTTTAAGTTCTTATGATAAATAGGCTGATCGGCTGGATGTTTAATAAAGTGTCCAATCTCAGATAACTGAACAAGAGGTTGAGGTGCATCAATCAAAGCGCCCTGCACCACTTGCTTACTGATGCCTGCCTGACCTCTAACATATAGTGATTGAAGTTTATTCAAATCGTCTCTGCTGTTCTTAGGTAACCGGACAATGACTGGAAGTTCATTTATCTCTCTTTCCGCCTGCAGATTTGCAAGTTGTAATCCCTTGTTAGCAGCAGAAATTGTTTGATTCACGTCATAGACCGAAATACCGGACAATGCAGCCTTTTCTATATCGACGACGAACTGCCAGGTTTCGTACTCGCCCTGGATACTGGTATCAACTTCAGTGACAAACTCTTCTCCTTTTAACCGGTTTGCCAGTACTTCAGCCTGTTGTTGTAACCGAATATACGATGTCGTTTCTTCTCCATATACCTCTGCGGTAATCGTAGCAATGACTGGAGGTCCGGGTGGCATTTCAACGATCTGTATATCCGCACTGTGTTTTGAGGCTATCGCTTCAAGATCGTTTCGAAGACGAGTCACAATTTCATGGGACTGCTGGTGTCTTCGGCTTTTATCCGCAAGTACGATCCGTAACTCGCCCTGATTTGGCTGGCTTCGCATAAAGTAGTGTCTGACCATACCATTGAAATCCATTGGGGAAGCGACACCGGCGAAAGCCGAGACAGAACTGACTTCTGGTACTGTAATGAGGTAATCAGAGAAAGACTGAAGCACATTGGATGTTTCCACAAAACTGCTTTGCTCTGGCATATTCAAGACCAGCTGAAACTCATTTTTGTTGTCGTATGGCAACAACTTAAGCGGTACTAAACGTAGTGCTGGTAATAGTGCGGCAGAGAAAAAGAGCACAGCGACCAACCCTAAAAATACCCAGCTCTTAGATCGGCTTTGAAGAATCGGAAGAAGTAGTTTTTGATAACCGTTGTAAAGGAGCGTTGTTTTAATGTCGTACACGCCTTGTTCGGTCGCGGCACGAAGAATTTTACGAGCTAACCATGGTGTAATCATAAAGGCGACGAAAGTACTGAAGATTACACTAACAGGCACATTGAACGCGAGAGGTGCCATGTAAGGGCCCATCATACCTGTAATAAAGAACATGGGTGTAAACACAATAACAATAGCGACAGTAGACATCAGTAGCGCACTGCGAATTTCGGCCATAGCCATTACGATGGCTTTGGTTCGTGTCAGTTCCTTTCTTTTGAGATATCTTTCTATATTGTCGATACTGGCAATAGGGTCATCAACGATCAGACCAAGCGCCAATATGAGAGCGAATAAAGTTACGCGATTTATCGAGTAACCAAACAGCAAATCCATGCCTAAAGCTGCACCGTAGCTGATAGGTATAGCGATCCCAACGACTAATGCGCTGCGCCAGTTCAGGAACAAGCCTACAAAAACGACAACCGTCAAAATCGCGATACCAAGGCTAGAGACCAGGTTAGAAACTTTATCACTGGCTGTTTGTCCATAGTTTCTGATAATGCTCATCTCTACTGAGTCGGGAAACTGGCTACGTTTAATCTCATAGAGCTCATCAAGGACATCTTGTGCCACACCGACTGCGTTTGCGCCTTTCTGTTTGGCGACAGAGATAAATACAGCTGGATAAGTTTCACTTGTCTTCCCGTCAGCAGGTCCATACTGGAACCAGGTGTCGTTCCAAGGTTCTTCAGGGCCATCGGTGATTGTCGCGATATCCTGAAGATAGACCGCCTTGCCATCAACAACGTTAACAACCAGTGATTTGAGTTCATCTGCTTTGGAAAAGAACTGACCCGATTCGAGTTGATATACGTTTCCGGATAGATGGATTAGACCGGACTCTTGCTTGGTATGGCTGAGTTTAAACGCATTCTGAAGATCTTCGATGGTTGTTCGCCTGCCTGCCATTGCAGCGGTATCTAACGCAACTTCAACGGTTCTAGACTGGCCTCCAATCACCTCGACAATGTTAGTATTGTCTAACGCTTTTAACCTTTGAGTGGCCTGTTGTGCTATCCGTCTTAGTTCATACGATCCGATGGTTTCCGGCTGAGTAGAATAGAGAGACGCAACAACGATAGGCACGTCATCTATCTCAACGGGTTTTATTATCCAGCTAGTGACTGATGAAGGGATGCGATCCTGATTAGCATATAACTTGTTATACAGCTTGATAAGTGCTTCTTCGCGCCCTTCTCCAACAAAGTACCGAACGATTACCTGAGCTGCACCTTTCATTGAAGAGGAGTATACGTACTCGACACCATCAATCTGACTAAGCAACTTCTCAAGCGGTTCAGTTACCTGTTTTTCGACTTGTTTTGCACTAAGTCCCGGAGCCTGAATAATGACATCCGCCATTGGCACGACAATTTGAGGATCTTCCTCTTTGGGGGTGAGCCAAAGTGCAACCACCCCGACGAGTAGAGCGAATAGTATAAGTATCGGAGGGAAAAAACTGTTCATTACCTTGTGAACAAAACTTGTCTTTAATTCCGTTTTCATTCTCCCTCCTGGATACTTAATGTTTTAGGGCTTTATCCCCAGTAACTTTAGTTGTTAGACACGACTTCAGAACGGTTAACTCTGTTTTTATTGATGCAAATCAGTAAATTAGTTAGGCCTAGCCCAACCATCATAAAGGCGAAGAACAACACGACTCCGCCATTTCCTGCTGCAAGTGATGCAACCGCAGGTCCGGGACATATTCCAACCAAACCCCAGCCAATGCCAAATGTAGCAGCACCACTTATCAGGCGAAGGTCGATATTTTTGCGTTTATTCAGACAAAACTGCTCGGCAACAACCGGTTTTTTCCTTGGTTTAATAACGAAGAAATAGGCTGGCATAAATACTGCGAGAGCACCGCCCATAACAAAGGCAAGGTCAGGTGACCAATTTCCGGCAACATCCAGAAATCCAATGACATTTATCGGGTCTACCATGCCTGAAATACCCATACCCATGCCAAACAGAATACCAGCGATTAATGAAGCAAAACGAAACATACAGCTCTCCGAACTACAGAAGGTGAAGACGAACAAAAACGGTGATGGCAGCAACCAGCATAAAAGTGCATGTCGCTACAAAGGACCGAACCGAAAGACGGCCTATACCGCATATTCCGTGACCGCTTGTACATCCGTTACCGAGTTTTGTTCCTATGCCTACTAATAATCCGGAGATCGCTATTAATATTGGGCTTGCGGCAAATTCCGTTGGAATGTGCGCACCGAAAAAAACCATACTTGCCATGCCCCCTGCGATCATTCCTACAAAAAACAGAAATCGCCAGGAGTAATCTTTGGACTTAGGAGTGAGTAATCCGGTTAAAATGCCGCTTATCCCTGCGATCTTTCCATTCATTAACAACAGAATAGTGGCTGATATTCCAAGCAACACGCCACCAAATAATGATTCCCAGGGAATACTAAAGCCCATTTGTATACCTCTTAATTACAATAAATCGTATGTAGACTCTTAATCAGATCGAGTACTCTAGTATCTGAAAGAGAATAAAAAACTTGTTGAGACTCTTTTCTCACGCTAACGAGATTCTGTTTTTTTAGCACGGTTAGATGTTGTGAAAACGCCGACTGGCTCAGGCTTGAACAATCCTGTAGCTTTCCGGCCCCTACTTCTCCTTGGGTGAGTTGGCATAACACCATTAAGCGCTCGGGATGAGCCATAGTCTTCAATAACTCTGATACTTCTTTGGCGTTACTGTGCATTCTGTCGATGTCCATTAGTATCCTCGCAGCGGTTCAAAGTCTTAATTAGATTTTACTAATATTGCATCATTAGTCAATGCTTAATAAGAACATTAGGATAAAATAAAAATAATATTAGACAAAACTAAATTAGGTGTTTATATTCTTGTTGTATTGAGGCTTTACTAGATGACATAAGGAGATTGTGATGACTCTCGAAAATGGTATAAGAGTATTAGCAGGAAGCATGATTTTACTCTCAGTAATTTTGACTGTAACGGTTCACCCTAACTTCGTTTGGCTAACCGTATTTGTAGGATTCAACTTAATCCAGAGTGCCTTTACTGGTATCTGTCCTGCGGTATTCTTTCTCAAGAAGCTAGGGCTCAACTAAAGAACAAAAGCAGAAGCCAAAAAAGCATTGCATGCATTAGCTCATACCGAACATTGTTCGTATGGCGTGTGTGCTTTTTTGGTTTTTAAATAAGTGAATTTGTAGCCGTAAAATGTTGGAGAAAGCTATGACTAAGATTGTTATTGTTGGTGGTGTTGCCGGAGGTGCCTCTGCTGCTGCTCGTGCGAGGCGTTTAAGCGAGGATGCGGAAATCGTCATGTTTGAACGAGGTGAGTTTGTCTCCTTTGCTAACTGTGGTCTTCCCTATCATATAGGTGGGGATATTACTGAAAGAGCGAATTTGCTACTTCAAACACCTCAAAGTTTCCTTGCTCGTTTTAATGTCGATGTCCGCATTATGAGCGAAGTCATTAGCGTTGATAAAGAAGCTAAAACGGTTACAGTCAAAAATGTCCTGGATGGAACCGAATATACAGAGTCATATGATTTTCTGTTGCTGAGCCCTGGAGCGGGCCCTATTGTCCCTCCTATTCCGGGAATAGATAATCCTTTGACACACTCCCTCAGGAATATTCCTGACATGGACAAGATAATCAACACAATCAAGATGAATCGACCTGATCACGCTACCGTCGTCGGTGGTGGATTTATTGGATTGGAAATGATGGAAGCTTTTCACCAGCTAGGCATTAAAACCACGCTTGTCGAACTTGCTGATCAGGTAATGACACCTGTTGACCGAGAAATGGCTGGATTTGCTCACGCCGAAATTAAGGAACATGGTGTTGATCTTAAGCTGGGGGTCGCACTGGAGTCTGTCGAGTATATCCAGGAATCACACGTACCAAATCTTGAAAGTGGTGAGTCTGACGAACATAGCCACATTCAGGGGCACTTAAGCTTAAAGTTAAGTAATGGCGAGCAAATGCAGACCGAAGTTTTGGTGATGGCAATTGGTGTTCGTCCCGAAATAAAACTGGCTCAGGAAGCGGGACTAACGATAGGTGAACTGGGTGGTATCTGGACTAATCCAAGCATGCAAACCAGTGATCCTTCAATCTATGCGGTAGGTGATGCGGTTGAAGAAGTCGATTTTGTTACTGGTCATCCTACCTTAGTTCCGCTGGCAGGACCTGCTAACCGTCAGGGTCGAATGGCCGCTGACAACATGCTTGGTCGCGAGGAGACTTATCAGGGAACACAGGGAACTGCGATCTGTAAGATTTTTGATTTGGCTATTGCTTCAACAGGGAAAAATGAAAAAACGCTTAAACGTGAAGGTATCCCTTACCGCAAAATCTATGTGCACACCGCGAGCCACGCGAGTTACTACCCAGGTGCTGAGATTGTTTCTTTCAAAATGATCTATTGCCCTGATACAAAGAAGATATTAGGTGCGCAGGCTGCGGGTAAGGACGGTGTAGATAAGCGAATAGACATAATGGCTGTTGCGCAGCGTGCAGGAATGACGATAGAGCAACTACAACACCTGGAGCTAACTTACGCACCACCGTTTGGTAGTGCAAAAGACGTTATTAATCAGGCTGCATTTGTGGCAAACAACATAGAGAAAGGTGATATCAACGCAATTCACTTTGAAGAGCTTGATTCACTAAACAGTGAGCAGCTTGTGCTTGATGTGCGTACACCAGCTGAGATTGAAAACTTTGGCACATTGCCAGAGGCGGTAAACATCCCAGTAGATGAATTAAGAACACGAATGGATGAGTTACCGAAAGACAAAGAGATACTGATTTTGTGTGCTGTAGGGTTACGTGGTAACGTGGCTGCGCGTCAATTGATGAATCGTGGATACAACGCCAGAAATATAGTGGGTGGTTATAGAACCTACATGTATTCAAAGGTTTAGCATCTGTAGTATCAAATAGTAAGAAGGGAGTCGTATGGCTCCCTTCTTTGCTTCTTAGTGTACGTCTTACCTTATATCCGGCCTACACTCTAAAATAAGCCAGCTCATTTTTTTGAGTTTCAGCCATCTGAGATAGTTCAGAAGATGCCAACAAAGTTTGGTTTACCGCAGCAACATTTTGTTGAACCAGATCCGCAGCCTCAGTCGCGTTACGGGAAATTTCTTCAGTGACACTATGCTGTTGCTGGGAAGCGGTTGCTACCAGCGCATTGATCTCAGAGATAGACTCAACCGCGACAGATATATCTTCGAATGCTGATTTAATATTGTCGGCAAGATGAACTGACTCTTCGATTAAGGTGACATTCTCAGCCATGTTTTGGCTTGCCTTCTCAGACTGGTGTTGAAGCTTAGAGATTATGTCTTGAATACTCACCGTTGAACTTTGTGTTTTAGAAGCTAGGTTGCGTACTTCATCTGCTACAACAGCGAATCCTCTTCCCTGCTCTCCAGCCCTTGCTGCCTCAATAGCAGCGTTAAGTGCCAAGAGATTAGTTTGTTCTGAGATGTTGGTGATAACCTCGGTAACACTTCCAATTTCAATCGCAAATTCTCTTAGCTCCTCAACAAGATTAGCCGTTTCTGCGACCGATGCGTTGATATCTCCAGATAGCTGAATGTTCTTCTCCAAGGTTTTTTTGCCTTCGTTTACATTCGATTGGGCTTCTCTTGTTTTTTCTTCCGCCATTACTGCTTTGTCGCTCACCTCCATTGAGGTTGAAGATAGCTCTTGCACGGCAGTCGAAATCTGCTCTGTTTGAATCTGCTCATTCTGGGCATTCGTAAGCGTATCGCTCATGACTGCATTGAGTTCCTGAGAAGCGGATGCGACGTTCTCAGAAATCCCATGTGAGTTCGTGATCAGCTCAGACAACTTTTCAGAAAGATTGATTAAAGAACGGTAGATGCCTGTCTCTTTACCGGTGTAAGTCAGGTTCTGTGTTAGATCACCAGCAGCAATTTTTTCCATTACGGATTCAATCTCTTCAGGTGCTCCACCGACAGGCTTAAGTACTAGTTTCTGAAGCAAGAACGAAAGAAAAGCAACAGCTAATAATAGACAACCTAAACCGGTCCACAATGAGGTGATAAGTTGATTATGAGCCCCGACTTCAATGACAGAGTCTTTAATAAAAGAAACGTAAGACCACCGGCTAATGGCCATTTCACCCCAAAATGCGGTGAAGTCAGTTTCTTCTCCGTTCACCACGGTTGAGTACATCATCACAGGGTTATTGCGATTGAAGTTCTTATAAAGCGGACGCTCTTTGAAGATGTTTTTGTCGATTAGCTGTGGGTATGGTGAGTAAAGAATGTTGCCATCGGGCCCATAAATAAACATGTCTCCAAGCTTAGAGGTGTCACCAAGTAGTGAGTCTACGTAAACCGTGATAATTACAGCAATATCGTGGTTGATTTTAGATGCCATGACCAGGATGGATTTTCCTGTAAACGCCGAGGCAAATGTATCCGTTACGTAATAGTCCTTACCTTGGTTATATATCGCCTGGTGGTAGCTGCGATTTAGGTCCTTTACATTAACCTGGGTTTTCTCACCTGATGCGTTGAAAAGCTCTCCGTTTCTTCGCATTAAATAGACACCTTCAGCTGCGTCTCCATATGTTCGTAAGATCATTGCTAGTTGATCAGATGCATGGTTTGACAAGTTATTTTCATGCACATCGTTCTGCGATACGTCTACAGATTTAAGAACGTTTTTATAACCGATAAACTTTTCAATAAGCTCAGCTTCTACCGCTTTGTTATTTGCTTTCAGAATAGACTTATTAAGATCCACACTCTCATTTTTAAATGATACAAAGCTTAATATAGAAAGTGCAATAATGATAAGAGTAACAATAGCGCCTAGTGAGCCCGCTATTTGCAGCTTAAACTTATTCATATAGTTCCTTGTGATTAAAATATGAACATCTAACTAGAAACTGACGAGTAAAATTAAATATTCACATGAGTTATTGATCGCAAAGATAGCAAACGAATGAGAGTAAAATTTGATGTGAATCAACGATGTGAGAATTTAATATAAAATAACCAACTATATAGGGGGAGAAATATTAAATATACTAATTATCTGAATTTAAGCTGTTTTTCATGTTAATTAATAACTCTTGATATCGACCGGATTGTTTTAGTTTTGTAAATCCAGAGTTAAATAAAGATATTAGTTCTTCACTTGATTTAGATTTTTTGGGCAGGACTATATAGAAGGCGGTAGTTATTAATGGTTTTTCGTTAAATGTGAATTTTCCTTTATTTTCTGATAAATCAGTTTTTATAATGTATTGCCCTATTTCCCTGGTTATTGGGAAAACTTTTATTCGACCTGCAAGTAGCTTCTGAAGATTTTGAAGGTCAGAATTAACTCGATCTACCTGAATTTTTCCGGCTGCTTCGGCTTGTGCAAATTCCTCTCCATAGAAGTATTCGAAAGTACCTCCTATGGGAATATCCTTTAAGTCCTCCATATCATTCCAATGAAATGGGTAATCCTTCATATGGAAAAAGACTCTTTCACCTATCAAAATAGGATCTTTGCTAAATAAAAACTCGTCTTCCCTTTCCTTTGAATGAGCAATTGCGATAACCCCATCAACGAGCCCTTCTCTTGCAAGATAGACTGCCCTTTTCCATGGATAAAACGAGTATTCTACGCTGATGCCTGATAAAGCAAAGGATTCAGTCACGATCTGAGTAAAGGTGCCATAGTCTGGCATGGACTCGGAGATATAGGGTTTCCATTCACCAAGTGAGAGGCGAATTGATGTTTTTCCAGCACTAGGCAAGGCAGTTAGTAGCAGGAGAAGTATAACAACTCTTAGTTTGTTAAAAGGTTTCATCTTAAAGGCTGATAAACCATACTTAAGTAACTAATAAGTGTTATTAAGGCATACTTGCAGAAAATAAAAAAGGGCATATCAATGCCCTTTATCTCTTTCAGGTCGATTTAACGGTTTGAGTCTCTACTTTGGCACTGTTTGACAGCATGGTCGATTAACTCTAACGCTGTTTGCTCGCATTCTGGAAGTTTTGCGTCAGATTGTCCAATTGGCGTGACGCGGTCACCCCACTTTAATAAACCCGCACCCCAAGTGAGCCCGGCTCCGAAGGCAGCGAGCAAGATAGTGTCGTTTGGTTTAACCCTTCCCTGCTCGACTGCTTCACAAATTGCGATCGGCACCGTTGCAGCGGAGGTATTACCATAGTTCTGAATATTTACGAATGCGCGGTCCTGCCCGATACCTGCCAAGTCAGAAAGCGTTTGAATGATACGAATATTGGCCTGATGTGGGATCAATAAATCAATTTGCTCCGTTGTCATCTGAGCACGCTGAAGAACGGTTTGAGCGGCTACACCCATTCCTTTTACCGCTCGTTTAAAGATATCCCTGCCCTCAAAGTTGAAGTCCCAGAAACCGTTATCTGCGGCAAATCGATCCATGCAGGTACCAAACTTCGGAACAGATAAGATGTCTCGTCCATCCGAGTCACATCCAATAAGAACTTCTTGAAGCCCGACCTTCTCTTCAGTGCGGCTAACGACTACTGCTCCTGCACCATCGCCAAAGAGCACTGCGGTATCTCGTTTGGTCCAATCAATGAAGAAAGAAAGTCTTTCAGCACCAATGATAAGCGCGTGTTTGTACGACCCAGCCTGAATGAGTCGTGTCGCAGTTTCCAAACCGTATACAAAGCCAGTGCAGGCAGCGTTTAGGTCGAATGCGGCTGCGCCAGCAACTCCCAGGTTCTGTTGTACTTTAGAAGCGGTATTTGGAATAAGTGAGTCCGGAGAGCAGGTTGCAACGATAATCACATCCAGGTCCTTTGCTTCTATCCCTGCTGCTGCTAAAGCCTGTTTCGCAGCGACAGTCGCTAGATCGGACGTATTTACATGGCTGATTCGTCTGTTTTCGATACCTGTACGGGTTCTAATCCATTCGTCAGATGTCTCTAAAAATGTACTAATATCGTCATTAGATAGTACTGCTGGTGGTATACATTTTCCCCAACCAGTGATCTCAGCATAGTACTTAGTCATTGAGCGCCTCTATGTTCATTCTTTTTCTATTTAATTCCTGAGTATACGATGAAATTGCCGTTCAGGTAAGTGCACTTTTAAGCCAATGATATTACCTAAATCACTAACTTAGCTTTAACTGGCGACAATTCGCTCAATTGGAACCATTATTGGTTGACTAGGCGTCATAAAAATGTAAAGTGATAGCCGTTGTATATACTTGAGATATTAGTTGTGAGTACTAACAAGAAAAAAAGTGACCAGAACAAAAAAGATAGCCAGTTGATTATAAGAATCAACGGCCAACAACGAGACGAGTTTGTCGCGTTGTGTGAGGATTTGGACACATCAGCAGCGCGTGAGATTAGACATTTTATCAAAAGGTTTGTCGCAGAAAATAAAGAGAGCGAAGAATAAACAATCTCCTGTCTCATTCTAAAAAACCAGCATAGTTGCTGGTTTTTTTGTGTCCGTAATGAGTGCCCGTCACCGCTCAGTGTCACCGGTGACTTCGGGCTTAACCCATACCTTACTAAAATCAAACCAACCAAGAGCATTACATCTTGCATTTTGCAACGTACCACAATGGTCTTTACTAACACCTAGCCAGCAATGAAACATCGGAATTATTTGATAATGTTCTGAGAGTGACAAACCAAGTTGTTTAGAAGGGAAAGGTTCGTCTTTTTTACTTCTCCAATCTTCAATTAGCTTATGCCATTGCGTAAAAGTATCAGGCTGACTCATCTTATTGATGTCACTGTAATCTAAAAGCCACGCTGCCAGCGCATCGTCTCGATTCGTTCCTATTCCCATGGGCTTAAACCAGATATCTACGTTGTCAGGAACATCGAGTTTGTAATCGTATTTAACCAGGTCGACCTGATGTCCGTCTTGTTCTAGTAATTTTGATATCGATTTAACCATTGCTGGGAAAACGGGATGCATAGCGTGATACGCGAGCGTGAACTTGCTGGTTCCTGGCTTTTCTACCGCAGTGGTATTATTGCGTAACATGTGTTGCCAACCAGGCTTCAGTCCTGTAGCAGGCAATAAACCCATATCTATGATGGTTTGCTCAGGTAAGGTCTTAAACAGACTAAACGAGTTTAGTTTGGAGACGAGATAACGTGCCCAGTTGTCATCTTTCAGTAATCCTCTTTTTCTATTAAGTAACAAATATGTGCAACCAGGATCGAGTTCGACATCATCCGCTGAACTGTTATGAGGAGGTATAGGGTTGGAAAGACTCGGAAAGACCATAGCCGAATAGGCATCATTGATAACCCACACTTCAACCTTATCAACGAGTGGTCGGTAACCAAAGTAACCGTCGAACACTTCTAAAACGAGTTTTTTGTCATTGTTTACTTCAACTCGATATGGACCAGTTCCAATAGGCTGCAGATCAAACTCTTCGGTTTGCCACTCTTCTGGAGGCATGATTTTCGCAGACGCTTCGCACAGCAGCAGTGGGAAATGCCAATCGGAGCTGTTTAGGTGAATATCGATAATTAATGGCGCTGGACTAGAAACACTCTCTATATGAGAAAAGAGCGTGTTGGTCTTAATGCGATTTATACTGTCAACGACATGGGCGGTTTGCAGGCTATTGCCATTATGAAACCGAACCCCTTTCCGGAGATAAAATCGCCAATGAATGTCGGATATTGCTTCCCATGTATGAGCAAGATCAGGCTGAATTTGTTCATTTTCATCGAGTCTTGTTAGCCCGCTAAATACCTGGTGAATGATATGTTGCTCTGAGCGCCTGTGCTGTTTGGTTGGATTGAGCATTGACAGGGGTCTGTAGTATGGAAGGCGTATAACCTGCGCACCTTCTACATGTTGAACACCCAGGTAACCTTCAATCACTTTTGAAAGTTTACCTGTGTCCCTGTCTAAAACATTCAGCGCCTGACCTATCTTTCCTTCTTCAAGGTATCGTCTTGCAAGGTTTTCGCTGACATCCTGTCGGTTTCTTTTAAAAACTAACTGAGATAAGTTGCCGCGACCTGCGGCAGGGTGCCATTCTATCCACCCTTCCTCTTCGAGCTTGTTCAGCACAATCCTGGCATTTCGACGTGTACAGAACAGAATCTCTGTGACTTCTTCTAATTGTATGTCGCTGTCTTTACCATCGAAATGCTCGAAAAGTTTTTCAAACTGAACTCTGAGTCTTGGACTGCTCATAAAGAGGAAATTTCTCTGCGCAATAATTGATAGGAATTTCCTATTTTAGCATAGGGTTCTGGGGTGGAAGTAATAATTATCGGATATCTATACCAATTTCATGAGATAACTGATGCAACTGCTCTTCGTTATCGAGCTTGATAGACCATTTGCACTCTGAGCCATTTACCATCACAACATTGGCTCCCGAGATCAATTCGACTGCGTCTACTTGTGCTTGCATTGTAATCATCTGTTCTCCGGCAATTCGTATGACAAGTTCGAACTGGTTAGCAATGATTTTTCCGCTTTTAAACTCAATGATCATTCTGTTATTTCTTCTTCTTTTGTACAGCAATGGTCAATCGGCTTGAGCACACTAGCCTTTTTCGCTCGTCAGTAATGTCAATTTGCCAGACCTGTGTTGTAGCTCCAAGATGGATCGGATTTGCTGTACCGACAACATAGCCACTACGCATGGCGCGAATATGATTTGCATTGATGTCGAGTCCTACGCAGTAGTGGTTTTCGTCTACGCAAAAGTTAGCGGCTAGTGAGCCAAGAGTTTCTGCTAATACAACTGACGCTCCTCCATGAAGCATACCTAAAGGTTGATGTGTGAAGCTGCATACTGGCATGGTGGCTGAAATGGAGTTTTCTGTTATCTCGGTATACTCGATTTGCAGATGTTCAATGAGTGTATTTTTTGATGTGGCGTTAAGTTTGCTCAGATCTATCTCTTTTTTCCAAATCGTCATAATGCGTCCTTTTTTGTAAGTGGTACTATTATACTTAAGTGACTAATAATCCTAAACCCATAGAAATTAAGGAATCTTATTTTGATGCGTTGGAAAACTGCCCTTCTAACATTGTCGGTTGCTGCCATAGCGGCTTGCAGCTCGTCTCCAACCGGACGAAAGCAACTGATCATGTTTTCTGATCAAGAAATGGTTGGTCTTGGAAATCAGTCTTTTGAACAGATGAAAAAAGAACAAAAAATCAGTACAGACAAGAACAAGATAGCCTATGTGCAGTGTGTCACGGATGCAATTTTACCTTATGTTCCTAAGCAGCCCGGTTTCGATGAGTGGGAGGTTGTTGTGTTTGACAGTGAACAGGTTAATGCCTTTGCGTTACCTGGTGGGAAAATTGGTGTTTACACTGGTTTACTAAATGTGGCCGTTAATCAGGATCAGTTAGCAACAGTTATTGGCCATGAGATTGCGCACGTACTGGCTAATCATAGTAACGAGAGGATATCTCAGGCACAGTTGGCAAATGCCGGACTTCAAATTACCAATATTGCAATGGAAAGTAATGAACATCGTGATATGACGATGGCGGCATTAGGTTTAGGTGTTCAATATGGTGTCCTGTTGCCTTATGGACGCACACAGGAGTCTGAAGCCGATATTGTTGGTCTGGAACTCATGGCCAAAGCCGGGTTCAACCCAAATGCAAGCGTCTCTCTTTGGATGAACATGGCGAAAGCCTCAGGTGGAAGCCAGCCTCCTGAGCTACTTTCAACGCACCCGTCTCACAGTACCAGAATTACCGATCTAAGGAACAAGATTGGACAGTTACCAAACTCTTCTGCAGGCATGCCCGAGTGTAAGCTATAGGTCTACCGAATAATTGATAGTGTGCTGACATGAAACGCTTTTATTCTGGTTCATAAAGTGGATAATACAGCGAAAATTAATCCTATTAAGGTAAGAACAATGTCAACTGAAGCAACTATGCTAGAACGCTGTGGCTCGAAGTGTGAGCTTTGTGGTTCAGACTCAGCGCTATCCCCATTTATCGTATCTCCACATACTCAAGTTACAGTGGATCACGCTGTAATGATTTGTGATACCTGTAAAGATCAGGTTGAAAACCCGGACACGATGGATGCAAACCACTGGCGTTGTTTGAATGACAGTATGTGGAGTCAGGTTCCACCTGTTCAGGTTATGGCATGGAGACAGCTAAAGCGCCTTTCTGAAAAAGAAAGCTGGGCGAACGATCTGCTGGACATGATGTACATGGAAGAAGACATTGCTAAATGGGCTGAGATCGGTATGGACGAAGGCAACAACAAACATGTTGATTGTCATGGTGCAGAGCTTAAAGCCGGTGACAACGTGACTATCATCAAAGACCTTCCTGTTAAGGGCTCAAGCATGGTGGTAAAACAGGGCACTATGGTACGTAATATCGGTCTGGCTAAGGACGACTTTGATTTGTTCTCAGGTAAAGTTGACGGCCAGTCTATGTGGCTGCGTTGTGAGTTTTGTCGTAAGAAGTAATTCGAACTGCTTTATCACAAAGTATCTTCCTAAGGCGCTGACAAGGCGCCTTTCTCTTATTCTTCCCAATTCTGCCTCATTCTATCAATCACTTCTTCTGGTACGTTATGGATGTTTTGGTATTCGCCATTACAGATAAAGACAGATAGCTCTATCCCCTCTTCAGAAGCCATATCCTCGTACACTTTCATTTCCCATTGTTGAACAAACGTGTTTGACACTATCACGTTGTGCCCTTCTTTTAGGGCTTGTTTCGTTTGTTCCTGACACCAGCGATGCGCACTTACAATTTTTGAAGCGTCATAGACGTAGTTTCCATGTCTGTCTTCGAAATACATATCTGCTTCGTAGTGCTTGGCTCCTAGTTGAGTTTTCATTTTTTTCGCAAGTGTTGTCTTACCAGAGCCAGGAAGACCTCGTATGAGGATAAACTGTTGTGTCATGAGTGATTAACTGTATTGAGGTGGGGCGGGTTACGAGATAGAGGATAATAGAAAACTAGAAAAAGAAAAACCCCGGCTAATTCCTCAACCGGGGTTCTATTCAAACTGTTTTTCTATCAACGTGTCATGCCAATATCTTTCTGCATGTGTGAAGATAGTTCACTTGAGTAATATGCTTTTTCTGGTTCACCAGAAACAAACAAAATATCAAGTATGTGAGCAATCAATCCTTTGATGTTTACCGCGTAGGTTTTCTTATCCATAGAGGCTGGAGCTGTTACAACGTTTGCATGCATTACCTGAGCCATAAGTACCTCTCTACTAAATTTGATTACTGACTTTATGGGATTTATTTTATCCAAATTCTCATTGGTGAAAAAATGACAAATATTAGAAGTTCGGATAAGAAAAACTAATGGATATACAATGTGAATGCAATAATCAGTGTCGCTTATTTATTTGATGAATAAATATTGACTTGTATTGTATAAATAGTGAATAAAGTGGGTTTTATCGGGATTTAAGAAAAATCCATGAAGTTAGTATAGGTTGGCTTGATAGATTTTAAGAAATTTTCGAAGTTATATTTGGGTCAATTATTTTTATCCAAATCACATTTTGGTTCAGATACTAAAACGCCAGTCAAAATCGGTGACTGGCGTTACGTATTTTCTGGTCTTATCACGATTAAATGCCAGCTAAAGGAACAAAATAGACCAATGCTGACCAAGCTGCTATCCAAACAACGACGACAGCTGTATCTAACCAATCTTTAATCCACATCTGGTTGTCTCCCATGTCTAGGTTTTCTCCAGGTACAGGTCGCATAAATGCGAGCTTTCGAAGATTTTCTAGCAATGGGTGTGCCATGTACGTTAATTAACCAATTTGTTCTATGGTGTTTTCAATAGCACTTAAGCGGGATGGGAAGTTTTTAACAAACTGTATAAAACAATCTGCCATTGAATAGTGCGTGACAGTGCCCTCTCCTGCGACTCTTGTTATCGCATCATACCCTTCCTTACCTTTCATCGTGTATGCAGAGGATGTACCCATGTACTGCCTTTCAGGTACGACATTCTGCCAACCCTTATCCTGTTGATAAATTCTCAGGTTTTCGATTCTTTCACCCTCAGGCTTCTGCTTGTTGTAATGAAAGTCCAGATTATAGGTATAAGGGTAACTTCCTGACCCTGTGCCTATCATTCCATTGTTGAGCGCATTGTTAATTGCCCCTTCTAAAATAAGGGCAATATCTTTCCCTTTTAAGTAGTAGACCCCAATAGGTACGGCAAACGGTAACAATTTTCCGGCAATATCAGCCACAGTGACTGGACCTGCTCTTAGGTTGGTTCGAACACCTCCAGCATTGTGAATCGCAAACTCAGGAGAATAACCTTTGGAATGCATCATGTGATAAAACGACTCTGCAACTAAAGGAGCAACTTCACTACCACCTATTGAGTCTGGCAAGCGAATATGACGAAGATCGCGTGGAACCGTTCCAATAATTTCCTGCTGAAGCTTTCTTACCTTCGGGATGTATTTGTCTTCTAGCAACGTATGTAATAACGGGTCACGCTTACAAACAACGATATTGTTGTGCTGTCTGAGATATTGAGCGGCTTTGTTGTGGACGTCATCGTCATGGGTTTGTTGCAATGTCGCGTCAATGCACAACCTACGACCAATAAGAAGCTCATTTCTTCCTGAGAAATGTATAACCTTACCATCGGCAGAAAACTCGATATCGCAATGCCCTATGCTTTGTGAATGGAAACCAGACTGCACGATATAAGTTTGGTTCACCTGGCTCCCGTAATCGTCTTCTTTATTTAAACCTAAGTCACTAAAGTCGCCCTGTAGCGTATGAGTATGACCACCAATGATAAGGCTAATACCATCAACATCAGAAGCGAGCTCTTTATCCACATCGTATCCCAGGTGGCTTACCAGAATTATCTTGTTAATGCCTTGTTTTTGTATTTCCTGAACCGTAGATCTTGCGGTTTCGAACGTATTCATAAATGGCGTATCTGGGTCTACGTTTGCAATGTCTTCCATCTTGTCGATAGAAAGACCAAATATTGCGACGGTTTCTCCCTGTGCTTCCTTGGTAATCCAGTTTGCTGCTTTAGTTTTTGTGTTGTAAGAGATCAGTTTTTTGCTCTCTTTTAATGTGAGCTTTTTGTGGGGGCTCTCATTGGACACGTCCCAGTTGCCTGACATTAGCGGGAAGTTAATACGGCCTAAAAACTCTGCGACAGGATCATTGCCCATGTCCAGTTCGTGATTGCCCAGAGTCATCGCATCTAGCTCAAGTGCATTGAGCATGTCTGCGTTGGCCTGACCTTTAAATAATGAAAAGTAAAGCGTTCCCTGAAAACAGTCCCCTGCATGGAAAAACAAAAACTCACTGCCATTTTCAATCGCACGTTGCTTTAGTTGTTTTGCTCGCGCTGCAATGCGTGCGAATCCACCGTTACTGACAAACGGTGTGACTTTTTCTCCTTCGATATCGAGTGTTAACTGAAGTGACTGCGGTTCGAAGTATGAGTGGGTGTCGTTAATATGAGCCACGGTTAGTTTTACGGGCTTATTGTTTTTATTCATATCTATTAAATCTCTTCTATTCGCCGCAATAGTAAGCCAAACATTATGACAATGTCATGAAAACTTTTATATCAATTATGAGCCATAGAGTTTTGAATGAGTTTTTCTTTTTAAATCAATACCAAAGTATGAAGATAATCAGGCGAACTTACATTTTATGAATTATCATTACTTTAAGTAAGGAGCGAATTTATGCAGTTAAGTCGTATTGATATATCTGGCTTTCGGGGCATCAGACGTTTATCACTAACTTGCGATGAGCTAACAACGCTAATCGGTGAAAACACCTGGGGTAAATCGTCATTACTTGATGCGCTTTCTATTGCTTTGCCTGCAGATGGTATCCCATATCAATTTGAAATGCAGGATTTCCACGTTGATTACGCCATTGCACACCCACAAACCCAACACATACAGATAATACTGACCTTTGTACCCAGTTTTGATGGTGAAGAGCGTTCAGGAAGGTACCGAAAGATTGCCCCTGTATGGACTGAAGACGAGCAAGGCAGCAAGAGAATTGTTTATCGGGTAAGTTCAGATAGAGACTTGTATAAAATAAGCCAGAAGTTCTCTTTTCTTAACCACGACGGTACGGTGAAGTCCCTTCATCATCCGGAGAAGTTAGCCTATGAACTTATGTCGCTTCATCCGGTGATTCGTCTTCGGGATTCTCGCAGAATGAGAGAAGCCAACAATGGGAAAGAGACTGAAGTTGAGAACTCCAGAGTTGAGCGAAGAATTCAAAATACGTGCCGAAGGCTTCTGGATATGCCGGGTCATGTCAGTAAACGCGAGATTAAAAGTAGCCTTAACTCAATGCACGACTTAGTTGAGCACTATTTTTCGTTCAAACAGAGGCGTAAATCTAACCCTAACAAACCGCGTGATAGCCTCTCGTTCACTTCAAGAGCTGCTTCTAAAAACCTATTACAAGCCATTGAAGAGACCAAAAGTAATCAGACCAGACTGCTGATATTGATCCTTCTTAACAATTACCTTCAGGCAAAAGGACCGAATAACTTACGTAAGTGTGCTCGACCAATATTTATTATCGAAGATCCAGAAGGACGTTTGCACCCTACTCACCTTTTGCGGGCATGGAACCTGGTCAACCTGATCCCAATGCAGAAGATTCTGACGACGAACAGTGCCGATTTACTGGGTGCAGTGCCTCTGAGTTCGATAAGGAGACTGGTGAGAAAGTCAGACAGGACAGAGGCGAAACAACTACAAAATAAAGCACTCAGCAGAGATGAACTTAGACGTGTGGGTTTCCATATCCGTTTTCACCGTTCGAGCGCTCTTTACGCACGTTGTTGGCTTCTGGTTGAGGGTGAAACCGAAGTTTGGTTATTTAATGAGTTAGCGAAACTCTATGGCTATAACTTAACTGCAGAAGGCGTTCATATTATTGAGTTTGCTCAGTCTGGATTAAAGTCGTTGTTAAAAGTAGCGAAGGCATTCGAGATTGATTGGCATGTGGTGACCGATGGTGATGCTGCAGGTAAGAAATACGCGACAGCTGTAACTAACTTATTAGGGAATGACTTACGTCAACACCGATTGACTGAACTGCCAGAGAAAGACATAGAACACTATCTATATATTAACGGATTTGAATACTTCTTTAAGGATCTGATTAAGATACCTCACGATCACCCTATTCCGCCTAAGAAAGTCATCACCAGAGCGTTGAAGAAGTATGCGAAACCTGATTTGGCGTTGGCTATTGTTTCCTACTGTGATGAGTACGGGCCGGACTGCGTGCCTAAGTTGATTCGCACAACATTAAAACGAGTGATAACAATGGCAAACGGGAACACATAAATATATGTGTTCCCGCTTTTTGTTCAATATTTATTTAAGGTAACTAGATTATTGAAGATAGCTATCAGTTACTTTGTAGTACTGAGTTTTTGCGATTAGCAGATCGGTTTTCAATATAGGATTTTAGTGCAAGTCCGGTGAACTTCATCAGGTAACCGAAAATACCACCAACCACCAACGAAGGAATAACAAGCGCCCAGTCACCATTAGCCGCAAAAGTCGCACAACAACCGATGAATGTGCCAGGAATATAGGCAAGAACGGTGTTCTTAGCTTGAATACACATCATGAAAGAGACGAGTGCAGTAACGACAAAACCCATGATTTCTAGTGGGAAAATGCTGCCACCTTTAATCATAACCATAGCCCAGAACACTCCGGAAACATTTGCTGCAAGACTAAACCCAAGTCCTTTCAGACCTTCTGTAGGGGAGGCAAAATAACTAGTGCAGCCCAAAAAGCCAGCCCAGGTAATTAGACCCATAGAGATAGACACCCATCCCCATACACCCGACAGGATCCCAGTTGTTATTGATATTGCTAGCAGTGCACTCATGATCGCTCCGAAACCTCAGATTTGCAGATTCAAAAAGCGATACTAATGCGAAATAGAGATACCATAAGTGATGACTGTCACATAAAAGCATGTATGGAATAATGTGTTACATGTAATTTGTGATGCAATCGATTAATCAACAGAATCCGATAAAATATCAATAATACTTAAGAGTGCTATCAATTATAAAACACTGGGTTTTCCCTGAGCCATCCTCAACCCTTCCCGAATGATGCAGTCGGCTAATGGACTTTCAGACATATCTGCGCGCCATATAAAAGAAAGGGTTCTTTCCATATCCAGTTCTGGGACGTTTAATGCCACTAATTGTCCGCTTTTTATGTGGTTTTCGACATCGAGATAAGGAAGGCAGGACAAATACGGCCCATTTTCGACCATAGCTCTAAGAACCGGTACGTGTTCGTATTCTCTCCAGACGTCCAAATCTGCGATTAATTTATGAATAGAGCTATCAAAAATTTTTCTGGTACCTGAACCAATTTCCCTTAGCACCCATTTCGCCTGTTCCAACTGTGCAAGACTGACACGTTCTCGGTTTGCAAAAGGATGATGAGCGGAGGCAACAACAATGAGGTGATCACGGCACCAGACTTCTTGATGAATACGGCTATCATCGCAGCGACCTTCAATAATACCGAGGTCATAGCGGTAATTCAGGACACCGTTGATGACACCGCGAGTACTCTTAACATTGAGGTTCATACGGATTTCCGGGAAGTCCGTATCAATAATACTGATAAGCTCTGGAACCAGATGCTCTGCAGGTGTCTGACTAGCACCAATTCGAATCTCACCGCTCACCAAGTGTTGGTCGTAAAACCCGGTTTGTATCTGTTGTGCGTCTTGCAATAAACGTTTTGCTTTTGGACGCAACCACATTCCCCAATGAGTAAGCGCCATCCTTTTACCCTGTCTTTCGAACAAAGGGCGCCCCAAAACCTTTTCCAGTTGGGAGAGCGACATGCTTGTTGCCGACTGGGTTAAAGCCAAATTATCTGCTGCCTGACTAACGCTACCTGTATCGGCAACAGCGTCAAAAACAGCCAACTGTTTTAATGAGTAACGCATCTCTATGCCTCTGATTTATCGTTATTTATATGCTTATTGGTTCATTTTAACAGCACAGAATTCTT
The DNA here is from genome assembly GCF_042245395.1 of Vibrio iocasae. Classification (NCBI taxonomy): domain Bacteria; kingdom Pseudomonadati; phylum Pseudomonadota; class Gammaproteobacteria; order Vibrionales; family Vibrionaceae; genus Vibrio; species Vibrio iocasae. The sequence goes on along the minus strand of NZ_CP145310.1, from coordinate 1,003,216 downwards.
TATCAATTTTTTTGATAGCAATCCTAATTAATATCAATTTTACCTGTTCGGATTTTCCATCGTATTGTGTTTAGGACTCGAAGAAAAAGGGCCAAAGATTTAGGGAGTTTTGCTCCATGCAAATTAAACAGGAGGAATATGTAGCCATGTCGACGACAAACGCGGTGGACTTAAGACCATTCTTTTCACCAAAGGAGATGATGTCTGAAGCCGAGAAATTTGCGTTAGGGAAAACAAGTAAAACGACAAGTATGACCATCAGCTTAGCCATTATGGCTGGTGCGTTTATAGGACTCGCGTTTTTGTTTTACATCACGGTTACCACCGGAAATCCAGACGCAGGATGGGGAATTAGCCGCTTTTTGGGTGGCTTAGCATTCAGTATGGGCTTAATACTCATCGTTATTTGTGGAGGTGAGCTTTTCACAAGCTCAGTGCTTTCGAGTATTGCGTGGGCAAACAAGCAAATAAGTTTTAACCGAATGGTCTTTATCTGGGGAAAGGTCTACGTAGGTAACTTTATAGGAGCCACTCTGCTTTTAGTTCTCGTTACTGCTGCTGGGCTGTATCAGATGAATAATGGCATGTGGGGGCTAAATGCACTCAATATTGCACAGCACAAGTTACATCACACAGCACTCGAAGCATTTTCTTTAGGTGTGTTGTGTAATCTACTTGTATGCCTCGCGATTTGGCTGACATTCAGCACGCAAAATGCGCTGGCAAAAGCGTTCATGGTGATGCTTCCGGTTGCCATGTTTGTGAGCAGCGGATTTGAACACTGCGTGGCTAACATGTTTATGGTTCCTCTAGGGGTCACGATCAAAGCAATGGCTCCGGAATCCTACTGGCTGCAGCTGGGTGTTGATTCATCTCAATACGCAGACCTTACCCTTTCACACTTTATTACTGCGAATCTGATTCCTGTAACGCTCGGCAACATTCTGGGTGGTTCGGTACTGGTTGGGTTGTTCAACTGGGCAGTTTTTCGCAGGCCAGAACTTAAAACTGCCGAGAGTTACCCGGTAACTAACACTATTAAAACTAACAACGTCAAGGATATAGCTATGAACAGTAACATTCTAGTAAGAGATATTATTAACCCTAATGCACCAGTCTTAGTTGCTGACATGCCAATAGAAATTGCGCTAGACACGCTACTAAAAAGCCAGTTTCAGGGCGCTCCTGTCACCGATGTAAATGGCAAGCTTGTTGGTTTTCTATCCCTTCATGATGTGATGGTCGAGTTATGGTGCCAGGACTACATTCCTGAAAAAGGTCAGAAAGTGGTTGACCTTATGACACGTGATGTCTTGGCTGTTAACGCTAATGACACCTTATTGGATGTAGCTGAGTTCTTTTGTATAGACAAAGATCAGCTTTACCCAGTCTCTGATACTGGTATTGCTATTCGACTGAACTCTCTTTCATTGGAAGAGCGCGCAAAGAGCATGAAGATTACCAAACCTCATACCTTACCAGTGTTAGACAATGGCCAACTGATTGGAGTTATCTCCCGAAGCGAGGTTGCTGTAGCACTGAGACCTATCTATGGTGATAAGCTCAACCTTATCGAAGAATCAGAGGCACTTGAAACGGCTTAATCGGATATAAAAGCTAAAGAAATAGCTAGCGAAAAGTACCCGAGCTGTCGGGTACTTTTCTATAACTGCGTCTCTTTTTCTATCTCGTACAGTTCATCCGAAATATCCATAACCTTTCTTTCTATAACCAATTGTGCGTCCTTGACGCCCTGGTTGTAATAAATGCTACCCATTTTGTCACTGATGAAATCAATAAGAAAATCTGCATCAAACTGTCCTAAATCGGTACCAAGTTCTTGTTCGAAATACTCTTGAAGTAGTGAAATCATCGCTTCTTTTTGTTTACTGTCTAACTTAATGTCGCTCATTTTCATTCCTGGGTCATAGAATCCAATGGTTTATTTGATAATACTTCACAACTAAATACAAAACATTGTATTGTAGGCAAAAATATAATCCAACGTACATTCTGGGAGAAGAGCCTTGTTAAGGGATCTGGTCATTAAAAGCATTCAGAATTTTCAAAAAGATTGCCTTAAACTTTGCGAGAATCACTATCCAACGGTGCACAACAGAGGCATGAGCGAGCACCATCTGGGTAGAGCTTTTGCCCGTCGACTAAGTACGACTCTTGACGATTTCGGCCATTCAAACCAGTTTGAAGCGATGGAAACAGTCAAAGCGACCGATCATCCACACCATTATCAAATAGCATCAGAACTCGGAACGGTTTGGGTGCTTACGCATCATATGGCGAGCGCAAGTACCAGTTGCAGGGAAAAGTTATTGGCGGATATCAGCGAATGGCAGGCTGAGTATGGTTTCGCAATTCAACCGAATGACATGTTGGTGTTATTAAGTGATCACTGGATTTCCCGAAGCAAACAAAGCCGTGAGCTGCTGTCCTGGTGGATGGGAGATTTGCCTGATGATATCAATGAGTTTAGTGAACAAGGGATCACGCTTTATCAAAGCGAATCCCGTTTGATTCATGAGTTAGACCGTCGATTTCAGATTAGCCCTTGTTACCTGAGGTTCGGGCATCCGTTAGTGCGCTCAACCGATCAACAATTGGTAAGAAAATATTTGCAGCTATACGCAATTCTTGAGTGGCAAACATAACGTTTTTTAGCTAAAGCAGAAGATCGTCTTCAACTGCATAGTAGTAGCTTGCCTGATTAATTAATGACTGTGCGGTTAAAGACTCAACACTATAGACGGAGAACAACTTCCCGTATTTATTGATAACCCTTTCCGCAAGCATATCAAAATCACCGTCCCCCGATAGCAGAATGATCTCGTCTATTTCTTTTAGACTGGCTGATTCGATAACATCCAAAGTGATGCCAACGTCCCAATCCCCTTTTGCACTGCCGTCAAGTCGCTGAATAAAGGGTTTTAACTTAACGTCAAAACCAATTCCTCTAAGAATATGATGAAACTGCCTCTGTTTTTCGTTGTTGCTAGCGATAGCGTATGCCCTCGCTGAAACAATATTGTTTGCAGATGAAATCTTCCGCCAAAACGAGTTGTAGTCAAAACGTCGGTTAAATCCATCTCTTGTTGTGTAGTAGACGTTTTGAACATCTACGAAAATAGCTACGTTTGCCATAATTATTTCTGAGAACCATTGATATGTTGTTTACGATATTCTCGTGGAGAGCATCCAAAATGAGCTTTAAATCGGTGAGTAAAATTGTAAGGGTCATTATAACCCAGACGTTGAGCGATCATACCTACCGTCCAGTCCTGATGATGCAGTAAGTCGACAGCTTTATCCATTCTTAAAGAGATGAGTTTACGTCTCGGTGAGCAATCAAACAAAGATTTTGTTACCCGGTTAAATTGTTCTTCACTTATGTAGCACCTGGCAGCCATCTCTTTTATTGTCCAAGGCATCTGAAGCTGTGACTCAACTTCATTGAAAAGTGCCTGTACTCTCATTACTGATGTCATCGGTTTTGCTTCTACACCTGTCAATAGTCGCGATAATTCACTGACGAGCAGCTTACGATAACTGTTTCTTGAACCGATTTCACTGTGCAGCAATACAAGTAACGACCAGACCTGTTCGCACTCTTGAAACGGAATAACACTTTGTCCAAACTTCGGCATTGAGTTCCATTTACTGGTGTCAGGGAGCAGAATCCACACCATTTTCCATTTGGTTTGCTCTTTTGGGAGTTCAAATCTAAAGGGAATACATGCTGGCAGGATGGCCAAAGTATTTGGTTTTAATGGTATGCAGGTGTTTGAAGTCGTCAACTGCCCCTCCCCGTCTAAAGTAAAAATCAACGTGTGTACGTTTGCTCCTACTCTTTCTACTTCATAACCATCTTTTAACTCTGACAAACCAGCCATGAAAAAACCTTCTGATTCTAGTTCCGGTATCTCAGATAAGGTTAAAAAACGTTCTTTGCAAGCAGGAGCGAGATAAGTGTGGTCGCGCCATACCTCAGGAGGTTTAAAATCACTAATGACGGATTCGAACAGGTTTTTGCTATTTTTGAACATGTCACAAACCTACGCTCAGGAATATATTACTCACCAAATTACAGGAGCAGTTATGACTTTTCAATCTCAACTTAAAACTACTCCACCCCGCATCATTTCGAGGGTGGCTAAGCTTGCTTTACCCGTAGCGATACAGAGTGCCCTTGTTGCCATTTTATCACTTGCCGACGTTCTCATGGTGAGTAATTTTGGTATGGAAGCAACCGCCGCTGTGGGAATTGCATCAAAATGGCATTTTGTGGCAATCATGATAATGGCAGGCCTTGGTACTGCTAACGGTATATTGGTTGCTCAATACTGGGGGATTAGCGACGCTGCTTCAGCTAAGACAGTGACTGCTCAAGCGGTGATGCTGGGCATTAAGATCATGATTCCTGTGACGGTGCTGATTACGTTTCTCTCGCCATGGATTATGCAGTTGCAAACCAGTGATCAGGCCGTAATTCAGTTCGGCTCTCAGTATCTGTGGTATAGCTTTCCTGTGCTGATAATGACTCATATCATTATCGTGCTCGAATCAAGTATGCGCTCTAGTAACGATGCAATGACGCCGCTTTACCTTGGCGCTGTTACCATCGCACTAAACATTGGACTCAATTTCTGGTTAATCAAAGGTGGGTTTGGAGTCGAGCCTATGGGCGTGGCAGGCGCTGCATTAGCAACCACTATAGCTCGATTTATTCAAATAGTACTGATGATTCTGTGTTTAAGAATAAAGAAACATTGGTTGGTAAAAGCAAAAGTAATCAGCAACAAAGAACGTTTGGTTATATCATTTAAAAAACTGGCGATCCCTAATGCATGTAACTCTTTGCTCTGGGCATTGGGAACACTCACTTATCAAATGATTTTTGGTCACATGGGTACAACAGAGCTAGCAGTGTTTAGCATGCTAGGTCCGTTTGAGGGGCTTTGTTACTCGGTCTTTTTTGGTGTGTCTGTTGCGTGTTCTGTGATTACTGGCCAAAACCTTGGACAGGAAAGATTTGAACAAGCAATCAGCATGTCCAAAGTGTTTATCCGTTTGGTTTTTGGTGTTGGAATTGTTCTGGGAGCATTGTTGCTGTTGCAAAGAGAGTTATTGCTTGAGTGGCTGAACCTTTCAAATCAGGAGTTCTATCCATTAGCGCTACCTGCTATATCAATTTTGTGTGCCGGGATATGGTTGAGAATGCTAAACCTCATTATCATCAATGGCATTTTGCGAGCAGGAGGTGAAACTGCGTTTTGTCTGCGTATGGACTTCATCGCGATGTGGATGGTAGGTATTCCACTGACCTTTTTTGCCGCATTTATTGCAGACTGGAGCTTTACCATTGTCTACCTGTTAATGATCGCCGAAGAGATTGTAAAGTTTGCGCTTTGCTTCAGCCGTTACTTAAAACTGAAATGGGTGAACAACTTAACGTTAGCGCATACATAAAGAAATAAGCTAGGAACTCATGTCCTAGCTTATTTTGTTTCTGTTTAATCTTATATAGCGATTAGACATGTTAACTGGTGGCTGCTCTGGAACGGGCCTTTTTTCATGTCGAAGATGCCTGATAGCAAGAATCGGATGAGAAAACAGCATTCTTGGCCCCGAATAAATCATCACCTCTTTCATCTGCGCTTTCGGCTCTGGCTTATAACAATGGATCGGGCATTTGTTGCAGGTAGGTTTATCTTCACCATAAGGACACCTATCCAACTTAGTTTCGGCATAAGTTAGAAGTTCCTGACACTCATTACACAGTTTGTTACTTTGATGGTGTTTTTTACAGTAAATCTCCATCATAGCCGTAACCGTTCTAAATTCGGTTTCTAGCTCGCCTTCCAGAACGGTTTTAATTTTTCTCATCTTTTGGGCCAGACTGATTATTAAGTTATTTCCAAAGGATACTACATTTGCAAAAACGATTAATTAACTAGTTAGAGGTATATACACACCCTAACTTAGCCTAGATCAAGTTTAGTGCTCGAAACTCCATTTGGGCTTTACCGTGAAGAGCAATTTTATGGGCATCGTGATCAACGAAAACTCTTCCACTAAGTACACTTTCTCCATTGTTTATAAATACTTCTACCGATGATGTATCCGCTAGTATTTGGAGCTGTACTTTACTACCTGTTAGTTTCACTGTTCTGATAGTGTCCCCTTCTCTAATCAAAGAATCGCTACGATCCAAGGTTAACGTGTTAGATGCACTATCCAGTGTGATTTTCAGTTGATGTCGACTACCTTTAAACAGCTGCAACTCATCACCCAAGGACAATATAGTGTTGAGGATGTACTGGTTATTGCCAGGATCAAACTCAGAGTTTTCCAGAATGATATTTTTCACAGGCCCCGCCTGGTCAAAATACTCTTTGGCAGGTTGTTGCAGCAGATGTCCATCTTTATTAGATAGTTCGCGGATACAAGTCAGTTGGTGAACCCAGCCATTGTCAGAACTTGGGTGATTCACTTCGTCAGGTAGTCCCATCCACCCAATCATTAACCTTCGACCATCGGGTGAGAGCGTGGTTTGTGGAGCATAAAAATCAAATCCGTAATCGAGGTGTTGGAACTCTCCAAACACGATCGTGGCATCATCTCGAATATCAACTTTAGAGATGCCGTTGTGGTGTGGAATCGTATGATGTTCACCCAAGGCATCGATGCCCTGAGGGCCAATAACAGTAAAGCTCTGCTCTTCGATCTGGAAGAAGTCCGGGCATTCCCACATATAGCCAAAGTCGCCATATTCGTCACCAACGAGCTTAAAGAATTTCCAGTTATAAAGGTCTGCAGATTTATAGATGGCAATTCGCCCTTTGAGATCCTCTGTCTGTACACCAAGTAACATGACCCACGTGTCATGATGTTTGAATACTTTAGGGTCGCGGCAATGAGGTGTCACTCCCGGAGGAAGCGAACCGACAACGGGACCATGTTTCTCAAAGTTGATGCCATCTACACTGGTAGCCAGACACTGAGTGGTAAGACGGTCACGTTGCTCTCCTATCCGTACATTCCCGGTATAAAAAAGGAATAGCGTGTTATTCAGACTTACCGCATGACCAGAAAACACACCATGACTGTCATACCAGTTAGAAGGTGACAGCGCGAGAGGTTTGGTTTCCCAACTGATCAGGTCGGTACTTGTAAGATGCGCCCAGTGCTTATCTTTGTGTTCACACCCGTATGGATACCATTGGTAGAACAGGTGGTACTCACCATTGTGATAGATAAAACCATTTGGGTCGTTTAACAGTCCAACTGGAGGTGATATATGCCAACCTGGTCTGAACTCGCATTCGACGTGATTAGAGTAACTAAGTACCTTTGACTTTTGTACCCTATCTATCTGCTCACAAACATCATCGAGTATTTCATCTGTATGAGCAGTTTCTCTCGCGAAGATGGCTTGATTAAGGTGGGTATCAAACGGAGTGTCGGCTTTATCCAGACTAACCAAATCTGAAGAAAACACTTCGAAATAAAGTGTGTCTTTCGTCGCTAAAAGTCGCTTAACATTCTTAAGACCACCACATTTTTGAACATACTGATGTAACACCATAATCATTCTCTGATAAAGTTGGGAACGTTTGCAATTTATGGCAAATTTAAGGTAAACGCAAGCGTTAATTGAGCGTTTACCTATTTGCTAAAACTATCACTTATGGGAGTTCAACAAGTTTCCCGAGTAATCGATTCAAAACCTAATATAATTTTTTCGGATGTCAGGTTCTGCTTTTGCGCAATACTCAGGATAAGATTTGCAGCTGTTTCTCCTGCTGTTTCAAAGGCATAGGAAAATGTGGTGAGTGACGGTGTAACCACTAGGCCAAGTTCGTCATTGCCAACACCAATGACTTTTATCTCCTCGCCTACTGATTTATCCGATTCAAGTATTGCTTTAATTGCACCAATAGCGATTTTATCCGTAGCGCAGAACAGCCCGTCTAATTCAGGGTATTCGGTTAACAGCCGTTGAGTTTGGTCGTAACCGGATTCAATACTGAAGTCGCCCCTACTGTGAAAAAGAGGAGCTTTGAGACCGCTATGAGACAAAGCTTGTTCCAGACCTGTAAATCGCATGGCATCGACCGCGATATCTTTGCTGGATACACCAATGAATCCAATATTGCTCGCTCCGCTTTCGATGAGGTTACTACCCGCGACAAAGCCTACCCGCTGGTCATCATGGACTACGCTTGGGATGTTAAAAAACGAACCATCCTGCCCGACCAGTACTACTGGAGCTGCGGACTTTGCTATTGCATCCGTTAATGCTTTATCCAGATGTGTTGCGTACAGAATAATGCCTTCTACACGCTTTTGGTTAAATAGCTGAATGTACTCAAGTTCTTTCTCGTATCGGTGTTGACTGTTCGCCAGAAGCACATGTTTACCTGCTTCCTCAAATATTTTTGTCAGACCATCAACACCCAGAGATGTAGCGTTTGAGGACATTGTAGGAACGATAACTCCCATCAAGTTGGTCTTCTGCGATTTAAGATCTTTAGCGACCTGATTAACCACATACCCACACTCTTTTATCGCTTTTTGAACTTTTTCTTTAGTGGCATTTTTAACACCATATTCGTCGTTTACTACGCGGGACACCGTAGATTTGGAAACGCCGGCTAAACGGGCGACATCATGTAAGCTAGCCATATTAGGGAATCAACTTGTTATTTTTGGGAATTCCCAATTCTGACGGTTCGTAAAAGAGAAATAAAGAGCTGTTTCAGGCATATGTAAGGGAATTTGAAATTCCGACGTGATAAGCCTCACAAAAGAGCAAGGCTACTATTATTTTTAAAGTTTATTATGATTATTGATATGGGAACGTTTTCTATTTAAGTATTTATCTTGGGTAAAAAATTTCACCTGTTTCCACATTCAGATAAACCTTGTCCTGGCGCTCTATACCACCACAGTAAACGAAATAGACAGGGTCAGGCTTGTATGCAACTGAAATTAACCAACCTCCAAGCACTTCGAAATCTTCAAAAGTACATCGGCCATCATTGATCAGGTTTTGTGTGGCAATGACAAATTGGTCTTCATGGACGACAAAGTCATCTGATTTTTTTATCAGCTTTACCATTGTTTTGCGTTTATCAGCCGCTGTGATGACCGGAGGCGTTTCGGATAGAAACTCTAGATTAATCCAGTCGGCAACATCATTACCGCTGTCGTGAACCATAAAGTCTGAAATTCGGATCCACTCGCCTTTTACTTCTAGTGAGTGAACCTTGTCTCCTTTTCTCAAGACTGAGCGGATTAATGAGGATTTGTCAGGATAGGAGCGAACGTTCAGACGCTCACTAATGACGTAATAGTCACGGTTTTGTTCAATACTGGTTTGGGTTACAGGTTCAGGTGTTTCCTCTGCCATAGGCTCAGGGGAAACTTCTTCTGTACTCTCGACCATGGCTTCTTCTTCATTCATCATGAAAAAGTAGTAATAAGCGCCACCACCTCCACCAGCCAGAATAAGTAGAACAACAATAATGATGACAAGCTTTTTCATGTGGTTGCCCTAACCTTTCTTATTAAATCAGACTCATTTAGCATAGACCTATAGGTATGTTTTCGGCTAATAATCTAAATTCTTTAATAAAAAAGGAAGCTTGACGCTTCCTTTTTACTTAACTCTTTTTACGCTGTTTAAATGTTTTTCCGGCTATCTGGTAAACATCTTTTTGCTTCATGTCGAACATCGTCGAGAAGAACCAGGCAACGAAATAAATCACATCTTCGCCTTCATTCATAATATGTTCTACAAACTCCTCCTCTTCACCGGAGTCATTTTCCTGAAGAGTCACGTGATAGATTCGCTTTTCGCCTTCAACTTCGGCTAAAGCGAACTGACCAGTAAGCGACTCTGCGACTTCAGAAACTTCTGAATCAGCACAGGCCTTAAGCAATTGAAGTGCTTCGGGTAAGTTTTCTTTCTTACAAAGCTCTTTTACTAGAGCTTCAAAATCATTCTGTAACATGTTCAAACCTAGGTATGTAAGGTGACTATTCACCAGCTTTTGCTAACAACTGATCTTTGTACGAGTCGACAAATAGCGCATCGTACTGTGCAATTTTTGCTTTAAACTGACTCAATTCTTTCTTCGGCACTGAGCTAGCCATTGGAATTTTGGCCGTCATGGCATTAACTGGTCGGCCACGGATTATAAACTCGTAATGAAGGTGAGGGCCAGTAGAACGTCCGGTGTTTCCGGAAAGAGCGATTTTTTGTCCGCGTGAAATTTTCTGGCCCTTTTTGACTAAAATTCTGCTCAGGTGTAGATATCGGGTTTTGTAAGTGCCACCGTGATTGATCACAACATACTTACCAGCATATGGATGATTTCTGGTTAATTCGACTCTTCCATCTCCGGTTGAGTAAACTGGTGTGCAGGTCGGGGTGGCAAAATCTGTTCCGTTATGAGGAGATGTTCTTCCTGTTACCGGGTGCTTTCTTTTTGGGTTAAAGCTTGAAGAGATGCGGTAACGTTTGTTTGTAGGGTACCTCTGGAATGCGCGTTGTAAGCTTTCTCCATTGCTATCGTAGAATTGACCATCGGAATGAAGATAAGCATTAACTACGCGACCACGGTTGTGAATCCTGATCGCTTGTAACTCTATTTTACCAGTAGGCTCTGAATCAACGTACTGCTCGCGCTGAATTACCTCGAACTTGTCCCCTGCTCTTAGATCCCGAGAAAAGTTAAGTTTGTTTTTTAACAAGTTGTTGATTTGATCAATTTGAAAATTACCAAGGCCCACTTTATTCGCAGAAACAGAAAAGTTGCCATGAACTTCACCGACAAACGGGGTCAACTTCCAGTCTCCAGGAACGGAGATATCTTTATAGGCGTATTCACCATCATCTAAGCGATCATAAGAGACTCTATCTGCCGCGTTAAACTCCAGCACCATTTTTTCGAGGTTGCTTCCTTCCTTGGTTCGCCAGAAAAGAAGTTTGTTCCCTGGTCTTAAGGTATCGAGCATAAGATAGTTTTGGTCGACATCCATAACCTTCATAAGGTCACTATAGGGAAAGCCAAGTTTACTGAAAAGTGAACTCAGGTTGTCACCTTTTTGAATCTCGTAGGCGTATTCAGGAGGAGTGTCGAATAACAGTTCGGAATCACTGTTAACAGAAGCTAAATATGAAGGCAACTCATGGAAAGTTAAAGGAACTTCTTTTCTCTCTACAGATGAGGCAGAAGTATTGAATGCAGCAACTACTCCGATAATAGGGAGTAGATAAAAATAAGACTTTTTAAACACAAAAGTATCCAAACTATAAAACGAATCTAGCATTACCGTGCTTCGGTTGAGAGTCGGTAGCTTTTTTATATTGAAAATATCTAGTGGATTATAACAAACCTATCAGCTAAGCCATATAGTTCAAGGTCACTAGAAAACTTTTGTTACTTTATAACATGCGTTATTTCATGAACAAGTAAATTTACAAAAAAGCCAACGAAACACGTTGGCTTTTTTTGACAGGGTTTTAAGTGATTAGTTCACAATGAATTAGTGAAAGAACTCAACTTGTTGCTTAAGTTCTGTCGACTGAGATTGCAAACTATCCGCGCTTTTCGCTGTTTGCGCGGTCACTTCTTTAGTTTCTGAATTGAGTTTACTAATATCACTCACGCTTTCAGCAACTTCACGTGATACCTGTGCTTGTTGTTCAGAAGTTGTCGCAATGGTTCTTGCCTGATCGGATATTGAGTCTATCTGAGTAGCAATGGATTCCAGAGACATACCTGCTTGCGAAGCCTGTTCAAGGACCTCGTTTGCGTTTTCCTGGCTTGTCTTCATCAGACTCACCGCACCACTCGTTGCTTCTCTTAGGTTACTAATGATAGAAACCACCTCCTGAACAGAGGTTTGAGTACGGTGGGCCAACGTCCTTACTTCATCTGCTACAACGGCAAATCCCCGGCCTTGCTCTCCTGCACGGGCAGCTTCAATTGCTGCGTTTAAAGCAAGCAGGTTTGTTTGCTCTGCGATTTCGTCGATCATTTTGGTGACTTGTTGAATACTATCACTCTCTTTAGCGACTTCTTCGATAGCGTCAGCAGATTGGTCAAGCAGATCGTTAAGCTCGGCGATATCGATGCTTACCTGTTCAACTCGATCAAGACCTTCTTGGCTATTTGAGTTTGCCTCTTGAACATTCGCGGCAATATTTTCAACCTGAGAGGCAACATCCTGAGCGGAGGTGGCCATCTCTTCTATTGCTGTAACAACATGCTCTACGCGTGCTTGCTGCTCTTCTGATTGACTTAAGTTTTGATGTGCATCCCTTGAGACACTGTTTGCTTGATCAAACACATCATCACTGGTCTTACGAATCTGTGTAACTAAGCCGTTAAGCTGAGTCGCCATAGAATCGAGCCCGTTCGTCAACCGACCTATTTCATTTCGGGTATTTTCATCGTTTCTTGAAATTTCCAGGCTAACTTCGCCTTTGCCCACTCTGTCCATATATCCGGATAGCGCAGTTAAAGGAGTGGTTATTCGGTTGATAATAAATGTAATTACTAAGAAAGTGAGCAAACCCACGATTAAAGAAATAATTGCGATGATGTTTAATAGATCCTTACTCTCTTTGGTGACTTCATCGATGAAGGTACCACCAAGAATTTTCCATTCCCAACCTGGAACGGTAGCGAACGCAATATATTTTTGACCTATGGTTCCCTGATATTCATGTCTATATCTTAATATTCCACTTTCGTTCTCGAATAAGGACTTATAAACGTATTTACCATCGTAGTCGGCAAGATCTTGAATTGGTGAGTCGTTTTTGTCTCTGGTTGGATGCAGTAAATGCTTTCCGCGATCTGCATCTTTGTCGCTTACAATGATGGTATAACCTGTATCACCCCAAACCATATCGCTTAGGGTGCTAAACAGTTCTTGTGTCGCAGTGTCAACAGGTAAACCAATAAAGGATAAACCGGTTACTTTCTTATTGAAATCGAGTATCGGTTGGTAATAGGTTAGATAACTGGTTCCAAACAGTTCAACTTGTGCGTAATAAGGCTGGCCACTGCGTAATAGTTGGTAACCAGGGTGGTTTTTACCCAAAAGTGTACCTACAGCTCGTTTGCCGGATGCGTTTTTTAGAGAAGTTGACACGCGAAGGAAGTCATCGCCTGAGGATGCAAATAATGTAGCTACCGCGCCTGTATCGCGACTGAATGCATCAACTAGCTTAGTATCACCAATTAGAGACTCACCGTACTGAGATATTACGTTGACATTGTGACCTTCAAACTCAACGGTTCTTTCTTCGGTTTGTATGCCAGCAATATAGCCATTACGAAAAGCCGATTCTAATTTACGGGCACTTTCTAACAGTGTTTTGAATTCCCCTTGTAACACGTTAGCCAGTGATTCAACACGAAGTTGATGTTCCCGCATTGTTTTTTGCAGCAAGGTATCGGAAGCATTTTTATATGCCATGAAACCAATGCTAGTAAAAGCAACCAGCAAGCAAATAGATAAGATAAGTCTTAACTGAAAACCAACTGTTTTATTTTTATAATTTAACATCGGTTGGTTGTCCCTCACGGTTAATTAACATTAATTTTTCCTGTCTGAAAATATTCATGGGAGATATTAATTACATTGTTGTCAATTATCAAAAGAATAATTTTACAGATATAATTGTTAATACGAAATGAGCCAAATTACAACGACGTGAACTCGACGGTGTGCTTTTGGTATCGTTATGAGCAAGTAAAAATGTAACCGTGTTGCATATCGACTTTGAGTTATACTTATAAAATTCTACGGTTTAAACGTAACAAAGTTCGCTAGAGGTAAATCATGACAAAAATAAGAATAGCAACATGCAGTTGTGAACTGGTCACCATCACTTGCAGAGGCGAGCCATTAAGGACTGCAGCATGTCACTGTTTTGAATGTCAAAAGAGAACGGGGAGCGTGTTTGGAGTACAAGCCCGATTTTACTCTGAGCAAGTAACGATCGACGGTGAAGTCTCTTCTTATACAAGGCTTGCAGACTCCGGGAATGAAGTCTCATACAACTTTTGTCCATGCTGCGGTACAACAATGTTACTAAAGTTAAGCTCAGCACCAGGTCACTCAGTCGTGCCTTTGGGCATATTCAGAGAACAGGACTTTCCTACGCCAGCGTTTTCAGTCTATGAATCTAGGAAGCATGGTTGGGTCACTTTTGATAGTGAGATAGAGCAGTATGACTGATGCTCTAATTAGTCATATTTATTGATATTAACACTGGGTAAACTCTCAATTAACAAAATCTATTAACATTCGATTATTCAGATCAAGTGACTGCATATTTCACGCAAAATAGTGAATACTATTGCAAGGGTGTTATTTTCTGTTATCATCACGCACATTGACTAAAACGGACTTTTTAGTGAATGGTTATCCAAGGAAGGTGTGATAACAGAATACTTGAGAATATTAATGCAAAATAATACCCAATCACTTGAAACACCAAAGAAGGGCAATGCTTTCTGGATATTTCTTATCCCTTCTTTGATCGGTCTTTTCCTCTTTATGGCACCTATTAATTATGAAGGTGACCTAACGATACCCGTAGCGGTTTTGGCAAAAACTCTACTATCTGTTATTGGTGATGCTATTGTTCCTCTCGTCACACTAGTGATTGCCCTGACCGCAGTAGCTTCTGTTGTATACAGATTCATTAAGCCGAACTTTATTGCTAATAATCGCTTCGTAAACGGTCTATTAAGCCCGACCCCTATGTGGTTGGCTGTTCGCGTCATTGGCGGTATCGCGGTTGTTATGACCTACTTCCAATTTGGTCCAAAAGCTATCTGGGAAGAAAATACAGGTGGATTAGTGCTTGAGGGATTGCTCCCTACTCTATTTTCTGTGTTTATTTTTGCAGGCCTTTTACTCCCTTTACTGCTTAACTTTGGCCTTTTAGAGTTCTTTGGCACCTTGCTAAGTAAGATAATGCGTCCAATTTTTAATCTCCCTGGGCGCTCAGCCATCGACTGCATTGCGTCGTGGTTAGGTGATGGTAGTGTCGGCATCCTTCTTACTTCAAAGCAGTATGAAAACAAGTTCTATACTCAACGAGAAGCTGCTGTTGTGGGTACTACTTTTTCCGCTGTATCCATTACATTTAGCCTTGTCGTACTGGCTCAGGTGAATCTGGAGCAATACTTCTTAGCTTTTTATGGTGCTATCTGTCTCGCTGGCTTTGTTGCAGCAGTCGTGATCCCTCGCCTACCCCCTTTAAGCAGAAAGAAAGACCAGTTTATTGATGGTTCAACACCTGATAGTGACCAAAACCTGATTCCCGAAGGACATTCAACGGTAAGCTGGGGCATGAAACTTGCGCTTGAGAAAGCTTCAAACATTAAAAGTGCGAAAAAAGTCTTTGGTGAAGGCATTGAGAATGCAGTAGACATGGTATTTGGTGTACTGCCTGTCGTTATGGGTCTTGGTACCATTGCATTAATCATCGCAGAGTACACATCAGTGTTCGCTATATTAGGCCAGCCATTTATCCCATTCCTGGAACTATTAGCCATTCCTGAAGCAGCTGCTGCTTCGGAGACGATTGTTGTTGGATTCGCGGATATGTTTATTCCAGCTATTATTGCTTCTTCAATAGATAGTGAGCCGACTCGTTTTGTCATTGCTGCAATGTCAGTCACTCAGCTAATTTATATGTCTGAAGTTGGTGCGTTACTTCTGGGCAGTAAGATACCAGTAAACATTGGTGAGCTGTTTGTTATCTTTATACTGCGTACCTTAATCACGCTTCCTGTCATTGCTGGTGTCGCTCATCTGATCTTCTAAATGGAGCCCTATCAGTTTTAACTCAAAAGCCCTGATCGTTCGGGGCTTTGTTGTCTTAATAAAACACTTTGTAATATCTATCCTTTTCCAATGCATTAAAGTGAATAAAATTGCGTTTAGATTCACTTCTAACATTGAATGCCGTTACCCTACGCACCTTCTGACATAATAAAAATACAGTAATTGTTATTTAACATTACGCGCGAAAACGTAGGGATTGGCTTTGGGTGAGTATAAAGAGGCGAATTCTAAAGTTAAGATTATTCAGATCGTAAAAGGGAGCATGTTGCTCCCTTTTTACTGTTCTTTATTTGCGACTGTTTATAAAGCTATAGCAGCATCATAGAAGACTTGGCGTCAATCACAAGATTCAGTTCATTGTCTTCAATCTGGTATTGTTGTCCACTCAGAATGTCTTGCATATCGCTATGCCATTCGAAATCAACCACTAGCGGTGAGTCCGACTTATTGATCGCGACAAGGCCTTTTTCCCCACGAGCAAAAACCAGTATGTCTTTATCCGCTGCAACCGGAATCATTTTTTGGCCATGTACCTCATTGTGGAAAGCGATCATCTTCTGCATACGCTCATCTTTCCATGCACCGATCCAACGAGGCAAATTGTCTTCACCCTTTATGCCACTGGTATCGAGATCGGTATATACGAGCGGAACTCCGCCATCTCGACCAAGAATATAGCTGTACGCCAACCATTCATCTTCTTCATCCATGACCAGATTCATGAAGACGTCATTGTTAGGGATATCGTGAGTGATGACAAAAGTAATCGCACGGTGATTAGACAATGCCTGTCCAAAACAGTACGGATCGATCAGCGATTCCATACTTCCGTCTTTTTTGAAGGCTTCAAACACAGTATTAAACAGTGGGAAGTCATAAGCGCCTAACCGCGTTTCAGAAAGGTAAGGTTTCAGGAACAACTCGTACTCTTCTTTTGTCGCACCACCGTCGGTAATTATCTCTCCAAAGATGTGCATACCGTCAGTAATTTCTTCGGTCCATACCTGCTTAAGATGATCCAGAGCCATGTGTTTTGCAGCATCGATTCTAAACCCTTTTACTCCTATCTCTTTAAGTGACCTAAGATAGTTTTTCTGCTGCTCAACTACGTGTTTACAGACCTTTAGTGTAGGTAATCCCGGATCGTCTGGACCGCCGGTAATTCGACCATTTTGCACTTCCCAGCGGTCTTTCCAATCGGTAATACCAAAGGCTGTGACAAAATGCTCTTCATTAAACAGAGGTTCAGATAAATCACCAAACAGCACCTGAGACTTATAGTCATCCCATTGCTCCTGGTATTTCTTAATCTCTGTTTTACAGGGATACTGGAGATCCTTCCTTTTCTTTGACTCGTTAGCCATATGGTTAAAAACGATGTCAGCGTAAACCCTCACTCCAAATAATCTGAGGGTTTCGACCATATAAATGAAGTCTTGGGTATTCCCGAGTTGGTTATCGATAACGCGATAATCTTGAGGCTGGTATCTCTGCCACCATTGAGTGCCTTTTTCATGTTTAAAGGATTTCATTGGTGGTGAAACTAAAACCGACTTATAACCAAGGTCGCTTATCTCTTCGGCTCGGGCTGTGACATCACGATATGTCCAATCGAAAGCGTGAAGCACGACATCGGTTTTGTTGTTTGTTAGTTGTTTGCCTACCACTTCTTCTTTATGTGAGCTGTAGACAGTCATCGCATCGCTTTCAGAGTAAGCTGTGTCAGCAATGCAGGTATTTAAATAATCGTTCATTGTCCTTCTCCTATTGGGCTTGCTGATGAATGCAAAAAATAATGAGAAAAAAGCAAGCCAGTTGAGTTATTAGCGAGGATCACAATCCATCTTTGGCAGATCACTCAAGCATGTAACTGTTAGAGATGTTGTTATTATACAAGTAAATTCGAACGATATATCACCCCTTTAGTTTTTCAATGGGGTGGAATTGAGGGGCGTAGTTGAAGGTAAAGAGCTTTTAAGGCAAGGAATAATTACATGTTTAAGTTCAATTTCCGCGAATTGACTAATTTAATTATTAATAATAACAATTAGATAGGTGAGTTGTTATGTCCGGAGCCGAAACCCCAAAGCAGCAATACTAATGTAATATAAAATTCATATATGTATTTGGATAAAATCCATAATCATGATGATTAACTTAAGTTGCAGCTCGATACTTACTAAAAATCCCAGCGAATTTGTAAATATAACAACGTACTCCTACTCTTTCCAAACAAGCTATCATCCTTACCCGAGTAACGTTGAATGATGCCTATGAGTTGCCAGTCGTTTGCGAGCGAATAGGTATCCGTGAGTGACAAGTAGTATGAACTTTCCTGGTAGTAGATTCCGGCAAGTGAAACTTTGTTGAGAGCAGATGTATCAAAATTGAGTTCGCTGTAGATGGTATGTCTGGTAAAACTCAAGGTTTTTGCGGTGAGAGGGAGATTTAAATAGACTGCTGCATTCGTTGGTTCTTGCGGTTGTTTTACGTACAAATAGGCACCTCTTACCGAGAGGTTATATTCTCCTCCAAAGCTATAGTCGGCTTCAGTACTAATGACAGTGTTGTTTTTCTCGTCGCTATTCCCGGCCGAATTATGGGGCATGAAATGGCTAATCTCAGCTCTAAGGCCTGCTCCGAAGCGATCTCCGGCAGCACCCATGCCAAGAATGTTGTCCTCGTAAGCCTGTCCACCAATCAATTGAATGTCCCAACCTGACTGATTGTGTAAGTATCGGAGCGCCCAACTATCTGAAGTTGAATCAGACTTGGGGTGATATACAACGTCAAACTGACTAGCGTAACCCAGTTGTTTTGATAGAGAGAATGCGTCAGTACCGGGCTTTTCCTGATAGTCAAAATCATAGACAGAGTAGGTATTAAATACGTCGTTTGGATTCCAGATCGTATTCATGCTCCAGTTAACACGAAAGCGCCCTGCCCTTATCTGCCAGTCTTCTTTGTTGTGTGTAAGAGACAGTCTGTCTATCTGACTATTCGCTATAGTGTTGCGGTTTTCGTACCAGTTTTTAGACAGGTCAATATAGCCGTAATCTTTTGAAACGAGTTTAGAGAATAAAGGTTGCTCCACCGAATCGCCTTGGAATATCCGGTTTCTTACCCCTACATTCACTCTTGTCTTTGATTTAAAGCGATACTCAAAATTAAACCGCTGATGAATGAGCTGGTCGCTTCTGTCAGGTCCATCATCAACAATAGAGTAACTGGGCATATACTTTATATATCCGCCTAATGACCATTGCTTTTCAGGCTCTAGCCCTGGAATTTGAGCGCTGGCTACAGAGGAATACATGAACAAAACTGGCACGAAGTAGCGCATCACTTTTCTCTGGGGGGGATGTTTGTTTTGTCTAGCTTAAGTTTGCCATCTTCAAACACGATGACTCTTTTAGCACGGCTGATCACCCTTGGATCGTGAGTGGAAAATATGAACGTCGTTCCCTCTTTCTCGTTGAGTTTTTGCATGATATCTAGAAGCTCTGATGTACTTTGTGCATCCAAATTCGCTGTCGGCTCATCTGCTATCACAAACCTCGGAGAAGGCGCGAGAGCTCTGGCTACCGCAACTCTTTGCTGTTGACCTCCGGATAAAGAAGGAGGAACCTTATTTATTTGGTCCTTAAGGCCAACCATATCTAACAACTCATACGCTCGCGTTCGTGATTCTTCTTCGCTCCTACCTTGTAATTGCATCACAAACTCGACATTTTCCAATGCGGTTAACACAGGGAGAAGACTGTAATCTTGAAAGATAAAACCAATATTATCTCTTCGAAACGTAATCTTCTCTTTTTCACTTAGATTGCAGATGTTGCAGCTGTCGATATTGACTGAACCTGACGTTGGTGAATCTATTCCTCCGATAATATTGAGTAACGTGGTTTTTCCTGAACCAGATGGCCCCATGATGGCGACAAACTCTCCCTTATCAATATTAAGATTGACGTCCTGTACAGCGTGAACAGGAAATTCACTGTCTGGCGAATAGATTTTATTGAGTTGGTTAATTTCTATGGTCACTATGTTGTTACCCTCAACTAGCCATTGCTTCTGCAGGGCGTTTTTTAAGTACCTGCCTTGCAGGATAGATTGCTGCGATAACTGATGCAGAAACAACAGTCACGAAAATAATCTGGTATTCGAACAGTGATACGCGGGGATAAAGAATGGTATCGACGCCATAAGCGCCTAAACCTTCCGCCATCGAACCTAATGGCAGCCCGGTTATGCCTAATATCTGTATCATTGTTTCGCTAACAATCAAGCCCAGACTTGCACCGCACAAACCTAACCATGTGCTTTCACAAATGATGAGCCAGATTATCTGATGTTTTTTCATACCCACCGCCATGAGTACACCAAACTCCCGTGTTCTTTCGTATACAGACATCAGCATGATATTAATGATGCCAAGGCACATTGCTAAAACAAAAATGCCCAGAATAATCCCATTGCTCACCGCCATCGCTGAAATCATGGATGCAAGCAAAGGCTGTATCTCTCTCCAATCGCGAACTAAGGTCGTATCATCAGTTAACGTTTTAATTTCTTTTACTTTAGAATTGAGAAGTTCTGAAGAGACTTCTGTGTCTGTAGACCGATACAACAGTGCAATTTCATGAAACCCTGTCATCCCTGCAATTTTTTGGATGTCCTTAATCCGGACATATATATTCTGATCATCAAAACTGGTCGAAGGCGTTTGGAATATGCCTGAAACCCGGAAAGCTGCACCAGTAACATCTTTACTAGCATCAGCAAAAGTAAGCACAACCTTCGAGCCAATCCTCAAGCGCAATCTGTTTGCGATTTTCTCTGAAACTAAAACTGGATTTCGTCCGGCTCTTGGAAGCCATTGTCCCTGAGTAACACTGTTTACTAACGGTGTGATTAAAGATTCTTTATCTGGTTCAACACCAATAATTCTAACGCTACGGTTGCTTCTGGCGGAACCAATCATACCCTGAACAATAAATCTGGGACTCCATGCTTGAATATCATCTTGTTTTGACAGGAAGTTCAGCGCCTTTTGAGGATGGTTGATAACATCTTCGATATCAGGGTTACTGAGCTGCTTTTGATTATGAATCTGAATATGGCTGGTTTGCCATGAAATAGCGTTATGTACCATGTTGTCGACCATGCCAGACATGAAACCCATCATGGTCACGACACCGAGAAGACCGAAGGTCATTGCGCTCAACATGATCCCGGTTCTGAGTTTGTTCCGCCAAATGTTTTTCCATGCAAGCTTAACTAGCATGTCGACCTCCTTTTAAACCAGAGACCAAGTTCAGACGATAGATAAAGGTGAGTGGGTAGATCAAACTGATTAGAAGTAGAAGAAGAACTGCGAGTATTTGGTCAGCAACGAGATTCGGTGCCAAAGATACGGGCATAACTGGCTCGAATCCGGACTCGACCATCATCCTGGCGGTATCACCAGTAAGAGTAATAGGATTAACATAGAAATAACCAAGTACCGGACTTGCTAGTACGATACCTATTACAATACCTATAACGCCAATAAAGAACGACTCTAGAGCAACGAGCTGAACAATCTTCACTCGTAACATACCGGTCGAAAGCATGACGGCAAACTCGCGCTGTCGCTCCATTGTCATCATCATTATTGTCGCGAACAGTCCGAAGCCAACCACACCGTAAAGGACGTAAATCAGAAATATACCTCCAGCTCTATCCATCGCAATTTGCTGTGCCATTTCAGGTGCAAGCTCTTCCCAGTTTCGAACTCTTGCACGTGAACCCAGCTCATTTTTTAGGTCGCTCCCCAATACTTTCAAGTTTGAAAGGTCATCTGAATGCAGGACCCATGAAGTGACCATATTTCCAGTGCTATAAAGCGTCTGAGCCAAAGACAAAGGCATATACACAATTTGGCTATTGAGTTGGGTGAGTGGATAGTGCAAAACTCCTTTTACTCTGTATAAGCCAGCTGCGGTTTGACCTCGGTAACCTTGTCCGTACAAAACAAGTTCATCACCAATTTTAACGTTTAGGTAATCCGCTAGCCCCTGTCCTATTAACACTTCTTGGTCTTCTGAACTCAGGAACTCTCCGGCTACTAATTTTTTGCTGATATTAGAGTATTGGTTCTCCAGTTCTGGATTGACACCAAGTACAAGTACACCTTTTGACTTATCACCAGCCGCGCCTAATGCTGCGGACTCTATTCTTGGCAGTATGTGGGTGAGTGTATTGTTGTCTTCAAGCAGACGCAGCAAGTCTCCTGAGCCGGGTATGACATCATCAATGCTCATGCTTTCTTCAAAATCCGGATGTTGTATCTGGATCAGGCCAGTATAAAACCTTGCTGCATTGTCTATATTGGCTGAGTAGGTGCCTTCCTGGAGTGATCGTGTCAGAAGCGATAGAAACAAGGCGAGAGCGACTGACAGAGCCGTCAATAAAGTTCTGCGCTTTTGTCGCCAGATGTTTCTCCAGGAAAGCTTTAGCAACATAGGTAAACCCTAATCACGTAAAGATTGCATTTGGGAAAGCGAGAAAAAACCGTCTTTAATGCTGAAATTAAACTGCGCCTCGTGAGTAATGATTTCTGTTTTATGGCCGTTTTTATCGACAGGTATCATCTCCATTCGCGTCGCGAACTCTCTTCCACCTACGTTCTTTATATCGAAAGTCTGAAGACGATTGACCAGTTCTTCAAACTCGTCGTAGAACTCAACCTTACGCTGAAGATGGTTTGCCTTTGAAATCCACAGTCTGACTTTGCTCCATACCACCGGAGCGTCTGGCTTCGCGATAGCATCGATAACGTAGGTTACTTCGCCATCGAACGCCTCTTCACCGATTAGTTGATGATGGTAGTCAACAACGATTGAAGACTGGTTTATCAAGTCATCATTGGTAAAGTCTGAACCCATCCAGGACTGACTAAGCATTGAAGGTGCAATTTTAATAATTCGTTCAATGTTAGGAATCCAGTTCCACATCTCACGATGCCTTTTTAGGGATGCACTACCCTTATCTTTAGCTGGTGCTGTAACTAAAACTAATGAGAGTTGCTGTCCCTTGGTCCAACTTTTCATGCTCATACTTCTGGTCCAGTCGGGACGGATGATGCGCATGGTCATCTCGGTATAGCTTGAATCTCCGCGCATTTGCTGATCAGATTTTTCTACGATCTCTGATGCGGTTAATGCGACCGCATGATTAATCGAAAGAGAAAAAACAAAGGTTATTACTGTGAACAAAGTACGCATAACATCTTCGCTATATCTATGAATTCATTAATTTAAGAATAGCACTCAATTTAGTGCAAACATTCGATAACCCCACAAATACTGAGAGAATCTTGTACGATTTTAGGACCGCACGCTAATTCTAGAAAAACTCAAATGCACAATACTGGTGCGTCATCATTTTTTCACTCCCCAAATTAGTTCATCTTAATGTGCGTAAAAATATAAGTTGTTGTTACTATGGGTATTAATTAGTGGCTTAATTCTTGATTGGTAGATATTAACAATGCACATGATCAGGGATTAGAACTATGCAGGAAACACTTACGGTAGTACTCGCAGGCGGTATGGGCTCACGACTTTCTCCATTGACCGATAATAGGGCAAAACCCGCAGTACCTTTTGGTGGGAAATATAGAATCATCGATTTTACATTGACCAACTGTTTGCATTCTGGACTAAGAAGGATTTTAGTTCTGACTCAATATAAGTCTCATTCATTACAGAAACACTTGCGTGATGGGTGGTCCGTATTCAACCCTGAACTGGGTGAGTACATTACGGTTGTACCGCCTCAGATGCGTAAAGGTGATAAATGGTATAGCGGTACTGCTGACGCTATTTATCAAAACTTGTGGTTACTATCCCGAAGTGAAGCCAAATATGTCGTGGTGCTATCCGGAGATCACATTTACCGGATGGACTACGAACCCATGTTGAGAAAGCATAAAGAGAACAATGCAGACCTGACAATTGCCTGTATGGAAGTACCTTTAGAAGAAGCAAAATCGTTCGGGGTTATGTCTATCGATGAAAAACAGAAGATCATTGCGTTCGCTGAAAAGCCTGATAATCCTCAACCGGTTCCTTCTGATCCTGATAAGAGCCTAGCATCGATGGGCATCTATATTTTTACGACTGATGCCCTTATTGAAGCACTTGAACAAGACGCAGAAGATCCAAATTCCAGCAATGATTTTGGTAAAGATATTATTCCTAAGCTTATCGATAAAGAAGGCGTTTATGCTCACCGTTTTGGGGAGAAAACAGGTCGTGTTACACGGGATGCTTACTGGCGCGATGTGGGTACAATTGATTCTTTCTATCAGGCTAATATGGACTTGCTTAAGCCGGTTCCACCGATGGACCTGTATCAGAGTGACTGGGCGATAAGAACTTATGAGCCTCAGTTGCCACCAGCAAGAACCGTTTCATCGGTAACTGGGAATGAGGGCATCTTTATTAACTCAATCATATCCAGTGGCGTAATCATTTCAGGAGGTTCGGTACAAAACTCGGTATTGTCTTCTAACGTAAGGATAGAAAACAGCGCGACGGTGTCCGATAGCATTTTGTTTGATCATGTTGAAGTAGGAGAAGAGTGCCAACTGAAGAACTGCATTATCGACAAGCACGTGAAGATTCCGGCGGGAACAAAAATTGGTGTCAATAAAGCAGAAGATGCGAAACGCTTTAAGATCTCAGAGGAAGGTATTGTAGTGGTTCCTGAGTCTTACGTATTTGAGTAACCTACTAGCAAATGGGCTCTGGTAGAGCCCATTCTATATATCTAACATAATAATCATCGCGCTTAAGCCTGATAATCGAAGACGATAACATCTTCCAGCAACGGGCGAAAAACTTGCTTCAGCGCATCATGTTCAGGGTGAGGCAGATAATTTTGCCTACCTGCTTCGTCAGCAAAAGTCATAAACACGCTATGTGTGTAACCTTTGTTCTTGTGCTCCGGGCTGTCATTAATCCCCCACTCTACTGACGTAACACCCTGTACTTTCTCGGGCATGGCTTTAAAAAGAGCCATCAATCTCTCTATCGCCTCTTGTTCGGCTGATTCTTTAAATTTGATGAGAAGGATATGTCTGATCATTTTGTTCCTCGGGAAGTGGGCTTGCTATTTCGAATGTTAATTACCCTAATGAATTCCAATATAAATAGCCATTACTATTTGTCGCGGAAATCTTAAATTCCGAATGTGTTAGGGCAAGGTAAGTATTTGTATCATATGGATTCATCTTCTTGACGACGAACAGAGGCTAATATAATTTTCGAGCGCTTCAATATTAATATTATTGAATAGATTTTGCCCAGAAGACAGTAAACAGCAGCAGATAACAATATGAAAGAGTTTCCACTCGGATTTATAGTTTCAACCGAATATGCGGTATCGCATAACATTACGCCACCCGATTTTAATATTGTTAATTTTGGTGCTTTTACCATTAGCCATGACAGTGGGCTCAAGTTGTTGAGTTCATCAACACAATATGGTGGAACAGTCGCCATTCTTGGCGATGCTTATCTGGATAATATCCCGGAAACAAGTATGGGTGATGTACTTGCACTATTATGCTCTTCGCTTGAAGTTGATGAAGCTAGATTCTATTCAACGCTAAAAAACGTCTGGGGCCGTTTTTGTATCATCTACCATAATGATGGAAAAACTGTTGTGTTACCCGATGCAACAGCTTCAAAAGCAGTGTTTTACACAAGTTCAAGAAAATCGGTTTGTGCTTCACACCCTTATCTACTCAGCTCAATTCTAAACAACGAGTTCCCATTAAAGTGGGGTTATCCGGGTAACAGGACACCGCTTAAAGGCGTGAAAATGTTGACACCTAATACCGCGTTGGAGTTGGAAAAAGGAGTTAGACGATTTTATCCTGGGCAGATGCCTCTCTCGGTTACTGCGCGTTCACCTAAAGAAGCTGCTGAAGACTTCATTCTTTCTGCCAGGAATCTTTTGCCAGAGCTATATAAGCGAAAGAACAAAGTGTGTCTGACGCTTACTGGTGGGTTAGACAGTCGCGTCTCTCTTGCTCTACTGATTTTATGTGTACCGGAATTTAAGCATAAAACACGTTTTATTACTTACTTAAACCACAACAAACAACACGGTCGGTTCGATGCTGATGTCGACGTATCAAAGCTCATTGCTGAACGATTCGGTTTGGATCATATTGTATTTGACCGAGAGAGTTACAAATCAGACCCTGATCTCTTCAACATCAAGAAATCCACATACTATTCTCACGGTCCAGCCCTTGTCCCAGCCTATCGTGACCTGATTGGGGATGGTGCGACACATCTGCGTTCGAATACATATGAGATTGGCCGTTCGTTTTACCGTGATAAGGGCTACTCCATCTTGGAGGGAGAAAATGTTAACTATGGTGATGAGTTAGCGAAGGTCTATCACAAGTCTGTCGCTGGTGCGAAGAATGCAAAACACTTCTATAGCGACCCTGTTAATATACGAGAGTTAAAGAAAGCCTTCTCCGAGTATTGTCATGATGTTGATTTTGAAAGTGCTGCAAATTCGGGATTAGACCCACTTGACTTGATGTATTGGGAGCATCGAGTTGGATCTTGGGTGTCCCATATTAATATAGAGACCGACTTTGTGTTCGACACTCTGACAATGCCAAACAGCTGGCGAAATATTGAAAATATGCTTTCCGTTGATTTATTACACCGAAAGGAAATGTCGATTTTCAAAGAGATCTTAAAACGTGCAGATGAGTTCTTATATCAACTGCCGATAAATCCAGCTTCCAGAGACGAGTTAAATATAGATTAGGGTTTGTTAACGTAATAAAGTAATAAAAAAGCGCTCATTTACGAGCGCTTCTGTTGGTTTTATTGCCAATCAAGAATAACTTTTCCAGAGGCTCCGCTTCGCATAACGTCGAACCCTTGCTGGAAATCATCAATCTTATAGTGATGAGTGATTATTGGAGTAAGGTCTAAGCCAGATTGAATCAATGAAGCCATCTTGTACCAGGTTTCGAACATCTCACGTCCGTATATCCCCTTGATAATAAGGCCTTTGAAAATCACCTGATTCCAGTCGATACCCATGTCTGATGGTGGGATACCCAGAAGCGCGATTCGTCCACCATGATTCATACCTTTAAGCATACTGTTAAACGCAGAAGGGTTTCCTGACATCTCCAATCCAACATCAAAACCTTCTGTCATGCCTAAATCAGTCATTACGTCTTCAAGGCTTTCGTTCGCAACATTTACTGCGCGAGTCACACCCATCTTCTTAGCAAGATCGAGTCGATATTCGTTAACATCTGTGATAACGACATGGCGTGCGCCAACATGTTTAGCCACCGCTGCCGCCATAATACCAATAGGTCCTGCACCCGTGATCAAAACATCTTCACCCACCAGATCGAAGGACAGTGCGGTATGCACAGCGTTGCCAAACGGGTCAAAAATAGAGGCTAAATCGTCAGATATTTCAGCAGGTATTTTAAAGGCATTAAATGCTGGAATAACTAAGTATTCAGAGAAAGCTCCGGTTCGGTTCACACCGACACCGACTGTGTTACGACATAAATGCGTGCGGCCACCACGGCAGTTTCGACAATGACCACAGGTGATGTGGCCTTCACCGGAGACGCGGTCACCGATTTCGAATCCGCGTACTTCCTGACCAATACCAACGACCTCACCAACGTACTCATGGCCGACAACCATAGGTACTGGAATCGTGTTTTGTGACCACTCATCCCAGTTATAGATGTGTACGTCTGTACCACAAATAGCCGTTTTCTTGATCTTGATAAGCAGATCGTTGTGACCAACTTCTGGCATTTCTACGTCGGTAAGCCAGATACCTTCTTTAGGCTCAAGCTTTGCAAGTGCTTTAATTTTCATCATCATGCTCCTCTGCGCTTAAGCGATAATACCCATGTCTTTACCTACCTCGATGAATGCATCGATCGCTTTATCTAACTGCTCACGAGAATGTGCCGCTGACATCTGAGTACGAATACGTGCCTGGCCTTTTGGTACTACAGGGAAAGAGAAGCCAATAACATAGATTCCTTTAGCAAGTGCTCGCTCTGCGAACTCTGCAGCGACTTTTGCATCACCAAGCATGATTGGAATAATCGCATGGTCAGCACCACCCATTGTAAAGCCAGCAGCTTCCATACGAGCACGGAAATGTGCAGCATTATCCCAAAGTCTGTCGCGTAGTTCTCCACTCTCTTTAAGTAGATCAAGTACACGAATAGAAGCAGAAACAATAGAAGGTGCCACTGAGTTAGAAAACAGGTATGGACGAGAGCGCTGACGTAGCCAGTCGATCACTTCTTTTTTACCAGCAGTATAACCACCAGAAGCGCCACCCATTGCTTTACCCAGAGTACCTGTGATGATATCGATTCGATCTATCACATCATGATACTCGTGAGTGCCTCGGCCATTCTGGCCCATAAAGCCAACAGCGTGAGAGTCATCAACCATGACCAGCGCGTCGTATTTGTCTGCAAGGTCACAAACTGCAGGAAGGTTCGCTACTACCCCATCCATAGAGAATACGCCATCAGTGACAATCAATTTATGGCGAGCACCAGCTTCGTTCGCTGCAATAAGCTGTTGTTCAAGCTCTTCCATGTTGTTGTTTGCATAGCGGTAGCGCATTGCTTTACAAAGACGAACGCCATCGATAATAGATGCGTGGTTTAGTGCGTCAGAAATAATCGCGTCTTCTTTACCCAGGATAGTTTCGAACAAGCCAGCGTTAGCATCGAAACAAGATGTGTAAAGGATGGTGTCTTCTTTAACAAGAAATTCGGATAGCTTTTGTTCCAACTCTTTGTGCGCATCTTGAGTACCACATATAAAACGAACAGATGCCATACCAAAGCCGTGCTTATCCATACCATCTTTCGCTGCTTCAATTAGGTCAGGATGGTTTGCCAGACCAAGATAGTTGTTTGCACAAAAATTAAGCACTTCTTCGCCGGTAGAGATAGAGACAGAGGCTTGCTGTTGTGAAGTAATGATGCGTTCAGACTTATAAAGCCCTTCCACTTTTACTTCTTCAATTTGCTGGTTAATCTGATCGTAAAATGCAGTAGTCATACAAGCATTCCTTAATATTAATTATAGTTTTCGTTAAAACAGTAAGTTACAGACCTAAACTCACATTATTTGTAAAACATTTACAGTGTAAAACTATTCTAATTGAATCTGTTTGATACTATTATCCCTACGGATGGAAAAACATTAATGAATCTCAGGCAACAATAACCCAATCAAGGAAAGTTATGCCCTCAAATCAACTTATCAGCCTTTTACCGGACCTCGCTGCTTACATTTTAGTTGTTCAGGAAAAAAGTTTTACGGTAGCGGCGAAAAAACTCGGAGTAACGCCCTCAGCTCTTAGTAAAACCATCACAAGACTGGAAAAAGCGTTATCGGTAAAACTACTTGAAAGAACCACTCGTAAACTGATAGTGACGGACGCAGGGGAAAAGATTTATAAGCAATGCGTGATGATGGCTAATTCAGCTCAGCAAGTGATCGATATTAGTAATAAAGACCATGATGTTGCCTCTGGACCAATCACGGTGGCCGCTCCCGAAGCGTTTCTGAATGACGTGTTACAACCTTTAGTTATCCCCTTTTTGAAAACACACCCCGACATTCAGTTAAAACTTCGTGCCGCAGATGGCGCGATTGATATTTTCGCAAACAAAATAGATGTGGCATTTCGATTAACCGACAAGCCAGACGAAAACCTGGTACTAAAAGAGGTCGGGAAAACTCGTCTTGTGTTATGTGCAAGCCCAGAATATCTGCAGAAAAACGGTAAACCACTTAATCCAAACGAACTTGAAAACCATGATTGCTTATACCTCGCTGAAACGGAAACAGACCATATATGGAGCTTCTTAAAGGGTGAAACACTCATCTCTGTTCCAGTATCAGGTCGTTATGCGGTTAACCACTCTCAGATGCGCCTTAATGGAGTAAAAAATGGGCTTGGCATCGGAATATTTCATGACTTCGTGGTTAAAGATGCTTTGTTAAAAGGCGAAGTTGTTGAGGTTTTATCAGACTGGACGGTTAAAGGTAATTATCACGGTATCGTCGCGCTTCAATACGCACAAACCAACTATTTGCCTGCGAGAGTACGAACCTTTATTGATTACGTCATGTTTCATCTCCCGAAAACGCTTATGAATGAGGAAGTTTAATGTTAAAAAAAATTCACCATACAGCTATTATTTGTTCCGATTACGAGGCATCTAAAGAGTTTTACACCACAGTTCTCGGACTGAAAATAATTGCGGAAAACTACCGTGAGCAAAGAGACTCTTATAAATTGGATCTGGCTCTACCTGATGGAGGGCAGATAGAGTTGTTCTCATTTCCGGGAGCACCTAAAAGGCCCAATTCACCTGAAGCACAGGGACTGAGACATCTGGCATTTGTTGTTGAATCTGTAGAAGAGAGCAAAGCTTATTTGGAGTCCAAACTTATTGAAGTCGAAGAGATTCGGATAGATGAGTATACCGGTAAAAAATTTACCTTCTTTAAAGACCCGGATAATTTGCCTTTAGAGCTCTATCAAGAATAGAGCTCTGATTCATAGTTATTGTAAGTCGAGCGGAAAACTATAGAAGGCAAACTTATAGGTGAGTGTATTCTTCGATTTTTTCGTGACCGCGTAACTGTAAAAAGTCGAGGAATTGTCGGGCGTTAGTCGTGATGATTTGCTTGGTCGGCATATTTACCGACTCTAGTAGCGTCTCAGCTAATTCAAGTTTTCCTATTGCATCACAGAAGTGAGCGTCACTCCCCGTTGTGATGTAAGCGCCTATATCTCGAGCCACTTCAGCAATGGCATAGCAACGTTCTATACTTCCTATCCTACTATGACCTTTTAAAGAGCTTGCGTTGATTTCTATGGCAACGTTATGTTCTTTTGCGTGACCGATAACTTCTTCAAAGTCGAAATCGAAACTCGGGTTTCCTAAATGGCCAAGTGCATCAACGCGTCCACTTTTGATGACATTAATAAGTGTTGTTGTATGTGCCGCTTTATTTTTTGGTGCGAAAACAGGTTCGTGGAAGCTAGCTATTGCCCAGTCTAATTTTTCAGAAGCTCTGGGATGAATATCGACGTCCCCTGCCTCATTCAAAATATTGGATTCAACTCCGCGAATCACAGCAATATCAGAAATAAATCTCGGCAATACGCTTTGGTTCATAAAAAACCAATAGTGCGGCGCACCAGGCATTGAGCTTGCGTGATCAGTTGTGCAAAACATCTTAATGCCGTTCTCTTTTGCCGCTTTTGCGTTTTCAATGACGGTACTGTATGCATGTCCACTAGCCAGGGTATGCGTATGTGTATCTACCTCGAATTTCATAAAGCCTCGGAATTTAGTGACGCGATGGAAATAGTGTACCAATAATTGTGATCAACAACACGGTTTCTTTGATTCCTAAAATGAAATCAAATTAAAGATAGTTTCCAAAATTTAGATGTTACACATCACAGTTAGAAATAATAAATACATTCAACAAACTAATTTTACGCGAGTTTTTTGCAATCCCATTCATATGAATAATACTTGAATTGAGCATAACTAATTGAAGAGTGACATGGCAAAGCGCAAGTATTCTTTAAACATTCATATAACGACTCTATTTCTTTTCCTGGCGATTGCACTAGGAAGTGGTCTTATCACGATAAGTTATTATCATTCGCAAGAGTTGCTTGCTCAAATATCAAAAGAATTGAGTGAAGAAAATGCCGACAAGCTAGAGAACACCTTTCAAAGAGAGATTTCTCCCATACTCACGACGCTCGATCTGATGGCGACTAGTTCTCTTCCCCCCATCCCCGACGCTATTGACAGTAAGCATCAGTGGTTAAAATCATTTCAATTGATCTTCCAACGCAATGATGAACTTGTTGCGCTTTTTTATGGAGATGAAAAAGGAAATTCAACGCAGTTTCGACCTCTTCGCAATCAATTAACACGAGAGCTATTTGATTCTTCTGACAGTAACTCATCTTTGATGCTGAATTACACCAACATCTCAGGACGTAATGATTTTCTTTTTTACAACGATGAACTAGTGAGAACGGAAGAGAAAACCTCGAACGATAATGAGTATGACCCTCGAGTGCGGCCATGGTATACCAATGCAAAAGCCGATGGAGAAATTGCTTTAACCGAACCTTATCATTTTTATTATTTAAAGACGGCTGGAGTCACACTGTCACGCTTATCAATGGATGGTCATTCCGTTGTCGCCGCGGATTTAACATTGGATAACCTTTCCCATCAACTAAGCAACATCGCTATCTCTGGGCATACCAAACTTGCTCTGTTTGACTCTCGTTTTAACCTGATAGCCGGATATCAGTATGTGCCGGGTTCGGACAACCCACAGATCAAGTCGACCGATGAACTATTCGCACCGATAATGAACAGAAACAGCAGCAATATCATTTATGAAAAAGTTCAATATGATGGTCAAAGTTGGTCAGTTACTCTTACCCCCGTCACCCTAACTAAACATATTAGATTAATTCTTG
This sequence comes from Vibrio iocasae, assembly GCF_042245395.1. NCBI lineage: Bacteria > Pseudomonadati > Pseudomonadota > Gammaproteobacteria > Vibrionales > Vibrionaceae > Vibrio > Vibrio iocasae. The sequence goes on along the minus strand of NZ_CP145310.1, from coordinate 970,693 downwards.
CAGAAGCGACTCCTGAGAGTGAGTTGCTATTTGACCTCCTATCGATGCGAGATAAACAGATTCTGGCTGCCGTACTCATGTTGATGGCGAGTTTTGTAATTATTTGGCTGACTGTGTCGCGCTTAACAAAGCCTCTTAAGATTCTAAGTGTGATGACTGAAAACATTCGGGGTTTTCACTTTAAGAAAACCCGGTATCCAAAAAGTATTATTAAGGAAGTAAACGAGCTCACCTACTCTATCGAGCTTATGGAGCACACGTTACATGATCTGCTTACACTCCTGCAGGAAACAGCGTCAAGACACGATTTTGAACAGCTCACTAAAACTATCAGCAAGCAAAGTTATTTGATTACTAAAGCGGAGACTATAGTGCTTTCGGTATATAACGAAAATGAAAAGCAATTCGTAACCGAAGTAAACCACTCGATTATTCCCTTTAAAATAGGCCTCAATCAACTGCTTGAAAGCACACCGTGGCTGAAGGCCCAACTGGTTAAAGGCGAAATTGTGTCGTTAACTAAGAAAGACAATATCATTAAAAACTACGAGAGCATTTTCTATAACAGCGAAGCCTATTTGTTCCCGATGTTGAGCCGACAGAAAAAACTTGTTGGTATTCTAGTCGTGGGTTATGAACGGGCTTGTAATGATTTGCAAAAAGACAAACACGCTTTCTTGAGAGAATTACTGAGTTTCGCGCAGATTTCAAAAGAGAACATCGACCAGTTAGAACACCAAAAGAGAATGGTCTCTTCTTTTATCGAGTTAATGGCTGAAGCGATCGATACCAAGTCTCCTTATACCGGAAGCCATTGTCACCGGGTTCCGGCAATTGCTAAATTGCTCACAAAAGCAGCCGAAAAGGACAACGGGGACTTTGCCGATTTTTCCATGACTCCCGAAAACTGGGAAGAGCTTAATCTCGCGGCATGGCTTCATGATTGTGGCAAAGTGACGACACCGGAATACATTGTCGATAAAGCAACTAAGCTGGAAACTATTTATGACCGTATTCACGAGGTCAGAATGCGTTTTGAACTTCTGAAAATACAAGCAGATAGAGACTATTGGAAGGCATTAAGTCAAGGTAACAACGAGCCTGGTTCAAAAGCAAAATTAGCTGATTTTCATAACCAACTCGATCAAGAGTTTGCTTTCATAGCGAGTTGCAACCTAGGGAATAAACCGCTTACACCGGAAGACAAAGAAAAGCTTGAGTTAATAGCTTCCAGGACGTGGACCAGAACCCTTGATGACCAACTTGGTGTATCTTGGGTCGAGAAAGAAAGAGCCGGTCACCCTACCCCTACACCCGCTGAAGAGTCGTTGCTCAGCGATAAAGAAGTTCATCTTGTCCCTTGGGACGAAACGCTCGACCCAAGAAAAAACTGGGACGACGAATACAATCTTAAACCTTCAGACGTTCAATATAACAGAGGGGAGTTACATAACCTCACAGTAGAGAATGGCACGCTTACCTCTGAAGAACGCTTTATGATCAACGACCATATTATCCAGACAATCAATCTGTTAAAACGACTTCCTTATCAGGATCACCTAAAGAACGTTCCGAACATTGCGGGGAATCATCACGAACGGATAGATGGCAAAGGATATCCTAGAGGTTTAGGTATTGATGACCTTTCTGTTCAGGAACGCGTTATGGCTATAGCAGACATATTTGAAGCGATAACCTCCAGTGACAGACCCTATAAGAAGGCTTATACACTGAGCGAAGCGCTGGAAATCATGACACGCTTTGCAACCTCTGGCCATATCGATCCTAAGCTATATCTGCTTTTCATCACCAATGAAATTGACCAGGAGTATGCTAACGAGTATCTAAAAGCGTCTCAAATAGTTGAGGTCGACAGAGCGAGTCACATTAAAAAAGTTAAAGAGTATATCGCTAACCAATACAGCTCATAAGGAAACGATCGCTATAAGTATTATCTGTGGGCAAGCTGGCTCTTGTTTTTAGATTTTGCAGAAGAGACGACAAGTACTTGTATCATGCTCGCTCCGATGATCAATGCAATTCCCCAAACCTGATAAGCGGTGAACTCGTCATTAAAAAAGAGCTTTTGCCATAACGCAGTAAATATCAGATTAGTAAAAATAAGCGGAGCTAACTGCGAGTTATTGCTCACCAGTTGATACGCTTTGGCCCGGAAATACTGAGTATTGATGATGAGCAAAGCAAGTGCCACGACAGCCGCCCAAACATCAAGATGTTCTGTTGGTGAAGTGATAGTAGCTATGTCTTCAGACGACAAACCATTTGTTATCAAAAGAGGCAATATACAGACGGCTGCTATGGTAAATCCCCACGCGTTAATTTCTAATGGTGTCAATGCGCTTTTAGACGAGCGGAATAAGCTTAATTGAGAGCCTGCATTACATACCCCTGCGGCTAATCCCCATAAAAGTTCAGGCTTTATGGTCAAACCTGATGGATTTCCTGCAAGCAATACCACACCGAAAAAGGTAAGCAACAACCCAACTTTTGTTATCAATCTGACCTTCACACCAAAAAAAATTCTTTCTAATAATGGAATAAACAAAGGGCCAGTCGCAAACAGAACGACACTCTCAACGAGTGTTAGCTTTTCTAAAGCGATCAGAAAGCAAACCTGGCAAGCGGCGATAGAGATTCCTCGCGTGATTAATGGCGTCCACATACTTCGATGAGGTACTCGGATTTTCGAAAAACTCAGGATGAGAAAGACCAGAAAAGCAGGAATGAGAAATCGAATAAAGCTTAGCCATTCAGTACTTACCAAAGCAGCGAGATACTTTGCCGCGAGCCCATTAACCGAGAGACTCAAGGTTGAAACTAACATAAACAGGGCTGGACGATATTCAGATGGCATATTTCTTCTCCTTAGGTGTCTGTATTCTAGGAGAATGACGTATCAATTAAAAACGAGTAATATTAAACAAACCTGTAAGAAAAGCTAACATATGAGAACATTAGTCCCTTTAAAATCGATCTATGTATTTATCGCTGTTGCCGAGACTGGCAGCATGACTGATGCAGCAACTGTTCTTAGTGTAAGTCATTCAGCAGTGAGCCAATCAATAAAAAGTCTGGAAAATTTACTTGGCGTAGCTCTTTTCAGGCGTGTAGGCCGTCGGGTTGAACTTAATGCTTTGGGTAAAAAATATTATCGTAAGGTCGCTCCAGCTCTAGAACAAATTGTTGACGCCAGTGAAGAGTTGCAAGAGCCAGCTAACCCCAACCGCCTTAATGTCAATATGGTGGCCTCTCTCACCATGCACTGGTGGATACCCCGAGTTCAGATCTTTCAGGAAATTGCGCCTAATCTCGACATCCGTATTTCTAACATCATTGGTCCATTCGATATGGAAAAAGAGGGTGTGGATGTTACTTTGGTGCACGGTGTCCCCGATGAGTGGCAAGACTACTATTGCGATAAATTAGGCGACGATGAATTAGTGCTTGTTTGTCATCCTGACATCTTAACTGAACGCGATTCCCCAGAGTCCCTTCTAAGTTCGTACCCTGCCATTTTTGCTAACAACGAAAGACGTAAAGAGGACTGGTGTGTCTGGTGTAATGACAACAATGTTAAAGTACCAAGCCGACGAAACAGTCTTAGCTTTACCTCTTCTCTACAGGGTGTGCAGGCAGCAAAGCGAAAATTAGGCGTGTTTGTCACCCACCGACTTTTTGTAAAAGACGAAGTTGAGCACGGAATGTTGGCAGAAGTCGGTAAACCAGTTCTCAATCCGAACCAGAGCTTTTATTTTGCATGTCTACCAGAAAAACTACGTTTAGAAAGTGTTCTTGCGTTGCGTTCCTGGTTACACAAAGAGTTTGATCAGAATGAAAATAGTCCTTTATGATAACCAGTGATTCACAACTATTATTAAATCAACCAAGCCTAACTTCTATTAAATGGAGCTAATATGATTATCACAACTACTCAATCTGTCGAAGGAAAGCGTATTGTCGCCTACAAAGGGGTTATCGCTGGCGAAGCTATTTTGGGTGCTAACATGTTTAAAGATATGTTTGCCGGAATTCGGGATCTTGTCGGTGGGCGTTCAGGCACTTATGAAAGAGAATTGCAACGTGCAAGAGAAATCGCTTTAGAAGAACTTAAAATGAAAGCTCATGACCTTGGTGCAAATGCGGTTGTTGGTGTTGATCTTGATTACGAAGTGCTTGGCCAGGGCAACGGCATGCTTATGGTTTCTGCTAGCGGAACAGCAGTTGTCGTCAACTGACTAACATAAAAAAGAGAAGCAAAGTTGCTTCTCTTTTTGTTCGGATATGATTAAAAAGGTTAACTGGCGTCTTGAAGTGCCTCTGTAGGTGCAAGAGCATTTTCAAGATACCCTGCCAACCTCTCTTCTTGTTCTGGGCTAAATTCCAAACCAAGCTTTGAACGTCTCCATAGGATATCTTCTGTCGTCATAGCCCATTCACTACTTACTAGGTAATCGACCTCAGATTGATACAATCCATGGCCAAAATGCTCTCCCAAATCTTCGAGGCTGTTTGTTCCTGAAAGGAAAGCATCACTTAATGTACCGTAAGCTTTCACCCAACGTTTAATTGTTTGTTGGTCAACCCATGGGTACTGGCTTGTTAACGCCGCAATCAAATTCTCTCTGCTAGAGAAGTCTCCTCCCGGCAATGTAGCCTCTTTTGTCCATGGAGCTGACATTTGCGGGAAATACGGTGCCAGTTTGTCAACAGCTGCCTGGCCTAACTTCCTATAAGTGGTAAGTTTGCCGCCAAAAATCGAAAGCAGCGGAGCGTCGTCAAGTTCATCCTCTAGTTCGATGGTGTAATCGCGAGTAACGGCTTGTGCGTCAGAAGATTCATCTTCACACAATGGTCGAACCCCTGACCACGTGGAAACAACATCTTCAGGAGAGACTTTTTCTACAAAGTGCTGGTTAACAATATCGCATAGGTATTCGATTTCATCTTTGTCGATTTCGACTTCTGATGGATCACCGTTGTACTCAACGTCTGTTGTACCAATGACTGAGTACTTATCGAGATATGGCAGCACAAACACAATACGTCCATCCTGATTCTGTAGGATAAACGCGTAATCACCTTCATACATCTTAGGTACGATGACATGGCTACCTTTTACAAGACGTATGCCACGAGGAGCGCGCATTTTCAATTGGCTATCGTAGAACTTATCTACCCACGGCCCAGCCGCATTAACTAACGCTTTCGCTGTAACCTTTTTGATTTCACCCGAATGAGTATCTTCGACGGTAATACTCCAACCATCGTTTAAACGTTCTGCTCCAACACATTTATGGCGAGTAAACACCTCTGCGCCTTTCTCCTCCGCCAACTTTGCGTTAATAACAACTAAACGAGCGTCGTCGACAGCGCAATCTGAGTATTCGAACCCTTTTTTCATTTCGGGTAACAAAGGATCGGTTTCTCCGAACTTCAGACCATGACTGCCTTTAAGTGATACTCTTTTGCCAAGATTGTCATAAAGAAAGAGGCCTGCCCTTATCATCCAGGCAGGACGCAAATGAGGTCGATGCGGTAACCTGAATCTAAGCTGAGAAACAAGATGAGGAGCATTCTTCAGTAGCACTTCGCGCTCAGCCAGTGCTTCACTCACCAATCTGAACTCGTAATGTTCCAGGTATCTCAAACCACCGTGGATAAGCTTACTACTCGCAGACGACGTAGCTGATGCAAGATCATTCATCTCAAACAGCGCTACTTTTAGTCCTCTTCCTGCCGCATCAGATGCAGTGGCAACACCATTTATTCCGCCACCAATTACTACAACATCATAGTTAGTTTTGCTACTCGTCATTTTAACCTCTTATCTTTTCGTAAATGCTCGCAAACGCTCATTTTGCTTAATTCAAGCACAAGAAACGAAATTGATCGAGCACTTTTTATAATTTTTATATAACAAAACATCTGTCCATTATCACAAAGAGGTATATTGAATAACAAGTTTCACACATTTATGTTGTTATTCTTACAGAAAGTGACATTATATGGTAAAAGTTCGCGCATCAGATTAAGAATACGATATTCAACATAACCCCATTCAGGAGATTAAAATAAATGGAAGAGAAGCAGAAAGTAGTTGTTGCACTCGACCAGGGTACTACCAGTTCAAGAGCTATTATCTTCGGTCATGACGCAAACATCTTGAGCTCTACTCAACGAGAGTTTAGCCAGATTTATCCTAAGGCCGGTTGGGTAGAACATGACCCAATGGAAATATGGGCAACGCAACGTTCTTCATTAACCGAAGTCCTGGCACAATCTGACGTAGCGAATCAGGATGTCGCTGGTATTGGTATCACAAACCAGCGAGAAACCACGATTGTATGGGATAAAGCGACAGGTCACCCTATATACAATGCAATCGTGTGGCAGTGTCGTCGAACTGCTGAACGTTGTGAGAAGCTCGTCGCTGATGGGTATGAAGAATATATACGTGATACAACCGGCCTTGTGCCTGATGCTTATTTTTCTGGCTCAAAAGTCGAGTGGATACTCGATAATGTGGAAGGTGCAAGAGAAAAAGCAGAACGTGGTGAGTTGCTGTTTGGTACGGTAGATACCTGGCTTGTGTGGAAGCTTACAAATGGTGCATCTCATGTTACAGACGTGAGTAATGCTTCAAGAACCATGCTCTTTAATATCCACACTCTAAGTTGGGATGATAAACTTTTAGAAATATTTAACATTCCACGTTCAATGCTTCCAGAAGTTAAATCGAGTAGTGAAATTTTCGGATACGCCAATATTGGTGGCGGAACCAAGATTCCGATTGCTGGTATAGCCGGTGATCAGCAAGCAGCTATGGTTGGACAGCAATGTATCACTAAAGGGCTTGCAAAAAACACTTATGGTACAGGCTGTTTCTTACTGATGAATACCGGTGATAAGGCCATTCGTTCCAAACACGGATTATTAACGACCATTGCTTACAAGATCGGTGAAGAAGTGGCCTATGCATTAGAAGGCAGTGTGTTTATGGGTGGCGCGACTATTCAGTGGTTAAGAGACGAACTGGGTCTAATTCGCGATGCCTCTGATACACAATACTTCGCAGAAAAAGTCAGTGATACCAACGGTGTTTATCTGGTTCCTGCTTTCGTGGGTTTAGGTGCACCTTACTGGGATCCGCACGCCCGAGGATCGCTAACGGGGCTCACTCGTGGTTCAAACCAAAATCATATTATCAGAGCTGCGCTCGAATCTATCGCATTCCAAAGCCGTGATGTGTTAGAAGCCATGCAAGAAGACTCCGGTTTAAAACTTAACCAAATTCGTGTGGATGGTGGTGCGGTTGCGAACGATTTCTTGATGCAGTTCCAGTCCGATATCATGGGAACGAAAGTGGTACGTCCCAAAGTACGGGAATCTACCGCACTTGGTGCTGCCATGCTTGCCGGCCTCGCTGTTGGCTTTTGGAATAGCTTTGATGAGCTAATTGATAAGAAAGAGATTGAGCGTGAGTTTCATCCTAAGATGGACAAAGACAGCAGAAAAGTCGCCTATGAAGGTTGGCTCGATGCTGTAGAACGTACTAAAAGCTAGCGCAATGACCTAACCATGGAGAGCTAAAGATAGCTCTCCATTTGTATCTGTCCCATCTGAGAAGTATACGCTCCTGCCTGATACCTACAGTTATTCATTCCTGATCACTCTACCGCCTATAAATCATCACCTTAAATGGTGATGGCTCAATAGTTGTAGTACCCTTTCATTTATCTCAGATATCTATCCTCGACCTGTGATTAAAAGGATTTATCATGACTCAATACTGGAAGTCGTTCATTCTGCTTACATGCTTGCTCGGTATGTTCTCCACATCTCATCTTTCTATGGCTACCGACTTAACAGGTATTACTTCAAATCATGACAGGCCTAAAATCGGTGTTGTTTTGGCAGGTGGTGGTGCTAAAGGTGCTGCTCATATCGGAGTATTAAAAAAACTTGAAGAAATGCAGATTCCTGTCGATTACATCACGGGTACCAGTATGGGAGCTTTTGTTGGAGGTTTGTATGCGACAGGCATGAGTGCAGATGAGATCGAAGTATTGTTTGAAACTGTCGATTGGGAAGAAGGCTACGTTGATAAGGTAAGCCGAAGTGAAAGACAGGTACGAGCCAAAGAGTACGAAGATTATTTTAACTTGAATCCAGATTTAGGCATTGGAACAGATGGTATCCGCTCTCCTGTTGGTGTTGTTCAAGGGCAAAACATGATGAGTATCGTGAGAATCACTAGCGGTAATGTTCCTCAGATGAAGTCTTTCGACGATTTTCCAATACCTTATCGAGCGGTCGCAACAGACATCGAAAATTTTGAAGAAGTTATTTTAGAAGATGGTTGGCTTGCTGATGCAATGATGGCAAGTATGTCGGTTCCTGGCGCGCTTCCACCTTACGAGCTCGATGGGACCCTACTTATCGACGGTGGTGTGACGAATAATATGCCGGTCAACGTTGCTCAAACGATGGGGGCCGACATCATTATCGCTGTTGATATCAGTAGTAACTATCTTGAAAAAGAGCAGATCTCCAGTGTACTGGATGTCGCGTCACAACTGTCTAATTATTTGGTGCGCAGAACAACAGAAGAACAAAAAGAATTATTAGACGAAGATAAAGATATTTTACTTATTCCCCACGTAGGAGATATCGGTACAACGGATTTCCACAAGATGCCACAAGCGCTTCAATGGGGTTATAACGCGGCTACAAGCATCGAAACATCATTGTCACGATACTCTCTTTCTTCTGCCGACTATCAACGCTACATAGACAAAAAGCAAAAGAAAAAAGTACTTCGAAGTGACGAAATGGTGGTCAATAAACTCGTTTTAGAGAACAACTCTCATTATCGCGATGACATGTTACTTAGCTATCTTGAAATCGATATTGAAGCTCTGGATGAAGACACAAGATTTAGTGTTACTCCTTCTTCAGAACTTATCGAAGAGAGAATAAGAAAACTCTACGCGTTGGATCGTTTTGAGCGAATTTACTACTGGTTTGAAAAAGGTACGAACGAAGATGGTGAGGAGGAAAATACCCTGCACATCAACGTTGATGAAAAAAGCTGGGGGCCAAACTACCTCAACTTCAGGTTTATTGTCGAAGAGGATTTCGATTCAGACAGCAATGTAGCACTAGGTGTTTCAACAAACTTCACCGGCATTAACGATTTTGGTGGAGAACTAAAAGCCAATGTGGAACTTGGTACTGAAAGAAGGGCTTCGTTGAACTTCTCCTCACCTTTCTACTATAGCCAAAAATGGTTCAATTCTTTTGGAGTCTCTTATATTAAAGAAGACAGATATACTCAGGAGAACTACTTAGATGAAGAAGTGACACTCGGTATGCACGAAAACTCCAATAAGAGCGACGTCGAGGAAGTCGAGTTTGAAGGTGCAATTGGTATACAGCCTACTCTATGGCAAGAAGCAAGAGTCGGTGTTCGCTATGTTAAAGGTGGTTTAACACCTTCCAGCGGAAGCATTGACTACAAACGAAAAGGTGTTTTCGGGCGATATAGAATTGACACCCTAGACGACTATTCTATGCCGCACAAAGGTTTTCTAATAAATATCGAGTACTTTGCATCTGATGACACCTTATCGGGAACAGCGTCTGTAGATGGCAGAAGCTATGACTTTACAGACGAAGTTGTACACGAATTCGACATTAGTTTCCGCGGGGCAGAATCATTTGGCCCAACGACTTTCGTTGGTAATGTTGAATTTGGTACCGTTGAAAGCAAATCTGCAGATAACGTTCCAATTCAACCAAAAGAGTTGGGAGGATTTTTACGTTTGTCTGGCATCCCACGAGACAGTCTAATTGGGCAAAACTTGTTCTTCAGTAGCTTGATGGTACGTCATAAACTGTTTGATGATGTCGGCGGATTGCCCGTTTACGTTGGTGCATCAATGGAATACGGTGGGGTCTGGAACAATGTAGATACAAGCCTCGCGCATGCACCACTCTATCATGCCGGTTCTCTATTCACAGGTGTAGATTCATCGATAGGCCCTGTAGTGCTCGCAGTTGGCGCAACCGAGCAGGGTTACAGATCGGTTTACTTCATCATTGGGAAAACTTTCTGATGGTATTTGTTTGATGTCTTAGCCCCATGACTAAGGTACTTCAATAAATAACTCCCGCTTGCGCGGGAGTTTTTGTATGCCTTACTTCGCTGGCTGAGCCGACATTTGCTGCATAACTTCATCCAGGCTGAAGCTTGCTGCTTTTTGTCTTGGTGGGAACTCTTTAAATGTTTGCAAGAACTCTCCTACTTTTGCTTGTGCCGGTACGTAAAGATACGCATGATCCAGCATCCAGTCGTAGTAAGTGTTTGAAGTACGGTCCGCAGTTTCGTACGGGTCCATTCTTAGGTTAAAGATTTTAGGTAGTCGTAGACGAACAAACGGTTCTGCCCAAATCTGCATAGTTCCGGTTACACGCTGCTCCATGAAAACAATTTTCCAGTTGTCGTAACGCATCGCAGTAAGATCACCATCATCACTGAAGTAGAAGAACTCGTGACGTGGACCTTTTTCATCTTTACCGGTTAGGTAAGGAACGAAGTTGTATCCATCAAGATGGTTTTTGTAAGTCATCTTGCCGATTGAGTGGCCTTCTTTAAGATCTTGTTTGATCTCGTCATTACCAGCAGCGGCAACTAGTGTTGGGAACCAATCCATATGGTGCATGATGTCGTTTGACACACTACCCGGCTTGATGTGATTTGGCCATTTCACCATGGCAGGTACACGGTAAGCACCCTCCCAGTTTGTGTTCTTTTCACCACGGAATGGTGTAAGACCGGCATCCGGCCATGAGTTCATGTGAGGGCCATTATCTGTTGAGTACAATACGATAGTATTTTCGTCGATACCCATCTCTTCAAGCTGATCAAGTAACTCACCAACGTGAGCATCGTGCTCCATCATACCATCTGCATAGTTACTTACGTTTGAAGAGCCCTGAAGCTCAGGTTTTACGTGAGTACGGAAGTGCATACGGGTTGCGTTCCACCAAACGAAGAATGGTTTTTCTTGCTTGGCACTCTTTTGCATGAAGGAAATCGCCGCATCAACGGTTTCATCATCGATGGTTTCCATACGCTTACGCGTGAGTGGACCAGTATCTTCTATACGGCCATCGGCGTAAGAGTGGATCACACCACGTGGACCAAACTTCTTACGGAATTTTGGATCTTTAGGGTAATCGACGTTTTCAGGTTCTTCTTCAGCATTTAGGTGGTATAGGTTACCAAGGAACTCATCAAAGCCATGGTTTGTTGGAAGGAACTCGTCTCGGTCACCCAGATGGTTTTTACCGAACTGGCCAGTAGAGTACCCCATGTCACGTAGTACTTCGGCGATGGTTACATCTTCTTTGCGAAGACCAACATCAGCACCTGGCAGACCTACTTTACTCAAACCAGTACGGAATACGGACTGCCCGGTAATAAATGAAGAACGACCTGCTGTACAAGATTGCTCTGCATAGTAATCTGTAAACTTCATGCCTTCATTTGCAATTCGGTCGATATTTGGTGTCTTGTAACCCATCAGGCCGAAAGTGTAAGCACTGATATTTGACTGACCAATATCATCACCCCAAATTACCAGGATATTTGGCTGGTCTGCAGCCATTGCAGCCGTGGACATGGTTGCTAAACCAATACCAGCGACTGTTTTGCCGAGTTTATGTGTCATTGATGACCACTCCGTTTTTAATTGTAAATCGAAATCAAAACCCACTAACTACTCGTAGGTCTTTGACAAAACTATAGAATGACGAATTCGTAAAGTCGCTTTATACTAAATATAACCAACGGTTATTTTGTGAATGGAAAGCAACCCATATTTAGGGATTTTCTGGGTTTTCACATTGCAATCACAATTAATTCCGAATTCCAGTTAGTATTCTAGATAAACGAAGTTTGATAAAAGTTGGATAAATCATGAAGTCAGTTGAATTAAATCTTATCCCTATATTTGTGGCTATTATGGAAGAGCGAAACTTATCGCGAGCTGCTGAACGGTTGGGTATTAGTCAACCAGCAGTAAGTAAAGCGCTGAAGCGGTTAAGAGATATTTACAATGACCCTATTGTTAACCGCAATGCATCGGGTGTTGAGCCAACGCCATTTTCGCTAGATATCTACCCTGCTATGTCCGCTGCACTCACTAACTTCAACTCAACATTAAGCAGTTCAAGAAATTTCGACCCTATGACGGCTCATAGAGTTTTTACGATTGCAGCGATTAATGCCGTTAGCTACTCATTTATCCCCGATTTAATTGAGTTTTTACAAAAGTCAGCACCCAATATCTCGCTCGAAGTGCATCCACTCTTTACCGAAGATTTAGAATCAGACCTTAGAATGCAACGTTACGACTTGGTTATCGGAAAACCTGTAAACAACATCTCTATACGATCTGAGTTTCTTTTTCCTGCAGAGTTGGTTGTAATTTGTAGCAAAGATCATCCTAGGCTAAACGATGGCAACATCACTAAAGAACAGTTTTTAACAGAAGAGCACCTGGTTGTATCTGCCTGGGAAAGTCGAAAAAGTATTCTCGATTCAGAAGATATCGATGAGCTCAACAAACGCAATGCGGTACACCGTGTTGCTGGACCTATTGAGTTAATGTCTATTGTTGGTAGAACCGAATTAATTGCTCTATCAACGAAAGAAATGGCTGAGCTTTTCTCAGAGCAGTTCAATGTAAGAGCGATAGACAGCCCCTTTAAAGAGAGCACAGTAGATATCCATATGATGTGGCACCCAAGTAGAAACACCGAACCTTCACACCTATGGTTTAGAAATGAAATTAAAAAGCTGGCAAGTAAATAAACGTAAATACGGTGCAACCTAACATTCATTAAAACATTTCATACGAAATCACAAAGTATTCGTATAAGAAATCTTAAATTCGTGCTTGTTATTAATTATTGAATACAAGTTCTGTACTTATTTGGTGACATCATTCCAAATTAGAATAATTAATATAACATTCCCCCTGTTACATTCCCCCTATAATAACTGCTCACTGTTAGTAATTTTTCATATATAACGACAAAACTGACTTCGGAGCTTTGATGGCAATTGACACTTCAATCCTGACAACAGGTCCTCTATATCAGGGGAAGGCATCCAAAAGAATGCATGTAATGGCAAAACCTATCGGAGCTGCATGCAACATTGATTGCACGTATTGCTATTACCTAAGTAAACAGGACCTTCTAGATTACAAGAAAGGTTGTACTCCAGAAATGAGCTTAGAAACTCTGGAGCATTACATTAAAAACTATATAGAAGGCCAGAACACGCCCGACATAGTATTCTCATGGCAAGGTGGTGAACCCACTATGCTTGGGGTGGATTACTTCCGAAAAATTGTTGAGTTTCAGAACAAATATAAGCCACAAGGCACGAGTATTTTTAACGACTTACAAACAAATGGCACCTTGCTAAACGATGAGTGGTGTCAGTTTCTGAAAGAGAATAACTTTCTCGTTGGCCTTAGTATTGACGGACCGGAACTCCTGCACAATACCTATCGCACAAACAAAGCAGGTCGCGGCACTTTCAAACAGGTTATGAGAGCTGTCGAATTATTACATAAACATCAGGTTAACTTTGCAACACTCACTTGTGTTAATAACATGACCAGCCGACAACCTCTAGAAGTCTACCGATTTTTACGTGACGTAGTAAAGTCTCCTCAGATGCAGTTTATTCCCATTGTTGAACAAAAAACTTTCCGTACAGATGCACCGCAAACCTGGGATCAGGCGGCGATGCCAAGGCAAGGAGATAAACGACTTTTACCGGGTAACAAAAACTCAATTATGGAACCTTTTTGTGTTTCAGATGAAGCGTGGGGTAACTTCCTAATTGCAATTTTTGATGAATGGATTCAAAGAGACGTTGGTCAGGTATTTATTCAGTATTTTGAGGCGTTTATAGAAACATGGATGGGAAGACAAAACCCATTATGTACGCTTGGTGAGATGTGTGGAAAAGGTTTAGCAATGGAACCAAACGGCGATGTATTCGCTTGCGACCACTACGTTTACCCAGAATATAAAATCGGCAATATCTACCATACAAAACTTGAAACCCTCGCCTATTCAAGTAAGCAACAAGACTTTGGACTGGCGAAATCTAAAACACTGACTAATCAATGTCAGCAATGTGATTACAAGTTTGCCTGCTTTGGTGAGTGCCCTAAGAATCGTTTTATAGCGACAAAAGACGGTGAGCCAGGACTCAACTATTTATGTGCAGGTTGGCATAAGTTTTATCGCCATGCCGACAAAGGGTTCTCTTACATTTTAAGAGCACTAAAGCACCCAGTAGCTCACGGTAAGTACAGTGATGAAAAAATGAAAAAGGCCTATGAGGAACACCTAAAGGCACAGAAAGCTAAAAAGCTGGCCCAACATTAATATTTACAAGTATTTCCAGAAATTCGGAGCTTAAGATGCAAAATAGTCATCAGTTGATCACCTCCCTACTAACCCAGGTTGAACAATCTGTAATTGGTCAAAACCACGTGGTTCGTTCATTAGTGTTAGGACTTTTAACCAGTGGACATGTTCTGCTGGAAGGTTTACCTGGTACCGCTAAAACGCGTTCCGTAAAATCTCTGGCCGATACGTTAGACACCTCTTTTGGTCGAATACAGTTCACTCCAGATCTACTGCCTTCAGATGTTACCGGTACTGAGGTTTATCAGGAGGTAAATGGAAAACCAAAATTACATTTTCAGCCAGGACCTGTTTTTAACAGCATCATCCTAGCGGATGAAATAAACAGAGCGCCTGCGAAAGTGCAGGCCGCTCTATTAGAGGCAATGGCAGAAGGAACCATCACTGTTGGCGATCAGACACATAAACTGCCCGAGCTGTTTATGGTTCTGGCAACACAAAACCCGATTGAGCAAGAAGGTACTTACCCATTACCCGAGGCTCAAATGGACCGATTCATCATGAAAGTTAATGTGGACTATCCTGATGACCCTGCGGAGAAAGAGATCATTCGTTTAGTTCGGAACGAAGAAAACCATATAGTCAAAACACAAAATTTGATTAAGACTATTGATCCTCAGGCAGTATTAAAGGCAAGAGCGGCTCTATCCGGAATCTATGTCTCAGAAATTGTAGAAGATTACATTGTTGGTCTGGTTATGGCGACAAGACACCCAGAACGTTATCCTGAGTCAAAACTAAGTCGTTGGATTGACGTCGGTTCAAGCCCTCGCGCCTCCATTGCGCTGGACAAATGTGCCAGAGCAAATGCTTGGATAGAAGGTAAAGATCATGTTGAACCCGATGACGTCAGAAGTGTTGCACCATTTGTACTTGCTCATAGAATCAGTCTCACCTATGACGCTCTTGCTGACGGTATTAGCGGAGAGCAAGTCGTAAAAGAGCTTTTAGACCATGTGATAATCGGCTAGAGGCTAGGTATGTCTTCAGATTTACTAAACGATAGTCGTCTTTATTGCGACTATCGAGAGCTTATTCGCCTTAAGGGACAAGCTTCTTCTTTTACCCTGCTCCCTCAATTTAAATCAGGCAGCGTATTGTCAGGCAGACATGGTTCTCGCTTTCGAGGTCGCGGTTTAAACTTCGAAGAATTACGCCATTACAACACCGGAGATGACATACGCAACCTTGATTGGAACGTAACTTTAAGGACCGGTAAACCTCACATAAGAGTTTATAGCGAGGAAAAGGATTACAACGTAATCCTCTGTGTCGATCAAAACTCAGGTATGTTTTTTTCTTCGGTTAATACTATGAAATCAGTTATTGCCGTTGAGCTGGCTACTCTATGTGCATGGCGCATATTGGAGGATAATGATCGTATTGGGTTATTGATTACCGAAGGAGAAGGAGTCAAATGGTGTAAGCCTGTACGTTCGCAAAAAGATTTTCTAAATTACTTGTCTGTACTTTGTGAGGTTAACAATAAACTTTCTGCACTTTCTGTGGATTCGAATCAGAATACGTTTAGCGGAATGGTCGACAGACTAGTCCAATTGAAAATGAAAAATAGCGTTGTTGTCATTTTTAGCGATTGGTATGGCGCAAAAGAGAAGGACCTGACAAAACTTAAGCATCTCCAAATACATAACGATGTGCTAGGCGTTTTAATCTCCGATCCATACGAGAAATCCATATCAAAAAACTATGGTGCATTTACTGTCACCGACGGCCAATATCAGTTGAGTTTAGATAGTCACCTGCAACTTTCGAAAGCAAATCAAAGTATATCTGAAAAATACCGACAACGAGTCGCCGATCTGACTCATATGATGGCAATCAAAAACCTTCCGTTGGTTCAGGTAAGTACGGACGGTCAGCACATTTCTCAATTTAAAAAAGCAATGGGAGGGTTGAAGTGAGCGATTCACCGCTTAGTAACAAACTTCTTTTCATAGAGATAATCGACGTTACCAGCCCAGAACAGGTCAGTTGGATTCCTCAAACTATAGGTTGGAAATTGCTCGCTTTAGCCGCCCTAGGTTTTGTGGGATATAAGCTTTATAAGTATCTTGTGTACCTGTGGCAAAACCGATATCGAAGTGAAGCCATGGAAGCCCTCGATTCGATAAAAACTGAACAAATTACGCTAGCCATTCGCGACTTGAATTTGGTTCTAAAAACAGTTGCTAGCTACAAAGACAAATCATTTTCATCCGTTACGGGTGAAGAGTTTCTTATCAAGTTAGATGCGTTTTATCAGTCAGAATCTCCCCTTTTTCATAATGAACTGGGCTTAAAGTGGCAGCGCCAACTGTTGCTTCCGCCTGATCAAGTCTCTCTTCAGGAAGACGAAGTTACTGTTTTGCTAAGACGAGCTAAATGCTGGATAGCTGAGCACAACCCATCTGAACAAGGCGATTCCGGAGAAGAGAAGTATGTTTAGCTGGTTATATGACGTAGCACTCACCTACCCCGGTTGGTTGTTTGCCCTCCCAGCCCCCCTGATAATTTACTACTTAATTCCGGCTTACCGGACAAGAAAAAGTGCGATTCGTGTCCCCTTTTTTGATCTATTGCTCGATAGCTTAGGTGAAACACCACATGAAGGTGCTACTACGCTTGCCAGGGCAACCTGGCAACGTATTACTCTGGTTATCTCATGGATATGTATTGTCGTTGCCATGACAAAGCCAACCATTCTTGGTGAGCCTCAAACGCGAGAACTTATGGGGCGCGATATTATGGTTGTGGTTGATCTATCAGGTTCAATGTCCGAAACAGATTTTATCTCTGAAGACGGACAAAAAATTAATCGATTAGATGCCGCCAAAAGAGTGTTGAAAGACTTCGCGATAAAACGTACCGGTGACAGGCTCGGCTTGATTCTTTTTGGGGATGCTGCCTATATTCAAACTCCGTTCACACCCGATATTCCAGTCTGGCTTGAGTTACTAAATCAAGCTTCCGTGGCAATGGCCGGGCAGAGCACTCATTTAGGGGACGCTATCGGTCTAGCAATCAAGGTCTTTGACAGAGAAAGCTCCTCACCAGAAACGCGCCTACGCAGAGAAAGAGTTGCCATCGTTTTAACCGACGGGAATGACACTGATAGTTATGTTCCTCCAATTGACGCCGCAAAAGTCGCGAGAGCTAAAGGGGTGAGGATTCATATGATTGCCATGGGTGACCCACAAACCGTTGGTGAGAAAGCTATTGATATGGACATCATCACACGCGTTGCCAAAGAGTCGGGTGGTCAAGCGTTTCAAGCGCTCGACCAAAAGGACTTGAACAGTGCATACGATAAAATAAATGAGCTTGAACCAAAGTTATTCGAGAGTACAACGTATCGTGCGAAAACGAGTATCCATCACTACTTTGTCATGATAATTCTGCTTCTGAATCTTAGTGCCTTTTCCTTAGTGCTCATAAAGCGTCAGCGAGTTAACCGCGCTTATAAACGAAGGGGCTGTTAAGTTATGGACCTAATGATACTTAAGCAAATTCTATTTCAGTTTCATTTTATACGGCCATTTTGGCTGTTAACCTTTTTACCTTTGGCTGCAGTCGTTTATCTCAGGTGGAACCGAGACGAACAGAAAAGCTGGCAAAAAATTTTACCCCCCCATCTTAGGGAAGCATTAACTGTCGGAGATAAAGGGTGGAAAAAGCAGTTACCTTTAAAGGTTTTAACGTCAATTCTTTCACTTGCCATTATCGTCTGTGCCGGTCCGACTTGGCAGCGTGAATCATCTCCTTTTGGTGAGGATAAAGCACCGTTACTTATACTGCTTGATACAAGTGAGAGCATGCTCCAGAAAGATTTACCACCCAGCCGATTAGAACGTTCTAAACAGAAAATTTTAGATCTATTGGCATTACGTTCCGGCGGCAAAACCAGCTTAGTTGTTTATTCCGGTAGCGCACATCTTGCCATGCCGTTTACTCAAGATACTGAAGTATTCAAACCAATACTTTCGGCTATCGATCCGACAATTATGCCCAGAGATGGTAAACGTCTTAAAACAACTCTGCCGATAATCGATAAGCTAATGGAGGAGACCGATGTTGTCGGCTCAGTTTTGTTGATATCCGATGGCATATCTCCAGATGATCAACAGCAGTTTAAATCGTATTTCGAAGGTAAACCCTATCAGTTGTTAATCATGGCGGCCGGAAACTCTAAGAGAAGCAGCGACCTGCCTTTCGATTATCAGTCATTAAAGCAACTGGCTAACTCAACCGGTGGTTATATTACTAAGCCAAGTGTAGATCACAGCGATATAGAGTGGCTGGATAATCGCATACAGCGTCACATGCAACTAAGCAATGATTTGGCTACCCCATGGAAAGATATGGGATATTACCTCGTTTTCCCTTTAGCGTTAGTCATTTTGCTTTGGTTCCGTAAGGGCTGGTTAGTTCAATGGTGCCTGGTAACTACCCTCTTATCAGCATCAACCTTGCTCTACTCACAACCAACTTATGCGAGTTTAGTTCAGGCTAAAGCGGCAGATATAAGTGAGTCAAACGAAGTAACACTAAAAGACAAAGCCATTCAGTTTTGGTTAGATCTTTGGCTTACTCCGGATCAACAAGGCCAATACTACTTTAACGATAAACAATATCTCAAATCTGCCCGTGCCTATGATGATCCAATGAAAAAAGCGAAAGCTTATTACTATGCAGAAGAGTTTGAATCGGCGCATACGTTGTTCATGCAGTTAAGTACTGAAGAAGCTCGATTCAACGCGGCAAATGCATTGGTTGGAATGAGAGAGTACATAGCAGCACGTAGCGTTTACCTAGAGTTGGTTAAATCTAACCCCAACAATACCGCTGCTGCACACAACTTGAAAATTATCGAGTCTGTAATCAAGCAGATAAACGAGTTTAGTAGGAGTCAGGCAGAAAGCATGGAAGGTTCTCAGGAGTCTTCACAAGAACTTCCCGATGACAAACCACAAACCGCTGATGGCGCTGAAGAGCAAGTAACTAAAGAAATTACGATAAAAGAAATACTTAGCGCTGATGAGATTTTGCAAAATGACGCTGTTGCTAACAAATGGCTCAAACGTGTAGAAGCTGACCCTAAGCAGTTTTTGAGAGCAAAATTCCAAATGCAACTAAACGATTCACTCGGTGTAAACCACTCTTTGGAGAACTAGCATGTACAAGTTTCTGACTTACCTAGTACTAACACTGATTGCTTCTTTTGTTACACCAAACGCGATTGCCCAAGATATCAACACCCTAATTGATTCCAACCGACTCAAAATCAAAAGTTGGTTGAGTACCAAGGAAAACAACGGGGAACATGTGGCGATAAACCAACAGGTCATCTTGTACGTGGATATCAGTACCAACAGGTGGTTTAACCGAGGAACGGAGTTCGGCTACATTGAGGTGCCGAACCTGGTAGTTCCACCCCAAAGTTCACAGGCAACCAACTACACGGAACGCAAAGGTGCACAAACCTGGTCACATCAACGGTGGGAAATCCGTTTGTTCCCACAAAAAAGTGGACAATACACTATCCCATCTATTCCAGTGTCAGTTCAGGTGTCTACAGAAAAAGGGAATGTAGCCGGGGTTATTTATACAGAGCCACAAAAGTTCAACGTTGGTTTACCCGACTCTTCATTAACCCAAGATAGTATATGGTTTACTTCCACATCAGCGACTGTTACGCAGAAGGTTGAGTTATCTTCTAAACAGCTACAAGTGGGTGATGTTATAACACGAAAGATAGATATTTCTGCAAAAGACACGCTTTCAATGTTGTTGCCAAATCCTATAAAACCGATAAAAAACCAAAATGTCAGCTCTTACACAGAGCCATATAAACTCAGCGACTCGGTTAACAGAGGAGAATATGCCTCCACTCGAAGTGACAGTGTGACCTACATAATGCGAACTGGAGGTGAAGTAAAACTTCCGGACATTTTGATTCATTGGTGGGACACAGAGAATCATACACTGCACTCAACGCTGTTGAAGGGTGGTAATTACAAGATACGCCACACGATCAAATCTTTTATAAAACAAAACTGGGCATGGATAACAGCATTGTTTCTAGGAATCTTGCTTTCGATTTTTGCCGTTTTAAGAGTTAAGATTTTTTACAAAAATCGTCCTACTCCAGAAAGCCATCAGTTTTACCAGGCTTTAAGTAATAAAAACTGGGGAAGAGTCAGAACTCTGCTCTACCGTCGGCTAAGGTCAACGACTGGTTTGCTGGTGATGAAGGGTTCTATTGCAAAAGAATATCAATGCTCGCATTCGAGTATCGTACAAAGTAAGGATATCAACCGTTCATCTTCAATAAAAATCTGGAGAGCCTTATCGGAGAGAAGAACAAGATGGTTAACTATTCCAAAAGCTATCCCTTCACTAGAAAAGATCAAACAAAATTATAGCCCCGACTAAGGGGCTATATCTGTTTTAAGTAACTAGTTACAATAGTTCAGACTAAAACTGATAGTTATATTCGATACGATGATCACCGTCTGCAAAGTCTGTTTTTTCGTTCCAGTTGGCAAAATATCGTAAGTTACTTCTTTTGTTGATCTGGTAAGAAAGCGCAAACTCATGAGTCAAAATACTGCTTTCTCCTGCATAAATTTCTTTTTTATACCAATCCGCTCCAGACAATGTCGACATGTACATTGGATTGTAGTTAATCCATATGTTCTTGGTAATCTCTACCTTTGAATACATCCCAACTAAAGCAAATGTTCCCGGTATAGTGTAACCAGAGTCGGACGCTTGCTCTCCAGGGTAATTCTTGCTGTTCATGACATCCAAACCTAAACCAGCGAGAGGATACAGGCTAACTGGACCGAATTTAGGTAGTGCTTGTATAAAACTGTATGAAGCTGTGGTTCTATCTTGTTCAACGCTGTAACTGAGATCTAACTGATGACCACGTCCGTTGGTCAAATCTACTCCAAAATTCCGAAACCTGAATGAGTCTACGGAATCATCCACTGCTGGGAAATCAGACTCACTACGAATCCCTATCGCCTTTCCCCCTATCCCTTTTATTTCAATAACATTCATACCCATGGTCACTGGGTTACCGGTGTCATAAGTTTGGCCAACTTTTAAGTTGATTCCTTTATCAGATACCCCAAAACCCGCTTGAGTATAAACCGCAAGCGGATCAGACATATCCTGGAGCTCACTCTCTTCTGCTGCATAGGCTGAACCGCATGAAATGATACTTAAAACTAGAATACGCAGCGCGTTATTTCTGTTATGCATTAATACTCCAATGTAGATGATTTCAAAAAAAGAATACCAACTTTGGAGCATACACTTTCGTATATCCTAAATTACCTTTGGTTATAGTATGGCGATTTATCATACTTAAAATACGATGGTTGATTTTTGTTCTTTCATGGAGAATAATCCCACCCGGATATATTAGGAGACCACTATGGCTAAGAAAATTCACAGCCTGCCTCCTGTTGACACAAAGACATCTGAACAAAAACTCGATGTCGAAACAGGAAGAGGCACCATAAATGACAACGCTCTAAAGGCGTTAGTAACTAGTAAACTATTTACTTCAAAAGTAGAAAAGGCGAAAAAAGGTAAAGGAAGTTTTCGAAGGAATGCAAAACATAGAGGCAAAGAGCCCTATTCAAAGGCAGCGTAACGTTGATTTTGAATAGGGCTTTTCTGTAACTAGTTGCGCATTTAGAGTAAAAAACCTAAACCTGCACGTCCGATCACATATTTATAACAAATAAGCACTTCATCTCTCTGCTCTTCTAAACTTAGTAACGCGATAAGTTAGAACATAATAAAAATTGAGGTATGTATGCATATTGTTGAGATTTTACTAGTAGAAGCTCCCCATAGGCCAGGTTATATGGCAAAAGTACTAGGTGTTATCGGTGCGTTCGGTGCAACCGTCGAAGGGCTTAATGCGGTACAAAGATTAGATAAAGACACCGTATGGGAAGTTACACTAGAGTATGATGACTCTCTCAATATTCATGAGCTGTTCGACCAAATCAATCAGTTGCCGGATACGTCTATAACCGGTAAATCAGACCGAGTATTCAATCGACATAAGCAAGGTAAGATCAAAACTGTCTCCTCCGTTGGAATAGAATCTCTCGAGATACTTCGTGATGTGTACACTCCAGGTGTGGCCCGGGTTTGTCAGGCGATTCAGCAATCCCCCAATAAAATAAAGGAGTTCACAAACCTTCAAAACACGGTCGCTATCGTTACCAACGGCACAGCAATATTGGGGCTAGGTGATATTGGCCCGGAAGCCGGTTTGCCTGTAATGGAAGGTAAAGCCGCAATACTAGCCGAGATGGTCGGGCTTTCTGGTGTTCCTATTCTTCTAAAAGAAAAAGACCCTCTCAAAATTATCGAAGTCGTTGAAGCTATCTCCCCTTCATTTGGTGCAATCTTACTCGAAGATATTAAAGCCCCCGAATGTTTCACAATCGAAGATGAGTTGATTGACCGTGTTAGCAAACCAGTCTTTCACGACGACCAACATGGTACCGCCATGGTTGTGCTAGCTGCCCTGCTATCCGCCACAAAGCAAGCGAATATCGACCTAAAAGAACGAGTCTTTGGTCAAATTGGACTTGGTGCCGCGGGAATGGGAATCTGTAACCTTCTTCTTGAGTATGGCGTGAAAGACGTAGTCGGGTGCGACTTAGATGAAGATGCACAGAAAAAACTTCGTGGTATGGGAGGAAACCCTATGTCACTAGAAGAAGTTATGGCAACTGCCGATGTTGTTGTAGCAACAACTGGTGTCAAAGGTCTCATTAAGCCAGAAATGGTTCGCGAAGGACAAATCATTATGGCGCTAAGTAACCCCGACCCGGAAATTGAACCTAGTATCGCGATTGAACATGGTGCCTCTTTCGCTACATGCGGCAAAGTTGTCAATAACATGCTCGCTTTCCCGGGCTTGTTTAAAGGTACATTGGCAGCTGACGTTTCTCATATTTCTCATCAGATGAAAATTGCGGTTTCAGAAACACTATCTGCACTGGCTAGCAAAGGCGATCTGGTACCAGCAGCACTCGATAAAGAAGTACACGACAAAGTTGCCCAAGCTGTTTATCAGGCTGCAATAAAGCAGAAGAATGAATACCTATAAGTTATGAAAACAAAAGACGTAAAAAAGGCATCAATGCTGTGATGCCTTTTTGTTCTTTCAATTGTATTACTCTACTGAACTCCCAGATAAGTGTGCCAATCATCACTAACTCGTTGATAGTGATATTCGCAAAACTCTTCTCGTTGCGTTACCTCTTCTTTGCCCACTTCATCGAGCAAGCCTTTGAATTTTTCAGGGTCACTACCGTAGACTAGACAAAGTGTTTGAAAATAACGCTGCATGTTAAAGCTGTGCTCATCAATGTACTCTGCCATATGGATTTTTTCCGGCATTTCGTCACTCTCAAAAGCAAACATATCGGCCGCACTAATTGCACTGTCAGCTCCGCTTTCAAGGTATTCAATCATGACAATAGCCGCCAGGTTGTCTACAGCATCTTCTTCTTTCCCTAGAATCGGGATATTTTTATCCATAATGTAAGCATGTCCAATCTCATGGACAAGGGTATGAGCCACGGTATCTAAGACGCCTTCATAAGCAGGCTTACCGTACTTTTCGTCATACTTATTCTTCGTGAAATAGTGAAAAGCTTCAAGGACAAAGCTATAAGGCATTTGAATAGTATTTATTTCAGGATCAAACAGCGGGCCATCGTCTGAACCGTACTCGATCGAAAGGGTGTTATTGAAAGGAAACAGTTCATCTCCTAATTGCACAATCGTGTCATTAACGCCACTATTCTTAAGAATCTCGATGACTTCCTTTTCACCCTCCGTCTGACCAGGTAAGTATTTAACGATAATATTTGGCTCTGAGTTCAAGGCGTAAGCAATTTGGCTTGCCAGCGAAAAGAATAGAGTTATAAATATCTTGTTCATAAGATAACAAGGTCCTTTTTGATTCTTATTAATTATAAAGAAACGACTTACTGATTATTCACTCGGTAAATACTAGATTGTTTATATGTGTTACTTCAACTCTTCGTGTTACTTGTTCTTTTGTACTGGTTATAAGATATACACTAGACGCAAATAAAAACCCCTTTTTAATTCAAAGTTTTAGATTACGAGTCCTTTTAGAATAAAAAATGTGCAAACGAACAGCTAACTGCAAATTTGTACTTTCTTTTTCTCCTGAATGTGGCATATTAACTCTCGTCTTCACGATGATGCGTGCATCGTATAATGGCTATTACCTCAGCCTTCCAAGCTGATGATGCGGGTTCGATTCCCGCTGCACGCTCCAATTTCTCTTTTAAGTTCGTAACTTCCCAACTTTTTGTAAACTAAACGCTTTATCGCGTGTTTTTGTGTTTCTGTTATCCAGAGAAACGCCTATATGGTTTCAGAAAACATCAGCTCTGACCTAACCTGCTTTTCTACAATATTCTTTCAGTTCTCTGGCAATTGTCATCAATGAGCAGTTCTATACTCCCCCTGCTAAAGCTCTGATTTCATTTATGCATTTAGTATGAGCTGAACGAGATTCAGCCGTCGTTTTCTATACAATTACGTTAGTTTCCAAGGAAAAATCATGAAAGTTGCTCAAAACTTTTCCAACCAGGCTGTAGATGCCGCTATAAAGATCGTCGGTGTAATGATCTTACTGTACTTGTGCTTCTCGATATTGCAGCCTTTCATCCTCTTAATTGCATGGGGTGGGATTATCGCCACAGCTATTTATCCGCTAACAACAATGCTCAGTGAGAAGCTAGGAATTAGTCTTAACAAAAGCAGCATTCTTATCACTTTTATTGGGGTTATTCTTTTGTTTACTCCCCTAGTTCTGCTCTCTATGGGCGTCTACTCTACAACTACAGAAACGGTATCGGGTTTGCAGGACGGCTCTCTTAGGATTCCTGTACCAAAAGAATCTTTAAAAGAGATTCCTATCGCTGGTGATAAACTTTATAGCGTGGCTCACTATGCATCTGTAAATCTAGAGGGCGCACTTAAAAAGTACAGTGAGGAAGTAAAAGAAGGTGTGGCCACAATTACATCGATGATGGGATCGCTTGCAGGTGGCTTATTACAGTTTATTGCTGCTACGATTATCTCTGGTGTATTTATGGCAAATGCGGATAACTGCCGAAAAGCTTTCGTTATATTGGCGGATAGATTGACCGAGTCCAGGGGTGAAGAATTGACGGAGTTGACAAAAACGACTGTACGAAGTGTTGTTCAGGGTGTTATCGGTGTTGCTGTTATTCAGTCTATTCTGGCATCCGCTGGACTTGTAGCAGTTGGTGTTCCGGCCCCTGCTCTTTGGGCTTTTGGTGTTTTGTTCCTAGCAATCGTACAGATACCGCCTATTCTGATTCTTGTTGCTCCTATCATCTATGTATTTAATGCAGAGACGACGGTCACCGCATCGTTATTTGCTGCTTGGTGTGTTCTGGTTAGTGTCAGTGATACATTTCTTAAACCCGTGTTACTGAGCCGTGGATCCGATGTGCCAATGCTGGTACTTCTTCTTGGTGCTATGGGCGGCATGGCGATGTCAGGTATTGTAGGCCTGTTCGCTGGAGCAGTTATTTTAAGTATTACTTACAAGCTATTATTAGCTTGGTTAGAAATCGAGTAATAATCATCAACAAATGGCTCCTTCGAAAGTCGACTAGAAAGGAGCCATTTGCGAAGAACCAACGTACTGAGAACGTAAACCCAACGTATGTCACTCACTCTATTGTAGATAATTATGCGCCAGTCGGTGGACAGAGGACGCTACTAAAATCCATACTAAGTACGATTACGAACCCACTTTCAGTTATATATGAACCCCATAAACGTAAACAATATTGTAGAACGAACACTTCAACTAGCATCCGATATCGAGTCAGACTTATATCAATATGCCCGCCATTCTTCAAAGCTTAAACTCATCGAAGAAGTAAGACTGTGGCTTAAGTTTGGACAAAAGAAGGGCTCGTTAACTTACGCATGTACCTATGATGGCGGAAAGAACTTAAGAGAACTATGTTACGAAGTATTTTCGAACGTAGGTTTTAGTTTCGAGTCACTAACCACCTACAGTCTGTCAATGTGTACCCTTATTGGTAACGAGGGATATTACGCCATCCGATTCAATACTGACGACGACAAAGAGTACGCGATGGATGATTACTATGTGGATGAAGATGGCTATATCGATCAACACTTTAACAAAAACGGTGATATGGTTGTCCCATACAGACAGGTATTACTCACTGTCTGGAGAGAAAAAGAATCGCACTTGTCGATTCATTATCATACGTTCTACCATGCCCTTTGGCGGTATTTGCTCGACAAAGAGGAGCACACCTTTGCACAGCAGGTTGCCGAACAGTTTGGTCTTAACGAAGAAAGTGAATACTATTGTGACCGATTAGCTATTATTCCTTCACTACTCGATGAGTTAACAAGCGAAATTATTCTCGCCAACCGATCGAAGTGGCGAGAGTACTCTTTCCGTTCACGGGAAATCAAAGAGTTGATTAATGGCCAGTTTTATAATGCAAGCTCTAGCCTTCCATCTTAGATAGGAGTTTACTAAGCAATATATCAAGCTGTACGAGTTCATCCTTGCTCAGTGCTTCCGTTATTGTTTTATGGTCAGAATGGACCTTGTCCATAACGTCTTCAATGACTTTTTTTCCATTGAGGGTAAGCTTTACAAGCTTAATTCTGCCATCTTCTGGTGACGCGCTCCTGGAAATTAACTCTTTTTTCTCCAATCTATACAGCGCCTTAGTTAACCCTCCCGAACTAATGAGCATATAATCCATGATTTCAGTCGGTTTAAGAAGATGAGGTTCAGGAGTTCTTCTCAGTGCCGCTAGCAATCCAAAATCTGCGCCCAATAAACCGTACTCAGCCATAACCTTGCTACGTGTTATATCGTTGATAGATTGAATTTTGTCTATACGTGGCATCGCTGGAGTCATATTTTCATACGCTTCCGACCAGTTTTCTTCCATCTGAGAGAGGAAAGTTTCGAACTTTTCTATTGTCATTAGCACTTCTTATATCAATGAGGAGAACCAAGAATATCTTGCCAGAAAGATAATATCAAACTAACATATCTTTCCAGAAAGATATTATTTTGATCACGGAGGATTTATGGCTCGCAGACAGTTTGCGCTATTAATGGCAATGATATTGGCTGTCGGTCCTTTCGCTGTAAACGCATACCTTCCTGGTATGCCCTCTATGGCATCTCACTTGAATGTCGGTACAGAATCCATCGCCACAACAGTTAGCCTTTATATTTTTGGAATGGCGCTTGGACAAATTCTTGGTGGTCCCTTGGCGGACAGATTTGAAAAGCGGACCATTATAGTCGTAGGTTTATCACTATACGCAGCCTGCTCAATTGTTATAACGTGCTCTGATAACTTTCATATCCTTCAGTTATCCCGAGTGTTTCAGGCAATTGGTGGCGGTTTCGCTACTGTGTGTATTGCTCCACTAGTTAGAGAGCGAGAGAAAGGCAACAATGCAGCAAAACTATTTGGTCTGATTGGGCTTATCATGGTTATGGCGCCAGCTATTGCACCAAGTATCGGTGCTTTTATTCTTCTGTTTGGACAATGGCAAAATATCTTCTACTTCACCTCATTTTACGCTGCACTTGTAGCGCTTTTGGTTGCTTTGTTCCTACCAGTTTCTTCAAAAAAACACACTAAAAGTAGTACTCCAGCATATAAAAGATACCTAACTGTTGTTCAAAACAAAGTTGCTATGTGCTATTTGTTGGTTCAAGCTTGTTCATACAGCGTCATGATGGTTTTTGTCACAAATGCTTCGTTTATTTATCAGGACGTGTTTGGTTTAGATGCTCAAATGTTTGCATTAGCGTTCGCAGTAAACACTTTGGGAAATATTGTTGTAAATCGTAGCAACTCGAAACTATTGCGAACTACTCCAGCATATAAGCTTCTGAAGTTAGCGATCTTGCTTCAGGCGGTGTTTGTGTGTGTACTACCTCTTTTTATATTCCTTAAAGTACCCGTTTATATCTTTGTTATTGGTGTAATAGGAGCAATTGGTATGTTAGGTGCAATTATGCCAAATGCTAATGCTCTTTATATGAGCCAGTTTACTGATGACACAGGAGCTGCATCCGCACTCTTAGGTGCGGGCCAATACTTGACCGGAGCGTTAATGGGGGGGCTTACAAGTCTATTTTACAATGGAAGCCTTTGGCCTATTGTGGTTGTTATGCTTACCTTAGTTGTCATATCAAACAGTGCACTGCCCAGAAATATCTATAAGCCAAAACCTGGAGATAAAGAAATTTCAGAAAAATAGTAGGTTAGCTTAAGAAGGTTATTCCCAATGTAGATTCATGTATGTTTGTGTATTTAAATAACCACGCTGACAGATTTTTCGTTTGCTGGTTGGAAACGTTTACCTCTTCTTCAAAAGTCAAGCCAAACTCTCAGACTAATACATATCCTACTGATATATAATTATATTTATCTAAGAGGTTATCAGTCTCTATATTTCACTAATTTAGCTCATTTGAGAGAAATCAAATTATTGCCAGTTTAACACACAAATGTTTTCGCAAACGACCACATAATGGTGCATTATTGCTTATTGTTGCACATATAGATTTCATTAATGTTAGGTATGCAACACAAACGCAACGATAAAAATAGAATAACCACGCCCAGGTAAACCATATGACAGACAAGCGTTCTTTATCCATTCGTGTAAAACTGTTCTTGCTGCTAACAATAAGTGCCGTGTTAGTAGGAGCCGTTGTCGCGAGTTTGAGCTATAAAAAAATAGATCAAATTTCCTTAGAAAGCAGTTTAGACCGACTGGTCGACAGCAACCGAGAAATAACCTCTTCTATCAATGCTTACGCAAACTCAATAAAATCTTCACTGAATTTCGCGGCAAAAATATACGACGAGAACTCAAGTTATCAGGAACAAGGAAAGTTCTTTACAGACCTAAATGACAGCACAAGCTCACTTGTGTCCTATGCTGGACTTGTTGGTAAAGGTGTCGCCAATATCACTGGTGAGCTAATACCAATGACGAAGTTGGATATCACTAAGCGAGAGTGGTACCAATGTGTTATGCGTACAAGCGAGTTTTGTATAACGACACCATACAAATCCATCAACGGTAATATGGTCATTGCATGGGCAAACCCTATTAAACGTGACGGCCAAATTATCGGTATGCTAAACGTCAATAAAGAGATGAATGACCTGTCTAAACTCGTTATTGGTACAATTCAGGATAGTGCCTACGAAACCGCCGCATTTAGAAAGGACGGTTTTATCATCGGTAGCAGCAATACTGAAGTCGTTGGTAAAAACCTTTACGAGATAGCAGGTACATCCGAAAATCAAAACCGTTCCTCTCTTGGGCAAGTAGTGTTAAAAGATGGTTACTACAACTACCTAACCTACTCTGATGACGCTCAACTGTACGTCAATGTTCGAGTATCACAAGCGTATATTCAGGAAGCAGCAACCAGTGCAGCAATTACCTCCATTATTGCTGCGGTCGTCATCATCGTGTTAACGCTGCTATTCGCTACGATTTTCTTGAGACGTTCTTTTGGCCTGCCGATTGCTCAAATGACGGAGTTCGCGCAAAAAATAGCGTCTGGAAATCTGAACAACAATATAGACCTGCGTAAGTATAAGAATGACGAAATCGGTACACTTGCACGTTCATTTTCTGAGATGCAAAACTCACTTAGAGATACGGTTTTTGAATTAAATAATTCAGCAGACGATCTTGAGAGCGCATCCAGTTTAGTGATTGGTGCATCCCGACAGAACTCCGAAAGCATGCAAAGCCAGCAGGAAGAACTTTCTGCTCTAGTTGCTTCCATGGAGCAGATGCAGGCGAGTGTGAATGAGATTGCTGAAAGTGCAGCAGAGACTCAGGCTGTGACTCAGAGTGCAACCGAGGTGTCGCAACAATCCTACTCGCTGGTAGAACAGACCATCGACTCAATTCGTTCTGTCGAATCTGAAAACGAGGGTATTAAATCCAAAATCGAAGCGCTTAAAGAAGACAGTGCAAAAATCAGTACCATTCTGGATGTTATTGTTGGTATCTCGGAACAGACCAACCTGCTAGCACTTAACGCGGCGATTGAAGCTGCACGTGCGGGTGAGCATGGCCGAGGGTTCGCGGTTGTTGCAGACGAAGTTCGTAACCTTGCACAGAAAACTCAAGTATCCTCTGAAGAAATCAACACTATGATTAAGATGATTCAGGAGCGAAGTGATGATCTCACTAATGCTATCGAAGGCAGTGCCGAGATAATTGGTCGGGCAGTCCAGATATCGGATCAGGTTGGCAGCTCAATCGGTCAGGTCAACGAGTCGATTATGGACACATACAAGATGAATGCTCAGATCGCCAGCGCGGCAGAAGAGCAAAATATTGTAACTCGCGAGTTAAACAACAACATCTCTTCAATCAATGAGTCTTCAATATCGGTGACAAGTGAATCCGCGCAGACAGCTGAGACTGCAACGACTCTAAATGATGTAACGTCAAGACTGACTGGCTTAACAAAACAATTTAATGTGGACGACTAGTTTAATACTTCTCCCACTATAAAAATACGCACTGTAGTGGGCTCACAGAGATACCAATAATTTAATTTAAGAATCAAGCATTGGTATCTCTGATTTCTTTTAACTAGTACCCGTTTTCCAGTTCCATTTTTCTTCGAACCGGATTAGCGTACATATCCGTAAGATAGTTACGTGCAGCCTCAGGAAGCACAGACAACTTCTCTTCTAACGCTGCTTTTGTGGCATCGGTAATCACATCGTTTGATTCTTCAGCGGCAAGCAGATTTATTGGATAAAGCTTATACAAAGCATGGATCTGTTTATCTATCTCTCCAGCCAGCAATTCCGGTGTTTCGAAATCACCATCAATCACATCACCAAATGCTACGTGGACTTTACCTTTGTAACCAAGAATACCTTTCACGATACTATCGATATCTTCGAACTCTGATTTCTCGTATGTCCCCTTCTCTGCTTTCTCAAACAGTTCATTTGCTTTCGCCAAATCGCAAGGGTCGTTTTCGTAAGAAATCGCGACAGGCACGATTCTCAACGTTTTAATATAGTCTGCAAAGCTGATCTTTTGCTTACGGCCTTCTACGTGGAACATCTTGAGAATCGCAGGATCGGTAAAATCATTGCCATCTTTCGCTCGCCCTTCTTTGTGAGCGATCCAGATAGAGTTCCCCGTATCTAGTGAGTGCTTGATGTAAGAAGATAGCTGACCCAACGCTTTCATTAGTTCACGAGGTGCTTTTGCTGAACGTTTAACGATGAAGCTTTTGTTTATCTTCATCAACTCCGTCGCACAAGGTTTTTTGAGCAAGTTATCACCGATCGCGATTCTCACAGTTTTGTGCTTGCTATGGTGCAGCCCGAAGTTTACCAGCGCAGGATCCATCGCTATATCCCGATGGTTCGAAACGAAAAGGTATGGAACGTTGGTATCCAGGTTATCCAGCCCGGAATAGGTTACCCCATCGGTAGTTGTATCCAGAATACGACTAAGATACTTTTCGATCTCTAACTGAACATCATGAACTGATGAGAGCTTGCCCCACTTAGAGCGAAGATAGATTTTCACCGCTGGGGTAAGTACGGTACTTAACCAGCTTGGGTAATTCGAGAATCTGTGTTTTATGATTGCATTGATAAATTCTTTGTCGTTTATCAATCTTTCAATGGCAGGACGAATTTCGTCGTCGTTATATGGACGAATATCCTTATATATGTCGTTTACTTCAGTCATTGTAATCTTCGTATTTCAAAATCGGCACAATATTACGCGCTCTTGCTATGTCACGCAGCTAATGTTTACGTTTCTATGACAAGGTCAGACCAGAGACCTTAGAGTTTATGCCGTTATTATGGTCTGTAATATCGAATCCATTGCATTTATCACAAAAAAAGTTACTCTATGCGCCCCTGAGAAAAAGGGGAAAACACAGGGAATCCGAATGAATCACGCTATCGAACACAAATATGAGCACAACTCTACACTTGTCGTTACACCTAGAAAAAAGGTGTTAAAAAACAGCCTGCTGTATGTTCATAATGGATTAGTACTGTTTAAGCTTAAAAAGTTCGAATACGCGATAGAAAAAGGTCAATCTTTTTGGATACCAGCAGATTGTCTGACATCTTTAACCATCTTCCCAAATTCTGAGATATCAAAAGTTGATGTATCCGTCAGATTAAAAGATGCATTCCCGGTTCAAGCTGGTTATGTGCATCCTGGCGCCGTTTCTTCGGCGATACTAACTAAGTTGGCTACGCAAAAAGTTTCTGAGCAACACTCTGAAAACCTATTGAGGGTAATTCGGGATGAACTAACCGAACTGACTCCAGAATTAAATCTTTCACCACTTAGCCAAAAATTCACTCAATGGAGCCCGGATTCTAAGAATAGCTTGTCTCAGGAGTTGCAGTTATCTATGAAAGTTAGAGAAGCGAGAAAGCTTATATTGTCCGGGACTAAAAAAGAACAAGTGATAGAAAAACTGTTCGCTGGCGCTTCAGATCAGTTTGAGCAGATTACAACACTTATTCTGGGTGAAAGTCTCTAGTATTCTACTTAGATGTAGAGGTTATGTTCTTTTAGATAAGATTCTACGCCTGGAGTAGTATGCTCGGAAATACGTTTTCCTTCTTTGATGCGTTCCCTGATCTCTGTACTTCTTACCTTCACTTTTTCAGGACATGCCATAACCGACCAACGCTGTGTTATCTCAGACGCCTTGTAGAACTTTGAAAAGTTGAAGAAATTGTCAGGTCCAATAACAAACGTTAGTTCGGCGTTTGGGTTTTCTTGTTGTAGCCTTTCAAGTACTGCATACGTAGTGACGCTTTCACCAGGCGTATGTAATTTCTCTTCAACGGTGGAACGCTTGACTTTAACCTTGTTCAGATCTTCGATAAACACATCCACTAGTTCACACCTTTTCTCATAGCAAAGCATCTCTTTTCCCCAAGCATGAGCAATGCTTGGTATGAGTAAAACCCGATCAAAATGCATAAGTGATTCAATAACACTCTTATGACCAATACTAGGTGGATTAAAAGCACTGCCAAATACAGCAATTTTGAGGACGGTGTTAGATGAATCTGTCATTTGCGATTAAATAATATGCGTAATTGAGCTTAACAAGTGACAGAGTATATCATTAATTTACTTCCTTGCTCACTACTGCTAACCTCAAGAAAAACATAATTATTAATCAGAAAGATGAGCAAGAATACTACCCCAACCCGACCACATTCGATGAGCCAGTTTAAAGCCGGTGCGATTGTTGAGCATGTTTTGTCCGGGCAACAATTTGTTGTGACTTCAAATAATGGGAATAGAGCGACCGCGGTAGACAACATTGTATTAGTTGTCGTCAATGATAACGCTCATAAAGAGTGGATTTGTTCTACAAGTGATAAGCCTCTTAGGTTGTTACAGCCTGGCGACATTATCTCCAACAATCACTCTTATGTGATTACCTGTATCACGGATTACATTGTAAGTGCATCGCGAAGCGTTGAAATAACAAATTACGAGGAGTACTACCTCATTGAGTAGCTCAATGGGTAGCCTCCCTCCTTCAGCAATTAAGAAACGACTTCGATATCGGTTTTAGGAACACAACAACACGCCAATACCTTCCCTGCAATTCTGTCTTCATCGGTTAATGCTGGAACGTCTGGTTGGTTAACTTCTCCAGATTCTAGCGTCACGGTACAAGCACCACAAAAACCCGCACGGCAACTGTTAATGATTGTCACACCCGCTTTTTCCGCCTGAAGCAATAACGGAGTCTGATTGTCACCAGTAAAAGTTGCACCGTTCACAGTAAGCGAAACTGATTTCAGTTCCTGAGCCGTGTGACCAGCCTCGATACCAAACATCTCCTGATGGTAATTCGATTCATTTAACCCTAACTTAATGAGTAAGTTTTTCGCTTTTTGCATAAAGCCACTTGGACCACAGACAAAGGCCTGCCGACTTTCAAGTTCAGGAATATGTTTAATGTGAGAGAGAGCAATGCGCCCCTTTAACCCATCCCATTCCTCGTGTGCCTGACTCAGCGAAATAATGACTTTCAACCCTTCAAATTGAGAATTTAAGGCGTCGAGCTCATTCCTATATGGAATATCATCAACAGTGCTGCATTG
The DNA here is from genome assembly GCF_042245395.1 of Vibrio iocasae. NCBI lineage: Bacteria > Pseudomonadati > Pseudomonadota > Gammaproteobacteria > Vibrionales > Vibrionaceae > Vibrio > Vibrio iocasae. The sequence goes on along the minus strand of NZ_CP145310.1, from coordinate 935,852 downwards.
ATGATAGAACACAATATCGTTCATCTGATTGTGATCCGCTAAATAACGAAGCATCGAAAGCATCGGAGTTACGCCGCTGCCTGCCGACATAAGAAGAAGCGGATTGTTGTATTGTTCAGTTAAATGGAACGCCCCTTTTGGCGTATCTGCCATCAAAGTATCCCCTACTCTGATGTTGTCCAGAATCCAGTTTGACACTCTGCCACCATTGACACGTTTTACGGATATCGCATAGCGTCCAGGGCGAGATGGGCTCGAAGAGAGCGTGTAGTGTCGAGCAATAAGTTCATCGCCATCGTGTATTTCAACTGGCAAGTGCTGACCCGGAAGATATGGAGGTAACACACCGTGAACAGGTTCCAGCCAATAAGTCACGAAGCCCTTAGCGATCTCTTCAATGTCCACACAAGTAAGCTTCAATTTATCTAATGACTTATCAACGTACTGCTCTTTTTCTTTAGTCTCGAGTACCTCAATTGCATCACCGGCATTAATAACACCTTCATTCAAGGCGACAAGGTTTTGGCCAAAGAATGTGCCACCTGATTCGTTTGCTCTGAAGGTTGATAATGTAGCTAATGGTTCTTTGCTATCGGAAGGTTTGCCTGTTTTTGGGTCTACCGTAGTTAAGATACAACGTTCGCAAGGTTTCCTAACCTCGAAAATAACTTCGCCAATTTTTATCTTCTTCCAGCTATCTTCAATAAATGGTTCCGCTCCATCGACAACAAGGTTCGGTCGAAACTGAGACATCACCTGCTGTTCAGGACAACGTCGATTCAGTTCTTCCAGCGACTGCTTGCTGATAATTAGTAGCGGATAACCATCAGCAAAGCTCACATTCTGACTGAGTTTTTCTCTATAACGATTGGACTGTTTCCCGGTGAACAACAACTGAGTCTCTTCACCAATAATTTCGCTAAACCACCTGTCAGCATCGATGGTAGTAGAGTAAGCCGAAAAAGTATCCTTCCAGACTGTCGTTTCGACTTCGTTGTTTGCTAGTTCGGAGTAAGCAATCTTGACCGACGCTTTACCGGGATAAGATAGAATCAAGCCATCAGTCATTAAACTAACCTGTACAAGCAATAACTTTGGGTGTGTTCTGGAAGTGATCATCATCCCATCTGAAGACGCCAACATAAATCGCCTGTCGAAAGCTAAACCTTGCTTTTCAACCCAACTGCTCGAAATTGAAATACCTTTAGTCGATTTTACAGGATAGACATGTATTTGAGAGAGTCTTGTTTCAGACATAATTGCTCCAGATGGTATTGTTTTTATTAGAGTATGGTCGATTTATAACTAAAATACTCACATAAATGAGATGCAATAGTAAAGTTTTTCCTCTATCATCCTGTCGCCTAAGCGTAACCGTTTGCGTTTTGCTAGGCTCCGATAGAATTTACCCAATGTAGGAGCATCTCAATGACAACTTTGACAATTACTCGCCCTGATGACTGGCATGTTCATTTGCGTGACGGAGAGGTACTCGTCGATACTGTACGCGACATCAGCAGATACAACGGTCGAGCAATTGTAATGCCGAATACCGTACCTCCTACCACAGATACAGATTTGGCGCTCGCTTATCACCAACGCATTATGGACGCACTTCCAGCGACCCACTTTGAACCCCTCATGACACTGTATCTAACCGACAAAACGACGCCTGAAGAGATTCGCAAGGCTAAAGCAAGCGGTAAAGTTTACGCTGCAAAACTATACCCTGCCGGAGCAACAACCAACTCCGACTCTGGTGTTACTTCTATCCCCGACATGTATCCTGTATTTGAGGCAATGGAAGAAGTAGGTATGTTGCTGCTTATTCACGGAGAAGTGACGACACACGAGATTGATATCTTTGACCGCGAAAAAGTGTTTTTAGATAATGTCTTGGCGCCCATCGTTGAAAACTTCAATACACTTAAGATAGTCGTTGAACATATTACAACTGCAGATGCGGTTAAGTTTGTTAAAGAAGCGGGTGACAACGTCGCAGCTACCATTACAGCACACCATTTAATGTTCAACCGAAATCACATGTTGGTTGGTGGTATTCGTCCACACTTTTACTGTCTGCCAATCTTGAAAAGAAATACCCACCAGGACGCATTGGTGAAAGCCGCGACAAGTGGCAACAAAAAGTTTTTCTTAGGTACTGACTCTGCACCACACGGAAAAGGTAAAAAAGAAACTTCATGTGGCTGTGCAGGTTCATACACCGCTCATGCTTCTTTAGAGCTTTACGCTGAAGTATTTGAACTAGCAGGCAAGTTAGAAAACCTGGAAGCATTCGCTAGTTTTAATGGCCCAGATTTCTATGGATTACCAAGAAACACCGATACAGTAACACTGGTAAAAGAAGAGTGGACAGTAGATAAAGAGATGCCTTTTGGTAACGAGACTGTCGTACCAATCAAAGCAGGTGATGCCGTAACCTGGAAAGTGAAATAGTATCGTTAGGTTTAAGCAAACAGGGTAGCCGCGAGGCTACCCTGTTTTTTTTGAGTCATTTAATCGAGACTTGAATAATAAAAAACATCAAAGATGAGTTCATTGTTGTTCGTCATTCGTTCAGGCTCAAGGTAGCCCAGGTAATCATGGCATATCAGGCCCTTAGACAGGTTCTTCTCAACTGCAACAGACATAAACTCGCTGCCTTTGATTAGATCCGCCAAGGTTCTTGAATCTAGCGGTTTATCCAGTTCGAAAACTGGACCAGAGCCAAGCCAAATATGTGTAGGAGGCTCAAGCATAATATCTAAAGAACTTATAAACGTGATTGCATCACTTTTTCGGTCGTAATCACCATGAATAACTGATTTATCGTCAAAAAAAGAGACGTTGTCGAGTGGCGACATAATCGATAAAGGAAAGTTATCAAAAAAATCGAAACTAAATAGGTAATTCGATTTTTCTAGTTTCTCAGACCATTCATCTGGCATTTCTTCGAGCAATAGCTCACGCTCTCTCCTCTCTCGGTTTTCTTCTAATTTCCTTTTAAGACGAGAGACCATATGAATACCGTTTAACCTGCTACTGGATAAAATTCGAACTTATCACCGACAACCATGATGCAATCCATTCCCGCCAGATGAGCTGCTTGTTTACCAAGCTCTGTATCTTCGAACACAACACACTCAGCAGGAGTTATATCCATTCGTTCAGCCGCAAGTAAGAAAGTGTCCGGGTTTGGTTTATGATTTTCGACATCTGACGCAGTGACTATGGTGTCGAACATAGGTACCAGATCCTGGCCTTCTAACAGTCTCATTGCATTTTGTCTCGGGCTACCAGTACCGATTGCAGTCTTAAACTTACCCTGTGCAGTTTTCAGAACTTCAAAAGTATGTGGGATGACTTCCCCACTTCCGTCCATCTCTGCAAACCTTGCCATTTTGTAACCAGCTACTTCTTTCGGATCAAGATCCAAACCATAACGAGCATTAACTTCCATAGTAATTTTCGGGCTTGGCATGCCACCCATACTATGAATCCAGCTTCTGTCGAATGGAATATTATATGCTTGAGCGGTTAACTCCCACGCATCCAGGTGATATGGCATGGTATCTAATAAAGTGCCGTCCATATCAAAAATTAGACCTTTGTACTTCGTTAGGTCGATAGTCATTCTTAGGTATCCCGCAAGTTACATTCAAGCAAAAAACATTATCACATTTCGCTTTTTACTCAAGATTCCTGCAGAACTATTTTCTAGTACATTAGAAGGTTGTTTTCCACTAGGTTTAATTAAGCTTCCTAAACTCAGAAGGACTATACCCAGTTGTTTTACGGAATACCTTGGTAAAATGAGCTGGATAGTCAAAACCAAGATCAAATGCGATTCTGCTAATCGAATCATCAGACCCTAACAATTTGTTTTTCGCTCTCTCAATAAGAAAGAGCTGGATATGTTCCTTAGCGGTTTTACCCGTTTCCTTTTTTAGCAAATCGCTCAAATAATTTGGGGAAATACCTAGCTCTTTTCCACAATAAGCCACACTGGGAATACCATTTTGGATAACTTCATCACTCTGGAAATAGTCTCTTAAGAAACTTTCAAACTCTACGATACTGTCTTTGTTGTGATTTGAACGAGTATAAAATTGTCGATCATAAAAGCGAGTACAGTAATCAAGAAGAAGTTCGATGTTTCCGGAAATCAGATTCTCTGTGTGCTTGTCGATTCTTTGTTCTAGCTCTTTCGTTATCTTCTGAACCAGTTCAGTCAGTGTTTGAATTTCGTCATCAGACAGGTGAAGCGCTTCATTAACATCGTAAGAAAAGAAAGAGTATTGATTAATCTTCTGCCCTAACGAAGTGCGACGAATCAAGTCTGGATGGAACAAAAGTGACCATCCTTTAGAAGTGTTATCAATCACCGTGTCTCCAGGGACTACAACTTGTCCCGGAGCGATGAAAAGCATGACTCCCTCATCAAAATCGTAGGTACTTCTACCATATCCCATCGAACCGGATATGCCTTCTTTCATAGAGACGATGTACATGTCGCACCTATAGCTCGCTTTGAGCAAATCGCTATGAATACAGTTATTTGGGATAACCGTAATAAGCGATGCTTAGGCCGTTCGATTCCTAATGAGCGGTGTACCTGTGATATTGAATTTAGGTGATAAATATCATTCATCGTCGCTACTCGTGTTCAGATATTCGGTTTTAACTGCGGTGAAATTCTAAAACTTCATTCATTTTAGAACACTACGCCTGTTAACGTTTCCGATTGTTGCCACAGTTTTCTGGCCACCTCTCTATCTTGAGAACGTTTGCTCGACCCAACCATGACTGGTGCACCCTGAAGTTCAAAATACTTAGAAGGCCCATAAAACTCCCCGGAACGCACGTTTTGGTCAAACCAGCTCTGAGCGTCGGTAAAGCGCCTTGTTCTACACCCTGAGAGAAAAACCGATTCAGGAAGTTAATACTTTTTGTGTGGCGTTGAAGCTCTGTCTGTGTCCAGCCTGGGTGTGCGGCAGATACAATTGGTGCTTCAGGATCTTTCTCCAATCTTCGGGATAGCTCGTGGAAAAAATAAAGATTCGCTAACTTGCTGTCAGCGTATGCTCTATTTGTCTTATATTTGCGTTTCTGCCAGTTGATGTCTGTAAGATCGATATTGCCAAAATAGTGCCCTACACTCCCAAGAACAACCACACGGGAATCTGGTGTCCCTTTAAGAAGCGGCATCAGGCGTCCTGTCAAAGCAAAATGACTAAGATGGTTCGTACCCATTTGAACTTCAAATCCATCTTTTGTCTCAGCATGAGGGCACGCCATAATCCCCGCATTGTTGATTAAGACATCTAGTTTATCGAAGTCTTTTAAAATCGAATCTGCGAAGGACTTGACCGACGTGAGACTGGTTAGATCAAGCTCACGAGCAACAACATTGGCTTCCGGATACTGATCTTTAATCTCTTTTATTACTGCTTCAGCTTTAACAAGATTTCGAGCGCCAATCAAAACGGTCGCGTTTTTTGCTGCCAATACTTTAGCCGTCTCTTTTCCAATGCCGCTCGTTGCACCTGTAATTACGACAAGTCGACCTGTCTGGTCGCCAATCATATTGGTATTCCAATTCGTGTTTGTCATAAGCTGATTCTCTCTGGTCGTTGTTTAGGACTGAGAGGATCTTACAAAGCTCGAGAGCTCATGTTTTATACATTTCCCGGAATTACTTGTCGATTTTACAGACAAGGTTCTATCGAAAAAAAGAACTGTTAAACCCTGTATATAGGAAGGTCCATAGGCATATCCGTTTTGTTAGTATAAATTCTGGAAAGCGAATATAAACTCGAAACTTTAACCGAAGCAAACCTTCCCCATTTACTTGAGTCGGACAGTAACCAGCTTTGACGAGAGTTCGCAATTATTGACTTAGAAATCTCTGCTTCCTGCGTTTCATGCTCCATGGCATTCAAACTCTCAGTAACAGATCCACAACCTATAATCCCGATATCGGCTTCAAAATCTGAAAAAAAGTTCAACACACTTTGACCGACTATGTCCTGGTGTTCACTTCTTACCAATCCACCAGCGAGAAAAACCTCTATGTTGGTATTCGATTCCAGAATTCTGGCCGCTTGAACATTATTGGTAATGACCCGAAGCTTTTTAGTTTGCGATAAACACTGAGCAACGTAAGTAATCGAAGTGCCAATACCCAACATGATGGTGGACCCCTCGGGGATCGCTTTCGCGACCTCTTTTGCCATTGCCAGTTTTATATCTGATTCCACTTTCGCTCGAAACTGATAGGTCGTATTTGTTAACACTGCAGGTAAGTTAACTCCCCCGTGAACCCTTCTAGCCAATCCATGTTCACATAGGTAGTTGACATCTCGTCGAATGGTTTGGGGAGTGACGTCAAACATCTCTGCAAGTTCATCTATTTGAACGTCACTGTGCAGTTTTAAATAAGAAAGAATTTTCTTCTGTCGTTGAGTGAGCTCCATGCTATTTCCACTTAAAATAGTGACGGGTCATCAGTAATGATGTGCTCGACTCCAATGGACTTGAAGTGAGCTGCTTTAGTCGCATCATTCAGTGTCCAAATATTCAACTCATATCCGAGAGCTGTCAGAGTTTTTGCCATCTCGTTTGAAAGAATTTTTTGATCAACATGAACACTATACAGGTTCAGTGGTTTGATTTCGTCAAGATAAGCTAACGTTGCATCTTCGGTTATCAAACCTACCCTTATATCTGGAAATACTCGTTTGCACTCTTTCACCGCTTCAATTGAAAAGCTGGACAGCAACAAGTTTCGGGTATCAAAAGAAACCTTTTCTATGACGACGCCAACTTGCTCTACAAGTTGCTCCACACTTTTCAGGTCATACACTTTTAACTCAAGGTTTATACCCATATTTTGGTCTTTGCAATAAGACAGCAGTTCTTCAAGTGTAGGGATACGCTCTCCGACAAAATCATCGGCAAACCAACTCCCTGCATCCAGCTCTCTTAACTGTTTGGCCGAAAGTTCTGACACTTTTCCCGTTCCGTTAGTACAACGGTCGACCGTTTGATCGTGAAAGATAACAGGAACATTGTCTCCACTTAGATGGGTATCGGTTTCTATCCATTGACAGCCTAACTTAGCCGCTTTTTTTATTCCTGCCATTGTATTTTCGGGAGCAAGAGCAGCCGCTCCGCGATGTCCAACTATCATTTTCTCTTCCACCAATGTTCATATGAAAAAACTCAACAACTACTCAAATGTAAATAAGCAACAATGTGAACAGTGTCATAACGTACGCATAATATAACTAAATCTAACCATTTTGAGAGAAAAAAAGAGTTAACAATTTGAGCTTGTTAACATGATCGATAGTTTCACTTGATTAATATAATGTTCACTTGAATGTAAGCCATTTGAAACATTTTAACTCTAAAAATAACAAACGACCCCGTGAACAAAGGGACACCTCATCTAACAAAAGGTCAAAACGATGAAAAAAACACTATTGGGATCTGTACTCGCTGCTACTGCTCTATTTGGAATGAACAACGCAGCTATGGCTAAAACAAACATCAACATGAGTTTGGTATTCACTCAAAACGAGCTTCTGACTCAGGAGTTGATTAAAGTAACAGATAACATTCGCGAACGTACTGATGGTGAAGTCAATATCAAAGTATTCCCGGGTGGCCAGCTACCTGTATACAAAGATAACCTAGAGCAAGTAGTAAACGGAGCTAACTGGATCGCGGTAGAAGACTTAAGCTACCTTGGCGACTACGTGCCAGATTTTGCAGCTCTTGCAGGCCCGATGTTGTACAACTCTTATGATGAATATCTGGCAATGATGAAAACCGATTACGTTGCAGATTTGACGAAGAAAGCGGAAGAGAAAGGCATCAAAGTTTTGAACGCTGATTATATCTTTGGTTTCCGTCACATGATCACAAATAAAGAGATCAAAACATCGGCAGATATGAAAGGTATGCGTATCCGCGTTCCGGGTAGTCAGTTGTTCATCAGCACTCTTAAATCTATGGGTGCAGCACCAGCAGCACTGCCTTTTCCTGAAACCTATGCAGGGGTTCAGCAGGGCGTTGTAGACGGTCTTGAAGGCTCTATTCTGACTATGTACTCAACTAAGATTTACGAAGTTGCGAAGAACATGTCTAAAACCGGTCACTTCCTTGGTACGGTAGGCTTATACATCTCTCCAAAAGTGTGGGATAAGCTAAGCGCAGACGAACAGAAAATCGTAATGGAAGAAATTCTGGCAGGTGCGGAGTCAAATACCAAGAATTTGGTTAAGCTTGACGAAGAGTACACTCAAAAGCTTAAAGAACAAGGTGTGACATTTAACGAAGTTGATACTGCAGAGTTTAACAAGTTGACTGCATCGGTTTATAACCAGTTCCCTACGTGGAGCCCAGATGTACACGCAACCATCAACGCTGAACTAGAAAAAATTCGCGCAGCCAAGTAGTAAAAACCGGTAAGTATGTTGTTTACGCCTTTGCAGCTTAATGTGAAGGCGTATTTTATTACTTACCCGGCATAAAGCACCGGAGACCAAATGCGTTTTTTAGCTAATCTCGAAGAGATACTGGCATCCATAGCCATATCGATTACCGTCCTTGTCGTCATCATTAACGTCTTTTTACGTTATTGCCTCGGATTTGTTGTTCCCTGGAGTGAAGAGCTCTCTGTTATCTGTTTTATCTGGGCGGTCTATTTCGGAATCAGCTCTTGCTACAAACATAAATTACATATGGGTGTGGATGTAGTTATGCTGCTCCTGCCTGCTCATATCCAGCGGCCGTTCCGCCTGGTGATCTCATTCTTCCTGTTGTTTTTTAATCTGGCAATGGCCTATTTAAGCCTCGACTACACCATGCTCTCGTCCAAAGTGACACCAGTGATGGGCATGTCTTATCTGCCGATTAACAGTGTATTAGTGTTCTGCTTCTTTATGATGGCAATACATACAATCAAATTTATCCGAGATGATTTGAAGCCTTCAGATCATGACTCGTCCAATCAAATGCAGTAGGTGACGAAAGTGGATATCTATATACCAATTATTCTTCTGTTTGTTCTTTTCTTGTTAAATATACCGATTGCTTTTTCACTGATTGCTTCAGCAATGGTTTATTTTTTCTTTATCAACGATTCGCTTCCAGTTGCACTAGTCATGCAGCGGTTTATTTCATCTGCGTCTTCCTTCCCACTACTAGCAATACCATTTTTCATCATGGTGGGTTCGATAATGAATTACGCTGGAATCAGTCGGAGTTTACTCGCTTTTGCAGATTCACTTATCGGGCATCGTATCGGGGGACTGGCGCATGTGAACGTGCTACTGAGCACCCTTATGGGGGGCATTTCAGGCTCAGCTAATGCCGATGCCGCAATGCAATCGAAGATTCTCGCACCTGAGATGACAAAGCGAGGTTACGATCTTCCATTTACCGCGGCGGTTACCGCTGCGTCATCAAGTATTAGTCCGGTAATTCCACCCGGCATAAACCTTATAATTTTTGCTTTACTGGCTAACGTTTCTGTTCATTCCATGTTTATTGCTGGCTATGTCCCAGCAATACTGATGGCCAGCGCTCTCATGATAACCATCGCGTTTATTTCCAGAAAACGTGGCTACAAACCATCGCGTAAAGAAGCGGCTTCCGGAAAAGAAAGGCTCACCTATTTCGCGAAAGCTATCCCTGCTCTGTTCATTCCGTTCGGGATTATCCTAGGTATGAGATTTGGCCTGTTTACTCCGACCGAAGCAGGTGCAATAGCGGTACTTCTTTGTGCAATCATCGGGTTCTTTATTTATAAAGAGCTAAAAATTCACCACTTCAAAATCATACTAAGAGAGACTATACAGGGAACCAGTGCGGTCATGTTTATCATCATCGGTGCAATGGTGTTTGGGTATTACATGACCCTGGAACAAATTCCGCAGAATGTCGCCTCTTTCCTTATTGGGCTTACGGATAACAAGTTAACGCTTCTTCTAATCATAAACGTGCTGTTACTAGTCGTAGGTATGTTTATCGAAGGTGGGGCGGCAATGATCATTCTTACACCGCTTCTATTACCTGCGGTGCTGAACCTGGGCGTTAACCCTGTCCACTTCGGTATCATTGTCATCGTTAATATTATGATTGGTGGTGTAACACCTCCGTTTGGTTCTATGATGTTTACAGTATGTTCAATTCTGCGCGTACGTATGGTGGACTTTGTACGGGAAGTAGCGCCTCTGTTAGCTGCGTTGCTCGGTGTTCTTATGCTCCTCACCTATTCTGAGTGGCTCGTTATGTTCTTACCTAACTTGCTGTAGGAGGCGTTAATGAAATCAGTACCAAACAAACTTACCAGCGAGTGGAAAGAGATTAACTGGGTTCTCACCGACGTTGACGATACCATTACCTGTGAAGGCATGTTGCCTCCTGAAGCACTGATCGCTATGGATAAGCTTCAGAAAGCGGGTATCAAAGTGGTGGCGGTAACCGGTGCCTGCTCTGGTTGGTGTGACCAAATTGCTCAGTTGTGGCCGGTTGAAGCAGCACTGGGAGAAAATGGGGCTATCACCTTAAAAAAGAACAATGGACATCTTTGTATTGAGTCGGCAGTCAGTCTCGAAGAAATGCGAGAGCTTCAAAGTACTTTAAAACAACAGGTTTTAGAGATCTTAAAAGATTATCCAGACCTGAAACTTACACTCGACCAACCATACAGGCTGTGTGAAGTCGCGATTGATATTGGACAGAACCGACCTAAAGTAGATAGCAAAATCATCAATGAAGTCGTCGATAAAATTCATGCGCTTGGTGCCCATGCAACCGCCAGTTCCATTCATATAAATGCCTGGTATGGCGAACATTCGAAGAAAGTAAGCTCCCTTGCTTTCTTGAGAAGTTATGGTCTTAGCGATGAAGAGATAGATGAGCAGGTTTGCTATGTCGGTGATTCAGCCAATGATCAGGCAATGTTCGCTACCCTTACTAAAAGCGTGGGTGTTGCTAATATTGCTAATTATTGGGACAAGCTGACTGATTACCCTTCAGTTGTGATGACTAAGCCGGGTGGATACGGCTTTGCTGAATTTGTCGACCAACTACTGGAACTGAAATCAAGTTAATCATCATAAAAAATGCCACCATAATTTGGTGGCATTTTAAAAACTATTTTACTCGCACCTACTTAATGTTACATGGTAACATATTTATCTTTAACTCAGCCTTTTTTTTAACATCTTTATTGAGATATCGAGTGCATCACTAAGCTCATTTTTCTGTTCTATATACTTTTCAAGTGGATTAGAGTCGGACTCTACTTCAAGACACACATTAAACAACCACTTCATGCCCATTGAACCAGCAGAACCTTTTAACTTATGAGCCAGTTGTTTGATTTCTCCCTTGTCGCCAGATTGCTCTGCTTTTACCAGCGCTTCCATTATTTCACTACTACTCTTGCAAAAGAGCTCGACCAACCGAACAATCTTATCTTTACCCAGAACCCCAATGTCTTCTTCAAGAACAGAGTAATCGACAACAACGTTGTCTTTATGAGCTTCTACATTATCTCCTTTGGTTTGCTCTAAGAGCAGGTTTCTGCCTTCAAGTGACGCTTGTATCGCATTGGACAGTTGTTTCTTATCCAATGGTTTAGGGATATAACCATCAAAGCCAGCGTTTATGTAGTTCTCAACTTCTTCACTAAACACATGAGCAGAGACAGCGACCATAGGGATTGGCTCTTCTCCATTATTTTTTTCAACCTGACGCAATCGCGCAAGCAACTCTACACCGTTACAATCCGGCAGATTGATATCAAGCAGTGCGATATCATATCGGTTTTCCAGAAAGCATTTTTCACCCGACGCACCATCTTCAGCGATAGTCACCTCATGGCCTTCCAAAGATAGGAATCCTTCCGCAACCATGCAGTTAACAGGGTTGTCTTCAACCATCAGTATCTTGGCTTTGTATTTCGTTTCTCGCTGCGTCTCAACCTTAATTTCACTTGGTGCGTCAGTTTGTTTCATTGGAATAGAGAACCAGAACCGACTTCCCTGACCAAGTTCAGATTCAACGGAGATATAACCACCCATCGCTTCGACCAGTTTCTGGCTAATCGCTAAACCTAATCCAGTGCCTCCTACTTTCGCTTCTTCCGTACCAAGTTGTGAAAACACTTTAAACAGCTTGTCAGCGTCTTTTTGATCAATACCAATACCGGTATCAGTCACTTCAAACAGCAGGTTGCCTTTTTCCTCCGGGTCTTCACTGACATAGAGATCGATATCGCCTTTCTGGGTGAATTTAATCGCATTACCAAGTAGGTTGTTCAGCACCTGTGCAATACGAGTTGAGTCACCAGACCAATAACCACAGATATCACTTTCCAACTGACAATGAAAACCCAGTCCTTTTTCGTTCGCGCGGCTTTCCAGCAGTTGGAATGTATCTTTAACCAACTCACAAATTTCGAAAGGAGCGGGCCTAATCTCAAGTCTGCCCGCCTCTATTTTGGAGTAATCCAGAACATCGTTAAGAATGGCTAACAAGTTAGAACCGCTTCGGTTAATCACGTCTACATAATAGCTTTGCTGGCTATTTAATCCCGTCGATTTAAGTAAAGTCGCTGTTCCCAGGACACCGTTCATCGGCGTTCGGATCTCGTGACTCATCGTAGAAAGAAATGCACTTTTTGCTCTGTTTGCCTGTTCTGCTTCTTCCCTCGCTTTCGCGTGTTGAGAAACTTCCCGATTTAACTGTTCATTCGCATCCTGAAGCTGTTTCGTGCGTTCGGTGATCGTGTCTTCAAGTTGCGCTTTATGCTGCTCCAGCTCGAGCTTTGCTGCCTTCTCGCTTTTCGCCACCACCTGCAACTGCTTTGCTGTATCTCGCGCAGTAACAATCGCCCGGCCCATATGAGCGATTTCATCTTTCCCTTTCACTTTTAGGTTGAAACCCAGTTCGCCATTTGCAATAGAAACTAGCGCATCTGAATAAGCATGTAACCTTTTAACTACAGACTGATAAACAATTTTCCAGATGATGATGCTCATGGCGATCAGACCTGTTAACGACAGTATAACCAGAGACCACTTTGCGTAATTTAAAGTTTTTGTCACATCTGAAACAGCCCTGGCTGTCACAAGGTTAGATTCATCAACTAACTTGTTTACCGTGGCGTTGAGTTCTTCAAAAACCTCTAACGTCTTAACCTTCAAACCGTTAGCTGTCTCTTTAATTTGAAAACGCTGACTCAGCAAGTCGAACACAACCCGTCGCTGTTTTAGTTGCTCTAACAGCGCTGTCATCTGTTCCGAGCGAGTAGGATCTTCAACGGATCTCACTCGTCTCATCATGATTTCCATATTGGTGTCGAATTCACTGCTCAACTGCTGAATACGGTCAAAGTTAGTTACCGTTTGTGATTCTTCGATATGCGCCAGCATCTGAAAGGCAAGCAGATGGAGTTCATGTAATCGTTCGGAGAGGTCAAGGTCGACTTCGACTAGAGTGTCAAGTGCATCAAAAACAGTCTCTGTTTCTTGATCTTCAACCAGTCCGTAGAGCTGTGTCACGTTAGCGACGGTTATGGTGCTGGTATTTCTTACCTGAGTTCGGGTGAGCTCCTCAAGTTCATCAGCTAAAGTACGCATCTCGTTAACCCGTAACGCGAGGTCTCGTTCAATTGCTAGTCCCTGCTCTACAGCGATACCAAGTTGGGCGATGGTATCGATGATGGTCTGAACGTGAGTTTCTAACGCTTCTAATATAGAAACGTTGAATTCATCATTTCCTAACTCTTCAATATGACTCAGTAGTTTTTCCAACAACCCAAAAAGCTGCTGACCCGCCATACGTCTTTCCAGTTCTGTTTCAGAACTGGACAATATCTGAACTGACGAAATAATTCTTGAACTTAATCCGGCGACTTCTCTTGCTTCCAACATCGCTGGGATTGCCGTATCAACCACCTTCTTTTCAGTTTTAGCAACAAAATTGAAACCCGATGTACCTATCGCCACAGCTAAAATCAGAAAGCCGGCCATGGCTGTAAAAGAAAACAGCAATGTTCTGCCAATACTCGCGGGAGCTAACAGCATTATTAATACCTGACAATAATAGTTCTAATACGGTATATTCTGCAGGGTATTGAAACCGAAACCAATGATCTCGTGGAAATGAATGTAAAAAGAGTGAGAAACGTCTTTTCAATGGCAATTCTGAGCGGCTTGTTTTTAAACAGCGCTTTAGCATTTGCTTCGAATAAAGTTTGTACTATCTACCCACACCTTAAAGATTCCTATTGGTTGTCAGTAAATTATGGGATGGTCATGGAAGCAGAAGCTGCCGGGTTGGAGCTAAAAGTTCTTGAGTCAGGAGGCTACCCCAACGTTAACAAACAGAGACAGCAACTCGCCTCCTGTTATCAGTGGGGTGCAGATGCAATTATTCTCGGTACAGTGTCGCCAAACGCGTATCTAGACCAGATCAACCAGTTAATTGGTGACACTCCCCTGTTTGCTACGGTCAATCATCTGAATATCGGTGTCAAAGACCGACCTCAGTTTGAAGGTGAAGTTGGCGTCGACTGGTATTGGATGGGCTACAACGCAGGCCAATACCTTGCTCAAAAGCACCCTAAAGATAGCGGTACGGTTAACGTCGCCTGGTTGCTTGGCCCGCGTTTCAGTGGCGGGACTAAGCCTGCTACACAAGGCTTTTACGATGCGCTTGATGATTCAGATGTAAACATTATCAGCACCTACTGGGGCGACAACGATAAAGAGATACAGCGCAATCTCGCTCAGCGTGTATTAGAGCTCCCTGACATCGATTATATTGTTGGTGGCGCAGTTTCTATTGAAGCGGCCATCAGTGAGATAAGAAAAGCACCGGAGCATCAAAATATCGGCTTGATTTCGACGTACCTCAGTCATGGTGTATATCGAGGGCTTTTGAGAAATAAAGTCGAGTTTGCATCGACCGACAAAATGGTTCTGCAAGGGCGCTATTCTATACAGCAGGTTGCTAGCTTCTTTGACGATCAGCCCTACGAAATGTCACTTTCTCCAGTGATAGAAAAGCTAACGCCAGAAAATATAAGACTCACGGACATTAAGGACTCGTTATCACCTCTTGGATATCGACCGGTTTTTAGTGTACAAAACGACATTAATAGTAACTCAGCTGTTGAAAGTGCAAGCAACTAAACAATATTGTGTCAGAAATTTGATATCAGACTAGTCAACAAGGAATTTTCACTGGCAGAATATGCCTGAAAAATTAATGGAATGAAATAATGCAAAAAACAACACGAACCTTACCGGCCCATAAACACATTGCACTTGTTGCTCATGACAACTGCAAGCCAGACCTTCTGCGTTGGGTAAAAGAAAACAAGACTAAGCTCCAGGGTCATTTCCTTTACGCAACAGGTACAACTGGAAGCATGTTGAGTAAAGAAACAGGCTTAGCCATCAAGAGTATGATCAGTGGCCCGATGGGTGGTGACCAACAACTTGGTGCGTTCATTTCAGAAGGCAAAATCGACATGTTGATTTTCTTCTGGGATCCACTGAACGCGGTACCGCATGATCCAGATGTAAAAGCGTTACTACGTATCGCAAGTGTATGGAATATTCCAACAGCAACAAACCGCGCCTCTGCAAACTTCTTGTTTGAATCTTCGCTTCTTGATAAAGAAGTGGATGTAGAAGTTCCAGATTATGATGCTTATCTGAAAGAGCGTTTGTAGTTATCCCCTTATCTAAGGCAATAACTTAACTCAAACATTAAAGGGAGCGATTTCGCTCCCTTTCCTTATTCTAGTGACGCCTTTTACCTGTCACTCCACACAGCCATTTCATTGCCGCTAGGTTCGACAAAATGGAACCGGCGCCCTCCGGGAAAGGCGAATATATCCTTGCTAATTACCCCACCATGTTGTTGGATAGTAACCATGGTCTCTTCCAGGCTCTCACTATAAAAGACAAGCAGAGCGCCACCATGCTCCTGAGCACATGCATGTTCAGAAAGATAAAAACCGCCCATCAATCCGTTTGCGTGAAAAGCGGTATATTCTGTACCATAATCGGTAAATTTCCAGTCGAAAACCTGAGAGAAAAATGCCTTCGTTCTTTCAAAATCTGACGCTGGATATTCGATGTAGTTGATTGAACCATGTTCAGGATGTATTTGATCAGACATGACTATACTCCGATGATTTTCTATCTCTTTTTAACTATAGCGTAGTCCTGAGTAACTAACTCATTCACGAACTCAGATTCTCTCGTTTCGTAAGTCACCCATACTTTCTCTTTTGCTCGAGTTAAAGCGACGTAGAAAAGCCTTCGTTCCTCAGCGTGCGCAAACGTGTCGGAAGATTGAACAAGTACAGCGTTTAAATGAGGTTGACGAGGTGCTGACGGGAACTGACCTTCATCAACGTTCAGGATAAACACGTAGTCTGCTTCTTTTCCTTTGCTGGCATGACAGGTCATAAACTGAATGTTTAGATCAGCAAATTGCTTCTTCCAGTCTTTTAGTTCTTCGGGTTTGTGATAATGATTTCGCCCCAATAGCAGAACACTTTTAACCATCGTAGCTTTGTTATTCAATGCCTTAAGCTCTTTTTCGATGCTCTTAGCTGGCATCACGTAAACGGCTTTCTGCTTTTGTTGCCGGTGACTGACCATCTCTTTCGACAGTTGTTTAGGGTTGCTCTGTACAAACTGGCTGGCAACATCGCTTATTTGATTGTTGAAACGGTAGGTTGTGTCGAGATAACGTACCGTCGAGTTGGGATATCGGTCAGAAAACTCAGTAATAAGATCAACATAAGACCCTGTAAACTGATATATGGACTGCCAGTCATCACCAACGGCAAACAAAGACGGACTTTTAACCAGACCATCATTTGATTCTGTTTTTTGACTGCACAGCGCTTCGAGCAATGCCTGCCTGTCAGGTGAAATATCCTGATACTCATCAACCATGATGTACTTCCATGAAGACTTAAATTTGCCTTTTTGTACATAAGAAGTCGCTTTGGTAATCATGGTATAAAAATCAATCTGGTTCCGATCTTTTAGCATTTGCTGCCAGGCCTGATAACAAGGCCAAACGAGTGACAACTCACTATTTAAACGAGAATAGTCATCGTGAACGACGATTTTTTCCTGCAGTTGCTTCTTGCCGAGGTGAAGCATACATAATTGATCGAGTTGAGATTCCAGCCACGCAATAAGTTTAGGGTTTTCCGTTTGGCCACCCAGTTCGTCGTCACCTTTTAAGTATGCAATTGGCCATTTTGATAGGTGTTTTTGCCAGCGTTTAAAGTTGGCAGAATTAGTCCAGTGTTGCTTTAACCACTCGCTACACCATACCTGTTTTAATTTCGAATCTGTTGCTTGAGGACAGATTTTAACGCGTTCGTTTTCTACCGTATTTAGAATCATTAAGCCGAGTTTATGAAACGTTTGAACCGATACTTTTTCTGCAGCTAACCCCACCCTGTCATCAAGTCGTTCTCGCATCTCATTGGAAGCATCTGAACCAAATGCAAGCATGAGCAGTTCTTCCGCCTGCGCAAGGTGACTCTGAAGCAAGTAGGCTATACGAGCGGTAAGGACGCTTGTTTTGCCCGTTCCTGCTCCGGCAAGTATCAGGTTATGGTCATCGTTTATCAGCACCGCTTGTTGCTGAGACACGTTGAGCGGAGAACTTTCTACCTGTGCGAACAAGACAGCCCAGTTCTCCCTTTCTCGTTCTAACCATTCAACATTTCGTTGTTCAAGATTTTCTTCATCATTTTCTAACCAGTCGGCTATCAGCTCAAGTTTTGAAGGTTGCCTTAGCAAGGCTTCTGCCAGTGTTGTGTTTATCTCCTCCATCTCCTTGCTGACCTTTGCTCGCCATACATCAAGGCTCGAATGAGTAAGGTAAGAGGGTTGCTTGATGAGAAGTTGCAATGACGACTGCCACTCAGGCAGTTTTTGATTAAGTTGCTTACACTGTTCTTGGTGCCATGTCTGATAGAGTTCAATTGCCTCTCGGGCAAAAGACTTGCATTCATTCCAGGGTAACCCCTGAACCGCCCAGGCAAACCTTTTTCCGTCGCTAACATGCGAGTAAAACGTCAGTGTACCCCATAAAAGCCCTCGCTTAAGAACGACACTTCCATCCCAGATAGAGAATGGAATTCGCTCTTCGCTTTTTGTAGAAGATATGATCAGCCATTCAGGCTGAATCTCGACCTCTCTGTACTCTTCCTGAATAAAGAAATTGGCCAGTTCACTAGCACACAGACGCATATCGGGTTCTCGGAAAGTTCACTAAAAATCGAAACCACCAGAATACGTAATATTTTGACTGAATTGAAGTCACATAGTAACAAATCAGTCTAACAACCAACTGTTATTATGAAATTTTTCTGCTTTGGCCTTATAAATTTGATAAATTAAGCCCTATCAGTTTTATCACCTAAAAAGCAGAAAACCTTGTTAACCCATTTCCACCGTTACTGGAACCACCAGGCATTTCACTATGGTGCTTTGATCCTCTTTGCGCTTCTTGGAGTCATCGTACCTTGCTGGTACTTCGATAGTTCCGATTATATGATTCCAATGATTCTGGGTGTCATCGCAGCAGCGTTAGCAGAATCGGACGATAATTTTTCAGGAAGGTTGCGCGCACAAACCATCACGGTGATTTGCTTTTTAGTTGCGACTTTATCGATAGAGATTCTGTTTGCTCATCCAATCCTTTTTGCGTTAGGCCTTTTTACATCGACGATAGGTTTTATCATGTTGGGCGCCATCGGACCCCGATACGCAAAAATCGCATTTGGTTCACTGCTTATTGCTATCTACACCATGCTCGGTGCACACCAGAGCACAAACTATTGGCTTCAGCCGTTACTGCTTATTACAGGAGCCATCTGGTATTTTATATCATCATTAATCTGGCTAACTTTATCTCCACTAAAACCCGTTCAACAAAGTCTGGCAAATGTGTTTGTGCAGATTTCAACTTACATGGATGTGAAACGCGAGCTTTTTCATCCCGTTGAAAAACTAACGCCACAACCGCTTCGCATTAAGGAAGCCAATTTGAATGCGAAAACTGTTCAGGCATTAAATGAGTGTAAAGCGACATTCTTGTCTCGCTCCAAGCGAGGTCATGTTGACAGTACAACAGATAGATTTCTTAATACCTACTTTATCGCACAAGATATTCATGAGCGAATAAGCTCTAGTCATTATAGATATCAGGAACTTGCTAGCTTGTTCATGCGCAGTGACGTGCTGTTTCGATTCAAGCACGTGATAGAGTTGCAATCCAAAGCTTGCCTCGACGTATCGAAAGCGATTGGTCTAGGTGTTGCTTATGAACACTCTGATAAAAGCAGTATCGCACTTGAGGAACTCAAACAATCTATTGAAAATCTGGACAATGGAGGCTCAAGAGAAATCCAAACTGCGGTACTTCAGATACAATACCTTTTCAATAATTTAAGCATGGTTGAAAAGCAACTTGCCAATATAAGCAACCCCGATGCAGTTGAATTTCAAGGTGACGAGTTACTTGAAGATACAGAAGCACATACCTTTGCTGCAATGTGGGAAAGAGTTCATTCTAATCTAAATCCAGGTTCTCTCTTGTTCCGACATGCATTAAGGCTTTCTATAGCGCTCGTAGCGGGATACACCGTCATTCAGCAGTTTAATCTTGAGAACGGTTATTGGATCTTGCTAACCATACTTTTTGTTTGTCAGCCGAACTACAGTGCAACAAAGCAAAAATTGGTTTCGCGTGTCGCCGGAACAGTGGTCGGTCTGTTGACTGGCAGTTTATTGCTTTCCCTGTTCCCTTCCCAGATATCTCAGCTCGTGTTCATTGTGCTCTCTGGTGTCGCATTCTTTGTTTTCAGAGTAAACAACTATAGCTATGCAACTGCATTTATTACCGTTCTTGTTCTATTCTGTTTCAACCAGCTAGGTGAAGGTTACGCGGTCATATTGCCAAGGCTTGCTGACACCTTGATTGGTTGTGTGCTCTCGGTTCTTGCAGTTACCTTTATTCTTCCAGACTGGCAATCAAAACGGCTTCACAAGGTGATGGCGGAATCCGTTAACGCTAATAAGCTCTATCTGGCCCAGATAATTGGACAGTATCGGATAGGAAAACAAAATGACCTTCAATATCGAATTGCTCGCAGGAACGCCCACACTCACAGTGCCAATCTCAGCTCGGCGATTAACAATATGTTGTCAGAGCCAGGTCGGTATCAATCTGCAAAAGGAGAAAGCTTTCGCTTCCTAACATTAAATCATGCCTTACTGAGCTATATCTCCGCGATGGGAGCACATCGGTCGCGTATTAATGACGAGGTAACACACCAACTTATTCTGGATGCTCACCGAAGCATCCATCAACGGCTTGAAATGTTAAGCAGTCAGCTTAACAACGATTGTGAAAACTTCCAGCCAATCGCAGACGCTTATGAACTTGAGGCTCGCCTAAATGAATGGCATAGCGCGGATGAACGTTCCGCAGAACTCGTTCTGCAACAACTTCATTTGATACTCAGAATAATGCCTGAGTTACATAAGTTGGCGAACGACTTCGCCTCCTGTAAAGCATAAGAGCACAGTAATAGCTTGGAAAACGAGTGAGTTTCTGACACAAAAGATCAAATCGCTGACATTACTCTTACATTTTGTCAGACAAACTTACTTACTATTCCCTTAACCAAATGAAAACTTGGTCGTAAAGGATAGTAAGATGAGCCTACATCAATTTGAACAGATACAATCTCAAATCGTTCAGCTTAGCGTTGAACAATTAATTGCATTGCAGAGTCAAATTGCATCTAAACTCGCTAGCGAATCTGAAGAACAGCCCCTTGTTACCGATGAAGAGCTGGATATGATATCAAGTCTTTTCCGTTAATATTTGAACTATTGAGCAATTAATATTAGGCTTTAGATATAGCGCTAAGGAAAATATCTATGTCTGTATCATCGGTTCAATCCGGTTATGCTCTTATAAACCAATCCCAGAATCTTGCCAAAGAAGCTGCAAACGAAATCGCGCAGAAAAACTCTCGTGAAGATCTCGAGTTTAACAAGCTTGAGCGGCCTTCTGATATCGAAAAAGAACAAGAAGTCGAACAAAAAGAAGCCATCAGAGAAGAGGAAAAAAAGAAAGCTGCGTCCTATGAAGAATCGCTGGTTAAACTCAATCAGGCGCAAACCTACAATCAAGCCGGAGTCAATGTTGTACAGCGTTCAAATGAGGTCATAGGCACACTTCTCGACACCCACGTCTAAATCTTTATATCCATTCATCCTTTAGAATTTGACATTTACCCTACCCTTTACGGTTAATTCCGTCTAATCTAGCCCTAGAATAAAAAGAAGTTTGGCTATATATGGAATTAACAATAAATCAGACGGATAAGATAAAAGATTATCTCGAGTTTGGAATGAAGTTGGCGGCTGTCATTAAGTTTGGTCCAAAAGATGACTACGCTTTTCAATGCAATTTAGTTGGCATTAAGGAAGGCCAGTTCATCATTCTTGACCTGCCCTCTAAAGCGGTAGAAGACCTCATCACCCGGAAAACAAGTAACGCTCGCATTGTTGTGCGAGGAGTGACTGATACTGAGCTAGGCGATATTATTGCTTTTAAAACCGAAATCATTACTGTCTCTTCACGTCCAACATGGCTTATGTATCTTAAACTGCCATACAGTTTCGAAAGTAAGCCAATTCGCTCCAACAAACGAATAAAAATGAACCTGCCGGTGAAAGTGACTCACGAGGAACTTGAATATAAAGCGACACTGAGAGACTTATCTATGTCTGGTTGCGGTTTGGTTGTGAACAAAGCGCTAAACATCTCCAAAGACGACGAAGTCGCTATAAATACCTTTTTAGAAAACTATCCGGAAGAATCTCCAAAGTGCATCGTTGTGAACTATCGTAAGTACACAAATCAAACTTTTCTGGGCATCAAGTTTGAGCCTGAGTTAAAGATGTCGGATAAACTAAAATACGAAATCATCGACAAAGCAATTTTTGGCGAATAATTTAATTTGGAAAATAGTTTGGTGGACAGCTTGATGAGCTGTCCGGAAAAGCTTTGCCATCATAGAAAGTTTTCTTTGTAAAAAGAGAGTGCTTCAGCAAACTGCGCTTCTTTGATCGGTTTCACCAACACATAATTCGCCCCTGCCTTTAGGAAGGCTTGTCTGGTGCTATCAAAACCGTCCGCAGTACAAGCAATGATGGGTGTATCAATACCCATACTTCTTATTATTGCGGTCGCATCGATACCGTCTAAGTTGGGCATTTGGTTGTCCATTAAAATAATGTCGAATTTGGTCTCTTTCAGAATCTCAATTGCTTTATAACCATCTTTCGCCCACTCGACTTCAATTCCGAATTTTTCACAGAATGTCTTCGCGATAAATGCGTTAGTTTGATTGTCTTCAACAATAAGCGCTTTTAAATGTTTACCCAAAAACGCGGTATAAGATTCCGATAGGTCTTCTTTGATTTGCACATTGTTCTTGTCAATGATCTCAACTGGCAGTTTCAATGATATCTGAGTACCGAACCCTTCAGAACTCACGATGTCTATCTCACCATCCAGCATATCAACAAGACTTTTAACAATCGCTAAACCAAGGCCACTTCCGCCATACTCACGCGTCGATGTTTTCTCTGTCTGCACGAAAGGTTCGAAGATGTGGCTTAGGTTTTTCTCTGAAATACCTATTCCGGTATCTTCAATCGAGATTGTAAGGTCGGTATATCCCGGAAGCATACTATCTAGTTTTACGCTTACCTTGATATGCCCAATATGAGTAAATTTTACTGCGTTACTCAGAAGATTGAACAAAATCTGGTTTAATCGAACCTGATCAGTACGAACAAAAACCTCTTGTTCATTCGCACTAGCCACTTTGAGTTTGATGCCTTTGTCTAAACAGAGTGGACGGTAAATGTTCTCGATTGATTCAACAACGGTGCTCAACATGAAGTCATTGTGAACAATTTTAAATTTACCTTTCTCAATCTTGGAAAAATCTAAGATATCATTCAATACAGCAAGAAGATGTTCGCCGCTTTGCACCAGTACATCGACTTTTTCTTCTTGTTCCGGTTCTTTCAAGGTCTTCTTAAGAATGGACGAAATACCCAAAATTCCGTTAAGTGGGGTGCGAATTTCATGACTCATTCGGGCTAGGAAGTCTGCCCGCTCTCTGGCAGATTTCTCGGCTTCCAATCTCGCGAGGTTACTTTGATTCTCCGCTTCGATAAGCGTGGTAATATCCTGTCCCTGACCAATTATCGAGTGAACACCGTTTTCCATGACTACTGGAGAGATGTTCCACCGATAAACGGTATCACCGATATTGATGTTTGTACCCGATAAGGTAGCTCCGCCCTTAACGGTAAGTAACTTCCTATGAACTGAAGTTTTAAATGCTTCGAATGACGCCTCGCTAAATACCGATTCATGAGTAAAAGCCTTTTTTGCGGCCGGGTTCATTCGCATGATGTTTAGGTCTTGATCCCAAATGAATATCGGAGATACAGCAAACCTGAAAAGATCCTGAAAAGATTTTTCCTTCTCAATTAACTCTTCAAACGTATGTTCGAGTGTTAAACCTATATGGTCAAATTCGTAAACCGATGAACCAGAAAATGGTTTAATATCCCTACTCTCACGAGCACTTTGGGTGTAAACCATAAGTTGGTTGAGTTCACCATTTATTTTCCGTTGGATTAGCAACCGCGCCACGACAGCAGCAAGAAAAATTGATACAGCAGAAAAAACAAAGCTCAGTTTAAAGTTCTTCTCTAGCGTCAGAATGTTCTGATTGTTTTGAATACTATAAACATCGAGTGGTGTCTCTACCCCTCCAATCTTAAGATTTACTTTGTTATAAAGATAATCACCGATCAGGCTTTCACCCGATTCTGTAGAGCGAAAAAGACTCTCATAGAAATCTTTGTCAAAATGGATGGTCGAAGCCACTGGAATGTTATTGATCGCTAATACGACGTCCTGTGTGTTACTAGCCGTCTTAAGATGCTCAACCAGCGCGTAATTGTTATCGAGAACAATACCGATGAAAAGTGTTCCAACAACTTCACCATTCGCGTCGTTAACGATCGGAGACTTACGGACAAGTACTTGAATATCACCTATTTCCGTTTCTACCGATGTATAGTGCCAGGTGTTGTGAAAAGTAATCGCCTTGGAAAAATCAACCAGCTTTGCTTGAGATATACCGAAGAAAGGTGAGTTTCCATCATCCCAAAAAATCCCGTTACCTCGGGTAATAAACCGAAAATCTGGAGTGCTACTCAGATCGGCTTTTTCAGCAGCGACAAAGTAGTCATCTGTTTTTCGGACGGAGCCCGACTCCACGTACCCAAGCAAAGTCGATGCCTTGGATTGACTACTTTGTAAAGCTTGTATTGACGCAAGTTTATAATCAAATAGGTTTTGAATAAGTGATGACGTTTGTTGAAGACTGCGCTCAACTTCCTGATTAACGGCTGCAGTACTGAATTGGTAGCTAAAAAACAGAGAAACCAGCATCAGTACTGAGAACACCATCATTAACAAGCGAACCGTAAGGTTCGCCATTGTAAGCTTAGATTGTTTCTGTTGGCTCATTATCTGTCTGAATACCTGAATGCGTACTGTTTCAAGTGCTCCACTCTCTCTGGACTGTCATCGTTAGTCACTAATTCAAAACTACCGGAATAGACTGTAGGTGTGGCTTTACCTTCCATATCCCACTTTATCGCTTCGGCCATCGCTACTCCAGTATCATCATTCATACGCATCACAGTGACATCAAGATCGCCTAATTTTAATGCGTTAAGTTCTGCAGAACCACCACCCCAGCCATTAATTTTGATGTCCGTTCTACCGAGTTCTTTGAGTGCATCTACCGCTCCTAGTGCAATATCGGTAGAGCAAGCGTAAATCAGTTTGATATTTGGATTTTTTTCTAACATTAACTTAGTCGTTCTATACCCACTCAGTTTGTTGGCTTTGGTATAGAATGAAGAGCTTAGAATATACTCACCGCTGCTATTCATCGACTTAATAAAGGTATCCCCCCTAACGTCACTGATGTAACCCTGAGAAAAATAAAGTACGGAATACTCAGACTTCTCAGGAAGGACTGCTTTAAAGTAGTCGGCCAGCGCGAGTGTGCCTGTTTCGTGGTCGAACCCCACATAGAAAAACGGCTGCTTCTTCTCCCACCCTTTAACTGGAGTGGTAATGTTTTGCAGGATTAACTTGGTTTTAGACGTATGTAACACATGTTCAATAAACTTTTTGTGTCTGCTCGTATCCAACGTAAATATAAGATAGTCAGTATTACTTTTTAATGCGTTATTCAGAGAGATACTTTGCTGTCTGGTATCCGCATTGGGTTTTGTGAACACCTGTACAAGCTCGTAGTTGATGTTGAGCTCATTTAATCTCAGCTCAAAGGCTTTGATGTTTCTTCGCCAATAATCCGAGACCTGCTCACCAGGATAAACCACCGAAATGGTTATCGGATTTTTATTCGACATAGCAATTGGAACAGGCGTTTCCCGGACAACTTCATCGAATGCCTTGGTAAGTAACTCTTGATGAGGGAACGCTTCCAAATAGGATTGGTATCCCCAATAGCTGCTTATGTGCTCTGCACTAAAAAGGAATGAAGAATACAGGAGACTGAGCGCCGCACAAAGCTTGGTTTTTCTCTTCACTTTACCCCCAGAGTTCTTAGGAGACTTTTATTTGTTATTACTTCAAATATAAAGGAGAGTTACCAATTTATCACTATTTTTTATGCATCAGATTAAGTAAAAAGCCGCTTCAATCAATGAAACGGCTTGAATATGTAAAATTAGGTTAGAATGTGAACGCTAGATTGGCAGAACCACCAAACTGATTATCTCCTGCATATGAACCCGCCAAATCGATATTAAGTACATCAAACGGACTCAAGCCTAAACCAGCGGTTACTGAGTTATCCAGAGTATCCTGAGCATCAATTTCATACCCAGCCCTTAGCTGTAACCAATCCCAAGCATTTCCTTCAATACCAAATCGAATAAACTGCGTATCATCTTTTATTTTGGTGTAGCGCGTTTGCTTTGTTAAATCGGCATCGATAGCTGCGGTAAAGAAGCGTGTATTGTAAGCAACAGCTGCTGTAGCCTGAGGTGATAGTTCATACTTGTAGTTACCCGCGGTAGTATCAATCTCTTGTTTGAAGATATCTTTCACCGATAAACCAACGCGCCAGGCTCCTTTGTACCAAATTGCACCCAAATCCATGTTAAATGCTGATTTAGACGTCTCGCTCTTGTCATAATCATCGAGGTCAAAATCATCTACGTTAACTGTATCTGAGTAAGTCTTTAACTCCTGATATTTTGGAGACAATCCCAGACTAAAATTATGGCCGTTATACTCAAACAACTTTGCGAATGCGATACCAAACTCGCTATACCCGAAAGCGACTAAGTCTACTTCTGAAGACTCAATTCGAGTTTTCGTCTTCGTCGCATAATCTACCTGATTATTTGGATCATATGAGCCTAGAGCTGCAACTCTGGTGCTTGCAATTATTTCCACGAAGCCACGGCCAAACACATTTACCGACACATGCTCAGAGGGAACAGCCACTGCTAGTCCAACACCACCTGTCACAGTTAAAGGACTATTACCCGTTAAGTCATTAAGGTAGCCGTTCAACTGGTCGACGGTTTCTTTGCTTGCTGTTGATTCGTCAAACTTATCTTTATCATAAAGATCCTGAAAATCGTCAAGCGTATCTAACGTTTCATCTGTATCTCGCCCAGTGATACCAACGGCAGGGACAAGTATCGCAATATCGTCGCTCTCGCGGTAAAAAGCACCCAGTGCCGGGTTATAGAACGGTGCAACAAGGTAATCTGCAGAAGCAACTCCTGTATTACCCATACCATTGCCGCGTCCATCCGCTACTTTTGTCGCGCATATGGCTGAGCTAGAGCATAGTATTAATCCAAGTGCTAATGATGTTTTACGATCGATAATCATGGCAACCCCGTCTGTATTTGCGTTTAATGCGTGCGGTATTTTGATACTGCTCGTCAATAATGCACTTTCAATAACAGATACAAATACTACACAGAATACGCATTTACCATCTCTATATCATGACAGGTAATATTTATGTGACTTGGCCGGAGCTTTATATGAAACATTTTCCGACTCAATAACGTTCTTTGAGTGATTTAAACGTATTTCATGAGCTATCAAATAAATTAAGAAATCGATTAAGTTGCCATTTTAAGCGGTTAATATTACATATACCATGTCACTTAGTACATACTCGATTTCTACCTTCATGCTTGGCCTGATATAGAGCTTTATCTGCGATTGCTATTGTCGCGTCAGCACCAATACTAAAATCATAGGAAACCACACCAAAACTGACGGTATAGCCAAATACCTCGCCCGAGAACTTCAACTCGCTCTGTTCAGCACTCTCTCTGATACGTTCCGCCACTTTTGTGGCAACATCCAGACTGGCCTCTGGGAGAAACACAATAAATTCCTCTCCACCATATCGGGCGACAATATCGTACTCTCGAACGGAGTCCATAATGAGAGATGAGAAGTGTTTTATCGCCAAATCTCCCGCGTCGTGCCCACGTGTGTCATTAATCGATTTGAAGTGGTCAATATCAGCCAATAGCAATGCTGCTTGACCTTTTTTTCGTTTTAACTAGTTTTCCTGAATCGCGATTCTCTCAAACAATGCTCTTCTGTTAAGTAATTCTGTCAAAGGGTCCAGCTTTGCAACACGCTCTAAGATGACGTAACTGTCCATCATATAACTTGTTACGATAAAAATAGTGACACCGAAAATGTTAGCAGGCACAACTAGCAACTCGATTACCATAAAACTATTAAAATATTCTGTTGTACTCGACAAATCGTTTATGAACTGAGCTTCAACAATTGAAAATAGCGACCATATAAACAAAATTGCCACTAATCCATAATCCGCCACATTTGCCTTTGGTTGTTTTTTTACAATGGCTATCAGTACTATCAACACGTTTGCAATAGTAAATATTGTTTCAGCTAACTCAACAAACTCCCCCGACAGTAATGAGAGTACGAAAATAGAAGTGACGGCATATGTCGCCTTCTCAAGCTCGGGCCTTCTGCAACGAACTGTTATACCCACTGTTAACATCGCTGTAGATAACGTCAAAATAAGTACTAATAGGTAAAGTTCATCTCGTGTTTGGTAATCGGGAATTGTTGATGCGAGGTAATAGAGAGCGAAGTTTAGAAGATAAAAAATGATGAAGTAAGGCTTAGCCTTTCGATAGCCTGGCTCTTCCTTGATCATGAAAATAGCAAACAAACCAAAAAGAGTAACAAGAGCAGAAGTAATAAGTAGCGCATTCTGAATAGACATACCAGCCCTCAGCTATTGGTTGTGTCATTTATTTTTATATCAATAAAAACATAGCGCTACTTATAATGACTGTCTAGGAGAAACCTCTCGAGGCTGTCCTAAACTCTGTGCCGACATTAATCAGGGGTGAAATCACTAACTAAAGACTCTTTTTCCAACTTGGGTTTCTTCTTTATGGCAATCTCCCGCTTCAAAGCGTCGCTCTTTGAATCAGCTTTTTCCCACCAAACCATCTCTAATGGCCCTTTACCACGAAGTGCTTTGGCACCAGTCCCATTTTTATGCATTGAGAGGCGCCTTTTTAGGTCGGTTGTAATACCACAGTAAAGGGAGTTGTTTTTTGTCCGGATCAGATAAACCCACCAATCCGGACTTACTTTCGAATCGTTAGTCATTCGGCTATAACTAACTGTTAAGACTTACACAAGCTGATCAACAATCGCTTTCAACTCAGCCATTTGGGATTTGAGTTCAGCGACCTCTTGTTCGAGCTGCGTAATACGCTCATCATTCACAGAAGTGGATGCTGTAGTAACAACAGAAGCAGCCGAAACCTGGGTTAAATCAACCTCACCACAGAATTGATGCATGTATCGACTTTCTCTTTTACCCGCCTCGCGAGGCAATCGAACCACAAACTCATTTTCAGCCAGTTTTTCCAGTACAGACTCCACTTCTTTCACGTCAACAAACTGAGCTAAGCGGTTTGTTCTTGTTCTCAACTCTCCTGGCGTTTGAGCCCCACGCAATAACATACAACATACGATGCCTTTCTCTTGCTCTGAGAACTTTAAATCACCAAATTCTGTATTACAAAAACGGTGCTGATACTTAGATACGCGACTGTTAAAACCACTTTCATCATTTAACAGGCGACGCTGGATTAGTGATTCTACAGCATCTAAAACTTCAGCTTCCGACAGAGCCATTACTGGCTCACGGTTGCTTTTTTGATTACATGCATTGGTCAACGCATTGAGCGTTAGTGGGTACTGGTCTGGAGTCGTTACTTCTTTTTCCATCAGGCAGCCAATTACACGTGCTTCTACCGGAGTTAGTTCAATATTCATACTATCGCCTCTTTATTCTTGGTAACAATTATAACTTTCTGATTTGCTTAGCGAGTTACTGTTACGTTTTTTGATAAAGTTACTCTGTATCGCTAGAAAAGGAAAGTGCTATTAAGGCAGCCTTACATTCAAAGCCGTTAAACTCTAGCCATGAAATAATTAATCCATTCATACAAACGTAATCTTAATGTAGAACCATTTAGGCTTGAAGTGATTATCCATCCGCTTGCCTAAAATTACGACAATGAAGATTTTCAACTGCTCTTTGTGCTGTATTCAAAACAGTTGATGTGTTTTAATCGGGGTAAGTCGTTTATTGAGTTAGGAAAATATTATGAACAACGTATTTGAAATCGTTAACCAGGCACGTCGTAAGAATAAGCTTAAGCGTGAACTTCAGGACAATGATAAAAAAATCCGCGACAACACGAAGCGTGTTGAGCTTTTGGACAACCTGCTAGACTACATTAAGCCAGCAATGTCACACGATGAAATCATGCTAATCATCAAAAACATGAAAGCAGATTACGAAGATCGTGTTGATGACCACATCATCAAGAGTGCTGAGATCTCAAAAGTACGTCGCGACATCAGCCGTCGTATTCGTGAGCTAACAGAAGAAGACAAGCAAGCTCAAGGCAAGAAGTAATTATCTGCCAAGAGATTGAATACAAAAAAGAGACCCGCAATATTGCGGGTCTCTTTTTTGATATCTCTGAATAATCTTTTAGCGTAGACCATGTAAAAACTCATGCCGAGTCGCAGGGTTGGACTTAAAAATACCACCGAGTGCTGTAGTGGTTGTTTCGCTGGTTGCGTCCATTACTCCACGGGATTTTACACAGTAGTGTGTAGCATCTATGGTAACGGCAACATCGTCTGAGCCCAGCAAAGTTTGTAAAGCAACCAGGATCTGCTGAGTCATTCGCTCCTGGACTTGAGGTCGCTGAGCAAAGAAGCGTACGATGCGGTTAATCTTTGAAAGCCCTATTATCTTTCCTCTAGGGATATAGGCGACAGCGGCTTTTCCGTCGATTGTCACAAGATGGTGCTCACAGGTACTGGTTACCGTGATATCTTTCACTCGAACCATCTCACTTACATTCATCTTGTTTTCGATTACGGTAATCTTAGGGAAGTTTTTATAGTCTAAACCGGAAAACACTTCATCAACGTACATTTTGGCAATACGTCCCGGTGTTTCTTCTAAACTATCGTCGGTCAAATCCAGTCCAAGAAGTTTAAGCACCTCACTCATATGATGCTCAATTTTTTGCTTCTTCTCTTCCCGGCTAATGTCATTAGGACACATTGGCGTTTCCAGGCCACGTGTTTCTAGCGCATCTTTTACCATTTTTGCTGACTCGCTAATTTCTGACATTAATCACTCCCCTTACTGCATATACTCTGCTCACCATGAGCGGTCGTCAAGGATACTCGCAATCAATGAGAATTACATCTATTTCCGATATCAACTGACATTTTTATTGCCCCTATTGTAGGAAATATCAGCAGTCGATTGATTCTGTGAATCATACAACATACGGCAGTATGCCTTTCTATGTTATTGTTCTTGTCCTCTGTAAGATAGATAAACAAGTATAAAGGAAACACTATGGGTTGCTGCGATACACCTGGATTGATGCCAATAAAAGACGCTCTTGAAAAGATGCTTTCTAGCGTTAAGCCTGAGCTGACCACCAAATCTTTGCCTTTGGAAGAAGCAACCGGATATGTTCTGGCAGAAGATCTACTCTCCCCCTTATTCGTACCTCCATTCGATAACTCTGCTATGGACGGTTATGCTGTCCGTCGTAGTGATCTAGCAAACAGCGATACTTTGCCTTTAGCAGGGAAATCCTTCGCAGGCCAACCTTTCGAAGGCGAATGGCCAGTTGCTACCTGCATTCGCATTATGACCGGTGCAAAAGTACCAGAACAATGTGATGCAGTGATCATGCAGGAAGATACCAATGTTACCAACGCTGGTATCCAGTTCACTAAGACAGATGTGAAAGAAGGCAATAATATCCGCCCGGTCGGCGACGACATTGCTAAAGGCGACCTTGTACTTAAGAAAGGAACTCGCCTTACACCTCGGGACATGCCGATGATTGCTTCTTTGGGTATTAGTCATGTTTCTGTCTATAACAAGCCAAAAGTCGCTTTTTTCTCTACCGGTGATGAACTCAGAAAGCTTGGTGAATCATTAGATGAAGGCCAAATTTACGACAGCAACCGCTACGGTCTAAAGATTCTCGTAGAGAAATTCGGTTGTGAGGGTATCGACCTTGGCATTATTCCTGATATTCCTGAGCAGTTACGAGATACTTTCTTAAAAGCACAGGATCTAGCCGATGTTGTGATCACATCTGGTGGCGTAAGCGTCGGTGAAGCCGACTATACCAAAGATATCCTGGAAGAGATTGGTGAAATTGGTTTCTGGAAAATCGCTATTAAGCCAGGCAAACCTTTTGCGTATGGTAAACTAGAGAATGCAATTTTCTGTGGTTTACCAGGAAACCCTGTTTCTGCGGCAATTACAAACTATGTCTTTGTACAACCTTTACTAGCTAAGCTTTCTGGTGAAACAGAATGGACAGCTCCGGTTTCTGTTCCAGCGATCACCAAATCTGCGTTTAAGAAAAGGCCAGGCAGAACGGATTATCAACGAGGGGTCTTCTCGATAGAAGATGGTCAGCTTGTTGTTGAAACAACAGGCAATCAGAGTTCAGGTGCTTTCCGCTCAATGAGCCTCGCTAACTGTTTTGTAGTTCTGGAACAAGACAGAGGTAAAGTCGAGGTAGGAGAAACCGTTCAAATCGAACTTTTCAAATCGACACTTTATTAAACGGAGTATTCAAATGGACATTTTGTCTGACAAAGAGATGCTCAGGTACAACAGACAAATCATACTAAAAGAGTTCGATTTCGAGGGCCAGGAAGCCCTCAAACAAGGGTCGATACTGATAATAGGTGCTGGTGGTCTAGGGTGTGCCTCTAGCCAGTACCTCGCTACGGCCGGGGTTGGTACCATCACCATTGTTGATTTTGATACTGTTGAGCTGTCTAACCTGCAAAGACAAGTGCTGCACTCTGATAGCACCATTGGTATGAAGAAGGTCGATTCAGCAGCTCAGTCTCTAAGAGCTCTCAATCCGAATATCGTCGTAAATACGATTGATCGAAGACTAGAAGACCAAGAACTTTCAGATCTTATCAGTCAGCACAGTGTTGTACTAGATGCAACGGACAACGTCGACACGAGAAACCAGCTAAATCAGCTTTGTTATCAATCTAAGACACCTTTGGTATCAGGCGCTGCTATTCGTATGGAAGGTCAGATAAGCGTTTTCACGTATCAGGACAATGCCCCTTGCTATCAGTGTTTAAGCGCTTTGTTCGGTGCTAACGCGCTCACCTGTGTTGAAGCGGGCATCATGGCTCCGGTCGTTGGTATCGTTGGTGCTACGCAAGCGATGGAAGCGATAAAGATCATTTCAGGGCTTGGGAAGCCAGTAACAGGAAAGCTTTTGATTCTTGATGCTATGAATATGAGTTGGCGAGAAATGAAGCTAATGAGAAATCCGGCCTGTTCAGTCTGCTCTGGCTAGATTTCATTGGACCTCGTTATATTCCAATTAATAATTCTTATTTTTGATACACTATAGAATTATTTTTGTGATCTATGCCACTTTTATTGGTTAAAGGTTTGAATGATCCATCTAGGATGGCATCCTATCTACAGACGCAAATTCAATCACTTATTGAGTACTGTATTTATGGATGCCATTGTTTCTCAATTAAAAAAAGACTTTCAATCAAAACTTGGTGACACTTATACAAGTGCAACTGAATCGGGCGCTTCTCTTTTGACACGCGAAGAACTATCGGAACTGGAAGCGGCGTGGGTTCAACTAATCGTTTGGAAACAGAAAAACGTAAATGCGTAACATCATCCAATAAAGAGCAGTGCTGTCTATCGCACCTGCTCATCAAGATTCAATACCGTCAGGGCATTACTAACACTCGTCGCTAACACATCAATAACTCCCGTCCTTAACGCGCCAAGTAACGACAGTGGCTTACTATTTTCTGCAGCAATAGCAACAACTTCATTAATAGGCCTAAACTCTTCAATACTTAAACCGATCACTCTGTCACTCATGACAGTATTCGCTGTCTGTCCTTTGATATCAAAGAAATCGTATCCGGCAAAATCTCCGACGACACCTTGGTGTAATCTTGATTGAACAACTTCGTCTGCGGTAAACCAGCCCAAATCTACCATATAACTATTTTCGCTCATGTCCCCTACCCCAATGAGCGCCATATCCGCTTTACGGGCAAGGTCCAGTGTCTGTTTCACTGTTGCATTCTGCATAAAGACATCTTTTTGATCTTTGTTTTCCGCGTATGCAGGAGCGTAAAGAGTTTCTGATGTGCCACCATACTTCTTAGCCAGTTGTCGACAAATATGATCAGCGTTAAACATACCACCTCTAGGGTGTATACCCCCAATACCACATACAAACTTACAATCTCTGGGAGAAACGACACCAACGTAGTGAGCAACAGAAGATACGTTTCTACCCTGACCAACCGTTACAACCATACCATCTTTCAATGTGCTTGATAGGTAGTTAGAAACCAAGCCCGATACTTGAAGCCTTTGCAGTTCTTCGTTTGGCTGGTCTAACGCAACAAGTGCACGTTTGATACCAAATCGCTCAATCAGCCTTTGCTCAATCTTAGCGCTGAATACCGGGTGATACTTTACAGTAATTTCTACAATACCTTCATCACGAGCCTGTTTAAGCATTCTTCCGACTTTCGCACGAGATATAGCAAACTTCTTAGAGATCTCTTCCTGAGTTGCACCATCCTGATAATAAGCCACAGAGATTTCGGTCAACAGATCGGATTCTTCTTCAGAGATGCCTTGATGTGTATTACTCATATTTTGGGTCTTTTCCATAGTCGTTTCTATGTAGTGTTCACTTGCTCAGGATTATGACATTTGTGTCACCTGATCTACAGCATTACATTTGTTCGCATGCATTACATATTCTCACTAGAGAATTTATTGTATTATGACGTAAAAATTACACTACAAAAACCGCGTAAACGTTTATATCTGGCAATGGATCCATAAAATCTAATAAAATTTGATTAAAGTCACTTTTGAAGGGCTTTCATGATTGACTTCCTGTCTAAATACGCTAGTTTGGTCATATCAATTACTCAACAACGAATCAAATGTTCACGCTATATTTGTTCCAGATGGAAATCAGTTGGCAATTGTTCATAAGCCAATGTTTACCTAGCTGACAAATGAGCAGAGCATATAGCCAACTAGATAGGATCATCACAATGAGCAATAAACTAGCCCAGCTTCGTAAAGTAACCACAGTAGTAGCAGACACTGGCGACATCGAAGCTATCCGTAAGTACCAGCCTGAAGACGCAACAACAAACCCTTCTCTGATTCTTAAGGCAGCTCAAATCGAAGACTACGCTCCTCTTATTGATAACGCAGTAGAGTACGCTAAGTCTCAAAGTGACGACAAAGCAACACAGGTTCAAGATGCTTGTGACATGCTAGCGGTAAACATTGGTAAAGAAATCCTGACAACTATCCCGGGTCGTATCTCAACAGAAGTAGATGCACGTCTTTCTTACGATACTGAAGCTAGCGTTGAAAAAGCTCGTAAGCTAGTAAAAATGTACAACGACGCTGGTGTTACAAACGACCGTATCCTTATCAAACTTGCTTCTACCTGGGAAGGCATCCGTGCTGCAGAGATCCTCGAAAAAGAAGGCATCAACTGTAACCTGACTCTTCTATTCTCATTTGCTCAGGCTCGTGCATGTGCTGAAGCAGGTGCATTCCTTATTTCTCCATTCGTTGGCCGTATCATGGACTGGTACAAAGCGAAAGAAGGTCGTGATTTCGAAGCTGCTGAAGATCCAGGCGTGCTGTCTGTAACAAAGATCTACAACTACTACAAAGAGCACGGTTACAACACAGTTGTAATGGGTGCAAGCTTCCGTAACATCGGTGAAATCCTAGAGTTGGCTGGTTGTGACCGCCTGACTATTGCTCCTCAGCTACTTGCTGACCTGGAAGCGGCTGAAGGTGAAGTAGAAACTAAACTTGTTGCTACAACTGATAAGAAAGAGCGTCCTGCTGCAATGACTCACTCCGAGTTCCTATGGGATCACAACCAAGATCCAATGGCCGTTGAGAAGCTAGCAGAAGGTATCCGCAACTTCGCTGTTGACCAGGGCAAGCTAGAGACAATGATCGAAGCTAAGCTGTAATTATATTTGCTAGAAAGCTGTTCTTCTTCGTTAAAGGTGCCCATTTACTATCGTAAACTGTGCGCCTTTTCCGAGAATATCTGCTTTCTACTGCGCCTAATGAATTTTTCTTATTTAGAATTTTAAAATCTATTGGAAACTAAAATGGAACGTAAACAACTAGCCAATGCAATCCGTGCACTAAGCATGGATGGTGTTCAACAAGCAAATTCAGGTCACCCAGGTGCACCTATGGGTATGGCTGATATCGCTGAAGTACTTTGGCGTGGCCACATGAACCACAACCCACAAAACCCAGAGTGGGCTGACCGCGACCGCTTTATCCTTTCAAACGGCCACGGCTCAATGCTGATATACTCTCTGCTTCACCTGACTGGTTACGAGCTATCTATCGACGACCTGAAGAATTTCCGTCAGCTGCATTCAAAAACTCCGGGTCACCCAGAGTACGGCTATGCACCAGGTATCGAAACAACAACCGGTCCACTGGGTCAGGGTATCTGTAACGCGGTTGGTATGGCGATGGCTGAGCGCTCTCTTGCTGAGCAGTTCAACAAAGAAGGTCACGAGATTGTTGACCACCACACTTACGCATTTATGGGTGATGGCTGTCTGATGGAAGGTGTTTCTCACGAAGCATGCTCTCTGGCGGGTACACTGGGTCTTGGCAAACTTATCGCATTCTGGGATGACAACGGCATCTCTATCGATGGTCACGTTGAAGGCTGGTTTGCAGACGACACACCTAAGCGTTTCGAAGCTTACGGTTGGCACGTAATCCCAGCTGTTGACGGTCACGATGCAGCAGCAATCGATGCGGCTATCATTGCAGCGAAAGCAGACCCTCGTCCAACACTAATCTGTACTAAAACTATCATCGGTTTTGGTTCTCCGAACAAGTCTGGTTCTCACGACTGTCACGGTGCCCCACTAGGTCACGATGAAATCGCAGCAGCTCGTGAATTCCTGGGTTGGGAACACGGTCCATTTGAAATCCCTGCTGACATTGCAGCGCAGTGGGATGCAAAAGAAGCAGGTGCCGCAAAAGAGTCTGACTGGAATGCGAAGTTCGAAGCCTACACAGCCGCTTATCCTGAGCTGGCAGCTGAATTCAAGCGTCGTGTAAACGGTGAACTACCTGCTGAGTGGGAAGAGAAGACATCAGCCATCATCGCTGACCTTCAGGCAAACCCTGCAAACATCGCATCACGTAAAGCCTCTCAGAACGCTCTAGAAGCGTTCGGTGCTATGCTACCAGAGTTCATGGGTGGTTCTGCTGACCTTGCACCTTCTAACCTGACTATGTGGTCTGGTTCTAAGTCGCTGACTCGTGAAGACTTCTCTGGTAACTACATCCACTACGGTGTACGTGAGTTCGGTATGACGGCTATCATGAACGGTATCGCGCTTCACGGTGGCTTTGTTCCTTACGGTGCAACCTTCCTAATGTTTATGGAATACGCTCGTAACGCAATGCGTATGGCTGCGCTAATGAAAGTTCAGAACATTCAGGTTTACACGCACGACTCTATCGGTCTGGGTGAAGATGGTCCTACGCACCAGCCTGTTGAGCAAATGGCTTCTCTACGTGTGACGCCAAATATGAGTACATGGCGTCCATGTGACCAGGTTGAATCAGCAGTTGCTTGGAAATACGCTATCGAGCGCAAAGATGGCCCTACTTCTCTTATTTTCTCTCGTCAGAACCTTGCACAGCAAGAGCGTGACGCAGAGCAGGTAGCGAACATTGCGAAAGGTGCTTACATCCTAAAAGATTGTGATGGCAAGCCAGAGCTTATCTTCATCGCAACAGGTTCTGAAGTTGAGCTAGCAGTTGAAGCAGCAGCAGTACTGACAGCTGAAGGTAAGAAGGTACGCGTCGTATCTATGCCTGCTACTGACGTATTTGATGCACAAGACGCTGAGTACCGTGAATCTGTACTGCCTTCTGATGTGACAGCTCGTGTTGCTGTTGAAGCAGGTATTGCTGATTACTGGTACAAGTACGTTGGCTTTGGTGGCCGTATCGTCGGTATGACAACCTTCGGTGAATCTGCACCAGCAGGTGAGCTATTCAAGATGTTTGGCTTCACTGTTGAAAACGTAGTAGAGAAAGCAAAAGAGATTCTTGCTTAATCTTAGTACGTAAAGAGACTGAAAAGACCAGCTGCCGTTATATACAGTAACTGGTCTTTTTTGTTCTATTTCTCTACGTTAACCGCGAAGCAATTACACTTGCAGCTAAACACTGCTATTTGCGGATCTTTAGGTTTAATACCTTTGCGCTTTGCCTGTGAATTTGCGATATCAATCGCTCGTCGGATTTCACCAATTTCGCTTCTAGACAGGCGACGACCATGCCCACACTCCGGACACCTGTACCTTTCACCACTCTCATCGATGCGCTCACCAGACATTTGCTATCCTCGGCTATTTAATCGGGTAAATTGTACAAACCTATTACTTTGTCCCCGTAAGGAACAAAATTCTGAAAGCCAAGTTTACTATAAAAAGCGACTGCATTTTTGTTACTCGCCTGAACAATTGCCTTTATCTGATTTATATTCTTAACCTCGAGCCTTCTTATAATCTCAGTAAACAGCTTGTGTCCTATTCCATAGCCCCGCCACTCTAGATCGACAAACGTTCCTATCTCACTTACACCTGATTCATCTGTATACATAACATCCTGCATACCCAGCAATTTTCCCGTATCACCATCGATAGCAACAAGAAATACACCCGCTTTGGGAAACAGCTCGATAAACTCCAGCTGCTCTTCAACGGAGCTGGTTTTAATCGCTGTCAGACCGGCATCAATAATTGGTTGAAGAAGCTCAACCATTGCTTTTGCATCATCTAGCCTCGCTTCTCTAATAACTAAATTATTCACTGATGGCATGTTCTACCGCTGCCTGTGCATGAATCGCAGTGGTGTCATACAAAGGTACTTCAGTATGTTCCGGTTTAACCAAAAGGGCGATTTCAGTACAACCAAGAATCACCGCCTGTGCACCTTGCACATGAAGATCTGCAATAATCTGGAGGTACTTATCGCGAGAACTCTCTTTAATTTCACCTAAGCAAAGCTTATTATAAATGACATCGTGGACAACGTTCCTCTGCTCTTCATTTGGAATCAGGACGTCAATACCGAATTTTTCTATAAGTCGTGACTTATAAAAGTCCTGTTCCATTGTAAACTTAGTACCAAGTAAACCAACGGTTTTAATGCCATCAGACTGCAATTGCTTAGCCGTGGCATCTGCAATGTGAAGTAACGGGATATTTACCGCCTCCTGAACCTGAGGAGCGACTTTATGCATGGTATTGGTACAGATTAAAAAGAAATCCGCGCCACCAGCTTCAACCGCTTTAGCAGCACCCGCCAGTACATGTGCAGTTCTATCCCACTCTCCTTTATGCTGCATCTCTTCAATTTCTGCAAAATCGACACTATAAAGTGCAATTTTCGCGGAGTGCAGACCACCAAGCTGATTTTTTATACCTTCATTTAGTGCAGAGTAATAACTGGCTGTCGACTCCCAGCTCATTCCCCCGATTAAGCCTATCGTTTTCATTGTTTTATCCTTATATGATGAAGAGCAGATATAACCCTGACTCCTTGTTCAATTTCTTGGCCTGATAACTTTTGCTTCATCATCTCAAACAGGGTTTGAGAGATACTTGTACAATCTTGCTCAATAGAACTAATCCCTATGGGTAAACAATCTAAAACCGAGTAGTTATCGAACGTTCCTAATGTAATTCCACTATTCATCAAATCTTTCTGAGCCAGATACCGTAAAACTCCTTCAAGGATAGAATAAGAAGCGGTAAACAGCGTGTCTGGCAGTCTACCGAGCTTTTCGACACTCTCTTGCATCATTAAGTATCCAGATTCAGGTTGGTAATCCTTTTGATACTCCCACTCTGGGTCCAGACTCAACCTTGATCTGTCAATCGCCAACCGATATCCGTTAATACGGTCAATACTTGGAGAAAGCTGCATCAAACCGCCAAAGAACAGACACTCTCTCGCTGAGTTGTCTATCATCGAACCGACAAGTTTTTGTGTTGCAACTTTCGCATCCGTAATAACTGTAGGCAGTTCACTACCCTCAATATTTCGGTCGAACAATATAACCGGTCGTTCCGTGTCGATATTTTTATAAAACTCCCCATCTGTCATTGCCGACGCCACCATAAGAAGGTCGACCTGACGCTCTACCAAATTGTTGGCGGCCTTTTTCTCTTTCTCGATATTATCGTCAGATGATGCGATCAAAAGTTGGTAACCATCATTCAGGCATAGGCGTTCCAATTCCTTAGCAATCGTTGCAAAGCCCATATTTAGCAGGTCTGGGATAATCAAACCTATGGTGTAAGTCTTCTTAGATTTCAGAGCTCTGGCGTAGACACTGGGAGCATACTGATATTTATCAAC
This sequence comes from Vibrio iocasae, assembly GCF_042245395.1. Taxonomy (NCBI): domain Bacteria; kingdom Pseudomonadati; phylum Pseudomonadota; class Gammaproteobacteria; order Vibrionales; family Vibrionaceae; genus Vibrio; species Vibrio iocasae. Next base: position 895,489 of record NZ_CP145310.1, on the reverse strand, counting down.
GACTTCCTGAACTTTCTGTACAGTTTCTTCGGTGATCCGGTGCTTTTTGGCATGGCCATTAAGTACAAAGCTGACTGTCGATTTTGATACGCCTGCGTATTTCGCAATATCCGCAAGAGTAAGCTTATTTTTTTTCATTAAAAACCTCGTGTTATCAGCAGAGTGTATCTAAATTCCGAACAGATAACGAGCTGACAAAGATCACAGTTTTCTATCTCTTACAACAAAAGATCCTTTGACTATATTGCATTGCTAAATCGGTTTAGTAAACTTCATTTATCGTAATCAATAACAGGATTCACAAGATGAACAGAGTATGGGTAACAGGTGACGCGGTTGTAGATTTGATTCCCGAAGGTACAGACAGCTACCTGAAATGTCCCGGTGGTGCACCGGCAAACGTAGCAGTGGCCGTCTCTAGACTGGGAGGTGACACAGGATTCTTCGGTCGTGTTGGTCAGGACCCGCTCGGACGATTTATGAAAAAAACGCTGACAGACGAAGGTGTTAACACTGACTCTATGCTTCTGGATACTGCTCAACGTACATCAACGGTGATTGTGGATCTGGACGACTCAGGTGAAAGAAGCTTTACCTTTATGGTTAAACCGAGTGCTGACCAGTTTATGCAGAAAGCCGATATTCCAGAGTTCTCAGCAAACCAGTGGCTACACGTGTGTTCTATTGCGCTGGCTAATGAGCCAAGCCGTGGTAGCACTTTTGCAGCGATGGAGCAGATCCAAGCGGTCGGTGGATTTGTTAGCTTCGATCCTAACCTTCGTGATGAAGTGTGGGCTGACCAGTCTGAAATCAAAGAGGTTGTTTTAAAAGCGGTTTCACTCGCTAACGTGGTGAAGTTTTCTGATGATGAGTTACTCTTCCTGACCGACACTAAAACATTAGAAGAAGGTCTTAAGGCTATCAAGTCCTACAACAATCCATTAGTACTGATTACTCAGGGAGCAAAAGGCGCACTGGTTATTCATGATGAAAACCAGGAACTCATTGCCGGTAAAGCGGTAAAACCTGTCGATACCACAGGTGCTGGTGATGCATTTGTCGGAGGGTTATTGGCGAAACTGGCTCAGAGCGATAACTGGAATACGTCTGAACACATTAAGTCTGCGGTAAACTGGGCGAATGGTTGTGGCGCGCTGGCAACAACTCAAAAAGGTGCGATGACGGCACTTCCTACTGAAACTGATCTACTGGGATATATTAGATAAAAGCTAAAATGCTCTTGGCCTTTATCAAGGCCTAGAGCTTTACTAGCTTGTCCACACCATTTCAAGTCGATCTACGCATAACTAACTGAAAATAATTATTTTCGGCCGAGAATTTTCTAAAACCATAAACCAATCCACAATTTAAATACCTCTCTATTCAAGCACGATGATCATTATGTTTATCTATGTTCTAATATTAGATTATAAAATATTATCAATAACTAATATTTTGGAGTCTTAATGCCTCTAGTTCCATTGGTATCAACCTTTGTTATCTCAATGCTGTTGAGCGTTCACTCCATCGCTGGTGAAGTCAAAATCTTTACTTGGGAAGACTACTTCTCACCTACCATTATCCGAGCGTTTGAAGACCAATATGGACATACGGTCAACCAGACCTTTTTCGAAAGCGAAATGCTAAGAGATCAGGTATTGCTTTCAAAGAAGGCAGAGCTCTATGACTTAATCATTGTTGATAACCATACAATCACCACTCTTACTGGAAAAGACGTACTAAGAGAGTTCGCTCCTTCTCTTTTAGGAGACACCAGTCAATATACTTCAACCTCACTGAAGGCGTGTGACAAATACGGTATTCCTTTTTCTTTTGGCTCAATGGGTATTGGATACCGAAACTCAAAGGTGTCACAGCCCATTAAATCCTGGAGGGACTTATTAGAGTTTGCAAAAAACAACCCGGGGACTGTAGTGCTGCCAGATGAAGACGTGGATACGCTGGTCATCGCTCTTTTAGCTTTGGGACACGACCCCATGACTAGTAACAAAGAGCATCTAAAAGAGGCGTATCATTTGCTCGAGAGTATCATTGATAAATTACTAGTTTTCAGAACCACAATTGGTTACGCCCTTGAAAAAGGAATTAACTCCAAGATGGAAGCAGCTGTTTTTTACTCAGGAGAGAAAGAGGCTATATCTCAAGCAACCAGCCAAGATGATTGGGAATACATTCTACCAGAGGAAGGAACTTTAATGTGGTTTGAGTGCCTTTCAGCGCATAAGAATAAGTCCTTAAGTAACGCAACCATTGATTTTCTAGAGTTTATTTCTACTCCCGAAGTTGCAGCTGCTAATGCCGAGGAGTTTTGGTTCGCAACGTCTAATAAAAGTGCACTTCAATACACCAGTACTCATTATAGAAATGATAGCGAGTTGTATCCCGCTGGGTTAACTACTAAAAAAATATATTACTATGAGCTCCTTGACGACGAATCGATGAGACTAAGAGCGAATATTGTTAATTCTTTATCTAAGCGATAAGTTGTCTTATGAAACTATCTTTACGAATTAATATTATTTTACTGCCGGTAATGGTCATCATTTTTTCTACTGCTGGGTTTTATTCCTACAATAGTCAAAAGGCAGAACTTACCTCTTCTATTTCAGAACAGATAGTTTACGAACTGCATAATGCTTCTGAAAAATTATATACCAAAATAAATGAGGTGGATTTTTTAAGTAAAATTTTATTAGGTAGTGAAAATATTAACAATTACATTTATAATTATAACTTTGATTTGAATAGATATTATTTAGAGAAACAACTTGGAGACTACATAAACCAACTACAATTCAACAACAGCACCTTAATAAGCTTTGGCATTTTTGGACCAGACAAAAAGAGTATATTTTATATAAACAACTCTGACCCATTCGCTGATTTAGATATAAATGAAGATATTAAATTTCATGTTAATTATATAGAAGATAATGTTAGCCGTAATGGTATACATGACCTGTATCCCGTATTGTATAAAATAGAATCTACAGCTGACGATGGTGAACTACTCACTCTCATCCGTACTTTTAGCCCTGAGATTCCTATAACGAGTACATTATTCTCGAAAAGCATGGATTTGTATACCGCGGTAATTACGGTTAAGCTCAACGTCAGTAGGGAACAGTTAGATACGTTACTTTCAAGGCTGGGAAAGGTAGCTACTTTCGAAATACAACCCAAAGCAGCTACTCATGTATTAAGACAACAATCTGAAACTATTCCGTTGACGAACAATGAGTTTGGGTACACTCTAGTAAATGACCTTTGGAACATAACCTTATCGATTCCAGATTCTTATCTTTCATCTCTTTATTCACCTTTTAAAGTTTTATTCTCAGTGATAGTGCTCGTTGTAACTATAGTCACATTTGTAATACTAAAACTGTTGATTACAAGGCAAATTATATTTCCTGTAGTACAGCTTACAAATAAAATTGAAAATACTAATGCTCAGCAGATTCTTCATTTATCCCGACCTAAGAATGATGACGAGGTCTCGATTCTAACAAACAAATATATTGACTTAATTCAAGATCTAGACAATATAGCCCGAAGAGACCCCTTAACTGGATTACCTAATAGGCATCAATTTAACACTGATTTAAATCGTTTCATTGAACACTGTAAAAAATATACAGAGCGATGTGCCGTTATATATTTCGATTTAGATAACTTCAAAACGATAAACGATAAATATGGGCATCAGAAAGGCGACGAGTTACTTAAGGAGTTTGCGCAGCAATTAGTAGAAAGCTATGTAGACTTAGATTGGGATGATATGGAGGTATCTGAGTTTGAGTTCGCCAGAATTTCAGGTGACGAATTCACCATCACTCTATCGGGCTTTCAAGATCCAGACGTATTGTCTATTTTTGCAAAGAAAATCCTTTCGTTGTTTGATGGTGGCTTTAAAGTACATCAACAAACATATGATATGGGAGCCAGCATAGGAATTTCGGTGTTTCCAGATGATGCTGTAGACGCTACCTCACTGGTAAAATGTGCCGACTTAGCAATGTACTCAGCAAAAAATGAGAGCAAAAACGGGTTTAAATTTTACTCACAGAAGCTCGAAGCTGAAGTTAGAAAGCACGAAGTGATAACAGATCATCTGAAAGAAGCACTAGGAAAAAATCAGTTTGAACTGCTCTATATGCCAATTTACGATTGTAGTGAAAACAGGATATGCGGTGCAGAAGCCCTATTAAGAGCGACATCAGATGACCTAATAGTTTACGGTCCTGCGGAGTTCATTCCAGTCGCTGAAATGTCAGGGGTTATAGAAGATATAGATTATTGGGTCCTGGACGCTTCACTCAAGCAGTTAGCAAACTGGATCGAGCAATATGATTTTTCCGGTATAATCGCGATCAACTTCTCTTCATGGCAATTAAAAAACCCTGACTTTGTTCAACAAGTTGAAAAACTGATAAACAAACATCAAGTGCCAGCCAAATGCATTGAATTGGAAATAACCGAAACATGCTTTGTTCCTGGAGAATCAAAAAACCTGAATGTACTTCATGACCTTCGTAAGTTAGGCATAAAACTATCATTGGACGACTTTGGAACCGGTTACACTGCATTCAGTCAATTAGTGGATTATCCCGTTGATACACTCAAAATTGACAGAATGTTCATCAATGAAATCAGCTTAGATCGTCCAGATTCAAGACCAATTGTGGATATCATTGTAGAAGTCGCAAAACTGTATGATTTGAATGTCGTTGCCGAAGGGGTCGAAACACCTCATCAGCTAAACTATATAAAGAATCTCGGCTGTCAACAGGCACAGGGCTATCTATTATCTAAACCAATTTCAGCAGACAAGTTTATTGAACTATGGCAGTCTAAGCGTGTTTGAATTTTGTTTGGATGTTTTCTTCTTTCCACCACATCGTTAGTCTTGAAATAATTGAGCAAGATCCGCCATTCTGGAGTCGATATCCTCTATGGCAATATTCCCAAACCCTAAAACTACGCCACTCCAATCCCTTTGAATGGCGTCTTTTCTTTCATAATAATTTAGTGCACGGACGATAATTTCGACTTCTTTCGCCCTTTCAACAAAGACATTCTCATCAACACCAGCATGCCATTTCAGTGTTATATGCAGACCTGCTGGTTGGCTAATGATATCAACCAGATCTCCAAAGTGGCGTTTAACCGCACTTACCATCAGCTCGTATTTCTGTTTATACAATCTACGCATCATTCTGATGTGTCTGAGCAGATGCCCTTCGCTGATAAAATCGGCGAGTGCCGCCTGAACATGTGACGGTGTATCGCCTGATAAAGCATCTTTAACTTCTAAACATCTCGCCACCAAAGAATCCGGCACAACCATGTATCCAATTCTCAATCCATTAAACATGACCTTGCTAAAAGAGCCGACGTATATAACACGAGCGTCTCTGTCTAATTGCCCAGCCAAGCCTTGTAAACTTGTGTATGGCCGATGTGCAAACTGGAACTCACTATCGTAATCGTCTTCAATAATCCAGCTACGGTTTTTTTTCGACCATTCGATAAGTTTGAGTCGTTGTTCCGTATCAAGCGTTGTTCCCATTGGATATTGATTGCTCGGAGTGACGTAAAGTGCTTTCGCATCACTCGCTATAACACCGTCGATATCAATGCCTTCTTTAGGTTCAACGTGTAGTGGACGCTCATTCAGTTTTAAAAGATCAATCACCTTTCGTATTTGCGTATAGCCTGGTTGCTCAATAAGAATTGAATCAGATAGATGAAGTGTTGCCATTGCAGCGATTGAAAGAGCTTGTTGGGCTCCCGAAGTAATGATGATCCTGCCGGGATGACATTTAACTGACCTGCTGGAAGAAAGATAATCCGCGAGAGCCGCACGCAATGCTTTGTCCCCTTGGATGTTTTGATTTCCAAGCAGTATGGGCCGCAGCATGTGCTTTTGCACCATTTTCTGCCACTTCATAAAAGGAAACTTTTGTAAATCAGGCACTCCTGGAGCAAACGGTGCATTTATTCTAGTTGCTATCGCATCACGTTCAGGTTTCGCGTCGATTTTATTTATCCCCAGAAACTGCTCTGGCAAATCGACTGAAACGAAAAAACCGGAACCTCTTCGGCTGTGAATATAACCTTCCGCTACCAGTTGCTCATACACCAGAGTGACAGTGTTTCGGCTAACAGACAACTCCTCGGCAAGTTTTCTCGAAGAGGGCAATTTACCTTCTTTTGGCCATAAACCAGATACAATTTTCTCCCGAACAGCATGGAACAACGCTTCTTGTTTTGAGCTTTTATTGTGCGAAAGAGACAAATCCCCGCAATCTATCGGCTGCATATTGGCACCATCATTTATTCAATATTGGCTCTAACCACAATACCAGTTTCTTCTTATATTTGAAGCGCAATATGAATAGCCGGAGACATTCATGCTTTCTAAAACAAAACGAACAGAAATTAAAAAAAGAGCTCACAAAGCTTCATTCGATACCGAAAATCTTTATAAGATCATTGATGAGTCTCTAATCGCACATATCGCGATCAATGAAACTTCTGGTCCAGTCGTAATTCCGATGCTTGCATGGCGAGTTGACAACAATATTTATATACATGGTGCCAACAACAGTCGGTTGATGCGAACATTAAAACAAGGAGGGCAAACATGCTTAACCTTTACCTTGTTTGATGGATGGGTACTTGCGAGATCTGCAATGCATCACAGCGCACATTATCGGTCAGCGGTTGTATTTGGTTCATTCGAAGCGATAGAAGAAAGCACAGAGAAAGACCTTTTGCTGAATCACTTTATAGAGCAAATAGCTCCGGGAAGAACTCAGGATGTCAGACCTGGTAACCAAAAGGAACTCGCAGCAACGATGCTTCTTGTTATGCCGTTAAGTGAAGCTTCTGTAAAGATAGGAGATAAAGGTGTAAATGACGACAAGGAAGATCTCGATTTACCTGTCTGGGCTGGGTTTATACCTTATAAAACCGTTGTTGGTCCATTAAACGCATCCGATGATTTAGCTGAAGAGATAAGTACACCCGACTACAGTACTGCCTACACCTCAAGATGGTACGATTAGCCTGAATCAAGTGCCCTTCTTACAGCATCGAAGGGCACGCAATCGTTTATATAACGTTAATCACTAAATTAACTATTGTTTTTAATCTCAATCAGTTATCGTATGTGGGTGTCCAAATTCAAATTACCTAATCTATTTGTATAGCGTATGAATTCTACAGATAAACCCTGGCTGAATAGCTACCCTTCCGACGTGCCAGCAGACGTCGACGTTGATCAATATCCCAATATTACCGAGTTATTTCGTGAGTCATTTGCAAAGAATGCTAACAAAGCGGCCTTTGTAAACATGGGACACTCTCTGAGCTATCGTGAGCTTGAGGAAAAAAGTACCGCATTTGCAGCCTATCTTCAAAAAGAACTGCATATGAAAAAAGGGGATCGCATTGCGCTGATGATGCCAAACCTTTTGCAGTATCCAATTACCATTTTGGGTGCACTTAAAGCAGGTTTAGTTGTTGTAAACGTAAATCCGCTCTACACACCCAGAGAGCTTCAACATCAGCTTCGTGATTCTGGAGCGACAGCCATCGTTGCAGTAACTAACTTTGGGAACAACCTACAGCAAGTTATTGGAAAAACCAGTGTTAAACACGTTATTTTAACTAGGATTGGTGATGAGCTCGCGCCCCACAAACGTACCATCGTCAACTTCGTTATCAAGTACGTTAAAAAAATGGTACCTAAATACAACCTACCAGGTGCTATTTCCTTAAAACGTGCTTTAACTCAGGGAAAAAGCCTTACTTTTAACGAACCTGTCATTAACAGTGATGATCTTGCTTACCTGCAATACACTGGTGGCACAACGGGACTTGCAAAAGGGGCCATGCTCACCCACCGTAATATCATCGCCAACGTTTTACAGGTAAACGCTCATTTCGTTCCAAGAACGTTAAGAGAAAATGAGCACGCAGTTACACCACTGCCGCTTTATCACATCTTTGCTAACTCAGTCAGCATGATGCTGATTATGTTCTTTGGTGGTACAAACCTATTAATCACTAACCCAAGAGATTTAGACAGTTTCGCGAATGACTTGCGTAAATATCCGTTCACTATGATTTTCGGTTTGAATACTCTGTTTAACGGATTAAATAATCACGCTGGCTTCCGAGCACTGGATTTCAGTACCGCTAACTTTACTATTGCTGGTGGTATGGCAACCCAGAAACATGTCGCCGACGAGTGGCAAAAAGTTACAGGTATGCCAATCATTGAAGGTTATGGTCTGACTGAGTGTTCTCCGGTTGTGGCCGGAGGCGTTCACACTCAGCAATCATTCGTGCCCTCTATTGGTGTTCCGCTTCCCGGAACTGAGCTAAGAATTGTGGATTCAGAAGGCAACGAACTTGATGCCGGGGAAATTGGTGAAATTCAAATTCGTGGCCCTCAGGTAATGAAGGGTTACTGGCAACAGGAGCTGGAAACCAAAGAGGTGATGCAGGAAGGTGGCTGGATAAATTCTGGCGATATTGGCCGTATGGATGAACAAGGTTTCTTCTACATAGAAGATCGCAAGAAAGATATGATTCTTGTGTCTGGTTTTAATGTCTTCCCTACCGAGATTGAAGAAGTCGCAACACTACATCCCAAGGTTGTCGAAGCGGCTGCTATCGGTGTACCAGACGACGTTGCCGGTGAACGAGTAAAACTCGTGGTTGTGACAAATGGAGCAGTTACACCGGATGAGATCAAAAAGCATTGTCGGAACCACCTGACAGGTTACAAGATCCCTAAAATAATCGAGTTTAGAGATGAGCTGCCAAAGACCAATGTTGGCAAGATTCTTCGTAGAGAACTGCGTGATTCTTAAACCAGCATTACAAGAGCGCCTCTGATATCAGAGGCGCTTTTTGTTTAAGCAGACAAAAAAAACACATTACTTAATTAGCTTCTCAATTAGCTCATCGTCGGCAAAGTTAGGAATGGTGACCTTTAATTTGGGTTCTATCTCCATAGCGCGCTTGATGGCAAACACTGCACCTTCATTTCTTGCCCAGCTTCTACGCGAAATCCCGTTATTCACGTCCCAGTGCAACATGGACTTGAGTCTTCTATCGCAATCCTCAGACCCATCGAGAACCATACCAAATCCGCCATTGGTTACTTCACCCCAACCTACTCCACCACCATTATGAATACTCACCCAGGTAGCGCCACGGAACGAATCTCCGATGACATTTTGTATAGCCATATCTGCGGTAAATCGCGAACCATCGTAGATATTAGATGTTTCCCTGTAGGGGGAGTCGGTACCAGACACATCATGGTGGTCTCGGCCTAGAATGACTGGTGCGGATATTTCACCACTTTTAATCGCATTGTTGAAAGCTTCCGCAATTTTCATCCTTCCTTCAGCGTCTGCGTACAAAATACGAGCTTGAGAACCAACAACTAACTTGTTTTCCTCAGCACTCTCAATCCAGAGCAAGTTGTCTGATATCTGTTGTTTTATCTCTTCAGGTGCTTCATCTAACATACTCGCAAGAACATCGGCTGCGATTTTGTCGGTCTTTTCCAGATCTGCCGGATCAGACGACGAACAAACCCAACGAAAAGGTCCAAAGCCGTAATCGAAACACATTGGCCCCATAATATCCTCAACATACGATGGGTATCGGAAGGAACCATCAGACTTAAGAATATCGGCTTCCGCCCTACTCGACTCAAGCAAAAAAGCGTTTCCATAGTCAAAAAAGTACATGCCTTTTGCTGTCAGTTTGTTAATCGCATCGACATGCCTTCTTAACGTACTTTTCACCATTGAGCGAAACGCATCTGGATCGTCTGCCATCAACTGGTTTGACTCTTCAAACGATAGTCCAACAGGGTAATAACCACCGGCCCAAGGGTTGTGTAGTGATGTCTGATCAGAACCAAGGTCAATGTCGATATCTTCCTCTGCAAAGCGCTCCCATAAGTCCACAACATTCCCAAGGTAAGCCAATGACACAGGTCTATTTTCTTCGATGGCTACATGTACTCTTTCAATCAAACCATCAAGGTCGGGATGAACCTCATCCACCCAGCCTTGCTCGTGTCGTTTATAAGCCGCTTTCGGATTAATCTCTGCAACGATACCAATGGTTTTGGCTATAACCGCGGCTTTGGGTTGCGCCCCACTCATACCACCAAGTCCTGATGTCACAAAGATAGGTAATTTAGATTTATCTCTATCTTTCTTCATCCTAACAGCATTAAGAACGGTAATAGTTGTGCCATGCACAATGCCCTGTGGGCCAATATACATAAAGGAGCCAGCGGTCATCTGACCGTATTGAGTGACCCCAAGTGCGTTAAATTTCTCCCAATCATCAGGCTTAGAGTAGTTAGGAATCATCATGCCATTGGTAACGACGACACGTGGTGCATTTGGGTGAGATGGGTAGAGTCCCATCGGATGACCAGAATAGAGAACCAAAGTCTGCTCATCGGTCATTTCCGCCAGGTACTTCATGGTAAGACGATACTGAGCCCAGTTCGAAAAAACAGCACCGTTACCACCGTATGTGATCAATTCTTGTGGGTGTTGTGCGATCGCTTCATCTAGGTTATTACTCAACATAAGCATGATCGCTGCTGCCTGCTTAGACTGATGAGGGAAGTCATGAATAGTTCTGGCAGTAATTTTGTAGTCCGGCATATATCGATACATGTATATTCTGCCGTATGTTTCCAGCTCCTGATAGAACTCAGCAGCCAGTGTAGAATGATGTTTTTCGTCGAAGTATCTCAACGCATTTTTCACCGCGAGAACTTTTTCGTCCTTCGACAAAATCTCCTTTCGCTTTGGTGCATGGCTAAGTTCTTCATTTCGTTTTCGGTGTGGTGGAAGCTCTTCTGGTATTCCTTCCATAACTTGTTGTTTAAAGTCTAAATTAGTCATCACACACCTCATTCTTATGCGTAAATGTTTTCATCTCGGCTGGATTGCCGATAGTGAGTAAAGATTCAATAAGTTGTTTTAACAGAGCCGCTATCTTCGGTAGTTTTTCATTATCCAACTGGTAGCTCTCCAAGCTTCCAGATAGATACGTCGCTTGCGACAGCTCTAATTGTATTGAATGGATGTTGTTTTCAGGTTGCCCGTATGAACGAGTGATAAAACCACCTTTAAAGCGTCCATTACATACATGGCTGTATTCACTCTTCTCTGATATTTGGGCAAGCCGCGCTAACATTAAATCCGAACATGACAAACCCGCGTTATTACCAAAATTCAAATCCGGCAACTGTCCCTCAAAAAGCATTGGAACCTCACTAGCGATACTGTGAGCATCAAAGAGTATTGCATAGCCAAATTTGTCTCTGATTCGTTCTAGCTCTGCCGCTAACTTTCGATGGTAAGGCATCCAGATTTCAGTTTTAATCGTATTTTTAAGTACTTCTGTGTGATGCATTCCCGGTAAGAAAATCGGGTTATCTGAAAACAGTATTTCAGGAAACAATCCCGTAGTTTTTGTCTTATACAAAGGTTCATCGTTGATGGAACGATTTAGGTCAACCACATATCGAGAATAGTTCGCGCTAATGACGCTAACCGGCATCTCACCTAAAAAGCGATAAAGTTCCGGTAGGTACCAATCTGTATCAGGCAGCGATTTTGCTTCAGGCGTCAAACGTGACTCCATCTCAGACAACAGGCGGGTTCCAGAGTGAGGCATACTGATCAGCAAAGGGCTGTCTCCCTTTGTGAAGGTATATGGTTCCATGATTTTAATTGACATGAGTGATCACCCCACTCTTTATTCTTCGTTTTAGTAGGTCACCACCAAGCCAGTAACTTAGCTCTCCGGGACTTTCAATATCCCAACAAATAAAGTCAGCCACCTTCCCTTTGGCAAGCTCACCATGGCTATCAGCAAGCCCTAAAGCTTTAGCTGCATGACAGGTTACACCCGCGAGCGATTCTTCGGGAGTTAAACCAAACAGAGTACATGCCATATTCATCATAAGTCGTAAAGAGAGTACTGGTGAGGTACCTGGGTTTGCATCAGTTGCGATGGCCATTGGAACGCCTTCTTGCCTGAGGAGTGCAACAGGTGGTTTTTTCGTCTCTTGCAAAGTAAAAAAAGCACCTGGAAGTAACACTGCGGTCGTCCCAGACTTCACCATTTGTGTAACGTCGGTCTCGGTCATGTACTCTAAATGGTCAGCAGACAATGCGTTAAAGCGTGCTGCCAATGTTGTACCGCCCAAAGGCGACAGCTGCTCAGCGTGAAGTTTGACAGGTAACCCTAACGACTGTGCTTTTTTGAAGTAACGTTCAACCTGAGTTGGACTAAAAGCGATTCCTTCACAAAATGCGTCGACAGCATTCGCAATTCCAAGCGCTGCAATTTTTGGTAAGACAAGGTCACACAAATAGTCGATGTATCCATCTTTGTCTTCTTTAAACTCAGGAGGTAGTGCATGAGCCGCCAGACATGTAGTTTGCACATCTACCGGATACTTGTCCCCCAGACTTTTTGCCACTTCAAGCATCTTTATTTCATGTTCTAACGCCAAGCCATAGCCGGACTTGATTTCAACCGTTGTCACACCATCTTTAATCAAAGCAGTTAATCGACGACTCGCAGAGTCAACTAACTCTTGATGTGTCTCTTCCCGCGTCGCCCTAACGGAATAAGCAATACCCCCACCGCTTTCAGCAATAGCCTTATAGCTCTCACCCTTTAGTCGACGTTCAAATTCTTCAGCACGATTCCCCCCAAAAACCAAGTGAGTGTGGCAATCGATAAGGCCCGGTGTTACCCACCCACCACCCAAATCATGCTGGTTAATCGCACTATAGTTCGGGAGTTCTTGGTGTTTCCCTATCCAGAGAATACGACCATCAGAAACACCAATCGCAGCGTCTTCGATAGCGCTATATTTTCCACCTTCCATAGTGGCTAAATGGAACCCGTACCATAAGGAGTCAAATTGAATACACTTCGTCATTCCAACTCCTTACCAACTTGGCAATAATTCAGCTGGCATAAACTCATTATGAACAGCTTCAGCGAGTAGCTCGGTTGCTTTTTCGATATCTGCTGCGAAGTAGCGGTCTTTGTCATAGAACGGGACACGAGAACGCAACTCAGCCCTGGCTTGTTCCAAACGTTCAGAAGACTTTAACGGAGCGCGGAAATCCAACCCTTGTACAGCAGAAAGAAGTTCTACTGCCAATATACCGCGAGTGTTCTCCGACATGTCTTTCAGGCGGCGGGCCGCGAAAGTTGCCATTGAGACATGGTCTTCCTGATTCGCAGACGTAGGCAGGCTGTCAACCGATGCTGGGTGTGCGAAGGTTTTGTTTTCACTGGCGAGTGCCGCTGAAGTGACCTGAGCGATCATAAAGCCGGAGTTCACACCACCGTTTTCTACAAGGAATGGAGGTAGCTTGCTTAAATTACTATCGATTAAGAGCGCCATCCTTCTTTCGGAAAGGCTACCGATTTCAGCTATCGCTAATGCAAGATTGTCAGCGACAAAAGCTACAGGTTCTGCGTGGAAGTTACCACCCGAGATGATGTCCGCACCATTGGAAAATACCAGAGGGTTATCCGACACTGAGTTCGCTTCAACAAGCAACACATTCCCGGCATGTCGAATCTGGTCCAGACAAGCACCCATTACCTGAGGCTGACAACGAAGAGAGTATGGATCCTGAACTTTCTCACAACCTGAATGAGATTTTCCAAGTTCGCTCTCTTCGGTTAACAGGTATCGATATGCTGCAGCGGCATCTATTTGTCCTTTGTGTCCCCGAACCTGATGAATTCTTTCGTCAAACGGACGTCGGCTACCCAGAGCGGCTTCTACAGACAACGCTCCACAAACCACCGCTGAGGCAAATAAATCTTCAGCATGGAAAAGTCCTTCCAGCGCAAAAGCCGTAGAGGCCTGTGTGCCATTTAATAAAGCAAGCCCCTCTTTTGGCGCGAGATTGATCGGCTCTAGTCCGGCAATAGCAAGTGCCGCCTGACCAGAAATTACCTCGCCTTTGTATCGCGCTTGCCCTTCTCCTAGTAGCACCGCACTCATATGCGCTAGTGGCGCTAAGTCACCAGAAGCTCCAACGGAACCTTTTTGAGGTATACAAGGATAGACCTCCTTGTTCACAAGCGTTATCAAGGCCTCTATCACGGAGAGGCGAATTCCAGAGAAGCCTCTGGCCAGACTATTTACTTTTAGTGTCATTATCAGTCTGACAGTATGGTCACACATTAGCTCACCGGTACCAGCTGCGTGTGATAAGACAATGCTTCGCTGGAGTTCGTCTAAGTCTTCTGCTGCGATTTTGGTGTTTGCCAAAAGACCGAAGCCAGTATTAATCCCGTAAACAGTCCTTCCCTGTTCAATAACATCATTCACTATCTGAGTACTTGCATGAATGGCCTCAAATGACTCACTATCCAAAGAAAGCTTGGCCGGATTTCGGCTCACTTCACGCAGCTCTGATAGCGTAATCTTGCCAGGTATTAGCTCTAGTTCGAACATCACATCGTTCTCCATAACTGTTCTAAACATGTGTAAATCAGACAGGTAACATATACATGTACATACAAGCTGTATAGAGACAATAAGGCGAATTTGTGACCACTGCAAGTTTTCACTAAAAAATATATCACCAAGTACAAAAAAGCAGAGGCCAATATTTAGCACTCTGCTTTACGTATTTATATGCCAGAAATGTTTGAAAATTATTGGTTAAAATGACCAAACAGTTGGAATCTGGAACCTGGGGAGATGAGCCGGGCTGTAGTCACAAGCTGATCTTTGCACCATGTTCTTCTTTTTATTTGAAGACAAGGTTCACTCGTATCGATGTTAAGCAAGTCACACTCGGCTTTCGTTGGAACAACCGCTTCTACAAGATGCTCACCTTCTGTCATCGGGGCGACTTTCATTAAGTAATGATAAGCACCATTTTTTTGAAAATCTTGCTGATCATACTCTGGTGCTAACATCGCATTGACGACTCGGTTTTCTATCTGGATAGGCAGATCATTTTCAAAATGAAGAATCGTTGCCCTGAAAATACTATGGTTAAAGCGAACGCCAAGGCTCATCGCTTCTTCCATAGATGCTTTAGCCTTAGTCATTTCAATCAGTTCCGATCGGTGAGTATGCCCGCGAGCCGAAACTTCATCCGCAATATTATGAACTTCAAACAACGCCGAATGCGCTTTTTTCTGGGCAACAAAAGTACCAACACCTTGCTGCCGGGTAAGCACCCCTTCATCAGTAAGTTCTCTAAGCGCACGATTGACCGTCATTCTGCTGACATTCAATGCTTTTACGATTTCAGATTCAGAAGGGATTTTCTGATCTTCCTGCCATTCACCACTATCGATTTTATGGCTAATCGCCTTCTTTACTTTGGCGTACAAAGGACCTGGGGTGTTTTCAATTAACTTAGGCATACGGTCAATTGTATTGGTTGTCGATTCTGCCATTTTATCCCTTATACAGTAACTCGCTGATTGCTACGGAATTATAGCAAGCTAACCGCTTCGGGAACAACAATCGAGTAGAAAACACCTATACAACTGAACATAGTTGTATGCACTTGTATAGATTATCACTATTGAGTTAGACTGAACCAAATACCCCAAAAAGTTCGGGAGACCGCTTGTGGCAAAGCAGGCATATTTTGCAAAACGCGCCTTGATATCAAACGTATGGAAAAAGGATGTGCGTTTCGAAGTTGAAAATGGCGTAATTGTATCTGTCAAAACCGATAGCAACGCTGATCAGGCAATTTATTTGACTGGTCCGACAATCCCTTCAATGGTCAACCTCCACTCTCATGCATTTCAAAGCGCTATGGCCGGCTTAGCTGAGGTATGCCACAACGCCAACGACAGTTTCTGGAGCTGGCGCGATGTCATGTACAAGATGGTTCAATCCTTGACCCCTGATGATGTCAGAGTCATCGCGACACAGCTCTATATCGATATGCTTAAAGCCGGTTATACACAAGTCGCTGAATTCAATTACCTGCATCACTCACAAGATGGTTCATATTATGCGACTCCTCATGAAATGTCTCTCCAGCTAAAACACGCGGCAGATGTGGCAGGCTTGGGTTTAACACTTTTACCAGTGTTATACAGCTATTCAGGGTTTGGCGCTAAACAGGCTGAATCAGGGCAAGCGCGATTTATTAATGATGTTGACTCGTACTTTAATATGCATCAGGCATGTGAATCAGAACTGTCGAAATCACCGCTACACCAAATAGGTGTCTGTTTTCATTCATTACGGGCAGTCACAGAAGAACAGATAATCGAAGTATTGGGAGCAGCAAATAACGAGCAACCAATACATATACACATAGCAGAACAACAAAAAGAGGTTCGGGACTGTATCGACTGGAGCGGTCAGCGCCCGGTTGAGTGGCTTTCCAATCGTTTTAATATCAACGAACAATGGTGCTTTATTCACGCGACGCATCTTAACCAACACGAACTAAATACTATTGCTCAAAATAAAATAGTAGCTGGTCTATGCCCGACAACCGAAGCCAACTTAGGTGATGGCATATTCCCGGCTACAGACTTTGTAGCCAAAAACGGTGTATGGGGTATCGGTTCGGATAGTCATGTGAGCTTGTCAGTAGCTGATGAACTGCGAACCCTAGAATACAGTCAAAGGCTAAAAGATCAGAAAAGAAACCGACTGTATGATGTACAAAATAACCACGTTGGGGACTTTCTCTACCAACAGGCGTTACAGGGAGGAAATCAGGCTTCAGGAGTCAATATAGGGTTAGATATCGGATGCAGGGCGGACTTTATCGTACTTGATCACGAACACCCTTATATAGCAGCCAGTAAAGATGAGGACTTGTTGAACCGCTGGCTATTTGCAAGTAATGAGAATCTAATCCGACACGTGTATGTCGCGGGCAAACAGGTTATTACTGATTTCAAACATCGAGATGAACAGCAATCAGGCACTGAGTATATCGCTCTACTACAGCGCCTGTTTATGTAGATGTGACTATTAGAACTTCTTAGGAGCAAAACCTGTCATTACTTCCAGGCGAAGCTCTTTACCAAGTTTTGTCATCGGGTGAACGACAATTAAGCCTTTAACTGAGCGTTTAAGTTTACCCATATCTGCTTGTTCTGCTTTCGTGATTTCACGAGAAAACGGCATATCCAAAAGGCTCTTACGCTCTTTGTTTAGATCGTAGCTTTGTTTATGCTTAAGCTGATTCAGCTTTTTATTAACCTGTTCGATTTCATCAGTAAACTTTGAAATCATTGCCTGATCGCCACGAGATTTCGCCGCATCAAGCTTACGCTTACAGTTATCCAGACGGTTCTGCTGTTTCTGGATGTCAGTTTTCATACTCATAGCAATAGGCTCAAATTAGTTAAGGGGCGCGGAGTATAGCACAGAAAAATACGAGTTACTGCAGACTTTTAAACTGCAATTCCACCAGCCGACTGTACAACTCACTGCTTTTCATTAGTGAACTGTGATCACCAAAATCAACTAAGCGTCCATTATCCAGAACCGCTATCTTATCCGCATGTTGAATTGTTGAAAGCCTGTGGGCAATAATCAGCGTTGTTCTGTCTCTCATCAGTACTTCGAGTGCCTTTTGTACCTTGAACTCACTTTCACTGTCTAAAGCACTTGTTGCTTCATCCAACAAAAGGATTTCCGGGTCTTTGAGTATCGCTCGGGCAATCGCAATCCGCTGTTTCTGCCCGCCAGAAAGTCTTACCCCTTTGTCTCCCAGAAAGCTTTTATAACCTTCTGGCAAATCCACAATAAACTCATGTGCATTGGCTTTCTTTGCCGCTTCGATGACTTCTTCTTCCGTCGCATCTGGTTTCCCATAACGAATGTTGTGAAAGACATCGCTACTAAAAAGCGCGGGCTGTTGTGGCACTAGCGCCATTTTTGAACGCAATACCTCCGGACTAAAGTCTCGAATGTCTTTTCCACCCAGTGCCACAACTCCTGATTTAGGATCGTAAAAGCGCTGAAGAAGTTCGAACAATGTAGATTTCCCGGCACCAGATGGCCCCACCAAAGCCAATACTTTCCCTTGCTCTGCTTTTAACGTCAGGTTATCCGTCGCTGGTTGATCGGAACGCGATGGGTAATTAAAGCAAACCTCTTTGAACTCGACCTCGGCTATCAGCCCTTCAGCCGACTCACCCCCAGATTCAGGTGGCGTGATATTACTTTTTATTTCCAAAAGCTCAATCAAGCGTTCCATAGCACCAGCTGCACGCTGGAGTTCACCCAACACCTCAGAGATTGTCGCTAACGAGGAAGCAACAAGAATGGCATAGAACACAAAAGCCCCAAGCTCACCACCACTCATCACACCAGAAATAACATCGCTACCGCCAATATAGAGCATTCCTGTAATGGCACCGAACACAATGATAATCACTCCAGCGATAAGCGTTGCTCGTTGCTGGACCCGCTTTCTGCCAATCTGAAATGCTTTCTCTACCTCTATAATAAATGATGCGCGTTCCTGCTCTTCTCTGGTATAGCTTTGTACCGTTTTAATATGCTCTATCGCTTCACCCGCGTAACTGCCGACATCCGACATCGAATCCTGACTCTGACGAGACAAAGCCCTCACTCTTCGGCCATAAAAAAGAATTGGAACCAGAATAAAGGGAACAGAAATCAGCACCACCAACGTTAACTTTATGTTGGTAGCAAACAACATGATAACCGCACCAACAAACATCAGTGCACTACGCATCGCCATTGAAAAAGAAGAACCGATAATACTTTGCAGCAGCGTCGTATCTGTTGTTAGGCGAGACATCACATCACCACTTCCTTTCGACTCAAAGTAGTCTGGTGGAAGCGTAATAGTATGGTTAAAGACAGCCACTCTAATATCTGCACTCACACGCTCACCTAACCATGACACCAGATAAAAACGAGCATAAGTTCCTGCAGCAATCAGGCTTGTTAGCACCAAAATAAACACTACTGCGAGCTGAAGTTGTTCATGAGAGCGCTCGGCGAAACCCGAGTCAATTAACATTCTGACACCCTGACCTATCGAAAGTGTCATTGCAGCGGTCAGAATCAAGGCCGCAAGAGCCGCAAATGCTCGCGTCTTATACGGGCGTACAAAGACCAGCAAATTAAGTAGAATTGACAGGTTTTTACTATTCTTATTTATCATGCAGATACATCAATCTCATTAATGATTAGTGCAATTTGATCAATATATTTTATTGATCACTATCCGAAGTAGTGACATTATCACTTAATATAAAAACAATAATAGTAACTTAGCTTATATTTTAAGAACTATAATATCGATAGAAGAGTACGGATAACCCACTTATCGAGTTAAGCTTTGAGAAAAATAATAAGTATTTAGTAACGCCTAATAAGCGGCTAGAAAATATTGAGACCTAAGTAGTTATGAACTATTCATATGTAGCACGTCAGCCTATATTAAACTCCGACAGGAAGACTGTTGCATACGAGCTGCTGTTTCGAAATGGAAAACGAAATACATTTCCCAACGTCGATCCTGAAATTGCTACAAGTAAAATTCTGACCGAACAGTTTATGACTTACCAGAATTCGTCTCTTGAAGACAAAATTGGATTCGTAAACTTCTCTTATAAAAGCATTCTCTCACATACCCCTACCGTTCTACCTAAAGATAAGGTAGTTATTGAAATACTTGAGGATTGTAAACCCACACCCGAGATGCTAAGCGAGTTGGGAGAGTTAAAGAAAAGTGGTTATAAACTCGCACTAGACGACTTTATACCGACAAAAGAAGCCGAAGCTTTCTATCCTCTGGTCGATATCATCAAATTCGATTTGCGTCAGACAACCATCAATGAGTGCTCTCAATTTATTAAAGAGTATCAAAACTATGACATCGAATTCCTTGCTGAAAAAGTAGAAACCTACGAAGAATTTGAACAAGCTAAAGAAGCTGATTTCCATCTGTTCCAGGGGTATTTCTTTAGCAAACCCGAAGTGATCGAACAAAAGACAATTAAACCTTCTATTTTCACTATTGTTGAGCTTTGCAAACAAATTTCAGAACCAGAGGTGGATTTTGCCGAAGTAGAAAAGATCATTTCGTGTGATGTTACCCTGTCATTCAAACTTCTTAGGTTTGTAAACTCTACCGCTTACATAGTGTCTCCGATCGACTCTTTCAAACAAGCGCTTAGCTACCTTGGAGAAGACCGACTTCGTCAATTTGTTTCATTGGTAGCATTAGCTGCAGTCGATGAAAATAAGCCAGAGGCTTTATACAGCTTGTCGATTCAACGCGCTCGATTTTGTCAGTTAATGACACAACGCTACGGCTCAAAATATAACCCGAGCCACGGTTTTATATGTGGCCTGTTTTCGCTACTTGATTCACTACTCGATCAAGATTTAGGTTCAATTATTAATTCGATTCCTATCGACGATACCATTAGAAATGCTTTATTAAAGCGCCAGGGCTTATTGGGGTATATACTTGAACTTTCGATAGCAATAGAAAAAGCGAACTGGAAACGCGCCATAGCAATCAGCAACAAAATAAAAGCTCCGGATCGAGTAGTTTCCGATTGTTATCAGCAAGCCATTCGCTGGTCAAACCTTCTGAGTAATTAATGAATAACACCAATCAGGGTTCGGTAGCATCAAAAAGTGCTACCTGGAAAACGCCACAAAATTTTCTGCTTATTATATCCATCATCGTTCCTATCACTTTCTCAAGCTGGATGGCACTATTAAACAACTTCGTCGTTGAAAGAGCTTATTTTGATGGTTCGGATATAGGTTTATTACAGACTGTCCGGGAAATACCTGGCTTCCTGGCTTTTACTGCGATATTCATTCTTGCTTTTGTCAGGGAACAACGCTTTATGATCGTATCGTTGTTCTTATTAAGTATCGGAGTTGCAGTTACGGGTTTCTTCCCATCGTTGTTCGGATTACTTGTAACCACATCAATCATGTCGATTGGTTTCCACTATTTTGAAACACTCAAACAATCGCTCTCATTACAGTGGTTGAGTAAAGAAGAAGCACCAGAAATGTTAGGGAAAATGATTTCTGTTGGCGCACTTGCTTCCTTAGTTACCTATGGCGCTTTGTGGCTTTTACTCGAACAGTTTACGCTGGATTATCAGTGGGTGTATTTGATTACTGGTGGTACAGGTTTTCTGCTTGTGTTGGTTATCGCGTTGACATTTCCTCAGTTTAAATCCCATACACAGCAAAACACCAAGCTGGTATTACGCAAGCGTTACTGGCTCTACTATGCACTTACATTTATGAGTGGTGCAAGAAGACAAATATTTACCGTATTTGCCGGATTCCTCCTTGTGGAAAAATTCGGATATTCAGTCGCTGACATTACCCTTTTATTCTTAATTAACTACCTGTTTAATTTTCTGTTTGCCAAGAAGATAGGCAACTTTATTGGCAAAGTCGGTGAACAAAAGGCACTTGTATTTGAGTATACTGGTTTGTTTTTTGTCTTCGCAGGCTACGCTGTCGTAGAAACGTCTGAGTGGGCAGCGGCCTTATACGTTGTCGATCACCTTTTCTTTGCAATAGCGTTAGCAATTAAAACCTATTTCCAGAAGATAGCCGATCCCGCTGATATGGCAGCTACGGCTGGTGTTAGCTTCACCATCAATCATATTGCAGCTGTCGTGATACCTGTAACTTTCGGCTTCATTTGGTTAGTTTCTCCCGCAGCAGTATTTGTGATTGGTGCACTTATGGCAATTGTATCCCTGCTGTTGTCATTCAATATCCCGACCCACCCGAAAAATGGTAATGAAGTACGCTATTTCAAATGGAGTTAAGTCATGAAGATAGCCGTTATAGGTTTAGGTGATATCGCATGTAAAGCCTACCTGCCTGTCATCACACAGCTACCAAACATTGAGCTGGTGTTTTGCTCGCGTAATCAGACGCGTCTTTCTGAACTCGCTGGTCAATATCGGATAAAAGATATTGAAACTGACTATAAGAAACTACTTGAGCACAAGGTCGATGCTGTAATGATACACGCCGCTACCTCTGCTCATTATGACATTGCCTCTTACTTTATTGGCCACCGTATCGCTACGTTTGTCGATAAACCGCTTGTTGATAATGCAGAGCAGGTCGAATTACTCTATGAGCAGGCAGCAAAAAATAATGCCGTACTCTATGTAGGATTTAACCGACGCCACATCCCGCTGTTCAACCAGCATATTAACGAACTCTCAGGTACCGTAGAAAACAAGCTTACATCCCTTAGGTGGGAGAAAAATCGTCATAACCTGCCAGGCGACCCTCGCACGTTTATATTCGATGACTTTATCCACCCGTTAGACAGTATCAATCTCAACAACTCGCTTTCACTCGAGGATATTCATATAACGGTTCAGAAAAGTGAACAACGATTGCTAAGGCTTGATGTTCAGTGGCAGATTGAAGGCACCATCTACGAAGCATCGATGAACCGTCAGTGTGGTGCAACCTTTGAGAAGGTTACAGCCGGATACACTAATCAATTATTTGAGTTCGACTCTTTCGTCCAGGGCCGTTGCTTTAAAAACAACCAGCAGTCATTTCTGGGCTTAAAAGACTGGACACCGATGCTGGAATCTAAAGGTTTTGTCCATATGATTAAAGACTGGATATCAGTAGTTCACAATGGCAGCTTAAACACTAAAGTCATCGAACGTAATATCAAAACACACCAGATAGCAGATTATATTTGTGCTCAGATAACAAAATAGACGTTGCATCCTTTTACACACGAATGCACTCAACTCTCAATTATGGGTCATGGTATTTGACCGAAATTTCCTGATGAAACTATTATTAATTCAGGTAATTACTGTTCACCTACCGGAGTAACTATGAGTATCGAAACACAAGAGCAACTAAAAGCGTATCGCTTAATTCTTTTAGCGATAGACGATGTCGTACGCGCAGGTGCCCAGCCTAGATATGAAGGTGATGATAGCTCTTCCAATCCAGCCGCTTTTAAAAAGTTGGTCATGCAATATGCTGGTGGCAAAGTGAGTGAAGAAGTGATCGACAATGCGCTAAAGGTGCCACTTCAGGATATTGCAAAAGCACTCATGAACGTTTCAAAAACGGGCACCATTCAGCAAGTAAAATAGTGGAATTCACATGTCTAAGTTTTCTCAGAGAAGAATTTAGACATGTTCCTAAATTCTGTCGGAGAGATATTGGTGTGTCTGCGAAAAAACTTTGCCAGATTGGTTGGTTCGTTAAAGCCTAGCTCTAACGCAATGTCTGAGATAGGTGTTGTGGTATATCCGATCAATCGCTTCGCTTCCAGAACCACTCTTGCATCAATAACCTGCTTAGCAGAGATCCCTTTTACCTTCCTGCAAACCGAGTTCAGTCGTTTCGCCGACATTCTTACTTCTTCTGTGTACTCGCTGACATTGTGTCTTCGGTTAAATGACCTTTCCACCGCGTCACTAAACACCTGATAGTCTTCCAGCTCTCTACTTCTGGTCACCTCTTTTTGACTGAAGTTGCTCCTGAAAAAGGTTTTGTACATGATGTTTTGAAGCAAGTTTCTCTGTACAGCGGGTGACACGATGTCTTCCTTAGAGTGTATTTCTTCGTACAACATTTCATACTCGCGACCAACAAGATCCAACATGTCATTCATTACATCAACACTTCGAATTGCTTTGGTTATCGCGTAGTTGGCTTCAAGATTATCAATTGGAAAGATCTCTGAATCCTGAAACGTGACGACATATCCATTCCACTGAAAATGAGACTCAAAGTAATGGACTTGATGCGGACTCAAAACCAACATTGTTCCCGGTCTGCAGTGATACAAACGGTTATCAATATAGTGATAACCACTCCCCTCGGTGATTAATATCAACGCATAAAACTCAACCCGGTGCGGATTAGTCAGCTCTTCCAACGGCCTGGCATCGATAAGATCCCTAATGGAGTACATCGTAATGCCGACCAAAAAAGAATCATTGTCGAAAGGTACAGAATTAATCATGAATCGATATCATCCTATGGTTACTTACTTTTAAGATTACTTGGTTTCATTTTGTCTTAAGGGGCTAGAACAAGCATAACGCACATCACCATGGCCTAAAGGTAGATTTTGACCCGCCATGGATACTTTTTACCCTATCACTATTAACCTTGATATCAATCAGGTTATTACTAACAAATTAAGCTTTGTATCAATAAAAAATCCCCCATAATCGAGACGATTACAGGGGAGTTCTTGCTCGCAACTGAATTATCAGGCGGCAGCTTTCTCTTTATCGCTTAGTACAAGTAGTACCTTAAGCAACACGGCACCACCAATAACTAACGCAGTACCAACAAAGCCGAGAAAATACCAGCCAGCATTGCCCTCATTTTCTCCAAGCAACGTAAATGCACCTGCAATGGTTAATATCAGTGAAAACCACCAGCCCATTACCAACGTCCATTTCCACCAGTTCATTCGAAGATCAAAGTCTTCGGCCCATAGTTTTGCAGACTGATAAATAAACATCTGTGCTGCACCCAATACCATCCAAAAAATTGGATCTAAAATTGTAGATTGTGGAAACATTAAAAGCCCTCCCAGTTACCATCGTATTCCCAGTCCTTGTTTATCCCTTTAAAGAACTCCTCAGAACGCAACCACTCCGGTGGCTGGTGATAGTTAGCAAGGCGTCCACCATTATGAGGTGCCGCATAAGCCTCTGCATCCGGGTAATAGAAGAAGTTGTGCTGCATTGCTAGCAAGGTTTTACGGGTTAAACCAGTATGGTCACGAGGGTCTGCTTCTTTGACTAACGCATGAATCCAGTTATTACGACGTGTATAAGGGCAAACAGAGATACATACACGGCAACCTTGCTGACCATCAGAAGGTAACGAAGACCAGAAACGGAAACAGCTATCCTGATTAAATTCAAATATCTTGTAACCACGCTGAACAAAGTCAGGTTCGTCCGCAAGACTAATTGAACCACTCGGACAGGAGGTTGCGCAGATCTTACATTCGTTACAGAAATCACGAACACCAATATCGATTGGCTTGTCGTATTCGAACTCAAGGTCAGTTACCACACAGGCCAAACGGATATTTGGCCCGACTTCTGGTGTAATAAGACTACCATTACGCGAAGATTCGCCAAGTCCGGCCTTAACCGCTAGCGGTGGCAGTGTCATCTCGTAGTCACCACCCGGAACCATTGCACGACCCGCCCAACCTAAGCGGTTTAAGAAGACCTCTAACTTACCTGCACCAAAGCGAACCAGACTGTATGCTTCGTAAGAAGTACCGTAACCCGGTGCGGCGTACATTCCATCCCAGCTCATTGGCACACCTAACACGATCACCGACTTCCAATGTTTAGGAATTTCATCCCCCCAGTGCGCACCACCTTCCGGCATTCCGCGCATGATGTTTTTAAACACAAAATCCGGGTCAACCGGAGTGATGCCCACAAAGCTAATGCCCATTTGGTGCGCAACTTTTTTGATCAGTTTAGTTGCATGAGCTGGCGACTTAAACTCGCGTTTTTTTACTATTGGACGTTCTGGCTTAGCCTCTTCCGAGGTATCTTCCTCGGATGATTCCGCACTAAATGCCGGCCCTGCTTCAGCTGCGGCAACATTGCCATACACATCATCATAGATACTCTTGTAATCTGCTATTGATGGGTCACCTTTTGGTGGCACAGGCCAGTTAACCGGTACCCCATTTTCACCATACATAGAAGCGTGGTTTGCATGGTCATACGCGTGTGCGATAACAAATCTATCCAGATACTTGTGCTGCACCTGTTTCGAGATTGCCATCTGCTTGAACGCTTCCATGATGTCCGGCCAGCGGTTTGGGAACTTTGAGTAATAGCGAACAACTCGCTCGTCCGGGCAGTTTTTCCATCCTGTCGAAGGGTCCCATCCGCTTTTCATAGCTTGGCCTATCATTCCCAGGCGCCAGAACAAAAAGTCCTCTCTATCCGGACGTTCCGTTTCACCAACTTTAATTAAAGTTGGTGCCCAATCGACACGAAAAGGTTCCCGGTCAAAGAACATGTCTTTACCTGCGGCTGTTCGCCCCCACCCCGTATCCTGATCCGGTTCGCGGCCCAGCACAAAGCCGGTCGCAGCACCAACACCGACTGTCGCAGCTGCCGCCGTTGCCCCTCCCATTTTTAAGAAATTACGACGCCCCTCATTTGGAGCCTGCTCTTCTTTTTTCATTTCATTGCTTCCTTAACGTCCGGATAAGCCAATAGGGTTATCCAATAACAATTGCCAGATTTTTCCTAAGCGTTGCGTACTCTTTCGTATACTTAATTCGCATTTGAGGTGAATTCTCGAGAAGCTTGATATAAGCCAGTTCCGCCTCTTCCCAGCGGTTTGCTGAAAACAGAGCTCGGAAACGCATCTCAAGGCATTCAGTATCAAAAGGTTCTAAAGATAAAAGCTCGTCAATATCAGCCAGCGCCTCATCCCAGTTTTCTAGTTCAATATTTGATTTGAGTCGGACATAGCGGAGATCCATTGCTGTAGGGCGGGCTTCTATATAGCGGGTAACTAATTTGACTGCTCTGGAGTAACGACTCTGTTCAAAGCAAACTATTGCTTCTAACTCATCAATATCCGGTTCAGTTTCGCCGAATATATTGCGGGCTCGCGCTATCGTTTCCGCGCTCTTTTCAAATTGACGGCTAGCATTCAGGCAAGAACAAATAACCAGGTAACCACCCAGCATTGTTTCATCTGCTTTGATCACCTGTTCTGCATAACGTATGGCGTTATCTATTTCCTCTAACTGGAAACTTAAATAGGCTAGGTTCATCAGGCTGCCGATATGGTCAGGGTCATGCTCCAGACTTTCGCGATACAGTTTTGCTGACGCCCTCAAATCCCCACTAATGCCAGCATGAAAGGCGAGATGAAATAGAGGTTCTGCTGACTCAGGATCTTTATCTAGAGCCGTAATAAAGCTCTGTTTGGCCTGATCTAGAATGCCGATCTGCATAAGTGCACGACCAAAGTTAATAAAGTAGTCCGCACTTGCGTCCATATCGATAGGTTGCAATACAGTAAGAGCAAGTTCCGGTTGCTGGTTTCTCAGTAATATTTCACTGGCAACAACCTTTAACTCTGTGGTGAGCGTGCTCTTAAATCCATTAAGGTAATAGCTGGTTACTCTCTTCTCCGCTTCCTGAATTAACTGTTGTTCATTGTTATTGAGTGTTGAAACCATAAATTGAACTTCGTTCTTCAATGAATACATGGTTTCATCAAACTTGTTTTGCCACTTTTTCTTTGTTATCGGGATATCCAGAATTAAGAACAATTCCTCTACCCAATCGTGATTTACACTACTCATTAAGCACTTGCCTCTATAACCTTATACTCGGTAGGGTAAAGATTTGGGCTAAGGTCTAAAGGTAGATTTCGATAGGCAACGGGTAAAAAAAAGCCGTTGAAATCAAGTTTGATTCACGTCAATTTGAAGGGATAAATATTACCTATTAAGGGGTATATATCAGCCAGTTTGGTAACTCATAGTCCCTGTTTCTGGTCATAGTCGTACTCATTATGGTGAATTTAGTACCTTATATTTCCCATTCAATGGTTATTTATTAAGCTATTTAGGGTGTATTGACCTTATAACGAACGCAGACGTGAGAAACAGAAGATGAGTATCGACCTACAGAAAAACAAACAGAATGCGATAGATTTTTACCGCACAGCTTATTTTGGCAATCCACAACAAGCTGTAGATAAATATGTTGGTGATGACTACATCCAACACAATCCTTTAGTGGGGAATGGACCAGAGCCATTTATTGCTTACTTTGAAAGAATGCAAAGAGAATATCCAGACAAGGGTATTCGTTTTGTTCGAGCTATCGCTGAAGGGGACCTTGTTGCCTTGCACACCCATCAAACCTGGCCAGATGGCATCGAATATGTAACGATGGATTTCTTTCGCTTTGATGCAAATGGCAAGATCGTAGAACACTGGGACGCGATGCAAGAAATCCCGGAAACCACGTTAAATGGTAATACGATGTACTAAATCTAAAGCAAGATGGTTAAACAGCCAGGAAAACCAGGTAACATAGCACTTCGGACATTTGCTGTACCGCACCTAATGCATCTCCTGTATACCCACCTACTTGTTTAACCATCCAGCGACTAAACCATAGCCTTGCCAAAAGCAACGACACTATCAAAACAGCAGCCAGCTTAAAGGATGGGATAAGCAATGTTGTCAGTCCAGCAACAACCAGTAATGTTATAAAGTCTGAACGACTGCTCGGGCTTTTAGCGACCTTGAGTTTTGATTGTTCCGTTTGGCGAACGTAGCCATGCGTATAGATGAAGCTCACTGCAAGTGAGCGACTAAGTACGTGAGCTATAATAAGAGCCAGCGGAACTTGTTCTAAAGAAATAAAACTGGTGTACTTAAGCAGCAAAATCATGATCATGCCAAGTAGCGCGTAAGCTCCAATTCTGGAGTCTTTCATGATTTCGAGTTTACGTTCAGGTGTAAAGCCTCCCCCAAACCCGTCACAGGTATCCGCAAATCCATCTTCGTGGAACGCACCTGTAGCATAGATAGAGAAAGCCATTGAGATTACGACAGAAACTTCAAGGGGCCAGATTACATTAGCAGCGATAAAAACAAGTGCAGTTAAACAACCGATCAGCAAACCAACCAAGCCACAATATTTATACGACTCGTTTTTACGTTCTTCACTATAAGGAACTGAAGCTGATACAGGGATTCGTGTAAAGATGGCGACTGCCAAAAGGAATATCTGTGCTTCTCTGATTAATTTTTGTTTCATTAACTACATCCGCAATAACTACAACCGAAATTGAACGGGCAATGACTGAATGAGTCTGTTTCCACATACCGCACAATACATTAATCGATTTATTTTAAAACTACTCATTCGCATGTACGTTCCAGCAGGCTCACTCAGCCACAGCCTCCTAGAACCGGTGCTCTATGCCCAGTGCACCTCAGGCCATAATTTACCATCATCGTCGTGGTAAACCGTGACGGTAATTCTTGCCGCATAAGGAATATTTAGCCTCTGCAGATAGGTAGCTGTTTTGGGCATTTCTAACAGTTGCCTTAGAAGTTGCTTCATAACCCCACCATGGGTAACAAGCAGTACGGATTGCCCTTTGTGATGAGTCAAAAGTCGATTCCAGGCCTTCTGAATTCTATCGTCATACTCGTTAAGCCCTTCGCCGTTTGGAGGCACTGTCTCCCAGGGATGGGACCAAAAACGGGTAAGCAATGGCTGATTTTCTTCCCAGACTGTTTGCTTTTCTACGCCATCCCAATCACCAAAATCCAGCTCCTTAAATTCTGCGTCTTCGTAGAGGTTTAATGAGTGTTGTTGGGCATACTCAAGAGCGAAATCCCGACATCGGCTAAGTGGCGAGGTGACAACAACATCGGTTACCTGACAACCCGAAGCGGATTTCCGCATCTGTTGAAAGCCTTGTTCAGTTAGTGCGAAGTCTGTGTGTCCCCGAAAGCACTGATCACCTTCCGGTAATCCATGTCGGAGTATTTCTATTCTTGTGGTTGTCACGCAGTTTCCCGGCAAATCAAAATTGGAAGCTCCAGAATAACAGGTAAACCATTATCCTCAATACCACGTCCTTTATGCCAGGAAGGTATTCCGTTGATAATATTAATAAACGCTCTTATCCATTCACCATGAGAAACAATGACGATGGTATTGTCATTGTCAGCATGTCTCTGTCTTAAGTGTTCGATAAAAGTGAGGATTCGTGATTCGAAATCCGATTCTGATTCGACACCAAAAGCAGATTCCATTTTTTCAGAATAACGGTTGTGATAGACACGCCAGAAGGGCATCAGCTCCTGGTCCAGGTCGATGACTTTGCCTTCCAGTACACCAAGTTTCCTTTCTCTCAAACGCCTGTCAGCAATGACGTTGCTAGAATATGAGTGTGCAAGTATCTGTGCAGATTCGTAAGCACGACCCAGGTCACTACTATAAAATACTGGGGAGCCACGCACAGACGAGTTCAACTCGCTTAACGTACTACCTGATAACTTCTCTTTGGCGTCATCTGTCAATGCGCTGTTTTTCCAGCCTTGAATCCGCCTTTCTAAATTCCACTCGGTCTGCCCGTGTCGAACAAGGATGAGTTTCACAACTCCCCCTTGAACATCTTTGCTGTCAGTTCCGGGTTGTATGGGAAATACCAGTGAATATAGGATGCGATAACCATATTGCGTTTCCAAACCGGATCCAGTTTTCTGCCTCGTTGAGAGACTGGCATACAGAACTCTGACTCTTTCGACTCTGTCTTGGAGTAATGAAAAGTATGTCCTCTAAGAACTTCTTTCGATGCCAATTCACCTTCGACTAAACCAAGAGCAGCTAACTTAGTTTGCATCTGCGATTCTGCATTTAAAACACCACACATCTCACCCTTTTTCTCATGAGTGTCCGTTAGTGTTTTGTTCAGATAGAGCATACCGCCACACTCAGCGACAACGGGTTTGTCAGCTTCAACATGCTTTAAGATCTGTGCTTTTAAACTCTGATTAGCCGAAAGCTCCTCCAAATAGAGTTCGGGATATCCCCCAGGTAGATATAGCGCATCACAATCAGGTAGCCCTTCACCTTTTATCGGTGAGAAGTAGCGAATATTTGCCCCAAGGATACTAAGCAAATCCAGGTTAGCCTGATAGATAAAGCTAAATGCGTTGTCACTCGCAATCGCGATGGTCTTGCCAGCCAGCAATTTCTGATAGGAGTCACTCTCTGTTAGTTCAAAACTTACCGCTGGAGGAATGGTAATATCACCACTTTCACCAATTAACTCAGCCGCATGATTAAGGCGGTCGTCCAGATCATCCAGTTCTTTGGCCTGAACTAGTCCGAGGTGCCTTTCCGGTAATGTCAGAGTTGAATCTTTCGCCATATAGCCACAAAACTCTAGCGATTCGGGTAACGCTTCTTTTAACATCTCAGCGTGTCCGACTGAACCAACACGATTCGCAAATACACCATACAATTGGATATCATCACGAAAGTTAGCCAGCCCGTAAGCAATGGCACCAAACGTCTGAGCCATTTTTCCTGCATCGATAACCGCCATTACAGGGATGCCAAGTGTCGCAGCGATATCAGCGCTGGAGCACTTTCCATCGAACATGCCCATAACGCCTTCGATTAATATCAGATCAGCCTCTTTCGCAGCTTCTGCGACCAACTGTTTGCAATGCGCTTCACCGCACATCCAGAAATCGAGTTGGTATACAGGTTGGCGAGAAGCAAAGGAAAGAAAGTCTGGGTCGATAAAATCAGGGCCGGTTTTAAATACCCGGACCTTCTTACCCTGATTGGTGAAATATCGGGCTATTGCAGCGACAATGGTTGTTTTACCACTACCAGAACTTGGTGCAGCAACAACCAGAGCCGGACAGCTTACTGAACTCATGACTTCTGGAACTCCGTCAGTTCTGGCCAAAGTTTTCGCAGATCCAAATGCTCTTCAATGGCATCAGCGACACGGTTGATACCGTCTTCACGCATCTGAGCAAAATCGACACCTTGCGCTTCTTGCAAGCCTGCCCAACGCAAAATTGAGCTACAAGCCTCTGGTGACTCAAAGATGCCATGAAGGTAGCTACCAAAGACCAAACCATCTAACCCTACTGCACCGTCTTTTCCGTCTGCAAGCGAGAGCGGTGCACCTTCTGATACGCCTTTCGTAATACCCGCGTGGATTTCATATCCAAATACATCAACGGTTTCTTGCTCAGGAAGAGTCAGAGTACCTTTTGTTTGCTTAAGCTGTTTGTTGTCTTTAAGTTCGGTCTCTATAGGTAGGTAGCCTAAACCTCGGCTTTCACCTGCCGGTCCTTCTAACCCTAGAGGATCTGAAACTAGCTCGCCCAGCATCTGGTAGCCGCCACAAATACCCATAAGCTTGCCTCCAAAACGGAGGTGACGTTCAATCTGTTTGTCCCAACCTTGTTCGCGTACAAAAGCCAGGTCGCTTCGAACACTCTTAGAACCAGGCAAAATAATCAGGTCCGCAGGTGGTAAAGGCTGATTCTTACCAACAAAGACTAAATCAACATTTGGATGCATTCTTAAAGGATCAAAATCTGTATGGTTACTGATACGTTGCAGCACCGGCACCACAACTTTTAATTGCGGCTCGTCGTTGTTTAGCTGGCTGATATTAATGGCATCTTCAGCCTCCAACATCAGCCCATGCAAGTAGGGCAACACACCAAGTACGGGTTTACCGGTTTTCTCTTCCAGCCAATCGAGGCCATTTTCAAGTAGCTTAATATCGCCTCTGAATCGATTGATGACAAAACCGGCTACGCGATTTTGCTCTGACTCACTTAGCAGTGCCAACGTACCATAAAGATGAGCAAACACGCCTCCCCGGTCGATATCCGCAACGATAATGACTGGAATATCCGCTTCTTCAGCAAACCCCATATTGGCAATGTCGTGATCGCGAAGGTTGATTTCTGCAGGGCTTCCCGCCCCTTCAATCATCACGCTCTGATAGTCACTCTTAAGCCTGTCGAATGATTCGATTACATACTTCATCACTTGTGGCTTAAATGCGTGGTAGGAAACCGCGTCCATATCTTCCAACGCCTTGCCATGAATGATCACCTGCGCACCAATGTCAGTATTTGGCTTTAACAGCACTGGATTCATGTCTGTTGTCGGCTCTACTCCACAAGCGTATGCCTGAACAGCCTGCGCGCGACCTATTTCGCCACCATCAACCGTCACAGCGCTGTTTAATGCCATGTTTTGCGGCTTGAACGGCGCAACCTTAATGCCTTTACGTGCAAGTACGCGGCACAGGCCCGCAACCAAAACGCTTTTCCCTGCGTCAGAGGTGGTGCCTTGCACCATTAAAGCTTTTGAAGTATCAATCATTTATTACAACTAACCGTTATTAACCAGCTACACTAACTGATACTACCAATAAAAAGCCGCTTGTTAACAGGTAAAAAAATGGCGAAGTACGATAAATTTTTGCTCAC
Organism: Vibrio iocasae; assembly: GCF_042245395.1. Taxonomy (NCBI): domain Bacteria; kingdom Pseudomonadati; phylum Pseudomonadota; class Gammaproteobacteria; order Vibrionales; family Vibrionaceae; genus Vibrio; species Vibrio iocasae. The sequence goes on along the minus strand of NZ_CP145310.1, from coordinate 862,319 downwards.
CTTGGGGTTCTATGACACCGTTAACACAATAGGCGGAAGCATTCGACAGGTTCTGGAAGCCGGGGCTGACTGATATATTTAGTCCGGGTATTGTTCTCGAATAGAGATAAACTCTTGCCAGTGTTCAATAAGAATATCGACAAGGTCAGGGTCGAAATGTTTATCCTTGAGGGAAATCATTTCAGCTTTAATCTGTTCCTCTCCCCAGGCTTCTTTATAGCTTCTCTTTGAACCCAGAGCGTCAAATACATCGGCAACTGCGGTGATACGACCCGAAATGGGGATAAGATTTCCCGACAACCCTTTCGGATAACCAGAACCATCCCATTTTTCATGATGTGACCCTGCTATCTCTTTGGCTTTCTTCATGACCGGATTATGCGATTTCGACAGTATCTCGACACCGTACTCAACGTGTCTTTTCATCTCTTCCCACTCTTCGGAGTCGAGTTTTCCAGGCTTATGTAGGATTTGATCAGATATCGCCACTTTGCCAATATCGTGGAGTGGAGAGCCATATTTAATCAGCATCACCTCCCTTTCGTTCAACCCGCAATACCTCGCGAGTCCTTCGCAAACTAAAGAGACACGTTGAACATGAGCCCCGGTCTCTTTACTTCTGGCTTCAACCGCATTTGCCAGATTGTAAACCAACACTTTAGATGTATCGCTTATCTCAGAAGCTAGAGAGATATTCTGCAGAGTCAAAACCGCGTTCTGACCCAGCACTTTGATTAGATGCCGGTCGAAACCGGTTATCTCTACCGAAAAACTGAGATAAATCAAACACGAGGTTCCAGAACCATTTCTTGAGATAAAAGCAGCACCATCTGGGTACATTTTTGATTGGTTAGCAAGAATGGCCTCTTCGCACCTTGAAGAGATATGTTCAGGAAACTCGGAATATAGATTGGTGCCATCGCACTCTCTTAAATCATCTTCAAACAGAAAAACTGATTGTTCAGTCTCTTTGTTTTCGAAATCTGGAGAGACCACTCCGTAGATAGAAGAGCATTGTGTTCCAAGTAAAGAGTAAAACTGTTGTGAAAGTACATTGAAAAAGTCAGTTCGGTGCCTTGTCTTTTGCACATGCGACGAAGCGTCTATTGCTCTGTTCAGAGACAACCTTTGCTCGTGCATTCTGCAAAGCTCTGAATAAGATCGAAGTTTAGAGTATAAAACGGTCCTGAGTTTCTCTGTCGTTAAGTCTGTTTTTAAACGATAGTCATCAATATCGTGGTCTTGTATTACTTTCTCTTCAGGGGCCTTGCCTGCCTGTCCGGTTCTGAGTACCACTCTAATCAGTTTGTCCTGAATCTCATCACGGATAAATTTAACCAGCTCCAATCCAGCCTGATCGGTTTCCATAACAACGTCGACGATGGCCAGAGCGATATCATTTCGTGCAGTCAGAACACCTTTTGCTTCCTCAGCGCTGTAGGCAGAAATAAGGTCGAGTTTGCGCTCCTGAAAAGCAAATCGGGATAACGCTAACCTTGTTATACGGTGCACCTCTTTGTCATCATCTACAACAAGCACCGACCATGGCGGCAACTCAATCGCTGAGTCCAACTCATTTTTGCCATCCACAGTGTCCGCCAGAAAATCCATTGAGTTCACACCTCTCTAAAACACTTATATGTTATATACGTAGGCTATTCGGCATGGTTCACCGGCAGTACCATATTAAAACGCACACCCTGCCCCGGTTTACTTTCAACAGAGATACTTCCTTTAAGTTTCTGAGTGACGAGATTATAGGTAATGTGCATTCCCAACCCTGTTCCACCTTGTCCGCGCTTAGTTGTAAAAAACGGTTCAAACACCCTACCGACCGACTCTTCATTCATACCACAACCATTATCAGTATATACCAGGCTGATTTTTTCGCTCTCTGTCGGGATAACCGTAATAGTCACTTCACGATTCTCTACCCCTTTAAAGGCGTGGTTAATAGAGTTCGCGATTAAGTTACTCATCACCTGAGATAACACCCCCGGATAACCATGAATGGAAATATTTTCAGGTACGGAGCAGTTAATTGCTATGTCTTCTTGATCGAGACTCAGCTTCATTGAGCCTACGATAAGTTCCATGTACTCATGAAGATCATATACTCTGGATTCTTCAACGGCCTGATCGGCCGAAACCTGTTTGAAGCTTTCTATCAATTGTTTAGTTCTTTCGAGATTAAACTTCAGTACCTCTGAGACTTCTTCAACTTCCGTTAAAAAATCCATTAGCTTAGGTTTGGTCAGCTTGTTTTCATCAACGTCATTTTTGACTGTCGTCTGCTTTTCATCCAATATCGAAGTCGCTGTTACACATACACCAATAGGCGTATTAATTTCATGGGCTACGCCTGTAACCAGTTGACCCAAAGCTGCATTTTTCTCCATTTCTATCATCTGTTGCTGCGCTTCTTTTAGTTCGTCTAGTACCTGAATAACTTCGGCAGCCTTGGTCTCTAACTCCTGTGTTCGCTCTTCGACTTTCTGTTCCAAATAAGTATTTAACTCATAGATTTCCTTTTTCTTCTCAATTAATGAGCTGTTTTTCTGCTCTATCTGCACCGTGTAATCATTTATTTTTTCATATACCTTGTTCAACATATGAATGATTGGAGTGAACTCTTTAACACCAACATCTTTAATCGGGCTTACACGGATAGAGTCGGATTTTTCATTCACCTGAACAGAAGCCTGAATATCATCGATTATCTGACTCAAAGGCGCGAACAATCGTCGCAAGGTGAAGCTTAATCCAAATAAAAAGACGATCAGAAAAAAAACACTGAGTAATAAGTTCATACTTGTGAACTTATTAATATGCTGCATGTAATCGCTATCAGGAAGGAATACACCCAGAATTAAGTCGTGCTGAATCTCAAGGAAATAAATGGTTCCTTCTTGTTGATTAAACTCCACATTTTCAACTTTAGAGATAGTGTTGCCATTAGCATTATCGAGCAGAGAAAGGCCCCAAGGCAGTTCAGTTACAGGTTTAAGGTGCAGAGAGGAAGCATCAGGAAATGAAAGAAACTGTTGTCTCATCTTACTAACCAATAGCGAAGACGAGTTGTCTGTAAACTCAATGCTTTCAACGGTATCGGTCAGTTGTTTTATTGCCCAGTCTACTGTCGCAACGCCAACTTTTACGCCTTCACTATCTAAAATTGGAGTGGTTACTGTCACCATTAACTCATCAGTACCTGCATCATCAAAGTAGGGTTCACTCCAGTAGGAGGTATGATCGTGTAATTTATCGTTGTCGAATGCGATTTTATACCAGGAATGCTCGTGATAATTATATTCAGGTGTACTTAAATCCCAGGTAAAGATGAGTTGATCCGCTTCTTTATAAATATAGGGGCCATACCTTTTTTGACTTTCGTCGAACAGATAAGGCTCAAACCAAATACCTCCACCTATGCTTTGATCGTTGAGTATGAAAATATCTGTCAGATGGGCTTGAATGACATTTTCTGCTTCTGCTTTGCTGTATTTATCTTTGGTTTGATATAGCTCTGAACCGTACAGAGCGAGCTTTTTAGATGCGAGCTCCATCTCACGAAACAAGCTGTTTATTTTACTCTGCCCGAGCTTAACTGACGCTTCAACTTGTTGTTCTTGAATAGAAAGCAGTGAGTTTTTTAATGTAATTTGGTTAAAACCGATTGAGGATGCGCCGACACAGACACCAAATATAGAAACAAAAAGAGTAACCCGTTTTTTAATACCCATCCTGTTACCGCTACTCCCTCTGAATCAACCTTGGAAAACCGAAGTATTAATTCTAAACTTTCTACCACCTCAATGGTAAATCAATACATCTTAGTTTTCATATATTAGCAATATTAATAATAGCTTAAATAACGCCCGTTAATTCAAGCGATCGGCTTTTAATTCGGGCTTTGCGTAACATAAAAGAAGTTAACACTTGAATTGTTGCACAAAAAAATACCCCTTCAGGAAAGAAGGGGCATTTATCACTTTATTCTAAGAACGCTACAGGAACTATTCCGTGTCTTTCTTTTCTACAATCTCAGCGTCTTCTATTTGCTCTACTTCATGAGGGTTGAATTCGGATTCGTCATTACTCTGTGCAATTTTGTTTTCAAACGCTTCTGCTTCCAATGGTTTTTCGAAGAACCAACCTTGATACAGGTTACAACCTTCCGCTTTCAGCAGGTCGAACTGCTCCTGAGTTTCGACACCATCTGCAGATACCTCTATACCCAACTGTTGAGCAAGTGACATTACTGAACGAACGACTGCAATACCTGATTGAGTGCTATCTGTCAGGTTGTTTACAATAGAACGCGCTAGCTTCAGACGATCAGGCTGGAACTCGCTCAACTGTGCGATATTGGTGTATCCGGTACCAAAGTTATCAATGTAAAGCTTCAGGCCCATCAGGTGCAGCTGGCGAATCTTATCTTTCGCCTGAGCACTGTTTTGCATGATGGCATCTTCTGTGACTTCGAAGGCCAGTGAACCAGGTAACACATCGTTCTGCTTAAGCGTCTTTTCGATTTCTGTAATGAAGTTCGGTGCTAATAGAAGCTCAGCCGTCGCGTTAATAGAAACGGTCCATTCTGGGTTCCACGTGCCTTTTTGCTGCCACTGTGAAACTTGCTGTATGGTGTTCCGCATCACCCAGAACTCGAGCTGAACTGACACACCTTCATCTTTCGCTAACTTAAATAGTTTTCCATTTGGAATCAGGCCACGGACAGGTTCTACCCAGCGGATATACGATTCCGCACCAATGATGCTTTGTTCATCGCTAAACTGAGGTTGGAACAACAGATTGAACGAGTTATCTCTAAGCGCAATGTTCAATGACTCTTCAAGAGGAATCGCTGTAGAAACCCGAATATCATTCAGAATCTCTGCAACACCTTGCAATTGAGCATTGGTATTTTCCATTGCATTGTTGAATGCGGTATTGGTGTTGCTTAATGCTTCATTAAATGAGGTATTGGTATTGCTAAGGGCACTGTCAAAAGAGGCATGCGTATTGGTCAGGAATTCGTTCAGCGATGCATTCACACTCTCAAAAACTTCGCCATTTTGAGTAATTGTCTGGTTAGTTTTATCAGACGTTTGCTCAATCATATAACCCATTCTATCCACTTCTGACGCCATGTTAGTGATAGCATTAACCATCGCATGGGTCTGCTGTTGCATGTAATGAGTATACTCGTGTAAAGAGGTTTCCAGCTTCTGATGCATCGCAGACTGTTCCGCGTAGATTTGCTGAATCTGGTCAGATTGTTGTTGAGCCAGACGATTGTTCTCGGCCAGGTTTTCACTAAAGGATTGCACAACCGTAGAACCTGAATTGTTCTCCAGCAGAGTGAATAGATCGGTCCAGGTTTTCTCTTTACTGTTGATCAGGTTAATGGTGTCATCAATAGACTTCTGAACCTGTCGGAAGTTTTCATTAATCACTTCCTGCTGTTCTTCAGCAAAACCTTCTATCGAGTTTTTACCTCCTTCACCGCCACTGCTTTCTCCGTGCACCAACTCTTTCTCAAAGAAGTTGTTCAGGTAGTTTGACGCAAGCAAAATACTGACTGATGCACTCACACCAAGAATCGAGGTTAAAAATGCAAACGACATGGAATCAAGTGCAAGACCAATAGAACCTAGCAGTGCTTCCATTTTTTCCGAGAAGTCACCATCCGCTCCCATACCTGCAGCAATGCCAGAAATCATCTGAGCCAGACCAATGAATGTACCAATCAAACCAAATGAAACGGCAAAAGACGATGCCAGAGTTACCTGACTTCTAAAGTGGGCAAGATGAACCGCATCTTTGTATTTCTTGATATAGCTATACGCAAATATCGTTAGCGGATACAAATAGGTTAGTGAGATTAAAACGGTTATTTCGGGCGAAAGCGCAAAACACTGCTGAACAAGCACTCTTGCAGGCTCGACAACGTACGCGAGGATTGGAATAGCAATATAAACCAGTAAGCCAAAGATATACATCTAGTCTATCTCCCATTTCACTTTAGATAATACATTTGTTGTTGGTTGCATGGAGGTTTCAACCTTTATATGTGAAGGTAGTTGTAGGTATTTTAATAGTCGTATCAGATTCACTGTGCTCTTCTTTAAATCATCTCGGCTATATATGGTGAATTTTACTTTTTGAGCTTCGAGTAATTGGCCTCGGATAGATTCGACAAACTCCGGCTCAAGTTTGAAATTAATCAGGTACTCAAACTGGTGTTCATCCAAATCCGAACGCATAACTTCGTGGTAAACAATCGGGTTGTACTCACTCTCCTGAAAGTCGTTTAACGAAGCTTCCTGAGCGGCTGAGTTGAGTGAGGTCGCAGTTTGAAGCATAAAAAATATGCCAACCAAGACCATCATGATCAATGCAGAAGAGAGCGCATCCACAAACGGGGCAAGAGTATCATCATCCATTGTTTGCTCCTTCTGTGAATAGGTGAATATCCATATGACAACTGTTCATTCTCTCGGGCTCTTCTTCAACAACGATATTGTCGACAGGGTATGAGTTATCAAAAAACTGATTGGTAGCGATATAGTTAAATGTAGCGATACGGGTCATTTCATATTCAGTGGTATTAAATCCGTAATTACACCCGATTTGATAAGACTTAATGCGATCACTAAAGCTCATGTCCCCTATCGTCAGAACGAGTTCGGTCAATAGCTCTCTGGTAACATAAGGGGTTTTGAAATTGTAGCGATAGGTATCTTCATCAATCTTAATAATGCCGGACGTCGGCATTATTGATTGAACAAAACCAATCAGACTTGCAATAACAACCAGTATTATCACAGCGAGAGATGCAGAGATTGCGGCAACAAATCCAATCATCTACCACACCTCAAACTTAATGTTGTCTGGCAACACACTTAAAATAAACTCCAGTACGCTGACATTGTCGTTTACCACAAACACCTGTACATCCATCCCCAAATCAAGAGAAAGTGCTAAGAATTCATCATCAGGTTGAATAGTCACGCGGTAATAGCGCTCTCCGGCATGGCCCTGATCTTCGTAGCTGATTGAATCGGAGCTTAGGTCTGTGATCGTGCCGTTAAAAATCTCATTAAACCCAGGAGAGTTGATCTTTAAACGCACCTTTCTTCCAATGCTTAAGAAATGGCGATAGCGAGAATCAAATTTCGCTTCAACCTGCTGAGAAGCACCTTTCTTTTTCAGAACGAACAGAGGCGTCGCTTCCTGAATAAAGGTATCGGTAGACAGGCCTTCTGTTAGCTCAAGCACGCTACCATCGATGGGTGAACGAATGACAGATTTAAGCTGCTTCTCAACCAACAAGCCCTTGGTGTACTTAGCTTGAGTGATAAGAGGGCGAATTTTATCTATCTGCTCTTCCAGCGTTAGCAATCGCTCAGAACGACGCATCTGAAAAACCATTAACTTATCGTTAAGTTTCTTTCTTGCATCGATGGAAGAGATCTGAAAGTTAATCACCTCTGTTTTTACATTCGACAGTTCAGCATCCACATCGTAAAAACTGATGGTCGCACCTTTACCGCGCCTTAAGGCCGTTTTCTTCTTAGTCAGAATTTCTTCTTTATTCAGAAGCTCACGCTCCTTGTGACGACGTTCTTTTTCTACGTCAAGAATATATTTCTGTTCCTGAAGATAGTCTTCGTAAAAACTAAGAATATATAGTCCACCAGCATTTGTAAGCGTCTCATCCCCTTTACAGCCGTATGCGGACTTCTCTTTTGTTACCGATGCAAATCGAGGACCAGTTAAGAAACATCTTTCACTTTGATATATAGAAAGAAGGCGCTCATTAAAATCTAACTCTTCCGCAGTCTGTTTAAGGCGATATTCATCTTCCAGGTTTCTATATTTTAAAAGCGGTTGGCCCTTTTCTACTTCATCACCCTGGGCTACTTTCAATTCGACAATATAACTGCTTGTTGGCGCTTTAACTGAAACGTTACTCTGTTTAATACCCGTTAAGCCCGTACCCGGCGCAACCACTTCAATCTCTTTTAAAAGCAGGACATAGAAAATAAAGCCGATTGCCAAACTTATGGCTATCAGCTTTCCTTTATGTTTTAAGATGTCCTTTGTCATTATTTATCCCAGATTTACGGAGCGTTAACTATAGAATTTTTTCTGATCTCAATGTACCAATCTCATACAGTGTATCGTAAAGATTAAGGTCGATTTCCAGCAGGGTTTGATTTGCCCTATTGAGCTTAGCAATACTGTCTACGATATCCTTGTAAGTGATTTGATCCGTAAAGATTTCTTCTTTCTGGTTCTCGATAAGTTGGGCCAGGATATCGACCTGATCTGCTGTTTTTTGTCTCTTGGTCTTCTGCTGATTATAGTTGGTTAATGCCGTTCTAAACGCATCCATCGACTGCGTGTATTGCTGATCAAACCTTAGTCTCTCAGCTTCGTACATTTTTATTGCAGATTCTTTGTCAGCTTGAGTTCCGTGGTTAAACAGGTCGATTTCAACATTCAGTTTTACGTAAGATTGGTCCGTGTCCCCGTAGTCGTTTCCTTCGGTATCACCATTTGTTAGAAAGTGGTTTTCCGAGGTTATTTCGACCACAAAACGTTCTCGGGCTGACTGAGCTGAATAGAGCGAAGAGTTCATTGTACGTTGGGCTCGTTGTAAATCAGCATTAGTCGCGATCAATTCTTCAGGACTTATTTCGTTTATATTGATAGCAAGTAAAGGTTGCAGCCTTTTATAATCAATACCGATGTCATCTCCGGCACCTTCTTCATACAATTTTAAATCTATACCAGTTTCTTCTGTTAACTGTTTAAAATATTGTTCGATATTGGAAACTACCGAGAATACCGAGTCATCAAACTCTGCAACCGATAACCTTGCTTCCATGGTATCAGTTTGTGTGGAAACACCTTCATTTGTTGAATTAACCTGCTTTAGATAATATTTCTCTATTTCCTTTCTATATTCTTCAGCAACTTTTTCATATTTTCTTGTTAATTCAATTTTAGTCAGATATCTAAGCACCGTATAATATACATTTATTTCCTGAGCTCGCAGACTTATATTTCCAGCTTCCAGTGTTTCCCTGCTGGCTGCTATTTTGTCCTTTACAGCACTACCATAAATCTTAGAATCCAGCTTTAATATAAAGTCCTGAGTTTCGTTAGCACTTGGAACCGGTGTACCGTAGTATTTTGTAGTCTCTGAATTAAGGGAGGCTCTTGGGTAGTAATACTTTTCTTCTTTATCTTTAAGAATCGTTTTTGACTCAACTTCCCTTGTAAGCGCCTGATATTCTTTGGAAGAATCTAAAGCCAATTCAACCACATCATCAAACTTTATTAAGTAACCTTGCTTGATAAATGTTTGCTGCTCTGTAACTTCTTCAACATCGTACTTCTCGTTAAATACAACGGGAGCTTTATTTACACCGGTTGGGGTTGGAAGTTCATTACTATTTGCGTGACCGCAAAGGAAAATACCGTATAAGGCAGCCAATGCTTTACATACTTTTTTGTATGGGACTACCTTGTTCAAACCTTTCATTTGTTTCTATACATCCTGAACAGCTAACTTATTAATATTTTTAAAATTTAGTTAATGCGAACGCAATACTAGATTAGCTGAGTAATTAAAGCAATAAGTAACTATATGTCGCATCAATCAATCTTTTATTGCGACACTGAAACGAATACCAATCAGTCAAACCGATTGGTATTTCGCCTCTTATATACACTCGCTCCAGATTACCTGACAAATCAGATATCGTTATCCACCTGAGTCTCGTTTCCTGCAACGTCCGTAATGGTTATCACGATATCGTGATTTACATCATTGTGAGTTGCGTTCGCAGTGCTGGTATTTACAGTTACTTCGTTTCCGGTAACCGTTACTGGCAAAGGATTCTCAGTATCACCATCCAAAAGCGCAGTGATGTTACTTTGAGTGATTCCTCCGTTGGTATCGGACACATTAAAGCTAATAGCAGTAACAGTCCCATTTTCCGAGTTCTCGGTATAGTTAAGGCCTGTATACGCAGGTGGCGTCGAATCCACATTCAACGTTCCGGTTTTCGCAGTTTCCAGCTCATTACCAGCTTTGTCAGTAATCATGACTGAATAGTTATGTTCTCCATCAGCTAGCGGAGTTCCCGGAGTAATACTCCAGCTGCCATCCGTTGAAGAAGCCACGACTTCATAGTTATCACTGCCAATCGTTAACTTAACTGTCGCACCATTCTCCGTCGTCCCTTCAAAGGTTGGCTGATTGTCGTTAGTCCAGGAACCATCGGATACATCTTCTACACTCGACTGGCTTCCGCTCAGCACATCATCATTCACTTCAAAGTTAGTCAAAGTTGGTGCCTGGGTATCGACATTTAATAGAATATCCAGATTATCCAAACTATTACCTGCACTATCCTCTACAGACATAGTGACCGTTTTATTTTCGCCGTTACCGGTAAGTCCTAAGTCTGCCTGATCCACTTCCCAGTTTCCTGCTGAAGCAATCTCGACAGTTTTATCAGAGTTACCATCTCCGTCGGTATCAAAGTTCAATGTCACAGCCTCGTTGGTGGTGACAGAGATCTTATTGACTTCAGTTTGTACAGATACGATTGGAGCTGTGGTATCAACGATTAGGGTACTACCGCTGTTCACGCCAGCAAGTGTAGTAATCGATTCACGACCAGATACATCTGTCTGACGTACTTCGACTTTGTTGATAACACCATCATCTTCCGTCAGTACGAAACTTGCTGAAGCAGCGGCCGATGTCGTATTTGTACCTCCGGTTATCCAAATACCGCTATTAATACGGTAAGACCAGGTAGCTCCTGCTTCGATGTCAGCAACATTCACTTGTCCGTTGCTCGTAACGCCATTCAAACCAGAATCTTCCAAAGAAACACCTAGCGAAGCAGGATCCGTTGCATCATAAACAACCGTCTTACCTGAGATAGAGGTATTACCCGCAGTATCCGTAACCGAAACCTGTATCGCGTTTGAACCTTCTGTTAGTTCACCAGAGATCACCTGAGAAGTCCCGGACCATACAGCGTCACTACTCCAGGTTTGACCGCCATCCAAAGAGTATTTCCAGGTTGCGCCCGCTTCTACTCCCGTAACCGTAATCGAGTCTGTGTCTGTATACCCTTCCGCACCTGACTGCACATAAGCAATGTTGGCTTGTGCTGGCGCTGTTATGTCCAGCTCTATATTTAGAGAAGCTGGTGTCGCAGAAGCTTTACCCGCAGCATTGGTTTGTGTCGCCGTAATCGCGTAGTTGCCATCACCACCGGATAAAGTAATGGTTGCTACACCGTTGGTTACAACGGCTGTTTGTGCTGCGCCACCATTGACGGTATAACTCCAGCTCGACTCTGTAATACCACTTATGGTGATTGTCGTATCATTCGTCTGTCCATCGCTACCGGTATGGTTGTATGAAATAACCGGTGTTGAAGGAGTGCCCGTTTCTACCGTAATTGAGCCAGCCGTTGCCACTGTGGCATTGATGTCTTCTGTTGATTGAACAGCATTCATCTGGCGAACCTGAATACTATCCGCAGCTGTATATTCACCATCAGCAAGCTCAAATGAAGCAGTAGTATCTGTCGCAACCCCACCGGTTATCCAGGAGTTGCCGCCATCAACTGAGTATTGCCAGGTCGCACCAACCGTAATGTCTTCAACCGTTACAACCTTGTTGTACGTGGTAACACCATCGCTACCCGTAATCGAAGGCAACGTAATGCTTAGAGCACCAAGAGCCGCTTGTACATCAATAACACTTTGTGAGGAAGACGTAGTAATGTTTCCTGCCGCATCTGTTTGTTGTACCTGAATCTCACCCTTTTCATACTCGCCAACCGGCACATCAAAGCTCGCAGCGCCTGAAACGTTCACAGTTTCACCGCTGCTCCATGTTGCGCCGTTATCGATCGAGTATTTCCATGTCGCACCCTGCTCCAAACCAGACACTAAAATGGTTTGGTCGGTGGTAATGTTGTCACCAGTCGTGCCTGTATCTGTGATGGTAATAGTCGCTGCGTCCGGCGCTGTTGTGTCTACCGTGAACGCACTCGCTTTCGCCTCATCACTTCGGTTGTTACTTGCATCGATTTGAACAACTCGGATTTGATTCAGAGAGTAGTCACCGTCTGCCAGCTCAAAGCTAATACCTGAGCCCACAAACCAGTGCACACCGCCATCAACAGAGTACATCCAGCTATTGCTACCAGTACCTGATACCGTTACTGTCGCATCATTACCCGTAGGAAGCTCAATAGTTGGTGTAGAGAGTGGTGCTGTTACCTTGATAGATTCAAGTGTCGCAACGGTTTCGTTTCCTGCTACATCTACCTGTTTAACTTCTACATCACCCTCAAAGCCAGGGTTAAGGTCAAAGCTGTTACTTCCAGTCCCCAAATTCCAGACCTTATCGGCAGCATCAGACGCTTTACCATCGTTTGACCAATACCAGGTCGCATTGCTTTCCAGGCCGCTCACCAAAATAGTGCCGTCGGAGGTTTCGTTGTCACCCGTCGTGCCTGTATCGTTCTCCAGTTTTATTACCGGAGCATTTGGCGCAAGCGTATCAATAACCACATTTCCGGTACCTGCCGAAACAGGCGTACCGCTTCCTGCTGAATCAATTTCTCTTACCTGAATATCTGCTAGGTTGTAGCTGCTATCCGCTAGTTTAAAGGTATTACCGCTACCCTGAATCCAAGTTGTACCATCAACAGTATATTGCCAGCCAGCGCTACCATTCAGCCCGTTAACTGTCACGGTATTGCTGTTCGCATAGCCGTTTGTAACATCTGGCATATCAATCGTTATTGATGCCGACAAGTCAGGCAGAACCTGTATGCCTGTTAGCTCTGCAAAGCCACTATCTTTGCCACTCCAATCTTTCTGATACACTTCAACTTTTCCATTGAAGTTATCTGGCAACGCAATAGTGTCTCCCGAACCTTGTATCCAGCTCCCATCGTTCAATGAGTAGTACCAGGTAGCACTTGGCTCTATACCTTCGACTTTCAGTTCACCGTTATGGGTAATATTGTCACCGTCGGTGCCCGTATCTTCAGTCCAGTCAATGACAGGAACAAAAGGAGCCTGCGTTTCAATGACGATAGACTGAGATTTGACCGCGCTGACGTTGCCTGCGTTGTCAGTTTGTCTTATCTGAAGATCATAACTCCCATCAGCAAGTGTGACTTGATAGTTATCACCGCCTTGAATCCAGCTGGTTCCTCCATTCAGGGAGTATTCCCATCCTGAAGCATTATCATTCCCGTCAACATTGCCCTTAGCAATCTCGATATCGATGGTGTTTATTTTCGATGTGATTACACCCGAATTCTCAGTGATAACCCCTGCCGGAGCAGAGCCTTCACCGGCAAAGCTAAAGTCAGGTTCCGCCAACGCATTGGTATCCAGATAGATACTGTTTGTCATGGTGACTTTTGCAGAGGTGTTACCTGCGTTGTCTTGAGCCTGTACCGATATTGTATTGTCAGTATTTTGGTTCAGTTCACCAGGCTGGAAGCTGTAAGACCACTCACCACTCGCAGCAACAACAACATTGCTGGCAACCAGAGTCGAGCCAACCCAGACAGAGATGATTGAGCCTGCATCCCCACTACCTTTAATGGTTGCTGTCTCGATGTTGGTGCGATAATCACCCTCTTCCGCTGAAACTCCGGTTCCAGAGGTTGAGTCCGATTCAGATGCCAAATCCACGGTTGGATCGGTGATCAGTTTGTCGTAATCAATGTTGGTGATAGATTCTGTGCTGGTATTGCCGTATGCATCAGTAATCGTCAGTTCAATACGGTACTCACCTGAGGTATCACCAAGCGATGCGAAGGTGACGGTTCTGTTACCGTCTGAGCTGTTCAGCACTTCAGTATGTGAATCGATAGCTACAGAGCTACCTGTTATATAGAGCTTCGCAACGACAGTAACGTCACTGTTACTTGCTGTTGATAGCTGAACATCGAACTCAGGGTCATTGGTATGATACTCACCGGTGCCAGAGTCTTTAGCGATCACATCACCATTGTCTTTAACCAGAGTGAAGGTCAAATCACTTTCGGCAACTTGCGTCTTAACCGTAAAGTCCTCGTTGACCTGAACCTTCTGATTTCCAGCCTGATCCTCGGTCGTTAGAACAAGGTTATGATTCCCCTCACTGAGGTTGGAAACCGTTAATGACCACTCACCTGTGCTGGTGTTAAAGGTAACTTCATCCGATGTCAGTGATGCATCATCAGGACGGATCACGTACGTCTTACCATCGACTTCGATAATTACTTTGTTTTGATTTTCCAGATCCGCAAGATCAACGACACCTTTGAACTCGTAACTATTTTCCGTAATCACACCATCGGCATTGGTATCCGGACGGGTGCTAAGCAACGAGCTGGTATCAAGTGCATCTGGAGCCGTTTTATCGACGATAAAAGATGCATTGTCAGGCGTCAACTCGACTTCATTGCCTGCCGGGTCAGTACTAATCACTTTGTAAGTGTATGTACCGTCATCTAACGAATCACCTGCATAGGTAAAGCTACCATCTGCTTGCAACGTCGCTGTCTTCGTTACTGGAGCAGAACCTTGTTTAGTCAACTCGATTGTTACTACAGAGCCAATTTCAGCTTTACCGGAAATAATCGTTCCGGTTAGCTCATCTGAATTGAAGTAGTCCTGCCCATCTTCATCTTTGCCCGCGACATCTACGTTAGTAATGGTCGTTTCTGTATCCTTCATTATCTGAACAGAATTGATACGACCACCCGCTTCGATAATAAACTGGTACTCTTCACCTTCGTTCAGGTTCAGGCTATTAATACTGATAGGATCCAGGTTCCAGGTTCCGTCAGAAGCGTCTGCGATACCTGTATATTCAGTACTACCAGCTACCTTGTTACCGTCTTTATCCGCAAGGTAAACCGTAAAGTTCTCACCTAACAGCGCCTTACCACTGAGTGTGATATTGCCATTGTTGTCGACCATATCTTTGTTGGCAACCAGATGTCCCGAATATTCTCCGGTTGTGAGTTCCGTTAAGCCACTTGCATCTATTGAGACTTCTACCGGACTGATGGTGATCGAACCCGCCGGATCGATAGTCGTCACATTACCCGCATCATCAGTCGCTCTTATCTTATAAACATAAGGTGTTGTCGATGCTTCCAGTGTCTGGTCATAGTTGTAGGTAAAGTGACCATCAGCCGCAACAGAAGTGACGTTGTGCCACTGACCCGCAAGATAGATTTCCACCTTGGAGTCCTGGTTTAGTGAATCAAGGTCACCTTCAATACGAACCTGATTATGGTTGGTGGTTGTACTTGTACCATCGACAGTCACACCATCTGCGATCACATTGCCATCTTCAGCGAGTGCAGAAACACCAATGTTGGTCACAATTGGTTTATCCGCATCCACACTAAACTGCCCTGAGGTATTAGCCTGGAACTCCGCTCGGGAACTGCCGTCTGTCGCCGCAATGGTGTAATCGTAAGTGCCACTACCAAGCTCAGGTGCTGTGTACGTCCAGACACCGTTGGCATCGGAAGTCACAGTTGCACTGGTCACTTCACTACCATCTTTGTTGATGGTAATCGTTACTGTGATATTAGGATCTGTAACACCCGTCAGTTCAGGAGTTGTATCGTTAGTAAGAAGGTCGTCCTTATCACCGCCGTTTGAGTTCGCAGCAAGAGATGCGGTCACTTCCATCTGGTTATCAATGGTCAGTGTCTTACTCTGAGTTGTGGTATTTCCGTGAGTATCTGTCGCGGTTAATACCAACTCATGATTACCTGTACCTAAGTTCAGACCAGCTAAATCAAAATTGTAGCGACCATCCGTGATTGTCACGGTTTGTGCACTACCACCATCGACACTGATCGTCAGCGTAGAAATGTTGTTCTCGATATCAGTGATATCACCAGAAATCGCCAGTTCAGCTTGATTTCCACGGATTAACCATTCGTCATTTTCTGACTGATTTTCATCCGCGCCGACTTTGCCTGCCTCAAGTGTCAGAGTGTTTTCAGTAAATACAGGCGAGGTATTGTCGTAATCAACTTCATAACCTGCCCTTGCACCTTCGTTTCCAGCGCGATCGGTTACAGTAAAGTTGTAGGTAAACTCGCCTCTAGGGACATTCTGGTTATCAGGATTGATATCCATCTTCCAGGTGCCGTCACTGCCCACGTTCGCCTTCACGGTATAGCTATGATCAGTATTGCCATCCGCAGAAGTGAAGTAGAGAGTAACCGTAGAGTTCGGTTCTGCTTTGCCGGTAAAGGTCATCTCATCAAGCAGAGGTGCAGAACTGTAAGAACTCAGATCAACACCATTCACTTTAATGTCAGTCGGTGCGTCTGGGTCTACGTTGTCTACATGTACCTGTTGGGTGATGCTTCGGGAAATTCCCTGAGAATCGGTAGCCTGAATCGTGTAGGAATAGTCACCCTGATTCAGGTCTTTAAACACTAGGTTCCACGTTTTCGAACCGTTGGAAGCTTCGCTGACTGTGAATGTATAATCACTTGGATCAACACCAACCACAGTCACCGAAATGTTGTCTTCAGACACATCATCTTCAACAACACCAACTGCAGTAAAGTTTGAGCCCTGAGTATAGTAATGGCCGTTTTCTAACGTACCGTCTGAAACATTGTCGTAGTTGCTTAATGCCAGTTGCAGCTGGTCAATCGTAAAGGTTTCCAGGTTGTCACCGGCATTCTGAGTCGACTTGCGTGAGCCTTCCATATCGTTACCGGCCGCATCGACAATCCAGACGTCATAGCCAAACTCGACAGGATCATTAGAGTTGGTATCTAAGTCCAGGCTCGCGGTCCATGTACCTTCTGTATTACCACTCACCGTCGCAGTAACTTCGCGGCTGATTCCACCCGCTTTGATGCTGCCATCAGCATTCAGCTCGTATGCCAGAACATGGACTTCAGAACCTACGCCTATTTCGGAGCTGGCTTCACCGCTGATATATACCGTATTTCCACCAATAATGTTGTCACGGTTTCCTTCGTCGTTTTCCTCTGCAGAAACACCACCAACAGTATTAGCCAGCGGAACAATATTGATAAGGTCGTCTGCGTCAGGTCTGTCGACATCAATGTTGATATCATTGATGGTTTCTCTGACCTGATTCCCCAGCGTATCCGTTGCGGTGATGCGTGCAGAGTAGATACCCCCGTCAAGTGCATCCTGTACCTGAGCTTCCCATGTACCATCAGCCTGTACGACGGCTTCTGCTGTGCCTTTCACGACATTGTTAGCATCAAGAATATCGATATGAATCGTCGCGCCAACTTCACCTTTACCATTGAAGTAAGGTGTTGTATCAAAGGTGACTTTATCGTCGTTGGTCGTACCGGTATCACTTCTCGCTGAAAGACGGTAGTCGGTTAATGTTGTCTTGGTATCCAATGCAAAGTACTTGGTGTCAACAAACTGGCCGTCGACTGTTGGGTTTTTCACCACAATATTTGTCGTTTCAGTCGCATTCCCGGCAATATCTGTCGCAGTGACTTCGTACTTGTATTCTGCCTTACCACTGTTATCCACACTCAATAGCGGCACTTGAAGAGTCCAGACACCCACACCATTTTCATCGTATGGAGCGGAAACCGTCGCTGTGTACTCGGTAGAAGTGTTATCCGCCAGATTAGTAATGGTTACCTTAACAATGGCATCTTTATCTGCTTCTCCTTTGAACACAGGGCTGGCATCGCCAAGCAATGGAGCCTGATAACTGTTGTCACCATCGGTAATCTGCTTAGTTGCGATGGCATCGCTTTGAGCAAGATTTTTGTCGATGTAGGCATCATCTTCCACAGAAGCGTCCACATCCAGAATAGCCGTTAGATTCGCAGGCCCTTTTGTGTCGATAATAACTTCTGCGTTTGCAGACGAGGCGTTACCAGCGGTATCTTCTGCTGTAACTGTGTAGGTATAAGTGCCATCGCTTAACCCCTCACCGTCCTCTTTACTGAGGTCAATTGTCCATTTACCAGATGCATCCGCAGCGGTGGTATAAGTACCACCCCCCGCAATGACAAGCGTAATGGACGCACTGGCTTCTGCCGAACCAGTAAACACGGGTTTAGGATTGTTGGTAATGTTATCTGTCAGGTCGCCAGAGTTAACCTGGTCATTATTGTGATCAAGGAAGTCTTCACTCGCACCAAGGTCATTCTTAGGAGCATCCGGTGCAGTTGAATCACGCTCGAAACTCAACGGATCACTTTCACTCACGTTCCCTGCCAGATCAGTAAGAATCACTTTGTATGTGTACTTGCCATCGGCCAGTTCAGGAAGCTGTACTGTCCAATTAGTGCCATCTACCGTACCTGTGTAGGTAACATCACCCGAAAGGTCGCTGTTGTCTTTGGTCAGAAGTTGCACTTTTACAGTGTCGATTAAACCAACATCAGCAGACGCAATCGTGCCTTCAAGCGTTGGCGTTGCAGATTTAGTGATGTTGTCATTTTTCGCATCCGTGGCCGCTTGTTCTGTCGCGTATACGGTCGCTGCGGTATCTGTCTCTTCTGTCAGCCCTTTGAACTCATCAAACTGTGGACCCGTTTTATCAACAATAAAGCCATAGTTAGTGGTCGCTGGCTGATTGCTCAGCTCTTTGGTAACACCATCGATAGTCACCGACTCAACCACACCATCGTTACTTATGGTCTTAGTAACACCCAATGCGTTGGTGGAAGAAATCGTATAGGTATATTCTTTACCATCAGCCAGAGCCGACTCATCTGCTACTGAGAATGACCAATTCCCACCACTTACTGTTGTGTCACCAGTGATAACTGGTGTTGAGTTACCTTTTTCGTAAATGGTGATAGTCACGGTAGAACCATCTTCACCGTTGCCACCAAACGCTATGGTAGCGTTATCCGGGTTTGTATAGTTACCACTGTCATCCACACCTGAATCCGAGGCTGTCGTCATCTCTCCAGTCAGACTGTTGTCGGTCTCAATGGTAAAGGTTTGTTCTGAACTTGCCGTTCTTGTATTTCCGGCAACGTCAGTCACTTCAACGATGTACTTGGTTTCACCGCTTGGCAGAACCAGTGATGCGTTATCTGAACCCTCTATTGATAAGTCAGAGTCGTAGTCAGAGAGATCAAGTGTCCAGGTTGTTGAACCTTTTGGTACAGCAACGTCAATCACATGCTTGACGTTGTCGCTATCAGTAATAGTTACCGTCACTACTGACGCGTTTTCATCAGAAATCACACCCGAGAAAACCGGACTGGTATTCGCGGTGCGATCAGGATGCGCATCTGTATCTGATACCATATCAAAGCTGGTAATTGTCGGCTTAGTACTGTCGATTTCAAATGTGTTGTTATTTTCAGGTGTTACTGTGGTTTCATTGCCAGCTTTGTCTGTCATGGCGATGCTGTACTCGTACTCACCATCCGCCAGGCCATTTGACCCAATAATCGCCTCAAAATCAGCGGTATCAATTGTCCAGCTAAACTTACCATCCACTGCTGTTGATTTCACTCGGGTAGTAAACTCGATCGCATCAAATGCCGGGTCGTTACTATCAATTGTAACGGTAACCAGAGCACCAGGTTCACCGAATCCGCTGAATACTGGTTTAGTATTGCTACTGATCTGGTCTGAACTACTGCTACCTGTATCGTTGTCATTGGTATGTTGATAACCGTCACTTGTGCTCGCATCAACACTTCTGTCGATAGTGAACGACATGTTGTCTTTCACTTCTCCACCAACAACGTCCTGAGCTTTTAGTACTGACTCATTACCCGCCGTATCTACAGCAACAACGTTGTACGTGTAATCACCTTCACCCAACTCTGAAGCAGATGCATTGCCGATTACATTGGCCGCAGCCAAAGATGCAGTCCAACTGTTTCCGGAGATAACACCTTTGTATTGATAAACCTCATTGCCATCTTTATCGAGTACAACAACCTTAATACTCTCTGCGTCATTTGAACCTGTAGGGTTGGTAATCGTGCCTTCCAATACAGGCACGTCCTGTGTGATATTGTCGGTTTTCTCTGCAGCAATATAGTCTTTGTCACCAAATGAAACGCTGCTTGAGTCGGTATCATCTGTCAGACCAGAAGCTGTAATTACGTTTGGCGCGGAATCCAGATTGAACGTTCCCTGAACGGTTTTACTGTTACCTGCATCATCGACCGATTTAATGGTGTATGTGTATTCACCTTCTTCCGTCAATTCATTGAAGTCTGGATAAGTGGCACTGTCCGACAAATCAATGGTCCAGTCTTTCAGTGCCTGAGTATCCGCATCACTGGCAACAGTAATGGTTTTCTCGTACTGAACACCGCCAGCAAAGGTAATGGTCAGGGTAACTTTGTCACCAGCTTCAGCTTTACCACTGAATGTCGGAGAACCATTGTTGGTCACCGTATCAGCCATAGTCACCGTCAGACCATCTGATGATGTCGTATATTCCGCATCACCTGCGTTAATTTGAGGCGCTTCAATTTTACCGGTCAGATTGTTCTGAAGATCCAATGTAAAGGCTAATGGGTCACCATCACTATCTGTTGATTTCTCGGCGGTTTCATTGCCCGCAAGATCCGTCATCTTGACCGTGTATTGCCATTCCCCCGCACTCAGTTCATCTTCAGCTGGGACAGGAATCGTCCAGGTACCCGCTGAATCAATACTCTGAGTAACGGTTTTGGTTTCAAGAACTGTAGTACCGTCAGTGTCCATTCGCTTAAAGGTGAGGATAATAGTACCCGCCTCGTCAGCAGTCCCTGTAATACTTGGCGTGCTTGCATTGGTATAGTTGTCTTCTGAAGAAAGGCCAGTATCACTACCATCCGCAAGACCACTCACTTCAAGAGTTGCAGCCTGATTATCAACAACAAAGGATTTAGTATCGATTGTATGATGGTTGTTCGCGGTGTCGATCATGTCGACTCTGTACGTGTATGTGCCGTTGTCCAGTGCACCCGGAATGACTGTCCCGTAACCGTCAGTTGTGTTGTCGATAGACCAGGTACCCTGGTCAGATGCACGGGTAACGATTGTTCCGACCTTATTGCCATCCGTACCAAACAGAGTGAGCTGAATAACGGCATTTTGTTCCGCTTCGCCTTCAAAGATTGGTAGTCCAGACTGGGTAATATTGTCTGTCACATCACCTGTATTAAAGGATGCATCATGGCTCAGGTCAGCTGTCGCGGTTCCTGTGAACTCGGTATCAATGGTAAACGTAAGCTCATCAGTAACCGCAGCATTAGCTGTAGTTAGCTCTGTCGCTTCACCAGCCGAATCGTAAGCAATGACCTTGTAAGTGTATTCACCATCAAGTTTTTCTGCGGCCAGGCCGTCCAGAGTAATAGACCATTCACCGCCATCACCAATGCTCTCATCGCTGTACACGGTTTTTGCTGGTAGTGCCCCCCCTGTACGGCTGACTAATACCACTTCCACTCTTACGGCGGTTGTAGCGACACCTTCAAGAACCGGATCAATGTTAGTGACATTGTCGCTCAGTTCTTCGGCTTTTGAGCCAACATCAGGTGCAGAATCAGATTCTGTCGTCAAACCGGTTGCTGTTAGCACATTACCTGCGACATCCAGTACAAACTCACCATTAACCTCTTTGCTGTTACCAGCCACATCTATAGAAGTAATAACGTATTTGTAGTTGCCATCACTTAACGATGACTTAAGTTCATACTCCCATGTACCATCTGCGTTAATAGCATCGCCATCAATAATAATTGGGTCAGCAAAGACAGGGTTGTTGTCTTTCAATATCACCAACTGAACTGAGGTATCACCCTGTTCCAGTTTGCCTGAGAACTTCGGCGTAGAGTCATTCGTTAGTCGCTCCGGGTTTGTCCATTCTTCGTCCGAAGTTTTGGTAACGGTTTCGTCAGCCACTTTCTGAACACCTGAGTCCATACCCGCTGTCATGATATTTACGCTGTCGAACTCAAACTCTTTTGCTGACGATTCTGGCGATACTTGTCCCGCAAGGTCTGTTGCAACCACCGTGTATTGATATCTGCCGTTATCCGACAAACTCACAGGTAGCGTGTAATTCCAGCTGCCGTCAGGGTTTGTGCTAATGGAATCACTGACAATTTTGCTATCAGTAATAGGGTCACCGCTTTCATCCAGAGCAATAATCGTCAGAACAACTGAACCGGCTTCGCTAATCACACCCTCAAATTTCGGTGTCGCATTGTTGGTCAGGTTATCCGTCGCAGAATCACCGGTGTCATTCACAGCGTCATGAACCAGGTTGAACGACGTAACTGTCGGCCCAGACAGATCGACACTAATCGCTTCGTTATCAGCAATCAGTGTTTCGTTGCCCGCGATATCCGTCATGGTGATGTTGTACTTGTAATTGCCACCCGCAAGTTGCTGGTCATAATCAGCATCATCAATAGCCCAGGCGGCACCTGTTGAATTATCTGAAACTGTGGTTGTCGCTGTTGCTACGACTTCACCACTGGTTGAGTCAAATACCTGCACTTTAACCGTAGCGCCTGCTTCACCCGTCCCATTGAAATTCAGTGTCTGGTCACCCGTAACAATCTTTCCATCGTTTGTCGTTGCATGGGTAGAAGTCAATGTCGGATCCGGAATATCTGCACCAGATTCAAGTACGACTTTGTTGTCCAGCGTAAAGGATAGCGGGTCGCCAGTTGTTGTCTCGGTGATCGTGGTTGGTGTTAGTCCGTCTGTCGCTGTTACCTTGTAGGTATAGACACCGTCATTACTGCCGTTATCAAGGTCAAGGCCTGTAAGTGCGACTGTCCACTTGCCGTCAACGACAGTAGCTGTAAATGTTGGTCCTACACCATCAGGTAATTCCGCAACACTGCCGTCTTTTGCTAGTAGCGTAATTTCAACCTGAATATCGCCATTTTCAACTGTACCTTCCAGTACCGGAGAAAGGTTCGTAATGTTATCGGTATTAGAGCTACCGGAGTCAGACTCCTCAGTAAGACCCTGAGAAGTAAGATTGTTCGGGTTATCTGTATCCAGAGTAAGCTCACCGGAGATAACACTATCGTTGCCAGCAAGGTCAGACGAAGAAATACGGTAGGTATAATCGCCATCCGAAGGTAACTCGAAAGAAGAGCCACCAGCGGTGTTAAGGTCTATCGTCCAGTTACCATCGCTATCAACTGTCGCGGTCTGACTGTAGATATCAGTGCCAACACCACCTTTAACTTGAATAGCCAGTGTGACAACGTCACCCACCTCACCTTTGCCAGAGAACACAGGCGATGAATCGTTAGTAACTAGAACACCATTGTCGACATACCCTGCATGATCAGAATCCGCCTCGACAGTTCCTGTCAAAGAGTTATGTGTATCAAGAGTGAAGGTCTCTGTTTCTGTTGTGCTTGAATGTCCGGCCTTATCCGTTGCTTCAACACTGAACTGATATTTACCCTCTGTAACGAGAGTAATGTCATCACTACCGGAAATCGCATTGATGACCTGCCAGTCTCCACTTGGGTCCGTCGTATCCCACGCACCTGTGCTGTCTGTTTTACCTTTAATGGTATAGAAAGTACCTGTCGGGTTGTTGCTGTCATCCAGAAGCTCAACTCGAATCGTCACGGTAGACTCTTTGTCTACCTTACCTTCAAACTCCGGTGTCGTATCTTTGGTATAGTTATCTGCGGTGGAATCACCCGTGTCACTCTCTGCTGACAAACGCATGGATTCAATGACCGGATTTTCCAAATTCAACTGGAAGTTATCCGCATCCAGCTCTTTAGTATTACCCGCAGCATCAACAATCGTTAACTTGTACTGGTACTCGTTATCACCCGTCGTTTCTATAAGATCTTTATAGTCCTCTGCGGCAAACGACCAGTTTGTTCCTGTGGAGATCAGAACGCTTTCGCTTCCCTTAGAAACATACTCGTTGGTCACCGGGTTTAGCTTGAGTATCTCAAGCGTTACCGTTGAGCCCGTTTCACCTGTCCCTTCAAATGTCGGACTGGTTGAAAGAATCGGAGTGCCGGACGCTGTTTCTTCTGCGCCATCAATAT
This sequence comes from Vibrio iocasae, assembly GCF_042245395.1. NCBI lineage: Bacteria > Pseudomonadati > Pseudomonadota > Gammaproteobacteria > Vibrionales > Vibrionaceae > Vibrio > Vibrio iocasae. Next base: position 838,212 of record NZ_CP145310.1, on the reverse strand, counting down.
TGACAGGACCTCCGACAAAATCAGGGTTGGAGATCGTGTTGTCGAGGGTAAACTTACCCGTCACTGATGAATCGTTATTTGTCGCACTTGTTGCGGTAACCGTGTAAGAGTATTCACCATCTTTGCTACCGTCATCAGTATCTAAACCATTAAGCTCGACGCTCCAACGACCGTTCGCTGTGTCTATCGTCGCAGGAACATCTTCTGCAACAATATTTCCGTCTTTGTCTGTAACAGTTACCTTCACGGATTTCGCATTAGCGTCAACACTACCTTCAAGAACCGGCGTTAAGTTGGTAATGTTATCTGATTTCTCAATAGACTCTCGAACACCCACAGAATCAGATGTTTCTGTAAGCCCATCTGTGGTCAATGTATTTACAATCTCTTTGTCTACGTCGACATTGCCCTGAAAGGTCTTAACGTTACCCGCTAAATCCGTCGAACTGATGACATAATCAAAATCCTGACTGCTAGCATTGGCTACATTGGTTTCATGCTGATATGTCCAGTTCTGCGTGGTTCCATCTCCGCGAACATCCGTCTTCGGATCGGTCTCATCGGTCAATGTAAAGCGTGCAACCTCAACACCGTCAACAGTAATGGTGACAATATCGCCCGTTTCACCACTACCACTAAACTGAAGTAGCGAGTTATTGGTCTGTTTATCGGCCAACGTGATGGTTGTGGTGGTTGAACTGCCATCCGCATTCGTAGCTACCACAGGGGCGCTATCTGTAGTCAGAGTTTCCGTATTATCAAGATCAGCGACTAGTTTGTTTTCCAGATCGACAACAATGGACTGTTCTGAATCATCCAGTACCGTTGTATGTCCGGCAAGATCGGTAGCGGTTACTTTGTAGTAGTATGTGCCAGATTCGGTAATCTCATAGATGTTACCGTCACTGTCTTTAAGCGTAGATAAGTCGACATTCCAGTTACCATCCACTTCACCCAAATTGTAGGTATGAGAGTCAATAACATTGCCGTTGCTGTCTTTCTGATAAACCGTAAACTCAACGACTGAGGTCTCATTTACCGTACCTTGGAAGACAGGCTGAGCGTTCGCTGTATGATCATCCGAGTTATCACCTGTATCAGAAGCGGTGCTTAGACCTACATTTGTTAGCTGCGGATCTTCTGTATCAATTGTTAATGTCTGATCAGCCAACGTCTTAGTGTTGCCCGCGTCATCAGTAATGGTCAGCCCATAAGTGTAATTACCGGCTACAAGCCCGTCTGCGCCAAACTGCTCTGGATAAGCCTCTGCATTTATGACCCATTGACCGTTGCTCTTCACCTGAGTTGTTACGGTTTCGGTATCACCTGAAGGGAAATGGAGCAATAGAGTCACGGTCGCACCTGCTTCACCGAAGCCAGTAAACAGTGGTTTCTGTTGAGAGGTTTTACCATCGTCCTGATACAAGCCCGTATCCTGAGCGATATCTTGATCAAGACCACCACTGAACTCGGAGCCCTGATTAGCCGTGTCTGTTAACGTCGAATCATAAACAAAGCTCTTTTCGATAACAGGGCTTGTATTACCCGCTTTATCCGTACTTTGAACAGAGTAGCGATATTCTCCATCTGTTTTCAGGTTGCCATCACCATCCAATAAACCCTGGGCCTGAAGTTCTGCATTGCCTTTTAAGTTCAGCGTCCAGTTGCCATTTGCATCAACAACGGAATCAATCTCAACAGGTGTAGTTAATACATCGTCACCGATCTGAGTAAGTGTGACGGTTACTGCTGCATCGGGTTCGGAAGTACCCTGCAATGTTGGTGTTGTTTTGGTTAACTGATCACTATGACGAGAGTCGGAATCACCCACGCCCGCAGGTGCGGTATCTGTCGCTGCGGTTAAGTCATTCGCAGTCAGTTCTGCTACATTGTCTATCGTCAGCTCAGTGAATGTGGCTGAGCTTGCATTTGTGTTACCTGCGATGTCGGTATAAACCAGTTTGTACTCGTAAGTACCATCAGCCAGATTACCAAGGAAGCTGCCGGATGTTGCATTCAGGCCACTCGTATCTTTAGAAACTACCCACTCACCTGCGTCGTTAACTTCAACAATCACACTGCCCTGCGAGGTGCGTGGATCGGTGTCGGTTCTTTCCAGAATCAGCTCAACAGTACCACCTGCTTCACCTGTCCCTTTGAACACAGGATCGTTGTTCGAGGTGTAATTATCATCGGCACCATCAAAACCAGCGCGAGTTGTATCCAGAGTAGCATCGTAATCACCAGAGAATGCATCCAGCGATTTATCAATAGTAATGGTGTTTACATCGGTCGGTACGCTAGCTGCGTCGTCAACTTTAACGGCGTTACCGTCCGCATCGAGATAGATCCACTGACCATTGGGGTCTCTCGCATAGAGAGTAAAGGTGTGATCAGCTTCCGATAGAGAACTGCTTAGGCTCTTTTCCCAGCTAACCAGACTTCCTGTGCCAGCAGTGCCAAAGGTTCCCAGAGATTCGCTTGTCCCATCGACAAAAATAAACACCTCTGTACCCGCGATAACCGTTCCACTAAATACTGGCGTATCAACAGAAGTAATAAGATCGGTTTCCGGATTGTCTGCATTAAAGGTGTTGCTGTCATCATCCAGCTTTCCGGTGAATGTGACGTCCAGATCAACCACCAGAGCATTTTCACCAGTAAAGGTCTTACTGTCTGTATTGCCGGTGACATCACTAACCGAAACGGTATAAGCGTAATTGCCAGTATCTAACGTATGATCACTGTTATCGCCACTACCGATCTGAACAGACCAATCACCACTGTCATCTGCTTGAGTCGTGTATGTACGTCCATCAATAACAAGTGTTACGTCAGCATTGGCTTCTGTAGTACCTGACAGAGTCGGCTTGTCCTGAATCGTCAGTGTCGCATTGCCTGTTGAAGCTTGAGAGATATCGTCCAGTTTGGCAGTTATCGTATCGACTTGTGTATCGATGGTAATTTTTTCATCAACACTGGTGTATTCAACGCTATCAGAATTACCTGCAGGGTCTGTAACCTTGACAGTAAAGGCGTGAGCACCTTCATCAAGTACCTGATCATCGGCAAGCTGAGCAGTCCAGGTGTATTTGCCATTTGCTTTCGCTGTTGGATCGATGGTGGCAATGACTGTCATGCCTTCGATGATCAGCTCTACTACCGCGTCTTTGTCATCGACCTCGCCAGAGAATACCGGTGTCGTGTCATTAACCGTGTTGTCCGATGTCGTTTTATCGGCATGAATACTTCCTTCATCAACATCTGCCTGAGTGTTTGCCACCTGAGTCATCGCCTTGGTGACCACTGGAGTGACACCATCAACAAAGACTTCAGCGTCTGTACTTGCAGTGTTTCCGGCCACATCCTTGGCGGTTACTGTGTATTTGTAAGCAGAATCACGAGCTGGAATGTCAACGTTAGCAATACTCCATTGCGCCATTCCGTTTTCATCCGCATCGCCCGTCACAACGACCGTCTGAGAAGCTAACCCAGAGTCCGTAAAGTTGATGGTAATGGTAGAACCAACTTCCGCTTTACCGGTGAAAATCAGGTCATCTGAGGTCTTGGTAACTCCATCGGTACTGCTTTTTCCAGTATCACTACTTTCCAGAAGGAAGCTGTCGCTGCCATTAATGGTGATTGGAGTATCAATCTTATTGTCAAAAACAAATGAACCCGACTGCTCATCCGCTTTATTGCCTGCCGCATCAAAAACATTGACCTGATATTCAACTTCTTTTTCAGTTGTCTCTCCGGCTGATAAATCGTGACTTACCGTGACATCCCACTTGCCATCGGCGTCAGCTTGAGTCTCATAAAGATGACCATCTATTGTTACCTGCACAAATGCGTTTGCTTCCGCATTGATGCCGGAAATAACCGGATTAATCAGGTTGGTTTCACCACTATTATCAATACTGGTGTCGCTGGCAGAATCCAGGTCGAAGTTCCCTGTTTCTGGCTTGGTTGTATCAATAGTAACGGTATTACTGTGGGTTTCATGGTTGCCAGCACTGTCTATGACTTCAACCACATAAGAGTATGACTTACTACCGTTATCACTAATGATCTGAGCGATTTGCTCCGCATAACCGTTAGAATCTGTAGCTGCGTTAATGCTCCACTGACCAGCGGCGTCGGTTGTCGTTTCTATGTAATCAGAAGCCGTCGCATCCGAAGGCACTGTACTTGTGTTGAAATAAAGTCGAATAGTGCTGTTTTTTTCTCCCGTCCCCGTAAAGACAAGACTCTCAACCTGATTCGTTGTGTCATCCGAACCCAGATTTGTTGCTTTAGTTTCAATATCAGTGTGCGTATTGCTGCCTTCGGCCACAAAGGTGTAAGAAGAGTCTGCACTGTCATCCAGGTCACCATCAACCGATGCTTTATTGTCAATTTGCAATGTATTGGTTGTCTGGGCTTTTGCTGCATCTAGAGAATCTGCAGCTTGTACACTGCCGTCAGGTTTCAGGTAACCAATATTACCCGACACATCCTGACTATAGATGACGTAAGAGTAATCCTGAGCTTCACTAGAATCAGAGGTGTCAGGTGCAGTAAGTTTGTCTGCTTCAGGAACCGTAATCGTCCAGTTGCCCGCACTATCCATTGAGCCGTGGTCGGCATTGTTTGTAGCGTACACTTTTCCATTAATCGCCACGTAAACGACAGAACCCACTTCAGCAGTTCCGCTAAAGCTTGGGGTTGTGTCATTGGTCAGCTTGTCATCCAGAGCACCACTATTGCTACTGTCAGACAGATCTCCAGATAGCACCACACTCTGATCCAGAGTAAGCGTACCTGTAATAGGCGAACTTTCATTGCCCGCTTTGTCTGTCACTTTTACGGTATATGCGATATCGGCACTGCTCTCACCGTTTGGTACGCTAAGCTCGGCACCAGCCCCGGAAGTAAGCTTGCTCGAATCGGCAACCGTAACAGACCAGTCACCATTCGTATCGGCCGTTGTTTGGTATGTACTGCCACCAATAGTAATGGTAACTGTCGCACCTGGCTCGGTTGCAGTACCTTCGGCCTGATTACCACTGAATGTTGGTGTGCTCGTGTTTACCCTATTGTCGTCATTAGCATCATCATTGATGTCATATTTGACCGCGGTAACACTGCTATCAAACTTGAAACTTTGAGTAACCGGGTCACTGTTGTTCCCCGCTTTATCTGTCGCGACAAAAGTGTATTCATAGTCGCCATCTTGCGTTAAGGCTGGAATATTTGTGTGGTCAAGAACCCAGTTACCATCGGCATCTATCGTTGCCTCAACGTTTTCTACTTTATAGCCATCGGTTTCGGTTCCTGCGACTCCGCTGATACTCACCACAACCTTCTGAGTACCCGCTTCAACTTCACCCTTAATAACCCAGGTGCTGTTTTGTGAAGCATTCACGTAGTCAGCAACAGACCAATCTTTTGATTCGTCCCCAGCGATACCACCTTCCAAACCTGTTGGGGCCTGAGTATCGACCTCAATACTGCCGCGGATCTCTTTGCTGATATTTACGTTGTCTGCCGCATCCGTTGCAAGGGTTGTATTTCCTGCTGCATCTGTCGCGGTGATGATATAGTTGTAGGTGCCGCCAGCATAGTTACTGTTGCCGTCAGACAGATCGATATTGGAAATAGACCAGTCACCGGACTCATTGACTACCGTCGTATATATATGGTCTGCATCGAGACGCAGAGTAATGACATCTCCGGCATCACCCGTACCTTTGAATACAGGTGCAGCGCTATTGGTCAGTTGTTCACTAACCGTCCAGCCCTGTACACTGTTATCCGCGACACCGCCCTCAAGACTCAGTTTGGTATCAATCTTAAACTCACCTGTTTCACCAGCCGTGTTTTCATTACCTGCTAGATCAGTGGTGACGACCTTGTACTGATAAGTACCGTCATCATGACTGTCTAGTGTGATGTTCCAGTTTCCTGATGCATCAGCGACCGCTGTGTAATGCTTCGTTTCGGTTGTCTGGTTGTTAGGATCGGTAATATCAGTCAGCACCAGATCAACGGTAGCACCTGCTTCCGTTACACCTATAATGGTTACTACATCATGGTTCGAGATACCGTCCTGTTGCAGCTCCTGCGTTGTTTTTCCGTCTGCCTTACCTGCAGTATCATCTTCTGCAGCCAGTTTGAGTGTCGTATTAGTTGGATCTGTGGTGTCAAAAGTCACACTACTTGTGAATGCTTCTGTCGTCGTGTTACCCGCTTTATCAGTTTGCGTGATGCTGTAGTTATAGGTACTGCCATTTGTAAAGTTTGCTACCAACTCATTGTAGTTTCCAGCTGTATTATCAATGGTCCAGTTACCATCATCACCGACTCTGGTTTGCAGTTTAAGGTTTGGATAGTCAGCAAAAGTCAGCGTGACGATAGCACCAGCTTCACCAACACCTGTAAACTCAGGCGTTGTGTCGGAGGTAAGTCCATCACTATTTAGTGCCAAGGTTTCACCTGACAGCAGATCTCTACCAGTATCTGTTTCTACGGTTAGCGACCCCGAAACAGCCGTCGATAGCGTGTTGTCAATGGTTACGCTGCCTGTTGTTGTTGGAGCGTCATTACCGGTTTTATCGGTAACATCAATGTCGAAGGTATAATTGCCATCATTCAAGAAATCAGGCACTTTGAACGTCCACTTCCCAGACGAATCTACCGTCAACTGATCATTGGCTGCCGCAGCTGTTTCACTGTTAACAAAGGTATAGCTGTGAAGCACAGAATCGCCAGATTTCACAACAAGGGTAATCTCTGCATCTAACTCAGTCGTACCGGTAAATTCTGGGTGGTGTGATTGCGTAATACCGTCTGTCTGTGCATCCGGGTTAAGCAGTGATGAACCTGTATCGACATCTGCGTCATGGCTAAGATGCGCGGTTTCCGACTGATCAACGGTTTTATCTATGGTTACGCTTCCCGATAGCGCAGCACTATTGGAAGTTGATGTAGAAAGTATGTTCCCCGCGACGTCAGTAACCGTATAGCTATACTGGTAAGTCTGTGCATCTTCTAGGGAGTAGTCAGCAGGCAATGCCTGGCCCGACTTGAGATGCCCTTCGTTAACTTCTAATGTCCACTTACCTGGATCACTGCTATCAACTATAGCGACATAGGTATAGCCATCAATGGTTAACTCGACCGTAGAACCAACCTCGGCTGTACCACTGAACTTAAGTGGTAACTCATTGGTGATCTGGTCATCAGCAAACTCGTTACTACGGCCAGAGTCAGAATCCAACTCTGCACTAAAACCATCGACAACACTGTCCAACTTGAAGGTTTGTGACGTGGTGCTGTTGGTATTACCAGCCTTATCGGTCACATTAACCTGATAGCTGTACTCGCCATCTGTTAATGCACTGCGTTCTGTCGGTGTTAACTGATGGCTCCAGCTTCCGTCACTGTTTACTGTAATTTGGTCAAAGACGGTCTTATTTCCGTCTTTATCTGTAATAACCAGTTCAACTTTGCTGTTTGAATCAGCATCGAACTCAGCCGTTCCTGAGAACTTCAGAACCTGACCGCTTTCTACAAGGTCTACACCACTTTGCTCAGTATGTGTGCTGCTTAAATCGGCTGTCACACTGGTTACAGTGTCCAGAGTAAAGTTGTTGTTTTCCGTTGTTACGTTGCCAGCGCTGTCTTTCGCCGTCACAGTGTAATTGTAAGTAACACCACCTTGGTCACTGCTGGTGTCCAACGCATTCGGCCATTGAACTTCCCATGTCCAAGGGCCTGTATTACTCGACTCACTCTCAGTCGTCAGCTGTGCCGTAACTGTTTCAGAGCCAATAGTGACCTGAATGACGGCATCTTTGTCGTCCGTTGTCCCGCTAAATAACGGTTTCTGAACGGAAGTGACACCATCATTGTTGGTCGCTACATCCGTCGGATTAAACCCTGTGTCACTATCTTCGTGTAAAGAAGCGGTTATTGAAACCGGTGTTCGATCTACAACAATGGTCTGAGTCGTGGTCGTATCCACTACGCCTGCAATATTAGTAGATTCGACGTAGTAGGTATAATTACCATTCGAAGGCAACTCGTTGTCATCAATATTTAGCGACCATTTGCCGTTGTTAACCGTGGCTTCATAAGGACTATTGCTTGCGCCATTGATGAATACAAACACTCGTTCGCTGTCATCAACGCTGCCTTCCAGATGCAACTCCGTGCTACTTGCATTGAGCACAGAATCAGATGCAGACGGGTCCTGGGTAACATTGTGAATATTGTTCAGAGTAATTGTGGTTGTTTCATTTACCGTGTTACCCGCAGTATCGGTATAAGTGACATTGAAGGTACGCTCACCTTCACTGCTAAACTCGTCGAGGTCGATATGCCAGTTACCCGTCGTTGAATCCGATGTTGTTGTATAAACTTTGGCATCAGCAACACCAACTTCCTGAATGGATATTGCTACACCTGCTTCTGCAACACCTGAAACGCGAGGTTTTGTATCACTTGTAATACCATCGGCAGTTAAGTCAGCGTTACCCGAATTATTAACAACATCGTTGCTGTTCGGCGCAGAGTCATCAGAGACATCCAGACGCGCATTGCTGGTAATCGTTGGTATTGTATTATCGATAACCAGAGTACCTGTATTGTCTGAATTAGACCCAGAAATAACCCCCGCTTTGTCTTCAGAAACGATGGTGTAGTCATAGGTTGCATTTTCAGACAGGTTATCACTTCCTGTTAGCGTGATCGTCCAGTCTGTCTCACCTTCGCCAAGTGATATAACCTTAATGATGTCATTAGATTTGTCCGCCCCATCTGCTTGATTGTGCAAAGTAAGCGTGATCGTAGAACTCTCTTCTGCAGTACCAGAAAATACCGGGGTCGTACTTTGCGTAATCTCGTCTGTCGCAGATACACCCGTGTCGGAATCTTGATGATCTTGTACCTCACCCGTAACACTGGTTTCAGTATCTACCGTCATTAGCTCTGAGATCGTAGATGAATTACCCGCATCATCGGTTGCCGTTATTTCGTAGCGGTAGTTACCCTGATCAAGTGTCAGACCTTCATCTTCCAGGTTGATTGCCCATTTACCGTTCTCATCAACCACAACAGTGTAGGTTGCACCAATGGTTTCTGTTACTTCTGGATCGACGCCTTTGTCAGAAAGCACACGCTTAATGACAAGCTCAACCGTATCGCCTTCGTTACCATTACCGGTAAATTTCGGTGTGGTATCAGAGGTATAATTATCAAAGTTGAAGTCAGAGCTGGCATTTGTGGCTTTGGTATCAGAACTCGTATCCAAACCGCCCGTCAAATCTATCGAGTGGTCGATATCTAAAGTACCACCAAGTGTTTGCGTGTTACCGGCCGCATCTTTTGCTGTAAGGGTGTACGTATACTCTTTCTCTACGAGGTCCGATGGGAACTCAACTGACCAGTTACCATTCGCATCGACCGTTGCCTGCTGCTGTGGCTGACCATCTATGCTTAATGTTACTGTGCTACCAGCTTCGACTTTACCTGAGAAATATGGCGTTGCATCCTGCGTATGCAGAACGTTGCCTTCTGACAGATCGGAGGTATATTTCGGGTCATCCAGTCTCGCAGTAAACTCCGAAATCTCAAGATCAACCTTAAAGTTTTCACCAGAGATCGTCTTGGTGTTTCCGGCAACATCTGATGCCGTGACCTGATATGAGTACTCTCCCGCCACCAGCTTGTCAGCGATAGTATTTGGTAACGTATACGACCAGGAGTAATTACCATCGGAGTCTGCGACGGTTCCTGTCTCAATACCCTCAAATGTTTTACTTACCGGATTACCGTCTGCATCTGTTCCGGTAATAGTGATGGTAATTTTATCGCCCGCAGCATTCCCCGTTCCGTTGAACGTTGGTGCAGCGACATTAGTAAGAATTTCTGACTCAGATTCGTCGTTCGTTCTTGAGCCAAACTTGGTGGTCAGATCGCCATCATCAATAGTAAAGTCAACAGTGATGCTCTTCTGCACACCGTTATCATCTGAGTTACTCGCATTTCCGGCTTTGTCCGTAGCGGTAACCGTATAGTTGATATCGCCTTCTGAAAGAGGGGTATCAACCTTTATTGACCATTCATACTTTCCTGAATCCGGATTTAGCGCAATCGTTGCGTCTGTGTAGGTCTGGCCATCAATTTCAAGGCGAATTGTCGCATCAGGGTCATCAACTTCACCACTAAAAACAGGTTGTGTTTCGTTAGTGATACTATCGGTAGTGACACCAGTATTTGAAGCATCATCAAGCTTAACTGAGAACTCAGGAGCGGTTGTATCAACGGTCAACTTACCTGAAATCTGTTGGGCTTGATTCCCGGCCAGATCTTGTGAATCAATCGTATAAGTATACTCACCGTCAGCTAGCTCGATCGGATTACCCGTATCATCATCGTTGTAGTTCGCTACATCAATCGACCATATCTCATCTGCATCAAAGGACTCGTTGATAATGTAAGACTTAGTACCCTCTTTGTTTGTGATAACAAGAGTAACGTTTTGACCTGATGCATCAGCTGGCCCCGTGAACGATGGTTGAGTCTCAACCGTTAAGATATCGTCCGGGGTGGTATCCATACCTGCTAATGGATCAGTATTATCGATATCAACAATGGTACTGCTTTGAGCTGTATTGCCTGAACTGTCGGTGACAGTCGCAGTATAGGTGTAACGACCGTCTGGCAAAGTAACATCTGTTGTCACGGACCATGGTGCAAATGACTGAGTAACACCATCGATCTCTTTATCAACAACATCGGTATTTGGAACCGTTGTCGTCAACGGAGAACCAACCTGATTACCATCTTCATAAGTAATCACAACCGAAACGGTATTTCCAACCTGACTTAGGCCCGAAACTTTTGGTGACTGCAATGAAGTAATGTTGTCGTCCAGTGTGGCCGCGTTTCCGTCTACACCGGTTTCTGAGCTGTCGTCCAGATCCAATTCCAGAATCTTTGGTAGCGCCTTTTCTACCGTAAAGTTGCTACTAATAGTTTGGGTATTGCCCGCTTTATCCGTTGCTTCCAGCGTGTATGTGTAGTTAGTTTTGTCACTCAGGTTCTGAAGGATCGCTTCCGAACTGGCAAAATCTATAATCCAGGTGCCGTCTGCATTAACAGTCGCATTGATAGGTGTAGATAACGTATTACCACCGAAAGAGACAAGCCTTACAGTACCACCACTTTCGATTTCTCCACCAAAGCTAACATCTGTTGAGCCTAGATAAATCTGATCATTGTTTTCTGAGATGGTCATGCTCTTGTCTAGACCACCAGTCCAGACGAGAGAGGTATCAACCGTTAAAGTACCTTCCACTTCCGCTTCGTTACCCGCGACATCGGTACTGGTCACCGTATAATCGAACTCTTGAGCGCCTGTCGCTACATCGGCAGAGGTCGGCGTAAGGCCAGAAACATCGATGGTCCACTTTCCGTCTGTCACTGTTGATGAGTAATTCTGACCGTTGATCGAGATAGTCACTGTCGAACCATCTTCACCGGTACCAGTGAAAGTCGGTGCCGTGACGTTGGTATAGCTGTCTCCATCTGCGCCTGAGTCTGAGCTGACAAATCCATCTGGCACGGTTGTGAAATCAGCTTCTGTCTGCAAATGTGCGGTAACTTCTGTAGAAGTGTCGATGAACAGAGTCTGAGTCGTACTGGCGATATTGCCAGCATTGTCAATTTGAGACAGAGTAAACGGCTGCTCCTCGACATCAGAAGGAAGTGCATCTGTCACCGGAATTATCCAGCTACCATCCGACTTAACGACGGTATCGTATTTCTTACCGTTTATTTCAAGAACCAGTGTTGATCCCGCTTCCGCACTTCCCGCCTCACCACTGAAGTTTGGAGTCAGAATATTGGTTTTCAGGTCGCCTTTTGTACCCGAATCCGAACCTTCGTTAAGCAAGTTTCCAGTCGGAGCAGCGGTCGCGTTATCGATAGTAAATGACTGATCATTTAACGTAGATTGGTTGCCCGCTTTGTCTGTAGCAACCACACTAAAGTTGTGTTCACCCGCATTTTGCAATCCTAGCTGAACCGTCCATTTGACTACCTGGTTGCCGTTTGCATCGGTTGTAACAACAAGCTTCCCGTCAGCATCGGTTTCAAGTTCTGCCACAATAGGTGTCGACTTTGAAGGATCGTCAAGATAGATGACAACCTCATCGATATTGGTTGCATCTACGGTACCGCTCAACAGAGGCGTTGTATCCCGCGTTGTCTCGTCAAGTTCAGTGTCCGTGTAATCTGCTTTGATCGCCTGAATTTTACTTAGCTGACCATCCGCATCTGAAACTAAATCACTGCTCTCATCTAACGAGCCCGTTAGCGGTGTCGGATTCTCACTATCGACAACCAAAGAAGCTGCCGATGTGGTTACGCTGTTTCCAGCCTTATCCGTCGCGTTTAATGTGTATGTGTAGTTGCCATCTAACAGTTTACCGTCGTACTCACCGTCCTCACTGCCATCAGGGTTTTCACCATCATCCAGCTGAATCTTCCAGGTTCCGTCGCTGTTAACAACGGCTGTTTTTTCAATCGGTGCCAGGTCTGGATAATCGGCATTAATAATACTCAACGTGATGGTATCACCTGCATCCCCTAAACCGGAGAACAGTGGATTGGTTTCGTTGGTGATCCGGTCACCTACCACAGCACTGTCACTACTTGCATCCAGACCACCAGACAGTGTTGGGTCACCAAGATCAATCGTAACTTTATATTGTTCTGAATCGCTAAGTGTCGTTTCGTTCCCTAGCGGATCTGTGGCTTTGATTGTGTAGGAGTATGTCTGATTATCAGAGGGTAAAGCATCACCATCGGGCACAGTAATAGACCAACTTCCATCACTGGTATCTGACGCTGTGGCCGTATAGGTTTTGCCATTTATTGTCAGTTCAACTTTACTTTCCGGTTCTACGGTACCACTGAAAGTTGGCGTGTTATCTTTCGTGATCACATCATCCAGAGAACCTGAATTAGAAGCATCGTCTAGCTTCGCGGTAAAAGGGGTTACCTGCGTATCCAAAGTAAAGTTTTGCGTCGCAGTTGAAACCGTGTTACCCGCAATATCCACCGATGTCAGACTGTAACTGTAGTTACCGTCAGCAATGACACCATCTTTTGCTAACTGAGCAGGATCTATATCGAATGACCATGAACCAACACTGTCTTCATCACTATCAGTTGCTACCGACACTTGCTGTGTATATTCGACGGTATTGTTATCTGAGTCTAATCCTTTGATAGTGAGCGTTACGGTTGCCGCTTCTTCAGCGGAACCAGTGATAGTTTGAATCTGGCTGTTTACTTTCTCATTTAAACCAGTGGTGATATTGATACTGGTGCTGGTATCGATAGTAAAACTGTCGGTTGTTGTTTGAGTATTTCCCGCGATATCGGTTGCCACAATAGAAACATCGTACTCACCAGAATCAAGCAAACTGACTAACTCAGTATTTTCATCGTTGCGGGTCAACTCTACAGACCAACGCTCCCCAACAGTGTCTGTCTGGTATGTTTGAGTGTAGCTTCCGTCTTTCGCAGTAACGGTCACAGTGATGCTTGAGCCCGCTTCCGCAGTACCCTCAATAACAGGCTTTTGATTTGCAGTAATATTGTCCGTTTTTAACGAACTGTTGGTAATGCCTTCCGGCGCAGAATCCGTATCTTCCGTTAAGCCAAGGCTTGTAACAAATGGCAGTTCTGTATCAACCACCAAAGTTTGATCAGCCGACGAGATAATATTGCCTGCTGCATCTTCGTATTCAAAATGGTAGGTATACTCACCATTGTTTTCTATATCGTTATCGATAAAGGCGGCGGCAAAATCCGTCGAGTTTGAATCTATGGTCCAGGTGCGTTTTCCATCCAGAACCGAATATTGCGCATCCGTCGGTGAAACCGTATAAGTTGTGCCACCAATGGCAATAACCAGTTTTACCGTTGCACCTTCTTCTACGGTACCGGTAAAGCTAAGCTGCCCATCGGTATACTTAGTAATGCCATCACTGTCACTTTTACCCGTATCGGATGTCGATGCCAGAGATCCTGCCATATCCTGAATCTGGGTATCCAGTGTGAAATAGGTGCTGTTATCGCTGACTGTTTCAGAAACATTACCCGCTTCATCAGTGGCAACTACTGAATAAAAGTGTTTACCATCTTCAAAATTATCTGGTAAAGGTACATTTATTGACCACAGTCCGTCTTCACCGACAACAGCAGACTTATATTCAACACCATCGATGGTCAGAGTAACTGTAGAGCCTGTTTGCGCTGTCCCTTCAAATGTTGGTGTTTTATCAGAAGTCACTTTGTCTATTCGACCCGTAGAATCCTGATTGAAGCTGGCTGCGGTATCCGATTCTTCTGCTAAAGCAACCGTCGGAGTGGCCGGTGGCGTTTTCTTGATAACCAGTATTTCAGAGACGGATAGTGATTCGCCAGAGCTTGCGGTTGTTGATACCGCTACCGAATAACTGCCTTCTGCGTACTCATCTGAAAGCTCAACCGTGTAGTTACCCGTTGCATTAGCAGTAACGAACTCTTCGTAAACTGTATTATTTTCACCATCTGTGACCAAAAACCTAACGGTAGAATTAGGCTCTGACTGACCGTTAAAAGTTAAGTCAGTACTTTGGTTAGTAATAAAGTCCCCGATGGTTCCTGAATCATCTTCACCATCTAAAAGCAGGGTCAGATAGGCTGCTGCTTCTGACTGATCACTGTCACCGGCACCATCATCATTTGTAGCATCATCCACAGGGTCTTCTACCGGTTGAGCCGCAGTATTTCTTGGTGTCGAGCTTGATGAAGAGCTGTCATCCGAAGAAGAAGTATTCGTAGATGTACTCGTTGTACTACCCGAAGGAGTAGTTGGGGTTGGAGTCGGTGCTGGGCTTGTATTTGCGGCTGTTGCAACCGCAGCTTCACTCGCGCTCTCTTTGGATTCAATCAGTGACTCTATCGCCTGAACCAGTTCTGAGCTGGATGATGCACCACCATCGTCTCCAGAAAGCACAACACCGGACTCGACATCTACACCGTCACCTTCTAGTTCGACAATGTAGTCCTCTACATTGTGTTGACCATCTACTTCACTGTTGCTAATGATCGCTTCTGCCAGGCTAATGACGCCTTCACGTTCAGCATCAATGGCTTCTCTTTCAGCTTGCTGAGCTTCGGCAAGTTCAGCCAGGTATTCTCTTTCCTGGGCAAGCGCGTCCTTCTGGGCCTGAAGGGCAGATTGCATTTCTGACAACTGGGCAAATTGTCTTTCTAATGCTTCCTGTCTTTGCTGCGCAGCTTCGTCAACCACTTCATTGAGCGCTTTCTGATACTCTTCATCGGTAGTGCCATCCTGAGTCTCTGACGAAGTTCCATCACTATTTAAAATACCGAGAGCATCTTCCTCACCTTCCAGAGATTTATCTCCATCTCCAGTAAGTAAATCTTCTTCAGTACCTTCGCCTGCCAGATCTCCTTTTACTGAGTCGCCAGTCGCATAAAGTTGATTTTCTAAAAAGACACTGGATGTCGTCTCTAGGTTGACCCCTGTTTGCTTGATGAGGTCATTCATCGAGAATTCACCTTCTCGAGTCTCGACATTCAACTCACCAAGCGCTACAGCAACAACACCATCTTTAATCACTTCAACTTCACCACTAGGAAGCGTGATCTCGATGTCGAAACCTTTAATATTGATATCCGAAATAGAATCAACTACAACATTTTGCATAATAACAGACCCAGTTACTCTTTAATTTGCCCAGAATTTAATCAGAATGGGTTAACCGAAATAGATATAGAAGTTAGAACTCTCAAAAAGCATTTTAATTTCATCATTTTTGAGTGTTTGCTCTTATAGCACAATTATGAGCTATTGATGAAACTAATTTATCATTTCTCAAATCGACAGATGGGCTTGATCACAAAACCTTTAACACCCTCTATAACTTTGAGTTTTCAGCTAATTTTTGTTCAAACTTTCCTTGTAGTCACAATAGTCAATAACGGTTTATAAGATCCTATATTATATCATTCACACAAAGACAAAGGCAGGCATTCATTAATTAATGTTATGTAGTCATAGAGTGCACGGCAGGAGCGCTCAATAAGTAAGCAATTTATTAATAAACCAGCAACAAGAGCCGAGACACAGCCTATCAATTGCTGTTAAATCAAAAGAAAAGCTCAGATCAGATTGTGCATTGTATCGCTGATACTTATTATACGAATACTTTATGTTTGCGAGGCTTCTATGAAATCAGTAATAACGCTGCTTGTTAATCAATCACAAGCAAAATTTGATTGGAAAGCGTTTAAACACATTGAAGGCGAAACGCTGGACCAGCTTATCTCGCAACTCAAGCCATTATTCGTGGATTCTCTCTTTAACTACAGTTTTGAAAAGCGGGAAGTTAAATCAGTTAATGACCTACCCGAAGCATTCATCGTCTCCGATTTAGCACCAAGCTATGTGCAACGCATTGGCGTTAACTTAGTGAACGACAAACACGAGCAAATTGAAGCAAACGCGTTGATCGGGAAAGAAATCGTTTTTATAGAGGCATACCCAAAGGTACTTAAGACTCGTGAATTCGTAGAAGTGGTATATCAGCTATTCCCTAAAGCAAACTTCTTTTTGTTGGCCGCTGTACCATTTGTTCTTATCCCAGCTTTTTATAGCAACCTATTCAATACTCGCCTGATATTTAACTCACAAGCCTCTACGCTACTTTTCGTCACCGCGGCTTTTTTAATTTTGTGGGGGTGTGAATATGCGCTCAAATACGCAATAAAACACATTCATCTGCGTAAGTTAGAGAACAACTCTTTGAAAATGGAGCGCTATCTACTTTCATTGATGCCCGGTTTTAAGCAAAAAGACAGCTTAACCAAAATGCGTATGGTTGAATCAAACCGTAAGGTTATATGGGAAAACCTACCTAGTATCATTATGGATGCCTCCATATTTCTTTTGGTTATCTCTTTGCTGTTTATGTTTATTGGTACGTACGCCTTAGCATTGTTTGGCTTTTACATCGTGGTTATAGGCGCTGCAACATATATGCGTTACCGCAATTACAAGGTGTTTATTGAATTAGAGTCTGCACAGCAAGACCTACTGAACGAAAGAATTTCATACTACAGAAATAACAAGCAGCTAAGATTTCTAAATAACCAATCTCTGCTAAACAACTTTGAACAGTCGTGCAAAAAGTCGTTTGATAGTGATCATAAACTCGCTAGTTTCAATTTCAACTGGGAAGAGTTTGTTCGAGTCAGCTCTTTTATCGCGAGCTTTTCGTTATTTATTGTACTTTTCTATACATCGAAGATAGATACGAGTGTATTTAACGTTCTGTTTGCGCTCTTAATACTTAATGGTCGCGCTGCATCAAGCGTTATTAGCTTTGTTACCAAAGGTTTTTTCATTCTGGTATCAACTTACCACCTAAAACTGGCTATCGCGGATCTATTGGAAAACATCGAGCCCAAAATAGTTAGCAAAGGTCTGCACCTGGACAACATCGCCAGTATTACTTTAAAGAATGTTGATATTAGCGCTGAGCAATCACCTCTTCTTATTGGCGTTAATCTCGAACTGACTAAAGGTAACACTTACGGCTTTTATGGTCCGATCGGCTCCGGTAAGTCTTCGCTTATGTCGACCATTGTTCAGTCACACCAGGAATACTCCGGTACCATACTCTTTAATAGTTTCTACAATGGTGTTGATATCGATCCAAGCGTCTTTGCTAAACAGGTCGTCTTTATTGACCCTACTTCAGATTTCATTCGAGGCAGTGTTTATTCCAACTTTTATATGCGCGGTGTAACAGACGTAAACAAAATCACGAAAATCTGTAGCCTAATATTTACGCACACTTCTATTGATTACGAGTTTATATTTCAACGGGATATTAGCCAGATTCCTATGTCCACTGGCCAGAAGAGAAAGTTGATGATTTTGATGAGCATCGATCCTAATAAACAACTTATTGTGTTGGATGAAGCATTATCTAATCTATCTTCGGCAGATGTAGCCGCATTGCTCCAATACATAAAGCAAGAAGCACCAGAAGCGATATTACTTGTGGTCTCACATGACAGAGTGACATTAAACCAGCTACCAAACCTGTTTGAGATCAGTAATCAACAGCTGATAAATCAGAAGAGTTCTATCGTTAAGGTTTAGAAACGAAACTAGACAAAAGCCATACTCTGCATTCTGGCAAAGTATGGCGTTTAAATTTAAGAGTATGAGTACTTACTTTGAAGGCTTATTTGTTTTTAAACGAATAGCAGCAACCAAGCATACTAGAATCATAAGCGGCCAACCAATACCACCTCCGCTATAATCATCGCTATAGCTTACCTTGGCCACTTTCTCTTCCTTCACACGAACCTTGAATATTTCGAGTTCTGATTTCAGATTCGTGACCATATCTGAAACAGCTAAGTTAAACCCTTTATTTGAGTTATCGTAAAAATTATCCTCTACCCCTACTGCGGTGGAGTAAGATTCAACATCACTGATTCCCGGAGCACGAAAGAGTAGCTTTTGACTATTTATATCAAAAACTGCGGTATCAACAAAAGTTTGTGTATTATTTTCATCTCCAGGGATTAAGTACATCCCAGCGATTGTCCAATAAAGTAGTGCCGCATTATTCTGTGTATTTCGAGCTACTTGGTCGTAGGAAACTAAAGCCATGACCTGAACATCATACAACCTTGAAAGCTGTTTAAGGTTATCAAAGCTGCCTCCTTGTTTCAGATATGCATCAGATATAACTTCTATCCTGTTGACATATTCGAGGCTTAAAAACTCATCCTTCACTTTTGTTAGAATCTCATGCTTCCGCTTCGCTGAGAGCGCTAGTTTGTTGTTATCAGCGCTTGGAACAAAAGCTATCCCGACATTAATAGGCAATGTTAGATGAGGAATGGACGGTTGATGTTCTTTATAGTTCTCTGAATCAGGATAAAGAAAATCAACCAGACTACTAGAAACGGTGACTTCGTTTTGGCTAATCCCAGCACAACCAAACAGAGTTACAAACAAGGCAAGGACAAAAACGATTTTTTTCATAAACAATCCCTTTAGAAAACATCACAGTTTTCTATATATTTATAAGAAGATTTAAGCCACTAAGCTTCACTTTCTGCTGGAACTTCATTAGCCGCGAAGTTGGTTACGTACACGCGGAAGTATGCAATAGACATAAATATCATCACAACAGTCGAAATGAGGTCAGATAATACCGTTGTTACTATGTTAATTGCCATCGAGGTATCCCCAACGTAACCAAGAATAGTGCCTGACACTATCTGGAAACCACCAATGAGTACAGATACCAATATCAGCTTTAGGGTTATTCCTTTCGTCTCTTTCCAGCTGGTATCTAGTGCAGAAAAAGGCTTTTTCTTGTTTAAGACGACTTCAAAGTCTGCAAATCCATATCGAGCTGAAAAATATAAGCCCGGAATAATCAAAGCAATCATTCCAAGCATGACGGCAACACCATAGATAAAATACACAATGATTAAATCAAACCACTCACGGAACGACACCGTTTGTTCAATAACTCGACCGGAGGCAACAGAGGCCATAAATTTGATAAATCGAACCATAAGATAAGTATGCACAATACTAAACATGCACAGATACATGAGATAAACCCAGTTATACTCATAGACGCTACTCATTACTTCAATAACAGGACTTAAAACAGCTGTAATTATCGCAAAAGGACCAAAGATTCTGAAAATAGTGTTGAAATTTAGTGTGCTGAAGTAATAGCACTCAGTGATAAGTTTCTTCATTTAAAACAACTGTATAAATAATATTGCTCGGTAGTATATCAAATTTTTATATGTTGCAAATCCAGTCCAGTTCGAGAGAGGGAGTTAACTCACAACAACAGATTGCTATATAAGAGCTAGGGTCTGCTTCTTATTAATGCGTCCAGATATATTCATTGGCGTCTTCGTGGCGTCCATTTAACAACACAAAGTTTTTAATGTTAGATTCTTTGTTAAAACCATTATTTTCCAGCGCTTTACTAGAACCGATATTGCTCGTTAACGCTATCGCCTTCAAGGTAGTAATCTCAGTAAACTGAACAATATACTGTTGTATTAAACTGATTGCCTGAGATGCTACGCCTTGGCGAGTAAATCTCTCCCCCACCCGATAACCAAGTATTCCAACTGTGGGTTCAGACTCGTCGATGGTCAGGTTTAAACGACCGCATAACTCCCCATCAGGCGTCCAAAGCAACATTGGTATAAGGGTTTCATTTTCATACTGTTCTAAAAACGTCTCTATCTGCGACTGAACACCTGAAAGAGAGTAAAAGCTATCTAATCTGGGAGGGATATGTTTCTCAAACCATTGCCTGTTTTCTAACTCGAAATCTAATAGCTTTGCAGTGTCAGCCTGACTGATAATTTTTGCAGAAATTTCCATTTGTTTTCTAGCCGCAGATAAGTGATAGGGATCGTTTGACGGAAATACGCCTCAGCGAATCAAATCTAATATTCTCTTAAACTCGGGAGAGCGACAGTCCTCAACAAGTTCATAAAGACACATTTCCAGCCCAGTGATAGAAGCACCCGCATCTTTCATGCGATTTATACCAAGTTCTACATTCGAGGCAGAACGAGACGAGACACAATCGCTAACCAGTTCTATTTTGTAACCCATATCAATCAAACCTCTGGCTGTTTGATAGACGCAAATGTGCGCTTCTATACCACAAACTAACCAGGTATCTATTTTCATGTTTTTTATAGCCTGCTCAAAATCAGGAGCTTCGAAGGCATTAAACGTATATTTAACTATTGGTTGTATACCATTGAGTTGATTCGTCAACTCGCTGACTGTGTCGCCAAGTTTTTCAGGGTTTTGCTCAAGAAGAATAATCGGAATTTCAAGAGCCTGCGCACCTTGAATCAGCTTCTGACAATTGGAGATTACAGTATCGCTATTGTGCACCAATCTTGCGAGTTTACCTTGTACATCAACAACAATAAGCCCAGTTTTTTCCCTTGATAACATTTAATCCTCCTTGGATTGAGCTAACTTTTTACGCTCCCAACACCTTTGAAGTATTTCGTGTTTTTCTTTTGGAGTAGACTCCGACCAGTCCAAAATCTCCTGTAGAGTTCGAAAACATCCGATACAGATATCTTTATCGTCAAGGCAGCAATTTCGAACACAGGGAGAATTCACGACACGTTTTCTTTTTATAAAACCAGTTACACAATGTTAACAATTGCATAGTGAGAATACAAAATCCAGCTAGACTCGTTCTTGCCCGAAACAGCAGCTTTACTTACAGAAAGTCTCTATATACAGGGCTTCAACTTTGTCTCTTGCCCACTGCGTTCGACGTAAAAACTTCAGCGAAGACTTTATTGATGGATTGTTGTAAAAACAGTTGATTTGAATCTTCGAATCCAACCCTTTCCAACCATAATGTTCTTGCAGTCGAACTAGCATTTTTTCAAGAGTGATGCCATGAAGTGGGTTGTTCGGTTGTTCTTGACTCATTTTAAGTACCTGTTGTTCGATGAGAAGGCGGAGTGTAACAGAAGCTAGAGGTTAAATCGCCTTGCTATGAACCCGGACCTTATTATGCTACTAGCCGTTTCGTAGCCTGATTACATTGATTCTTAAGGCCGTAACTTAACCGCTGTACCGAAAACGAGTATTTCTGACGCACCATCAGTAACCGAACTCGTTGTAAAGCGTATCCCGACAATTGCATCTGCATTTAACTTTTCAGCGTCTGCAATTAATCGTTCTACCGCTATATTCCGAGCTTCCATCAACATCTCTGTATAGCCCTTGAGTTCACCCCCGACTATCCCCTTCAAACCTGCCATTATATCTCGGCCAACATGTTTAGACTGGACTACATTCCCATTAACAACGCCCAATACGGCTTCTATTTCCTTGCCTGGAACTGTTTCTGTTGTTGTAAAAATCATAATTTACCTTAGAACATTATGTCATGTGTTGAACTCTTCTAGCACTGGTATAGCCGGTTTTGCTTTGCTGGTAACATTGTGTCTTAAACACTTCGTTATGCCACGTTTCTTGCGCGAAGTTTCTTCCATGCGGTTTTTAAAAATTGCTTAAAATTTACTGGGATTACTACAAACAAAGCCACTCCGTGATTAAAGTTTGGATTCAAGTTGCAATAATATTGAATTTCGAGCTTGTTACTATTTTCAAAGGACTCTAGTTCGCTTTTCGCGTAATTGCTTATTCGATTTACAGGAACCAAACAACGCAAAGGCTCGGTTAAACTAAGGTCTCCATCAGGATTAAAACGGTTGAAGATTTCACCCGGAGCTTGGTGGTGAGGATGAGGCCAAATAATACCTGTATTTTTTGCTATAGCTCGATACATAGCAGGGCTAAGCATCGTATCTGCGTAATAAATTGTCTTCCAGGGCGCGCGCAGCCAGTACTTAAAGCTCTCAGACAACGAAAACTGGAAAGTATTCCCACCCTTTCGATAGTCACGTAGAAATCCCGCCGAGGCTCGAATTACTGTAATTTTTGATTCGTCAGTGAACGTAAGCAAACAATAACCAACAACTTGGTGACCATCTAAGTAAAGCCTAAGCTTTCGTTCAAATGCATCAGAATCATCAAAGTATTTAGCTAAATAAGCCTCTGGAGTCACGTTTGAAAAACTTGAGCCGATTATTTCAATGATGGACTTTCGCTCAGAATCAGACAACCATCGCTTGCTCTGAGCTAAGTCTCTAGTTACTAACTGCATATCTGATTACTCCTGAACCCCGGTTGCATAATGCCTAGCTAAGATGCGGCTAACTACTACAAAACCCAAACATTGCTACCGTATACACTGAAGCCAACCAAACCAAAAAAATACCAAAGGTTAGCTGCCACTCTTAAACAATTTGTTATGTGGTTGCCCCACGTAGACCGATTAAGTTTCCAAAGGGATCTTCAAGTTGGCACATAGAGAGTCCATTTTCGACCTCCATTGGACCACGATATAAAGATGCCCCAAGAGCTTCTAAACGAGATAATGCTACAGATAAGTCACTCACAGACCAATAGAGTACAGTCCCCTTTTTACCCTCAGAAACCTTGTCGTCAGATTGAACAATTTCGAGAGAAAAACCGTTTGCGTTGAGTACCGTGAAATCAAAGTCTGGAAGATGAATTGGAACAGCTTCAGGAAACGCTTGCTGATACCACTGAAGCCCTGCCTCCACATCGGGAACATAAACAAGAACTGCTACTGGGGTCATAGATCCTACCTGCCACATAACGCCAAATTAAGGTATGAACAACGCTACCACCTTACCTAAACCATTGTGCCATAAACACTAAACTGGCTTGAAGTGAAAGCGCCGAGCGTTGTGAATCACTCTTAAATTTATTGTTAGTTTGCCTTTCGCACAAATCGCACGATTTAATCGTATTGACCATTTTGTGCGACAAGCTATAATCTTACTGTAATTCCAAACTTGGAGACTGAGTATGCACACACTAACAGCAAATGATGCAAAGCGTAACTTTGGTGAGCTGCTTCTAAGCGCCCAACGTGAGCCAGTAAAGATTAGCAAAAACAGTAAAGATGCCGTGGTGGTAATGTCTATCAAAGACTATGAAGAACTAGAGGCAATGAAAACTGATTACCTTAAACATTGTTTCGAGTCAGCTAAACAAGACTTAGCACAAGGCAATGTAGTTGATGGGGAAGATTTCCTAAGCGCCTTGTAACCCACTATGCAAAAGAATAAATACAAACTAAGTAAATTGGCTCAGGCTCATTTACGAAAAATTAAAAGCTATACCATCAACAACTTTTCTAAAATGCAGTGGAACAACTATAAAGATACATTGCTAGCTGGGTTTCAAATGCTTGCCGACAACCCAGCCGTAGGTCACAGCTGTGATGAGATTTATCCAAGCAGTTTCTATTTTCCGGTAGGAAAACACACAGCTTACTTTACAAAGGAAGACGGTTTTATTTTAGTTGTGGCTGTACTTAGTCAATCGCAACTCCCACAAAACCACTTGTAGCTAAGACATCACCCTAAATAAAAACTGGGGTGATGATCTTGATTGGTAAACTAACGCCTTGATAAGGTGCGGCTAACCACCACGAAGCCTAAGCAAAGCCACCGTAATCACTAAACTCAACCGAACCAAAAATGCCAAAGGTTTGCCGTCACTCTTAAGCAATTTGTTATAACACTGTGCTACAGATCGTCTTCAGACAGCAACTGTCGACAATTGCGAACTGTCAGAATACGAACTTCAAGACCTAGACTATAGATAATACGGTAATGGCCAAAGATGATTTCACGATAGTTTGTATTGGGCATTTCAGGAACGAAGCGCCCCATTTCAGGCATCGTTCCCAGAAGTTCAGCCTTATCAAAGATCTCGTTTACCCAGTTTTCCGCTGCTGATGGACTATCTAAAGAAATAAACTCAGCAGTATCACCTAGCTTTTGAAGAGCTAGCGGAGACCAAACTACTTTCATTTTTTGATACGTCCAAGAACTTGAGCACGAGCGTCTTCATTTGAAACCCCCAAACCAGAAGCTAGCTGAGATTCCGCTGCACGTATTTCTTCTAGTAACTCGATCTTCTCCTGCATCGCCTCATACTCAACGACATCTAAGACAACGGCAACACCTTTACCATGTTGTGTAATAACCAGTGGGCGACGAGTTTCATTGATTTGTTTTATGTAAGAAGCAACACCCGCTCGGAACTCCGATAGCGGTTGGATGTCTTGGTCGAAGCGGATACGGCTCATAGTGAACTCCAATCAGTACAAAATAACGTACAAATAATAGTTCAATTGACATTTGAGGGCAAGATTTGTGTGTTGTGTTATAACGAATGACATGGATTCCCCCTCCCGAGGATCAGCCACACTTATGTGGTCATTATTAAAACCGGAGGCACCATGTCTGATTATTCTTTTTTCTGCGGTATCGACTTAGCTAAAAACCACTTCAGTCTTCATGCTGTCGACCAGAATGGTAAAGTTCTAATCCACAAATCCGTTAACCGCTCTAACTTGCTGACTACAACAGCAAATATGCCACCGATGCGTATAGGACTTGAAGCGTGTGGTGGTGCACACTATTGGGCTAGGACACTTCGAACACTCGGACATGAACCACGCATCATGGCTGCCAAGTATGTCGCACCTTATCGAACTAAGGGCAAGAACGACCTCAATGATGCCGTTGCTATCTGCGAAGCGGTTCAGCGCCCCTCTACTCGATTTGTTCCGGTTAAATCACCCGAGCAACAAGCCATGTTGTCTGTTCACCGAATGCGGGAGCATTGGGTTCGTGAACGAACCGCTATCATGAATCGTATTAGAGCACTGCTTTCTGAGTTCGGCTTAGTTATACCTGTCGGTCGTTCATCCTTAATGAAACAAGTACCGCTAATGCTGGAAGATGCTGAAAATGACCTTCCTCAACTGGCAAGAGCTGTACTTCATGATGCCTATCAGCATCTCGATATACTCAATCAGCGTATTGCTGATACTGAACATACTTTTGATACCTTTGCTAAAGCCAGTGACAACGTTCAGCGAATAATGAAAGTCAGAGGTATTGGCCCTCAAACAGCAACGGCAATATTGGCATCAATAGGCAATGGCTCCCAGTTCGATAAAAGTCGGGACTTCTCAGCATGGTTAGGTTTAGTACCCAAGCAATACTCCACAGGCGGAAAACCACGACTTGGCAGAATAACCAAACATGGCGACAAGTACCTTCGAACACTTTTAGTTCATGGAGCGAGAACAGTTATCTCCAATCTGGGAGATAAACAAGACAGGTTGAGCCAATGGTGTAGAGGCATATTAGAGCGAAGGGGGATGAATCGAGCCATTGTTGCACTGGCTGCTAAAAATACTCGTATCATCTGGTCACTGCTACACAATCAAACAGAGTATAAAAATTACGCTGCCTAAGCGCTTTACGTCTTAAGCAGCGTAACAAGATTCACACCCACCGGGTCATAGCGGACGCAATGGATGGAGATAGGTTAAGACCACTAGCGGAGAGCCTGTTAATGCGGCGGACACATTATGATGTCATCTAACGAATAAGGCACCGCAGTCGCGCATAGTCATCAGGGCCACGACGTATGCAAATCGTCGATAAGTAGGCCGAATGTAGAGCGGCAGTCCAAAACCCATCACTTGAAGTTTAGCGGACGTTTGACAACCGGGGGAATCCATGTAGCCCTGTTAAGGTGATGAGATGGTCTCCCCCTAACACTTCACACGGCCTTGAGCCATGCTTGGAGTGTTCAGGTCCTGAAGCAAAAGGAGAAGACCATGACTCAGCATAAAATCATCAGCATCGACTTAGCAAAAAGTATTTTCTTTCTTTTTGAAATCAATCATAAAGGAAAGAATCTCGGTCGAAAAAAACTCCCGCGAAGTAAACTACTTAACTACATCGCAACTCAAACTCCATGCATTATTGCCATGGAGACTTGTTCAGGGGCTCATTGCTGGGCTCGTGAGTTCAAAAAATTTGGGCACGAAGTCCTGCTATACCCGCCCCAACACGTCAAAAATCAACGCCGTAAACAAAAGAACGACTATAACGACGCTGAAGCAATTGCTGAACTCGCCTGATTAATCAGGTTCGGGGGTTAATTGCCGAATATGGCATTGTTATTCCCAAAGGAAAAGCTTCTTTTAGACAAGCAATTCCTGAAGTTCTAGAGGATGCCGAGAACCAACTATCACCAATATTACGTGAACTGGTATCACATCAATACGAACGCTATTTATATATTGACGAACAGATTAAATGGTTTGAAGACAAGCTCAACCAAACCGTCAAACAGTTTGATAATGCCAAGCGACTGATGTCTATTCCAGGCTTTGGCCCGCTCACTAGTCAAGCAGTCGCCGTCTGGCTCGGCTCTGGTCAACAGTTCAAAACTGGACGTGATGCATCCGCGGCGATGGGGCTCGTTCCAAGGCAAGATACAACAGGCGGTAACGTGATTCTTATGGGAATAACTAAGCAAGGTAACACTTACATTCGCTCGTTACTGGTTCATGGAGCACGGGCGGCTTTAAGACGAGCCAAGTATAAATCCGACAAACTGAGTAAATGGATGCTTGAGCTACAAGAGCGACGAGGGGCTAATCGTGCCTCGGTAGCACTCGCGAACAAACTTATGCGAATCGCCTGGGCCGTCACAACCAAAAATGAAGAGTATCAACCAACATAAAAAACAACCATCACCAACCCTTTGCAAAGTACGTAGTAAGATGAATAACAGGATAATCCTACACGTTGAAAACCTTGTGCTCACACTGGCTTTTACAGTCGATAAGGTGATTAGGACTTCGTGTTCGACTGCCTCATCTTGGCCAAGGCAATAGCCGCGAAAACAGGCCGTATATATGGTAGTTAACCTGCACTTTGAATCACACTGCTGACTTGCAAAACAGGGGGAGACCATATATGTGAGCGACGCTTGGCTATACTTGAGCGAAGCGAAACTGCCAAGCGTTGCGAATCACTCTTAAATGCTTTGTTAGCTATGTTTTTCCAACACCCCTCGGAGCTTAGCTACCGTATGCTGACTGTAGACTTTAATCCCATTTCGCTCGAGCAATGCAGTAGCTACCCCTGAACCATCGATTTTAATCCCGTTGAATGTGCCATCATAAATTTTTGAACTGCCACAGGAAGGACTGCCTTCTGCAAGTATTGCGTACTTTATTTGCTCTGTGTTGCACAGTTCCAAAGCCTTCTCTGCCCCACTTATAAACTGTTTAGTAACATCGATGCCATCATTTCCAACGACGTTTGCCAAACCATCGAGCACATCAACACCTTTACCAGTAATGATTTCGGCAGGCGCTCTAGGAATAGGCAAACCTGCTGATACTTCAGGGCAAAAGATCACTAGCTCGGTGTTTGACTTGAGCCAGAGTAACTCAGGTTCTGGCATCGATAAGCAGCTCGCATTGTATCTAACGTTGTTTCCAACCAAACATGAACTAACAAGAACTTTTACCACTGGAACTCCTTTATATGCGAGAAATAGCTAACGCTAAGCTAATAGGCAAAAAAAGCCCTATAACTTCAATGAAAACAACGATAACACTAAACCTAACCGGAACCAAAAGTGCCACACATTTTTTGTCCCTTTGAGCGCCTTGTTATACCGCTTGATTCAGGATAAAATGACCGAAATTAAGACCACTTAAGAGACTGATTATATGACCACTAGAATTTTAGCGGATGTTGCTGCAAGCATTACTGAGTTAAAAGCTAACCCTATGAAAGTCGCTACTAGTGCTTACGGCGAACCTGTTGCTGTATTAAACCGAAATGAGCCAGCATTTTATTGCGTACCTGCCGAAGCATACGAAATGATGATGGACAGGCTCGAAGATCTTGAACTGCTTGCTATCGCTAATGAGCGTGAGTCTGAAGAGAGCATTTCGGTAAATATTGATGACTTATAAGCTCGACTTTAAGAAAAGCGCACTCAAAGAGTGGAAAAAGCTTGGCTCCACGCTACAGCAACAGTTTAAGAAAAAGCTAATTGAACGCTTAGACAATCCACATGTTCCGGCTTCAAAACTATCCGGTGCTGACAACATGTATAAAATTAAACTTCGCCAATCTGGTTACCGTCTAGTCTACAAAGTTGAAGACGATGTCATCATTGTAACCGTTTTAGCTGTAGGAAAGCGCGAACGAAGCGATGTTTATCGTAAAGCTATGAAAAGGTTAGATGATTGATTGCGGTATAACGCCCTGTTAAGGTGTGAGCAACGCAATACCGAAGCTTCCGCATACCACCTTAAACACAAAACGCAACGCATAGCAAAAATGCCAAGCGTTGCGAATCACTCTTAAACAGATTGTTAGGTTTTATAGCACAGGGCTAAACGTATGGGTACAGTGAGGATGGTCAGGGAGCTTGCGCTCATTATTCCATTCACCATCGCCATAAGATGACTTTATACGCTCTAGCATTACGCGAGCACTATGATTCGCACCTGCTAATTGCTGAGAACACTTCGACGAAGCCTGTTCACTTGAAGAGTGATCTACAAAGCAATCATCACTTCCGCTTTCAATGATTGTTTCCAAGACAGCCTGATTATAGAACCTACTAACTTGCGTCCTTACTAAACGCTCCGCCCAACCACTTGCAAACACACGGTTATCGCCAGAAAACATACTATGCTGACGAGGTAGCCTATGTTCAGTTTCAGCAATCGCTGCGTTTAAATCTATTTGCAAATCAAAGAAGTCAATTAAGATTTCTCGAAAATCTTCCAACCGACTACCACCAGTCGTAACTTTACCTGCAATTGGTTCAGATTGGACTAAGTCCAACGCTTTGCGCTTAAGAGAAGAGTTATTGGTTAATGACTCTGGAATTTCGTGAAAATCTTTAGCATAACTAGCTGTCATACAGCCTCCACTTTTAGTTTACAGAGGAAAGCAATTGCTAACCCTAAGTGCTATATGGAGACAGATAACCACATTTAAATAGTGGGTTATGATATTACACTAGTTGCACTTATTTTTGCGAGTTCAAACACGAAACCTAACGCCCAATTAAGGGGTGAACAACGCCTCCACCCAAACCTAAAACATTGTGCCATAAACACTAAATTTGAAGTAGAAGCAAAAATGCCAAGCGTTGTGAATCCCTCTTAAATTGCTTGTTAGCATACTTTTCTTTCGGGCAGGTATGCTAACAATGACTCTTTGTTTTTTGCATATAACTGTTCATGAGAACACGAAACAATGAATTTATTGTACGAATTGACCTCATCAATATTCAACTCCTTATGCTCTTTTCGGTCACGGGTAATTAATAGAGCTAACTTTGGTGAAATTGGATAAAACAAATTGAACTCCATCGCATTTTCATTTTTACCTCTTCCCCTCATATCTAGATTGAATAAGGGCTGATCTCCAGTTATAAACTCTAGAGTTGTAGAATTACTGAGCAAACTAAAATGGCCTGAAGAGTAGATCCAATTACCAACTACGTCCCCCATTAACAGACACAAAACTTTAGATAATTTGTCTGGGCTAAACAGTCCTGTATACATAGGGAAAGCAGCTTCAACTTCTCGAAGAGAAATTGATGATGATTGTCGCCCTCGGTTTGTACGACAATACTGGACACCTAAGAAGCGCGAAAAGTCTATTTTACTTTGCATATTATCCAACCAAGACAAGTCCTTGTCCCATAGGCTTTCAATAGTTGCTTCTGCTTTGTGCTCAATAGATGTGTGATATTCTTCAATTCCATTTCTACGTGTAAGTTGATCTCCCCGAGATACCACGTCGTAAATTTCTAAGGTACTCAAGCTAGTCTCATAACTAGTAGGATGCATCTTCTTTATAAAGCTAATCACCAATTTCCGTTCAAAATCATTTAAAGGTTCAGCCTCGTAAAAAAAACGTTGTTGCCCAATGTTATCCCTTGAGGTAGGGAATATTTTTCCACTTCTATTACACCAGACTTTTTCACCCTTAAGCCATGGGCTTAAATAATGCTTCCAAATATAATGCTGCTGTTTTTTATTATTCATACATTCCTACAGGTAAACATGTTTGTGAAGTGATTAAGTATGCTAACGCTTTCTAAACGGTTTCTTTCCATCTATCTCACTTCGACTCGTCCATCTATCGCACGAACCAACGCTCTAGAGTTATCAGTTAACCGTTTGATTAATAAATTAATAGTAAACAGTTCAGCTTAGTTGACAACTCAAAAATACGGAAATCATCCTTATATCACACTAAATTTTACTAAGAATCAGATACTGTTCATAAAACCAGTTAAATCGAGTATATGTTTGCCAGACACTATGCGTATAGGACTGTCCAAAGCTACATTTATTGGATTAAACAGTACATTTACTACAACCAGAAACAACATCCTGACAAACTAGATGAATCTCACGTTGAGGCATTTCTTACCTACCTCGCTACGTCAAGGAACTCTTCACAGAAAACACAAGCCATTGCCTTAAACTCTATAAATTTTTTGTACAAAGAGATCATTAAGCGCCCACTTTCAATGGAACTGAGATTTCAACGCTCGGCAATTGAAAGAAAGATACCTGTAGTGCTTACACGCAAAGAACTCGGCCGACTTTTTCAGGCTATCAATCCCATATACAAACTTCACGCCCAAATGTTATATGGTAGCGGGTTAAGGCAAATGGAACTCCTTCGATTAAGGTATCAGGATATCGACTTCGATTTTGGTGTCGTTAGGGTCTGGCAAGGTAAGGGAGGCAAAAACCGTCAAGTTACACTTGCAGAGGATCTACATGCAGCACTTGAACTACAACAGCAGATAGTAAAAAGGTACTTTGAGCAAGATATTGTCAATGAGCACTTCGCTGGAGTATGGCTTCCAGACGCACTAAACAAGAAATATCCCAATGCAAGTAAAGAGCTAAAATGGCAATATCTCTTTCCGTCTGGAAAACTTTCGGCTGATCCAGAAACAGGCCAAATCAGGCGCCACCATATCAACCCGAGCGCATTAAGCAAGGCTATCAAGCAAGCATCTAAAAAAGCGGGGCTAATAAAGCACGTCACGTGCCACACATTAAGACATAGTTTCGCAACCCACCTACTTGAATCGGGAGCTGATATTCGAACTGTTCAGGAGCAACTAGGACACAAAGATGTGAAAACAACACAAATCTATACCCACGTACTAAACCGAGGAGCCAGCAACGTTACTAGCCCCCTGCAACTGCTTTCTACGTGATAATTAACTTAACCAATGCCCTACTGCACTATCCAGGCTACTAATGATTTCACTTTCACTGAGCCCATGTTGCTCAGCAAAAACAAGGCATGCGCCTAAGCCACAACCTTCGATGACATAGCCTTTTTCGTACATTCGGATAGCTTCATATTCAGACAGCAAGAAATCTGCTTTCGGGGTGGTTAATCGACAATTATCAGGCAGTGAAAATGCCGCAACTCTTGAGTCCTCACATTCCAATACCCATTTGGTGGTTGAGATTGAAACCTCGTTAACCGGAGAACTACCATTCATCGCAATAACAGGAGCAAATATCATTGCACCACCAGCAAAGTTTAGTGATTTGCACGGTGACTCTAGCAATGAACAACAAGCTCGCTGCACTGGATCTGACAACTCATTATCAACTCGATATTGGTTTACATCTAATGCGAGTTCCGAAGATTTCTCCCACAGAGATTCGAGTAGTTGGGATTTAATAGCCAGCTTTTGTGGATCTTTGGTACTTCCTGCAAACCAGAGCGATTCATCAATCCAACGGCGAAGCCATAGCGTAGCGAAAGTCGTTCCTCCAATTCCGGATTCCGCAATCAGGTGTTCTTCACCCTCTTCAGCTTGTCTTTTAAGTTCAGGGATAAGCTCCTTTTGAATAAGCTCCGCTTCATCACCAATGTTGCAATGGTGAACAACCACATCATCCAGTTTGCAGTCACTAAAGTCTGGTGTGTTATCCAGTCCAAGTTGATAACAGTGCAGTCGAATCTTGAACCCTTTTTTCTGAAGCGCTCTAAACAAGCCATGTACCAAAATCGCGGGGGTAACAGAGCCATTGCCTAACACAGGTGATGGATGAAACTCTCCATTGAGAAGCGTGTTAGCATGTCCGCAGGCAATTTGCTCTGTATCGCGGGTCGGATGAAGCTGCATTAATCCCTCTCCTGCCCCTGCATCGCTGATTTGATGCAGGTTTGGAACCGGAGCAACCGAGTTCAGAGTAATATAGTTCAACCAACCCATGATTATTCTCCCTTCAGAGTCATTGGTAGCCCTGCTGTTACCAGCGTGACTTTTGATACTTGAGCCGCAATCGCCTGGTGCAGCCAACCCGCTTCATCAACGTAACGACGGCTGATCTCTCCCATTGGAACAACGCCACAGCCTACTTCATTGCTTACAAGTAGCACCTGCCCCGGCAGTTCAGAAAGTGTTTGCAAAAACTCCGCTTTGACCTCAGACCACTCAGTCTCTGTGTCTCCGAAAAGAGAGTTACTAAGCCATAGCGTAAGACAATCCACCAGAATGCAGTTATCCTCTTTACTGTGTTTTTTCAGTGCATTAGAAAGTGCAAAAGGTTCTTCTATCACCTGCCACCCAGCCGGGCGTTGCGCTTTATGCAGTTCAACTCGTTTTGCCATCTCATCATCGCGAACTTCTGACGTAGCGATATAGATAACTGGCTTTCCAGATTCTTTGGCAACTCTTTCTGCGTAGCTACTTTTGCCTGATCGAGCACCGCCAAGGACAAGTTCCACTCTATTTTTTGAATCACTCACAAGCCCGTTCCTTTTCTGGTTGTCTCATTTTATGTTCGGCTAACGCATTTAAAGCTGCATCGAGTTTTTCCCACTGTTCATCATCAGACGGAAGGCCAAAACGAATCGCGTTTTTCTCGTCACACAATCGTGTTAACACCTGTTGGGTACAAAGGAACTCATGGAATTCAGCTGCGTTGTCCAGATAAACCGTAGTAAAAAGCTGCGTTCCCGCTCTATGGCAATCAAGTCGAGTATCTAATAGCTGATTAAGTCTTTCTGACGAAGCTTGTATCATGGATGCAGTTTCTCGCTGCCATTTTTCATCATTTAGCGCTTTTTTCATCACCCAGCGTGCCGGACCAGTTACTGTCCAGGGGCCAAGCGCTTCCTCTAGCAGAGCCTTAATAACTGACTTTGCAAAAACAAAACCGACTCTCGCACCCGCTAACCCAAAGAACTTGCCGACAGAGCGAAGCACAATCAGATGTTCGTTATGTGACGATTCATCCAGCACCGAGATATCGGGAGTACAATCTGCAAAGGCTTCATCGACGATCAGATAGCCACCTTTGCTTTGTTTATCATGCAGAACTTTCTGCAATTCGCTTTGCTCGGTAAATCTTCCGCTAGGGTTGTTCGGATTAATCAGTAGAACCACATCGCAGCTTTCGATTTGTTCCTGTGTTGGGAAGTCATCATAAAACTCAATTTCCCACTCGTTACCGTCTAATTCGTAGCTACTCCAGGCATGCTGGTGCTCTTTATATCCGACTCTTGGCAAGGCAATGGTTCCACATCGCCCCATCTCAAGCGTAATCACGCCCGGTAGAGCCATAATTGCCGCCTGAGAACCTGCAACCGCAACGGGTTCACATGCAGTACCGTAATAAGACTGGGCTGCCGTTTCCAATCCATCATTGGTTTCCGGAAGTCGATTCCAGACAGATTCCGGAATCTCTCCAACCGGATAGGTAAAGGGGCTAACCCCGGTAGAAAGATCAATCCAGTCCGATGGATTAGTACCAAATCGCGCAGCTATCTCTATCAGATTTCCGCCGTGTTTAATC
The DNA here is from genome assembly GCF_042245395.1 of Vibrio iocasae. Taxonomy (NCBI): domain Bacteria; kingdom Pseudomonadati; phylum Pseudomonadota; class Gammaproteobacteria; order Vibrionales; family Vibrionaceae; genus Vibrio; species Vibrio iocasae. The sequence continues at coordinate 803,740 of NZ_CP145310.1, read as the reverse complement.
GCCATTAAACGACTCCTGTAATGACGCATACCAGCCATATATAACTTAAGGTAAAACTACCGCGCTCAACCAACTGGTTAGCAAGCGGTATGGAGTCTGCTTTTGCATACTCCCCGATTCCCATCGGCTTTTTATCGTGCAGCACACCATGGTAATAAGTGGGGCCGCCAATCGTCACCTTCAGCGCTCCCGCTCCTGCTGTCATGACGACGCCACCATTGGGGCTGCTGCACTCTTTCGCCTGATTTTTCCAGCAAGCTATCGACTTTCTAAAACTGCCCTGAGATGCGTAAACCAATGCCGTTATACGAGCTGGTATCCAACCTAAAAAGTCATCGATTTTTGCGCTGATGTAACCAAAGTTCAAGTACTTATCGTTCTTGTAACCCCACATGGCATCAAGCGTGTTCGACAATCGAAGCAACACCGCACCCGGAGCACCAAAAATAAGGAACCAGAACATGGGTGCGAAAACAGCGTCGTTGCCGTTCTCTAGTACCGACTCAATGGCAGAGGAAGTGATCTCCTTCTCTTCCATTTTTTCGGTATTGCGGCTCACAATCATGGATACCTGATAACGTGCGCCATCGATATCTCCCGCTTTAAGAGGTTGATAGATGTTGTCGGCATGCTCAATTAGACTGCGCCCACCAATGGTGAGGTATAAGATAACCGTATTCAAAACAAACCAAAGTGCGTAGTGAACCTGCAGAGCTAACGAAACCAGATAAGCGGTTACGAAAACTAGAGGAACAACAGCCAAAGTCCAGGCGAGAAACCCCTGCTGACTTTCACTAAGGAACCGAATATCGCGACAAAACGATTCGATACGCTTAGCCAGATTGCCAAAACCCACGAGCGGATGAAAACGCTTAGGCTCACCCAGCCACTTATCCAGCCAAAGCGCGCAGACTAATATCCATGCGCCCGCTAGCAGGCTATCGCTCGTGGACAAAACCGTATCAGGCAACATCGGCTCTTTCACCAGACTCAGTCAAATCAGAGATATCAACAAAGTCAGGGATATCCCATTCGTCAGCCAGGTAGTTATTTGCTAACGCCCACGCTTTCACCTCTTCGTTAAGCGGAACCAACTGGGCATTCTGAATAGATTCTGAATGATGCTGAGCTATCGACTGGAACATAGCAATGTTTTCGACCAGAACCCATTCAACTTCAGGTAAAGCATAGTGTTGTGCTTCGCTGTCCATGCGGCCTGCAAGATAGAACTTATCTTTTTCACCAAACGCCTTCTCTTCGCTTAGTGTTAGCGTCATCGCCTTATCAGAAACACTTTCTGGACGAATGCCAATCTCACTTAATGCGTTCCTAACATAGCGGTTGTTACTGCCCATTGGCATCGGGAACTTGCGGATATCCCAGTTGTTTTCCTGCACCGCTCTCCACCACACTTTGAATGATGGCAGGTCGCTAAAACTCAACTCAGACAACGATGACAGGTACTCTAAATCTTCGCTATCAATCAGGGATTTCACTGGCATGTTTTCTACTGCAATCACTTCAGCACCCGCATTTCGAAGTGCTTTTAGCTCTTCGTACTGACCGCAAGTCAGCATTCTTACGCCAGTAAGCGGAAGCTGATTGCGCCAATCCAGTTCGTCGGCCTGCTCTACAACTTCACCGATGATTACTAACGCCGGGCCACGATACCCTGCCTTTTCGACGTTATCAGCGATAGTTTCCAAAGTGCCTGTAATACAACCATGATCAGCACTGGTCGCAGAACTTATTAAAGCAATTGGTGTGTCCTTGCTTTTACCGTTTTCAATCAGGCTCTTAGTATGCTCTGCAAGCTTTTTAGCACCCATATAAAGCACCAATGTACCGCCATCCGGGCCAAGACGGCTCCATGAGTTAAGCGCCTTGGTGTTCTTGTGACCACTAACAAAGGTCACGCTTGAAGCGACGCCACCACTAGTTAGTGGAAAGCCTGAGTAAGAAGCCGCACCCAGAGCAGCGGTGATTCCCGGTACAATTTCGTACGGAATGCCCTTGCTTTTGAGATCACGACACTCTTCTGTCGTGCGGCCAAAAATACAAGGGTCGCCAGCTTTCAAGCGAGCCACTCGCTTGCCAGCAAGAGCAAACTCAAGCACGTCAGGATGCATTCCGTAATCGATATGAGTGCCCTGATAACCTAAGTAACCTACCTGATGAAGTTGAACACCTTCTGGAATGGTAGATAAAATTGCAGCGCTCACCAGTTTGTCGTAACAAACCACATCACAGTCAGCGAGCAGTTGTTTTGCGCGGCAGGTAAGCAACCCCGGATCGCCTGGCCCTGCTCCGATTAAATAGACTTTGCCTTTATTCATGGGAATCTCCTTCCGCTACCGGCTCTGATTCAACCACTTTGGCTTTACGACAAGCGTGAGAGAAAGTCGGGTCATAAAGTTTAGAATCAACGAAGTCATCGATAGCAAATACCTTACTCACAATGATCATCGCTGTAGACTTGATGTTTGCTTCATGCATCTTTTCAGCAATATCTGCTAACGTACCACGAATAATACGCTGCTCAGGATGAGAGGCTTTTTCGACTACGCAAACAGGCCAGTTTTGAGGATAAACGTCGCTCAGTTCGCGAACCACCTTACGAATCAGAGTTGCGCTCAGGAACAGACACAACGTCGCCTCGTGGTTAGCCAAAGATTTCAGATTCTCTTTCTCCGGCACTGGTGTTCTGCCTGATGCGCGAGACAAGATAATGGTCTGACACTCTTCTGGAAGGGTTAACTCCTGACCTAGTGCTGCTGCGGATGCCTGAAACGATGAAACGCCCGGAATCACTTTCCAGTCGATACCCAACGCGTTTAGTCTGCGAGTCTGTTCAGCAAGAGATGAGTAAATAGACAAATCCCCAGTCTGAACTCTCGCAACATCTTCACCGTTTGCATGAGCATCTGTGTAGACTTTAGTGATGTCATCCAGATCCATGCTTGCTGAGTCATAAACTCGTGCATCCGGACGAGCACGTTCAATTACGGCTCTAGGTACAAGGCTACCGGCATACAGAATAACCGGACAAGTTTCTACCAACTTAGCGCCTTTGACGGTAATCAAATCCGGATCGCCCGGTCCGGCACCTATAAAATAAACGGTCATACTACTTCCTCGCCTTTTTGTTTCAGGTCTTTTGATTCTTGTTTTAGGGAACGTCCCGGAGTTTGCCCTTCACGGGTTTCTCCGTCTTCCAGTGTGTATTTGTTCTTGTATCCGCGCGGTGTCACGATTAGATCGTTAAAACGGTAACTGCTTTCGTTACCAACAATGACCGCCGCGTTCATACCAAATTCAAGTTCAGTAAACTTATCCAGCGTAGAAAGTTGTACGCTTTGCTCTTCACGATAAGCTGCATTCACAACCGCTACAGGCGTATCTGCCGGACGGTGCTTGAGCAAAATCTGCTGCGCTTCAATAATATGGTTCTGACGTTTTTTAGAGCGCGGGTTGTAGAAAGTAATCGCAAAATCAGCCATTGCTGCGGCTTCGATTCGACGAGTAATCACTTCCCATGGTGTCAACAGATCTGAAAGAGAAATGGTACAGCTATCGTGACCTAAAGGCGCACCTACCAGCGAGGCACAAGCGTTGGCCGCAGTAATACCCGGAACGGTTTCGACTTCAATATCGATATCCTGAGAAGAGAGAAGCTCAAACACCAGTGGAGACATGGCATACATACCTGCATCACCAGAACAAACCAGTGCTACGTCCTTGCCTTCCTGAACGTGTTTGATAGCTGCATCTGCGCGCTGCCACTCTTTAGTCATGCCAGTTCTGACAAGCGCCTGCTTATCTATCAAGGATGCGATCAGTTTTACGTACAAGCCGTAACCAACCACCACATCGACACTTTTAATGACTTCTTGTGCACGAACGGACATCAGATCCAAACTACCAGGACCCAGTCCCACCAAATAAAGTTTAGCCACCGTTAGCCTCCTCAGCCGGTGCTTTCAGACGAATCAAGCCCTGATCGATCTGAGTGAAAATTATGTCTGTCACCTCTTTGGTTGACAGAAGATTAAATGATTCGCCATCCTCGCCTTCCGCGATTTGCACGTCACAGAGATCCGATAACTGCGTTTTTATCTCAACCATGTCTTTAACAAAGTGATTTCCGGAAACCAGCAAGAGCGGGATAATGCGAAGTAGCAGTGCGGTATCTGAGTTCAGAGACTCAATACGACGCTGAACTTCTGCTTTTACCAAATCAAACGGCATTGCTCCTTCTAAGGAACAAGAGATATTTTTTTCCGACAGTCGGGATAGCAAGTTGTCACAATAGTCGATAGCCTGATGACCAGCGTTATCCAGATAAGGCGCGCCATGGTGGATAAACAGGTTAATGTCACTACCTTCAGCAAACCTTTTGTTCATACCAGAAAGCAGATCACTGGCTCTATGAGTGTGATGGACTATGGCCGGCGTATACTCGATAGCGGATAGAGAGAAGTTGCGGAAACCTTCTACAATCATTTCCACCTGTTTGTGTTCATCTGTCGGGAATACATAGCAAGAGACAACCAAAATACGTTGATACCCTTCCATATCCAAAGAAGCCAGAACCGAAGGCAGGTGTTGATACTCTTGCCCTTTTGCCGCCAGTTTTTTAATCACCATACGAGAGCTAACCGCCATACGTACTTCGCACTGAGGATAACGGCTCTGAACCTTACCCATCAGTTCCTGATATCTGCGTTGCTCTACGACAGAGCCAAAGCAACTCAGTACAATTGCGGTTCCTTTGGTGTAGTGTCTTAGTCTTTTCATTTATTCGTTCTCGGCCTCTTCAATTGCCGCAAAATATTTGTTCTCAATTAGTTCTTTTAGTGGCCTGTCTTCTGACAAAGCGACAAACACATCTCGCCATTGCTGCTCGGTAAACTCTTCCACACCACGCAGCCATTGAGCATGGTTCGAAGACGGATTATCTGAGCGTTCGTAAATCACCATGGTCGAACGATTGCGACATGCTCCGGCACACATGGTTCGGCTTATTTTGATTCGCTTTTCGCCTTTTGACAGGCCAAGCTCTTTCAGGATTCCGCGCAGATCGTGGGCAAGATTTTTACTTCCCGCTTTTGCGCATCGCTTGCCTTCACAAAGCAAAATATGGTGCTTGTGGAATAGCATCGGTCTGTCGAGATCAACATGCTTGGGTTTGCACTGGTAACCTTCAACAACCTCATTGCCATGGGCATTAATTTTGATTTCTTTAGTTTCGATCTTATTAGAAGAAGCCGACTGCGTTTTCTCACCATGGCGCTCTTCACTGCCATGTTTCTTTTCGCCAAACCAGTTTTTACGCTTATGACGAACCAGAGACTCGCTAAACTCTTTGCGACAACAAGCCACTGTCATATTGAAACCGTCAAGCTTGAATGCCCACTTAGCGACGACCAGTTTATTGGTATCACTGAGCTTAAGCGCGGCAGCTTCGGCAACCGAGTTACTACCAGTTACTTTTTTCACGTAATCTGAAGGGTTTTCAATGCCCTCGATGCCATCAAGTTCTTCAGCAGCAAAGGTAATAAAAGGCCACTGCATTTCTGCTGACAGTTCGTTCAACCCAACTTCGTCTGCCTTTAGCTCAATACTCGCAATGGCCTGAACAGAATCAAGATCAAGGTTAAACTCCTCACTAAAAGCTTCTAATCCCGCTTTTAGGGTAGAAATCGGTGTATTGCGGTCACATCCAAGTCCAAGAACCAGTGACTTAGGACGCCATAAGACCAGCTTATTGTCCCAGTCTGAAATCTGAGGAGATTTACGGTCACTGATTAAGATAGCTCCGCTAAAGTCGTCGCTCTTAATGCCTTCTAAAGAGGTGTGAGTAAGAATGTTGGCAGGCATACGCTTTTCGTATTTCCACCAGTTTCTCTCCCCTGTTTCCTGAGCAACAATCACAGGTTCGTCATTTACAACCGCAGCGGAAACCTTGGTAATGGAGGGTTCGGAGATTGAGTCCAGTTTCCAGCCAAATGGTGCGCCCAGCATATCGGTAGAGATGTTTTCAGAAACATCGGATGCTGTAGTAATCACTGGAGTAGCTTTGACAATATGTGCCACACGCTCCGTTAGTTCGTTGGCACCACCGCGATGGCCGGAAAGCAATGAGATAGCAAACGTTGCCTGTTCGTCTAAGCAGACAACGGCCGGATCGGTTCGTTTATCTTCAATCAGCGGAGCGATCATGCGGCTGACAATACCAGTCGCACAAATGAAGATATGCCCGTCATACTGATTAAAGCGCTCTGCGATAAAACCAGACAGTGGCAGGTTTAATAGCTGCGCACTTTCAATATCATCAAAAGCAACAGGTGCAACAAACAGGTCAGCAAAAGGTAGCGCTCGTTTAAGCTTTTCGCCCTGCTTTGCTCCGGTTGCGGTAATCGCGTAAATAGCCAGTTTCATTATAAATACCAGTTACGCTGCTGATTGCTTGCCACGAAGAACACCACGACGCGCGCGGATAGAAAGCTGAACCATAGAGAAGTAGCGGTGCTCTTGCGGAACATCATCCAGATTTCGGTAGATCTCTTCCTTATCAGTGCTTGCGTGAGATACGTAGGTTGCAGTGTCTTCAAGGCCAAGCTCTTTTAACTTCGCTGAAAGCGCCTCGATCATACGTCCCGCTTTGATAAGCATAATGGTGTCGAACTCTTTGACTAACGACTCAAGACAGTCAATTCCGTACGTTGCAGGTACAACGCAGAAGCGCTCTTTACCGTCAGCCAGAGGGATCTTCGTTGCAGCAGGTACAGCTGTAATAGATGTTACACCCGGTACGATGACAGGAACTACATCCGGTGCAATCTCTTCCAGCTCTTCCTGAATGTAGGCCCAGGTACTAAATACGGATGGGTCACCTTCCGTAACAAAAACGACTGACTTGCCCTGCTTTAGTCGGTCAAGAATCGTCAAAGCAGCTGACTGCCATGCCGGAACATTGATAGAAGCATCACGAGTCATTGGGAAATGAAGGAAGCAGTGCTCTCCCTTAATCTCTTTTTCTGCGATTGCGCCAGTCACAATTTCCCATGCAAACGAATCGGCTTTGCCTTTGTTCTTCTCAGGAATCGCCACAACGTCCGCTTCCTGAATCAGGCGCGCGGCTTTAAGGGTCAGTAACTCACTGTCTCCTGTTCCTACACCAACTGCGTATAGTTGACCGAATTTATTGTTATTCATCGTTCTCTCCCGGAGACTGTTGCGTTTTTACAAATGAAAAAAGGTGAATAGGGTTTTCTGCCTGATAGCGTTGGTAGTGCGCTAGCGGCTGTGTATTTGAAATATTGATTAGCTGAGCATCAAAACTGAGTTCGTTGGTTTTTGCCCACTGATAGATTTCGGTTACTGTGTCCATGGTCACTGCGGTAACGACTAATCGTCCCGAATCTAGTAACGAAGCCCATGAATAAGAAAGAATGGCGTCCATTGCACCACGGCTACCACCAACAAAAACCGCATTGGGTTTTGGTAAATCAATCAGCGCAACCGGAGCTGGCTCCGTCACTAGCTGAACATTGTCGGTACCATGGGCGCAAATATTGGCTTCAATACTGTTAAAGCAAGCTTCGTTACACTCAACAGCAAACACCTTGCCCTGAGTTGCAAACTTCGCAGATTCTATTGATATCGAACCAGAGCCTGCACCAATATCCCAGACAATGTCTTCCTGACCAATACGCATTGCGCTAAGCGCCAAGTGTCTTACCGACTGTTTAGTAATCAATCCTTTTTGAGGCATTCTCTTAAGGAAGCTCTCATCAGAAGCAAACTGACCGTTACCACCCCATAGTGCTTTGCTCTCTCTCTGAGCTACGAGAATGTTGAGCTTGTCGAACTCGATATCACTGCTTACCAGTTCATCAACGGTAAAAGTTCGAACCTGTTCTGACGTGCCGCCCAACTGCTCACAAACGGTTAACTTCCAGTTTGTCTCGTAAAAGTTTTGCATGTGGCGGGCAATAACTTGCGGTGTATTTTTGTAATCGGTAAGAATGGCGAACAAACTGCCTTGCTGCATTCTGGCAACCAGTCCATTCAACGGTCTTCCATGACAAGAGATGTATGCGGCTTCATTCCAGGGTAAACCCATTTTAGAAAACGCCAACTGAGCCGAGCTTTGCGTCGGAATAAAGGCCAGTTCATCGGCAGGCAATTTCTTAAGCAAAGTAGTACCAATGCCGAAGAAGAGCGGGTCACCAGATGCTAGAACAACAACATCGCCCTCTTCACTCTCGTCGATCACTTCATTCATCCACTCAGAAAACCCCTGAGTCATATCCAGAAATACACCGTCAAACTGAGGAAACCACTCGATATGACGGGGATGACCAGCAACCACTCTTGCTTGTGATACTACGCTCACTGCACGGCTAGTTAGGCTTAAACAACCATCCTCAGGAACACCGATGACAACAATACTCGCCATAGTTTTTATACCGTCTGATAAAGAAGTGCGTGAATCGTCGATACCACAATCGGGCTGCCACCTTTGCGGCCTTCGCTTAGGATATAAGGTACTTTTTTCTGCTCAAGCAACGCTTGTTTAGACTCGTCCGCTTTTACAAATCCAACCGGAATGCCCACGATAAGTGCCGGTTTGATTTCGTCTGCTTCAACCATTCTCAGGATTTCATAAAGCGCCGTCGGAGCGTTACCAATACCAATGATTGCACCGTCTAACAGGCCAAGGTCACGTGCTTTACGCATTGCCCAAATAGCGCGTGTTTCACCCTTCTCTTTTGCGGTTGCAATAACGCCCTTATCACTGATAAAGCAGTAGGTCTGATTGTTGTTTACCGCAAGTCTCTGAGCACTGATACCGCTGGTGATCATGGTGACATCGCTAATGATCGGAGAGCCCGCTTTAAGCGCGCTGATACCCGCTTCAACCGCACCAGGGCTAAACCTAAATAACTTAGCGAACTCGAAATCACCAGTTGTGTGAATAGCTCGTCTCACTACCTGCCACTGCTGTTCATCGTAGCTATGACCACCGTGAAACTTTTGGATCTCATCATCAATGATTGCGAATGAGCCGTTCTCTATTACTCGTCCCTGACGAGTCATTTGTTGCATTGAATCCATAGTATTACCGTCTGAAAGATCTTTTAATTCCTGCTGTTCGTGAACCGTACTTTCACCACGAGCACATGCCAGTGGAGAGCCATCAAAATCGATAAGAATCACCTCAACCTGAAGCGCATCTGCAACATACTTACTCGCATGCATTCTGGCTTCTTCACACAGTTGGGTTAGAAATGGCTTTGGTTTGTGTTCACGTACCAGTTCTAATACGTGTCGCCCTGTATTTGCGTCAGCAATTTGCTGGCACAGGGATTCTGATAATTTTGCTTCCTGAGCAAGTTCGCTCAAATGTTTAAAGTCGATGGCGTGGCCGGAAACATGAGTCATCATCCGGCCAGATGTCAGCTTGCCGAGCTTACCAATCATGGTAACCAGCGATATTTTTTTAAGGCCGTAGCGCTTTCCTGCGCGAAGGCCTACACCGATGAAATCACCTGCCTGAATAAAGGCCATATCCCCTAACTCAGGAAACTGAGTCATAGCTGCTTTTTCCGAGCGACTACCCGTTGTCAAAACAACTTGTTCCAGCCCGTTAGCCCGGGCGATCTGCACCGATTGTCTTACCGACGCTGCATACGCAGATGTTGAATAAGGCTTAACGGTACCGCGCGTTCCCAAAATCGAAATGCCTCCAATCAAACCAAGTCGCTCACTAATGGTTTGCTTCGCAGCTTCGAGGCCGCCAGGAACAGAAATGGTTAACTCCAGACCTTTTTCATCACGCAATTCATCAGGTGCTTTCGCCCATTCAAGTTCGGCCATTTCCAGGATATTGGCTTTCGGTACAGGGTTAATGGCCGGCTCGCCAACAGGTAGTTCTAGTCCGGGAAGCGTCACCGTGGCAACGCCTTCTCCCCCTTTAAGGTGGATACCTGTTTCACCGTTCCAGCGCGCAATGCATTGAATTTCAAGACCATGAGTACAATCAGGATCGTCACCAGCATCCTTAATCACACCCGCAATTACCTGTTCAATATTGTCTAACTCGTTTGTTTCCAATCGTGCTAAAGGAAAGGTGACAAGATCACGATTGGGCAGCTTAATTTCTATCTCGGTAAGCAGTTCGCGTGTAATAAGCGCTCTTACCGCAGCTCTCGCAGCCGCAGCAGCACATGCACCTGTGGTATAGCCCCAGCGCAGTTCTGAATTGTTTTTTGAACGCTTTAATTTGCCCACTTACTATTTCCTTAATGCATACGACTTATACAGAAAGTTGGTATACATCGAATTTTACTTACAGCTAGGGCAGGAGAAATCGCATGACAAGACGACTCTGAGTGCTCCCGCCCAGGTTGTTCTATAGTTGAGTATTCCATTTAGCAGGTTCTGACTTACGAACTCTTCTGTATCTGGCTTCATTCGTTGCTCGGATACAAACGGTCCGCTTACAGTTGCGGGTACAGTCCAGGACTTTCACCTGATTCACTTTTAACTTACTGCTGCGAAATCACCCGTATTCGCTAAGCACTAAATAGATGTGAGAAGTTTCTCACATGAATAAATTCACTAAATTGATACTTATCAATTTTGACAAAAAGATAAATACTTAACTCATTTTTTGAGTTGCTGATAAATATTGACCACAAAACAATACATATATAACCCTGTCAAAATAGTTAGAGAGATGGAATATATTTATCGACAAACAGCCAATATTTATCTGGGTCCTATTTTTTAAACATCTACTAGTGTTTCTTCTTCATCTTTCAGTGATGCCCTGAACTCCTGAGGTGTGGTGTTGTACGCGTTTTTGAACACCTTACAGAAGTAGCTAGCCCCTGAAAAACCGAGGTTGTGTGCAATTCTGGAGATAGACCAGTCACTGTATTGCAGCATTTTTTTAGCACCAACCATGCGCTGTTGATTTACGTAGGCGTTAAAGCCAATTTTCATCTCTTTTTTAAACAGCTTACTAAAATAATGCGGACTTAAATAAACGTGATCAGCCACTTCTTCTAGTCTTACATCTTCAAAAAAATGTGCCTCAATATATCTGAGCGCTTTTTTAATTTTACTGTCGTGTGGTTGATTCCCTTCATTGGACTTAAACAAAGTTCTTACATCGTATTTGTCGTTAATAACAACAAAGTCCATGTGTTTTTTAATTGAATCATCCACCAATGTTTTTAGCAGATCAGCAGCAGAAAATATTTTTGAATAGTCTGCGACCGGAATATTGTTGTAGTCCTCAATAAGCTCTGCGTTCTTCATCCACTTCATGTCTACTGGCTGAATATCGCCAAGCTCAGCACTGCTAGAGCCACTCGATACCCGCACCTGACCACATAACACAAACCCGATTAAGTGGCCTCCGACTATTAATGGAATAGACAAATCAACTAAACCTGCGTGACAACGGTAAATACACGGTTTATTTGATTTAGAAGCTTCTAGTCCCCCGCATCGATCACTTTCAATGCATCTGGCATACAATTCAGGTGTCTTTCTGATCTTCTGGCAGAAGTTGGTAAAGTTAAAGCAAGCCGACACTTCTTTACCATCTATATCTACCAGCACCACAGCTAACCCGGTTGCATTGGCAAAATCCTGCAACACCTTGTTTATTCCCTGTGACTCCAGGAAGCTTTCCGGTCGGTTCATTAGAGTTTTCCTATTATTGTTATGCTCAATGTGACGTTAAATCCGAGTTTACATTACAGCACTCTATACTCGTTGTGACCGATATCAAGGGGACTACTACTTATTCACTAAACTAAAAATAGCCTAGTTTGTTGTCGCCTCTGGCAAGTTTTTGGTGATAAGCATGCGGTACCCGCCCCCACCAATGATTGCACCTATTAACGGAGCAAATATAGGAACAAGGAAGTAAGGAATATCTCTTGCTCCAGTGAAGGCTACATTGCCCCACCCCGCCATCCAGGCAAAGATTTTCGGTCCAAAATCCCTTGCCGGGTTCATAGCAAATCCAGTTAATGGCCCGGTTGCCGCGCCAATCACTGCAACCAAAATACCAATAAGAAGTGGTGCCATTGCGCCTTTCGGTACGCCATTTCCGTCATCGGTCAGCGCAAGAATCAAAGCCATCAATGTAGCAGTGATAACGATCTCGACGATAAATGCGCGCCAGATAGTGATGCCAGGATTAGCGTAAGTACTGAATATACTGGCCAGATAGAGGCTCTCTTCACTACCACGTACCATACCTTCCGCCTGCTCATAAGCAGTGAACAGATCTGCGTAGATTAGGTAGCACATTGCGACACCGAAAAAAGCGCCCGCTGTCTGAGACAGTACATAAGGAATTACTTTTCTCTTTTCAAAGTTCGCAAACAACCACAAACCAAGCGTTACTGCTGGATTGAGGTGTGCACCCGAAATACCTGCGCTTAGATATACTGCTAATGAAATACCTAAACCCCAGGTAATACAGATTTCCCAAAGACCAAAACTGGCACCGGCTACTTTAATCGCAGCCAAACAACTTGCACCAAAAAATAAAAACAGACCTGTACCTAAGAACTCCGCAATACACTGTCCTTTTAATGTATCTTTCATATCATTTTCTTCCGGTAGTTCCATCAACTCGTTATTAAGGGGGAGCTGACAGAATAGTGTTATGGTTAAATTGTTATGAGTTCTCTGGTACTTGTTCTCGTTTGGAATACAACTCGTCTTTCCGCTGCTTAATATACGTCATTTCAATAGCAATAAATTGTCATCCTAATCTTCAAATAACACTATTTTGCCCATCTACAATGCAACAATATTGTCCTTTATCTTTGAATAAAACATTACATCTATCTGTTTTTATTGCATTTGTATAAATTTGAAGCAACAAAAATTTATTGTCATCACCTAAACCTCAATTTGTTAAGGCGATCATAAATAGGCCAAAAATTTAACCTAGATCTCGAATGTTAAAATAATCACTGAGTATTTTTTGTTATTCCTGATTTTCATAAAACTAACGGTTTTATGGGCCTTCCACCGCTGTCGGAACAATTTTTTCACATAGCATTGATGATTTTTTTCCATTTATTGCCCTCCAAGTGCGCAATTTTTTTTCTTCGACTGCGTATAGATTTAGTTCCCGAGTTCTCATGTTCGAAAAAACAAACACCAAATTAAATATCGAGGTAATTATGCAACAAGAAGCATTAGGCATGGTTGAAACTAAAGGTCTTACAGCAGCAATCGAAGCAGCAGACACAATGGTTAAATCAGCAAACGTAGATCTAGTTGGTTACGAAAAAATCGGCTCTGGTCTGGTTACCGTTATCGTTCGCGGTGACGTAGGTGCGGTTAAAGCAGCAACTGACGCTGGTTCTTCTGCAGCAGCTAACGTAGGTGAAATCGTAGCGACTCACGTAATCCCACGTCCACACACTGACGTAGAGAAAATCTTACCTAAAGGAATTGAGTAATGGATAGCAACCTGGTCGACGAAGTCATGGCTCAGGTTATGGCGAAAGTCAAAGGCGCAGATACAACATCTGACCAGCAAGAAATAGAACGAGGCAAAAAAATGGAAAAGACGTGTGGTTTAACTGAATTCGTCGGAACAGCAATGGGCGACACTATCGGCCTGGTCATCGCAAACGTGGATAGCGAAGTTCTGGACGCAATGAAGCTTGAAAAGCGCTACCGCTCTATCGGTATTCTGGGTGCACGTACTGGTGCAGGCCCACAAATCATGGCTGCGGACGAAGCAGTAAAAGGCACTAACACTGAAGTAGTTTCTATCGAACTGCCACGTGACACAAAAGGCGGTGCTGGCCATGGTTCTCTAATCATCTTTGGTGGTGACGATGTCTCTGACGTTCGCCGCGCAATCGAAGTAGCACTTAAAGAAATCGACCGTACGTTTGGCGATGTATACGCAAATGATGCAGGTCATATCGAACTTCAATACAGCGCTCGCGCAAGCTACGCACTGGAAAAAGCGTTCGGTTCACCACTTGGTAAAGCATGTGGCGTAATCGTAGGTGCACCAGCAGCGGTTGGCGTACTAATGGCAGATACAGCAGTTAAGTCTGCAAACGTAGAAACGGTTGCATACAGCTCTCCGGCTGGTGGCACTAGCTTTAGTAACGAAGTGATCCTAATCATCTCTGGTGATTCAGGCGCAGTTCGTCAGGCGGTAACGTCTGCTCGCGAAGTAGGTAAAACTCTACTTTCTGCTATGGGTGACGAGCCAACTAACAGCCGTCCATCTTACATCTAAGGACTGACAGGGGTCGTTCCATGAAATCAAAACGATTTGAAGAGTTAGCAAAGCGCCCTGTTAATCAGGATGGCTTTGTGAAGGAATGGGTTGAAGAAGGCTTTATCGCAATGGATAGCCCGAACGATCCAACTCCTTCGATTAAAATTGTAAACGGTGAAGTTGTCGAACTGGACAGCAAACCAAAATCAGAATTTGACCTGATTGACCACTATATCGCTGAATACGGTATCAATCTTGAAAATGCTGAAAAAGTAATGGCCATGGATTCTGCAAAGCTTGCAAACATGCTTTGTGATCCGAACGTTGCTCGCGATGAAATCATCCCTCTGACGACATCAATGACACCTGCGAAGATCGTAGATGTGATGTCTAAGATGAACGTGGTTGAGATGATGATGGCGATGCAAAAAATGCGCGCCAGAAAAACACCTTCTCAGCAGGCCCACGTAACAAACGTGAAAGACAACCCTGTACAGATCGCAGCAGATGCAGCAGAAGCAGCACTTCGCGGATTTGATGAGCAGGAAACTACCGTCGCGGTAGCGCGTTACGCGCCATTTAACGCCATTGCCCTTCTTGTGGGTTCTCAGACAGGTCGTCCGGGCGTACTGACTCAGTGTGCTCTTGAAGAAGCAACCGAGCTTAAGCTAGGTATGCTTGGTCACACTTGTTACGCAGAAACCATCTCTGTTTACGGTACTGAACCTGTATTTACTGATGGTGATGATACACCTTGGTCTAAAGGCTTCTTAGCGTCATCTTACGCTTCTCGTGGTATCAAGATGCGCTTTACATCAGGCACAGGTTCTGAGGTACAGATGGGTTATGCAGAAGGCAAGTCCATGCTGTATCTGGAAGCTCGCTGTATCTACATCACTAAAGCGGCTGGCGTACAGGGTCTGCAGAACGGCTCTATCAGCTGTATCGGTATTCCAACAGCGGTACCTTCAGGTGTTCGTGCTGTGCTAGCAGAAAACCTAATCTGTTCAGCAATCGACCTCGAGTGTGCGTCTGGTAACGACCAGACATTCTCACACTCTGAGACTCGTCGTACTGCTCGCCTGCTTATGCAGTTCTTGCCAGGTACTGACTTTATCTCATCTGGTTACTCGTCTGTACCTAACTACGACAACATGTTCGCAGGTTCCAACCAGGACGCAGAAGACTTCGACGATTACTTAGTACTTCAGCGTGACCTTAAAGTGGATGGTTCTATGAACCCGGTTCGCGAAGAAGAAGTGGTTGCGGTTCGTAACAAGGCAGCACGTGCAATTCAGGCAGTGTTCAAAGGCATGGGTCTTCCTCCAGTAACAGACGAAGAAGTAACTGCAGCGACTTACGCACACGGCTCTAAAGATTATCCAGACCGTAACATGGTTGAAGATATCAAGGCAGCTCAGGAAATCATTGATGAAAACCGCACCGGCCTTGAAGTGGTTAAAGCGCTTTATGACGGTGGTTTCCAGGATGTTGCTCAGGCTGTACTGGATATTCAGAAAGCGAAAGTGGCGGGTGACTACCTACACACTTCAGCAATCATTGGTGAAAACAACAAGGTTATCTCTGCTGTTAACGACGTTAACGACTACGCAGGTCCTTCAACAGGATACCAGATGAGCTCGGAACGCTGGGAACAGATTAAAGATATTCCTGCTGCTATCGATCCAAACGAGCTGGGTTAAGGAGACTGACAATGGAATTAAATGAAAAATTACTGCGTCAGATTATCGAAGACGTAGTGAGCAATATGCAGGTTGGTCAGCCTCAGGCTGTTTCTTTTGATAAGCCTGCTGCTGAAGCAACCACTAGCAATTTCTTAACAGAAATTGGTGTTGCTCAGCCTAGCACTAAGCGTGACGAAGTAGTTATCGCTGTCTGCCCTGCGTTCGGTATTTCTCAGACTGAAAGCATCGTAGGCGTACCTCATCCGAGTATTCTTCGCGAAATGATCGCGGGTATCGAAGAAGAAGGTCTTAGTGCACGTGTTGTTCGTTGCTTCAAGTCTTCTGATGTTGCGTTTGCAGCAGTAGAAGGTGAGCACCTGAGTGGCAGCGGTATCTGCATCGGGATTCAGTCTAAAGGTACGACGGTAATCCATCAAAAAGGGCTACCACCTCTTTCGAACCTTGAGCTGTTTCCGCAGGCACCACTTTTGACTCCGGAAACTTACCGTCTGATTGGCAAAAACGCGGCTAAATACGCGAAAGGCGAAACGCCTCAACCTGTACCAACAATGAACGACCAAATGGCTCGTCCTAAGTATCAGGCTAAGTCAGCTCTGCTGCATATTAAGGAAACTAAGCACGTTGTGGTTGGTAAGCCTGCAGCAGAACTTCAGGTCGCGGTTTAAGAAAGGATATGACGATGAATTCAGATGCAATTGAATCAATGGTTCGCGATGTACTTGCGAAAATGAATAGCCCTGAAGCAGCATCGCCTGCACCTGCGGCTAGCTCACCAGCAGGAAGCGTTTCCGTCAGTGATTATCCTCTGGCAGAAAAGCGCCCTGATCTGGTGAAAACTTCAACTGGTAAAACGGCTGATCAAATTACGCTGGAAGGCGTAATGAATGGTCAGGTAGACAGCAATGATGTTCGTATCACTCCTGAGGTTCTGCGAATCCAGGCAGATATCGCACGTTGTGCTGGCCGTGAACGTCTTGCAGTGAACTTTGAGCGAGCTGCAGAACTGGCGGTAGTTGAAGATGAGCGCGTATTAGAAATCTACAACGCGCTACGCCCTTACCGTTCTTCTAAACAAGAACTGCTGGATATCGCCCGTGAACTTGAAATCAAGTATCAGGCAACAATCTGCGCGGGTTATGTCCGCGAAGCAGCTGAGCGTTACGAAGAGCGTAAGAAGCTGAAAGGCGACGACTAATTCGCCTTAACTCTTCCCTCCTAAGCTCCTTATTGTTGGGTGGAGGGAAGAGCTTTTTTATAAGAACTCTTTCCATAAGAAAAATGACGAAATAAACGGAAGTATCATGACTTATATTGTTGGTGTCGACATCGGTAACTCTTCAACAGAAGTAGCGTTAGCTAGCGTTGAACATAATGGATTAGAAGAATTTGTTGCCAGTGCACTGACAGAAACCACGGGAATCAAAGGCACTAAGCAGAACCTTGTGGGTATATACAAAGCTCTGAATCTGGTCGTAGAGAAGGCTGGATTAACGGTCAAAGATCTTGACCTGATAAGAATTAATGAAGCAACGCCGGTTATTGGCGACGTTGCTATGGAGATGATTACAGAAACCATCATCACCGAATCGACAATGATAGGTCACAACCCTAAGACACCTGGCGGATTAGGCATAGGTGCAGGTGAAACCATCTCAATCGGCGATCTGCTAACCAAAGACAATTCCAAACCCTACATTCTGGTCGTGCCGAAAGAGGTCGACTTTGCCGATGTTGCAGCCATGATTAATGCCTCTTCAAACGCAGGCTATCAGATTGTTGGCGCTATCTTGCAAAAAGACGACGGCGTGCTGGTCAACAACCGTCTGGACAAAGTCATTCCGATTGTCGATGAAGTCAGTTACATCGACAAAATCCCTATGGGTATGAACGCCGCTATTGAAGTGGCCGCACCGGGACAGGTGATAAGAACCCTGTCAAACCCATACGGTATTGCCACTATGTTTGATTTAACGCCGGAAGAGACAAAAAGCGTCGTTCCGGTTGCCCGGGCACTGATCGGTACACGTTCTGCGGTGGTAGTGAAAACGCCAGAAGGCGATGTAAAAGCAAGAACAATCCCAGCCGGTGCCCTATCTATCTTTAGTGAAGGCAAAACACTAACAATCGAAATCACTAAAGGCAGTGAAGCCATTATGGATGCGGTTGGTGCCAGCGGAAAAATCGACAACGTAACGGGTGAAGCCGGAACCAATATTGGTGGCATGCTGGAAAATGTTCGCCAAACAATGGCAGAGCTAACCAACAAACCAACCAACGAAGTATTCATTCAGGATCTGTTAGCAGTAGATACCTTTGTGCCAGTGAGCGTAAAAGGCGGACTTGCAGGTGAGTTCTCGCTGGAGCACGCGGTTGGCATCGCGTCTATGGTGAAATCAGACCATCTTCAAATGGCACGCATTGCCGAAGAGATCCACAATACACTGAACATAGATGTTCAGATTGGAGGCGCAGAAGCTGAAGCCGCTATTTTAGGCGCGCTCACCACTCCGGGAACCGATAAGCCTATGGCGATTCTGGATCTGGGCGCAGGTTCTACCGACGCATCTATCATCAATTCCAGCGGCGATATCATTGCTATCCACCTTGCAGGGGCCGGTGAAATGGTCACCATGATTATCGCTGCTGAACTCGGACTGGAAGACCGTTATCTGGCGGAGGACATTAAGCGCTACCCACTGGCTAAAGTGGAGAGCCTTTTCCATATCCGCCATGAAGACGGCACAGTTCAGTTCTTCGAAAAGCCACTGCCTGCGGAAGTCTTTGCCCGCGTTGTTGTGGTTAAAGAGGATAAGTTTATCCCGCTCAGTGGCGACTTACCTCTGGAAAGAATTAAGGCTATCCGACGCTCTGCGAAATCTAGGGTTTTCGTCACTAACTCTATCCGTGCACTTAAGTCCGTTAGCCCAACAGGCAATATCCGTGATATTCCATTCGTGGTTCTGGTTGGTGGCTCTTCGCTGGATTTCGAAATCCCTCAACTAGTAACAGACTCACTGGCGCACTACAACCTGGTTGCCGGGCAGGGCAATGTTCGCGGATGTGAAGGCCCTCGTAATGCGGTAGCAACAGGTCTTATTTTGTCTCATGTGAAAGGGGATAAATAATGAATCTGTACGTCGATAACAAGCCTTCCATTTTGATTCGTCATATCGGCAGTGAATTTCCAGTCCAGTGGCAGGAAGTACTGTTCGGTATTGAGGAAGAGAGCATTCCATTCCAATTAGAAGCCATTGACGAAAGCAACCTGATTAGTCAGGCATACGAGGCTTCTCAACTTTCCGCTCTTTCAGTGGGCATCGCTTGTACTGGTCAGAACATGGTGATTCACCAGAAGAATCTGCCAGACAGCACCCCACTCTTCACTGCAAACGCAACAGAAATTCAAAACAGTGCCGTACTCAGAGCACTAGGGAACAACGCCGCCCGTTTAGTAAAAGGCATTCCATTCAAAATCACATTCGACCAGACAGGAGAATAGAAGTGAAAGTTTCTCTCGGTTTATTAGAAGTTAAAGGGCTGGCACTGGCGATAAACACCGCTGATGCAATGGCTAAATGTGCAGCGATCAATATGGTTGGTATCGACACCGCTAAAGGTGGTGGTTGGATGACCATCAAGGTAACCGGAGATGTTGCAGCAGTTCAGGCTGCGGTTGCAACCGGTGCAGCTCTGGCAGAGCAAGGCAACGGTTTTGTTGCTCAGAAAGTGTTGTCTCGCCCTGATGCAAAACTTCTGGCTAGTGTGGTTCCGGTAGAAAAGCCTGAGCCAGCACCACAAGATGATGCACCACAGGAGCAGGAGCCTGAAGAGGAAAAACCAGAACCTGAGCCTGAAAAACAGGAGCCGGAAACAGAGTCAGAAGAAGCTGATCTAGAAGAAGTTGCTCTCGAAGAAGATAAAGAAGATAGCCCAGAGGAAACAGCTCCGGAAGATAACGCTCCGGTAGAAACTGAACCACAACAAGATGCGGAAACAGTTGAGGAACAAAGAGTAGCAACCTGCAATCTTTGTCAGGACCCTGCATGCCCGCGTAAGAAAGGCGAACCACACGTAGACTGTATTCACGAAGGTAAGAAGAGATGATCAACGAAAAAGCGATCAATGAGCAACAGGTTCGCGAAACCATTGAAACTGTATTTGATGAAATGCGTCACCGCCCTATACCGGTTGGCATTTCTAATCGTCATATCCACCTGTCGGAACCCGACTTCAAGGCGCTGTTCCCAGGCAATGACCTAACAGTAAAGAAAATGCTGCTTCAGCCAGGTCATTACGCCGCGGAAGAAACAGTAACTGTTAAAGGACCGAAAGGACAACTGGAGCGCGTTCGCGTACTTGGACCACTGCGTAGCGCAACACAGGTTGAACTTTCAGCAACAGACGCGCGTGTTCTTGGTGTAAAAGCGCCACTTCGCATGTCTGGCGCATTGGATGGTACACCGAGCGTAACCCTAATCAGTGAATTTGGTCAGATAGAACTGTCTCAGGGCGCTATCGTAGCGGTAAGACATATTCATATGTCACCACTGGATGCACTGGTCTACAACGTAAAACACGGTGACACCGTAAGAGTCTCTATTCAGGGAACACAGCGTAAAACCGTATTTGATGATGTTGCCATTCGTGTTGCTCCTGAGTTGGTTTTAGAAATGCACATTGATACCGACGAAGCAAATGCTGCAGATGTAGGTAACAACTCTGCATTTGCGATTTTACTTGGTTCAGCTGAGTAAGGAGCGAGCAAGTGAGTTATAGCCCCAACCAGTGTAAGAATGCTCCCGATGTCTCGATGATTGTTGAAGCAGTCATCAAGATGCTGGAAAAACGCGAAGGTGCGGTTTTTAAAACCAATATCACCGCTCTGGGTGAAGGCCTTTCACCGTCCATCTATACCGGATACAGCGTGCTATCTATTTCATTGGCCGACCTCTCTTTTTTGAGCAAGCTGGCTATGGCTGACGACAGTAGCAAAGCGGTGAAAACGGTAATGGATGCAATCTCATACGGTATGAGCCTTCAAATCAGCATTCATGAAAATCTGCTATCCAGAATACCGGTTACCCGTTTATCCGGCTTACCGGTTACTTACTTTGACCAGTTAGGGCAACAAGTTCACACCACTACACGCAAGGTTATTGATTACTCCATGGTAGTGGGTCTAAACGGCAAATGGCTGCTAACGCCTTCAGGTTCGTTAGTCACAGCCCTTGCAAATGAAACGCTGATTCAGCGTCAAATTAAATTGATTAAGGCGGAGTAGATTATGCAATTAGCAAAAGTAGTTGGTTCCGTTGTATCCACTCAAAAATCACCATCACTGATTGGCAAAAAACTGCTGATTATCCGCCCTATTCGTGGCGATGGCTCCTTCCCCGAAGATGCGCACCTATCTGATGAAATTGCGGTTGATTCCGTTGGTGCGGGCGAAGGGGAACTGGTTTTTGTGACTCGCGGCTCTTCAGCACGTCTTGCTATCGACGGTATGGGTGATGCAGTTGATGCTGCCATTGTTGGTATCGTTGATTCGCTGACTTATCAGGAGGATGTGTAAGTCATGGCTATCTATACGAAAAAAGGCGACGCAGGCCAAACATCTTTAATCGGTGGCGTTAGAGTCTCCAAAGCCGATGCACGAGTCGATACTTACGGCACGATTGATGAGTTGAACTCTTGCCTGAGTTTTGCCCAAAAATCGGTAAAAGATGAGTACAACCGCCAGCTTCTGGAACAGATCCAGCACCAGCTGTTTTACCTTGGGGCTGAGGTAGCTGACTCTGGTAACGGCAAAAATAAGCAGCAACGCTTTGTCGAAATTGAAGATATTGAAGCGCTTGAAAAAGCGGTCGATCGTTGCATGTCTGCCCTACCACCGGTAAACAGCTTTGTTTTGCCCGGTGCAACTGAATCCGGTAGTCGTCTGCATCTTGCAAGAACCATCGCTCGTAGAGCGGAACGTCGCCTTGTTGAGCTGACACAGACAACTAACGTTCGTCCGGTTGCCCTTAAGTACCTGAACCGTATGTCAGATTTTCTGTATGCCGTATCAAGGTTAGAAGATCACATCGCTTATACAGAAGCCTTAGTAAATACGGTGGTTGAGAAATACCAGCAAGCCGTTTCTGAAGGCTCATATACGGAAAATCAGCAATCAGAACCAGGCGAAACAAAAATGAAACCACCCGTTGAAGATCCGTCATCGCTAGGGTTTATCCGCGTACATCAGATGTTGAAGCAAGCTGTTGGGGCAGCGCTGAAAATCGATGTACCTGTGGTTATCTCGGTGATGGATGAACATGGTCATCTGATCATCACTTATCGTATGCCTGACTC
Source organism: Vibrio iocasae (assembly GCF_042245395.1). Classification (NCBI taxonomy): domain Bacteria; kingdom Pseudomonadati; phylum Pseudomonadota; class Gammaproteobacteria; order Vibrionales; family Vibrionaceae; genus Vibrio; species Vibrio iocasae. The sequence goes on along the minus strand of NZ_CP145310.1, from coordinate 781,393 downwards.
TCTGTTAGCAAGCATAGAGCTGGCACCTAAAAAAGCATACACAGCTATTGCACTTAAATGTGCGACACACCAGCTACCCGGTTTAATTCAGCCAGGCAGCGATCTTTATCAGTTGGAAGCCATCAGCGAAGGACAGCTTGTTACGTTCGGTGGAGGACTTCCTCTTTATTACAACAACAAAATAATTGGTGCAATTGGTATCAGTGGTGGCTCTGTTGAGCAGGATATCGAAATCGCCACTGCTGCCATTGACGGATTAGAGTTAGAGGAAAAATAGAAATGGATACAACCCAACTAGAAGCCATTGTGCGAAACATACTGGTGGAAAAGTTATCATCGGAAGCTGCACCAGTTGCGAAAACTTCTGACGCAGCGCCATCAGCCGTTAGCGCGACCGAACAAGCGGCCATTTTCAGTGATGTAGACAGTGCAGTAGAAGCGGCGCAAAAAGCGTATCAGCGTTATTTCCAGAGTCCTCTAAAGACACGTATGGCAATTATTTCTGCTATCCGTAAGGAAGTGGCTCCTTTGATTCCTAAACTGTCTGCCGACGCAGCAGCGGAAACTGGGATGGGTAACACGCACGACAAGATCCTGAAAAATCAGGCAGCCCTTGAAAACACCCCAGGTGTTGAAGATTTAACGACAGAAGCGCTGACTGGTGATGACGGTATGGTTCTGTTTGAGTACTCACCTTTTGGTGTGATTGGTTCTATCTCTCCAAGTACTAACCCGACAGAAACCATCATCAACAACACAATATCTATGTTGGCAGCAGGTAACACGGTTTACTTCTGTCCACATCCAGGCGCAAAACTGGTCTCACTGTGGTTAATCGAGAAACTGGAAGAGATTGCATTTAAAGCGAGTGGTATCCGAAACCTTATCGTGACTGTAGCTAAGCCTACGTTTGAATCGACTCAGGCAATGATGGTTCATCCGGGTATTGCACTTCTGGCAGTAACTGGTGGCCCGGGTATTGTAGATGCAGCAATGAAAACCGGTAAAAAAGTGATCGGTGCGGGTGCAGGTAACCCTCCTTGTCTTGTTGACGAAACAGCGGAAATCACAACTGCAGCTCAAAGCATTGTTGCCGGTGCATCTCTGGACTACAACGTCCCTTGTATCGCAGAAAAATCGGTTGTGGTTATCGACAGTGTAGCGGTACGTCTGATCGAACAGATGAAAGTGTTTGGTGCTCATCTGCTGACTGACCCGGCTGACATTGAAAAGCTTCGCAGTGCTTGTTTCAACGGCAGCGCTGTTAATAAGAATATGGTTGGTCGCAGCCCTGCCACTATTCTTGAAGCTGCTGGTTTACATGTTCCGGAAAACGAACCAAAACTGATTATTTTCGAAGCCGCTCAGGATGACTTATTTGTTATTGAAGAGCAGTTAATGCCAGTACTTCCTATTGTTCGTGTAAAAGACTTCGAAGAGGGCCTGGCGCTTTCTCTGAAAATCGAAAACAACCTGCATCACACAGCGATTATGCACTCTCAGAACGTTTCGCGTCTGAACAAGGTTGCGCAGTTAATGCAGACGTCGATCTTCGTTAAAAACGGCCCTTCTTACGGCGGTATCGGTGTAGGTGCAGAGAGCTTTAACACCTTTACTATCGCGACACCAACAGGTGAAGGAACCACGTCAGCTCGCTCGTTTGCTCGTACAAGACGTTGCGTTCTGCATAACGGATTCTCTATCCGTTAATCTCTGGACAAGGATTAAGATATGGCCCATTTTTCAGTCAAAACTAAAGTTTACAGCGGCATTGGCAGCTTAAGCTATCTGGACAAGTTCAGTGATAAGAAAATCTGGATTGTTTGTGATGGTTTTCTGGCGAGCAGTCCCCTTTTTGCTCGCCTGGAAAGTCAGCTTAAGACGAAAAATGAGGTCTATCTTTTTTCCGAGATCTCTCCGGACCCAGATATTGAAACTGTCGTAAAAGGCATCGAACAACTTCAGCAGATTAAACCGCAAATCATTATCGGATTTGGGGGTGGCTCTGCTATCGATGCTGCAAAAGCGATGAACTTTTTTGCCTCTCAGAACCAGAACATCAATCTGGAACGCTGTATCGCTATCCCGACAACTAGCGGTACTGGCTCAGAAGTGTCATCAGCTACAGTGATAAGTGATAACCAACAAGGTAAAAAGTATCCGATTTTCCATCCGAGTATTTTCCCTGATGTTGCCATTCTCGATCCTGAGCTGACAGTGAGTCTGCCAGAAAACATCACCGCAAATACCGGAATGGATGTACTGACTCACGCTATAGAGGCTTACGTGTCAGTCGATGCGGATGACTTCACCGATGCACTAGCTGAAAAGGCGGTGTACATCGTATTTAAATATCTGCCTATTGCATTCCGAAATGGTTCTTGTTTATCAACACGTGAAAAGATGCATAACGCATCTGCGATGGCAGGTATGGCATTTACTCAGGCTGGCCTTGGGGTTAATCATGCTGCGGCTCACCAGTTGGGCGCGCAATATCATATGGCACATGGCCTCGCTAATGCGATGTTGCTTCCCCACTCTATTCGTCTGAATGCCAAAGATATACGGGCTCGCAAGCGATATGCCCGTTTGGCCAAGTTCTGTCAACTGTGTCCTAAAGGCATCAACGAGAACGCAGCAGTAAATCAGCTTATCTATCAGATTCGACAGCTTCAAAAAGAAATTCACATTAAAAGTTCATTAAGAGCCAACGGTATTGCTCACCGTCAATTGAGGGAAAAACTGCCTGACATGGTTGAAGCAGCGCAGGCAGATAAGACTTTTGAAACTAATCCATACCGGGCTTCAGAGAATGAAATCCGGAAATTATTCGAGGCAGTACTATGACTCCATTCTTAGAAACGGCTGACCGAAATGTAGAACTGACACAGCAGACATTTAGCCAGTTCGACAAGCCGGAACTAATCAGGAAAATCCGTGATGCAGGCATCGTGGGAGCAGGCGGCGCGGGTTTTCCAACTTACGTAAAAATGCAGGCAGAGGCGGAAATCTATCTGGTTAACGCTGCTGAGTGCGAACCTATGCTTAAAGTTGACCAACAGCTAATGGCACAAACTCCGGATAAACTTATTCGCGGCTTGCTATACGGCATGTTAATGACCAACGCCAAAGAAGGCGTGATTGCTTTGAAGCAGAAATATCAACCAGCCATAGATGCATTGACTCCCCTTCTTCCTGAAAATGTTCGAATTCATATTCTTCCGGACGTTTACCCGGCTGGTGATGAAGTGATTACGATCTGGATGGCGACAGGACGCAGAGTCGCCGCTGGCGCACTTCCAGCATCGGTTGGCGTGATGGTTAACAACGTTCAGACTCTGATTCAGGTTGCCGATGCGCTTGAAAGTGAAGCACCGGTTACTCATCGTACGCTGACCATTAACGGGGCTGTAGCTAAGCCAGTAACGCTTACTGTGCCTATCGGTATTTCCTTGCAGGAAGCACTAGATTTAGCCGGTGGCGCTACTGTTCCAAATCCGGCTTTCATCTCGGGTGGCCCGATGATGGGTAAGTTAGTAGAAGATCTTTCTACTCCGGTTACCAAAACGACTGGCGGCCTGTTGGTATTCCCGGATGATCATATTCTGGTAAGAAGACAAAAGCAGTCTGACCAGAGCGTAATTAATATGGCGAAAACCGTATGTGAACAGTGCCGTCTCTGTACTGAGCTTTGTCCTCGCCACCTTATTGGTCATGAACTGCCACCAAGTGAGCTTGTAAAAGCAATCAGCTATGAGAATGTGGCTAAGCCTTCTGTACTGATGTCCGCCCTGACCTGTTCTGAGTGTGGCGTATGTGAAGCCTACGCCTGCCCGGTTGATATCTCCCCAATGCGCGTAAACAAGATTCTGAAAAAGAAATTGCGTGAACAAGGAGCGAGATACGAAGGCGAACTAAGACCTGCAGACCCAATGGCACAATATCGGATGGTTCCGGTTAAACGTCTTGTCTCTAAGCTGAATATCGAGTCGTATGCAAAGTCAGCGCCTTTAGAGCCGCTAGATTGGCATCCAGAACAAATCGTTGTCCCAGTACAGCAACATATCGGCGCACCTTCAAAACCGGTTGTCTCTGTAGGTGACAAAGTCGTTCTAGGCCAGTGTATCGCCCAACCAGATGAAGACGCCTTGGGTGTCTCAATTCACGCCAGTATCAATGGCACTATCAGCAATATCAGCGATTCCGCTATCACAATTATCAGGGAGTAAATTATGTATCACGCAATTGGTCTGGTAGAGCTATCCAGTATTGCCCGCGGCATCGAGGTAAGCGATGTCATGCTTAAAAGTGCCAATGTCAGTCTGCTTGTGACAAAAACGATTTGTCCCGGCAAATACATTGTGATGATTGGCGGAGAAATCGGCGCTGTTAAACAAGCGGTCGAGAATGGCAGAAAAGCCGGTGAACATATGACAGTGGATCACTTTGTTATCCCAAATGTTCACGCATCGATTCTTCCAGCGCTCAGCGGTGTTAACGAAGTGCCGAAGAAACAATCCATCGGTGTGGTAGAAACTTACAGTGTTGGCGCTTGTATTACTGCCGCAGACCGCGCTGTTAAGTCCGCTAACGTTCAATTGGTTCGCATTCATATGGCATTCGGCATTGGTGGTAAATGTTACATGGTGCTGAACGGTGATATTGCCGATGTGAAAGCAGCGGTAACTAACGCCTCTCAAGATGCCGGAGAGAAAGGCTTGCTGGTTCAAAACAGCGTGATTGCAAAACCAGATGCTGCACTTTGGCAACAGTTAATGTAATCCGAGGTTTGACATGCATAGTGATGACAAGGAAAGAGTGATTCAGGAATACGTACCGGGTAAACAGATTACCCTGGTGCACCTGATTGCCAACCCAAACAAAAACCTGTTTAAAAAGCTTGGATTGACGACTGAAAATGGCAATTCCGGTAATGCGATTGGGATCATGACCATCACCCCAAGCGAAGCGTCTATCATTGCTGGCGACATCGCGACCAAATCAGGTGCGGTTGAACTTGGCTTTGTGGATCGCTTTACCGGTTCTGTGGTCATCACTGGTGATGTATCTGCTGTGGAGTACGCTCTGCAGCAGGTTATCTATACGTTGGGGGATATGATGAAGTTCAGCTCCTGCCAGCTAACCAGAACCTAGAGCGATACGGTTATCAATGAGTAAAAAACGTGTCATGCTGGTGGGGCAAAGCGAATGTGGTAAGACAACGCTTATACAATCTCTTACCCACCAGCCTATTCAATACCAAAAAACCCAGTCGTTGGATTTCTGTTTTTCAGCGATTGATACACCGGGAGAGTATCTGGAAAACCCTCGCCTCTACAGTGCGCTTATCAATACCTCCTACGACTCAGATGTAGTCGCACTAGTCCAAAGTGCCGAAACCGATAACAGCATCTTTGCTCCCCTTTTCGCCCAGGTGTTCAACCGGCCAGTTATTGGTGTCATTACCAAGTCTGATAAAAATGAAAACAACCCTGAAAGAGCTTGTGAGTTTCTCAATGCAGCAGGTGTTAGCGAGATATTTACGACCTCCGCTATAGAAGGAAAAGGAATTGAGCCTTTAAGATCTTATTTGGGTTGGGAATAGTGAAATGAAGTTAACTCGCTGCTTTCACACTCAGATAGGATTCAATTTCTTCTAGAGGGAACGCTCGTTCCTTTTTATATCCTTCATCATCAACGTGTGCAGGTACTCGAACACTAACGACATCAGATGTTACTAATGCCATACTCGTTTCAGATACAGGTAAGTCATGTTTAAAGTTTTGATTAAAAGCGGAAATCGACATTAATGTCATACCATCCCGGCTAACATAAGATCCATTAGGTAGTTTCTTTAGCTTAAGTGCGTACCCTAAATTTGTTTTAAAAACAGAGTAACATGTCGCAAATTCTGTCATCTTTTTTGGTACCTAAGTAACACCAAGATCTTTTGTCTGGCGGGGGAGAGATAAAACAATAAACTTATTCAACACAGTTTTTTAAAAGCAATAAACTCAACTTTATTATTTATCTAAGGTTCGTAAAAAACGATTATTTAGAATTAATACTTCTAATTTTTCGAAGCTACGAGTTGGGGCGCTCAGTTTTGATATATATCTTAATGCCTTGAGCGGCTATATTGGGTCCTCAAGTTAAGTGCATCTAGATTTTGTTACCCAGCTCAATTTATGCGCAAGTCATTCTCAGTAACCTCTGTACATCAAACAAATCAGTAGGTTACTAATGAATAAATCAACAAGAAGCAAAACCATTGCCATTATATCGGGGCTGTTTTTGCTCGCTGGTCTGTACTCGCTTAATATAGAGTCGTTCGGTCTGGCGCCTCTACTTGTCGTTGTCATTTCCTTCTTTATGCTGATTATCCACGGCTATTTGTATCTAAGCGGTAGAAATAAAGAAGATGCGTTTGACGTCTATCAGGATTCCGCAAAAACCAAAGCGAATGCCCTGTTAAAAGGACTCGACCAAGAAAAATAGCTTATTATTTATCCTCTGGTGTCGAAAGAAAATACAAGGCATTATGTTTGCCATAACAACGACAAGAGGAGAAAACATAGATATGGAAATCAAAATAGATGATCTTTCTGGCGGAGAAGTATTGGCACTCCTGGAAGAGCACCTTGCCGACATGTACGCGACATCACCACCGGAAAGTGTGCATGCTCTGGACATCGACGAACTCAAATCTCCGGAAATTACATTCTTTAGCGCATGGCTTGATGAAAAACTGATGGGTTGTGTTGCCATAAAACAACACTCTCAGGAGCTTGCTGAAATCAAATCAATGCGAACAACAACCATCGCTCGTAAATCTGGTGTCGGTAGTAAATTGCTGCAACACATCCTTGAAGAGTCTACCTCAAGAGGTTACCAGCGCATCAGCCTGGAAACGGGTGCTGAAGATTACTTTAAACCCGCGCGAGCTTTATACGAAAAGTTTGGTTTTAGTTACTGTGACCCATTCGCTGATTATAAACCCGACCCAAACAGCCGCTTTATGACTTTGAGTTTGGCTAACTAAATAATTCTAAAAGGATAACTTGTGCCTGAGTTAAAGAAAAAACCCACACTAACCGACTTTCAACAATACGTAGCTGAGTTGGAGGTAGAAAGAGGTTTCTCTAAGCAAAACGCCAAAGAGAAATGCTTATTGCTTGGTGAAGAAGTCGGTGAGTTATTTAAAGCGGTTCGAAAAGCAGAAGGCATCGCGATTGATCAAAACTCAAAAGTTGGCGAGCTCAGTGGTGAGCTCGCTGATGTCTTTATCTATCTGTGCTCTATTGCTAACCGATACGATATCAATTTGGAAAAAGCGTTTCTCGACAAGGAAGAGAAAAACAAAAAACGTAAATGGTCTTAAGTTAGCTCAAGCTGATACCTATAAAGATCATGAACATACCCACAAATTGATACATATAGAGGCTCTCTCCAAGAAACAACGCTGAAAGCAGTATGCCAAATACTGGCAATAAGTTGGTTGAGAGCCCCGCTTTAGTTGGGCCTAATCTTTCCACACAGGCAGAGTAAATCAGATACGCGAGCACGGAAGGTACCAGTCCGACATAAACCAGGCTGAAGATAACGTGCTGATTCCATTGAGTAGCAATACCTGACGCAGTTTCCATAATATAAAACGGCAATAACGCAAAAAGACCAATAAGAACCTGAACAGCAATCAACCCAACCCGATCTATTTCGGCTGGTAGACGCTTTAAAACCAGCGTATAGATAGCCCAACAGAACATTGCAGCGATCACAGTCAAATCACCCGGGTTAAACGTAAAGGAAAGCAACGAAAGTGGTTCGCCTTGAGTAATCACTGTTATTACGCCAGTTAACGATATCGCTACCCCAACCCACTGCTTAGTTGTTAAACGCAAACCAAACAAAACCGTCCCTATGACACTAATAAGCAGAGGAATAAAAGCGTTAAGAATCATTCCATTATTTGCGCTGGTCGACTGCAGCCCGAGATAAACAAGGGTATTAAACGCACTCACTCCAGAGATGGCTGAAATGAAAACAAGATATTTCGACTGCAGATATAATTGCCAATCTTTCTTGATTTTCTGGTAAGTAAACGGAAGCAAAATGATTGCGGCAATCAACCATCGATAAAATGAAAGGGAGACTGGGGGAATTTCACCCCGAACAGAACGACCAACAATGAAGTTTCCAGCCCAAAACAGGGGTGGTAAAGCCAACAGGATTACTGATACCCAAACAGCTTTATTTCTGGTGATTTTCTCCAATACTGCGCTAGCCACAATTATTGTTCCTTTTTGAATATTATTATTTTTCCGGTATAACTTTGATTACGAGCACGATTTAATCACGCTTCTATCGAACTATCCAGAGGTTAAACGAATTCAACATCATGATTACAATCAGAGATTATCAAAAGTCAGACTCAACTGCGTTGTGGAATATATATTTCCATACCGTGCGCAATATTAATATACGTCACTACTCTCTCGCACAAGTAAAAGCATGGGCACCCGAATCGTTCGATATGAATGCATGGGCGAATAAACTAGAGACGCTATCACCTTTTGTCGCTGAATATCATGGTCAGATTGTAGGTTATGCAGATCTCCAATCAGACGGTTTGATTGATCACTTCTTTTGCCATCATGAATTTCAGGGCGTAGGGGTTGGAAAAGCGCTCATGAATAAAATTCTGGATAGAGGAAAGTCCAATCAAATTAAACGCTACTATGCTCAGGTAAGTATTACTGCCCGGCCCTTTTTCGAACACTTTGGTTTTAACGTAATAGAAGAGCAACAGATAAAAGTTAGAGGTGAGATATTTACAAACTTCGTTATGGAGAAACTAGTCGTTTAGACCATATTTTTGAAGCAAATCTTGATAAGACTGAGTTTGCTTGTATTTCTTCATTTCATCAGCAAATAGGCGAGCAATTCCGTCATCTCTCAACTTAGAAAAAACAATGTAGTTTGCTTGTTTATCAATAATATGGGGCTCAAGGAACGCGATCTGATCACCGACACCCAGTTCTTTAGCGAAATACTTGATATCGCTTACGTTGCCTATTGCTATAGGCAATCTCCCCTTTACGATTTTTAGCACCAGCTGCTTTTCATGGGCAGACAAATTATCCTTTTCAAGATAATCTGCAGCATCGAACTCATCTTCGTAGGCGTACCCTTTGAGAGTACCTATCGAGTAGTTTTCTAGTTCTCTCAGATTTCCGGTAAATTTAATTTTGTCGGCGTTTTCTTTGAGTGTGAAAAGTGCAATATCGGAGTGCGAGAGAATATTATCTTCCAAAAATATGCCGAATATTGTTCGCTCTTGCGTATAAGACATGTAAGTAATGGCGTCTGCTTTTCCAGAACGCACCATTTCAATTGCACGTTTCCAAGGGAAACTTTTGAAACGAATTTTGATGTTTAGACGTTTTGCTACATCTCGAACCAAATCAAAATGCAAACCTTCATTCACGCCATCTACACCCATCTCTAGTGGGGGCCAGTCGCCATCACCTCGTACAATTAATAACTCGCGGGTATGAGTATCTTCCGCACGAGCAAACTGAACGGACAACATCAACAACGACAATATGGCAACTATTAACTGCTTCATTACACGCTGAATATCAAAATAGCATATGGTAAAGATATCAGACATGGATATTAATATGAAACATGATTAACTAGGGCTTTACTTGAGTCACACTTATTAATGGTCAACCCAAATAATGTTCTCAGTTTTAAAACCCAGTTCATTAGATAGGTTTAAAAATCGATTCTTCACACTTTCGTCGACGTCAGGAGACCTTGACAGCAACCAGAGGTAATCATTATCTGGACCGGAAACAAAGGCGTATTCGTAGTTGTCACCGAGTTCAAAGACCACGTAGGAACCATAAAAAGGACCGAAGAAAGACACTTTCAGGTAACCCTCGCTTTCAGACCGAACAAAATAAGCTCTGCCTTCCGCTTGATCCCAACTCTCCTCTTCCACAGAATAACCTTTATTAATAACAGATATCCCTCCATCTTCTTTAAGAGAGTACTCAGCGGTGACTTTACTAAGCCCTCGCTCAAAACTGTGGTCTAAACGAGCTACCTCATACCATTTGCCCATATACTGCCTGGCATCAAACTCATTAACTGGCTTTAGGTTTTCAGGCATACCGAGACAACCTGTCAAAACAAAAACCGTTAGCATCAAAATTACACTTCTCATTTTCTCTCCTAGAAATATGTAGGCAACTCAAGGGCGGTGATCTAAATGTTCGAAGGAAACGTACTATAGTTATAATTTAGCCAAGGCAGATGACTATGCTGTCGAAAACTGTGACTACAAGCATATTACTTACTCTTGCATTAACTGGATGCATACCAGATGCAGAACAAGACGATATGTTTGAAAATTACCTATCCAGACTAAGTAACGTCCTAGAAGTAGATACTGTTGCTACCCCTAAAAAGATCACTTTAAAAATTGCTGATAAGCGAAGTTTGCGTAAAGAAATGCCGCGCGTTTCAATGGGCTTACTTGAAAGTTATGGTTTCCGACAATGTGGTTTGTTCAATGTGATTGCAGAGAAAAACTCGAGCTTAGGCAAGGTGCAGGATCAGTTCGCCAATTTTGATTATCAGGTCACGTTGTTAAAGACATTGGATATGTGCATGAACTCGACTGAACTCTCTGAAAAAGAACGCAATACATTAGTCGAATTAAAAACAGTTAAAACCGAACACCTTCCTCATCATTGGCACAACCTTATTACACAATCTGATGAAGTACGTAAGCAATTGTCTAAAACTCGTTGGTTAACCGATGAAGATTACAATCTTGTCGCCAGTCTGGAACCCGGTTTAAAAGCGTTGTCGTTAGGAGGAAATTATTCGGACTTTCAAAACCTTTTACCAGTTGTTCCTCATCAACAAAATATCGATAAGACCCGAATTATCGGCCCGTTACTCTACTCGTTAAAAAGAAGTTCGCTTTGGCTCAATAGCACCACAGACATGCTTTGGAAAAACTCTCGTCGAATTGTTTGTGTAAAGCATCATAGTAGGAAAAGGCTGGAATACACTACCAATGTATTCAACTTGTTTTTCGTTGGAGAAATACAGCCTTATTTAAGTAAGCTCGACCAAATCTATTCGGAACTGGGCCCTTATATTGATGAGCTTGTTGCTCCATATGGCCCTCCCTTGGACACGACTTACAGCAATGCTCACAAAGAGTTTCGAAAAGCAGTGCTTGACCACGTTGATTTTTGGAATGTTACCTTCCAGCGCTGTGGCAAGAGCCTTTAGAAAAACAGCACGAGACGTAAATATTTTATTACATGACCTGACAACAATATTTTACACAGCATATTGCCACCTAAGTAATGATCATATATTGTTCGCACATCACTCTAGCAGACAATGTAAAGAATTAATTACAATGAACAACTCAAAAGTTCTGGGAAGTACGCTTATCATAGCAGGTACTACTATCGGCGCTGGCATGCTCGCGCTTCCCCTCGCCTCTGCAGGTATCGGTTTTTTCACATCCCTTAGTATCATGTTTGTTCTGTGGGCACTGATGACCTATACCGCCTTGCTTATGCTGGAACTTCACCAACATGCGCCTGCAAATGCAACGCTTCACACTCTTGCCAAACAGTTTCTCGGCGACAAAGGGAAGTGGGTTGCTAGCATCTCGATGTTATTTCTTTTTTACGCGCTATGTGCAGCTTATATCGCGGGCGGAGGTGCTCAGTTTGGTCAGCGCTTAGAGCAGTTTTTTGGTATGTCATTAACGAACCAAACCTCAACCGTTATCTTTACTCTAATAGTTGCGTTGATCGTGACCATTGGGACTGGCACTGTCGATCGCGTAAATAGAATCTTATTCGCGACTAAGCTTGCAGCCATGGTTGCTGTGTTGTTCTTCCTGGCACCTAATGTAACAGGCACTTACCTACTGAATATGCCTTTGGAGAAGGGTCTTATCGTTGCCGCTGTCCCTGTTATCTTTACCTCATTTGGATTTCACGGCAGTATCCCGGCCATCGTAAACTACCTAGAAGGTGACACTCGCGCTCTTAAAAAATCGATTGTGATTGGATCTGCGATTCCTTTGCTTATCTACTTATTCTGGCAAATCGTTACCCTTGGAGTGATTAGCCAACAAGAGCTATACAGCAATAGCGGACTAACAAGTTTAATTAACGCTCTTTCCGATAAGATTCACTTTGGGAAGCTTGGTCAGATTATTGGTATCTTTGCTGATCTGGCACTACTTACATCCTTTCTCGGTGTTAGCCTTGGCCTGTTTGAGTACCTGGGAGATACGCTGCGTAAACAAGGACAAAACCAAAACCGAGTTATCTCTGCACTTGTAACCTTTGTGCCGCCAATGTGTTTCGCTCTTTTCTACCCGCAAGGATTTATTATGGCACTTGGTTATGCGGCGATTGCACTTGTGATACTCGCCATTTTCCTCCCGGTTGCAATGGTGAAAAAGGCAAGAGCAGATGAAACATATAGTGGTTCATATGAAGTGAAAGGTGGCCGGGCCGGGCTGGTCCTTGTCGCTGGTTTTGGAATAGTGATTATCTCAGCTCAGCTTCTAATTACTGCCGAAGTACTGCCTGCACTTGGATAGAAAGTTAGGTGAACTGACTTCAATCTACTAGTAAATCGCGTATAAACAAAAACAGGCACATACTTATAACAGTATGTGCCTGTTTCACTTTCATTAGTCCCAACAACTACTTACTGAAACGTTCACTCAACGCAGCTATATATTCAGGCCCTATCCCACAACAGCCACCAATAATCGTTGCACCACATTCAGACCATTTAACTGCCATATCTGTGTATGTAGCTAAGTTTAGATCTTCGCGCATTTCACTCAAACCATCATTCGCTGCTTCATCTTGTGTTGTTGGTGGGAAAGCATTCGCATACACGCCAAGCTCAACATCCGATTTCTGGTTTGCTTCCAGTACCTGACGAGCAACAACCAACGCCTGCTCCATTACCTCTGGCTGGCTACAGTTGAATAGAATCGCAGCCACATCAAGCTTTGCCATTTCCTCAACGGCATGCTTTACGGTTTCACCGGAACGCAATTGCGGCTCCTTAGTGTCCGTGCTGTCTTCAACGGTGAAAGCCACCCAAAACGGCTTATCCGAACTATCGAGTTTCCGAACCTGTTCATAAACAGCAAGAGTTTCCTCAATAAGACACTGTGTTTCAGCAATCCATACATCTGCATAGGGTGCTTGCCCTTTTATAAGTGGAGTAACTACCTCAACCACTCTATCCGGCTGATAAAGATCGGCACGATATGAGCCAAACAGAGGTGGAATCGATGCTGCAACCAAAGCCTTTCCACCTTCAGCATCCGAAGCTTTCTTTGCCATTTCTCCAGCGCGAGCCGCAAGCTCTAGCGCACTATTCTTAAAACGTTCCTCTCCAATATGAAATGGAACCAACGCATAGCTGTTGGTTGTAACGACTTGTGCACCACTTTGTATAAATGCCCGGTGGACATCACAAACCTTTTCCGGAGTCTGCATCATAGCCAATGCAGACCACTCTGGTTGTTGAAAAGGTGCTCCTCGTTTTTCCAGCTCTCTTCCCATGCCGCCATCAAGAATTGTGACCTTATTATTTTCCATCTGAATTTCTCATTTTTTGTTTTTTTATTTTTGCTTAGTTTAACGGTATTTGGGACTACAAATCACCCTCGAACATTGTTAACAATTCGTTAACTTATTCCAATTAATGGTGTTCACGGCGCACAAAATTTGTTCAACCTACTTACTGACTAGAATATAAATGTAGCCAAACGCAATTATTATGGCATAATCATGCGACATAAGTGAATTACAATTCATTAAGACAGGTTAAACAACAATACGGATGTGTGAATAAATGAAAAAAATGACAACAAAATTATTAGCAGTGGGCGCAGCTGCTCTACTTTCAGCAAATGTTTCTGCTGGTGAAGTTCTTGACGGTATCGCTGAGTCTGGTGAGCTAAGAGCTTGTTTCGATGTAGGTTATATGCCATTCGAAATGAAAGCGAAAAATGGTAACTACATCGGTTTTGATATCGATCTTGGTAAGGTAATGGCTAAGCAGATGGGCGTTAAGTACGTACCTGTAAACACTGCATGGGACGGTATTATTCCTGCGCTTATCACAGGCAAATGTGACCTGATCATGGCAGGTATGACAATCAACGCTCAGCGCAACATGAAAGTGAACTTTGCAGACCCATATATCATCGTAGGTCAGTCCCTAATCCTGAATCCAAAACATGAAGGTAAGATCAAGAGCTATAAAGACCTGAATGATCCTAAGTACACAGTGACAAGTAAGCTGGGCACAACAGGTGAGCAGGTAACTAAGCGTATGCTGAAAAAAGCGCAATACAACGCATTTGAAACAGAAACCGATGCGGCGATGGAAGTCATTAACGGCAAAGCAGACGCGATGGTTTATGACATGCCGTTTGTCTCTATCTTCACTTCTCAAAACTCAGATAAGACTGCTGTGATCCTGGAACCGTTTACTTATGAGCCACTAGGTTGGGCTGTTAAGCAAGGCGATCCAGATATGGTGAACTTCCTGAACAACTTCCTGCGTCAGATTAAAGGTGATGGCACATACGACCGCATCTATAACAAGTGGTTCAAAAGCGACGCCTGGTTAAAACAAATTAAATAATTCAAATAAATCTTTATCTTAGGTCGGGGAACTTCCCTGACCTCCTTTTTTGGTGTTTTTATGCAAAAGAAATCGAATTCGTGGATTTGGCATCTACTGTTCTGTTTAGCACTGTTTCTGATCGGTTATGGTATTTATACCGCCTCTCAGAAAATCAACTACACATGGCAGTGGGGCAGGATTCTTCCCTATATTATTGATAACTCGCCAATCGAAGCCTTTGCGTCTGGTGACGGAATGGTCGCCTTAAATGCTGAGGGACAATTGGTTGTGGAGTTTGACAATGGTGACCCTGCACAACTAATCGAATCAACGGGTCAAGTCCATGTTGCCGAAGGCGATTTGCTATTTGAAGGTGATTTGTTATCCAGCACCGAACAGCAGAGTGCAGGTGTACTTATTCAGGGATTAATCATGACCCTGAAGCTTTCGGTTATTTCGCTATTCTTTGCCATTATCATTGGACTTGTAGCTGCATTAATGCGGATTTCATCCAATCCAATGAGTAAAAATCTCGCATTGATTTACGTGGAAATCATACGTGGAACACCACTACTGGTGCAGATTTTTATCGTCTATTTCTTCTTGGGTACTGTCTTCGATCTGGACCGTTATACAGCTGGTATCACCGCCCTTTCGATTTTCACTGGAGCTTACATTGCTGAAATTATTCGTTCTGGTATCCAGTCTATTCCACCGGGCCAGATGGAGGCTGCTCGATCTCTGGGTATGACTTACCCGAAAGCGATGATCTACGTTATCTTGCCACAGGCATTTAAACGTACATTGCCACCAATGGCTGGTCAGCTAATCAACCTCATCAAAGACTCTTCTCTGGTATCAGTTATTTCTATTACCGACTTAACCAAAGCAGGACGCGAAGTCGTCGCTGGTAGCTTCGCATCATTTGAAGTCTGGTTTGTTGTAGCAGCGCTATATCTGGTACTTACCTCAACATTGTCGTTTGGTGTTCAGAAAATTGAGAAGAGGTTAGCAAGCAGTGACTAGACCAGAATTCAGAGGCGACGATATGATCATCGCCACCAACATAGATAAGATTTACCCTAATCAGTGCCATGCTTTAAAGAGTGTTTCTGCAACAGTAAAACGTGGTGAAGTAGTGGTTATCATTGGGCCATCAGGCTCAGGTAAATCAACATTTCTAAGAACACTGAACCAATTGGAAGAGATCAGTAGTGGCGACATCGTAATCGACGGTATCAATATGTACCACAAGAACACGGATATTAACGTTCTGCGTGAAAACGTCGGCATGGTGTTCCAGTCGTTTAACCTGTTTCCTCACCTATCTGTTCGCGATAACGTGATGCTGGCTCCTTTGAAAGTGGCAAACAGAGCGAAAGATGACGTTAAATCAGAAGCGGAAGCCCTGCTTGCCCGCGTTGGACTCGGTGATAAGAAAGATGTATTCCCAAGCCAGCTGTCCGGTGGACAACAGCAACGTGTTGCCATCGCTCGATCCCTGGCGATGAAGCCAGACATCATGCTGTTCGATGAACCAACCTCGGCACTTGACCCTGAAATGGTTGGGGAAGTTCTGGACGTAATGAAATCACTGGCTCAGGAAGGCATGACAATGGTTGTAGTTACCCATGAAATGGGCTTTGCCAAAGAAGTAGCCGACAGAGTTCTGTTTATGGAAGATGGTGAACTATTGGTGGACGATAGCCCGGAAAACTTCTTTGATAATCCAGAGCATCCAAGACTACAGAAGTTCCTGTCCAGTATTCTGTAATTGCGGTCAACAGGCCCAAAAAGAGACTGATAGGGTGTAGTAATGCATGCCCTATCAGCCTTTCCGGACAACCGAAATAATCCCTACAAAAACTCAAACACTAGCGTTGAGCCATAAGTACCTTCATATGCTCAGCCGCGTTAAGTTCGTTAGCCACATTCAGACCCACTTCATACATAATCAGCCCAAAGCTAATCACAACAAAAGCAACGATTAGTGGCTCTTTTGACTTGCTGTCTTTTTTCTTGCGTGACGTACGTTTTGCCATGATTCTTTTACCCAGTTATTAATCAGTTTGATAAACGCCTCGATGGGGTGAAGCGGACAGAGAAAGCGGCACCAGGGCCTGTGAATAACCAGCGCCAGCAGTAACACAGTACCCGTTAGCCAAAACTGCGGAATGCTTCCCTCCAGGTCGAACAAGCTACCGAACACTTCGTAGCTGCTGATCCCCGGATTTCTGAAAACCAGAGCAACGATAACAGCCGTAAGAGCAACGCTTCTTTGAAGCCATTTCAGATGGGCATTAAAGCGTCGTATTTTAGGTGCTTTTGCTCCCCCGATTTTCCCCATGCACTCCTGTGCTGCACCAAACGGGCAGAACCATTCGCAATAGGCATTTTTATCAAATGCAGTCAGGGAGAATATGATCCCGACAAGCAGCATGTACCAGTAGAGGTGGGTATGCCAGTCAGGCCAGAAGCCCAGTAGCATCTTGTTGATTAACGATATGGTGAGCGGGTTAGTATAGATAAATCCGAGCACCACAATACCGGTTAACAAACTAATCCAGCGGAGCTTCATGGTATGTTTAGTTGAGTACTTCCGGCCAATGGTTCCAAGTGCAAACAGAGCAATTAGCGTTATTTCAGGTACCCCAAAAACAAGTTTAGGCGGCTCTTGAGGTGGTACAAAAAGGTTGAGCTCACTTTGCGCAATTTTCCTGGAACCTGCGAGCACGGCATCTGCGATACCACGGGAGGTATAAGTTGCTCCACTCACTCCATCTACATCGTTTCCAAGACTAAATGCATCCTTGTAGCTCTTGCCTTCTAAGCGAGCAATCAGCCCACTCCTTTCAACCCGGTCAAAGAAACTTTGGGTTTCAAGGTGGCGTACTACGGACAAGCCAATAACCTTGCCCTCCAGGTCAGTAGCGACAGCCATTTGAATTGGGCCACCATAAGCACTTCCCTGTCCCACTGAGATATAACCCAATAGCTGCTCATCTGCATATGCGGCGAAATTTCCGTTCTCCGTTTTCTCTATGTTCTGAGTTACCGGATAAGTCTGATAGAGATACGGCTCTATATCCATATTCTGACGATAATCACCAATCAACCAGGCGATCACAATCAGAACAATCGAGGCAACCGCAATCATCCTTTCTTTGGTTTTCTTACTAAGGGATTTTGTTTTTTTCTTTTTGCCAACTTTCGACCTGATTTGGTTTTGACGCCCCATTGGGGCGCCATCCTCTTCAAGCCTTTGTTGTGCAATGATTTGTTCAGGTTTCATAACATGTACAACGTATTAGAATCTATAGTTGCTAAACTAGTTAGCCTCTTTCAGACGTTAATCTTCTGGTGTATGAACGGAAAACTCCAAACGCCATAACGAAAGTAGGAATCCCCATAAACAGAAGTGTCAGCCATGCTGCGCGCTCTTCACCTTCGTAAAGCGAACCAATAAAGGTTTGGGCCATAAACAATACGGTAATAAAAATGATGACCGTCAGAGCCGTTTCATACCATTTAAACTTATTAGCCTGAACCCTAAGGTAAGCATGAAGATAAGCGGCTCCTCCACCTAAAACGAAACCAACAATTACATAGTAAAACCAGTCCCAACTGATATAACGCATAATAATCTCCTTACCTTATGAGCGTGATCTATCCATACCAAACAGAGGAATATCCATAGGATCCACATCCCAAGGAGATTTCGACGACGACGGTTCTTCACCATACCCGAACACATCATCCAGCTTACGAATGGTGTCGTTAAGCATTGGGGCTTTAGCGATAGACATACGCACAAGGTCGTGCATTACAGCTTCATCAAACTTGGTAAACGGACAAACGGCCTGACAACGGCTACAGTCGGGATCGCCACCTAACATATAGGAGTAACACTTCTGAGCATCCTGATACCAACCCTTATAACCCTTCGCCTGCCATGGTTTATCACCACCCCACCAAGGTTCATCCGAAGTTGGAATTGCACCGGATGGACACATCTCCGCACACTTCTTACAGGTCTTACAGAACTCAAGAA
Organism: Vibrio iocasae; assembly: GCF_042245395.1. Taxonomy (NCBI): domain Bacteria; kingdom Pseudomonadati; phylum Pseudomonadota; class Gammaproteobacteria; order Vibrionales; family Vibrionaceae; genus Vibrio; species Vibrio iocasae. The sequence goes on along the minus strand of NZ_CP145310.1, from coordinate 762,630 downwards.
TACCCGCGTCGATTGGTTTGGTTTCTGCCAAAGGAAGGTCGGTAACAGTTAACATTACTGTACGGAAGTTTGTACCCCATTGTGGGCTCACCAGAATACCTGCACGGCCATATTCACCCATACCAGACATAATGCCGAAAGGAACGCTTCGGCCTACAGAGCCTGTGTTACCGCCGTAGAACTGATAGCCAAGACCGCGAAGGAATACATTGATACGGTTAGAATATATATTGGCGCGAGAGTAAGCGGCCGTGTTCGCCGCAGCCCAACTCATACGATCGGTGTACTGCGCCATCCATAAGCTCTGTGGAATAACCGCACAGATAACCCAGAGGTCTTTATCAGGAAGAACAAAAGTACCATCTTTGGCATCATAACCGCGTTCAACATTCTCAAAGCGAATGTTTCCATACAGCAGTTTTTTCGTTCTATCGTTCAGTTTTACGAAGCCCATATCAGCAGCACCCAGAATACGACCTGCTACCCTAAGCATTCTAGAGTTCTCTTCCGGTGTCCCCTGATAACGCGGCACACCAAAGTCTTTTGGCTCATAGAACATGGTCGGGTGTTCCCACTTGTCCGTTGCCATAACATCAGGGCCAGTCCAGGAAGGATCGATAGCTGTATTGGTTCCCCAACCCCAGCAGTTAGCATCCGCAAGTGCACGGTCCCGAAGCGAATAACCCGGTTCGTTGTTTTTTACTTTTTCGGTGGTACTAATGATGTTCTGGTCGCGGATTTTCACCCAGTCTTCAGGGTTCGGCCAGCTTGCAGGGTTAAACAGTGTTTTATGAGGACCGGGGAATATCTCCATATTATCCCAGTCGATCTCGATTGTTGGTTCGTCGACTTCTTTCACCCACCACGGAAGGTTACGTTCTGCGTAAGGCGAATCCATCATCTCATCCAGATCCGCAAATGCCTTCGTCGTTCCACCCAGTGTGGCAGCTCCAGCAGCTCCCATCCCCAACATTTTCATAAAATCCCGTCGACCTACCGTCGAATGGTACTTAGTCATACTGCTTTTCCTTATTTTTCCGGACTTAAAAATGCTGATATTTATCCCTGATTTATTCGTTATTTATCGGGATTGACAGCTCTATTCGTGTAACTCTGAAGGGGTAGTTGCAATTGATATACCACACTGAAATTAAGGTTTTTTATGAACAAAATCTCAGTTCTACGGTGAGAGAGCAGCTCTAATTCCGATAATAGGAATTTCATTTCCGAAAACAGGAAATCACGGGTGCTTTATGAAAGTTGAAGAGCTATTACTAGACGGTTTACTTAGTCAATCCAGTCAGGACGCCTCTATACATTTTATGCAACAGCGGGTTCTGATTCTTGATGCACTGGCGTTGGGTCTTCTAAGAAAAGAACTGGTGGATACCTTCGGTTACGACAAAGCTCGTAAGGTACTCACTCGCTTTGGCTTTGCTCATGGATGGCGCACCGCAAAAATGCTTCAGGACGACTTCCCGGAATTGTTACAGGACGGGCAAGCCGGAGAACACCTGCACAGGGTATTTGGCATTGTGAATACCACCCATCATGAGATTATCGATGGTCAAAGCGAGAAACTGGTTATCCGTTCAGAGATGGACAACTCCTATGAGGCGGAGCAACATTTAAATTTGCTGGGGCCAGCCAACGAAGGAAGCTGCTGGACACTTACTGGCTTTGCAACGGGCTATGAGACTTTTAAGCGTGGTCGTGAAATGTACTTCATCGAAACCAAGTGCGTTGCCAAAGGTGATTCTCATTGTGAAATGGAAGGACGTTTTAAAGAGTTCTGGGATCATCGACTGGATGAGCACCTACCCTATTTTGAAATGGATAGCATCAGTCAAACCCTGACCGAGCAAGAACAACAGATTCAAGAGCTAGAACAACGATTAGCTGCCAAAAGAAACGAGTTAGCCATCCTTGAAAATCCAATCGATCCTATTCCGGGTTTTATCGCCCGTAGCCCTCAGATGATAAAACTGATCGATATCGCAAAAAGGGCTGCGGAAGTGAACTCTACTATTTTGGTCAGTGGTGACAGCGGTACAGGTAAAGAACATATCAGCCGTTATGTTCATCAAGCTTCCAACCGTTCAGAAGGTCCATTTATTCCCGTTAACTGTGGAGCACTTAGCGAAACCCTGCTAGAAGCTGAATTATTTGGTCACACCAAAGGCGCATTTACGGGAGCGGACAGAGCCCGAGCGGGTTTGTTTGAAGAGGCGAATGGCGGCACTATTTTTCTGGATGAAATAGGCGAAATCAGCGCTAGTATGCAAGTCAAACTGTTGCGGGTGATTCAAGAAAAGGAGATCAAGCGCATTGGTGAAAACATTCCACGAAAACTGGATGTAAGAATCATTGCTGCCACAAACCGCAACCTGAACGATGAGGTCGCTAAAGGCCATTTTCGACAAGACCTTTTCTACCGTTTACGTGTTATTGAACTCAAAGTGCCACGCCTTTCAGAAAGACGCGAAGACATTCTTCCCATTGCGAATCTGTTCCTCCACCGACTGAGCGTCGATATGAATCGGCCCATTATTGGTTTGTCTCGTTGCGCGATAAAACAGCTCATGGATTACCAATGGCCCGGTAATGTCCGAGAGTTAACTAATGCTATTGAATATGCGGTTGCCCTATGTCGGGGAGAGTGGATTGAAACTGACGACCTTCCGCCAGAGCTGACTACTGTAAAAGAGACGCAACATACCTCAAACCCTCTAATGCCTATGGAGGCAGTTGAAAGGCAACATATATTAGCCGCGCTCGACTATCACAATGGGGACAAGCACGCCACAGCAGATGGGCTAGGTATTGCGCTCTCTACGCTTTATCGTAAGCTTTCGCTGTATCAGATAAGTTGAGAGAAAGTCTGGTTAATTAATAACAGCCATATTTTTTGGGGCAATAGCTACATAAAGTGACGCAGGGCAATCACTTAAACGATGTCCTGCCGTTGTAAACTAACCTTGCATACTGAACCTGCTCTCGATAATCGCTATAGCTGTAGTTCTTCTCATAAACCATACCAAGCCAATCACCTTCCGGTCCGTATTCAACTTCCCCTGCGTAAGTTCCACGTGATTTTAAATCATCGACCACGCGTTTAAATTCTTCTCTTGCTTCTGCGCTATTCATCCTCAATCCTCCCTATGTGCTATCACCAGCATCTACACGACGCTTAGCACTAAATCGAAATGAAATCGGAGAATTTTATGCAAAAAAAAGGCCCAGATTGTACTGAACCTTTTTAGCATTTGTTGTCAATGAGTTAGCAATTAGAACAAGTCTGAGCCTAGACGGTCAGCGGCAAGAATTGCCGCAAGAACGCTTTCTGCGGTCACTTCAAACGGCATGTTATGGATGGTTTCACCTTCCGCTGTCGCCAGTTTAGCAACTTCATACAGCTTCTCTTTATCGATTTCCTTCACGCCCATCTCCGCAAGGTTAGTTGGAAGACCTACGCTAACGCAGAACTCGATAACTTCTTTGATCTCTTCTGCTGGTGCGTTCTCAAGAACCAACTGAGTGATCGTACCAAACGCTACTTTTTCACCATGGTATAGGTGGTGACACTCTTCAAGAAGCGTCAGACCGTTATGAATTGCGTGAGCTGCTGCAAGGCCACCACTTTCAAAACCAACACCACTTAGGAAGGTGTTTGCTTCTACAATGTTTTCTAGTGTTTTAGTTGATACACCTGCATCCGCAGCAGCTTTCGCAATGTAGCCCTGATCGATCAGCGTGTCATAACACAGACGAGCCAGAGTAAGTGCTGCGTTGGTCGTCAGGCCACCAGCCATGTTGCCAGCCTGAGCGGCCTTCGCGGCACGTGCTTCGAAGTAAGTTGCAAGCGCATCACCCATACCAGCCACAAGCAGACGTGTTGGTGCTTTAGAAATGATGTCAGTATCCATCAGAACCACATCCGGGTTACTTGGAAGCAGTAGGTACTCATCGAACACACCGTCTTCGGTGTAAAGAACAGATAGCGCACTACAAGGAGCATCTGTTGATGCGATAGTAGGAACGATAACGACTGGAAGATCTGCGTAGAACGCAACCGCTTTTGCTGTATCCAGTGTTTTACCGCCACCGACACCAACAATCATTTCACTGCCATACTCAGCGATCTTGCCTTTTAGTCTTTCTACTTCGACCTTAGAACATTCACCTTTAAACAGTTCAAAGTTAACTTCAACTCCTTGTGCTGCATAGCTGGTCGTTACTGCATCTTTTGTCAGACCCATTACAAAATCATCGGCAATAACCAGTGAGCGCTTGTTTGCGTAGTTTGCGATGTTCTTGATTGAGCCACTACCCTGAATGTACTTTCCAGGAGAAATAATGATGCTATCCATTGAATTTTCCTCTTTTAACTTTGTCGTTAAATCAATTAATTAAATAATAAAAATTGTCTACTTCTTAATGCTTACAACTTCTGACAGACCTCTCGGGCTATCATTAATTCTTCATTTGTATTGAGCACCAGAGTCGCAACCGTCGCGTCTTCAGTCTGGATGCAGGTGTCATTCGATTTGTTTTTAGCGGCATCAATTGCAATACCAAATGCAGAGAGCCCTTCGGTCACCTTGCTTCGAATCAATCTTGAGTTTTCGCCGATACCACCAGTGAAAATAAGTGCATCGATTCCACCCATCTGAACCATATAACTACCCACAAAATGGCGGATTCTGTCGACAAACATGTCCAATGCCAGTTGCGCCTTCAAATTGCCTGATTCCGCGGCCAGTTCTACTTCGCGGCAATCATTAGAAAGCTGAGAGATACCTAACAAACCAGACTCTTTGTTGAAAATGTCCTGAACCTCTTCATAGCTGGTCTCAAGCTTGCCTTGCAGATAACCCGATATAGAAGGGTCAATGTCACCACATCGGGTTCCCATCATGATTCCGGCTAAAGGAGTAAAGCCCATAGAAGTGTTAACCGATTCACCGCCGTCGATGGCACAGATGCTCGCACCACTGCCAAGGTGGCAACTGACGATTTTTAACTCTTCCAGTGGTTTGTTGAGTTGCTGCGTGCACAACTGTGCTACGTATCCGTGGCTGGTACCATGGAAGCCATAACGACGAATTTTATGCTGCTGGTATAACTCATACGGTATGGCATACAAGAAATGTTCTGGCTTCATTGTCTGGTGAAACGCAGTGTCAAACACAGCAACATTGCAGACATCCGGTAAGATTCGTTTAATCGCTTTAATGCCGGTTACATTTGCCGGGTTGTGGAGCGGTGCCAGTTCAATTTGGTTCTCAATCTCTTTTAGGACTTCATCGGTCACAACGGTCGCCTGGCTAAAACGCTCTCCGCCGTGGGCGACTCGATGCCCTACCCCAGTAATGTCTTTAAGATCAGCAACAATACCTAGTTCAGTTAACGATGTTAGCAAGCCATCAATGGCTGATTCATAGTCTAATATTGGTTTATATTGTGTGAACTCATGGCCCTCTCCGTATTTAACTGAGAATGCCGCGTCCTGCTTACCAATTTTATCTATTATCCCTTTTGCAATTACCTGTTCATTAGGCATTTCAAAAAGTTGAAATTTAATTGTTGAACTGCCTGCATTAACAGCCATTACAATATTACTCATCACTCCCTCGATATATTTAATTTATTTGTCTATTTCTTATAAACAATGATCAATTCAGGGTTACCAATATATCAATGATGGATAAAAATATTTCGCTGACTAAATCATACAACGATGGTAATAAATTACGCCCCATGCAAATATATTGTCATACCCCACAGCACCACGACCCAACCAACCTCCACAAAACATAAGGTTAGACAGCAACACCACAAGTTTTTGACTATTCAAACATTAAGAATTCATTGTCATTTAGGATTTTGGGAACTGTGATTAATAACAAATAATTACTATGCGAAGTGTGAATTTTAACCACGTAAAATGAGAGGCATTATCAATAAAGCAGTAAGTAATAAATTTATCTGCAATGGTAATATATTTATCATCAGCGAAATATTTTTATTAAATAACCATTTTTTGATTTTAATCACGGTTGATTAAATAAAGTTTAATGCATTATATTAACGCTTCAGGTGCTATGCTTTATGCATTCGCTTAATAGGGAATCAAGTTAAATTCTTGAGCTGTGCCCGCAACTGTAATTGGTGAGTCTTCAAATATAAGCCACTGGAGAAATCTGGGAAGGGAGTTTGTAAGGCGTAGACCCAAGAGCCAGGAGACCTGCCTGAATGTGTGTGGATTTCTTCCACCTAACGAGCGGGTTACTCGTGGTACATAAGCACACCTTTGCTAATGCCCGATGTTCATCCCGTAAGAGTTTACAAGCCTATGTTGGATCTAACTTACGGAACACTATAATGCTAAAACAAATTTCAACTTCTCTTTTACTAGGCGCTATTGCTGCAGCGCCTTTTGCTCAGGCATCTGATGCTAAACCAGAAGAAGCTAAAACCGCTATTGTTCTTGCCGCATTTGGCACGACTTATGACACCGCGGTTGGTTCTCTAATCGGTATTCAGGAAGAAGTAGAACAGGCGTATCCGAACACGCCTGTTCGTTTCGCTTTTACTTCTAATATTATCCGCAAAATCTGGCATCAAAGAGACTCTGATCAAGCGTACAAAGATGCCCACCCTGACATCCCGGCTAGCTTCTACGATGTAAAAAATATTCTGGGTACTCTGGCTGACCTTCAGAACGAAGGTTATAAAAACATCGTCGTTCAAACGACGCTTCTTACCCACGGTGAAGAGTTCATCGATCTTAAAGCGTATACCGATGCACTTAGCTCTATAGAAACCATCAAGCAGAAATGGAAGCCTTTCCATACCATCACTATTGGCCGCCCTTTAATGGGAACATGGGGTAAAGATTACGAGTATCGTCAGGACCTCGAAAAGCTAACCGTTGCGCTGAAAAGCGACGTTGAACTGGCTAAGAAAAACAATTCCGCTCTTGTCTACATGGGACACGGTAATGACCACCTCTCGACAGGCCTGTACTATGAACTGGGCGAGATGATGAATGAAGCTTACCCAGAAGTGAAAACATATGTAGGTCTTGTAGAAGGGCATCCTGGTTTCGATAAGATACTGGCCGATATGAAAAAAGATGGTGTTAAAAAAGTTACTGCCAAACCACTGATGGTCGTTGCTGGAGACCACGCAACTAACGATATGGCTGGTGATGAAGAAGATTCATGGAAAGTGATGCTTTCTAATGAAGGCATCAAAGTAACACCAGTCCTAGAAGGCCTTGGTAGCAACGATGCTATCCAAAAGATCTATCTTCAGCATCTGGTTGACGCAGCAAACGATGCAAAACTGGCGCTTAAGTAGGTAATGAAGTGAACGCAACCTCAGTTCCAAATAACACAGCATCAAAACCAGACACAGTATCCATACAAGTTGCTGTCTCGAATGAGGATGCGTTTATCGAAGTCCGGTCTCTTACCCGAAATTTTGGTAAGAGCCGGGCGGTTGATAACATGAGTTTTTCCCTTAAAAAAGGAGAAATTTGTGCCTTTCTCGGCCCTAACGGTGCCGGAAAGACCACAACGATAAAAATGCTCACCGGCCTGCTAGAGCCAGACTCGGGCAAAATTTTGTATGAAAGTCAGGAAAACCGTTCCGACAGACATGAACTAAGACGTTTAATTGGTGTTGTACCTCAACACAACAATATCGACAGAGAACTCACCCCTGCCGAAAACCTCCGTGTTCATGGGCTTTTGTACAAAATGCGAGGCAAAGACCTCGAACAAGCCATTGAAGAGAGTCTGGAGTTTGCTGGCCTGCAAGATCATAAAGAAAAACCATCAGGAAAACTCTCTGGCGGCATGAAGCGCAAGCTAGTGATCGCCAGAGCCCTGATGCACAAACCTAAAATCCTCTTTCTGGATGAACCTACCGTAGGGCTCGATCCCCACAGTCGCAGGAAGATGTGGTCTTTCCTGAATAAAATCAATCAGGAACGTAAGTGCACCATATTCCTGACTACCCACTATATTGAGGAAGCAGAACGTCTATCGGAAAGAGTTATTTTTATCGATAGCGGCAAAATCATAACAGAGGGAACCGCGGACACTCTGAAACAACAGCTCGGTCAATGTGTGTTGGATATTGAGTCAGAGGAGTTCACCCAGGAATTTTTTGATGACAGAGAGCAAGCACTTAAAAGGCTATCTCAAATTACACACGCCCCTGTAAGCATCAGGGAGACAACACTGGAAGACGTATTCCTTCATTTAACAGGAAAGAGGTTAGTCAAAAATGCTTGATGGTGTTGTAGGTATCTACTACCGGGAGTGTACTGTTCTCCGAAAAAAGCTAGTGCGAGTGGTTCTGGCAGCAGCCGTGCCACCGTTTCTTTATTTAATGGCCTTTGGCTACGGTGTCGGCAAGGGAACCAGTGTCGAGGGGCTGGACTACCTGACTTTCCTTCTGCCCGGCCTGCTTGCCATGTCAAGCATGAACCACAGCTACAATATCGCTACCGAGATAAACATCAGCCGTTTCTACTTAAAAATATTTGAAGAGTATCTGCTCTCTCCCAATCAGCGCTGGCAGATCGTGCTGGGTGAAGTCGCTTACGGTGTAACCAAGGGCATGATTCCAGTTGTAGTCGTCTCTGTTTACAGTGTGATTTGCGGAATTTCACTGCATTTTGGTATCCAGTTTTTGCTCGCTTTGGTCCTTCATCTGATCGCTTTTGCACTCATTGGCTTGATTGTCTCTCTGAAAATGAAGAACCACAGAGATCAGGCGACAATGAACTCATTTGTTATTACACCAATGATGTTCCTTTCAGGCACATTCTTCCCTGTCGATCAAATGCCGCTGTTTATTCAGTGGCTGGCAAAGCTGTCGCCTTTGACTTACAGCGCAGACTTGATCCGCTCATCCCTGCTAAATTCACCGTTTAACTATTCGTCTTTAGGAATATTACTGGTGCTAAACGTGGTATTGGTCTTTATCGCAACAAGAATTGTCTATAAGGTTGAAGCATGAAGTGGGGACTAGTTGGAATCTTCATAGTCGCCATGTTGTTGTCCATGTTAATTGGACCTAACTTCATCAACCCGTTAGACATGTCGGCAATTGAGTACAAAATTCTTACCGAGTTGCGAGTTCCTAGGGTACTGTTTTCAGCGGTTATCGGTGCAATGCTTGGGCTTAGTGGCAGCATCTACCAGCTCACGCTTAAAAACCCACTAGCAGATAGTTTCACTACAGGTGCCGCCTCGTCTTCAGCTTTGGGGGCCGTACTTGCTATCTCATTAGGTATGCCGGTTCATCTCATCTCTGTTTTCGCTTTTATCACTGGTATTAGTGGACTTGCCATGGTTTATCGAATGTCCCTGACCGGAGGGCGAATCAACCCGATCACCATGATTCTTGCTGGTGTGGTGATGAATGTGGTTTCCTCTGCTGTTATCAGCTTCTCTAAGTACTACTTTGAAGACTCATTAAACTCCATCGTCTACTGGCTGATGGGGGGAATATTTATGGTGAATGCAGAACGATTGATCATCTGTATTGTACTTTTTGCACTGGTCTTCGCTTATCTGCACCGAAACGCAATGAAGCTGAATATCCTAGCGCTCGATGAACATTCCGCGCAGAGCTTAGGCGTCAACGTTCACAGGCTACGATCAATTGTATTTATCGCCTCTACCCTGTTGGTGTCGGTAGCGGTTAGCTTTTCTGGCATCATCGGGTTTGTCGGCCTGATTGTCCCACACATTTCACGTAGCCTGTTTGGCAGCGATATGAAGCACAACATATTCTATTCAAGCCTGTTTGGTGCATTCTTGTTGATGGCATCCGATACGTTATCACGTGTAATTATTCCAGGAGGCGCCGAATTGCCAGTAGGTATCATGACTGCCATCTTTGGTGGCCTGTTCTTCTTCTACCTGTTAAAACGTCGCAGGGAGCACTTCTGGAATGGCTAACCTTACGATTAAAAATCTCAATTTTTCCCGCGGAGACTTCAAACTGAGTGTCCCGGAGCTGGAAATAAAGCACGGGGAAAAAGTCGCGCTAATGGGTGAGAACGGCTGTGGTAAAAGTACCCTGATCAACCTAGCAACTGGATTAATTGATGTACCCAAGAAATCGGTGTTCTATCAAAACAGAGCGATAGAGAAGATCCCTCATGCCGAGCGTGCCCGGTTATTCTCAGTACTTGCTCAGTTCTCTGATATCTCCTTCCCTTTTAGTGTTATGGAAGTGGCATTACTAGGTAGGTATGTGCACCTGACAAGCAATGATTTTCAGCAGAAAGATCGCGACATCACGCTTGATCTGTTAAAGCTGCTCGATATCGACCAGTACAAAGATAAGAGCTATGCCGATTTGTCAGGCGGTGAGAAGCGCCGAGTCATGATAGCCAGGGTTCTGAATCAGGAAGCGCCTATCATCTTTATGGATGAGCCTAACTCCAGCCTTGATATCAGGCACACGCTAGAGATATTTGAACACATGCATCGACTACCACAGACGGTGATAACTTCAGTGCACGATATCAATCTGGCTCACCGCTACTTTGATCGCTTCCTGTTCTTTAAACAAGGCAATCTAATCTACGATGTTCCGCGTGATGCGGTAACACCACAACTACTTTCTGAGGTTTATGATGTTACGGTATCTACTGATACTTCTAGCTTTAATTTTTGTCCCAACTAGCTACGCATACGAAAGAATTGTCCTTTTGGCTCCTGCTGCAGGAGACATTCTGATTAAGCTGGGTGCTCAAGACAAAGTTGTGGGCGTCACACGCAGTAATCACGACTTTCCAGATGCACTAAAGATAGGTTCCCATATCAAGCCAAATGTGGAGTTGCTAAAAGGGTTAGAGCCCGATCTGCTTATCATCAGCACAAACCGCTTTTTCTCGGATCAAATGAAGCAGCAAATCGATGCGGATGTCATTCAATACGATCCATATACCCTGAATGAGATTTTGGAACAAATCGTCAAGATAGGCAGGGTTGTCGATAAACAACAACAAGCAAAACAGTTGGTGGCAGAGCTGTCAGATATTCAGTCTCAGATTAAGCCTCTTGAGAACAAGCCAAGAGTGGTCTTTGAGGTAACCGAAAGTCCATTTATGGTTGCCGGACAGAAAAGCATTGTAAACGGAATCATCACTGCGGCAGGTGGCGAGCTGATTGCCCCCGGCAAACGTAAAGTCGTGAAGTTCAATGTAGAAAGTATCCTATTTGAAAACCCGGACTTTTATCTCTATCAGGTTGGCCCCATGAACAAAAGCCCTACACCACCGCTAAGCAGGCCAAATTACAGCATTATTGACAGTCAGATAATAAAAGTTGATCAGCTTGAATTTTCAAGAGCAACAACACGTTCCTTCTATCTCGCTCTTGAGATGAATAAGAAGTTTCAGGAATAAGCGGAATAATATCTTAACTATCCTCCTATGCACCTCACCATTTTGAATTAGACTTAGTTGTATCGTTAGTGATTACAACGTCATTACGGGTAGGTGCACATGGACGGTCAGATTGATTTCAGATGTTTGTATGAAAAGTGCCTGGCGGGCATTTTGTTAACTGATAGAGATATGAATATCACGCAGGCAAACCAATCAGCCTGTGAGCTCTTGGGCTATAACACATTTGAAGATATCGACCGCCTTAAAATCGACTCCTACCACATAGATTCATCCCACCAGGAACTCTTTAACTTTTATATAGAAAAAAGCCTGCTGAAGGGTAAACCCATCGTTGTGGACTTTCCGTTCTTAAAGAAGGGAGGAGACACAGTCTGGCTTAGTATTTCAGCAATAGCGATAGATGCTGGAGATAAGCCTGATCTGGACAAAGGTGTGGTTTGGACTCTGGTTGATATTTCCTCTCGTAAACAAGTGGAAGAGAAGTTGACCCACGAATCAAACACCGACTACCTAACCGGTATCAGTAATCGACGGCATTTCTTTCTCACTGCATCTAAGCAGATCAGTTTCCACGACAGAAATAAACGTACGCTATCCGTTCTGATGTTAGATATAGACAATTTTAAAGCAGTGAACGATGGCTACGGTCATGCCGTTGGAGATCAATCGATCTGCATGCTCTCTGATATCTGCCAGGAAAGCCTTCGACATGAAGATCTTCTGGGCCGCCTTGGTGGTGAAGAGTTCGCTATACTATTCGCAGAAACCTCCATTGAAGATGCGAAGATGATTGCAGAGCGCATTCGAATTCAGGTACAGAAAATGAGCCGCGAGATGAGCGGCCCGGAATTCACTATTAGCATTGGTGCTGCAGAACTTAGGGAAAACGACAACATCGATTCTCTGCTAAGCCGAGCCGATGGCGCACTCTACGTAGCAAAACATCGTGGTCGAAATCAGGTTGTCGATGTTCAGTAATTAGGCGCATGACTCCCCTCTCGTTTTTTCTCTACATTTGGACATAGAATCCAGGTATCAGTTAGTTAGATGAGAAAAAGATAATGATAGACTTTACAAAGGGCGAATGGATATTCGAGCCAAAATTACATAAGGTAACAGCAGAGTCGGTATCGATTACAACAGAACCTGAAACAGACTTCTGGCAGCGTTCATACTACGGCTTTAGAAATGACAACGCGCCTGCTCTGCAAGTAGAATCAAATGAAAATTTCACGTTCACTACAAAAGTCAGCTTTGAATATCAGGCTCAATTTGATCAATGCGGTCTGATTATTTATCTAGATAATGAAAACTGGTTTAAAGCCTCCATTGAGTATGAAAATGAACAATTTTCACGCCTTGGCAGCGTAGTCACTAACCTTGGTTACTCCGACTGGGCAACAACAGATATTCCGCTACCAAGTCATATCTGGTATCGCTTAAGCCGAAGAGGGCCAGATTTCCTGATTGAACATTCGGTTGATGGAGAGACGTTCAAGCAAATGAGGATTTTCCACCTCCACTCTCTAGGTGAAACCACTGCGGAAATGGGTAAATGTAACCCTCCTTTACCTGCAAGCAACTCAGTTAAGTTCGGTGTTTACGCATGTAGCCCACTGAAATCATCATTCACTGCTACATTCTCCGGTATGAAGCTAGAACCATGTAAATGGTTAGCTCACGCTGTATAAACTAAAACCCCACTCAGTCGAGTGGGATTTTTTGATGATTAAGTTAGAGCAATGAACGTTATTCTGTCGCTAATTTTTGCTCTTTGTTCTTACGATAAAAGAACACTACACTCGCTAACACAGCCATACCTGCCAAAAACGGTAAAATATCAAGCAACTGACCACTACCGCTAAATGTGATGGTAAGCATGAACAGCCAGCCACTTAACATAGGCAACAAGGTTCTGCGAACCACATCAAATGGTGACAAGCCTGCCATACCAGATACAGCGATAATAACACCAGCGATTGGAGAGATAGTTCGCCCCATGCCAGCAGACATTTGTATTGGCAAAATCATGCTGGAAACATCGACACCAATGGTTTTCGCTATCTGAGGTACGGTTGGTGCGAATGAAAAGAACGCTGCATTACCCGATCCCATTAGGGCAGAAATCGAGAATGTCAGCAGTGCCATGATAAGAACGATGATCGCAGCAGAGAAGCCAAACTGAGTCGCTAATTCTATCATCGCGTCAATCGCACCAATCGATTTAAGACCCATTGCAAAAGTTTGACCCGCGATAATTAGAGTCACTACGGTAGCGAAAATTTTGCCCATATCGCTAAAGACACCTTGCAACTTATCAAAGACTACCTTGCTGTCGCGACAGCGAGTAAACTCACATACCAGGCTGATAGCGACGCTGATAATAATCGCTGTAGACATTCCTACTCTGATACTTTCTACTCCGATCTTACTGAAGGTTAGCATCAGGAACAGAGGAAGGATCGGCAGCAATACGTAGTAAAGCGGTGCAGTTGTATCATCTTGCTTAACTGCCTGTTCTTGGGTTTCCACCACTTCCTCTGTACTTTTGTTATCGAAGTAGCGCTGTGTTAAAGCGTGTACAACGGCTATGGCAAGTATGGTCGGGATCGTAATCGGTAACTGGTCGCTAACGAAATATTCGGTTATATCTAATCCTGCGGTTTTTGCCGCCAGAATAGAGTTGCCTGAACCTGGTCCCATTTCAACCGCACAAGTACTAGCCAGAACCGCAGCAACGGATGCGCGGCTACAACCTAGATTGACGAGTACCGGGTAAAGTGTTGCCATTAGAAGTAGCCCCAGTCCAGTAGCACTAGAAATGAACAGAGATAAAAACTGCCCAAGAATAAATGCCAGTGCCAACATCAAATATGGCGAACGAAGTTTTGTTAGAGGCTTAGCCGCAACCCGAACCATTACCTGACTGGCTCCAATTGCAGACATCAACATTGCAAAGCCACCAATCAACATAATCTTCAGGCCAAGGCCTCCACCACGATTACTAAACGTTGCGCTGATGTATTCGAAAATATCGAATCCGATAAATCCGGTCGATTTTTTTACAAAACTCGCGTCCTGCATAAAAATCGCTATCACCATCAAAACAATACCTGTGGTAAAAAGCACGCCTTGAGGATTGTATTTTTTAAGAATAAATCGTCCCGCTATCACCAGGGCGACTAACGCTATTAAAAGACTCATGTTCTTCCTTACTCAAAGTTTCCGTGTACAAGAATTTCGTTATTCAGCATCATTGTCTGGCCTCTGGCGATAACCGTTTCGAGATTTAAGTCTTTATCGAACACGCACAGATCTGCATCGCGCCCAGCCTGAATAGTACCTTTTTGTATGCCCAGCGAGTTAGCTACGTTTGAAGTTAGCATCGAGAACGCTTGCTCTAGAGAAATGCCCTGTTCAGCTAGCTTTGGCAATATCAGAAGATTTCCGTCCACACTAGCTGCGGTTAAGCCGGTTAATTTACCCTCGTCATCGAATTTAGGCAGACTGCCATTTCCGTCACTACTAATCGTGATTCGACTTACATCAACACCCGAATCAAGTGCCAATTTTGCGGCCTGCTCTGGTGGAGTGAAGCGACTACCACCTGAGGTGATATCCACAAAACCGCCACTTAAAGCAAAAGAAATAGCTTCATCAAACAAGGCTTCTGTACGGGCGACATGAGTTGGAGAGAGATGCTGGACCGGAATCCCCATACGAACCAGTTCATTTAGTGGAGCAAATGCCTCCGGCAAAGCCCCCATGTGCACATGCAGCAAGCCCTTTTTACCGGACAACAAGCTCGCAACTCGGATATCAGAAACAATACGGGAAAGTTCATTAATCGTTGGGAAAGAACAGCGGTGATCAGCAAGAGCGATCTTCACACCCAAAACTGAAGGTACAAAGGTCATATCATCACGGATAGATCCAGTAATGGTTTTCGTAGGCACTTCATAAGATCCGGTGTGCATATAGGCAGTTAAACCTTCTTCACACAGCGCTGAAGCTTTTGCATATAAATCTTTTGGAGAGCGAGAGATTCCATCCGTTCCAAGTACACCTACAACCGTAGTTGTCCCTGCACGAACAAGTCGTGACAACGTCACCTGAGGAGTGCGACTAGAGAAGCCAGCTTCACCTCCGCCTCCGGTTAAATGGATATGTTGGTCAATTAATCCGGGAGCAACTATCTTCCCTTCACAATCGATTTTATTTATATCGCCTAGACCAGATAAATTTAACTCGTCGGATATTGCCAACACTTTTCCGTGACCGAGCAAAATATCTGATTTACCGATACGCTTTGGACTATATAATTCAGCATTTTTTAGTAGGGTAAACATTGTTATTTCTCTTTAGTGTTACTAGCTTAAAGCCATCTATAATTTACAGACAGGGACATAATTATTTAGACAAAGGAATCCCGTCCGTTTAATTAAACAGATTTCCAATGAAAAACTTGATTAAATAAATTATTATCGGTGTAAATTTAAATTATATTTCTAACCCTTTATGGTGACTCATTTTTATTCTATACCCTTACTTTAAGTAAGTAATTCTCTTTCTATTGCTGATTATGAATGATAGTATTCATTTAACGAATAACCTCCAAACACAGGATTAAAAACTTGGATATCAAATGGTTAGATGATTTCATGACGTTAGCAGAGCTCGAAAGTTTTTCTGCTGCAGCAAAAGCGCGGTATGTAACACAATCTGCATTTAGCCGTAGAATACAAGCTCTGGAGGTATGGCTTGGCGTTCCGTTATTCGACCGTTCTACATATCCAATTACACTGACTGAACATGGAAAGAACTTCGTTCCTTATGCAGAAAAAATATTAGACACCGTTAAAGTAACGAAAGAAGATTTTTATAATGCCTCATTAAAGAGTGATAAATCTGTACGTATTGTTTGTCTGCACTCCTTTGCAATTAATCTTATTCCAAAACTATTTAAACAAGCTAAACAACACCTTGAAGGTTTGTACTTTGATATAAACCCTTCTGTACAAGGTATTGATAATCACTACCAAGCATTATTAGATAATTCCTCTGATGTATTATTTGCTTACGATACTAGGGAAATGAGGCCTTCCTTTTTAATTGAAGACAAGTTTGAGCAACAACTCATATTAAAAGAGAGAATAATACCCGTTGCCTCAC
Organism: Vibrio iocasae; assembly: GCF_042245395.1. Taxonomy (NCBI): domain Bacteria; kingdom Pseudomonadati; phylum Pseudomonadota; class Gammaproteobacteria; order Vibrionales; family Vibrionaceae; genus Vibrio; species Vibrio iocasae. Next base: position 746,015 of record NZ_CP145310.1, on the reverse strand, counting down.
CTGAGCTCATGGCAAGCGTCTCATCTATGCCAAAGCTTCCTTATCTTGCTTATTCGGAGCAAACCTTTCTGAGAAGTGTCGTTGCCCCAATGGTTGAAACATCTAACCTTCCACTTGAGCAGATTGTCGAAACAACCTTAAGTGAAACGCTCATCAAGATGGCGACAGCAGGACAAGGGATTGCGTGGGTACCTCGCCATGCGATAGAAGAGGAGCTTAAAAATGGAAGCCTGATCCCCGTGTTTGCAGACAAAGCTGAACTGACCGTCCCTCTCAATGTCGTTTGCTACCGCTCTAAGGGGATTATGCGACCATCCGTTCGACAATTCTGGGAAGGCATAAGCGAAGTCATCGAAGGCACAGGTTCATTTGAAGACCAGCAGTAAAACCCGATTTTCAAAATAAACCTTTTGATCATCTCTTCGCGTTTTTTGCAAAAGTCATTTGTAGAAAGTGGTATTTTTGCGATTTCTGAAACATGAATAATAGCCCTCGAACAATAAAACACATCAATTAGTTTGAGGGGATAATATGCCTATCGCATTATTCGCGCTGACACTCAGTGCTTTTGCCATCGGTACAACCGAATTTGTTATTGCTGGGTTGATTCCAACCATGGCGGCCGATCTAAATGTTTCTCTACCTTCTGCAGGACTCCTTGTTAGCCTTTATGCTCTTGGGGTTGCTATCGGAGCACCCGTACTCACTGCCCTGACTGGTAACTGGAAACGCAAAACTGTTCTTATTGCCGTTATGGCTCTGTTTGTACTAGGAAACCTTGTCGCCTGGCAGGCACCTGGATACAGCACATTAGTAGCCGCTCGTATACTCACGGGTCTGGCCCACGGTGTCTTCTTTTCGATCGGTTCCACTATTGCCACTGGGTTAGTTTCTAAAGACAAGGCAGCAAGCGCGATTGCCATCATGTTCACTGGCCTGACCGTGGCTCTGGTAACTGGTGTGCCACTGGGCACCTGGATTGGTCAAACATTTGGCTGGCAAGCGACTTTTCTAATTGTCGCGATACTTGGTCTTATCGCCCTAATCGGTAGCGCAATTCTGGTACCTGGAAACCTTAAGCAACCACCAGCCACTAAATTGTCGTCTCAGCTCAAAGTGCTGACAAAACCTCGCTTGTTACTTGTCTATGCGATCACAGCTTTAGGTTACGGTGGTACTTTCACAGCCTTTACCTATCTTGCTCCTATCCTTGAAAACGTAACAGGATTCGAATCAAGCGCTATCGGTCTGATCATGCTTGTTTATGGCGTATCTGTAGCAATCGGGAATATTTGGGGTGGAAAGATGGCTGATAGCATGGGACCAACTAAAGCACTTACTTTTATCTTTCTGGCTCTAGCTGCAATATTGCTGGTGTTTAACCTGGCAGCGGTCAACAAATTCACTGCCGTTGCGACGATTCTTGTTTGGGGAGCATTCGCCTTTGGCAATGTACCGGGCCTTCAGGTATACGTTGTTAAACTAGCTGAGAAGTACTCTCCAGATGCAGTAGACGTCGCTTCTGGCTTAAATATCGCGGCTTTTAATGTTGGTATTGCTCTGGGTTCATGGGGTGGAGGTCTGGTTGTTGAACAGGCAGGTTTGATGCATACACCATGGATTGGTGCAGTGGTTGTATTCATCGCGCTGTTGCTAACCCGATTGAGCGCGAGTCTCGATAAGCGTAACCCGGAACAACGTATCGCAATGGCTTAGAACCATTTTCTAGTTAGTGTATAAGAGAGTTAAAGTTTCGAGCTAACGCTGAGTGATATCGTATCCAACTCAGATTAGCTCGTTGCTATTTTTCTCTTTTATTTCTCTACGCGATAAATCCGACATTACATTGCACATTACAAATGTAAATTTAAAGTTGAGAAAATTAACCGCAAATGTAAACTAAATCGTAGTGAATGAGTTTGTGAAGTTATAATAAAAGCATCATAAAGACTGATGTTTAATTTTTTCAAGTCAGAGAATCATTATGTCAATACTAGAGAACGTAACACTTCAGCGACTTCAAGACGACTTTTCTTTAATGAAAAGTGCATATAACAAAAACCCAGCACCGACTTATGCTCAACGTATCGATATTCTGAAAAAGCTTAAGCGAGCCATTTTAGACAATGAACAAGAGATCTACGATGCGCTGAAACGTGACTACGGCTATCGTAGCGAGTTTGATACGCTCATCGCTGATTTACTCCCTAGTGTTGCAGGCATTAACTATGCGACTAAAAATCTAAAGAAATGGATGAAACCATCTAAGCGTCATGCCGGGCTAATGCTGACACCTTCAAGCGTTACAGTTCATTATCAACCACTCGGAGTGGTTGGCGTTATAACGCCATGGAACTTCCCTTTCTATTTAGCGCTAGGACCTACGGTACAAGCACTTGCGGCAGGTAACCGTGTCATGATTAAAATGAGTGAGTTCACTCCGAATGCCAATGCAGCCTTAAGAAAACTCACAAAAGGTCTCGAAGAGCACATCCAGATTGTTGAAGGCGAAGCTGACGTTGGTGCTGCTTTTTCTGCACTCCCATTCGACCACCTTATTTTTACCGGGTCATCAGCCGTAGGAAAGCTTGTGGCGAAGTCTGCTGCAGATAACCTAACGCCTATCACGCTTGAGCTGGGTGGCAAATCACCAACCATTATTGATAAAGATATTGACATTAATATCGCTGTCGACGCTGTTATCGTAGGTAAATCAGTCAACTCAGGGCAAATCTGTGTGGCACCTGACTATGTCTTTGTTCCTAAACAGCGTGAGCGAGAATTCATCGATGCATTTATTAAGCGTTATACTGAATATCACTTGAATGGTAAGGACAGCAACACGCAAACCCATATCGTTTCCGAACGCCAATATTCTCGTTTAATGAGCTTCTTAGAAGATGCAAAGGCTCAAGGGGCGAGAGTCGATGCAGTCAAAGACGTCGAACCTGATCAAGGTCGTCGCGTTTACCCTCATCTAATCAGTAACCTATCTTCAGACATGAAGATATTACAAGAAGAGATCTTTGGCTCTATTTTGCCGATAATGACCTACGAAGATGCCGAGGAAGTGATTACATACATTAATGACAGGCCTCGACCATTAGCACTTTACATCATGTCTAAAAATGAAACGCTGATTAATAACTTTGTGACTAGAACGCACAGCGGTGGTGTTTCAATAAACGATACTGCCATGCACGTTGTCGCAGATGATGCACCATTCGGTGGTATCGGTAACTCAGGTATGGGCCACTACCACGGTCACGAAGGCTTCCTGACCTTCTCTAAAGCAAAAACCGTACTACGTTCAAGTTCTTGGCTCCCTAAGAATCGATTTATTCTTAAAAACAGAGATTTTGTATTTAAGGCACTTAGAAGCCTACTATTGAAATAACACCTTCGCCATAGAGCCTTTTTACTAAATAGCAAGAGCCTGATAGCTCTGGCTTGCAAGGTTCAAGCTTGAATAGTGCTTAATGTCCCCTATTATTGATATGGTACTCACTTAGTAGAGGGGAGTTACAATGTATTACTCAGGGCAAGTGTTGAAGATTCAATACACTGGCTTTAAACACTATGGAATCTACGTAGGTAACAACACGGTTATTCACAACTCAAAGAAGTACCGGCGTGTGGAAGAAATTGATTTAAATTCTTTTGCCGACAATCGACGTATTGAGTTCAGTTCAATTAAAGCCGACAACCCAGCTCTGGCGGTACAAACTGCAAGAAAATTCCTAGGAGTTCCCTACAGCTTGTTTTCTGAGAACTGTGAACACTTTGTACGCACTTCATGTGGTTTAGTGAAAGAGAGTACACAAGTCCAAAAGTACTTGATTTCTGCAATTGCAGTGGCTGTTTTGTTGAAAGCCGACAATCCAGTTGTAAAGGCCACAGCTGGGGCAGCGGCATTAACTTCGATTCTGACTCCTACCGAGCAAAGCCCCTTAAAAAAGGTTGCAGTCGCTGCCTGTTTTGCAGCAGGAATTGCGTTCTTGGTTACTAAATTGCGCTAGGAAATTCAGCTCAAAAGGTCAACAAACCCTAGAAAATGTCTTCAATATTGAGGAGTTCTTCAGATTTTTTTCCTTCGGAAAAGCAGCACGCTGGATCCTTTTCATGCTTTGCGCTATGAATAATCGATACCAATAAGAAAAAGGCGGTCTAATCAACTATGGTGATTTTTATCGAACGTGATCACGAATTATCACACAACCGGGCAAGAGATGTCGCTGAGCAAGTTGCCAATGAACTGGAGTTGGAATACGGCCTGCGCTGGCACTGGGACGAAGAACACCTGCATTTTAAGCACCATTCTGCCCACGGATGGCTGCTAGCAACCTCTGGCAAAATGAGTATGAATATTCGTCTTGGCTTTGCCGCCAGCCTGTTTGCGCACTCTATCGAACAACATATTACCCTTCGCCTGGATGAACTACTCGGCGAGTCCTTATGAAAAATTGATCCAGCGCAAATCCCATCACGATTTTTTGATTTTATTGCGAACCGACAAGCTATTAGAAAGCTGACTCTAACTTCCCTAGCTATCATGAACCTGGAATGAGAATTCAGTCTTATTCAATTTAAGGAGGGAAAGATGGGGATCTTCTCACGCAGCGCAGCCAGTGATGATAAAAGCGTCGAGAGCATGCGCGAAACTATGATGTACAACATTTGGCTTGCAGGACTAGGCGCATACGCCAAGAGTGCCGAGGAAGTCAACGGGATTTCTAGCCGCGGCCGTTCGTTATTCGAAGACCTGCTCGAGCGCGGGCGTGCAATCGAAAAACAGCAGAAAGAGCGTGTATATACCAAACGCAGCCAAGCCACAGTGGCAATGGAAGAGCGGTTGCATCAAATGGTGCAGAAAGTCACTGGTGTCGAGAGCTTCAAGCTGAATGAGGTTGATGACAAGCTGGATAAACTGACCGAACAAGTCGAACTGCTGCTCAAGCAGAGCCAGGCTCAGAAAGAAAGCGCGCCAGCAGCGACTGCCGCTGCAGAAAGTGTAGCTAAAGAGGTACCTGCAAAGCCAGCTGCGAAAACGACCAAGGCAGCACCACGGTCAAACTCAGGTATAGCCAGGCGAAAAGCTCCTGCTAGCAAGGCAAAAACCGAAACAGCCACTAAAGCACCGGCACGTAAGCCAAAAACTGTAACAACCGAAAAAGCGGAATAACCCGAAACACCAGTTCATTGGGAGGACATCATGAGCAAATTAAGCACAGTTGACCAAACCGCCACTCAAATCGTTGAAAACGGTGAGTATATGACACGAAATATCTGGCTGGCGGGACTGGGCATGTATAGCCGCAGTGTCGAAGAGGCACAGTCTATTAACCAGAAAACCAGCCGTATGTTTGACGAACTGGTAGAGCGTGGCAAGGAAGTGGAACAAGCTGCGAAAGACAAGATCGATCTGACTCGCGATAAAACTGCTGATCATCTTGAAGACCAGGTTAACGACATAATGTATCGTGTCAGCGGTATAGATCGAACCAAGCTTGATCGGTTAGATGAAAAAATCGAAAAGCTGACTACCATCGTAGAAGCAATGCTAGAACAGCAAGCGAAAAAATAGCTGACAGCTTGCTAGTAGACTGGTGGGGGACTGCCCCCACCCCTCTTCATTCGTTTAAAACTGGATCGACGGGCGCCTATGAATAAACTCTCTCTTATCGATCTTGCATTTGTGTTGTTTGAATCTGGTGACACGCCGATGCATGTTACCGGACTACTCCATTTGCAACCACCACCAGGCACCGAGAGCGCAGAGTTCGCATGTGACCTGTACAGCCAACTTCTCACTTATACCGAAGTCAAGTCACCATTCAACTGGCGCTTGAACCTGTCGTTGACCGAATGGCCAAATTGGCAGGACGTCCCGAACGTAGATATCACCCAACATGTTCATTTGTCGATGCTGCCCCAACCGGGAAGTCGTGAGCAGTTGCTGGACTTAGTGGGAAGGCTCCACAGTCATCAACTGGATCGCTTCCGGCCACTGTGGGAAATGTGGGTGATTGGTGGCTTGGAAGACAATCAGGTGGTGATCTGCTTCAAGTTGCACCATGCCATTGCCGATGGTATGAAAGTCGGCAAGTTAGTTGATTTTTGCACGTCACTGGATCCCAAAGAGCCAGGCAAGCCATTTTGGCAGCAGGATTTAGGAAAATCGCACAAGCAACAGCAGGAAGAAAATCATCAGTTGATCACTCAGTTGTTTGGCTCGGTCGATGAGCTAAAACGTCAACTCAGTGCTTCATTGGGATTGGTTTCTTTAGGCACAGGTATGCTATCAAAGCTGTTTTGCGGCAAACTACCCGATCTAAAAGTCCCCTTTACCGCGCCCAAAACACCGTTCAACCAAAAGCACCACAAATCGCGAGCGGTTGGCCTGGGCCGACTACCTGTCAGCCAGTTTCGGCAGATCAGCCGCGTCACCGGCGCGTCACTGAACGACGTGATGTTATGCGTGTGTGATATTGCTTTGAATCGATACCTGCAGGATCACCGTCTGTGTCTTGAGCAACCCTTGGTGGCACTGATGCCGATTGATCTACGGGAAGAGGGCGCAGTCAAAAATGGGGGCAACAAGTTTGCGGTTGGCCTGGTTGAACTCGGTCATGCCTTGGATACTCCAACCAGGCGTCTGGCAGCAATCCAACAGTCCACCGACAATGTGAAGCACCATGCGCAAGAGGTGTCACCTGGAGGGTATATCAACTATTCGATTCTGGTCAACGGATTAGCACTGTTAGGCGGCAAACTGAATATCAACCATGTGGTACCACCAGCCACCAACCTGATCATTTCCAATGTGCCGGGACCAGCGCAGCGGCGCTATTTCTTCGGTGCTGAAGTGCAGGAATGCTATCCGCTGTCTCTGCTTATCCCCGGTCAAACCATTAACATCACCATGTTTGGCTACGATGACCACCTGCATTTCGGACTCGTCAGTTGCCCGTCTAACCTGTCCCATTCAGAGAAAATACCCGATTACCTGGAAGAAGCATTGGCGTCCCTCGATCGGGATGTGATGGACACAGCAATGTCAGGGTTGAATGGAGGGCTGTACGACCCTCTGGCCGACGATCATTCACAAAACCTGGCGTACGAGGCCGAGATGCTGCTTGCCGAACTGAAGCAGTTCAAGGTATCACCTCTTCCTCGGCAACACCGAAGGGTAACCAGAGAAACCGAGCCAGCGAAGGAGTAAGACTAAAGATCTGAATTGTTCGTCTATACTATTGACATGATCGAATGACAGCGCGGGTTCCCCAACTAAGTTCAGGGAGGTAAACATGGCACATTGGACAAGTCGGGCATTTAACAAAGTGCTTGAGCGCGTTATGCGCCAGCGTATGGCTCGCTGCGATGATGTGCATGAAATGCGAGAGCTGATCACCAATATCGACCAGTATGGTGCGCTCATCAACGTCCCGAAGTTATTGAAGCGCTCTCCATGCAGTTGGGCTGATATTCCCTGTGAATGGGTTGACATGCCAGCATCCGACGACAACATGCTGCTGCTCTATTTCCATGGCGGCGGATTCTGTTTTGTCAGCCCAAATACCCACAGCAGCTTTATCGGAAGGGTTTGCCAGAAAATATCTGGCCGTGGACTGATGGTAGATTACCGTCTGGCTCCGGAGCATACGTATCCCGCGGCCCACGATGACTGCTACGCGGTCTACCGTGCGCTGCTAAAAGAGGGCTACGACAGCCGTCAAATAGTCCTGATGGGTGATTCAGCTGGCGGTAATCTGGCACTTGGAACCATGCTGCAGGCTCAGCAGGATAATCTGCCACTCCCCGCCGCTGCGGTTCTGCTCTCTCCTGTATCGGATATGGAGATGACTGGACAAAGCGCCTATGCAAAACGTAATGACGACCCGTTCTTCGATCTGCCTTCACTGCTGCTGATGCGCAACACCTATCTCTGCGGAGCACCACCAAGGGATCCCTTGGTTTCTCCCATTTATGCTGACTACGTGGAACTCCCTCCTACACTGATCTTGGTGGGCTCTGAAGAGGTCTTGCTGGATGACTCGACTCGTCTCGCTGAAAAGCTGACACAAGCTGACCATCAAATCGAGCTGATAGTGGGTGACGGGATGCCCCATGTTTATCCGTTGTTTAGCCAGATTCGAGAAGCCGAAGAAGCGATTGACAGCATTGCCCAATTTCTGTGGCAACACGATGTAATAAAAGGCGAAGATCCCGCCGCCAGATAAGCACCCCAATATCTACTATAGTATCAGGGCAGCTCAGCTAACGGGAACTGCGATTTCTATGATACGAGTTAACACTAGCTCGTGAGCTGCTCAGCCCAGCGCTGGTGCTGAACTAGTGCTGCCCCGTGCTCAGGTGCGATGTAGGGAGAAACCAGGGTCAACATGCGAATCACACCTTTGCGCACCAATGCTGGCTCGTCGAGGCCTGGATGCAGCAGAACCTGATAGTGTGCCCAGTGCAGACCAACCAGTAAAAGATTGTCGGATAGGATAGCCTGCTCAGCTTGATTTACCCGCAAAACACCGAGGCTGGATAACCGTTCCAGCATGGTCATAATCAACCCCTTCAGTCGACGAATCAGGGCTCTGATCCGCCGGCCAAGGGCCGGAGACTCACAGTGTAGATGATCCAGACTCCTGAAGATAAACTCGTAACGCAAGAAGTGCTCCATCAGGCGATGCAAAAACGCCCAATAGTGCTCCAAGCTTTCAACCTCCCGGAAAAACGCCTGACTATCGTCGGCAAATAGCTGATCGCATTCGTTGACCAACACTGCAACAATCTCATCCTTACCGTGAAAATGGTAATAAAGGTTACCAGGACTGATCTCAAGCTCAGTTGCGATCTGCAAACTGGAGATTGGCTCAACCCCGTGCTGATTGAACAGACATCGGCTTGTTTCTAGGATTCTGGACTTGGTATTCACTCGGCCTCCATGCACGTGTTGTGTTAACGCGGGTATATACCTGACTACGCTACACTGACTGAAATCTGCTGCTGAATATGTTCAAATTCGGCTTCGGCCAAACGCTTGACATCCTTGGCAACAAAATCCTGCAGCGCGCCACCAATAAGCGGCAGCGATGCTGATACCGAGATAGTGACATGGTTTTCACAGCGCTCATTGTCATCAAAGGCGCTCAGTCGCATTTCACCTTGCACCGTCACTGGCACACCGACAATATCTACCATCAGATCACAGGAGATTGTGTCGTCATCCAACCAGTGCCACTGCTCTTGCTGACGGATCTGATTCGACGCGCCAAGCACCGCTTTCAGTATCGACGGCACATTGGCCGGCACCTGGCGCTCGGTGCGGGTCCTGAAGCCATCGTCGGTTTCTGCCAGTTCCTGGACCTGGGTATTGCTCGCTCCGAGCTTTGCATATTTCTCTTCGATTAGATCGGGTTCACTGAAAAACCGGATCACCTCATCTAATGGTGCCGCATAGGCATGAATCATTTCGATTCGTTTCATTCCCGCTCCTTGGTCGTCTGTTTTTCTGTCTACTGCTTAATTGAGCACTAGCTTACAGATGAATATCTCTGATTAAGCTGGACAGGGCTTGTATCTCCCGTTGTATCTGTTGCTGATTTTCATAGGCAGCCTCAGCTTCGGGCAGATCTGGCCGGTACTTTTGATCCAGCTTGTCTGGGTACATATGGAAATAAGTGTTCATGATAAGCTCACCCAGTTTAGGGAATAGCCCGTGCACTAAGGCACCAAACATGCCCAATCGGGTGGAAACCCGCTTCGGTCGTTCGATAATGGCTTTAGCAACCATCTCTGCTGCCTCTTCAGGGCTGAGAGTTGAGACCGATCGATAGGTTTCCACTGGCTCAAGCATCGGCGTGTCGACCAGGGGCATATGGATAGTCGTCATGTGAATGTTGTAGTCAATCAGCTCTGGAGCCGCACATCGGGTAAAGCTTTCCATCGCACCTTTAGACGCAGCATAAGCAGCAAAGCGTGGCGGATTGGTCAGCACTGAAATCGACGAGATGTTGATAATATGACCACCATTATTGGCAATCATGCCAGGTAGACAACCGTTGATAAGTCTCAGTGCACCGAAATAGTTTATCTGCATCAGGCGCTCATAATCGTGGAAACGGTTTAGCGAGTTGATCACTGGGCGACGGATAGAACGACCGGCGTTATTAATTAACACATCGACCTTACCGAACTGCTGTTCAACCAATTGCAGCATCACATCCACGGCTTCAAGGTCAGCAATATCACAGTAATATGCTGCCGCCTTGCCACCCAACTCTTCGACTTCGCGAACCGTCTCCTGCAGTCGTTCAGGGTTACGCGCCACCAGCAATAATTGCCCCTTTGTCTTCGCTAGCTGAAGAGCTACTGCTTTACCTATGCCCGATGAGGCACCCGTGATCATCACAGTTTTACCCTTCAGCCGGGCGTTGAGGCTGCGCTCCAGATGCAGGTCAGGGTCCAGGTTTCGCTCCCAGTAATCCCATATAGCGGGGGCGTAATCCTCAAGTCTTGGACAGCTGATATCCGTGCCTTCTAAAGCCCGTTGGGTATTGCGGGAGTCAAACAAGGTTGGCGTGGTAAAGAATGCGGCCACCGCTGGTGGGATCCCGAACTCCTTACATAGAGATTGGCCCAGACGCTTTAACATAGGCTGATTACCCAGCTCGTTGCGCAGTGCTTTGGGTAGTAGCTCCAGCAGGCGAAGGTCAATCCGCATCGCTACCCGAGGCGCATGTCCTGCGTGGGCGAAGATATTCACCACCTCACCGGCTCGACAAGGCTCAGGATCGGTTAGATGAAAACACTGGCCGTTCAGCTCCGGCTGATGGGAAATATGATCCATGGCATCGGTGACAAAATCGACCGGTACCAGGTTCAGGCGACCCCCTTCAAGCCCCAGCATAGGTACCCACTGTGGTAAGGAATCACGTATTTTCTGAATTAACTTAAAGAAATAGTAAGGCCCGTCAATACGCATGGCCGCACCAGTTTTCGAGTCTCCGATCACTACCCCAGGTCGATAAACTCTCCATGGCAATGTACTTTGCTCACGTACCAGCGCCTCTGAGGCCAACTTACTAGTCAGGTAGCTGTTGCCCTCAGGATGAGCTTGCTCGAACATATCTTCATGGAACCAGCCGCGATACTGGCCTGCGACGGCAATTGAGCTAACATGGTGAAAACAGCCGGCACCCAGTTCTTCGGCTAACTGAAGCGCATGTCGGGTACCGTCGATGTTGACCTTGTCGATAGTATCACTATCGGCTTCGAACGAATAAACCGCAGCAAGGTGGAAGAAATGTGTCACTGAGTTGCTGAGTTGGTCAATCCACTGGGATGCGATTCCCAGTTTCGGCTGGGTCAAATCTCCTTGGACAAACACCAGATTATCCGTTGGGAAACCAAGCTGTTTTGCCGCGTTTAGGATCTTAAGCTGGCTATCATCATTGCGAACCAACAGATAAAAGGTTCCTGGCCGTTTGGTCAAACGTTGTAGCAAGTTTAAACCAATAAATCCGCTGGCCCCAGTGACAAAGTAGTTCATATTCATTCCTTAAACAGATCCAATAACACTCATTTAACCTTGGCAATTGTGTGCTTATTTCGCAAGCCGCCTAACACCATTCTCTTAGTCAGTTCAAGATCTTGACACTGGTCCGTCCAGTTACTGTGACGCATATTGCATTTACGCTAATAAATACATTGCATAAACGGTATAGTGTGCTACTCGTACCAAGCCGAATGGAATGCTCAAGGAACAGGTGAATCTAAAAGTTTAGCCGGACAGCAAAGCAAGAAAACCGCCCGGTCTTTGAGTTATTTGGCTAGCTCGCGCTCAATCGCACTCACTACTTTCCTGGCATTGGGGTTGGTCGTAGACGAGAACCAGTCAACCAATTGGCCGTCTTTATTCACTAGAAATTTGTGAAAGTTCCAGCGCGGCTTACCCACGAAACCGACCTGCTGCCCGGCCCAGGTATAGAATGGATGCTGACCTCTGCCTTTAACCCTGGTTTTAGCGGCCAGTGGGAACGTCACACCGAAGTTAAGTTCACAGAAGCTATTGATGCTGGCATTTGAGGATCGTTCCTGACCACCAAAATCGTTACACGGAACACCAACTATCACTAGCCCCTGGTCACAATAGGTTTCCCACAATGCTTGCAATTGCTTGTACTGAGGGGTAAAGCCGCACTCCGAGGCTGTATTAACCACCAGAACCACTTTGCCTTCGTACTCGGCCAGTGACAGCATATCACCAGCGATGGTATCGAAACTAAAGTCGTGGGCGTTGCCTTCGCGACTTTGCCAGGGAACACTCAGCAAAGCAGCAAAATACTGAATTTTGCTAAACATCACACGTTGGTCAAACGTTCGACCAGGTCGACGTATTCCTGCTTAGCCTTTTCTGATTCCATACCACGCAAGCGCTCCCAAGCATCATACTTGGCACCACCTTTAAGGTCGAACAGACCAGGTCGTTTGCCCTGAACATCACCTGCACTGCCTTGTTTATAGTAGGCATAAAGTGACAATAGGGTTTCGTTGTCAGGTCGTTGATTCAATGATTTTACAGCTACGGCTGCCGATTCGAACCGGGAAGAGAGATTACCCATGAAAAACTCCTTTTTTCGATTATTTAAGGTCAACATCAAGAACTGCTCCGACCAGTTTACGATAGTCATAAAGCTTAAAAAGTGACCTAGGCAGAAAACTAGAGAAAATCCCTGCTAGTTGGGCTTTGGTCACGATGAACCGTTAAATCCACTCGACCGCACAGATGGTCTTGTTTGATTTGTTCAACGATCTTCTCTGCCATCATAATGGTTGGGGCATTGGTATTTGCACCAATCAGGGTTGGCATAATAGAAGCGTCAATGACTCGCAGTTGCTCAATACCATAGACTCGACCTTGATTATCTACTACCGCTTGCTCATCCTCTTTTGGGCCCATCTTACAAGTACTGACTGGGTGATACTGGGTATCGGCTCGATTACGGATGTCTTGCTCAATCGCCTTATCATCATTGGGATCAACAGGATAGAAGTTCTCACCTCGCACATCATCAAAGGCTGAGCTCTCCATCATTTGATACTGCTTTTTCCACCCTTCGATCATTACAGGCATGTCATCTGGGTGTCCGAAGAAGTTAGGATCAATCACCGGAGCTTGATAAGGGTCGCTACTTTGGATGGTAACGCTGCCGCGACTCTTAGGTCTTAGAAGTGTCACATGACAGCTGAATCCATGGCTAACATGAATTTTTCTTGCATGGTCATCAGCAACGGCGACCACAAAGACAAACTCCAGGTCAGGCACATCTACTTCATCGCCGGAGCGTAAAAAAGCAATGCCTTCAGCAAAGTTACTGGTCAGTTTGCCTTTACGCTCTTTGCGCCACTCAGGCCAGGCTTTGCGGGTCTCATTGAACATTTGTAGTGAAACACCAAACGTTTCTTTTTTGGCTGAGGTTTTATAGGTGTGCACAAGGTCAATGTGATCTTGTAAGTTCTTCCCTACACCAGGAAGATGGTGAACCAGCTCAATGCCGTGTGGCTCAAGATCGGCTTTATCGCCAATACCAGAAAGTTGCAAGATTTGCGGAGAGCCAAATGCTCCCGCAGATAAAATCACTTCTCGATTAGAATAGATGCGGAATACCTTGCCTTTTGAGCCATACTCCACACCGACTGCACGCTTACCTTCAGTCAACACTTTATGTGTGGTGGCTTTAGTTACCACAGTTAAGTTAGGGCGGTCTAGATTAGGGGTGAGATAAGCTTTCGCGGCACTGCAACGCTCACCATTTACCTGAGTTACTTGGGTCTGCATTGCACCAAATTGCTCAGCACCATTCACATCAGGACTGCGCGGAATGCCTATCTCTTCACAGGCATCAAGGTAGCGGTCGAGCATTGGACTTGGTGAGCGCAGATTAGCTACATTCAGCGGACCACCTTGCCCATGAAACTCATCTTTCAGCTCTTCGTTATTTTCTGCCTTTTTGAAATAAGGCAAACACTCATCGTAGCTCCAGCCTTCGTTACCCAAGCTAGCCCAAAGATCATAATCATACTTATGGCCACGAGCATACATCATCGCGTTAATTGAGCTTGAACCACCTAAAGTCTTGCCTCTGGGTTGATACCCTTTACGTCCATTGAGACCAGGCTGTGGCACTGTTTCAAATGCCCAATTGTTAATTTTAGTCGGCAACATGGCAATTATCCCCGTTGGTGTGTGGATAATGGCACTGTCATCTTTGCCACCTGCCTCTAGCAGGCATACTGAAATAGCTTCATCCTCGGTAAGACGTGAAGCCAGCACACAACCTGCTGAGCCTCCACCAATGATAATGTAATCGTAACGCTCCATATTACTTCTCCGGTGTCATTTCTACTCTTTTTCTGCGTTTCAGAATCTTAACGAATATATCGTTCGATAATTTCCTCTACAGAGCCATCATTGATCAGGATGTTTAACTCCTGATTAAACTGCTCTAGAAATTCGCTTCTCTGGTCATCGCTCCAGTCTGCCCCGACTGCAAGGTATCCAGCCTCTTCCGCGATTACCGCTGCCAGAGAAACATCTTCCACTCGTTCACCCGTAAAAACATTCGACAAGTACCATTGCACGGTGACCTTGTCGTTGATATGGCAGTCTTTACGTCCTGTAAGCACCATATTCAACGCATTCTCTGGGCCATTCACTTCTTCGGCACTTATGGTCTTGTTTTCAACCCCTGCCCAGAAAGCATCCCCGCCCATTTTTACGCCCCTGCTCAGCACAAAGGACGCATCGAAAAAATCTTCCGGCCAAATTTGGTTGCCATTGAGCTCAATACCTTTTTGACTTAACGAGCGTTTGTTGCAAAAAACCGAAGCGTATTCAGTCATCATAGGAACAGAGTAATCAATTAAGAAAGGCCGCTTACCTGGAAAGTAGTGAGGAGGGAAAATAGCCTGAGCATTCCCCCTTTCAACCATCGCGAGGGAACGCTTCCAAGGGTAAAGTTCAATGCTAACAGCGGTGTGATTCATTCTGTTCAGTGTCTGCTGAACAATTTCGGTATAGATACCTTTATTCTCACCATCTTCGATATAAGAAAATGGCGGATGTTGAGAGTCACCAACGATAAGTACTTTTGCATAGCTCATCTTGCAAACACTAAAAAGTATAAGCAAATAAGAAAGGCTTCTGACAAGAGTAAATCGTCGTTTAGACATCACACTGCCTTATAAATTATTACTCTGAGATAAGCTCTTCTAAAGCATCCTGATCGGTGTATTCGATATAACCCGTAATAGCATTATTAACCTCTTCAGCGGTTAATAATTCTTGCATCGCTACCTGACCGATATATTCGAAAGCCCGCTCTACCGCATACGGATCTTCTTTATTGGCGACTCTTAACTCGTCAGGGCAATCATCAACCAACAGTTTAGTAATTAGACGGCCAACCTTTTTGTCTGTGGCTAGCCTGTCACTATCTGTGATTTTGCTGTATTCCCCCATTTGGGGATGAGCTGCAATTGAAAAGAATATCCACCTGGCCAGGTTATGTTTGTCTTTTACACTCAATGAATCGACAGTACATGAAATAAACTTCTGGGTATTAGCTTGAGCGGGCAATGCCGCCATAACAAGAATAAAACAAGCAGCAACAGACGCGAACAATTTGGATTTCATTGTGTTTCCCTTATTGGATTATTTTTTAATAATTTAGTTCTATTATTAACCTGCAACCATAATCATCACTCAACGATATGACTTCGGTCTCTAATATAGTCAGGCAAAACGATATCCCAACGCGAGAGTTGGCTCTCGCTAAAAATAGGCTCTCCTATTTTTGATACTTCTATTAATGGGAATATCCCGTTGTCTACAATCGAATGTACTTTCTGAGCGGCACTTTTACCCTGCTGAAATCCACTGATAACAAGCCCACCAACCGTTTTTCCATGCCCGATACGATGACTCCAGAATGTAAACAATGGAATTGGGCTATGTTCGCTGGCCCACTCTAAAATGTAACTGTCAGTCACATCCGGCAGGTTCTCTTTATCTTGCAAGGTGGAAAAACTTCCAACTAAAACTGCGTCGTAGTCATCTGGAGAGAGTGACTTAAATTTTTCTTGCCACTCGTTAAAGTGGGTCGCGATAAACACATCCAACTCAACCCCGTTTGCGTTTATCTTATCGTGGCCATTCAGTGTTTTTTCAAAAAAACCGGTCGAGGTCGCACCATTATCCATAACCAACAAAACACGGTGATACTTCATCGGTATCACCTTGGATATATAGAGCATACTTTGGAAAAGAAGCGGACGTTCAAGGACGCCACTCATTCGAGCAGGAAGATTACCACTCTCGAAATAGAGCCTTGGGTCATTGTTTACACCCATAAATACTAATGGATAGCCCGCATTTGTTATTCGCTCACCAAGGTACTTAAGGGAATTGTCGTCCATGGTCACGACGATGTCGGGCTTAATACTCGAAATCTCATCCCAGATTTCATCGGCTTTACTTTCATAAAGAGAAGGAGAGATTCGCTTGGTATCCATTTCCAGAAACGTGACGTTATGCTTTTTATCTATCGTTTCGTTGAATCCTTTCCTGCTGGTCGCGGACCAAGGATAGTCTCCAATATAGCTATCAACAACGACGATTGTTTCTGCTGATACGTTCTGAGTCACGGTAAGTCCAAGACTCAGAACAACAAAATGTAGAAAATGCTTTAAAGACATCAGCTCTTCCCTAAACAGCGACCACCATGGCTTAATTCTTCTTGTTTTCATTAGTATAGAACACTATCAGCCAATGTCTTTTTAGCCTTAACAGATTGTCATTTAGCTTCCTTACTCTGATAGATGGCTTGTTGCTATATTTGTTGGTGACTTTATCGAAATAAACTTGAAGCAGGAAGCTTAGTTATCATCAAAGCGGAGGTTTTTGTAATAGTACTCCTTATCCCGTTCGGTAATCGGTCTGAGAACTCTACATGGATTACCAACCGCCACGACATTTGCAGGGATATCTTTGGTTACAATACTTCCCGCACCTATCACGGTATTCTCTCCAATAGTCACGCCCGGTAACACAACACTGTGTGCACCAAGCCAGACATTCTTGCCAATGTGTATAGGGATATTAAACTGAGCGACATCGATACGCATCTGAGGATCAACTGGGTGCCCCGCAGTAGCGAGTGTTACATTGGGTCCAATCATTACGTGGTCACCAATGTAAATATGGGTATCGTCGACCAGTGTTAAGTTGAAATTTGCGTAGACATTCTTGCCAAGATGGGTGTGTTTTCCCCAGTTAGCACGAAGAGGTGGTTCGATATACGAGCCCTCACCCACTTCCGCGAATATCTGCTTTAAGAGATTTTCTCGTGTACTTGTTTCTGAAGGGCGAGTTTGATTGAAGTCATAGAGACGTTCCAGGCACAGATCCTGCTCTTTTTGAATTTCGTCGCTATGAAAATAGATTTTTTGACTATGAAGCTTGTCGATTTGGCTCATGAAGACTCTCTCCTACCACTCTAACTCGATAAATATTCGAATATTTTAGCAGGTAGTCACCTCCAATGTTTGAAGACATCAGAGGTTATAAGAGAGTCTATGAAATTAGTTTAGAGAGACTTCAACATCAGATTTAACGACAGTTGAACAAGCCAGAACATAGCCATCACTGATCTCTTGCTCTGTCAGCGTCTCTTTACTTGTCGACTCTACGTCGCCCTTCTCTACTTTACATTTGCACGAACCACAGATACCACTTCGGCACGCCGCAATGATCGGTAGGCCTGCACTTTCCAGAGAATCTACCAGTACGCTTCCTTCTTCCGCTTCAATGTTCTTGCCAAAAGCAGGTACCGAGATGCTGACAGGTCCGCCATCATCGTTCACAGACTCACTAACCGGGGCCTCTGCCGGAGTGTAGCTCTCCTGATAGAAGCGCTCCAGGTCGAAGTTTTCTTCCGTCAGATAACGCTTAATGTCTTCCATAAAACCAACCGGACCACAAAGGTATACGGTTCTTTCATTTAGATCTGGGCTGAGTTTGTAAAGCCACTCTTTATCCAAACGACCTTGAGGATGAGCAGTATCTCCGTTGTCTTTCAGCAGTAGACGCAAGTTAAAGTTATCGTGCTGCTGAGCAATAGATTCCAGCTCTTCAAAGTAAATTGTGTTTTCTTTATCGCGAGCCATATGGATGAAGTCGATATCGACATCACTATTGTGCTCTAGCCAGTACTTGACCATAGACATTACCGGAGTAATACCACATCCAGCACTCACCATGGTCACTTTGCCATTGTGGGTACAGTCGATGTTATTAAATGCGCCAGCAGGTTTTAGCAGCATTACCGATTGGTCAACGTTCAACTCATCAAGAATAAAGTTGGAAACAAGTCCGTTCTCCACTTTTTTCACTGTGAATCTCAATGTCGATTCACCCGGAAGAGAGTTAATAGAGTAAGCACGGTATTCTGTATTGCCATCAATCTCGAAACCCAGAGAAGCAAACTGCCCTGGCTTAAAGTTGAACTCTACATCGCTGTCTTCTGACTCAAGCTCAAAGCTCACTGAGTCTGGTGTTTCATGCCACTTCTTACGACAAACAAGCTGGATTGAATCTGAATGTGTCCAGTCAAACATGGTAAATATCCTTCAGGCACAGAAGCCCTTTATTAATAACAGGTAAAAACAAAAAGGCTCCGGCAAAAGCCGGAGCACTGTGCGCAGTAAGATTATGCTGCCAGAATAGTCTTAAGGTCAGCTTCAGGCGTTGAGATGCTACGCATATCGAACTGCTCCTGAATGATCTTGATTAGATTGTCTGTCAGGAATGCTGGCGCTGTAGGACCTGTGTAGATGCCTTTCACACCTAGAGCAAACAGAGTCAGTAGGATAACGATCGCTTTCTGCTCGAACCAGCTAAGAACCAATGTTAGCGGAAGCTCGTTGATGTCACAGTCGAACTCTTTAGATAGAGCAAGAGCCAGCTGAATTGCAGAGTAAGCATCGTTACACTGACCAACATCAAGAAGACGTGGGATACCATTGATATCACCGAACTCGTTCTTGTTGAAACGGAACTTACCACACGCAAGCGTCAGGATTACGCTATCTTCTGGTGCTTCAGCAGTGAAGTCCGTGTAGTAGCTACGTTCTGCTTTATCACCGTCACAACCACCTACAAGGAAGAAGTGCTTGATGTTGCCTTCTTTCACTTGCTCAACCACAGCAGGTGCAGCAGCCATCAGTGCGTTACGGCCGAATCCAACAGTAATCATATGCTCGATTTCGTCGTGCTTAAAGCCTTCCAGAGACTCGGCGCACTTGATTACTTCACTGAAGTCATCACCTTCAATGTGCATCACGCCCGGCCAGCCCACGATGCTGCGAGTGAAAATACGATCTGCGTACTGACCAACTTCCGGGCTAAGCAGGCAGTTAGAAGTCATTACAATTGCACCTGGGAAGTTAGCAAATTCTTTCTGCTGGTTCTGCCATGCGCTGCCGTAGTTACCAACAAGGTGTGGGTACTTCTTAAGCTCTGGGTAAGAGTGAGCAGGAAGCATTTCACCGTTAGTGTAAACGTTGATGCCTTTACCTTCAGTTTGCTGAAGAATCTTTTCAAGGTCGTGAAGATCGTGACCAGATACAAGGATACACTTGCCTTTAACTGGCTTAACGTTAACCTGGCTTGGCTCTGGATGACCAAAGGTGTCAGTTTCACCCTTGTCCAGCATCTCCATTACACGGTAGTTCATCAGACCAATCTTCATAGACGTTTCAAGCAGAGCCTGAAGGTCTGTTGGATCCGTACCCAACCAACTCATGATTTCATGATACTCGGCATAAACTGCGTTATCAGTCTGCTCAAGAACACGTGCGTGCTCCATGTACGCTGCCGCACCTTTCAGACCGTATAGGCAAAGAAGACGAAGGCCGATTACATCTTCGTTTTCTGTTTCATGGCCACGGTTAACTGCCGCTTGAGGTGCAACACCTAATAGCTCTGTTGCGTCTGCTGGTAGTTCAAATTTCGCTGCTGGTGAAAGCTCTGGAATCTCTTTGTCAGAAACCAGTGCAGCTGCACGAACTTGCTCTTCAAGACGCTGCTTGAACTCGTTAGAAGTCTTAGTGAACTCGATGATGCGCTCTGGATCGAAGTTAACGTTCGTCAGAGTAGAAAAGAATGCTTTTGGTGCCCACTGATCGATTTCAGAATCGATAACACCAAACTGGCGTCCAAGGTTAGCCCAGAAAGAAACACCCTGAAGAGAGTATACTAGTACGTCTTGCAGATCAGACACTTCTGATGTTTTGCCACACATACCCTGAGCAAAGCTACAGCCTTTAGACACGGGGGTTTGAATTGTTTGTTCACATTGAATACAGAACATATATGAGCTCCAGTTTAATTATTCTGTGCAGGTTCATTGCCTGCGACGATTTTTCCGGGAGCTATATTGCACTAAGCGTGCCAACTTTTATCTTATTGTTTTTATTGAATTTTATTAAAAGCATTATTTTCTTGCGTTGTCATAATCACATCGCAGCGATGTAGTTATGACAACAAACACTGTTTTACTATCTATTTGATCCCCAAGCGTTTCCCCATACGGTAGAGATTTCCTCTGTCCATTTGTAAAAACTCCGCAGCCTGGGCCCACACTCCATCGGATTGCGCTAAAGCATGTTCGATGAGTTCCTTCTGGTACTCCTCTACCATATCTCTCATCGCAACAGGCTCACTAGGTAACGTACGGCTTTCTATTTTCCCGTTTGCTTGCGCGCTTTCTTCGATACCAAGGTGCATTAATCGAATTAAGTTCTCACCTTTCTGAATGACTCTAAGACCAGCACGCATAAGGGTGTGCTCCAGTTCCCGGACATTACCAGGCCACTGCAGCGATTCCATTTTGGCTAGGCACGCAGGATGAAGATGCAGATCATGGATATTAAATTGTGTACGTACCTGATCGAGAATATGCCCAGCTAAGACAGGTATATCCCCCTCTCTTTCTCTAAGAGGTGGAACAAAGATAGGAAAAACATTCAGGCGATGATAGAGGTCTGCGCGGAACCGGCTTTCAAGGACTTCTTGCTCTAAATCGCGGTTGGTTGCCACAATAATGCGTACATCCACCAGCAAGTTTTTATCCGCACCAACCCTTTGCACTTCTCCTTGCTGGATAACTCGCAATAGCTTTGCCTGAAGCAGTAAAGGAAGTTCACCAATTTCATCCAGAAAGAGAGTACCTCCATCGGCCATTTCAAACTTACCGGCTCGGTTAGAGTTGGCCCCAGTAAATGCGCCCTTCACATGACCGAACAGTTCACTCTCTGCGATGCTCTCTGGCAGGGCTGCACAGTTTACGTAAATCATGGGTTTGTCCGCTCGCAGCGACTGTTCATGCAAAGCATGCGCTACCAGTTCTTTCCCGGTTCCGGTTTCCCCACTTATCAACACAGCATAACTGGATTTCGCCACCATGCCGATGTTTTCGCGCAAGCGTTGGATTTGCGGGCTCACACCAACCAGTTTCCCTTCCTTAGAACGGGCTTGCTCAATCAACATCTGATTGACGGTTTTTTGCTGCCGATTAGACTTCTGAAGCGCTTTAAAAAGTGTGTTATTTCTGAGAGTTGCAGCAGCCAGAGCAGCAAAAGTTTCGACCGTAATTGAGTCAATTTTCTCAAAGGCATCAGGCTCAAGTGCATCCAGAGTGATTAGCCCTACAAGCTTATCTTCAACGTACAAGCTGCACCCCATGCAGTCGTGCACATCGATTACTTCATTGGGTACGGCTGAGAGCTGACCATCAAACGGGTCCGGCAGTTCAGAGTCTGCGCTGAACCTGACTGGCTTTTTACTTTCAAGAATGGTCTTAAGCCGAGGATGATTGTCGGGGTAGAATTTTTGACCTAACACCGATCGAGACAGTCCATTAACCGCAACCGGGGTCAAAAATCCTTTCTCATCCAATACAAACAACGCACTGGCATCACAAGGCAGTACTTGTTGAAGGGAGTCTATCAATTTCTGGTAATGGTTACCCTTTGATAGATCTCCGCTTAAGTCCAATGCTATTTGCAACAGCACTCTTTCTACCGATGCTTTCATCTTGTCTCTTATTAACAACATTATCGTGCCAACCAAGATATCATAGCGTTGTCATAATTACATCAGCCTGGATGACCGTCTGCTCGTGGTGTCGCCAACATATGACCAAACTTCACGAGGTAAAGGCCAAATGCAAACACCCATAGTCCCGCAGCAATGTTCACGTACAAGATAATGCTTTCTGGCTGCATTGCGACACCAACACTTCTGATAACCGCTGCGATGAAAGTGGCAGCAAATCCATACCAGAAAGCCGGTCCTTGATAGATCATTCGACCAGTGTGTCCCATGGTTACACGTGCAATCATTGCCAGAATCAGGCCACCAAGAGCGCCGATTGCGAACAAGTGAATCATAGAGTGCTGAGTAAATCCGTCGGTGAATCCGCTCAACAGCAATCCAACCGGAATACACCCATAAGAAAGATGTAGTGACCAAACCAATGGCTCACTCACGGTTTGCCAAGGCTTCCAGCGCACAAAGCGAACAAGTTGCAGCGCACCAGCGACCAGCATCAAAGGTTTAGAAAACTCCATAGAAGCGATTGGGAAAAAGCTCAAAGCAAACAACAACACAAGCGAGATATTCACAGCGTAATCCAACCATAGGATCGGCTGTGGCTTTTCACTATTGAATCGCCTTGCAGTAAAGAACGGGATAACACGATTACCCATCACAGAAAGTAGCAATACAAACCACCACAGCATTGCATGCCAAACCGCAGACGGTGGAAATGGTGCCATACCTTTAATGGTAGCGTAGCTAGCAAAGTTAGCGACGATTGCCAGAACAAACAGAGGGACAAAGAACAGGTTTTTCCAGCCTTTTGACTCGACAACTCTAAACCCAACTTCGTAAGCAACAGACAGAATGAACAGAGATTCGATTATCGAGGTAATCCACAGCGGTGTATCTGTCCAAAAAAGAATCCGTGGCAGTGCCCAGAGTGCGACGATTGCCGCTAAGCGATAACTCTTTGTGCCATTCACCCCAGTCCAGGTTTGAACAGCCGTAAGTACAAAGCCAGCCACAATCGCCATGGCAAAAGCGAAAAACATCTCGTGTACGTGCCACCAGATAGCAGGAACCTTTAACGCTTCTGGTTGCCCCTTCTGAAACGCATAAACCCATATAACGATAGAGATAATTGAATAGAGCGTCCCTAATAGGAAAAAGGGTCTGAAGCCCAATCGGAAAAGAGGGACAATACGATCTTCTTTACTTTTGTCGGTGATATTTAACACAACATCTTCCTGGAAAATTATTAATAGCAAGGGTCATGAGCATTATTTGTGCCAAAATGTGATGAGCCGTTAGATGTAATAAAGACAATTATCACCACCAAGCCATAACTAACTGATAAATATAAATTTAAACAAGGCTGCAGATTTCAAAGACTCCAACAATCGTATGTGTGTTTAATCATTTTCTAGAGCCGTTTGTCATTAATATAAGTTTGACGATGTCATTTTCACATCACCATCTCATTATGACAAGCCAACTATTCTGAGGTCTCTATACCCCATCTTTTCAAAATCTGCTTGTACTCCCGGCTCTTTTTAAAAGTTACCAACGCATTCATTACTTTTTCAACGATGTCAGGATCTGTACGTAAGTTAGTACTTAGATAGTAAGGGTGGAGCGTACCTTCGTTGAAGGTATAGACTTTTTGAAGCAACAAACTCGGGTCATCTCCACAGTTGCGACTTATATGATGGGCAACTGCATCATCTATCGGCCACACATCAATTCTTCCCGCTTTGAGTTTCTTATAATTTCTCTCGTAGGCGTCCCTTCCACTTATCCGGGTCAAGTTCTCTACAGGAAAACCATTTTCGATTAATAAGGTTTCCCTGGAATCATGAATCGTGGTTCCGATGAAGTATCCAATAAGGTCAGTCACTTTCTCTACTTTAATATCACTTCGTTTTTTTAATGCGAAGACAGAGTGTTGAGACGTGACAATTTCTCCTAACCACAAAAATCGAGACTCTCTGCTTGGTAGACGTCTCATTGAATAAACAAAGGTGTTGGGTTCATTTTCGACAATAATCATTGCCCTGGCCCACGGCTGGAACTCTATTGTGTACTCAAGCCCTGCAAGCGCCATTATGTGCTGAACGATCTCTGTGCTTAGTCCGGCCGGCTGTCCGTCCTCAATGTAATTATAAGGAGGGTAATCTTCTGTATATATTTGAATGGTATTGGCTTGCATTGGAAATGGCAGCGAAATAAGCATAAACGCTAAAAACATCAGCACGAATATGTTTGTTCTACGCAATACCATAACTTCAACCACACTATTTTCTGGTATATCGGTAAGCTATTCACTAACACGTAAATATCTTCATATTAGGAAGTATAGTTAAATTATTAGTTAATAGATCTATTCATACTGCCAATTTACGAATCACGGTTCATAGTTTTATAAATTTAAGTTCGCCTGAGTTCATATAATAAATTATGCTTTGAGATAATATCCGCACCAAATCCAAGGACTAACAGAGCAAGGATCAGGATGACTACTTTTATACCGCCAGACATAGATATAGATGTACTTAATGATGTGGTAGACGAAGTAAACATGCTTTGCGAAGAAAGCGAAGCCACCATGCCATTGATTGCCAGTGACCCAACTAACCGTGAGCTACTTGATAAGTTGTTCCGATATGTGCACACGGTCAAAGGTGATGTGGGTATTGCTCAGTTTCAACCTGTTATTCCCCTTTTAATGGCTTTCGAAGATGTTCTCCAGATGGTTCGGGAAGGACAACTTCCCTATACCGAAGTGATTTCCGAACTGCTCTTGTCTATCTTTGAGCATGTAAAGTCCTTTGCCGATGATTGTGCCAGATATGGAAAAACCCAGTACGACCCAAGGGTGTTTGATTCAGCGACGGAATCCATCGCCAAAATAAGAAGCTATAACGCTTCCAAACATAATCAATACTTTAACGAAGCATTGATGGCCCTCGATCCACCGCTTGATTACAGCTATACCAGTGAACTGTTGGCGTACGATTCAGAAGAGCTACGCGTAGACTGGGAGAAAGAAGTTGAACCTGATCTGGTTTTCTTTAGTGATATCGCCAAAACCGTAGAAAAGAGGATGGATAACTGGGCGGGCCGAAGTAACCGTCAACTAAAGTTAGCCTTACTTCTTAACCAGTACGCCGGAAACCCGATCGACGAAAGCCAGTTAAGAACCGCGATCTATTTGCACGACATCGGTATGTCAATTGTGCCGATGAGCCTACTACGCCAAAAAGGTTCATTGCTTGAGTCTGAAATAAATCGAGTGCGGGGTCATGTTATTCGCAGTGCTCTTTTCCTAAGAGAGATGCCGCACTGGGCCGAAGCGCAGCAGTTTATCCATCAACACCATGAGCAACCAGACGGTAAGGGTTACCCTGAGCAACTTTCCGGGGACAATATATCCCATGGAGCGAGAGTGATAGCACTCGTTGATGCATTTGAAGCCATGACCCATGTAAAAGCAGACGGTGAGAAGAAGCCAATGGCGAAAGCAGTTGAAGAGATAAACCGTAAAAGTGGTAGCCAGTTCTGCCCATATTGGGTTAATGTGCTCAACCACGTAATGCAAGAGATATTGCCCGCCTGATTTATGTTAAAAATTTCTAACTCTGTAGAGCTCGCTGATTGGGAGATTGAACTTTCTGCTATCAGAGCGATGGGCGCTGGAGGCCAAAAGGTAAATAAAACCAGCTCAGCGATACATCTTCGATTTGATATCCGGCGCTCTACCCTTCCCGCTTTCTATAAAGAAAAATTACTCGCATTAAAAGATTCCAGAGTGACGAAAGAGGGTGTGATCATAATTAAAGCTCAGCAGTTCAGAACTCAGGAGCAAAACCGAGAAGATGCGCTCGAAAGATTAAAACTAATGATTCAATCTGTCGCAGTTGTTCAAAAAGCCCGCAGAGCAACGAAGCCGACGCGAAACTCGCAAATACGTCGTGTGGACGCGAAGAAAAGAAAAGGGGCCACAAAGTCACTTCGCGGGCGTGTTGTTTAGCGTTCATCGCGACGCCTGCCTCCTTACTAACTGTGTGACAATAGTCAAACTTTTCTTTCAAACTGTCTCAATTTCCTATATTTTACGTTTCCTAATAGCGGCCCCCTCATGCTGCATCTCCAAAAGTTCAGGTATTTATAATGACATCAAACAGAATTAAATTTATCGCGTCAGACATGGATGGAACCTTGCTCGATGATAATAGCGAGCTAAACCCAGAGTTTTTCGAACTGTTTAATGAACTGGAGAAGCAGGAAATTATGTTCGCAGCCGCATCAGGGCGCCAATATTACAGCCTGTTAAAAACCTTCGGTCCAATACAGGATCGCATGATGTTTATCGCAGAGAACGGCACTATGGTCATGCACCAGGGCAAAGAGCTGTATGCATGTACTATGGGTGATGAATCTATCGATGAAATCATAAAAACGGCCAGAACCATCGGCGGAGCACACATCGTTCTGTGCGGTAAAAAATCCGCTTATATCGAAACTCAGGATCCTGAAGCGCTGGCAGAATTCAGTAAGTATTACACTCAATGCCGTTATGTCGACGACCTTCTAGAGGTTGAAGATGAGTTTATCAAGGTGGCAATTTGTCATTTTGGAGGTACAGAGCAGTTTGTACAGCCAGTCATCAACGCAAAGTTTGGTGAAGATCATAAGGTCGTCATCAGTGCCCGAATTTGGCTTGATGTTATGAATATTAACGCATCTAAAGGCGCTGCAATCAGACACCTTCAAAAGACGCTTCGCTTTAGCTTTTACGAAACAATGAGCTTTGGCGATTACTTTAATGATGTCGAAATGCTGGAGCAAAGCTACCACTCTTATGCTGTCAAAAACGCCCATGAAGGGGTAAAAAAATACGCCAGACATCAGGCTCCCTCAAATAACGAGAACGGTGTATTAACCGTAATTCGAGACTACTTAAAAACACTTTAAGATACCTCCAATTTCTAATAGCTCTGGATGCAAGTTCAGAGCTGTTTTTATTTCTGCCCTTCATTTCTTTCCATTATTAACGCCGCATTCGCTTCGCTGTTTCATCGACTATTGATAAATATCAACCTTCAATATCAATGGCATATTTCTATCCAAATTCGACTGGTTTTTACCTTTATGCCACTCACCACACGAATACCATTACCCACATAAAACACAACGAAGCAATTTCTTTTGTAGGTAGGTAAACAATGGCAAGAAGATCGAAAAAGAATTCGAGCCAAGTCGTCGAAAAGCTAGCAGCGGTCGGTTCATTATTACTGCTCATTTCCGCCTGGTGGTTTGGTGGCCTAGAAATATCACAACGCCAAATATCCATGCTCAACTCACTGGTCAACGAGAATCAGCAACTGGTTCAGGTCGACGAGGGTTTGTATCAGGTCGTTGAAGGTTCAGAACAAAAAGCCTGGCTAGGTGTCGGTACAGGTGTCGGCTATGGCGGTGAGATGAGCATGGCTATTCGGATAGATATGCAAGGAGACATAGAGCAAACCAGCATACTCTCTATCAAGGATACCTCTTCTTATGTCACAAAGGTCGTTGAAAACGGGCTTGTGAGTAACATCCTTGGACAGTCGGGAAAAAAGACCATAACCGTTGATGCCATTAGTGGCGCTACCTTATCTTCCAACGGGATAACACAGGCAACAAACGATGCCATTGACCCTATTCGGGAACAAATGTTTGGCTATCGCCTCAAGGACGAAGGGAGCCCTTTTGACAACGTTAGTTTCATTGATGCATTAGCAGTACTATTTTTCGCTGCCGCCATGTTTATCAGCCGCTCTTCCAGTGCACACAAGCTGAAAATGCAGTGGACATTAATGATTGCATCAATGGGCATTTTTGGATTCTACTCCGCTGCTTTGATCTCATCTTCCACGATGAACATCCTGATATCTGGCTCGTGGATGTCCGGCCTCGGAAACTACACGGCTATCATCCTGCTTGTTCTTACACTTGGCTATATTTTGATGTTTAACAAAAACATCTATTGTCAGATGATTTGTCCAATGGGGACAACGCAGCAGTGCTTGTCAAAACTGACCAATGCCAAAACAATCAGCCTGAAACATAAGGCATTTGTATGGTTTCCCCGAGCATTACTGCTTGCAACACTCGCGGCTGGTTTATATTTCCGCGCGCCTGCCGCATTCAACTACGAACCATTTGGCATTATGTTTGGCATGATAGGTCCCATCTACCTGTTCATCTTAACCATCCTGCTATTACTCACATCATTATTTGTTCATCGACCTTGGTGTAAAACGCTTTGCCCTATCAGTGCCATGACAGACTACCTGCTGTTCTTGAAAGACTGGTACAAAAAAGCCACTAAACCAAGTAAGAAAAACAGAAAATCCGGGGTTAAAAAACCTAAGCAGGGCAAGAAGCTTCTTGTAAACAAACGCCCTGAAAATGAACAACCTATTGCGATTCAGGTAGAGGAAGCTCAGTCATGAGAAAGAATATTTTGTATCTATTTTACGCAGCTACCAGCGTATTAATCCTTGTGACTCTGAACATGGACTTGCGCCTTGTCATCAATACCAACGGTACTCACGAGCCTCAATATGTGTTTTCACAAAAGAACGATGATGTAAAGGCGCGTAAACAGAAAGAGTTGGAAGTTTTACGTAAGTGGGCCGAAAACTTCGACCCAGATGACATCAAACAATAGCATTGGAGAGAAACAGCATGGATATATCTAAGCTATTTGAGAGCGAAACAAGAATTGTCGATGGCAATGAAGCTGCTGCGTCTATTGCCTATCGCTGCAACGATGTCATTGGAATCTACCCTATTACTCCATCTTCCCCGATGTCGGAACAGTGTGAAGAGTGGGCCAATCAAAGCCAGACTAATTTCCGTGGCGTTGTTCCTGACATCTACGAAATGCAATCAGAGGCCGGGGCTGCGGGGCTTTTACACGGAGCGCTAACTGCTGGCTCGCTGGCAACATCTTTTACATCATCTCAGGGTTTACTTTTGATGATCCCTAATATGTACAAAATTGCCGGAGAGTTAACCCCATTCGTATTACATGTAGCTGCCAGAACTGTAGCAACACACGCTCTCTCGATTTTTTGTGACCACTCGGATGTCATGGGTGTCAGGCAGACCGGTTTTGCCATGTTGGCCGGCAATAATGTTCAACAAGCCCACGACTTTGCGCTTATCGCGCAGGCCGCAACGCTCAAAAGCAGAATACCTTTTGTTCACTTCTTCGACGGTTTCAGAACTTCTCACGAGCTTAATCATATTGATTACATTAGTAACTATCTGATTAAGCAAATGTTAGACAAAGACGCTATCATTCAGAACTTTAATCGACGATTAACGCCAGACAACCCTACATTAAAAGGGACTTCGCAAAATCCGGATACCTATTTTCAGGCCAGAGAAGCAGTCAATCGCTACTACGATGCTTGTCCGGAAATCGTTGTTGAAATGATGGAGAAGTTTGGTGAGTTGACTGGCCGTCACTACCAGCCTTTTGAATACCATGGTCACCCGCAAGCAGATGATGTCATTGTGGTGATGGGGTCTACAACCAGTACCGTTAATCAGGTTGTAGAGACGTACCTTAAAGAAGATAAAAAGGTCGGCGTTCTTTGTGTCCATCTTTATCGTCCATTCTCAATCGAGCACTGTATAAAGTCGATACCCTCTACGACAAGACGTATCGCAGTATTGGATCGCACCAAGGAGCCCGGAGCGATTGGAGAACCACTCTATCTTGATATGGTTAGCGCAATATCCAGTGCGTGGTCGACCTATCACATCACGTCAGCGCCCGTCGTATATGGAGGCAGATACGGCCTTTCCAGCAAAGAGTTTACGCCAGCTCATGTTGAGACAATCTACTCGTACATGGAACAAGGCAGCCTGTTCCATAACTTCACCATCGGTATCACGGATGACGTAACTCATCGTTCACTCTCTGTTCAAACCTCTTCCCGTAGTTACAAAGAAGCCAGGCTGAACGCTCTGTTTTATGGATTGGGCTCTGATGGCACCGTAGGTGCAAATAAAAACACCATTAAAATAACGGGCAACAACAGTGACTGGTTTACTCAGGGCTACTTTGTTTACGATTCTAAAAAGTCCGGAGGTATGACAACCTCTCACCTTCGCTTTGATACATCACTCATCGACGCACCTTATCTGATAGAGAAGGCTGACTTTATTGGTTGCCATCAATTCAGTCTGTTTAAGAACAACGATATTCTCGCTAAGGCCAAGGTCGGAGCCACCATACTCTTTAACTCTGCATATGGGCCAGAGGTACTCTGGCAGAAGTTGCAGCATAGAGAGCAAGGGCACATTCTGGCTAAGCAACTTAAGGTTTATACCATCGATGCCACCCGGCTCGCTAACGAACAGAGTATACGCGGGCGAATCAATAACATAATGCAGAGAGCCTTCTTCTTGCTTACTGATATATTTGATGCTGATAAGGCTTTGAATCTTCAGCAACAAGCGATCACTAAAACCTACCGCAACAAAGGTGAAAAGGTAGTTAAAGCGAATCATGATGCCGTCGTTAAAACCGCCAGTGCTTTGTTCGAAGTGACCCCAAATCCTGAACAACTTAACGAAGCGGTATCACTTCATAGTAAGACCATTCGCACACCTGAGTTCGTACGCAAGGTAACTGCCGAGCTGTTACATAACCGTGGCGATCTAATACCGGTCAGTGCGTTTCCGGAAGATGGTCAGTGGCCTACGGCAACCAGCCAATGGGAAAAAAGAGATATTGCCTCCTTCGTACCAGACTGGGATCCTGAGTCCTGTACACAGTGCAATATCTGTAGTTTAGTCTGTCCTCACTCCGCAATTCGGGTCAAAGTGATCAGCAATACACTGCTACTGGATGATGCACCAGATTCCTTCAAGGTGACCGATTACAAGCTGCGTGATTTTCAGGGAGAACGATTTACGCTTCAGGTATCGCCAAAAGATTGTACCGGCTGTCAGCTATGTGCAGAAATGTGTCCTGCTATGCGAGAAGAACACAGCGTTCAAAATGGGCAGGTGTTAGGAGCACTAGAGATGGTGTCCAGAGAATCGGTTCCATCGGAACAGCAAGATAACTTTGAATACCTCACCAAACTACCTGAATTAAAGCCAATTGATATCAAACGCATCGATGCCCGAAGCAGTCAGCTTCTGGAACCCTTGCTTGAGTTTTCCGGAGCCTGCTCAGGATGCGGTGAAACGCCTTACATAAAGCTTATTACGCAGCTCTATGGCGACCATATGTTGATCGCCAATGCGACGGGTTGTTCTTCCATTTATGGAGGGAACTTGCCAACAACGCCGTACACCCAAAACGCTGAGGGTCAGGGGCCCGCCTGGTCAAACTCACTGTTTGAAGACAATGCTGAGTTTGGTCTGGGTATGAGAATGGCAGTGGACAGCGAAACTGATATTGCTCTAGAGCAACTGGAATCCATCAAGCCAGAGCTCCCGGAAGTGCTTTATCTTGACCTTATCTCGCTGGCAAAAGACTCGTCTGCAAAAGGCATTGATAAACAGCGCAAGAACGTAGCCGAGTTAAAACAATTAATGCCAGAAAACCACCCAATCCAACAACATGCAGATTCACTGGTAGCAAAGAGTGTCTGGATATTAGGTGGTGACGGCTGGGCCTATGACATAGGTTTTGGCGGTTTGGACCACGTATTGGCGGGAGACAAAAACGTCAACATAGTTGTCCTGAACAATCAGGTCTATGCGAATACGGGTGGACAGCAGTCCAAAGCGACACCGACTGGTGCTATTGCCAAGTTTGCCAGTGAAGGCAAACAGATAGCCGGTAAAGACCTTGGTTTAACCGCCATGATCAATGGCAGTGCTTACGTGGCTACTGTCGCCATGGGCGCAAATATGAACCAGACATTAAAAGCGATTCAAGAAGCGGAATCTTATCCGGGACCTTCAATCATCATCGCCTACGCCTCTTGCATCACACACGGTATCAATATGTCTGAAGGTATCGAACAGCAAAAAGAACTGGTCGCTAGTGGTTTGTGGCCTCTATACCGATTTGATCCCAGGAGAAAAGCGAAAGGTAAAGCTCCTCTTCAGTTAGATTCCCGTCCGGCCAAACAGGGCGTAGCTGAGTTTGTGACACTGCAAAACAGATTTAACCAACTTTCGACCAAAGACCATCAAAGCTTTGAACAAGGCATCACCTCACTACAGTTTCAGGTTGAGTATAAACAAACACTACTTAACCAGCTTGCTGAGTGGAAATAGTTAAAAGAGAGAAAAACAATGGAAAACATAGCGGTTTATTTTGGAAGTGATTCGGGTGCAACTAAAAAAGTTGCTACTCAAATCGCAGAGCAATTTGGTAGTGAATGCTTCGATATTGCCGATGCGGATGTCGACGACTTCGAGCAGTATGATCTTGTCGTTCTTGGAACACCAACAATAAACAATGGTGAAATTCAATCAGACTGGGACTACGTTTTAGATGAAATCGAAGATCTGAACCTTGCTGAAACCAAGGTTGCTATCTTTGGCCTGGGTGATCAAGTGGAATACGCAGATACCTTTGTCGATGCAATGGCTGACTTAGCTGATGCATGTGAAGAAGCCGGTGCGAGCATCATAGGACATTGGTCAACCGATGGTTACACACATTCCGAATCACGAGCAGAGGAAGATGGTCAGTTTGTCGGTTTGGCAATAGACATGGAACGGCAGGCTGAGCAGACTCCAGAACGTATCGAGAAGTGGATAACACAGCTAAAGCTCTCACTGGCATGATTACTTTGAGCAAATTAAAAGAAAATACTGAGAATTTGCTCTAAAGACTTATTTTTAATAAAAGGTGAAAAATACATTAGTTCTCTCTAATTTGTTGAAATAAAACTGCTAATATGCATATAGGTGCGTTTATTACTCTGTGCTAGGGAGAGCTTAATGTTGGAAGAGTTAACGGTTGGCAAGGATATTTCCTACGCAAGTCTGTTTACTGACTCTCGCGTACCTATGCTTCTGATCGACTTTGAGACCGGAAACATAATCAAAGCCAACCTAGCCGCCGTCGAGTTCTATGGTTATAGCTTGCAGCACCTACAAAAGCTAAAAATACAGAACATCAACCAACTTAGCGCTGACGAAGTAAAGCAAGAGATGCAGCGGGCTAAGAACCTAAACCAGAATCATTTTCTCTTTAAGCATAAGTTGGCATGCGGAGATATACGCGATGTCGAAGTGTTTGCCAGTCCGGTAAACTTCAATAATCGCAAGCTCCTGTTTAGCGTTATTCACGACGTCACTGTAAGAATACAGGCAGAAAAGCAAATCAACCTTTACGCACAGTTATTTACCTCAACTAACGACTTTCTTGCCGTCATTAACAACGACAAAGTTTATCTGGCGGCTAACCAACACTATCTCAATATGCTGGGTAAAACTCCGTCAGAAGTTATTGGTCACACCGTATCTCAGGTCGTCGGTGAGAAAATGGATCTATCTTACTCTCGGTACGTAAATAAAGCGCTTAAAGGCGATACGGTATGCTATGAAAGGATTCAACTCACACCTGAAAACCGAAAGATCAATTTGGAAATACGATACTTTCCTTTTATCGATAAAAATCAGACACAAAAGGGGGTGGTTGCGGTCATGCGTGATGTTAGTGAGCAACGCAGACACCGTGAGCAACAAAGCCTTTCCTCTGCGGTGTTTGAGTCAACATCAGAGGGAATACTCGTAATAAACAAACACGGCATGGTAATGGATGCAAACGCAGCACTGGTCAGCCTATCGGGTTATCACAAGTTTGAACTGATAAACCACCCGTTTGACTCTCTTTTCGTCGATTCTGAGCTCCATCAGGTACTCCCGGCAATGCCCTCATTCAACTCCTGGAGCGGTGAAGTTTACCTAAAAACCAAGCAACAAACCCTCATTTCAACCTCGATAACCTTTAACCGCGTAATTGGCAAAACAGGAGCAGAACAAAGCTACGTTTGTCTGGTTCGGGATATCACTTATTACAAAGAAACAGAGGCAAAGCTTAGTGACATGGCTCATCACGATCACCTTACCGGGTTAGCGAACAGGTTAACGCTAGGAGAACGACTTCAAGAGCACTTATGTCGGGCTAACCGTTACGATACACTCACCTATGTTGTCTTTATGGATTTGGATAACTTTAAAAGCGTCAATGACAACTACGGACACCCAACCGGTGATGCACTTCTGATGGAAGTTGCTGACAGACTCAGGCAAGTCATACGTAGTACAGACACCATCGCTCGTGTCAGCGGAGACGAGTTCGTTGCCGTGATTGAGTCAGCCAAAGATGCCAACGAAATCGAACCCATATTAAAGCGCCTTATGTATACTTTTAACCAGCCATTTTTTATTGATGGTCATCGAATCATAACAACGCTTAGTATCGGTGTAAGCCAATTTCCAGATAATGGATTAGGTGCTGAAGATTTAATTAGTATGGCTGACAGTGCTATGTACGTGTCGAAAAAGAACGGGAAAAATCAAATCACCTACTATGGCTCAGCGAATCCGCCAGATTGAACCTAAGGTCATCCAAAAAGTCATACCTTTTCGAATACAGACGTCTCTTCGTTCTTTTCAGACTATCTAGTGACTTACGTTCACCTTGAACAGGTATCTGGTACATATATCTGTTTATCAGAACACCACCGAGCTCCTTACAAATGCCATCATAATTGAATGTTACCTTTTCACGTTTAGAGCCTGTATATCTTAGGGCACGATAAATGTGACCATCATTACTTATACAAAAGATGTTCTTAATTTCAAAAATAGTCGCTAGATATCGAACAAGTTCGATCATCAGAGCTTTAGGTCTGAGACCATGTAAAGATCGGGTCAAAGACTTAATCACCTCCGTTCTATTTTCGACTTCATCGCTGGCACCTTGCAATGAGCCTATGTAGATAGCGTCGTTTCCGGAAATATTAAAAGTTATGGAATATACCTTTTGATTCCATTCATTCAATATCGCGATCCCTCAAGAGCCTTCTCTCGATTCTCCGGAATAGAGAACAACCCGGTATTTTTTGTCGTTTTTGTCAGTAACCGAGAATAAAAAGTACTCCCCTCGATCGCTATACACTTCTGAACATACGCCTTCAAGATGCTCAGACATAAACTCAAAATGTTTTACGAAATGCTCCAGACGCGTTCTATGATTCCATCCCACACAGACGTAAGGTTTCATCGGCTTTTCATTCATCATCGGATACTGAATAAACACATCTTTCAATGTTTCATTTCTCCGAAGCCGATTCATCTCTTTAATTGTCGAACTGTTCATCCCCCCCCAAAACAGAAAACGGTAACGCTTTTTTCGACTTCCAGGATATATGGTTTTTGCAAGTGTCATTACCTGGTCAATATTATTAATAAAATCTTTCATATAGTTATATTTATTACGCAACTTAGCCGCTAAGGTTCTTCCCGGGTTTCAACCAACGATTGGCTTGCCATACACTAGTGACCATCCGGTCATTTTTGCGAGTGACTATACAGTCACTATTATAAAAGATCAATCGAACATTATTTTTTTAAATACTTTTGAGCTTTCTAAATCCATCGAATCTTTAAAAAAGGAGCTACAATTTCATTGTCAGCGTTTAGCAAATATCTGCTACATCAATGGCAGAAAACGGAGGTTGATATGACTCAGAAAGAGAGGGTTGAAGCTGCATTAGAAGTATTTTCTAGCGGGGACTCAATTCGGAAGCTGGGCATCAAGGCTGCTGAGCTTTCGGAGATAAGAGATAAAATTAATGTCGTTATCGAGGAGTTAGAGAAAGCGGAACTCCGAGTTGGGGTCTATGAAGTAAATGGTCGACACTTTGAAGAGCCTTTAAAAGGTCCTGCATCTCATGAGTTACAAGCAGAGATTGACATCCACAATGAACATACCGGTGATAACAAAATAAAATGCGACTATCTACAGAGGGTGGTTGGTGAATAGCCGAACATTAGGTCGATACTATGTTTAGATCGACTAGCTCAGCAAAAAACAAGGCGACCAGGTTTCTCTCTGGTCGCCTTTTTTGCTTAACTACTTGGTATAAGTAACTACAACCTTTTCAAGCTCAATCACCTCTGGCTCAGGAATGTTTTCGTCAGGGTATGCTGCCCGAACTTTGTCGGTAAGGCCTTTCGCAAACACCTGATAAAGCACACGAGTTGAAACTGTGAGCGGGTATTGAATCTGTTGCGGCAGTTCAAACACCTCGTTTCGGGTTTCACCAGATTTGATTCGGGTATCTTTACCGATCTTCACATAACGCCAGAAAAGCTGACCAACCGGTTTGCCGTTTTTATCTACACCGACCTTGATAAACTTACGCGCATCTTTAGGAATATAACCCTCCCTCATGACACCGCTCGTGAGCACCTGTTTGCCACTTGCATCTGTCGCGATAACCTCCAACCATACTTGCCGACGAGCACCGCCAGGCATGTCGTGACCGGAATTAACGTTGGTTACCTTCGCAGTGATTAGGTTTCCTTGTTTTTCTACTTCCAGTTCCAAAGCGGTCTTTAGAATTTCGATACTCAGCTTTTTGTGTTCCTGGTTTCGCATTCCTGTAAAGTAGTAGTTTCCGCCCACAAAGTGATGGGAGCGCATGTTTTGCTTAACCGGACCATCATTGGTTGACTGCCCTGCTACCTTGTTATCAAAGTCAGTTACATCCTGCGTCATATGGCAATCGATACAAGTCTTGTGCTTTGCAGGATCTTCCGGTGAGTTAAACGGTGACGCCAGCCACTCACCAAAGTTGTCATTGATATTAGCCCCCTGCCCTGTTGTGAACTCGTTGTGACAGGTCGCACAGTACAGAGAGCTCTGATATAGCTCAGGATTAGAGTACGACGCTTTGTGTTTCTCCGGTGAAGCATTAATTTGCTTCTCAGAAAGCCACTTCATCATGCTACTCTCTGCATCTTCAAACACGTAGGATTCGCGATCTTTCAGGTTTACTGTCAGGTCGGTGTTACCTCCTGCATTTTCCGCTTCAGTAACTCGATGGCAGAATACACAGCCCGTTCCGCGCTCACTCACCGCCTGACCGTGGGACATAGCGTCAATCAAGGATTGGCCACCCTTTTCATACATGTCGCCATATTCTTTCATTGGCTTATTATCGTTATTGATCACCATCTGAGGAGCATGGCAACCGCGGCACAGTACGCGGAACTCTTCGCCTTCAGCTTTGGCAGCAACATCCTCATGCTGACGATAATATGGGTGGTCCATATTCATACCGTGGTTCGAATCTGCCCACTGGTCATAAATCGTGGTATGACACTCGTTACATTCCGCTGAGTTAATCCACTCTTTTGGATGGGTGTAGCGCTTTTTGTCATCCAATCGAAGCCAGGTAGAAAGGTAAGGTAAGTTTTCACGCGCGCGAACATACTCATTCAACGCGGTCATCATTTTCGCGGCTTCTACTGGTGGGTTTTCCACGCTAACCTGCTCAGGAGCATCTTCTCGAGGATCTCCGCCCATACCGCCCTGCGTTTTTTGTATGATATCAATATAGGCGCCAACCGGATCACCCGCGATCATCTTTCTGACATCTACGTGTCCAGTCAGGGCATTTTCGAAACGGTCTTTTTTGCCATCTTCCATCAACTGACGATTGGTAAAGTTGAAACCATCCAGATGACATGAGTTACAGCTCATCCAGAAATCCCCGGCCATAGGAAATTCAGGGTTATCCGCTGTATTAGCGCTATTAAACAACGTTTTGCCAAGGCGCAGTTGAGGTGAAAGTGGGTCTGCCTTAACCAAAGAGGCAAAATGTTCTTGTGACAATTTTATTTTGGAAAACGGCCCTGGCGCACCGGTATCAAACTTCGCGATATCTAATGACATTGCATTCTGAACATAGAGCTCACGACCTTCTATAAGGATACCGCGAGGATTATTACCCGGTACACCACGGTATATCTGAGTCGCCTTTACCCCCCCCTGGAACTTCTTACGGCGGTGACGGTTTTTGTTCTTCTTGCGCTGACGAGACAAGTCAAAAGCCATTAAATCTTCCGAGCCTGCAAGCGTAAAAATGACCTTTTTTCCGTCATTTGTAAAAGCACCATCATGCGGATTAGAAACAATACGAATACGGTTACCACTTTCTATGATGTTTATCTGTTTAAACAGTTGCTTGCGTTCGTCTATGATTTCATGTTCGTTACCTTTTTCCAGGTCAATAATCGATATAGCCGGGAACACCGTAGACTGAAACTGAAAATCGTGACCAAATGACCACAGCACATGAGGTAGCCACGCTGTCGTACCATCTGGTGAAATAACGATATTATCTAAAAGCCTTGGTTTACCCTGAGAAACGGTTTTGCTTGGATTTTCTGCACTGTCAGCGAGTTGAATGACTTTAGACAATTGAGGCACTTCACCAGAGACATCATAAATGGATACCTGTCCGGTCATCGCATGTGAAATTAACAGGCGATCATCCGTCAGAGCCAATCCTCTTGGAGAAGCTTCTGTATCGACTGTTCTCACAATTTCACCATTGTGCTTAATAAGCATCAACTTATCCCGTTCGAAACTGGTCACGTAAAAAAGTTTATGCTTATCGCTGTATACCACTCCAAAAGGACGAGAAGGAACCGAAACTGTGTGTTGCACCTCAAGTGATTTTGCATCGAGTAACAATACTTTATCGGCGAGATAATCCGTCGCTAACAAATGTTGTTCATCTTCACTGAAGGCGATTCGACGAATATCTTCGCCAATTTTCGCTTCCTTCAGAATTTCCCCATTATCACGCGATATTATGCTGATACTTCCTGCGTCAAAGTTAGCACTGTAAATCATGGACTTATCTTTGCTAATCCTCATGGAGGCACTTTTGTCAGCAGCCAGTGTAGAGCTACTAACAAAAGTTAGTATGAGAAGGAATAACCACTTAGACAGTTTATTTAGACTTGTTAACATCTTGGGTTGCTCATAAGTAACGCCAGTGAACTACTGGCTTAATTTATATAGAAATAGTTTCCGTTCCCCGCTAAATCTTGCAGGAAACGTTTGAATTAATTTGTGCTGTACCAGCTCGGTCCCTGAGATGCGATAAGCGTTGTGGCTACTCTTCAATAGCCTTTTTTCATTGCTTGGGTAGTACATGTCATAGATGGCTCGGTCCTTGAAGGTGTCACGAATAAGGTTTACCTGGTAGTTGGTGCCTACATGTTGAATCTCTTTGTTGTTGTTCAACCACTGGATTACTTGCTGAACTGGCGAATTTCTTTGGCTCAAATCAAGGTGCTGACCCCCTTTAAAACCAAAGCAGAACACACTTAAAATCGTTACAGCACCTAAGGTTCTATGATGAGTAGTGTCGGGCAGATAAGTAGATAGTTGAAGCGGGAATACGACGCTAAAAAGTAAGAAGACAGGCCCCCAATGACGAAGGTTATCTGGGTTCTGAGCCAGAAAAATCCAGAGTAAATAAATAACGCCAACAATTGAAATTGCCCTTTGCCAAAGCAGATGCGATGGAGCTGCTGCACATGGTTTGTATGCAAACAGCCCAACAATCAAGGACAACAAAATCAGAACCAACAGTCCCGTACCATACTCTTCTGACAAGGTAACGAGCCATTGATTAAGCACACCAAACTTAGTTGAACCCATATCCTGACTAGAGGCGGTATTGCCCCAGATATCAAAATGCCCTTGAGTAAAGCGCACCCCTTCTCCAAAGTAAGCGGTTCCGTCTTTAGCCATCACAAAAATAAAGCAGCACACTCCGATGACTAAAATAACGCTAGCGGCTTTGATGTATGCGGACACTCTTTCTTGTCGGTTGACAATAATTAAAGGAAGAAGCAAAAAACTGGCTGCTAAAGGAAAGTACGAAGGACGTGCCGCCAACATCAGGCCAATCCATAACCCTACCTGAGCATATCGTTTACTTAGTGCAGAAATGAAAGCCAACAATAACATTGCCAATGCCATAGAATCGGACAATCCACTGAGTGCCAATGCTCCCATCAAAGGCTGAGTCATCACCAAGAATCCCGCAAACACTGCAGCTACACCAGACTGACTCAACCGAAACACCAAGGCGAAGAGTAAAGGGGGAATTGCAAGTACAGACAAAAAAGAAACCAGGATATTTGGAGCGATACCGCTTCCAAACAAGGACACACCCCAGCTCATCGCCACAAAAGCCGGATATCCAGGAAAGTGTGGACGAAACTCAAGTACTGAGAAACGCTCCACCGCCCGAGAGAAATTAAATGCATCATCACTGCTTATCTGCATTGGATATTGGACAAGCCAAATCCCCCACCACAGATAAGCAGCGATAAAAACAGCATAAATCCAATGTTGCCCTTTCATCTGAATCAATGAAATTTCAGACCTTGTACCGAGGCCATCAGTTTTGCTCGCTCAGCTTCAAAGCGCTCTGGATCAGCCGGAGTCTGCCCTACGCCAAAAACACCCGGATTGCCGATAGATTCCAAAACCGCCACGATAGACTCGTTTGCTTGCTGGCGATTTACATCATCCAGCTTCGGCAATATCAAATCTAAAAACAGCTTACTCTTTACTACTAACACTTTGGCAACCTGATAATCACCGAGATTTTTGCTTGCTCCATCCAAGCGACGGACAATCTCTTCAACAACCGCACTATCGATAATAGATTCAACCTGCAGAGCATCTTTCTGAGCAATTGCATTGTTCATGGGTGTTAGCAGATCGACGTCGTGATCACTTTTCAGATAGGCAAACTCTTCTTCAAGTCCATCCACCGCATCCTGAACCGCCTGATAATCCTCAGCATCCAGGGCTTGCAATATTGCTTCACGACCATCAATTAACGGCTCCTTTCCAGCGGCAGCATAAGAGTAAGCGAATGCATTTGAGCATGTTGCTAACGCTATGCAAAGCAGCAGCATTTTAACTACGCTGCTAATAAAGGCTTTTTTCATAAGTTAAGTCTCAATTTATCTTTGTTGCTTCTTTACAAATAACGTTAGGCAACACTCTGAACTTCAATCACCGTCTTTTCATTGCGGTAATCAAATATCTCTCGCTGACGGTCTTTACCATCCATGACAGACTGTGCGGCCATCATTCCCATCTCCATTGCAGTATCAGTAAAAATGTACCTGAATGTTCCTTGTCTGCCTGTCATGACCAAGTTCGGAAACTGAGCCAAATGTTTGATTGCCTTCTCTCTTTTTTCCTGATAACTCATATCCATCAAGGGGTAAGCATGTTCGCTGTAGGAGGTAAAAAACTCGCCTGTAGACAGTTCGGGATCAACGTTTAGTGAGTCCAGGTCGTCAAGAACACGTTTTCTTAACTCCCCACCATCCATACTCCAAATTTCATCATTCTTGTTGCACGGAATTTCGATCATTACGGAAGTTTTACCTTCGGGAGACATAAAAGACGAGCGACGACGCGGCTCTTGTAGGCGAGTACCCAAGATGTGAGGATCTGAAAGGTACTGCCATGTGTTGTCTGAAATATTCTGAGTTTCCATCGGCATGTTCATGAACCGAAGAGAACGGAACTCAAGCTCACTATCAAAGCCCGTCAGTTTAGTCATCAGCGGTAAAGGTAAAGTGGAAATCAGGTGCTCAGCATAAAGCGTGTGTTTCTCCAGGCCTTTACTGAACTCAACCTGCTCTATCGTGCCATTTTCAGAAACCTGTAGTCCGGTGACTTCTGCATTATAAATAATGCGAACACCCTGCTTCTCAAGCTCTTCAGCCAGTCGGGTATAAAGTTGTCCGAAACCCCACTTTGGATATCGGTACTGTCTGGCATAAGTACGAATATTGGAACGCTTGCCCGGAAGCATACGTCTGGCGATGTCTTTAAGGTCGATAAGGCTGATCCTCTGGGAAGCCCAATCACCAGATAGTTCGCGAGGGTTGATTCCCCAAAGTTTTGCTGTGTAGCCTTCGAAAAAATGCGTGTAGAGCGTTTTACCGAAACGACTCTCTGTCCACTCGGCAAAACTGACCTTGGAGCGATCTTCGGGTTTCGTTTTGAATAACTGCATAAATAGATCGAAGCCACCACCAAACAACAAAGATAGGGGTGCATTTTTAATCAGATCCATCATTTCCAAAGGATACTGATACTTTTTCCCTCTATACCGAATCACACTCTTCCGCTGAGCAAACATAAGGTCATCACTAAGCAGCTCATCAACAAAGGAAAGTAGTTTCGGGTTTTTGGTGATAAATCGATGACCACCGAAATCGAATCGATACTCCCCTTCCTTACCTTTAAATGTTTGAGTTGCACACATTCCGCCTGCAAACTCTTCTTTTTCGATAAGCGTTACCTGATGACCCGCTTCATTAAGCTCCCAGGCAGCCATTAAGCCAGCCGGCCCTGCACCTAGAATAACAACCTGCTTGTTTGATGAGGTATTCATGCTGCTTTGTATCCTCTTTGCCAAAAACGAATAAATATAAACATGTAGATAAGCCAAACAGAAAGTTGTAGAAGTCCAGGTGATGAGTTGTAACCAAACAAGGCTCTTAGGAACGTACCGAACACACCTCTGTCATCAAGGATGTGGGAAATGTCGAACATCTGAGGGTAGACAATTGGCAGAACATGGGCAGCCTGTAGCATGTTAACTGCGGAAGATAACAAGCCAGCCGCTATGATGATGATGAGTAAACTGGTCCACTTAAAGAAAGCGGTCAAAGGCATCTTTCTCGTACTCTTCATCATTACCCAGACCAGCACATACGCAAGTACCAGTCCCAATACTGCACCTATAAGTGCATCCTGAGTACTAAGCTCACCGAAGCTTGAATACATAAGAGCAGAGAAAAACAGGATAGTCTCAAAGCCTTCACGAAGAATGGCAAGCATCGAAAGAAATACCAACCCGAGAAGATTACCTGTACTAACCATTGCACCAATATCCTGCTGCATTTG
The DNA here is from genome assembly GCF_042245395.1 of Vibrio iocasae. Classification (NCBI taxonomy): domain Bacteria; kingdom Pseudomonadati; phylum Pseudomonadota; class Gammaproteobacteria; order Vibrionales; family Vibrionaceae; genus Vibrio; species Vibrio iocasae. The sequence goes on along the minus strand of NZ_CP145310.1, from coordinate 702,828 downwards.
AGCAACCTGGCCTTTCGCCTGATTTTGCATCCAGACTGCCATATAGGTCAGTACTATAGTCGCGAAAAGAAGAATTCCGGACATCAGGTAGTTCTGGTACAGCTCATTACTGAACTGATTCACTACAACCTGAAAAACAAACGCAACAGCAATGGATAAGACCAAGCCAACCGCCACGCCTAGATAGATGTATTTGTTAAAATGACGAGCATTCAATTTATTCAGATAAGACAACGCGATACCAACAAGAAGGAAGGCTTCCAGACCTTCCCTTAAGGTAATTAAGAAACTTGCAAACATATTTCCTCTGTATTTTGTGAGAAAAGATCAACCTTAACTCTTTGTTATTATTAGTTTTACTATTTTTTCACTATGCGCAATACGGTCCAGCGCATGGCATGCCTGAATACCAGTGGTACCAGTAACCACGATGAATAGAAGTGAACATCAGAAATAATTTCACCTATAGTGTTCCCCGGAGCGCCCCAGAAAAACAGGTAGAAACCGCTCACCGAGCAGATGACTAACAACCATTCGATAATGGTTCCGGTTTGGCGAAGGAACGGCTTTTTGCTCTTCACAATTAACCGACGGTGAGACATCCAGAATGCCCCGACTATGAGGGAAAACAGAGAAACACCTGCCAACATGTGTACCAGTAACGCCCACTTCTCGATTTCCCAAATAACTTCTACACGGTTCCAAAGAAGCAAACCAGACGCAAACATCAAATATAAAATAGCTTCCGCCCATTTATGGTGATACGCCAAAGACGCCCACCAGGTACGAAGACTCCAAGGAGAATAACGATTTTGCGAGATAAGTTGTTCAGACATTTTATATTCCTACTACCACTACCGCTTTTATATTGAATCAGAAACAACAAAAGCAGCGACTAAAAATCGCTGCTTAAACATTAACTTAGCTAATCTATGTTATTTAACACTGACTTTGTTTGCCATTGTCATTGCTGTGCCATATTTTCCGCCGGCAGCGATAACCTGATGAACACCATCTTCGTCAGTATCTGTTGAGCTACTGCCTTTGATCTGGTTTTCACCTGAATCACCCATCCACTCAGCCAACTGCATGCCACCGTTGATTACGCCTCGGAACCAGCTTACGTAGCGATCAGTAAGTGCTGTTAATTCGAATGCAGGTTCGTTTTCGCCTTCTTCGTTTTTAAGATGAAGAATCGCTTCGCGAAGACCACCAGAGATAGCAGCCGCAGTGTATGGTGTATGAATCGTAGCCTGACCAGGAACAGCAGCCCATGTGTTGATGTTCTTATCGAACATGTTTCTTTCCACCGCAAGGTAGATTGAGCGCGCGGCTTTCTTATACTTCATGTCATCTGTAGCCAGGTATGCAGCAACAAGACCACGAATCGTTGCAAATTGAGCGTCCAGAGATTGCTCACCAGAACGGGTCATCGCTTTATCCAGAGTCAGGCCATCAAACACAAGGCCATTTTCTGCAACCATGTTTGCAAGAATAAAGTCAGCTTGTTTAACAATCATATTAAGTGCTTGCTTACCGTGCTTGCTCTGAAGGTTTACATCGCCAGATTCAGCAGAGGCATACCCTACCGGTAGTGCGTCTTTCGCACGCTGGTAAATTGAAAGCGCAACAATCGAGTAGGATGAATCATAGATATCAACTTGATCACCCTGCTGACCATCTTTGTACTCAGTGACAAATGTGCCTTTTTCATCGTTGAAGTGAAGTGCTGCGATGTTCTGGAATAACAAGTTGGAGATGTTACTTGCCAGAGAGAATGCGTCATCTGCAATCACATCGTTTACCTGATTTGCATCGATGTTTTGCGATGGTGCTGCTGCAAAAGGAGCGCCATCAAATACAGCAGTAAACGCTGGATTTTGCGCTGTATTCGCTTCACGTTGGTCAGTAAAGGCAAAGAACTCAGCCGTTGGCCAAAGCATCATCCAGGTATCACGAAGCTGAGATGAAGAATCACTCACTTTTAACGCTTTGATCGCGTTTACACCATTTACTTTTTCTTCTTCAACAGAGACCTTGTGTGCAAACCAGATTGGGCCGTTTTCCGGGTTGTAATCAGGACCAAACTTCACCCCCAGTTTCGTACCGTCGAAGCCAAGCATTTTTTGAATGATCTGGAGCTTGTCGATAGACATCTCTGTTAGAAGCATGCCGTTGAAGCCATCCGCTGCGGAAACACCCAGGCTATGCTTGCCGTCTTGATCCATCGTAGCCGAGTCTGCTTCAACTTCTTCTTCGGTTTCAGTGACATGCATGCCGCCAAGGAAGTCTTGCGACCACATCACTTCTTTCAGGAAGATACCACCGGTTGCTGCCGGGTTCAGTGTCTTATCAAATGAAGACTCATCCCAGGACAGCGTTTTGTAGTCTCGGAAATAAGCAGGGACAACCACCTGTACTTTTTTGTCTTCACCTTTAGCAGTCGTAATTTCAACTTCATCACCATTCACTGTCGTTGTATCAGGAGTCTGAGCAAATTCAGGGCTACCAGACATATATGGAATAGAGATCGGATACATATTCTGAGGAACTTCGCTTGCAGGGAAACCTACTGCCGCAGCCATTTCAATCACGCGTTTCCCAAGGTCATGAAGCTTACCGCCACGTGCTTGGTTAAGCGGACCATTTACAATATGTGGGCCCATTGTCGACTGGTAGTTTAAAGCGTACATCGCTTCTTCTGAGTACTCGTAACTTTCAATACCTGCCGCAAAATCAAATGCTGTTGGTACGTTTGCGATGTTTGGATCCAGTACGTCTAAATCCAGCCCCAGAGACTCAGCCAAAGGCTCACCAGACAATTCGAATTCGGTGTAGGCAAGGAAACTTCCCGCTGGTTGGTGAGTTTTATCGAGTACTGTCACTTCAGGTGCAGCGAACACTGCAGAGGTAAAGAGTGATGCCGAAACGGCCAGGCTTATTGTTGTCTTTTTCACTACTTGTCCTTTTTTATATGTCTAAATCATCAAGGCATGATGCGGTGATGCGCATGCTAACGATAACCGTTATCATTAGCCATACCACTTAAGAGTTAGAGAAGGACTTCTTTGTTTTAGATCAAAAGAGCTATAGATATTTCGAATAAAGAATGATTCGCATTTGGCTTACTTATGCATCAGATTGAATTCAAATGAATATTTGAAGGCAAAACATATAATATTTTGCCTTTAATTTAGTAAGTTATCGCTTTCTCTGGGGTAGCATATCCGTAACAGAGCCATCTACCAGCTCAGCCGCCATTGCTACTGTTTCTGCCAACGTTGGATGGGCGTGAATGGTGTGGGCAAGCGTTTTTAATGTCGTTCCGCTTTCCATCGCCACCGAGATCTCATGGATTAACTCACCTGCATTCGCACCACATATGCCTGCACCAAGAATTTTTCCGGTATCTTTCTCAAACAGTACTTTCGTTACACCATTTTCAGCACCTACACTGATTGCTCGACCACTGACCATCCAGGGAACTTTACCTACGCTGTAGTCGACACCTTGTAACTTAGCTTCTTTTTCCGTTAGTCCTGTCCACGCCACTTCTGGAGAAGTATACGCAACCGAAGGAATAGAAGAAGGGTTAAAGTGGGATTCCAAACCGGAGATAGACTCTGCAGCAACTTTGGCTTCATGAGTCGCTTTATGTGCCAGCATTGGTCCAGAAACGATATCACCGATAGCAAAGATGTTCGGAATAGCAGAACGCATTTGGCTATCAACAGGGATTAAACCTTTTTCGTCAACACCAATATCCAGCTCTTCAAGCCCCAGGTTTTGAGTGTTTGGAGTCCTGCCTATAGCGATCAGGACAGCGTCAAACTGTTCAGTTTCCGGGGCCTTTTTACGCTCGAAACTCACTTCTATACCTTCATCTCCTGAGCGCATCTCAGTAACCTTGGTTTTTGTATATATTTGGTATTTCTTCTTTAGTGTCTTATTCAACGGCATAACGAGATCTTTGTCTGCCGAAGGAATAATCTGCTCCAACGCTTCAACAATCGTTATATTAGATCCAAGAGACGAGTAGACCTGGGCCATTTCCATCCCGATAATGCCACCACCAATGATAAGCAGTTTTTTCGGTATCTCTTTTAGAGCCAGTGCGTCCGTAGAGTCCCAGACTCTTGAGTCATTTGGAGCAAAAGGAAGTGAGACAGGGCACGAGCCTGTCGCGATTATTGCGTGCTTAAAATGAACCTGTTCAGCACCATCATTCACAAGCAAGGTGTTTTGATTCGTAAACTTTCCTCGTCCCTGAATACGTGTGATTTTCCGAGCTTTACACAATGAATCTAGCCCGGAAGTGAGTTTATTTATAGTGTGCTCTTTATGAGTACGCAGCTGATCAAGGTTAATATCAACCTCACCCACCGAAATACCCATACTTGAGGACTCTTTCGCCTCTTCTATAAATGCACTCGCGTGAAGCAAGGCTTTCGACGGAATGCAACCGACATTCACACATACCCCACCTAATGTGTTGTTCTGCTCAACCAAACATACACTAAACCCTAAATCAGCAGACCTAAACGCAGCACTATAACCACCTGGCCCACCACCCAAAACAACCACATCAACATTTATGATATCTGACATTACTTGTCCTTAAATAATTCCAAAATGCACATTAAGTTTCCTATAGGAAACATTATCCACATTTAGAAACGGATACAATCAGAAATTAGCGTTTTTGCCGTTTTTGTTCTCTATAAGGTGAAAACTGTCAATGGTCTTGAAGATCTATAACAACTCGGTATACTTCGAACGCAAATACAAATCATTATCATTCGGTATAAATATGCATAAATTACTCACAATATTGATATTCACAATAGCTCCCCTTTTTTCCATCGCTAATGCCACTACTGTGACACACCCTTTAGGAACTATTAATATTGATACTACTCCTGAAAGAGTCGTCGTTATCGGTATTGGTTCTCTAGACGTTCTCGATTACTTTGATATTGACCCTATAGCAGTTAGCAAAGGCGTAACCTATCCTGAATATCTAAAAAAGTATGATACTGATGCTTACCCTTCTTCTGGATCTCTTTTCGAACCTGACTTTGAAACGATCTACAATCTCAAACCCGACCTTATTATCGTAGGTTCAAGAGGTGCGAAAGCATACAAAGAGTTGTCTGATATTGCTCCTACTCTTCTATTTGCGGTCGATGGGAAAAAGTCGTATTGGCAAAGTACTCAGGATCAATGGCGCAACATAGGCAAAGTCTTTCAAATTGAAGACCAGGTAGAAAAGACTATCAAATCTCTCGATGCACAGATAAACAATATCAAATCGGACAATCAGAACAACAACCAAGACGCACTGACCGTGATGAGTTCCGGTGGCAACATCACTGCGTTTGGGGCTAAATCTCGCTTTGCATCGATTTACACGGACTTCGGATACACCGAAACAGTTGAAGGTATAAAAGAGAGCCGTCACGGTGATCTGATTTCTTACGAATTTATCAGTGAAAAACAGCCTTCCAATCTGCTAGTTGTCGACCGGGATATTCTGGTTAACAAGGGCAAAAGTGAAACCAGAAAGCAGTTTGACAACGATCTGGTTAAATCCACCCCTGCGTACAAAAATAATCGTATGGTCTTTCTAGATATCAACGCCTGGTATCTTGCAATTGCAGGTGTGAATGCGACAAAACAGATGATTATCGATATGGCGCATTAATTAGCAATGTGGTTAAGAATATTCATTACAGCGCTGATTTTCCTCAGCGCTGTTTCTCTTTTCGTTGGAGTAAGCCCACTATCTCTCTCAGCAATACTATCCGGTGACGCTGAAGCCTGGAACTTGTTGATTACCAGCCGTCTCCCCCGACTACTGGCTATTCTATTGTCTGGAGCGGGCCTGAGTATAGCTGGGTTAGTAATGCAACAGATAAGTCAAAACAAGTTTGCAGCCCCATCCACGTCTGGAACTATTGAATGTGCGATGTTTGGTTACATGCTAAGCCTGCTTTTTTTTGGACATGGTGAAGCACTATGGCTTATTTTTTTGTGCGCTATTCTTGGTACATTGATGTTCATCAAACTGATTCAGTCTATACAGTTTAAGAACGCCATATTTGTTCCATTGATAGGGATTATCTTCGGCAATATTGTTGAGTCTCTCGTTACTTTTATCGCATACAAATACGATGCGTTACAGAACCTGTCTGGTTGGACCATGGCAAACTTCGCCAACATTCTCAAGGGTGATTACGAGTTACTCTATATCTCAGTACCTATCGCGATATTTACCTACCTATATGCCACTCGCATCTCTGCTGTTGGTATTGGTAAGAGCTTCGCGATTAACCTTGGGCTTAACTACAGCCAGATCGTCACTATCGGTGTTATTCTCGTATCCGTTCTCTCGGCAAGTGTAGTGATGATTGTCGGCCAGTTGCCTTTCTTGGGATTGATAGTACCGAATATCATCTCTTACTTTAACGGTGACAATCTAAAGAAAAACATCCCCTTAACTGCCGCGCTCGGTGCGTGCACTATTCTCGTCTGCGACATTATCGGACGTATCGTGATTTTCCCATACGAACTCCCAATATCCATGATCATCAGTATTGTTGGCGGTTCGGCTTTTGTCGTTCTATTGCTAAAGAGAGAAACCAATGACCGATAAAACCAAACTGCTTGTACTGGTAGCCCTGACACTTTTGGGAGCAACGTTAATTCTTGGTATTGGTCTCACACCAGACAACTACCAGTATTTTCTTTCACGAAGAACGCCAAAAGTGATTGCCGTTGTACTTTCAGGGACAGCGATAGCCCTATCGTCGCTGGCATTTCAGACTATTACTCATAACCGGATTCTGACTCCCGGAATTATGGGTTTTGATGCGCTTTATATGCTAATTCAGGTGTTAATCGTATATATGCTAGGTGGATTCAGTGAGTTCCTACTCAACCCATACCTTAACTTTATAGTATGCGTTGTGCTTATGGTCAGCTTTTCATTTTTACTGTTTCAGTTCTACTTCCACTCCGGTAAACGCAATCTAATGATCTTGCTATTACTAGGGGTTGTGCTTGGTCAGCTGTTTTCGAATATTGCATCCATGTTTTCACTGATGTTGGACCCTAATGAGTTCACTATGGTTCAGTCCAGCATGTTCGCGAGTTTTAACAATGTAAAAACAGAGCTTATTTATATCAGTGCACCGATTATTGCTCTTTCCGCGTTCTGGCTGTTTAAGCTCAACAACGTGCTGAATGTGATGTGGCTGGATAATGACAATGCCATAAGCCTTGGCGTCGATGTTCGAAACGTTACCAAGAAAGTATTGTTGCTAAGCACCTTACTCATCGCGGTTTCTACCGCACTAGTCGGACCGATACTCTTCTTTGGTCTTTTAGTGACAAATCTTACCCGTGAGTGGTTGACTGGCTATCAACACAAAACCTTATTTCTAGGCTGTATCTTAATTTCATTGGTCACTCTGTTAGGTGGACAGCTCATTATCGAGCATGTACTTGAGTTCGAAACTACGCTCAGTGTTGTCATCAACTTCTTTGGGGGACTTTATTTCCTCCGAATTTTACTAAAAAACAAGATCATGTAGGTATCCCGTGATAAATGCAGAAAGATTAAACAAAACCTATTCAGGCCGGGATGTGGTCAAAAACACAAGTGTGAATTTTGAAAAGGGTAAGGTCACCTCCATCATAGGGCCCAACGGTGCTGGTAAAAGCACCCTGCTTTCCATGGTCAGTCGATTACTTGAAAAGGACTCTGGTTGCGTATACATCGACGGCACAGAGTTGGAACAATGGGCTAGTAAACAATTAGCAAAAAGGCTGGCGGTTTTGCGTCAGTCAAACAGCCTTAACATGAGATTCACTGTCAGAGAGCTGATCTCTTTTGGTCGATTCCCCTACTCTGCTGGAAAGCTAGCCGCCGAAGATCAAAAGGTTATCGACTCTGCAATTGAATATCTTGAGTTGGGACCAATTGAGGATCGTTACCTGGACCAGTTAAGTGGTGGTCAGAAACAACTGGCGTTTATCGCAATGGTGATGGCACAAGACACCGATTATGTGTTGCTTGATGAGCCTTTAAATAATCTGGACATCAAACACTCCCTACAGATCATGCGAAATATTAAAAGGCTGGCGCATGAAATGAACAAGGCCGTGGTAATCGTGATTCACGATATCAATTTTGCATCCTGTTACTCAGACAATATCGTTGCAATGAAAGATGGTCGGGTCGTAATTGACGGCCCAGTAGAACAAGTCATCGATGAATCCGTTCTAGAGGGTATCTACGAAACGCCATTTACCGTGGTATCTCTGGAAAATCAACGAGTGTGCGTATACTACTAGCTCGTTACACTAAATAAGAACGAGTTCAAAGCTCGTTCTTATTGTTTACAGCATCCTGTGGTGGGTGACCGAACGCTTTTTTATAAGCGTTAGTAAAGTTTGATGGGTGCCTGTACCCTGCACTGTAAGCGGCCTCGGTAACCGTGATAATCCCGTTTTCTAGCTGCTGTCTGGCTATTTCCAACCTTCTGCGTCTGATGTAACTCTGAATACTGTAACCCAGCATTTTTTTAAACTTTCTCTGTAAGCTGGATAAACTCATCGCAGAATAGTCAGCTAGATCAGCAACTGTCAGGTTCATCTCTAGATTCGCTTCGATATAGGTAACCAACTCGTCAAGTGAACGCTCGAAGGATGCTTCATAAGAAGACGATTCTGCTAAGGCAACATTTATCTGGGTAGTACTGCCTTCAAATCTTGGGGGCGACGTATATTCAGATAACTGTTTAAAGATCTCCAGCAGCAGCATTTGCGTCATTGTTTCCAGCTTCATTTTTTCAATCAAGCCACTTGCTGAACTAAAGTGGATGATTTCCCTGGTGAGCTCTAATACCGAACTAGCCAGTTCTAATTCAAAACTCGCTAAATGTGTTTCAATAAAGCGGGCAACATTGTTATCCAATCCCCCTCTTTCCTTAATCCATTTAATTGGTAGAACAATGTTAAGTTTCGCGACTTTATTATCCCGATGGATTTTGCGACGGAAGCTTGCGGGCTTAGTCAAGTTAACAACGACGCCTACTGGCTTCTCCCTTGCATCAAATGTAAAGCCTAAATCGTCGTAGCCAAAATCCAGTTTTCCTTCCAATAATATAGTGACGATAAGTGACTTTTGAGCTGTAGATATCACCTCAAAATTTATCAGCTCTTTTGTCACTCCCCCATGCAGTGCGAAACCATTAGTAACCTGATAAGAGATCAAGTCACCTTCCACAAGTGCTGATGTCTGAGTATTTCTGTCCGACACCACAATCTGTTTTTCATCATGTTCTATCCGACGGGTAAAGCTGCCTTTAGTAAACATTGATGGAAGCGGTTTACTCATAACTGGTTTGCCTTTTTTAAATAACAATCTGGTGATTTTGCATAACTAAATGTGCTGTAACACATTAGCAAAGAAACCTATCATAAATGCGAATAGATATCATTACCATAAACAAGGTTCATCATGAGTAAAAATAATTTGGCAAGGATTAGTCGAGTCTCTGTCGCTATAGCAGTGGTACTAAGTGGTCAGGCATCTGCAGAGGTGGAAAGTAATCAGGAAGAAGTTGTCGTCTGGGGAACCAGTGTCTCTAGTAACTCGGAGTATTTAGGTGACCAGGATATGTCGTTAAAACAAGCTGATCATATGTCAGACCTATTACGCGACATCCCAGGGGTAGACGTTGGTGGCACGCATTCCCTTAACCAGAGAATTAATATCCGCAGTTTAGGAGAGACCGATCTCGACATACGTCTTGATGGTGCGTCTCAACATGCAAACATGTTCCATCATATCGGCAACCTCACTTTAAATCCTGACATTTTGAAGTCCGCTGATATTCAGGTTGGTAACAACTCAGTGACACAATCTGGATTAGGGGGCTCGGTTTATTTTGAAACCAAAGACGGTAAAGATCTTCTTCGTTATGGTGAAGACTTTGGCGCTCGTATCTATGGCGGCTATGGTTCCAATGACCATAAACAAGGTTCCCTAACACTCTATGGTATGTTAGGCGAAAATGTTGATGCCATGGTATACGGCCATTACGTTGAAAGAGATAACTTTAAAGATGGCAAAGGTGTAGAAACCTATGGTTCAGCTGGTGACATATCCAATATGTTAGTCAAAGTAGGATACGAGCCATCAGATCGTCATCGTTTTGAGCTGAGCTACGATATGTATCGTGATAGCGGAGACTATAGCCCAAGGCCTGACATGTCGGGCGATGCTAACCAGGGGTTAAGTGGTGATGACCTGATTCCTACCGATTACGATCGTGATACCTTTACCGTATCTTACGAGCTTAAAGACGGAGTTCACTCCGGTAAAATAAACCTTTACCGCAGTACTACTGAAATTACCCGAGATGAGTCCGTGATAACTGGTGGGTGGCCTGGTGACAGACGCTCTGTAAACATTGCCACCAATGAAAATACTGGATTGAACGCGAAGTTTCAGTCTGATCTTGATATCGCCTCGCACCGAAACCTGTTTACGTACGGCATAGATTACATGAACAAGAACAGTAGTAGCAATTATGGTGGTTCAGACTTCATGGATGAAGACGCAATTTCAACCGCAGTATTTGCTGAAGATAAATTCTACTTTACGGAAGGGCTATCTCTAACTGCAGGTTTAAGATACGACAATTACAAGCGAGAAGCGGTAACCAGCAACAAGACCTTCGATGAACTGACATGGGCTTTAGGAGCAGACTGGGAAGTAGTTGACAATCTATCGCTGTTTGCGAATGCAAGAAGTTTGTTTAAGGGTCCTGAACTGATGGAAACCTTTATTAAATACCAGGATGTTGCTTATCTAGCTGATGATATAAAGCCTGAAACAGGACTAAACAGCCAGATTGGTGCGCGTTATGCTAATTACTTCGGGGACCATTTCATTAGCTCTAATGTGACCGTGTTTAGAACGGAAATAGACGACTACATTGCTGAAAACTACCAAAGTGCCGACAGTTCCTATCTGATAGAGAACATTGGAGATGCTGAACTGAAAGGTTTCGAGATCAGTGCAGGTTATGGTTATGGCGCGTTTATGTCTAAAGTCTCTTACTCACGATCCGACTCGAAGAACAAGACTTCAGGTAAACCACTTGTAGACGGAAGCGGTGTAAGCATGGATACCGGTGACAGCATTGCACTATCTTTGGATTATCAGGCGGATTCTATCGATGCCGTGTTTGGTTGGAGCACAATCGTTGTTCTTGACGAAGACAATGTCCCTGATGGTGCATCTATCAAGGAAGGTTACGATACACACAACCTTTATGTTCAGTGGATGCCATCAGATATCGAAGACCTGCAGGTCACCTTTGGTATCGACAACATATTTGATGAACAATACGTTTCCCATGCCTCAAGAAACGGTGTAGCTCGCGGTTATACAACGGATGACTATGAACCGGGACGCAATTACAAACTGTCTGCATCATACCAGTTCTAAAACTAAAGAGGATACCTGAGGAGGCGTCCTCTCATTACCGAGTACCAGAATGCATAAAAGCAAAACAAATATCGCATCTGAACACTCTCCCCGTTATCTAACCACTTTGTGCAGGCACTTTTCTAGAAAGGTACCAGCAAAATGGGATGACGAGAAAGGACAGGTTGAATTTCCGATGGGTGAATGCCATATGGCTTTATCTGAAGGCAGGCAATCCCTTGAGATAGAATGTTCAGCTGAATCAGAACAAAGCTTAAAAACTGTAGAACTTATTCTTGAGAAACACATAGAGATGTTTTCGAGAAGGGAAAGGCTTTCGATAGACTGGAGTCGTGTTTCGTGATGATAAAAAACGCAGCTGAAATAGCTGCGTTTTCTTATATTCATTTAAAAGGCGAGTACTTAACCTTCTACATTCTCCAGGAATTTTGCCAGCTCATTTACTGCTTGCTGGTTAGTAGACTGAACTGTTACTTCCGTACCCTTCACCAAGCCTAAAGTTTGAAGTTTAAACAGGCTCTTCGCAGTTGCAGATTTACCACCAGAAACAATTTCTACATCCTCAGCATATTTCTTTGCTTCTTTAACAAACTGTGCAGCTGGACGAGTGTGAAGACCGTTCTCTGCGGTGATTACTGCGTTTTTTTTGTACATATATTTTTACTCCTGAAATAATTCCTTTTTGTTGTACCTGTTATCTTTTTCGACTTCTGCGATCTGAAACGAATTTATCAAAGTAATCACTGTTTAATGCGTAAGTTGTGACATAAGTATTTTTTCTGTGGCTCATCACCAATACCTTGCAACATACTATTCTCAAAAAATTTACCCGTAATTTTCAAAAACACTTTTCTTATTTGGGTACTGAATTCTTCAACTCACTCTCGTTCAAGGTAGGGATATCTAGAAATATCAGCAAGATGGCAAAAATCACTAGGGAACGATTTCACCAAAAACCACCTAATGCATATAACCGTTTGTTTTATATGAAATATAAGACATGCAAACACAATATCACCTCTACTACCCCTTAACGTCTCATCGCATATTCAAGCTAAAAAAGTAGTAAACATTTGGCAATAACACTGCCTAAAATCTATCTTTTCGTGCTATTGATCACGATTTACCTTCATTTTCTTTGACTAAATCAAAAAATAACCGAGAATCCATTTTGCAAACGTTCCCGAAAATTAAAAAAGTTAGCGAATTACAAACAGCATTCAGATGAAAAAACAACCGGAGTAAGATATGAATTACCCTGCTGTAGCAAAAGAACTCTTAACGCTTATTGGCGGAAAGGACAACATTCAAGCTTTAGCCCACTGCGCTACTCGTCTGCGTCTGGCGCTTAAAGACGAATCATTGGTAGACGAAAAAGCCATCGAGGATCTTGAAGGTGTAAAAGGTCAGTTTAAAGTTGCCGGTCAATACCAGATTATTTTTGGTTCAGGTATCGTAAACCAGGTTCACGCTGAGCTTGCCAAACTAACCGGGTTGGCTGATATGTCTACCCGTGACGTTGCAGCAGCAGGTGCTGAGAAGCAAAACATTGTGCAAAGAGCGGTGAAGGGCCTTTCTGATATTTTTGTCCCTATTATTCCAGCAATTGTTGCTGGCGGCCTTTTAATGGGTATCTTCAACCTTCTAACAGCTAGCGGCTTGTTTATTGAAGATCAGTCACTTATCGAAGCTTATCCTGGCATGGCCGATTTGGCAGGTATGATCAACACTTTTGCGAACGCCCCATTTGTTTACCTGCCAGTTCTGCTTGCATTCTCAGCTTCTAAGAAATTTGGTGGCAACCCGTTCCTTGGTGCTGCTCTAGGTATGCTAATGGTTCACCCAGACCTTCTGAATGGCTGGGGTTTTGGTGGCGCGAGTGTTGCGGGAACCATCCCAACATGGAATATCTTCGGTTTTGAGATTCAAAAAGTAGGTTACCAGGGTTCGGTTCTGCCTGTTTTGGTATCCGCATTTATTCTGGCAAAAGTTGAAAATGGTCTTCGTAAAGTTATCCCTTCTGTTCTGGATAACCTACTAACGCCAATGTTGGCAATTTTCATCACTGGATTCCTGACATTTACACTTGTTGGCCCTGCTACTCGCGATATCGGCTTCCTGCTGGGTGATGGTCTGAACTGGCTATATGACTCTGCTGGCTTTGTTGGTGGCGCGTTGTTTGGTTTTATCTATGCACCGTTCGTAATCACAGGTATGCATCACAGCTTCATCGCTATCGAAACTCAGCTCCTGGCAGACATCGCTATCACTGGTGGTACTTTCATCTTCCCAATTGCAGCTATGTCTAACATTGCTCAGGGTGGTGCTGCTCTGGCGGTAGGTTTCACAACAAGAGATCTTAAGACCAAAGGTGTCGCAATGCCTTCAGGTGTTACCGCTCTGCTAGGTATTACTGAACCAGCAATGTTTGGTGTAAACCTTAAGTTGCGTTACCCGTTTATTGCGGCAATCTGTGCGGCAGCGGTTTCAAGTGCATTCCTGACAATGTTTAATGTAAAAGCTCAGGCTTTGGGGGCAGCAGGCCTGCCTGGAATTATTTCAATCCGTCCAGACAGCATCAGCGTTTACGTAATTGGTATGCTTGTGTCTTTCGCGCTGTCATTTGCTCTTACCATTGTTCTTGGCTCACGTCAGAAAGCAAAAGAAGCGAAGCTTAAAGGCGCAACCGCGTAATAGATAAATAAACAGAGTGACACTTCAAACAAGCTCTGAAATTCTCCTACCCCTATTGGTGTTGCCCGCAGTCTATCTGCGGGCTTTTTTTGAGTTTCTCGAAACAGACGGGAAATCGACTATCAGAACTTTAATTCAGTTGTGTTTCAAACGTCAGGTTCAGGCTGGCGCTACCAAAATCTGCTAACGTCGCATCTTTCAGCTTGCCCTGATAACTTGCCTTCATAAGGTAACGCCCTGCTTGTTGTGGCGTAAAAGTCACTTCCCCCTTAGCATCACTTATCACATTAATCTCATTCGGCTGATTACGGTAAAGCGTGCCATCGCGTGTGATTTCAGCTTTTACACCTTGTTGCGGCTCTCCTTCATAGAAGAACTGGAAAGTAACGGGCTCCCCTTCCACAATATCCGACGGGTGGGTAACAGGCTTCAATTCAAGAAACTTACCTTCAATCGTGAACGCTTTTTCCGTTGGCTTACCTAAGGTGATATAGGTTTCTACCCGATTAGAAAACAGCTTAGTTTCTACATCTTTCGCTTGTTTAGGTAGAACGGAACTACGTTCAGCTTTACTGGCTTTCACCCACATAAGCTCATCGCTTTCACCTGCTTTGTACGACGTGTAATAGTCTGGGCCCGATACAAAAGCCACTTTATGTGTACCTTCTTGCTCAAAGTAATAGTCCAACACAGAACGTCGCTTCCCCTTAAAAACTGCATCTGGGCGTTTCTTCACTCCATCCGGAAGCAACACATAGGTAGCTTCAGCACTTGCTGGCTTATCAAAAACAAACGTTCCGTTAGACGCTGTAACATCAAATGTCAGCCAATCACCACCCTGCTTAGAGACGGTGAAATGGGAAGGCAGAATCCAACGCGGATGTGCCTGCGTTGACATAGATGCTACGGCACCGAATACAACCGTTGACGCCAATACAGCCGTTTTAATTATCTTGCTCATTGATTTTCCTTTGGAATCGTTACGTGTAACCAGCCTGAACGACTTTAGTTCACACGGTAGTTAATGGTAATAACCCCAGTCTCTTCGGTGGGCTCAAGTTGGTAGCTGCTTTCTGATTCGTTAAAGGCAACTTTTTGGCGTAGATAGTTTCTACCACCATGCTCACGCACTACTTCTATATGCACGGTATACTCACCCTGTTCCAGACGATGGCCACTGTCGTCCTTACCATCCCAACTAAAACGATGCTCCCCGGATGGCCGGGTGGCTGATGTAACGCCATCAACTAGCTTCCGATCATAACGACCAACTTTGCGCCACCAGCTTCGCAGGTCCTTTAGCCATTCATCGTCTCCAGCCCACAATTGAATCGTTTTAACTGGTTTACGCTCATCATCTTCAATCCAAACTGCGACGTAAGGACGAGCATGCGCAGATGCTTTGGCCTCTGGTAATTGAAGTCCAAAATCAACACTCACTTCTGGTGGTAGTGGCTTTGCCACAACAAAGGGGGCGAGTAAAACAGACGCAAGTACGGCAGTCTTTGAAAAGGAAGGTAAGGTAGGTTTATTCAAAGGAGCTCCTAAGGCACAGCAACAACATAAACTGCCCAGGCAATCAGTGTTCCAAGAACACTCCATTTCAGGGCAACATTAAGGGTTTTCTTTTTCGGCAGTAAAAGGCAAACGCCTGTAAGCACAAACAGCACCATTAGCAAAGCCGTAATATCGATAAACCACTTCCAGTATTCACCACTGTTCCGACCTTTATGAAGGTCATTGAGCAACGCCACTACACCATACTCGGTGACCTCAATTTCAGCCTCTTTGCTCACCATATCGACAAACACCGTTGCGTTATAGCCGGGCCCTTTAAAGTCCATCGAAACCTCGCCCTCAATAAGCTCTCC
The DNA here is from genome assembly GCF_042245395.1 of Vibrio iocasae. Classification (NCBI taxonomy): domain Bacteria; kingdom Pseudomonadati; phylum Pseudomonadota; class Gammaproteobacteria; order Vibrionales; family Vibrionaceae; genus Vibrio; species Vibrio iocasae. Next base: position 686,739 of record NZ_CP145310.1, on the reverse strand, counting down.
TTTGTCTACTGTGGTATAGACATCAAGATCAGAAGGAAAGCCACGAACATCTGTTTCCTTTCTCAAAAACGTAATCAAGGTTTCTTTTTCGGGATGAAATGAGTTGGAGTGTTTGAACAACACATCTGTTGGCACTTCTAGATTGTACTGGGTGATGACCGGATGGCTTTGTTCGAATAATTCTGGTCTGTTAAGGGTAATACCAGTTACAGCAAAAAACAGGGTAATCAAAAGAAGCGCCATCGATACATAGATATGTATTCGGCGGAACCAGATCTGATTATGCTTACTTTTTAATGACATAACACAATGCAAACTACGAAAAACGCGAGAAATCTAGATGATAATTATTCGCATGTGTATCAAATTTACATTGTTTACAATCGCTCTATATAACTGTACCCCTTCCCTCTTACAGTTTTGATGTGCTGCTTTGATAACCCTGCTGATGTTAACTTTCGACGTATATTGCTGATATGCATATCTAAATTTCGATCAAACGGGCTTATATCTTTGCACAATACTTTTGTCTGGAGCTCTGCCTTAGAAATAATATCTCCCCGACGACTGACCAAATAACTCAGCAGATCAGATTCAGTATCGGTTAATGGTAACGATGAGATCTGATTACTGATCTGTTGGACCGTATGGCACATCGCATATCGCTTTCGTTCTAAACCAACTCTTCGCATAATTGCATCAATTCGTACTAGCAACTCTGCGATTTTAAACGGTCTAACAAGATATTGATCAGCACCAGATTTATACCCTTCAAGTACCAATGCCTCATCACTATATACACTGAGCATCAAAATAGGTGTCGCAAATCGTTGGCATATCCGCCTTGCAAAACTATTTCCATCTATATCTGGCAACGACACATCAAGTAAAACAAGATCGACAGAACACGACTCCATATGATGAAGCGCTCTCTCACCACTATGACATTCTGAAACAGAGTGTCCTTCTTTCCTGAGCACTTTCTCAAGCTGACGACACAGCGGAACATCATCACTAACAACAACAAAATGCAACATATTTCATATCAAATGGAAAAATAGGCGGCATTCTACAGCTCGTCGTTTCGATAGACAACGGATAAGTTTTGAATGGGGAAATAGGTATAACATACCATTTAATGCTTCCGTCAAAGTAACAAATTCCTGACTAAACAATGACATGGAAAAGATATATTCCCGCCCGTTAAGAAACTTATAAATATTGTCGTGTTAAAAGCAAATTCGTGGTGTTGAGGAGGAATGTATGAAAGAAAGAATTATGTGGCTGGATATCGCTAGGGGTATCGCGTTCCTCATGATTATTTATCGCCACCTCGATTTTATGAACGAAACGCTGATGGCTTATTTCTCGCCAATGTTTCTGACCATCTTCTTTTTTGTTTCTGGCTATTTGTTCAACACAAAATACAGTTTTCTTGAGGTAGTTGAACAACGATTCAGAACGGTTCTAATCCCGTTTTTTATTTACGGTATCGCCAATATAATTCTGAGCCAAATATTAACTTTTGGTGATAAACCACCACTGGATGAGGCTTTTTACAACTTCTTTGCTCAAATACGTGGTGAAGACGACGGGCTGTGGTTTCTCGCTTGTTTATTTGTAGCAACAATACCTTTCTACTTTATGGTGAAGTATACAAAAGGGGCGGGCCTTTTATCTCTGTCTATTGCATTGCTACTTGTCAATTACTTTGCTGATCTGGATCCGGTTCCATGGCATATAGAGTTTATTGCGCCTTCCGTGTTTTATATGTCGCTAGGTTATCTTTACAAGCAGAATGAGACTAAGCTAGGCTCATTGGATACTGGAAAATCCATTATCTTCATGGCGATCCTATACATACCCTTGGTGACTATCCATTACGCGAATTTCTCAGAACTTATTCACATAGAAACGACTCACTACATCGTCGACGGAATCGTTATCACTCTATTGGGGATACATCTTTGTATTGCGATTTCCAAGAATACCAGTGTGTTGAGTTCCACACTGGCCTATATTGGTTCAAACTCCCTTCTGTACTTTTGCTTACACGGTAAGGTACTGTCTCTTCTACAAAAAGTTGCCTACTCACTGTTTGATGCTGCTGGTATAGAAATTACGCAAGGTATCTCTTTTGTCTTAGGGCTCGTTATTGTCCTTTTAACAGCGATGCTGCTTTATATCCCAGTGAGCATTATCAACAAGTACTTCTACTGGACTATAGGTCAAGGCTTCCGGCTTTTAAGCAAACCTGCTAAACCTAGGGTGGCTTAAACTTCATACTGACTACTCATTCAAGTTCGTAAGAGGGTGTGTTTTATCACACCCTTTTTCCGTTTTGGCTCGTACCAATTTGAAATATCCCCGTGGTGACATATGCTTTCTAATAGATAAGGGGATAACCCCAGAATAAATTACGTCACGTTGGTAAAAATCAGTTTATGACTAGATTCCTGTGGTTTTGTACACTGCTTTTGTGTCACTCGGTGTCAGCAGCAAACCTAACTGTTGACGACGACTTTTGGCACTTGAATCTAACTCTCCCTTTAGAAACCATATTGGATAACAATTACAGCGCGGAACAGGTTCTCGATCATTCGGCATTTGATACCAGCCTGTATAAAGATTCTCTCTCTCCCAACAGCGACACTTACTGGTACAGAATCAACATATCGGCATCTCAACTTACCCAAACCATGAAAGTGGCTTTGGTGTCACAAAGTCATTTACAGCACCAACTTGATCTCTTTCTCTTCAGAGGGGCTTCATTAATAAAATCCCAAAACCTTGGAATTTATGATCGCCCGCCATCGACTCAATTATACGAAGGGATCGTTTTTAAGTTTTCTATATCACCCAATGAAAAACTGACGTTACTTATTAGGAAGCAAAGTGATGGCCCGGCGATTATGCCGCTGAAGCTTATGGATGAGCTAGCATTCAAAGATGATTTAAGCAAAACCACGATTTTCTGGGGCGTATCTGTTGGGGTCCTCTTTGCCCTCGCAATCTATAACACCATCATTTTTTCCCTGAGCAGAAACAACGCGCAATACGGTTGGTATCTGCTTTTTCAAATATTTATCTTTCTGAACTTTGCTCCCCTATATGGCTTCGGGTACGTGTTCTTTCCAGACTCGTTTGTGCGCTGGCTTGGAAGTCATATGGGCACGTTGCACCTGATCATTCTCTGGTGTGCGTTGATGTTTGGTCATCACTTTCTGGATATAAATAAGTATCGACCAAGGCTTGGTCAGGCCATCGAAAAAAGTGGCTGGCTGTTTATCATATTGTTGTTCGTGAGCTTTCAGATAACGGAGCTCCAACGTATGTACATCACGTCTGTGTTGATTGTGATTGTGAGTTATATCTGTATTAGTTCTGCTTTCATTGCTTATAAGCAAAAGTATCACCCCGCATTTTATTATTTACTATCATGGTTGTGTACATTCGCAGGTGCGTGTACCGGATTTCTTACCTATAGCAACCTCTTGCCACAAAACCTGATTACTCTGCATAGCTTTATGCTGGGTGTCATGGGAGAGCTCTATTTACTATCCGTTAGTTTGGCTAAACGAATTCAGTATCATGAAGAACTGGACAAGCAACACCGTCTGTTAGATCAGGCTCTGAACATGCCAAATCAGACTTTTTACCGTTACAGCATAGAGAAGCAATTCCGAAAGCGAGGCATAAAGACAAAGCATATCCGTTTAATCCTTATCCATATGGAAGGGTTAGAACACCTGATCAGCGCCCTTGGTGCCGAGAAGGTCGCTATCGAAACAAGAAAACTGATGTATCGATTGAGAAAACACATTTCAAAACTGCCATGGCAAGTTAACCTGCAACTGGCTAAAGATCACTTTGGTATCGCGATTACTCCCCTGCAAACCGTCATATTCGTTACTGATGATGAACTGGCAGAGCATCAGGTAGATACTCTGCTAAATGTTTGGCAGACACAGTTGAATGACAGTTTTTATTTTTCGGACATTCACCTTAGAGCCGCATGTGTCACCGGAGGTTCGGGCAAAATCACCAGCCTTCATCAAAAAGCGAACATGGCACTGCTGGAAGCCAGAAAAAAAGGGGTCAAGTGGCTACCTTATAACGAACAAATGACAGAGGAAGTCGAAGCTCGAATTCACATACTGCATGAATTAAGACGAGCGATAACTGATCAGAAAATTGATATCTACATTCAACCAAAAGTGAACCTAAGTACCAATCAAGTCATTGGGGGGGAAGCTCTGATGCGTTGGCATCACGACTCGCTAGGAATGGTTCCACCAAACGTCTTTATTCCTCTCGCTGAACAAAGCGGTGTTATCCATAGCCTGACCAGAATCGCTATTGAAAAAATGTTTGCATGGATAGCCCCATATCAATCAGATATTTGCTTGTCGATAAACATTTCCGCTATCGACCTGAGGCAACCAGATTTTATTCATTACCTAGAAGTGATGAGCCAAAAGTACGATACCAATACTAGTTGCATCACCTTAGAAATTACCGAATCACAGGAGCTGGAGAAATCGCAGGAACTTATCAAAACCCTAGCCGCAATTAAAGCGCTTGGGTTTGCTATTTCGCTGGACGATTTTGGTACCGGGTACTCTTCCATGGCTTATCTAAGCCAGCTGGATATCGACGAAGTGAAAGTGGATATGATCTTTGTGAAAGAAGTTCAGAATAACCCGACCAATCAGACGATCATCAAAACGCTGTTCAATATGGCTGAAACTCTGCAAGCCAATGTCGTCGTAGAAGGTATCGAGACCGTTGAGGAACTGACTGTGATTAAACAGCTAGGTGGTCAAGTTGGTCAGGGGTATCATTGGTCTCCTGCAATTGCTGCCGAACAGTTCGAACAGCAATATCTGCAGAATAAGCTCAAACAAGTTAACCACTAGCCTCGACCGTGATCCGAGAAATAATCAATATCTGGCCCCATCGGGACTACCTGTGTCGGGTTAATCATGGTATGGCTAAAGTAGTAGTGCCTTTTTATATGGTAGAAATCTACCGTTTCAGCGACACCCTGATATTGATACAACTCTCTGAGATAGCCCTTAATGTTTTCATACTGCTCAATCGTCTGCTTGTTACACTTAAAGTGACCAACATAAACTGCATCAAACCGAATCAAAGTTGTAAATAAGCGCCAATCCGCTTCGGTAAGAGAATCACCTAACAAGTATCGATTATTCTCAAGCCTTGCATCAATATTATCCAATGCATCAAATAACGTGGAGTAAGCCTCCGAGTAGGCTTGCTGAGTAGTCGCAAAACCAGCTTTATAAACACCATTGTTAATGCTGTTATAAACAAAGCTATTTAGCTCATCAATTTGATCAACCAGTTCATCGGGGTAAAAGTTTAAAGCATTCTCGGTAATACCATCGAATGCAGAGTTAAACATACGGATAATCTCTGACGACTCGTTACTCACAATACGATTAAACTTTTTGTCCCACAAAACAGGTACCGTCACCCGGCCAGTATAATCAGGTTTGTTTCTCGTATAGACCTGATGCAGATAGTCATAATCAAACAGATCGTCACCGGTACTGTGGTTACCTTTATCGAACGTCCAACCATTCTCCATCATATCCGGGCTCACCACAGAGACAGAGATATGGGGCTCCAGACCTTTAATTTTGCGAAAAATAAGGGTTCTGTGCGCCCACGGGCAAGCGAGTGAAACATACAAATGATACCGACCTGACTCCGCTTCGAACCCTGACTCTCCTGATGGCCCAGCCGAGCCATCAACGGTTATCCAGTTGCGTAGCTGTGCATCTTCTCGCTGAAACTTACCTTTACTGGTTTTGGTGTTATACCATTTATCTTGCCAAACACCGTTTACAAGTAACCCCATAACATCTCTCCTTTTAAGGTAAATCAAACACAAGTGCTACGACTGTATCGTGTGTATTGTTGGTCAGCTCAATGCTGTCCTGAGCTTCCACTTTTGCTCCGTCTCCAGGTATTAACTGGGTTGAATCCGCCAGTAAAGCTCCGCTAACTTGATGTACATACACTCTTCGACCCAAAGTTACGTCGTACATCAATGAAGAGTTTGGCTCAAGAATTAATTGATGCAACTTAGCATCCTGTTTAATTAACAGGGTTCCGTTTTCACCAGTAGGCGTTGCTATGGTTGTTAAACCCGCTTTCCGGCCAAAATCTTTTTGCTGGTAACCAGGTTTACCTCCAAACGAGTTCGGCTCAATCCAGATTTGCAGAAGAGTCAGCTCATCTGTCTGTGAAGCATTGTACTCACTATGGTAAATTCCCTTCCCTGCCGACATTAACTGAAACTCTCCCGCAGGTAACACACGGATATGGCCTTCGCTATCCTTATGTTCAATTGAGCCGCTAGTGATATAGGTGATGATCTCCATGTCACGATGACCATGAGTATCAAACCCCGCTCCCGGATGGATTAAATCATCGTTAATCACTCTAAGTGCAGAAAATCCCATATGTTTAGGATCATAATAATCAGCAAATGAAAAAGAGTACTTAGTGTCCAGCCAGCCATAGTTTGCGTGGCCGCGTTCTTGTGCGTGTCTAACAGTAATCATAATGCCTCACTAATCTTCAATATTTTTCATCATTATTGAATGAGGTAAATCTTCGACTCCTCACCTGTTGAAACTAAGTTTAGATGTGCTAGATTGATTAGAAAATCGGAACATTTTGAATGGTTACTTCAAATTATTTGAACAATGAGTTATGCATCAGGCAATCACCATAGAAGCGCTACAGGCACTTGATGCCATCGACAAGCGAGGAAGCTTTGCCGCAGCAGCTGAGTCGCTGTATAAAGTCCCCTCTGCGCTCAGTTATACAATCAAAAAGCTCGAAGAGGATTTGGGTGTACCCTTGTTTGACAGGAGTAAACAACGGGCAAAGCTAACACCAGCAGGAAAGCTTGTACTGGAACAAGGCAGAGAGATATTGCTCGCGGCAAACCGACTATCCGATGCGGTCAAACAGTTGGACTCAGGTTGGGAACGAGAAATACGAATCGCCAGAGATACGGTTGTTCCTCAACAACCTTTGTTGAACCTCGTTTCGAAGTTCAACAAGCTTGAACACAACGTTGATGTCACTCTTGGATTAGAGGTTCTGGGTGGTGGCTGGGATGCTCTGCATAGCAGACGGGCAGACATTGTGATTGGTGTGTCTGGCGAGCTTCCAAAGGGCCTTTTCAAAGCACACAAAATAGGCAGTCTCTCTTTTGTCTTTGCGGTATCCGCTGACCACCCTCTTGCCAGTTATGAAGGAATCATCGATAACGACCAACTCAGAAAATATCCTTCTATAGTAGTAGCAGATACATCTCAGATTTTACCAGTGAGAGAAAGTGGCCTTTTCCTGAGTAAGCAGGTTATTCGCGTCAGCTCTATGGAAAGCAAAATAGAAGCGCAATCTCAAGGGTTGGGCACTGGATTCCTTCCGCTGCATATGGCTGCTCCCCTCCTTAACTCAGGCAGGCTGGTTGAGAAACAATGTGCTATTCCACGTCCAGATCAGGCTGTTTTTATCGCCTGGCATAAAGATCAGCAAGGCAAAGCATTCGAATGGTTTATAGAACATATGTGCCAGACTGACTGGTTTTCTGCTTAACATTTATCAATCAAAACCGGTTTTGTTATTTCTGGCATTCATCACAGTTATAGCACTCCTAACTTGATAGAATTCTCAATATCAAACTAGGAGGTGGTTATGAACTTAAGGTCAATACAAGCTCGCATAGGGTTATACATCTTTACCTGCTCATTGGTTATCTCATGCGTTCTTGTCGCTACTTCTATTGTAAGTTCTGATCAGATATTAAATCTCACCCGAACAAAAACCGAAGATTTGGTTACCAATCTGACTGAAGCGAGTCTGGAAGCCGAAACAAACCGAATCGCAACCATGATCGGTGACGAAGTTCTATCCGCACAAGATTATGTCAGTTCACTCGCCATCAGCTTTGAAGCGGTTAAGAAAGAGCAATCCGTTGGTGGTATTGGAGCGATGGAAATGCGTCAGTTGCTTAACAGTTTACTGGCAAAAAGCCTAGAGTCGCATCCATCCTATACGGGTATCTTTAGCGTCTGGGAGCCCAATGTCCTTGGTGGTGCAGACAAGATTTTCCGCCACCAGCCTGGCCATAACAAACAAGGCCGTTTTGCTCCTTATTGGTCATACACCTCTGGAGAGCTTTCATTAACTCCGCTTAACGATTTTGAGAATACAGAGCGTTATGTATCGGGTGACCGTTTAGGCGAATACTACCTGTGCGCAAAAGAAAGCCTAACGCCCTGTTTTATCCAACCACATCAGTATGTTGTTCAAGGAGTCGAAACTTTAGTTTCAGCTATATCTGCGCCAATTGTTCTGGACGATAAATTTTATGGCGTTGTCGGTTTAAATCTGAATATCGAACAGTTCAACACGCAAACAAAACAACTGGCTAATGCTTTGTTTGATGGCAGTGGTTCTATTTCATTACTCACCAAAACCGGTTTTGTCATTGCATCAAGTAACACCAGTATTGCGAATCGTGTGACCAGCGATCCGATATTGATTGAAGCCACTGAAAACAATCAGGTAATGACAGTGAATCAGAATGGTACTCTGGTCTCTTCTGCACCGATTCATATTAAAGATACAAACACCACATGGCACATCGTTGTTCAGATTGATGAAGGCGTTGTGTTTAATGATATTCATCAACTTGAACAGCTAATTGTTACAGAAAACGACAAAACCCGAGTTCAACAAGTCCTTATCGCTGCGATCGTGGGGCTTGTCTGCGTATTTATCACATACCTTTTGAGTAAGAAAATCGTAAGCCCAATTCGCCAGACAGTCGGACTGCTTGCAAAAGTGGCGGACGGCAACCTGACCGAACGAGCATCTACTAAAACCAACGATGAAACTCGCCAGCTCGCTAATGCTTGCAACCAATTTCTAGATAAAACACAACCCGTGATTCAAGATGTGTCTGAATCCACGAAGCTTCTTTCACAAGCTTCAGATGCAATATCAAACGGTGCATCTGAAAACAAACTGCGTATCGAAAAGCAGCAGGAAGATCTTAGCCAGCTATCCACAGCCTCTTCTGAAATGGCTTCCACATCAGCTCAGCTAGCGGAGATTGCCCATCAAGCCTCTGAAGCCGCGGTGACAGGTAACAAAGCGATTCATTCGAGCAAGTTAACCATAGAGCAACTTAAGAAAGTGACTGATGAGCTGGCAAATGATGTTACACATACCACTGAGGTTGTCACAACGTTAAGCAGCCGTAGTCAGGAAGTGTGTGATGTTATGACTGTAATTGAAAGCATTGCTGAACAGACAAACCTCCTGGCATTAAATGCCGCTATCGAAGCCGCTCGTGCAGGTGAGCAAGGTAGAGGATTCGCAGTGGTAGCCGATGAAGTACGTTCCCTCGCGATGCGCACACAAAATTCCACTCAGGAAATTGGCGAACTTCTTATTTCGCTCCAGGCCGATTCAGACAAAGCAGTAAAAGCCATGGCAAACAGCCAGCAGAAGGTATCACTCAACCTGAGCCAGGTTGAAGAAGTTAGTTCTAGCCTGCTCTCTATTCATGAAAGTGTAGACACTATCGGAAGCTTAAATGATCAGGTTGCCACAGTGTCTGAGGAGCAAAGTGCGGTTGCGGCCGAAATAAATCTGACGGTTTCCAGTGTCAGTGCCGAAGCTGCAAGTGTGGCAATCGAGAGTGAGAAGTCGGAATCCCTGAGTCAGGAACTTGAAAAAATTTCTCATTCACTCAGCGATTCTGTATCAGTATTTAAAGTTTAGCCAGTTAAGGCATTTATCGTAGGGAACATATATTAGCTCGTTAGTCCTTGTTGAAAGCATCTTGCTTTTATTACTTTAATTTTTCTTCACGTTTGTGGTTGTTTGGGAACCTTCTTCCGGGGTTCCCATTTTTTTATCTACTCAGACCCGCGAATGAGCTTGTGTTCCCCTTACAAAAAGCGCAAAATGCGCGACCTTTACAGCTAAATCAGCCTGTTTCTACTCTGCCGACCGAGAGCAAATTCTATGAGTTTTACCCAACTGGGCCTTTCACTACCTATTTTAAAAGCCATCGAAGAGCAAGGTTACGACATCCCTTCTCCTATTCAGCAACAAGCAATTCCTGCTGTACTTGATGGAAAAGATGTTATGGCTGCGGCTCAAACAGGAACAGGTAAAACGGCCGGATTCACACTGCCTATTCTGGAACTTCTCAGCTCAGGCCCACGAGTAAAAGGAAATCATGTTCGCGCGCTTGTACTGACACCAACCAGAGAACTGGCCGCTCAGGTGAATGACAGTGTCGTCAAATACAGTAAGTATCTTCCTACTCGTTCTAACGTTGTCTTCGGTGGCGTTAAAATTAACCCGCAGATGATGAACCTGCGTATAGGCTGCGACGTACTGGTCGCGACTCCGGGAAGACTTTTAGATTTATTCAATCAGAATGCCGTTAAATTTGATCAACTTGAGGTGCTTGTTCTGGATGAAGCCGACCGTATGCTGGATATGGGCTTTATACGAGACATCAAAAAGATTCTTAATTTACTTCCTAAGAAAAGACAGAACCTGCTCTTCTCTGCCACTTTCTCAGAAGAGATTCGCGAACTTGCGAAAGGCTTGGTGAACAACCCAATCGAAGTATCCGTTAACCCGGCAAACTCCACAGCAAGAACCGTTGAGCAAAATGTATACCCTGCCGATAAGCGTAAAAAAGCGCCTATGCTTAAACAACTCATCATTGATGGAAACTGGCAACAAACGCTGGTCTTTTGCAGAACAAAGCATGGCGCAAATCGTCTTTCCTATTATCTGAACGACCAGGGAATAACAGCCGCTCCTATCCACGGCAATAAGAGTCAGGGGGCACGAACCAAAGCACTGGCTGATTTCAAATCAGGAGATATTCGTGTACTCGTCGCGACAGATATCGCGGCTCGCGGTATCGATATACCGCAGCTTCCACAAGTGGTGAACTTCGATCTTCCCAATGTAGCTGAAGATTATGTTCATAGAATTGGACGCACAGGTCGTGCTGGTGAAGTGGGTCAGGCATATTCGCTGGTATGTGCAGACGAGGCACCTGAACTATTTGCAATAGAAAGGTTAATTCAAAAAGTGATTCCAAGGTTTGAACTGGAAGCCTTCCCTGTAACAAACACCGTACCAGAGTCCAGATTGGATACCCGACCTATCAAGCCAAAGAAGCCCAAAAAACCTAAAAAGCCAAAGGTGAACAAAGATCATGTAGATGGTCAGCGCTCTGGGGATAATGCTAAGGGTCACAAGCCGACTGGGAAAAATCGTCGCCATATCTCAAAGGGAAATAGTACCTCTAAGCCAAAGAACGCTCGCGGTGAAGCTAAAAGCAAAACTAACAATCACTCCGGTGGTAAAAGCACAGGTGGGAACAACACCCCTGCTTCACGTAAGAAACCAGTAAGGAAGCCCCGCAAACCGGCTCAACAGTAGCGAAATACCCAATCGCTCCAATTATCAATTTAGGCCCCGTAGACTCAGAGTTACGGGGCCTTTTTGCACCATAAGATCTAACCAAGATCTTTATTTGACAGTTAAACAGACATTAATATACACTTTAACTGTCAATTAAATGGTGAATGTATGAATCTCTACTCTATTACCCAACTCAGCGAGCTTGTTGAACTTCCGGTCAGAACAATACGCTTTTATATACAAAAGGGACTTGTAGATCGGCCTATCGGTGAACGAAAAGCCGCGAAGTACAGTGAACAACATGTCGAACAGTGCTTACTTGTAAAAAAGTGGAGCAATGCCGGGCTATCTCTGGACAAAATTGCATCTGCACTAAAAGAACCACCAGCAGACATACCTGAACCCAAAAAAATTGCTGGTGAAATAAGTATGTTGACCACAATTCATATCGCTCAGGGTATAGAGATCCAAATTGACCAAAGTGTTGCCGGACTTGATCACGTCACGATACAAAATATCGCCAAATCTGTAACCCGTATTCTGGAGGGAGCCAATGAACAAAACTAATCACTTCAACCAATCACCTCTTAAAGAGGCAAACATCAACATTCGTTTCTTGTTTCCAGTGGTTACAACCGAACTTACTCAACACTTTTTTAATGACAGCGATACTGTGATAGAAACGTGTTATCACTTCCCTATTCCACGCGAAGCGGTATTAGGAGGCGTGCAAATTCGGATTGGTGAACACTCTTATGAAGGTCAGGTGCTAGAAAAGTTAGCCGCTGACGAGAAGTACGAAGAAGGTATTGCCGAAGGGAAACGTGCGGTACTCATTAAAGATGTGGGAGATGGTTTATACGAACTAAATCTGGGTAATCTGGCACCTCGCGAATCCGCTGAGATATCCTTAACTTTGCATCAAATAGCAACAACGGAACGCAATCAGCTTCGCTACTTTTTGCCTACGTTTGTAACACCTCATTATGGCGTGAAAGACTTTTTTGGCTCGCCCGAACCATCCACTAACGCTCTGGTTAGCTATCCCTTTGTGGCCAATGTCTACTTGCCCGACTCTTCAGAAATTTCAAACTCATCACATCAAATTGAAGCTGTGAACTCAGAACAAGTTCGATTCACCGGTTTCTTAAATCAGGACATCAGTTTCACACTAAGATGCGAGGCTATTGTATCTTCGTTTTTCACAACTGAGTTCGATGGTCAATATGCGACTCTTGGATCTATCGTCCCAAATGAAAGTGTCCTAAAAAAACCTGCCTTAACGAACAGTGGTAACCACGATAAACCAAGAGCGGTTCAGTTGCTTGTCGACTGTTCAGGTTCAATGAGTGGCCCTTCTATTACGCACGTTGCTCAAGGTTTGCAGGAAGTGTTTATTGAGTTTCCCAAGAATCGCCCCGTCAACCTTATTGAGTATGGTTCCGATGCACACAGTATTTATGATTACCCCAGAGAAGCGACTGAGGAGTTCACTGACGCTTTGAACACCCTCTCGGCTGACTTAGGGGGAACAGAAATAGAACTGGCGCTTGAACTGGCCATAAAACAGGTGAAATCAAAAGAAATGGTGAGCGATATTGTTCTTCTTACTGATGGACAAGTGTGGGCTCACGACCACTTTGATAAACTAATTGGAGAAGCAAAAGCCTTAGGGATTCGCATTTTTTGCATTGGCGTTGGGTTTGCCATCTCTGAATCGATATTACAAAGGCTTGCTGTTGAGACTGGTGGATGTCTAACACTGGTTAACCCACACGAAAATATGGCAGACGCTCTAATTAAAGTATTTACACAATCTGCTCATCACAGCTTGCCAGCAAAAATTTACGTTCATGGAGCAGAGTTAGCGACACATTCACTCTATCATCCTGCGTTCCTGTACCAAAACCAGAGTAATGCAGTAGCTATGATTACTCATCAGCGTCCGAAGAATATTGTCGCTCAACAGGAATCAGAGCATAGTTTCTTGACTCAAGACCCCAAGTTAAACTTTAAAACCGCTATTTCGCAGTTAGTGGCTAAGTTACTCATCAATAAATGGGGCACCAGCCGAGTTGAACAGGCAACAACATTAGCAACCAAAGCCAACATCATCTCTCCGTTTACCAGCTACACCATGGTGGGAGAAGACGCGGTTCCCGCAGCAGACGGTATGCCTGAGCTCGTTGCCGTTCCACAAATGGATAAAGCGTTCATGTCAGCAGCACCAGCGAATGCATCCAGACCGGCACAGCCTGTTAATGCTTCGATGGATACAGACTTTCTGGAAGTACCTCCGTTTCTGAGAAGACGCGCAGAATCGGATTCTATACCTACCTTTGACGATGATGATTTACTTGATGCTCTTGATAAGCGCTTGAGTAGAAAGAATAAACAGAATCGAATGAGAACTCTTAATATTATTGAAGCAAGGTTGGATCGAAGAAACGGCAAAGCTCGCCCTGCTAGTGAAACTTTATGTTATGACTACTTGGTGCGTTGTGGATTCGATATTGATGAAATACAAGCGTTTGGCCTAGATAACGAAGCGGCAAACTGTGCAGCCTACCTGATACAACTGGCTGAGCAGGAGAACCACCCGTTTAACCAGCGGGTAGAAACCTTATTGAAGGTGAAATCAAATTTCGCCAGCTGATAACCTATAAAACGGAAAGATTCTCCTCTTTCCGTTTTTTTATTTTTTTCACCCCACTTGCACAACTCATCCGTTTATACCTGTACAAACAAAGTAAAAGGATGATTAATCATGCTAAAACAAACCATTTCAGCGTCTATCGCTTTGTCTCTCATTGCTATCTATGGGTGTACTCATAAAGAAGAGAGTCAGAGTGCAAATACTGATCAGGCGAAAGCTGCACATCAAATTAGTCTGGAAAATGCTCGTAGAGAGAAAGAAGTTATTCTGTTGCAACGTATGGAACTTCAGGCGGTTCCCGGCTCTATTCGTTCTCACAAGAAAATGGTAGCTGAAGCTTATCTCGCATCAGCGGATATCGCCTATGGTATGGACAACCGAGACAACTACCTAGACTCCCCAAGCAATGGTATACAGCAGGTTGTAAACAATCCGCTCTCTACTTTTAGTATTGATGTAGATACAGGCAGTTACGCCAATGTGAGAAGTTATCTCAATATGGGAGAACTACCACCGTCAGACGCCATTCGAGAAGAGGCCTTTATCAACTACTTCCCTTATGAATACACGGAACCAGCAGACAAATCTGTGCCTTTTAACGTACATACCGAAGTTGCAACTGCACCATGGGACTCCAACCGACATATTCTGAAAATAGGTCTCAAAGGCTACGATATTCCTAAGTCTGAAAGAAAACCTTCTAACTTGGTGTTTTTAATCGATGTGTCTGGTTCTATGAACCAGCAAAACAAGCTTCCACTACTTAAAAAAAGCCTAGGTATGCTGACTAAGGAGTTAACCGAGCACGATACCATTAGCCTGGTGACCTACGCAGGCAGTACACAAGTTGTCCTTGAAGCAACAAGTGGCGACAACAAAAAAGCCATTCAGAACGCTCTGGAGAACTTAACAGCCGGTGGGGGCACCAATGGAGAGAGCGGTATCAAGCTCGCTTCTCAGCAAGCGGATATTGGATTTGTTGATAATGGTATCAACCGTATAGTGCTGGCAACAGATGGCGACTTTAATGTTGGAGAAAGCGATATCGAACAACTTAAAGAACTTATAAAAGCCGAGAGCAAAAAAGGTATCTCCTTGACAACGCTGGGGTTTGGCCGCGGTAATTACAATGACGCATTGATGGAACAACTGGCAAATACCGGAGATGGCAACCATGCCTATATCGATACACTGCATGAAGCGAAGAAAGTCCTTATGAGACAGATGAGTGGTACGCTTCAGACAATCGCATCCGATGTAAAAATTCAGGTTGAGTTTAATCCGGCTACTGTAAAAGAGTATCGTCTGATCGGTTATCAAAATCGCTTGTTAAAAGACGAAGACTTTAATAATGACAAGGTAGATGCGGGCGAAATAGGTGTCGGCCACACAGTAACAGCACTTTACGAGCTCACACTTTCTGGGAATGAAGGTCAAATCGATAAGCTTCGTTATCAAGAGACTGAGTCTGTAAAGAGTAAACACGCAGATGAGTTGGTTCAGGTCAAAGTCAGATATAAACTACCAGGAGAATCAAACAGCAAACGTATCTCTCACACTGTTGACCTTGATAATATTGAAAATAACTTTAATGCCACCAGCAAAGAATTTCAGTTTGCTACTTCAGTCGCTGCATTTGCTCAAAAGCTAAAGGACAATCAGTACATGGATAATTTTTCTTACGAACAAATCGCAGCGATCGCCCGAACCAGTAGAGGTGACGATCCATATAATTATCGCGGAGAGTTTGTTGCACTAGTGGAAGTTGCACAGAGTTTATGAAGCAAACCGATGAAGAACTGATGATTGCGTACAGCAAAGGCGATGGTAGCGCCTTTGCTGAGCTGTACCAGAGACACAAAGCGTCTTTGTTTCGCTACTTTGTCCGGCAGTTGCCTGACAATCGGGCCAGAGCAGAAGAGTTATTTCAGGATGCTTGGTTTCGGGTAGTAGATAAACGCCAAACTTATACGGAAAAAGCTAAGTTTACCACCTGGCTTTACTCCATTAGCCACAACTTAGTGGTCGATGAGTATAGAAAATCAAGTGTCAGAAAGCCTGAACTGGTGGTAGTCGGTGATGATGAGTTATCCGTCTCTACAGATGATCCGGAGCAACGCAAAGTATCCGCATTGAAAAACTGCATCGAATTGCTGCCTGAGCAGCAGAGAGAGTCCTTTCTACTTAAACATGAAGCTGGATTCGAAACATCACAAATTGGCGAGATAACCGGCCAAAAAAAAGAGACGATAAAAACCCGTCTGAGATATGCCCTTGATCAACTCAGGCACTGCCTGACCAAAAAGCTGGGAGAGAGAACATGAATCAGAAATACGATGATCAGGACATCATCTCCCTGTATAAAAAAGGGGCAACAGAAACGCCATCGGCTGAAGCTGACAATGCGATATTGGAATATTCAGTTTCTAACCTCAAAAAATCACGAAACTGGTGGCCCTATATCGGCCTTGCAGCCTCAGTAGGTTTTGTCGCCATACTGGCCCCATGGCAATGGCAAGAGGAGCCATTATCCGTTCCTGTTCCAGAGCAGGTTGAGGCCTTTTCAGATGAAATGTCACTGATGGGAGTTGCACCAGAAGCAGAACGAGCAATACGTGCTAAGTCTAGCCGACAGCTATCTATATCTCCATTTACCCATATAGAAAGACTATTGCAGGAGGACAGAGTTGATGAAGCACGCTCCGAACTTCAAGAGCTACTTAAAGCACATCCAGAGCTAGAAAAAGAGCTACCGGAGCACTTGCTGGTATTGCTTGAAGAGTAACCCTATTTCGATTCGTTCCCAATCAAAAATGCCCCCGAATATCACATCCGGGGGCACGCAGTATAAACGCCGTGGCAAGAGGTTACTTAGTCAGGAATCGCTTCACGAACTCGGTAATCTTCACCATATCTTCGACCGCGATAAACTCTTCTGTGGTATGCACTTTCGCCATGCCTGTTGAAAGGTTTACTGTTGTAACTCCCTTCTTGTTGAAGTTGTTTGCATCACTACCGCCACCAGTACCTTTGGTAAAGGCTTCAACACCAATATCAGCGAACGTTTCTTTAATCGCCTCCACGTGTGCGTTATCTTCTTCGATAACGAAAGAGTCGTAAGCACGGCTCGATTCAATTTCTACTTCGGCACCGTGTTTTTCAGCCACGGCTTCAAAGGTTGAAATCATATGATTAACCTGCGCTGCTAATTTCTCACCGTTCAGGGAGCGAGCTTCCGAAACGATTTTCAGCTCAGGCATCACAATGTTCGTCGCCTGGCCTCCATTAACCATGCCGATGTTTGCCGTTGTCTCGTCATCGATGCGAAGCAACTTCATCTGGCTAATGGCATCTGCCGCAACCATAATCGAGCTTATGCCCTCTTCCGGGGCAAGGCCTGCGTGCGCTGGGCGTCCTTTGATGGTCGCAACAATCTTCTGCTGTCCCGGAGCCGCAGTCACGATAGTACCAATTGGACCACCGGTATCCAAAACAATCGCTTCTTTTGACGTAACGTAAGACATATCGAAATATTCTGAACCAAACAAACCACCTTCTTCATGAACGGTAAATGCAAGCTCCAAAGTTTTATGTTCAAGGTTTTGCTCTTGAATGCAGCGAACCGCTTCCATTACAGCAGCAATACCCGATTTATCATCGCCACCTAAAATCGTTTCACCCTTAGAGCGAATGATGCCGTCTTCGATGATTGGTTCGATACCAATCCCCGGAGTTACGGTATCCATGTGCGCACTCATAAGAATCGAGCCTTCTTTCTGGCCCTCAAGACGCGCGTATACATTAAATCCGTTCGTGTATTTTTCCGGTACCGGCAACTTATGTACTATAAAACCGAGCTCTCCCAACTGTTCCGTCAGCGTTTCTGCAATTTCCTTTTCATTCATTGATTCACTGTCGATGCGAACCAGTTGGCAGAAATGTTCAACTAAGCGTTGCTGATTAACTTGTGTCATTTGAGCTTCTCTCTTTCTTTTAATTTGCAGCGCAACTTATGACACAGACAGACAATAGGTTATGTGAGGTGAATCAATAATAGAGAGCACCTGACACAACTCTGACGCTGATTGCTGCTTTTTGTATCACCTAAGCCAGAACTATTATCAGTCACAACGACTTATAGTAATTCAGCCCTTCACTTAAATCGTCGTAATACGTCAGGCGACCTTGATGCAGTACAACTGCACTGTCACAAAACTGCTCTATCTCCTTGATATCGTGGCTCACCATAATCACGGTTGCTTCATCTTTCTTATCAAGCAGGGCTTGTTTTGCTTTTCTGCGAAAGCCTTGGTCTCCAACCGACGTAGCTTCGTCAATCAGATAGATATCAAAATCAATAGAGATACAGCAACCAAAAGCGAGGCGTGAACGCATACCACTAGAATATCCCCGAACCGGTAAATCGTATTTAACTCCAAGCTCGGCAAACGCCTTCACCTTCTCTTCATATTCCTCTAGATCGCAGACACCGTTAACTCTGCCAATAAAGCGCGTATTTTCTCTCCCTGTCATCTGAGGATGAATACCTGTTGCAAGGGCTACCGGCCAGGAGATAGAACGGGTCATTGTAACACTGCCTGAGTTGGGGTATTCACTACCCGCAATCACCCGGAACAACGTGGATTTACCAGCACCGTTGGAGCCAAGAATGGCGATATTTTTTCCTTCCGGAAAGGTAAAGTCTAAGTCTTTAAAGATGTACTGTTTACCTAGTTTCGAAGGATAAAACTTTGTTAGCTTATTTAACGTTATCATTGGAGTCCTTAAGGAAACGCCCTTTATGACTGAAAGAGCAGATTGCCGATGTCGCTTGTCATTTCGCTCATGATTTTTTTACGACTAAATCGCGCACAAAACACTTCTCTTGAAGACACTTCAAGTCGCAGTGAACTTAGCTTCGATATACAACCATCAACATCGTTTGGAGGAAACGTCGCAGCATTTGAAATATTTGTTTCGATGAACTTTCTTGTAAAACCTTGCACTCCGCAAATCATTGGTAACCCCGTTGCGGCGTACTCGAACACCTTGGACGGAATCACGCGGGATAAGTTTTCAAAGCTGTCCAAATGCAAAAACAGTACATCTGCGTCCTCGTAGTAATTACTAAGCTCTGCTCTGGGAACCGGAGGGTGAACCTCTACATTGTTAACTCTTTTTTTAAGTAACTCATTCGTGAGCTTTTTGGCATCACGGCCATCACCTACGACAGTGATTCGAACATTGGCCCTTTGCGCGAGTTCTGGAACAATTTTATGCAGCGCCTGGCATGTACCAAGGTTTCCCGCATAAACAATCCTCAACGGTCTATCACTCCTTTTTCTTAGACGCAAAGTTGAAAACCCGTCATCAATTCCATTTGTGAACTGCCGAATGCAATCGCTACTCACAAACGTTTCCAGATGTCTCGTAAACCCACCAGAAACCGCGTTAATTCTGTTGGCTCCCGAAAAAGCGTATTGTTCTAGCTTGCGAATGATGGGTAATAGCGGGATATGAACACACGGGTGAAACATGTGCTCCATGTTATCGGATAAAAGATCTCTGATATCCAAATAAAGTTTGGCAGCTTTCTTCTTTGCAATAACTCGTGCCAGTACCGATGTACCGAGCTTTGCGCTGGTTGCGTATACCAAGTCATACTCTTTATCGGAGATGAAACTCCTTATGTGAAAGGCGTACTTAGCAAATGAAAACAACTCTCCCATAAAACCAAATCCGACATCAGCAACATCAACCCGCGATATATTAACGTTGCTGGCAACACGGCTTTTTACTTCTGGCTTATAAGAAGCGTATCGAGATGGCGCGGTTGAGACGACATCAATTTCTATGTCCGGATAAAGATCGGCCAAATACCTCACTAGAGCAGCCGTTCGAAAGGAACATGCCGAAAGATCCGGTTCGTAAAAGTAACTCAAAATCAAAATGCGTTTGGGCTTCACTGTGGCACCAATATGGACTGATAGATTGCCGTTAACTTGTGCTCCTGTTCTTCCCAACACAGATTATCCCGGGCCAATAACGCATTTCGCCTATATCGCTCCAAGCGCTCATGGTCAAAAACTAACTGTTTAACCTGAGCTGCCAACCCCTCGGGAGTATTGCTTTGAATAAGGTCGCCAATTGAATATTTCTGCACAATTTTGCGAATTTCAGGAAAGTTTGATGCCAACACCGGAAGACCCGCTAAGGCATATTCAAACAACTTATTTGAGTCAGTAGAAAAGTGATTGAAACAAGTGTTATCAATCGGTTGAATACCAAGATCCGCAGACGCTGTGTACCTCGGGAGCTGGCTCAAAGGTACCGTAGGAATAATATGGACACGCGACTCTAGGTTCAACGATGAAATCTGACAATTCAGTTCATAAGTTAAGCGTCCACCACCAATTAGAACAAAGTACACATTCTCCACTAACCTGGCAGCATCAATCAGTTTTTCAAGACCTCTGCCAGACTGAAGTCCACCCTGATATAACACGATTGGCCAATCCCTTTCTGGCAAAGAGAGGTGCTCACGAATGCAATCTGAAGACTTCTCAGCTGTGGTGAGCCTTGGCCTGTTTTGCAGTACTACAGACTCTTTTACACCGTAGGCTCTGGCAAGGTACTTAGCTCTCATGTCTGTGGTTGTAATAACTGCTACCGCTTTTGGAAGCATACGAATCTTAATCCAGGCAACAAGCTTTCTAAAGCTCTTGTATCCTTCCCGACTGGTACTGATTTCATGAGCATCGTAAACAAGCGGAACCCGGCACAATATCGATGCCAACCATGCCGTAGGTAATACATTTACATCATGAGCATGAATCACATCTGGCTTGCTCTTTATCAGAGCATGACACAGAGCAGAATGTGTCCAACTTCGAGCTACCAGTCGCATCAGTTGATGTGACAGAGTGATGGGTTTCGGTTCTACCGGCTGAGACTTCTCACTCTCCTTGCGACGCTTTTTTCTTAGACCCCAGAAGGGACTGCGCGCGACACGCGTCACCGATATCCCTTCTTCACGCCGCTCCTTCTGTTGAGTTACGCCGGGAGTATGCAGTGCATGAACACAGACTTGATGACCTTCACTTTGTAAGGTTTGTGCTTCTTTTAGCACCCGCGCGTCATTCAGGAACTCGTTCCAGACAAGCATTGATATTCTCATATGCAATATTACTTAAATGTGTTGTAGAGACTTTCATATCGCCTGGCATTTTGATGCCAGGTACGATTGTTCATTACCCACGTCCTTGCGTTGCTCGCGATTCTTTCCAGCTCCTTTGGGTGCGATAGACCAAACTCAAGACATTTGGCTAATGAGTTGAGATCTACGGAAGTGCATACCAGCCCGGTAGACATATCATCCACCATTTCTGTGAGTGGTGGTAAGTCAGAGACAACAACAGGGATCTCCATTGACATCGCTTCCAATACTTTCATCGGCGGCACATAACGGCATACTTCATCGTCTGTTCTAGGGTAAGCACAGAGATCAAACTGAGCGTACCATGCTATTACTTCTTCATGAGCAACGCTGCCAACCATATGAACACAATCATGTTGCATCGCCATTGATGTAAGTTCACTTTCCATTGGCCCGCTTCCTACAATGACTAACTGAATATTGTGTCCCTTGTGACGTAAGCTAACCACCGCCTTTATCAATACATCTAAACCTTCATAAACGGTAAGTGAACCAATAAAACCTATAGTGAAACAGTGATTGTCCGGCAACTGACTTTTCGTAAGGTTCACACACGCTTGCTTCACTGTTGGAGAAAACTGCATGGTGTCCACTGCATTTGGTACCACATGTATTTTGTCGGACTCTATCCCCCAACTCGTAATCAGCGCTTTCATCGCATGGGAGAGCGTCACAACCTTATCAGCCAGTTCTAAGGCATAACGTTCCATTTTCGATTCGTAGTCATACTGTTCTGTAGTTTTGTAACCCGGTGTTTTGGCTTCCTGAGTCATATGCCAAAAACCTCTTGCTTCATAAACACTGTTGCAGCCCAGATCACGAGCCGCTTTAATTGCTGCCAGACCATTTAGATAGTTTGAGTGTCCATGAATCACCGATGCCTTTTTAGCCTTTGCTATCTCTGTCAGTTGCTGCGCATAACCGTTGATGTACTTCAAATCTGCCCCACGCTTATAAGGAAAACCACCTGCTGACAATCTGAAAAAGAGCGTGTTATCTACCATCTCAGATTCCACTTTTGGTAAGTCTTTATGCTTTCTCAAATCCCATGGGTACCCCGCTCGTGTTGCACAAACTACGGATACCTGGTGTGACTTCAACGCTGTTAACAAGGCAGTGGTACGATACCAATAGCCCGCCTTGTCATAGGGGGCAGAACTGTGCAGTGTCATCAGAACAGAACGATTAAAACTTAGCTTTGATTTCTCGGAGTTCAGTGGCAGCCATGTCTGTTTGCCGGCGTTGATCACCTCACTTTGAAACTTCAGTTTATCCAATAGAGTCTGACCGTTTTGGGTTTTAGGCGGATATGCCAAAAGGAGTTCATAGGCATCCGATACCCGACCATGCTTTAAGTAAACACAAGCAAGCCTATAAGAATGTTGTGGTAACAACCTTATTATGACCGGACACAATTCTCGATATTCAGACTCATACAGTCGAGAAATAGCCCCGGATATCAGCCGATTGCCAACGGTAACTGTGTTCCGCTTCAAGCTAACGATGTTTGAACTTAACATCCGTTACTTGTTCGATTCATCAAGCAATTGCGAGTAAACTGCGTCGACTCTGCGCGCGATGCTCTTCCAGTCACGTTCTTTCACTACCCAATCTCGGGCAGTGCTACCAAGCCTATGATTTAATTCGGGGTTATTAATCAGTAGCTCAAGCTTATCGGCTAAATCAGATGCATCATCTTTCTGGTGCAACAAACCCGTGACGCCGTCTTGAACTATTTCAGCAAGCGCTTCAACGTTCGACGACACCACTGTTTTCCCCATTGCCATTGCTTCAAACGGTTTAAGTGGTGAAACCATTTCACAAACGGGTAGGCCCTTTCTTGGAAGAGGACAGATATCGACAATCGAATAGTACTGCTCTACATCTTCATGAGGCACACGTCCCGTAAACACGACAGTCTCTTCTAGTTCAAGTCTGCTGACTAACGCTTTTGCGTCTTCCAACACCGCACCATCACCGACGATAAGAACAGAGAAGTTATGTACGCCACGGCCCTTGAGTATATTTGCTGCCTCAATGATGTATTCAACACCCTCGTATTGCACTACAGAACCGATAAATCCGATAATAACTTGGCCATCAAACCCTAGCTCATTTGCCAGTGCGTCATTTCGGTCTATAAGGACAAACCTTGAGGAATCCACGCCGTTTGGCAAAAGTGTTATCTTGTTTTCATCCACTCCTCTGGAAATCAGTTCATTTTTTAACGCTTTGGTTAAAGTAAACACTGCATCTGCTTCTTTCGCAGCCTGAGCCTCCAGATTCACCATCATGTTGAAGTATTCACTTCCTTCCCATGCAGGGTCTTTAGATATTCGGGTAATCTCCCATAACCCGCGAACTTCGTAGACGGATTTGATCCCTAAGCTTCGAGCAACACTGGTGGCAACGAGTCCATTCATATAGTTAGATGCTGCATGAATAATGGCAGGCTTTACATTCAAACACTGACTTTGAAGCTCTTGTGCATACTGAGAGATATACTCTTCCAAGGGTGTTTTGCCAAAAGCATGCAGCTTGTTATTTAAGGCATGATAAGTAATACCGTCTATAACGTTTTTTGGCACGTACGGTTCACTTTCAAAACCTGCACGGTCTTGTGGGTACCCTAACCGGGAAACACCATCAATACTCCAGCGTTTGTTTACAGAAGTAATCAATCCGTGTGACCTTGTTGCATACCCACCAGAGTTATACGGTAATCGGTTGTGCAACAGATAAAAAACCTTCAAACGTTCAGGCTGATAGTATGGGTAAATCGTTAGTTCACCAGCCTTCGTATATCCTCTCCTACTCAAGTTGTAGATAGAAGAGATGGATCTGTTCTTCATCCGCTCTAGATCCGTTTTGGGTGCTTTTGAGATAAGCTCCTGAGCGACAGATACGTGCCCCAGTGACAAGAAGAAGTCCGTAATTCTTCGCTTCCACTTACAATCCAGATCAAGCTTTGATAGCTCATTGGCACAATATAAATATAACGCAGAGTTTTTGTCACTACATGCGACAAAGGCCGCTTTCAAAATAGATTCACTTTTGCTCGCTAAGCACATAGCTTGAACTTGCTGCAAGCTTTCATCACCCTCACCAAACTCGCTGACAATATGACTAATTTGGCCAACAGTAATGTAATGCTGATACAACTCATCTGAGTGCTTCTCTTCTAAACGAATAACCAGTTCAAGAAACTCAGCATCCGTCATAACCTGCTTAGCCCTTTTCAGAAATACTGAGGTAAATCTGATGTCCTTTGCGTGGCTTTCAGCATAGGCCAGGCCGGTATTCACAGCCAGTGGCATATCAACATCTTTAAAAACGGTGAAGAACTTTCGTGATAGCCCTTTGTGCGCGCCCTTATTTCTTAATATAACAAAGTCCATCCACTTTTTAGCATTAGTGGCATCACATCGAGCCCCAAGTACCTTAAATACAGGGTTCGCGGCTGATAACTTGGGCTGTACGAAATCTAAACCTTCAATTTGCGAATACAGTTCCCTAGCCTTTATTACTTTTCCTGACCGCTTTAATCGGTTGGCATAAACAGAAATATATGCTGGGTCGAAAGTTTCATTTAATGCATACTCGCCATAGGTTAAAGCAGGTTCAGGATAAATATCTTTTCCTTGTTGAAATGCCGCTCTGGAGCAGGAGACCTGTCTTGCATGCGTGACATTTTTTTCGCACCAGAATATATAGTCACTTTCTGAGGATAGGTCGACATTAATATTTGGCAATGTTCTTTTTCGAATGCCAATTAATTCTAAAAACTTCATATAATAATTAAACTCTATACCGCATCAGAACATTCAATCTTCAAATCTGAAATGGATGCTGTATTCGCTCCACTCCAGATTCTAAAACCCACTCGTTTGACCCCTAATTTATTTTCCAAAGAGAATAAAAAGTTCTCACTGTTCGTTTTAGGTTTTATATATTTAAATGCGCATTTTAAGCTTTTTGAATATCCGAGACCGAAAGACCGAAGTGATTCCTCATCAATAATATCTGTATCGAAAGCGATAAGAATTGCAGGCTTGTTTTTCTCACTTATTGTTAAATCGTATAAACCAGAAACGGATAATGTTGAAGAGCTTGGTTCATCGAAGTCGTAGACCCACTTTATCTTTGAATCCAGATTAAAAGCAGACAAGCCTATACTGCTGTAAGGCTTCCGTTCAATCGGCTTCTCTACTTGTAAGCAAGCCTCGATCTCCTGTTTGAATCCATTGATATCGGAAATGGCTGAGTGCCCGTCATTCGAGTGAAACAAATGCGTTGTCAGGCTCGTACCATAACCACCAATACCTATCGTCATATCCATATACTTCTGATAGAAATTGAAGTAATGCTGATGTATATGGCTTTGGTCTTGGGTATTCTGTTTATAAATTATGTTTGGGAGGTAATTATTACGCTTCATTAGCTCTGAAATTGAAAAACGATACAAGCACTCTTTTGTTAGTTCTGCTCTTTCTGCACCAAAACTGTTCAAGAATCTATCTACTGCTATTTCGTTATAGTCCAGTACATTCGTTTGCGGATTATAGACAATCGCGGTAGAACCACGTAAGTAAGTAGAAGCTACAATTGAAGCAAATCCACCACCTGAAGATCCATAAAAAATAACCTTGTTAGGCTCAATACCAACTTTGATTAATATTCGCTTAATACATTTCTGAATATAGTTCTGCAGATCAAAGTCTGTTGTTCCCACATACCATGCCAGATTTAAATCATCGGTTGTGCCAACTAAAGGATCAGAAATAGAAATATACGAGTAACCCGTTTTTTCAGCCCAACTCCATCTGGAAAAATTGGGTTTGGTTAATTTATCCTTACTTGTTGCCCCATTAAAAAGAACAATCAGCTCTTTTGGCTTATCGTGAATTTTAGCCAGCACTGAAAGTGTGAAATCTTTCTCAAGACGAATATCATATTGAGTCGGCCTATCCTGACCAACAGGTAGATCTGAAAAGTGTTTTAGCTCAATTACCGGAAACATAAATTATTTTACCGGGAGCTCTATGTAGAGCTCCCTTACTATCCTATTTAGCAGTTCACAAAGTCGAGAGTGTTACGATGGGTAATTGTTCCATCTATAAACTCTCGATGTTTAACCAATACAGCAACAACATCGGCCTGAGCACTCGCAGTTTCCAGATCCACGAGCTTTACATTTTCCAAAGCAGAGAACTCTCCTGGTAAAACTTCAATATTGGGCTCGACCGCGAGGATGTTATAACCTTTAATCGCAAGTAACTTAGTGATGTCTAATGCCGGGCTTTCACGCAGGTCATCAATATCCGGTTTAAACGCCAGTCCCAGACAGGCAATAGTAGGCTTTTCAACGTCTTTAACCGCATCTTCAATTTTGCTTATCACCCACAGAGGTTTGCCATCGTTGGTTTTGCGTGCCTGATGAATCAGTTTCGCTTCTTCCGGGTTCTGATTGACAATAAACCACGGGTCAACAGCGATGCAGTGGCCACCCACACCTGCACCCGGTTGCAAAATGTTGACTCGAGGATGGAGGTTAGCCAACTCGATTAGTTCCCATACATCGATACCTTGCTTCTCACAGATAACAGACAGCTCGTTTGCAAAAGCAATCTGAACATCACGACTCGCATTCTCGGTTAGCTTAGCCATTTCAGCGGTTCGGGCTGTCGTGGCGATGCAGTTTCCTTTATGAACAAACGATTTATACACCGCAGTTGCCGCTTCTGTGCTCGCCTTATCTAAACCACCTATCACACGGTCATTTTCAACCAGCTCTCTGATTACGTGACCAGGTAACACGCGCTCCGGGCAGTGCGCTATAAGAATATCTGCGCACTCTCCTTCTCTCGTAGTTTGTGGAAATGTTAAGTCAGGACGAGCCTCCTGAAGCCATGCGGCCATTTTTTCGGTTGCACCCACCGGTGAAGTTGACTCAAGCACAACAAGGTTACCTTTCTCCAACTGAGGCGCTAATGCTTTAGAAGCCGCCTCGATGTATTTTAAGTCCGGTTCGTAGTTCTCGCCTTTGAATGGTGTCGGCACGGCCATAAGAAATGCATCCGCCTTTTCCGGAGATGTATGGGCAGTCAGATAGCCGTCTTTTACCGCTGTGTTTACCAGCTCTTCCAATCCAGGTTCAACAATATGAATTCTGCCCTGATTGATGGTGTCGACAGCATGTTGGTTAACGTCTACACCTTTCACTCTGATTTTGTTACTCGCAATAACTGCGGCTGTTGGCAAGCCGATATAGCCAAGACCGATAACGGAAATAGTTTCAAATTTCATGATTTTCTCTGTTTAACTGAATAGATTCCGAATGGCGTTACGCAACATTCAGGGAGTGATCGATAAACAACGACATTGAGGTGTCATTGCCAAGCACCGCTTGTAGAATTCGCTTTGCTGCCTGGCCATCACCATAAGGGTTGTTGGCATAGCTCATTACCTGATAAGTCATGTTGTTATCCAGCAAGTTCACTACTTCGTTAAATATCGTATCTTCACAAGTGCCAACTAGTTTGACTGTTCCAGCCTTTACTGCTGCCGGGCGCTCTGTCGTATCACGCATACACAACACAGGCTTGCCAAGTGAAGGGGCTTCTTCCTGAATACCTCCTGAGTCGGTTAAGATCAGATAACAACGTTTCATTAAGTAAACGAAAGGCAGGTAGTCTTGTGGCTCAATTAAGTGCACGTTATCAAGGTTGCTAAGATGACGCTTCACAGGCTCCTGGACGTTGGGATTAAGGTGAACGGGATAGACAATCTGAACATCATCCCGCTCTGCAAGCCTGCTCAGTGCTCTGCATATACGTTCAAAACCGTCCCCGTGATTTTCCCTACGATGACCCGTCACCAGAATAAGTTTCTTATCTCCTTCGATAAAATCGAACTTCTCCTGAAAATCAGCTTGTAGGCTTGGGCTGTTGTCTATGCGCTCAGAGACTTCGATTAGTGCGTCAATCACCGAATTTCCGGTAACAAAAATCTTGTCAGGCGCAGTGTTCTCTAGAATCAAGTTCTTTAGAGAGCTTGTTGTCGGTGTGTAATGCTGATCTGCAATACTTCCGGTTAGGCAACGCATGCCTTCTTCGGGCCAGGGAGAGTAAATATTTCCTGTACGAAGACCGGCTTCTACATGTCCCACCGCTACCTGATGGTAGTAGGCAGATAAGGTTGCAGCGAAAGAAGTTGCTGTATCGCCATGAACCAAAATTCGGTCAGGTTTAAAATCAGCGAACACAGGCTTCAAGCCTTCCAGGATTGCCGTAGTAACATCGGTCAGGTCCTGCCCTCTCTTCATGATATCCAGATCATATTCCGGCTTAATATCAAACAGGTCCAGTACCTGATCCAGCATTTCACGGTGTTGCCCCGTCACACAAACCCGGACCTGCACTTGCGGTGATTTTTGAAATTCATCGACAATGGGTGCCATTTTTATTGCTTCTGGTCTGGTACCAAAAACAACCAGTACTTTTTTCATATTCTCCCCTAACCTATTACGACTTAATCAATGATTAAAAAGGCTCATGCACTTCTGTTAACGAAGTACTGAGTTAAAAATTTCTTTATGAATTGAACAGTAAGTAAGCTCGAAAGCGTGATGAGGTTTACCTCAGCTCTTTCACCACCAGCGTAATAATTCTTCCAATCGCAAAAATCATGGTAATCAACATGGCAAACAGGCTTATGTTGTAAAAAACGTCCGGATATTTGTTCTCTTGAGGCTGTGTAGCAGACTCCACAACAACCAGATACTTGAGTTGGCGATAAGCTTCAATTCTCGATTTCTCCAGAGAAACCTGAGAAGCGGTATAGGCTTGCAATGCCAGCTCCATTTTCACTTTCAGATCGGTGAATTTAGCTAGAATCTCACTAACAGGTATCGAAGTGCCCGTTTCTGTCGAAAGTTTGCTGCGTTCTCGTTTTAACTGCGCCTTCAATGCGTTCAGTTCATTTTTTATACTCACAACTTGTGGCGCATTTCCGCTCATGATGTTATTGAGCCCTTTCAGTTGTGCCTCTTTTGCTGTAATTTCCCCTTCAAGCGTATAGGTAATTTGCTGCATCGCAGCACCCTCAGCCGTTGGGTCCAGCAAGTTATATTTCTGTTGAAAAGCCAATAATTTGCTCTGCGCAGACTCAAGGTTTTCTTCTACATTTTTGTGCTCATTTTTGATGAACTTAAGTTGCTCTTCTGCGAGTTGATGGCCTATCGAGTTAATAAACCACTCTGCTCTGTCGACGATGGTTTGGGTAAGTCGATGGGCAAAATCCGGTTCAAATGCCTGACTATTTATTTGTACAACCTGAGATTTAGCATCAATGTAAACATCGAGGTGATTCTGGTAGTACGCCAGAAACTCTTCTTTACTCTCATTGGCTTCCATGCGACTAAACATATCTATATCCCGATGACTGTAATGGCTGCGCAAATCAAGCTGATCATCCAAATAAGACAACATATCGTTGGAGTAGATATAGGCTTTAACCAACTCAGTGTCCGATACAGCGGTGCTGTTCACTCCAAGTCCACTCAACAATGCCATTGACTGGTCCATCGTCGCCATACCGTCGGGTTGTTGAACAATTACTTGAGCATGACTTTCATAGCGTTCCGTCGCCCAAAGCAACTGATACGCAGAGAAGCAAATACTTGGTACAACCGCGAGTGCGATAAATGGCGACCGTGAAACCATCTTTACGATTTTTAACTCTCTAGTTTTCTGCATTAATCGCTTAGCAAACATGTCTGGAGACCTTACTAATATCATTTTCTTTTTCTTTAATTTGAGCGTGCGAACGGCTGAGGACGCTCCCCGTTGCTGACTTCTTATTTGTTTTGGCATCGTGTTTTATCGGCTGATAGCCTGCTTCCAACTAACCTGATAACAAGCCAATGAGAAGAAAAGAGTAGCGAGTACACACATGACGAAATATGAGTCACTCACACCCTCACTACCGTAATAGGGGTAAGCGGCAAAACGTGTTAGCTCCACTGCGTGCAAGATTGGGTTCCATGTTAAGTAGTGCCAAAAATCTCTGGGAATATCCTGTAAGCTGAAAAATATGCCTGAGATAAAGAACATTGGACGTACCACTAACGTTCGGACTTTATCAACTTCAGGAACAAAGCTACTGGCTAAAGCAAATAGCATCCCCACGTTTGCGCCAAGCAATCCCACCCCAAGAAATATGGCAAATGCTGAGATTGGATCTTCCAATACAAACTCGAAACCCAAAAAATAGCTAATCACGACAATCACTATCGTCACGCAAATCTTGGTCAGCACTTCAAATACTGTAACTGCAATGACGGAACTAATAGGCTGTACCTGTCTAAACGCATACAGCGGTTTATTCCTTTTTATTGCGGCTGAAACAGACGTAACAACTCCGAGAAATGTTTGAACGTATAACATCCCATAAACCATAAAAAAGAAGGTCGGAATGCCATGTGTATCGCGTCCATCCACCATGCCTCGTAAGTATGAAAGCATGAAAATAAGCGCAACCGGTGAAATCACCGACCATGCAACGCCTAGCTTGTCATCGGATTTGCTCTTAATCTCGCGTAGGAAGATGGCAAGGATGACATCACTCCAGACTTGCAGATTTGTGCGCTTTGCTACTTTCGCCACTACAGGTACTCAATCCACTACAACGTTCGCAGCAATCGCGATCTGATACATTATTTGAGTAATATCTTTGACAGTCTGCATTGTCTTCACTTCTACCTTTGGTAAGACAAGAATTTGATCGCCAGGCTCTATTTCAGCATCACTATCAAACTCAACCAGTCCGTTGGCACGAATTAAACCTATACGCTGATCTTCAGCTCGCTCACTAAACCCGCCAGCCCATGCGATGTAATCATCAACTTCTGCTTTTTCGTTGAACACAACAGCCTGCGGCATTAACACTTCACCACCGACCTGAATAAGATCGGTCTTTCTTGGAATAACAATTTTATCGCCAGCTTCCAGAAGGATATTTGCAACCTTGCCATGCTCAGCAACAATGACTTTACCTAGTGGAGCGACTTTTCTGGCACGTTTAGTAAACTCCAAAACCAGCTCCGCCTCTCTGGCGCGGATAGAAGCCTCTCCATCTGATGATATTGGAGCAGTGAAAACACTTCTTTCCAGTCGATCAAGTGACTCCTCAATCATCTCTTTTTGCTTTTGTGCCACGCTCTTTCGAAGAATGTAAACCGAGCTAAAATTAGAGAGTTGTGGATCAACCGGGATATGGTTGAGGACATCATGTAAGCGCGTGTCGTTCTTTACCGTAAAGTACGATGGCCCCTGATAGCTTCCGGTGACATTAACATCGATAACCTGAGCATGAAGGTCGTCGTTGTATACGATTCTGTCGCCATCACGTAGCTCGAACTGCTCGAACTCTGATGCCGACATGTAACGAGAAAATGGCCCTTCAGAACGGTCGCCGATAACACCAACATGACTTACTTTCGCCAGCGGTCTGGCGTAAGCTGAGATTTGTTTACCGGTTGAGTTGCTGGTATCCAATTCAAAACGAAACGGATTTCTGACTCCTCCCGAAACGGTTACTGCAGCCCGTTGCGGTTGAACAAGGATGACGTCACCGTCTTTGAACGTAATATCACGCATTATGCCTTTGCGTACAAAGTCATAAAGGTCAACCCTGGCGATCGTTCTGCCCTCACGAACGATGGATATATCTCGGTAACTTCCCCTTTCTGGGTCAATACCGCCAGCACGTTTCAGATAATACAATACGCTGTCTGAGGCCATTCCCGCATACTGACCGGGCCTGATTACCGGACCACTAAGATATATACTGACCGGAGTTGCAGTAAGCAAATTCACATAGACATTAACGTTGTTGGTGTATACCTCTTTTATTTTTCGGGTTACCACATCATTAACCTGGCTTGCTGGCACATTCAGAACGGAGACAGGCCCGATTTCAGGAATAAATATGTTGCCCTGATTATCGACCGTAAGTACGTTCGAGAAGTTTACTGCTCCCCACATCCATATGTTTATCTTATCTCCGGCAGCAATCAGGTAGTTGTCGTTAAGACCATTAGCACGTTCGGTTTCGTAGCCCCCGGCAAAAAGATTCGCGCCATAAGGAGGGGCAAGATCTTCCCCTGAAGAAGGCAATAGATTTCGCACGTCTGTTTCCCCAGGTAAAAGTAGGTTTTCACGATTTACCTTGGTGTAACCAGCATTGCTTGGCGCCGTTTCTTCAACTTTGCTTTTGGTGTCAGGTTCAGTTGCGTCCATCTGCATCGCGTTTTGCGCGGCCAGATATTGAGTTGCGTCTATCGCGCTCACCTGAAAAGGGCAAATAGCCATTAGAGCTGGTGCGAACCATTTGGAATTATGTAACTTCATAGGAATCTGTTTTATTGATTTGTGATCAAAGTGTTTACCATGTGCCAGGAAGCCTCTTCATCAGAGCCACCTTGTCTGCAAGCAACTCGTTTAGCCACCTTGTTAGTCGATGTCGATTTAGAGAAGGTCAACGTTCTGCACTTAAAACCCAGAGCAGAGGTATATGGTCTTCCGACTCCAACTCCCTGGTTCTCGTAGGTAATAATTGAGGTATATTCGTTGTTCAGATTGCCCCAGTAGCCAGAGTCAATAACCGGAAGCTCAGATAAGTCGTTACGCGTTTCAATCAAAGATGTTTGCGCATTAACTGTCCTGGGCTCTGAAGAGCAACCAAATATAGCTATTGAGAATAATAAGGTGGTACTTGTTTTAATAATTAAAGAATAGCTATTACTATGCGAATTACCCATAAACTCCACTTTTAATAATCGTAGAAATCAAATCAAAGTTTAATAAAACTTAAAATAAAATATACAATATGATGTACAGAAAGATACTACCGGGATTTTTTCAGATCAACATCAAGCTTGTTAGGATAATGACAATAATTCATCATCAACTCTGCATTAATATAATTAAGGTGATACATTCATATTGCGAACATCAGAATTAGCAACTCTCCTAAAAACAGACATACCTAGCAATGCATTGCTATTATTTTCAATCACTTAAAAACTCACAAAAACCCCATCAAGTTCGTTAAACTAAAATAAGATTATATTCCCAAAGAGAAATCGATAATTTATAAACGAAGCATGAATAATAGTCATGTTATAAATATCTCATACTAGTAGAGATAAAATAATATCGAATAAATAGTTATATATGTTATCACTCTGGATTTGCCATATGAGCAAATTATATTATCTACAGCATATCTATAAAGAAGATAATAAATATCTAGTTAAATCTAAATTTTAATTAATAACCAAAGTACTAGTATTGGTGAACCGTACTCTCATACAACAACCTTTCGCACATTCCACTTATCTCTTGCGAAAGTGTTGGTTAGCCCATCAAGTCCCCACAGTGAGACAATATTCTCGTAATCGATATGTAGACACACAGAATTGTGGATAGCACTTAAAGGTTTGATTACTATGATATGCAGTTCATTTTAAGGTGTTCTTGATGCTAAACGTTATTGTCATATTGTTAGCTTTGGTGATAGCCGCGATATATGGCGCGTATTATTACCGGGTAAACAAAAGGAAAAAGGCTTCCCAAGCCATACTGAACAAAAGATTGGCCAGTGTCGATAGGATAAAAAGCGGATTCAAATCTGACCTACAACGATTAACAGATCTCGGTGTAATGTCAGAGCGGGCACATAATCTTATTTATAGCCTGGCTCTTTATTACTTCGTATTTCAACCCGCAACTGACGAGAGTATTGAGCAATGTGAGAACACGCTAAAAAGTTTTCTTATGGTTATCCGTGACAAAATGCAGGACACAGAACATAACAACCCAGTTTTTATCCGGCTACATTTAGACGAGTTTGCGGATGGATTGCCCCGTAAAGTAGACGGCTACAACAAGCGGTTTTATAACAAAAAGCTTCCTATATTGATTAAACATCTGGAAGAAGCTCAGGGCATAGTCAGGCAAGAGAATGATATTATCTAACCTCAACTCGGGATAATTTAAGAAAGCCCCGGTAACGAGAAGTTACCGGGGCTTTTTTCGCATCACTTTTTCGTATAAATAATGAATGCGCTATCAACTGATTTTAAAGTAGGCCATCTCTTGTTCTAACTGAGCTGAAAGCACCTTAAGCTCTTCCGTTGATTTCGATATCGCTTCTGCCCCTTCTCCTGTTTGGATAGATTGAGCCCGAATCTCTTCCGCCCGCAGACTCACCTCTTTAGAAGCGTGACTCTGCTCTTCAGCGGCACTTGCGATCTGGTTAGTCACATCAGTAATATCCGCCACCATCTGTTCGATATCGGTAAGGGCATGATTCACCTCATGGGTAATACTGACGATTTGCCCAGCCTGACTTTGCCCCTGATTCATAGAATCCACAGAACTTTGCGCCTGCTGCTGTACTTTGACAATCATCCCCTCAATTTCTACCGTGGAATCCTGAGTACTTTTCGCTAATGCTCTGACTTCATCTGCTACGACAGCAAAACCGCGTCCTTGTTCGCCGGCTCTTGCTGCTTCAATCGCTGCGTTAAGCGCCAATAAGTTAGTTTGATCAGCAATGCCCTTAATAACATTCAAAATATCGGTGATGTCTTCTGCGCTTGCCGCAAGATCCTGGATTTGAGATGACGTGGTGTTCAGGCTTTCTGCTAACTGAGAAACACCCACTGCGGCGCTATCTGCTTTTTCTGAACCCAGTTTAACCAGTTGGTCGGCTTGGTTGGCAGAACTCGCAGCATTCGCGGCACTATCTGCTACCGAAGATGCGGTTATTTGCATCTCATCAATGGCTACGGTTACCTGATCAACAGATTTCACCTGACTCTGTACATTCAGGTTGGTTTGGTTGGCAACAACAGATAGAGACTCAGCAGCGTCTTTCTGAGATTGGGTAGCACCCATCACTTTTGAAATAGTAGAACGCAGCTGTGAAGTCATTACCGCTATCGACGCATATATACTATTTGGATATTTAACCGACTCTACCTGTTTTGAAAGATCACCTTGCGCGACTTGCTTAGTAATGGTCGCAATCTCAAGTGGTTCACCACCAACTTGCTGGAGAACTTCACGTACAATCCAATAACTCATAAACAAAACAAGTAGAAGAGACAGTATTGCGACCATCATACCAAAGTTGGAGGCAGACTCAGCCGACTGTTGTGCCTCAGTTTGTACCCGATCGACATGACTTTTTTCAGCGCTCACCAGTTGCTCAATGACCTTATCAATGGCCAAAATGTTTCGCTCACCGGCACCCTCTTCAATAAACGCGGTAAGGTCACTTAATGTCACCTTTACCTTGTTCATCTCAATACGTGCATCTATCTCTGGCTGAGCCGCTTCTTCCCGCCATTTTTTCGCTATTGCTTGCGCTTGTTCAAGTTTATTTAAAAGCTCAGAGCCATCATAATAAGCACCTGCCAGATGTTCCTTTAATGCCGATACTTGTGCTGCGAAGTCTTTTTCACCCTGAGTATAAGGAGCTAAAGCTTCCTCATTGCCTGATAGCAAGAACCCTCGCTGCCCTGTCTCTTGGTTAATTACCGCCATCAGCACAGTGTTTAGCAGCTCATAGCCATCTCTATCGTATCGTTCATCGAACTCAGCGGCCATCCCCTCAATGATAGAACGAAACTCAACAATGGTTTTAGGGCCAATATCTCTGCCGGAAAGCTCAAAGTAGCGTGTCGTAGCCGCTTCGCCCAAAGCGATCTCTTTACGCATCTCAATTTGAGGCCTGGCAGCCTCTGCCAACCATTGTTTCTGCAGCTGTTCTATCTGGTCGACTCTCGCTAATTGCTGTGGATTATTACGATAACTCTGCTCAAGTTGAGCTATTTGATTTTCAAACGAATTTAACCCTCTATCATATCGGGCAAGGAAACTCTCTTTACCTGATATTAGATACCCTCTCATACCAGATTCCATCTCCAGCATCGCTCCT
Organism: Vibrio iocasae; assembly: GCF_042245395.1. Taxonomy (NCBI): domain Bacteria; kingdom Pseudomonadati; phylum Pseudomonadota; class Gammaproteobacteria; order Vibrionales; family Vibrionaceae; genus Vibrio; species Vibrio iocasae. The sequence continues at coordinate 650,344 of NZ_CP145310.1, read as the reverse complement.
CTGATCGCGCTGACTTTGGTCACCATAGACATGTCGTGGGACAGGGAGTTGTTTACATTGAGAAGACTCTTTACGGAAGAGTTTGAAAGAAAGGATAGAAGTAAAATCGCTAAGATTGGTATCGCAAAACCAAAAAGAAGCTTAGAGCTCAAGCGAAGCTTATTAAAAAACATAGGGCCACCAAAATGTCATTCCATTGAAGCAAAAGCAATTTTTTATTTATAAGCACCGAAGAAAACTTATTTCATTTCTCAGCAGCTCATTTGTAAATTACGTTTTGCTAATTCACTACGCAAATAGTATCACAGAATTGATAACTGCCAATAAATATAACTTTTGGATAAGAGGAGACAAAGTGGACATGGAATCATGTATTTGGAGCGTATGAGGCTTCGCTAAATGAAGCCTCATGTCGGTTATCGTGACACCTGTTGTAGATAGTTAAATCGGGTATTCATAAAACCCAAGCTGCTCAGATATATTTTTACCCGCTTCTTGTAGCAATCGCACGTAGTCAGACTTGCGTTTATGGTCAAAACGGATGGTTGGGAAAGAAATTGAAATACCGTAGATGATGTTACCAAAACGGTCATAAACCGGAGCGCCGATACAGTAGAGCCCTGGCTCCTGTTCTTCATTATCTTCCGCATAATGCTGCTCTCGAACCACTTTTAGCTCTTCAAGTAACTGATCTGTATTCTCCAAGGTTTTGTCTGTGCTTTTCTTAAACTCAACCTCTGCAAGAGCATTGCGAACAAACTCATCATCATGACCAGAAAGTAGCACTTTGCCAATAGCAGTTGAATAAAGCGGGTTTCTACGACCTACCCGAGAATGCATTCTAAGGCTGTAACTAGAATCAATCTTATGAATATATATGATCGAGCCTTCATCCAGAGCCCCCAAATGAACAGTTTCGTTTGTTTGCTCTGAGATGTGTCTCATTTCTTTCTCAGCAAGAGCCACAACATCCATATACTCTAGAGATTTAGAGCCAAGCTCAAACATCTTCAGTGTCAACGAATACCTGTCTGCTTCGTCTTCCTGAGAGACATAGCCCAGAGATTTCATCGTTTGCAGGAAACGATATGTCGTCGCCTTGGATGTCATTAAGCGTTGAGACAGTTCAGAAACGCCAATTTCTTTTTGTTGTCCCAGTGCCTCAAGAATACTAAAAACTTTTAAAACTGAAGATACAGCTTCCGGCTGTGTTGCCTTGCTCATTTACGTTACCTCGAAAAAAACGTCTCGTGATTATAATCCAAAACTTCAAATGACCTAGTAATTTCTAAAATCACTTTTTACAAATATAAAGCCTATCTCACATATAATCCAATGACGTAAACTTTTTTAATGAAATGGCGTTTTAATCTTTAATTGATCATAGACCATAAATATTGTTATGCTAGTTCAAAGACTCGACAACATCGAGTAATAGCACCCGTTGCAAACATGAGAGGACACCAAGAAATGCTTGAATCATTCAACTTAGAAGGAAAAGTGGCGATCGTTACAGGTTGTGATACAGGGCTAGGCCAGGGCATGGCTCTAGGCCTCGCGAAAGCTGGCTGTGACATTGTTGGAGTTAACATCGTCGAGCCTCAGGAGACGATTGAAATAATCAAACAAACCGGTCGCAAGTTTATCGATATACGCGCAAATCTGATGAAGTTGGACGACATTCCTTCGATTGTCGATCGTGCCGTTACTGAGCTCGGTCGTATCGATATCCTCGTAAACAATGCCGGTATCATCCGTCGTAATGACGCCATCGACTTTTCGGAACAAGACTGGGATGACGTAATGAACATTAACATCAAGTCTGTTTTCTTCATGTCTCAGGCCGTTGCAAAGCAATTTATTGCTCAAGGTGAAGGTGGAAAAATCATCAATATCGCCTCAATGCTCTCGTACCAGGGAGGAATTCGGGTACCTTCTTATACCGCATCAAAGAGTGGAGTGATGGGCGTAACTCGTTTAATGGCTAACGAGTGGGCTAAAGAAGGGATCAACGTCAATGCCATTGCTCCTGGCTATATGGCGACAAACAATACGGCAGCGCTTCGTGCAGACGAATCGAGAAACCGTGAAATTCTGGATAGAATTCCGGCGGATCGTTGGGGTACGCCAAAAGATCTTGCTGGCCCATGCGTCTTTTTAGCTTCAAATGCATCTGATTACATCAATGGTTACACCATTGCTGTCGATGGCGGTTGGTTAGCAAGATAATCACCAGAGTTGGTGATTCCAAAAGGGGCAGAAGTTGGAAATTAATTTATTTTTAATTGCACAAGCGCTTGGCTTTGTTAGCTTTGGGTTAGGTATCTCTACCTTTTATCAAAAGGATGATAGAAAACTTAAGATCCTGATGCTTGTCTTTAATCTTAACCACCTTCTGCACTATCTATTGCTCGGTTCGATGATGTCAACGCTCGCAGCTGCACTTTCTGCGGTACGAACAGGAACATCCATATATGTCTCCTCAAAGCGTGTCGCAATCCTATTTATCGTGCTGGGTTTAATTCTAGGCCTCTACGCTGCTGAACAGTGGTGGACGTTATTCCCGATTGCCGGTACGGCCATCGGCACCTATGCCATGTTTGCTACGCAAGGAATACGGATGAGGCTCTATTTCTTGTTGGGAGCATGTTGTTGGCTAACGAACAATATCATTGTCGGCTCTTATGGTGGTGTGTTACTGGAACTCACTGTAATAACCATGAACATGATTACCATATTTCGCTTGTCTAAAAGTCGAGCAAAAGAAAAAGATCAAACAGTATGTCAAAGCTAGGAGACATAAATGCTTATCCAGAATATCGCTGTTATTGGCGAGTGCATGGTTGAACTCAAGAAAACTAAAGAATCGCTTATACAAGGTTTTGGCGGAGATACGTTAAATACGGCCGTTTACCTTTCACGCCTTACAAATTCTCACGCTATTACCACGTCATATGTCACCGCTTTGGGTAGTGACCCGTTCAGCAAAGATATGTTGAAATCGTGGCAGAAAGAGGGAATCCAAACCGAGTTAGTGCGAATTTCGGATGATAAGGTTGCCGGTATTTATGCCATCGAAACTACGGATGAAGGAGAGAGAAGCTTCTACTACTGGCGTAATGATTCTGCAGCAAAGTACTGGTTGCGCACCCTGCCCCTCGACACTCTCATAAATCAGCTATCAGATCATCAGATGATATACCTCAGCGGCATCAGTCTGGCAATTTTGCCTGAAGATTGTAGGGATAAGCTCATTAGCGCATTAAAAGTGTGTCGTGAACGCGGTGTAGCGATTTCGTTCGACAACAACTATCGGCTTGCTTTGTGGAGCAGCCCTGCCCTAGCGCAGAAGTGGTACACCGAGATACTTGCTCTGACCAACATTGCTTTTTTGACCTTTGATGACGAGATGTTGTTGTGGGGAGATAAGGAGATAAGTGAATCCGTAGGAAGAACAAGGTCTCTTGGTGTAGAAGAAATCGTGATCAAATGTGGCGGTGATGCTTGCCTTGTTATATCGGGGCAGGAAGAGTTCTCAGTCGCACCAACGCCTGTCGATAATATTGTTGATACAACGGCTGCCGGAGACTCTTTTAGTGCGGGTTACCTTGCAAAGCGAATCCTTGGTGGGAGTTGTACCGAGTCCGCTAAGGCAGGACATACTTTGGCTGGCACAGTTATTCAACACCATGGTGCTGTCATATCGAAAGAACTAATGCCACAAATTTAAGGAAAATGTAATGAAAGACCTAAATAAACAATTGCAGGAGTTAAAAGTTGTCCCTGTTATTGCCATTCAAGATTCGTCAAAAGCGGTAAAACTCGCTCAGGTTCTCATCGAAAATGGACTACCTTGTGCAGAGATAACATTCAGAACGCCTGAGGCAGCACAGGCTATAGCAAACATGCGAGAAGCCTATCCTGAGATGTTAATTGGTGCTGGTACTGTACTGACCACGGAGCAAGTTGATACCGCTATCGAATCAGGTGTGGACTTTATCGTTAGCCCGGGTTTCAACCCTACAACTGTGAAGTACTGTCAGCAGCGGAATATCACCATTATTCCGGGTATCAACAACCCAAGCCTTGTCGAACAGGCAATGGAAATGGGCCTGGATACACTAAAGTTTTTCCCCGCTGAACCATCGGGTGGTACTGCAATGTTAAAAGCACTTACAGCCGTTTACCCGGTGAAGTTTATGCCAACTGGCGGGGTAAGTCCGAGGAACGTCAATGATTACCTTGCTATTCCGTCTGTACTGGCATGTGGTGGTACCTGGATGGTGCCGGGCAACCTGGTAGAAGAAGAGCGCTGGGAAGAGCTGGCAGGCCTAGTCTCTGAAGTTGCAAACATTACGGGATAATGTCCATAAAAGGGGATGCAAAATCCCCCAACATGCTTTCCAGCAACTAGTGGGCCTAAAGTCTTCTTTTGGCCCTTTAAATCACTATATGCAAGTCATTAAACTCAAGTCACAACATTCAAGTTCAGTTCATTCGCTACTTTCAAAAGCTCATGCTTTGCATTTTCGATATCTTCAATATGATGATGAACCGTTGCAGAGTTGAGTGTCATATATGGAATTGTCAGTATCGCCATTACCTCTCCTAAAACGCCCAATATAGGAACACTGATATTAGTCACCCCTGAAATCTGAGGGCTGGCCCCTACGTAATAACCATCTTCCAACGTTTTCTCAATATGGCTTAAGGTGTAGGCAATTTCTTCTTTCGTCGCATCCGTCTGACTTTCCAATATCGCACTTCTTGTTTCTTCAGTACTGAAGCTCAGTAGCACAACACCGGAACCTGACGCACAAATATCGAGTGAAGCTCCTAAACGCAAACCAAAACCCATCTTGTATGGGCTTTCCTGACGAGCAACGACAATAAGTTCACTGTTTTCGTAACGACTAAGATGACACGACTGGTTTAACTTCAGACTTAGCTCTTCCATAAGAGGCTTAGCACGTTTCAGCAATTGAGCGATAGGTGGATGTTGATTTGATAAGGCAAACATTTTCAATGTTAGTGAGTAGACGGAAAACTCACTATCGAACTTTATATACTGCCTATCCACCAGCACAGATAACATACGAAATATCTCATTGATGCTACGATCAAGTTTTTCTGCTATCTGCTTTTTGGTCAGTGGCTCTTCTTCTGCCGCCAGTAGCTCTATGATATCCAACCCTTTCTCAAGAGCTGGTGCACGGTATTCCGTTTTCTTTTCCGCTTCCATTAATTACTTCACTTGTTCACCGGGTTGTTTTTTAAATCGATCAATCTAACGCCCGGTACTGTTTTTTGTCATTGATTTGATATCAACGAGTAACGAAAAAAGCCCCACCTATGTGGAGCCTTGCCAAATATCTACTTTACCGAACCAATCCCATCAACTGGGGAATCGTCATCGAAATTGCCGGAATATAGGTCACTGCCATCAACACGAGGAAAATTACCGCGAAGAACGGAAGCAACGTCTTTATCACATGATCAATTTTGACATCACTGACCTTGCAACCAGTAAATAGTATTGGCCCCACAGGCGGGGTAATTGTACCCAGAGAGAGGTTAAATACTAGCAAAATACCGAATTGAACGGGGTCCATTCCCAGATTCACACAGATTGGTAAGAAAATCGGAGTAAAAATAAGTACCGCTGGAGTCGGATCCATAAATGTTCCGACAAAAAGCAGAATCACATTAATTATCAGCAAAATCACGATTGGGTTATCAGTTAACGCCAGCAACGTATCGGCAATCACTCCCGGAATCTGGGTAAATGCCATTACCCACGACATGATCGAAGAAGCCGCAATCATAAATATAACAATCGCTGTTAGCTTCGCTGTTGCCAATAAGATATCAGGTAACTGCTCAATTTTTAGAGCCTTATAGATAAACCCAAGCGCCAATGAGTACACCACCGCAATTGCTGAAGCTTCTGTCGGGGTGAAAACTCCGGCAAGAATGCCACCGATCACCACAACGACGAGCGACAAGCTTGGTATGGCATCGATGAGCAGCTTAAATCGCTCTGAAATACTCAGCACATGTTTGGACATGTAGCCACGACGGTACGCCATGATCCCTGCCACCAACATAACACCACCACCCCAAAGCAGCCCTGGCAAGTAACCACCCATAAACAATGCCGAGATAGAAACCGAGCCTGCAACAGTCGCATATACGATAAGCGTATTACTCGGAGGAATGAGCATCCCGGTTGGAGCAGAAGCAATATTTACTGCCGTCCTGAAAGCCGAATCATAACCCTCTTTCTTTTGGATAGGGTTCATGATCCCACCAATCGCTGCAGCCGAAGCTACGCCAGAGCCGCTTATGGAACCAAAAAGCATGTTTGAAACCACATTCGTTTGTGCCAATGCTCCGGGAAAGTAACCAGTAACAATGCGAGAGCAGTTAATTAATCGGATGGCAATGCCTCCGTTATTCATGATGTTACCCGCAAGGATAAAAAACGGTATGGCAAGCAAAGCAAAGCTATCTAAACCTGTAAACATACGCTGAGCAGCTGTTGTTGTTGCACCAGTCAATGGCAGGATACTCACCATAGCGGCAAAAGAAGGTAATCCAATACTGATACCGATTGGAGCGCCTACCACGAGTAAGAAAATCGCTCCGCCAAACATAATCAATGCAGCGAGTGAAGCAGCATCCATACAATTACCCTCTCACACTAAGTTTTTGATATTTATTAATGAGTTTCACTTGATTGATAACGAAATAGATCAAGATAAGTACCGCAGCAATCGGTAATGCGGAGTAAATAATACCCATAGGTATTTCCAGCGCTGAATCCTGCTGCCACATCTGACGAACTGATGCTTTGTAACCGCCTTGCCACATTACGATATAAGCAAAAAACGCTATCGCCCATTCAACTGCAATATCGACGATGACACCCGTTTTAGAAGAGAACTTGTCACGCACATACGTAATCGCCATATGCTCTCTCAGGCCAAACACATAAGCACCACCAATCAAAACAAGCCAGACAAACAAGTAACGGGACAACACCTCACTTACCGCACTCGGACTGTCAAACACATAGCGAGTAACAACCTGATAGGTAACGAGAACCGTTAATAATGCCATGATTGCAATACATGCCCGCTCGACACACCAATCAATGACTTTTTTTACTTTCTCTGCCCAGATAAACAATTTTTCCACTAGAGTCTTTCCTTACCCTAAGTACTGAGCCAGGCCAAAAAGCCTGGCTCTGATACGGTTAGCTCAGTTCACTGATTACTTTAGTTAGTGCTTTCTGTGCATCAGTTTTAATGAGTTTTTGCTTAAGCGGTTTGCAACTTTCCTGGAACTGCTTCACATCAACATCCATAAACTTCGCGCCATTTTCTTCTGCAACAGCACGTGCTTTGCCAATGGTCGCATTCCATTTAGCAAACTCATCTACCGTCGATTCTTTAGCAAGACGGCGAATGGTCGCCTGATCTTCTGCCGACATAGAGTTCATGAAATCATCGCTGATCACGACTAAGTCAGGAACCATCAAGTGAGACGTTTTACTAAAGTAAGGCGCAACTTCATAATGCTTCATGTCTGCATAAGTGATCTCGTTGTTTTCACCTCCGTCCAGAACACCTTGCTGCACAGCTGTGTACACTTCTCCCTGACTCATAGGCACACCAGTTCCGCCCATACAACCCAACATTTCAACCATGGTGTTAGATTGCATTACTCGGATCTTTTGCCCTTTCATATCCGCCACTGATTGAACGTTACTTCCTTTGGTATAAATATTACGAGAGCCTGCGGTGTAAGCAGCCAATACCTCAAAACCAAACTTCTTAGTTGAAGCAAACAGTTCGTCCAGCACTCCTGAAGTAAATACTTCTTCCTGATGCTCAATACCCGTGTACGCAAAAGGCATACCGATTGCAGTGAAAGTATTGTCATAGTTTTCAATCAGTGGGTTCGCAACTACTGCCATTTGCACAGCGCCTGTCTGAACCAACTCCAGAGCAGCTCGCTGGTCTCCCAACAATGCATTCGGGAAAATGTTAACTTTATAACGACCATCAGTCGCTGCTTCCAGTTGCTTACCAAACTCTTCCAACGCCAGGTACTGTGGGTGGCTATCAGATTGGTTAAAAGCAGCCTTGATTTCTGTCGCTGCTGAAGCGATAGATGAAAATCCTAAAGAACTACTTACCGCTACTGCTAATGCAGCAAACTTTATTGCTTTAGATTTAAACATGTTATGTCTCCGTATAAGGTACAGTTATTATATAGTTAACGTATTAATTCCATATTGATGAAATCCATATCATCAAACGTTTGGTTTTCTCCCAGCATTCCCCAGATGAAACTATAGTTTTGAGTTCCACACCCAGAGTGAATAGACCAACTAGGAGATAAAACAAGTTGCTTGTCACGAACAATAATATGGCGAGTCTCTTCCGGCTCCCCCATGAAATGGAAGACAACCTGAGATGGTTTCACGTTGAAATACAGATATGCTTCCATCCGTCTTTCGTGTGTATGCGCCGGCATCGTATTCCAGACACTGCCTGGCTGAAGATGGGTAATGCCCATACATAGCTGACACGTTGGCAACACATCCGGATGCAAGTATTGATTTATCACTCTTGCGTTGGCGTTATCTATTGAGCCTAGTTTAACCTTTTTTGCTTCTTCCTTAGTGATAAGGCGAGATGGATGCGAATAATGGGCTGGTGCACTCAAACAGTAAAGAATGGCATCTTGTTCACTATCCAGTGACGTGAACTCGACTTCTTGTTCCCCTTTCCCCAAGTAAAGAGCGTCCAGGCATTCAAGTGTATAGGTACCAGATTGGGTTTTTATCTCAGTTCTTCCACCTAGGTTGACGATACCCAGCTCTCTTCTTTCAAGGAAAAAGTCTGTACCAAACGCTTTCTTGTCGACGTAGTCATCAAGCTTAATTGATTCTTCTTTCGGGCATACACCGATGGCAACGGTACGATCAATATGGCTGTAAACCATGTTCACGCCACCGGCTGTAAATAATTCTTCTGTTAAAAACTCATCCCTTAATCTCTGCGTATCGTACGACTTCGCATCAATGGGGTTGCTGTTGTAATTGATAAACATGCTAGTACTCCTGTTGGATAAGTTCATAATACAACCAATTCATATTTGATCAATAACACTCAAATATGAATTTCGGTTTATGTGATCAAATCTATATATTTTTAAAACGGCGTTTCTATTTTTACAATAAAACGAATCCAAGGAGCCCTCACTGTGTTATTGCTTATTCTTTAGGCACAAAAAAAGCCGCTAAATGCGGCTAGAAAGTTCAGGTTTGTTGGGAAGACGTTGCTCTTCCTTGCTAGAAAGTCACCTATTAATTTATAAAATCAATCACTTAAACAAAAGGTATCGCAACGTGAAGCACAGATAAAATCGTTTTTGTGCAGGCCTTTGATCGAGTGGCTCCACCATGTCACGGTTACTTTACCCCATTCCAATAAGATAGAAGGATGATGAAACTGATCTTCCGCTAACTCTGCGATTTGATTACTGAACGCCCACGCCTGCTTGAAGTTCTTAAATTTATACACCTTCTCAAGCTGCGGGATGCCGTCTCTTTCCACGATCTGCCAGTCAGTCAACTCTAATAGCAAAGACTGTTGCTCATCTTTATTAAGCGCGATTGCATCGATACTGCAGGCTTCGCATTTTTGTTCATTCAACATGTACTGGTTCCTTAGGTTCAAAAAGTGGTGGTAGTAATCCCGCTTCTATCGCGAGATCAGCTTGCTGTAATAAGTTTTTTTGGCCAATTTCAAATAGCTCAGACAGCCCCTCAATGACATAGTATTTAGGCTGCATAATGTCGATGCGATAAGGCGTTCTTAGGACTGTTTGTATCTCAAACTCTTCATGAATCGCTACATCCCCTTCCAGCGCATAAATGGTTTCTGCCGGAGACGAAAGAATACCTCCGCCATAGATTTTCAGTTTCTGTCCTTCCTGAACTAAGCCAAACTCAACCGTAAACCAATACAAACGAGCAAGATAAGCACGTTGCTTAGGAGTGGCTACCTTTCCTAATTTTCCATAGCGCTCAGTGAAAGCCGCGAAATCGGTGTTGGTCAACATGGCACAATGGCCAAATATTTCATGGAAAAAATCCGGCTCTTGTAAATAGTCCAATTCCTCACGTGTTCTTAAAAACGTTGCAACAGGAAATCGCTTGTTAGCGAGCAAATCAAAGAAACGATCGAAATCAATCAATGCAGGAACTGGCTGTACCTGCCAACCTGTTGTTTCCTTAAGCACTTTATTTATCTCGGGGAGCTGAGGAACCCTGTCTAATGGCAGATTAAGCAAGGTCAAACCATATAAATATGCATCGCAAGCACGACCCTTGATTACGCTCAGTTGCCTTGTCACCAAGTCGTGCCAAATGGCATCTTCTTCGAGGCTCCACTCAACCCAGCCCTCTTGACTAACGGGCTTCGAATGATATTGAGTCATGATACACCTCCTAAAAAATCTCCTCCTTTAAGCCTACCTCCACTCCTGATAAGCGCCAGTTTACGCCACTTTTCGAACGCGGCCTTTCTGTAACATTTTATTTACACAATTCTGTTGGATGCTTATTTTACTGATCTTTTGACTTTGTAAAACCTGAATACCAGACTAAAGATGTTAATTGCATGTTACAGGAAATAAAATGCACGGAAGCAATAAACCAATTTGGAAACCAAGTGACCAACGTATCGCTCATGCCAACATAGCCCGATTTATGGATAGCCTCACTCAATCGGAGAGGAAGCTAAAAACCTACGCAGATCTCCAACAATGGTCGGTGGAGCATCCCGAGTCGTTTTGGCAAAACGTATGGCAGTTTTGTGAGATGATGGGTTCACAAGGCGACCAGGTATTACAACAAGGTGAAAGCCGCTGGCAGCAACCGAAATCCCATCGGGACGCGGTTTGGTTTCCAGGATCACTAGTCAACTATGCAGAAAACTTGTTGTGTTCTGCCGAGTCGTTATCAAAGGAACAGGCAATTTGGTTTGAAAATGAGCGTGGAGAGCAACAGATCTATACTTGGCAAGATCTATGTGAGGAAGTCTCATGCGTTCAGCAGTGGCTTGTAGATTGTGGTGTGCAACAGGGCGATGTAGTCGCGGCTTACACACCTTATCTGCCGCAAACCGTAATCGCTATGCTTGCCACCACAAGCCTTGGGGCTGTTTGGACATCTACCTCACCAGACTTTGGCGTAGAGAGTGTGATAGAACGATTTGGTCAAGTAAAACCCAAGGTTCTGTTCACCTGCGATGGCTATACATTTAATGGCAAGTCGTTCGATATGATAGACAAAAACCGCAAAGTCATTGAACACTTAAATGGGCTAAAGCGGGTGAGTTCCATTAGTTATTTAAATCAAGAGAACGATTTGAAATCGCATAGCATTGAGCCAAATGTACCGATCCAGAACTGGCAGGACATTATCAATCATTTTCAGCCTCAACCTTTGGAGTTTACCCGTGTAGAGTTCAATAGCCCTTTGTTTGTTCTTTATTCTTCTGGAACGACAGGGAAGCCAAAGTGCATTGTCCATTCCGTCGGTGGCACCATTATCAATCACCTAAAAGAACATCAGCTTCATTGCGATATTAAGCCAAGAGACCGTGTGTTCTACTACACCACCTGTGGTTGGATGATGTGGAACTGGCATGTTTCATCGCTCGCTAGTGGTGCTTGCCTGGTGATCTTTGATGGTAGCCCGGTTTATCCGCATCCTGATGTTCTATGGGATTTAGCACAACGAGCATATGTATCGGTTTTCGGTACCTCAGCCAAGTATTTAGAAACAATTGAGAAAGAGGAACTTTCTCCAGTCGAGAGTCACACTCTTCCTCATTTAAAAACACTCTGCTCGACCGGTTCTGTACTCTACCCGGAACAGTTCGACTACGTTTATAAGCACATCAAGCAAGATCTACATTTAGCGTCTATTTCTGGTGGTACGGATATTTGCGGCTGCTTTGTATTGGGCAACCCTATATCCCCAGTTTATCGGGGAGAGTGTCAACACGCAGGTCTAGGAGTCGATATCAAGGTGTTCAACTCATCGGGTCAAACGGTCATTCAAGAACGAGGTGAACTGGTGTGTACCAATTCACTTCCCAATTTCCCAACAGGGTTTTGGAATGACACTGGTGAACGCTATCACAACGCATACTGGGACAAGTTCGACAACGTGTGGCATCACGGTGACGAAGTAGAACAAAGCATCCATGGTGGCTACCTGTTCTACGGACGTGGTGACACCACGCTCAACCCCGGTGGTGTAAGAATTGGTACTGCCGAGATTTATCAGCAAGTGAATACTATTAAAGGCATTGTCGATTCCATCGCGGTAGGAAAAGAGATCGACCGTGATGAGCAGATATGGCTGTTTGTTCAATTGCAGCAAAATACCACTCTGGATGAACACTTGGTGGCAACCATCAAGAACAAACTCAAATCCTCTTGCTCACCGAGGCACGTTCCAAGCCAAATAATTGCGATAAGTGACGTGCCGAAAACACGCTCTGGAAAGCTAGTTGAGTTAGCCGTGAAACAGATTATCAATGGCAAGACGGTCGAAAATCTTGGTGCGATTGCAAACTCGGAAGTGTTGGAAGAGATAAAGCGTGTTGCTTTTCAGAAACAATAAGCCCTCCACGGATTGAAATCCGTGGGGGCTTACCTGCTCTTAATACTTAGTGTATTTAAGTCAGCGCTTGATAACTGGTATTCGTTTAAATCTATACGTTCGCATCCGCTTGGTTCTCAGGCATCGCATGAACAAAGGCTGGCAGTTGATTACACGCTTCGACAATCGCGTTAATCAACGGATAAGCGGACATATCCACATCAAAGCGTAGCGCGTTATAGACTTGTGGCACCAGACAGATATCTACAATACAGGGTGAATCCGCCAGGCTATACACCGAATCACCATGTAACTTACGGTGTTTTGCTAACTTCTCTTCTATCGCGCTGAACCCTTGGTGAACCCAGTGTTGAATCCAATCCAGCTTATCTTTCTGTTTGCACGACAACTCCCCCTCCAAATACTGCAACACACGCAGATTGTTCAGTGGGTGAACTTCTATCGCGATATCCTGAGCCAACGCCAACGCTTGATAACGCAGCGGTGTCTGCTCTGGAATAAGGGAGATTTCAGGGTAGCTTTCATCTAAATATTGAAGAATAGCTAACGACTGATTAAGCCGAAGCTCACCATCCACCAGCACTGGTACCAATTCACTGGCATTAAGCTCATGATATTGTGAATCGTGTTGCTCTCCACCATTGCGAACCAAATGCACCGATTTAGATTCATAGTTGAGCTGTTTTAGATTCAAGCCAATACGCACCCGATAAGCCGCTGAAGATCGCCAATAACCATAGAGTGTGATGCTCTCGTTCATAGTCCCTCTCTGTAACCATAATTGTGTGGTTAACTGCTTCTCCGGTTATGATTCGCGATATTGGCTAACCTTTTGATCAATCGCTCCAAAAATAGAGTCACCCTCTGTATCGAGCATTTCTAAACGAATTGAGTCACCAAACGACATAAACTGGGTAGATGGCTTGCCATCACGAATGGTCTCAATCATGCGTACCTCAGCAATGCATGAATATCCGACACCACCTTCGGCAATTGAGGTACCGTGTTCAGTCCCTTGCTTATTCGAAACTGTACCTGAGCCAATGATGGTGCCCGATGACAATGGACGAGTCTTCGCAGCATGCATAATCAGCTCTGTAAAGTTGAAGGTCATATCGACTCCCGCATTTGGGCAACCAAAAGGCGCATCGTTATAGGTCGATATCAGCGGCAAATGTACCTTGTTGTCTTGCCATTGTTCACCAAGTTCATCCGGTGTTACTGCGACCGGAGAAAACGCTGAAGAAGGTTTCGACTGGAAGAAGCCAAATCCTTTTGCCAGCTCAGCAGGAATCAACCCTCGTAGAGACACGTCATTCACCAGCATCAACAGGCGAATCGAGTCTTGCGCCTGCTCGGCACTCACTCCCATCGGTACATCTCCGGTGACAATGGCAACCTCGCCCTCGAAATCGATACCCCATTCATCGCTCGCAAATTCGATATTGTCACAAGGGCCTATAAACGCATCTGAACCACCTTGATACATTAAAGGATCAACCCAGAAACTCTCTGGTATTTCAGCACCACGCGCTTTACGTACAAGTTCGACGTGATTGACGTACGCACTACCGTCTGCCCACTGATAAGCCCGTGGTAAAGGCGATTCCAGGTGTTGGGGATCAAACTTCTCGCCCCCCGAAACTGTACCCTTGTTTAAAGCGTTATACAGCTCTTCTAGTTGAGGGGCGACTTTTTCCCAGTTATCTAGAGCCACTTGCATGGTTGGCGCAAGATGCATCGCGTAAAAAATTTCTGTCGCGGCCACACAATGTTTTAAATCTTTGCTCACGACCATCAACAAACCATCGCGAGTACCATTTTTCCTGGTTGCTAGTTTCATCCTTGTCCCTTACTTCTTGTCATCAGCCGCTTCTTGCCAGCTATAGACATATTCTTTGTTTTCAACGCTATCGAGTTCATCGGAGAACTCTAGTGCATGGCGAGTATCAATCATCACCGCCACTTCATCGGTAAACTTCTTCTTGTGTGCCTGACCCGCCTTAAAAGCTTTTGGATGAGGCCCATGCGTAAACCCAGCCGGATGGAAGGTCACCATGCCTGCTTCAATGTTATCGCGGCTGAAGAAGTCCCCTGCGTGGTAGAACAGCACCTCATCATAGTCATCATTGTTGTGATAAAACGGCACCTTCAAAGCTCCGGGATCGCTCTCTATCGGACGAGGCACAAAAGTACACACCACAAAGCCTGCGCCCACAAACGTTGTGTGTGCCGAAGGTGGCAAGTGATAACGATGCGACATCAGAGGTCGAATATCACGCCAGTTGACTTTCACCACGGATAAGTCGCCATGCCAACCAATCGCATCCAGCGGGTTGAATGGATAAGTGATCACGCTGACTTTGTCGTGGCGTTTCACTTGAACCTGAGTTTGGTTTTCTGAATACTGAGCGCGGAACTGATCGTTGATTGATGGGATTTCAAGTACCGCTGGGTCAAACACGGCATGATTGCCTACCATGCCTTTCTCAGGCAACGAATACGCGGCATCGGTATTCTCAATCATCAGGATGAACATCGGCTCGCTTGGCTCTAAGCACCAGTTGGTCGAACGCGGTATCATCACATAATCACCTTCACTCACTGCTAAATGGCCATAATCACAATAGAGTTCAGCACTGCCCTGATGAATGAACAGCAACTCATCCCCATCGGAGTTACGAACCAGGAAATCCATCTTCTCATCCATTCGCCACACACGGATTTTGCAGTCGGCGTTGTGTAGAAGATGAGGCACGGCCCAAGGGGTTATCTGGCTGGCTTTCTCCACCAGGGTAAAATCAAAAGCACGAGGGCGTAAGTCCCCCTCCCACTCAGACCAACCCGTTGGGGCATGTTGGTGGTGAAAGTGAGCCGCAGGACCGAAGAAACCGCTCCGTCCTGCTTCTCTTTCATAAATTGCCTCTTCAGGGAAATCGGCATGCGCTTGTTTAGAACATATCCCCTCCCGATGAGGAAACGAGATCCATTTATGCATCGTCTAATACTCCTCGACGAATCTGGTCCTCTTCAATCGATTCAAATAACGCCTTGAAGTTACCTTCACCAAAGCCTTCGTTGCCTTTACGCTGGATGATTTCGAAGAACACAGGCCCGATTACCGTCTGAGTGAAAATTTGCAGCAAAATGCCATCTTTGGTTGGTGCACCGTCAATCAGTACACGCAGGTCGCGCAGCTGATTGGTGTCCTCGCTGTGGCCTTTCACACGCTGATCCACTCTCTCGTAATAGGTGTCCGGCGTTGGCATAAAGTCCATGCCGCGATCACGCAGAGTTTTCACGGTTGTGTAGATGTCGTCAGTTGCAAGCGCAATATGTTGAATGCCTTCACCGTTGTATTCACGAATGAACTCTTCAATCTGGGATTTGTCGTCAGAAGACTCATTGATAGGGATGCGGATTTTGCCACATGGAGATGTCATCGCGCGGCTCACAAGGCCTGTCAGTTTACCTTCAATGTCGAAGTAGCGAATCTCTCGGAAGTTACCGATTTGCTCATAAAATCCAGACCACACATCCATATTTCCTTGCTTAACATTGTGTGTAAGGTGGTCGATTTCATAAAGGCCAACATCAGCTTTCGCCATGCGCTCTTCAGCATCGTCATAGAATCGGAAGTCCACATCATAGATGCTCTGCTTACCATAGCGATCTACAAAATAGAGCAGGCTTTCACCGATACCATAAATGGCAGGTATACTCAGCTCCATCGGCCCTATTTCTGTTTTGTACTCTTCACCACCGCCCTTGAGCGCTTGCTCCATGGCAGTAGTTGACTCTTTAACACGAAACGCCATACCGCAAACCGATGGCCCATGCACCTTAGCGAACGACTCAGCCTGACTGTGTGGCTGTTCATTGACGATAAAGTTGATATCGCCTTGTCGATATAACCAAGCCTCTTTAGACCTGTGCTTAGCGATCTCAGCAAAACCAAGTGACACAAACAGCGCTTTAAGCTGCTCAATTCCCTTGTGGTCAACAGCAGTGTATTCAACAAACTCGAATCCATCCGTGCCAAGTGGGTTGTGTGTATCCACCATGAACTATCTCCTCGTACCTATCGGTTTTTTGTTGTGTTTTTGTCCTCAATTAAATTTGGCCCACAAGCGGAGATAATGGAATGCATGGAGGGAAATGAACGGGCACAGTGAAAATCCACCTACATGTAAACAAATTGTTACGCACAAGCATCTAGAACAGGAAAATGGTTGCTATCAATGGACTAAGCAGCGTTGGTTTGATTTACAGTTGAACTCAAAATGTTAATGCAATGTTACATCTAGCTCTAACCACAATTTTGTGTATCTTTTATTGCAATAGCGTCTTGCAGGTATTTCTTTTCTTCCTGGCATTTCTTTTCAAGAGGAGCAATACGTTTGTTAAGGATGTGGTCCATCGTCCACTTGTAACTATCACGCTGATCATAGTAGAGTCTGACTTTTCCCCTTAAATCCTTGTCTCTTACGTTAGAGCACTGATCGTATACTTCCTCCCAGACAGAAAACATCTTCTGACCGTCTTGATTAAATGACTGAGCATCTTGACGCCACTCTTTGATCTTCTCTTCACAGTCTTCAATAATGTTCATACTTGTACTCGCAGCAATATCCATCACTACAGATCGCTTCATAGAACAAGCTAACTGTTCTGGCGCTTCAAAGACCTTTGAGAGCGGGGTTCTTTTGTAATAGTACTTCTCATCAAAGTCTCTAATTTCAAGAATTATTTTTCGTGAAGCACCGCGAAGAGAAATCTCTTCAGAAACAGCATTTCTGGCATTTTCCTCATCACAACGAGCAAAAGTAGAAAATGGTATTAGCAAAAGAAGAATAGTAATTATCAGCTTCATTAGAACCCCCGTGGTAGTTTGACCAGCTTAACGACATCATCTAAAGAAACTTTATCGAATATCATAAAAAACAGATTTTCAATTACTTGAATAACTATACCTGTCGTTGTAGCGACGTGACATCCAGTTCAAACTCCATCAGAGCTTGTTGACTAATCGGCTGGCGAATAACTTTAGCGTCACCACCACTCAGCATTATCTCTGGAGTGATAGTGCGGCTGTTGTAAGTGGAGTTCATCACGGAACAGTAAGCACCGGCGTATTGGAATACCACCAGATCTCCAGCTTTTATCTCATCACTTAGCGGATAGTCTCGTACAAACGTATCGGTACTTTCGCAAATTGGCCCGACGATATCGTATTCTTTAGTGAAGCTCCCCTTTGGCTCGGCAACGGTGATAATAGGGTGAACTGCCTGATATAAAGCCGGACGCATCAGGTCGTTCATACCAGCGTCCAGAATAACAAATGTGTTGGGCTCTGCTTCTTTCACATAATTCACACGCGATACGAGGACTCCGGTATCCGCGACGAGAGAACGTCCGGGCTCAACAATCACGGTCCCCTTAAAATTTTGAGTCTCTATCGCAATCAGATCTGCAATGGTTTCAAAATCCAAGGATGAGCCCTGACCATAGTCAATACCAAAACCGCCACCCAAATCCAGACGAGTAATTTCAATTCCTTCCTGAGCCAACTGTTCGATCATTGTCATCATCTTGTCTATCGCGATTCGATAGGGTTCAGGATCACAAAGCTGCGAACCGAGATGCATCGCCAAGCCTTCGATAGTCAGGTGGTTATTCCCAGCATACTGCCTGCTTAGCTCAGCCACTCGATTCATATCGATACCAAACTTATTACCTTTTTGACCTGTAGTGATGTTTTTATGAGTATTTACCGTGACATCTGGGTTCACCCTCAAAGCAACATTGACTCGAGCATTTTGCTGTTCCGCCAACTTCGCCAACAAAGCTAATTCCTCTGCTGATTCCACGTTAAATTGCCCTACACCAACTTCAATGGCGGTGTTGAGCTCGGTAATACTTTTCCCTACTCCCGAAAAGATCATATGTTGAGGGGCAAAACCCGCCGATAAAGCACGTTGCATCTCGCCTCCGGAGACAAGATCGACACCTACCCCTTGCTCAGCGATTAAACGTAAAATATGAAGGGTGCTATTAGCTTTCATTGCGTAATGTACGCGTATGCTCCTTGGTTCAAAAGCAGCTTTGCAACGGTGCACGTTATCTAATAAACGAGCCTCGGAATAACAATAAAATGGTGTTGTCATCTTTTCGGCAAGTGAACGAATCTTACAGGATTCCATTTGCAACTCACCCTGATAGTAATAAACTGGCTCGGTTGGTCGTGTCACGATAAAGCTCCTTCAATCTTAGTAGAACAAAACCTTTTGTTTGTTCCTCAGAAAAAGCATACGTGAATCGATTTCAACTGACTGCTGACAGATCCACTGAAGCCACCGTCATTTAGACGGAATTTTAGTGAAACTGCCGCTATAAGCACCAATATGACAATTTACCCGTTCAATCTGTAAATATTTGCCCGAAGACGACATGGATAAGTTTGACCAAGCCATCATTAATCTATTGACCGAAAACTCTCGCCAATCCGTTGCTACCATTGGAGACACGATTGGGTTATCCCGTACAGCAGTGAATGAGCGCATTCGTAAGCTCGAAGAGAGAGGGACAATACGACGATATACAATAGAACTTGGGAATGAATCTCAGGAACAGTCAATCTGTGCTTATTTTGAACTCACCTTTCATCCTTTTGAACCTCAAGCTGTTATGCAGCAACTGCAAGCTATTCCTGAAATACGTCAGGCACATTCTCTCAGCGGTTCAACCGATGTTCTGCTGTTTGTGCAGGCTCGCTCTATGGAGAGGCTTAATCAAGTACGTCAGCAACTCTCTGCCTTTGAAAACCTTGATAAAATCGTAACTTCTACTGCGTTGGAGCGGTTAGTGTAGCGAGAGGTACCACCATTAGAATAATAGTTCACTTTTAGAATAGGGAGTAGGTTATGGCTACTACTCCCCTGATTACAAATAAGAGAATACATACGAATAACAGAAAAATGGATGCTAGTTAGCCATATAAGTTCTAACCTCTTCTTTCAAAATGAGGCGTATCTTTAAATGACTTCCAGTTCCCACCCCATCGATTATCAGGATGCAAACTCTCCCAGAAATCACCTAGTGGCTGTAGCTGGTCTTTATCGTATGTTAGCTCTAACTTACCTTTCTCATTCTGAGTGAAGAAGTTGAGGTCAATCGCTAACCGCCTTAGGTGCTTACTACTCATTGTTTTACTTCTTCCCTGTTGAACATAAAGTTTCTGCTGATCCGCAGTACGGTAGAGCTCCCCACCCGTTACTATAAAATTAAGCTCATAAGATTTTTGCAGTAGCTGGGTAACATGAATCAAGAACTCAGCTTGTTTTTTTACAAGACTCATCTTACACCCCCATTATCATCAGCTTTATCAACTAACTTTTTTGTAATATCTGACAATTGATTAGCCTTTTCTGCACTACCCTTACTAGAACCAAAAAAGAACTGAATTACTGCGGAGAGCGACACACCTAATAAAAATCCCAGCACAGTATCAGCAATTCGCCATTGCTGCGGTTCAAGAGTACTTGCTGGAACAAATGTTATTGCGAAAATGTACGCGAACGTCAATATAGTAATTAGTAAAGCGTAAATATAAACAAACCTTTTTGAGAATACATCATCTTGCGCCAATGCAGCTTCCTGCATAGACCTTGCACTTTGTCTATCCTTCTGATGAACAGCTTCCTCTTGAATTTCCAGACTTTTCATTCTCTCCAAATGACCAAGTAAGAACTCCTGATGCTCTTGTTCGAACTGTTTCAGCTTAAGTAGGTCTTCCTCCGTTACTTTTTCATCTGCGATATCATCAACTTTAATACCGGTAGTTTCCTCAATTTTTTTTGTTACTACATCAATACCTTTATTGACGCTACTCTTAAATACACTACTTAGTAGGTCCATACCTTTGCTTGCTAAATATGAACCAGCGGTGGATAAAATAGGTACTAAAATAGGTGCAACCATAATGCCCTCCTGACATATTTCATGTTTTTATTGGTAGTTCTAATTTAAAGATAGAGTAAAGATTCTAACTGACGGGTGCTATTCAAAGAAGTTCTCACAAAATACCCATATTATTGTGCAGTATGGAATGAATATCTCGCTTATTCTCTTACAACTAATAACCGTGTGACTTTTTGAAAATTGATATTTCCAGTAAATCCTTAAAAACCATAAAGAAAATCAAAACAAGACTATATTTCAAACACTTAATGTTATTTACTGGCTCTACTGAGATCTTTATTTTTTTCAATTAACTGATAAAAAATGAAATCATTGAAATTTTATATGCTCGGAATTTCGCATTACAAAAACTGTAATAAAATGAAGTTGCTCTTCGTTCTCTCACTATGTGAGGATGCTGAAGGACTTGGTCTAGGTTTCCCTATCCCAGACAAACATTATGTAGACGGAACTTACCTTCACAAACAAATTTTGTACTACTCTTTGACAGTAAACCAAAGCGAAAAAATGTTGTATTGGATATATTTCGTAATTACTAAAAGTCAGATGGCTAAAAGGGTGTCGACATGAAAAACAAAAAGCTTAGACAAGAACCGAACATGTTCTTCGAAACTGCTATTCCAGCTTCAGCGTTAATATCTGGTTCTAAGTTCATCTATGATATTGGTAAAGACGGACGTAAGGTTTATCAAAGTACAAAACCTCACAAACCGTTATTAATTTCTGTATTGGGTTCGATGAGCACAGAACATAAACACGAACTAATAATAGAGATTGAAAATACAGGTATGCATGGTGTGTATATAGAGTCTATAGCTGCTTTAGACCCTAAACAAACCAGCATTCGTTATTTCGACCACAACTTATATGGTAACGAGATTTCTCTATTCGAGCCGATAAAAAAAGACAGTGCCTTGGGGAACCCTGATGTAAGCGGTAGAACTGAACGGACTACGGTCCCAATATTCATGCCTAGAAGCCAGAAACTAACTCTTAGAGTGGAGCTAGACCGATTTGATAACGACCGGTTAGATAAAAAACCGTTCGGAAAGTTTTGTATTAACTACACGGTAGCGGGAGTGGCTAAAACCGACTTGAAAGCGAGTGTTGAGTATTCTGTTAGACCGTAATTCAGTGTTATCAAATTACTTCTTGTAACAGGATCCAGTCCAAAAGCCAGATCAAGGTGAGTAAATACAATATCACTATTCCGGTACCAAAACCCAATAGCCACTCTGTGACAGGAAATAATTTTTGGTAAAGTGTCGCCACTTTGTCGCAACTTTACAAACTTCGGGCAAAAAGAAAGCCGCTAAAAGCGGCTCTCAATACTTCGAATTGTTCGAAAGGTCAGCGTTTTACTCTTTACCGAAAACGTTGTTCTCTTGCTCTTGTACTCGAATGAATGTCGTGCGCTTTGTTAGCTCTTTAAGCTTTGCTGCACCTACATATGTACAAGTTGATCGTACGCCACCAAGGATGTCTGAGATAGTGCCGTGAACGCTGCCACGGAATGGCAATAGTACGGTTTTTCCTTCAGCTGCGCGGTACTGTGCTACACCACCAGAATGCTTGTCCATAGCTGACTGAGAGCTCATGCCGTAGAACTTCATGAACTGTTCGCCGTTCACATCTACAACTTCACCGCCTGATTCTTCGTGACCAGCCAGCATACCACCAAGCATTACGAAGTCTGCACCGCCACCAAATGCTTTGGATACATCACCTGCACAAGCACAACCACCATCACCGATGATACGGCCGCCAAGACCGTGCGCTGCATCTGCACATTCAATGATTGCAGAAAGCTGAGGGTAACCAACACCTGTTTTAACGCGCGTAGTACATACAGAACCTGGGCCGATACCTACTTTAACGATATCTGCACCTGCAAGAATCAGTTCTTCTACCATGTCACCTGTTACTACGTTACCCGCAGAGATAACTTTTTCAGGGAACGCTTTACGAACCTTGCTTACGTACTCAACAAGGTGCTCTGAGTAACCATTCGCGATATCAATACAAATGAAGATAAGGTCATCAGAAAGCGCCATGATATCGATGGTTTTCTGGAACTCAGCTTCCGATGTACCTGTTGATACCATCACGTTGTTTAACGTTTTTGCATCGGCACCTTTTACAAACTCAGCCCAGTCTTCAACTGTGTAGTGCTTGTGAACTGCTGTCATTACGTTGTGTTCCGCAAGAGCCGCAGCCATTTCGAAGCTTGCCACTGAATCCATGTTAGCTGCAATCACTGGTACACCAGACCATTGACGACCGCTATGCTTGAATGTAAACTCGCGGGTTAAATTTACTTGAGAGCGGCTTTTAAGAGTTGATCGCTTAGGGCGAAACAGTACATCTTTAAAACCAAGCTTAAGTTCTTGTTCGATACGCATTGTGCAATTCCTTGATTGTTAAACTGTGTGTCCTTCACACGGCAACACTTTTGAGCAGTGCGTGGCAATGCTTTGGCAGAAGCTTTACCTTTCTTCGGACACAAAAAAACCGGAGCGTTGGCAGACGCTCCGGTTTTCAGCATTATAGGCTGTGATTTATTTGTGACAAGTCTGATATTTATATTTTTTTTGTGTTACCATTTCGAAGATTCCATATCCAGAAAACCTCAACTTCTTTCATTTTCATAAAGAAATCTTTATTAATCAAAAAGATATCACTTTTCATTTACGCACATACAGCACACTTGCTCAGCATATTTTTTGCACACTTGAAGCTCATTCTCCTGATTTAAAGTACTTTTCTTTCAAAATTGCTGCTGAAATTGGCCTTTCAAAATAGTAACCCTGAAGCAAATCACACCCATATTTAACTAAAACATCCTTTTGCATTTGAGTTTCGACACCCTCTGCCACTACTCTCATCTCTGAAGATTTCGCGATCGCTAAAATCGCTTTAACAAGCGAGTCACTCTGTTCAGAGTTCAGCATATTGTCCACAAACACTCGGTCTATTTTCAGTTCATCGAGCGGTAGGTTACTTAAATAACTTAATGAAGAGTAACCCGTACCAAAATCATCCAGCGAGATAGTAAATCCGAGAGATTTCAGTTCACTGATAATTGGAGAAACGACAGGCAGTTCGTTGATTAATACGTTTTCTGTAATTTCTAAAGTTACTCGATGACTGGAAATTCCGTATTTATCTACGGTTTCCTGCAAGTGAGGAATAAACGTCTCTTTAGTTAATTGCATTGGAGATATGTTGATCGAAATGACCAGATCGTCTGGCAGCTCACACATCTCCTGGCACGCACGCTCGATAACAAACATGCCAAGCTCATTGATAAGGCCTATCTCCTCCGCCAGAGAGATAAACTCAAGTGGGGATACATGGCCAATACTCGGGCTATGCCAACGTAACAGAGCTTCAACACCGTGTAACTCCCCGGACTTCGAGTCAATTTGTGGTTGATAAGTGACGTATAGCTCGCCACGCTCTATAGCGCCTCTTAGCTCACGTTCAAGCAAGAAGTCATACTGTACTTGTTGATTGATGGAGCTATCGAAAAAGAGCACATCGCCCTTCTGACGCGCCTTAGACTTGTACAACACAATATCTGCTTTGGATATGAGATCTTCAGGTTCATCCCCATCCGAAGGGTACATAGAGACCCCAATTGAACAGCTAGCGAACATTACCTTACCATCAATAACAAATTGCCGTTTAAACACCTCTTTTATCTGCTCAACTTTGGCTCTTGCGTCGTCCAGGTTTGCAAGATTAGAGAAACAAAAAATGAACTCGTCTCCTCCAAAACGTGCAACAAAATCATGCTTCTCCATGATAGTCTCGAACTTTTTACCAATTTCGCTAAGCAACTTGTCACCCGCGCTATGCCCGTAGAGGTCATTCACCTTCTTAAAGTCATCCAGGTCAACAAACATTACCGCTAGCTGGGTATAGTTCTGTCTGGAAAAGCTAATTCCATCCATTATGTGACCATGGAGCAGAGAGCGGTTTGGTAAACCAGTTAGCTCATCGTGCTGAGCCAAATACTCCAGCTTATCTTTGGTTGTTTGCAAACTATCAAAGTCGTGACTGATTCGAGACTGGAACCGTTTAAAACGTTTGGCAATCATACGGCCAAGGGCGAATGAAAACAGAGCAACAACCAAGGTTGTCAGAATTCCGATAATGGTAATCTGTTGTACGGTGCTTTGTTGTTCCAGTTGTGCCTGCTCTCGACGTTGCTGTAAGTATTGGTAACTTACTTTGTCGTAATGACCAGCGCCAATAGCCCAACCCCAGTTTTTGTCCTGTACGACATAGCTGACTTTGGCATGATCATCGATGGTCGGTGGCGCATATGAAGCTTTGTAGCCAATAAATCCACCGTCGGTTTGCAAGATTTTTGGTACACCTTCGGGATTCACATCGTGACCATTGAGCCCTATTTTGTCTTGCTCTATATGGGACAATATCGTGCCGTCTTTATCGAGAACGAACACGTAACCGTGCTCACCAAATCTCAGGTTCTTTAACCATTTGAGCACCGTCTGCTTGATATCATTTTCGACATCAACAACATAGTCACCAGTACCAATAAACCAGTCATAGGGTTCGAAATACTTGCCGAATCCAACTTTCTCAAATTCTTTGTTTTTGTTGTCTGGCTTAACAAACCACCACCGGTAAAACGCCTCACCTTTGGTTTTGACCTGTTCACCCATTTCTCTAACGATGTAACTTCCCCGTACATCCTTAAAATTCCAAAGTGATGTACCCTCCACGCGGGGAAGCAGCGGATGCATAACGTTCAGACCATTGCTTTTGTAAATAAAGAAATATCCGCGCCCCTGATTAAATCGAATATCTCGAAGTGCATCAGTAATAAGTCGCGTCACTTCCGCCTCTGGGAGGTGTTTATTACTTTCATAGAGCCGTGTAGCAATGATATGAGCTTCGTAAATTCGCTCTTTAATGGTGGTTTCTAGCTGCTCTTCCGTCTGCTCTCTTGCAAACTTGATTTGTTGTGAGACGTAATTAACCTGATGAATCAGCTCTGCTTCCTGACGCTGCTTAAAATCGCTCTCTAACGCAATCAGCTCCTGCTGAGAGTTTTTGATCGCATCGTTTACGGTTAATACAACCCACAGGGATGTAAAGGTAGCGACAATAAATGCTGGAACATAGGTAATTAATCGAAGAAGTTTCTTGTCCGTCAGTTCTGCCATATAAAAAAGCTATCATGTAAAACAATATGTTAAGCATAGCACCTGAATAAGTAATGCGTATTACATACGCAAATCTTTAATTACGCTGTTATTTACACAACGTAGAACTTAAACTTAGCGAGCTAACATTAAGTAAAAACAAAGAGAGATACATGGCTGACCCACACATCAAATCACCAATGGACCGGTTAGATCACCTAACAGTAATCATCTATCGTCTTGGGTTTACCTTTGCGTTTCCTGTTATTGCACTACTGCCTTGGGAAACGGGTTACCCAATGGAAAAATTGGTTTTCGTTTGCGCAGCAATGTGTGCATCTTCACTGCATATCTACATGAAGTCATTCCGATTGTTGCTGCAGTTTGCTACCTGGGTAGGCTTGCTTTGTTTTGTAATGGGTTATCCCATGATAGGAATTGGAGGTGCATTCATTACCCTAGGTGGACTGTGTTTTAAAGAGTATTTTTGTTTCAGAGTCCCGGGGCTGCCCCTGCAACCATTAATTCTTGCTTCTCTATGGTTTTGTATGGTGTTTGATGCAGATATCCCAGCAAAAGTATTGGCAACCATCGCTTCGCTTCTATTTCTGATTACAAGCTTCTACAAATGGCGAATGCCAAGACACTTTGATATTGGTGATAAGAGTAAGTACGAGGTGTAGCAAATTGCTACACCTTTTCTGGTGGAAACTAATTAACTAACTTCCTGATATATGGAAACAGGTCTGAGGCTAACATGCCTTTTTCACCTTCTTCTTCAGCACAAAGATCCGCTGCTGTAGAGTGAATCCATACGCCTATTCTTGCAGCCTCTGGCAAGTTAAAGCCTTGTCCCAGCAATCCAGCGATGGTACCAGTAAGCACATCTCCCATACCGCCAGATCCCATTCCCGGATTACCAGCATCGCATACCCAGAACTGAGAACCATCATAAATAATGGTGCCAGCACCTTTGAGCACTGCTACTCCTCCGTATTTAAGTTGCATCATTCTTGTCGCGCTATACCTGTCGCTTTCTACTTCACGAACAGAGATACCTAATAAGCGAGCAGCTTCTCCCGGATGCGGTGTGATAATACGTTGGCTGTTAAAGTCGGGGGTTTTAGCAAGTATGTTCAGACAGTCAGCATCAGCGACCATAGGTTTTTCAACCGTTCTGGAGTAACCAACCAGTGATCTTCCCCAGCTCGAAGAACCTAATCCTGGTCCAATAGCAATAACATCGGCCCAATCAAGGTGATCGTTAATTTCATTACTGTTGCCCCGCCAATCGAATGTCATCACTTCCGGACGAGCGCTGACCAGTGCCGGAACGTTTTCAGGCTGCGTCACTACTCTGGTGAGCCCAGCTCCAACTCGTGAACAAGCTTCTGAAGTCAAACGAATCGCACCAAACATTCCTCGATCGCCCCCCAGACACAACACTCTTCCATTGCTTCCTTTATGCGATGCTCTGTCGCGCGGACTCAAAAGGGCATATATATGCTCTGAAGTAATCAGTTGGCATTGAGACTCAACCACTTCATGAAACTCTTCGCCCAGGTCAAGATCGGCATAATGCAACTGGCCAACAAAATTGGCCGCCTTCCCGCTATACAATCCGCGTTTAAGCGCAATAAATGAGACGGTATGCTTAGCTTGCACAACCGGACCTAGCTCGACGCCAGTGTCAGAGCACAAACCTGAAGGAATATCGATGGCAAGTACGGGTTTGAATGAACCATTTATGGTGTCTATAACGTGAGCATACTCTTCGCGTACCCGACCAGAAAGGCCTGTACCAAGAAGCGCATCGACAATAACATCTGGCTGGTCTTCGATATGCGGTTGAGGAGGCTTAATCTCACCGCCTTCATCCAACCACTGGTCTCTGGCCTTAGCAGCATCACCCTTTAAAGCGGTATGGTCTCCGAGTTGCCAAAGCTCCACATTCAGGCATAGCTTCTTCGCTAGCCGGGCAACAACATAGCCATCTCCGCCATTGTTACCACCTCCGCAAACAACAAGAAGCGACTTTGCCTCTGGAAACTCTGAAAGTAGAACATCAAATGCTGACTGCCCTGCCCGGCTCATCAGCTCATACATATCTAAACCTAAACGGGAGGCAACTTCTTTTTCTCCATCCCTTACATCACTGGCTAAATAAAGACTTGCGTCGTTGCTTGTCACCTAGTACTCCAATTTTTTATACGCGCTTATCCATTAGCGCTTCGGCTGTTGCATCTTGTATTGACAGAAACAGAGAGCGAATCTCTCCGGTAGGTGTACGCATTGGGTTGAGCGTTACGTTTTGGTACATAAACTCAGCCTGCTGAGTTACGGGTCTAACATTACGGCATTTAAACAGATACGGTCTCTGTCTCCAGGTGATAAAACTGCGGCACCCTAGATCGTAAACAGGTTTCGCTTTGATCATAAACCAGTCCTGTGGGATCTCTGGGAAGACTTCGAATATAGACTTCTCAATCACCTCATGTGACTGTTTGCCACTGTGGTGAGTCATAAATCCATTCCATACCTGTATTTTGTAATCTGTATCCAGCACCACCAGCCCAAGGTCGACATTCTGAACCATGTCTACCATCCAGTGAAACTGTTCGAATTCAGCGGGAAGACCTAGCATCAGAAATCCTCCATTAGGTAAGAAAGCTTGTTATCCAGAAGCGGGAGGGACTCATCAACAAACATAAACAGCAAGTCACAACGAATGCTGGTGTTGTCTATGGTATAGCTCACTTCAAAAGTCATTGTTTTAGAGAAAGAACCTGTCGTTGACTCGATAACGGACTCGATTGGTATATGTTGTCCGAGTAGCACGGGTTGCCCCTGGAAAAATCGCACTTCCGATTGTTGACCAAGACCATTCAGAAATGCACCTACAAGGATGTTCGACACATCCATAAGCAGTTCAAGCTCTTCGAGCTCTTCGCTGTCTGCGGGTACTTTCATCAAACGCTTAAGATCAGAAATACTAGAGTCACT
This sequence comes from Vibrio iocasae, assembly GCF_042245395.1. Classification (NCBI taxonomy): domain Bacteria; kingdom Pseudomonadati; phylum Pseudomonadota; class Gammaproteobacteria; order Vibrionales; family Vibrionaceae; genus Vibrio; species Vibrio iocasae. The sequence continues at coordinate 621,472 of NZ_CP145310.1, read as the reverse complement.
AAGCAATACTAATGCTTCCCCAGCGATACCCTCGCCGTTGAAACCCTGACAAACACCAGATACCGCATCGTTGCCCGCCAAATCCTGCAGTGCCATGTGCAGTTCACTCACTTCAAAGATATTCACATTAGGAAGGGGTAAGTGAACGAACACGTCAAAATGACGCGCTAACGCATCTGCAGCACGACCAATTGAAACGTTCGCGACTTCCATATAGATATCGCGACGCTTAAGAATCGGAAGCGCTACAGGGGTATGAGAAACAACTTGTTGTGTCTGCTGAGGTTCGACCAACTCACGCAGAACTTTCTTCAACAACTCTTTGTCGATCGGTTTTTGAATAAATGCAACCGCACCAAGTGCTTCCACCTTAGCTTTGGCTTTCGGTTGGATATCACCAGATACCACCACCACTGATACATCTATTCTTTTCTTTCGTATCTCTTCTAACGTTCCAAAACCATCCAGTTCTGGCATCGTCAGATCCAGGAACAGCAATTTAAAACTTTGCTGTTCTAGTTTTTCTAACGCATCTATGCCATTTACGGCAAACGTGATATCGGCACCAAGAGACGAAGGCAGCGATCTCGCCATCTGCTTTCTGGCTAACGCTGAGTCATCACATATCATGACTGGGTACGACATACTCACACCTTTTAAAATTTCAGAACTAACAGTTTAGTTAACACTCATTCGTTGTATGTGCCCTGGCAACTGAACTTAATTATTATCACGAGTGTATTGATTAAGTGTATCAGAGATAAAGAAATCTGTTTGTTCAGATTAAGAAGAAAATAACAGAAAAAGCCAACTCTATTAGAAAGTTGGCTTTTTGAGATGAAAGTAAGAGTCGTTTTAAAAGTTGCTTAAGGCCAAAGCGTCAAGGTGATGATTCTCAAAACAAATGCAAAAACCACTAGAGCAATACCTAATCGATACCACTTGTACTCAGAAATGGACATTGGGATACGTTTGTAAAACATAGTCGCAACGCCTTTCCAGTCGGCACTTCTTTTCCCATACTGCACAATACCAGTAAGGACGAATAAAACACCCAGCAGTAATACTGTCTTTTCTATCCAAAATAAGCTGGTTTCCATACCAAGACCTCTATCGATGTATCTGACCTAATTTTAAATAGAAATCGTAAGAATTACCTTTGGACAATAGTCGTAGAAACAATTAGGGGAGCTCATTTTGAGCTCCCCTAAAATAAAATCTTTTAAAAATGTTAACTTACGCTGCCTTCTCGATATTTTTGGCTTTAGGCGTGATTGCATCACGATAGGTGAACCATAGGAAAGTCACCACCAAAGAGAAGAATAAGTAAGAAAGCGCAAACACCAGTGGAGATGTAATTATTGCAGCCTGAACACCAATAACAACACCTGCGATTGTAATCGTAAGTTTCGAGAAAACACCGCAAATCAAAAGAATCATAGCGAGTTCAGGAACACGAGTGGTTCTGAATGCAAACCAGTAACAACTACCCACTGCCAGTGAAGCAACAGTTAGTCCTAACATGAAAGAATGCAAATGATCCGCTGAGATCACACCGGCAGAGATCGACGCCATTAATACAAGAAAAAGCTTCATAAACCACCTCTATACAACTGTCTGAGAGCATCCTTTCAAAATTGAAAACTAATTTTGCAGTGCATTTTCCTTATTTATAGCATTAAATCAACCCCTAATATGTAATTTCATTAAAACTTTTTTCGAAACTTATCATTAATTAACATAAGGTTAACATAGATCAATATAACCCACTGAAATCATAAAGTTTAAAAAACGACCAGTTCGTTTGTTAATATTTAGTTACAGGTTATTTTCTGCAATTATATTGAAACAATTTGTAAGTATTGAAATACTTTCTTACATATTTCCGAAGATTCTGATCTCTTCCTTCTCCAAACACAAAAAAAGCCAGCCTTTAAAAGGCTGGCTTAAATTATGCTTATCAATAACCAAAAGGGGTTAGATTTTAGCGACAGACACGTAATTTTCGATTTCAGAAACTTGTACTGTGGTGATGAACTCATCGTTCAAATAGAAATCAACCACCTCGTCTGTTTTCTCACCGCGTAGCACCTTTTGAGTACCATCAACGTACGTTACGTGCATTTGCAGCGTATTTTCATCGACTTGCTGCATAATCGCTTTCTCAATTTCATCACTATTTTTTGTTACCGGAACAGTGGTCAATGAAGGATCAAGATCATCGTTCACTTTAAAAATGGCATCAACTGGAGAATCTACAACCGCTGGAGACTTTTTAGTGATAGGGTTCGTGCCAGTCCAGAACTCTACCGCGTTGAAAACAAATAGATCCGCTGCAGACGCGATTGCGTAAACTGGAGAAAGAAGCACAAACATACCTTCGCGGCCGTAACGGTTATCGACAACTTCCAGGTTAAACTTAGTAACCATACCTGTAGTCGCCATCTGCCCCATACAACCTGAAAGCGTAATTACACCTAATCCCGCTACCATCGCAATTTTTAGTTTTGATAATTTCATAATGTTTAAACCACCGTGAATTAAAGAAGGACGAGAGTGTATAGCGGGAAACACACGCCCGAAACCATCTAAAACCACCTTTGACGCCATTTTGACATTTCAGAAATAAATGAATTATAAACAGGAGGTTATGAGCCAACCAAGTGCTAAAAACATGTTTCAAGAGTGTTTACTATTTACAATCATTGCGAACTTTAATGTATGCATTTTCCCCATACAATTCGTACGCTGATATCTGCTAATGGATAGGATAAGTGAAATATTAAATGAGAGAAGTTAGCTTTTGTTTTGACTTCAGCGTGACGGCGAAAGTGGAACCACAGAAAACATGTTCCTGTGGCTAAAATTGTTGTGAGTGGATTATTTCAAACAATATTGTTTGATCTGTCGAATATCTGAAATGCTGACTACGTCTTCACTTCCCTGATAACCACTGTTTTCCTCTGGCCTAAAGTAGAAGGTACGTATTCCAGCACCTATACCCGCTTGTACACCTTTTAGCGTGTCGTCAATATAGACACATTCATTAGTTACAAAGCCCATGTTCATCGCTGCATATCGCAATAAGTCAGGATCAGGCTTCCAGCTATTCGCATCAAAAGCCGAAAAACAAGTCACCGCAAACCGTTCTTCCAGTCCTGTCAGTTGAAGCATAAGCTTAATTTTGTCTAAAGGGCTGTTAGATACGACGCAGTAGCTAACGCCTTGTCTATCCAGTTCGTCGAGCACTTCTACAACCCCGTCTATAGGTTTAAGCCCTTTCTCAAACTGCTTTTCCAGCTCTTGTCTGTATAAAGGCTCCAAAGTATCAACGGATACCTTCATCCCTAGTCTATCTTTTGCTGCGCTTAACATATCCGCTAACTTGCCACCTTGAAAGTGAGCTAGAAAGTCGGACTGTGAGGTATTTAAACCAAACCGATTGAACACATTAGACAGCGCCTGACAGCAGAGTTTTTCGCTGTCTACCAGAACACCATCACAATCAAAAATGACACAGTTTACTTTTTTATTTTGATTCATACCTACCCCACAACTGCCTGAGCTCTTATGCTCATAAGGCAGTATTTCATTCAGAGGTAAATATAAAAGAGGGAGAGATCTAATCTGATAGTTTAAACGTGAGGAAATCTTTAAATTCGTATGTGGATCACTTTTCGTAATTGCAGAACCAGATATCTGTATGTTTCGTGTCCAGTTCTAATAACTGTGCCAGTTGACTAGCTACATCCTGATAACTAAGCAGTTTATTTTCAGGGGCAATCGCTATATCTGAGACTAAAAACTGAGTACCTTCACAACTCACAATGGCTGCAAAGACAGGCTTCTGACCGATAAAACCGAGATAAAGGTCATGTTCATTCGATAAAATTATTTGAGCAAAAAATTCTAAAACCCAGGCACTTTCATCGCCTTGAAACTGGGTAGACTGTAACTGAGCGAAAATCACGGTGAGTCGATGAAAGTCTGCTTTATGTATCTCTAAGCCTTCGACACTGGACTCGGAGCAAGCAGTAAGCTGCTTGTAAATACAAGACTCTTCCGCCTTTTGATATAGCTCCCTGCCTTTTATGCTCTCAGCAGTTGGGAAATCAACCTCTACCTGACTAGCAAGCCATTTATTCTTTTTGCTGACCAGTCCCTTTATCTCTTCCATCCGTTATCTCAACTATTAATTCCAAATATCACATACAGCGGCTGTGCAAACACTTGATGCCGGTGATGAACTGCATCCACCTAACGCACACATTAGCAGAGCAATTGCTAAGATTCTCATAACACTTCTCCTGATTGACTCTCACCACTTTAGCAAGCGAGTATACCTTACTTTAAGCAGAATATATGCCATTCGACAGACGAATAGCTTCGACAACTGAGATACCTACCCAGGATAGGTCACTCTTGATTCCTAAAATATATGCCGTCGTTAATCTTGAAAAAATCGCTTTTCGCCAATATGTTAAAAGAGTACATCATACATGAGAGCAAACTATGTTAAAAAAAATCCTGACCGCTGCTGCTATCACATTAGCACTGACAGCTTGTAGTGACGATGAAGTTGGTGATGTTTCTTTAGGTGCCTTCACACTTACCGATATCAAACTTAATAAGCTCACCGACCCAATAGTGACTGGTGTAACCTGCCACATTGCTTCTATCGAAACGGATTTTAGCTTGTCCGACCCAAGTGACAGTTCTATTGCCTGTCGTCAGACTGGTGATATTACACCAGAGATGATTGCGCAGATTGACCGCTCTAAGTCGGGAGAAGTTGTATTTAAGAAGTCAAAAAGTATCTTCTTTAAGAATATGAAAATAAGAAGAATATTTGACCCAGAGAATCAAACACTAATGTACCTCGCTTACTCCACCAAAGAGACGTCAGGCAGCTTCAAGCACAGCTTGTCTACCGTGCCTCTTTGGGGAACCGAAGCCTATCAGGAACAAGTTAGCAACACTGAAAAATAAACTTCTATATCATTACCATCCGAAATATCATTTTCGGATGGTATTTCTCTCGCTTTATATATCCAAGATCCCTCAGCTAAAAATTTTCCAATCGTGTAAAATGCCCGACACAGATACCTACCAAATTTGCTTTACAAAGCATTTTTGCACGGTATTATGCCCGCGCAAACGTTTTCGTAAAGCATTTAGAGGTAGTTTATGCTAAGTGATATCCAGATTTGTAGAAATACAAAACTTAGGCCTATAAAGGAAGTAGGTCGTCAATTTGGTTTGAAGGATGACGAGTTTATTTCCTATGGGGAGAGCAAAGCAAAAGTATCTCTAAAGAGCATTAACAGACTCAAAGAGAATCGGGAAGGCAAACTCATTCTGGTTACCGCTATTACCCCAACTCCTCTTGGTGAAGGCAAAACGGTAACAACCATCGGTCTGGCTCAAGGGCTATCAAAAATTAATAAGTCTGTAGCAGCCTGTATTCGACAACCATCTATGGGTCCGGTTTTTGGGGTAAAAGGCGGCGCGGCAGGTGGTGGCTACAGCCAGGTCGCTCCGATGGAAGAGCTTAATCTTCACCTTACCGGAGATATTCACGCAGTTACCGCTGCACATAACTTAGCTGCTGCTGCGATTGATGCTCGAATCTACCATGAACAACGTCATGGTTACGAAACCTTCACAACAAAGACTGATCTGCCAGCGTTAAAAATCGATCCTGAAAATGTCGTCTGGCGACGAGTGATGGATCATAATGACCGAGCACTTCGAATGATTACCGTTGGTAACAACGAAGATGGCAAAACCATCAACGGTTTTCAGCGCAATGATGGTTTCGATATCTCTGCTGCATCTGAGCTGATGGCGATTCTCGCGCTTGCTTCTGATCTTAAAGATCTGCGCAAACGAATCGGTGAGGTTGTACTGGCATACAATATCGATGGCCTTCCTGTGACAGCCGAAGATCTGAAAGTTGCTGGGGCGATGGCAGTATCCATGAAAGAAGCCATTGAACCAACTCTTATGCAAACACTGGAAGGTGTTCCAACACTTATCCATGCTGGTCCTTTTGCAAACATCGCCCACGGAAACTCTTCTATTATTGCAGACAATATCGCGCTTAAGTTGACTGACTTTACCGTAACTGAAGCGGGTTTTGGTTCTGATATGGGGTTTGAGAAAGCCTGTAATATCAAATCATCAGTATCAGATAAAACCCCTGATTGTGCAGTAATCGTTGCGACTTTAAGAGGTTTAAAAGCGAACTCTGGTCTCTATGATTTAAGACCAGGTCAAGCACTACCCGACTCTATTTTCGAACCAGATTCAGCAGCGCTTGATAAAGGGTTTGAAAACCTGCAATGGCACATAGAAAACGTAACAAGATATGGTATCCCTGCGGTTGTCGCTATTAATCGTTTCCCACAGGATACGGACGAAGAACTGGCACGGTTACTACAGAAAATTAATGCTCTTTCGCTCCCGGTTACAGCAGCAATCAGCGATGCCTTCACCGATGGCGGTGCGGGTGCAATTGAGTTGGCCGAGAAAGTGGTTGAAGCTACAAGTTCGACAACGGCATTTAAACCGCTCTATACAAAAGAACAATCTCTGGAAGAGAAGCTTATGTCTGTCGCAGAGGTGGGGTATGGAGCGAGAACCGTAAACCTTTCTGATATAGCCAAACAGCAACTGTCTAAATACACAGAACTGGGATACAGCAACTTAAACATCTGTATGGCGAAAACACCACTTTCAATATCGACGAACCCATCTGTAAAAGGGGCTCCCAAAGATTTTGATATTGATATACGAGAATTGAAGTTATGTGCAGGTGCCGGTTTTATCTACGCATTAACGGGTAATGTGTTAACCATGCCAGGGCTTCCTGAGAAGCCTGCATTTATGAATCTGGATATTTGTGAAGATGGTGAAATCGTCGGTTTAAGCTGAGGTTTATCCCGACACTAGGGTCTGTTGACCTTAATTATTCGCCAAAATAAAAGAAAGTTCTACCCGGCGATTGCAAGCTTTACCTGATGTTGTTTTATTGGTACAACGGGGCTTGTAGTCGCTGTAGCCACGGGTAAAAATGGCTCCAGGCATCACATCCTGTTTCATCAGCTCATCTTTGACCTTGAGCGCCCTCTTTTGGGAAAGGCGCTCATTTATGGCCGCGCTCCCGGTATTATCGGTATGCCCTTCAATAACCACATCTAAATTTGGCATTCGCGCCACGTAATAACCCAGCTGACTCAGCCATTGCTGCGAATCCCAGGACACATTATCTGAGCCGGTATTAAACTGAACTTTTTTTCTTAGCTTAATTACCAAGTGGTCACCCGGCAGTATTTCATGCTCGATGCCGAGTTGAGACAAGTAATAAGAGAACGCATCGAGTGAATCACTCTTACGCACTCCATACGGCCCTTCAACCATCGATGCCTGACGTTCTAGTTCGGAAGCATTTCTCCAATCCGGGTACATAAGTTCCGCATCGTTGCTAGGTGCGGTATCGAGCATGGAACCCGGCAGCATCTTCGATATTTCTGACGAGCCACATCCGCTGAGCGCTAATGCAAAAATAATAATTAGTTTCTTCATCGTTTAATAACCAGTTAAATCTCAGAACCTCTGCTGATTATGGTATCGGCACCGAATGACAATTCTTTAACCTTCTTCTCGTTTATCACTCTTCCCCGTTTAGGGTTCTGAATGTAGAATCAGAAATTCATTCATCTAAGCCTTTCAATTACTATGATAAAAAATTCAGTTAAAGCTTTCCTCGTACTCGTCACATTGATGTTGACCGTTGCCTGTAGTGACAGTGACACGCCAGAGCTAGGAAAACAGTACTCGCAACTGCCTGCCGATTTAAGCAAGCTTGATCTCGCCCCTGTGACTGAAATCTTCTCACTCACCTGTGGTCATTGTCGTAACATGGAAACGATGCTCCCTGCAATCGAGAGCAACATTCATCAGGAAGTTGGTAAAGTTCATGTTACCTTTAATCAAAACTCACAGGTTGCTGCTCTCATTTATTATAGTGCCGTATTGCAGTTGGGTGAAAAGCCCGACGCAGAACTCTTGGAAGCGCTTTTCGCTGCTGTTCAGATGCGTGATGTAACCATGACACAGCAGCAGCTAGCTATCGAAGAGGCATTTACCTCTCGCGGTCTGAAAAGCCCATACAAAATGGACAATAAAGACATGGAAGAGTTGAACAAGTTGGTCACCGTTGCCGATAAGGTCACTCAGGATGCCCAAATTAACTCTGTACCCACTTTTATTGTCGGTGGGAAATACCAGATCATCACCGAAGGCCATGAATCAATTGAAGATCTGGCTAAAACAATGAATTATCTACTGACGCAAAACTAAAAAAGTAAGGAAACACTCGTGTTTAAAATCATATTTCCAATTGTTGTATTTGTTCTAGCCGGTTTCTTTATCTACAGGACATGGACCAATCACAAAGTGGCCGATGTAAACTTTGCAGAAGGTCAGGCTTTTCTTGCTGAAAACGCGAAGAAAGAAGGGGTAATGACCACAGAGAGTGGTCTCCAGTATCTTATCCTTCAGGAAGGTAGTGGTGATACGCATCCAAAATCAACAGACATGGTCAAAGTTCACTACCATGGAACACTTATCGATGGCACTGTATTTGACAGCTCTGTTGATCGAGGTGAGCCAATCTCGTTTCCGCTAAACCGTGTAATCAAAGGCTGGCAGGAAGGTGTTCAGAACATGGTTGTCGGCCAGAAGGTTAGGTTATTTATTCCAAGTACTCTTGGATATGGTAAGAATGGTACCGGTCCAATTCCACCATCAGCGACGTTAATTTTTGATGTAGAGCTGTTGGAAATTCAATAACTCTACTAAGAATGTTATCAAGGCCGAGGCATTCGCTTCGGCCTTGTTATATGCGGTTTTTGTATTGTTCGGGCGTCTCACCTGCGTATTTCTTAAACATCGAAATAAACGGACTTGCCTGTTTATACCCTAATGTTAGCGCAACTTCTTTTACCGACATTCCTTGTTTTAGCAAGGTCATTGAGTGTAGGTATTTTGCCCGAATTCGCCACTCAGTGAAGCTCATTCCAAGCTCACTCTGACAATGTCTGGCTAACGTTCTTTCTGTTGTATGGATAGCATCCGCCCACTCTTTCAATGACATTGTATTTAAGGGTTCTTCTTCTAACCTATCAAGAATCGGCTGAAGCATCTTATGCGTACTGCTGGGTAAAAAGTGTTGCTGTTCTTTGCTAATTGCGAGTTGATCGAGCAGAACATTAGCCAGCCTCTGATCGGGAATCGACTCAGCAATACTAATCTCTCGGCGTCTGAAATCGTCAATAATCGCAGTTACAATAGGTGTTACACTCACTAAGCAGGTGTGATCGGGCATCATGGTTGTTCTGTTTTTATCGATGTTCAATGAGCAATAATTAAGCGGCCTTCGGTTGTAGCTATAGTGCATTATCCCTGCTGGTACCCATATAGCTAAATGAGGTGGTGCCAAAAAGCGCATACCTTCCGCATTCAGTTCCAACGTACCGCCATTGATGATTTGCAGTTGTCCCCAAGCATGAGAATGCAATCTTGTCTCCGTATTTTCTCTGAACGCATCAAAATTCATAAAGATCTCAGAGGGAGCAATCTCAAGGTCTAACTTAGGGTGAAGTCGCGTTGTCTTAACCACTTTGTTCCAAATGTATTTTCAGTATCTTAAGTAAGAGGATAAGATATCTCAGATATTTTTTATATATCCTGAAATTATTTTCTTTTTCCACCTGTCCTATTATTTAAGTCAAACAAATACCGGATTAAGCACATGACAAAACCTGTAAAAATTACACTTTATCGATGGGCAGGTAGCTGGGGCCCTTTCAAAGTAAAAATCCCTTGCGGTGAGTGCACCCTTACAAAAGACATACTTAAAGATACTTTTGAAACAGAGTTGAATGGCATTCCTGTAGAGTTGGAAGTGAAAGACTGGTTATCTCATTGGTGGGAGCCTTTAAAACTTGGGGCATGGCACGCGCCGATTATTGTTGTAGAAGGCAAAGTAATTAGCCAGGGAGAAGCATTAAACCGCGGTGTGCTGGTTCAGTCTGTGATAAAAGAATGGACTGAAAGGGATACCCTAAAAGGCAACATCGTTTATGGTAAAGCCACTTGCCCATATTGTGTAAAAGCAAAAGAAGCACTTGATAATGCAGGTATCAATTACGAGTATCATGATGTCGTAAAAGACAGTGCAGCTCTGTATCGCATGATCCCAGAAGTCAAAGCGATTATCGGAGAGAAAACGCCAGTGACTGTGCCACAAATATGGATAGACGGTAAGTATGTGGGCGGCTCAGATAAGCTCGAAGAGCTATTGAAAGAGAAAGGGCTGACAGAGACACCAGACAATGTGCTGAAAATGGAAGCTGCTGGTTAATTTCTATCACATAAAGTAAAGCCCTGACTAAGTCAGGGCTTAAAAATTTTATTTAATCAGCTTCTTGAAAAACTTTTTCATGCTTGATTTTTTCTTTTGCGGAACAGGCTTGCCGTATAGCGCTTCATCGATCATTTTCTTTGCAATGATGTTACTTACGAACGCTGCACCAATATCGTTACCCATAATCGATCTCCAAAATGTAATTTAATTACTCATCAATTGTGATTATAGTCACATAATTTTCATTTACAAGATATTTGTCACATTTTTACGTAATTTAATTACATTAATTTCATCGATATAAAATTTCCAAAAAGTTTCACTTCCTAAGTGGCAGAAAAGCCTATAGTTTTAGTACTAACACCCATTTAAGAGAATTTTCCATGTCAAATAAAACGGTTTCATTGGTGCTCGGTAGCGGAGGAGCACGTGGACTGACTCATATTGGTGTTATTCGTTGGCTAGAAGAGAACAGTTACCAAATAAAATCGATATCCGGTTGCTCCGCTGGTGCTCTGGTTGGCGGTATCTATGCCGCTGGTAAGCTGGATGAGTTCGAGGAGTGGGTTACCGCTATCGATAAAGTCGCTATGGCAAATTTGCTCGATATTTCATGGCAGTCAAGCGGGCTTTTCAAAGGCGATAAAATCATCGCAACTCTTGTGGACCTTATCGGTAATATCACCATTGAAGAACTCAACATCCCATTTACGGCTGTTGCGGCTAACGTCGAAGAAGAGAAAGAAGTATGGATTAACTCTGGTTCTCTCTTTGATGCCATAAGAGCTTCAATTTCACTTCCTTTGTTTTTTACCCCATACGAAATAGATGGAGAATCTCTTATTGATGGTGGTGTACTAAACCCTGTCCCTATCGCTCCTACCTTTGGTGATAAAACCGATCTTACGCTGGCAGTAAACCTTGGTGGCGACCATATTCAACATCCAGAAAAACCAAAGCCAATACACCTTCATACGAACCCATCAATGAAAGCACGAATCAGTGGATATATAGAAAAGGTGCAAGACTCGGTATTCGACTCTCTGAACATCAACTTTGCAGCGTTCGACATTGCTAACCAGGCATTTGATGCAATGCAAAGTACGATAGCCAGACAAAAACTGGCCGCTTATCCGCCTGATAAGATCATCGATATTCCACAGAACTTGTGTGGGACATTTGAGTTCGACAAAGCGGAAGAGTTAATTAACTACGGATATAGAGCAGCTGAAGAATCATTTAAGGGATAATTGACTAACTGCCCCTACTCGGGGCAGTTTTGAGAACTGTCTTCAGTATGAGTTTTATATCTGACAATTATCCAGGTTTCTATCACGAGAATTAAACAAAGCATAAAGCGTCCATGGAATGAGTCCAGAACAAAAATAACAGTAGCCCCGATTGAAATATAGCTAGCTATCAGGATTCGCCACTTTTCTTTTACTGTTAACCCTATGTCGTTCCTTATGCGGGTAACCACTTCACCAATAAATCTATTATTCTCTAACCAGTGCAAAAACCTCGGTGAACTATTACTAAAACAGTACATAGCTAACAGTATGAAGGGAACTGTTGGAAGTAATGGGAGAAAGATTCCAAGGAAGCCCAACCCGGTGGCTATCCACCCGATTGAAATTAATGCTGCTTTTTTCACATTACCGCACTCGATAATAATTCACATTTTCAGACCATAATCTAATTTCTGGCCGTTGTAAATTAGTAGCTACTAGTGAAATGTAACTTAACCTAGCGGTGTTCTATTATGAGGATTAAACAATCCACGCTGATCAAAAAATGCTTTGATTTGTTTTTCTCTAAGCTTCTGAGATTCTGGCATCTCAGGGTAAGTATCGTCTGTTTTCAGTTTCCCGATACCGTGATTCCCAACTAGTTTTCCCCGCTGAATTCTCACTTTTTGAGCCCAGTGCGCCAACAGCCTTTTTGCAATGGCAAGCTGTCTCTCATCTTCAGGGAACAAGTTGACATGTAGATGATTATCCAGCACCTGACCATAGATGGTCGCTGGCATATGCATATCCTGGAGATCCCTGAGATAGTCTTGAAAAACAGCGGAGAAACGGCCTTCAAATCGAATATCCGTGAAAAGCTTGGTAATCGCACTGAATTTTTGATGATTCAGTTCGACCAAAAGATTTGCCACACGAGGGGCTGCATAACGCAATGCTCTCAATCTTTCCAGGCTTTCATGGTCGGTTGCCATCAGTACCGAATCAGATCTTACTCCTACGTCACTGATGCAATTTGTGCAGCATTTAGACAACTCATTCAGCGCTTTTTGATTGTCTCCATGCAACTCAATATAAGCAGCGCCTTGAGAATCAGTTGGAAAGTCAGGAATAGGCGGACAACCTTTTAACCTTCCACTTAGAGCATGTACGGCTTCGATACTTCTCTGATCCATGACTTCAAATGTTGCAACTAAGGCTTTCTGTTCATGTGACAGGTTGTCCTGACACTTATCAACGAACACTTCAAGCTGAGATTCATCCTGAACAAAAACCAGTAAACCGAGTTTTTCCTTTGGTTTTTTCCTTAACTTGAGAGCAAGTTCCGTGATAACACCGTACATTCCTTCTCCACCCAGAATCGCGTTTAACAAATCTTGCTGAGTAAAGAGTACTGTTCCTGCAATCTGCTGGTCTTCAGATTCTAATTGCTCATTCCCTTTTCTGGAAACCCAAAAATCACTGCCTGACTCGCCAATAAAGCGAATGCCTTCAATATGGTTTGCCGCTCTACCGTACATATATGAGGTAACACCAGAGGCATTGGTACCGGCAATACCCCCTATAGTCGCAGAACCTTCGAGTAAATCGACAGGCCAAAAATAGTCATTAATATCTGGATTGGCCGCCAATACTTCCTTGGTTTCATCATCTGCATCAAATAATCCTTTAAACCCGTTCGCGATCATTTTATGTAGATGAGCCAGTCTAAGGCCAGGTTCAACATGAACGAATATATCACCGGCACTATTTTGCCTCAGCCCAAGAATCTTGTTCATCTTCTGCATGGACATAATATGGCCGCCATTAGGAACAGCCGCTCCCGTCAATCCGGTTCTCGCCCCCTGAACAGTGATAGGAACATTTGACCGAAATAACGCTTTGATTATGCGAGAAACTTCTAACGTACTGTTAGGAAAAGAAATAGTGTCAGCGTAACCTTTAAAATAGGAAGCGTCGGAAAGGTGTTGTTCATATTTTTTAGACACGGGAAAAATCAGGTTGTTTAAATCCTGACTTTTGCGTTTTGTATTGTCGTTATTCACCGCCATCCCCTTCACCACTCCTAAGTTGCGATGTCAAAGCTAAGCAATTTGCGAACCAAAGTACAAAAAAACCTCAAAAATTATTGAGAGCTTGAATAACTGAAATTAAGAACATTAAATTTATTCTAATCAATACATTGCATATATTTTGTGATCAAAGCCTTTAATATACTATTAACAAACCTCTAAAATAAGACCTCACAGTCGAAATGTCGAAGGTTTGGGCTTGTTTCATCATAGTCGGAATAAGATCACAGACTTAACAGCGGAAAAACTATTTCCCAGATATCGTTAAAAATAAAATTACGTTAACATAATGTGATTGATGCTCCTCAACCTGTCAGCCTAGATAGAAGAAAACTACTAATGAGTAAACATAAAAGACCCCTATATATCCCTTATGCAGGCCCTGCACTGCTTGAAGCTCCACTTTTGAACAAAGGCGGTGCTTTCACTCAGGAAGAAAGGCAGTTATTTAACCTGGAAGGCCTTTTACCAGAAGCAATCGAAACAATTGAAGAACAAGCTGATCGCGCCTACGAACAGTACTCGGCATTTGAGTCAGATATGGATAAACATATCTACCTAAGAAATATCCAAGACACCAACGAGACCCTGTTCTATCGACTGGTACAAAATCACATCACCGAAATGATGCCAATCATCTATACACCGACTGTTGGTGCAGCTTGTGAAAACTTTTCTAAAATCTACCGACGCGCAAGAGGTTTAATTATCTCTTACCCGAACCGCGATCGCATCGAAGACATGCTGAACAACGCTTCTCGTAACAACGTTAAAGTTATTGTTGTGACAGATGGTGAACGAATTCTTGGACTTGGTGATCAGGGCATTGGGGGTATGGGTATACCTATTGGTAAGCTTTCACTCTATACCGCGTGTGGTGGTATCAGCCCTGCGTACACGTTGCCTGTTGTACTTGATGTCGGTACCAATAACCCTCAACGATTGTCAGACCCTATGTACATGGGTTGGAGACACCCACGTATTTCTGACAGCGAGTACAAAGCGTTTGTCGACGAATTTGTTTCAGCGGTCAAGGACAGATGGCCAGAGGCTCTGATTCAGTTTGAAGATTTTGCGCAGAAAAATGCGATGCCTTTACTGCAGCGCTACAAAGACGAAGTATGCTGTTTCAATGACGATATTCAGGGTACCGCTGCTGTAACCGTCGGCTCATTGCTTGCGGCTTGTAAGGCTTCGAATACTAAGCTTAGTGAGCAGCGCATCACTTTCCTTGGTGCTGGTTCTGCGGGTTGCGGCATCGCTGAAGCCATTATTGCTCAGATGGTTTCTGAAGGTATATCGGATAAGAAAGCTCGTTCTCAGGTGTTTATGGTTGATCGCTGGGGAGTGCTCTCTGATGATATGCCAAATTTATTGGACTTCCAGCAAAAGCTTGTACAAAAACGTACAGTTCTGGATAAGTGGGAAACAACTTCAACTCAGATTTCTCTGTTCGATGTTGTGAAGAACGCGAAACCAACGGTACTTATTGGCGTTTCTGGTGCCCCCGGTTTGTTTACAGAAGAGATAATTAAAGAGATGCATAAGCACTGTCCGCAGCCAATTGTGTTCCCTCTTTCTAACCCTACAAGTCGTGTTGAAGCTTTGCCATCTGACATACTCAACTGGACAAATGGTCAGGCACTCGTTGCGACTGGTAGCCCATTTAGCCCGGTAGTGGTCGGTAACAAAACCTATCCTATCGTCCAATGTAATAACAGCTATATCTTCCCTGGTATCGGTTTAGGTGTTTTGGCTGCGCGTGCCCGACGCGTCACTGATGAAATGCTTATGGAATCGAGTCGCGCATTAGCTGAATGCTCGCCACTTGCGAAAAACGGTTCTGGCCCTCTGCTTCCTCCTTTAGAAGAAATACAGAAAGTATCTAAGCACATCGCACTAGCGGTAGGCAAAAAAGCGATGGAGCAAGGTGTTGCCTCGAAACGCACAGAAGAGCGCCTGAAAGAGAAAATCGAAGAGAACTTCTGGGATGCGGATTACAGGCAGTACCGACGAAGTGCTGTGTAACTTTTATTGCATTGACTATACTGAAAAAGCGCTGATTCCAGCGCTTTTTTAGCTTTTTAGGTGAACAGAATTTAGTAAAGAACTACGGCCCCTGAGTTCTCACTTTCAGCGCATAATGGCGTGCCGCTACTTACAATCCTACACCCATTATCTTCAAGTGCTCCACCAACAACGATTGTCGAACCATCTCCATCTATTGCAACTGAAATCTCTCCACCAGGAGGATTGGCTTCACTAAGGAAAGGTTTGATATAAGCGCTCTGTTGCCAGTTTTGATTGCCATCTTTAGTAAACAGATATGCAGCACCACTATTTTTGCGTCCATCATCACCTCCAAGGCTGACATCTGAGGTTATCCCACTAAACGATGAGTCTTCACCAAGAGCACCAACAATAATTTTGTCCCCGGATGAGGTTACTGCAACCGAACTACCAAATTGGTCATTGTTTCCTCCGTTGGACGGTTTAATACTGCCAGTTTCTTCCCAGCCAGTTCCTTTGTTTTCAAACGTATATACGACTCCCGATTCCGGTGACGATGTGTGCAGTTGCGTTGCGCCAACTACTAAAGACGTTCCATCAGCATTGAGATCTAATGAGTAGCCAAAATTGCCACCATCTTCTGTTGTTGATGGTTTCACATAAGCTGCTTGTTCCCAGTTCGAGCCCGCCTTGGAATACATATACACCGCTCCTGCTCCCCCTGACGTGTTGTCGTGCTCCCCATCACCATTAGCAGAGATACCAGGATGACCAGAACTTTCCCCTTTTGCACCTACCGCTAAGCTCTCTCCATCATCACTTAGCGCCAGTGAGAATCCAAACTGGTCATTTTTGTCAGAATTTGACGCTTTTACGTAATGGGTCTGCGCCCAACCGTCAGGTTGTTTTTCGTACAAATATACCGCTCCTGAGTTCTGCAAGTTATTGTTATCTGGTCTAGATGGGTCAATAAAGCCTGAAAAATTCGAACTTTCCATTGGTGCCCCTACAGCCAAAGTGCTCCCATTAAAATCTAAACTGACGGCATTACCAAACCAATCTCCGGCATCGGTGTTTGATGCCTTGATATAGGCGATTTGAGACCATAGGGTTCCGTTGGTGTCATACACATACACGGCCCCGGAACCCAAAGCGCCATTGTTGTTTCCACCAGCGTGATCTGTATAAACTCCTGTGGAGTTTGAAGCTTCCTTTATCGCGCCGACAGCTAGTGTCTTTCCATCACCACTTAACGCCAATGAATGACCAAATCTATCACCAACATCACTGTTGGAAGCTTTAATAAAAGTAATTTGCTTCCACTCTCCAGACTCATTACTGAATAGATACACCGCCCCCGATTCAGACTTCGCATTTGAGATATTATCTATACCTCCACTGATGCCGTTGACGACTCTGTTTCCAGATGAACTTTCTCCGGGCGCTGATACAGCAAGCGTTTTTCCGTCAGTGCTGATACTCACTGCCGATCCAAACCAGTCACCTTCCGCTGAATTTGCTCCTTTAAAGTGGCCGAGCATCTTGTATATCTCACTCAGTTCAACGCTGCGCTCAGAGCTGGATAGCACCTGTGTTCCCACCGTTGCCATTACAAAATAATCATTAGCAATTGCATCAATCAAACTCCCTATATCAATGTCAGCGGTCAGGCTGTTTTTTACAGAGCCCAGGGCTTTACAAGAGTTATCTTCCACAAGGCTTTTTTCACAGACTGTATAAGTCACATCGACTGTACTACCGTTGGCAAGGGCATCATCCCACGCAAACGTTGCTCGTCGAATGCCTTCGGCTTCGTGATAATCACGAACCTCAAATGCAGATATTCTTTGTAGATTAAATGGTGTTAATACAATTTCTTGTGGTGGTGGAACGATAGGAACAATTGGAGCAACAGGTACCACATTATTTTCTGGAACAGGAAGAGGTTTAGGTATCTCGGGGGTTACCGTTTCGGTTGTTGGGGGTGGTACTGGTTTGTCAGGAGGAAGCGTTTCTTCTGTATCAGTATCAGGTACTGAAATATCTGGTAGAACCGTTACAGGTGGTGGAGAAGGATCCGGAGTGTCAGCTGAACTGGCACTCCCCCCTCCTTCACACCCAGTAAGAACTAAAGAAAAAACTAACGACGTTGTCAGTGTTATCAGAGGCTTTAATTGCAGATTTATATTCACAGGCACCCTCCGTATTATTGGAATAAAGATCACAATCAACGGCATAGAAACACATGTTCTACGGAAGGATAAGTACGGTTATGTATCTAAAAGTTATTTAATATATGCGATAAAAATCAATCAGATAAGCATTGACACGTGAGTAGCTATAGGGAGTATAAACGCTATTAGCGCTAGCACCGATAAAGCTCAATACAAAGCTTTACAATGTGATACATCATTGTAGAAAAAGTCGCCTATATACCTATAGCTAACTAGAACTTAGGAAGGTATGGGATTAGACCATTAGAAATAAAAAGAAGGGACAAGCGACAACTATGATGCACGCTTGTCTATGTTGTTAGCCATTTTAATCGATTTGGATACCATGGCCTCTTTTCTGGCTTGCAGTCTTTGAATTGCCTGGTCAATTTTGTTTTCGATAGCAACTCTTGAGCCTTTAAGTAATTTTCCTTTGTGAGTGACATACCAGTCTTTCTCACCACCCTTGTCATTGATTATTTTAAAACCTTTGTACTCAACAACCTGGCGATTAGTAGGACGACCCGGCAATGACTCGAAGCTATCGGGCGGAATGACAATCTTATTGTCGCACCAGCTATCAACGCTTTTTTTTATGTTTTCCAGTTTACCAGTAACAACAAGGCCATCTATTTTCGTGCTCCAAAGATCATCACCATCCGGTTGTTTCTTTAGATAATGGCTACGATAAAACGTTGTTTTCGCCGACCCTTTTTCTGAGTTATTTTCCTTTATCAAACGTTTAAATTGTTTTGAAAAGAAGCCATTTTTAAACATAGTGCTTACAACAAAAAAGCTAGTGGAAATTTTAGAGAGGCGATTCTAGCACAGTAAAACCAATCGCTTCGACAGCTAAGTAATCTATCAGCAGAGACAATGAGCCACATCAATTAGACTTCATGTAATAACACAACTAACCTTAACCAATAGGAATTCATCGCTAACAGGCTGACTAATGGGGAAGTTCTTTTTATATATTGTGTTAATTGGCTGTCTCGTACTTCCATCAGCCACTGTTTCGGCTAAAACCATTCGTTTGGCAACATTGGATTTTAAACCCTTTATCTGGTGCGAAAACGACGAAGTAAAAGGTATTTATTTCAAACTCATCAACGAACTCTTCAGTAGAGCAAATCAACCCTACACCATTAGTTGCTACCCATGGAAACGAGCGCTTTATCACCTTAAAGTCGGAAATGTTGATGGTTTGTTCGCAGCATTTAAAACTGAGGAAAGAGAGCAGTTTGCTGTTTTTGTCGAAACTCCATTAAGAAAAGCCGCCTACTACACAGTAACGAGAAGTGATAGCTTACTTGAACTACATACTACAGATGATTTGCGAGGGCTCAGAGTCGGTATAAACCTTGGTCATAGTGTTTCACCCGAATTCGATTTAGCGGCTAAACGTGGTGATATATATGTGGAGGAAGCCAGCTCCCTAGAACAGAACCTTAGAAAACTGATCAGCGGTAGAATCGATGTTTATGTGAATGATAAAACTGTCGTTCTCGACGGAGCCAATCGACTCAACATTCTCGACCAGATAAAGGTTCACAGCGATCCTATCAGTAAAACAAACCCTTCCTATCTATTACTTTCAAAAGCAACAGATACGGAAAATATGCCTAGTTTAGTCAGAGAGTTAAACGCCAAGCTCAGCGAGATGTGGGACGACGGAACGGTTGACCGGATATACGCAAGCGTTATAGACGAATAAGCCCCTATACGCGTATAGGGGCCGAACTAAGTGCTTACAATAATTTTAGCTTCGTTTGTGTATAAAACTTAAGAAGCGATGTATTTCTGTAATAATTCCAGCTCTCCCTGGAATGCGGTACCCAAAAGCGGCATACGCTTATACGTTTTTGGATCAAGCGAGTTAATCTCAATATGGAAACCCGGAGCCTGTCTGTCACGCTTCCACTGGTTTCTATGGAAGAAACGGAAATACTTAATTATACACTCGGCCAGATAGCTTTCGTTTTTGTCTTTATGAAGGCAAATCAGCTCTTCAAAAATCTCAACCGGAGAGTGATTCTGTTGAATATGCAGTTCAATAATCTTATCCAGCAGGCTAAATGGCATTAAGTCATCTTCATCGGTCTGCTCGACCGGGCGAAGCTCTGCCGTCGGACGTTGTTCATTGATATAGGAAAGTTTTTCAAACTTAAATGGTGCGCTTGAGTCGGCATCACAAACCATGGTGCCATCGGTCTCAAGCCACTGAAGAACGCGCAGAACACGAGATTTAGTCACACCACTAATAGGAGCAAGCACACCGGAGCTGTCACCATCCTGAGTAACATAGCCCACACTCGCTTCAGATAAGTTGCTCGTCGTGAGCAGAAGTACATTCTTAACATTCGCCACACCCCAAATCATTGGAGAGCGAGTACGCGCCTGAATGTTCTGCTTGAAGATGTCGTGCTCTTCCCAGTTGAACTCGATACCCATATTTTTGCTCAGCTCACTCTCATAAGCTTCAACGATATCACCCACTTCAAAGATATAGTGATCTGCACCAAGAGAATTCGCCAGCTCATTCGCAGCGGTTCTTGTAACGCTACCGCTATTACGACTCGGCTGATAACCCGTGGTCAAATATTTCTTCATGATGTCATTGGCATCAGCAGTATTAATATCTTCGACAAAACGGCTAAAGTAGCTCTGAGTTAGATCGATACCTTTGCGTTTAAGTTCAGACACTTCATAGTGCATAGAAAGATAGCAAAGCACAGAGACCAACGCTGAGTCAGCACCACCACTTAATGACAGTGCATAGCCACCTGTAAACGTCTTCTTAGACCAGTCTCGGAGACCCAAAGCGATAGCACGAACTGTCTCTTCGTGTTCAAGATTCTCGCTACTTTCCCATGCCAAGACACGGTTCTTTGGTGTTTCCTTAAGAGGCTGAGGGCGTTTATCTGTCGTGTAGTGATTGGTGTCTTTTACAGGATCATTTTTAAAGGTTATCGGAACAATAATACCGCTAGTATCTGTTGGTACTTCTGAATAACGCTGACTCGCGGTGAACTTGCTAATACGGCTTAAGTTGTTGGTGATGGTAGAGGTAGTAATCTCAACATCGGTAAAGTGCAGTCGTTCACCCTGATTCATAATTTCGCCATCAGAACAGATCAAACAACCACCGTCGTATACTGCCCTACCCGACTCACAACCATTCAGGTTACAGTAAAGGTAGGTAACACCATGGGCACGGCTTGAATCCTGAACAAGACGCTGGCGGGTCGCAAATTTACCAATCGCAAAGTGGCTGGCACTTGGGTTGGCAATGATGTCCACACCACAGTTGAAATAGTGAGAGGCCACACGATTAGATACCCAGCCATCTTCACAAATCTCGATACCAAATCTCAGGCCAGAGATGTCAAAGATAGGTGTACCAACGGGTACATCATAATCCAGGCCTGCCGGACGGTCGATAAATACCTCGTTCGACTGCCACTGAGTAAACCAACGCTGCTCGTAGTGAATACCGTTAGATGCCAGATTCTTCTTAAACGTCAGACCCAGAACTTTACCATTCAGAAGAACCGCAGCGGCGTTGTACAAGCGGCCACTAAACAGATAAGGCACACCCACCGAAACAATCAGATCTTCCGGCAGTTCTTCAGCCAGTTTAAGAAGATGCGTGAAGCAGTTTTCGATCATTTTCGGAGAATGAAAGTAGTCTTCCAGCCCATAACCAGATAGTGATAGTTCAGGAGTGACTAGTAGACTTGCTCCGGCCTCCTGTGCTAACTGACTGGCTTTGAGAATATTGGCCCGGTTCTGTGCCAATAAACCCGGAGTCTGGTTCAAACTGGCGACACTAACGACAACTTTTTTCATGATTTTTCTTAAAACTCTAATTGGAATATCAATACTGTCGCTAAGTATGCAGTGACTTAAGGCATAAGCCAATAAAGAAATATTTGAAAGCAACAAAAAAGACCTGCCGCGAACGACAGGCCAAGCCCTACTGGAGCATCAAAGGGAGTGTGACTGGGGAATTAAGCTGCTATCTCTCTTTTATCCAAAGTAAGCAGACGACATACATTGGTTGTGCCACTACCATCAACGGACTCAAACTGAGTAATCAACAGAGATGATATCTTGTGAGCTTCGACTTCATCTCTCAGATATCTGACGACGACTTCTGATACCGACGTGTCACTAAAATCTGGGTATTCGAAATAAAGTGGCGTGACTCCCCTGAGAAGGGTAAATTTGCCTAGTAGAGAACGGTCGCTACTCAGTGCCCAGATTCTAGCTTTACTGTTACAGCGCGACATTAACCTTGGTGTTTCTCCCTTTCTTGAAAGTACAACCACACCAAGGTGTTTGTGGGCTTTCGACGCTGTCACCATCGCAGAAACCGCGAAGCTTCTTTCTGTGTCTTCACAAAGTGGTTGTAGCTCCTCGAAACTGCTGGAATCGGGTTTGATGTCCTGTTCAGCACCACGAGCAATACGTACCATGGTTTCTACTGCTTCTACTGGATATTGTCCGGCAGCAGATTCTGCTGACAGCATGATGGCGTCGGTGCCATCAATAATAGCATTAGCGATATCCAGAACTTCCGCTCTGGTCGGAACCGGGTTTTCTATCATCGACTCCATCATCTGAGTTGCAGTAATGATTGGCTTACCAAAATGCCGTGCTCGCGCGATAAGGTTTTTTTGTGCAAATGGTAAGCGTTCATCTCCAATTTCTACTGCTAAGTCACCTCTTGCGACCATAATTGAATCTGAAGCAAGAATAAGCTCATCCATATTAGCCGGAGAGTCGATTATCTCCGCACGCTCAACCTTAGCGACGATATCTGCATTGCACCCCGCTTCCCTCGCCAACTCTCTAGCGTACTCAATGTCTTCTGCATTGCGAGGGAACGAGACTGCTAGAAAATCAGCCTGAATCTCAGCCGCAGTCAGAATGTCTTTTTTATCTTTATCCGTTAACGCTGGCGCGGAGAGGCCACCACCAAGCAGATTAATACCTTTTCTATCTGACAACTTTCCGCTATTTAAAATCCTTGTTTGAATCCATTCGTTGTTGTCATCAACTTCAGTAACCTTCAGTCTCAACCGCCCATCATCCAGCAGCAAGGTGTCACCAAGACGAATATCCTGAATAAGTTGAGGGTAATCAAGCCCGACTTTAAACTTATCCCCTCCCCGTTCAGTTACCCGACTATCGAGATAAAAAGTGTCTCCCTTAACGAGCTCTACAGCTCCCTCTTCAAAACATGAAATACGAATTTTGGGGCCTTGTAAGTCAGCCAAAATGCCGACACTCTTATTGAGTTCGGAAGCCAACTGTCTGACCATTCTCGCTCTAAGAGCGTGTTCCTCTGCGCTACCATGAGAGAAGTTTAAACGTACAACATTTACACCAGCTTTAATCATACTTCTCAAGGTTTCTCTTGAGTGACATGCAGGGCCTAAAGTTGCCACAATCTTTGTTTTACACATATGGTGTCCTATTTGTGTTTTTATTGTTTTAGTAAATATGTTGGTTTGCTAAGTCGATTTCTGCTTGGGGCCTGAGCAGCAACGATGACTTTTCAGGCCCGACATCATGATTAGGAGTGGGTTTGTGGTTTTAGCTCTACTTGTTGTTCATCATCTATATCGACAACTTTCTTAGCGTTCCAGACTGTCAGAGCAAGAAACAGAGAAACAACACTTGCGCCCAACCAGAAGTATTGTGCCTGGCCAAAGTCGTAATGAGTCACACCTTCAATCTCGGTAATCTCGATTAGATTCGCAGAAATAATTTCCTGTGCGGAAGCTGCAATGTATGAGAACAGACCAATGAATCCTTTTACTGCACCCACTGCGTTCTTAGGCATAAGGTCACATGCCGTCAGGCCTGCAAGGAAGACAACTAAACCACCAATGGCAAAACCAACCAAACTTAATGCAATTGCGTCTACAACACGACTTTCAGGGCCGAAGAACATCAAGCACATACCAGCGATGTTAGCGATTCCGTATAGAAGAGTCGGAATATGGCGGTTCGCATTGAATAGCTTGTCAGAAATGATACCCGATAATATTGCTCCAAACAGGCCAGCAATAGGGTACGTAGACATAGCGAATCCCGCGTCAATCAGGTCGTAGCCTTTTGACTCCTGAAGGTAAAGCACAGCCCAGGAAGACATCGCATATCGTGATGTATACATAGCGGCACATGCTGCGGCAATTAGCCATACAACCGGCTGCTTTAATACAAATAACTGAGCTTTGCGTGTATCTTCCGTCGTGTTTTCCTTCTTTATTTCAGGCTCTTCGTCAAAAGCGGTTGCTGCGTCAGGTAAGCCGTATGTCTGAGGTCTGTCTTTAAGCGCAAGGTACATACACCCAGCGGCCGCAATTGCCGCAATGCCTGCACCGACAAAGCCTGCTCTCCAACCAAGGTAGCTCACTAGGGTCGTTGTCAGAATCCATGTGATACCTTCACCGATGTTACGAGATCCACCCCAGACGGAATAACGGCTACCGCGTTGTTTTGGCGAAAACCATTGGAAGATTGAAACACAAGAAGGCGCTGAACCTACCGACTGGAACCACCCATTCAGTCCCCATAAAAGAATGAAGAACAAGCCCGAAGTGTTCATCCCCATCGCAATAGCAACCAGGCCAGATAAGAACAGGAAGAACGACATAAAGCGGCCGATATGGGCATAATCAGAAAGGAAGCCGTTCGAAAACTTACCAAATGCATAAGTGAAGAAGAAAGCGGATCCCATCAAACCTAACTCTTCCAGGCTAACGATGCCCGCATCCAGCATCGGCTTCTTAACCACGCCAAGGTTCATTCGTACAACATAGAATACAGCGTATCCAAGAACTAATCCCAAAAACACCTGCCATTGATAACGCTTGAAGCGCGATTGCATCTCTTGTTTAGAGCCATCCGACAACGGTACATCTGGCCGTGTTTTAAAAAAGTTAATCATAAAATCTCCGTGTTAAATAAAGTCATATTGGCTTTGCGTTTTCATCATTGCTTCTGATGACACACAGCTCAAAAACACGGAAATGGGACAAACCGGGCTCAAACAAATAAGTACACCGGGTCATTTTGGTCACTCAAGTGCTGAGTAGAGATTTTCACGTTGATAAAATAACAATTTGTTAGTGACAGGATGAGACATGTTTGTCCCCTGACAATAGTCAGCTAGTTTTCATTAAACTTTTGAAACTTTGAGTTAAAGCACGTATTGGAGTGATTTTGTGACCCTGAGCACCTTCGCAAAACTAATAATCCAGGCTGTAGTTTGTGTCACCACTTCATCGTTGAGCTACGCAGCCTATTCATCACAAAACAAGTTGATCGTACTATCTACTTTCTCCAAGGGTTCGCTGGAGGTACTGGCTGATACATTTGAACAGATGTATCCAGATGTGGACGTTGAGTTTATCTATCGACGAACTCAATCAAGCGTAAAACTGCTCTCCAGAGGAAACCGTCACAATATCGATCTTATCCTGACCTCTTCTCCCCTGCTTGTTCAAAGACTCATGCACCAAAACAAAATTTCTCCTATTGAGTACCAAGCCAACATACCAGACTGGCTAGAGAAATATGTTTTGTTACCACCAAATGAGATTGACGTGTTTGCTTATTCCGGAGCCGGTATTGTTTGGAACCAAGACTACCTCAAAGCTCATGATTTGCCGGTTCCAAACTCAGTAATCGAGTTAGCTAATCCTATCTATATGGAGCACTTGACCATGTCGCCTCCGAGCCGTTCGGGAACCTCTCAACTCATGCTGGAAAGCATCCTGAGCAAACATGGGTGGGAAGAAGGCTGGAAAATCGTGATGAACATCGGTGCTAATCTTGGAACCGTTTCATCACGCAGTTTTACCGTAAGTGATTACATCGCCAGAGGAGAATTCGGGCTCGGTATCACCATAGATACTCACGCCCTATTGCTGCAACGTAACTTCGATCACCTTAACTTCAAATATGCAGAAGAGTTCACTCTCTTCCCTACCTATCTGGCAAAATTAAACAAACCATCATTAAATCCATCAGTCGACCCATTCATTTCTATGGTTCACTCTAAGGAGTTCCAAACCAGCCTGGCTCAAAATGCATTTTCAAAAACCAGCCTTACCGACAATAGCTTGCATAGAGACGAACTGCCTACCCTAGAGCTGAGCAACATGATGATACGAGAGGAGTTGGTTAACCTGATTTTTGATGTTGCAGTTACAGAACGTCTCCCTACATTGAGAGAGCTTTGGGCCTCTATCTTATCGCTTGAATCCGATCTTCAGGGCAGAGGTAGTAAGAATAAACTAGCCCACCTCAAAGCCCGCCTTTTTTCACTGCCTGTTTCGGAGGCAGATATCCAGCGCCTTGCTTTACAGCTACAAAGTGGAGAGAACCAAGAAAGCGCACAAAACCAATTACTAACGACCAAATTTGCCCATAATCTAAACCGCCAGCTTCGTCGAGAAATGGAGAGTATTGAACAAGATATCCAATACATGAAGTCCGCAAACGGATTGCAGCAATGAAGCTAAGAAACTCAATTGGAGTAAAGCTTATTACAGCTTTTACTCTGTTCACCCTTCTTTTATGTCTGGTTTGTTCTGTCGCCTGGTTTGTCTGGAGCAGACTGAATGGGCAGGTGAATATCCTACTGGAATCCGCCGTTCCCCACTATAGCGCCAGCTACTTACTGGAGAGTCGTAGCAACGAGTTTCGTCATCAAGTCGAAATGCTGGTGAAAACCAGTAACAAAGCAGAACTGGCGGAACTGCAAGACACGATGAAAAAACAGTTCAATAGTATTCATCAGATAGATGCTATTGACGATAAAAGCGCGCTAAAAGCAAATTATGAACAGCTCGCTGTACAAATGTCCCAGCTATCAGAGCGTGTTTTCAATAAAATAAGCACCCAACGTAAAGTCGATAGTTATTACGAGCAACTT
Source organism: Vibrio iocasae (assembly GCF_042245395.1). Taxonomy (NCBI): domain Bacteria; kingdom Pseudomonadati; phylum Pseudomonadota; class Gammaproteobacteria; order Vibrionales; family Vibrionaceae; genus Vibrio; species Vibrio iocasae. Next base: position 594,542 of record NZ_CP145310.1, on the reverse strand, counting down.
AGCTGGCTACATCAGGATATCAGGGATGAGTTGCATCCGCTGTATCACGAGTTGTTATGGCAGTTAGAACGTGATTATGAAGCTCCGAATAGAGCGTTTGAATTGCTCGGGTTTATTCAACGGGCTCTGGATTTGGAAAACAAGATCTTCGAGTTAAGTCAGGAAATTCATTCAAAACGTAAGTCCGAGTTTGTAAATAACAGTCTGGAAGTACTTTATTACCACCTCGAAGAGCTTAACACTTTAAGCAAGCCAATATTTGACCACCCTTCGTCCTTGTCGTATCAACAGTTACTTAAAAGCTTTAACGACTTGCTGCACAAAGAAGGACACTTTCACAAGTTACTGATTAAACGGGTTCTTTTACTCAAAGAACTCGACCAGCTCAGTCGAATAACGAATCAGCAGTTAGACAGTATTCATCAGCAAATTGCCAATGTTGTTGTTGACGCTGATCAAACCTTTCATAAAGTACAGAGTGACACATCAAAAACCGTCACCTATGGTAGCCGTGCCCTGATCATTAGCTTTAGTATCTCAATTCTCTTTGGTATTGCACTAACCTATTACTACGTTCATCGCGGGGTCGTGGTAAGGCTGCACAACCTTAGCCAACGAATTGATTCGACCATAAAAGGCGATCTAACCTACCCTTCCAGATTGAAAAGTTCAGACGAAATCAGTCAACTGGAACATAAACTTTCCGAATATGGCAATAAAGTTCAGGAAATGCAGCGAACTAACGCGCTCAATCTCATCAACAATACCACTGCAAGTATTATAACCTGTGATCTTTCCGGTAACATTGAATCCGCTAACTCAAGTGCGAAAGCTCTTTTAGGGTTAACTCAGGTTTCCTATCAACAACCTGTTTGGATTTGTTCTCCTTCGGGCAGTAAGCACCAAATAAAAACTATGTTCGAAAACAAGTCATCTCTGTATTTAAAACAGTATGACCAGCTCACCGTAGCGCATTTAATCCAGTCGAGGATTCACTACCTACGTTTCGACTTTAGACTGTTTGAGCAGACAAACACACATAAAGTCATCATCACAATCACTGACATTACAGAGCAGACTTTGACTGCAATGGAATTAGAGTCTTTAGTAGAAAAGAAGACTCGCGATCTGCGTTTAAAAAACAAAGAACTTCATTGCCAGATTCAGGAAAGAGAAAGAGCCGAAGAGAGCCTAAAAAACACCCAGTCTGAGTTAATACAGGCGGCTAAGATGGCTGTTGTAGGGCAAACCATGACTAGCCTCGCTCACGAACTCAATCAACCCCTCAATGCCATGTCTACCTATATCTTTAGCGCCAACCACTTGGGTCAGAAATACGGTTCCCAAAAGCTTCAAGATATGCTGGCGAAAATTGATGAGCTACATACCCGCATGAGCAATCTGGTCAATAACCTCAGACGCTTTGCCCGAAAAGACAACAAATCAGCGTCAATAGAACCCGTTGAACTTATGAAAGTGGTCAATCAAGCGATTACCTTAGTCTACACAAAAGCAAAGCAGGAAGGCGTATCTATCGATGTGAACATAGCTTCTGATGCGGTAGTGGTTGTCAGTGAACTTGGACTTGAGCAAGTGTTAATAAATCTTCTGGTGAATAGCTTTGAAGCCATTAGCGAAACCGTCTCTTCGAGCAAGAAAGTGAGCATAGAAACACTGGAACACAGAAATAACCTCTGCACCCTAATCGTCTCTGATTCAGGTACAGGTTTTAACTCTGAGATTACTCAACACTTATTTACTCCTTTCACCACAACAAAAGAAGTTGGCCTTGGGCTTGGACTGAATATTTGCAAATCCCTCGTTCATGCCAGCTCTGGAGAGATATATCTGGCCTCTAATTTAAGTAAAGGAGCAATGATCGTTATGGAACTTCAATATGAATCAAAATAGTTACTCCGTTCTTTTTGTCGATGATGACCATGATGTACTGGAATCATATTCTTATCTTGCATCTATCTCAGGCTTAATTGCTAAAACCATCGATGACCCAACTTCTGCTCTAAATCATCTCCATAAGGATTGGGTTGGTGTGGTCGTGCTGGATATGTACATGCCCAAAATGCACGGTTTAGAGTTACTTAGACAAATCAAAGAACTTGACCCAAATATCCCGGTCATCATTGTTACCGGACACGGAGATATCCCTATTGCTGTCGATGCGGTAAAAAAAGGTGCATGCGAGTTTATGGAAAAACCCATTAACCCTCCCGAACTACTGGAAACCATCAAAACACAGATAGGGTTTCGCAAATCCTTTATTGAACAAAAAGATAAAGTAAGTAAAAAAATCTGTCAGGAGCTGGCTGGAAAATCCGCTCAACTTAATGAAATTCGGCAGGATATCGCTCGTTATGCATTGTTGGATACCCATCTGATTATATGGGGAGAGACCGGCACTGGACGACATCATATCGCTAACCTTATCGCACAATCCGGAAGTTTAACGCACACGCCGAAGGAATTTAGATTAGCCAATGAGAGTGATGGTTTCAGACTCAATGAGCACCTGGATAGCAGTACAAGCGGTATCTTGTTTCTTTACGATCTTGATACTCTGGACGAGAAAGAGCAACGTCAGCTTGCCCATAAGCTGTTGTGCTGTGAACGCAATGAACAGCATAGGGTACGCATCATTGGCATTTTTGAAACAAACCCTGAAGTATTGGTCGCAAATCAATCGCTATTACCTGAACTCTACTTCCTACTTAACAGAGGGATGGTAAAAGTCCCCCCATTGAGGCAAAGGCCAGATGATATCGCGCCAATATTTCATTACTTCCTTAAGCAGAGTTGCAGAAATCTCGGTAAAACCATTCCAAAAGTCAGCTCTCACTACTTATCGGTACTACGTCATCACTCGTGGAGAGGAAACGTGCGCGAGCTGCGAAATATTGCAGAACTGTACGCTGTCGGCATCGTTAAACTCACTGGCAATGAGCGTACATACAGTAAAGAGGAGATAAAATCACCTCTAGATGAGTTGGTCGACGAGTATGAGAAGCAGTTAATTGAAGATGCACTTTATCTACACTCAGGCAAGGTAACCGAAGCCGCAAACCAACTGCATATCACGCGTAAAAAACTCTACCTGAGAATGCGTAAATACAACATAGAAAAAGACAATTATAAAACGCGTTAAGTAAAAAAGGGTCTGACCTTGCGGACAGACCCTTTTATTCATAGCTTATAAGTGGTTAAACATCGTAAGTCGTTGATGCAGTATCACCACCAGTACCAGTCCAGTTAGTGTGGAAGAACTGGCCGCGAGGCTGGTCTACACGCTCATAGGTATGAGCGCCGAAGTAATCGCGCTGCGCCTGAAGCATGTTTGCAGGCAGACGTGATGTCGTATAGCCATCAAGGAACGTCAATGCAGAAGTCATTGTTGGCATTGGCAGGCCGATTTCCATCGCTTTCGCTGCAACCTTACGCCATGCTGGCATAGCGTTTAACAAGATTTCTTTGAAGTAAGGATCCGAACCAAGGAACTGGATATCCGGGTTGTTAGCGTAAGCATCACGGATATTGCCAAGGAAAGCACTACGGATAATACAACCGCCACGCCACATCAATGCTACGTTACCGTAGTTCAGTGCCCAACCGTTCTCTTCAGACGCTTCTCGAATCAACATAAAGCCCTGAGCGTAAGAGATGATCTTAGAAGCAAGAAGTGCCTGACGAACGGCTTCAACCCACTCTTTTTTATCGCCTTCAACTTTGGCAATCGTATGACCGAACACTTTTTCTGCTTCGATGCGCTGATCTTTTAGAGAAGATAAGCAACGAGCAAATACAGATTCTGTAATCAGAGTCAGAGGAATACCAAGATCCAGAGCGTTGATACCCGTCCACTTGCCCGTACCTTTCTGACCAGCAGTGTCCATGATTTTCTCAACCAATGGCTCGCCATCTTCATCTTTATAGCCAAGAATGTCAGTCGTGATATCAATCAAGTAGCTATCCAGCTCAGTTGATTTCCACTCTTCAAAGATAGCCTGCATCTCGTCATGAGAAAGCTCCAGTCCCTCTTTCATAAAGTGGTACGCTTCGCTGATAAGCTGCATATCGCCGTATTCGATACCGTTGTGTACCATCTTAACGAAGTGACCAGAACCATCTTTACCAACCCAGTCACAGCACGCTTCACCAGCATCTGTTTTTGCTGAGATAGCCTGGAAAATAGGTTTAACATGTGGCCACGCTTCCGGTGAGCCGCCTGGCATGATTGAAGGACCAAAACGAGCACCTTCTTCACCACCAGAAACACCTGTACCGATGTAATGAATGCCTTTTTCTTCCAGTGCAGCAACACGACGGTTTGTATCTGGATAGTTGGAGTTACCACCGTCGATAATGATATCGCCTTTATCCAATAGAGGAACCAGCGCATCGATAAAGTGATCGACAACGTCACCAGCACGAACCATTAGCATCACTTTACGAGGCGACTCTAGTTTAGAAACCAGATCTTCCATCGAAGTCGCGCCGATGATGTTCGTACCTTTTGCCGGACCTTCCAGAAACTCTTCTACTTTTGAAACCGTACGGTTAAATGCAACAACCTTAAAACCGTTGTCATTCATATTCAGGATCAGGTTCTGGCCCATTACTGCCAAACCGATTACGCCGATATCACCTTTCATTCTTATCTCCTTAAGCCAGCAGTTTTGCTGCTTGTGAATCTAAATACCACTCGGTTTGACCGTATGTGGATTGAATTTTTGCCGCCGGATAAGGCAGTTGCTCTGCCGGCGTATCTTGAATCTCTTTTAGCACTTCTGCCTTGCTCTCACCCAGAACCAGATATGTGATTCGGTCTGCATTCTCTATCAATTTCGCGGTTTTAGAGATACGAACCTGACCGCTTTCAGGATGCTTAGCGATGATGGACAGTTCTTGATCGCTGAAATCTGTCTGATGTGGGAACAGAGAAGCTGTGTGGCCATCGGTACCCATGCCTAGAAGAATCCAGTCAAACGCAGGCATGCCTTTTTTAGGTGGAATCACCAGTTCCATCTCCTGAGCAAAACGCAGTACTTCTTTCTTTGGATCCGCTTCACCACGAATACGGTGAACATTTCCCTCTGGCAGGTCTACGTTCTTAAATAGAAGCTCGTTGGCTTCACCATAATTGCTCTCAGCATCATCTGGAGCGACACAACGCTCATCACCCCACCAAAAGTGAAGGTTTTTCCACTCAATGTCAGTGTTGTGTGGTGCTTGTGCCAAAGTCTTAAACAACAGCTTAGGTGTACTACCACCAGAAAGAGATATATGCACCGGACGTCCAAGTTTGCTCAGCTCAAGCATGGTACCGGCTAGTGATTCGACTACATTTTCTGGTGTTTCAAATAATTGATAATTCATTAAATTAAAGCTCGCAATAGTCCGTTACAGTCAGGTTTTTACAAGGGAAACGCCAGTCACGACCGTCGTTTTTCAGTAGTTCATTTGCCTCTTTTGGCCCCCAGGTTCCTGCCGCATAGCCATATAAGTGTTCACACTTATCTTTAAAATCGAGTATCGGTTGTACAAACTCCCAACACGCTTTTACTGCGTCAGTACGTGCAAACAGGGTGGCATCCGACTTCATACAATCAAGCAGTAGTCGCTCGTATGCAGTCAACATGTTGGTTTCCTGAAGATCCTGATAGTGGAAGTCCATTGATACTTCCTGCGCCTCGAAACCTGCACCCGGCTTCTTAAGGCCAAAGCTTAAAAGAATACCTTCGTCTGGCTGAATTCGGATAATCAGCTTGTTTTCAGGCGCGTTCACACCAAATACAGGGTGTGGCGTGTTCTTGAAATGGATAACTACCTCCGTCACACGTGTTGGGAGGCGTTTACCGGTACGAACATAGAAAGGAACACCATTCCAGCGCCAGTTATCGATAAACATTTTCAGGCCAACATAAGTCTCAGTGCGAGAGTCATTTGCAACACCGTTCTCTTCGCGGTAGCCCGGAAGCGCTTCGCCACGCACCATAGATGCTGTGTATTGCCCAAGTACAAGGTTATTTTTCAAATCTTCATCAGACAATGGGCGGAAGCATTGCATGACTTTAACCGACTCGTCTCGCATTGAATCTGCGTTAATGACTGAAGGTGGCTCCATCGCAACCATTGCCAGTACCTGCAACAGGTGATTCTGGAACATGTCTCGAAGTGCACCAGAACCATCGTAATAGCCACCTCGCTCTTCAACACCAAGAAACTCAGAGTTAGTAATCTCTACATGGTCGATGTAATTACGATTCCACAATGGTTCGAACATCGCATTTGAGAAGCGAAGAACCAACAGGTTCTGTACTGTCTCTTTTCCAAGGTAGTGGTCAATACGGTAGATTTGGTGCTCCTGAAAACTGTCGTGCAGCTTTTTGTCCAGGTCGATCGCTGATTGCAAATCGTAACCAAATGGTTTTTCAACAATCAGATTCTTCCAGCCATCATGCTCTTCATTAAGACCATGAGCCGCCAGACACTCAGGAATCACACCATACAGGCTAGGAGGCGTAGAGAGGTAATAAACTGTGTTGCCTTGAGTGTCATGTGTTTGCTTGATTACATCAAGTCTCTCTTTTAGCAGACCATACTCTTCTTTATCTGAAGTATTCAGCGCCTGATAATAGACATGTTCAAAAAACTTCTCGACTAACGCTTCATCGGTCTTCTCGTTTTCAACCAATGAGTGCTTTAGTTTCACTCTAAACTCTTCATCACTGAACTTAGTACGGCTGACACCCAGAACTGCAAAGTCTTCCGGCAGCATGCCATCTGCAAACAGATGATAAAAGGCGGGGATAAGTTTACGGTGCGTTAAATCACCAGAAGCGCCAAATATAACGATGGCATTGTTTTCTGGTCGAACCGTGCTTTCTACATTTTCCATAGCTGTCTCGTAATCAATCACTAAACCCGAACCGTTACACTTTAAGTTACCGGTAACATTTGTCAACAAAAATCACGGCAATTCAGATGTGCAAATTGGACAACAATAGTAACAAGATGCGTCCAACTAGAATAATAGTGAATATCTATCGGTTTGATAGGTAGAAGCTTTTTGATAAATAAATCTGGAGCAGTACGTACTTAACCACTCCAGATGAATGTGTCGGGGTTAACTGTTTTCTGCCACCTCAATCATGGCTTCAAACTTTTCGTTTCCTCTTAGCAACTCGAAATCGGGCTCTTCTGCTGCCAACTCACGAATTGATGCGCTGGCTTCAATTGAGCGTTGAAGGTCATATATCGCTTGTTCTTCTGCGCCTAAGCGCGAGTACGCACAAGCGCGCTGATAAAGTGCATGAGCGTTAGAATCGTCAACTTCAAGCACCCGATTACAAATACTCATTGCCCAGTGATACTCGCGAATCTCCATCGCGGCATCGGCTTTATAGGTTAATGCTTCCAGATCACCCGGTCTAATCTTCAGGATCTCATCGTAAACTTCGATCTTCTGCTCTGCCGTCTGCGCATTTTGAGCACGGAGCCAGAGGTTGTGAACCTCGTTGATGATTTCGATTTCCCGGTTGTTCTCAGAAATAATGCGGGTTTTACGTTTTAAGTCTCGCTCTAACGCTAAGAACTTCTTCTCGTACTCTTTGGTAATTTTATCTAAACGGGCATCCGCCATCTCTTTAGTGTTCTGCTTAATATCTTTAAGAGATTGCCAGCCAATCAAAGCTACGAGTGAAGCGACGCCCGCGATGATATAAAAGAAATAAGTAACGGTAACATTGGCGTAGTTTAGCGACTTATCCGCAACTGCAAGCTCTCTGTCTGTCATCTCGATCGTTAACCTACGCTCAAGATCTTGTTGCTCAAGCCTGATGGATTTCAATTCATCAAGAATATAGCGCTCCATCAGCGGCCTATCTAACAGATCACTTTCAGAATATTTCTCTGCTGAAAAAACAGAAAAAGTGAGAAGCAAGGAAACAATCAACACACTGAATTTTCTAAACATACCCATAACCGTTAACAGCGCAAATTATGCCCATAAGATATTGATCATATCTTGTTCATGCAAGAGGAATTATTTGGATGGAGAAGTAAAACTTTTCCGCAGCAAAGCAGTTTCATTTTCATCGATTCCCAGAGACTCTAAAAAGCGTTGATGCGCCTGGGGTTCCATCTGTTCAAACTGAACATGCCAGTTTGTCATATCTTCTTCAGTAAGGCCTGAAGCGGCCATGAGCTCTACCCAACGTTCTTTTGTCAAAATATCTGGTGATGTCGTCGCGCCTTCATTTAACAAGGACAAAATGGCTTTCTGTTGTTTCCTTAATCGCTGGATCTCATCTTCCAGCGCGTTGAACTGATTACCATCTGACGGAAAAGCAGAATCTGGAAACTATCAACCGTACCACTCAGCATACGGACTATCATTCCAGACAATACAAACAAAGCGGTCGATACTAGAGCGAGAGAGATGCCTTTTGCTGCATCAGAGACAGGGAAACAAATGGTGGATTTCAGATAAAACATAGCACTTCCTCTTAAGTACGAGGCGCATTGTGAACCCGTCACCAGTAGACGGGTCAAGAGGAAGCATCGATATCAATATCAGTTTGTAAGAGAAACATCCTGCCATGTTCCTGATAACAAAACCCGTTGCGTCTTATAGCCCGCTTTAACCAGCAAATCACGGCTGTATTCATGGTGGACACCTAAATGCTTAGGTGCATGCGCGTCGGCGTTAATTTGCATTGGGATGCCTCGTTTAAACGCCTCTTCGATTAGCCACAATGGTGGGTAAACATCGTCCGTTGCCCCACGCAGCATACCACCGAAGTTCACCTCCATAATGACGCCTGATTTGGCGACATCATCCAGAGTGGATATGGCAACGTCCTTGTACCAGGAAGCAGACTCATCGAAAAAAGGTTTACGAAGGTTGTGTTTTTTAATCAGATCATAGTGACCAAGGATGTCGAAGCCTCCTTCCTGACAAAGATCGGAAATACGTTGATAGTAGGTTTCTATCATTTTGCGAACATCACCACTAAACACGTCGTTTATCAGGGCATCCAGTTCCTCATCAGGACCATCGACACTCAGCATTGGATACTGTTCGTCAGGTGCAGCCAGCGCATGAACTGAACCAATGACGTAGTCTAACCCTAACTCTCCCCACTTTGCCTGAGCCGGATACATCAGGCCCGCCATATAGTCGATCTCTAACCCGAGATAAACTTCCATATCACTGGTGCTGTTTTTTAGACGAGTAATTGTCTCTATATATTCAGGAAGGCGTTCTGACTGGAGTGTAAAGTCATTTTCAAAAGGCAGTGGCGCATGAGAGCTAAAACCTATCGCTTTAAAGCCGAGCTCTCTAGCCTGGCTCAGCATCTCTTCCGGGCTTCCTTTTCCATCACAGAAATGACAATGCGTATGATAATTGGTAAGTAACATCAGGGTCTTCCATAAATGATTGACTACATGTTATTAAACATCATTAGCATGAAGAGATCACCCTATCTTACTTAAATTCATTTAACCGTTTCTACCTGCCAAATGAGCTCCCCAATGATGCAAGCTGATGTGCTTTGGTATCTATCGTATGAGCTAAATCTGCAACTTGATCAGCATCTTCCAGATTACTTATCGAGGCCGACTTCGCGACATGGATGCTGTTGTTCACCTCTTTTGCAACCATCGTCTGTTGTTCCGTAGCGGCAGAAATTTCATACGTCGCCTGATGAATGGTTTTGATTTCATCTTCAAGGCTTGAGATAAGGCTTAGTACTTCGTTTGTCAGGTCGACGCTTGTACCGGCATAGTTACAATCCGCTTTAAGCTTGGCAGCAAGCTTCTCTAACGATTCCATCAGATTACTCATTGTGACATGAATATTTTCTGTTACCGACTGCGTTCTTGAGCTCAACGACCTGACTTCATCCGCAACAACCGCAAATCCCATACCCATTGAGCCAGCTCTGGCCGCTTCGATAGCTGCATTCAGCGCTAACAGATTTGTTTGATGTGCTATACCCTGAATCTCATCCATCAACGCAATAACACTGTCCATTTCACCGGATATCTCAGTCGCATACTCAGAAGACGCTTCTACGGCTTTAGCAAACGCAACCACATCGGAACGCGTTTTTGACATTGCATCATTCGCTCGTTCACATTTATCAGTCACACTTTGCACTTCTCCGGATACCTGAACGCTCGTTTTCGCGACTTCTTCAACCGTCTGGACCATCTCTTCCATTGCGGTAGAAATCGCTTCAAGTTGTTGAAGCTCTTCCTTCGCATTGTGATGAGCATGCTCTGACGCTTGCTCCAAACTTTGTACCTGACTTAAAAGAGAGCGGCTACTGTCAAATGTTCGCCCCAGAATCGTCTGAACCCGCCCTTTTTGCATTTGAAGATGAAATTCAGCGGTATTAGTACTGTCATTGCAATAAACACTGCGAGATATGCTGTCATAGTTTCGCTTGAGTTCTTCATAAAATGGTTGGCGCACAAACAATTCGTTATACAAAATGGCGAATACGGCTATTGGGGTAATAAGGTTAAACCAAGGGTTGACCAGATGCGCTAAAAATAGAGAGACGAAAGTCACCGCTATCAAGGCCAATATGCGTTGGCGTGTTGAAAGTTGAAGCTTAGAGGTAAGCTGTTTTCCTTTTGCGGATACTGTGTATAGCTTTTCTGCCCTGCTTCTGAACTCAGGAGCAAGCTTCCGCCGCACCGACTGATAACCTACCAGTTTATTCTCTTCCATGATTGGCGTAACAAACGCGTCCACCCAGTAGAAACCACCGTCTTTGCAACGGTTTTTAACCGCTCCTCTCCAGGGTTCTCCTTTTTTAAGATGAGACCATAGATCTTCAAACGCGGCTTTGGGCATATCCGGGTGGCGCACAATGTTGTGATTTTTGTTGATTAACTCCTCAGAAGAAAACCCGGACACTCGGCAAAAATCCTCATTAACATAAGTAATTACGCCGCGTTTATCTGTGGTCGAGACCAGCTCAATCCCCTCCGCTACTTCAACTTCGTTGTTGTTTGTGGATAAATTTCTCTTGTTCATTAGATGCCTAGCCTTAATCTATTTGAACATCGCCTGATAGAAGTTTTAGTGATATTTATTTTTTGTAACGATGCTTTCTATTGGTGCGGGCCTGGAAAAATAGAAGCCCTGGAATCGATTCACTCCAATTAACTGGAGCATTGTTATCTGTGTTGCGTTTTCTACGCCTTCAGCAACTACATTGACTTCCATACAGCTTGCAACGGAAGATAGGGCCTTTACGATCTTGTACATATAGTCAGAGCCTTCCATTTCAGAGATATAACTCCTGTCAATTTTGATCTCTGTAAATGGGATATTTAACAGTTGCGTAAAGCCAGAATCAGCCATACCAAAATCGTCGATTGAAATTCCGACACCATCCCCTCTGAACTTGGTTAGGTTCTCAATAACCGTCCCGCTGTATATAGGGTTATGTTCAGAAAGCTCCAGAATGACTCTGTGAAGTGGAAAATCAAATGCCTTAAATACGGTGCAAAGTTTTTTATGGAAATTGCTGTCATCCAAAGATTGATAGTCGATATTGAAAGATAACGTACCATCGAAATTATCCAGTTGTTGGATGCTTTCCAGCGCCTTGTAAACAAGGGTGTAGGTATAATCGGTAATCGCACCGCTTTGGATTAGCTGCTCAAGAAATACTAAGGGGGATAGAGTTTGATTGTTGTGTGAAATACGACCAAGCACTTCATAACCAACGTTGCGCTTTGTCTCTCCTGACACGATAGACTGAAAGTAAGGTGTAATTGTTTGGTAATTTATTGCGATTTTTTCATTGACAGAGTCATGAACAACTTCGCTCTTGAAGTCTGTAATACCAAGTTCTGAACTTTCCGCATTTGAAATTAAGCGGTTCAGCTTAGAAATGTTTAGTGAATTGCCCAAAAAATGTAGTCGGCACCCACCAAGTTTATTACAGAACACTCTGATTGGTAATAATATTCTCTCATCGACATCACCATATAAGATGACACCTTTCAGACATTGGCTGTTATTTTCTAAAAGAGCGCTAATGGCATTGTCCATAATGACTGACTGAAAGTTAGCCAAAACCATATAAGGACAGGACAAGCCATTTAGTAGCGCGATGAGATCATGAGTATTATTTGCCCATAGGATATCGTGGTTACTGCGTTCTAATCTGCCGACTGGAGAGCTGAACGCTTTATTTTTATCAATAACCACAATATCCATATGGGTCACCTAGCATTTATTTTTTGTAGTAGCCATAACGTTGTTATTATTTGTAGCTTTAAGTTCCGCCACCTGTTTATAACAAAACAGTCAGTTAGCCTTACCACTAAATACTAGATTCACCCCAGTAAACTACAACCTGTCGTAACGAACAGGTTGACAAATTTGAGTTAATGCTCGTTTTAGTTTGCCTATATTATTTGCTATGCCGCTTCCACCTCTAGAGTATTTGCTTCAAAAACAAAATTTTGCCTTATGTCTATGGTGTTTAAGCCAACCGAATCACGAAACTGCTCATTGATAGGAATAAGCAAAACAACCGATCGAGTGTTGCCGAGCATATGCACCTGTTTGTCTCCAATACGTTCGTGAGGCAGTCCGATGCGTTTCAATAATTTTTCTATGCCTACAGACGTCACCGTTACGTAATAATCAATTCTGTTGTAGACCGCATACTTATAGACTGCCCTGAACATTTCCATCGTTATCTTGCCTGGCGTGAAATGCGAACCAGAGGACAAGGTTTTATCGACCGCAAACCGGCTTAGCTCATAGATAGTCGGTGACTCCGGTGCTTTCTCTTCACCAAGACATTGATTGAAAGTATCTTTCAGCATATATGTTCCCGTTGTAGGGAGAATACGCCAACAGCCAAACAGATTACCGATATCATCTTTGACGTAGAGATACTGTGTCTCCTGAGTGTCATATTCATCACTTTCATGCGAGTTTTCTGACTTAACATCCCACTTGAGCCTTTCTCTAAAAACCTTATGTCTGAGTTGTAATAAGCTCATGTAATCAACATCTGACAATAACGTTCTGTTCTTGCATCTTACACTTAACATTGGTCACCTCCTTTGCCAGATCTGATGATAATCAAGCTTGGCATTACGCTGTACTGGAAGGTATTACAGGTGACAAGTAGTAGTACCTAATCTATGGCGTTAATACTCTGGATGCATAACCCCCGAAATAATGGCTTTAGAGATTGCCTGGTATTTGTTCGCAGCCCCAAGCTTGTTACACATATTAGAGATATGGAAAATAACCGTACGTTCTGAGCAGCAAATTATCCGGGATATCTCCCAGGCCGATTTCCCTTCCGCAGACCACTTTAAACATTCCAGTTCACGGTCAGTTAAAGAAACAGAATGGACATCGCGGAGAGACTGGGACTGCTTTGTCACAAAATCGGAAATCAACGGCTGAACCAGATTAGACGCCATAACGGCTAAGCTGGTATCGGTTCTCATTTTTTCTGAACTGGCAAAACTAACCATCCCGAAAGCACTGTTGTTGGTATGAATAGGAATGCTAACCCCAAAATTAAGGTCATATGTTTTCGCCTCTTCCATCACATTAATAGTATTCGCGCGCTTAAGTAACTTTATCTCCCCCCAGGAAACCGGGGATGAGTTTTCCATACAGTGCTTAACCACGGGATCAATGTCTTTTAAATGATTTTGGTCATATAGTGTCCGCCAACCCGATGGATAATTATCAATAATGATGCTCTCAGACCTTGTCATCGTTATTGGTACGGACATTCCCATTAGGAAGAATTCAATATCAATTAGGTTTTTGATTTTATGTAGATAGGTCTCAGCTTCTGCTTTGGTATTTATCTCACCAATTTCTATAATGTTGCTTAATAATTTAGTAGATTGATCTATGATCATATTGGTATCCTCGTAATTACCCTGTATAACTTTTAAAGCGTTATACGTAGTGATACCCATATCAACAAATAGCAAATAAACCCTTCCTACTTTGGGCTTTATTCGGTTATTTTCACTCACTCATTAGTGATGAAGTTCAAAAGGAGCCGTTGTTTATACCTATGCGTAACGTATTGGAATATGCAGAAAAGCTACATGTCGCAGATAGTGCCGCTGACGTGGAAAATATTATTAGCAAAATAGCTCATCGCTGTAATATGGAGTTCTATCTTTTTGGCGTTTCCATTCCTGTCTCTTTCTCACGAAGCTATACAGTAATTTATAACAATTACCCAACTGAATGGCGGCTTCACTATGATGAAAACAATTACGTAGAACTCGATCCCGTCGTTAAGCACTGCTATACAAGTACAAAAGCGGTTATTTGGAACGAACTAGAGCAAACCTATAACTCCAAGCAAGAGCGTGACTTCTTCAAGGCCGCCAAAGAGCACGGATTAAACTCTGGATTGAGCGTGCCTATTCACGGCAGCAAAAGCGAGATTGGCATATTCAGCCTCGCAACCACGAGAGGGTACAACGAGTTTAATAGCAATGAGTTAACCGAGTTACTTTTGCTGTCACAAGCAATAGCACCTAGTGCATTTTCTAAGTTGATTGAAATTGAAAGTCGTCAGATAGAAAGAAAAGAGAGTCAGTTAACGGCCCGGGAAAAGGACGTGATTTACTGGGCAGCAGAAGGAAAAACGACCTGGGAGATTGGTCATATTTTGGGTTGTACTGAAAGGACCGTCTACTTCCATTTGAACAACGCAACTAAAAAACTTGGTGTGGTCAATCGCTATCAGGCGATCTCAAAAGCAGTTCTGCATGGACACGTGCATCCATCGGTAAACAAGAAATAGAATAGTTATAAGAATCAGATGGTAACCTTTTGGTAACTATTGCTGAGGTAGATTCTGTTTCGGCTGTACGATGTGAGCTGTCTTGTTTTACCAAGTAAAGTGGGGACTCTACTTCTCAGATAAGATTCTTACCACTCGTACAGCGCTTATCTCTACCCCTAACGAAATAGTCGATTATTGAAGCTCTAAGAACTTCTCAAGCACATCCACAATCAACTGATGGTCTTCTACCTGCGGCAACCCAGAAACCGTAATGGTGCCGATGATACCGACGTTCTTCACTGCCAGAGGGAAGCTACCACCGAATGCAGCAAACTCTTTTCCATCCACCAGCGAGCCTTCTGCGATAGAGACACCTTTGTTCTTATAGTAATTGCCGATATACCAGGAACTGTTCTGGTAGCGGTTAACCACATTTTTCTTGCGACGAATCCACTCAACATTGTCGATTCTTGTACCTGGCATCGCGTAGCTGAAGATGCAGAGACCATTCATTGAGATATCGATGGCAACACTTGCCCCCTTCTCTTCTGCGGCCTTTTTAAGAGCGCATCCAAGTTCCCACGCAATCTCGTGTGAAAACTGAGTAAATTGAAGGCGTTTTTCCTGTTCGAGGATTTCGTTTAGTAGTTCTTTCATTATTTATGTCTCTTTTCTCGTTCCAACGCTCCGCGTTGGAATGCATACCTTAGCTCACTTCAGACACCACTCTTCTTTATAACAGCAGTCCTTATAATGTCCGATATGTATTCCCACGCAGAGCATGGGAACAAGGTAACGACTATGTTTATAGAATAAAAAGGGCGGTGATATCTCTATACACCGCCAAAGGTCTCCGAGGAGAGTATTTTCCCGTTTATAAATTAGGTAATAACCTAATCACTTATAGCTCTAATTCAGCTTTCAGCTTATTCTCGATCTCTTCGGTAGATGCCGCGTTCATCAGACTCTGACGGAACTCTTCGTGCATGATGCGACGCGCCAGTTTAGAGAAGATCTTCATATGCTGATCGCCAGCTGCATGTTTGTTGAGCGTAAGCATAATCACAAACTGAGCTTCTTCATCTCCCCACTGAATAGGCTTTGCTAAACGAGACACACTGATGGTCGATTGCTCAATGTGCTCACTCTTTGTATGAGGAATCGCAAAGCCAAAACCAAGACCAGTTGAGAATACATCCTCACGGGCCCACAAATCGTCTGCCAGCTTCGTTGGGTAACGACAACGTCCAGCAAGGAACAAGTTGTCTGACAGTGTCTTAATCACTTCTTCTTTCGTACGAAGGTCATTGTCTAGCGTGATGCAATCCTGAGAGATAAGTGGAGCATCAGACTGCTGCATACGGAACTGAGCAAGCAGGTGCTCAACTTCAAGCGGAGTACGACAATCCATCGCTTTGTTCAGTAGCTGACGACACTCACGGCTGTCCAGTTTCGCAATACGCTCTTTCGTCGCCGGAATGCTTGGTGCACTCATACTGATTTCATCCAGTCCAAGGCCAACCAACAGAGGCAGAACCGACCCTTTCGCACCCAACTCACCACATAGGCCAATCCATTTACCGTGACGGTGAACTTCGCGTACCACGTGGTCCAGAGTACGCAGGAATGCCGGGTTCAGGCTGTTGTAGTGCTTAGTCACTTTAGAGTTGTCACGGTCAACGGCCATCAGGTACTGGGTCAGGTCGTTACTACCGATACTAAAAAAGTCAATCTCTTCACAGCACTGGTCGATGATAAATGCAACCGACGGCACTTCCATCATGATGCCCAGAGGGATCTTCTCATCAAATGGAATCTGCTCTGCGCGTAGCTCTTTACGTACTTCTGAAAGAATGTCTTTTACCCATAGGATTTCTTCCATAGAAGAGATCATAGGGATCATAATTTTAAGTGAGCCGTGAGCCGATGCACGCAAGATAGAGCGAAGCTGAATCTTGAACATATCGATAAATTCTTCGTAGATACGAACCGCGCGGTAACCCAGGAATGGGTTGTTCTCAGCCGGGATATTCAGATAATCGACAGGCTTGTCACCACCGATATCGATAGTACGGATGATGATAGATTTACCTTCAGCCGCATCAAGCGCCTGACAGAAAATGTTGTACAGCTCATCTTCATCCGGAGCCGATGTTCTGTCCATGTACAGCATTTCTGTACGGAACAGGCCGATGGCCTCAGCACCATTACCAAATGCTGCTTTTGCTTCAACGGAGTGTGCGATGTTTGCAGCCACTTCCAGAGTTTTACCATCTGCAGTCACACCAGTCTGATCTTTAAACTGGCTCTGACGTAATTTAACTGTATCTGCAACACGCTGCTCTTGCTCGTAGTAGCGACGCAGTGGTTCACTGATCTCCGTTGCCACCAGACCAAGGCTACCATCAATCAGCACTTCTGAATCAATAAATGAAGATAGCTTGCTTTCATCAATGCCCACCAACGTAGGAATTGCGAAAGAACGAGCAAGAATAACGGTGTGCGATGTGCTACCGCCGTGTGTCAGTACAAGACCTTTTAGCAGGCTCTTATCCAGCTCAAGGAACTGACTTGGCGTCAGGTCATCAGCAATACAGATGGTTGGCCCGTTTAGGTTAAGTTGGTTTGAGAACTTCTCGTCACCATAAATGCTTTGTAGTAGCTGGAAACAGACATCACGGATATCCAACTCACGCTCACGCATGTAAGCAGACGCGGACTTCTGTAGCTGCTCACCGAAGTGTTTTGCTGTTGCGATAACCGCATCTGCCGCACTGCGACCTTCAACCAGGTTACTTTCCAGCGTCTGTTTGAACTCTGCATCTTTAACAATGGAGAAATGCGCGTTTACTACTTCAGCTTCAGTATGGTTTGCTGTTTTCAACTGAAGTTCAAACGCTTTTGCTAGCTGTTTAATACCAAGCTCAAGAGAAGACTTCTCTGTTTCAAGGTCGCGTTTCTCAGGAAGGTCTGTCAATGTGTCAAAGTTAATTGCGCCAACACGCATTAGCTGACCAAAACCAAAGCCCGCACTCACTGCGTTACCACGAACGACAGGAGCCTCTAAGTTAGTGAAGCTTCTTGGCAGAGCAACAAACTCGCCTGTTTCTTCTTCATTGGTTTCGAGTGGAGAGTCACAGTGTGGAAACTCGTTAGCAATAAAGCTTTTGATTTTCTCAAATGCAGATTCTTCGTCTTCACCATCGATGGTAATTAAGCACTTATCGCCAAGCAGTGTGTCCGTACCAATAAGAGAAAGCACGCTTTTCGCGTTAGCAGAAATGCCGGTACGTTCGTTCTGCCACTTAATATCAGCATCAAACTCATTACAAAGAGCTTCTACGTGGCTGGCAGGGCGAGCATGTACACCATTTGGTAGCTCGCAGGAAAATGAGAAAGTTTTCATAAATTCTGACCTCAGAACAGTTTATCTTGTTCGCTCTGCACTTATTTAGAACCAATCTATACCAGAAGTTCGTTTCGCTGTCAGAGCGTTGATTCGCTTTTTATACACAATAGAACTTCCGCACGTTTGCCACTATTGGACATTCCTTCGATTTACTGGACTTTTGTTAGATACAAAGCCAAGTGTGAGCACGCTCAAATTTACTACTATTTTTGTGACAAAAGTCATGCTTATATTTTGTTAATTTTGCATGAGTTCAAATTAACCAATTGATTTATAAAGATTTAACCAATGTAAATGATCGATTTTTAAGTAATCACACATTTATGTGCCTTAGATCACCTTCTTGAATAGATCTTACAAATATCCAGTAAATAGATGTTTTGTCCTCTAACTTGATAGCACATTTACTCACTATATTATGGACACAACCCGGATGAAGTGTATTTCATTCGGATAGTGAAAGGATTACAAACGCTGCGCAGCGAGTAAACGTGAACTGTTTTAATTAACTAAACTTTTAATAATAACTTTGTGCTCTAAGGACAGTATTATGAATGACATCATTTCCATACTGAAAAACACAAGACAACACCTTATGACGGGTGTTTCTCACATGATCCCATTTGTGGTTGCAGGTGGTATCTTACTCGCAGCTTCTGTAATGCTATACGGTGAAGGTGCTGTACCAGCAGAAGGAACCTGGTTGCATGACCTATTCTTCATTGGTGTTGCCGGCTTCCAGTTAATGGTACCTATTCTTGCTGCTTACATCGGTTACTCAATTGCCGACCGTTCTGCTCTTGCTCCATCAGCAATTGCGGCATTCATCGGCGCAAACATGTACAACACTGGCTTCTTCGGAGCGATCTTCGCAGGTCTTCTGGGTGGTATTGTTGTTTTCTACCTTAAGAAGATAAAAGTACCTTCATTTGCACGTTCCATCATGCCAATTTTCGTTATCCCTATTGTTGGTACGTTCATCACTGCTGGTGCAATTGTTTGGGGTATCGGTGAGCCTATCGGTGCAGGTACAGCGGCACTAACTGAATTCCTGAAAGGTATGCAGGATTCAAGCATCGTTGTTCTGGCTATCATCATGGGTCTAATGATCGCATTCGATATGGGTGGTCCTGTAAACAAGGTAGCTTATGCATTCGTTATCCTTTGTGTGGGTGAAGGCATCTACAACGTTGCAGGTATCTCAGCAGTAGCAGTAGCAACACCTTCTGTAGGTATGGGTCTTGCGACATTCATGAACAAAAAACTATACGGTGCAGACGAGCAAGAAGCAGGTCGTGCTTCAATCCTGATGGGTACTATGGGTATCACTGAAGGTGCAATCCCATTCGCAGCAGCAGATCCACTACGCGTACTTCCATCAATCATGATCGGTACAGCTTGTGGTGCGGTAACAGCAGCGTTACTAGGTGTTAAGTGTTTCGCCGCATGGGGTGGTCTGATTGTACTACCTGTTGTTGAAGGTCGCGTTGGCTTCCTTGTAGCACTAGCGGTTGGTTCTGTAGTAACAGCGCTTATGGTGAACTTTCTTAAAGCACGTCGCAAAGTAGAAGCACCAAAAGAAGAGTCTTCTGACGACATCGACCTAGACATCACTATCGGTTAATTCCTTTTTAAACCGACTCAATTCGAACAAACGGGCAGCTGGTCAGTCAGGCATCCGGTAGGAATGGCCAGCCGCCCAACCAAATAACTAAATCTATATTTCTGGAGAGTATTATGACTAACGTAGTAGCAGTAACAGCATGTCCATCAGGTGTTGCACATACATACATGGCAGCAGAAGCAATCGAAGCAGCAGCAAAAGCAAAAGGCTGGAACTGCGATGTTGAAACTCAAGGTTCTATCGGTATCGAAAACGAACTGACTGCAGAGCAAGTAGCAGCAGCAGACGTAGTTATCCTGACTAAAGATATCGACATCAAAAACCAGGAGCGCTTCGAAGGCAAAATGGTTGTACGCATCGGTGTTAGCGACGCAGTAAAACGCGCAGCTGTAGTAATGGATAAGATCGAAGCTCACCTGGCAACTGCTTAATTAGCATTCCTCGTTCCCACGCTCTGCGTGGGAATGCATACCGAACAGTAACAACAGCTATACACCACTACCCTAAACTCCATACTCATTACCACGCTGGAGCGTGGGAACGAGAAGAAGGCGCGAAGGTGCGTCGGAAGACCAAGAAATCGGACGGGTAGCATGATAAAGAACAACAAAACTCAACAAATCTGATAAACCGAACAACATATAAATGGAGCTTGTGATGAGCACAGCCAGAATCGAAAGACTAAAATCGGCACTATTTGCAGCCAAAAGAGAAATATCACTAGAACGAGCGCTGCTATACACCGAAAGTCATAAGCAAACTGAAGGCGAACACACGCTAATCCGCCGTGCAAAAGCAACCGCTCATATCCTGGATAACGTTGCAATATCTATCCGTGAAGACGAATTAGTCGCCGGTAACCGTACCATTAAACCTCGTGCGGGTATCGTATCCCCTGAGATGGACCCATACTGGATTGAAAAAGAGTTAGATATCTTTGAATCCCGTCCACAAGACAAATTCTACATCTCAGAAGAAGACAAAAAAGTATACCGCGAAGAGCTTCTGACATACTGGTCAGAGCGCTCGATGAAAGACTTCATCAACAGCCAGATCCCTGCGGAAATCAAAGATGCTGTAGGTCAGAAAATTTTTAGTGTTAACCAGACCGACAAAGGTCAGGGACACATCATCATCGATTTTGACCGCTTGCTAGAAAACGGCCTTGGTGCGCTAATCGATGAGCTTGAAACCCTTACGGTTTCTCAACCAGAAAACGAATTCTATCAGTCAGTACTGATCCTGCTTCAGGCTTCAGTACGTCATATCCGCCGATACGAAGCACTAGCTAAAGAAATGGCTGCTAACTGCGAAGACGAAACCCGACGTATCGAGCTTGAAATAATTGCATCTGTATCAGAGAAGATTGCAACCGCGAAACCTGAAGGCTTTATCGAAGCGTGTCAGCTGTTCTGGTACATGAACATCATTCTTCAGTATGAATCAAACGCAAGTTCACTGTCACTGGGCCGCTTCGACCAGTACATGATGCCGTTCTATAACCAATCTATCGAACAGGGTGAAGATCCAGCGT
Source organism: Vibrio iocasae (assembly GCF_042245395.1). Taxonomy (NCBI): domain Bacteria; kingdom Pseudomonadati; phylum Pseudomonadota; class Gammaproteobacteria; order Vibrionales; family Vibrionaceae; genus Vibrio; species Vibrio iocasae. Next base: position 573,147 of record NZ_CP145310.1, on the reverse strand, counting down.
TCCTAAAAGAGTACCTGGAAAGTCTTTGGATCAAGACCAATGACATCGTTCTGCTTCGTTCTTCAGGCAGTGCGAAGTTCTTTGCGGGCTTCCCGACTGGCTACACCATTCTACTTGGTGGTTTGACTGAAACTGGCCAGAGCGCGGTAAACACGCTTTCTACACTCTGTCTTGATTCTTATCAGAGCGTTCAGTTACCACAGCCGAACCTTGGTGTGCGCGTCAACGAGTTTATGGACCGTGAGTTCATGATGAAAACTGCTGAGACGATTCGTTTGGGCACAGGTATCCCTCAGATCTTTAACGACGAAGTGGTTGTTCCTGCGTTCCTGAACCGCGGTGTGTCTCTGGAAGATGCGCGTGACTACTCTGTAGTGGGTTGTGTTGAGCTATCCATTCCGGGCAAAACGTACGGCCTGCACGACATTGCTATGTTCAACCTGCTCAAAGTCATGGAGCTGGTGCTTAAGCGCAACCAAAACAATGCAGAAGTAACCTATGACCAGCTTGTTGAAGAGATCCGCAGCGACATCTGTCACTACGTGAACCTAATGGTGAAAGGCTCGAACATTTGTGATATCGGCCACCGTGACTGGGCTCCGGTTCCCCTGCTCTCTTCGTTTATCAGTGATTGTATCGATAACGGTGAAGACATTACTTATGGCGGTAGCCGCTATAACTTCTCTGGTGTTCAGGGTATTGGTATCGCGAACCTTTCAGACTCACTGCACGCCCTTAAGCGCTTTGTGTTCGATGAGAAGCGTGCAACCTTTGCTGAGTTTATAGAGATGCTGGACAGCAACTTTGAAGCCGAAGATGGTAACAAAGTACGTGCGCGTCTTATGAACAAGTATGAAAAGTACGGCAACGACATTGATGAAGTAGATTCCATCGGCTCTGACCTGTTGCGCCTGTTCTGCAAAGAAGTTGAACAATATGACAACCCGCGTGGTGGCAAGTTTACCCCAGGCTCCTACACAGTATCCGCCCACGTACCTTTAGGTGCTGTTGTAGGAGCAACCCCTGACGGTCGTCTGTCAGGTGAACAGTTAGCTGATGGCGGTCTTTCACCAATGCTGGGTAAAGACCATCAGGGTCCGACGGCGGTTTTGAAATCAGTATCGAAGCTGGACAACTACCTGCTATCAAACGGTAGCCTGCTAAACGTGAAGTTCACCCCTTCAACATTAGAAGGTCAGCAAGGTCTATCTAAGCTGGGTGACTTCCTGCGCGCATTTATGAAGCTAAAGCTGCAACACATTCAGTTCAACGTTCTGAATGCAGACACACTTCGCAAAGCACAGGAAAAACCTGAAGATTACGCAGGTCTGGTGGTTCGCGTAGCGGGATACAGTGCCTTCTTCGTCGAGCTGTCTAAAGAGATTCAGGACGACATTATCCGAAGAACTGCCCATGAACTGTAATAGCAACCAAATTGATGTGGTTCAGTTGGACGAGGCGGGTAACGCCTCTTCCACAGGACACGTCTTCAACATTCAGCGTTATTCGCTAAACGATGGTGAAGGCATCAGAACGGTCGTGTTCTTCAAGGGCTGCCCTTTGAAGTGTCCGTGGTGCGCAAACCCGGAGTCTCGTTCGCATAAGCCACACACCATTAAGCGTGAAGCTAAATGTATCCATTGTGATACCTGCGATATGGATGTGGATGAATGTCCGAGTGGTGCGGTTGAAGTGGTTGGCCATGACATGACCATGGACGAAGTGCTGAAAGAGATCGCCAAAGATGAAGTGTTTTACCGCACCTCCGGTGGTGGTATCACCCTGTCAGGTGGTGAAGTGCTCTCTCAGGTGCCGTTTGTGATTGAGCTATTGAAAAAGCTGAAAACGCTTGGATACCAGACGGCCATAGAAACTTCTGGTCAGGGCAGCACAACGCAACTGCTACGTATTGGTGAACTGTGCGACGAAGTCCTGTTTGATTTCAAAATCATGGATTCAGAGCAGGCGAAAGACGTTATCGGTATCAACCTGGAGCGAGTGCTAGACGGATTTACCAAACTGGTAGAGAGCGGTGTCAATGTCATTCCTCGATTACCACTGATTCCGGGTTACACACTGGATATGGAAAACGTCTACAAGGTGATGAATTTCATCAAACCATTTGGACTGAAAGAGGTGCATATCCTGCCCTTCCACCAGTATGGTGCGAGTAAATACGACACGTTGGACATGGATTACGAGTTTAAAGACGTAACGGTTCCAACGAAAGATGAAGTAGCTTCGGTGAAACGACATATCGAAGCTCAGGGTTATAAGGTTGTTATCGGCGGCTAATGCTGACGGTAGCAGATAGGAGAACAAAGATGAAACAAAGAATTCTGATTACTGGTGCCAATGGCTTCTTCGGCACTCGCTTTATCAATAAGTACCAGGACAAGTTTGATATTACCCCAACAGACGTCGAGCAACTGGATATCACCGATGCCGATCAGGTGAACAAGATATTCGCGGAAGTAAAACCAGACTATGTCATTCACGCAGCAGCGATTGCAGTGACTGATTTCTGCAACAAGCACCCGGATATTGCTCATAAGGTCAACGTACAGGGGGCTATCAACGTAGCAAAAGCGTGTAAAGAGCAAGGCTCAAAGCTGGTCTTTATCAGCACCGAACAGATCTTTAACGGCAATGAAGAATCAGGCCCATACTCTGAAGAACACACGCCGAATCCGGATACCGTATATGGCCAGAACAAGCTGGAAGCAGAGCACGAACTAAAGAGCATTCTTGAAGAGATGTGGATTCTTCGCTTTACCTGGATGTTCGGTTTACCCGAGCGCAACACCAGCATTAACCCGAACGTGGTATGGAATACTCTTCAGGCGCTGATGAGTGGCGAAAAAATGCATGAGCGCACTAACGAATTCCGTGGACTGACTTATATTCACGAACTAATTGACCAGTTCGAGAACATTTTCGAGATTCCATATGGCACATACCACACTGGTGCACACAACCCTGATAGTCGCTATGAGATCGCTAAGCATATCCTTGTAGAAATGGGGCAGGAAGTTCGCTGGGGTGAAGTACTGGAGTCAACAGAAGCACCAAAAACACGTGATGTACGACTGGATACATCTAAGCTGGCAAAACAAGGAATTGTTTTTACCGACAGTAAAGCCGCTATCACTAAATGCCTGAAAGAATTTGGCTTTAAGAAATAACAGATTTTAGAATTTACAGAATTATCGGAGAGACAACATGATTTACTTCCTGGATACAGCAGACCTAGATGCTATCAAAAAAGCGGTCGACCTATACCCTCTTGCAGGTGTGACAACCAACCCGTCTATCATTGCAAAAGAGAAGAAGCCGCTTAAAGAGATCATCCTTAACATCCGTGAACTGATTGGTTCAGACCGCCTTCTACACGTTCAGGTAATGGGTAAAACCGCCGAAGTCATGCTTGAAGAAGCAGAAGCACTGCGCAAGATTGACCCTGACTTGTACATCAAGGTGCCGGTAACGCCTCAGGGCATTAAAGCAATGAAGCTGATGACGGAGAAAAACATCCCTATCACAGCAACGGCTATTCTGACTCCGCAGCAAGCACTAATGGCAGCAAAAGCGGGTGCAGAATATCTGGCGCCTTACGTAAACCGCCTGGACAATATCTGTGCTGACGGTACTCAGGTAGCAGCTGAAATTGCACATCTGATTGATGTTTACGGCCTAGATGCAAAAGTACTGGCAGCGTCATTTAAGAACGTTCAACAAGTGCATGAGATTGCAAAAGCAGGCGTGCAGTCAGCAACTATTGCTGCCGATGTATTCGACCTTCTTCTGGTTCACCCACTGACAGATTCAGGGGTAGCAGGATTCGTATCCGACTGGGAATCAGTATATGGTGAAGACACAAACGTATTGGACGTTCTTTAACCGACACTTAACGCGTGTTAGCGCACAAAGTAACTAATTAGATTGATTTTTTTATCTAATAAAAGCATTAATAGCAATATTAGAGATATACTATCTGGTATATCTCTTTTTTATTTTGGTTCAGATGAATATAGTCGCAGTTACAGCATGTATTAGCGGTGTCGCACATACTTATATGGCGGCAGAAGCTATTGAAAAATATTGCCAGAAACAAGGCATTAAAGTCGTTGTAGAAACTCAGGGCGCACTTGGCCTTGAAAATGGTCTTTCTCAGGAACAAATCGAGCAGGCCGATGTGGCAATTATCGTGGCAGATATCAATATAGAAGGCATCGAACGTTTTGAGAATACTCGCCAGATAAAGGCGAATATCTCCACCTTTTTACGACAGCCTCAAGAGATATTCGATATGTTGGAAAGAGTTTATAACTCTCCACCCAAAACGATCATTGAGATTTAACATCCCATCAATTTGGTAGCAGATACTTTTCAGACTTCATTGCTACGGGAGAGAGTCTGGTGGTTCCGGAGTAAAACCTGTTTTTCATGGATGAGCATTTTTACACAAAGAAAGCGGAGCGTACATGGATGTACTTGTGGCGTTTTTACGCAGGAATTACCGGACTTTCTGATACCTATTTTCTTAATTGTGACTCCGATAGTGCGTCCGATACTCAGAAGGCGATCGCGCAGTCTGATTGCGGAATACCCGGCAGAAGTAGTTACTGTCACTAAAGCCACATCGGTGTGCCACCTCTTTCACCTTCATATCGTATTCCTTCAGCAGGTACTTCGCCCGCTCCAGACGTATACGATTCAAGTGCTCATTAAACTTAATCTTGCCTTCTTTCTGGAACAGCTGTGACAAATAGTTTGGTGATACATAAAAGTGTTCGGCTACCGATTCACGAGTCAGTGGCTCATGGTAGTTTTGCTCAATATAATCACGCACCGCTTCAAATAATGCTTTACTGCGTGATAGCGTTTCCGGCGGGTTTTGCATCAGGTCGTTAACATGACTAAGCAGAGAAGCCACCAGCAGTTTCGCGGTATGCTGATCTTCTGCATGAGAACGCAACTCTTCCAAAGATTGAAGAATGAAGCTTCCCGTACGTGGTCCTCGACGCTGGACATTATCTTTTACCAACGTTGAGAACTGCGCTCCATCCCATTTTAGTAAGCTGATACCAAAACTCTGTTTACCAACCAGCAAATTAAGCATGATTACCGGTTTTTCCCAGTGTGGTTTGTTCCAACAATCTGTCGGTATATAAAGCGCATCACCGGACGTAAGCGTGTGTCGGGTATCCAGGCCGATATCATTCCCAACCTCCATAACAACTTCACCTTCCACCACCATTTCCAGGCGCTGAAAGTGAACCTGATATGCCAGTTCAGGAGGTTCCGGTAAGTTACTGGCAAAAATAATTTTGCCGATATTTTTGGGATATCCAGAGTAGTCAGAGAGCAAATGTTGCAAATATTGCTCTGGAGCGAGTTCAATTGCGTTCATCAAGTCAGAATCATTAATTACCTTTATATCTATAGTAAAGGATTCTGTTCTGTTTTGCTGTGTAGCAGGAAACAGTTATGCAAATCAAACCACTTATAGCTAATAACTTAGTTTTATTTGTAAACAATATGTTATATGCATATAATTTTTAACAATAATCAAAGTGGTATTGATAAATGCGTTTATTATTTTTGTTTGTAGTGGCACTCATTAGCCCAATGCTCACCAGTGCCAACACCTTGTCTATTGAAGGCAATGGTGAAGTCCATACTTTAACCATTGCTGAGCTCCAGGCGATGCCTGAAACCTCGTACATCACCCCTCTGCCCTGGACAAAAGGAGAATCCAAATTTACAGGCGTCCGGCTCTCCTATCTTTTACAAAATACCATTGGTGCGATACCAGAAAAAGTGAGCCTTAGAGCTCTGAACGATTACGCTGCGGTCATCATAAAATCGGACATACAACAATATGAACCTATCATCGCCTATCTTCGCGATGGAGAGACGATGAGAATCCGAGACAAAGGACCTTATTGGTTGATCTATTCACTGGCAAAGCACCCAGAACTTGATACTCCAAAGTATCAGGGGCAAATGGTATGGCAACTGGAGAGCATCAAAGTATTAGATGATGATAAGTAAAACCAGTAAGAAACGCATCCAACTCTATTCCAGGCCTGCAAAATGGCTACTAAGTATTCTCGCGTTATTTATTCTGATCGCAAACACGCTAATACTGAATGAAACCAATAAACTTGCTGATCTGTACTCTAGCCAGAGAAATCAGGCTACCTGGTTTCTCTTCCATTTGTCTAAAGAGTATCGAGAGTTGATGTTTGAAGCGAGTCACATTGGCGATGAGCACTCGCACCTGGCCAACGTTCAGCTCCAGTACGATCTTACATGGAGTCGCTTTGATATTATGCTTTCAAGCCGAGAATCTGACGACTTTTTATCTATCACAAACGAAAAGAAGATACTGGAAGAGATGTTTCTTAGGTTTAAAGCACTGGAGCCTGCACTGCTAAAAATCAAAGAAAACGATCCTGAATCAATAAGTAACTTCTATATCCCTGCGGCTCAATTACATCAGGAAGTTTCAGATTACGTACACCAAATATTCCGTGTGTCTAACCCAATACTTCTAGCAAAACAGGAACAAGCAAATAGTCTAAATACACTACAAACCATTCTCCTGAGCTTATTTATTATTTGCGTAATTCTTATCTGGTTTATTTTTAATCAGGAACTCAAACATAGTCGCCTATTAGCGCTCACTGACCCTTTAACAGGATTAAATAATCGCTTCGCTTTATTTGAAAACACCAACAAGCTTTCGCCCACAGAAGATAACGTCACTATTTTCTTGCTCGACTTAAATGGCTTTAAAGCGATCAACGACAAATATGGGCATGTCGCTGGAGACAGAGTACTGATCGAGTTTGCTCGAAGGTTACAATCCCTCACCAATTATGACTGTAATAGCTATCGCTTAGGCGGTGATGAGTTTGCCATTCTGTTGAACAACAGCAACAGTGAGTACAGCTATAGTTTTAAACAAGAGATTTACGCGCTGTTCGCAGCTCCATTTAGTTATGAAAAAAAGAATCTAAAAGTAACAACCAGTCTAGGTTCTGCCAACTACCCTGATGATAGCCAGAATATTGATGAGTTATTAATGCTTGCTGATCAAAAAATGTACCAAATGAAAGCCGGAGCAGCCTAAACACCCAGTCTGTATAACTATTTTTAATTATGAAACACATAGTTTCCTATAATTAACCGAAACATTTCGTTAAAATCAGATATTGCATGGAAACGAGCTAATACAAAACTAATTTGCTTTCTGATATCAATAAGAAGGACAAAAATGCATTATCTAGCAATCGCTTATCAGTGGAGAGAACGATTTTTGTCCCGTTCTCTTGTCCTTCTTATTCTGCTACTTACATCCCTTATATACCCGGTAACTGGCTTTACCGCTAAAGCTGACGAAGTCATCACGCTCCAGCTACGTTGGCATCACCAGTTTCAGTTTGCTGGCTATTATGCTGCGCTTGAAAAAGGCTACTACAAAGAAGAAGGGCTAAATGTCTTTATCCGGAATGGTGACCCGGACCATCAACCCGTTTCCGAAGTTTTAACTGGTAGAGCTTTATACGCTGAGGGGAACAGCGAAGTTCTTTATGAAAGGCTTAAAGGTGAACCGCTCGTAGCCTTAGCAGCCATATTTCAGCACTCCCCTTCTGTCCTGCTCACGTTAGAAAGCTCAGGTATTCGCTCTGCACATGAACTGATTGGCAAAAAGGTTATGCTAGCCAATGAAGACGAAGACGCAGACTTCATTACCATGTTTCTAAACGAAGGTATCGATTTACATCAGCTAGATATTGTACCGAGCAGTTACAACCTTAATGACCTTATTGAGGGTAACGTAGACGCATTTAACTCTTATAGCACCAATGAACCCTTCGTCCTTGAACAGCTCGCCCTGCCCTACAACATCATTGATCCAATGAACTATCGGGTCGATTTCTACAGCGATATTTTCTTCACTACTGAGCAAGAGCTCAAAGAGAATCCAGACCGTGTTGATGCGATGCTCCGTGCTACCTTAAAAGGTTGGCGTTACGCTATGGATAACCCGGAAGAGATCATCGATCTGCTAATCAACAAATATAAGGTCAAGAAATCACGTCAGCATCTTGAATTTGAAGCAGCTGAAATGCGGAAACTTATCCTCCCGGACTTAATCAAAATAGGTCATATGAACCAGGAACGTTGGCAACATATGACGAACACCTTTATTAGAGCCGGACAAATTAAAGATGATAGACATTTAAAAGGTTTTGTATACGACAATAGCCCGGCTCCGACTCCTGAATGGGTATTTCCGGTCTTGTTTGCTTCGCTGGTTATCGCTGCGGTCACCTCTACCATCACTATCATTCTTCACCGATTTAACCGAAGCATGGCTCAGGCTCAAACCAACCTGCTGCAAAGTGAAGAACGGTTTAAAGCGTTAAGTGTCGCTACACACGGTGGATTACTCATCCACAAAGGGGCCACGTTACTTGAATGCAATGACGGTCTGTCTGATCTTACAGGTTATGGATACGATGAGCTTGTCGGTATGGACGGCTTCAGACTGATCGCTCCGGAATCACGAAGCACTGTGGCTGAGAACATGAGGAAAGACTTTGCGGACAGCTACGAAGTCGTAGGGTTACGTAAAGATGGTTCTAAATACCCGCTGATGATCACTGGTAAAAACCTTGTATACAAAGGGAAACAAGCCAGAGTCGCTGAGTTAATCGATATCTCAGAACAAAAAGAAGCTGAAGAACAACTCAAGTTAGCTGCAAGTGTATTTACGCACGCACGCGAAGGAATAATGATTACCAATAAAGATGGTGACATTATTGAAGTTAACGACACTTTCAGCCAGATTACGGGCTACTCCCGTAGCGAAGCGCTTGGACAAAACCCTCGAATATTAAAATCTCACATTCATGGAACCGAATTTTATGCCGAGCTTTGGCGTTCACTTTTAGATAAAAACCAATGGTCAGGTGAGATCTGGAACAAACATAGGGATGGTTCTCTCTTTGCTGAGTCAATGACCATCAGTGCGGTCACCGATGCTGAGGGTAGTATTCAAAATTTCGTTGCTCTGTTTTCTGATATCACACAAAAAAAACAACACCAGCAGCAACTTGAGCATATCGCCCACTACGATCAACTGACCAACCTGCCAAATAGAATGCTGTTAGCGGACAGGCTTAACCACGCAATGAGCCAATGTGAAAGACGAGGCAAATCACTTGCGGTTGCCTATCTTGATTTAGATGGTTTTAAGGCCATCAATGATGCCTATGGCCACAGCGTTGGAGACGAGTTACTAATTGGCCTGTCGCAACTTATGCAAGATAGCTTACGCGAAGGGGATACAATCGCTCGAATCGGTGGTGATGAGTTTGTTGCCATACTTGCTGATATCGAGAAGATGGAAGACTGTGAACACGTACTGGACCGGTTACTAAAAGCAGCAATGACAACACTCACTATCAATGACATCTCACTACAAGTTTCCACCAGCATCGGTGTCACCTTGTACCCACATGATGGTGTTGATGGTGATCAACTGGTCCGTCACGCTGATCAGGCCATGTATATTGCCAAACAAACAGGTAAAAACCGCTATCACTTGTTCGATGTTTATAAAGACAAATCCATCCAGACTCAGAGAGAGACCATAGAGCATATTGAAAATGGTTTAGACAACCAGGAATTTGTTCTGCACTACCAGCCTAAAGTTAATATGCGAACAGGTGAAATCGTCGGTGCGGAAGCACTTATCCGCTGGGAACATCCCGAACGAGGACTGATGCTGCCAAACGACTTTCTTCCGGTTATCGAAAACCACCCGGTAAGTCTGCAGTTAGGTGACTGGGTAATTAAATCTGCGTTAAACCAGATAGAAGCATGGCAATCGTTAGGATTAAGTGTGCCTGTCAGCGTAAACGTGGATGCTTACCAGTTGCAGGAACCAGACTTTGTAGAAACATTAGCACAATGTTTATCATCGACACCGTCCGTATCTCCTGACATGTTGCAACTCGAAATACTTGAAACCAGCGCTCTGGGTGACATCACTGAAGTACTTGCGACAATGAAAGCTTGTATCGGCCTTGGTGTTGGCTTCGCACTTGATGATTTCGGTACCGGATTTTCTTCCCTTACCTACCTTAAACGTCTTCCTATCGAACTACTCAAAATCGATCAGAGTTTTGTGCGAGATGTTTTAGATGACCCGGATGACAGAGCGATAGTAAAAGGGGTGATTAGCCTAGCATCAGCCTTTAACCGAAAAGTCACGGCAGAAGGTGTCGAAACTATTGAACACGGAACTCAGTTACTTGCGATGGGTTGTGAGTTAGCACAGGGATACGGTATCGCTAAGCCAATGCCAGCGAAACAACTTACTGACTGGATTACAGATTGGAAGCCAGACCCAGCCTGGCAACAGGCTGAGCGTCAGCAAAAAGTAGGTTAAAATTGGTTACTTGTATTCTAGACGCTCTTTTAGCTCATTTATTACTGTTCTAAAGCGTGCAGGTAGTTCCCTATTGCGCTTCTTGACTAAGTAAAGTGTTTCGCACACTAATTTTTCTGGCGTGTAAACACTGAGGTTATGAGTAAGACTGAAGCCCTCTAGCGCGCTTCGTGGCAGGACAGTAAAACCTAGTCCTTTAGATACCGGGAGCAATATCTGGCTGAGCTGGTTAACATAGCCGGACACCGGAATATCACCTATATTCAATGAGTTAAACTCACTCTCACCACAACGGTCAAAATAGAGTGACAAGTAGTGCATCACGTCAGGATGTCGAATTAAGCCAAGTTCAGACAGTAAAGTGGTCATGCCTTCACGATCACTCTTTTCAGCAGGAAGAATCAGGCAAAGCTCTTCTTCTCCAATCTCTTCCACATCAAACAGGCTTGGGTTTGGAATATGAGTGACAATGCCAAGATCAATATCTCCATCACTAATTTCTTTTAGTATTTTCCTATTCGGAGCGGCCTCAAGATGAATAGTCAGGTTGGGAAATTCACACTGTAAATTCAGCAATCCAGAATAAAGCAAAAGGGCCAGCGAGCCTGAACAAGATAACTTACAGTGTCCGGAGCGCGGGTCATCAAAGCTAAGATTTTCAATGAGTTCTGCCTCACTCAGCTCTAACTTTAAAGCGTATTCGTACACCAGCCTTCCCTGCTCAGTAATTTCAAAACTCTTTTTATCTCGACGAACTAACTCATGACCGCAAGCATGCTCCAGCTTACGAATATGTTGACTCACCCCTGGCTGAGTCATAAACAACCTTTCTGCGGTCTTGGTAAAGTGTCCGGTATCAATTAAAGTCTTGAATGTTGTCAACCAGTTGGGATTAAGCATCTTGCCACTCATTACACAAATTTATGAAAACAAGAATAAATGATAATTTCTATTTTCTCCAGCTTCTAGTTAGATTACGCCCTTCACCGCATTACAGAGATAGGAAACAACAATGAAAGCAGTCACTTATCAAAAAGAATCCGATACCTTTACTTTTAGTGAGACAAACTCTCCTAAACTTGAGACCGAGTATGATGTACTTGTCAAAGTAATGGCGGTAGGACTAAACCCTGTTGATGCTAAAGTTCATCAATGGACAGGTATGGTCAATGGTATGGATGACAATTTTGTTGGTGGACTGGATGTATCCGGTGAAGTTGTGGAAGTTGGCAGTGCGGTGTCTGAGTGGAAAGTAGGTGATAAAGTGCTTTATCACGGTAACATGCGTCGAGTTCATGGGGGCTTTGCCGAGTTCGCGATACAAGACTCCCGCACTCTGGTTCGTCATCCAAATGTAAGCGCTGAGACAGCTGCGGCGACACCGTGTGCTGCATGGACTGCATATAGAGCTTTGTTCGAAAAGCTCTCAATAGAGAAACGCAGTTCAGTTTTTATCGCTGGCGGTGCCGGCGGCGTTGGTAGCTTCGCCATCCAGCTTGCCAGAATAGCCGGCGTAAAAACCATTATCACTACAAGTTCTGCGGCGAATCACGACTATGTAAAAAGCCTTGGAGCAACGCATACTATCGACTACCGCACCGAAGATGTCGTTGCAGCGGTATTAGACATTACCGACCAAAAAGGCGTGGAAGTCTCTCTGGATTGTGTAGGTGGCGAAAACGACTTAATTTGCGCGTCGGTGCTAGGCTACGAAGGAGAAATGGTTGAGCTGGTATCCACTGTGAACCCAAATAACTATCCGGGTGCATTTCTTAAAGGACTGAGCTTCCACCAACTCAGCTTAGGTTCAGGCCATGTCAACGGTGAGCACGGTTTTTCAACCATCACACACGCTGGTAACAAAGTATCTGAGCTGATAGAAAGTGGAGATCTAACGATACCTAAACTTGAAATCATCAAGTTAGAGCAAATTGGCGACGCGCTTAAAGCGATGAGAGAACAGCGCACCATAGGAAAAATTGTCGCTAGCACAACGGTCTAAACATAAATTTTTCTCTCAAAAACTCAGAGTAAATCTAATCACATCAAGAAGAGAGCTAAGTCTCTCTTCTTGCGATCCCCCTTTCGTCATCCATATCTGCTAGAATCGCTAACCTAATATCTATCCATATCATGCAATAAGTTCTGGCATCCAATGAAGCAACGTCCGAGTTCCAAGAAAACATCATCTGAAGTAACAACACAGCCAAAGGTTAAAAACAAAAAGTCGCCTTCAGGTCTGCATCCCAAAAATCAACACCACGGACGTTACGATTTTAGGTTATTAGTAAAAGCCCTACCCGCTCTCAAGCCTTATGTAATAAAGAACCCAAAGGGGCAAGATAGCATCAATTTTTCAGATCCTATTGCGGTAAAAATGCTCAACAAAGCACTGTTGGCGAAACACTACAACGTCACTCAGTGGGATATCCCAGAAGGTTATCTCTGCCCGCCCATTCCTGGTCGAGCTGACTACATCCATCGTCTGGCAACACTACTTAGCGATGACGATAACACCTTGAATCAACATTCCGTAAAAGCGCTAGATATCGGTGTTGGTGCCAACTGTATCTATCCCATTGTCGGAACCGTTCAGTATGGTTGGAACTATGTGGGAAGTGATATCGACCCGGTATCAGTGAATGCCGCAAATACAATTGCAAGCAACAATAAAGTGCTAAAAGGAAAAGTCGAAGCTCGTTTGCAAACAGAGAGTCGCTACCTATTCAAAAATATCATTCAACCCAATGAGTATTATTATATTACAACTTGTAATCCTCCGTTTCATAAATCAATGCAGGAAGCTCAACAAGGAACAGAACGTAAACTCAGAAACCTGAGCTCAAATAAAAAGAAAAGGGGCCAACAAATAGTTCAGCAAATTACAGCGAAGCAACCTAAACTGAACTTTGGAGGTCAGAAAGCTGAGCTCTGGTGCCCTGGTGGTGAAGCCGCATTTATAAAGAACATGGCTTTTGAAAGCAAAGAGTTTGCAGATCAGGTACTTTGGTTCTCTACCTTAATTTCTAAGAAAGAAAACGTACGCTGGATGCGCAAAAATCTTGAGAAGGCAGGAGCTGTCGAGATTCATATAGAAGAGATGACTCAGGGACAAAAGACCAGCCGTTTTATTGCATGGACGTTTCACAATAAAGAACAGAGAAAGGGCTGGCAAAAATAACATCATTAATAAAGGGAAATAAATGAATCTTTGGAATATTTATCCGGAGTCACTGCTCAGGTTTGAATGGATGTTTTATTTACAATATCCAACATTGCTTGCCTACCTGATTTTGATATTAAGCATGTTCAAATACATTAATCATCGAAAGCAGATAGCTTTGTTTATTGTTTTAACTCTGATAGCGAACATCTATATATTCTCGACTGCAGGACCAGGAATGGGCCGAGTCATGATTCCCCTATTGTTGGTATCTCTTGTTCTTTTACCTTTATCTTTGTTGTTTCGAAATATCCTGCTCAAGGCAACATCGGGGATTATGGTCTACTCGTTAATGTCGATAGCAGGGCTGTTGCATTGCCTGAGTTGGTTTACCTGGCTCATCGCTTTAGCTAACAGCTAAGCTTTACAGCTTTTCAATCGCATCTTGCCACTGTTTTACTTCAAATATAAGGGGCTCCAGCATCGTCATATCATAACGCCTCTGAGCTTGTGGTAATCCAATATCGCGTAAAGTGTAGAAGTCCCTGAAAACAAGGTATTCACCATCACAGTGAATATCAGCCAAAATGGAATCACAGTCAGGATCGCCACACGCACACTCTAGGATAGTGTAAGTTTTCCCCTTGTAAGCAGTCTTTTCACTGCACTTGATGAGCATATCACCCGACTCAAACACAGATTGCCAGAGAGCCTTCGCTGAAGGTAGCAGTTTCTTCTCTTCCAGATACCAGGCCAAATCCTTACCATCAATTACAATTTCCGCACGTTTAGGCCAATCCCCTCCGCGCTTATCGTTACACCACTTAAAACAAACCTGATTGATCTCCATTGACCTTTATCGATGGTGTTACCACTCACCTCTCCTTTTGCTACCACTTACTCTCAATATAGCGTTCATTTCAGACTAAGCAAACGTGTTCGCCACACCCCAATTCCGCAATACGAAATAAAAACATCAAATAGTTTCATTTTTTCTGAAAGCGTTCACAGTTCAAATAATCCTCACTTCAACAAATATGAAATATTAAATAAATTAAATTCCATATTGTGAAACACAGTGAGAAGAACAAGATGCCTTTAGTTAAAATTGAAGAACTACAAAATGAGTATGAAAGAATCCTGTTGGCTCGTGATATGAAGCCTGAAACAGCGACCAGGCTGGCGGCAGGTTTCGTGGAAATGGCAAACGAAGGAACCTACTCTCACGGTATCAACCGTTTCCCGGTATTTATCGATCAGGTTGATAAAGGACAAATTAAGCTTAATGCAGAGCCAGAGTGTGTAAACAGCATGGGGGCCCTGGAACAGTGGGACTGTAATTTTGGTCCGGGTGTACTTAATGGTTTGGTTTGTGCAGACCGCGCAATGGAGCTCGCGAAGCAGTACGGAATCGGTATGGTTGGTATGAAAAATTCTAACCATTGGATGCGCGGAGGTGCTTACGTATTGAAAATGGCACGACAAGGCTTTGCTGGTATTGCATCAACTAACTCTATCGCTGTTATGCCTGCTTGGGGCGGAAAAGACCACCGTGTAGGCTCAAATCCACTCATCATGGCAATTGCAGGCGAACCTCCTGTATTGGTTGATTGCTCAATGACACAATACTCTTACGGCCAGTTACAGAACTTTGTTCTGGCAGACAAAGAGCTGCCTGTCGTAGGTGGATTTGATGACAATGGCGAACTAACGAAAGACCCTCATGTTCTTTGGGAAAACAAACGCCTTTTACCAATGGGGTTCTGGAAAGGTTCTTCAATGGCTATCGTGTTGGATATGATGCTGACAGCTATCACTGGCGGTCAGTCAGTACCAGCGTTAACTGAAGATATGGGTGGCGAGTTTGGTGTATCCCAGTTCCTGATTGCTATCGACCTTAGCAAGACAATGGACAGTACTCGTTATGCCGAAGAGATGAAACGTATTCGCGACTACGTTCTTGCATCTGAACCTGCTGAAACCGGTCAGGTTATGATTGCCGGCTCTGAAATTCAGGCTTTCCTCGATAAACATGAAGCGCAGGGTGGCATTGAAATTAACGACGGAATCTGGTCTCAAATCAAGGCTCTTTGATTCTTAGATATTCATCTCGAAGCTTCGGCTTCGGGATAAGAGTTCGAGGTACTTATGCGTACATTCTTTAAATGGTTATGGAACTGCATCGATCTTCTGATGGCCGCCGTACTGGTTGCTATGATTGTGCTGGTCTTTACCAACGTAGTTTTAAGATATGGCTTCTCATCGGGCCTTCGCGAGTCTGTTGAGTTATCCCGTCTGGGCCTTGTTTGGGTTGTCATGTTAGGGGCAGTTGTCGTGCTCCGTCGTGATGAGCACTTGGCCGTCCATGAGTTTTCCGAGCGTATGATGCCAAAGGCAGTTCCCTTCCTGAGAAGACTCTGCTGGCTCATTATTCTTGTCGCAGTATCCATGCTGTTCATTGGCTCATTCAACCAGATGATGGACAACTGGAACGACATCTCTCAATTGACAGGTCTTCCATCTGCACTCTTTTATCTTGCAGGTGCGGTATCTGGTGGTCTGATGGCATTTTTAGCTGTAGTTCGAGTTATTTTCCCAGATTGGCTAAACGAAAAAGTAGAGTCAGGAGAGAAGTAGTATGACACTCGCAATATTTTTATCTGTACTCATTATATCGATCCTATTAGGACTGCCAGTTGCCTTTGCTCTGCTACTTTCTTCTATGGCACTGATGCTTCATATGGATCTGTTCAGCTCTGACATCCTGGCTCAGTCTCTGGTAAATGGCGTAGACAGTTTCACTCTGTTGGCAATTCCGTTCTTCCTGGTTGCCGGTGAGGTTATGTCTTCCGGTGGCCTTTCTACCCGCATCGTTCGTCTTGCGACATGTTACGTCGGGCACAGAAAAGGAGGGCTGGGTTACGTTGCCATCATGACCTCTGTCCTGCTTGCAGGTCTATCTGGCTCTGCGGTTGCTGATGCTGCAGCTCTGGTAAGTATTCTTTACCCAATGATGAAACAGGCACGTTACCCAGAAGCACCTTCAATGGGTCTGTTAGCTTCCGGTGGCATCATCGCTCCCGTTATTCCGCCTTCGCTACCTTTGATTCTGGTTGGCGTTGCCGGCGGCATATCCATCAAAAACCTATTCCTGGGTGGTATTGTACCGGGATTGTTGATGGGTCTGACTCTGATGACAATGTGGGGCTTTATGGTCCGTAAAGAAGACCTGGAGATCTCGGAAAAAGCATCAAAAGAAGAGAAACGTGCAGCACTGAAAGATGGCGTGTGGGCTCTGATGCTGCCTATCATTATCATTGGTGGTATTCGATTTGGTATCTTTACCCCAACAGAAGCAGCCGTTGTTGCCGCGGTATACGCTATCTTCGTTTCATCGGTAATCTACAAAGAGATTACGCTAAAAACTTTCTATCAAATTTTACTCGCTGCAGGACGCTCTACCTCTATGGTTATGTTCCTTGTAGGTTGTGCAATGGTCGCCGCCTGGTTGATCACCGTCGCTCAGCTTCCTCAGCAACTTGCAGAACTACTTGGTCCACTCGTTGATAGCCCTAGGTTGTTAATGGCGGTAATCATGGTACTTGTTCTGTGTGTCGGCATGGTAATGGATTTAAGTCCAACAATTCTAATCTTAGTTCCACTGCTTATGCCTGTAATCAAAATGGCTGGTATCGACCCGGTTTACTTCGGACTGATGTTCGTCATTAACTGCTCGATTGGTCTGATTACACCCCCTGTAGGAACCGTGTTAAACGTAGTTTGTGGCGTAGCGAAAGTCCCTATGTCTACCTCTGTTAAAGGTGTACTTCCGTTTATTGGCGCATACATCGTGTTACTGGCACTGTTCGTCATATTCCCAAGCATTATTACCGTTCCAATGTCCCTTGTTATTGGTTAAATCCATGGAGAAACAAAAGATGAAATCATTATTAAAAGTTGTAGGAATCGCTTCAGTATTATCGCTTTGCACTACTTATGCGTCAGCAGCAACATTGAGACTTGCTCACGCAGCACCTGAGTCAGATCTTCAGCAAGATATGTCTCTATACTTCAAAAAAGAAGTGGAAGCGCGTAGTGATCTGAAGGTAGCGATTTTCCCTCAAGGTCAGCTTGGTAACGACAAGCAGATGATCGACGGTACTCGCTCTGGCATCATCGATATCTCTATGGTTGGTTTAAACAACTACTCTGGCCTACTGCCTGAATCAGCAGCGTTCACACTGCCATTTATGTTCCCTACTCGTGACGTCGCGTACAAAGTACTGGATGGCGAACCAGGTCAGGAAGTGATGAAGCAGATGGAAGGTGTGGGTGTTAAAGGCCTTGGCTTCCCAGAAAATGGCTACCGTAACATGACAAACAACCGTGGCCCTATTCGTAATCCTAATGATGTACCTGGACTACGCATGCGTGTAAACAGCTCAAAAGCTCTGAATGACATGTTTAACGAGTTGGATGCAAACCCACAGCAGATCCCTGTAGCGGAGCTATACACTGCTCTGGAAACGGGCGTTGTTGATGCGCAGGACCACCCTATTGGTGTAACACTGTCATTCAAATTCTACGAAGTACAGAAGTACCTGAGCATGACTCAGCACGCGTACTCTCCTCTTATCCTTACTATGAACCTTAAGAAGTTCAACAAGCTAAGTGCAGAAGAGCAGAAAGTGATTACTGAAGTAGCGGCAGAAGCTGTGAAAATGCAGCGTGAACTAAGCATCGCAAAAGAAGACAAGATGATTGCAGAGCTTGAAGCAAGCGGTATGACTGTAAACCGCGACGTTGATGGCGCAGCATTCCAGAACATGGTTAAGCCAGTATGGAACGCATTCATCGAGAAAAACGGTGACGCTATGATTAAGAAAATTCAGCTAGCATCAAAATAATCGCTCTCTGATTGTTACCTTGTAGTCCCTTATTCGTCTGGTATGCACGTACCAGACGAATAATCCCCCTAACTTTATTTGAAGCAGTTAACTAATTAATAGTTGATAAGGCTAGTATTATGTATCAGGAATTAAAAGAAAGAGTTTTAAAAGCTAACCTACAGTTACCTAAATATGGATTGGTCACTTTTACCTGGGGGAATGTAAGCGAAATTGACCGCGAAAATAACGTTATTGCTATCAAACCATCCGGTGTGGAATATGACGACATGCAAGTGGATGACATCGTGGTCGTTGATCTTGACGGTAATATTATTGAAGGAAAACTCAATCCATCCAGTGATACAAAAACTCATATCGAGTTATACAAAGCCTTCGACGATATTGGCGGTGTTGTGCACACGCACTCACGTCAGGCTACCATCTGGGCACAAGCCGGCCTTGATATCCCTGCCCTTGGCACCACTCATGCCGATTACTTTTATGGTGATATCCCCTGCACACGACAGTTAACACCTGAAGAGATTGAAGGTGATTACGAAAAGAATACGGGACTGGTGATTGTTGAAGAGTTTGCTCGCAGAGCGCTAAGTCCAAAGGCCGTACCAAGTGCAATCGTCAGTGGCCACGCTCCGTTTTCGTGGGGCAAAAATGCAACCGACGCAGTCCATAATGCCGTTGTTTTAGAAGAAGTTGCCACGATGGCAATCGGTACACGTTCTCTGAATACAGGCATCAATATTCAGAAAGAGCTATCAGATAAGCATTACAACCGAAAGCACGGTGAAAATGCTTATTACGGTCAAAATAAATAATCACCCCATCGTCACCGGAATACAGTTTTCAAGTTTGAGTATGCTTATGCTAGTCGGAAAAATAAACAAAACCATCGAACATAAATATTATCCTTCGGTGGTAACCAATATTCTTGAATATTTAAACCAACAAGAGCTTGATAAATTACCTACAGGCCGTCACGAA
Organism: Vibrio iocasae; assembly: GCF_042245395.1. NCBI lineage: Bacteria > Pseudomonadati > Pseudomonadota > Gammaproteobacteria > Vibrionales > Vibrionaceae > Vibrio > Vibrio iocasae. The sequence continues at coordinate 553,625 of NZ_CP145310.1, read as the reverse complement.
CTGCCTTTTTTGGACAGTAATAAAGCATGGTTTGTCATTCTTGAATATCAGACTGAACAAGAGGCCAATTTTAAGCCAGAGATTCATCACCATCACTCTGACCTTCAGATTGTGCTATCCGGCACAGAGAAAATGGCTTGGTGCCTGGACGAAGGTGAGTTTGAAAACGATGGTGAATATCTGGAGCAAAGAGACCTTCAGTATTACAAACGTGATGGCATGCAAATCCACTACCTCACAGCACAACCTGATCGCTTCTATCTGTTTACCCCTAACACCGTTCATTTCACCAATATCAAAGATAACGAGGTTTCAGAGGTAAGAAAGCTGGTTGTAAAAATTCACAACGACCTTTTGGTGGCTTAAATATGAATTATTATCTGGGCATAGACTCTGGCGGCACCTTTATGAAAGCAGGTTTGTTCGATGCTAAAGGTCAGGAAATCGCCATTTTCAGAAAGAATGCGGATGTGGTTAACGTTCAGAAAGGTTGGGTTGAAAGAGACCTTGATGCGCTCTGGATGGATACAAAAGATGTCATTAAAGGCGTTCTGAAACAAAGCCATATTGATCCAAGCCTCATAAAAGGCATCAGCATCTCTGCTCAGGGCAAAGGTGCCTACCTTCTGGACAAACAAGGTGTACCACTTAGAAATGGCATCGTGTCATCCGATTCCCGCTCAATAGAAATTGTAAAACAGTGGCAGGCTGATAAGTTTCCTGAAAAGATTTACCCCCTGACGTTACAAACGTTGTGGACAGGCCATCCGGTATCTATAGTTCGCTGGCTTAAAGACAATGAGCCGGAAACATACAAAAACATCGGCTCCATCATGATGTCTCATGATTACATCCGCTACTGCCTGACAGGACATATTGCTGCTGAGATCACCAATATGTCTGAAAGCAACTTCTTCAACGCTCAAACTGGTGAATATGATATCGAATTGCTAAAACTTTTTGATATCGAAGAGGTTTTCCACGCCCTTCCTCCCCTAATCTACCCTACGGAACAAGCGGGCTCTGTTACTCAGGAAATGGCAGAAGCGACAGGACTGGCAGAAGGCACTCCTGTCTTTGGCGGACTTTTTGATGTGGTCTCTACCGCGATCTGCTCTGGAATCGATGCCTCAGAAAAGAAACTCAATGCCGTCATGGGCACCTGGTCTGTGACATCCGGAATCACCAGAGAAATTACTCAAACTCAGGGGCATAACTTTGTCTATGGCCACTATGCAGTGCCTGGAGAGTACATTATTCACGAAGCAAGCCCGACTTCAGCCAGCAATTACGAATGGTTCTCACCTTACCTGGGGGACAACGGAAAGCTTGATCACCCAGCCAACGAAGCATTAGTTAAAGAGCTGGAACCTGTTTCGACAGACCTGTTTTTCGTTCCTTTCCTATATGGTTCCAATGCAGGACTAGGGCTCAAGTCCGGACTATACGGATTACAGGCACACCATACCAAAGGACACATCATTCAGGCTATTTGGGAAGGCATCCTTTTCTGCCACAACGTACACCTGCAAAGAATGATGCAGCGTTTTCCTGATGCAAAAACCTTAAGGGTGACAGGTGGCACCACCCAATCAAACACATGGATGCAGATGTTGGCTGATATGTCCGGTATGACGCTAGAAATACCAAACATTGAAGAGACAGGCTCACTAGGCGCAGCGCTCGTTTCCATGGTGGGTGCAAATGAATTTGGTTCAGTGACGGAAGCGATAGAAGCAATTACACCAGACGTAACCACCATTCAGCCCAATCCGGAATATTTTGAAAAATACAAAGCTAAGTACCAACGTTACCTGAACTTTGTAGAAATGATTAAGCAATTTGAGGCTATTTAAATGACAAAACCTCTTTTACAAATCGCACTTGATGCGAAAGATTTAGACAGCGCGTTAAGAGCAGCAGAAATTATCGCTGACAAAGTTGATATTCTGGAAGTCGGGACCATTCTGGCTTTTGCTGAAGGCTTGAATGCGGTGCGTACTCTACGCAAAAAATACCCGAATCATATTATTGTCTGTGACATGAAGATCCTGGATGCCGGAGATATTCTTACAGGTATGGCATTCGAAGCGGGAACCAACTGGATAACCGTTGGTGCCGGTGCTCATATCGAAACCATACGCTCTGCGAATAAGCTGGCTCAACAACACAATGGCGAAGTTCAAATTGAACTGTTCGGTAAGTGGGATTTAGAGGATGCACAATTGTGGCTGGATGCAGGTGTAAAACAGGCAATTTACCATCGTTCTCGCGATGCTCAGGCAGCTGGAGTCAGTTGGACTGAGGAGGATCTCAAAATTATGAAAGAGCTCTCTGACTTAGGTATTGAACTCTCTATCACTGGTGGTATTGTTCCTCAAGATATTCATTTATTTAAGAATATCAACGCTAAAGCATTCATAGCGGGAAGAGCATTAGCAAGTGAGGGTGGTCAACAAACAGCAGATGCATTCCACAATGAATTTGAGAAATACTGGTAAGGTAAAACTATGAGCGAGCAAGTAAAATCATTGGTTAAAGCGATGTCTGTTCTGGAGTATCTGGGACAGTTTCCTGATGGTGTTGCGCTTCAACAAATCGCAGAGGATACAGGCATCAACAAAACCTCTGTTCATAGGATGCTTGCTACGTTTGAGCAGATGGGATACGTCTCTCAACCAGCGTCTAACAAGAAATACCAATTAACACTAAAGCTTTTGCACCTGGGCCACTCTGCTCAGAACTCAGATGTTATTGGTAGTGTTCAACCTTACCTTAACAAACTGATGAACGAACTGAACGAGACGATCAACTTCGTTTCTCGGGAAGGGGATCAAATTGTCTTTCGCGGCAAGTTTGAGCCTCAGAGCTCTCCTTTCAGAACTCGTACGTTTATCGGTATGTATTCTCAAATGTACTGCAGTGCGGCTGGTAAATGTTTCCTTGCCTATGCAAGCCCGAAAGAGCAGGAAAACTACTGGATCCGAAATCAGTCAATCGTGGAAAAACTCACTGCCAATACAATTACTGACAAAGATAAGTTCTTACAGGAACTGGCTCTGGTTAAGTCTCGTGGCTATGCCATAGATGACGAAGAAAACGAAGCAGGCATCTCATGTACTGCCGTTCCTATCTTCGATAATTCAGGCATACCAGCTTATGCCGTCAGTATTTCAACCCTAACACCGCGTATTGAAGCCATGGGTACAGGTAACCTGGCTGCGCGCATACAACAGACCACTAAACAGTTGGAAATGGCACTTTTCAAGCAATAACTTCCAACGGTTTTCCTAACATGCAGGACACCCGCTATGCACAACTTTGCGAAACAAAGGCGTTTAGGGCTTTACGAAAAAGCCATGCCAAACGATCTATCATGGGAAGAGAAACTGATTAAAGCGAAAGAGCTCGGTTTCGACTTCGTAGAAATTTCTGTCGACGAATCTGACGAACGAAGAGCACGTCTGGATTGGACAGATGAAGAGATCTATCAGCTACGAGATCTGTGTGAAAAGCACGCCATGCCACTTCAGTCCATGTGCCTTAGCGCGCATCGTAAATTTCCATTTGGCTCCGAAGACAAGGTAACCCAACTGGAAGCATACCGCATCATGGAAAAAGCGATATCCCTAGCTTATAAGCTTGGAATCCGCTGTATTCAGTTAGCCGGTTACGATGTTTATTATGAGGAGCAGACTGAAGCAACTCATGCTCGTTTCATTCAGGGGATGAAAGATTCCGCCAAAATGGCTGAACATGCAGGTATTATGCTGGGTGTTGAAATCATGGATACGCCCTATTTGAACTCTTTGAGTAAGTTTGAAGTACTCAAGAGAGAAGTTTCTTCGCCATATTTCATGGCCTACCCAGACGTCGGTAACATTACAGGATGGAACTACGACACCTGCACTGAGCTTAAGTTAAGTCAGGATCATATTGTTCAGATTCACTTAAAAGATACGCTAAAAGTGAGTGACACCTGTAAAGGACAGTTCCGTGATTTAGTCATTGGCGAAGGTCAGGTAGATTTCGAAGGGATATTTAAAACACTGGCAGAGATAAATTATACCGCACCGTTAGTTATCGAAATGTGGGCACAGGATGAGAGCTGGGCAGACAATATTTCGCTGGCAAGACAACGACTTTCAGACATTGCCTCAGGACAGGGTTTTGAGTTTGGATAATCCAGACAACAACTAACTTCAAACAACACGTGATGAAAATCACAAAACCTGTTACTATCGCGCAAATTTTAAAAACTGGCTAACCGCCAGTTTTTTTATGCTCAGAAATTTGAATTAGGAACTCCAGTGCTAACGACAGCTAACATCACCATGCAGTTTGGCGACAAGCCACTATTTGAGAACATTTCGGTCAAGTTTGGTAACGGTAACCGCTACGGCCTGATTGGTGCAAACGGTAGTGGTAAATCCACATTTATGAAGATTCTTGGTGGTGAGTTAGAACCGTCAGCAGGTACTGTCTCTTGTGACCCTAACGAACGCATGGCAAAACTAGGTCAGGATCAGTTCGCTTTTGAAGAGTACACAGTAGTCGATACAGTGATCATGGGCCACAAAGAACTGTGGGCTATCAAAGAAGAGCGTGACCGTATCTACTCGCTACCAGAAATGTCTGATGAAGATGGTATGCGTGTTGGCGATCTTGAGACAGAGTTTGCTGAAATGGATGGTTACTCTGCAGAGGCTCGTGCGGGTGAGTTATTGCTTGGTCTAGGCATCCCTGAAGAGCAACATTTTGGTTTAATGAGTGAAGTGGCTCCTGGCCTGAAAGTTCGTGTACTACTGGCTCAGGTACTGTTTGCTGAGCCTGAAATCATGCTGCTCGACGAACCAACCAACAACCTGGACATGCATACTATCGCGTGGCTTGAAGATACGCTGATGGCGCGTAACTGCACCATGATTATCATCTCGCACGACCGTCACTTCCTGAACTCGGTTTGTACTCACATGGCGGATCTCGACTACGGTGAGCTTCGTATGTTCACTGGTAACTACGATGAATACATGACAGCAGCTGAGCAGGCTCGTGAGCGTCTGCATGCAGACAACGCGAAGAAGAAAGCTCAAATTGCTGAACTACAAACCTTCGTAAGCCGATTCTCAGCAAACGCTTCTAAAGCAAAGCAGGCTACTTCTCGTCAGAAACAGTTGGATAAGATTCAGCTAGATGAGGTGAAACCATCAAGCCGTCAGTCTCCGTTTATCCGTTTCGAGCAGGAAAAAGAGTTATTCCGTAACGCTCTGGAAGTTGAAGGCTTGAAGCAAGGCTATGGTGAAAACATCCTCATCAATGGTGTTAACCTGATGGTTGAAGTGGGTGAGCGTATCGCGATCATCGGTGAGAACGGTATTGGTAAGTCTACCTTCCTGAACACGCTTGTTGGTGCTATGGAACCAATGAGCGGTATGGTGAAGTGGTCTGAAAACAACAACATCGGTTTCTACGCTCAGGATCATGCCGATGAGTTCGACATGGACATGAACCTGCTAGACTGGATGGGACAGTGGAAAAACGAAGGTGAAGACGAGCAGGTTGTTCGCGGTATTCTTGGCCGAATGCTTTTCTCACAGAATGATATCAAGAAGTCAGTAAAAGTGATTTCTGGTGGTGAGCAAGGTCGTATGCTGTTTGGTAAGCTAATCATGCAAAGACCAAACATCCTGCTAATGGATGAGCCAACCAACCACATGGATATGGAGTCTATCGAATCTCTGAACCTTGCGTTAGAGAACTACAAAGGCACCCTGTTCTTTGTATCCCATGACCGTCAGTTCGTATCTTCTATCGCCACTCGTATCATAGAGATAACTAAAGATGGTATTCAGGATTTCCACGGTACTTACGATGAGTATCTGGCGAAACAAGGTTTAACTGGCTGATTCTAACTATAGACTCAAGCATACAACCAAATATATGCATGCTCAGCTCTTAAGGGCTGAGCAATTGCGTAAACCCCTCTATCACAAAGCAGCTCAAATCTACCTGACATTGAGCGATTCACCTCTAGATAGCAGAACCATACCATTCTATAAAATGGTACTGGAGCAAACTACTCACCCATTTCGAAGCTCGTTTCTTTTTTAGCGTCAGTATTTAGTACTTCGGTCGTTACCTACCAAGCCAACTATTTTTGATTTTGAGGCAACGATATCACTATTTAAATTGCATTGTTGACCTTCCCCGTGAGGAGAAGGCTATCGTCATTAACCAAGAAGCCAATAGTTTTAGTGGTATTGAAACTGGTCTTGATTCATCCACTTCGTACTTATGTATTTGTGCAATCGGGCGAGAGCATGGTTATTTCAGAACAAAACATAACACCAACAGGACGTATTTTTAATATACAGAAGTACTCACTTTTTGATGGCTACGGCATTAGAACATTAGTCTTTTTCAAAGGGTGTAATTTACGCTGTGACTGGTGTGCGAATCCTGAAGGCTTAGAGTTTAGATACCAAGTTATGTATAGCGACAGTAAGTGTTCAGATTGCGGAGATTGTATCGATGTGTGCCCTACTGGAGTCCATGCATTACTACCACTACCCAATGGCAAAAAGCATATCGTCGACCATGCCAGGGAATGCACTGGTTGTCGTGAATGTGAAAAGGTATGTGTTGGCCGAGCCATCAACGTTGTAGGAAAAGATTACTCGGTTGACGATTTGATGAAAATCATAATGCAAGATTACGATTTTTATATAACGTCAAATGGTGGTGTGACATTAGGTGGCGGGGAATTAAGTTTACAAACTGACTTTGCCGTAGAGTTGCTTAACGCATGTAAAAAACAACAGATTCATACTGCAATCGAAACACAAGGTACCACCTCACTTAAAAATTTCAAAAAGCTTGCTGCATACACAGATTTATTTCTATTTGATATCAAAGAAATCGATACCCAAAAACATCAAAAGCTCTTAGGAATTAACAATAATCAGGTCAAAAAAAATCTTGAATATCTCATTGATATCGGAGCGAACATCATTATCAGAATGGCCATTATCAAAGGAGTTAACGATTCCTACGAATCTATGGGTAAAACATTTAATTATGTCATGTCATTAGCTGAAAAAGGGAATATAGAGAAAATAGAAATACTCCCATACCATGCTTTCGGAAAACCTAAATATGAAAAGCTTGGCATGATTTATCCCATTTCAGATGACACGCAATATACAGAAAACGAATTGAACGACTTTGAGCAGTTTATTGAGGGCTTTAATTTTAATATTCGACTCATCAGGCATTAGCAGTCGACAGATAAGATACAAAAATATGGTTGCCGTTGTTGTCGCACATGGCAGTTAAATTCGGGAGTAAGGAGATTATATGTTAAGCGATAGAGTGAAGCGTTTAAAAAATAACTATTTGCAGCAAAAACCGAGTATTCAGATAAACCGTGCTTTAGCATTTACAGAGGTACTTGAAAACAATCCACAAATGGATAAACCCATGCTTAGAGCGAAAGGTTTTAGAAAAGCTTGCCAAACGGCACCGATTCTAATTCAAGCTCAGGAACTCATTGTTGGTCATCCTTGTGGCAGGCCAAGAGCTGGTTCTTTTTCTCCAGATGTGGCTTGGGAGTGGTTAGTTGATGAAATCGATGAGATTGGAGTCAGAGCCCAAGACCCTTATGAGATATCTGAGGAAGATAAAGCCACTATTCGTAATAAAATTGCACCTGTATGGAAAGGGCTCTCATTAGCCGAAAAATGTGAAAAAAGGTTAAGAGAAGAAGGTTTGTGGGAGTTCGGCGCTGAAGCATGTATCAGCGACTTAACCTATCATGTCATGAATGGTGGCGGTGACAGTAGCCCCGATTACGCAAGAGTCGTAATGCAAAAAGGCGTAGCAGGCCTGATAAAAGAGATAGAAACAAAGCTGAATGAAGAAAGTCGCCTGGATAACCTGGATAAGAGTAAAAAAAATTTCTATCTTGCTTCACTGGAAGTATGCCAAGGGATCATGGAATACGCCCAAAGAGTATCTGACAAGGCAATGACGCTAGCTGAGGAAGCGAACGACAAAAAACGAAAAAATGAACTTATCGCTATTAGTGCAATAAATAGGAATGTGCCAACCCATCCTCCGAAGAGTTTTCATGAAGCACTCCAAGCCGTCTGGACAATTCAGTCTTTGTTTCTACTAGAAGAAAATCAATGCAGTACATCGCTAGGTAGAATCGACCAATACCTGTATCCATTTTATCGCCATGATATTGATGCCGGAGTATTAACTACTGAACAAGCGAAGGAGTTATTTTCCTGTTTCATGATCAAGTGCTCTGAAATGATCTGGTATACACCGGGTGCCACGGCAACTTATTTTGCCGGTTATATGCCTTATATAAACATGACCGTGGGTGGTGCTAAAGCGGATAACGAAGACGGAGTCAATGAACTAACTTATGTCATCATGGATGTAGTAGCGGACGTTAAGTTGTATCAACCAACTCTTGCCTGTCGTGTGCATAATCAATCACCACCTGAATACTTAGCGAAGATAGTTGACGTTATTAATGCTGGTGCGGGTATGCCGGCAGTACATTTTGATGATGCGCATATCAAAATGATGCTTGCTAAGGGAGCAACTATTCAACAAGCGAGAGATTATAGCTTGATGGGTTGTGTAGAGCCTCAGATTTCAGGGCAAATGCATCAATGGACAGCAGGCGGCTTTACTCAATATCCCATGTCGCTAGAGCTGTTATTTAACAATGGGAAGTTAAATTCATACTCAACAGATAAAGTTTGGTTTAATGACGTCAAACTCGCTGAGTTAGATACCTTTGAAAAGTTTGATTCTGCGTTAAAAGAGCGGCTGGATTTCGTCATCGATAATAACTGCATAGCAACCAACCTTATTCAAGATGAATTCAGAAAACATAATCCCACACCGTACATGTCGCTATTTATTGAAGGTTGTATTGAGTCAGGATTAGATGTCACCAATGGCGGTGCTAAGTTATACGCTGGACCTGGAACTATTTTTGCGGGGCTTGCTACTTATGCAGACTCTGTCAATGCCATCAAAGAGCTGGTCTATGATAAGCAAGAATATACGCTTGATGAAATAAAGACAGCACTAAATAGTGACTGGCAAGGTTATGAACGAGTTCGCCTGGATTGCCAGAACGCGAGCAAATTTGGCAACGATATCGATCAGGTGGATCAAATAACAGCAGATATTCTTGATTATACAGAAGCAAAAATGAACGCACATGATTCTCTTTTTGCGCATCATATTCATGGCACCCTTTCACAGTCATTTAATACGCCACTGGGAGAAATGATAGGAGCAACACCTGATGGCAGAGAGGCAAATACTTGCTTATCTGATGGAATGAGCCCAAATCAAGGCTATGACGTTAATGGCATCACTGCTGTGGTTAAATCCGTATCAAAACTTAATGTAGAATCAATGAGTTTAGGAATGGCGCACAACTTTAAAATTTCCCCCAACTTATTGTCGAATAAAGAAGGTAAAGCTGCACTCGCCAATGTGATTCGAACTGCATCACAGCTTGGCAACGGGCAAATGCAATTTAACTGCGTCACCAACGAGACGCTCATTGACGCACAAAAGAATCCAGAACAATATCGAGATTTAATTGTGAGGGTTGCTGGTTATAGCGCTTTCTTTGTTGAGTTGTGTGAAAGTGTTCAAAATGAAATTATTACGCGCAATGAAATGACAGAGGCTTGATAAACTTTTTTCACTCAAATTAACGTTAGCGAGGGTATTCAAAGTTCTGTGCCAGATTAATAATTTACATATCCAGCACGCTATCAAAACGTACTGCGCTCGTTCCCGCTTCACTCCTACACGGGAACGAGAGCAAGCCTTATGAATATGTAGCTCTAGGGGTAATGAAATCTACCCAACGGTACAATCTGTTTGGACCAGCGATTTGAATCCAGGTTAATTCAAGTAATGATACCCTTCCGAAACAACTCTGCGACCAGATTTCCACGGTTTTTAGCGCCTAATATATACCTCATGGACTCAATATGATATTCAATACCGGAGTTTGTCATCTCTAGTTTCTCAGCCATTGCTTTCGTTGAATAGCCATCCGCAAGCATGGTTGCTATCTCTATAGCTTTTGAGCAAAAAGTCCCTCTGGCTTTGTATAAATTAAAGTTCCCACCATCGAATAATCGCCACATTTTATAGATATTGTCACTGATTAAACATAGCTCTTCCTTGTGCCTTTCTATAAAAGTTGTTGGATTGCTTTCAACATCAGGCTCTATATCAAAGCAAACTGTCGCTTTCCATCTACTTTCCAGACTCTCATTAACAGGAACAAGGATCGTCCATACATTTCCTTCAGCTATGCCAAACTTTCGAAAAAACTGGTTTAACATTGCCACCTGAGTTCTATCAATCAAAGAACTTTTATGAACAATTGGTACTGACGCTGATAAAACCCTTTCAACATTGCTATCGCTCTGGTTTAAGAATGCGGGTGGCTCTTTACGTACGTCTTCGATTGATACGGAATAAGTAGAGTACATAAGGGTCATATATTTGAAATCATTCCCCTTAAAGTTACCTCTGAGTCTTTCTGCTGAACTGATCCCTCCCCATATATCGAAACTCATGATTTTTTCGCTAAGCAATGGGGCGAAATCTACTTCACCCATCCAACGATTACTCAGGGGCAGGTTCATATCTATAGTACTCCTGTGATTTGAGCTGGATGTGCTGCTGCTCGATCGCGTCATGGTCATTTAAAATATCTTCCAATAACTCTGAAAGCTCTAGCATTCCATAGGACTGGCAGTAGTAGTAAAGAGAGTAAGCTTTAGTAACATCTTTTTTGATACCGTAGCCATGTTCAAGCATTGCACCCATAACAAAATATGCTGGCAGGTAATGTTGCTCCATAGCTAACACTATGTACTTTCTTGCTTTTATATAGTCTGTAGGTACGTCTACTCCCTGATAATAGAGCAAGCCCAACCTATATTGGGCTAATCTATCATTGTTATTGGCAGCTTGAGTAAGCAGTAGTACTGCCTTTTTTATATCTTTATCTACGCCTTTCGAACATAAGTAAAAATCGGCAAGGTTTGTTTGGGCCTCAGGAACATCATCCTTCGCTAGTATTTCTAAATATACGAGCGCTTGCTGATATTTTTCTGCCTGAGTATATAGTGTTGCTAATGCAAACTGCGCAGGTATATAGTTTACGGCGGCAGACTTTTCAAACCATTCTAGAGCAACATCCTGATTTTTTCGCACATACTGCCCTTTAAAGTAGATAACACCCAGCTGATACTGTGCCTCTCTCAACCCATGATTAGCTGCTTTAGACAGGTATGAAATAGCTGAATCAGCATCGGTATCTTCGCTTTTAATAATGTTCAAAGCTTTCAGATAGTTCTCCTGTGCATCACTTAATTTCGTATTTTGAATCTGGTCTGACATCAAAGTAACTCCTGCTACATTATTAACTAGTGCATCCTTGCCTTCCGGTTGTGAGCGGGATCCTTATTCGTTGTGCTCCGTTAAAGTTTCGCTATTTTTGAACCAGCTTGTTTGGTGCTATCTGAGTTCGCCAAGTAATTGCAAAAATAGCCACGGAAGTTAGTCCGAACATTATCAATCCCATAGCTCCAGATTGCGGTTCTCGCTCAGCAAACGAAGCCCAGGACCACGCAACACAAAACCATATGCCTGCTGCCGAAGTCATTAGACCAAGTATTGCAATGATATTGAGTCGATACAGACCGGAAATTTTTCTATAGCCCACAAATGAAGCAACAGTAAACATACCTAACAGATACCACATAAGTCCCATCATCTTTTCATCTCCTCTACACATCTATATCCGAACCAGTTTTCCAGAAATTGAGAACAGCTTGTTCATCAAAAATATCGCCGTAGCCAAATAGCTCATCCATAACTTTCATAAAGCTATGGATTGGGCCACCGGTATATACATTGGACGCATCAATCAATCTATGATGCCAAAAGTCAGGTTTGTTCCACGGACACGCAGTGATACAAGCACCACAATCATTCCCGCCATCAACCCAGTACTTGTAGCACTTCTTCGCATCGTTATAGAACTTTTTTACACCACGTTGGTGGTGCCACGAATAGAGTGGGTCTTCACCATTTTCATAAGTAGGCCCCCAACCCGGTTCATCGTCCATACTGATTGCTTGTGAAGGGCATTTTTCTGCACATAATTTGCACCGTTGACAAAACTCCATGATGCCAAACGATCTTGGTTTATCGTAACCATCTTCCGGGAGTTCCATATCTGTGTAGATTTTTGCTATACGAACGCGCGGCCCAAACCGAGGGGCCATAATGGTGCCATTTCTTGCGGCCTCACCAAGGCCTGCTTCAATAGCGTATGCCACGTTGTTACCTAGATCATTGCCAGAGGCAACCGCTTGGTATCCCAGCCCCCTAATAAAGTTCGCCATGGTGCCCGCAACCGTGGCCATTTTTCCGTATGCCAATGCGAAAGCAGCACTAGAGATAAAGGATGGTGCAGTGGATACCGCTTCGTAGTCTTCATCGACAAGTATTACAATCACGCTTTTAGGATCGAATGGGAATTCATCCCAGGAAACTTCTCTGTCTTCCTCGTAATGGTATAGAGGGTCCCAGTTCCATACCTTTTTGTTTTTTGTAATGCCACAGCGCACCGCTCCCATGAGCCTTGCTGCAGATTTGATACTCAAGTTCGCGTCTTCACCACTATCAAACTGCCACTTTTCAGGAGAAACATGCTCTTGATTCCAGGTGTATACACCTTTATTGAAGTCCATTTCCGTGGCTCCCGGAGCCAAGTATTGGTTCATTATCCAAGCAGAGCCTTCTAAGGCTAAATCGAGATGACGCATCCCAGGTTTAGCGTTATCCATCGCAACAAACGGATTCAGATGGTTATCGTGGAAGCTCCAGCCACCAGCAAAATTTTGGTTCCTCTCCGGATATTTATCTCCCAATGACTTATTGGAAACAAAAGTCCACACAGAGTTTTCCTGAGGCATAGGCTTCAACACATCAGGGTCTATAGGAACCGGAAAATCCCCATGCATAACTCCTTTAATGTCGCTAGTTTTAGCGTCAGCATGAGCAAAGCCAGTAATTGCTGCAGCACCCACCGCAGTTCCCATGCTTAATTTAAAGAAATTTCGACGGGAGTGGTCTTCTAATTCAACATCGTTTTTCTTAGCTATTATTTTATCCATGATTAATGTCTCACATAAATGATTGCATTGGATATGATTCTGATGTTGAATTTATATCTTAATTTCTCAGATGGTAGAAATCACCAGCCATAGGCTTTTCCAACACTAAAGGCCAACTGAGAATCAATACATAATAAGATGAATTTAAACATGAAAGACTTTAACTATAACCAACTGATTTCTTTTGTTCATGTTGCACAGTGTTTAAATATTTCACTCGCTGCAAAACAGATCGGCAAAAATAGAGCTACAGTGTCTGAACACATCGATTCTTTAGAAGATGAACTTGGTCACAAGTTATTTGATAGAACATCTCGACAGATGCAAATAACACCTTATGGAAACGACATATACAGCCCATCTGCATTGCTTCTCAGCCAGATAGGTGTTTGGCAGAATACCGTCGAAAAAAATAAGCCAAGTGCAGATAAACGAATAATCAGAGTAGCTTATGACTGTGTTGTCCCGAAAAAAATAATCCTAGACCTTACTGATTACTGCCATACGCAAAATATAGATGTCGAGTTTATTTTATTGAGTGGTAATTACTCCCGAGACTTCCTAGATAATCAAGTTGTAGACCTAATAATTACACCTGATGAAGGTGACGAAATTCCTGGTGATTTCGACTGGAAAATGATTGGTTCTATGGAATATAGGTTTTACGCACTTAAAAACTTTTTTGGTTCAGATTCAGTTGATATGAGTAAACTGTTAAAACATACTCAGCTTTTACCACGCGCCTATACAAATAAAGCAAAGGATGTCAGGTATATTTTCACTCCAAATAATAAAATTATTAATGATGAGGAAATCTTTAGGTACACATTGGAAAAGGGAAGAGGCTGGGCATTTCTTCCCACACATATGCACGCAGACAGCTGGAATGATGTAAAAGAGGTCAAAACTAAACTAGGACAGGAAGGGTTTGTCAGCCCAATTCAGGCATTTTGGAGATCGGGCGACGAGCAACTGGTATCCCCCTTGCTAAACTATTTTGATAATGAAGGGGCAATCTAGATTGTTTAAGGCGACCGCAATGGTCGCCTATTTTACGTTTGATTGTTAGATCTTAAACTTACCTACGATATCAACCAGCTGGTCGTTGGTGCCAGTTAACTGATGAGTACTCTCTACGGTAGACTGACCATTACTGTTCAGCGTATCAATCATCTCGCGAATCGCGCTCATGTTTCGGTTTATCTCTTCCGATACCGAGCTTTGTTCTTCTGCAGATGTCGCTATCTGAGCAGCAAGATCGTTAATCTCCATCACTGAAGAAGTAACGGTGTCCAGTGAGTTCATAACATCTGATGTTGTATCCACTGTTTGCTGACAACTCTGCTTGGTTGTTTCCATTCGATTAACCAAATCTTCGTTGCCAAACTTAAGCTTATCGAGCATGGAACCAATCTCGTCAGTACTGCTTCGAGTACGTGAAGCCAGTGCCCGCACTTCGTCAGCCACGACAGCAAACCCTCGACCCTGCTCCCCTGCCCGCGCTGCTTCAATGGCCGCATTAAGAGCCAGCAAGTTAGTCTGTTCTGCAATTTCACCAATAACACCCAATACAGAGTGAATCTCTTCTGCATCGGCTCTTCTTTCAATAACAGAGTTCGACATGTTATCAACTTCAACCATCAGTTCAGTAACGCTGCTCATCGCGTGTTGTACCGCTTGCTTAGACGCGCCCGCCTGCTCGCTAGTGGTTTGAGTATATTTAGCTGCTTCTGCTGCACTTTGTGCGACAGAGTCTGCTGTTGAGCTCATCTCGGTCACCGAGGTAACGGCCATATCCATTTCTGCACTGTGTGCACTGAGCAAATCCTGATTTGAGCTAGCCTGAGCTTCTAGCTGAGTAATCTCAGAGCTAATACTTTGGCTGGAAGAAGAAACTTCTTTCATCATCGACTGAAGGTTAGCAATAAACTGGTTGATGCCTTCTGCAATCTGACCAAGATCATCTTTGGTATAAACATCAAGACGACGGGTTAAGTCGCCACTACCACTGGCCAACTCAGTAATTAACTCACGAAGGCTCACGATTGGTTTAAACGCGATATTAATTAGTACTACACTGATAGGAATAATAATGGCAGCAGCGATGAGAAGCGCGATGGTGATTGCGCCATTGAGTCGGTCTGTATTAGCCTGAATGTAATCCAGGTCAACATAACCAGTAAGGTTCCACTCTTTACCACCAAAACTGATAGGCTGGGAAATAGGTGTTAAATTACCATCTGTTTTATTACTAAATACAACCGTGTTTTTTTCATCAATCAGTTCGAAATAACTGCCTTCTCCGGATGCATCCGCGAGTATATGTTCACCAAGGCTAAGGTCGATATAAAATATGTTACCTGCATTCTCATCAGCAGCGACAACAATAGAAATCATCGGTTTCCCGTTGTCGAAATAGACATCACTGACGGTTGTCTTACCAGCAGATTGCTTTACCAGTTCCAGATAAGGCGCAGCTTCCGCTTTATTGTCCAGAATGCCTTCTTTAGTCACAGCAACACCGTAAGTGACTTTTACTACATCAGCAAAGCCTGTCTTATCTATTGTTTGCTGTAATTCATTGATACTAAAATTTGAAGATTCAGCAACTTTAACATCGCTTGCGATAGCGGTTTCAAGCAACTTCTTAACCATGCCGACTTTGGTCGTTATCGTTTTGGTATCACTCTCAGAGATGTAACTACTAATAAAATAGTTTGCACTTAAAAAAGAGGTAAGAATTGTTGAGAATATTATTAAAACAACCAACGCGAGCAATTTGGCTTTGAAGCTGACCTTTTTCATTTTTTAGTTTCATGTCCATGTGAATTTGATACTCAATTCTAGCTACTAATACAATTGGTTATTATGAATGTGATCACTAAATTGCAAGCAGAACATAGATCAAACTGAGCTAAATTATAAATTTATATGATTTTTATTTTCAGGCACGACTTTGTTATAAAACCAGTTTCTTAATCTCATATTAATACAAATCGTGTAACCCGCTTCGATCATCTCTGTCTCAGATCTTACGATTTACTTGTAATACAATATTGCATTTAAGGTTGTTTTTGATATTCTACCCATATGTTCCCCGAGCCATGCAGAGTTCTGCTAAAGCAGGCAACTCGTTAGCATTAATGACTCTGTTTGCACGAACGGTCAACTCACAAGAAGAGTACAGATATGTCTAATAAAATCGCATTAATCACCGGTGCAACTGGTGGTATTGGTTTCCAGGTCGCGAAACGTCTGGGTCAGGATGGTTACACTGTTATCCTTAATGGTATCGAAGATGCACACGGTGCGGCTCGCGTTGCTGAGCTAAACGAAGCTGGTATAGAAGCTGAATACTATGGTTTTGACGTTACTGATGAGAACGCGGTAACAGAAAACGTAACGACTATCGGTAACAAGTTTGGTAAGATCGATGTTGTTGTTAACAACGCCGGTGGTCTTGGTGGCCGTAGCTCAATCGAAGAAATGACAACGGAGTTCTTCCATAAAGTAATGGCTCTTAATCTTGATAGCGCATTCTTTGTATCTCGCGCTGCAATTCCTTTCCTTAAGAAATCTGACAACGCGTCTATCATTAACTTTACTTCTAACGCAGCATGGAATGCAGGTGGTCCAGGTGCAGGTATCTATGGCACTTCTAAAGCAGCGGTTCATACTCTGACTCGCGCTCTTGCTAAAGAACTTGCTCCTGCGGGTATCCGTGTTAACTGTGTATCTCCAGGTACTATCGATACGCCATTCCACAAGCAGATCAAAGAAACTAAGCCAGAAGTCTTTGCTTCGTGGGCAAACAGCATCATGCTTGGCCGCCTTGGTCAGCCAGAAGAAGTAGCTTCAGTTATCGCATTCCTTGTAAGCAAAGATGCTTCATTCATGACTGCTGAAACTGTTCAGATCGGTGGTGGTCAGGCTCTGGGTATCTAACCTTCTTTTAAGGAAATAGAAACTCAAGTTACTGCAAATCCTATTAAAAAGGCCACATCAATTATCGGGTGATGTGGCCTTTTTCTATCTTTATTCTATCTTTAGCTGTCTTTGGTTTAGCTATCTGCGCGAAACTTACATCTCTTCTGGTTTAAACCAGTGTAGCTTTTCATGCAGTGAAGTGACTGAGCCAACCACAATAAGCGCCGGACTTTCTGCTTTTGCGGCGGTTTCTCCTAGCGAGACAAGGTGACAGGTATGAACCCTTTGCGAAGATGTGGTTCCCTTTTCTATCACAGCGCACATGCTCTCCTCTTCCAAACCATGTTCGATCAACTTAGAAGAGATATAGCCACTCTGTTTCAAACCCATATAAAACACCAGTGTCTGATTAGACTGCGCCAATGCCTGCCAATTGATCTCTTGCCCGTCTTTCTGGATATGACCTGTGACAAATTGTACACCCTGTGCGTGGTCTCTGTGGGTAAGCGGGATCCCAGCATAAGCGGTTGCGCCTGCGGCAGCGGTTATTCCCGGAACAATTTCGTACTTAACACCATTTTCCGCCAGCGTTTCAATCTCTTCTCCACCACGGCCGAATATAAAAGGATCGCCCCCTTTTAACCGGACAACTCGCTTTCCTTCTTGCGCTTTATCAACCAGTAGCTGATTAATGTCATGCTGTGGCACACAGTGAAAATCCAGCTTCTTACCCACATAAAGCATTTCCGCTCCGTCCTTTGCCAGAGCGAGAATTTCAGGGGAAACAAGACGATCGTAAACCACCACGTCAGCTTGCTGAATGACCCGGTGACCTTTTACTGTCAGTAAATCCGGATCACCCGGTCCGGCACCAACCAGAGAAACAAATCCATTCGAGCTTTGGTGTGAAGATACTTCTTTCATATTGCAATCAACCAAATAGATAAAGTAAACAAAAGGGAGCCAGATAAAATCGGGCTCCCTGTAAGCATAGACAATTTGTCAGAAGAATTAACGAGCGTTAAATGCAGGCTCTGCTGTTACTTTCTGATCTTGCTTAGCGTCAATAGACGGTGCCGTCTTAGCGTGCGTCATGTATAGCGGGATACAAGTACATACCAAACCGCCTACGATGTTACCTAGAATAGTAGGAACAAGGTTGAAGTTCAGCCATGTTGCGATACCAAAGTCCGCACCCAGCATCATGCCAAGTGGGAACAGGAACATGTTTACTACCGTGTGTTCGAACACTAGTGCAAAAAATGTGAAGATAGGTAACCACATTGCAGCAATTTTTCCAGCAACAGTGCGAGCTGTCATGTTGCCGATTACACCAAGGCAAACCATAAGGTTACAGAAGATGCCGCGCACAAAACAGGTAATCCAACCATCAGTGCCAAGAGTCTCAAATCCAACCGTACGGGCAGTCGCTACAGCAATGATTTTCTGAGCAACCGCGTTAGGGTCGATAGTAAAGTTTTTAGTTAGAGATAGTGCGATAAGGAAAGCAACAATCAGTGAACCAATCAGGTTACCCAGACCAACAAGTCCCCAACAGCGCAGGATACGACTCCAGGTGATACCCGGACGGTTATCAAACTTAGCCAGTGGAGCAAGACCAAATACACCCGTTACCAGGTCGTAGCCCATCAGGCTCAGAATACAAAAACCAACCGGGAATACTAATGCACCAACAATGCCCATGCCCGTTTGAACGATGGTCGTGATAGCAACCACTACAGCTAGCGAAAGAATAACACCCGCCATGGTGCCACGCAGCAGAAGGTCACGTGTGCTGGTTTTCACCTTCGCTTCACCAACATCTATCATGGTTTGTACAAATTCTACAGGTTTTAGATCCGACATCTTAAGTCCCTATTCAAAAGTTAAAAATTAAAAGATAAGAATGAATAGTCAAAAGCTTCCACACAAATCGGAGAGTTATCTGAAAGCCTTTTGCTATGCAATCTTTGACTCCCTCATTCCATTAAGGGAGTTCCCTAGATTTATTGCTTAGGCTGCTATTTCTACCTGACCGTCAACTGTACGTACTTCGTAAGCTTTTATGTTGAACTGCTCATCTTCCATGCATGCACCTGTCTTTAGATTAAAGCGCTGCTTTTTAAGAGGACTGGCAACCCAAAGCTCACCTTTGTGTTCAACTGTAAGGCCACGAGAAAGCACGTTCGCCTGAAAGAACGGATCCATGTTACTGATCGCAAAAACTTCATCGTTCGCTCTTGGGCGGAAGATAGCTACCTGCTCACCGTCTACCAAAGCACATACACCAGTGCCGGGAATGATGTCGTCTAGCTGACAGATTGTTGTCCAGTTACTCATGCCATTTCCTCTTCTGTAGATGCGCTGTTGCCAAGAGAGACATGTAGGATGTCACCTTTCGCTTCAGGGTGTTTTTCGGTAAATGTAGCCGGGCGGTGCTGCTCACGAGCCTGAACAAACATGACGTTGTTGTCGCGCTCTTCTGAGTTAACAAAGTGTGAGAAGCGCTTAAGCTGCGATTCATCATTCACTGTTTCTTTCCACTCACAGCTGAAGTTTTCCACCAGCTTCTGAACATCTGCTTCAAGCTGCTCATTGATACCAAGCTTGTCATCAACAATGACTTCGCGAAGATAGTCGACACCACCTTCAAGGTTTTCCATCCATACCGAAGTACGCTGTAACTTGTCTGCGGTACGAACGTAGAACATCATAAAACGGTCTACATATTTGATGAGCGTCTCTTTATCCAGATCAGACGCGAGCAGATCGGCATGACGCGGCTTCATACCACCGTTACCACAAACGTACATGTTCCAGCCCGCGTCGGTAGCAATGATACCCAGGTCTTTACCCTGTGCTTCGGCACATTCACGGGTACAGCCAGATACACCAAACTTCATCTTATGAGGAGCTCGAATGCCTTTGTAGCGGTTTTCAAGCTCAACACCCAGACCAACACTGTCCTGAACACCGTAGCGACACCAGGTGCTACCAACACAGGTTTTCACCATACGCAGGGACTTACCGTATGCTTGGCCAGTTTCGTAACCTGCATCAATCAACTTGCTCCAGATAGCCGGAAGATCATCTTTTTGTGCGCCAAACAAGCCAATACGCTGAGCACCGGTTACCTTGGTGTACAGGTTGTATTCCTGCGCAACACTTGCTAGCACAGCCAGTGCCTGAGGTGTTACTTCACCACCCGCCATACGAGGGATAACTGAATAAGTACCGTCTTTTTGCATGTTGCCAAGGAAGTTGTCGTTGGTATCGTGCAGAGAAACCAGTTCCGGTTTCAGGATATGTTCACCCCAGCAAGAAGCCAGAATAGAGCCTACTGCGGGCTTACACACTTCACAGCCGTACCCTTTCCCGTACTTCTCAAGAAGTGCATCAAATGTCTTGATACCTTCGATACGGATTAGGTGGAACAATTCCTGACGTGAGTATTCAAAGTGCTCACAAATGTGGTTGTTGACTTCGATACCCGCTTTAGACAGTTCTGCATTCAAAACGTCGGTAACCAGAGGGATACAACCGCCACAACCTGTACCTGCATTGGTAACCGCTTTAACGTCGGCAAGCGTATGATGACCGTCCGCAACAGCCTGAGCGATCTTGCCTTTGGTCACATCAAAACATGAACAGATAACTGCGCTTTCAGGAAGTGAGTCGGCACCCAGCGCCGGCTTTTCAGCCCCCGCATGAGCAGGAAGAATTAGAGTGTCCGGCTTTTCAGGCAGATCAATGTCGTTCAGTTTGAGCTGAAGAAGGTTTCCGTAATCGGAAGTATCACCAACCAGAACGGCACCAAGCAGTTTTTTGCCATCTTCAGAAACGATCAGACGCTTATAGACTTCTTCATCTTCGTTCAGGTAAACGTAGCTTTTGCAATTAGGTGTACAGCCATTTGCATCACCGATACTACCTACTTTAACGCCAAGCAGTTTAAGCTTGGCACTCATGTCTGCGCCTTCAAAGCTGTTGTCGTTACCTACAAGGTGGTCAACCGCAACCTGGGCCATTTTGTAGCCTGGAGCAACAAGGCCAAAGAAAGTTTCATTCCAGGATGCACACTCACCGATAGCGTAAATGTTCTCATCAGAAGTCTGACAGTTGTTGTTAACGGCAATACCACCGCGAGGAGCAATATCCAGCTCTGCCTGACGGGCCAATTTGTCCTGTGGACGGATACCGGTTGAGAAGACAATGAAGTCGACTTCAAGGTCAGTACCATCAGCAAATCTCATCGTGTTGCGAGCCGTTACGCCTTCCGCCACAATTTCCTGTGTGTTCTTGCTGGTATGAACCTGAACACCCATACGTTCGATCTTATTGCGAAGTTGCTGTCCACCCTGAAGATCAAGCTGCTCAGCCATAAGTACCG
Organism: Vibrio iocasae; assembly: GCF_042245395.1. Classification (NCBI taxonomy): domain Bacteria; kingdom Pseudomonadati; phylum Pseudomonadota; class Gammaproteobacteria; order Vibrionales; family Vibrionaceae; genus Vibrio; species Vibrio iocasae. The sequence goes on along the minus strand of NZ_CP145310.1, from coordinate 532,061 downwards.
GAGCAAACTCAATCACATGCGTTTCTACACCCAGTGCTTTTAGCGCACCTGCCGCTTCAAGACCAAGCAGACCGCCACCGACAACAACACCTGACTTGCTCTTCTTCGCAGTCGCTTCAATGGCTTTCAGATCTTCGATTGTACGGTATACAAAACAATCCGGACCTTCGTTACCTTTGATTGGTGGTACCCAAGGATAAGAACCTGTCGCTAAAACTAACTTGTCGTATTTTACTTCACGTCCACTGCTAGAGTAGATGATCTGGCTTTCACGGTTTACGTTGATAGCACGCTCACCAATCAGTACGTTGATGCCATGCTTCTCGTAGAAACCTTCTTTAACCAGCGAAAGCTCATCCGCAGTATGATGAGAAAAATAGGAAGAAAGGTGGACTCGGTCATACGCTACTCGTGGCTCCTCGCAGAATACGGTGATATCCATGTTCTGAATATCCGCTTTTTCCACTAAATCCTCGATATAACGATGGCCTACCATGCCGTTACCAATAACGACCAGACGCATCTTATTGCTCATTGGGCTACCTGAATGTAGTAATCAAAATTAGGTAGAATCATAGTGACGCAAGTCACGTAATTACTGATATAAATCAAATTAAGAAAAAAACTACACTAAAGGGGTATGTTTAAAATGTGACCGCAATCACCTATAAATCGTTATTCTAAAAGGCTTCACTCGGCCTATATGAGCAATTGCTCTATTTTTAATTTTATTCGAGCTATCTGCATAGAATAAGGGAATCGATTGCTATAGTTATAAATATTTGATATCCATACTTCATCTTTTCGTGAGGCTATCATTGTGTTTAAAGTCATCAAGTACCTGTTCATTTTTCTTCTATTTGCTCTGCCAATGGGTACTCTGTATGTTGTTGTAAATGCTGTTTCTGACACCCCACTTGTTGCCGCGAAAAGTGCCTCTCCAAAGCAGGTTAACAACGCAGTACTTCAGTACAAAAGAATCTCGTATCAGGTATTCGGCCCTTCACCGAAAGTGCGTATCATACTCACTAAAAGAGGGGTCGAAGATGTGATGACAGCGGCTTCCCACTTGCTTCCGAGAACAAACTTTGAGAGTCAAGTTGAGGGAAGAGAAGCGTCCTTAAACGGTTCACTGGACATTCGAAATCAATGGTTTGATGGCTATCTGAATGTAAGCTGCAACCTGGTATCTGGAAGAGAATCTGGTGCGATAGAGTCTTGCCAACTAGGTAACATGTCAATTCCCGGATTTCTTGTTCAACAAACCATAGACAGTTCATTACAGCTGTTTTTTGATAACAGTGTGAAAAACACCGTGAATCAGCTTATCAACAATGTTCAGATTCATAATCAACTCGTTTTGCTCACAGCAACCAAATCCCCCAACTTCAAAGCACGGATACAAAGTGGGCTCAAGAATGTTGCTTCAGCGGTTAAAACCATCTCTGAGCCAGAAGTTCAGGTCTACGAACCGGAACTCATCAATACGTACTTAGAATACCTAGCCGATATAAAATGGAGCAGCGCAGAGAGAAATGCGTCACTTAGCATCGTACTTTCCAGAGCATTTCAACTCGCCCAAATACGAAGTGAAGCGAGTGACCCACGAACTGAGAACGAAGCCGCGCTATGGGCGGTCGCTATTGCGTATGCGAACCACAGATTTGCAGAGGTAATTAAAGCCGATACACCTGAAGTAATACAAACACTTAAGAAAATGCCAAAGAAAGTTACCACTCTTGGAAAGAGAGCCGACCTTTCACTGCACTTCTTATATTCGGCTGTCATGGAGCGGCTGGGAAATAGCGCGTTGAGCGTACAAGTGGGAGAGCTAAAAGAGTTGTATGATGCGAATCCAAAAGGGTCTGGATTTGATTTCTCAGATCTGATGGCCGACAAAGCCGGTGCCGAGTTTTCCCGTTACCTATCCTCAAGCGTAAAGGCTGCAAAACAGGGGCAAGATTTGCTCGCAGCAAGTCGAGGAGAATCCGTCTTCTTTCCGGCCTTGAGTGAACTACCAAAACCAGTCAAAGGAAAAGCGTTCGATAAAGCTATCGGTTCCACCGAAACTCAGCGTTACCAGCAGCAAATTGAGGAACTTGATAAGAGAATCCGCAATCTGCCGCTTTATCAGAACTGATCCCAGTATGGCGTGCTTTCATAGTACTCACTAAAGAAGTCGATAAAAGCTCTGGTTTTACTTGGAAGAAACTGGCGGTTGGCATAGATCAGATATAACCCCACAGGTTCAGGTTCATACTCTTGTAGAATTCGAATTAACTTCCCTTCCTTTAATGCATCATTAGCAATGAAAGTCGGTTGAATAGTGATACCAGCCCCCAAAATAGCGGAACTTATCAACAAATCTCCGTTATTCGCACATAGGCTATAACGAATGTTCAGTTCAGAGGCGTTAATACCCAACAAGCCTTCCAGTTGGTCCTGATCTGCGTAAGAATAGTTAAGAAAGTCATGATCACGTAGTTGTTCTGGTTTTACCGGTGTTCCATACTTTTTTAGGTAAGACGGTGATGCCAGCACCGCTATTTTACTGGTCGTAATCTTTCTGGCGATGATACTTTCGCTGTTCAAGTTACCAATACGCAGGGCAACATCCACACCTTCAGCCACGATGTCGACTTTTGAATCAGTAAGATTCAACCTCACTTCTACATCAGGATACTTTTTCTGAAAATCCAAAAGAACACGAGGCAGGTGGCGATGACCAAAAGACATGGGTGCATTGATAGTAAGCACACCAGCAACCTTCTGATGCCAGTCGATAAGTGAGTTTTCCATCTCATCAATATCATCTAAAACCTGATGACAACGACTTGAATACTGCCTGCCAGCTTCCGTTAAAGTCACCTTTCTTGTCGTTCGGTTTAGCAAGCGAGCTTGCAACTTCTTCTCAAGGTTTGAGACGTACTTACTAACGAGTTGAGGTGACATATCCAGCTTATCTGCTGCCTTGGAAAACGATCCTTCTTGAGCAACAGCGATGAAAGTCTTCATCATATCAAGCTTGTCCATCATGCCTCCTATTTAAAATAACATGTTGATAATTATTCAATACTAGCATCATTTATCAACATATCCACGAACTGTATTCTTACTTCAATAAAGAATAATTTCATAAAAGTAATCGCAAAAAATTACCACTCCCATAAATCCAGGTTTGTGTCTAAATAAGCCACACCCGTTATGGCTGGATAATATGGATCACTTAGCGACTTCAGGAGCTTAGCCATGAGAATAGAGAAACAGGCAACACTATTTATTTCCCACGGTTCCCCCATGCTGGCTATAGAGGACTCAGAAACCTCACGCTTTTTGTCTCAGTTGGGCCAGCAACTGGGAAAACCTAAAGCGATTGTCGTGTTCTCTGCACATCTGGATGTGGCTGATGACGTCATAATTACAGCGGGAAAACGACCGGAACTTATTTACGACTTTTACGGTTTTCCAAAACCACTTTACAGTCTCAAATATCCGGCACCCGGTCACCCTGAACTCGCTGAAGACATCGCTCGAATCTTTGCGAATGCCGGTATCGAATCCAGACTGGATGCTGAGCTTGGTTGGGATCACGGTGTGTGGATGCCGCTCTATCTAATGTATCCCGATGCTGACATTCCGATTGTTCAGGTTTCAATCAACAGCCGAATCGGAGTAGAAAGCAACTACCGATTAGGCAAGTTGCTTGCGCCTCTTCGTGGAGAAGGTGTCATGTTGATCGGCTCCGGGGGTATAAGCCACAACCTACGAGAAGTGTTTAGTCCGAACCCGAACAAAGAGAAACGCCAAAAAGTGGATGCCTTTACCGCATGGGTCGACGACAAGTTGCAAGCTAAAGATACAGGTTCGCTGATTGAATATCTTAAGCATGCTCCTCATGCACTTTTCAATCACCCGACTCAGGAACACTTTATGCCGCTTTTCAGCGCCATGGGTAGCAGTGATTTATCTGAAGTGGTACGACTACATGATGCCGTCCAGTACGATGTATTAGCGATGGATGCGTACCAGTTTAGTTAATTGCTTACTCAAGGACCGCTAAATTGGTAATGCACGATATTAGAAGGATTCTCATTTATAAACCTACAATGAAAAGGTAGTAACTAATCTATCACCTATACTCATTTTTGATGTCAGACCATAGGCTAATTCGACCTTATGAGGAGAGCGAAAATGAATAAATTAGTTAATACCATTCTACTGACGGTGAGCTTTCTGGCTTTCTCACCAATAGCCCAGAGCCACTGTCAGGTACCGTGTGGTATATACGATGATCATGCACGTGTGCAGTCCATGCTAGAGGACATGCAAACAACCAGAAAAGCGGTAATGGAAATGTCTGCGCTTGAAAAGCAATCCGGTATACAAGCAACAAATCAGTCTGTCCGATGGGTAATGAACAAAGAACTGCACGCTCAAAAAATCATCTCGACTATCAGCGATTACTTCCTCACACAACGAGTGAAAGCCTCTCAGAAAGATTACGTCGAAAGACTTAAAAACCACCACTCAGTGATAGTAGCCGCGATGAAGGTAAAACAAACAGCCGACCTGAAAAACGTTGATGCGCTAGAAAACGCCATTAAACAGCTTCTTCCTTATTATCCAGAGCATAAGCATTGAGAACAAAGTATCACCCTCTGACAACTGCATGCAGAGGGTGACAACTTCCTGCCTACTGGTTTGCCTTAAGCCATCCGATTGTTTTGGGTAGCAACTGGTTATCGATAACATCAGGCCCTTCGAATAAACTCCAGGAATGATCGGTATCCAGCTCTATCAGCGCGTTACTTCCCTTATGGTATTTAACCCAACTATCGGCACTAAGAATAAGTTCATCCTTTGTACCTCGAATCACCAAAAGTGGTCCTTTGTAGTCAGAGATTGCAGCGATAGGGTTGATAGTAAGAATCTCATTAAAAAAGCCAGTTCGAAGCTGAGTCTTTGTTCCCCATGGTAACGTCGCTTCAAAAAGCTTATCTTCTTCGCTTAAGGCTGCATCGAGTACCAGTTCATCACCTAACAATCGGGAATAGGTTAAATATGGATGTGTCACTGGAGCCCAGAGTGCTACGGCTTTAACTTGCGGATTATCTTGTGCAACGTGACTAGCGACAAGCCCTCCCTGACTCCATCCAATCAACGAGATATTCGATTTTTTTAGGCCCGGCTGATTCAGAATCCACTCAACTGCCGCATTACCATCTTCAATCTGTTTGCTAAAGGTTGTATTTGCCCATTCACCATAACTGTCTCCTGAATCACGAAAGTCAATTCTAAGTGAGGCAAAGCCTTTATTCGCTAAGCTACGTGCTAATCTGTCATAAAAATGTTCATTTACGCCATTTATAAGTAACTCATGTCTATTACCAGAGAAACCATGAAATATGAGTACAATATCAGGGTTAATTACGTCATCTGGCAAATTTAACGTACCCACTACTTTCTGATCATCAACAAAAAAACTAATATCACGTTCTATTGCCATTGCTAAATTACTTATAAACAAGAGCACAACTGCAAGAGTAGTAGTTAATTTAGGTTTCATTTTTCACCTTTAATACATTAATATAAATAACCACTTTAAATTCAACATTGAGTAGTTATAAAATAAAACAAAATCTAGTCACTGTTTTATTCAAACATTTACTACTTATAATTTATATTTTGTAAGTAACCGAAATAAAATGACCAATACCAGTTGTATCACCGGCAAACCCACCATCTTCAAGCCCATATATTGTTTTATATGCCTTCAATCCATAACCGACTGCGAACCGCTCGGAATGCCAATGCAATCCCTGATAAGTAGCACCACCACCACTTTCCTTTGAATAACTTTCTTTCATATTAAACTGGTATTCAGCGTAGCCCTGATAAGATAGGAATGCTCCGCCTTCAAAGAAATAAAAAGGCTTAAACCAGTTAACTCCTATCTGATAGCCATTCCAGTCTTTATGATGTGAGTCATACACACCTAGCAAGTTCATCCCCACTTTTCCTAGCCAAGGGACTGTAACATCTGCCCCCAAGCCGATTTTTTGTTGATTTACAGCATAGCCCGCCGTATTTGTAGTGTTCCCATCCCAGTTCATTTCGGAAGAAACATACAACTCATTTATGGGGCCAAATGAAAGGTCTTTCCCAGTAACCGCATCGATAGACATTCTTGGTGCAAACTTCATAAAGATCTTTGCATCCTTTTTTGCTTTATCGCTATCTGGATCGCTTGTTAAATTGAAAACATCAACATAACCATAGAGGTCGAATATTCCAGAGCGACCGCCAAATTCCATTTCTAAGTAGTCATGGTCGGAGTTACCTGGTTTCTCGTTGAATGCATGCATTAAATTAAACTGCATCCATTTATAGTCATTCTCATGTATATCATTGTATTCAGCGGAGAACGAATAGGACGGGTAAATAAGGGATAGTAAAAGTGTAGACAAAAGTGTTTTTTTCATTTTATTAACCTGATTTATTTAATAGGGCAGGTATATAATATGAGATATTTTATTAACTCATACAGGACAATTGTCTTGTATATAATGCGTGACATTATAAAAACAAAAATAAAGCCCCTTATTATAAGGAGCTTATTTATTCGAAGAACTTAAATTAATATTATCTACAGAAAGGACTTACCATAATCCGTTTCTGATAACTGGAAGTAAGTAGCCAAGCTTTGACCAATATCTGCGAAGGATTCCCTTTTACCTAAACTTCCAGAGTTCACCCTATCTCCATACACAAGAACGGGGATATGTTCTCTCGTATGATCTGTGCCCTCCCATGTTGGGTCGCAACCGTGATCAGCTGTAAGAATGAGTATGTCATCTTTTTTAAGCTTGTTGATGAGTTCTGGCAATCTAGAGTCAAAGTACTCCAGGGCTTTCGCGTAACCTTTAACATCGCGACGATGACCAAATTGAGAGTCGAAGTCAACAAAGTTGGTGAAAATAATCGTATCATCTCCAGCAGAGCCTATCTGCTTTAAGGTGGCTTCGAACAAGTTATCTATACCTGTTGCTTTTACCTTCTGGGTAATACCGCATCCAGCATAGATATCAGATATTTTGCCAATAGAGATCACTTCACCTCTTTTCTCTTCCACTAGTTTACTTAGAACGGTCTTAGATGGTGGCTCTACCGAGAAATCTCTTCGATTTCCTGTTCGTTCAAACGAACCGGATTTACTACCAACAAAAGGTCTGGCTATAACCCTTCCTATGTTATATCCGTCGAGCTCTTCTCTGACAATTTGGCACAATTTTATTAGATTCTCTAACCCATAACTTTCTTCATGGCAGGCAATTTGAAAAACAGAATCTGCAGACGTGTAAAAAATAGGCTTTCCTGTTCTCATATGCTCTTCACCTAGTCTATCTAGAATCTGAGTACCGGAGGCGTGGCAGTTTCCCAAATAGCCCGGTAGCTGAGCGCGTTGAACAATCCTGTCTAATAATGCAACAGGGAAACTGGCTTGTTTATCAGTAAAATAGCCCCAATCAAATAAAACAGGGACACCCGCAATTTCCCAGTGTCCCGATGGTGTATCTTTACCTGAAGATAATTCAGCTGCGTGGCCATAAGCACCGATAATATCTGGAGTATCGCCAAACCCTTTCGGCAAATTACCCGTTGACTCTTTCGCAGCCAACCCTAATCCAAGCTTTGCTAGATTCGGCAAAGATAGAGGGCCCCTCCTTTCTAAATCATCTGCTTTTCCAGCAAAGCAGTATTCTGCGATATGACCAAGAGTATCTGCACCCTGATCACCAAAGTCTTTTGCGTCCTCTGTTGCACCAATGCCAAAAGAGTCTAAAACCAATATAATTGCGCGCTTCATGCCTAATCTCGTTATTAAATGAATACAGTGTGTTGAAATAAGTGGAGCCGGACGCCCCACTCATGAGTAATTAGAAAGAAAGGAACAAGCCAGCAATTGTTGCAGACATAAGGTTGGATAGTGAGCCCGCGGCAACAGCCTTAAGACCCATCTTTGCAATAAATCCACGACGTTTAGGGGCCAAAGTACCAAGACCACCCAACAGGATTGCGACAGAAGCTAAGTTGGCAAAACCACACAGTGCGAATGAGATAATGGCTTTCGTTTTGTCAGATAAGATAATGTCAGTGGCATCAGCCAGATACGGAGCGAAATTCAGATAGGCAACAAACTCATTGATAATCAGTTTTTGGCCGATAAAGGAACCTGCAACCATCGCCTCTTCCCATGGGACCCCAATAAGAAATGCCAGTGGAGAAAACATGTAGCCAAGTATCAGTTCGAGAGTCAGTTCCGGCATTCCAAAAATACCACCAATACCTCCCAGTATCCCGTTTAACATTGCAATTAAACTGATAAAAGCAATTAGCATAGCACCAATGATTAGAGCCAGCTGAAGGCCAGAAGAAGCGCCACCTGCAGCAGCGTCAATAACATTCGTAGGCTTCTCCTCGTCAGATTCTGTTGATTCCTCTCCACCCTTTTCGCTCTCCAGTTCGTTTTCATCAGGCGTATCAACTTCTGGCTTAATGATTTTCGCAAAAAGAAGGCCACCCGGTGCTGCCATGAAAGATGCTGCAATCAGGTACTCCATCGGGACACCCATCGCTGCATAACCAGCCAGCACCGAGCCCGCAACTGAAGCTAAGCCCCCACACATAACCGCAAAGAGCTCTGAGCCAGTCATTTTCGGAACATAAGGACGAATAACCAGAGGTGCTTCCGTCTGACCAACAAAAATATTTGCCGCTGCCGACATGGATTCTGCCCGGGAGGTACCCAGCGCCTTTTGCAGACCGCCACCAAGCACTTTGATAACCCATTGCATGATGCCAAGGTAGTAAAGAACGCTTACCAAAGCCGAGAAGAAAATAATGATAGGTAAAACCTGAAAAGCAAAGATAAACCCAATGCCTTCCACACTAAAGTTGACTAAATTACCAAATAGAAATTCGATGCCTTTCCCACCGTAGGCGATGACACTAGATACACCTTGAGAAATACTTAATAAAATATCTCTTCCGATAGGGACATATAAAATAAAGGCACCAAGGCCAAGTTGAATAGCAAATGCACCACCTACAGTGCGTAAATTAATTGCTTTTTTATTTTCAGAAATAAGTACTGCTGCTCCTAAAAGCACAACAATACCCAAGATGCTGATGAGAACACTCATAATAACCTCGTAGGGTATGGATTAAAATAGGAATAGCCACCAAAATTATATTAGGTGGCATTAAATGAATTACACCAATGGCTGTTCTTTTTGTTTAATTATTTTGAGTACGTGATATACGTTAATCAATGCGCAAAAGGCATTCATAAATACTACTGGCAGTGCATTAATAAATACGCCATAGATAACAAACATAACGCAGCCGCAAAAGTTTATATATCTCAACCGCTTCATATTTGTCATTAGTAACGATACGCCAACAAAGAGCGAACCCAGGTACCCAATAAATTCGACATCAAACATGACTCAGATACCTACTGCAGTGTCCAGAGCAAGAAGCATCATCTGATCAAAAGTCGTCTCTCGTTCTTCCGCTGTTGTCTCTTCACCAGTCACAATATGGTCGGACACCGTCAATATACTCAAGGCTTTAACGCGGTTTTCTGCTGCAATGGCGAACAGTGCTGAGGTTTCCATTTCAACACCTAAAATATTCATTTTTTGAAGTGCCGGAAGTAAATCCTTATCACACCCGTAGAAGAGATCATTAGTAAACACCGAACCGAACTTGGCTGACACATCGTTTCTTTCAGCAACTTCCCAGCACCTTTTTAATAGTTCAAAATCGGGTACAGCCGCATAATCGTAGCCAGCAAAACGAACACGATTAGTATTACCAGCAGTACCAGAGCCCGTTGCAACGACAATATCACGTACATAAATATCATCGGCGACCCCGCCACAACTACCGATTCGAATCAGACTTTTAGCACCATACTCTTTTATTAATTCGTGAAAGTATATTGATGCAGACGGCACACCCATTCCGTGTCCCATCACTGATATTTTCTTTCCTTTATAAAATCCAGTATAGCCAAACATATTTCGGACATCAGAAACTAATTCAGCATCAGTCAAATATGTTTCTGCAATATATTTTGCTCTCAAAGGATCGCCAGGCAATAAAATTGTTTCTGCAAACGCACCAGGCTTAGCATTAATATGAGGAGTCATTTTTTATCCTTTATTTGTTCAATAAGATGATGGTATTATCAATTGCCAGATAAAACAGATGAAGGACAATTGTCTTGCTTGAAAGAATGTTCTTCACAGATCGGAGTTAATTGCTCCTTTTTACCTGAATCTCATCAAAAGATTTAAGTAAGCAATAAGAGGCAGAGGCTTAACAATGAACAAGAGTAAGTTACTTCAGGAAGGTTTGGAGCACATCCGTTTACACATCAAAAACGAAGGCTACAAAGAGATTCGTATTCGGAAAGGCGAGTACATTGTTAGGCAAAATCAGGTATTGGATTTCGTTTATTGGGCGAGTGTTGCACAGTACGCGATTTATCATACTGCCAGAAACGGGAAGACTTTGAGCCTGGGTGATTACTTTTCGGAAGATCGGTTCTTCGGAGAAGTAGAGTGTTTCTCCGATGAGCTCTGCCAGTTTGATATTGTTGCAACTGCTGATACAGAACTGGTTGTTATATCTAAGGAGCAACTTTCTGAATTACTTATACATGATGGCAAGATAGCATTTTGGATGAACTGCAATACTTCAAAGCTATATCAAAGCTCGATGGATGTGGCGATAGAGCGCTCTCTGTACCCATTGAAGTACAATATTTTAAAAGACATACTCCATCGTTATACCGAAGTCTCCATGCCGTTAAGCCATACTTATATGTATCAGGAAGCACAGAGATTTGGCTGCACAGAAAGGGCATACAACAGAATTATTCATGAGTTGATTAATGATGGACTGATAGAAAAAGAACGTGATGAAAACATCATTAATCCTACCAATATTGAAGCGATTAAAGCGTGCTTGAACAGCTATTATAAGTAGGCTATTTTCTATCGAATCTCACTGATAATAGTGCCACTTGGCTCCTGCCCTACAGTAATCAATCCATCATGGTGATAATAAAGGCACCAGTCTGCGTGATTGCTGACGATGACAAGATTATCCATCTCAAACAGTTCTTGAGCGTTCTTGATGACGATTTTCCAGGTGGTCAATATCGCGGGTTCATCTTCACTCTTATAGACTGGTAACAACAGCACCTCATTGCTAAATGGGATACCTCGCTGATAGAGCCACTTTTTAAGATCTTTGTCGCTGTCTTTCAACATGTGGAAAGTTTCAACTCGCTTAAATGGATTTCCCGCGAACGGCTGGTTCCCCCATCCATCATCCCCTGAAAGCAGGTCAGTATGATTAAAAGCATCGTACGCATTTAGCGTAGATGACTGATCAAGTACATGTATTTGATCCCTATGAGTGACCGGCATTTTAGATAGTGTTCCTGGAGGGCCAAATAGAGTCCATATGTTATCCGTATCACAGGAAACCTCTGTGACCTCAGATAAATCTATCAACGCCTTTTTCATACAACCTCCCTTATTAGAACGCTAACAGAGAATCATAGGGTGACCGGTATCTGAAGAGCAAAGGTAGCACCACCCTCTTCTCTAAGTTCCACGTCACGAACCATCTCCACCAGATAACCGCTCTCGTCTATCTGATACCCTTGCGATTCTGCTTGCTCGAACAAACCGTCGATTGCTGCCGCGTAGGCAGTATCCGTAATAAGATACACTTCGCAGCAAAGATAGTAGCCTTCGCTTATATAGAAATCGAACTGCTCTTCGGGAAGTTGCCACTCTCCAGCTCTATAACGTATCTCGTTCCAGGGTTTCTCCAGTTCTGTAATCTGCGTGGCACCAATAAGCTGAGTACTTTTCTCTTTGTATGTATCAAAAATCAAGTCCCAGTCAAAATCCGGTATATCAACGGTTTTCATTCCCCTTGCCGGGTACCATACAAGCTCAGTTGGCATTGAACTGGCAAGTTGCTTCTCCATAGATAAACTCTTTCCCGGGTGCGAAAGTTTTTCCAGAAGCTGAGAGGTTTCATCCGGTGTCCCCGTCTCTACATGTTGGCGAACATCCTTTGCAGTCATCCCTAGTTCGCGCTTAAGCACTTTTGCCATTGCTTGAGAAGAGGAGTAACCACAGTTGTGCGCAATCTCCGTTATTTTTAAACCATTGTCGATAAACAATAGGTATACAGCATATTGCAACCGAACGCGGCTCAGGTAATGTCCCGGGGTTTCATTAAACAGTTGAGTAAACTGACGATGAAAGTGGTATGGGGATATCGCACTTTTTTCGGCTATCTGCTCCCAGGACAAACTCTCTTCCAGAGAGTTATGCATCATGTAAAGCGCTGACTCAAACCGTTTTCTATGGTGCTCTGGTAATGACTCCAGCAAAGCTATTTCTGGTACCAATTTGAAGGGTTTGTTTGAAGAATCGGCCATAGATAGAGGTTAAACAAGATAGATAACCCCTACTATGGCGACTAGAAAAGATAAATGCAAACCAGATGGTGTTTATTGCACGGCTACAGGTAATTCCATTTCAGTCTGTTGCTGCTTTTTACTAAAAACAGGTTTGCTACTGATTCCAAGTAATATCGGAATAAGTATCAAGGTCACCGTTGTGGCAAACAGCTCCCCAAACACCAGAGACACGGCTGCTGGTTTTAGGTACTGAGCCTGCTCTGCACTCTCAAGCAATAACGGAATCAAGCCACAAACCGTAGTGATTGTAGTCAGAAAAATCGCTCTTAAACGGCTTGTACCTGTAATAATTAGTGCTTCTTCCAGAGGTACACCCTTTCTATATTCAGCGTTAAATCGAGTGATAAGTACTAGTGAATCATTGATAACAATGCCCGTCATGGCCATCATTCCGAACATAGAAAGAATGCTAATGGGCAAACCCATCAGGTAATGACCAAAGATAGCACCTGCAAATCCAAACGGAATAACGGCCATTATGATGAGCGGTTGCCAATAAGACTTTAACGGTATCGCTAATAAGATATAAACCAACAAAACCGTCAAGATCATTGCTGACTTAAACCCTTGCTGAACCTCTCCCATCTCCTCGAACTCACCGCCGGCCTTTATGCTTACCTCAGGGTAACGTTTCTCTATCACTTCAATGCCGCTTTTAAGTTGCTCCATTGTCGCTTCTGGAGCCTGAATCGTCCTGTCTTGCCCCCAGTAAACATTAACCACTTGTTCACGATTTCTCCGATACAAAACTTCAGGTTCTCGCTCAGCTCTCAGAGTCGCCACATCACCTAAAACCACACTTTTTCCGTTGGGTAGAATAATAGGGGTTAGCAACAGTTGCTCAGTTGTCAGTCGCTCAATAGCCGGGTAACGTACAACAACCCTTGTCTCTTGACCTTCTTCAAGAAGGCGATGAATTTCCCTTCGACCAAATGCGTCACCCGCGAGTCTGGCTATTTTTTCCTGGGTCAGACCAAGCTGACGGCCATATGTATTGAGTACAATACGAACTTGCTCCTGGCCTCCCATTCCATCATCAAACACATCCGATACGCCCGGCAACACTTCCAGACTTTTCTTAAGCTCGTTAGCGGCCTGTTTAGCCAAAGCGCGATCTGATGCAGATACGGAGATAAATGTGCCTCCGGCAGGTGCATCCGCAGAGGTAAATTTCACCGAGTAAGCACCTTCAAAAGGCCAAGTCAGTTTCCTCCACTCGTTTGTCAGGTGATTGGCTGGCAGAGAGGAAAGTGCCTCGCTACTTAGCTCTGCGGTTACTTCAACATCACCATAGCCGTCTGACCACGCTAACAAGTTAGTCAGCGTTTTATCGGTTAAGTTGTACTCTTGTTGTAACGAGTCGCTAAGCTGCAAAGCCGTGCTTTCCAGTTTATCCAGTGCCATCTCTTGCAACGGTAAGGGTGCACCATCTTCAAGAGTGACTTTAGCGGTAACATATCGGCCAGGTATCTCCGGGAAAAGCGCGCTTCGAATTGCCCCTGTTGACCACATACCGTAAGCCAACAGAATAAATGCGATAAATCCAAGTAATGATGCAAGTTTATTGCGCAGAGAGTATTGAAGTACGGGTTTATAAATGTCTTGATTGAACTTATCCAACCCTTTTTGGGCAAATGTTTGTACTCTGGCTATCAACCCACTGCGACCAGAACTGGTTTTCATTTCTGAAAGGTGGGACGGCAAAATAAACTTACTTTCAATCAGAGAAAATATCAGAGCAAAAATAACCACAGCGGAAAAGCCAGCAAGTACCTTCGCAAAATCATTATTAATCCAAAGCATTGGAGAAAAAGCCGCAATGGTCGTCAACACACCAAACACAGTGGCTACAGAAACCGAATGAACGCCTTTCCACGCTGCTTCTTTGCTATTTTTGGTCTTTTGTCGTTCTGTATGAATTGCTTCACCGACAACCACCGCGTCATCAACCAAAATACCCAGCACCAATATAAAGCCGAACAGCGTTATATCGTTGATACTGTAATTGACAATATTCATCGCACTTAGAGCTCCACAGAGCGCGATGGGGATACCAGCCGCAACCCAAAATGCCAGTTTTAACTCCAGAAACAGTCCGAGCAAAATGACAACAATAAGCAGCCCTTGCCATGCATTATTACCCAACCTGGATAATTGGTCTTTAATATACGGAGACATATCGGCAAGTGTCGACAGAGAGACATCCTCAGGTAAACGCAGTTGCTCTTTTTCTAGAGTCTCCTGAATCGCCTCACTGACTTGCAATAGATTGTCACTTTGTCTGGTACTAACCAAAAGTGCTATCGCAGTTTCGCCATTGTTGCGAACAATCGAGCCGCTCTCTTCATAGTCTCTGCGTATTTTTGCAACGTCCCCTAAGCGAATCGTGCCTGAAGGCGTTGATAATATCTCTAGTGTATTGAGCTTTTTCAGGTTATCTGCGTATCCATCACCACGAACGACCATTCGTCCTTTCGCGCTCTTTAGCTCTCCGGTTCTTGTTTCTAGAGAAGATTGCTCAATTTTCTGAGCTAACTCTTCCAGACTCAACCCATAGCTACGTAACTGAGCAATATCTGGCTCAATAAACACAACCGGATTGCGCTGTCCCCAGTTTGTCACCTTAGAGATCTTTGAGTGTTTTTTTAATGCTAGCTCAACTTGCCGCGCAATTGGTTGGAGCTGCTCATCATCTCTTGGAGCCGACACGATGACAAAAGCCGCCAAATTGGTGAACTCATCTCGCGTCACCTGAGGTCTCTCAGCCCGAGCCGGAAAACCACTTATGGCATTGACCTGGTTTCTTACGTCATCGAGCAGTTTATCCAGATTAGCATCAGTGGTTTTTCGAACCCGAACCGTTGCCAGCCCGGCCTCCGACTGACTGGTAATTTGTTTGATTCCACCAATGCCACTGATGGATTCCTCAATTCTCTGAGTAATACTCTCGTCGATTTGCTTCGCACTCCCGCCCGGGTAAGCAACATGAATCACCAGACTGGAAGGCGCAATTTGTGGGAATGACTCAACACGCAATTGCCCAACGCTGAGTATACCGCTCACCACGATAGCAACCATTAATAGGTTGGCGCCGACCGGGTTATTGATAAACCATTTGGTAAGCCAACTCATTTAGAACCCCCGGCAAGGTAACTCAAATCAGATACTGGTTCTGGTTTCACCTGTGTTCCCACAATCATTGATAATAACGGGTAAGTGACCACTCGCTTACTTACTAAAACGTTGTCAAAAATAACATAAGCATAACCCTGTTTTTCCTCGACTACAGTAACCTCTTCGATTCTGAGTTTCTCTTCATCATCCACGGTCCAAACCTGACCATCTCTGGTCAGTGAGCTAAGGGGAATGCGCACGACAGATTCACGGCTTGCCAACGTAACAACCACTTTCAGCTGTTGATTAGGTAGTAGCCTTGGCGATTGAAGGTATGGCTTGTCTACAGCAAGTACGACTCGTCTCTGCCGGGTCGAGCTGTCCACTTCAGGAGCGATATATCTGACTTTCGCACTGTACTTGTTGTTTTGCTTATCAAGTACTTCGATTGTTGGTTTATCCAGTATGCTAAGCAGATCTTCCCATTGCTGCTCTGGAACAGGGACAGTTACGTCCAGGCTTTCACTGGAAGCAAGTTCGAAAAGCAACTGCCCAGCATCTAATTGCTGACTCGGACTGACACTTCGACTCAGAACAACAGCATTAAATGGTGCGATAATTGTCGCATCATCCACGTGTTGCTTGGCACTGATGTAAGCTTCCCTGGCCTGCTGCAATTCAGCCTTGGCTGATGCGATCTGAGGCTCTCTTCTGGCGTAGGCTGAGCTGTTACTCTTCGATAGCATCTTAATAGCGACGGTCTGTTCATGCTTTTCCCGCTTTAAATTCAACTCGGCCTGCTTCAATGCGCTATGCGCCAGAGCTAACCGAGAGCTTAGATGAGTGGTGTCTAACTTTGCCAGCACATCGCCCTTTTTCACCAGCGAACCTGGCTCTAACAGTTCATTTAGCCACATCAGTTTTGCACTGGCAGGTGCTTTGAGCTCTACAGGCCAACGTGAATGACTTGTACCGGTAAGCGTGATGTGAGCGCTAAAAGTTTGTGGTTGAACCGTAAGAACACTGACAGGCTGGTAAACTCTCTCTTTGACGATAGGTTGAACTTCTTCTGGTTCAAGAAGAATCACAAGTGCACCTGCACCAACAAGTAGCAGCAAGCTAAGAACAATGGGAAGGACTTTTTTATTTTTCATCCGTTTTTCTCCGTACAAACCAGCTCAGGTTTTTTAATATTGTTAAGACGCTCACTGATTTCCGTTAAGCGAGAAAAAGTTTGCAAGGTAATCGGAAGCATTACCGCGGCTTCCAGGAACTCTAAAGAGTAAGAGACGACAGAGAAGATCTGCCCTGCTGTTGGCGAAGAAACCAGAGTAGATAACCACAAATTCATAGTGACAAACGCAAACAAAACCAGAAATATCAGACCGTATACGATGGCTTCCGCATCCGAAATTAGTATTTCTCTGCGCTTAATTCTCTCAAGATGGCGACGAATACCACGAAAAGGCACCTGAGATAAAATCGTCACCTGCTGCTCAATTCGGGTATTAAGCATGCCGTTTAAGCGTACAAAGTAGCCGTGAAATTGAGCGTAAATAGCCAGCATGACCACACCCGCAACCACAGCACCAATGCCTAGTTTGATATGGAAAGCGGCAAGAATAATGACCGATGCGAATAACTGAATAATGGCAGTCATTAATGGAGGGACATCATTTTCAAGGAAATCAACCAGTTCACGTGACATATCAAGGCGCGCATTGCGAACAGAAACATTCTCTGACGATGAGTCTTTATCACGCATCTGTTTATCGACCTCTTCACCGATATCCACCCGGATTTCACCGTATGCGCGGGTATCGTAAAAACGCCTGCCAACCGCAACGATAGTAAGTAAGGTAAATAAAGCCGCTAGCCCATAAAGTGCTTCTACTTCTCCGTTAATCAGGTCATCTATGGCGTAACCAATAAACAATGGAGTAAGAACGGTGAATACATTTTCAAGTGCGACAAGTAGCCATGTGGTGACTACCTTAGCTTTGTAGTTTCTCAGAATGGAACTGATGGTAAATTCAGGATAAGCAGACAAAATAATTGCTCCGTAATCTTTATACAGAGCAATTATTTACGACATCAATAGATAAAAAGTGTCTCAGTTTGCTGTCTTGGTAATCTAAAGACGATCATATGTCTTAATTTGCCAGCAATTGAGCATAGGACGAGGCATCATGAAGTTCTAAATTAAGTGCTTTAGACTGCATCACCAGTTCAGAAACCTGAGCGGCATTGTCTTTTGCCTGCTCACCAAACCTGTCGAGGTGGTTGTTTTCAAATCCAACTCTAACATCTCCTCCTAGCAACATCGCGGTCGTTAAGCATTGATGCTCTTTAGGGCCAAATGCACATACACCCCAACGCTCATAGTCCAATAGCTCTTGAGTAAAAAAAGGCAGTAAGTCTGTTGGTTCTGACATTTGATTCTTGTGGTATCGACCCAACACTAACAAAGCATGGCGCCCCTTTTGGGGTAAAACCCCATCCTGACAAAGAGATAGGTATCGATTAACATCTTCCCGATCATACAAAATGTACTGTGCAAGCACGTCTTGGTCGGACACCCAACGGAAAAACGACTCTGCTGTATTCAGATAGCTATCATCTGGAATTAATTCTCTCAGAGCAAAAGATGCTGCTGGCGGACAAGTCTCTTTAATCAACACCATTTGTTGTTCTGGCGAGTATTGACCGATTGCCTCAGTAGTCAACTGGATAATCACACTCTGCTTCACTTCCTGCTTCAAGGTGTCTAACAGTATCAGGTTGTCATCAATGGCTAGGCTGTGCTTGCCATGATTGTCTCGAGCATGAACATGTACCATCGCTGATCCTGCATCACGACAAGCGATCACATCATCGACAATTTCTCTGACAGAAATAGGCACTGCCGGATGATCAGATTTTTGTTTTCTGGCTCCGTTAGGCGCAGTGATAATAGCGACTTTCTTGTTCATCTTGCTGCTCCTTTACATCCCAATTTGACGCGCACTCTTTTATTGCCGTGGTGAGTTTACAAACCAGCTCCTCTACCTCGTTATCACTAATGATAAAAGGAGGAGCAAGCAAAATGTGGTGACCAGATTTACCATCAATGGTGCCTGACATCGGATAGCACATTAATCCAAGTTCCATCGCTTTTGCTTTAATCTGTTTATGTGCTGGTGTCGTACTTGCCAGAGGTTGCCTGGTCGCTTTATCCGATACCAACTCAACGCCTAAAAACATCCCCTTGCCTCGAATATCCCCTATGTAAGGCAAAGGTGAAAGCTCTTTTACTAATAAGCTTTTTAGCTTCTCTCCCTGAACCTTAACTCGCTCCAATAAGCCATCAGACACAATGGTCTTAACCGTGGCGAGCGCTGCAGCACATGCCATAGGATGTGCCATAAAAGTATGCCCATGCTGAAAAAAGCCGCTACCTTCGGCAATAGCATCGTATACTTTGCTGCTCGCAAGCACAGCACCGACTGGCTGATACCCAGCGCCTAATCCCTTCGCAACTGTAACCAGATCCGGTACGATTTCTTCCTGTTCAAAGGCGTAAAAGGTACCCGTTCTTCCTACGCCACACATCACTTCATCGAGTATGAGAAGTACACCATACTTATCACACACTTCGCGCACATATTTGAAGTAGTGCTTCGTTGCAGGCACTGCTCCTGCGGTCGCTCCCACAACCGGCTCGGCAACGTAAGCCATAACCGATTCAGCGCCAACAGAAAGGATGGTTTCTTCCAGTTCCTCCGCAAGCCTTTTCGAGTATTCGATTTCAGACTCAGTCGGTTTTTGATCACGATAAGCGTAACAAGGAGAAACATGGTGAACGTCAGAAAGAAGAGGTTCAAATTGTGTACGACGCCACTGGTTTCCACCTACAGCCAGGGCCCCTAGAGTGTTCCCGTGATAGCTTTGCTTGCGTGCGATAAACTGGTTTCGCTTTGGCTGCCCGATTTCAACAAAGTACTGCCTAGCCATCTTTAGTGCAGATTCAACTGCTTCGGAACCACCACTGACAAAGTAAACATGATTAAGAGGTTCCGGAGCCAAATCGGAAAGAAGTTTAGCAAGCTGTTCAGAGCTATCTGACGTAAAGAAACCCGTATGAGCAAACGGTACAGACTCCATCTGCGCCATAACAGCTTGCTTCACCGCTGTATGGTTGTGCCCCAGGTTTGATACCGCAGCTCCCCCACATCCGTCGAGATAACGCTTGCCATCGCTATCATATAAATAGACACCCTCACCACGTACGACAGTTGGCAACTGACTATGGCAATGGCGATGAAACACATTTGACATTCCTGAATCCTCTATTAGTTTGCTCACCCAGCGCTATAGATAACTCCCGAACAAAAAACAGACAATCGAATACTTTTCAGGGGGCATGACCAAATGGAATGGCATTGACAAAATTGGTGCATCGCATCACTGTGGTGCACATAGGATCAATGTGTTACGTGTAAAATTTGACACCTTTATTAAGCAAATTGTATACATAATCGAAATGCATGAGAAAACGGAATGGCCTCATATTTTGTGGGGTTAAATCAGTAAGGAAGACGAAATGATAAAAGGAAGTGAACTACCCTCGATTAAAGCGCTTCGTACCTTTATGGCAGTATCCAGCACCATGAGTTTTTCTAAAGCTGCGGAAGAGCTCGCCATTTCTCAGGGTGCTGTAAGTAAACAGATTTCGGCACTGGAGCGTCAGTTAGGCCAGCCTTTGTTCCATCGCCATATCAATGGAATCGAACTCACCAATGCAGGAAAACGTTACTTACCTAAAGTATCTGAGGCTCTACAAATCATTCAATCCTCTACTGCGAATGTACTGCAGTCTGATCAAGAAAGAGACCTACTTACCGTTAATGTCACCC
Organism: Vibrio iocasae; assembly: GCF_042245395.1. Lineage (NCBI taxonomy): Bacteria > Pseudomonadati > Pseudomonadota > Gammaproteobacteria > Vibrionales > Vibrionaceae > Vibrio > Vibrio iocasae. The sequence continues at coordinate 511,475 of NZ_CP145310.1, read as the reverse complement.
CTTCTTTTGCCAGTTTATGGTTGATAGAGAAAATTGAAGCGTTCACTCAGAGGTTTCCCCATATACAGGTCAGCATTAAAACCGGGGATGGCATGGTGAAAAACAGCAATAGCGATCACGATATCTTTATCCGCTGTCTTCCCCTATCCCAGCATTACGAACATGCAACTCTGCTGCAGAAAGAAACGCTGTTACTCGTGGCATCCCCGACACTGACCAAAAAGAATCCCATCAGGAAAAAAGATGACCTCAATAAGCACCATTTTATCCCTCAGGTAACACGTCCTCAGTTGTGGGAGCAGTTTAAGAATGAACTCGAACTGAGCTTTGAACCCGATTATCGTCGAGTCGGGTATGAACATTTTTATATGTCTTTAACAGCGGTGACGGATAACAGAGGTATGGCTCTATTGCCAGATTTCATGGTGGCACCAATGCAGAAGAAGGGATTACTGGTAAATCCGCTGAGTATGCGCATGAAAAGCTCATTTGGCTATTACGTTATCATTCCAAGTTATAAAAAAGGATTGAGGAAAGTGTACGAGTTTGAAAGCTGGCTAAATAACGAGCTGGGTGAGAATTAATACAAAAAAATATCTGGTCGGAGTCCATATTCTCCTAATTGCGTAAGAATGGTTCTATACTAATAGTGTTACGCAAAGCAGGGTTATTATGGAATGAAACCAATTAGCGCTATAACCATAGCTATTTTTTCTATGAGTAGTCAGCTCTATGCCGCTGATAACGTGTTGGTTTTTTCCGCAATTGACAACATAAATACAGAGAACCCTACAGTAAAAGTTCTGGAACACGCCTACCAAAAGCTTGGTATTGAGATCAAGTTTCGAAGCCTTCAGGGAAACCGCGGTATAGCTTTATCCAATAAAGGGATTCTGGACGGTGAAGTGTTACGTTCAAAAAGCATTGAAGGCAACTTTCCTAACTTAATCCGTATCGATTTCCCGATGGACTCTTCTCAGCTACATTTTTTCGTAAAGCAAGGTAACGAGTTTAAAGTTGACGGTTGGGGAAGTATTCCTGATGGCTACTCCCTGGGTTACCCTGACGGGCTGAAAATTATTCAAACCGCGATCAGTAAACACAATCTTGATGCAGACAAAAGTAATAGTCTGACTGGGATGTTCAAAAAGCTAGACGCCGGAAGAACCGATGTGGCTGTCGCCAGGGTCGAAAGATGGGAACTGATTGATCATATGGGACTGGAAGATATCGCAGTGTTAGAACCACCAATTGAGACACACTTCCTATACCACTACCTTCACAAAAGCCACGCTGATCTGGTGCCAGAAATCACGACAACGTTGAAAGAGATGTGGGAAAGCGGAGAGTTTGATCGCATCTGGGATATGTACAATCACCACTAATCATGAACAGATAAAAAATGACAAACAAACAAAAACGCCAGACCGAAAGTCTGGCGTTTTAACGTTTGTGACTGGCTTACAGTTATACGATGAACTGATTCAGAATCTTCTCTTGGTCCCTCACGTTTTCTGCCTGAACCTGCATTGCAACACTCGCATTGTTTGCCCCTTCAGAAACCATCACGGACAGATCTTTAATCTTCTGAGTATTGGTATTGATCTCTTCAGATACCAGACTCTGTTCTTCAGCGGCCGATGCAATTTGAAGGTTCATGTCCGATATCTGCTCAATAGATTGTCGGATTCGCTCAAGAGCCATTGTCGCCTCTTGTGCGTACTCAACCGTACTTGCAGCAGTCTCGTTACTCTTACCCATTGCATTAGCAACAGAAGAAGCACCCGCTTGAAGTTGCTCAATCATACTACGTATCTCTGTAGTCGATTCCTGAGTTCTTTGGGCCAGATTACGTACTTCATCTGCTACGACCGCAAATCCCCGTCCCTGCTCACCAGCACGAGCCGCCTCAATCGCGGCATTCAGTGCCAAGAGGTTTGTCTGTTCTGCGATATCGTTGATCACTTCCAATACCGTCTCGATGCTTCCGGTTGCTTCTTCCAGGTTCTTCACTTGTTCAACCGCATCCTGAACACTACCAGATAGATCTGAAATAGAGTTAGTCGTATTAGCTACGATATCTGCACCTGCCTGAGTCGCTTCATTAGCTTCAAGCGCTGCCGATGAAGCACTTTGAGCATTGTCGGCAATGGTGTTAGCCGTCGCAGACATTTCATTCATCGCGGTCGCAAGCTGTTCTATTTCCTGCAACTGCTCATTCATTGCGCCTACCGATTCATTCGCTGCACCTGATGTGGCTTCCGCTCCCCTTAAGATCTCTTCACTTATTCCTTTAAGGTTACGAATTCTGGTTTGTAGATTTTCGGTAAACTCGTTAAAACCCGCAGCCAATGTTGAGAACTCTTTGTCTGTATTAGTGCTGAGTCGCTGAGTCAGGTCACCCTGTCCCGAAGCAACGTCTTTTATTGCATCGTTCAGACTGTCTAGTGGCTTCATCAACTGATAAATAAGCGCTAGAAGCAATACAATACTGATCACAACGGATATCAGAGAGAAGATGGTTGAGCTGTTTCTTGTTTCAGTCACACCTTCAAGTAATATGGTTTGATCCAGCGCGGCACCTATATACCAACCATACTCTTCAACTTCTACAAATCGGAACTGATAATCATCACCATCCATTTCAACGTACTGCACACCTTCTCTCAGATTAATATCTGGATGGTACTTAGAAAACGGCTGACCATTTCGTTCTTCTTCCGGGTGGGCAATATAAGTACCATCGTCCGCCACAATGAACAGAGTACCTGCGTTAAATAGGTCTACTTTGTTTACGATTTCTGCCAAACCAACCAAACTTACGTCAAAGAATACCGCTCCGCGAAATTTGCCATTCTCTTTAAGTGGGGTAGCTATCGAGATAAGAATTTCTTTCGTTACCGAATCGGCATATGGAGAAGTGACGATCAAGCCATTGGCCGCTTTCGCATCCTTATACCATGGACGAACACGAGCATCCCAGGTTGGTCCTGGGTCCCAGCTAGCGGTTCCTGGAATAGCTTTACCATCGGTTTCCAAACCAGCACCAACCAATACAAAAGGTTTCTTTAAAGAGGGTTGATCTAATATGGAACGAATACCTTCTGGTGTAGAATGCATGTCGGCCATTTCGGTGGTATAAAGAGCCAGATCGCTTCGACCTTTCATCTCAGCAACTATATTGTCGTCGACACCATTCAGAATATCGTTCAGGCTAATTTCCAGTGACTCTTCTATTTCAGCTTTAATACTGAAATACTGAAATGCTGACACTGCAAACGCACTGATAAGAAATAAAGCTGCAGAAGCAATAACAATCTTGTGAGCAAACTTCATTTTAACTCCCTGTCTATTAACTTGCGTCCTATTGAAGCAATTCTATTTTTCATTAAAAAACATATTGTTACAATATGAAACGCATTGCAAAACCAGCCTAGCCCATTATTATTTCTTTATTTTGTTATAGCACGCATCTATCACTATTTTTTATCAATATAGGAAACTGTTAACTTGCTCTTCTCTATAGAGTGATAAAGCGCATATAACCCTAATTGAGTACTATTTATTACATCGAATTATTTTGAAGTGAAACGCCTAGAACAAAGGCTAGTCAGAGAGGTGACATGATAGGTCTGACTAAGTATTTAAGACGTATCTCTTAATACTTAGTATAGACACTAATTGGAAATATCTAATTAGAGGGTAACTTCGTCCGATTGGCGTGCAACAACATCGGCATAGAACCAGTTTTTGGTTTCGAAATCTTTTTTCTCAAGCTTATTTAGCATCATTTTAGCCATCTCTTCACCCACACTCCGGGTGTCATACTTGAGAGAAGTGATTGAAGGTTTGCTAAATCGGCTCAGTTCGTAATCACCATAACCAGCGATTGCGATGTTTTTACCTGGCTGATAACCCAGCTCTTCACAGGCTGCGATAGTACCGTGAGCCATAGTGTCATCAGCACAAAGAATCGATGTAGGACGCTCTGCAAGCGACAGGACCTGTCTGGCCATTTTTATCGCATCTTCTTCACTCAACTCACCATTGAGCAAAAGCCTCGGGTCAAATTCGATACCCGCCTCTTTTAACGCTTTTTGGTAACCTCGCTTTCGGGCCTGTGAGAAGGTCAGCTCTAACGGTGCGTCAAGGAATGCGACACGCTTATGTCCCATGTCTATCTGTCTTTTAGTCAGGTTGTACAGTGCAAGTTCGTTATCGACATCAACAAAGCTGTCTTCTTTGTAACCTTCATCATGACCCAGACAAACGTATGGGAACTTCTGCTCTTCCAGCATCTGTATCCTGCTGTCATTCGTGCGGGTACGAACAATAAACAACCCATCAACCAATCCGCTTTTAATAAAGTCAGAATAGACCTTGGACTCATCTTGCCATTCTGCAACCGTAGTTGCGATAAGCTGATAGTCATGTCTTGCTAAAAAAGCGGAAGCCCCCGTCAGAACTTTTGAGAACGCGGGAGAAACGAACATACGTGAGTTTGCAGGAAGAAGGATTCCCACATTTCGTGATTTGCCAGAAGCCAGCCTTTTAGCCGTAGGATTAGGTTTATAACCAATATCTTTAGCTGCCTGTAATACCTTCTTACGAGTCTCAGGATTGACATCGTGATACCCGTTCAATGCACGCGATACCGTTGATTTAGAAAGTCCAAGATGTTCAGCTAGTTTTTTTATAGACATGATTCTGTTTTAAACCTTAATTACCAAGGCAACCCCTGAAGGCGGTTGGCCAGCCAACGAATTTAACACATTGAGATCGAATAAGCGGTATAAATTTCAACCAAGTGATCAGGTGCTTATTTATACCGCTTAAAACATGTGAGCTATGTCCGCTTAGATTCTTTCTTCCGTCTGTGCATCAAATAGCAGTACACGAGAAAGATCGACCAGTAGCTCCATCTTGTTACCGCGCTCTACTTCAGAACGAAGGTCAAGACGCGCTTTTACTTTTTCTTCTCCTAGAGAGAACAACACTTCTTTATCGAAGCCCATTGGTTCAACAAGATCAATTGCAATATGGTCAAAGTTAAACGTCGTATCACTCTCAGCGAAGAACTCTTTGTCGTTGAAGAAGTCAGGGCGGATACCCACTTTCACTTCCATACCTTCTGCCGGTACTTCACCGTCAAAATGAACACTTGATAGAAGGTTACGCGGCAGTTTGTAATCACCTAGCTGCAGGTAGTCTGCAAACAAACGACCTTCAAGAATGTTCATCGATGGAGAACCAATGAAGGTCGCAACAAAGATGTTGTTCGGGTTCAGGAAGATATCCATCGGTGAACCCACCTGCTCAATGATACCGTCACGAAGCACCACAACCTTGTCTGCTAGCGTCATCGCTTCAACCTGATCGTGGGTTACGTAAACACTTGTACGACCAAACTTGTTGTGAATCTGAGCAATCTCAGTACGCATGTGGTTACGTAGTTTCGCATCCAGGTTCGACAAAGGCTCATCGAACAGGAAGCAGTCAGCGTCACGCACAATTGCACGGCCCATGGCAACGCGCTGACGCTGACCGCCTGAAAGATCCGCAGGCTTACGCTTAAGGTAGTCTTCCAGCTTCAGCATGGTCGACACTTCTTCAAGACGACGCTGTACCTCAGCCTCGTCCATCTTCAGACGACGAAGTGCAAACACGATGTTTTCTTCCACTGTCTTATGTGGGTAAAGCGCGTAGTTCTGGAACACCATCGCAATATTACGATTCTGTGGTTCTACGTCGTTCACCACGCGATCACCAATAGTAATCTCACCAGATGTCGCTTGCTCAAGGCCAGCTATCATACGTAGCGTCGTTGATTTACCACAGCCAGATGGGCCAACAAGTACAACAAATTCACCATCTTCGATATCCAGGCTGATGTTCTTAACAACCTTAGTATCACCATAGTTTTTAACGATATTTTTTAAAGAAATAGAAGCCATAATATTAACCTTTCACACCGCCGTCAGTTTTACCGCCATCCATATGACGCATTGCGAACAAGAAGCAGATAATTACCGGAGCCAGCGTCAGCATAGAAGCTGCCATAATGCGGTCCCAGATTGCGTTTTTCGATACAAACAGCTCTTGCAGAGCCAGCGGCAATGTATAGAACTCTTTAAATTGTTTCAGGAATACCGAAGCAAACAGGTATTCGTTCCAGCCGATAATGAAGCAGTACATAAAGACTGTCGCCAGCATCGGTAGTGACAGTGGCAGTACCACTTTCCAAATCGCCTCTTTACGGGAGTAACCATCCATCATCGCTGCTTCTTCCAGAGCAAACGGGATAGTACGGAAGTAGTTACCCAGCATGTAAAGTGCGACCGGCAGTGTCTGAACTATGTAGATAGCGAACAGACAAAGAACACTCCCCCACATACTGCTGGCAAGGCCAACATTCACCGCCATTTGATAAAGTGGCACCATCAGTAGTACACCACCCACCATGTAGACAAACAGGACTGAGCGCTGGACGATCACCTGACCTGAAAATCTCAGTCGGCTGATGGAATAAGCCCCCATCACAGCAAATACCATAGAGATAAGCGCAGCACCTGCGGATAAGCCAAAGCTGTTCAGCATAAAGCGACCAAACGGGAATACGTCTTCAGTATTCGTGAATTTCGCTAAAATCGCGTCTTTCTTCGCTTGTGGCAGCTTAGGGTTGTCCAATACTTTTTGAATTGCTGGTGGTACTTCAACCACTTTTTCATCAGCCAGTCCAAGTAACTCTTTATACGCATCCAGGTTGACTACCTGTGGTATCAGTGACGGGTTACCCCAGTCAAACTGATGCTTTAACGATGTAGACAGAATCTGGGCAAATGGCAGTAGGCAGAAGCTTACTAGTAGCAGGATGGCCAGTACGAACCCGATACGTCCCTTAATAGTTTTTTTACCTAACATAATCACTTACCACTTAAGAATTTTCTTAACATAGAACCAAATCAGCACACAAAGCACACCGAACTGGATAACCGAGGTTGCCGCTGCAAGACCCTGGTCGATAACACCGGTAAATGCCTGGTAGTAGGTAAATACAGGTAGTGTTTCTACGTTTGGCGCCAACAGGAACACATCTTCAAATCGGTTCAGGTTCCAGATAAGTCGCAAGATAACGACCGTTGCCAATACAAAGTAGATTTCCGGAAGCGTCACGTGGAAGAAGCGTCCAACCGGGCCATAACCATCAATGGCAGCCGCTTCATACTGATCTTTCGGAATAGAAGTCAGTTTCGACAAAATCAGCAAGTAGGCAATCGGGAAGTGTTTCCACACGTCGAAGATTATTACCACCCAAACCGCTGAGTCTGGTTCACCGATTAAGTTTGTTCGTTGGTCCAGTATGTTCAGTACATCGACCATCATCCAGTTGAAGACACCGTTCACCGGGTCAAACAGGAACTGCCAGCCGAATACAACCGAGATAACCGGAGCAAAATAGGGCATTAAAATTGCCGCACTTACCAAACCGCGACCTTTAAATGGTTCGCGCATTAGCAACGCAACCGCCAGACCTAAAAGTGTTGTACCTGCAACGGTACCAAACAGGTAAATGCCTGTCGTCGCGATAGATGCGTAGTAGTCAGGGTTAGACAACAGTCTTGAGTAGTTCTCCAGCCCGACAAAAAGTTTGTCACCGTTCAGCTTGACATCAAAAAAGCTAAGGTAGACGTTAAAAACAATTGGATAGAGTATCAGCAGGCCGATAATACCTAGTGTCGGAGCCACTAGTTTCCAACCAAACCGAGCTTCTGCTCTCTCTAATGGAGTCATGGGTATTTCCTTTCTTAATTTGGAATGCACTTACCACACATTCCTCGTTAAGTACTTATGAGATTATTCGCATGTGTTGTTTAAATTAGGCAGGCATTTCTGCCTGCCTGTTATGCAAATTATCTTACTCAGCGATAACTTTCTGCATCTCTGTTTCAGCCCAGTCTAGAGACTTCGCTGTGTCCTGATCTTCGATTACTGCACTGTAAACCATACGTGGGATAATCTGCTTAGAGAAAATCTCCCCTGATTTAGGGAACGCTTTACCATCAACAACCGAGAAATTCTTGATGTTGTCGAAACCAGCGATGATCTCTTTGATAGACTCTTTACCGTAGCGGTTGAAGATACCTTTTGGATCGTTCAGGAAGTCTTCATCTTCTGCGATATCACGTAGCATTGGCAGGTGACCACCCGGTGCCATGTGAGAGTAAGCTACCACTTGATCTTTCTCGTTCAGGTACTCGATAAACGCCTTAGTCGCATCCACTTCTTCTTTGTTGTCGTTCTTCATGATAGAGAAGCCAACAAGCGTACCGAATGTAGAAGGTGACGTTTTAGTAATTGTCGTAGCAAGACGAGTGTTCTTCGCTAGCTCAGGATCGAATGTTGCGCCTTTCAGGTCTTGGAAGTTTTCTGTACCCAAAGAACTTGCTGCCGCTTCTGCAAGTGCGATGTCATCCATGATGTACGTTGAGTAGAAGAACATCGCCAGCTTGCCCTGAAGGTAGTAGTCACGTGCACGCCAGGTCTGTGGACCCGGTGGTGTGTACTCAGATAGCTGCTTGTAGAAGTCCAGAGTTTCTTTCTGAGCGCCAGAGTTAAATACTAGCTCACCATCTTTGTTGAACTGAGCTGCATCATTAGAAAGCGCAAACTGGGTGTAAACCTGCTCAGCAAAGCTGTCTGCTTTTGTACCGATCAAAATACCGTACTGGTTCTCTTCAGGCTTGTTGAAGTACTTAGCGGCTTTCTCAATGTTTTCCCATGTTGTTGGTGGCTCAAGACCTGCGTCTTTAAACCAGTCAGCACGATACCAGATACCCTGAACCCAACCACGGTAAGGGATAGCAACAAACTTGCCGTTCGCTGGATCTTCGATCATCTTCAGTGCACCTTTATAGATGCGCTCTTTACCCAGTTTGTTTACAACATCTGTTGTCGCGTCAAGGTCAACGATACCTTGCTCAGCAAACGCCAGAGAAAGGTTAGACCCAACTTCGATCATATCAGGTAGTGTGTTAGAAGCCGCTGCTGCAGCGATCTGCTTAGGAATGTCATTCTCGTCCACACCTACTACTTTCACATCGATGCCTGGGTTTAGTGCTTCAAACACATCCGCCATAACTTCGATTGTCTGCATACGATCAGACTGAGTCAGTGTTGTCCAGAATTCAACCGTGGTTGCATTTGCAACACTTGACATAGATAAGCCCGCAGCAGCGAGACCAAGAGTCAGAGTTTTTAGTTTCATCGTGTTATCCCTTACGATTAGGATTCATATTGTTATTAAGTGGGCTACCGAGATAGCCCGAACCATTATTTACTCAGCCACATTACCTGATATGGCTGAATGGAAAGCTTGCCAGAAGCAGCTTCACCGCTTATCAAGTCGCGGCTGATACCATCAAGCAGAGTGTTGGTATCAAGTTCGACAACCTGATTTGAGATGTTAATGACCACAGCGACTGTCTCACCACGGACAAAGGTAATAAGGTGCTCACCAGATTTCACAACGCGTTGGGAAGCAAACGGAGTAAATGCTTCTTCCTGCTTGCGAATGGTGAGCAGTTTCTTAAATCGATTCAGAACCTGACTGCGACGCGATTCAGGGTCGTTAAGTTCTTTTTCTACCTCGCTTCTGACCAGCTTTTCACGGTTAATCGCGCGGTTGTACCCAAGTTTTTCCAGACCTTCTAAGTCGTTACCCGAACCAAGAAGACTGTGCACGTAGATTCCCGGAACACCAGCCATAGAAATAAGAATAGACTGTGCCGCCATAAAACGGTTTAGGTTTGTTTCAGCATCAGCGTCAATGGCGCTAACGGCATCAAAATAGTTGATATTCAGTTCATACGGACTTTGTGTACCGTCACCGTTATCTTTGAACGAAACGCGGCCACCATTAGTCTGTACAACATCAAGAAGATGATTAACCTGCTCTTTACTCAGGATTCCTTCAACCGGACGAACACCTATGCCATCGTGTGAAGCAAGGAAGTTAAAGAAGGTTGTCTTGTCTGAACAAGGCTCAAGGCTATCCATCCACTCAACGATCTTCTCACTGTTACCAGTTTGCAAAGTATGCAGAGTCAGCGGTGGTAGCGGGAACTGATAAACAAGGTGCGCTTCGTTCTCGCCATTACCGAAGTAGCTGATATTGTCTTTGTGTGGAACGTTAGTTTCAGTAATCAGTTTTACATGAGGCGCGACTGCACCCATCACTGCGCGCATTGCCTGAACAATGGCGTGAGTCTGCGGCTGGTGAATACAAGGAGTGTCCAGCTCTTTCCACATAAAGCCAATCGCATCAAGGCGAATAAATGATGCACCTTGCTCTGCGTAGAAAAGTAGAAGTTCTACAATCTTCTGGAACACTTCAGGGCAACGGAAGTTAAGGTCAATCTGGTCTTCACTAAATGTCGTCCAGATGTGCTTAGTGCCGTGAGCGGTTTCAAACGTTGTCAGAAGTGGAAGAGCGCGAGGGCGAGTTACTGAGCTGTAGTCACGGTCAGGATTCGCTTCTGTAAAGAAGTCCCGATACTGCTCTTCGCCTTTAAGGTAACCCTGGAACCAATCACTGGATTGCGAAATGTGGTTGATTACACCATCAAACATCAGATCGTAATCACCAGACAGTGCCTGAACATTGTTCCAATCACCCAGATCCGGATTGATTTTCCAGTAATCAACAACAGAGAAGCCATCATCTGAGGTATATGGGAAACAAGGTAATAGGTGAACTGCCGACAGAACATCTTTAGCGTTGTCGTTCAAAAACTCATTCAGGGTTTGAAGCGGGGCTTTGCCTTCTTCCTGAATGGAATCACCATAAGTAATGAGCATGATATCACTTTGATCAACCCACTGTTTTTTACCCTGATAAGAAGGCTGAGCCTCAATAACCTTCATCAGGTTTGGGATAAGAACACTTAGTTGTGCCGGAGAGTAGACGCCAGCCAGAATCTGCTGCAGATCCTTTTTAACACCTGAGAATTTTGTTTGCTCCTGGACCATTTTTCTTTCCATTACCTTAACTACAATTGTTAACCCAAAACAACAAAACCGGTTTCGGTTAACTTTCAAAAAAAAGTGACTGATAAAATTTATGTCACTGCTAGAACTCAACTGCAATTCAGTATAGAGCGATAATTCCGCTGAATGTTTGAGCTAAATCTCATTTTGCCGGATAATCAAAACCGGTTTTGTTTTTTCGTGAACAAGATCAATTATTGACGATTAAATCAACAAAAAGCCTGTCTATACAGGTTACAAATCCGTTAGATTAGCGCGTGTTAAAATCTAAGGGTTAGGGCTGAGAGCACCAAAATGAACATATTACTTGCACACTTCCGCGTGGGAGAAACCGATGGCGTTTCTCTTGAAATGGACAAATGGAAACAAGCACTTGAAGCACTTGGACACAATGTGCACTACATGGCTGGGTCGTCGGGAAGCTGCCAGGCGCTCCTCATTCCGGAAATGCATTATCTAAACCCTGTAAACGACAAAATCATTCACAACGCTTATGTTGAGTTAACTGATTTTGAATCGGAAGCGGTTCTGCTCAATGAGATCAACAGCATTTCAGAAACCATTTCTCATAAAATCATTGAAGTAATAAACAACTACGATATAGATATCGTTGTACCAAATAACATCTGGTCATTGGGTTATCACTTACCTGCTGCAATCGGGCTTATGAAGGCGATTGAAAGCACCAGCACCAAAGTGATATGCCACCATCACGACTTCCACTGGGAACGGGAAAAGTACTCCAACCCAACAGTTCCGGGAATTTCAGCTTTGCTGGAGCAATATTTCCCGCCTAGTCATCCGCTTATTCGCCACTGTGTGATCAACCGAATTGCACAAACCGAACTAAAGCAACGCAGAGGTGTTGACTCAGTAGTCGTTCCGAATGTGTTCGATTTTCACGGTAATCAGTGGGAAATTGATTCGTTTAATGAAGATCTTAGAGAAAGGTTTGGAATCAAAGAGAACGACCTTTTCTTCCTTCAGGCAACTCGAATCGTTGAACGTAAGGGTATTGAAATTGCCCTGGACCTATTAAGCAAGCTTAATGAAAAACGTGATCAGTTAGTCGGTAAGACTCTCTACAATGGACGTGTTTTCACCGAAGATAGCCGTATTATCCTTGTATTTGCTGGTATGAACGAGGATGAGCCTTACTTAGCATTGTTGAAAGACAAAGCCGCAGCCTGCAACGTAGAGTTATTGTTTATTAATGAGTCTGTCGGTCACTCAAGACGTCAGGAGGACGGAACCAAGGTTTATTCACTTTGGGATGTTTACTGTCATGCAGACATCATCACTTACCCAAGCCTGTTGGAAGGCTGGGGAAATCAGTTCCTCGAAGGCTTGATCGCAAGAGTACCCATGGCGGTATACCGCTATCCGGTTTATGACCTGGATATCGCGGATTACAAGTTCAATATTATCGACTTAGGCAATACTCATACCCTTGATGAAACAGGTTTAGCCGTTGTTGAAAATGCAGTTCTGGACAAGGCAGTAGATCAAACCCTGACCTACCTTCTTGATAAAGACCTACGTAAACAGAATATGGACGTCAACTATCAGATTGGTGAGAAAAACTTCTCTTACCCAGCACTCAGAACGCTTCTGGCCTCCGTTTTCAATTCAGAAGAGGCTGCAAAATGAATTCTCTGACCTGTTTTAAATCCTACGATATTCGTGGCAAGTTGGGTGAAGAGCTAAACGAAGATATTGCATACAGAATCGGCCGTGCATACGCACAGTTTTTAAACCCAAAAGTAGTCGCTGTCGGAGGGGACGCTCGTGAAACCTCCCCTATCCTTAAGGCGGCTGTGGCGCGTGGGTTGATGGACGGTGGTTCAGACGTTCTCGATATCGGTTTGGCCGGCACAGAGGAAATTTACTTTGCTGCCAGTAACCCGCAGATAGACGGTGGCATTGCTGTTACCGCCAGCCACAATCCGATTAACTACAATGGGATGAAACTGGTAAGAGAAAACGCTAAGCCTATCAGTAACGACACCGGACTACTTGAGATCAAACAACTGGCAGAGACCAATCAGTTTGAAGATGTTTCCCACAAAGGAAGCCTGCTAAAGATCTCCATGTTGGATGACTACAGTGATCACCTATTAACCTACATTGACCCAGCAAACATCAAACCTTTGAAGCTGGTGGTCAACGCGGGTAACGGAGCGGCAGGACACGTTGTTGACATACTTGAGCACAAACTAAGCAAGCTTAACGCGCCAATTGAGTTCATCAAGATTCACAACGAACCAGACTGTACATTTCCAAACGGTATACCAAATCCAATATTGCCGGAAAACAGAGCCGATACTGCAAATGCGGTGAAAGAACATCAGGCTGACATGGGAATTGCATGGGATGGAGACTTCGACCGTTGCTTCTTCTTTGACGAAAACGGCAACTTCATCGAGGGCTACTACATTGTTGGCCTATTGGCAGAAGCGTTTTTGAAGAAGGACAAAGGCGCCAGGATAATCCATGACCCTCGCCTGACCTGGAACACGATTGATACCGTGCAAAAGAATGGTGGTACCCCTATCCAATCTAAAACAGGCCATGCCTTTATTAAACAGATCATGCGAGACAAAGACGCTGTGTATGGTGGCGAAATGAGTGCACATCACTACTTTCGCGACTTTGCTTATTGTGATAGCGGCATGATCCCATGGTTACTGGTTGCAGAATTAGTAAGTGTCGCTAATCAGCCACTATCTAACCTTGTTGCTCAAAGAATCCAGAAGTATCCGTCCTCTGGAGAAATAAACCGAAGAGTTGAAAATGTTCAGGAGACCATCTCTGTCATTCAAGAAACGTACGCTAAACAGGCAATTACTATCGATAAAACCGATGGCATCAGCCTTGAATTCGAAGAGTGGCGTTTTAACCTAAGGGCATCGAATACCGAACCAGTGATTCGATTGAACGTCGAAAGCCGGGCAAACCCGGACCTGATGAGACAAAAAACTGAAGAAATTCTTGAACTGATATAACAAAACCAGCCACTAGTGCCGATATAATGAGCAATCTCATATTTGGTACTAGCCTGACCAGTATCTAATTCAGTAGTATTTTTATGATTATAAGAAGTAAGTAGCAGTGGTGTGTTATGAGTAGTGTGTACAAAATAGAAGCTCAGAATGAGAAATACGCTAATATGATCAAAGCGTTTATCACAAGCAAAAACGGTAAAAGCATTGTCCAGGGAAGTGCTGTCATCACTGACTATCACTTTAGCTCCAACAGCTCGCTATGGTTACTGCCCTTAATCTCAACAACTCATGATGACGTAACACAAAACGATATCGATTCATGGGTTGCTTTAGGCCACTAATCGCTTAACTCCAAGTATCATCAAAATAAAACGCAGACGAAGGCTCGGTGTTACCAACCGAGTCTTTATTATCCCTCCCTTTTCTCTTCTCATTTGCATATTCCATTGAATAAAGTATATTGAGCACAATTTAGTTAAGCACGGTACAACTCAAAATGAGCAACTCTGATCAGATTATTGATATCGAAAACCAAATCTGTTTTTCGCTTTATAGTGCCAGCAACGCGGTACTCAGAGCTTATCGACCATTACTGGATGAACTCGACCTCACCTATCTTCAATACATGACAATGATCGTTTTGTGGAAACATGCGCCATTAAATGTCAAAGAGATTGGTAAAAAGATGCATCTGGACTCTGGCACATTAACGCCTCTGTTAAAACGACTGGAGCAAAAAGAACTGATTAGTCGTAATCGCAGTAGTAAAGATGAAAGGGTGATGGAAATCAGTCTGACTGAAAAGGGCGAATCACTAAAAGACGATGCTGTGTCTGTACCTGAAAAACTCTCCTGCAAAATTAATATCGCAAGAGAAGAAGCGCTTGAATTGAAACGAATCAGTGACTCTTTACTCAAAAACCTTGTAATCGACTGATGTGCGAGAGCGGAGTTGTTCAGGCTCCATTTAACTGAAACTGAATGAGCCTGAACTCAACTTACTTTAGTGGCATTTGCCGGCCATCTGCACATAAGAAAAGCTCACCTTCTGAGTACTTAAATGCAACCTCACACTCATAATCGTTGGTAAAAGTCACCCTGACATCATTGGGCTGTGCATGTTCGATAACCAGCCTTTCCATATCATAATTAGTTGATTCTACTATTCTTTCTAAAGCTTCTTTTATTTGATTTTTAACATCCATTTATGCCTCTCCTAGCCATAGAGCAACAAAGGTTAATGCTAGTACAAGACACTAATGTGTGCAAATTGTTATCAACTTGTGACTAACAACAACCAAACACTTACGGCTCAAGGATTAAGTGAAGACTGTATTTCTTCCAATAATAACCGGGTGCGCGTGGCCATGTGCAGACGTGCAGGGTAAAGCAGGGAAATCGGGATAGTTTGATAAAACCAATCTGGCAATACCGGAATCAACTTGCCCTGACACACCAAAACATTTGCAGTGTGCTCGGTCATCAGACCAATACCGAAGTTCTGCTCTATTAACAGGGAATAACTAGAAATGCTGTTGGCTAGATGTTGATAGCGAGGCTGCACGGTAGCTTGTCTTCCGTCTTGATGATTCAGAGTCAGCGGACTAATTTGACCACCATTGTTCATCGCCACCCAGTCATATAATTCAAGTTGCTCTGGGTGATCAGGAAGGTTGTGCTTCAACTCGGGACTAGCGTACAGTTTTAACTGTGTAGTGACGAGTGGTAACGAGATAAGGCCTGAATCAGGTAGATCGCCAGACCGAATCGCGAGATCGATTGAGTCGTCGATGATGGCCATAGCTTGCTCCGTGATTTGGAGATCAAACTGCACCTTTGGATAGGTTTGATGGAAACGCTTCAGAATTGGTAATAATAGGCATTGGTAAAAATCATTGGTCGTTGTTATCCGTATCTTTCCCTTTACTTCTTCTGCAAAACTTTTGACCTCATCGACGCCTTCTACACCACTCCGCATCAGATGCCGAGCATGCTGATATAAAGCTTCCCCTTCCTCAGTGATACTAACCTTACGGGTACTTCGCTGAAATAACTTCACACCTAAGTAACTTTCCAGCCGACTAATTTGCTCGCTCACCTTACCGCGCGGCATATCTAAACGCTTTCCAGCGAGGGTAAAGCTACCGGTTTCTACCACAGCAGCGAAGATAGCCATGGGTTTTAGGTAATTCAGCAACATTTATTGATACCATTATAGGATCATAGATGACAAATTATAGTCACTAATCCTACATTCAAACAAGTGGCATACTGCACTCAAATAATATTGAGGAGCGAATTATGACGACAAAAACACTTGCTTTACTTGGTGGTACAGGGCGCGTCGGACAACAAGTTATCAAGGAAGCTTTGGCACGCGGTTATCATCTAAGGGTGTTGGCACGCACACCATCAAGGGTACCACCGCACGCTCAGATCACAGTAATCCAAGGGGACGCTAGAGACAGAGAAGATTTAGACGTGTTGTTACAAGGAGCTGATGCAGTCGTATCAACTTTAGGTCCTACCGGGATGAATGAAAGCATGAAAGCCGCCAAAGAGTCTGCTAAAGAACTGCCGTGTTATAACAGTACCAGAGCTTTACTACCTTTATTGGCAACACATGGTATCCGTCGTTTAGTTTTAACGGGAGGAGTGAGCCTTAAATTACCAGGAGATCGAAACGGTTTTTTCATGAACTTTTTATTGGCGCAAGTTGCTCCTCGGCTACTGGGAGATATCTATGTCGATCGAGAGAAGGAGTATGAACTACTATGCCAATCAGATATTGATTGGACCATCGCCCGTTGTGGCGCGATGGATGATGCTCTGTCAGACAAACCACTCAAAACCAACGCTGAAAAGTTTCAGGGAGGTAAAATTTCTACGCACCTACTGTCCCGTTTTTTATTAGATCAGGTAAACGATGTTCAGTTTATTGGTAAGGGCGTGTATATGGCCAGTTGACTACATCAATCACCTCGTTACTGCTGAGGGCAGACGTTGCTAGGAAACGAGAAAATCCTAGCAACGCACATAGACGATACGAAGTATCTCGTCCTTTGATGGTTTCTCACACAAATGCACGAAAACGTGTTCACAACATTCCGCACGACCACATTTCGACCCACAACGAAGTATCACTGAAATTTGGATCTCGTTCCCACGCTCTGCGTGGTAATGCGTATCGAGCTTAATAAATCACCACGACTTGCAAATATCAATCAGTCCGTTTTCACCTTCATAATTGCGTGCACTTGAATATCGCCAGTGGGTAGCCAGATCAACATATCCTCTTTTAACCGGATTTTGGTGGATATACTCAACCTTCTGACGCATCATCTCATCACTTTGTATCAACTCAGGATGCACTCCTTCCTGCCAAAACTGATAAGTGCGGTCATTCTTGTGTGCCTTTTTGTAAAACGCTAACTGGTCGAGTATCGTTTTTACTTTGTTCTGGTTTAAATACGAAATTAGCTGTTTGGCCGTGTAGGATTTAAATCGAGCGATATCTCGACTTAATTGTTGGCTCTGGACGACCATATGCAAATGGTTTTCCAATATTACGTAGGCATGTATTTTCACACCTTCGTTCATTAGAAAAGTTAGTGAATCAAACAAGATGTCTACGGTTTGTGGTCGGGTAAAAACAGGTATCCAGTGCAATACAGTTAGAGTTACAAAGTGAGGGGCATCCTGGTGCACGATTTTGTATCGACTTCTTCCCATGTTTCCTCTCTGTATTCTGTGATCTCTTTGCTGATTATGCATTGGGTCAAAAATGAAAGATGGGAGAATATGTGAGCTATGCGTGGCACTTCTAAACTA
This sequence comes from Vibrio iocasae, assembly GCF_042245395.1. Lineage (NCBI taxonomy): Bacteria > Pseudomonadati > Pseudomonadota > Gammaproteobacteria > Vibrionales > Vibrionaceae > Vibrio > Vibrio iocasae. The sequence continues at coordinate 493,593 of NZ_CP145310.1, read as the reverse complement.
GATATGCATTACCACGCGGAGCGTGGGAACGAGGAAAAGTGAATCTGGAACCTTAGAACGAGGATGCAAGTTTCTGTCCAATACCTTTCACCTGCGAATTCCACACGAGCTATGCCATGTTCCAAATGAAGGATTTCACGTTGACCGCTAGACTCATCAGTGCCTATCAGCGATCCGCTGCAAACTCTGGCAGCTATCAAGAAACTGTCGCTCTTTTTTTATTACCACGGCAAAATAGACATGAGAAATAATAGCTGTTGCAACAATCGAGAATACTATCCTTCCCCATAGGATCATGTTCAGATCTGCTCCAAGTAGCAAAATCAAAGCGGTATCTTCAAACACGCTGTGAACCAAATTAAGTAGCAACACGGTAATTACCGCATCATGCTTTGTGAGACGCCCCTTTTGGGCCTCATTGATAATCACAGCCGCCGCCATAGGAAAGACCCAGTGTGATGCCGATAACAGCCAGATTAGCCGCATCCCTACTGACTCTTAACACCTTCAAAAAAGGCACCATCAGCAACGACATAAGGTGTTCAATTTTAAGGAACTTCAATAGTCGTAACATAATGATTAAAACAGATATCACGCAAAAGATAGCCGCAAGGTTTTCAATCTGACCGATTGTCCATTCATAATAATTGACATAACTTGGCTGGCGTTATCATTGGAGATGTCTCAATTATCAACCCTAAGCTTGTCGGGAATCGTATTACGTTTGTTGTATCAATCGAAATGGATAGTGATCGAGGAGATGTTTATAAAAGCTTTCGTCAATCGATATTGAAGTATCCTGAAGTGACACAGTGTTATCAGATATCGGGAAGCTACGACTTTCTGTTGATTGTGCAGGTAGACAGTATTCCTGCATATGAACGATTTATCGAGGGTTCATTGCGAAAAGACCTTAACATACGCAAATTTCACACCTCGATTTCGTTGAGAACGGTAAAGTTTACTACCGAAGTCGATCTAAGAAATTCAAGTAGTACTCAAGACAAACTATTCTGATAGGAGTTACTACGGTTCTAGTAAATCTCCATTACCCATGACTCTATCTTCTTCTCTTTCCACATCTCTACGATAAGTGGCTCTAGAGCAGCCAGGACTTTTTGAAAATCTTCAGCTGCGCCTTCACTGCTGAACCAGCCCTTAATGGATGACTCGCTAAAAGCCAGTTGTCTGAGATTGCCAGAGCTCATCAGCATCTCTTCACCATCCGTTGCGAGCTGTTCTTCACTCAACTCAATTTTTGACTCGAAGTACTGCTCACTCGCTTTATACAACTGCCAGCCATCTTCTCTTTTTGCAATGAATTCCATATTTATACCTCTACATCTCTTGGAAACGACACTTATCCAGACATAAGACCATATAAATAAAGCGGTTAACGAGAACCTTCTCACATACCACTGTTTAGATAAGCGTGCATCTCTCGTTCTGGGACCATTCCACCACCCGTTGCCCAAACAAGATGAGTTGCATTACTCAAAGTTGCTTCATCAAGCCTCAGGTGCTGCAGATACTCCTTGTCTCTAGAAACGTTCATTGGTCCTGCCATCCCGGCCAATGCTGAAGGCTCTAACAAGATGCATTCTGATTGATTCAGCATTCTCAGATAACGAAGCATGTTTTCATCTGAAATGGTGTAGTAACCATCCAGAAGCCTTTCCATCGCTCTGCCAACAAAACCAGATGCCCGACCAACTGCTAGCCCATCTGCTGTTGTTACGTTATCGATGCCAATATCCTGTACTGAGATCTCATCATGTAGTCCGGTATGCACGCCAAGCAACATACATGGTGAATGGGTAGGTTCAGCAAAAATGCAGTGTACGTGGTCACCTAGCGCCATTTTCAATCCAAACGCAACACCACCTGGGCCCCCGCCAACACCACAAGGCAAATAAACAAATAGCGGGTGTTCTTTATCAACCACTATCCCCGCTTCGTCCAATTGAGCTTTCAGCCTCTCTCCCGCAACTGAATACCCTAAAAATAGCGTCTTTGAGTTTTCATCATCAATAAAGAAGCAGGATGGATCTTTCTCTGCTTCTTTACGACCCTGCTCCACTGCAACACTGTAGTCATCCGAATATTCAACGACGTTGACACCATGTGAACGCAGTTTCTCTTTTTTCCACTCTCTCGCGTCAGCAGACATATGGACAGAGACACTAAACCCTAACTTGGCGCTCATGATACCGATAGACAAACCAAGATTACCCGTCGAGCCGACCGCAATGCTGAACTGACTGAAGAACTGTTTGAAGTCTTCACTTTCTAACTTGCTGTAATCATCCTCTAAAACAAGTAAACCGGCTTCCATCGCCAGTTTTTCGGCATGAGTTAAGACTTCGTAAATGCCACCTCTGGCTTTAATAGACCCCGAGATAGGAAGATGGCTGTCTTTTTTCAGCAACAGACTCCCAGGCAAAGGTTGCTCTGCTAACGCCTCTAGCTGTTTTTTCATTTGAGGTATTGCGACCAGTTCAGATTCAATAATCCCATTGGAAGCCGCAGTTTCAGGAAATGCCTTTGCCAAGTATGGTGCAAAGCGTTTTAGTCGCTCACTGGCATCCTGTATATCTGTTGCTCCCAACCCAACATAAGGAAGCGCCTGCTCAAGTCTTGTGGAAGCAGGGTTAAACCAGGATATCTCTTCTAGTGAAATAAGCTGATTGAGAAGTGGAAAACGGCGAGTGAGTTCGTTTACATCAATTGTGGGCATTAGGCTTCCTTTCTGGGATGACGTCCAGATAAGAGTGTACCCTTAATTGGAAGATTTAAACTCTATTAATTTTTCACTATAACGAGATAAGAAGTACTCTTTAAATGATTTGGCACAATGCGTCATAAATTTTGGTGGTAAATAGTAGATATTCAGCAGCCAATTGTCTGTTTCATATTCATCCAAAATCTTGACCAGCTTGCCGCTATCAATATGCCTTTTCACTATAAATTCAGGTAGGTAGGTTATCCCTGTTGAATTGAGCGCAGCGGATAGCATCATCTTGGCATCAGAAAGCTCTATCCATTTCATTATCTCTATAGGTACCTGCTTTCCATTTTGCTTATACACCCACTGCTTCTGATTTTGCAGTGTGTTAGAGAACAAACAACGATGATTATTTAACTCCGAAGGTACCTTAGGTTCCCCATGTTTTCTGATGTATTCCGGAGACGCGACGGTAATGAACCGTTCAGTAATCAGATTCTTGCGTGTCAGAAGGAGCTCTGAATCTTTATCTGAAGCAACACCCGCAATGGCAGAGATAATGAAGTCATGGTCGTGATGGTAATCCAGACCTCTGGGAGTTAACGTCAGTTCAATGTTGACCAAGGGATTCGCTTCAACAAACTCTCCAATAATAGGAAGCACAACACTTTCCGCATAAACAGGGGTACAGCATACTTTGATGTTGCCACGTGGTTCAGAAGTGAACTTTGATAACTCATTGAGCATCAGATGAATGTCATTGGTGATATCCGAAAACTTCTCGTACAAGAACATCCCTGCTTCGGTGAGCCTCTCATTAGGGTTGTTTCTTTGATAGAGGGTAATCCCCAGTTCATTCTCTAGATCGCCAAGCCATCTGGAGCCAGTACTGATCGAGATTCCCATGGTTTCAGCCGCTTTGCTGATTGAACCGCCATTGATTAACTCAATAAAGAAAAGCATCCTGACCAGCTGTTGAGGCTCAATCGTACCTCCCCCAATAAGCCCGCTACTGTTTGCTCCTTCCTTTGTCATTGTCTGTTCCCTGACGTTTGCTCAATTTTATAAATATTGTATGTCAAACAGAGGCTTACTTTTATACCGTCATTTAACTTGTGAGAAGTCGAGCAACATTTCGTTAACAACAAAGAGGTTTACAATATTCAGAACAGTCTATAACGTCATCCATATTGTCAATTGCGCACATTCGAGGCATTCAGGGAGAAACTCACGATGAGCAATAACAAAACAACATTTGATGCTCCAGGTTACCGGAAGAAGTTACACCAAAACCCGGAACTCTCCTGCCATGAACGTGAAACAGCCATAACGATTGCACAGCAACTAAAGATGTTTGGACTAGAGCCTGTAACTAACATTAGTGGATACGGATTAATCTGTACCGTTGAAGGCAAAGAACCTGGCCCAACTACCTTGCTGCGGGCCGATTTTGACGCAATCGCTGTACAGGAAAAAGCGAAACACGCTCATGTTTCGCAAAATGATGGTGTGATGCACGGATGCGGTCACGATGGACATACAACCTCCCTACTTAAAGTTGCTCAATCACTAAGTCAAAACCCACCTGAGCAAGGGAAAGTTGTTTTACTGTTTCAGCCAGCGGAGGAGACAGGAACAGGTGCCAATTCGATGCTCAACCATCCTAAGCTGAACGACCTCAAAGTTGACAACGTATTTGCCTATCACAACCTACCCGGCCATCCGTTACATGAAATAGTGGTAAAGCAAGGAACGTTTGCCTGTGCCTCAACCGGCGTTTGCATCGAGTTGCAAGGTAAAACTTCACACGCAGCCTACCCGGAAAAGGGAATTAGCCCTGTCGGTGAGATGGTGGAAATCATCAGTTTTCTACAACAGTTACCAGAGCAGAGTGAAGACAAATCCAGCCTTGTCACTATTGTTTATGCCAAGCTAGGGGAAGAGGCTTACGGTGTTTCTGCCGGGAGCGCGAAAATCATGGCCACACTTCGTAGCGAGAGCAACCACGCCTTTAACAGTATGAAACAGCAGCTTACCGACCAACTGAGTCATATGCAGCAACACAGTGATTTGGCCATCACGCACTCATGGCACGAACCATTTAATGCGGCTGTTAACTCAGATTCTCATGTGGAGCTGTTAAAAAGTCAGGCGCAAAAGCTCGGTTTATCCATCACAGAGCTTAATGAACCTTTGCGTTGGTCCGAAGATTTCTCCGAGTTTTTGCTGAAGTTTGATGGCGCTCTTTTTGGTATAGGAAGTGGTCAGCATCACCCTGAGCTGCACAACCCTGATTACGATTTTCCTGACGAGATATTAGATACAGCATGCAACTTATTTATGGCGCTAATCAAGGAAATACATGGGTTGCGAAGCTCCTAGTAGAGCAGACTCTTTACTTACCCATCATACGGACAAGAGTTCGGTCCTTATCTATCATGTGATGCTTGATCGCCCCAGCAACATGCAGAATTAGCGCAACAGGCAGTAAGTTAGACCCAACAAAAGAGTGGATAGAATCCCCAAATTCTTCGATCAATGGGTAAACCGTGCTCACTTCTCCAGATTGTTCGGGTAAGGCGGCAACAATCTCCCAGGCAAAAAAGCTTAAGCCATGACCGCCACCAATCGCCATCATAATGCCGGATAAAGGCATCAGGATGGTCGATACGATCAAAATCCAATGCACGATTTTTCCAGCATTTTTCTCAAGTTTCGTGTATTCGCCTACTGGCTTGGGCCACCCTTCGAAGATTCTGACAATAACTCTTGGGACAACAACAAGAGCAATAACTGCACCGATGGATGTATGAGAGTCAAAGAACCATTGCTGTTCCAAATCTTCCATTATTAATCCGGAAACAAGCATGTATATCATCAGTATTGCAACGACTCCATGCAATACAACGGTAGGTAAGGACAATTTATCTTTGGTGTTCATTTTTATACCTTAATTCAGACTGAAATCTGAATTAAGGTACAATAATCGGTATGAATGTATTATGAACGAAACGTATACGAAATATTCATGAGTTAAATTACGTACGAATCAACGTAATTCATACTAGGGAAATGATACTTTGACAGAACGTTCGGTAGTAGCTCTGGTTCTATCGGACGATTTAGTAAGTAACCTTGAGCTAAATCGCACCCCAAACGCTTTAGGACCATCAGCTGTTCCTTATCTTCTACTCCCTCTGCGACGACTGTACATCCAAGGTCATGTGCCATTGTCGTCATTGACTTTACAAGCAACTCTGTTTTATTGTCAGCAACTAAATCATTGATGAAATATTTATCTATCTTAAGGACATCGACATCCATGTGCTTTAGGGACGCAAAGGAAGAATAGCCTGTTCCGAAATCATCGATCGCAATCCTGAACCCCATCCCTTTCAGGTTTTGGATCGCTGCAATGCTCTCTTTTTCCTTTTGTATAACTTGCTCCGTTATCTCCAGTTCAACATCTTCCGCTTCCATTCCAGTCGTATTCATCATCTCCCGTAGGAGAGGGACAAACTCAGGATTGATAAGCAGATTGGGGGAGATATTTATAGCAATCGGTCCGATATTCAACCCAACCGATTTCCAGGTTACATATTGAGAAAAAGCACTCTGAATCACCTGATTAGTTAACGCCTCTATCACACCAATTCGTTCGGCTGTTGCTATAAAGTCAAGAGGTGAAACGTGCCCGAGTTCAGGGTGGTACCAACGACATAGAACCTCAACGCCTTCGACCTCACCGGTAACCAGGTTCGTTTTAGTCTGGTATACAAGATTCAGATCTCTATTTTCCAGAGCTTCTCTGAGTAACTGTTCAACCTTAAAACAGTATTCTGCATTCTCAGATTGTAGAGGGTCGTAAAAAACGTAATTGTTTTTTCCACTACCCTTCGCGGCATACAGCGCAGTATCCGCTACTTTTCTCAGATGTTTTATATCTTTACCGTCTTTTGGAAACAGGGCGATTCCTACACTGGCTGTCTGAGTAAATCTACGCTTCGCAATTAAGGTTGGTCTGGATACTGCGTCCAGGTACTGCTGTGCTATCTGACCAAGTTCCTGTTCGTCTGCAAACTTTTCAACAACGATACAAAACTCATCTCCACCCAAGCGGGTAATTGTATGCTTGTTGTCGCTTACCGTGAGTAAACGACCAGCTATCTCTTTTAAATGTGCGTCTCCAATATCATGTCCCAGACTGTCGTTCACACTCTTAAAGTCGTCCAGATCAAGATACAGAACCGCGAATCTTTGATCGGAAAACTTAGCCTTCAATATTAACTGACCGAGATAGAGGTTGTTGAATCCCAAGCTATGTAACCCGGTAAGTTCATCAGTAAATGCCATCTTTCTGATTCGCTTTTGATTCTGATCCCTCTCCATGACAAGTCCGGTGAGCATCGCAGCCGATGTTAGGTCTTCTGACTCAGATTGGCTCGGCATCGCTGGATGATTGTAGTACATCCCAAAAGCCCCTAATACCTTGCCTGTAGAGCTCTTTATAGGTTCTGACCAACAACATCGCATCCCATGAGGCAAAGCAAAATCTTTCAATTCAGACCATTTGGGATCTGTTGCGATGTCTTCGACTAATACGCGTTTTCCTGTATATGTAGAAGAACCACAGGACCCAACTTCAGGTCCGTTTTTTAAACCGTTAACCGCTTCGCAGTACTCTATAGGAAGGCTTGGGGCACCGCCATGCAAAAGCGTATCCCCCTCTAACTCAAGCATTGAACACCTCAGTCCCGGATAACGGCTCTCAAATAACCGTGCGATTTCATCATAGACAACGGGGGCAGAAACTCCCCTTGCAATCATTTCCAGGACTTTTCTGCTTTTGTTATTGTACTGCTCTTCTTTCTTAAGAGAGGTGATGTTGATGTGATAACCGATCAATCGATTGCGACAAGAAGTACTTTCTACCTTGAAGGCGACACTGCGAATATAAAGATAATGACCATTTTTATGTTTAAGTCTCATCTCAGCTTCTAACAGATCAAGATCCCCGGCTAAGTATTCTTCTACTTGATTGAGTATGATATCCAGATCTTCTGGGTGGACGATTTTTTTCCACGTATCCAAATGGTTATCAAGCTCGTGCGCTCCGTAGCCAAGCATGTTTTTCCATTTCGGGGAGTAGAAAACCTCATCGGTGTCAAGATTCCAGTCCCACAGGCCTTCATTCACATTCTGCATAGCGTGAAGAAGAGAGCTATCGCTTTCGTGAAAAATCTTCTCGGTGAGATTATCTATTAAATGTTGTTCTGTTTTTTTTATCGTATCGCTCATGAATCTTGAGTAAACGGGCTAAGTCATACAAGTACGGTACATGTTATCAAACTAGACTTAGTTATTACTGATCACTTTTAAGACGACAAATAGAAATTTAAGAACAAAGCGTAAGCAGGGCATAGACGCCCTGCTTGATATGTGTGGTTATTTTCGTTCTATCACCAAGGCGACGCCTTGCCCGCCACCAATACAGAGCGTTGCCAAACCGTATCGGCCATTGCGTTTTTCTAGCTCATGAACAAGAGTAACTAGTACGCGCGCGCCTGACGCGCCTATAGGATGACCCAGAGCGATAGCTCCACCATTCACATTGGTTTTTTCCGGGTTGAGATCGAGCCCCTGACAAACAGACAAGGCTTGTGCTGCGAAGGCTTCATTCGCTTCAACAAGGTCCAGCTCTGAAACACTGAGTCCCGCTGCTTTTAAAGCTTTTTCGGAAGCGGGGACTGGTGCATATCCCATCACCTCTGGGTCAACACCAGCTGCGGCCTGAGACACTATGGTTGCCAGCGGTTCTAAACCTAACTGTTTTGCTTTATCCGCGCTCATCAAGACCAAAGCAGCGGCACCATCATTGAGCCCAGATGCATTGGCAGCAGTCACCGTTCCGCTTCCATCCCGAACAAATGCTGGTTTTGGTTTTGAGATACTTTCTAGCGTCGCACCAAACTTTGGAAACTCATCCGTATCGACAAGCACTTCTCCTCTTCGGCTAACGATAGTGTGAGGAGCAATTTCACCTTTGAATCGTCCAGATTTTATTGCATGCTCTGCCCTGTTTTGGGATTGCAGTGCAAACGAGTCTTGCTGCTCCCTAGATATCTCACGCTTCCTAGCAAGGTTTTCTGCTGTCATCCCCATATGATAGCCACCAAAAGCATCGGTCAGACCGTCATGCAGCATGGTATCAGTGAGCTGGCTATGCCCCATTTTTGTACCACTTCGATGAGATTCCAGTATATGCCCCGCATTGGACATCGACTCCATCCCACCAGCAACCACAATTTCAGCCTCACCAAGTCGAATCTGATTGGCGGCATCCATTACCGCTTTTAAACCAGAACCACATACCATAGAAACAACATTCGCGGTCTTATCCTTTGGAATCCCCGCATGGATAGCAACCTGTCGAGCAGGATTCTGGCCCAATCCACCTGAAAGAACATTTCCGAGAATAACGTTATCGATTTGATCGGGATTTAGCTTTGCGTCGGATATTGCAGCTTTGACAGCGGTGACGCCTAACTCAACTGCGGTCACATCCGAGAAAGCACCAAGATAACTACCAATAGCCGTACGTTTAGCGCTAATAATGACTACTTCATTCATTTTGATTCTCCTTCACCAAATACAGTAAGGTCCGGAGAAACAATTAACTCGGTCCCCGTTTTCTCAATCACTTCTTGAAGCGTGGTATTACACGAAATCTCTTTGAGCAACAGCCCCTCTTCTGTTCGCTCAATCACCGCCAAATCAGTCACGATTAAGTCGACACATGCTGTTGCCGTTAAGGGCAAAGTACACTTATCAAGTATCTTGGGTTCACCGTTCTTATTGCAATGGGCCATCATGATGATCACTTTCTTGGCACCATTCACAAGATCCATTGCTCCGCCCATTCCCGCGACTAACTTACCCGGAATCATGTAGTTCGCAAGATTTCCGTTTCGGTCGACTTCCATTGCACCAAGCACCGTAGCGTCAACATGCCCTCCTCTTATGAGAGAGAACGAGAGCGTCGAATCAAAGTAGGCCGCACCTTCTACAGCAGTCACAGGTTGACCGCCCGCATTGGTTAAGTCCCAATCCTCTTCTCCTTCATTCGGTGCAGAGTCGAGACCGACCATGCCATTTTCTGACTGAAAAACGATATGCTTCTCAGCGGGAACAAAATCAGCCACGCTGGTCGGCATACCAATACCCAGGTTCACAAGATTTCCTACATTCAATTCTTCAGCCACACGTTTGGCGATAGCTTCTTTTGCAGACATAGTAATTACCTCACAATGTAATCGAGAAGAACAGAAGGGAGTGTAAACAGAGCTGGATCGACTTCACCGGGCTCAGTCAGATCATCGGGTTCAACTAAGACGACTTCAGATGCCGTTGCCATCACAGGGTTGAAATTTGCTGTGGTTTTGTTGAATGCGGTATTACCAAACACATCTGTAGTGGAAGATTTCAGTAGCGATACATCGGCTTTTAATGGCTCTTCGAGTAGGTACTCTTCACCACCCACCGTCACTTTCTGCTTACCTTCTTCAACCAGAGTATTTAGGCCGGTTTTTGTCAAAACACCGCCAAGCCCAGCACCACCAGCCCGAATTTGCTCTGCCAGTGTCCCCTGAGGCGTGAGTACAATCTCCATCTCAACAGCATTCATCTTTTCACCGGCAATACGGTTGAGACCAATATGAGAAGCAATCAACTTGGAAACCTGACCATTTTCTATCAACTTACCCACACCTTTACCGGGTAGCCCAGCATCGTTGCAAATGATGGTCAGATTTGTCACACCGCTGGCACATATGGCATCGATGGTGTTTTCCGGGGTTCCGACAGCCATAAAACCACCAACCATAAGTGTCATCCCACTTTCGATTTTAGAGGCAGCTTGGCTCGGTGATAAGATAGGTTTCCGAAGCATAGTGAACGTCCTTTTCTAAAAGATACGTTCACTCTACTCCGTTATTCAAAATACAACACAGCATGAATGGAAGGGTGCTTTTCGTCAGTGAAAGGGGAGTGCGACCCTAAATATGACTTTCTGAATCAACGATATTTATCGTAGATACGTTCGATAGTGCCATTATCCTTGAGCTTAGTAATGGCCTTGTTATATCTGTGCACCGCCTCCTTTTTGGAAGGGTGAAAGCGAATCATCATATCTAAAGAGTGGTAAGGTTTCCCAACGACTAAACTGCTACTTAGTTTCTGATCTCTGATCTGGTATTGAGCAAAATCTTTATTGATTAGGGCTTGAGAAATACGTTCGGTAAGTAATAACTGAATAAGTTTGTTTTCACTTTTTGCTGGATAAGCTTCAATTTTTCCGTCTTCAAAATAAGGGGAAAACTTAGGGTAGTAGTAGCCTTTAACAACCCCTATAGCCTCTCCAAGCAAATCGTCTTGAGAGTTCACTTCCTTGAAATGCTTCTTGTTAAACAGAATCGTCTCATCAGCTACCGTGAATGGAATACTGTACTCACCCAATACCTTTGATTCACCCCGATAAGCAGGGTTCGTCATGGGTTCGATATGAATCTCCCCTGCTTCAAACATATATAGGGCACGGTTAAACGGAACTCGGACATACTCGATAGTGTCACCCGTTTCCTCGGAAAGTGCTTCAAAGATGTCTTTTATTGTGCCAGTTCTCGAATCCCCATCTTCAAAAAAATAAGGGGGAAACGATCCCGTATGGAGCATTACTTTTAGTATCTCCGCGGCCGTTGTATGAGAAATAACGGAAAACAACAGGAAAATAGACAGCTTTAATTTTAATCCCGAAAACTTCATTTAAATCCCTTTCGTATAAGGCAGAGGAGCAAATAAGTATGCACCCCTAATACATTGCTGTTAATTATAGTTTATTTCACCATTTGGTTCGCAAATAATTAACAATATCCTTATTAAACTCAGATCAATCAAGTTTAGATAGATACTTAATCCAGCCAAGTGTCGATTTTGATGGCTCCATTTTGTGAGCTAATGTCGCCACTTCCAATGCCGCTTTGTTGTCGCCTAACGAGCTCAACGCTCCCGCTTTCGTTAACAACATGGAAGCGTCTTTATCCGGCACTTTGTCTATCGCATCCAACGCTTCCTGATACTTACGCAGCCGAAGTTTCAGCAAAGCATACTCTTTAAAATGCTTATTCTCTTCCTTAGCAGCTTGATACCAGCTTGATTCTGCCTTCCCCCACTCTTTTGCGGTTTGCCAATTGCTAGCAACCTGAACGATATAATCGGCCGAGCCATATTTATCTGCCAGTCTTTGATAGGTTTCAGCGGCTTTGTACGGCACTTTAGCCTGAGCATAAAGTTGCGCCATTAGCTCCAATCGCTGGCGACTCAATTCAAAGCCAGCCCGTTCCGTTTGTTTTAACGTTTCCAGCGCTTTATCGTAATTAGTTGTATACAAATAAAGCGAAGTAAGCTGCTTCCACCATAGGTGATTGTCTGGTTCTAGCTCTCTTATTGCCCTGGTTGTATAAATTGCACCCTCATACTTCTTTTGGGCAAGCTGCGCCGTTAACTTCATGTTTAATGGCATAATTTTCGGCTTCATGCCTGCTTGCTTCTGAAATTTTTGCTGGTTATCCACAGACTGCTCAACAGAAGTCCACTTTTTCTGTTGATATTGTGCCTGTGCAATCCGCAACCAGAGCCATTCAAGATTTTCAGCCTCAGAATAGTATTGCAGCATACCCTGATATCGTACTTCCGCCTGCTTGTACTCTCCTTCTGTTAGCAGAATATCTGCCAGCATTTTGCTTGTATCCCGTTGTTGTTGTTCCGGTAAGACATCTGAGTCAACAGAAAGGGTCAATCGGTTGATAGATTGTGTTTTCTGCCCTGTCTGCCAGTACAAATTCCCTAGCATACGGTTTACATAGGCTTTATCGTACTCGCGACTTGGTTCAATATCTGCCAGCAGCTCTATCGCATCCGATACTCTCTCTTCCTGCTGAAATTGATAAGCTTTCTGCACCTTACGAACGGTATAGTTGGATAGGTTTTGAGCTGCCACAACATATGATGGTGGTACGTAAACACCAAGAGTCAGTGCTAGTAATAACAATGAACGTTTATACTTTTTGTTATTCATCGACGAATCTTAAACTCCAGTTTTACTTCCTGACCAACCCGTTCGTGGGCAACACCATTCACCATTTTTGGCTGATAGCGCCACCTTCTAAGTGCTTTAATCGCATCACGATTAAAGATCCTTGCTGGTTTAGCATCAATCACTTCGATATCGGTCGGCTTGCCAGACCGATCAATCGTGAACCGAAGAGATACATAACCCTCAATTTTTCTTTGCAATGCTTTTTGAGGGTAAGACGGTTCTATTCGGTGCAATGGCATTACCTGCTGAGTCTGACCAATTTGAGCCAGTGATGCATTGGATGGCTGTATCGGAGCATCCGTTTCTGGCCCTTGGACGGATTGAACAGGGACCGAAACCTCCATACCTGTCACCGATAGATCGAGTTGAACATCAGGAACACTTTCCAGCTTTGGCGTTGCCATCGCTGTCTGCACTTTCATCTTCGGTTGCTCTGGTTTAGGCGCAGGCGGTTCGGGTTGTGGAGGTTCTGGTAATGAACGCCTTCTTTTTTCGCTCACTTGCTCCTTTTCCAAAGCAAAAATATTAAACTGAAGCGGCTCAGATTTTTGCCTCTCTGGTTTAGTGTTTAAATCCACCATCCAGGCCATCACGCCAATCAGGCTATAACAAGCCAATGCTGCCAAAGGAAGCGCAAGCAGATAACGCAACATCTACTTCTGCTCCGTTGCTAACGCGATGTTACTGATACCTGCACCCTTTGCAGAGTCCATGACAGAAACAACTGTGCCATTAAATGCAAATTCATCCGCCTGAATAACAACTGAAGCATTCGGTTGTTCCGTAATTAAATGCTCCAGTGTTGCCTGTACGCGCTCTTTGTCGATAACTCGCTTGTCTATATAGATTTCATTTTGAGCGGTGACGGCAATAAATATGCTGGCATTTTTCTGACTTACTGCGTTCGAAGCCTGTGGGCGATTTACTTCGACACCAGATTCTTTTACAAACGAGCTGGTCACGATAAAGAAAATCAACATGATAAATACGATATCCAGCATGGATGTCATATCGACCTGAGCCTCTTCCTGGCTTTTTCTACGACTCCCTAATCTCATTGGTCGCTCCTCGGCCTCATTTTCGGCTCCTCATCATTTTTTCTAAATGTACTTCTCGCTTTTCAATTGCGGCCATCAGTCTTGAGTAAGAAAACACACCAGCGAGTGCCGCAACCATTCCCGCCATTGTCGGCAAGGTTGCCATTGATATACCCGATGCCATAAGGCGTGGTTGTGAAGTCCCTTCTGTTGCCAATACATCGAAAACAGAGATCATTCCGGTCACGGTACCAAGCAGTCCCAACATCGGGAACAGGCTAATAAGCAGCTTCATCAGGCTGACATTCTGAAACAAATCCAGATGCGCTTCGCTTAACCAGGAATCACGTTGTTTTCGTGCATACCAGGACTGGTGATCAGCTCTGCCATTCCATGCTTCCATCCAGGCTTTTTGCTTCTTAGGAAATACAACCAGCAGAAACATTAACCTTTCGAAAGCCACGAGCCAGAAGATTAATATCAATGCTGCCAGCCACCAGAGAACTGGCCCTCCACGAGCCATAAACTGATCTAACGCAGCACCTAAGCTGATATCATTAAACAAGCTAACCCATTCCACTAGTGGCTAAGCTCCATCTCTTTTTCCGCCCGTTGAGCAACCATGCCTACACCCTGTTTTTCCAGAATGGTACGTATGCTTTCAGCCTGAGAGCTCAGTACGTTGTGCATAAACAGCAGCGGCATTGCAGAGACAAGACCCAAGACTGTAGTGATAAGCGCAGTGGAAATACCACCAGCCATGATTCGGGGATCGGCATTACCAAACTGTGTAATCACCTGGAAGGTTTCGATCATACCCGTTACCGTGCCAAGCAAACCTAGCATTGGTGAAAGTGCAGCCAGAAGTTTGATCATCGAAAGACCGCGCTCTAGCTTCTGCTGCTCATCAAGTACCGTTTCAAACAGGCGAAGCTCCAGAGCCTCGACATTGGGCGATTCGTCGTATTTGTAGACACTGAGTACCCGACCCAGCGCATTGTTGCCAATAGTGTCTGTGTTCTTTAACTGCGCGTTGATCTTCATTCGGCTACTTAACAAGAATGCCCCTTGAACCAAACCTATAAGAAGACCAACGATTAGAAGAGCCAGAATCACTTTACCAACAGCACCACCTTGCTCAATTCTTTGCTTTAACGTTGGCTTCATAGCCAGCTGTTCAAGCAGCTTACCTTTAGTTGGGTCGAAAGCGATAAGTTGATCACCCTGACCTAAGTTACTCAGGGAAGGAGTAAACTCTGGCTGAACACTGTAAGCACTTGCTCCTAACTTTTCACCACCCCACTTTAGATAACCATTACTGTCTGTTAACCCAAATGCACCAATTCTCAGAACTTGTTCCTGTTTGATGACACCGTCACTCTGAACAACAGGGACAACGACTTCGTTGATCTTCGAGCCAGCCTGTAACTGATCGTTAAATGTGTTCCATAGAGCGTATAACTCAGATCTGGATGGAAGCTTCTTAGCTGACGCGATACTTTTAACTTGTGCTATATTCTCCGACTGTTCTATTGCTGTGACTGAGCCCGCCAGCTCAACATTTAGCTCTTTCGCGACCTGACGAACAACACCAAATAGCTCACCAAGGCTTCCTGATTCCAGATGGAGCGTTTTCTCTTTACCTGCAAGAATCTGTTCGTTCTCGCTAAAGTTCGAACTCAGGTTATCTATGCTTGTTTCAAGCAGCTGTTTCCTGGCAAGCAGTTGGTCGCGGGTATAACGAAGTTTCTCTTCTTCGTTCAGGAAGCGTCCTTCTCGCTGAATGTTGTGCTCTCTCTCATCAGCGTGAGCCTGTTTTGTAGTAGTAAGCAGATCTGATTGTGCATAAGCAGCGCCACCGCCTAGCACCGAGCTAGCGATAAGAGTGGTTATCAAAAATGATTTCAAAGGTCTCATTTACTTACCTCCATTTGAGAAAGAGGCAAGCGAAGAATGGCAGGCGAAGCCATTTTTGTCGCCACTAGGTAAGCTTTATCAAGTTCTGTGTTTACAGAGCTATCCAATGCTTTCCAACCTTGCTTAGTGTTATCCCAGACCCAGTAGTTCTGTTTGTCCAGACTTCTGGCAATATAGGAAAGATGCCCAAGATAGAGTTGCTCAGCCTGACGTTTATTACCATCTATCTCAATAGTTCCGGTATAAGTGCCCATCTTGGTCACGTAATCAAGTTCTATCTGGTACGCTTCTAGTATGCGACGGAATTTTTCTGCATCACTGATGCTCGCCTGAGTCATCAGCTCACGAAGCTTTTCAACTCTTTCATATCGGGCGTGATGGCGAATAGGCATATCTTGTCTTACATACTCGGATAAGCCTTCCAGCATTTCATACATAAGAGGAACAATGCTCTTTCGGGTTTCTGCAATCTCTTCGAGTTGCAAGTTCAGATCAGCGATTTCGTTGTTCTGACTCTCAATCACCTTCCCTAAGTGTGTTTCATAGGTTTCCAAACCTTTAATTTCTGCTTCCAGCGCATCGATTTCAGATTGCAGCTCATAAGCTTCATCTGAACTTTTCGTCACAACCTGCTGGCTGTTTTTTGCATTAGAGATGATTGACTGCTCAAGCTGTGCAGATTGATCAAGAGAAGATGCCTGAACCTGCATCGACATCGCTATTGTTGTAGCGATTAAAGTTGGTATTCGCATTTTGATTCCGAAAGTTATTCGTTCCACATCATTCTGGATGCCCGTGAAGATGAGAATGATATTCGATTAAGAACTAAAACCAAAGCGATATTGCCCACAGCAGGGTCAGAATAAAGTAAAGAAAATGACATTAAACAATCGCTCCGTGATATACGGAGCGATATTAACTAAGGTTTACACCCGGTGTCGATGAAAATAGAGATGCTCTACAAAGTCTCTGATCTGATCACGAGTGGTGTGCGGATTAAAGAACACCGCTTTTTCACCCGGTAGGTAAAGACAGTAGCCAGAGCTATTGTAATCGGTATGAGCGATAGACTCTACCCAGTTGGTGTGCAAGCAACGTCCTCGACGAGCTGTGAAGTTTTTCCGGTGGTAAGCCGCATGATTGGCTTCGCTGTCAAAAAACTCATCATCGACAACCCGCCTTTCTTCATCGAACAGTTCATAAGGATCTTCTTTTAAGTCCGGGTGGTAAAGCCTGAAAGTCACACTCGGTCCCTGATTACTTGCGGAAACCACCCGGCAATGTTCCTGAGTCGAGAGTAAATAACGAAGATAGTTCGCATTTTGCATGCAGTAAGCCATCAACAATTGATAGCCCTCGATGCCAATGTAAGAGAGAGCAGAGTATGCAGAGAATACTCCAACCGCACTTCGTGAACATTCTATGGTGGATTGAAGGTGAGAGTCTTCTTTCATCTTAGGGTCGAAATAAGTGAAATATCTTGGATCCTGTTTCAGTGCCTCCATATCATCGCCATTTTTGATGATAATCATGCTTGAGGTATAAGGCACATACCCCCATTTTTGGAAATCGATGGTAATTGAATCCGCAAAGCGCAATGATCTGACTTTCGGCATGATAGTTTCCAGACCATAAAGAGTGGCTGGATTAATATCCAGTTTGTTCTCATCAAAGTTATATTCATTGAAAAACATCAGGCTCCAACCGACCGCGGCATCAACATGAATATGCGGTTTATAACTAAGGTTATAACGATGACAGATCGCCTCCCGAATATGGTAGATTGCTTCAACATCATCAATGGCAAAAGTATCCGTTGTTCCACAAGTCAGCAGAATGGTGGGCACTTTAATGCCTTTTTGAACGCACTCAATCATTCTGCGCTTAAAGTCCTGCGTATCGATCTGGTTGTCACGATTCACTTTTATTCGCATCACTTGTTTGTTGATGCTCACACCTAACAAAGCTAAATCGGTCATATTTGAGTAATGACCCGCTTCAGAGTTCATCATACAGAATGTCTCTTCTGACAAACCATTCACTGAAGAACCCGGGAAAGCTTTCCGCAAACCAAGCAAGTAGCCATAGAGGTTGCAAAAGGTTCCTCCCTGAGTAAATAAACCTGTTGCTGTCTTATCATCATACCCAACCAGATTCGCTATTTGTCTGATAACCACCTGTTCAAGTTCTACCGCCCCACCCGCATACTGACGTGAAACCAGATTGGGGTTAGCGATGGTCGCAAGCATGGCACCGTGAATGGCCGGGTCGCACGGGGTCGTTACGACATTTTCTACCGATGCTGGGTCTTCCCAGTTTTTGGACATGTTCGCGGTATAGAGCGCAAGCGGGTCAAATGGAGTGACGGCGTCACTGGAGTGTTGAGGAATACGAGATTCTGTCTCTAAACGTTCCGCCATAGAGACATTCGAGTGAAGATTGAGAAACTTCCGACGCGTAACAAGATCGCCAAGTTCTGCAAGTTGGTATATAGGCCAGTGACGTGGGTCCCGAGAGAAAAACTGCTGAACAATATTGTTGTATTTCTGTTCAAAACGGGGAGAAAGTCGGTTCGCCTTACTTTGAGTCCATAAGGCTTCATTGACTGGAATCATAACTGCCTCCACACCAAGAAGGTGGTCAATTGCCTTTTATCGCAATGTGTTGAGTATAGTTAATGGTTCACAGAGCTGAGGTCGGATCTCTTATACAAGCTATTTCAGAGCGGTACTCAGAGCTTACAATTTTTCATCGGAACAACGCTAGCCAAACCGATTAACTCGCTATATAGTGTGCGGCCGTTTTGATTCTGAGAGGTTCTGACATGGCTATTGGTTTTGATTTTGGTACTTCAAACTGTTCTGTTGCTCAGTGCATAGAAGAGAAATTAACTCATATTCCACTCTCGGGTTCTGACTTTTATTTGCCCTCTACACTTAGTGCCCCAAATCCAGAATCAGTCTCTGAGTACCTTTTTCGTTGTCTGAATATCCGGCCATCAGACGAAACTGGAGAAGCGGTGCTTCGCAGAGCCATCAAAGAGAACCATGAAGAAGGACTGGAAATCAGAACGGATGATGTTCAGTTTGGTCAGACGGCCCTTAACCTCTATCTCGACGATCCCAAATACGTATACTACGTGAAATCACCTAAGTCGTTCCTGGGAACACTGGGATTGAGAGATGTGCAGCTCTCTTTCTTCGAAGACCTGGTGTGCGCCATGATGGCAAACATAAAACGAAAAACTGAAAGCCACCTTGAGAACGACGTATCAGATGTAGTGATTGGCAGACCCATAAATTTTCATGGGCGTGGTGGAGAGCGATCCAACCAGCAAGCTGAAAATATTCTTCGCAAAGCCGCTAATCGTGCCGGGTTCAAGAACATCGAGTTTCAATTTGAACCTGTCGCGGCCGGACTTGAATACGAATCAACACTCACCAGTGATAAAACTGTTTTGGTGGTTGATATTGGCGGTGGTACTTCGGACTGCTCAATGATTCATATGGGGCCAAGTTGGCAAGGCCGTAGTGATCGTTCTGAGTCATTGCTTGCACATACCGGTATACGTATCGGTGGTAACGATCTCGATATAGCCATTGCTTTCAGACGATTTATGCGTGAGTTCGGTTTAGGCACAAACCAGAGTTCAGGATTGCCAGTACCCATTGCCCAGTTCTGGAACGGTATTGCAATCAACGACGTCATCGCCCAAAGGGACTTTTATCGGCCAGAAAACCAAAAAACATTAATGGATTTGGTTAAAGGTTCAGAGTGTCCCGATAAATTAACACGACTATTGCATACTTATATTGGCACTCTGGGGCACAGTATCGTGAGAACCGCAGAAACCACTAAGATCGCGTTGGGAGAAACTGATCAACATGTCGCTTCTGTGGACTTGCTTAAAGAAGCGTTCGATATTTCAGTTACTAAAGATCAAATGTCTGATGCCATTACTGAACCGGTGAACAAAATTCTGAAAGTGGTCATTGAGGCCCAAAAACTGGGACAAGCCAAACCCGATGTTATCTACATGACCGGTGGCTCCGCTCGTTCTCCACTGCTAAAAGCCGCAATACAGTCGGTGTTACCAGACACTGAGATAGTGAGTGGTAGCTACTTTGGTTCGGTGACCGCGGGCTTGGCAAGATGGGCTGATGTTTGTTTTCGGTAGGATAAACTAGTCCAGTTAATAAAGCGCTCTTTCGATTGGAACATTAAAAGAGCGCATTCGGCTTAACCTTAGCTCAACTCATGAAAACAAATAGCGCGCATGGAACGCCAGATGGTCGTCGATAAAGCTAGAGATAAAATAGTAGCTATGATCGTAGCCTGACTGCATTCGAAGCTCGACCTCGGAACCACTCTCTTTAGCAGCATGAAGC
This sequence comes from Vibrio iocasae, assembly GCF_042245395.1. Taxonomy (NCBI): domain Bacteria; kingdom Pseudomonadati; phylum Pseudomonadota; class Gammaproteobacteria; order Vibrionales; family Vibrionaceae; genus Vibrio; species Vibrio iocasae. Next base: position 473,373 of record NZ_CP145310.1, on the reverse strand, counting down.
AGCAACTCTGGCTTCAGTTGCTCTGATAAAAAGTCATCCGCATCACCCTGATCTACAAGAATCGGCAACGACGAATTAGCACTTTTCAATAGCTCACAAGCGTCATACTGCTTCCAGTTCTCTGTATTGTTTCCCAAATAAGCCCGAAACGCTTTCTGCCCCCAAGGACATTGCATTGGGTTAGTAATCGGACTGAAAGCAGAAATAGAGCGGTACATTTCTTGGTTTTTCAAACCTATTGTCAGCGCACCATGTCCACCCATACTGTGGCCTGCGATCGACTTTATATCGGAGACAGGAAAGTGCTTCTCTATGACCTCCGGGAGTTCTTTTGTGACGTAATCATACATATGATAATGACGTGACCAAGGGGCCTCAGTGGCATTTAGATAAAAGCCAGCACCTTTGCCCAAGTCGTAATTGTCATCGTCAGCCACATCATCTCCACGCGGGCTGGTATCCATTGCAACAATCGTAATACCTAGCTCTGCAGCCTTCCTAAAAGCTCCTGCTTTTTGCATAAAGTTCTCATCGGTACAAGTAAGCCCCGATAGCCAGTAAAGAACCGGAACTTTACTTTCGAAAGTCGCATCGGCTGGCAGGTAAACTGCAAAGCGCATTTCACAATCGAGTACTCTGGATTGATGTTTGTATTGCTTGTGCCAACCGCCAAAGACTTTATTCTGACTTGTGTTTTCAATCGTCATTATTGTTCTGTCCTCATTTAGGCGCCACGATAAACGCAGCGCTGTATGTTTTCGGAGTCTTATTTGTCCATATGGATAACAGTACGGATACTCTTACCTTCATGCATCAAATCGAACGCTTCGTTCACTTCTTCAAGACCCATGGTATGGGTAATGAATTCCTGCAAACCAAACTCACCCGCCATGTAACGGTTAACGATTTCAGGCAGTTCTGAACGACCTTTCACACCACCAAATGCGCTACCACGCCATACGCGACCTGTCACTAACTGGAACGGACGAGTAGAAATTTCCTGACCTGCACCAGCAACACCAATGATGACAGATTCGCCCCAGCCTTTATGGCAACATTCCAGAGCCTGACGCATCACATTAACGTTACCGATACACTCGAATGAGTAATCCACACCACCGTCAGTCATTTCAATAATCACTTCCTGAATAGGCTTATCGAAATTCTGAGGGTTGATTACATCCGTCGCACCCAGTTGTTGTGCAAGTTCAAATTTGCTTTCGTTGATATCCACACCGATAATGCGGCTCGCACCTGCCATACGTGCACCAATGATGGCTGATAGACCAATACCACCAAGACCGAAGATAGCAACCGTATCGCCCCGCTCAACCTTAGCAGTGTTTAGCACAGCGCCCATACCCGTTGTCACACCACAACCAAGCAGGCAAACTTCTTCAAGCGGTGCTTCTTTATTTACTTTTGCCAACGAGATTTCAGGTAGCACTGTGTACTCAGAGAAAGTAGAGCAACCCATGTAATGATAAATTGGCTCACCATTGATAGAGAAACGACTTGTTCCATCGGGCATCAAGCCCTTGCCCTGAGTTTCACGAACGGCCTGGCAAAGGTTAGTTTTTCCTGACTTACAGAACTTACATTCGCCACATTCAGCAGTGTAAAGCGGGATAACATGGTCACCGACTTCGACACTTGTTACTCCTTCGCCTACCATCTCAACGATGCCACCACCTTCGTGACCCAAAATAGAAGGGAAAATACCTTCTGGATCGTCGCCAGACAATGTAAATGCATCAGTGTGACACACACCTGTTGCAACGATGCGAACTAAAACCTCACCTTTTTTAGGAAGCTGTACGTCAACCTCTTCCATTTTAAGTGGTTCACCCGCAGCCCATGCGACTGCAGCTTTTGATTTAATAGACTCTTGTCCCGGTTTAATTGAAATTGCCATGTGCTTTTCCTGTGTCACTGATAGATAAGCGGTTAACAAACGCAATGCACGTTGCCACACCACTCCCTTATTGAATTAAAGCTAGTATAGATATTTCTATTTCGCTGATAATCCCATCAAATTGAAATTCATTTTTACGTATTTGTAATAATCAACTAAAATTGGATATTCTATTGCTCAGAATGAAAAGTGGAGAGGGAACAAAATGGCAAGCTGGGAAGGTGTTTCTGAATTTGTTGCGGTAGCGGAAGCCAGCAGTTTTACTGGCGCTGCGCTAAAACTCTCGACATCAGTAGCTCAGGTTAGCCGCCGTGTCTCAAGTTTGGAAGAACGACTTGCCGTCAAGTTGCTAAACCGAACAACACGCAAAGTCACCTTAACCGAAGCGGGCCAACTCTATTTCCACCAGTGCAAACACCTGGTTGAAGGCCTGGAACTTGCAGAGCTTGCAGTCACTCAAATGCAATCCACTCCAAAGGGCCTGCTTAAAGTGACCGCACCCGTAACTTATGGAGAATGGCATATTGCGCCCCTACTCCACCAGTTTCTTGAGCTCTATCCAGAACTGGAGCTGGAACTTGTCCTGACTAACCAGCAGCTTGACCTCATTGAAAACGGAATTGATGTGGCTATTCGTTTGGGCAGGCTTCAGGATTCAAACATGATGGCCCGACGCCTGGCGACCCGGCAACTGCATGTTTGTGCCAGCCCGGCCTACCTGGAGAAACATGGCACTCCGCACACCTTATCAGAACTCAGTGGACACCAATGCCTAAGTGGTTCGATTGACTATTGGCGCTTTAGGGAAGAAGGAAAAGAAAAATCTGTCAGAGTTTCCGGTCGTGTTAAATGCAATAGTGGTTTGGCTCTCAATGATGCTGCAAAGCGGGGATTAGGATTGGTGCAACTTCCCGATTACTATGTCCAGCAGGATATAGAATCTGGTGTGCTTGTCGAAGTGCTGAAACAATACCGTGACGAAAGGGAAGGAATCTGGGCACTTTTTCCAAACAACCGCAACCTTTCACCTAAGGTTCGCCTATTAATCGATTTCTTATCTGATAATCTAGTCAACCTCAACTCGGGATAATTTAAGCCACTCAGCACAGCCCTTTCAGCGTCTAACTGCGTTAAAATCAACACAATAGACAAGCTATTGACTTATGATTTTGCCTTGTTATCCATCAAAAAGGACAGTACTGAGTCAAAAAGATAAAGTAAGTCTTTATAATAATTAACTATTTCGACTTTCTTATCCCGAGTTGAGGTTAATCAATACTCAATAAGCTGTTTTTCAATGCAAAGCTAAGCTGTAACTGCATTCATATGCTATACCTATAATTACACAACAAAAACAAGGCTGAGCATGTTCAAAACAGCTAGCAACAAAACGAGGAGGCAATGGTTAATCTGTATCATTGCCTTACTGCTGATCTTTGGATTTGTTGTAACCAATGTCGTTGGTTATAGTTTTATGAGCCGCAGCCTCAAGACAAAGATAATCGATGCTGAATTACCCAAAGCCGTACACGAAGCCTCTACCGAAATCACCTTAAACATCCTTCCCGCAGTCATCACTTCTTCAGTACTTGCTAACGACAAATTTATTCTGGACTGGCTGAAAACTGATGAAAACCAACAACAAGAGATTGTTCGGTATCTTGCGAATATCAAGACACATAATAACGCGACAATCAGTTTTATGGTGTCAGCAAAAACGCAGCAATACTACAACTCTGAGGGTTTCATCGTATACGAAAAGAAGGGTGACCCTATGGCTCAGTGGTATTTTGACTTTATCGCTGGTGACAACCTCTATGAGCTAAACCTTGGGCCCAACATAGACAAAGCACACACACCAACTCTGTTTATTAATCATAAAATGATAGAAGACGGCAAGCTTGTAGGGGTTATTGGGTTGGGGCTTGAACTTAAATCGATTGAGAGCATCCTGTCTCGCTTTAGTAACCAGTATAAACAGAACATCTACTTTATCGACAATGAAGGGCAGATCGTTTCTAAATCACAAGGGGGGAAACATACTTCAGATTCAATTCTTGTGATACCGGATTTAAAAGAAGCTATTGCCGGAAACCCGAACGAACAAGACGCATTATTTGAGCACAGAAGCGAAGATCAAAACTTCCTGATTAGCCTGCGATATCTACCACAGTTGAAGTGGTGGATGATGGTCGAGCAGGAAGAGGGACTCACTTTTACTGAAGTTGATGAAACACTGTTTATCAACATTATTATCGGTGTCGCAACGATACTCTTTACCTTAATTACGGTTTCATGGGTCATCAATTTCTTCCATAAACAATTAGAGGAGATCGCCTCCACAGATACATTGACTGGGTTATACAACCGTCAGATGTTTGAGCAAACTGCCAAAAAAGCGATGGAACAATGTAGTCGTAATCAATCGACACTTTCACTTCTAATGATCGATATCGATCGTTTTAAGTCTATCAATGACGAGTTTGGTCACCTTGTAGGTGACAAAGCCCTTAAATGTCTGGCAGAAACGATCAACTCTTCTGTGCGCAAAGCTGACATTGTTGGGCGCTGGGGTGGTGAAGAGTTCGTTGTCATCGCCTATAACACGCACATTATGGATGCCTCATATCTCGCAGACAAAATCAGGGTTAACGTTGAAGAGACAAAAGAACTCCCGCGCAAGATAACCGTGAGTGTTGGTGTTACTGAGTTTATTCCTACGGATAGCCTGGAGTCCTTACTAGACAGAGCAGATCAAGCTTTGTATACCGCAAAAAATGATGGCAGAAACTGTGTTAGAACGGTTTAACTGTCACCAATCAACATACCTTTGCCATCTCTATTACTTAGTTTTTATTGATACTGTTACTTCATAAAGTCCAATTATCAAAACAAGCCGCATAAACTATTCTATTTCCAGTTTGTTAAACCAGTACCACACTGGTTGTATCCTTGCTGAATAAGCATCCACATAAAAACTGGAGATCCACTATGTCCACTTATTACTCTGTTCTAGAAGTTACTCCTACCACTCAGGATTGGGTACCTGATTACATTGGCCCGGCAAACAGACTGGTTGCACAGTATGGCGGCAAATATCTAGCTCGTACCAGCACACATGAGCGAGTTGAAGGTGATGCTGAAAATCCAGCACTGCGAATTATTATTGAATGGCCATCACGCCAGGCTGCACTGGATTTTATGAACGACCCTGAATACGTTCCACACCTGCAGGCTCGTACAGAAGGCTCTATAAGTCATCATGCTCTGATTGAAGGCAAAGATGATTTAGCGTAATTAAGGAAACCATTATGGATATGGCGACGAGACTCGATATCTTTCTTGACGTAGTCACTCATGGTTCGTTTTCTAAAGCGGCTGAGTCTCGTAATCTCGACCGCTCAGTTATATCAAAACAACTTAAAATATTAGAGGGCGAGTTAGGTGTCCGACTTCTGAATCGTTCAATCCGAGCGCTTTCTGCAACCGACGCAGGCACACGAATAGTCAGTCAGGCTAAATCCATTAGAAATACACTGACTGACACTGTTCTCATCGCTAAGTCTTATCACGAAAAGCCACAAGGGGTTCTGAGAGTTACCAGCCCGACCCTGTTCGGAAATATGTATGTTCAGAAAGCAATTCACAGCTTTATGGATAAATATCCCGACATTAATATCAAGCTTGAGTTGAGTGACAAAAAAACAGACATCATTGGGGACAGATTTGATATCGCATTTCGAATTGGTCCTTCTCGTGACTCGAACCTGATAGCGAAAAAGTTAGCGGACAACAAAGTTGCACTTCTCGCATCAGAAGAATTTGTACAGAAACACGGTATGCCTAAAACACCGGAAGAACTCGTTAAACTTCCTGGCATCATCTATACAAACGGAGTGTACAAAACCGATAAACTTGCTATTTCAGAATCACCTGAAAGCAACGCTATGCACACACATCATATAGAAGGCAGGCTTGAAGTGAACGATGTTAGCGCCTGTAACGAAGCCGTTTATTCAGGTCTGGGTTACGCTTCAATTCCTCTGTTTACTCTGGATAGAACTATAAAGGAACGAGCGCTTGTTCCTTTGCTCACTGAGTATACCTTGCCTGCCAACGAGTGGGGAATTTATGCTGTATATCCACATCGTAATCAGACACCCATAGTAAAGCTATTCATTGAAGCTGTTCAGGATATTATCGGAACCCCGCCCAAATGGGAGTCGTACATTGATAACTACAAAACTATGTACAAAAGGGTCGCAATATAGAGATAGGGATATCAACTGATTTGCGCAAAAAAACGGGGCTGAAATAGGCCCCGTTTTGCATTGGTTTAGACTTGAGTATTACTGTGCATTTAGCTCATGCAAGTGAATCTCTTCTTCTTTCTCACCTGCTTTTGGATCTTTGAACTTATCGACATCCAGAGCATTTTCAGATTTCGCTACGATGACAGAAACGGCACAGTCACCTGTGATGTTTACAGCAGTACGGATCATATCCAATAGACGGTCAACACCCATGATAAGTGCGATACCTTCCAGCGGCAGACCGACCTGATTAAGCACCATAGCCAGCATGATCAAACCAACACCCGGGACACCCGCAGTACCAATAGAGGCTAGTGTTGCAGTCAAAATAACCATTACGTAATCCGTCATAGTTAAATCGATATTGAATGCCTGAGCAATAAACGCAGTTGCTACACCTTGCATTATTGCAGTGCCATCCATATTGACCGTCGCACCTAGTGGAACTGTAAACGATGAAATACGGTTAGCAACACCCATACGGTTTTTTGCTGTTTCCATAGTGACAGGAATGGTTGCAGCTGAGGATGCAGTAGAGAATGCAAACATGATTGCATCTTCCATCTTTCTCAAGAACGTAATCGGGCTTAAACCAGTCAAACCTTTCAGCATCAGGCTGTATGTAACCAGACCATGAAGAATTAACGTACCTGCCAATACAAGGAAGTATTCTGCAAGGTTGATGATTGCACTTAAACCTAGTCCTGTGAACAGTTTCGCCATCAGGAAGAACACACCATATGGCGCGATGTTCATTAGCAGTGCAACCAACTTCATGATGACATCATTCAAGTCAGAAAATAGTGCTGCAACACGTTCTCCAGGCTTGCCTGCCGCGCTGATTGCAATACCGAACAGTACCGCAAATACGATAACCTGCAGTGTATTACCTTCTGCCATCGCATTGATTGGGTTGGTCGGGAACATATCAATGATGACCTGTCCCAAAGAAGGTGCTTCTGTAGACTGGAAAGAACTTGCTGCTGTTAAGTCAGCACCAGCGCCTGGTTGGAACAGGTTCCCCATTGTAAGAGCCAGTGTGATCGCTACCGCTGTTGTTGCGATATAGAAAGCGAGTGTTTTACCACCCATTCGTCCCAAGGTTGATAAGTCTTTAAGTGAACTTGTTCCGCAAACCAGTGAAACAAACACCAGAGGAACAACAAGCATTTTTAAACTGGCGACAAAGATTTTACCGCCTACTTCTAGTAATCCATTAACTATATATTCGTCGACAAATCCGTTACCGGCGAAGAGGCTGCGTATAGCAAATCCTGTCAAGATACCCGCTACCATACCGATGATAACTCGGCTAGTCAGCGAAAGAGGTTTCTTGGTATTCATTGTGAACACTCCTTATAGTTTTTTCCTTGAGTTCAAATTCAAGGAGCACAGGAGGCTATCAGGTGAATCGACAGAACAAAAAGAGATTTCCCACGACTGAGGCGTAAACGTGATCCATATCACTACAATTTTTGGATAATTTACCAAAAACACACCAATCCACAACCAAATGAATACAGAAAAATCAACATAGCAACATATTGAAAACCAATTAATAATTTTCAAATAATTTGCAATAAACATCCTTAGTAAAGGGAAATTCAAAATATGGCTTATAAATAGCCAAATAGGCTATTTATAAGCCATAAACGGGCGGGCACCAATTGGTATAAATCATCATTTACACCCCTTATTATTCACATTTCTTATATGTTGTTTTTTTAGATATGAGCAGTATTAACATCTACAAATACAAAATTTAAGCAGCTCATTCATCTTTTAAAAAATACTTTATTAAATTTTTGCTCTAGATCATAACGAAACAAAATAGACATCGAGAGGCAATATAAATTTCGCTACTATCCTCGAAACATTTCTAAACAGTTTTTTAAATCTACTTACAATTACGAGCAAAAGTTATGTTAGAGCTATTATTAGGATTAGCCGTCACCGTCGCGGTCGGTTATTTTATCGTTAAAGGTTATAAGCCTGCAGGCACTCTCCTTACCGCAGGTATTCTTCTTCTATTATTAACAGGTATTCTGGGTCATACCGTTCTGCCCGAGAAAGTGGCTTCTACAGGTAATGTAATTACCGATGCGCTTGAGTACGTTAAATACATGCTTAAGTATCGTGGAGGGGGCCTGGGTATGCAGATCATGCTATTGTGTGGTTTCGCTTCTTATATGACGCACATTGGTGCCAACAATGTTGTTGTAAAACAGTTCTCTAAGCCTCTTTCTGTTATCAAGTCACCTTATGTGCTGCTTGTCGCGGCTTATATCGTAGCTTGTCTGATGTCTTTGGCGGTAAGTTCTGCAACCGGTCTTGGCGTATTACTTATGGCTACGCTATTTCCTATGATGACAGCGATGGGCATCTCACGCCCTGCAGCCGTTGCAGTATGTGCTTCTCCAGCAGCCATTATTCTTTCTCCAACATCAGGTGATGTTGTTATTGCCGCTGAGAAATCAGGACTCGCTTTGGATGTATTTGCAGTTCAGACTGTGTTACCTGTTTCGATCTGCGCCATCATAGTCATGGCTGCCGCTGCTTTTTTCTGGAACAAGTACCTGGATAATAAAGAAAACACACCGATGGAACGTGTCGACGTTTCTGAAATCGAAGTTAATGCGCCTGCTTTCTACTGCATTCTTCCTTTCTTGCCAATCCTGGGTGTTTTCCTGTTTAACGGCCGTACGATTCCTGGTTTGTCATTAGACATTTATACCATTGTTGTAGGTTCTATCTTCCTAGGTGCTATTGTTGATTTCGCAACGAAACGCTTTAACGGCAAGAAAACGTTGGAAGATTTGGAGTCTTGCTATCAGGGTATGGCAGATGCATTCAAAGGTGTGGTCATGCTTTTGGTTGCAGCAGGTGTGTTCGCTCAAGGTCTAATGTCTATCGGTGCTATAGATAACCTGCTTCACCTGGCTGATAAAGCGGGCGCTGGCGGTGTTGCGCTAATGCTTATTCTGACGGGGCTGACGGTGGCTGCGGCTATTGCAACCGGATCGGGTAACGCACCTTTCTATGCATTTGTAGAGTTAGCGCCTTCGTTAGCCGCTAAGATGGGACTAAACCCTGCATTCCTAATTATTCCAATGCTACAAGCTTCAAACCTGGGTCGCACCATCTCGCCAGTATCTGGTGTAGTAGTTGCAACCTCTGGTATGGGTAAGATATCGCCATTCGAAGTCGTAAAACGAACTTCTGTCCCTGTGTTAGCAGGTTTGATTACAGTGATTTTGGGTACCCTTGTGCTTGTGCCAATGTCTGCATAATAACTGCGTATAGAATAGTTAAAATACAGGGAAGCGCTCGCTTCCCTGTTTGTCTACCCACCAAAAGCAACAATAACACCGTACACTACAACCCCAACCAATACAGGTACGCCTAATGTACGCGTCTTATACCATGCCAGTAGCGTAAAGATGGCTCCCACGGCTGTTGCTGACCAGGTAAGAATGGAGGGAGTTGCCGGTATCAGAGATGTGCCAAACATAGCCGCAATCATTACTGGTCCCATCACTGTTAACCATACAGGAACATGTGCCAGCGCATTACCATTCTCGCTTCGTTTGATTCGTCTTGACATCCAAAACAATGGACCAACCCGCATTAAGAATGTACCAAAAGCAATGATTGCCAGCGCCAACCAGGTCGATTCACCCATTTTTCTTCCCCGCTTTTAAGCTTTTATCGCGTACAACGTAATACAGTAAGGTGCCACAAACAGCAGCAAGTGGAATAGCTGCATTCGAGTAACCAATCAGTGTGAGTGTTAACGCCACTACCGTTGCGGCACCCAAAGTGATCGTCCAGGAAAACGAGTCAAAACGAGGGGCAAGAAGTACCAGAAACAGTGCCGGCAATGCAAAAGGTAATACCTCTCCTAAGAGTGGCCACTGTGCGATAAGCTCGCCGCCCATGATCGCACCAAGGGCAGTACCACCAATCCAGCTCACCCAAGCGATTAAACTTGCACCACTAAACCACGCTAGACGCTGATCGGATTCTAATTGTGGAAAGCGAGTATGTGCCAATGCAAAGATTTGGTCAGTCAGACCATGCATCAACACAATCCACCAGGGACTCTTAGAAACATACGGAGCAAGATTCGGCCCATATACCACATGCCGGGCATTAATCAGTAATGTCAGGGCTATGACAAGCCAAACTGGCGCACCCGATGCCACCATAGCAACAAACAAAAACTGTGAGGCTCCGGCATAAACAAGCGTGGAAATGGCAATGGTTTCCCAGATATTGAATCCAGATTGCAGCGCAATAACCCCAAACGAAACCGCAACAGAAACGTATCCGCCCATAAGGGGTAAAGCGTCTCTAATCCCTAGAAACCAAGGGTTAGTCCTTGCTGTGTCAACCGCTGTGTTCATTGCTCTCCCCCCTTTCTGCATAAGTGATCGTAAGCAATAAGGTTGACCAAAGATCATCGGTTCGATATTCGTGCGCTTTATCTGCATCAAACGAGAATCGGTCACCCGCTTTAAGAATGGTCGTCTTACCTTCTGTCGTTATTTCCAGTTGCCCACTAATAATGGTCACCGACTCTGTCGCACCTGATGAGTGAGGTTCAGAAATCCGTTCTGAGTGGGGAGCCATAGACATCCAGTAAGCATCTACCTGTGGATTGTCTGTACCTTGCTCGATGAGTTTGAACTGCACACCTTCATCACCAAAAGGGGTGGTTACTGACGCAACCAGACTACCGAATGGAACATCTAACTCAACAGCTAAACGCCAGATAGTATCCACTGTTGGATTCCCTGTTCCCTGCTCTAAACGGGAGAGGTTAGATTTGGCAATACCCGCATCTGCGGCCAGCTTAGAGAGCGAACAACCTTTTGCTAAACGCAGCTTCTGCAAGTTGCGCCCCAGCGTTGTTAACATAGATTTATCCATTGCCGAACTTTTCCTCTCATTTTATCGTTCTATATATTGAACGTTCTATATAAGGAACGATTATTTGTCAAACACTAATTTATTTTTGGTTTCGATTATCAATAAAAAGGAGAAAGTCATTCAACTAAGTAAGCCTTTTTCAATCAGACAGCTTGCTTATAATGGCTACAACAAATTCAGAGTGCTAACTCTATTTGATAGCCAAACATCAACAATTAATTGGGGAAGAAGATCGTGTCTCATCAAATCATCAAAGATCTGCATAGCCGTTACACTGCTAAAAAATATGACGCTGATAAGCGTATCTCTGCTGAAGATATGGAAGTAATCAAGGAAGCTCTTCGTCTTTCTGCTTCTTCTATCAACTCTCAGCCTTGGAAGTTCGTTATTGTCGAAAGTGACGAAGCAAAACAGCGCATGCATGACTCTTATGCTAATAACTTCCAGTTTAACCAACCGCATGCAAAAGAAGCTTCACACACGCTTCTACTGGCATACGACCCTAAGTTTACTAAAGAGAAGTTCAGCAAGCGTGTAGATGCTGAAGTAAGCTCTGGTCACCTACCAGCTGATATGTACGACCAGTTTATGGGTGCATACGCTTTTGCTGAGATGAACACGGACGAAAGCGGCTACAACGGTGGCTGGACTAAAGCTCAGGTTTACATCGCTCTGGGTAACATCCTTCACGTGCTGGCTCGTCTTGGTATCGACTCTACTCCAATGGAAGGTGTTGACGCTGAAATGCTGACAGAGCTATTTGGTGAAGAACTAGACGGCCACGTATGTGACGTAGCGCTAGCAATGGGTTACCGCAAAGATGCGGAAGATTGGAACTTCGGTCCACCTAAAGCTCGTCTAGCTCAAGAAGATGTTGTGACTGTAGTCTAATCCTTTGATTAACATCTAATAAACTGAATGGCTAGGCTTGAAAGTCTGGCCATTTTAGTTTGTACAAACCATATTTCTGCCAGAACGCTTGGCGTTATATAAAGCGTTATCAGAACGTTCCAGTAAACTGTCGAATGCCTGTTCTCCTGAAAGCTCATCTACCGCCGAAACACCGATACTGCAGGTTACATACCCGGATGGCACGCCTGGAAACGCCTGTAAAATGAGTTGTTCACGTATTCTTTCCGCGATCTCTTGAGCATGTTCCAACTCAGTATCCGGAAGAACAACTACGAACTCCTCGCCACCGAAACGAGCAAACAAGTCCCGTTCTCTTATCACTGACTCCACCATAGCCACAAACCTTTGCAATACCAGGTCGCCGATGCGATGCCCAAACTGGTCATTCACATCTTTAAAATGATCCAGATCGATATAACAAACGGCCATTGGAGCGTGATCACGTCTCGTTCCCGCGCAAAGCTTTTCCAGAATGGTAAAGAAAGAACGTCGATTGTACGCTCCGGTTAACTGGTCTCTTTCTGCTGCCTGAGTGAGTTCCTTTTGCAAGTACTCTACCGTCAATGCTAAAGAGGCCGTTGATATAAGTACATGCAGGAAAATCTCCAACACAAAGCTGGCAGCAGTGAGATTACCCGCGGAAGCAAGCGAATTACCAGCCAGACCAAACGTGTAAACAAGCAGTCGTAAAACTAAATGAAGCACTGCAATAACACAGATGGCTTTTAAGAATCTGATAGCCCGATACTTTGCCTTACTTGCGGTGGTATGGAACTGCCATGTGTATAAGGTTAGAAAGAAAATGCCAGCTATGGTGGTGACATTCATTCGTATAGCGAAGCTAGGATGAACAAGTGAGCCGTAAACCATGACAGACATAAATAGCACACAACACGTCAGCACTAGCTTTCTTTGTCCCGTCGCGGAGTTGTCTAAGAACTTACGATAACCATCCCAAATGATGTAAGCCCCAAGCAGAAAAAGAAAATGACCGCCAATAGAGGAAACTGGTAGGGGAATTGTCTCTCGCATTGCAATAACCACTGTCGCGAGAAAAATGAGCATCCTCCCAATGCCCCACTCTTTCACTCCTTGCAAGCTGGGGTTCCAGAAACCAACAAGTAGCATCGCAATGGCACATGCAAGCTGCGCAATACCATATGATAATACTGACGTTATCGGATCCAGCATGTTTTCACCAACGTACAAGTAGTTTCTAATACCCTAATGTTTATGAGTATATGAAACTGCAATCAGTGCCGTCTAATTAGATGTTGTAGATTGAGATGTTGCTCTTTGGAACAGATACTCGTTCATGTAGCCATTCTAAACAAAACAGAAACCCTGTTGTGCAATTAATCAACTAAGAATTTTTTCTTTTTATAACCACACGATATTTAAGACTTTTCTGCCAATAAAATGGGAGCAAGGTAACACTTTCTTGCGAAATCCGCTCTTGATATCTTTATTGATAATCATTCTCATGAAAGCATAAGATATTGAAATTTGTCGTTTTTTAAAATTCTGGTGTAATACGAATCGTTCTCATTACAATTACATGGACATTAAAAAATGCCAAAAGCAGTACCTTTCGCGTTAAAACCGACAGCAGTGGTTATCAGCGCAATTCTATCTTCTTTAACTTTTAGTGCCGTTGCAGAAGAGCAAACAGAAACTCCAGAAGCACCAGAGACGGTGCAAGTTTGGGGAACAGAAATCAACAACTCTTCTTCAATGCTGAAAGAAGATATCGAAATGAAGCAGGCAGACCACCTTAGTGACCTGTTGCGTGACCAAGCTGGTGTTGATATTGGGGGGACTCACTCAACATTCCAGAGTATTAATATTCGAGGTTCCGATGAGCTTGATCTAAATATCACCATCGATGGTATGAACCAAAACAACAATATGTTCCATCACTCTGGCAACCTATTGATCAACGCAGATATATTGAAAGCCGTAGATGTCAGTGTGGGTACCAACTCCGTTCTGACAGGCGGCTTATCGGGTGGTATAGCATTTGAAACCAAAGATGCTAAAGACTTGCTGCGTCCTGGTGAGCGTGGTGGCGTTCGTTTATACGGTACCTATGGTAGCAATGACTATTACACCACATCTGCAACGGCTTACGCACAATTAACCGACAAAGTAGATGCTATGGTTTACTTCACCTATACCGATAAAGACAATTTTCAGAATGGTGCTGGCGACTTAGTTGAGGGTAACGAAGGTACTGTACAGAACGGGATGGCTAAAGTTGGCTGGGATATTAACGAGTCTAACCGACTAGAGTTCAGTTATGACCAATATGTCGATGAAGGTGATTACTATCTGAGATCGAACTTTGGCGGAGGCTGGAACCAGGACGAAGACATGGAAACTCAGCCGACAACATACCAACGAAACTCCATGGCCCTAAACTACGAAATGGATTATGGCGACGATATCAATATGCGAGCGACACTGTACCGTAATGAACTTCTCTATACTCCAGATGAAGCAACAGGTAGTACTGTTCATACTGGCTTCAACGCACTTGCAGAGTCTAATTTAGAACTCGCTGGTATGACCCACTCAGTGCGTTATGGTATGGAAGGTTACGAGCAAGTATCCAGCCGTATCGAAGCTGACGTCGCTGTGAACGAAGAGAGTGTGGATTCATTTGCTATTTACGCTGAAGATGAGATTGGACTGACTAATAAGTTTTATGTCACTCCGGGTGTTCGCTACAACTACTATAAGGCAAACATGGAATCACCTGTCGATGAGTTTAATGAAACGTTCGAAGATGTTACCTGGGGTCTGGCAGCGAAGTACCTGTTAACTCAACAGTGGACTCTAAAAGCCAGCGCGACGGAACTGTTTGAAGGACCAGCCTTGCGTGAAACATACATGAACTACAATACCGAGTTCGATGATGACCTACAGGCAGAGACTGGTGTAAACACCGAAGTTGGTGTCGCTTATGAAGAACAGTATGTTGCAGGCTTGGATTATGTGGGATTCTCTGTAACTTTGTTCGAAACTAACATCGATAACTATATTGATGACTGGAACGCAGGCAGTAGCCGAGGTGATAACCTGGGAGAATACAAGAATGAAGGTGACTACGAAATCAAGGGCTACGAATCAACTTTGACGATGTCAAAATCTGCACTTGATGCACGCTTAACTTACTCTCACTCTGATTCAGAAAGTAAGCAAACCGGAGAGGCTCTGCGTTATGAAGTTGGTGACAGTCTGTCCTTCAACCTAGGTTACGCAATCACGCAAGATCTTACGCTGAACTGGAACTCGCTTGTTGCATTCGACCTTGATAAAGACGTTGAAAATGACACGTTTAAAGAGGGTTATGATGTCCACAATGTATCACTGCGCTGGATGCCGATGAACATTGAGGATCTGACTGTAACTGCTGGGATTGAGAATATCTTCAATGAGCAATATTACTCTCACGCATCGTATACCAGTGAAAGCATCCAGGACTATGAGCCAGGCAGAAACGTTAAACTATCAGCTTCATACGTTTTCTAATACTTAACTACGTTAATCTAGGTTAAAAATAATAAGGGGAAGCATCTGCTTCCCCTTATTTATGATTCTATGCTTAAAACGTTACTTAATCTCAACGTTATTTAACATCTCTATCAACTCATCTTCCGTTGTAGGAACTTTAGCTAGTTCTACTTCTGGTGAGGCTCCACCCTTTAGCATATAAGCCTTAGTCGTTAGGTGATCGTGGTGAAACCACTTGCCATTAATACAAACATCCGTATAGCACTTAGGGTCTTTTTTCAACTCCATATGGTTACCTCTCCAATACCATCTCATAACACACTTGCAACATAATACACGGTAAGCGGATTTAGAAATGATCTAGATCAATTTATATTAATGATTAACCCATACGGACTAGGGAAAGTTTTGTTGTTAGTGATCTCAGACATGCTTTACATGTACCGGTTACACATATTCTCACAAACGTAGTACTAGAAACCGCCCGGCTCTTTGAGCTAGCATTGCCATGATTCAGTGGATTTTCAGACTCAGTGAGAGTAATATGAACGATCGTTCAGGAACGTAATATTGAGGTTAGTTCAAGTGGGTAATCAAGCAAAATTTGATAGAGCCAATGTGGTAGAAAAAGCAAAGAACCTATATTGGGAGAAAGGCTTCCACGCAACCTCTATGCGTAACCTACAAGACGTTATTGATATGCGTCCTGGTAGTATTTACTCCGCATTCGGCAGTAAAGAAAACTTATTTAAAGAAGCTCTGAACAGATACTCTGCTGATTTTGACGAACGTATAGCAAATTGTATTAACTCTGACCTCTCTCCACTAAGTGCACTAAGGAGCTTTGTTAAAGCCTCAGTTATTGATTCAAGGCACTCAGCCCCAAGTGGTATGTGTATGTTGGTTAAAACTGTAGGAGAATTAACCGAAGATAACCATGAGTTACTAACTGAAGCTAAACGACTACTAAAAAATGTTGAAACTCAGTTTGCTAAAGTTATTGAACTAGCGATTAATAAGGGAGAGCTAGACTGCTCCATTGATCCGATTAAAACTGCTCGATACCTTCAGATCCAAGTTATAGGGCTGCGTACCTATATTCGTGCGAATGACAATGAGCAAGACGCAATAGAGTTACTCAATGATATTTTCGACACTGGCCCATTAAAACAGGTGAAGTATTAATCACGGGAAAAAGTTATAGAGTAAGAGTCGGTATACATTGCTGACTCTTACTCTGCTTACGACGGCTCTATGGTTTTTGTTTTAACTTTTCAGTGATATCTTCAGCGCTGTGACGCTCTAGCACCTGCTCCCACTCCTCACCGAATGGTCGATTGACAATACGACCGCGCTGAACCGCTTCGCGAGATTCAATCGCCTTTGCCCAGCGAACTACATTGGCATAACTCTCTACCTGCAAAAATTCAGCTGCGTTATACAGGTTACCCAGTACCAAATTACCGTACCAAGGCCAGATAGCCATATCGGCAATAGTATATTCCTCACCGGATACATACGTATTGTTTGCCAACTGCTTATCCAGTACATCTAGCTGGCGTTTGGCTTCCATTGCAAAGCGGTTAATTGGGTACTCTTGCTTTTCATCAGCGTAAGCGTAGAAATGACCAAAGCCACCACCAAGGAACGGAGCTGAACCCTGAGCCCAGAAAAGCCAGTTAAATGTCTGAGTTCTGGCGCTGCCCTCTTTTGGCAAAAACTTGTCAAACTTCTCAGCTAAGTGAACCAGTATCGACGCTGACTCGAACACATTAACCGCTTCATCACCGGATTTATCCACCAGAGCTGGGATCTTAGAGTTCGGGTTAACACCAACAAACCCGGAAGAGAACTGATCAGACTCACCAATTTTAATCAGGTAAGCATCATACTCGGCTTCCTTAATACCAAGAGCAAGCAGCTCTTCAAATAAGATGGTGACTTTCTGCCCGTTAGGCGTTCCAAGTGAGTACAACTGGAAAGGATGCTCACCTACCGGCAATTCTCTTTCAAACCTTGCACCCGAAACAGGACTATTAATATTGGCCCATTGGTTTCCGCCACTCGACTCATTTACCCATACTTTAGGTGGTACGTATTCGTTGCTCATTTCACTTACTCTCTTCGTTTATTTTTCTATACTCTAGTACTAAATACGGTAATTAGAAATTATTTATGAATCAACCGGATAATTTGAAGGGTAAAGCGCCTTTCTGGCATCTTCATCGACAGGAGCTTTGAACTCTATACCCTTGCCCACTTCTCTTGCTCTGGAGGCAGCAGGAAGCTTATCGATACTCTCGAACCAACGCTTTAAGTTAGGGTAAGGCTCTAATCCTTCTTCCCCTAAAACAACCTGCGCTTTATCTATCCAGCCCCATGCAGAAACATCCGCAATAGTGAGCTCGTCACCCACAATATACTCTCGGCCTTCCATATGCTTATCTAACACTTCATAGTGCCTCTGTGCTTCACGCAGGTAACGGTTTATCGCGTATGGTACCTGCTCCGGAGCTGCGCGCTGGAAATGAACAGACTGTCCTGAGAATGGCCCCAATCCTGTACCTATGAACATGAGCCATGAAAGTAACTCTGCTCGATCTTCTGGTGCACCAGCTAGCTGCCCACTCTTTTCAGACAGGTAAAGAAGTATGGCATTCGAATCAAACACCCTGATCCCATCGTCTAGAATTGCGGGCGTTTTTCCATTTGGATTGATTCGACGATATTCCGGAAGGTGCTGCTCTCCCTTTGCAGTATCTACCGGAATAAGCTCATAAGGCAGGCCGGTATGCTCCAGAAAAAAAGCGACTTTAGAAGGGTTCGGTGTAGCGTGATAGTAAAACTGAATCATAGATGTCTCCTTACAAAACCTGTCAACTATTCAAACACAACATGAACGATCGTTCAATTATTATTTGAACAGTCGTTCATGTGATTTCTTTATATGTTATTCACGAAAGCGATGAGAAATATACCGCTGATTAACAAAGAGATGTTGCTTAACAGTACGTTACACTTTGAAACATGCGTAGATCTCAAAAGTTCCAATACGCACTAGGTAGATATCTAGCAAATGGTAACCTTTTCGGGTCTAGTTTTATTGAGGAACCACTATGCCATCGGAGCATTCAAACCGAATCGCCAGCCTTGAACTTGGCCGTATCATTGCGATGTTCGCTATCATCATTTTGCATTGCCATATACTGCATGAAGCCCCCTTATTAATGAGATTCCTTGGCTCGGATATGTCATTAATCAACTGGCGCGTTTTGGTGTCCCATTTTTCTTTATTCTCTCTGGCTACCTGATCCAACCGAAATTGACTGAGATGCCGATGGCAACTCTGAAGGGCTACAGTCTTCCACTACTTAAAATCTGGGTGGTTTGGAGTATTTTCAGTTTGCTTATGCCGTTCAATTTAGAAACCGTGATAAATCAGAGCTATATGGCAGAAAGAATGGGATATTGGGGATGGTTGATGCAAACTCCGTTGAACACTTTGATGGAAGGCGGACTGGTTCATCTTTGGTTTATTCCCGGCTTAATCTGTGGTGTAGCAGTCATCGGACTGTGTGTACGCTACAAACTTATGATTTTGCTTCCTTATATTGCCGCTGGTCTTTATGTCTATGGTTTGGCAGGTGGAAGTTATGAATCCTTAACCGGGGTCTGGACTCCCTTCTTTACCCGAAATGGCCCATTCTTTAGTACCCTAATGGTATGGATTGGTTTCGAGATACGTCGTAAGTCCTACACCATGGCGTATAAACCCGCCTTGTATCTTGCATTATTCGGCATGGTTATCCATTTCGCAGAAGCAAGCTGGTTATACCGTTTCAACGTACCCTTCAATACTCATGACTTTTTAATGGGTACCACATTATGGGGAACTGGCCTGTTTTTGGCTTTGCTTGCTAAGCCAAACTTAGGAGACAGCCCTGTTGTGTTTAAATTAGCCAGTATGGTTTTGGGTATCTATGTTTCGCATCTACTCGTCATGATCGCACTGATGAACGTTTCAGGTGCATTGGGAATTGATGGCTATCTTAAAGATTTTGTAGTAACCAGCGGCACGATTTCTGTTTCTCTCATCCTTGTCTGGTTTATATCTCATACTCCGCTGAAAAGAGCATTGCTCAGGTAGAATTTAGTTGTGGAATTAACACTACCAGAAAGACATCGTTGCTTATATATCGCCCAGTAAGTAGTATCCACCAAATCAATTAATGAGAGACTGCTATTCGATAGGCTACCTTGACAGCCTTGTATTTCATTCTGGAGTCATCAAATCAAATTTAGCAACGATATACGTAAAGTCTACCAATATGCCGAACCCAACTTAACCCTTATAGGGTGGTTGGGCTTCTTTGGTTTCCCGCTTTACTATATTGTCTGGCATTTTCTGTTCCCACAACCATATGAGAACCTTACGCTACGGATATTTTGTGCGGTACTCTTCCTGGGCATTATTTTCCGAAACAAGTTAACAGCCCGATACAGAAGCCAGATGCACTGGTTTTACATGGTAGCGATAACCATTGGTCTGCCATTTTTCTTTTTCTATATGCTGTTGATGAATGACTGGTCTCACATTTGGGTGATGTCATTTATGTCCGCGATCTTCCTTCATATTCTGCTCGTGCATATTACCTGGATAGTGCTCTTGCAAAGTATCACCGGAATAAGTGTCGCTGTTATCTGTGCCTGGATGGCAAAAGGCTCCGGCTTAACGATCACAATGGACTACGCTCAGTTGCCCGTGTTCTTCTTTATTTATCTGTTTGGCAGCTTTTGTTTTAATCGATATCAGGTCGACTATGATTCAAAAGTCGCGTTGGCTAAATCATTTGGTGCGGGTATCGCCCATGAAATGCGAAATCCTCTGAGTAGCCTGAGTGCATCCATTGATGTCATACAAACTCTAATCCCTGATGAAAAACAAGAAAAAACCGATTCATATCAGATAAAACGTAAGGACATACAACGATTACGTGAAGTAACTGAACAAGCCACAAAAATTATTCATAGCGGTAATGAAACCATCGATTTGCTGCTCGCTTCGATCGATGAGAATCGAATTTCCCGTACAACTTTCAAGACATACTCAGCGCTTAAAACGATTGAAAATGCCGTTGAATCTTTTAGCTACAAAAACTCAAACGACCGGACTGCAATTACATTTGGAACCAAGCAAGCGTTCTCGTTTTTTGGAAGTGACAACTTACTAAAGTACGTCATGTTCAACCTGTTCAAAAATGCGTTCTATCATTCCAGCTCTTCTGATTTCCGCATACGTATTTCAACCTACTGCGATGAAAACGAAAATAAGATTATTGTTCGGGACACAGGCACAGGTATCGCACCGAACGTATTGAAAAACATATTCAAAGATTTTTACACCACAGGAAAGTCTGGCCGATATGGCTTGGGACTGCCATTTTGCAAGAAGGTGATGCACTCTTTCGGAGGGGATATTCAATGTCGCTCTCTGGTTGGTAAGTGGACCGAGTTTACTCTGACACTACCGGTTCTTGATGCGAAGGTTGTTAAAGAGATTAAAAGAGATTTAACGAGCGCTAAGTCGATACTGTTAGTCAATGAGCATCCAGCGTTGAGTGCAAACATGCACATTGCTACTAATGAGTTAGGTGTTCCCTTTACCGAACTTAATGTTGCTGAAACACTACAGCGAACAAAGCATGGCTTTGAATATGACGTGATCATTCTCAATGCTCATAGCTTGAAGGAAAACCAGAGTATACTGAACACGCTTGAATCTCTGTGGGCCACGACCGATGCCCAAATAGTCTATCTGTGTGAAGGAAAGCCGACACAGAGGTGTTGTAAATCGAACCTCTCTCCTCTCTATCTGGAGCTTGGCGTTTTTCAGGATGGCATTACTAATATCCTAAACAACCTGCTTTTTGATATTGAAAGCTTAGCACCCGTCTTAAGTGCCAAACCTACCGCGATTGATGATAAACGTACAATCATGATCGTTGATGACAACGAGTCCTTAAGAAAGTTTACCGCTGTACTATTAGAGCAGCAGGGGTTTGATGTCATTCAAACCGAAAATGGCAGGCAAGCTCTCACGGTGTTAGATGCCGAGCCAATCGACCTGATACTCATGGATATCGAAATGCCCGGCATGGATGGAATTGAGACCACAACGCGTATTAGAAAATCCAATAAGAAGTTTGCCGATATTCCGATAATCGCTCATACCGGAGATAACTCTCATGATATGCTCGAAAAAATAGGCGCTTCTTATATGTCAGATCACCTGATAAAACCCGCCAAAAAGAACCACCTGCTCAACACAATATCAGACTGGATTTAAACCCAGAGTAACTCCGTGAAGTGAAGTAATCATCATGAAGCAAAACATTTATCCGTATGTGACTGAAGAGCTCAAAAGGCTGTTAAAGAAGCAGTCGATAAGCTATAAGAATCTAGGAGAGCATTTGGATGTGTCTGAAAAAACAATCGTTCGTTCACTGAACAATAAGCAAGAGTTCTCATTGGAGAGGCTCACATCGATATGCAGTTTGCTTAAAATAAGCCTAACGGAACTGTTTTCAACCGCTGAAAAGAGCATGGAACAAGTGTTTTTTTTCACATCAGAACAAGACGAAGCATTTAGCAGCGAACCCGATCTCTATGCCTTGTTAATACAACTCTATAAAGAGCAAGATATCTCTATGCTAGCAGTGAAAAATAGCCTGAAAAGGTCGGATATCTATTTAATGCTCAGAAAACTAGAGAACATCGGTGTTGTCACTATCGGGAAAAATGACCGAATCACTATAAAGACACCAAAACACGCCACTTTTCATCCTAAATCACGCTATGCCAGCATGATATATAAAAAAACCATCAACGATATGTCTGAGGTTTGCAGCCAACCCAAACTCTATCCAAATACCTCAATAAAAATCGTAAACGTTGATATGACAAAAAATGAGTACTCATCGTTCCTTGAAAACATGCGAAGTTATTTTGTTGAGATGCTAAGAGAACAACATAAAAATTCAGATAGAAAGACAGACAACTACACAATTGCATTGATGGTAGGTGAAGGAAACTATTTACCAGACTTCAGCGAACTTGGATCACTTAAGTCAGAATAGGAAAAGATTTACTTCCTTCTTCGAGATATTGGGATAAAAAAAAGGTGGCTTTCGCCACCAGACATGTACAAATTGTTTTAATTAAATTATGTATTTATAGCCAACCACCGCTGTTAAATATTCTTCTGTGTAATACTTTACAACTGTACAGACATGTTAGTTATCTCAACTTTGCCCGGCAAACATAGGACAAATAAAGACAAAATATAACCCTTAACAGGACATAATACGTCCTAAAATTTGCACATTGAATTCGTAAAACTTATATCATCAAAGTTTTATATTCTTTATAGAGCTAAGGCTCTAGTGCATAAAAATTCACCGATACTGTTATGCCTGAAAATACAAAGTTCAAAATGTCATAGGCAAAATTTAGTTTACTCAGCTTGCACACCTACTTTTCTACGCGCCGAACATAAGAAAGCCGGGAACAATCCCGGCTTCATTCAGATGACTTTTGGGCAGATTTTTACGCCAGAGAGTCACTCTCTTTCATTTCAACCACTTCCTGCTCGGTTGCCGATGCCTTTGATTCAGCACCCTCTTCAGCGTTAATCCACTTAAAGAAACCGTAAAGCATAATGAAGATGACGATCATAAGTGGCAATGAAGTGACAATAGCCAGCGTTTGAATCGTACTTAGCGGTGCGTCGATAAACATCATGGTAAGCGGTACAGCAGCCAAAATCGCACACCAGAACAGACGAAGGTATGTCGGTGGGTTCGCATTTTCATCCAACTGGTTTGCCGCTGTCGCAGCCAGTGTAAAGGACGCTGAATCCAGTGTTGTAGCCAAGAACAGAGTCGACATGATTGCGAAGATAACAATAAACAGAGAGCTTGCTGGCAATGTTTGTAATACCGTTATTACCGCTTCTGAACCCCCAACATTTGAAAGTATGTCTGTGACATTCACTAAATCATTCAGGTGAGTACTCATGCTGTAGCTACCAAGAACACCAAAGAAGATAAAGCAACCTGCACTTCCACCAAGAACCATACTGATGATTACTTCTTTTAGAGTGCGTCCTTTCGACACCTTAGTAACAAACAGCGCCATAAACGGAACATATGTCATCCAGTATGCCCAGTAGAATACGGTCCATGAAGTAGGGAAAGAGCCACCTTCTACAGGGTCAGTCCACAGACTCATGCGGATGAAGTTCTGAAGCATCAGACCATAGCCGTTAGTCATCTGGTCGATGATGAATGATGTTGGACCGACAATAAGTACCAGAAGAACGAAGATAACAGCAAGCTTAGTGTTCATGTCACTTAGTTTCGCCATACCCTTTTCGATGCCAACGTATGAACTAACCGTAAACAGTGCAGTTATCGCCAGCATCAAGCCTACGTTCATACCAAAGCTGCTTTCAACACCTAGTAGTGTCGCAATACCTTCCGTTACCATAGGTACACTTAGGCCAAGTGTAATGCCCATCGCGCCAACACAGCTGAAGATAAAGATAGTATCAATAAGTTTACCGATCGCTGGGTTGTAGTAGCGGCCCATGATGCTTTCACATACCGCGCTAAGCTTAAGCTGTGGGTTCTTACGAACATGGAACGAATATGCTACCGGTAGTGATGCAATACAGTATAACGACCATGCAGAAATACCCCAGTGGAACATGTTGTAGCTGGTAGCCCACTCAGCTGCTGTCGTTGAGTATGGTTCAATACCCATAGGTGGTCCCATGTAGTAGTAAGCCCACTCAACAAATGCCCAGTAAACTGTTGCTGAGCCAAGTCCTGCACAGATCATCATCGCAAGGTAAGTAAAAAATGGGTATTGAGGGTCGCCTTCACCTAGCTTAATTGAGCCGTGTCTGCCAAATCCCAGCCAGGCCAGAATAATCACGCTGAAAAAGCCAAACAGCAGGAACACTTCACCAAACTGTTCAGTCAAAATCGTAAACAAGGTTTTTGCAATGGCATTCCCTTGCTCCGGGAAAAGAGAAAGGCCGGCCACAATACCAAATATGGTTGTCAGACTTATCACCATCAAAGGCTTGTCTATCTGTCGGTTAGATTCTTTCATGTTATTTATCTCTAATTAGATTTTACTTATTACTACTTATCGACCCGGAACTGATTGATGATTTCATCACTCAGTTTGATTCCAAGGCCAGGTTCGTCAGGTACAGGAACAAAACCGTTGTCAAACGGCAGTCGGTTTGTAACAAGGTCGGTAAACAGGGGGCTCTGGCTTTGCGAGTACTCCATCAGAGTTCCATGCTCGCAAGACGCCAGAAAGTGAACGGATGCAGCAAGCAAAATACCTGTGCTAAATCCGTGAGGTACGAGCTGGACACCGTGGAGCTGCGCCAAATCGTAGATTTTCTTCATTTCGGTAATACCACCACAGCGAGTGATATCAGGTTGAACAATGTCGACATTGGATTGTTCTAAAAATGCCTGAAACTCATAGCGTGTCGTCAGGGACTCACCACCAGCCAGCTTGGCATCAATGCGGTTAGATAACTTCGCATATCCTTTAAGATCATCAGCGAGTACAGGCTCTTCAACCCAGTTAAGATTAAACTCGGCAAGACGGCCACACATGTAAGCAGAATGACCAGATGTACGCCATTTGGAGGCCAAATCAATCTGAACCTCAATATCATCGCCCACCGCTTCACGAACATGCTTGACGATTTGGTAGTCCGTTTCAGGATCATCACCAAATACACCGCCACCAAACTTAATACTGGTGAAGCCCTGATCGACCAGTCGCTTAGCGATTTCCCGGTTGTCTTCAGGCTTGTCCGCTGGAATAAAAGTGCCATAAGCACGAATTTGATCGCGGTTTTTACCACCAAGCAACGTATGGAGCGGAACACCATAGAACTGTCCGGCAATATCCCAAAGTGCAATATCAATCGCGCTGATAGCGTGGATTCCGGCACCACGACGTCCAAAGTAGTTGGATGCCCAGTACATCTTGTTCCACAGTCGTTCTATCTCTAGCGGGTTTTCCCCGATCAGTAACTCTTTAAGGCCGTAGCAGTAGAGGTTTGAGTTCTTAGTCTCGATACAAGCTCTTACAACTTCAGGAGAGCTGTCAGCTTCCCCGATACCTGTAATGCCTTGATCGGTATGGACTTTGACGATAACTGCGTCTTCACCCCACTCGCAGATGCCATCTACGGTCGGTACTCTCAGACATATCACTTCAATATTGGTAATGCGCATAATTGTGTTACCCATGTACTATGCATGGGTACTCCTTAATGATTAAATTTATAAAGCTTCGATACAGATAAGTTTTTCCAGACGCTGGTCTTTCTGATACAAGGAGCAGAAAGCAAAACCGATCTCTTCAATTGCCGTTTGCTCTCCCTTAACCACTTCAAAGAGGCGTTCCAGCACGGCGTCTCCACCTTCGGTAACACTTAAATCAGCAGACATAATTCCACTCACATCGACGTCTATGTCGTCGGTTATCTGCGAGGCGTTTCCACTTACACGAACAACAGGAACAATCGGGTTGTTAAAACCAGCACCACCAGTCGTCCAAAGAATGACCTGAGCACCTAAAGCCGCGAAATGCATACCCGAGCCACCACAAAGATGGGTTGCTTCTGACAGGTAAAATCCCGGTTTTTCCGGCTTACGGATTCTTTTGTGGTTAATTTCAAGGACATCTTGGATAGGACGACTACCTGTTTTATGCAGGGCGCCAAGCGCTTTTTCTTCTAGTGTCGTCAAGCCACCAACACTATTTCCGATGCTCATCGTTTCGACATCAGTGCCTTCAATGTGCCAGCGATGTTCTTCCTCTTTGATCAGGCGCTCAATTTTGTCGGCAACTTCGTTGCTCACTGCTCGCTGGCGTAAAATATCTTCGCAAGTAATAAGCTCGATAAGTTCACCAGCAATACAAGTTGCGCCCAAGTCCACCAGCATGTCGGCTGCCATCCCTACAGAAGGATTAGATGCGATTCCCGAGCTGGTATCAGAACCACCACACTTAATGCCGACAACCAGTTCTGAAATAGGTGTTGGTTCAGGAGTAACCTCTTCTGCTAATCGAACAAGTTCACGAGCAAGTGCTACCCCTTCTTTAATTGTTTTTCGAGTACCTTTAGATTTGATGATCGAAAGGCCGAATACCTGTTTGCCTTCATTTTTAATCGGATCAGTCACCAGATCAGGGTCGATACTTCCACACCCCATATTCAGCACCAGCGCTCCCGCAACATTGGGGTTGAGTGCAGACTGAATCATGGTGTTGACCATTTCCTCATTGCCACCATACATACAGGTGTAGTGGTTGGTGACGATGACGCACTCAGGAACTTTTTGCTTAATGGCCTGAGCAATCCCTTCCGCACACTCATCGATCGCAATGATAAGAATGTGATTGCGGATGCCTACCTGACCATTTGCTCTTCTATAACCTTGGAAATATTGCATAGTTAACACTCGATCTGCATTTGCTGAATAATCTGGTTGATAATTGGTTCTGGAATATCAACCCTTGAGCTACGGACGTTCTGTACATGAACCAGATCGCCCGCTTCAATGAGCTTGATACTGTGACCAACCGGATACCCTGCCTTATAAATTTCCTTCTGCTCTCCAATATTGCTCAGCGCAATTTTGTTCCCCGAAGGAATAGGCTGAAGCGCCATAAACTTACCGATTGCAATTCGGTTCTCATCTATCACTTCAACCCAGTCATTTTTTTCCGCATCGGATAACAAGGTTGCCACGTTGTCTCTGGACGCAAGACGAATAGCTTTTTTCACTTTACTCTTTCCTAATAATTGACCAATTGTGGATTGTCGGACAATCGACTTGATGGCAATTATACGAAAAGATCGTTTTTAAAATGAGAAATAGATCATGATTAGCAGAACTCTGGTAATTTTTGTCAAATTGTTAGACAATCGTCACGATATGTTCCGGTAGGGAAATTTCGTAGTTCACACCGGCAATATGGATAAGGCAGTATAAAAAACAGTTGGTTACGAATAGTTATCAGGCGGTAGTACCAGAGATGGCCAAATTTAATAAAGTTAGTCTTGAGGAACAGGCAGCAGAATATCTGCGAAAATTAATTTTGACAGGTGAGCTTAAGATGGGTGAAAAAATCATCGAAAGCAGCCTCGCTAAAGATCTTGAGCTATCAAGAAGCACAATTCGCATGGCACTTAATACCCTTTCACATGAAGGTTTGGTAGTTCAGAAGCCGTATGCAGGTTGGCAGGTTATAGAAATTGATCAGCACGACCTATGGGAAATCTACCATATGCGGGTGGCTATTGAGAGTAGAGCTGCATGGTTGGCAGCAACAAATGCGAATGACGAAGGCAAAGAAAAGCTCAATAAGTTGATGGACGATTTTGTAGACGAAGCGGAAGGTGGCTTTGTATCGACTCAACGAAAAAGTGAGTTTGAACTCGATCTTCACTCATTAATCGTAAACTTGAGTGGCAATGGTCGCCTGGCAAGCATCTACCGCAAAGTAACGAATCAGATGCTTCTTTTCTTTAACATCGACCTGGAGACTTATGATCCTATTGTTATTGTTAAGGCACACCGACCACTCGTAGATGCTATTTGCAATAACGATCCTCAATCAGCCGCACTTCATGCCGAAGAACATATTTCGACGTTTAAAGACGTCAGTGACAAGCTGAAAGAGCAAGATCGATAATCTTTTAGCTCCATACAAGAATAGTCAGAGAGCATCTCGTTCTCTGACTCATGTCCAAACCCCATCTTTTCTTATATCTACTAGCTATAAATACCTAAGCCTAAAATCATTCATATCTATTAATAACTCGCTCAACATCTTATTTCGATATTTTTCGCATTTTGCGATTGCAATTTGCAAATATGTATTTCCAACTTGGCTCATTCTTATATCATTCACTCAGGCAATCGTTTGCTTAAATCTATAAAAAAGTTGGCACACATAGTGCATTATATTCATCGACCCTTCTTAAAGCCGAGGGTCACCTAGCCAACTGACGTTGTTAGTGAATACTAATTGTTCACAATATCTATAAGCCAACTGCTATATTGCGGTTGGCTCTTTTTTTATCTGCCCTGCCATCACACTATTTCTCGAACATCCGAATAATACTTATCCAGCGTACTGATAGAAATATCTGAAACACTGATATTTTTACCAGTGATCTTAACCCTTCATCTCGGCATCATTAATACGGTGAATCTTGAACTCTATTCTCAACCGCTGATAAAGACACCGATTAGTATGAACAAAAGTAACTCTCGCTCTCCTATCCACTCTTTGGATGCCATAACCTCATATAAAATTGAGCACATCATTGCCAATCCAAATGGCTCCAACTTTAGCCATTGTTTTTCTGCTGAGGATAACCTACTGATATTAATAACCAGTGGTTGCGGAATATATAAGATTGATGGAATAACATACCGATTGAACCCAGGAACCCTACTCGTTATCAGCAGCTTCCAACTGCATCATCTCGACTCTTCTCACCAACTGGAGGGTTTTGTCATCTCGTTTGACGAAACAGAGTTGTTTAAGAAAGATCATCTCGATTGCGATTTCGACGTTTGCCATGCAATCAACAATATCAACATCGTTGAGAACATTCCTGGCAGCATCATTTCTGAAGTGTATAACCTCTATGATGAATGCAATCAAAACGAAGATATGGTCTCGCCAATTATAAAGAGCAGTTTGCTAAGGGTTATTATGTATAGAGCTTTGATAAGGCTCGCAACTACCTATATTCCCAGAATCGAAAGAAAGACACTGCAGACATACAAAGAGTTTAGGGAAGCGGTCGAAGAGCACTACAAAACTCATCACAATATTAAAGACTACAGTACTCTCTTAGATACCTCCTTAAAAAAACTGAACCTTGCCTGCCAAAAAATAAAAGGGAAGTCTGCTAAGAAGATTCTCGATGACCGCATCATTGTCGAAATAAAACATATGCTGGCACATACCTCTAAACCTATCACCGATATTTCCGAGGAGCTCGGTTATAGCGAATCAACCAATTTAGCTAAGTTCTTTAAGCGCGCGACAAATATTACACCTAGTGAGTACCGAAATTTGTCTAAGAACTTCACTCGGTTAAGCAACTCAGAAAACCGTAAAGTCGCCTGACTCAACTTTCCTGCTTAAACCTCCTATATTTAGCAGCGAAAAAATGCGAGCTCCGTTTTAATCTCATTTACTTCTACTGTGTTACTGGGATTTTTCCCAGTGACACTTTCGAGCGTTGAGCGGATAGTAATGGTAGATATTTTCCACTTTCACATAGAGGTATTTATTGTGAGCTGCAACACCTGTTCTTCACAATCTTGCCAATCAAGAACTTCCACCAGCCCCATAAAATGGCGTCTTGATATACGAAAAGTATTTCGCTTACTCGCACTGGTTTCATTGGGATTTGCCTGGTATTGGGGTCAACAGGCGCATATTCCTAATTGGGAACAAGAAATATTAAAGCTGCACCCACAAGCTGAGCTCAAATCGATAGACCAAAGCACATCTCTGTTTACGATGTTCAACAAGGGCAACCGTTACTTTGTATCTGTCGCCACTGACAACAGCTATGGCGGCCCCATCACAACCGCTACAACTATTTCAGAGAAAGGCGTAGTTAAGTCTGTCGATATTCTGGATCACAATGACACACCAGCATATATCCAGAAACTTAGAAATGCAGGTTACTTTCGTCGATTACAAAACAAGCAGTTAGATTCGCTACAAAACTGGGATAAACAGTGGGATGCGGTGAGTGGAGCAACTTTAAGCTCAAATGCCATCATGCGCGCAAATACTCAGGCATCTTATCAAGTTGCTACGAGTCAATTCGGCCTGACACCGCAACTGAAAGACAAAGAGATAACCTACACGGTTAACCATGCCCTTCTCGCGATGCTTATATTGCTTTCTTTCATTAACATCTGGTTAGGCAACAAAAAGCTGAAGCTTGCGTACGTCATCGGTAGCACGGTGATAATAGGTTTTATGGCAAACCAATTAATCAGTGTTGGTAACTTCTCGGGTTTATTGATGGGCTTTACTCCTACCCTGTCTGAAAACCTGGAATTTTGGATTTTACTAGGGAGCGTGTTTATCGCTATTGGCGTGCTTGGAAGAAACATCTACTGTGGCAATATCTGCCCATTCCACGGCGTCCAATATGTTCTGCATAAGTTGAGTTCTATCAACCTTCCGATGCATCCGTTGATTCTGAAATATGGCCGCTATATTCCCAAAGTAGGTTTGTGGGCAGCACTAATGATTGGCTTTCTTACTACCAACCCAAGCGCAGGCTCTTATGAGCCCTTCTCAATGATTTTTTCTCTGCAAGGAGAAGGGATTCAATGGTTCATACTCCCTTCAATTTTGATAGGCGCCTTTTTTATTCCAGACATGTTCTGTCGATTTTTTTGTCCTGTCGGTGAAATGCTCACCACAATAACAAACTTAAGAAACAACGTAGCTTATCAACTCAAGCTGTTTCTTAAGAGAGACAAAGGAGCTGAGCTATGAGTGCTAATACACAAGTTGAAACACGTTCTGAACCCCAAAAAGAGAAAGCACCGGTACCGGAGAAAAAAACCATGAAAGTGAGAAAGTCTCAGTGGTTCTCACTAGCGATATTTATCGTAGCGAGCGCCATTATCATCGCGTTTCTTTTCGACTCATTCTCCAGAAATTTTTAGCAGGCCCTCGTAGTTATGAATAAATTCGCCCACGCACTTATGAGTATTCTATTTACTCCGGTTTATGCAGATCAGGACGTACTTGTTTGCTACGCAAGCCAAACAGGCACCGCGGCAAATCTCGCTAATCAATCAGGGGATATCATTAGGCAATCCGGTAGAAGCGCAAACATATCTTCGCTTTCATCACTAAAACCATCAGATTTTGATACTTACAAGCAAGTACTAATGATTGTGAGTACCTGTGGTGACGGAGAAATACCAGACGATGGTAAACAGTTTTATGAACTACTGAAACAATACCCGAGCCTAAGCGTACCTGTCAGCATCCTGGCCTTAGGAGACCAAAGCTATGAGCATTTCTGTCTAGCTGGCAAACTAATGCACGAAGAGCTTCAAAGGATGGGGGCTGTACGAGAAGAAGTTCCTGTAACGGTTAGCGGCAATCCAATGGATATCTGGCGTAGATGGTTATCAGAACAACTTGATCAGGAAATCGATAACTCACAAGGAACGGCACTCTCCACACCTGTAAAACTCTCTCTTGCATCTAGAACACCACTGCATTCCATAGGTAACGAGGCTCCCACAAACTCAAACCAGGCCTATCAACTTACTTTTGACATACTCAGTGAGATGAAAGAAGCATACAAAGTCAACGATCTCATGGCCATTATCCCTGAGGGTAGCGAGAAAGAGAGATTGTACTCTATTGCATCCTCACCAACAGAAAATCCAAGCCAGATTTCGCTATGTGTTGCGAAGCATCAGTTTATGCTGGACGGAGAGCTAAAAAATGGTGCCTGTTCTGATTATCTGATTAACCAACTGGAGATCGGCACAGAGTTTGATGTATCAGTTAAAACGGGTAATGGTATGGCTCTGCCAGATTCAGATATTCCAACCATACTGATCTCAACGGGTGCCGGTATTGCTCCTATGATGAGTGTGCTGAAAGAAAGAGAGCAACAGCACCATACCGGTGAAAACTGGTTTATCTTTGGTAATCGATATTCTGAACACGATTATTACTACCAACAGGAGTTAGAAGAGTATGAGAACAGCAACTTTTTAACTCACCTAGAAACCACGTTTTCAAGGGATGATGAGCGCAAAATGTACGTCCAGAACAAGTTTGCTCAAAATAAAGAGCGACTCGCTGAATGGCTGTTAAATAAAAATGCTCAGCTTTATGTCTGTGGTCGCCCAGAACTCAAAGACGAAATACTGTCTGTTGTTTCAGAAGCTCTTGAGCCAAGATTCTCGGAGAAAATAGAGGCAAAGAACGTACTCACTAACATGATTAATAGCAAACAGATCACGTTTGAGCTGTTTTAGGATTATGTGGATTGGGATTATGTGGATTGGGATTATTCCAAGCATAGCTGTCTCTTTAATACTCAAACCTTGCCCGAGTCACTAACAAGGTGGAAGAAAGGCCAAAGCACACTGGTCAATAACCGTGTTAAAATAAATAGTGTGCTCTACTTAGCTATTGAGGCTCGATGTCGTCTGCTCCGAAAACATATTATGAAAAAGAGATAGATCGCTTATACAGTGAGATACCTTTGCGCCCGAAACAATATCTCCTGATAAGACAGTCAAAGGCGTTTATGGAAAAGTATCACTCCGAACGCATTGAGTTAAATGATCTAGCGAAAGCTGCG
Organism: Vibrio iocasae; assembly: GCF_042245395.1. Lineage (NCBI taxonomy): Bacteria > Pseudomonadati > Pseudomonadota > Gammaproteobacteria > Vibrionales > Vibrionaceae > Vibrio > Vibrio iocasae. The sequence goes on along the minus strand of NZ_CP145310.1, from coordinate 440,294 downwards.
TTTATGTCTCGTTTTCACTATGTACGAACATTCAAACAGATGTACGGAGTGACACCCAGAAACTATCTTAAGGATATGCGTATTTCAAAAGCCAAAGCGCTTCTTAAAGAAGGCTATTCCATAACTCATACTTGCTATGACGTGGGTTACGAAAGCTTAACGACGTTCTCAGCGGTTTTTAAAAAAGGCACTGGATACTCTCCAAAAGAGTTTCAGAAACTCAATAAAAGCAATCTAGAATAAGTTTTCGGCCGATGCTTTCGCTATCTTTTACTTATTCCATAACAGCAAGGGGTTATACAAGTGATCAAGATCTGCGTAACAAGTGTTCCTGTTGACGATCAGGACAAGGCATTGGATTTCTATACAAATATTTTGGGTTTTATCAAAAAAACCGAAGTTCCACTGGGAGAGCATAAGTGGTTAACTGTCGTGTCTCCTCAAGAGCAATCTGGAGTTGAATTGTTACTTGAACCTATGGCTTTTGAACCTGCCAGGCTATACCAAAGCTCGTTGAAGGAAGCGGGGATTCCATGGACATCGTTCGCTGTCGACGATCTCAATAAAGAATTTGAAAGGCTGTCGGAACTAGGTGTTCAGTTTTCAATTACACCAAGAGAAGCAGGCCCAGTCATGATCGCAGTACTTGACGACACATGCGGGAACTATATTCAGTTGATGCAGGAGTTATAAGGCTTCGGTAGGATTATCAATTGTTGATAATAGAAAGCCTCAATTTACCAAGTCAGATCCCTGCTGCCGCAGGGATAACTGAATTTATGATTGAACGCGAATCCTTTACCACATCAGGTCATCAGGCACGACAAAATCTGCGTATGGGTCGTCTTCCGCTGGAATTTCTTCTTCCGCTTTTTGAATTTCGATAATCGTTTCTTCATCACGCATCGCAATCTTTTTCGCGACAGAACCAGGGATAACCACGTAAGTTTCATCGTAGCGAGCAATAGCAAGTACACCGCTAGCAAGCTGATCGCGAATTAAAGATTCCACATAGAGAGATTTGACGAAAGTGCCATCGGTAAAGTTGTACTTAATATCCCCTTCTTTTAGATCAAGCTTGTTCAGTTCAATTAACTGCTTAACCTGAGCTTTAATCTCTTTAGAAAGCTGCTGCTCTTTGTTCTGTTGATTCAACTCTTGATCACGTTCTAACTGAGCATCTTTATTTGCCTGTACTGCCGCTTTTACTTCACGAGCCTGAACACGTGACTTCTTAGAGCCTTTTTTCGCCTTCTTTAGTTTTTTCTCGTTAACCAGACCAGCTTTCAGCATCTGTTCTTGTAGGGATAGTTTTGCCATCTTCAATTCCAACTATAAATTTCAGCGGCCTATTTTAGCTTTATGAGAAGGGTAAATAAAGAAAGCCTGCAAGAATGTGCAGGCTTAATTGGACGATTTAGGTGTTTGTGTTCAGAACTAAACTACGATTCCTGAGCGACTTTTGCCATATCGTTGTTCAACTCATGCATCGTACCAATTCGACAATGATGTGATGCTTCAAGCTTTTCATACTCCGTCAGATAAATATCACTATGGATGTGCTCAGCAACCATCTTCACCAATAAACGGTTGTTCGAGTACAAGCCAACGCTCTCATCACGGTGATCAAACACGATGGCCGTTTTCATATCCTTTACCATCATAAAACGGCGTGAAGGATAATCCGTCTCTTCTTTTTCCCAACGTGAGTATATTTCAATCTTAGGGTGAGGAACGGCTATTCTATTGAACGAGAAAGCAATGATCCTGACTCCCCTTTCTACCGCTTCTACAAGTTCTTTTTCCAGAAGTTTAAGATCGAAATCCGTATTTAAGTAAATTTCTACCTGAGCCTGACTTATCATCTCTTTTACTTTCTGGAATAAATTACTATGCCCAGGAACGTTATAAATAAACTCCTTTTCTTCCGGTAACATCATTTTAGAAAGTTCTTTTTTAAGAACCTGAATATTCTCAACCGTCTTTTGCTCAATCTGGTTAAAAATCAGTTCCGGAGATTTCGCCTCATACTCTTTTGTGTCACCATCTGACATAAAGATGTAGCCACTTTTATATAAGTTGTCGATAGAGGAGTACACCGACGAACGCGACAACGAAATATCCTTAGCAATTTTGTATCCACTGGCGCGACCGTTTTTTAAAAGGTTGATATAGACTAAGGCATCCGTCTTCGTAAAACCAAAATCCATCAATTTCGTAACCAACTCTGACACGAGATTTCCTCTAAAACTATTCACTTACTGCAACCCTGTGTTTGATTATACCGATACTAAGAGAATTGAGAACCGATAACGGAAAACCCATAAGGGGAAAGCGTAAGCTTCTCACCTTCATACTCCATTTCGACGAGAGATTCGCTATTGTTGAGCACAAAAATGATGCTCCCTTTACGATAGGCGACAACACTTTCATGCTGGATTTCAAGCCAAGCCATTTCCGGTAAATTAAATTCGGGATGCTCATGCCGTAGCTGTATTAGAGACTGGATAAACGATTTGAAATCCAGATCTTGTTCAGATTCATCCCATATCATGCACTTTCTGTTGTCTTCTTTACCCCAGCCACGACGACCATGCATACCCACTTCACCACCGTAGTAAATACATGGTGCGCCAACCTGAGTAAACATAAACAAATAAGCTAACTTCGCTTTCCTTTTATCTCCATTACATAAGCTGATTAGCCTTGTAGTGTCATGGCTCTCAAGCAAGTTAAACATGGCCTCGTTGACATTTTTGGGATAAGAGAGATAAGAACTTGTAACAGCATTCATAAAGGTCTCTTTGTCATAAGTACCCAGCGCAAAGTAATCTGTCATTGCTTGTGTCAGAGGGTAGTTCATTAGTGAATCATACTGTTCACCACGCAGCCACGGCATACCTTCATGCCATATCTCACCCAAAATATAACACTCTGGATTGATGCCTTTAACGACGCGTCTAAAGTCACGCCAAAACTCCTGGTCGACTTCATTTGCGACATCAAGCCGCCAACCGTCAATATCGAACTCTTTTACCCAATACTCCGCCACATCTAACAGGTATTGGCGACACTCTTCATTCTCTGTGTTTAGCTTCGGCATTTCAGCAACATTGCCGAATGTCTCATAGTTCAAGTTCCATAGATCGATCTCCTCTTTGGGAACATCCGGATATACTGGAAACTCTTTAATCCAAAACCAGTCTGCGAATCTCGATTCCTTACCGTTTTCAACCACATCTAACCATATCGGATGTTGGTCACCAATATGGTTAAACACAGCATCTAACATGACCTTCATACCACGGTTATGAGCTTCATCAACCAGAGCTTTAAAGGCTTCATTACCGCCAAAATGAGGATCAACACCAAAATAGTCGACTGTATCGTACTTATGGTTAGCATTGGCGGTAAATACCGGACAGAAGTAGAGTCCGTTAACACCTAACTCCTGAAGGTAATCGAGTTTCTCTATTACTCCCCAAAGGTCTCCACCCATAAAGTTGGTTTCTGTTGGTGTGGTTCCCCAAGGCTGAACATTCTGTGGGGATATCTCAGGTTTACCATTGAAAAAGCGTTCTGGAAAAATCTGGTACCACACGGTTTCCTGAACCCACTTAGGTGTCTTCAGAACATCGCGAGGATTGATATACGGGAAACAGTAAAAATTACTTAGGTTACTCAGTTCTATTTCAGCGCTTTCATCAGTGGAAATATCAACACATCGCTTTTCGCCAAACAGCAGTTTTTCACCTTCTTTTCCATATAAAATGAAGCCATATCGACTACGAAGTTTTGGTGGTTTGAACTCCGCGAACCAATGGTCATGATGCTCTGTTGAGCCTTCTAATTTCATTTCAACTTCATTGCCGCCAACCCAGCCATGTGCATCACTGCCACCAAGGTTGCCACCATCCAAGCCTCCTTCAGCCCAGTGGTAAGGGTCTCCAATCCACAATGCAACTCTGTCTACTTCTCCTTTTGCACTGCGAAAGCGAATGTGTAATGTTGTATTGTCGTAAGCGTAACTATCCGCACTCTTTGCCGAGTGTGTAAGTGAACTTATTGTTATCATTTTTTATTCCTGACGTTTATTCTTTTACTGCACCACTGACAAGCCCGGTCGTGATGTGTTTTTGAGTTGCAACAAATAGCAAGGTAATGGGAACAGCAACTAACAATGCGCCAGCGGCAAACAGTGTAAAGTTTTCCGCAGAGTTAGAAGATATCCAGCTAAAAATGCCAATCGCCAATGTCATTTTTTCTTCGCTGCGAAGGATGAGCGTCGGCAATATGAAATCCATCCATGGTGCGGTAAACGACACCAGAGATACGAACACAAGAATAGGTTTTGCCAGAGGCAGGATAATCTCAACAAAGATAGTCATATGACCTGCCCCGTCTATTTTTGCAGCTTCATCCAAAGATGTTGGTATCGCGTCGAAATATCCTTTCACCAGCCAGGTCATAAAAGGTAATGAGCCAGTGACATACACGAACAGTAGACCAGCGTATGTGTCAATCAAACCAAGCTTGGTCAGCAAGATGTAAATCGCTGTCATTGAGAGAAACGCCGGAAACATCTGCAATACCAAAATGCTCATCATGACATTTCGTTTACCTTTAAAGCGGTAACGTGAAAACACAAAAGCCGTCATGGTTACGATAACCAGTGAAATAAGCATGTTGGCTGTGGCTAGAACAAAAGTGTTCCAATACCAATCCAGATAAGGCGTATCTGTAAACAACGCCTTGTAGTGGTCCAACGTAAACGCAATATCAGTAAATGACGAAGTGAATAAGTTATTGCCAGGTTTAAAGGAAGCCAGCACCGTCCATATAACGGGAGCGAGAACAAGCAATGCGTTAAGTAACAGGAACAGATAAACAATGGCTGTACCCAGTTTTCCGATTAATCTATTCATCATTACATTCCTACATCATCTTTAAAGGATTTCATTCTTCTGAACTGCCAAATTGCTATGACTGACAAGAACAGGAAGATTATGATCGAAATGACCGATGCAATCTGATATTGCTGGAAGTCCAGCGTCAGCTTGTAAATCCAGGTAATCAGAATATCGGTATGCCCGGCAAAGCGGTATTCCGGATTAATCGGCCCACCCTCAGTGAGCAGGTATACCGCACCAAAGTTGTTAAAGTTGTGAGCAAAGGTCATGACTAATGACGGAGCAACCTGGTGCATCACCATAGGAAAGGTGATTTCCCGGAACTGTTGCAGCTTATTCGCACCATCAACTTCACTCGCCTCATACAAATCTTGAGGAATATTAGTGAGAGCACCTGAAATTAACAGCATGAAGTAAGGAGCCCCTACCCAGACGCTAACTAAGATTACCGTGACTTTTGCCAGAAACGGATCAGATAGGAACGCAACAGAATCAAATCCCCACGAGTTGAGTACTGCATTTACAGGTCCAATGCCATTAAGCAGGAGACGAAACATCAACAAGGTAACGAAAGCCGGAATAGCATATGGCAGAATGAAAATGAGTCTCCACGCCTTTTTGAACCTGATGTTTTTGTTGCTCAACGCTAACGCCAATACAAAACCAAACCCACAAGTACAAACAGTTGCAAACAAAGCCCACAACACTGTCCATGTAGCCACACCGAAAAAGGTGCTTGACCAGATTCTCAACTCAAAGAGTGTCAGGAAGTTTTTAAAACCTACCCAATCAACTAGATTCCGAGGTGGGATATGGTGTGGTGCCGAGTAGTTAGTAAATGACACCAAAACAGTAATAACGATCGGCATTATGATAAAAGCGATACTCGCTAACAATGCAGGTGAGAGAACTATCAGTGCGAATCTTTCGTTGTAAACCGTTTTCAGCTGCTCAATCGCATTCAAAGAGCACGCTTTGCAAACTCGCGCGTCTTTAATGTTAATCAGGTAAGTGCACACGAAGCAGAAAAGCAGAATAACGGCTATCACTCCCTCCACTAGCATGAAGATAGAGTTATCACCAGGGATAACTTTAAATCCCTTGCGAACCTGAGCGACATCCCCCAGAGACACTAAGCCTTTCAATGCTCCTATCATCTCAGGCAGATACGCAAGAAATAGAATCTGAAGAAGGAAAAATATCCCTCCTTTAATCAGGTGACCTTTCTTGAACTGGGTTCCTCCCATCACTAATAAAGAGATGGGGATGTTGATAGCAGGTTTTGATTCTGACGATAACAACATAGTTTACTCCTGAAATGCAATCTGCTCTTCGATGATCGCTTTTGCCTGATCAAGCACCTGTTTCGGTTCCTGATCATTCACCCACATTGCAGTTATTGCACTGGCCATCGGTGACCATAAATAGCCCATTTCAGGAATAGATGGCATGGCGTCAGAATGGAAACCCTGCGCAACCAGTGCAATCGTGGCCTCGTCCGCCCCAACGATAATCTCTTCCATGATCGATTCTACTGGTGGAGTGGACTTTGCCATTTCATAACGAAGCTTGAGCATTTTGTCTGAAGATATGTATTTAGCAAAAAGCTGAGCTGCTTTCGGATACTCGCTATAAGAGGAAACTACGGCTAAACGAACTGTTGAAAACGTTCTTGGTCGCACGCCTTCCAGAGTTGGTATCGGTGTCACCCCAAAATTCACCCCACTCTTTTCGTATCCTTCAATCGCCCAGGGGCCATCTAAAATGGCTGCGACCTTGCCTTCACTAAACAGGCCGCGGCGAACCTGTGGGTTGCGCATGTCAATAGGGTTTGAGTTGTTGGCTAGCTTTAATGTTTTCATCGCAGCCATACCTTTTTGTGCTGCCTGGGAATTGATGCCTAAATCTTTTGCATCGGTACCGTTATTGCCAAACTCATATCCACCGTGCAACGTCACAAACATGCGCGACTCATAATAGTTCTGAACGTCCCAAAGAAGCGTGTATTTGTTTTCTTTCTTGTTATTGAAAGTTTCTGCAAAAGCATTCAGCTCTTCGAACGTTTCCGGTGCTTTAGAGAGTAGGTCACGGTTATAGAAGAGCGCCATTGTCGCGTAACTAACAGGAAACCCGTAACTCACTCCCTGATACTTAGATGCAGTGACAGCATTTGGCATAAAGTGAGTGTCAACATGTCCAGCAGATACCAGGTTTTCCATTGCCCCCCCAGCAACAACCAGACGACCTAGCAGGTCATGTTCGATTTCAGCCACATCAGCAACACGTGTCGCACCACCATCCTGAATCATTCGTGATGCAGAATCTATAGGAGCAAGACCGCGAAACGTAAACGCCACGTCATACCCAAAATCTTCGTTAAAACTTTTCGCAGCTGCCTTCATATATTCCAGCGTACTGTTGTCAGTCCAGACGAGAAGATCTGCACCGTTTTCCGGAGCAATATCAAGTTCATTAGCCTGAACACTTGCTGCAACCATTGCAGTTATTGCGGCTGTTTTCATCCATTGAGTTTTCATTTAATCATCTCGTAGTAGTACACAATATACTACCAATATAGTTATGCACATTTTTAAATCAACCAAATACCCGTTAAACGCCTATTAATTGTGACACCAGTCACCAAAACCTTTACCATCAACGCACCTAAGCCCGAAAAATACAGATATTCCTGGAGCCAGGATCTCAACTATTGTAATAAACCCACACGAAAACCTTCTCTCTCACTAGTGACAACAGACACACAAGTGTGACACAAATCACCATAATTACGTATGAAAGGTGACCAAGCTCTCAATTAGAGTTCAGCGCAGGAGAAATATATTTTTTTTTACTTAATGATATTTAGGCGTTCACGATGAACTACTACAAAAACACAATTGAACTACGACTACCCAATCCGGGTTGATAAGGAATTAAGTGTGAAAAGAACAATACTCTCTGTATCCGTAGCTGTGGCACTCACCGTTTCTCCACAATCTTTCGCCGCTGATACCGGCATTGATCATTCTGATAGCTTTTTTAATGAGTCAATGCAATTTGGTGGGCATGTTGGTATGTCCTACGAGTACGAAGACAAAGTAACAAAGAACTTTAAGAAGTACGGTGGAGCAAAAATAACTGAGAAGACAAAAAACTTTGAAGTACTAAGCCTCTACTACAGCAACCCTGTATGGGACTTTGCCGCATATTATGGTCTCAAGTTACATGAACGCACGAAAACAGATGTGGCAACTACTGGCAAGGTGACCTGGAAAGAGGAAGAAGAAGGGTATAAGCACCTGCTCTCTTTAGACAAAGGATTCAAACTATCAAACGGCTGGGACAGTGGTTTGATCTATGACCTTGAGTATACAGACGGGGATTACGACACCCTAAGTGGTGACAAAGGTTTGTCTCAGAGAATGGCGGAGCACAGCGTAAGACCTTACCTAACATACTGGAATAACGAGTATGGTGCGGGTTTCTACTCCAACCTTGAGTATCTGTTTAGCGATGAAACTAAAAATGGGTATAAAACGGAAGAAAAGGGATACAGCCTGCTGTTCAAACCTTACAAGCGCTTCGGAAACTGGGAACTTGGAGTTGAGTTTTTCTATCAGATTAAAGACACCAAAGGCTTCGCTTCAAACGGTTCTTTAGATAACAAGACTGACTTTACAGAAATGTATTTTGAACCCATCGTTCAATACAGCTTTGAAGATGCCGGCACAATTTACACTCGAATCCGAATTGGTGAGAACGAAACTAAAGATAAGTTCGGGTATGGCGAAGGGGCGACCTACCTGAAAGACATCCGTAAAGCCACTATTGGCTACGAGCAGGCAGTCGGTGACAACTGGTTGCTAAAAGCGGAATACGAACGAGCAGAAGAAGATGAAACTGTATCTAACTTCGCGGATCTTGCTGGTGATAAAAAGACTATTGAACAAGATACATTCTTCGTACAAGCACTATACCGCTTCTAATTTCTTCCGAGGTTAACACTATGATCAAAGTTTCAGAGGTAGCCAAAATCTTTGGCGGCAGAGTTGAAGGGGATGACTCGCTAGAGTTCTCACGCATCCGTCCAATACAGGGTTCCGAAACTGGGGGACTCGCTATTGTATTTTCGAATAAAGATATAAAAGCCATCTCTGAAACTTTAGCGGATATTGTCTTGGGTCCTAAAGAGATCCTGCAATGTAACGCTAGATCAAAAATCATCGTCGAAACCTTAGATGTCGATAAGCTGAACCAATTGCTTCGATACTACAAAGTCAAAAAATATCAGCTATTTGATCAAGGAAATACCAGTGATATTTCTGATGTCTACATTGGTAAACACTGCTCCATCGGAAAAAACTGCCATTTTATGCCTGGAGTGAAGATTATGAACGGCGTAACCATCGGTGACAACGTGGCCATTCACGCCAATACGGTTATCAAGGAAGGCACGGTGATAGGTAACAATGTCACCATCGACTCAAACAACTCTATTGGTAACTTCAGTTTTGAATATATGGCTGGAAAAACAAGCCGATATGAGCGCGTTGAGAGTGTTGGCCGAGTAATCATCGAAGATGATGTCGAAATTGGCTGCAACAATACTATCGATCGGGGCACGATGGGTGACACAGTTATAGGGCAAGGTACAAAAATAGACAATCTTGTTCAAATTGGTCACGACTGTTATGTCGGAAAAAGCTGTTTACTGGTTTCACAAACTGGTTTCGCAGGACATACCATCCTAGAGGATAACGTAATCGTACACGGGCAGGCGGGCACCTCCGGGCACATTACTATAGGAAAAAACTCTGTCATTAAAGCAAAGTCAGGTGTTAGCCACTCCTGCCCTGAAGGAAGTGACCTGTTTGGCTATCCGGCCAAAGACTCGCGAGAGTACTACAAAAATTTGGCGATGTTGAACAAGCTAACCAAAGAATACGAACGCATGAAGAAGAACGGTAAACGATCACTATTTAATTTGTTTAGCCGTTAAACGTTTTTAACCTTTTCTATTCATCTGGAAGTGAATCCGAACCTAACAACTTAACTGAGAATACGCTATGAAACGTACACTACTATTATCTGCTTTATTAACTTCATTCATTACGGGTTGCGCCAGTACTACTGAGCAAACTGTAGCAACTACTGAAAATCTAGACCCACGAATGACAGATTGCACCCTTGCGACAGTAGAAGACAGAGGCCCTGTTCGTCCATCTCTGTTTGTTGTGGGTACTTTCCCTGATGGACAGTGGATTCACATGCCTGCTCGCCAAATGGGTCATAAAGGCGAGGGCTTGTATCAGGTAGTAAGTGATGAAAAAGCCGGGAACGTAAGCCTGCAGTTTGCAACGATGAGTTGGACGCCACAATACACAGCAGCTGGAAAACAATTGGTTGTTGGTCAGGTAAAAGAATTAAAACGTGGTGGGTTTGCTAAAGATACTGTTGTTGCACTTCCTGAAGACGGTAAGTACCTATGGAGTATCAAGCTAACCGAAGAGAAAAAACCTGTCGTCGCGATGGTAAGTAAATGTAAGTAGATGTTCATTTGTTGAAACTTGAGTAAGTCGTTAATTAGTTAGCCATAAGTTGAAGTTGGCAGGAGAGAAAAATGGCAGGCGTTAGTCTTAGAAAAGTAGAAAAAGAGTATGAGAATGGTTTTAAGGCTGTGCACGGTATCGACCTGGATATTCAGGATGGTGAGTTCATGGTCTTTGTTGGCCCTTCCGGTTGTGCAAAATCCACGACTCTCAGAATGATTGCAGGATTAGAAGATATATCTGGTGGAGAAGTCCGGATTGGCCATAACGTAGTAAACAACCTCCCGCCCAAAGAAAGAGGGATAGCGATGGTTTTCCAGAATTACGCGCTATACCCTCACAAGACGGTTTTTGACAACATGGCTTTTGGTCTGAAAATGCAAAAGCGTCCTAAAGAGGAAATTAAGCAAAGGGTTGAAGAAGCAGCTGAAAAACTGGAAATCACAGATTTGCTCTACCGAAAACCCAAAGAAATGTCGGGGGGACAGCGGCAACGTGTCGCTGTCGGACGTGCCATTGTTCGTAAGCCAGATGTGTTTTTATTTGATGAACCGCTTTCCAATCTCGACGCTAAACTCCGAGTCTCTATGCGCGTAAAAATTGCTCAGCTTCATCAGGCTCTGAAAGAAGAAGGCAACCCCGCAACTATGATTTATGTTACTCATGATCAAACGGAAGCACTGACACTCGGTGATCGTATCTGTGTCTTGAACCAGGGAAATATAATGCAAGTCGACACTCCGGCTAACCTATACAACTTTCCTGCAAACAAGTTTGTTGCCAGCTTTATCGGTTCACCTGCGATGAACCTGATAGATACGGTAGTGAGAGAAGATGACGGACAACTTTTTGTTGATATCACTCATAGCGCACGAATGCTCATTCCTGAAGCAAAACAAGAAGCGCTAAAAGGTCATATCGATAAGCCTGTTGTACTGGGTATTCGCCCGGAGCATGTCTCTTTAGCGTCCGCCAACGAAGAATTGAATACTTTCGAAGGCGAGTTAACTGTGGTCGAAAACATGGGGAACGAAAAGTATCTTTACTTCAATGTTGATGGCAAAGAAATCATTGCAAGAGTTGCCGATCAGACAATCACCACAGCTGATATTGGCAAAAAGTTACGCATAAACCTCAACACTGCTTTTTGCCATGTATTTGATTTTGATACGGAAGAGAACTTAACTAGCAATTTGATGTAGGGTATAGCACCCCACCGTCCTGTTCAGGGTATAAGGGGCCCAGGGACACTTTCGGAGGCTTAATATAAGCCTCCTTTTTTTTGTTTTATTATCGTTGAGTATTTCTACGCATTTCTCAACGTAAAACGCATCAAGATTTGCTCTAATGCCTTCGCTTGCGCTGCCAATTGCTCAGCCGCGGCTGCGCTCTCATGGGCGATATCGCTGTTTTGTTGAGTGATAGAATCAATATCTGCAATACCCTTATTAATCTCCTCAGCACCGATGGCTTGTTCCCGACAGGCACTTGCGATTTCAGAAACGAGTTCTGTTGTTTGATTGATGCTCTCGAAAATCTGCTCAAGGCTTTGTGCGGTTTCATTGGCAATCTTACTACCGTGCCCCGTTTTCTCAACAGAGTTGGCGATGAGTTTAGACGTCTGTTCTGCTGCTTCACTACTGCGTGCAGCCAGGCTTCTTACCTCATCAGCAACAACGGCAAATCCTCGTCCCTGTTCACCAGCTCGGGCCGCTTCGATGGCGGCATTCAACGCCAACAAGTTGGTTTGCTCTGCAATTTCGTCAATCGTACTGATAAAGTCTGAAATGCTCTTGCTTGCTTCAGATATCTCTTCCATAGCAGAAACCATCTCAGACATCTGTGTCTTACCTGTATCTACGGCTCCACGAGCGTTAAATGTCAGGTTCTGAGCCTGTTCCGCATTACCTGCGTTGCTGTTGATCTGTGTGACTAACTGATTTAGCGAAGCGGAGATGTTTTCCAAACTTTGGGCCTGCTGTGAAGCACCTTGCGATAAATTGTGACTAGTTTCTGAAACACTGCCACTTCCTTGAGATATCTCGCTGCTGACATGTTGTGTTTCCGATAATACTTCATTTAAGTTTTCATTCATGTCACGTAACGATATACCTAACAAATCGTCGCCAGAAGCAAGCTTAACGTGATGATTCAGTTCACCTGAGGATATTTTTTGTGCCAGATGTGCCTTGTCATCAAGGGAGTCGACCATATTGAGCATCTCAGCAAAAATACCCTTAGCCCCAGCACCTGATCGTTTATCAACATCCAGCCGGCCTTTAGCCACAGATTTTACTATACGGGCTATATACGCAGGTTCCCCACCGAGTACGTTCATTACGTACTTAGTCAGTGTGATAGCGATTGCTATCCCTGCAATGACAGCGACCAGAGTACCGACAATGGAAATCGAAATCACGGTAGACTCAGTGCTCTCCAGCGATGCTTTTCTAATATCCATTAGCTTCACTTCACGCTCTTTGAACAGCTGAATTTGTTCCCTGAACTTATCGAAATACACCTTGCCTCGAGCCTGAGCAATCAGATCTGCCATATCATCCATGGTTTTGGCATCACCTATTTCACGACGCATGGAAATCTGAGATTCCACCACCTGTGTAATCCAATTACTGATGGTTTCTCTACTCTCTTCAAGTAAAGTGACTTGCTGAGGGTTATCTGAAACCGTAGAGGAAAGTTCGTCGATAATGCGGAAAAAGTCAGACTTACCCTGATTATACGGTTCTAAGAACTCTTCTTTACCTGCCAGCAGGAACCCTCTCATACCTGTTTCCATGTTAACAGCAGCAAGTACTAGTGAACGCCCGGTCGCTATCACCTTATAAGTGTGTTCTACCCACTCATTCAGCAATCGAACTTCAACCAAATCAAGGCTATTTCGAACGTCGTGCTGACGCTGCTCAAGCAATACCTGTTCCCTTTCTATGAAAGTGTTCATCTGACTGCGGAACTTATCAAAGAACGCTTTGCCTTTGGCTTGTTGAATCACAGCCGCCATATCATTCATGGTCTGGGCATCACCAATTTCCCTACGTAGCGATATCGCGGGTTCAGTTACATCAGATCGTCATTGTCCTATTGTGTCCGCTAGCTCTCGCAACAACTGAACTTGAGCCGGATTATCTGAGACGGTTTGACTTAGCTCAGAAACAAGGCGGTCAAACGTGTCTTTCCCACTCTTGTAGGGAGCAAGAAACTCCTCTTTTCCAGCAAGAAGATACCCTCGCATGCCGGTTTCCATATCTACTGCTGAGGCTTCTATTTCGGCCGCTGTTTCAATGACATTGTGGGTATGATCAACCCAGCGAAAGTTGTCGCTAAGGGACCTTACTCCAAAGAAGACTGTTGTGGTAACCAGAAGCATTAAAACAAGAATAACCGCATAACTTGCCAGCAACTTAACTCTAAAACCAATTCCAGATAACATGTGAGCCACCTATTCGTGTCCGATTTTACAGGTCAGAATTTCATTCCTAGCACAACAATATCTGGTACGACATAACCGTAGACATGATTAGTTTTTATTATTTAAACTATCAGTAATTATGGTCAGCAATATGCAATCAGGGTCTGTTCTAGGTCACATTTCTCAATGATAACCATGATACAAATAAGGGTAAGAAAAGGGGGGTTAGTACGGCAGAACTGATATTGGAGTAATCGAAAGCGCTTCTTCCAGCTTCATCGGCCTTGAGTAGTAATATCCTTGATAATGGGAAACATCCATATTGGAAAACTTATTGATCATTTCCGCTGTTTCAATGCCTTCAACCGTTACTCTTCGGCCTTTCATAGCACAAAGCATGGTAAGGAACTCAAGATAGGCGAACGGCTCTTTTTCCTTCATCGACTCGTTAACCAGCTCTCTATCGATTTTCAGGCTATTGAAAGGGAGTTTAAAAAAGCCAGTTACGGAACTATGCCCTGAACCAAAATCGTCCATAGCCAGCTCGAAACCAATTCTTTCCAGCTCTCTAAGCTGAGACATCGCCTGATACTGCCCTTCCAGAAGTACAGACTCCGTAAGCTCTAAAACAATATTTCGAGGTGACGTACCCTCTTCCTGAGCGATACGAAGAAGATTTTCCGGAAAACCACTCACCAACAACTGAAGAACCGATATGTTCACGTTCACTTTAATATCGCCATTCCAAATCTTGTTGTAGTAGGCAATAAAAGAAGCCGCCTGAGTAAAGACTTTTTCACCTAGCGCACTAATCAGGTTTTTACGTTCCGCTGCTGGCACAAACTCATCTGGATAGATCTCCCCTATCTCGCTGTTTTCCCAACGAGCAAGGGCTTCGAAACTGGCGATACTCTTCGAGCGAGAGCAAACAATAGGTTGAAGCCGAATAGAAATATCATCGTTTTCGATGGCGGTTTTTAAGTTTCTTTCGATATAAAAATAGCGCTCAACTTTGATCTTTATTTCGCTATTGCATACGGCCCAATGTGCGGCTTCATGGCGTAACGCGTACTCACAAGTCTGATAAGCCCAAGCGATAATCGACCCTGGAGTCATATCTTTATCATGACAAGGGAATGCACCTATGTAGATTCCACCAGCATATAGAATGCCATTTTCATTCGATGCCCGATGAAACAACGAAATAAACTCCTGACAGAGTTCAGCCAGGTGTTGTTCAGCAACCGCGCTTGTAACCAGCACAGAAAAGTTATCAACGTCGGTGCGATAGAACTTACTCGGATAAGCAGCAAACACCTCTGAACACAGTACAATTTGATCGACTATCTGCTGAACACTACCGCTACCGTACTGATTAATAAATGAACGAATACCTTCAAGATGAATCTGTATAAGCGTGACGTTTGAATGCCTGTTACCTAAATCGATTTTTAATTGATCACCGTTAGGCAAACCGGACTCTTTATCAAAAAAAGCCAGCCTTCGAATCGAATACTCCAGCTTTTTTTGCTCGGTGATATCACGGTGGTTCCCCACCATAAACTCACCTTCCGCATCTTCCTGCATGACACCAACGCCTTCAATCCAGCAGTAACTGCCGTCTTTTTTTAGCACCCGATACTGGCTATATACTCTTTCCTGATTCTTTTCATCTTCGTTTAGATGGTCATCTACCCGCTCATCAAATTGCTTCTGATCATCGGGATGGATCAATCTTGTCCAGTCTTCAAGGTTTGCATTATTCAGCTCAAGATCGAACTGTTCATAAAACGAGTGATTATAGAAAGAAACCTTTCCATCAGGCGTCATGATCCACAGCCCTTCGACTGCGGAGTTGAACATGCTTATATATCTTCGTTGAAGTGCGTCAGCCATGTATTTAGCTATACATACGGTAAATTAACGAGAGAATAACATTATCAGTAAGAATTAGGAACTCTCGCTAATTGTGGGATCTTAATCATCTGTAACGCAATACATACAGCGATAGCCAGCATCCCCGTCAACCCTACTATGCTAAACGTTTCACCCACCACCCAGATAGCTAATAATGTTGCAACTGCGGGTTCTAACAGTGTTATCAACGTCGCCTTGCTAGCTTCAATATGCTTTAAACCAAATCCAAACAGCATGTAACCGACAAACATGGGTACAATCGCCATATAAACAGCGACAGCAATATTTATTTGTCCCGTGAGCAAGTTACTTCCAGTAAAATGCAATGATGGCAATAAAATTAGCGAAGCCAGGCCAAACTGTCCTGCCAACGCACTGTCTGAGCTTATGCCTTTCAAAATCAGCTTTCGAGCGGTCCACGAGTAGACCGCGTAAGCAAGCGCAGCAACTAAACCCAACAAAATTCCCCAATGTTGACTGCCAGAAGCTAAACCTGAAGTCTCACCACCTTGCTTACCTAAAGTGAGCAATATTACTCCTGCACTGCCAAACAGAAAACTCAAAAACCATTGGGCACTTATCGCTTTTTTGCTGATAAGCCGCTCCAAAATAACCGTAAACAAGGGTGCGGTCGCAATGGAAATAACGGTACCGATAGCGACACCAGACAATCTCATGGAACTGTAAAATGCTAACGGATAGACAGCAACCGACAGTGCACCTACAACAAGTAACACCCTATTTTTTCGTAATAACACAGCATTTCTTCGAAGGCTTCTCAATGACCGAAGAACTAGAAGAATGCCAGCCACCCCCATGGCAAAAGCACCCGTCGCCAATGGGCTGACATCTGGAGAAAAACTTGCAGCTGTGCCCGTCGTCCCCCAAATAATACTGGCGACTATCACCGCAAATACACCAGAAAACGAACTATTATCTCTTTGCATAAGTATCTCTTTCACTTTTTAGGTGCAAGAGATCTTACGCGTGTGGAATCAATATTTTTTTGCAGATCGGACGGTATTTCCCGCTGTGTGGACGCATTACCGGGAATACTTTGACGGAGAAATACCAAACTGTAGTGAGAAACGACGACTAAAGGCGGAAAGGTCGGCATACCCCACCGATTCAGCAACAATCTGAACTGGGTAGTCGGTATGAAGTAGCAAGGCCTGGGCTTTCTCCATTCGTAGTCTGATGATGTAGCTCGTCACCGTTTCACCAATTTGTTCTTTAAATATCTTCTTAAACTGGGTAGGACTAAGGCATGCAACGCTTGCGAGTTGTGAAATTGAAAGCTCTTGCGACAAATGACTTTCTATATGTTCCAGTGCTGCCCTTACTCTTGCATCCGTTTTCCTGAACAACTTTTGCTCAGATAAGAGAGTATAGAAGGTATCAAACATCAACTGTTCAACTTGAGGGTTTATCTGAAACTTAAGCTGTGCTTCCACGAAACTTAAATACTGAAGTAGCGGTTGATTAATAGAAAAAACAATCGTGTCAGATTGCAAAATGTCATCCGGCAACTTATCCAAATCCGCTACCACAAACTTTGCTTCTGCCTGAGCATCAAAGTGGTGCATTTCGCCCGATTTCACAACGACACATTCCGCTGGAGCCACTTTGCCTATGAATGACTCAACACTAATGTTGATCACGCCTCGCAGAGGTAAGACAAGCTGATGATAATCATGAACATGCCCTTTTCTCTGACGATTGTATGAACGGATTGAAAGTGTGTTGATCATAGTAAATCTAAGTTGTTTCCTCGGTGAGTCGTAGAGACACAATAGCACTTACTGGCTGAAAAAGTCTCCTTCCAAAGATATCCCATATAGTTTTATAACTGGATATTAATTAGATACATCAATGTCTCTGTTGGTGTAACATGGCGTTTCGTATTTTACTTTCTCAACGCCAGTTATCGAATCATCGCCATGTCTAACTCAACAACACCTAAAATGGTACTTCTCGCTTCTATTGCTGCCGTTAGCATGGGTACCATTGGTATTCTTGCCCGCCTCTCGGAACTGGATGCAGCGACTGTAACATTTTTCAGGTTGTTTATAGGTGGAGGCCTGTTGCTAGTGTTGATGCTGGTAACCGGACAAACTCATCAGCTGCGCAAAAAGCCTCATCCATTGATATTGCTCAATGGTGTCATGCTGGCGGGCTTTATGACGCTGTTCATTGCATCATTAAGTTATACAACCATGCTTATCGCCGTCATGACGCTCTATATGGCTCCAGCGGTTGCCAGTATTGTTGCCCACTTCTTGCTTAAAGAGAGGCTCAGTTTTTACTCGATATCTTCCATCGCAGTGGTTTTGTTTGGATTTACGCTTGTCATGTACCAACCTGAGGGTTCTGCCACAGAGCAAACTTCCTGGCTTGGCT
Organism: Vibrio iocasae; assembly: GCF_042245395.1. NCBI lineage: Bacteria > Pseudomonadati > Pseudomonadota > Gammaproteobacteria > Vibrionales > Vibrionaceae > Vibrio > Vibrio iocasae. The sequence continues at coordinate 422,091 of NZ_CP145310.1, read as the reverse complement.
TCTTGTTCGCACTAGGTGGAATGGCGTGTTATGCAGGCTTTATTCTGATTAACAGAATGATCCCTTCCGATTATCAAGAATTTACGAAATGCAGTTGGCAGTTTTTGGTTGGAGCCCTGTGTGTTGCTCCTATGCTGATCAACACCGAACTATCTCTTACTGTTTCTCAATGGGGATGGATGCTACTTACCGGTATGTTTCCCGGTTTTCTGGGCATCGTACTAGCCGTTTATACGATAAAACGAATGCCTGCAGCCACTTTCAGTACTATATCCTATGTTGAGCCCATCGCCGCGGTGATGCTGGGGTGGCTGGTATTTCAGGAATCTCTCACGCCATTACAGATGCTAGGCTGTAGCATCATTATAGTGGCAAGCATTGCACAAGGAATGAAGCCAGCGAACAGAGAAACCGCTCCTGCTAACTAATGTGCAAAGGGCTTTCTAACCAAAGTCAGAAAGCCCTTCAATCTGTTCTTAAGACAACTCATCTCATTTTTAGCTGGTTGTATAATTCAGCATTTCATCACGCACTTTCAGATAGCTGCCTGACGCTTTCACGATGTTGTATCCAACGCACAACCAGTTGAACATGAACACAGCACCCAAAACTCGTGTCAGCTCTGGCTCAACAAACGATACGACAACGGAAGCTAAAACCAGAATATACAACCAAAACTGTACTTTACCCTGAGTTCTGCTGACTAAACTGTAGTGGTCTGGTAGCAGCATCATGGAAGCCGGGTTCTTCATCGCAACCGACTGAAGATGAAGACTTATTAGGAATGGGACTATCTTCAGTATCATGCCCTGAATAATACCCAGAATAAATCCACATCCAATGACCAGTGCCATCAGGATTTCTGCTTTCGAGCGCCATTCTCCAGACAAGAAAGGCAGCGCAATCAACAAGGCACAGCCGATAACTAAACAGGTAAATGCAACCTGCCAGTAGGAAATCACCACATCCGGCAATTTACGTTTTCGTTGACTAATACGGTTTAGACCAAGCAGTGCATACAAGATTGCAACAAAGGCATTGAGACTGCCCACATGCTTAAACTCCGTACCTGCCAGAGTATCTGCGATAATTAACCAAAGCCCGACAAGCGTGGCTACCACAAGTCCAACTTGACAGTATCGCGGAAAAACCGGCGTAACATGGAACATAGGAATGACCTGAAAACTCACCGCCATTACCAGCAACATTATCCAGCCAAATAACGCAGTACCTGCATGCAGGTTAGTCAGACTCTTTCCTGTGGTTACCTGCCAGCCCCACAGGTAGCCCGATAGCAGCATCAAGCCGGCAAACATAACGATACCAAGGGCGGTAATCGCCAGAAGAATGGGTAACCGGGTCTGCTCTCCACTCGCCTGAACAATGAGTACTTTGAGTAATGAAAACAAAAAGTAACCAAGACTTAACCCTAGCAGAATAAAACCATAGTCAAAACTCACCAGCCCAATGAACGCTGCACAAAGAAAAAGCGCACCAGACGCAAAGGTCAGATGCAAAATTGTCAATCGGGTACCGGTTATCGGGATAGGTGCGCCACACAGCACCGGCATCACCTGAAATAGGGAGCCAATCATAACCATGCCCATCACACCAAGTGCAACAAGATGAGTAATAGCCAGAGTAGATGGCATCCAGCGAGTCAGCCAGAGGTTAGATCCCTGTTCAATCAGCAGCAAGGAAGCCAAAATAGCGAACAACGGTGCGGTAAGATAAAACCGAAAAGGTGAATCAATACTAGGGATGGACTCAAAATTAAGCCCTGTCATTCTCATTATTTTATATCCCGTACGAATTGTTCTGCATCTTTATCTGCGCTAAGCCAAAACCACATATGATGATCATCAGCCTGGAGTTCCTGATGAAAATATTTGTACTTTGACTCGAGCATCTCAAATAGCGGAACGGGTTTACGTCGATGCGTAACATGCAATACTTTACCCAGCTCAAGTTGCTCTAACTTCTCGCATATTTCTCGCATGGGTTGAGGGGGCTCTAATGTACTGACATCGAGTTCGATGACGGTAACCATTTAAAGCTAACCTCTTTCTTTGCTTTGCATCTTGGCAACCACTTCTTCATTGTTATGAAGGTGATTGTCCGACATCGGATACAGAATCTGCTCTTCTTTCATATTGTGCTGTTGAATAAGAATCATCAGACTCTCAACAATGCCCATGGCTTTGTCGGTGTTCTTGTCGTTCACCGCCACATTCATCTGTTCCATTAACGCACGAGCCTGAGCATGTTCCTGACGCATAACCATCGTCGGTCCGCCAGTCATACCAGTTTGAGCCTCGAACTCAGGAAACAGAATCTCTTCCTCTAACTGAAAATGGTGCAAAGTCTCCTGTTCGAACTCTGTCCAGGAAGCTGCAAAATCATCCCAGTTTCCAGCAGCCAGTTTCCCTTCTGCGTCAATGAGCAGTTCATCGCACGTTTTATGATGTTGGGTCATAAACCCTTGGATTGAAGACATAGGTCTCTCGCTTAATTACATTATAATTATTAATAGTAATAACAACATACGGTAAAATATATACCTTTAAAGTCGTATATTGATGTTTTCCGTCACATCATGCTTATTTCGAATAAAAGTCGGTACAAAAGATCCGGAAGATAGGCGATTAATGCCGCACCGTAGTACAGTCCAACTGCACCAATCACAATCTTTGTTGTAGAGAATAGATAGCTCATATTTTTTACCCTTGTAATTACCAATAATTTTCAGATGAGAAGTGCCCTTGTTTTCGCCTAAGGTGCTTTTGATACCCCATGTTTTTTAAGGTATCCGCCGTGTCCTTAACCATCTCAGGATTTCCACAGAGGTAGAGAAAACTCTCATTCGGATTGAGGGTGGTGCAGGCTGTTTGTTCGAGCATTCCGGTTTTAAGCAGCAACGGGATTCTTCCAGATAGACTTCCGGGATCCTGTTCTCGAGATACAATTGGTACATAAATCAGTTTTCCTGGGTAACGTTGGCTGAGTGTTTGAATACGTTCCTGATAGACAAGATCTTTTTGATATCTGACTCCGTGACAAAGCACCAAATGATTGAATCGTGACCCGACTTTCGTGTCCTCTAACATCGACAAAAAAGGTCCTATTGCCGTCCCGGTTGAAAGCATCCACAGGTCCCGTGCATACAGCGGTATTTCACTTAGCGTCATAAATCCCGCGGCTTCTTTTCCCACGTATACTTGCTCACCTGCCTTAAGTTGGTGCAACAATGGGGATAAGCGTCCATCTTCACTGGTGACAATAAGAAACTCTAGCAGTCCGTACTCTTCGTACTGGCGTGGATGATTGACGATTGAGTACGCCCGACGAACAAACTCTCCTGTTTCGTCATAGAGCGCTAGTTTAGTAAACTGTCCGGCTTGGAAATTCACACCTTCAACTTTGATAACCAGAGAGAATAGTTCGCCTGACCAGTCAGTACGCTCAACGACTTCAGCAGAGACAAAACCTAATAAGCTATTCACCATCAGCACCTCCTGTCTTAATCTGAGTGCTTTATACAGCAAACTTATAAGAGCACGAATCATGCCCGTTCTCTTTATTGTTAATTATCAATAGCCTATATTATCCACACTAATTTTGTTGTTAAAATGACAATGACTTTACTTTCTTAATAGGATAAATTTATTGTCAGTTATACAAAATAATGCATGGTGAAATTATGGTTGCTCAGGTTGGACGTGAATGGGTACAAGTCGCTCAGGACATCACTTCTGGTATTTCTGCTCAGGACAGATTTGACAGGTTACTTCTTACCATTCGAACCACTCTAAACTGTGATGCTACGGCTCTGCTTCTTTTTAGAGATCAGCAATTTGTACCTTTAGCCATTGATGGGTTGAGTAAAGATGTGATGGGTAGACGCTTCTCTGTCGAACAACACCCCAGGCTTGAAGCCATCGCCAGAGCCGGCGATATTGTTCGGTTTCCTTCCGACAGTGACCTTCCAGACCCTTATGACGGGCTCATTCCAAACCACGATGACGAACTAAAAGTTCATTCATGCATCGGTCTGCCATTGATGCAGGAAGACCGCCTAATCGGAGCGGTTACCATAGATGCATTCGATCCAACGGGTTTTGATGAGTTCGAAAACGATGATCTTCGGATTATTAGCGCCCTTGCCGCAAGCAGTCTGAATACAGCCCTGCTGATGGAGAAGCTGGAACGCGCTGTCGGAATCGAAACAGGGACAGCCAAGCGAGCACCTCACCTGAGCCAGAGTGCTGAGATTATTGGTCAGTCTCAATCAATGGAGGAACTAAAAAATCACATCAACGCCGTAGCCGATACCGATTTATCAGTGCTTATTATGGGTGAAACTGGTGTGGGTAAAGAACTTGTCGCCAATGCAATTCATGCTCACTCCTCCAGAAACAAAGAACCTTTGGTTTACCTTAACTGCGCGGCTCTTCCAGAATCCGTAGCTGAAAGTGAGCTATTTGGTCATGTGAAAGGATCGTTTACCGGAGCCATCAGCAACCGAAAAGGTAAGTTTGAGCTTGCTGATAACGGGACTCTTTTTCTGGATGAAATTGGAGAGTTGTCTCTTTCTTTACAAGCAAAACTTCTCAGAGCACTTCAGTATGGTGATATACAGCGTGTCGGTGATGACCGAAATATCAAAGTCAATGTGCGCATCATCGCAGCAACAAACCGAATTATGCACGAAGAAGTCACCAAGGGAACGTTCCGCGCTGACTTGTACCACCGACTCAGCGTATTCCCTTTGTTTGTTCCTCCGTTGAGAGCGCGAGAAAAAGATCCCGTGCTATTAGCTGGCTTTTTCGCCGAACGTTGCGCCCACAAGTTGGGAGTAACCAGTATCAGCCTTGCTCCGGGAACGCTGGCCACGATTCAAAGTTATACCTGGCCCGGAAACGTTCGTGAGCTGGAGCATGCAATCAATCGTGCCTCTGTCATCGCCAGAGCCAACAATCAGAGCGACCAACTGACGTTAATTCCTTCTCACTTTAACTTATCGACAAATGGTTCAGCCAATCTGACGGAACAAAACCAAAGTGTCCCACTTGAACTAGAACAGGACTTTTCCTCTTTCAAAGAACTGGGATTAAAAGAGGCGATGGATCAGTTCCAAACCCAGCTTGTTCAAAAGGTTTATCTGGAAAATGATAAAAAACTGAGCGCTACGGCAAAGCAACTAAAAGTGAATCCCGGAAATCTACATCGGTTAATGAAACGATTGAAGCTAAAGGGTGACTCCGAAAAGTAATGACGAGCAGAGCTTAGAACTTTCCAGAGGGATACCGTGTGAAAGACTTACACAACCTGATTGAACTAAAAATCGGAACACCCTGTAAATCCGTAGTATTAACAGGAGAAGAAGATCAAGGTAAATATGCCATTCCACATCGGCATAGTTACTTTGAGTTTGTCTGGTGTTTAGATAATCACGGCTCTCAGGTCATCGATTTTCAAAAATATGAGAACAAGAAAGGCAGAATTTTCGCTCTGACACCAGGACAGGTGCACGAAACCGCGCCTGATTGCGGGCGGACAAACATGCTCATTTTTTCCACCGACTTTGTCGACAAGCGATACCGCAAGCAGGCCTTACTAGACAAGTTTTTCTCAATACAGGCAAATCGTTCACCTTATATCGACACGACTGATGACGCTTATCCATATCTGGATGCTCAATTCCAGCTGATTCATGAAGAAACCAACCGAGAAAAGCCAAACTGGGATCTGATAGAGTCGTTAACCATCAGCTTTCTGTTTTACGTTGCCCGTTATTCAACGCTGGACGATGTGGTCAGAAACCAGCGAGACTCGCGTGTCTCTGAACTTCTTTCTTTGATAGAAGATAATTATAAAACTCAAAAGCGATGCGATTTCTACTCAAATAAGCTTTCACTCACTAATAAGCGCATAAATGAACTTACCCGAGCGGCTATGGGCAAAACCGTCACCACGTTAATTCACGAGCGAATCATCCTTGAAGCTAATAGAGATTTGATCTTCACGACTAAGTCAGTAAAGAACATCGCGTTAGAGTTAGGGTTCAGTGACCCTTCCTATTTTGGACGCTTTTACGCGAATCATACTGGCTACTCGCCACTGTCCCTTAGGAACGCGACGTTCAAATAGTGCCATATTATAGTCAGAATCTCCCTTTAATCGATGACTCTAAGTGTCGATAATGCCAACCAATCTGTTAATTGGTATTACTTAGAGCGAGTTCATGTCTATTAATCTGTCCACCGATCCTGTCAGAAAATCTTTTGTTCAGTACCTGCTTCCTGCACTAACTGGGATGGTGATTAAGTCCCTGTTTATTATGGGTGACGCCTGGTTTATCGGGCAAGGTGTTGGTCCCCAGGGACTTGGTGCCATGTCTCTGGCTATTCCTGCCTTTTCGTTTTTCTCTGCACTTGCCATGATGATTGGTATCGGTGGGGCGGCGCTGATGTCTATCGAGTTTGGTAAAGGAAACACAAAAATTGGTCAGACTTTATTTAGTCAGGCCATGTTAATGACTTTCCTCATTACCGGTTTCTTCGTAATCGTATTCCTTATCTGGCTCGAAGAAATCATTGGCTGGATGGGTGCTAGCGGGCATATGGCCGATCTGACCCATGAATATCTGTCTGTGTTACTTAAGTTTTACGTGTTGTACTCATTGTGCTGGGTCATGTCTTCATTCGTCCGAAACGACACTAACCCTAAACTGACAATGTATGCGATGTCAGCAGGTGCCATTGTGAACCTGATTCTGGACTACGTCTTTGTAATGGAGTTTGGTTGGGGGATGAAAGGTGCGGCTTTAGCAACTGGTCTGGCTCAAATTTCAATTGCGCTTATTCTGATTACTCATTTCGTATATAAAAAAGGTGTCCTAGAACTGAATCTGAATGGCGTTGGTCTGAGTCATAGCAAAGGCATTTTGAAAATAGGTATGCCTGTGTTTTTTATCGAAGTGACATCAGCAATGACCATTATCCTGTTCAACTATGTCCTACTGCGCCAATTCGGTGAAGATTACATCATCGCTTATGGTCTGACTTCCGGTATTGGTGTATTTGCTATGTTTGTTATCGTTGGTATCACTCAGGCTTGCCAGCCAATCATCAGTTTTAACCATGGTGCGAATCGCATTGAAAAAGTTAGGGAAATTTTGAACATTGGCCTTAAAGCTTCCATTGGTAGCGGTATCGCTTTCTTACTGGTCGTTAGTGTGACTTCGGAGATGATCGCTTCAGTATATCTTTCAGGTTCAGAGCAACTGGTCGAACTGTCGGCAATAGCCCTACTCTACTTCTTCTTCTCCGTACCGTTTATGGGGTTCAATATGGTGGTGGCGAATTTGTTTCAGGCAATCGCGAAACCTGCTCAGGCAAGCATCATTTCATTGGCTAGGGGTTTTGTATTCGTCGTATTGGGGATCTTGTTATTACCAATTATCATGCCTGTTAACGGCATTTGGCTTAGCATCTTTTTTGCAGAATTACTGACTGCAGGGATTAGCGCAGTTATGTTGCTTTCCTTTATCAAGCAACAAAATATGCAGTTGAAAATGGCTTAACTACCTAGGTCTAAATTAAGTTAAGCCATCTAGTCCTCTAGTTCTGATTGCGCTTCTCTAACCCTGATTGCGCTTCTCTAATTCTGTTTGCGCTTTGCTAGCGCATTCAGCATATCTTTTGTCACTAAGGTAATACCCTTTTCTGATACACGAAAACCATTGGCTATGTCTTGCTCCCTGTCATAGCCAATGGTCAGCCCTTCAGGTATCCGGCACTCAGCATCGACAATAACCCGACGCAGCTTTGCATGCTCCCCAATATCGCATCCACGCATCAACACCGAATACTCAATCAGACTGTGAGAGTGGGTATGTACTCGTGAATACAGTAGAGATTTACGAATCGTAGAACCTGAAATAATACAACCACTTGAAACGGTAGAATCCAGAGCGGTTCCACGACGGAAATCATTATCGAATATAAACTTGGCGGGAGGCAGTTGCTCCTGATAGGTCATCATAGGCCAGGTCTTATCGTATAAATCCAACTGAGGTTCTGGCTCCACTAACTCCATGTTTGCTTCCCAAAACGAGTCCAGCGTACCCACATCACGCCAGTAAGGCTTTTTGCTGCTGTCCGGGTCGGTAAAAGCAAATGCGAAGATGTTGTGAGAGCTGATAACAGACGGGATGATGTCATTGCCAAAGTCATGACTTGACGCCTCATTAATACAATCCTTCTCCAGTTGCTCAAAAAGGAACTCTATATCAAAAACATAGTTCCCCATTGAAGCAAGGCAATACCCCGGTTTACCAGGTAGCTCTTTCGGTTCATCCGGTTTTTCATCAAATGCCTGAACGCGGTTGTTTTCGTCAACAGCCATCACACCAAATGCGCCACGCGCTTCATCCACGGAAGTTTCCACACAACAGACCGTCATGTCCGCATTATTGGCAACATGCTGCGCGATAAGAGTACCGTAGTCCATCCGATAGACATGGTCACCGGACAGAATCAAAACGTATTTAGCGCCTGTCTTTCGGATAATATCCAGATTTTGTCTGACGGCGTCTGCCGTTCCGGCGTACCAGTCATCACCATGGCGTTGAGATGCGGGAAGTATCTCTACGAATTCCGACAGATCTGCCCGAAAATGTCCCCATCCCCGGTTAATATGACGAATCAGTGAGTGCGATTTATATTGTGTCGCGACTCCAACCCGGCAGACACCCGAGTTAAAGCAGTTCGATAGTGGAAAATCGATGATCCGGTATTTGCCACCGAAATAGACAGCAGGCTTAGCCCGCCATTGGGTAAGTTCATGAAGCCGGCTTCCCCGACCACCAGCCAGAATAACTGCGTAGGTATTTTTGGTGAGATTACTTATATGTCGATCATAGGCATGAGGCATTTTAAGTGTCCCTGTGTATTTATTAAGTCCATTACCCCATAAACATAGTTGATATTTTGGTGCATGCGATTTGACTTTAGTCGACCTGATCAAAATTTCAGCACCAAACCTACAATCAATATGACAACAATGCTCATTTTGACAAATCAACAACACAATCATTATGACAACAATCCAGAGTCAACTCTTAAATATCAATCACTTAAAATCTGGCACGCCAATTGTAATAAGCCATGCACGAGCCAACGCAATAAATAACAAATGAAAGGATCAGAGCATGGTTAAACAAAAGTACTCGCTGATAGCACTGGTGATCGTCTGCATCACCTCTTTCGCTATCCTTCTTAGCCTGGGGAGCGAAATCTATCGACAAGCACCACCCATTCCAGAAGTGGTGAAATCTGAAAGCGGTGAGGTCATTTTCATTAAAAATGACATTCAGGATGGTCAGCTAGTATGGCGTACTATGGGTGGTCACCAATTAGGTTCAATTTGGGGGCATGGCTCATATGTTGCGCCTGACTGGACCGCCGACTGGGTTCACCGTGAATCCGAACTTTGGCTTGAAATTGCTGCGAAAACCCAGTTTTCTCAACCTCTTTCGCAACTTTCTGAAGCCGATAGGGCCAAACTTGAAAGCCTGCTACGCAGTGATATCCGACCGAATGGATATAACAAAGAATCAGGCGAGCTAATCATCTCAGACATGCGTTCTGAAGCGATCAAGCAACTTCAGAGCTACTACACCAACCTGTTTGGAGACAACCCAGAGTTTCAGCCAACTCGTGAAGATTATGCGATGAAGGAAAACACCATCGCTCTTGAAGAAAACCGCGATAAGCTTTCGGCATTCTTCTTTTGGGGTGCATGGGCAGCCGTGACAGAGCGTCCTGGAGAAAACTACACTTACACAAACAACTGGCCTTTCGATCCTGTCGTTGGTAACACACCGACATCTGACAATATTGTCTGGTCAATTCTGAGTGTTGTTGTTCTGATTGCCGGTGTCGGTGCTTTAGCCTGGTATCACGCGACGCTGAAGGAGCATCCGTTACCTTCACTTCCAAAGCAAGATCCGCTATTTGGTATCAAACCAACTGCATCACAAAAAGCTCTTAGCAAGTACTTTATTACCGCTGTGGGTCTGTTCTTACTTCAGGTTTTCCTTGGAGGTATCACCGCTCACTATGCAGTTGAAGGACAAGAGTTCTACGGTATCCCTCTGGCTGAAATACTTCCATATTCTGTTACCCGTACCTGGCACACGCAACTGGCGGTGTTCTGGATTGCGACAGCCTGGTTAGGCACAGGTTTATACATTGCTCCTGCACTGTCAGGACATGAACCTAAGTTCCAGCGACTGGGTGTTAACGTACTTTGGGTTGCGCTTGTCATTGTGGTCCTTGGCTCCATGGCTGGTGAATGGATGGCAGTGCAACAGTACTTTGATATCAACTTGAGTTACTGGATAGGACATCAGGGTCAGGAGTACATTGATCTTGGCCGTATCTGGCAAATCCTGTTGCTTGTTGGCCTTCTGATTTGGTTAGCACTGGTCACTGCAGCTATCAAACCAGCACTATCAAAAGACAGCGAAATGAAGTCTGTCGTATGGGTACTATACGCGTCTTGTGTTGCTATCGGTCTGTTCTATGGTGCAGGTCTGTTCCAGGGCAAGCACACTAACCTTGCCATTGCAGAATACTGGCGTTGGTGGGTCGTTCACCTATGGGTAGAAGGCTTCTTCGAGACGTTTGCGACATCGGTAATCGCGCTCATGTTTGTCCGTCTTGGCCTGATTAGAGCCCAATCAGCAAACAGTGCGGTATTATTCGCAACCGTTGTATTCCTGACAGGTGGGTTGATTGGTACACTGCACCACTTGTACTTCACTGGTACACCAACATCCGTTATTGCCTGGGGTTCTGTATTCTCTGCTCTGGAAGTGGTTCCACTTGCGCTTATCGGATTTGAAGCTGTTGAAACATACAGAATGCAAAAGAGCACGCAGTGGATGGTTCGCTATAAGTGGGCAATCATGTTCTTCGTTGCAACCGCATTTTGGAACTTAGTTGGTGCAGGTATCCTTGGTTTCCTTATCAACCCGCCAGTCGCTCTGTACTTTATTCAGGGTCTGAACACAACCGCTACTCACGCTCATGGTGCCTTTATGGGTGTATACGGAATGCTGGGTATTGGTCTGATGTTAACGTGTATGCGCGGTCTGGTGAGCGAATCTGCAAACTGGGACGACAAACTGCTTAAGTGGACATTCTGGTCTATGAACCTGGGCTTGTTAGGCATGATCTTTATGTCACTATTACCTGTCGGTATCGTTCAGTTCTTCGCTGTTATCGAACACGGTTACTGGTACGCACGTTCACCAGAAGTCATTCACAGTGACCTTGTTGAAATGTTGGTATGGCTCCGAGTTCCTGGTGATATCGTATTTGGTATCGGTGGCCTGATGCTCGCGGCATTCTTTGCCAAGCTTCTGCTTTCTCCTACTCGCAAAACCAGCGGTAAAGCAGCAACGGCTTCTTAATTTTAAGTAAATCAAAGCCCGGCAACCAATAATAGGAAACCGGGCTTCATCATTCTAAGAAGGGTTAAGTTGATGACAATGTATCTGGAGTTAAAGCAGTTCCATGTACTCACTGTACTCATTAGTATTTCTCTCTATCTTTTTCGTTTTTTCCGCTACTACCGTTTTGAAATAGCTAAGCTGCAACCTACATGGTTTAAACACCTGCCTCACCTCAACGATACCTTGTTGCTATCGAGTGGTATTGCACTTATCTCGGTAACCGGCTTTACCCCATTTACCGATGCGGCTCCATGGCTAACATTCAAACTATGTGGGGTTTTCTTTTATATTTTTTGTGGCTTCCTGGCGATGAGGAAAAAGGCGAGCATCAAAAGCCGCTACTTCTATTTTTCGGCCTCAATTGGTTGGCTGGTTTTTATCGTGACATTGGCTATTGGCAAGAATACTGCTTTACTGTTCTAGCAAATAAGATACTTCTACAGGGTAATAGCGAATTATGTCTAACCAGATATAATCGACAGCCATCATTACATTGGATCAGCATTTCATTAAGCCAACAGCATGAGTGTTAAACCCGATCGCATAACTGCAATGCGCAGCATCATTGAGCAAGCAAAACAAGAGCTACCTTTGTACGAGGAAGATACTTTTGTATGTGGGACCGAAAACAATTGCATTGGGTGCCCGAAGAAGTTGATGGAACTGGTGGATTCAGAACTGTCGTATTGGGAGAACTCGATAAATAGAGGGATATCACCTAACTTCGATGATATCCGACGCTTTGGAAAGTTATGTACCAATGTCAGACGTGGCCTGGTAAGAAACAATATCCTTTGATCTAAATAAGCACTTTTACATCCATCTTCATTCCAAGTGCTTCCTCTCCAAATCCCCCGGTGAAATCCAGATGAACTTTATCCCAGGGACTCACTCCAATGCCTACGGTAAACATATCATCTACGGTTTGCTCCATATCGGACTGATAACCAAGGCGCAGATGCAGCCAGTTTGAAGGGCTATACTCAGCTCCTAATCTTACAAACTGGGTTTCATCCTCTATATGAGAAAAGTGCTTCTGCTCGTTCAGGTCAATATCTGCCGTGACCACATAATTGCTTCCAAGATAGGCACCACCTAATGTCGCTTGCGGATTCAGGTCGTAATAACCACCGTCTCTCAGTCCAAGCCTTTTCTTTGCTATGTCTTTAACCGCTATACCTGCTTGCCAATGGCCTCGTTTCCACGCGGCACCAATATCCATATTAAATCCGTACTCGCTAAAATCCAGATCATCGCCACTGGGTTCATCATTACCATCGCTCAGGAGCTCGTAGATTGCCAAAGCCTGAAACTTTGGAGAGATACCAAAGGAAACGCTTGAGCCTTTCAGGTCGAATGATCGTGAGAAAGTGACACCATAATCGGCCACTATTACTCCGTTCAGAAATCTGTCGGAACTGTCTACTCTCTCATAGGTGTCTGCTGCACTATCAGTTTTATATTCACCGGACGTTGAGCTATATATATTCGTCATCCGCCCCTGCATAAAAAAACTCATTGGCAAAGAAGAGTTAGGTATCGCAAGAACAACAGCAGCGTTTGTGTTAACCACGCCATGAGCTTTTCCATCGACAGAATCAAGATCCCGGTTTACCTGCTCAATCCACTGAGAAGTTATGTTTTGTGGTGAATCTTCATATAAATCACCAAATGTATCGATGTTCTCCAGGCTGGTTAAACGCTCTTCATTGCCGATAAAACTTCTATCTCCGGTAAACATCAAGCCGATAGAATTGTGCGATGAAGATGCCGATAGTAACGCAGGATTGTATAGAGAAGCGGACATATAGTCTGCGCTTGCTACACCTGCGTTTCCCATTGCAGCGCTTCGCGCATCCGATGCAGAACTGGTTGGCGGTATCAATGCTGCGCAAATACATACGCCTTGTTTAACTCTTATGTTCACGACTCAAATCCATCTATTGATAAGAAAGAAAATAGTGCCTACCATCAGCGATTCGTTCCTGAACAGACATCATAGTTCGCAAGGCATGCCTGTTAAGTTTTTGAAAGAAAGTCAGAAATGGGTCAGCTCTGGTAAACAGTTATAGTTAATCTGAATGATTTTTCATTTGCAGCCGGTCTTAAAGTCTATTAGTTTTAGGCAAGATACCGCCAATAACCCAATACAAAAGGCAAGCTATGAGAGTTTCCGTCAAGTCGCTAAAAGAGTACCCATTGTTCCTCAAACCATTTTTCTGGAGTCAAAAACAAAGGTACGGTGAAGTCCTGATGCCCGGATTAGTCTGGGGACGTGTGCCAAAGCTGTTCTCGACCGTGGCGTTACTCTATGGAGCACTCGACAGAAAAAGTTCTCCCCTTTCACCTTCACTACGTTCACTCGTAACCGTCCGGGTTTCTCAGATCAACTGGTGTGAATTCTGCGTAGACATCAACTCTATGACACTGGCAAATCGTGCAGGGTCTATGGATAAAGTAGAGGCGTTGGATAATTGGAAAGAAAGCGACCTGTTCGATGAGAAAGAACGCGCGGTGCTTGCTTATACTGAAGCTGTGACATACTCAGATCAGCAAGTCACTGACGAGATTATGGCTGAGGTGAAAAAGCACTTCGATGACGATGGCGTGGTAGAACTGACCGGGTTAATTGCGTTTCAAAACCTTTCAAGTAAGTTCAATGCCGCACTCGACGTACCTGCTCAGGGGTTTTGTAAAATACCAACGCCAAAGAACCCTGAATAAGCCTTCGAAAAAAAATAGACCAGCACTCAGGTGCTGGTTACATCCCCACCAGTTATTGTTGCACAGCAACAACAGTCTTTGAACTTAAAGCCTATATATCAACACTAAGCAATTTCTTAATATACCTCCATCGCAGCGATTGGCGTTGCTCAACAGGAGATTATTATGAAAAAGTTAGTTGTGATTACAGGTGCAAGTTCAGGTATTGGTGAAGCTATTGCTCGTCGTCTTAGTGATGCAGGCCACCCACTTCTTCTTCTGGCACGCCGTATCGACCGTCTTGAAGCACTTGATTTGCCAAACACTCTTTGTGAAAAAGTAGACGTAACTGACAAAGCATCATTTGAAGCGGCTATCGCAAAAGCAGAAAAAGCTTACGGCCCAACAGACTGCATCGTTAACAACGCTGGCGTTATGCTGCTAAGCCCACTGGATGTACAAGACGCTGCTGAATGGAAAACCATGTTCGATGTAAACGTGATTGGTTTGATGAACGGCATGAGCGCAGTGCTTGCTCCGATGAAAGAGCGTCAGTCTGGTACCATCATCAACATCAGCTCGGTAGCAGGACGCAAGACTTTCCCAAGCCATGCGGCATACTGTGGTACTAAGTTTGCTGTACACGCTATCTCTGAAAATGTACGTGAAGAAGTGGCTGACTCGAATGTTCGAGTAACAACTATCGCACCAGGTGCCGTAGAGACTGAACTACTTTCTCATACGACTTCTGATGATATCATCAATGGTTACGAAGAGTGGAAAGGCTCAATGGGTGGTGCATTGGTCGCTGACGATATCGCTCGCGCTGTTGAGTATGCATACCAGCAACCTCAAGGTGTTTGTATCCGCGAAGTAGTTATCGCTGCAACTCGCCAACAGCCTTAATTAAAAGGTTCGGCCCTTATTGCAGAAAGCCTCACATCTTTTTAGTTACTATATGTAATCGATGATGTGAGGCTTTTGTTCTATAGAGATAGAGGAATCAAACACTAAAGTATCTTAAACTGGAATTTAGCTGATCGGCGTTATCTACCAACGCCTGACTTTGACCAGCAACCCCAGTTGCAGCTTCTCTCACTTCATGGGCCGATTGACTGATAAGAACGATATTTTCGTTAATCTCATTGGATACCGCATGCTGCTCCTCAGAAGATGAGGCTATTTGGGTCACCATGTCATTCGCCTGACTCAGTATCTCTATCATAGAGATAAGCTCGTTACGTGTGTGTTCTGATTTAGAAACACATTCACGAACCTTTTCCCTGCTAGAGCCTACCGCACTTGAAGCATTCTCAGCGCTAGACGTTAACTTTGTAATTGAATCCTGAATTTGCTCTGTCGAGCTATTGGTATTAGTTGCCAGCATTCTGACTTCATCAGCAACAACAGCAAAACCTCTTCCATACTCTCCTGCTCGTGCCGCTTCAATTGCCGCATTGAGCGCTAGTAGATTGGTTTGTTCAGAAATCCCCTTAATGACATCAATCACTTCAGCTATGGCCAACACTCCCGCATTCAGTTCTTCAACCAAATCTGATGTCTTCGCCATTTGGTTATCCGCATCCTCAATACTCCGCACCATCACTTCCATATCTTTACTACTACGGTCAGCAAGCTCAGAGACAGATTCCGTTGTTGTAGATGCGTGTCCGGCATTTCGGGATACTTCCGCATTTGCCGTACTCATCTGGTTCATTGCTGTAGCCAGAAGTTCCAATTGGGTGTGTTGCGAGTTAGTACTTTGCGCTGTCTGTTCACTTGATGAGGCGATACTGCTGACAAGATCAACCGATTGATGAGCTGACTCACTAGCCAGTACCAGAGCGGATTGCAGCCTTTCCAACATCTGATTCATATCACGGCTAATATCACCAATTTCGTCTTTACGTTTTGTATTGAAGCGTATGGTCATATCCCCATCTGAAATCAGATGAACTTTATTTAACAGGTACTCAATAGGGTTAACGATATTTCTGCCAATGATAAAACTGACTGTTGCCAGCAATAACATGCCGATAAATATAGCAACGGCTGTTTTTACCACATTAGAAATAAAGGCCTGATTAATATCGGAAACTAAAATTCCCGAGCCAATAATCCAGTTCCACTCTTTGACATAATAGACATAAGAAACTTTTTCCAGAAGCTCACCATCGGGCGACTTCCACGCATAATCAAGAAAGCCTTTTTGCTCTGGTGTACGACTGATTCTGGCCATTTCCTGCCAATGGAACTTTCCATTTCCATCCTGAAAGCCAGTTGCATCTTTACCAATTAAGTTGGGTTTGATCGGGTGCATCAACACTTCAAGGTTCGGCGTTGTCACCCAGAAGTAGTTCTTCTCATCGTATCGAAGAGCGCTGAGAGCCTTGAGGGCACGCTCTTTGGCGGTCATACCTTCAACTTCTGTCTGAAGGTTCCGATAATAATTAACCAAAGCAACAGTTTGCTCAACCTGAGACTCTAACTTAGCCTTACGTTCAACAAGCGCATTTCTCCTCTGCTCCATCAAACCATAGAGGGCAATTGCTGTAATAATGATGGACGATATAAAAACAAGTAGATGTAACTTCCGTTTAATTGATAGATTACCTAACCAAGCCATAACGTATCCCTAGCGTATATTTATTTTTATGCACATTAATAAACTATGTACTTTTTAAGCATTTACTTATAAACATTACCTTTATAAGCCATGCATATATAAACATAGAACATACATTAAAAAATAAAATGGAAATACCCAAAATCTAGGCTATGAATATAGTAATCTGAGACATCAATCCTGATGTCTCGATATTAATACAGTTGCTTAATACTCGCTTGGTTAAATAATCACCATTCGACCTGAGTATATTCCGTCAGCTTTTGCCAGACTCGTTCGGCTGCCGGATGCAATTTCGTTTGTGAACGGTAAGCATAGATCTCTGCAATCATTGAGTTGTCAGGTTCATCTAGTACCACCAGTTGTCCTGCTGCTAGCTGGTCATGAATGGAATGTTCTGGCAACCAACCTATCCCTTCACCACGGATAATCAAAGCTTTTACTAACTCTGTCATAGACGAAGAGAAAATCGGTTTCAGCGCATACTGGTTACTCACCTCTCGCGTAAGCCGTCCCATGAAACTGCGCGTCGAATGCATAACCCAGGGGGTAATTTTATCTTTTGATAGTTGGTACTTGGGTTTTCCTTTGTCATCTAACCCGGTAACGCAAAAGAGTTTCGACTCACCAAGCTTGTGCGAAATATAAGGCTGATAGTGCAATTGAGTGTTTTTGTAACTCATCACAAGGTCGCACGCGCCTTCCTGCAACATGTCTACCGCATCATCGATATCCAAAGCCCTTACATCTAAGATGATTTCTCGTTCTTCTGTAAAAAGGTTCAAAGGAATTCTCGGTAGGATGTCCGTGGCAATAGAGTGTCCGGCCACCAGACTGACTTTTTGATTGCCCAATACAGACAGATCATTCAACCGCTCCAGATCGTACTCCAGTTGAGTCACTAAACTTCTGGCACTCGTTCGGAATGCTTTTCCGTTTTCGGTCAGAGCAATCGGGGTTTTCTCTCGATCAAATAACTGACAACCAACCGCATTTTCCAGCGCCTGAATGCGCCGACTGAATGCAGACTGCGTGACATTTCTCTCAATGGCCGCTTTTGAGAAGTTACGCAGTTCCGCCAACTTTAAAAAATCCAACAACCATTTTGTTTCTATATTAGTCACGTAGTTTTCCTTTTCTGCCCACAATGAGTATAGAAGTATTCACGACCCTATAGCTATGCGGTTCATGCATAGCTGTGCCAGTTATTTCATTTCTTTACCCAAGTTTTATTTGATAACTTTTACCTCAACAAAGGAGTTATCATGAGTAAGATGTTAGGTATATTAGGCGGAATGGGGCCAATGGCAACTGTTGATTTCGTAAAACGTGTTGTGGAGAAAAGTCCTGCTCGTTCTGATCAAGAACATATACCCATGATAATTTCGAATAACCCAATTATTCCAGACCGAACCAAATGCATCATGGAAAACGGGGAAGATCCGTTGAACACTATGCTAAATAACCTGATGTCTTTGAAAGACTCTGGTGCAACAAAAGTGGTTATTCCATGTAACACGGCTCATTATTGGCTAAACAAACTCAACAAGACGAATGTACCGTTTATCAGCATTATCGATGCCGTTATTCAAGAAGCCAGTGACAGGAAAATGAATACCATTGGCATTCTCGCAACGACAGCAACCGTTAAGACGGGTATCTACGCTGACGCGATTTCGCAAGCTGGCATGGACTCTATTGTTCCTTCAGAAACTGAGCAGGAACAAGTGATGGAAGGCATCTATGCCGTGAAAGCTGGAGATATCGAGAAAGGAAAAGCCTTAATGGAACCTGTTTTCGATAAACTTATCGAACAAGGTGCTGACGGTGTGATACTGGGATGTACGGAGATCCCACTGGCTTTTGACAATATCGCTGAGCATAAAAAAGAAAAAGCTCTGGACTCACTCGATCTACTGGCCAACAAGTGCGTTGAGTATTACTACCACTAGCCGATATCGACCCGTTAAAACCGACGGCATAAGGTAATTTCTTAAGCAACCAAGAAAACTTATGCACTCATTGCGAAATTAAATGGGACTAAGCCAACTGCTTTCTCCCATTTTGTGTGATCAAATTTCCACTTCAGAACAAAAAGAAGCAAATTTTTCTTTTTACTCTCTGAGAGAGTATTCATAAACTTCGAATTATTCTCGCCAAAGTAACCGTCTTACTCACTTTATATATAAGTATGTGGATATTTAGTCGAATTGTGACTAAATATCCTTCATTCCTGACTGTTTAGTAAAAATATTACCTTGATTCCTATCACATTTACTTTCGCCAACCTGACTTACTATCTCACGACCTCAAGAATTCTTATCAAGAATATCTACTAGAAATCATTACCCTACAAAATAATAAAAGGAACATTTCGACATGAGTGGCGAAATCATAAAACTATCCAGAAATACTGACCTGGCTCCTATTTGCCCTGAATCTACTCAGAGCGTTGCGTTTTCTCACTACAACAATATTTCAGCTCAGCTACCTATAGACCCTATAACGGGCAATCTTGTAGCAGAAAATGTTAAAGCACAGGCTACGCAGTGCCTTGAAAACATTAAAACCATCGTAGAGAGTATCGACCACGGTATGTACGATGTGGTGAGAGTGAATGTCTACCTCAAAAATATCACTGACCTTGACGCTGTGGATGAAGTTTACGCAAGCTTCTTCCAAAATTACCAGCCAACAAGAACCACACTTGCTGTTGCCGCTTTGCCACTAGATGGCGCTCTGGTTCAAATGGATGCCGTGATTTCTAACGGTGAAGGTACACACCCACAAGATCCTTGTGACCTAATCAAGCTGGTAAGAAACACCGACGCAGCGCCAATTAGCAAGCTATCAACACAAACTGTCGCGTTTTCTCACTACAACCATATCTCCGCTCAACTGCCTGTTGATCCTAAAACAGGCAATGTCGTTGTTGGTGGAGCAAGAGAGCAAGCGGCACAGTGTCTTAAAAACATTAAATCGATTATGGAAGGCGTTGACGTACCTTTCGATGACATCGTTAAAATCAACATCCATGTCAAAAACCCTGAAGATGTCGATTCGGTTAACGAGGCATATACAACATTCTTCCCTGACTCGTCGATTGCAAGAACAGTCGGTTACATGCCAGCTCGCTCTGTTGTGGTCACAGAAGGCCTACCAATGAATGCACTAGTCCAGATTGACGCGACTGTCTCTCACGGTGACGGCACACCACCACAAGCAGTGGAAGACAGACACGGCATCGTGATTCGTCCAAACAATACGGATAAAGCACCAATTAGTGCGCTTTCAACTCAGACCGTTGCTTTCTCTCACTACAATAATATTTCTGCTCAGCTACCGATTGATCCTGAGAACGGAAACATTGTGACTGTCGGTGCCAAAGAACAGGCTCAGCAGTGTCTGAACAATATTAAAGCGATTGTTGAGAGCGTGAATCACGTAATGGATGACCTTGTAAAAGTGAATATCCAGCTAAGAGATATGGCCGACCTTGAAGCCGTCAATGAAGTCTATAAAACCTTCTTCAACGGGGAACTACCTACCCGTACGGTTATCGGTGTCTCGTCCATTCCTATGGATGCATTAGTTCAAATCGATGCGATAGTTTCTAACGCAGAAGGAACACCACCAAAGGCGTAGCTGCGTGTACGCTTTAGTTAGCTGATATAAGAATTGGATGCAGTATGCTCATTAGAATCATACTGCATCATTTGCTCTTCTAGGTTAGTTGAGAACTTCGCCTCGTTAACTGACGAATACCATGTCGGATCTTCCAATGCTGTCTCTTTTTCTGAGTCTTGCTTACTGGCAACAATTTACAAAGCTCATCTTTCACAAGCGGCTTGGAGAAGTAATATCCCTGGATGATATCTGCCTCTTTTCGTTGTAAAAATGAGTACTCTTCCTTCGTTTCTACCCCTTCTGCAACAATTTCCAACCCAAGACGTTGTGCCATTGCGATAATGGCGGATACGATAGCCTGACCATCACCTTCTTTATCTATATCGCTTATAAAGCTTTTGTCTATCTTCAGCTCATCGATGGGCAGTCCCTTTAGTGCACTTAATGAGGAGTACCCTGTACCAAAATCATCTAATGAAATACGCAAACCATCCCGCTGCAACTTCATTAACTGATTTACCGTTTCATTCCCTTGCATGATACTTGATTCGGTAACTTCGATAGTTAGGTGTCTCGGGCTAAGGTTATACGTATCGAGGCAGTTCAAAACCAGCTTGTGAACATCGCCCGATGCAAACTGAACATTAGATACATTGACTGAAACTCTTGGAACATCGAACCCCAACTTCTGCCATTGAGTAATCTGAAGGCATACCCTGTTCAATATCCACTGGCCAATTTGGTTTATCAAGCCTGTTTCTTCAGCAATAGGAATAAACACATCCGGGCGAATCCATCCATCTTGCGGGTGTCTCCAACGTAGAAGAGCTTCACAACCCACCAATTTCCGTGTCTGAGAACAATACTGAGGTTGATAAGCAACCGTAAGCTGACCACCGTTGATGGCGTTCATAAGTGACTCTCCTAACTCATGAACTTTAAGTGCTTCTCTTGCCGAATCTTCAGAGAAAAAGCGGTAAGTATTTTTGCCATTTGTTTTTGCGTCATACATTGCGATATCAGCGCACTTAATGATATCTGAGGCGTTATTGATGTTTTCATTGCTCAGAGCAATCCCGATACTTGCCCCGATACGAATTTTCTTGTTTGCAATCGCTATTGGATCTTCAAAGGAGCTTAATATCCGTTCCACGACAGGTATGACATTGCTCCGCTCCCGAACCCCATACAAAATAACCGTAAACTCATCACCTCCCAGGCGTGCAACGTTGTAGTCTAAACGTTCATCTTCATTCACATAACTAATGACATCTGCTTTGCGTAAGGTGTATCTGAGTCTTCTGGCGACGGTTACCAGAACTTCGTCTCCGATCTCATGTCCTTCCGTATCATTGACATGTTTAAACCCATCCAGATCCATGAATAGCAGAGCGATATCAGAATTCGATTTGCTACTATTAAACTTCCGTTCAAGCTCTTCTGTTAGATATAAACGGTTTGGAAGTTGAGTAAGACTATCTACGTAGGCGATGTCTCTCATCTTTTGCTGTTGCCTTATCAGTCCCTCTCCCATCTCTTTTATAGAACGGGCAAGTGAACATAACTCGTCAGCAACATTTCTGCGGAAACTCCAGTTTCGATTGCCACTACCCATATTTTGGGCCGCCAATTGTAACTCCAAAATAGGAGCAACCAGCTTTTTGTGTAAATACCAGTAAAGAAATAAGCCACAAGCAAGTAATACCAAAATATCACTCACTATCATTTGGATAGAGGTAGATATAAGTGTTTCGTTCAACTCTGACTCTGGCCAGCCAATAGTATAGTAAAGGTTACTGACAAGGTGCGTATGTCCAACGACATACTCATTGTCACCATGTCTAATACCTTTATGCAGCAGCTCATGATCGGTTTCCATTGCATATTTGAGTGATGACTGGACAGTATTGGAATCAATATTCTCTCCTTTCGAAACAATCGGGTTACCCCACTCATCATGCAGCGCTGTAAAGCCAGTGTTTCCCAGTTGATTATCATGGATAAAGGTATGAATAAAATTTAGTACCACCTTGATAACTAAGTAACCTTTAAGAATATCGGGCGATTTCTCAACCTGTTCTACCGTAAGGTCCTGCTGGTACAACTTTCTTATCGATACCAATACCCACTCACCTATATCAGGGTTTTCTGTTGCTAATATCTCGTGTTCATTGGGAGAGCCGGCAATCAATTTATAGTACTCAGATTCTGGTGTTTGAGAGGGCTTATCGAGAGAGTCCGCTTTACGTAGTGAAACTTCGTCAAAACCTTCGGGTGTAAGCAATGATACCTCGACGTACTCAGGATGAATCCGCCGGAAAGAAGCAAACTCCTTTATCAAAGTTTTATGCATGACATAAGCTCTTATCCCTGCATCTTCAGTTCTAAGATACCTATTCAACACAACGTTCTCGGAAAGCATCGCACTATCGGCTTTAATGCTGTTAATTTTTACTGAAAATGCAGATCGAGTTTGTGAAACCGAGTCCTGTATATAGTCTTCGACTTTGTTACTAATAAATTCTTGATAAAACCAAATTGAAGGCACGGTCAACACGATCATTTGAATCAAAATGATTGGAATAATACTTAATGTAATTTGCGTTCTTACTTTCATAGGCATTACTTACCCAACCTAAAGAAGAGGTACTACTTGCTCTTCAGGTGAATCAACTCATTTAGTATGGAACTGTGTTTTCGTATCGTGCTTGGAGCAAGCGGCTCACCAAGTTCTGACTTCTCAAGACGTTGTATATCAGGATATATCAGAGAATTTTGCAGAAACTCTGAAGGCAATAACTTTTCAGCTGCTCGGTTTGGGCTTGCACCATAAACATACATAGCATTTGTTGCCGCTTGTTCAGGGTCGTTAATGAAGTCGACAAACTTATGAGCGAGGTCTGGATTTTTTGCTCCTGTCGATAAACAGATCAAATCAGCCCAAATAGCCCCTCCTTCTTTTGGCAACACATACTCAATTAATGGTTGTTCCTCCTTCAGCATCAAAGCGTCCCCGTTATAGGTGACCAGCGCATTAACTTCTCCGGTAACTAGCTTCGATTTACTAGTATCGACAACAACATGAGAATAGTTAGTAACCATAGGGGCTTGTTTCAACAACACCTGACGAGCTTGTTCAAGTTGGGCTGCATCGTTACTGTTCATTGAATAACCCAGGTATTTCAACGCTACCCCGACAACCTCATTCGCTACCGTTGGCATCAAGATCTTACCCTGGAGATCCGGCGATGGTTCAAACAACTGCTTCCAACTGTTGATAGGTTCCTTTAACTTGTCCTTACGGTATGCGATACCAGTGGTTCCCCAAAAGTATGGACTGCATACTCGTTCTCTTTCCGACAAACCTGCAATGCGTGGTAATGCCACATGTCTCAGGTTAGGCGCTTTGGCGATATCGAACTCCTTTACCCAACCTAACTTCTTATAAAAAGGAGCGGCAACAGAATCGACCATCATCAAATCGTAACCAGTAGGGCCATAGGTCGTAAGTATTTCCTCTCGACCATCATCTGATTCGAAGTAAACAAAGTTAACCTTAGCGTTATGCTCCATTTCAAATTGAGCTACCACATTCTGATCAATGTAGTCTCCCCAGGTCAGGAATGTGAGTTGCGAAGTTGTACTCGCAAAGCTGTAACTGGAAATGAGCATCATGGCGAAAACGAGCGTGTGCAAACCACTGGTACTTCGGGTTCTCGAAACCATAGAATCCATTCTATTGTTCATATTTATTCCGGTACGTGTTTTTTGTTAAATATATGTAACAGAAATTTCCCTATACATTCAGCGTAGGCCAGATAAACGCTAATCACCAAAATATTTTCATCGCATCGCTCATTATCTCAGCCCAATAACACCAGTGTTTACAGGGTTATTTTTATATTCATCAAGCTACACAAAGAGATACAGGTTTCATACGAACGAAATGATTACAAAGCTTGAATCAAAATTGGATTACCCGCTTTTTTTGCTTATGCCGTTTACTTAGGTGAAGTAGTCGCTCCGATCCTCGTTGCTCTCGGTATTTATACGCGCATGGCATCTACATTCCTGATAGGTACTTGTGTTGTAGTAATGTGGCTAATGTTCCCGGACACACTGTTTACCCTCAACAAGTTCGGGGCATGGGCCGCAGAAGGTATAGGTACATACCTTTTCGCTTCCATTGCAATCTTGTTGTTGGGCCCGGGTAAGTACGCACTGCGCCCAGAAAGGTAATAAGGGACATTGAATCCCTAAATAAAAAAACGATGAAACCCACACGAGTCAGAGTATCTAAACGTCTCTGACTCGTGTCCAGAGGTCACATCCTTATTCCACCATCCACTTCAAGCACCCTTCCGGTCACAAATTCATTCTCTAATGCGTATTTTACAGTAGATGCGATCTCTTCAGCAGTGCCCAGACGGCCAACAGGGATCATACCAACCAAACGTTTCATCGCTTCGGGCTTTATCTGATCGGTCATCGCAGTTTTTATAACACCGGGAGCAATAGCAACAGAGCGGATACCATATCGTCCTAGCTCTTTTGCCCACACTGTCGCCATTGCCGCGACAGCTGCTTTCGAAGCTGAATAGTTTGTTTGCCCTATATTTCCTGCACGAGCGACACTGGAAATATTGATAATCACACCTTCACTCTTGGTGTTTATCATTGTTTTGGCCGCTTCCCGGCCGCAGAGAAAAGTGCCAGTTACATTGATATTTATCACCGACTGAAACTGCTCCAGAGACATACTGCTGATCTCGTCGTCCCTGACCTTCATTAACATTCCATCACGCATGATGCCTGCGTTATTAACGACACCATTGAGCCCGTTAAACTCAGCACCAATCTGTTCGAAGGCTGCACAGACCTGCTGCTCATTAGTTACGTCAGCAACATAGCTCCGAACAGTAACCCCCTTTGTCTCGCATTGGCTCTTAATCTCATCAAGTTGATCTTGATTGAGATCGATCAGTGCTAAATTCACACCACTTTCTGCCAGGGAGAGGGCCATTTGTTTCCCTAACCCCTGAGCGGCTCCTGTAATCGCTATTACCTTATTCACTAACTCCATAAGTACGTCCTATGCCTGTTTCTGGTAGAACTCAAACAGGCTAGAAAAGTCTTTCTGTCCGTTGCCCTGACCATTATGAAAATTAAACAGATTACGAGCCAGGTTACCCATCGGAGTTGAACTTTGGCTAGCAACAGCGGCTTCCATTGCAATGCCTAAATCTTTCGCCATGAGCTGACTCATAAACCCACCCTGGTAACCATTACTCGACGGCACATTGTCCATAACACCAGGACATGGATTGTAGAGTTCTAACGCCCAGTTTCTGCCTGAGCTCTGAAGCATAATGTCCGACAGAACTTTCGGGTCTAGGCCGTTTTCGATCCCCAGATTCAACGCCTCACAAGTACCTGTCATCAGTATACCCAGCATCAGGTTGTTACAGATTTTGGCCACTTGCCCCGCGCCTACATCACCGGCGCAGAAAATATTCTTGCCCATATGGCTAAGCACTTCCTTCGCCTGCACAAAGTTTTCTTGCGTGCCACCAACAATAAAAGTGAGTGTTCCGGCCGCAGCACCTGCTGTACCGCCAGAGACCGGAGCATCAACGAAGTTAAGCCCTTTTTTCTCTGCTGCACCAGCAACTAACTTAGCTGTCGCTGGGTCAATAGTCGACGAATCTATGAGCAAGGTTCCCGGTTCTGCCACATCCAAAATCCCACCTTCTTCGAGATATACGCTTTTGACGTGCGGACTTGCGGGAAGCATGGTGATAACTACAGAGGCATTCTGAACTGCCTGTTGTACAGAATCAGCGCTGGCTGCACCTGATATCTGAAGCTCTTCTATTGCCGCCTTATTGAGGTCATAAACTTCTACATTAAGCCCGGCTTTTAACAGGTTCTTAGCCATTGGCGAGCCCATATTGCCAAGACCGATAAATGCTATTTTTTCCATATTCTGTTCATCCTTGTAACGTTATGCTGGTTCTAAATGGGGATTAGTTAGTGGGAACTCCGAAGAGTCAACTGGGGCAAAGAAGCGCTTCAATAACCTTTCAGACACTTCAGAAACATCGCTATACAACCATTTCGGGTCCATTGATTTATCTATGATGAGAGCACGAACCCCCTCTCTGAAATCCCCTTCCAAGCCACATCTCAGTGTCAGATTGTATTCAAGGTCAAAGCACTCTTTTAGAGTCATTCCCTGATAACTGGTGAGTTGTTGATAAAGGATATTGAGTGACAGCGGACTGCTGTATCTCAAAGATTTCTGCGCGCCGCTGAACCATCTATCTTCGGTTTCAACATCATCAATCGCCTGAACCATTTCAGACAGGCTACCAGTACAAAGTTCGGCGATAGACTCTTCATGTTCCATTAACCATCCAGAGCCGATATCTTGACACTCAATTGCCGCAAGTATTGAGTCTAATTTCTCAGCAATATTGCTTTCACTCTGCCAGCCAATATCCGTTAATTGATTCAATAGATTTGCTTTTTGTTCTGATGAAGCAACCCAGTGACATAAACCAAGCCCTTTCATATCAGCCGCATTGATTTGACAGGCAGTCAGACCAATAAACATTGCCAGATGCTTAGGCAGCTTGTTTAGGAAGTAGGTCGCGCCCACATCAGGATATAACCCGATCTTGGTTTCCGGCATCGCGAAACGGGTTGTATTGTCTATTACTCGATGACTGGCCCCCATAAACAATCCGACACCACCTCCCATCAGATAGCCATGTCCCCAAGCAATAATGGGTTTGGAGTAAGTATGAATAAGGTAGTCACATTGGTATTCCAGTATAAAAAATGTCTCCATCTCTTTCTGAGCGGCATCAAAATGCTGTTCCTTGTTTTCCAGCGCACGATAGATAGCTTGTATATCACCACCAGCACAGAACGCTTTCTCACCACTGGCATGAAGGAAGATTGCAACAATGCTTTCGTCTTCCCGCCACTCAATTAATTGATGATAGAGTTGCTCAATCATCCCGTAGCTCAGTGCGTTGAGTGCTTCCGGATTGTCCAGCTCCAACACACCAATAACGGAACCATCAATACACTCGATACGAGAAGAATTTACTTTTCCCGCCATAACGCCTCCTTTAACCGTTTATCCAGTTAGGCTTGCGCTTTTCAAGGAAAGCGTTCACACCTTCTGACTGGTCTTTGGTATTGAACAACTGCAAAAACAACTCACGTTCAAGTACCAAACCAGACACATGTGTCTGGCTTCTTCGGTTTTGAATCAATGTCTTACAAGCCGAAACAGAACTCGGAGACTGTTGTACCGCTTTACGAGCTAACTCTAGCGCAGCCGTTAACGCCTCTCCTGCTTCTACCACCTGTTCAACAAGGCCGATTTGCTGTCCTTTATCAGCGGTTACCCGCTCTCCGCAGAGAATCATTCGCTTTGCCCAACCTTCACCAACTAAAGCTGTCAAATTCTGGGTTCCTCCTGCGCACGGAAGTAAACCAACAGAGGCTTCCGGAAGCGCCATTTGAACCTGTGATTCTGCGATACGTAAATCACATGCCAAGGCAACTTCCAGTCCGCCACCCATGGCGTAGCCGTTGATGGCTGCTATCGAAACACCATCGAAATCTGACAAGGTTTCAAACGCCTCACCGAACGCCAAAGCCATGTCAGCCGCCATGGCTTTATCTCCTGAAGCAAAGGTTTTTAAATCCGCCCCTGCTGAGAAAAACTTATCACCTTCTCCGGTAAGCACCAGCGCATACACAGCTTTATTTTGATTCAACTCCTCAACCAAATTTTTCAGTTCAGATAATGAATCCAGCGTCCATGTATTCGCCGGAGGGTTGCGGATTGTCAGTGTTGCTATGTGTGAATCAATCTCAACTTTAATGTTCTCTGTCATGACTTTTATCCTTTATAGAGTTCCTTCTCAGACGATGGCTATAACAGCTCAACACCCTCGGCAAGTAAGCGCCTTGAGATAATCAACCTCATGATTTCATTGGTGCCTTCAAGAATCTGATGTACTCGGACATCTCTGAAATGGCGCTCAACTGGGTACTCTTTTATGTATCCGTAACCGCCATGAATTTGCAGCGCTTGATCGCAGACTTTAAAACCGACGTCTGTTGCAAAACGTTTTGCCATAGCGCAATACGCACTTTTTTCAGAGTGCTGAGAATCCAGTTTAAATGCTGCCAAACGCACCATTTGTCTTGCCGCTACTAGCTCTGTCGCCATATCTGCCAATTTGAACTGAAGCGCCTGAAACTGAGCCAATGTCCGTCCAAACTGCTTACGTTCAGTCATGTACTGCTTTGCTTCATTTAATGCTTGCTGCGCGGTCCCGATAGAACAGGTCGCGATATTAATTCGGCCACCATCTAATCCAAGCATGGCGAACTTGAATCCCTCGCCTTCTTCACCCAAAAGGTATTGAGCCGGAATACGTACGTTCGTGAAGGTAATCATTCGGGTCGGCTGACAGTTCCAACCCATCTTAGGTTCTTTTTTCCCATAGCTAATGCCTTCGCTATCGGCCGGAACAATAAATGCCGAAACTCCACCAGCGCCTTCACCAACAGAGCGAGCCATGACCACCAACACATCGGTGTCCCCTGCACCCGAGATAAAGACTTTGGCACCGTTTAGTACAAAATCATCCCCATCGCGTACTGCACTGGTTGTCAGTGATGCAGCGTCAGATCCCGCATTGGGTTCAGTCAAACAATAGGATGCGAGTTTTTCTCCGGAAACCAAATCTGCGGCAAACTGGTCCGCAACATCAGGTTTGGCAAAACTGGTGATCATCCAGGTAGCCATATTGTGAATCGTCATAAAAGCTGTGGTAGCAGTACACCCCATCGAGAGTTGTTCAAATATGATGGCGGCATCCAGTCGAGACAAACCTAGTCCACCAAGTTCCGGGGGAGTATAGATGCTCAAAAAGCCAAGCTCCCCAGCCTGGCGAATCACATCTTTGGGAAAGATATGCTTCTCATCCCACTCTGCTGCGTGAGGAGCCAGCATCTGATCCGAAAACTGCTTAGCAGCATCCGCAAAAGCGAGTTGGTCTTCGTTCAGTTCAAAGTCCATATTAAGTTCCTAAGTCCTGTTCGATTTCAAATTGATTGAGGCCAGGCTCCAACAACCTCCTGGCAATATCCTTAATTCACTGTTACTTAAGTTGAATGGTCATATTTGGACCGCTTGGAATGTCATCTTCAAACCAACGCGCTGTGACGGTTTTGGTTTCTGTATAGAAGCGAACCGCCTGCTTACCATAGGCGTGCAGATCCCCATGGAAACTTCCTTTCCAGCCAGTGAAAGAGAAGAACGGTAATGGCACTGGAATGGGCACATTGATGCCAACATTACCCACTTCAATGTTGTGTTGATATTTTCTTGCTGCCGCACCACTCGCGGTAAAGATAGAGGTTCCGTTGCCAAATCGATTTGCGTTGATAAGCTCGATTGCTTCATCAAGGTCTTCTACTTCCATCGCCAGCAAAACAGGACCAAAAATCTCCTCTTTGTAAATCGACATATCACTCGTGACGTTGGTAAACAGTGTTGGGCCAACCCAATTTCCATCAGGGAATCCGTCTACCTGGCAATCCGAACCATCCAGCACACAGTTTGCGCCAGCTGCTTTACCTTCTTCGATTAGGTTAACCACACGTTCTTTTGCCTGAGGGCTGATAAGAGGGCCATAACCCGCTCGCTCATCATCCCACGCACCTGGGTGAATCTGAGAAAGGGCTTCTTTCAGTTCTGGGATCCACTCTTTGGTTTCACCAACAAACAGAGCCACAGAAATCGCCATACAGCGCTGACCCGCTGCACCCACCGACGCGCCGACCAGATTATTGATGACCTGCTGCTTATTGGCATCCGGCATAATCACCATATGGTTTTTCGCACCGGTAAAAGACTGAACGCGTTTGAGGTTATCGGTACCGGTTTTATAGATGTATTCACCTACATTGGCAGAACCGACAAATGAGATAGTTCGAATTACCGGGTCAGTAAGGATTCGGTCTACCTGCTCTTTAGTACCATGAACAATCTGTAAAACCCCTTTTGGAGCACCAGCCTTTTCAAAAAGCTCAGCCAGTTTCATTGCCGTCAGCGGAACTTGCTCAGACGGTTTAAGAACGAACGTGTTGCCACAAGCGATCGCCATGGGGAACATCCAGAGCGGTATCATCGCCGGAAAGTTGAAAGGGGTAATGCCCGCACACACACCTAACGGCTGCGTATATGAGTAACCATCGATATTGGTTGCAACGTTTTCAACAGTTTCCCCCATCAGGGCGTTACAAATGTTAGCCGCTTGCTCTACCACTTCGATACCACGCCAGACATCGCCTTTTGCGTCCGCCAGCGTTTTTCCGGTTTCACTGGAAAGCAGGACAGCAATGTCGTCATGTTGCTCTTTTAACAGGTGCTGATAACGAAGCATCAATCGAGCACGTTCTGGTGCGGCGACTTCCTTCCACTTTTTAAATGTGTCAGAAGCACTGCTGATTGCAGCAGCCATCTCTGATTCCGTCGCACAAGGTACTTGCGCAATCACTTCATTGGTTGCAGGGTTGGTTACGTCTAGCCACTTCTTTGAATCAGATGTTGAAAACTCACCACCTATATATTGTTTTACTTGTTCTGTCATGATGACATCCTTGTATTGTCAGATTAGTTTTTGTCTGAATTACTGAGTTAGTTAGCAGATTTCGATTGCGATGGCGGTGGCTTCTCCCCCGCCAATACACAATGATGCGATCCCGCGTTTACCACCGGACTGCTTTAATGCGTGAATCAATGAAACCAGTATTCGGTTACCGCTGGCTCCGATTGGGTGCCCGAGCGCACATGCGCCTCCACGAGGGTTAACCTTGTTTTCATCCAGTTCTAATGTTCGAACTGCGTATTGTGTAACTACCGCAAAGGCTTCGTTGATTTCCCATAGATCAACTTCAGATTTGTCCCAACCCGTTTTTTCCAGTAAATCTTCAATGGCGTATTTAGGAGCAATGGTGAATTCTTGTGGTTTTCTGGAATGGGTCGTATGCCCGACAATTTTCGCCAAAGGTTCCAGGTTTTCTTTTTTGGCGAACTCGCTGTCTGCTAACAATATGGCGGATGCACCGTCTGATATAGAACTGGAGTTAGCAGCCGTCACGCCACCGTCTTTAGAAAAAGCCGGACGTAATGTAGGAATTTTGTCGATATCCAGCTTGCCCGGCTGCTCATCATCGAAAATGGTCTTTTCTTCGCGTCTGCTTTTTATAGAAACAGGCACTATTTCCTCTTTGAACAGCCCTTGTTTTATTGCGTTCTGTGCCCGGCTTACAGATTGCTGAGCCCATCTATCCATACTCTCCCGGCTGAACTCATGCTTCTGAGCAGTTTGCTCAGCGTAAACACCCATGAGTTCTCCTTCATAAGCATCCTGCAAGCCGTCAAAGAACATATGATCGAGCGCCTGCTCATGACCTAATCGGAAACCGCTACGTGCCTTTTTAAGCAAGTAAGGTGCAGACGACATGTTTTCCATACCACCAGCAATAACTGCTCTAGCGCTTCCCGCCTGAATCAAGTCGTGCCCTAGCATCACAGTCTTCATTCCCGAACCACAAACTTTGTTCAAAGTCGTACAACTAATTGATAATGGCATTTCAGATTTAATGCAGGCTTGACGTGCAGGTGCCTGTCCGACACCCGCTGTCAGTACACACCCCATCAGCACTTCATCGATTTTGTCAGCAGCCAACTGACTTTCTGAAAGCACTCCTTTGATCGCTTGCGCCCCAAGCAGGGTGGCGTCTGTAGACGAAAACACACCTTGAAAAGCACCTATTGGCGTACGCTTAGCGGCAACAATCCATGTTTCATTTTTCATTTTGTTAACCTTTAGTTGACGTTTGAGTAATAACTATACTAACATTTACGTTAACGTCAAGTTTGAGGTTATTGTTTGTTTAATAATTTCTCTTTTTTTGCTTAGAGACTGTAATTTAAAGGCTTCGAAGCCGCTGAACTTGTTTACTTAAACGTTAACGAATTGTATATTCATAGTTAGGTTATACAAAAGTCGTAGGTTAAGTATGAATACATTCAAGATTAGTGAGCTTGCTAAAGAGTTCGACATTACTACCCGAAGCATTCGTTTCTACGAAGACTTGGGGCTTTTGGCACCAGAAAGGAAGGGAAATACCAGAATCTACAATGGCCGTGATCGAATTCGACTGAAACTTATCTTGCGAGGGAAACGTCTTGGCTTTTCTCTGGCCGATATCAAAGAGCTGTTTGAGCTTTACGATACCGATCAAAACACTGAACAACTGCAATACATGATTCAGTTAATTGAAGATAAGAAGGCCACACTGCAGCAGCAGGCGAACGACATTAATGCGGTTATGTTTGAGTTAAATGCTGCGAAGTTGCGATGTGAAAACACATTAAAAGCCATGAATGGTAAAGAAGCCACCTGACAATTCTTCATCGGATATGTAGGTGGCGTATAGGCAAGGATACGCAATGAAATCGACCTACACATCCCTGAATTTTGTTTACGATGAAGACATTAACCTGTTACGCGAACAGGTAAACAGTTTCGCAGCGAGTGAAATCGCTCCTCTGGCTCAATCTATTGACCAGTCAAACGAATTCCCAAATCACCTTTGGTCGAAGCTCGGTGAGATGGGGCTTTTAGGGGTTACCAGTAAAGAAGAATTTGGTGGTGCCGACATGGGTTATCTTGCTCACGTCATCGCCATGGAAGAGATCAGCCGGGCATCAGCCTCTGTCGCACTCAGTTACGGTGCTCACTCCAACCTTTGTGTCAATCAAATCCACCGCAATGGCACACAAGCTCAAAAAGAAAAGTACCTGCCTAAACTCATTTCCGGTGAACATATTGGTGCGCTCGCAATGAGTGAACCCGGAGCAGGTTCTGATGTTGTCTCTATGCAGTTACGCGCGGAACGCAAAGGCGATATCTATCTGTTAAATGGCAACAAAATGTGGATCACCAATGGTCCAGATGCTCATACCTATGTTGTCTACGCCAAAACCGAACCAAGTCTGAACGCCAAAGGGATCACCGCTTTCATTATCGAACGGGGCTTTCCTGGCTTTTCACAAGCTCAGAAACTGGACAAGCTGGGAATGCGAGGTTCGAATACCTGTGAACTGGTTTTTGAAAACTGCGAAGTACCTGCTGAGAATATTCTGGGTCAGGAAAATCAAGGCGTTCGAGTTCTGATGAGTGGTCTGGACTACGAACGCGTCGTTCTGGCAGGCGGACCGCTTGGTATTATGCAGGCGTGTATGGACATTGTTGTTCCTTACATCCACGACAGAAAACAGTTTGGACAGTCTATCGGTGAGTTTCAGTTGGTTCAGGCTAAAGTTGCCGATATGTACACCCAGATGAATGCCGCAAAGGCTTATGTCTATGCCGTTGCTTCTGCTTGTGACCGAGGTGAAACCACACGTAAAGATGCCGCAGGTGCCATTCTATATAGCGCTGAACTTGCCACGAAAATGGCATTAGACGCTATTCAATTATTAGGAGGAAACGGTTATATCAATGAGTTTGATACCGGACGCCTACTTCGTGACGCCAAACTTTACGAGATAGGTGCGGGTACTTCCGAGATAAGACGTATGTTAATCGGTCGAGAGTTGTTCAACGAGAGCGCATAACCCAGCTCGAATCCAAATCCATAGTTTATAAATCGATTCAAATGAAGCGACAAGCCGCGCTGTTTGTCGCTCAAATGGAGAACAACAACTTATGACTTGTTTAACAACAAACATAAATACTCAATCTGAGCAGTATCATGAAAATTACCGCGAGATGGCTGCATTAGTTGACCAACTTTACACGGTAACATCCAAAATTGAAGATGGCGGTGGTGAAAAGGCACGTGAACACCAACACAAGAAAGGAAAACTTCCGGTCAGAGAGCGAATCTTAGCTCTACTCGATCCCGGTTCATCTTTTCTGGAAATTGGCCAGTTTGCCGGGTGGGATGTCTACCCTGATTATGTACCTTGCGCTGGCGTTGTTGCGGGTGTCGGTCAAATAGACGGCATCGAATGCATGATTGTCGCTAATGACGTTACAGTAAAAGGCGGAAGCTACTACCCTCTTACCGTTAAAAAACACTTACGCGCGCAGGAGATTGCCAGAAAATGCCGCCTTCCCTGTGTCTATCTGGTTGACTCGGGTGGTGCAAACCTGCCACGACAAGATGAGGTATTTCCAGATAAAGAACATTTCGGGCGCATTTTCTACAATCAGGCTCGCATGTCTGCCGAAGGGATCGCCCAGATTGCTGTCGTTATGGGATTGTGCACCGCAGGCGGGGCTTACGTTCCTGCGATGTGCGATGTATCAATCATCGTCAAAGAGCAAGGCACTATCTTTCTCGCTGGCCCTCCACTGGTAAAGGCAGCGACAGGTGAAGAGGTAAGTGCTGAAGATCTGGGTGGTGCGGATGTGCACTGTCGTACTTCAGGTGTCGCTGACTACTATGCAGAAAATGATCATCATGCACTCGAACTAGCAAGGCAGGCAGTTTCTCAAATCAACTTTGTAAAACCTAACCAACTCAGGCAACAAACTCCTCAACCACCTAAGTATCCCGCGCAGGAACTGTACGGAATTGTAGGGACCGACCTCAAAAAGCCGTTTGATGCAAAAGAGGTCATCGCCCGCATCGTAGACGACTCCAGATTCGACGAGTTTAAAGCTCTGTTTGGGGAAACACTGGTCTGCGGCTTTGCTCATATACATGGTCTGCCCATAGGTATTGTGGCCAATAACGGCATCCTGTTTTCAGAGTCTGCCCAAAAAGGCGCCCATTTTATTGAGTTGTGCGCACAGCGAAAGATCCCGCTTCTGTTTTTACAAAACATCACCGGCTTTATGGTGGGGAAAAAATACGAATCTGAAGGCATAGCAAAGCATGGAGCCAAGATGGTTACTGCTGTTGCCTGTGCTGACGTACCTAAGTTCACCGTTGTTATCGGAGGTTCATACGGAGCCGGAAACTATGGCATGTGTGGACGAGCATACGATCCAACCATGATGTGGATGTGGCCCAATGCACGTATTTCGGTAATGGGCGGGGATCAGGCTGCAGGCGTTATGGCACAAGTCACCCGAGACATCAAAACACGAAAAGGCGAAAGCTGGAGTACAGAAGAGGAAGAGGCATTTAAGAAACCAATTTCTGAGCAGTATCAGGTTCAAAGCCATGCTTATTACGCCAGTGCGCGACTATGGGACGATGGGATCATCGACCCGGCTAAGACCCGGGATGTAGTGGGTATCGCTTTATCAGCGGCACTGAATGCGCCGATTCCAGATAGCAAGTTTGGTGTTTTCCGTATGTAACCGCTACGGCAATAACTTAGTGACCAGGAGTACAACTCCTCTAGAAATCCCACTAAATCCTCCACCAACAATGATGGCTTTAGTGAAAACAAAAAATCGACACAGGACGTCACATGACAGGACTACTGCTTGAAAAAGACAGCAACAACGTCGCTTGGCTAAGCCTTAACCGGCCTGAAAAATATAACGCGTTCAATGATGAACTTATCGCTTCTCTGATACAGGTACTTGATGAACTTGAGCAAGACACTTCTCTCAGTGCTCTAGTTCTCACAGCACAAGGCAAACACTTCTCAGCAGGTGCCGATCTGCAATGGATGAAGTCGATGGCCAGCAAATCAGAAGAAGAGAATCTGGAAGATGCCAGACAACTCGCCTCGCTGCTAAATAAGTTGGATACCTTCTCCAAACCAACTATCGCTCTTGTGCAAGGTTCCGCATTCGGTGGGGCTCTTGGCTTAATTTGCTGTTGTGATATCGCGGTTGGTACACCCGAAAGTCGCTTTTGCCTGAGCGAAGTAAAGTTAGGCTTGATACCCGCAACAATTGGCCCTTATGTCATTAAAAGCATAGGCCAGAGGCAAAGCAGGCGTTATTTCCTGACAGCTGAGCAAATCGATGCGGAAAAAGCACTATCACTGAACATTCTCCATCAGATCTCGCCAAACCCACTCAGTGAGGCCAAGAGCATCCTCGGTAATCTGTTACAAAACGGACCAAACGCAATGAAAGTCGCCAAAGCACTCTGTCTGCATTGCCACAATAAACCTATTGATGATTCATTAATTGAACACACCAGTCAGGCAATTGCATCCATTCGAATATCTGAAGAAGGGCAAGAAGGACTGACTGCTTTCTTTGAAAAGCGTACCGCCAACTGGAGGAATCATGTTTAAAAGAATACTCATCGCCAACCGCGGCGAAATTGCATGCAGAGTGATAAAAACAGCCCGAAAGTTGGGGATAGAAACCATTGCTGTCTATTCCGATGCAGACAGTAGCGCTCTTCATGTTAAACAGGCTGATTACGCGGAGTATATTGGCCCTTCTCCAGCGAGTGAATCTTATCTTGATGTCGATGCCATTATTCGCGCTGCCACGAAGTGGCAGGCAGAGGCCATTCATCCGGGGTATGGTTTTTTGTCTGAAAACGCCAGATTGGCGCAAGCATGTATCGACAACCGCATCGCCTTCATTGGCCCCTCTGCCAATGCAATAAACCTGATGGGCTCCAAGTCTCAGGCTAAAGCAATCATGTCTGATGCGAATGTACCTTTGGTTCCCGGTTACCACGGTGCAGATAACAGCGTCGAACATCTGATAGCGGAAGCAGAAAAAATTGGTTATCCGGTCATGTTAAAAGCCACTCAAGGTGGTGGTGGTAAAGGGATGCGGGTTGTAAACAATGTTGAAGAGATGCCTGCAGCGATTCATGGTGCACAGCGAGAAGCGTTATCAAGCTTTGGTGACGACCAGCTTTTGATTGAGAAGTGTATCTTGCAGCCGCGCCATGTTGAAGTGCAGGTCTTCGCTGATGAACATGGAAACTGCCTTTACCTTTCGGATCGCGACTGTTCTATTCAGCGTCGCCATCAAAAAGTCGTCGAAGAAGCACCGGCGCCCGGTTTATCTGATCAGCTGCGAAAGCAAATGGGTGAAGCCGCCGTACAAGCCGCTCGCGCAATTGACTATGTTGGCGCAGGTACAGTTGAGTTTCTGCTGGACAGCCGCGGAGAGTTCTACTTTATGGAGATGAACACCAGACTTCAGGTAGAGCATCCGGTGACGGAAATGATTACGGGTATCGATCTGGTTGAGTGGCAGCTACAGGTTGCTGACCATCAGCCACTTCCCATTCGTCAGCAAGACGTGAAGCACAAAGGTCATGCGCTGGAGTTACGGATATACGCTGAAGATGCGAACAATGACTTTATGCCCTCTACCGGATGCATTGAATATCTGGCTGAACCGGCACAAAATGACTATGTTCGATTAGACAGTGGCATCGTTGAAGGTGATGCGATTAGTGAATTTTACGACCCGATGATCAGTAAATTGATTGTATGGGGCGAAAATCGAAATATCGCACTCAAACAGCTAAAAAGTGCACTTAAAAACTATCATATCAGTGGTATCACCACCAATATTGGCTACCTGCACAGCATCATCTCACAACCTGCTTTTGCCAATATTGAACTGGACACTAGTTTCTTAGTGACTCATCAAAGCGGCATCGAAGAAGCTCAGAATATTTCCAAATCCGTCTGGTTAACGTTGGCGGCAGTAGCTCGCTGGAAATCACTCTCAAAACAACAAAAGTCCGTATCACCTTTGAATCAGGGATTTAGACTGTCAGTAGAAAACATCAATCGATTTAACTTCACTTGTAGTCAATCCAACAACGAAGTCATTCTTAAACTCGACTCAGGAGCACTTGGCTCGGCATCTTCCTCGTTAATAAATGTGCATCTCGATGATCAACACTATCAGGTGCGTGTTCTGGACAGCGAACACCATATTTCTATCGATATTGACGGCGTACGTGTTGTCTTCAATGCACTGGTTGATGACAGCCACACTGCGTTGTTTTACATGGGGCAGCAGCACTCTTTCAGCCACCAGCCAACCTTTGAGTCTGAGCGAGATAGCAAAGACGCACTCAACCCAGTCGCACCATTGAACGGAATCATCTCCGCTATCATGGTTGAAAAGGGCGATAAGGTTTCAGAAGGTCAGGCATTACTGGTTCTGGAAGCAATGAAAATGGAGTACACCATTTCCGCTACGCAAGCAGCCACTGTCGAAGATATCCAGTATCAGTTGGGCGACCAGGTGCCACATGGCGCAGAGCTTCTTAAGCTCTCTTCAGTCGCCAGCCTACAGGAGCAAGACAAGGAGGCCGAACATGCTACCAGCGAAGGCTAATATCGTTGAGGTGGGTGCCCGAGACGGATTGCAAAACGAGTCAGCGGTAACACTGAGTGACAAAGTAAACCTAATCAATCAACTCAGTGAAAGTGGCGTGAAGCATATTGAGGCTGGCTCTTTTGTCTCTCCCAAATGGGTGCCTCAAATGGCAGATTCTGCAGAAGTATTCGCTCAGATATCTCAGCGACCTGACGTCATATACAGTGCGCTAACACCAAATATGGCGGGTCTGGAACGCGCGCTGGAAGCTGGAGTGAAGCAGGTTGCGATATTTGGTTCTGCATCCGAGTCTTTTAGCCAAAAAAATATCAATTGTAGTGTCGCTCAGAGCCTGGAACGCTTTGAACCAGTGGTAGCCAAAGCCAAAGCACTCAATGTCCCGGTTCGAGGTTACCTCTCCTGCACTATGGTATGCCCTTACGAAGGTGATATTGACGCTAAACAAACCACCGACATTGCGAACACACTGTTTGATATGGGCTGCTATGAGATTTCTCTGGGGGATACGGTAGGGAAAGCCACACCGAATAAGGTCATCACTCTTCTGGATTCGCTTTTAGAAAGGCTGCCGAAGGATGCAATAGCAGTGCATTTTCATGACACCTATGGGCAGGCTCTTGCTAATATTTATCAGGCTCTGCTGATGGGAATCAATACTATCGATAGTGCAGTAGCCGGTCTGGGTGGATGCCCTTACGCAAAAGGCGCCAGTGGAAATGTAGCAACCGAAGATGTGCTCTATCTTTGTAATCAGTTGGGAATTGAAACTGGTGTCGACATCGACCTAGTCAATCAGGCTGGCTGGCGAATCTGTCAGGCTTTAGGGAAAACGCCTTCTTCAAAAGTGTCGCTGGCGCTGGGAGACCCATATAGTTTGTAAATAATGAAGAGCCGCAGGCGTTTTTAATATCCCAAATATCAACAGCAAATATTACAGCCACTGTTATTTGGAATCAGAATTTGCTGGCTAACTAGCAACACTAATTAGCCAGCAAATTTAATGACCAGATTAAAGTTTAAACTGGCCAACCAGATTTTTTAAATCTAACGTCATCTGTACGAGTTCTTTGTTTGCCGATGAAATTTGACTCATACCAGCCGCTGACTCTTCACCTATCTCACTAATACTCTGCATGTTTTTAGTAATTGCGTTACTAGTTTGGCTTTGTTGTTCCGTTGCGGCAGCAATTTGATGGTTCATATCATTAACCAGTTGTACCGCTCTTGTAATATTTGCTAACGCATCATTAGCGCGCTGACTTTGCTCTACAGTACTCCGGGCTTGTTGTTCGCTAATACTCATTACATTAGTTGCGGTATCAGCGTCAGAATGAATACCCTCTGTAATGGTAAGAATTTCTCGGGTAGCCACTTGAGTTTTTGCAGCTAATGTTCGAACTTCATCTGCAACAACGGCAAAGCCTCTTCCGGATTCACCCGCTCTTGCGGCTTCAATTGCTGCATTTAGGGCAAGCAGGTTCGTTTGATCAGCGATATCTTGAATCACACTCAAAACTTCACTGATACTCTGACTACGCTTAACCAGTTTATCAATAACGTCAGTTGTACTGCCCACATCTTTAGCAAGGGTACGAACATCATCAATACTTGACTCTGATATTGTCTGTCCAAGATGCACTTCTTGTTTTGCTTCTATGGCTGCAGATTCGGCTTGATTTGAATTCCTGGTAATATCTAAAACTGTGGTATTCATTTCTTCAAGTGAAGCGGCTATTTGATTGATGTCGTTTTGCTGCTTCCTTGCACCTTCGTTCGCCTGAACCATCACAACCGCCATTTCCTCTGACGTCGTAGAAAGTTGCTCAGTTGATTGAGCGACAGAGCTCACCGTGAAATGGATTTTCTGTACAAATGTATTGAATGCTTTTCCGAGCTCAGCTAGTTCATCTTTACCCTTGTCATTTAACCTTACCGTTAAATCACCCTCTCCTTTAGCAATATCGTCCATAGTACTGGTGACACATTTCAAACGCTTGGCTATCGTTCTTGCTACGATCAAAACAATGGCACTTATCAGTAAAGCAAAACCAATACTCAGTGATGTAAGCATGAATCTTGTATTCTCTCTTGCTAAAACGATTTGTTCTTCAATGTGCTTTGCTTCGTTATCCAGGAGTGATTCCGTGGTTTTTATTGCGTTCCTAAGCTCTCCCAGAAGGCCTTGATTCTCCGTTAGACCTTTGTGCTTAGACAAGGTAACAAACTGCTCGAATGCCTGATAATACTGCACTAATTGAGATGAAATAACTTGCTCTACAGCGGGATCCAAGTCCATCGTCATTTGCATTTCATTGAACTGCTTGCTGAACTTCTCCATATACTTCATATTCAAACGAAGCATGAAATCTTTCTCATGACGCCTAAGAAGCAATAACTGACGTGAAAGCTCTGTTTGCTTTGTCTCTTCTATCAGAACCTGTAAATCTCGCGCAGCTTGCCTTAGCTCTCCATAAGCGCCTTAGGTTTCGTCCAGCCCTAACTGCTGCTGGATAGCAACTAACTTGTGAAACCCCTCTTTGTATTGCTCAAAAGCACCAGTAAGTTGAGATAAACTGCCGAACTCGATGTCTGCCTGAGACAATTTATCATCCAGTATTGATAAGCTGGTAATTAGGGCTCGGTAATTGGATTCATATTGATCCTGGTACTTGAGTTCTTTTCTCGTTAAAAAGTCTTTCTCATTTTTTCGGAGCATTAGCATATTCGCTTTCAGCTCAGCCACATACCTAGAAGCCTCGATAGAGTGCTCAATCTTTAAAACTAAAGCTTGAGTACTTAACATCAGAGTCGCTAATCCCAAGGCAATAAGGATGGTTATGGAAGCCAGCATCTGTCTGATTGACATGGTTATATCCCTATTTACAACTTAAATTGTCCAACCAACTCATTGAGCGCTTTTCCGGCATCAGCCAGTTCATTTGCAACAACACTAGAATCATGACTTGACTCTAACAGTGATGACACAATCTCTCTGATTGCGACAAGATTCTGGTTAATCTCATCAGTGACCGAGCTCTGTTGCGTAGCAGCCGTTGCTATCTGCACCGTCATTGAATTTATTGCCTCAACAGCATTTCCTACTGAGTTCAGTCCCTCCGTAATGTCAGAGGAAGAACTAACTACATCTCCGCATGAAACTTTGCTCTCATTCATTGATATAACGGCTTGTTGTACATAGCTATGTAACTCATCCAACATCTGTTTGATTTCGAGAGTACTGTCCTGTGTTCTGCTGGCAAGGCTGCGAACTTCATCTGCAACCACAGCGAAGCCGCGTCCTTGCTCTCCGGCACGAGCTGCTTCGATCGCCGCATTTAATGCAAGCAGGTTTGTTTGCTCAGCAATTTCTCCAATGACTTTCAGAACGTTATCAATTTTATGAGACTGCTCTTGTAACGAACTCATATTGTCATTACTTCTCTCCACGTTGCTCTCTAGAGAAGAGATGGACTTGTTAGAGACATCTACAAGACGAAGTGCATTTTGAGAGTCCTGATTTGCGTTGTTGGTGGCACTCGCTACTTCATTGGTATTTCTAGCCACTTCCTGTGCGGTAGAGTTCATTTCTGTTATTGCTGTTACAACCTGCTCAGTTTCATGATTATGTTCTTCTAATTGATGCTGTAATTTAGAAGTCTGCGTGTTGATAGAAGAAGCCGCACTTGTTACATGATAGGTTGCATCTGACACGTCCGACATTATTGTGTGGAGTTTTGCAATAAACTGATCGAAAGCATTACCTAACTGAGCAATTTCATCTGAGCCACTAGCATTGATTCTAATAGTTAAATCACCGTCACCGTTCGCGATATCTTTAAAGTTGGCAAGCATTGAACGAATAGGTGCCGTAATTTTAGAAGAGATATAAAACATAAGCCCGATGACAATGACAACAAGCACAATAGTAGTAACCACAACCGTCGTTACTTGCTGATACATACGAGTTTCAGCTTCTGCACTAAATTTCTCTGTCGCTGCAATGATGTCATCCGTATATAGCCCTGTCCCTAAAAACCATCCTCCGGAGTTTGCAATCGGTGAAGAGTAAGCGATTTTGGGCTGAGGTTGACTGTAACCTGGCTTGTCATAAATGTATTCAACAAACCCGCCACCTTTTTTTGCGAGTTTTTGTAGCTCTACGGTTATTTTTATCCCGTTTGGATCGGTAAGGCCCATACCTGGCTTGCCTTCTACCTGAGGCTTCAGGCTATGGACAATAAAAGTACCGTTATTATCAAAGATGAAAAAGTAGCCTGCATCATTATCCGAGTAACGCGCTTTCGATAGGGCAAGCCGGACAGCTTCCTTCGCGTCTTCACCGGTGCCCATTCTTTCAACTACCTCTTCAACAACAGCGGTTGCTACTGAAGCGGTGTCATTAATATTACTTTTTCGCTCTTTTATTAAAGTGTTGTGGAAGTTTTTAATATCGATATCTAAGGCTTTAGCCTGTAGATTAATGACAATAGCTAACGTGACAGTTGTTGCAATGATCATTGGTATCAAAGCGACTAATAGAAACTTGAATTTCATAGAAAAATTGCTCATAACACTTTCTCATTTATAATTATAAGTGAATTTGTAAGGGGGAAATTTAAGTAAATAGCATTATAACGCAGCATGGTAATATCAGAACAACTCCACTCATTACCATATTTAATAAAATATTAAAAACTGTGTTTATATAGAAAAACTATACAGCAATAAATATTAAAACAAAACAGACAAAATTAACCTAGATCATGTTTCAAGCGTGAATATTCAATCAGATGTTGTTTATCTCACGACTAATATAGCCTTTGTATATACGGATTATATCTCTACTTTTACACCTACTATTAATTTCCAAATAAATATAGCGCTCATTATTACTATTTATGTTGAAAAATGATTTGAATGGTGTTTTTCGTAAACTGAAGACTAAATA
Organism: Vibrio iocasae; assembly: GCF_042245395.1. Lineage (NCBI taxonomy): Bacteria > Pseudomonadati > Pseudomonadota > Gammaproteobacteria > Vibrionales > Vibrionaceae > Vibrio > Vibrio iocasae. Next base: position 378,313 of record NZ_CP145310.1, on the reverse strand, counting down.
AAGCCTTGATGTAACAGTTATTATATAGTAATACCTCTTCATTTGGCTCAAAGTTCCATACACAGACTCAATTTGCTCAAGAGCCAATTTGTTCATAATATGAAATATATCTTCATAATTTATCACAATTAAATACATCACATTTGGCCGAGAGCTAATTAAAACCTGACGTATATTTATCTTAATGTATATTAAGATAAATATACTTTTAATTTTCAGTGATAAACACATCACAATACACAGCCATACCGGTTAAATAACAACCATGATATGACCAAAAATTACACACCTCATCTATACCTAGATTATTGTAGATTCCATCTTAGAATTCTAACTAATCTTATTAACAATAAATCAATCGCAAACTTGAGACTCGATTCTTTATTCTAATAACTCTCAGTATTTATAGAATAAAGTTATTTTAGTGTGCTTATTCTAATGGCTTAGGTTGAAGCTGAGTTGCATTCATCAATGTCACAATAGGAGCAACTCAGCCTTAAGAGTGTTGCTTGCTTTTGGGATAATACATCTAGCTCTGAGCTTACGACCTTACTTGCTCTCTCTCATCTTGTTTAGTGGTTTTCGCTTTCCACCGATGATGATTGATAGCTTAGACTCACCACAACAGCCACCCTGGATGGGTTTGCGAGAAAACATGACACCAATTGATAGCATCGCTATGCAACATAGAAATATAACAATTGCGAGGATTAGCGTAATCATTCAACCTCTCCTTTTCATCTCCCTTCCTATATAGTCATAGTCTCCTTTCTTTGAGCTTACAAAGTTAACTTTGTAAGCAGATATTGCCTTTCGGGTTGCCCATCAATTTTTCTGCCACACCATCCAGTATTCTTTTCCGGCAAACACCTCAACACTATCTTCAACAGGGTTAGACTCGATAAGGGTAAAACCAGGCATTAGCCTCTGTTTTAACTCGTCTGTACGCAGACAGAAAGGCGGGAAGCGTGAGCGGTAATCGTCACTTACAACAAAGTAACCAACAAGTAATCCCCCACTGACAATCAATCGCTCTACCATGGAAAAATAGTCATCCCATTTGTCCCTTGGCAGTGCAGCCAGGAAAGCTCGCTCGTAAATCCAGTCAAATGGCTCTGAGAATTTTGTTTTGAACACATCCCCGTGATGAACCAGGTGACCATAACGACCCAGCGTTTCTTTTGCCAGACACGCGGCTTCTTCACTGTAATCCATCGCTACTACTGAATGCTCATGCTTAACAAAGCTAAGAACTTCGTAAGCAGCGCCACAGCCAGGAATAAATACTGTTCTTTCTGACGTACTTTGTGTTTCTAAGAACTGTTCCAGTTGCTTTGGAGAGCCACGGCGATCCCAAGGCATGGTTCCTTTCACAAACAGTTGGTCCCAAAACTGAACATCTATATTTGGCTGTTCCTTGCTTTTCATACGCTATCCATACCCGTTTGTTAACTTTGCTTTTTTAACAATAAATAAAGGGATACGTGCTACCGCACTGTATCCCTTTACCTAGCCTCATTCATTCCTGAGGATGTTTAATGCTCTCGTAGATCATCAATCAAAGGTTGCTCGCTTTGGAACATATCGGGCACAAACTGAACATCGCCTTTAAGTTTGGTCACCGACTTTAGTGTCTCTTGAATATCGATCATCGAAGCACTACCTTCCTGACAACAGAAGGTAATCTTGTCACTATGACCCTCTCTTTCGATTTTCAAAGAACCTTTAACATCATGACGATGACATACTTCCTGAATCTGATGAGGGTAAACAAAGACGCCTTTGACTTTCACGGCCATATCCGCTCGCCCTAGCCAACCTTTCAGGCGCATGTTGGTTCTTTGAGAAGATTTATTCACCGGGATAAAGGCCGACAAATCACCTGTGGCGTAGCGGATAAGAGGGAACTTATCATCTAACATGGTCACGACCACTTCGCCTACTTGTCCTTCGGCTACAGGATTTCCGTCCGGGTCAACCACTTCTACGATGATATCTTCAGCAACAACCAACCCACTGTCGTTCTCTGCCTGATAAGCAATCAGCCCTAACTCGGCACTGGCATAAGCCTGAGATACACGAACGCCCTTTTGATCGAAGGCTTGTTGCAGTTGTTTGGTAACAGCACCACCGGACACCATCGCTTTTTCAATGGAGCTAGGCTGTCCGTAGCGTTCCTCATATTGTTCTAGCAGTGTCAGCAAGTAATCAGGTGTGCCCGCATAACCAATTGGTTTTAGGTGGTGAATGACCTCTAACTGAACTTCTGTATTGCCTACTCCTGCAGGGAAAACCGCACATCCACAGGCTCTGGCACCACCATCCATAATGAAACCACCGGGCGAGAGATGATAAGAGAGCGTGTTATGCACTAAGTCGCCTCTTCTAAATCCTGCAGCATGAAATGCTTGGCCCATACGCCAAAAATCGTTATCCGTCGTTTGTGCTTCGTAGAGTGGTCCGGGAGACTGAAAAACCCTTGCCATCTGCCCGATACCAACGCTATTTAAGCCTCCAAATGGTGGCGATGCCTGTTGTTTTTCGGGAACGTTAAACTTTCGAGTAATCGGGAACTGGACAAGATTTTCCCGACAGCTAGCGATGGCAGGTTTGATCCCCGCAAACAACTTTGCATAGTGATCACTCTGGCTTTTTGCGACTTCAATCGTTTTCACCAGTCGGGCGAACAGAGCACCTTCTCTTTCCTTCGCTGGCATAGACTCTTTGTCATCAAATAATTCGCTCATCTCCACTCCTTACAACCAACGCTTGCGGCGCTTATATGACTTGAGGTTCTTGAAGCTTTTACGCTCTCCATCGCCGCCACCAAGATAGAATTCTTTAACGTCTTCGTTGTTTAAAAGAGCATGCTTACTGCCATCGAGCACTATTTTCCCGGACTCCATGATGTAACCGTAATCCGCAGCTTGCAGTGCGAAATTAGCGTTCTGTTCGACAAGCAGCATGGTGATGCCCTGCTCCTTGTTAATCTTTTCAATAATGCCGAACACTTCTTTTACCAATAGTGGAGATAGCCCCATCGACGGTTCATCAAGCAGTATCATCTTCGGCCTTGCCATCAAAGCGCGTCCGATTGCCAGCATTTGCTGTTCACCACCTGACAAATAGCCTGCCAGGCCTGTGCGTTCTTTTAGTCTTGGAAAGTACTCAAAGACCATTTCTATATCTTTTTCTACTTCGTTATCACTGCGGGTAAATGCCCCCAAACGAAGGTTTTCAATTACTGTCATGTCTTCGACGATTCTACGCCCTTCCATCACCTGGAAAATGCCTGACCGCACAATTTCTTCCGGGCTCTTATTATCGATGCGTTCACCCATAAAGGTGATTTCACCACGGGTTACTTCGCCATCTTCGGTTTTCAGCAGCCCGGAGATCGCCTTCAATGTTGTCGACTTACCCGCACCGTTCGCTCCTAATAGTGTCACTATCTGCCCTTTTGGAACTTCCAGGCTGACACCGCGAAGCACCAGAATGACTTCGTCGTACACAACTTCGATATTGTTTACAGAGAGTAATATTTCCGCAGGTTCAATGTTCCTTACCAACTCACTCATCTTGCAGCTCCTTGCTCAGGTGAGGGTTTCCCCTCACCTATCCTTATTATTAGTAACCTAGCCAGTCATCTCTGCGAGATAGCGTAACTTCCGATACTTTTTTGATGTCTACAGAACCGCCAAGGTTGTTCCCCATAAAGACGTTAACTGTTGTCGTACCGCGGTGATCATCCGGCTGCCAGTTCGCTGGAATACATACGCCTTCAAGGCCTTTTGGTACCCAGTTGTCTCTTGCGTACATACCTTTCTTAATGTTTTCACCAGTAATACCACCGTTCGCTTTCGCCCACTCCATTGCCTCTTTCATGTAGAAAGCTGAGCAAACACCGCGAATATAGTGGTGTGTTCTGAACTGATCAGGCTTTGAAGCTGACTTCGATGAGATCTCACGTACTAGCTCCATCCCCTTGCTGTTGTCACCCCAGAATGCTGTCATGACAGGGAAGACGTAGTCTTTCAAACCATCACCTGCGGCTTCAATCACAGGTTTGTCACCACCCCAGATATTCGCCATATACTGGAATTCGGTACCAACTGTATTACAGGATTTCACCAGAGAAATAACCGAGCCGCCTAGGTTTGCTATGTAACCATAGTTAGTGCCCGACTCTTTAAGAGAAAGACACTGCGCTTTAAAGTCACCCGGCTTGAGTGAAACGACAACCGGATTCTGTACGTCAAAGCCCAGCTCTTTCGCGTACTCAGCACAAGCTTGCTTAGGCGCATTCGGGAACGGGTGGTTGTCACCAATATGAGTAAACTTCGGTGTTCCCTGATTACCCTTCGATTCCCAGTCGGCTTTCGCCCACTTCACAAGCGCTCGACAAGCATCAGAGTACGATGCGCCATAGAAAAAGTTATAAGGTGCTGGTTTCGCAGTCTTTGGGTTTTTGCCCGTAGGATCGGTCAGGTGACCGGAATAGGATGCCGAAAATACCGGTACTTTATCCTTGGTCACAAACGAGATTAGTGCTTCAGTATCCGCTGTACCCCATCCTTGCATTGCCACCATATCCTTACGGGCAACCCAACGCTTATAGTTTGATATTGCAACCGGCACCTTATACGCCATATCAACGGTTTCAAACTCAAGCTCAGTACCACTGATACCGCCATTCTCGTTTATCCATTTCAGCGCATCACGCACGCCAGAACCGTATGGCTTACTGACGTATGCCGTTGGACCAGAGAAGTCCACCAGGTGCCCCACGAACACTGAATCTTTTGCCTGTGATGTTGTAGTAAACAGTGCTGAAGCGATCATTAACGTTGACGCTAAATGTCCTTTATTCATAACTCGTTGTCCTTGTTATTGAGGTATATGTCTCCGGGTACGGAAGCCCCCGGATAGTCCTGTTAATAAGAGAATGGATAGTGCTTCCAATACGCCCGAATCTGTTGCCAGCGGTGCGCCAGCCCCTGAGGTTCGAAAATAAGGAACAACATAATGACCAATCCAACTGCCATCTCTTTGAGGTACGCTAAGCCGTCGCTGAATGCTGTGGTATCACTGAATACCGACAGTCCTGCAACGCCAAACTCTAAAACTTCGGGAAGCAGTACGAGAAACACCGTTCCCATTAAGGTGCCTTTCACCGAGCCAAGGCCACCGATAATGATCATCGCCAGGAATTGAATCGACATCATAATGGTGAAGCCTTCCGCAGAAACAAACCCCAGATAGTGGCCATATAAAGCACCACCAATACCAGCATAGAAGGCACATACGCCAAATGAGAGCAGGCGATACTTGGTTAGGTTGATGCCCATAATTTCAGCTGAAAGGTAGTGATCCCTAACGGATACAAATGCCCTGCCATCTCGGGAACGAATCAAGTTCGACGCCCATAGATACATAAATATCAAGGCAAAGAAGGCGACGTAGAAAAAGCTTTCATCGGTAGAAAACTCAAACCCGAACAGGTTGATAGGGTTCGCGCTTGCACCATAAGAACCGCCACTAAACCACTCCGCACGAGCAAAGAAATCTTCCAGAATGAACTGTGCTGCCAGTGTCGCAATAGCCAGATACAAACCTTTGATTCGCGCGGCAGGCAGACCAAAAATCATCCCGACAATCATGGTCAGATAACCCGCCAGAGGGATGGCGAAAACCACAGGAATATTAAACTGGTTGTTAATCCAGGCCGATGCAAAAGCACCAAAACCAAAGAACGCACCATGACCCAGAGAAATCTGCCCGGTAAATCCAACCAGAATATTCAGGCCCAACGCCGCGATACCCAGATACGAAATCTGAATAAACAGGTTCAGAAAATAGATATCCAGAACCAGCGGAGCCGCTAACGTGGCTATCACACTGCCTATTGCCAGCATTCGGATGGTCTTGGTTTCGAAGATTGGCGTATCACTCTTATAAGTGGTACGAAAATCACCACAAGGGCGTATGCTAAGTTGACTCATTGGTATATCTCCCTATATACGCTCAATGTCTTTGGTACCGAACAGGCCATAAGGTTTGAAGGCCAGGATAATCAGCAGCACGTAAAACGGTGCGATGTTGTAAAGGTTGCCAACCTGTAGATACTGGCTATCAAAAAACTCGGCCAGGTTTTCTAGTACACCAATGGTTATGCCACCCACAATGGCTCCAACAACAGAATCCAGTCCACCTAAGATAACCGCCGGAAACACCTTAATACCGATGATCGAAAGTGCATCAGATACACCATTTACCATACCGATAACGATGCCCGCAGTGGCTGAAACCATAGCCGAGATGGCCCAGCTAATAGCGAATACTTTCTTGATAGAAATGCCGAGACTCTGGGCGACCTGCTGGTTAAATGCCGTGGCACGCATCGCCAGTCCCATTTTGCTGAACTTAAAGAACCAGTAGAACGCACCCATGATGACGACCGAGAAGATCAAACTAAGTATGTAAGCGAACTCAACGTTCAATCCGCCAATGTTGACGACATTGGTTTCAAACACACGTGGATAAGAAACCGCTGACACTCCGAACATCCATTTCATCATTGCCTGGAAGAACATCGAAAGTCCGATGGTTACCATGATGACCGAGATAATTGGTTCGCCGATAAGAGGCCGCAATACGATGGTTTGTACGGCAATACCAAAAATCATCATAAACGCCAGAGTCAACAAGAACCCGATAACAAAAGGAAGTTCCAGATAAACCAGAGTCGCCCAACATACCCACGCACCGATAAGCAGGAACTCACCCTGTGCAAAGTTAACCACCTGAGTTGATTTGTAAATCAGTACGAAGCACATCGCGACCACACCGTACAGCATGCCAACGATAACCCCGTTGATGAGTAATTGTAGTAATAAGTCCGTATTCACTATGCGATCCTCCGTTGTTCGCCATTCACTTCTTCAAGTTCATGCTCAATGAGCGTTTCCACCACCAGCGACGTCTTAATTCGCGTCTTGGTGCCATCCTGATAAGTGATCACAGTGTCTACATCTACTTTCGGCTGATCGCTATAGATGGTTTCAATAATGTCTCCATACTTTTCTGCTACAACACCACGTCTAACTTTACGTGTACGCGTTAACTCACCGTCGTCCGCATCCAGCTCTTTATAGAGCAAAATGAACTTACTGATCTTTTGTGCTTCCGGCAGGGTTTCGTTCACTTTAAGTACTTCCTCTCTCACCGCCTGATACACCTCTGGCTGTGCAGACAGATTGGTATAGTTAGTGAAAGCCAAACCTTTTTGCTCCGCCCACTTAGAAACAATGGCGTAGCGGATACAGATGATGACCGAAAGCCATGGTCTGTCTTTACCAACCACCACGGCTTCTGCGATAAGTGGAGAGAACTTAAGCTTGTTTTCAATAAACTGCGGTGAATATCGATCACCGTGACTGGTTTCAGACATGTCCTTAAGACGGTCGATAACTACCAAGTGTCCCGAATCCTTAAAGTAGCCAGCGTCCCCGGTATGCATCCAGCCATCACGAACATCTTCGTCGTATGCTGTCTGATTGTTGAGATAGCCTGTGAACATGCCACTGGTCTTAGCAATGATCTCACCGACACCATTATGGTCCGGATTAATCACCTTCATTTCAGCGTTATCAAATGCCACACCTACCGAGTCATAATCGACATCACCAGCCTGATGCACCGTGTACGCACCACACATTTCAGTTTGGCCGTACAACTGTTTCAGCGGAACACCAATGGCCTGTAGGTAACGGAAAGTCTCCGGCCCCATAGCTGCTCCACCTGTTGCTGCAGAGGTTAGGTTCGAAAAGCCCAAACGGTCTCGAAGCGCGCGTAATAGTATCCACTCAGCGATTACAGAACGTTTCCCCTGATCCAGCGCCTTATTGGCCAGTTTCATTCCGAGCTTGTACATCTTCTGTTTAAACGGTGTTGAGTCCATCATTCGCGCTGAAACGTCAGCAACGATGTTTTCCCAGACTCGCGGAGCAAGCAGAACAAAGTTAGGACCAATCTCCCGCAAATCGGACATCATGGTCTCTTGCTCTTCCACAAAATTCACTATTTGGCGCGAAATCAGCGCCTGACCTACAACGTAGACCTGCTCCATAATCCATGGTAATGGCAGTACTGAAACATAGTTGTCACCCGGCGCTCGGGGGTCTGCACGAAGATAAGCTGCGCAGTGGTCTAAAAAGGTACCACTGTGTAGCTGAGCCAGCTTCGGCTTAGAGGTTGTACCTGATGTGGTACACAAGATAGAAAGGTCCGCACCATTTGTTGCTTCAACCATATCCGGATACTTGTTTGGCTCTGCCTTTTCTATCTCCTGACCGCGTTTATAAATAGTCTCGACATCGATAAGGCGCGGGTCATCATACTTGCGCATACCACGCGGGTCGCAATAGACGATAAACTCAACACTTGGAATTTCATCGCCAAGCTCAAGCAACTTGTCGCACTGCTCTTCGTCCTCTGCGATAACAACTTTCACTTCCGCATAATTGATTAAGTAAGCCACCTCTTCATGCATGGAGTCCTGATAAATTCCAAGCGAATACCCCTTAATGGCGTGGGCCGCTATTTCGCCCCAAACCCATTCCGGGCGGTTGTCACCCAATAAACCAACGACATCTTTCTCTCCAACGCCCAAATCATTCAGCGCCAGTGCCAGCCACTTCACTTTGTTGTTGTATTCTTCCCAGCTAAACTCTCGCCAAATACCAAACTCTTTCTCACGCATTGAAATCTGTTTAGGCCAATGTTTAGCATTGTGTTGAAGCACTTTAGGAAACGTATCCAGGCTCTCAGTATCTGCCCAATCTTTTTGCTGTGCCATTATGCACTCTCCTCTAAGCTTGGTAGTTCTTCACCCAGATAAGCTCTCTTCACATGTGGATTTTCCATAACCTCTTCCGGTACACCCGTCGCCACATGTTTACCAAAATCAAGTACAAGTACTCGATTAGAAATGTCCATCACGACACCCATATCGTGCTCAATCATAATGATGGTGATGTCCAGCTCTTCGTTCAGATCCATGATGTAGCGGGCCATGTCCTCTTTTTCTTCAAGGTTCATACCTGCCATAGGTTCATCAAGCAGCAGCAGCTTTGGTCTTAGTGCAATGGCACGCGCCAGCTCTACACGTTTACGCAGACCATAAGAAAGTGTGCCCGCAGTGGCTTTGCGTATATGTTGAATCTCCAAAAAGTCGATAACATCTTCCACATACTTGCGATGGGCCATCTCTTCTTTCTGAGTGTTCGAAAACCAGTACAGAGGGCCAGTAACGAAGTTGTTTTTCAGCAAGTGGTGTCGACCAACCATAATGTTGTCGAGCACAGACATATGAGAAAAAAGCGCTAAGTTCTGAAAGGTTCTTCCTAAACCTAACTCTGCGCGTTGGCTGGGTGTTCGCTTAGTTACGTCATCACCGTTGAATACGACTGATCCCTTATTGGGAGTGTATCGCCCGGAAATACAGTTAAGCATCGAGGTTTTGCCAGCACCATTGGGTCCGATAATTGAAAAGATCTCTTTTTCGTTCACGTGAAAGCTCACGTCGGTTAAAGCCTTAACTCCACCAAAAGCCAGAGAAATATCGTTTACCTGCAACAGAGGTGTTTCCGATACCATTTTTGATCTCCCTTTCGTTGTATTTTTTAGTGCGTTCCGTTGGGCACTAATTGAAATCAAACTTTATTTTGATACTGGTAACCACTTTCACACCCTTGCATCAATTTATAGTTCAGTTTACGTAAACGTCAATTCCATTTCAGGATAGTAACTCTCTGCTCAAGTTGCAAACAAGTTCATCAAGAAAGATTTGAACTAACGCATACTTTAGGTAAATAAAATGTTAATTATTTAGGGTTGATTTACATATTTGAGTAGTTAGGACCACCACCGCCTTCAGGAGGGGTCCACGTGATATTTTGACTGGGGTCTTTAATATCGCAGGTTTTACAGTGAATACAGTTCGCAGCGTTTATCTGGAGTCTGGGTTGCTGCTCATTCAGCACTATTTCGTACACTCCTGCAGGGCAGTATCGCTGGGCGGGCTCATCGTAGATCTCCAGGTTCTGTTCAATTGGAATCTGCTGACTATCTAAATGAAGATGACAAGGCTGGTCTTCCTCGTGGAAAGTATTTGATAGGTAGACAGAAGATAACCGGTCGAAGCTCAGCGTACCGTCAGGTTTCGGATATTGAATGGCTTTACTACTATTTGCTGGCTTTAATACCAGATGATCTGGTCGCTCACTTCGAATATTCCAAGAAGCTTTTCCTTTTAGCAGGTTCTGTTCGAGCAGGGTCAAACTACCGCCAAGCCAGGTTCCATAACGATGAATGCTACTGGTAAAGTTTCTTGCCTTATACAGCTCATCATATAGCCATGACGCTTTGAAGTGGCGTTCATAATCTGCAATATCTTGCTGATTTTCCAGCGCTTCAAACACCGCCTCTGCCGCTAACATACCCGACTTCATTGCAGTATGCGTCCCTTTGATTTTCGCTCCATTCAAGGTTCCGGCATCACAGCCAATCAGTAACCCACCGCTAAACTGTTGTGTTGGTAAGGAGTGAAGTCCGCCTTTGGTTATCGCGCGAGCACCGTAGCTAATACGCTTACCATTAGCGAGATACTTTTCAATGATTGGGTGGTGCTTAAAGCGCTGAAACTCGTCAAATGGACTAAGGTGAGGATTGGTATAACTCAGGTCGACAATGATTCCTACAGCGACCTGATTCCCTTCGAGATGGTATAAATAGCTTCCCCCGGTCGCCTCGCTGGCAAGCGGCCAACCCAGACCGTGCATAACCAGGCCTTCCTGATGATTATCTTCAGGTACCTCCCATAACTCTTTGAATCCAATAGCATAGTGTTGTTGGGTTTGGTTACTATCCAGTTCAAAATCAGATACGAGTTGCTTGCCTATGTGCCCTCGGGCCCCTTCTGCAAACAAGGTAAACTTGGCTCGAAGCTCGATACCGGGTTCAAAATTCGCTTTCTGGTTTCCTGTTTTATCGACGCCCATGTCTCCGGTCACAACGCCGCAAACTCGGTTATTCTGATCAATGATCGCCTCACTGGCGCTAAACCCAGGATAAACTTCCACACCTAGAGACTCCGCCTGTTCAGCCAACCAACGACACAAATTACCCAAACTAATTATGTAGTTACCATGGTTATCGAGGGAATTAGGCACCGCCCATTCTGGTAGTTTTATCGCGTTGCTTTCGCTACCAAAATAATAGGTTTCATCAACTGTCACCGCCGTAGTAAGTGGTGCCTGTTTTTCTTTCCAGTCAGGGAACAGCTCATCCAGACTTCTGGGTTCAAATACCGCTCCGGATAAAATATGGGCCCCAACTTCTGATCCTTTTTCCACAACACAAACGGATATGTCGTGTCCGTTAACTATCGCGAGTTGCTTTAAGCGGCAAGCAGAAGACAATCCTGCCGGACCGGCTCCAACTATCAGCACATCAAACTCCATGTATTCTCTTTCCATGGTTGATTTTCCTTTTTATTTGCATGTTGCCAACTTGTTAAAATAAATATATTAAAAGTTGACGCAAACGTAAAGGTAAATTAACATCATTTTATCGTAACCGTCACAACGTCTTCATGTAACAAGGAATCTAACGTGAAAATATTAGTGCCTATTAAGAGGGTTATTGACCCTTACATTAAAGTTCGAGTTAAACCGGACAATAGCGATGTTGAAACAAATAACGTAAAGATGACTATTAACCCGTTTTGCGAAATAGCCGTCGAAGAAGCCATAAGGCTAAAAGAGAAAGGGATAGCCGAAGAAGTCATTGTGGTTACTGCCGGAGGTAAACAATCTCAGGAACAACTGCGCACTGCGCTGGCTCTCGGAGCAGATAAAGCAATTCATATAGAGACTGAAGATAAACTTGAGCCTCTTGTCGTCTCTAAGTTGCTCAAGGCCGTTGTTGAGCAGGAACAAGTTCAACTTGTTATCACAGGCAAGCAATCAATCGATACAGACAACAACCAAGTGGCTCAGATGCTGGCTGCATTAATGAACTGGCCCCAAGCTACGTTTGCATCTGAAGTGGTTATCGAGGAGAGCCAACTCAAAGTCGTCAGAGAAGTGGATGGGGGTTTGATGTCCGTAGAAATGGCGTTACCGGCTGTTGTAAGTACCGATCTTCGCCTGAATGAGCCTCGTTTTGCGTCACTGCCAAATATCATGAAAGCAAAACGCAAACCACTAACAACAATGACACCGGAATGTCTGGGTGTGGATGTCGTTTTCAGCCAAACCATTACAGAAGTTACTCCTCCAGCTCCACGAAAGAGCGGTATTAAGGTGGAATCTGTCTCTGAACTTGTCGATAAGCTGCGTAACGAAGCAAAGGTGATTGCATGAGAAATCTAATTATTGCTGACCATGATAACAATCAGCTTCATGCTGACACGCTAAAGGTCGTCAACGCGGCAGTCTCTGTTAGCCAGGACAATACTTTGCTTGTAATCGGGAATAACTGTACCAAGGTTGCAGAGCAAGCAAGTCGAGTGGACGGAGTTAAGCAGGTACTCTGTATCGAAAGCGAAAGCTTTAGCCATCAGTTTTCTGAAGATATTGCTCCGGTAATTGTAGAGTTAGCCAATGACTATCAAGGGGTTTGGGCAAGTTCTTCTTCAAAAGGTAAAGATCTTGCACCTCGAATTGCTGCAAGCTGTGGTGTTGGGCAAATATCTGACATTGTGAACGTTGTCGATGAAACTACGTTTATTCGGCCTATCTATGCTGGAAACGCATTCGCCAAAGTCACTACCAGCGATAGTTTACGCGTAGTGACCGTGCGAGCATCTGCGTTTGATGCGGTTGAGTATTCAAATGAGGTTGAAATAGAGCATCGTCAGGTCGCATCAAAACCATCTCAGGTTAAGCTTGTTAGTATCGACAAGACAGAATCAGAACGACCTGAGTTAACAGCAGCAGAGGTCATTGTGTCGGGTGGACGAGGAGTTGGAAGCAAAGAGAACTTCGAGTTGATCGAGCAAGTGGCTGACAAACTAGGTGCCGCTATTGGTGCTTCTCGCGCCGCCGTTGACGCAGGGTTTGTCTCGAACGATCTCCAGGTTGGACAGACAGGAAAAATCGTCGCTCCAAAGCTCTATATCGCGGTCGGTATTTCTGGTGCTATTCAACACCTGGCAGGAATGAAGGAATCTAAGGTGATAGTAGCGATTAACACGGATCCCGAATCACCCATATTTGAAGTCGCCGACTATGGCTTAGTTGGTGACCTGTTCGAAGTTCTGCCCCAGTTAGCAGCAGAGCTTTAATCCAGGTTTACAACTTCCAATAAATAGTAAGAAAACGAGGCACTGATTATATTAATAGTCAGTGCTTACTCTAGCTCATCAGCACAACACTCATCTTGTAAGTAACCTATTACCTGCTCTAAGCATTGATACTCAGCAACACAGTATAGTGTTCGCCCCTCTCTTCTTTGAGTAATAAGGTTTGCCGAGACAAGCCCAGATATATGATGAGAAAGCGTCGAGTTAGGAATACCTAACGTCTCTTGTATACGACCTACCGCAATCCCTTGATACCCCGCTTTCACAACGGTCTTGAAAATACATAATCGAGTGGTATGCCCAAGTTCTTTCAACGCTTTAGCGACGTTTTCGATATCCATCCAACTCTCTCTAGGTAAGGCTCGTAAAAACGGTTCGATGATATTGGAAATATACTCCATTATCAACCCAACTAATCGGAACAAAAACAAATACATTAATTTCAATGAGTTAAGTTTTTATTTCGATTTTTATGGAAATATTTCTTGATCCTAAAAGTTAACAGTTCTATATTTCCAGTACTTTCGAAATATAACTAGAGGTTAATATGAGTCCTGAATTTCTATCAATGGCGAAAGAAACCTGGGATATGTTCCTGTTTCTGGCTACAGAGTTAATCATTTTGTTTTTAGCGATCAGCTATCTGGTCGGTGTATTGCAAGAGTTTGTGACTCCGGAAAAAATCCAGTCAATGCTGAGCTCGCGCAAAGGAAAGGGCTACATCATCGCAGCGTTGCTGGGTTCGATAACTCCGTTTTGTTCCTGTTCTACTATTCCTTTCTTGAAGGGTTTGCTCAGAGCGAGAGCAGGATTTGGTCCAATGATGGTGTTCCTTTTTGCCAGTCCGCTTCTTAACCCAGTTATCATCGGTTTATTTGTGATCACGTTTGGGATAAAAGTCGCTGCCTTCTACTTCTCGATTGCGATGACAGTCTCTGTTGTAGCGGGGTACGTTCTTGAAAAGCTTGGTTTTGAGCGTTATGTAAAACCAGAAGCTTACGAAGCAACTCAAACTACAGGTTGTGGAACGAGTAGTAGTACTTCTTGTGGTTCTTCAGCAAACACACCAGCAGAGCCGACACTCGCTCAAGCAACTTCATGTTGCACTAAAGAGCCTGAGCCTAAAATTGAAGTATCTTGCTGTTCTTCAGAGGGCGCTGCCGTCGCAACAGTTCAGGCAAAAGTACCAGGCCGCTGGATGAAAATATGGCTTTCAACATGGAAAGATTTTAAGCAAGTGTTCCCTTACCTGATGTTAGGCATCACTTTAGGCTCATTTATCTACGGATTTATTCCTACGGATTTAATCGCTGAATATGCAGGTAATGGTGTTTGGTATGCTATTCCGATTGCCGCAGTGATTGGTATTCCACTATACATTCGTGCCGAAGCTGTTATTCCATTAAGTGCTGCGTTGGTACAAAAAGGGATGGCGCTTGGTTCTGTGATGGCGTTAATTATCGGCAGTGCCGGAGCAAGTTTAACTGAAGTGATACTGCTGAAATCTATCTTTAAAAATCAAATGATAGCGGCATTTCTAACTGTTATTCTTGGAATGGCCATCAGTGCAGGTTATATCTACAACTACCTTTGGGGTTAATACCATTGGGAGGGCTTCAGCCCTCCCTCTCGTTTAATAGTCTGTTACTTAGCTCTATTGTTTTCTGCATTTTCATTGTCAATATAGCTAAACTCACCCTCTATCGTATTGCCTGAAGTGGAATTTGGCATTTCCCGTTCCATCTTTTTCAACATTCTATTTCCGGCAAATATGGCAGCAATAGATAAAGGAATCGCAACGACTAATCCGACTACCATAGTAAAAAATGCAATCATTGCAGTTGCAAAGGCCAATACAAATCTTTTTATATCTTTCATTACTCACCCTATAAATAGATCAAACTATCGATAGGCCTAGTATGCAAAACTAAATATGAACAGAGTCTGAAC
Organism: Vibrio iocasae; assembly: GCF_042245395.1. Taxonomy (NCBI): domain Bacteria; kingdom Pseudomonadati; phylum Pseudomonadota; class Gammaproteobacteria; order Vibrionales; family Vibrionaceae; genus Vibrio; species Vibrio iocasae. The sequence goes on along the minus strand of NZ_CP145310.1, from coordinate 362,997 downwards.
AAACAAGTGAATTATTGATAGATCGACTATTATCTGTAGTAAGCCCCAACAAAACATAAGGATATGATGTTTAAATTTATACAAGGTATCGGTAATTATGGCGCGCAGTAGGGCATTTCTATACGCAACAATGTTAGCGTCAACACTTATTCCGGCATCTATTACACCGGCATTAGCGAAGCAAACCGTGATTATTCATGGAGAGGATACCTACAAACCTTATTGCTGGGAGGAAAACGGAAAATATCAGGGTGTCTATGTTGATGTTATCAAACAAGCCTTCAGTAAACTGGATGATTATGAGCTTGAGCTTAAACCTGTTCCATGGAAAAGAGGTTTACATTTACTGGAAACTGGTGAAGCTTTCGCTCTGTTCCCTCCGTATTATTACGATGATCGTCGCCTGTTTATCTCCCCTTACTCTGTTCCTATCCTTGATGAAAAAACCATATTAGTCTGCCGGAAAGATGTGGAAATGCAAAATCGGCCAAACTGGCCAAAAGACTATCTTGGCCTGACTTTTGGTCAGACTAGCGGATACTTACTTGGAGGAGATGAGTTTCTCGCCCTACGAGATCAAGGAAAAGTAAAAATTTCAGAATCGCCTACCGCAGGTCAGAACCTTCTAATGGTTATGACTGACCGAATAGATTGTTACATCAATGATGAGCTCGCCATTTACAGAGAGATAAACGAAATAAAGCACGATGAGTTTTATAAAAAAGCCCTAGATAACATAGAGATTGGCCCGGTTATATCCTATGAGCAAGGTTACCTGGCGTATTCTGGGGTAAATGAATGGAAGCGCCCGTATAAGGAAGATTTTGTCAAAAAATTTAATCAGGCAATTACTCAGATGAAAGAAAATGGAGAGATCCAGAAGATCATTGAAAAATATAAGTATGAATAACAAGGGTACTTTTAAGTAAATAGGCTCTTACCCGCGTGATTGAGCCTGATACCACGCGAATAAGAGCCCCTATTTTTATATGAAGTACAAAAAACACAGCTTAAATCGGTAAAACCTCCGCTATTCCCTCATCAAGCATATTTAAGACACCTTCGTATCCATATTTAGGCTTCCAACCTAACTCTTTTTGAGCCAAAGAAGAGTCGTAAACACGATCCAAGCGACTCGGTAAACACCAACCTCTGGCAGTAAATTCGTGCGCCAGCTCAGGGGCTCGCTTAGTAATAACGTCGCCCGCATTGCTATAGAGTTGTACGGTATCGTCTATGTCAAATGACGTCTCTCCCGAGATGATATAACGGGAAAAACCTTGTGGACGCACTTCAATCGCACGAGCGTGCGCAGCAGCCACATCTCTCGCGTCAATCCCACGAGTGAGCCTATAAACAGCCATCATATCCGCGGGTTCCGGAAAACAACGTGATATCTGAAGTACGGAAACAGGTAAACCAGACTCTTTCGAAATGCTCTCTAACCTGTTTTCAGCCTGAATTTTTGTTTTGTGATAGATAGTTTTCGGCTGCGGTTTAACTTTTTCGGTAATCCACCCAGCTTTCCCTTTAGGTGTTGAAGCATAACCATATAGCGCTGTAGTACTGGTAAATACAAACTGAGAGATTCCCTGATCGATACACAAGGTAATCAACTGCTCGGTCGCATCAACATTAATGCTATTAAACTCTTCCTCTGAGCGCATACCGATATGGGGAGCATGCAGTGCTGCAGCATGCACCACAACATCTACATCCTTGAGCGCACTCCTAATGAGTTCCTTATCTCTGATATCGCCAACATAATCAGCCGTCGAGCAGGGCATGAGATCCACACCTGTAACCTGATGCTCTCGCATAAGATGGATATAAATATTGCGGCCTATTCGCCCAGCAGATCCTGTAACTAAAATATTCATAATCAGACAGTTATAAAACTTCCAAACTAGTTATCGAATAACCAGATAAGCACCGACAAACAATAGTGCGATCCCTATCATGCGATTCATCTCTAAATCTCTTGGGATAGTACCAAAAGCACCCAGATAATCGATAACGACACCGGCTAAAAGCTGACCGACAATGATTAATGTCACGGCAGATACCGCACCTAATTTCGGAATGGTATGGCTAACAGTAAGGAAAAGAATCAGGCCAAAGCCACCACTACACAACATATACCAAGGCAGCTCTCGCCATTGAGCAATGTCTTCCCCTCGTCTGGAGATCAGTAATATCAACGACGCTACTAAGCCTCCGAAGTGAACGATTACACTGCTGGCTGCGCCACCCACTCGTTGGGACATAGCGCCTGCAATAGGTGTTTGAGTACCAACTGCGACACCGCCCAGAAGGCCAATTGCTATTGTGAATATCAGCTCAAACATACTCTTTCTCCGACACTTTCAGTTTCAATCTGTAGGTGTGAGATTAAGACAATCGAGTTATGAATTAAAATGGTTTATATTCATTACATCTATTCCTATTGAGAATATTCGGAATGTCCTTAGATAAGTTGTCCAGAATCGACCTTAACTTGTTAGTGTGCCTACATGTTTTGCTTGAACACAACAGTGTTAGTAAAGCGGCGGAACAACTCAACTTAAGCCAATCAGCGATCAGTAAGAGCCTTGCAAGACTGCGGGAACTCTTTGACGATCCATTACTTGAACGCTCAGGCTATGGCATGGAACCCACCGTTAGAGCCAAACAAATTCAACCAGAACTGGTTAACTTGCTATTTAATGTTGAGAAACTAACTTCCCCAAGCAAGTTTGAGCCTAAACACAGTACCCGTTCCTTTCGAATGGCCGTCGTTGAAAGTATCTATCCGTTAATTTTTCCCAGCTTTATTGGTGATGCTCTGGCTCAGGCACCCGGAATTACAATAGATAACAGTAACTGGGATTATGATACTTTTGACCAGTTACACAGAGGGACACTGGACTTCGCGATTACGGGTAAAGATCTGCATCCAAAGGATTCCGAAATGACACTGCACCCACCGAAAGGTATCGTTTCACACGAACTTTTTCAGGATGAACTATGTTGTATCGTCAACCCTGCGCATGCTCTGCCAGAAAAAAGCTGGAATCTGGATGCCTATTTAGCAAGCAGGCACATAGTGACCAAGTATTACAAGAATGAACGCTGGCTATTGGATTTTAAGTTAGGTGACAAGGGGCTAAAACGCGATGTCGCTATCTATGTTCCCGACTTTAACAGTGCAGCGGAGCTATGTTGTCACACCAATCTGATGCTTACCGTTCCAAGCCGCCTCGCTCAACACGTCGCAAAAAGATTTGGGTTGAAAACAATGCCATTGCCCTTCAGCATCCCGCCATTGTCCTATACGCTTTTCTGGCATGAGAACAGAAGCAAAGACTTAGCACATTCATGGTTGAAAGAGCTGATAATATCACGCTGCAAATCACTGACGTTTTAGTCTGGTTAAGAAAAGGTTGACGATAAAAAAGATAAGGAAGTAAAGAAGTAAAGAAGTAAAGAAGTAAAGAAGTAAAGAAGCTTTCACACTAAAACGGCATCTTTCGATGCCGTTTGTTAAATTATGTTATGCGCCTACTAAGAAGTACACACCACTGAACATAATACCCGCACCCATCGCTCTCAGTACTTTTCGACGTATATCGTGCTGCGTGGAGAACACGCCAACAAATACGCCGATAATATGAATTGATGCAGTACCAATAATAAATCCGGCAACGTAACTAGCCGGAGTCGCCATTGTTGGCATTTCAAGCCCGTGAGCGTAACCATGGAACACTGCAAACAAAGCAGCAAATGCCATTGCGATAACTGGCGAAAGCTTACGATCCAGTGCGATTCCTGCTCCTAACACCAATACAGAAAGTGCAATACCTATCTCTACTGGCAACATCGGAAGTTGTAGCATGCCGAACACTCCACCCAGCGCCATCACAAGAACAAACGTCAGAGGTAATTGCCAAATTGATTTACCTCCTAACTGCGCACTTAGGATACCGATACTAACCATTGCAAGCAGGTGATCCAATCCGAATATAGGGTGGACTAAACCAGAGTAAAAACCATTACCTCCAGCGCTTTCATGGGCAAATGCAGGGAAAGAAAGTACAGACAACAAAATCAGGAGTTTTTTATTTATCATTATTTTTTCTCTTTTTTATACAAGATATTAACAATCCAGAAAGGATGCTTATAGTATTACGGTTCATAGAATTAATCAGTGATAGGCATAATATTTTAAGCAGCCGCTATCTAGTCAAAAATAGTTAGAGTTGCTCATTAGCCTAAGCTTGTTGCTCATCCGATAACTCATTTCGTATTTCCCAAAATTCATCTCTGATTTGTTCAAACACCCGATAGATTTCAGGATCAAAGTGAGAACCGCAGCTCTCTTCCATGATCTTAAACGTCGCTTCACGTCCAAAAGCATCTTTGTAGACTCGCTGACATGAAAGTGCGTCAAAAACATCCGCTACCGCCATAATTCTTGCAGGCAAAGGGATCGACTCACCTTGCAAGCCTTCCGGGTACCCCGTGCCATCCCACTTTTCATGGTGGTAATGGATTATCTGTTTGGCTAAAAGTAAAAACTCTTGCGCATGCGAACCCGGAAGCTCCGATTGCATCATGTTTATCGACTCTTTAAACGCGTTAACACCAAGAGTGGTGTGTTGCTTCATAATTTCAAACTCATCGGAAGTCAGTTTATCTGGCTTCAATAAGATGGCATCAGGAATACCTACCTTTCCGATGTCATGCAGAGGTGCCGACTTACAAATAAGTTCAACGGTTTGATCAGTAAGGTGTGGCCTGAATTTTGGCTGCTTCTGAAGTTCTTCCGCCAGTCGTTTTACGTAAAGCTGGGTCCTCTTGATATGCATGCCCGTTTCATCATCACGGGTCTCTGCAAGCGTCGCCATACTCAGAATCGTCACATCTTTCGTAAGTTGCAGCTCTCGAGTACGGCGTTTTACTTTGTTTTCCAGCGTTCTGTTAAGCTCAAGTATGTTCTTCTCAGCCAGTTCATGAGCAGAAGAAGCTCTTGCCCATGACCAAATCAAAAGCAAAAGAATCGGATAAATAATCAGGAGGGGGTAACTATGCGATAACGTTTCGAAAATCAGATTAATAGCACTGTGGTCTTTTCTGGAAATAATGATCTTCCACTGATTTTCCATCACGCTTTTTTCTGCAAGTAATGCGCTATTCTGTTTTGGAAACAAGTTAATCGACTGATATGTGTATACCGTATCCCCTTCACGTAATTCACCATATTGCTGGTTTTCCATTTGTGACCAGACCTCAGGCTTCTGCCGCGCAAAGCTTTGTCCATGCTCTAAAACAAAGCCCCACTCTAACGAGTGATCATCGTTAAAGAACCAGTACCCCTCTCGGTTTACCAACATGCCCTCTCCGGGAACACTTCTCATCAGCTGATCGAACTGAGTTAAAACCTCACTGCCACGATAGTTCAGCACGATCAGCCCCTGGAACTCTCCACTTGAATCATACAGAGAGCGAGTAAAGCGAAGCATGGGTTTAACAGGAGATTCAATCACACCATTTTCTACGTTGAGATCCATGGGAGACATGTAAACCAAATCAGGTGGAAGTTTCGAACCCTCAATAAAGTAATAGCGTAATGCTTTGTCCTGTAGATAGGGGGCTTCTACTATGATCGGGTGATCTTCACCCTGCTCTACTCGCACTAACTCTTGCCCATTTTTATCAAGCAACCTGGCCTGATCATAAATTCCCCGAGTATCCATCAGGTTATACAGCGCGTATTCAACATCTTGTTGTGCATGTTGAAAGCCATGTTCAGCGAAATTCTGCATTGCCCGGCTTGAATGGATATAACTGAGACTTGAGATAATGTGGTTCATATCTCTCTGAATCAAAGACTCCCCAGAAAGGAGAGCTCGTTCGACCTGACCTTGCTCCTCTCTATCGAGAAAGCGCCCATACAAACTGAATGCAATGAACGCAGCAATGATATTAATGATCGCCAATGGAACCAGCGCCTTAACAAATTTTCTGAGTATGATTGGTTTTAGCTGATCCCAGCGAAGATCCCCTGCATGGATCAGAATTGACGTTGAAGAACTCATAGCTAGCCTTGTGTTTTTTTATATATTTTTTTGCGTTGAATTCACTTAATAATTTAGTACGACAACAATGACGACCTCAACCACTATTAACGTTTTAGCTCTATTTCATTAACATATTATTTAGATATGTGATAAGTAGCACCAATCTGTTCTCAACTTTTCCCGCTCTTGGTCGACACAGTAATTATCCCTAAAACACTAACAAGCTTAATAAGCAAAACCTTATAAACCAGTCAGATAGCATCACCCAGCTAACGGCTCCCTGATGAACTGGACGAAAACAGTCGTGAGAACTAAGCTAAAGTTAATCTTGCAAGCGTAAACAACGAGTTAAATCTCAAGGGTAAATTGTTACAAACCAAACATAATTATCGGTAATGCTGATGCACCAACTTAAAAGTGATATTTTTGAATCAAATCAATCCTTAACTGAGTTAATTGAGATTCAACAAGACGTCATCGCAAAAATAGCTTTGGGTTCAAACCTTAAAGAAACCTTGCATCAAATATGCCTTGGTATTGAAGACATTTTCTCGACATCTGAAGCCAAAAGCTCCGTATTACTGTTAGAGGGCGTTCAACTCCGAGATGGAGCCGCACCAAGTTTACCCAGAGAATATGTAAGACTGATCGACGGTATCAAAATAGGTGCTAATGTTGGTTCTTGTGGTACCGCCGCCTTTTGTAAAAGGCGCTACATCGCATCAGACACAACAACAGATGGTAACTGGAGTAATTATCAGGAGTTGGTAGAGGGCTTCAACCTCAAAGCTTGCTGGTCAACTCCCATCATATCCAGCGACGATGAAGTGCTAGGAACATTCGCGGTTTATTATAGTATTCCTCGGACACCCAGCGATGCCGAGCTGAAGGTCATCGACCGATTTACTCATTTGACCGGGCTGGCCATTGAGAAGGATCGCGCATTTAAACGGGAAAGAGAATTACACTCTCAACTGAAATACAGTCTGGAGAAAGTACAGGCAATTACCAGAGTATTACCCGACCTTGCCCTTATCTACGATGAGCACGCTAACTATATAGATTCATACGGTTCTCATAGCCAATGGCATCTCGTTCCTTCAGGCACAACCTGTGGCAACCTTAAAACAAAAAATAAGAAATACTCAGAGTATCTGACCGTTCAGGATGCGATTACTCGAACACTGCAATATAACCAAATGCATATTTTTGAGTACGAGATAGCAACCGACGACTCTGTCCGATATTTTGAAAGCCGTGTGACTCCAGTACAAGAGTATATTTCAGGTCAGGATTCAAAATCTTATGTGCTGTGGATGGCTCGCGATATCACCGCACGCATAAAGGCAGAAACAGAAATTAAGAATCTGGCCTACAAAGACCCTCTTACAGGCTTACCCAATCGACGTTTTCTATTAGAAAAGCTTCAAAACGTGATGAACGCAAAAGCTGATAACCAACTAGTTGGTGCACTGCTTTATCTGGATTTTGATAACTTTAAGAGTATCAATGATTCTATGGGCCACTCTGTTGGCGATATCTTACTGACTGAGGTTGGCCAACGACTCAGCTCACAACCCTCAACAACCGAGACAGTTTGCAGAATTGGGGGAGATGAGTTTGTCATTCTCATGTCTCAGCATTCAGACGATGAAGAAGAGATTTCATTACTTGCAACCAATATGGCGCAAGAGATCCTAAATACACTGGATTTGCCCTTCAACGTTGGCAACCGAGACTTACAGATTGAAGCAAGCATCGGGATTACACTGATTGGTTCGGAAGAAACTCATGCCGACGAAGTATTAATGCGGGCTGATACTGCCATGTATTCAGCGAAGAGAAACAGTGAACAACGTATTTGCTTCTTCGATCCAAGATTACATGAGTCGTTAAAAAGAAGAATTGAGCTCGAAAGTGATCTGGAGAGTGCAATTAAAAACCGGGAAATAGAGACCCATTTTCAGCCTAAAGTCTCCATAAATGGCGACATCATCGGCGCAGAAGCGCTGGTACGCTGGTTCCATCCAGCAAAAGGGCCAGTATCCCCTGTTGAGTTTATTGCGATTGCTGAAGAAGTCGGCATTATCGATGGACTACAGAAGATCGTGGTTGAAGATACTTGCCAGCTACTCAACAAACTCAGTAGTCAGGTCGAGCTTAATCCTAAATTCAAACTCTCGATCAATGTAAGTGCAGAACAGTTTAAGAACACGGCTTTTGTTTGCGAACTGCGTCAGTTGTTTAGCAAGCAAAAAGTCCTTCCTCAGCAGATAACGCTTGAGCTAACAGAGAGTATGCTGATCGAAGATATCAGTTCGGTAGAAAAACAAATGACTTCGTTGAAATCGTTAGGCTTTGACCTCTCCATTGATGACTTTGGTACTGGCTACTCGTCACTGGCTTACTTACAAACTTTTCCAATTGACGAGCTCAAGATAGACAAGAGCTTCGTCGACAATATGCTCCAGAAAAAAGTGGGAACAGGTATCGTTGATACCATTATCGCCCTCGCAAACCATATGAAGTATAAGGTGGTTGCAGAAGGTGTTGAAATTCAGGAACAGGTCGACTATTTCAAGCAGAAAAAAATCAACTCAATGCAGGGCTACCACTTTGCTAAACCGATGCCCGAAAAACAGTTTATTGAGTGGATGAAAACAAAAGAGTAAGCGTTTGCCAGCTAAGCAACTAACTACCTTCAAATAGGGAGTTGAGATAGTTCTTCCATCAACATTCTGAATGTTAGGGTTTAAGTTCCATGCTTTAGCCCATATATCATTCTGCGTGACCGAATGTCATTCGCTTAATCAATATGAGCGTTCATTCTTTGATGTACAAATAGCGAAAACTACTTGTGCTATATAGCCTAATGCCAGGAGTAATACTGTGGATCTTACGAGTCGTTTGTTATTGTTTCTTGATGTTGTTGAACGAGGTTCTTACGCAAAAGCGGCTGAGTTAAGGCTTATGGATCGCTCTGTTGTGTCCAAGCAGGTTGCTAAGTTAGAAGAAGAGCTAGATGTAAGATTGATGAATCGAACAACTCGATCTTTTTCACTCACCTCTGCTGGTGAGGAAGTAAGAAGAAGAGCGGAAGTACTTCGCGAAAACCTCCGACAGACAATAGAAGCGGCACATAACTTTCACGAAGCGCCAAAAGGGTTGCTCAAAGTCACGACCGTCACGTCAGTAGCGCGTTCTGTCTTGAGCAGCATCATTGACGACTTCCAGAGAGAATACCCTGAAATTGTTATTGAGCTCAGGGCCGACAACAGAATCGTTGATATCGTAGGGGAAGGTTTCGACATTGCTTTTCGCTCTGGTGATTTACAGGACTCATCACTTGTTGCACGTAAAGTTGCCAGAAATCGACCAATTTTGTTAGCCTCGCCATCGTTCCTGAAGAAATACGGAGAACCTAAGTCGATAGAAGATTTAAAGAAACTTCCTGCTGGAGGTTATGCCGCAGATAACTTCAGGTCAAAATCACTCACCTATGTGGATGAGAACAATCAGGTTCAGAGTGAACCAATGAACTTTGTTTTCTATAGTAACGATATCAGCCTTGTTATGAACAAAGCCCTTAATGGCGAGATATTCTGCCTTAACATGGCCTCGCACATCACTGATGAAATTACGTCAGGAAAGCTGGTTCCTATTCTTACCGATTTAAAGCTTCCAGAGTTTAACCCGCTTTATGCTGTTTATCCGCACCGAGATATGCCTGTTCGTACCAGACTGTTCCTAGAGGCAGTTCGCAAACATATCGGGGAAGATATTCCGGTGTGGGAAAAGAACATCCCAGGATTTGAAAATATGTACGGTGAACCAACACGTAAAGAGTGGGCTAAGTAAGCGAATCCTTCCTTCAAATCCTGAAGGATATCTGTACACTATGCGTTCTTTTTATTCGGCCGGAGATTTCCGGCTTTTTTGGTGAGTATTGTGTACAGAGACAAAACTGCGCTGCTATTTATCTTTACAGCGTTTCTTTCTGGAGCTTCCAGTTCCTTTTTCTATCCCCTGTCCAGCCTTTTTATCATTGAAGCACTTGGCGCAAAGCCAGCGATGCTGAGTTTGTATATGGCTCTGGCAGTTTGCAGTTCTGTCGTTGTCTCTCAAATTATTGCTAACCGTTCTGACAAAGGCTGGCCGAGAAAGAAGATTTTATTAACCGCATTTGGATGCTATCTGATCACCGTTAGCAGTTTTTCATGGATACGTGAGTATTACATTGCTGTTACCATAGCGGTCATTTTTGGCAGCGTTAGTGGTGCCGCTTCTGGTCAGTTATTTGCTCTGGGCAGAGAGTATGGTGATAAACACTTAAAGAACAGTACTTCATTTGTTGCGACCATGAGAGCGGGCATTGCAATAGCCTGGGTGTTTGGGCCACCTATCGCTTTTATCCTTAAAGGTAACTTCGGCTTTGGCGTTTCTTTTTTGACATCCGCAGCAATGACTTCCATTTGCATGACCATCGTGGCTCTGTTTATCCCAAATGGCGAGTCGGCTAAAGCATCCTCCTCTCAAATGGAAGCTAAGGACACGAACAACAAGCTTGATCGCAATATCTTATTGTACTGCGTGACACTGGTTATGATGTTTTCCGCAAACCAACTTTATATCAATAGCATGCCACTTTATCTCTCTCAGGAGTTAATGATAGACGCAAGCAAATTAGGCTTCCTGTTTGGTATTGCGGCCTTGTGCGAGATCCCAGTCATGATGAATGCCGGAACACTGGCAGCCAGATACGGTGCTGCAAAAATGCTTTCTATAGGGCTAGGTTTCGCCAGCTTATTCTATATCGTCGTCCTCAGTGCAACCGAGTTTTGGGTGCTTGCGGCTGCTCAGCTATTAAATGGTATTTTTATTGGTTTAAGTGCCACGTTGGGCATGGTGGTATTACAGAACCTGATGAGAGACCGACTCGGTTTCGCTTCTACGTTGTTCACCAACATGCTTCAGGTAAGTATGTTAGTAGCCAGTATGTCTATAGGTATTGCGGGAGAATACTTCAGCTATCACAGTGCATTCTTCTTCTGTCTCACTGGTGCAGGTTGCGCACTGCTTCTTATGCTTTACTTCTTAAATACACGGGCGCTGGATTAGGTGCGCAAAAACCTGTGTTATCTGTTGTTGGTTAAGATACGTCATTTCAGCTTGTGAAAAGATAAATCAAAGACATAGTAAGCGCGGCTATTATAAGAGTTTTAAAGCCGCTTTTTATCCAGGTTTCCCCAGATAGTCGACCAAGAAAAACACCTAACAAAAAGATAATCAGGGTGGCCACCAGCACTGCAACCTGAAGTGGCGGAATAAACAGGCTGACACCCTGACTGGACAGCCACAACGGGCTGATGATCAGTAAAGATATCATTAGTGGTGCAGAGCCATTTACTAAAGCAATTAATACAGGCACCCAGCGAGCAGCTTCAGCATGAGCACCTTTATTCAGTTTGGTTAGCATTGCTCCCTGTAACTTGGTCAGTGTTAAACGGAGTTCTGCCTGTTCACTTACGTATGCACTGCTGGTACCACTTACTGCAAGGGCTATCGTCGCCCCCATACAAGCATTAATAATGACATTCATGTTTGCAGGTGGGCTAAAGAGAAAACCGATAATAATGCCTAACATGGTAAGCGCACCGTCAAAGCCGTTAACGACAAAATACCTCCGCATGATCCCCTGAGAGTTGGTGATTTGCAGATAAAAACGGATTTGATGAAAAGGTTGCAGCAAGTTCACTCCTTATCTAACTGCGAGTAATTAAATCTAACTGCGCGTATTTAAGTGAGTGATTAAGTCCCAATATCAGGGTTTTCGTTTCGCACTTCCACAACGTCAACGCTGTGCAGCGAGCTACTCATTTGAGTAATCGCATCCTGTATTGCTTCGAAGTCGAGATTATTCCCTTCTATCGAGACTTCGACAGTCTCTGTCTCCTGGTCAACTTCAAGTACAGATAAACTCACCGCATAATCATCACCAACCTCCGCAAGTTTGCAGCAAAACTCTATAGCTGTGGGCTGATGAGGCTTAAGGACATCCAGTATCAAATGTTTGACTAATACCATACAAACACCTTCTTGCTTCCATGAATTAGGTCAGCGCGTGTTGCGCTAACCTAAGCTTATGATAAGAAATGGAACATCTTCAGGAATTACATTGATCAGTATAGTGAACTTTTTGATGGACAAGCCTGAGTTACTTTCTATTTTTGTTTGCTAAGGCACAGTTCCTTGATTAGGGTCTGTTGACCCTAGCTATTTCTTATTGAAACAAGACAGTACATCCTGCTCGAAGTAAGGTTCCTGATTAACCCAAAACATATAATCGACACCTAAAAACGCTTTAGCAAAAGAGTGCAACATAGGAACAATGTTATCGCGACTTTCAACCACCGAGGTTGTTCCCGTTTTTCCTATATAGTTACCATCCTGAACAGCGATGCCTAAAGGAACGGTGAACTCATTCTCGTGCATCATCGCAAGTGCGTGATTAAGTTGACCCCGACGACGCATCATGAGATCCGGAGCCCCCATTGCAACACCAATCTCCTCACCATACTGATACAGGCTCTTTAGGTAGCCTTTGTCTTCCCAGGGCAACCACTCACCATTTACAAAGTTCGCATACTGCATTGCCGTTGAATTTGGAAAAGCGCGCTTCAAAACTCGCATGTTTGCCTTCAACCCAGTCAGGTATTTCTCTTCACTAAAGCTCGGATCGTTTTTCTTTGAAACACCAATCGCAGTTTCCTGTAAGTTGATTCCTTCGATTCGACCATCAAACTCCTGTCCCAGAGCTTGTATCAGAAGAGCAAAGCGTTCCCTGACCTTTTCGTTCCAGCGTTTCGCAACCCATCCTTCTGGCTCACCTTCATCGGTCAGCTGGCGAATCGCACCACCATCAAACTCATCTGAAAACAGATAGTCAGGCACACCTTTGTTCTGTGCAAAGAAGGTCGCATCCTGAAGCTGAATAAACAGTTTTTTGCCATGAGACTTCAGGTAATTGTAATCTTCCCTTACCAGTGAAAAATCATATTCTCCTTTTCTGGGCTCAAGTTTTGCCCAGGGGTACATAATTTGCGCACCTGAAAACCGATTGTGAGTTAATAACGGGTGGTCATGGATGGAGTCACGATCTATAGCAAAGTAAACAAAGTGCTGAATCCCGTCATCGGGGATTGGGCAGGTAGCGGATTGATGATTTTTGTATTCGTTCTTGTAACGGTCTACCGGATTTTGCCATTCGGCAGTGGCCGTCAAGCTCACCAGTAATGCCGGTAGCGAATAGAGCAACGTCTTCATACTCTTTGTTCTCGATTGAATGATGTAAATAACAGCTTGATGTTAAGTACTAAAATGCTTTACTCACCTTCGTCATCATGCCAAAACAACAGTGAACGCTTCGGTTTTTTGTTAGCTCGGGAAAGCCTTTTGTAGTAAAAAGCGGTTCTTTCTTCCCAGTTCAACTCATCGACACAGTTTGCACCTTTCTGTAGTGCCAGAATAAAGGTTTCTTGTTGTTTATCCTCGGAAAGTACGCTGACTTCCTTCAGCGCATAATCGTAGATATGGCTATTTTTAACCTCTATGTAGCTGCTTTCATCAAGAGCAACGCCGCAAAGCCTCTCATGCATTGATAAGATTGCAGAAGCAACTTCAGCGCAGCTCTCACAGTTTAACTCTTCAGTCTGCTTAGCTTGTTCATAGATATGGGCATCGATCATCGGGGTAGCATGTAGGTTAAAAGCAACCATTGCAAAGGCGAAGCTGATAATTTTTTTCACTATTTAACATCCATCTTATATGTTACTTATCAGCCTGTTGACGTTGATTTTTATGCTGTTTTATAGGTATTAATAAAAAATAGCGAGGAACTGTATGCTCACTCGCTATTTGTAGATTTTATCACTAATCACACTCACAATCACAGAGTGAAATTGTTTAATTTTCTATCGGTCTGATCACACGACACGGATTTCCTGCCGCCAAAACATTAGCAGGAACATCTTTGGTTACCACAGCACCAGCACCAATCACAGCATTATCACCAATGGTGACACCTGGACAGATGATAGCCCCGCCGCCAACCCAAACATTGTTACCAATCTTAATTGGCAGGCCAAACTCAACACCTTCCTCTACGCGACCTTTTACATCAAGAGGGTGACCAGCTGTATAAACCTGCACATTCGGTGCAAACAGCACGTTATCACCAATCTCAACCGTATTTACATCAAGAACAACACAGTTAAAGTTAGCGTAGAAGTTCTTCCCGGCAATAATGTTGCTGCCATAGTCACATCGAAAAGGAGGTTCCAGATAAAGCCCCTCCCCCGCATTTGGCATCAACTCCTGCATAGCCTGTTTCCACTCATCAGAATCAGGCAGGCTGTTGTTCAGCTTCTGCATCACTCTGCGGCAATTTACTCGTTCTGCATAAAGTTCATCATCCCAAGCCTGATATGGCTCACCCGCCAACATCTTTTCTTTTTCTGTTTTCATTTTTTTCCCGTTAAAAATACAAAAAATAGCAAAAGCGTATTATCTGATTGTCGTTCGATTTTTCTGTGATTTAAGTCACCAACACTGGTCACCAATATCTAGCTTCCAAATAACCTCGACTCTAAAAGGTGCTCTATCAGGTATCAACGGTGCAATCTTGTTTAACCCTAATTCATTGCCCGATATGCGACATAATCAAAGCTATATTGGTTTAGTCGGAAGTAATGAATGGAATACTCGAAAACTCTTCCATCGTCCAGTTCACCTGTAGAGTCCACCCTAATAACCGGGTAGCCTTCTTCTACATTCAACTCTTTAGCGATGGGGTTAGCCAGTATCTCTGGTCTGGCAGACTGGCGAGAAAGCTGGATTTTTAAACCCTTGGTTTTCTCTATGTACTCATATTTTGAGCTGCGCATTGCGCCAATACTCAAGTCCGGAAACATATTTACTGGCATATAAGTGTGTTCAAGGATCTCAGGTTCACCATCAATCAACCTTAAACGCCGAATGGAGTAGACCTCGTCACCTTCTATTATTCCCAGCTTCTCGGCAATGATGGTATCGCTCTCAACTAATTCAAAAGTAATAATCTTAGAACTCGGTTCTTTACCCTGTTTCGATACTTCCTCGACAAAGCCGCTGAGCTGGATAGCATTGTGAGTCGCCTTTGGCGGTTTGACATAAGTACCACTGCCCCGCTTTCTATACAGCAAATCCTTTTCTACCAGAATCTTCATCGATTTTCTGATGGTAACCCGGCTTACACCAAACCTCTCCTGTAATTCTCCCTCGGTAGGAAGAATAGAACCACCAGCCAGCTCTCCACTGCTTATCTGATCAATTAGCTGCTCCGCTATCTGAAGGTAACGCGGTTTATTCATCTTTGCTCCTTTTAAAGTCAAAAGTATCATAGCAAAACCTGTGATCAATAATACATTTAGAATACTTTAACTTCATAACACAGAGATCTAGATCACTTAACCTAGATCCAGGTATCTAGTATGTATTCTACTAAAGATACTTTTAAGATACATTTAAAACATCAATAGATGAGGTTATAGAGATTATGAAAAGACAACACCTGACCGTTGTTGGTGCTGGCAGCACTTACACACTAGGCATGATGAACAGTTTAATTGCAGAGAAGGATACCTTTCCGCTAAAGCGAGTGGTCTTTTACGATATTGATGCGGAGCGTCAGGAATCAAACGCTAAAGCGACTGAAATTCTGCTTCGTGAAAAGTATCCAGAAGTGGAAGAGTTTATTTACACAACAGACAAAGAGATCGCTTTCTCCAACTCTGACTTTTTCTTTATTCAGATCCGAACAGGTGGTTTAAGTGCTCGCGAGCGAGATGAGCAAATTCCACTTTCATACGGCTGTGTTGGTCAGGAGACCTGTGGTGCTGGCGGTATGGCTTATGGATTGCGTTCCATTGGGGACATGATTGAACTGGTTAACGAAATACGCAGTTATAGTAAAGACGCCTGGATCCTTAACTACACAAATCCAGCAGCTATCGTTGCGGAAGCGCTGAATAGAGAGTTTCCTGAAGACAAACGAATTCTGAATATCTGTGATATGCCTGCAGCAATCATGGTGAGCTACGCACAGATACTTGGCTGTGAGTTCTGGGATCTGGTGCCGGAGTATTTTGGTCTGAATCACTACGGCTGGTTTACCAAAATCAAGAACAAACAAGGTCAGGATCTTACTGACGAAATCAAAAACATCATCTTAAATGAAGGGATCAGTGCAATAGATCCTGAAATCGTCGACGACCCTTCTTGGCAGGCGACTTTCAAGAACATGCGTGTGTTACTGCAGGACAATCCTGAGTATCTGCCTAATACCTATCTTCAATACTACCTCTACCCAGAGAAAATGGTGGCGAAAGAAGACATCAGCAACACCCGTGCCCGTCAGGTCATCAATGGTCGTGAAAAGCGCGTATTTGAACTCAATCAACGCATTATCGACGCTGGTACCACGGCAAATGAAACTCTGCATGCTGACATACATGGACGTTACATGGTTCGCGTTGCCGCATCCCTTGCTTACAACATGGGTGACACTTATCTGGTCATTGTTCCAAACAACGGGGTTATTTCTAATCTACAGGATGATGCCATGGTTGAAGTACCGTGTGCTCTGACTAGCGACGGCCCTCAAGCGTTTGCTGTCGGAAAAATACCAACCTTCCAAAAGGCAATGATTGAGAGCCAGTTGGGTTACGAAAAACTGGTTGTGGATGCCTGGTATGAGGGTGATCGCCAGAAACTGATCAATGCGTTAACCCTTAACCGCACCGTGGTAAACGTCCCTACCGCTATTGCCATTGTGGATGAGGTGCTGAGTGAAAACAGCACCTATCTACCTCAATTTTCTAAATAAAAATTAAAATCCGGCCTGTCTTTGTACAGGCCAAAACAACTAAACCAAAAGCTGAGGTTTTTATGAAAGACGTGATACAAAGATTTGGAGCCGCGATGTTTGTCCCGGTACTTCTGTTTCCCGCTGCAGGTATGCTGCTTGGACTGACGGTGATGCTCCTCAACCAAGACCTGTTCCCATGGGCGACTCCAGGCACTACCTGGCATAGTGTTTCTACTATTCTGCTTCAGGCATCGCTTGCGGTATTTAAAAATATGTCGCTTATTTTTGCCGTGGGCTTGCCAATTGCACTTGCAAAAGTCGCTTCTGGCAGAGCCGTACTTGCCACTCTCGTTTCCTACATTACTTTTAACTATGTCATTGGCGGCATACTGCAATTTTGGGGAGCAGATTTTGGCGTAAATTATGTAGCAGGAGAGCGTGGTCTGACAGAAGTTGGAGGCATACTAACACTGGATACTAACCTGCTTGGAGCCATTCTTGTTGCAAGTATTTCTGTGTGGGTACACAACCGCTATTTTGAGCAAAAACTTCCAAACTGGGCAGCGGTTTTCGGTGGAACACCTCTAGTTGTCATCATCAGCTTCCCTATTATGGTTGCTATCGCTATTGTGACGTGCTTTATCTGGCCAAGCATTCAGGATGGTATCAATGGTCTGCAAACCTTCCTTGTCAACGCTGGCTCTTTTGGTGTCTGGCTATTTACTTTCCTTGAGAGAATTCTGATCCCAACCGGGTTGCATCACTTCGTTTATGGTCCAGTGTTCTTTGGTCCTGTCGCGGTTGATGGTGGTACTGTTGCGTATTGGATTAGCCATATGCAGGAGTTCGCAGCAAACTCAGCCCCACTAACAGAACAATTCCCGCAAGGTGGTTTAATGCTAACGGGTATGGGTAAGGTATTTGGTTGTACTGGTATTGCATTAGCGCTGTACTCGGCTGCCAAAAAAGAAAACAAGAAGATGGTTATGGGCCTTGTGCTTGGAGCAGCTTTGACCGCTATTCTTACTGGCATCACTGAACCAATCGAGTTCACCTTCCTGTTTATCGCACCAGCATTGTTCGCTCTGCATGCTCTGCTTTCTGCAACAATGGCGACACTGGCGTTTATGTTGGGTGTTTCTGGTAACTTCCAGACTGGTCTGATCGACTTTGTGTTCCAAAACTGGCTACCTCTGGGTGCGAACCATTTTGGTACGTACCTAATTCAAATCGTGATTGGCCTGTCGTTTACAGCGATTTACTTTTTCTTGTTCAGAACACTGATCCTGAAGTTCAACATCATGACACCGGGACGTGATGATTCAGAAGCGAAGCTTTACACCAAAGCAGATTACAAAGCGGCAAAAGCTAGCGACACGACAGCAACTGCTTCAAGCGATTTATCTCAGGCATCAGCATTTATGGAAGGTCTTGGCGGAAAGGAAAACATTGCTCTGTTAACTAACTGTGCAACACGATTAAGAATCAAAGTGAAAGAGCCGGAGCTAGTTCAGTCGACATCATATTTCCAGCAACAAGGTGCGGTGAACATGGTACGCAGCGGTGATAGCTTCCAGATTATCGTAGGGCTTACTGTTCCTCAGGTAAGAGAGGAAATGTCCCAACTACTAAAAGTTTAGAAATTTATCTTAAGTAAAAGTAATACTGCACCGCAATCAGCGGTGCAGTGTTTCAACTGACCGAAAAGTTTTCAGCCCAAACGGGTGATAAAAGTTTGCTCGTCATCCACAAATGCAACATAGCCACCGTGATAGATAAACACCCGACCTCGACCCTCAACCAGGCAGGCGAGCTGTGGGTTCAAATCTTCTTCATTATCCTGGCTTTGAAACGTGCCTGTATCGGTGATTACGCCGCTGAGTGCAGGCAAATATCCATAAGCACGCCTGGCTTGATCAATCAGGCTCAGTTCGCTGTCGGTAGAAAAGTAAGAGGGGATCGTACCTGCGTCTTCGATGAACATTGTTTTCAGTTCTTCAAAAGCTGTAATCACCAGCCAGTCGATGCCATTAACATGATGGATAAACATTTTTATAAATACCTAGTTTTTCGGTAATTCTGATGCGAAGATTCTATCACTATCAGGAGGAGAGCGTAGGAGAGATTTAGTTGCTAAAGGCGGTAATACTGTTCTATTTCCTGACATTATTTTTTAGTCGCTTATGATTGGTTGATTAAAAGTTTGTCTGCTTTTCACTTCTATGCGTACAATGTTTATTAGTCACCCACTTGCTCATTTCATACTGATTTAAATGTTCTGGATAGTCATATTACTCATAATCGCGATGTTCGTATTCCTGCCGGGCCTGTGGGTCAAGCATGTGATGGAAAAGTACAGGCAGCCGGCTGATCGCTACCGTAATCAGGGAAGTGGTGGGGAACTTGCGCGCCACCTGCTGGACCAATTCGATCTAGGCGACGTCGAGGTAGAAGAAACCACTATCGGTGATCACTATGATCCAGTCGCAAAGGCTGTGCGTCTAACACCAGACAATTATTCAGGGTACTCCCTTACCGCAGTGACTGTAGCCGCACATGAAGTGGGGCATGCCATTCAGGATTCACGTGGCGAATCCTTGTTCTTAGCGCGGCAAAAACTCGTAAAGGCGGCCGTGGTCGGAGAACGTATTGCCGGCATGATGCTGGTGGCAGCTCCTGTTGTTCTAATGCTAACTCGCCTGCCACAGGCGGGCGCTCTAATGATAGTGATCGGTATTCTTTCAATAGCACTAGGTACCCTGGTGCACCTATTCACCCTTCCGGTTGAGTTCGATGCAAGTTATGGTAAGGCACTGCCAATCCTGAAGAAAGGTAACTATCTGCACGACGGTGACCTGAAGCACGCGGAGAAAATTCTCAAGGCGGCGGCGCTGACCTATGTCGCTGCATCGCTAACCAGCTTGTTAAACTTAGGGCGATGGATCGCGGTGCTTCGCCGGTAGTGCCTGCTTGATGCCAGAGGTGTTCTGGTGAGGGTAGAATACGAAAATGCCCCAAAGGCAAGCTATCACGCTTGTTTCTCACCTTATATGGCTAGGTTACTAAAAGTATACTAATTGTAATCAACTTTCAGGTAACTAATATATACCGCTAGATGACCGTTGGCGATAAACTCAATCCAACCGATGTGTAGTGGCACTATAACGCAGAACATAAATCAAATAGCTGTGGTTCCATGATACTAAGCGAAACCGCTACTACCTAGTTTCTTAATTGGTGAGGCTGTATGAAAGCAAAAGTAGAAGTTGATCTAAAAGGGCGAAAGAGCGTTGTCGATGCTTGTACCGAGCCATGTGCGATAGAAAAAGGTATGAGGATTTTGGGTTCAAAATGGAAAGGCTCAATCATCTACCACCTGAAAGATGGCCCTGTGAGATTTAATGATCTTTCAAGAATGTTGGGCGGTGCAAGTAAGAAGATGGTCGACCAGCGCCTAAAAGAGTTAGAAAGTGAAAATATGGTGATACGTCGTGTACTCAATGAAAAGCCACTGGCAGTCAGTTACGAACTAACGGAGTTTGGGCGCAGTGCACTAACGATTCTTGATGAGCTGAGAAAATGGTCTGAAAGTAACAATGTGCAGCTTAGATAGCGTGAGCAACAATCATCACTCACTCCTCTGAAATAAGGCAACCCAATACGGTTGCCTTTATACATTTCGAGCTGGGGACTCAGTAGTCTAGCGTGCCACGGATAGGGTAGTGGTTGTCTGGATTACGTATCCATGCTAAACCTCGGGTCAGTGCGCCGAGCTCTGGTCTTACAAATGGGTTATTGGATAGATCAACTACGTGTAAGTTGCCATGTTCATTGACGACAAACAACCCCGGCTCTGCAAAGTTATGGTCGGTCTCCGCTTCAGAGCGTGGTAGAGAAACGTAAAGCCCCAACGCCTTCATTTGTTGCTCAGTTAGACCATAAGCGATGGGAAAACTGATATCGAGTTTTTCCAGATGCTGCTCTAGTTGTTGTTTCGAATCACCTGACACAGCCAGAATATCGACGCCCGCATCACTAAAGGCCTGTTTATAAATCTCAATTTCATTGAGATATTTAGTGCAAAGCGGACAATGCTGGCCACGATAGACAAACACAGCTTGCCAGGTTGCGTCACCTTGAGGCTGGCCTAGCCGGACTTTTTCTCCATCCAATGTGGTTGCTTCTAGTGTAGGAAAAGTGTCACCCGCTTTGAGTTTTTGTGAGTATGCCATCTCAGCTCCTTGGATTAATCTCACTACTAAGTTTTTAAAAAGTAAGACACGATGAGGTGAGTTGCAACTAGTATACTTTTAGTAACCTAGTTCAGAAACTCAGCATCTGATCAGTAAGAATCAAAAACGAAGTGTGCTATTCGTCTTCAGCCTTAGCGATCAGCTCAGTTAAGATCTGCTTATAACCCTCAACCGAGTGTGCACCAGAAACGCCAGATTCACGGTTAAAAATCACCGTTGGTACACTAGAAACGCCCAATTTTTGCCATTGACTCTCCATGTTACGTATCGCGCTGCGTCGCTGCACATCACCTAACCAACGCATGCCTTCTTCAGCATCAAGACCTACAGAGATAAGTTCTTGCTTTAGCACCTCACGATCTGAGACATCTTTCTGTTCACTAAAAAATGCGGTAAATAGGCGTACTTTTAGTTCAGTCTGCTTACCGATGTTTTTGGCGTAATCCAGCAGAACATGTGCGTCAAGCGTGTTCACCATTTTCATGTCATCAAAGTAGTGAAACTCAAAGCCATGCTCAGCACCTATGTCAGCGATACGAATACGTGCACTTTTACTCTCTTCTGCGGTACTGCCATATTTACGGGCAACATGTTGACGAAGATTTTCACCTTCAGCAGGCATATCAGGATTCAACTCGAAAGGCTGCCACTCGATTTCGATAAGATCTTCGATGCCAAGCTGTTGAATCGCAGCCTTTAAATGGTTGTAACCAATGATGCACCATGGGCAGACGACATCACTAATGATGTCGAGTTTAATTGTACTGTTCACAATCACTCCTTACTTGAAGCACTGTCATCTTGTTGTTAAACCGTGCTTTAAGTCGTGTTTTCTTCTCTATGGTTTTAATTATCGCTCACTCAGATGTTTCCAGGCAATCTTATGAAATGGTTCATAACTATCTGCTTAGAAATTAGCGTCTAGGTGCGCTTCAAAGCGAGCAAAGTCATTTTCAATGTCCGCGTTTTTCATGACGTCATAGCAAGCAAAGGTTGGCTGGGCAGACATGCCGAAGAAACGGAAGTTTGCGTGCATGTGGAACATCAGGTCATCAACACCACGGCCTTGGAATAGATACTCGCTACCATCATTAAATGACTCTTCTGGAGCGTTAAACGTGAAAGAGAACATGTATTTTGTATTTGTACGAGTACCACCTGTGCCGTAATTTTTCTTTGGTTCCTCTGGCGTTCGGCCATCAAACGCACATAGCGCACCACCCATACCAGCCGTGAACACGTCATCCATGTATTTCTTGAAAGACCATGGAATCGTCATCCAGTTAACAGGCGACTGAAGAATGACTCGGTCTGCCCACTCAAAGTTCGCAAGTTGTTCATCAACTATAATGTCATCCTGCATTGTTACCACACGAATTTCGTGACCCTTTGATTCTAAATGGACTCGAGCTTTCTCGACCAAAGCAGCATTTAGCTTGCCTTCAGAAAATGGTGATGGCTCGTGTGCGTTGATGATTAGAACGTTACTCATAATATTGACCCTTCAATGTTTGACTGTTTTACAGAGCGACCAATGATTTCGCTCTCTTGCGGTTTATTATGGTTACCTACATTTCTAGTGCAATTAGTTAACTTTTGGTAACCACCCAAAATATCAATCAAATTGAAATTAACTATTTGTTTTATAGGTTTTTATTTTTATTTGGAGAAGATGAATGAGCTCAGAGCTGAGCTCCAGGGGATGAAAGCACTGCTAAAACAGCGAGCGGAAAGAAATGATTAGTCTGCTAATTTGCGACTAGACCCTCCATATTTGTAGTTATCTATGATTTGCTAATATTTAGTTTTCCGTAACTGATTTTTGTCCAATAACGTTATACCTAAAGAACTACCCCACTGCACCGTTATCAACGGTGCAGTGTTTCAACTGCCTTAGTTGTTTTGTCCAAATTGCCTTCAACTTTGTCTGGGATCTTACTGGCAATCGTCACATACAAGCTGTCTATCATCGCTAGCTTAACCAAACGGGCGATGCCGTTTTTACCCAACAGTGGCTCCGGAGATGCCGGGGCATATAGCGGGTAGTCAGAAAGCTGAGAAAGCTCGGCATGGAAGTTATTGGTTATCGAGATGATTGTTGCGCCAGACTGCTTTGCCACGCGTACCGCATCCATCAAATCCACTGTTTGACCGGAGTGAGAAACCACCAGCACTACGTCTTCTTCAGAGAGCACACTTGCAGACATCAACATTAAGTGTCTGTCTCTTGGTACCGAAGCTCTGATACCAAACCTTAATAGCTTATGCTGGAAATCTTCACAGATGATGGTTGAACCACCCACCGCAAACAACTCAATGTTCTTGCCTTTTACGATGGCATCTGCTGCTGCACTCACCATTTTAGCATCAACAAAGTTCAGGATTTCGGTTAGCGCATTAATCGAGTTTTGCAGAACCTTTGTCACTATCTGTTCGCAGTTGTCATCTGGTTGAAGCTGTTCACTAGGCGCATAGGTTTCAGAGCCTTTATGAGCATTTAACGCATCTTTTAACTGCTTAAACCCACTAAAACCCAGCTTTTTTGATACTTTTACAATCAACGCAGTTGATACGCCAAGACGTTCGGCCACTTCTTTAATTGACGTTGATTTTTGCAGGAAATGAGGTTTGAGAAAGCTTTCCGCAATAGACTGTTCGGTACGTGTTAGCGAAGGCATACGCATACGTATATTGGGTATTACTTGATTGACATCCACAGACAATAACATTCCTTGTGAAACAATCGGTTCATTATACATAGAGAGTACCTGTTCGTCATGATGGCGGCACGAGGCCGCCATACTGTTTTAAATTAATTGCCAGTGAGAACCGGCCACAGCAGGCTTGCTGCTAAGTACCAAGCCTGCTTTTTGCTGGTTATCGATCGCTTTACCAAAGAATCGAGAGGTCGAAACAGCTTCACCTTCGTTTATGAAGACTTCAACACAAGAGTGGTCTCGAAGTACTCGTAGAGAAGTCACATCACCTTCCCATAGAATCATTTCCCACTCTCCGGTTTTAAGGTTTTTACGGCATGTTTCTAAACCAACTTCCGAAGTACTAATTCGGAAATCATCTGCAACATCTATCGTCATTGAGATACCGGTTAGATCTGGCAGATAGAGCTCTGCTGATAAGCCGTCCAGTTCGATAGTTTCTGCCTGGAACTCCTGCAAATTCTGACGCAGATTTTCCAATTCTTTAGCAGGCTTTTGTAAAACTTTGTCGTCTTTTAGAATCAGCTCTCTCGGACAGGTCATCTGATGAATCCAGCCAGATTCAATGGTTGGTTGATAAGCTTCAAACTCATCAGGCTTACCCATCCAGCCAAAAATGATTCTGCGCCCTTCTTCATCTTCCATTGTCTGCGGAGCATAGAAATCAAAACCATGATCCATCAATGTACCTTCACCGTGTTCAAACCCGGCATTAGAATGATCAAGGTTACCCACATGGTAGGTCACGTCGAAGGTTTCCGTTTTTATGCCCTCTTTATCTACCCAGTTTTTTGGACAAGAGACAAGAACATGCTTACCTCCTAGCGGGAATAAATCCGGGCATTCAAGCATAAAGTCATCAGACTGGTAGCCGTTGTTACCATCACCAAATACTTCTCCAACCAATGCCCACTGATTCAGATCGGCAGATGAATAAAGAAGAACCTGTCCTTTGTAATTCAGGTCCTCTGCTCCCAGAACCATGTAGTACAAATCTTCATGTTTCCATACCTTCGGATCTCGCACATGGCCGCTGTATCCTTCCGGTAGCTCAAGGACAATACCTTGCTTCTCCACCTGCCCCTCTTTTTCAAGAGTTGCGCGACACTGATAAGCCGTCCGTCCACCATCTGCGTATTTAACGTTCCCGGTGTAGAACAGCTCTAACTTGTCATCAACAACCAGGCCAGAACCTGAGTAACACCCGTGAGTTTCAAAGCCTTCAGTAGGAGCTAAAGCTAAAGGTTGATGTGTCCAGTTAATCATATCTTTACTGGTCGCATGTCCCCACGCCTTTGCACCATGGGCACAGGCTTTTGGATTCCACTGATAAAACAGGTGGTATTCACCATTAAAGTAAGCAAGACCATTTGGGTCATTGAGTAAGCCAAAAAGCGGAGAGAAGTGCCATTGAGGACGATGGTGGTCATCCCCCATGTTCGACGCATGATTAAGGGAAATAGCGAGGATATCGTTAATATATTGCTGATCTTTTGTCATATTCGATTTATTCATCAAAAACTCCAAAGCCCCTTCAGTCAGGGGCTTTTATTAATTGCCTGTTTTACCTGTTATTTCTTTTCCAGCATCTTGTCGCTGAAACCAAACATGTAAGTCAGACCGAATGCAACACCACAGCTCACAGCATGTACCAGGAAGTAAGACATTAGCTGACCATCAAGGTAAAGCAGTGTGCCCGGGATTACTGTTACGGCCATGCCGCTTGCTGCCAGTCCTACCATTTGTGCTGTGAAGCCACCTAGCGCACCACCAACCAGAGCGAATACGAATGGGCGGTAGTATCTCAGGTTCACACCGAAGATTGCTGGTTCGATAATGCCAAGAAACGCAGATACTGTTGATGGGAAACAAAGTGCTTTTAGCTTCTTGCTCTGAGTTTTGATACCAACTGCAAGACACGCTGCACCCTGAGCCGAAATCGCACCAGTGATTAGTCCGTTGAATACGTTACTGCCTTCGTTAGCCAGTAGCTGGATTTCAAGAAGGTTAAATACGTGGTGAACACCAGTAACAACAATCAGGTCCCAAACAAAACCAATAAACAGACCACTTAGACCAAACGGAAGCTCTAGCAGATAAGTTGTCGCGTCAACCATTGCTACTTCAAACGCATGGAAGATAGGACCGATAACCAGTAGAGATACCACACTCATAACAAGCAGAGTCAGGAATGGGGTCAATACCAGATCAAACGCTTCAGGCATAACTGCACGAATACGGCGCTCTAGCTTCGCTGTCATCCAGCCCGCAATAAATGCCGGGATAACAGAGCCCTGATAACCTACTACCGGAATGAAGCCAAAGAAGAGTAACGCTTCTGCTTCACCAAAACCGACGGCCCAGGCATTCGGTAGTGCTGGGGAAACCAACATCAGACCAAGCACTAAGCCAATAAGGGGCGTACCTCCAAACACTCGGCTGGCAGACCATGCCACCATCGCTGGTAAGAAAATAAATGCTGTATCAGTTAGGATTTGTGTATAAAGGATGAAGTTTGCTGATATAGCGTCTGGAGTCAGGCCAAATACTGCCAGTACTTCCGGACGAGTAATCAGGCCACGCAGCCCCATAAACAGACCCGTAGCAACCAGTGCCGGAATAAGAGGAACAAATACATCACTGAAAGTACGAATCGCACGTTGCAGCGCTGTACCCTGCTCTCCTGTTACCTGCTTCATCTCCGACTTGCTTGAAGTAGAAAGATTCAGGCTTTCTACCGCTTCAAATACGCGGTTTACCGTACCTGTTCCAAAAATAATCTGATACTGGCCGCTGTTAAAGAAAGCACCTTTTACTTTATCTGTTTCCTCGATGCTTTCTTTATCAATCTTGCTTTCATCAGCCACCATCACTCGTAATCTCGTTGCACAGTGTGCAACAGAGATGATGTTATCTTTTCCGCCTAATGAGCCCACCAACTCTTCGGCAATCATCGCATATGACATGGTTATCCTCTGTTTCATGTTTGTTGATTAACTGCTTATTAAATTAGCCCAAGATCTTCCTTTTTACTCCAACACAGATCACAAAAATAATCTTTTTGTGTACTTTTTATGTCGGTAAATTAATTTGTGAACTTTTATTATCTTTAATTACAACAGCTTATTATGCTTTCGAGCAATTTCGTGTATTTTATTTATTTACTATTGTGAATTTTATTGTAAACTTTTCATAAATTCGTTCATTAGTGAGTAAGAGATATGAGAATTGCGATTGGTTGTGATCACGTAGGTATTGAGCACAAAGAACTGGTTATCAGTCACTTAGAAAGCAAAGGTATTCAGGTTATCGATCTGGGCGCGCAATCTGCAGAGAGAACCGACTACCCGCAATATGGTTTAGCGGTAGCAAATGCAGTGGTAAAAGAAGACGTTGATCTTGGTGTTCTTATCTGTGGTACAGGTGTTGGCATTTCATTAGCAGCCAACAAAGTGCCGGGCATCCGAGCTGTCGTTTGCAGCGACCCTTATACTGCTGCGCTCTCAAAAGAGCACAACAACACCAATATTCTGTCATTTGGTTCCCGCGTTGTAGGTATCGAGCTGGCGAAAATGATTATCGATAGCTGGTTAAACGCAGGGTTTGAAGGTGGCCGCCACCAAAACCGTATCGATCAGATTAAAGAAATCGAGGAGTTACAACATGCCTAAGTTTTGCCCGTCGATGATGTGCGTCGACTTTTCTAAACTTGCTGAAGAGTTAAAAGAGCTGGAAAAAGCAGACGTAGATATGCTGCATATTGATGTTATGGATGGCCATTTTGTACCAAACTTTGCATTAGGCCCTGAAGATATCAAGGCAATCCGAAACCTGACAAACATTGATTACGATGTTCATTTGATGCTATCTGACCCAGACCAGTTTATTGATCTGTTTGCCTCTTTAGGTCCAAAGCTAATGTATGTGCACGCGGAAGCGCCACCTCATCTTCACCGTACCCTTGGAAATATTCAGGCTAAAGGTATCAAATCTGGTCTGGCTATTAATCCGGGTACGCCACTGAGCGCGATTGAAGATGTGCTGGATGTGACTGACGTGATTCTTATTATGTCTGTAAACCCAGGGTTTGCAGGTCAGGCATTTATCGATAACGCATATAACCGAATCGATCGAATCATCGAGATGATCGAAGCTAAAGGTACAAACACAAAACTTGCTATCGATGGCGCGATCAGCCCACAAGTTATCGAAAGACTGCAAGATAAGATGGAGTATTTCATTCTTGGAACGGCTGGCTTGTTTGGCAAAGAAAAGAGTTACGCTGAAACAATGAAAGATCTTAGAAACCTTGGACAAAAAGAAGCAGCATAACTTCGACCACAAAGAAGCATTTATCATACAGTAATGATTAGCCCCGCTGACTATACGGGGCTATTTCTTAGGTCCGAGTTTATAGATAAAAAAGCCCAACCGCAGCAAACATCCCAGCAGCAGCAATCAGCTTTTTACGCCAAATCGATGCTGGCTGGTTAATTTGATGGCGGAAGAAGAGGTAAGCCAGAATAACCCCAATGACTCCTCGCAGTGACTGGACAACATTTCCGGATACAACACCAGAAACATTAAATCCGATAATCAGGAATATCACCGCAACAAACCATGCTAAAGCGACCCATTTGGCCTGATAAGCCATTTTAAAACTGACTTTCATAGGTTTCATTAACGGGAGACTTAAGGCACCAACCACCAGGTAGTTCACACTTATCGTCGCAAAAGACTGAGCTATTGGCGACGCGTCGATAAGGTTATGTGATAGCTCCGCAATGGCCAAATCTGACAGGCTATAAAAAAAGCTGGCGGAAAGAACTAATATCAAAGGCGTGATATCTATCTTCCCTGACATGGAAGAGAAGTACCAACCAAGCGCCAGAATCAGCGAAATAGAAACACCCTGAATAAGGTTAAACTCTGCATCAAAAAACAGTACGGATATTAGCGCGAGTACTGGGATTTTAAGAGCCAGCAGAGGAGATGCTATTGAGGCATCGCTCTTTCTGATCGCTGCTATCAGCATATACTGGGCAATCAGGTATGGCGCATTAATCTTAAAGAAATCCCAGGCTAAACTAAACTCTAACAGCCTCCAGTATCCGAAAATGATAGCCGGGAAAAGAGCCAGAATACCCATGCAAATATGCACAGCCACCAGCAGTTTCACACCATCGATGTTGTATTTCTGCTGGCAACTTTGAGTCAGTGTGTAATTAAGCGCCTGAAAGGTCGCTCCCAGAAAACTGGCGACTACACCGAATAACATTTAGTGAAGGCTCATGACAGGTTTGCGGTACTCCAGTAAGCGCCGTGTTCAGGAAGAATATGACAAATTAGCTGGTACATCGCATCATTAATGCTGTCATTTTGTAGAGCTCGAACAATTGAGTTGTGTTGCTCAAAAGAACGCTGAAGGTGTTCTTCATTACCACCAAGGTGGTTCCGGGCAGTTGCCATACGTGCAGAAATCAACGCGTAAGACTCTAAGAAATAACGGTTGTCACAGAGTGAGATAAAAGTTTGATGGAACTGATTATCCAGCTTCAGGTATTCAAGCGTACTTGCGTTGCTTAGACACACTTCCATTTTATCCAGGATAAAACAGAGCTCCTGAATCAGCTGCTTAGGGTTGTTCTTCCAGGCGAGTTTTAATCCCTCGGACTCTATAAAATACCGAAACTCTAGTAACTCAGTAAACTCATCGGCTGTCACATGAAAAACAAAGGTGCCGCTTTTGGGCTTAATTTGCACCAGTCCTTCACTTTGAAGTCTTTTTAATGCATCACGTATTGGGGCTTTTGTCGCATTTAATTTGTTGGCTAAAACAGTTTCAGAGATCTTCATCCCCATAGGCAGGGTGCCAACAATAATCATTTCACGAATGCGACGATAAATTACATCTTTAAGTAGGTCTTGCTTCATCTATTATTCGCTCACAACGCTTTATTTTGTATTATTATATAACTTACTAATTAAATCTAAAATGTCAAGAAAACGAGAAAAAGGAGCAGCGAATCTGCTCCTTTGTGCACATTGCCGTCACATTACAATAAGATAGAAGGCAAAACCAGTGACAATTGTGGAATGAAAGTTACCATCATCAGCATGACTAACATTGCAAATAAGAACGGTGTTATCGATTTCACCAAATCTTCAAGGGAAACATTCGCTACACCCGTTGCTACAAATAAGTTAGCTCCTAACGGCGGAGTACAGAATCCTATAGCAAGGTTAACCGTCATAATGATACCGAAGTGAATCGGGTCCACTCCCATCGTCTGAACAATCGGCAGAAGGATTGGTGTCAGAATGATGATAGAAGCGATGGTTTCCATGAACATACCAACAATCAGTAGCATGATATTTATCAACATTAGTACGATTAATGGGTTCTCGGATACCGATGTAATCATGTTTGCCACTTCTACAGGTACACGCTCAAGGGTAAGCAGTCGACCAAACGAAGCTGCCATCACCACCATCACAAGCACAGTTGCTGATGTTAGGCCTGCTTTTAAGAACACACTTCTCAGATCGCCGATCTTTAAATCACGATAGATATATAAGCTGATAATCAATGCGTAGACTACCGCCACACCTGCTGCTTCTGTTGGCGTAAAGATACCACCGTAAATGCCACCTAAGATAATAACCGGTACAATCAGTGCCCACATTGAATGCTGACGCCAGCCTTTCGGTGCGCTTTCATCTATGGAAGAAATAGCATCTTCCATTTTCTTAGATGCACGACTTGCAGGGAACAAGTTCTTGTTAACGTTCAACTTGGCAACAAACATAAAACCTAAACCGAACAACAGTCCTGGGATAACACCCGCAAGGAAAAGCTTACCGATAGACTGGTTTGCTGTTACACCGTAGATAATTAACGGGATAGAAGGCGGAATCATTACCCCCGTGATACCCGCTGCCGCAGTAATTGCTGCAGAAAACGGACGTTTATAACCCACACGCTCCATTTCAGGAATCATGTTTGAACCAATCGCTGCCACCGTTGCTGGTGATGAACCAGATATTGCAGCAAAGAACATACTTGCCAATACGTTTACGTATGCAAGGCCTGCTTTAAAGTGACCAACCAGATTGTATGCAGCACCAACGATTCGCGATGACAATCCACCACGCTGCATGATTTCACCAGCCAGAACGAACAGTGGGATCGCCACTAGAGGGAAAGAGTTGCCTCCCATTACTGCACTTTTCGCAAGTAGAGTGATATTTGGTGTTTTTGGCAGATATTCCAAAACAACCAGTGAAGATACACCCAAACAAATCGCGACTGGTGCTCCAAGAAGTACTAATAAAAGAAATACACCAAATAGAGTAACCGTAACCATTACTTACCTCCCTCGTGCGACAATGTTGAATCCGGTGTCTCTGTTTTAAATAAGGAGGAGATGTCCTGATAAAGGTTTTGCAGTAAGCGGAATGCACTTAGCAGAGCACCTACCGGCAGGGAACCATAAAGCCATTGCATACTGACTCGTGTCTCAGATAGTGGCCAGTAAAGTACAATCGAACTTTGTCTTGCAATGATCGGGCTTGAAATCTGCTCCCAACCATAGATGAATAGTTTCACCATACACCACAGTACAATCAGGTTTACGAGGATGTTGATGATGTCAAAAACTCGCTTTGGAAACAGATTGATTAACGCGGTAACAGAGATGTGTTTGCGTGTTTTAAAGCCGTAACTTACCCCAACCCAAATAAACCAGATGAAGCACCAACGGACAAATTCCTCACTCCAGGGTAATGAGTTACTAAAGATGTAGCGCATTACTACCTGCAAAAAAATCCAGAAAACGATGTTTGCCAGCAAGAAGTTAATCATCCAGGCTTCAATGTTTTCGTCTAATATTTTCAACCATTTCATTATGTAATCCTCTGACCCGGCTATATAAATAGCCGGGTCGTGATGGCTGTTACTTGTTCAGTGCTTCAATCAGTTCTGGCTCAACCAGTTTCGTGTATTTCTCACGAATCGGTGCCGTTACTTTCTGGAACTTCGCTACTTCTTCTGGTGTCAGGTTAGTCACAGTTACACCCGCAGCTTTAATAGCGGCTAATTGTTCCTGTTCTTCGCTTGCAATTACTTCCTGTTGGTAATCAATCGCACGCTCAAGTGCAGAATCGATTAGACCACGGTCCTTGTCAGACAGACCTGCATAGAAATCTGGGTTAGCAAGAACCATATGCGTCGAGTAAACGTGGCCTGATAGCGTTACACAGTTCTGCACTTCATAGAAACGAGAAGAGTAAATGTGACCTAATGGGTTTTCCTGAGCATCAACCACACCTTGCTGAAGTGCAGAATATACTTCGTTGAATGACATTGGAGTCGGGTTAGCACCCATCTCTTTAAACGCATCCATGTGCGCTTCAACCTGCATAGTACGAATCTTCACACCGCTCAGATCAGAAGGTTGTTTGATAGGACACTTGTTACTGGTGATGTTACGGATGCCGTTTTCCATCCAGCCTAAGCCTTTGATTCCGAACATTTCTACTTTATCAAGTAGCTTGTGACCAAATTCGCCATTCAGCGCTTTCAGTGCGTCATCACGGCTACCAAACGTGTATGGAAGACCAGGTACAGAGAAAGCTGGATCCCAACCTGCCATTACTTCAACTACAGGCGCCGTCATATCAACAATGCCGGACTGTACTGCTTCAGTCAGTTCGCGGTCACCGCCAACCTGACCATTCGGAAAGATATCAACAGTAATTTCGTTGCCAGACTCTTTTTCGACAAGCTCTTTAAACTTCACCCACGCTTTGTGCATGTGGTAGGTATCAGCCGCTCCGTGGCCAACACGAATATTCGTTTCAGCAAAGGCTTGTGTACTAATTACGCCTGAGATTGCGATAGAAAGGGCCAGGCATAGGGTACTCTTTTTCATGTTTATGTTCCTTCGTTTGACATTTCAGAATTGACATTTCAGTTTGCCTTTACATTCTGACCTGATATTTCACCTATTTTACGTGATCTTGATCGTCTTTCCTAAAAATTGGTGGTTTTTCAGGCTATTTTAGTGACAATAATCACAAAAACTAACATGTCAGGTTGTTAAGTCGGCTTTCAAAAACTTAAATAACGTCAAAACTAACATGTCAGATTTAGGAAAAGCCCATGAAAAAAGTAGTTGTAATTGAACCTGGATATCTGGATTACAAGGAAGAAGAAAAGGTTCTTAGCGCCCATCAGGCTCGCTTCACTTCACTGCCTATCGGCACTGCAAAAAGCGAGATTCTTAAAGAAGTTGCTGACGCAGACGCAATTATGGTTCGCGAAGCCATCGTTGACGCTGACGTTCTGAATGCTGCTGAAAAATGTAAAGTGGTTATTCGCTACGGTGTAGGTGTCGACAACATCGACCTTAACTATGCAAAAGAAAAAGGTGTCTACGTAGCGAACGTACCGGACTACGGTTCGGAAGATGTTGCTGAACACGCAGTGTCATTACTTGTAGCAGCAACACGCCGTGTTGTTACTCGTGACAAAGATGTTCATGAAGGTAAGTGGGGCATCGGTCAGGCAGAACCTATTCCACGTATGGGTGGAAAGATTCTGGGTGTTGTTGGCTTTGGCCGTATCGCTCGCTGCTTTGCAGAAAAAGCATCTGGCCTTGGTTTCCGCACAACCATGGTGTTCGATCCTGCCCTAACTGAAGAGCAAGCAAAAGAAGTCGGTGTACAGAAAGTAGATTTGGAAACACTAGTTTGCGAATCCGACTTTATCTCTTTGCACGCACCACTAAACGAACACACACGCCATATGATCAATGGCGACCTAATCAGCAAGATGAAGCCTATGGCTGTACTGGTTAACACCAGCCGCGGTGGCCTTGTTGATGAACAAGCACTTTATGAAGCACTAAAAGAAAACAAAATCCATGCAGCTGGTATCGATGTATTTGAAACAGAGCCAGTACCGCAAGACAACCCTCTATTAACGCTACCAAACGCAATCTGTACCGACCACACAGCCTGGTTCACTGAAGAATCTGTTGTTGAGCTTCAGCACAAAGGTGCGGTGGAAGTACTGCGCGTCTTTGATGGCGAAAAACCAAACAACTGGGTTAACCAGTAACAAACCAAATTATCAGTTTACTAAACGAAGGAAAAAATCATGTACAGCAAAGAAATCATCGACGGATACCGTGAAATCTTCTCAACCGCTTCTATTGCAGATGCCTGTGATCTGCTACTTGGCAAAACCATGTATCTGCCTTTCGATATCAAAAACCGTATCAATGAAAAGAAGATTGTTGGCCCTGCCGTGACAATTGTTGAAGAAGCAACGCTTGAGAAGCTACCACCACAACACGCGCTTGATGCTATCGATGAGTCTGAAGAAGGCAGCATCATCGTTATCTCTGGTGACGCAGCACTTGAAACAGTGGCAGTTTGGGGCGGCCTGATGACAGCTGGCGCGGTAGCGAACAAGCATGAAGGTGCGGTACTTAACGGAGGCATGCGTGACATAGCTGAAATCCGTCGTGACTACGACTTCCCTGTTTACTCAAAAACTATCTCTCCAGGCACAACACTAGGTCGCTTTAAGACTGTTGCCGCGAACAAACCAGTTCAAATCGGTGAAGCGCTAATCCGTCCGGGAGACCTAATTATCGGTGATGTAGACGGTGTGGTTTGTGTACCTCAGGAGCATGTAGAAGCGGTTCTTCGTGAGTCTCAGTCTATCGACTCTCGTGAACTGGAGCAGGCAAAACTGATCATCCAAAGCGGTTCTCTACGTGACGGTCTGGCGAAATACGGCCGTATCTAACAATTCATAGTAGCAGCCGGCTGGTTATCCCTTTGTCCAGCTGGCTTTTTTTGTAAGAGATAAAAGTATGACTATTGATATTCTTTCGTTTGGTGAGCCACTGTTCGAATTCTCTCAACTTCCAGGTCAGACAGAAGCTGTCTCTTACCTGAGTGGTTTTGGTGGCGATACATCTAATTTCTCGGTAAGTGCTGCTCGTCAAGGCGCAAATGTTGCCATCCTTGCTCATTTAGGTAGCGATGTATTCGGTGATCAGTTCGTAGACCTGTGGGAAAAAGAAGGCGTTAAAACTGACTTTGTGGTTCGTAACTCGGATGCGCCTACTGGCGTCTATTTTATTTCTCATGATGAGCGTGGACACCACTTCACTTTCTATCGCAAAGGTTCAGCGGCTTCTCTTGTGACTCCACAACAGATCCCATTGGGTGCCATTGCTGAAGCGAAACTACTTCATACCTCTGCTATCACTCATGCTATCAGTGATTCATCCAGTGACGCTGTATTTGAGGCGATTGAAATGGCAAAAAGAGAAAACACCATGATCTCTTTTGACACCAACCTCCGTCTTAAACTGTGGCCTCTTTCCAGAGCAAGAGCGGTTATTCACGAAACAATTCGTCACGTTGATTTCTGCATGCCTAGCCTTGATGAAGCTCAGCTTCTTACTGGCCTTGAAGATGCCAATGACGTTGCTGATTTCTATCTAGGCCTTGGTGCTAAAACGGTTGTTCTGAAAATGGGCAAAGATGGCGCGATGGTAGCAACAGGCGACAGACGCTTTACTGCTGGCGGCCATAAAGTAGATACCGTTGATGCAACCGGTGCTGGTGACTGCTTCTCAGGCGCATTCCTAAGTCAGGTTGTAAAAGGCGAATCTCTGGAACACGCTCTTGCTTATGCAAACTGCGCAGCAGCCCTAACAACAACGGGTTACGGTGCAGTCGCTCCAATTCCAACAGCTGAACAAGTATTGGCATTTAAAGCTGAGGTAAAAGCGTAATGAAGGAAGCTCTAGAGCTACTAGCAAAAACCAAAGTTGTGCCAGTGATTCAGATCGACAACGTAGAAGATGCCATCCCTCTGGCGGAAACCTTGATCGAAAACGGTCTTCCTATTGCGGAAGTCACCCTTCGCTCACCAGCAGCATTAGAAGCGATACAGGCTATTAGCCGCCGCTTTCCTGAAATGTTGTTGATCGCCGGAACAGTGACCAATCCGGAACAAGCGGATCAGGCCATCGAAGCGGGAGCAACCATGGTTGTTTCTCCGGGCTTTAACCCTGAAACCGTTCGCCATTGCGTAGCTCGCGGCATCGACATCATTCCGGGTGTTGCTACTCCGGGTGAAATGGAACAGGCAATGAACTTTGGCTTAACCACACTCAAGTTCTTCCCAGCCGAAGCAAATGGTGGTGTGAAAACCCTTAAAGCGGTATCTGGTCCATATAGCCAGCTAACGTTTATGCCAACGGGTGGTATCACTACTTCTAACATCTCCGGTTACCTTGCGCTACCAAGTGTAGCCTGCTGCGGTGGTTCTTGGATGGTAGACAAGAAACTGGTGGCGGAACATAAGTGGGACGAGCTCGCGCTATTAATTCGCGAAGCCGTAGATTTAGTTCAAAACTAAACATCCTCTGCTTTTTGGGCGAGCCCTCCTCTCGGGTTCGCCCTCTTTTTAAAGAAACAAGTAACGCAATACTATCAACAACAAGGAAACAAAAGATGAAAGGAAAATCTCTACTCACCCTTACCCTACTTTCAACTTCTGTCATGGCTGCTTCTGCACCAGCACCTGAACTAGAAGTTGTCGCGGAGTGGGATTCACTGCCATATTTGGTAAAAGATAAAGCAACGAAACAGCGCTGGGAAAAAAGCGACCTTTATGGCAAGGCTTTAATGCAGGGTGTAAAAGTAGATAAGCAATCTGAACTCTATGTGACAACAGCACGCTGGGGTGGCCCTGAAATTCCGGCAACTTTATCTCGTCTTAAGAAAGATGGCGATGAGTACAAGCTGGTTCCTTATCCATCAGAAAAAATGAACGACATCAACAACCCGAAAGGTCTGAAGGCTGTTCTGGGTTTTGAAATCGACCGTAATAACGTTATGTGGATCCTTGACCAGGGCCATGTTGCTGGTCAACCAACCAAACCAGGTGATGAAAAGCTGGTTCTTTGGGATATCAACAAAAACAAAGAGATTCAACGCTACGAGTTCACTGATAAAGACAGCAGTAGAAAGTGTTCATTCCTGAACGATGTTGCCGTGGATAACGACACTGGTTTCGCTTACATCACCGACTCTGGCATCTTCTGTCAGCCTCTTGATGGTGGTCTGATTGTTTACGATAGCAATACAAACTCAGCAAGACGCGTACTGTCCGGAACCAAGTTTACCAACAATGAGAAGAACTTCTTCTTTAACATTAATGGCAAGCCAGTTTTATCTCAAAACGCGATGCTGACTGGTGCTGACGGTATTGCACTATCCGGTGATAAGAACACGCTTTACTGGACGAACCTAACGGGTAACACGCTGTACTCAATCGAAACTGCGATTCTTCGCGACTTCAGCCGCTCAGAGGCAGAGATACAGGCAAGTGTAAAAGAGGTAACGACTCTGCCATCTAACACAGACGGTATGACCGCTGACCGTGATAACAACCTGTATATGACTGGCCTAACTATCAACGGCATTATGAAGCGTGATGCGAAAACTGGTGATGTAACCCGTCTGGTTTACGATGACACCATGGTATGGCCTGATACTCTGGCGTGGGGACCAGACAACAACATCTATATCTCATCGAACAATCTGCACACTCACGTAGACGGTAAGATGAACTTCAAGAACCCTAAAGTAGCCAACTTTAAGATTTGGAAGTTAGCAGTGAATAACAAGCCTTATTCAGCTAAGTAAAATAACTAATTCAAAAATATAACAATATTAACTCCACGACTCTCGACGTATTGCCCGATCAACTGATCGGGCTTTTTTGTTGTGGATTTTCTATACAACATATTGCACTATTAAATGAATTTACTACTTATTATATCGCTCTCATATACAAGTTATAGAAGTTGGGCTTAGGTATGGTTTTTAAATTATTTAAAGGTAAAGTGGCTCGCAAAGAAGAGCCCACTAAGGGTCAGGATGTCTCCAAAATCGTTCAGGTTTCATTTAATGAACTGACATCGATTAAGCAAGACATGCTGACCATTTCAGATGATGTGCCCGCACTGATTTTGGGCTATGTTTCCCCTGATCTTGATTTAGATTCAGTGCAGAGAAAATTAACCAGTGCCTACAACGGCCCGATTATTCTGACTTCCACATCCGGTGAACTGAACAGTCAGTCCACACACCTATACCAAGCTGACTCTCCGGCTCGACAATCGATTGTTCTGCAGCTTTTCTCAATGACTCTCATTGATAAAGTTTCCGTCGAAACCGTGTCTCTACCCTGTGAAGACATGCTCAAAGGAGAGAACACACTAGCGCCAGCGGAACGAGTAAAACGTATTTCTGACTCCTTAAACTCTATTCGTCCAAACTTTGAAATGGATGTCAGAGATACCGTTGCACTTACTTTCATTAGCGGGTTAAGCCGAAGCGAAAGCTGGGTAATGGAAGCCAACTATATTAACGGTAATCTGCCAATTCCAATCGTGGGTGGCAGTACCGCAGGTGCACTCGATTTTCAGCAAGCTCCTTACTATGACGGAAAGGCCGTAAGACACTCTCACGCCACATTCTGCATCGTGAAGCTTAAGCCTGAGTACGGTTATCGAACCTTTAAAACTCAGAACTTCAAACCTACAGCCAAGAAGTGGATGATCGGAAATGCGGATGTTACTTTCCGCAGTGTAAGTGGCTTTATCAACACATCAACCATGCAGCTCACTAATGTTGTTGATGAGCTATGCTCGCACTTTCGTTGTCAGCCCGAACAGCTCACAGCCAAAATGCAGGGGTATACTTTCGCGGTAAACGTAGGCGGTAAGTTCTATATTCGTTCGATAGCCGGCATCGATACGCAAAACAAAACCGTATCATTCTACTGCGATACACCATTAGGTACAGAACTTCACCTGATGGAGGCGACCGACTTTGTGCATCAAACCCATCAGGACTTTGAACAGTTTTCCAGAAATCAGCCAGCCCCTGTTGCCGGTGTCCTCTTCGATTGCATTTTAAGAAGGCTCAATAACCAAAGTAAGTTAAACGGGATCACCTGTTTTAAAGATTTTCCCGCTGCCGGGTTTTCTACCTTTGGCGAGCTGAGTGGAGTAAATGTAAACGAAACCCTAAGTGCAGTCTTCTTCTACCCTCGCCAGAAAGATGATCGCCTGTTTAATACTTCCGCCATCACGGAGTACGCAGGTTACGCGAGATACTTCCTTGATCAGGCTAACCTGGCGAAGCAGCTACTAGCCGATATCCAGCAGAAGGTTATCAGCGACAATAGTGGCATGCTGACCATCGCGACTCAATCTGCTGAACTGAACAACAGCGCAGTTGAAAAGGTTGAAAACATCAATGAGCAATCATCAGGTCTGAAGGACCAGTTCGGTCAGTTCAACGATGATATCTCTAAGCTCACCAGCGAGGTTTCGGTACTCAATGGCAACGTCGACAAGGTTAATTCAGAAATTAGCAGTATCGAGTCGATTTTTGGGGTGATTGAACAGATCGCTGAGCAAACCAACCTACTTGCTCTGAACGCCAGCATAGAAGCAGCAAGAGCAGGAGAACATGGCCGTGGCTTTGCCGTTGTGGCTGATGAGGTCAGAAAACTGGCTCAGAATACCAAAGAGTCACTTGATAACTCACGTGGCAGTGTCGAGAGCCTGCTTAGTCAGATTAGCGGTATGTCTTCCGTCATTACAGACCTAAGCTCACACATGGATAACACGAATAGCAAGTCTACCGAGATTATCGACTCCATAGATTCTATTCAGGCTTCGGCTAACGACACTCAACAGTTCCTGAATACTGGCCTATCCATTACTCAAGAGCTGCAGTTGACTAGTGAAAGGAGCCAAGAGAACATCGCCAACTCAGATGTCATCAGAAATCAGATAAGCGAGTTCTAGCTAACAGGGCCAATTACTACTTAAAGAGCGCGAATTCGCGCTCTTTTTTATTGGTGTTGATTTGTATTAAGCGAACTTGTTTTTTACATGGAGGACAGCGCTGACAACAAGAGCACCAGCGGATACAGCGAACAGTGCATACATACTTAATATCCACGCGAACGTGGCGGTTAGAAAAGCAATAAATGAAAACATTCTGCTGAATGACATTACATGACCTAGCTTGTTATTTTTCATAACGCCTCCCAAGTCTGAGTGAGAAGAGACAATCGTGAACTCGCGTTGCATGTTTATTGTCTCGATTCCTCAGTATAACTACCTAAATAAAAGGCTAAATTTATATCAAAAAAGGTGGAACATTGACCTCGTAGACAAAATTTCGAGCCTTTTTGAAAAGGGAGTATTTCTCATTCTCAGCTGTTTCGCGCCAGATCGGATACCAATAAGTTTCGCCCACCAGCCTTAGCGTCATACAAACATTTATCTGCTCTGCACATCGCTTGCTCCAGGTCTTCTTTGGGTTGCCATTGGGTTAAACCAATACTCATGGTAAACCGAAATTCATTCTCTTCATGCTGTATACGCATCTCTTCTACAACATGTCGTAACCTTTCCATAATACCGACTACCGTTGTTGAAGAATCGTTGCTTAATACAATGCCAAACTCTTCACCACCTATACGCCCTAGCAGGTCACCATTTCTGAGGCGTGACTGAACCTTCATGCAGAATACTTTTAACGCCTCATCACCTGCAGCATGACCGTAGGTATCATTGATAACTTTAAAATGGTCTATATCCAACAACGCGACATAGTTGTTCTCAACCGATGACAGCTTCTTATCCGCTGCCAGCCTTTCAAAGGCTCTTCGGTTGAAGGCTCCAGTCAATGGGTCCGTTTCCGCCTGCTTCTGGAGTAACAACTCCTTATCTTTCTTGTCTGAAACGTCCTTAATGGTTGTAAATAAAGCTAATTGTCCGTTTACATTCATCTTACTGACTGAAAGCTGTGCCCAGAACTTTCTGCCCTGACTCGACTTTAACTGACATTCGTAGTCGACAACGTATCCCGTCTCCCTTAACGCCTTTAACATTTCATCTCTGTCATGCTCATGAACATAATGGTCATACGCTGTAGAAGCGCTCATATCTTCAAAAGTTGTCTCAAGACATTCATAAAGATGCGCATTTCCCTGGAGTAATATGCCCTCGGGAGTGGTTACTGCGTAAGGTATGGGCAGAGTCTGCATAATCGTTTCTAAATACAAATTCTTTTCGTTCAGCTCGTGCGTTCGAAGCTCGACAGCTTCTTCCAACTCTTCTTTTTGATTTTCCAGTTTTTGGTAATTGAGAACGTTTTGGTAAGTGATGGCAAACTGGCTTCCCAAAAGCTCCATCATCGACTGCCTCTGATGCGTAAACAGGTTCTTAGTTTCATCATGTTCCAGCATGATTACCGCCACAGTTTGGTTATGCACCACGATAGGCAGTACCAGAGCAGAACGTACATGTCTGTTAACCACATAAGGGTCGAGAATATAGTCGCCCCGATTGATAGCATCATTCAGAACTAAGGCATTCTGGCTGTTG
The DNA here is from genome assembly GCF_042245395.1 of Vibrio iocasae. NCBI lineage: Bacteria > Pseudomonadati > Pseudomonadota > Gammaproteobacteria > Vibrionales > Vibrionaceae > Vibrio > Vibrio iocasae. Next base: position 321,558 of record NZ_CP145310.1, on the reverse strand, counting down.
TAGCAGTAGTTAAGCATCGTCTCAGGAATATCGATGTTGTCGACTGTCTTCTTGTCATCTCTCTCTTCGACAAATTCCCCTTTGTCATAACACAACCTTGTGGACCATCCTTCATGCTCCCACGTGAACATCGACACCATTTTAGCCCCCGTTGTTTTGGCAGAGCTAAACAGCATGTCTCGGGTAAGTTTATCTATCGTGATAGCCTGAGACATACCCTGTGAGGATCGAATGACACTTCGCCAGTTAACCCCTTCACCCGAGAGCCCGGCGACGGCTTTATCATCAAAGTCAGATAGCTCATGCTCCAGCTGTGACGATTTAGCGTGAGCCCCCCACGCAGAGTACACACTCATAGCTTGTTCGATATAAGCTTTGGATATGGCATCGTGCCCAAGTGTTTTTCTGTACTTCCCACACCTTTCATTCGACAGTGCCAATAGCAGAGCGATACCAGCTTCTTTGGCATGATTAATAGCTTGTTCGTAGTGGCTTAGAGCGGAAAGTTCTTCTCCCACCAGAGCTTGCATTTCAGCCTGCAGAAGGTGGAAACCAGCAGAAAAATTCTCAGCATTTAAATCATGCCATTTTTGGTATTTCCCCCATGCCTGTTCAAACCACTGCTCGTGATACTCCTCAATCACAGTCGGCTCTGTTCTTTTAAGTTCTAGAATATTAAGCAGATTTAAAAGAGTAAAAGCCGCTTCATGAAAAATACCTTCATCCAACGAGTCAGAACCCAGCTCTGGGTTTAATGCAATCTTAAGTGCAGTGGTATGGTTTCCGAACAGATAGCCCTGTAGTAATCGACCCAGCAAGCGGTCGTACTTACCGCACATATAGTGCGTCTCTTCATAATGAGCCAAAGCTTCTTTTTCATAACCGGGACGATGCTCAAGATTACCGTGGTTATCCAGACTCCCTTTAAGGATGTTCAGCGTGTTGCACTGTAAAGTACTGAGATAGACCTGTGCAGGTTGCTTAATCTGCTTACAAACATCCTTCACTTTTTGTGTTCTTGTTAGCAAGTCATCGATTGACGAGGAGGAAAACAACTCTGCGTAAAAACCGAAGATATAGGCATGGACGCCCCAGTAGTAATCCCCTTGGCTAAAACACATTTGGTAAGCCCGCACGCGAGTATCCGCGCTCTGTGGCAAAGATGACAACCAAGGCATGACAAAGTTGCTGCGCATCATTAACAGGCGACCTTCTAATAGCGGGTTTGCCGGATATTTTTTTGCGACCACTTCTGAACAGCTTGCTGCCTCTGACGCTGTTTGATAATCCTTTAACACCTTGGTACACAGCAGTGCATACATCATAAAGATATAGCTTGAATATGGGCTATTGCCATTCTTAATGGTTATCCCTAACAACTTCAAAATGGTCATTGGGAACAAGCTCGATCCGGAGTTGTAGCAGCAAGGCTGCATCGTCATAAGAATATCCAGCTGAAGCAATATTTTGGGGTCAGTCACATCAGCTTGATCCACAAGCTTTGGAAATGGTGAACGGCTAAGAGCATCTTGTATGGAAGCTATCTCTTTCCCTATGTCTTCCATACTTCCACTCAAAGGCAACCCAAGAATAAGCAGTGCCTCTAATCCTTCATCGATAGCGCGTTTCAGCTCTCCGTATCGGGTGTACTGAGTAATCAGAATCGATTTGAGCCTGATCTGCTCATTCAATGATAATCGAGCATTTGCCAGATTTGCCTTACACTCCTCAGCCTTTTCATAGTTCCCAGATAGGTATAAACACTCGGTTTTTTCCAGCGCTACCCAGTTGTTTATTTCCTCATTCTGAGTCTCTGACAGTTCAAGCAATTTTGACAAACTCTCTAAATACTGGACGGAACTACTGTACGCATTCGAAGCTTTTGTTTTCTGTACCGCTTGTTGGCTTAGTTCAACGAGCAACTCTGCCTGATGTTTATTAAGCAGTGAATGAGTTTGATTAAGGTGCGCGAGAATATCAAAAGTATTCTGCTCTAACTCCGCGGTTCGACTCAGAAGAATGGTGCCATACCGATAATGGATATCCTTTTTTTGCTTCTCATCCAGCATTGAATACGCTGCTTGCTGGATTCTATCGTGAACAAAGGTGACATCCCGAATTTCCGCATGATTGAGACTGGACTTTTCAATCGTTGGATACAGCATTCCGGTATCAAATGCCGGTTGGAGTATTTCACTAAGCTTGGCTTTGTCCGCTTTACCCAGTTCAGCCAAATCATTCAGAGCGATTTTTGAACCAATACAAGCAGCCATTTTCACAAGTTCTACCGTCGCAAAGGGGAGTTGCTGTAGTTTCGCTTCCATCAACTCAACGACATTATCTGTGATACTGTGCCCCTGAATAGACTCAAATGACCACTGCCATCGACTACTGCCGATATCAAATCTCAGCAAGTTTTGGTTATTGAGCTCTCGGATAAATTGTCTTAAGAAAAATGGATTACCACTGGTTTTGCTGTAAACCAGTGTTGATAAATCGACCACATCCTCTGTTTGTAGTCTCAACGTATCAGCCAGAATCTCAGTAACACTCTCCTCTTTCAAAGGCTGTAAGTTGATCTTCGTAACTCTGGCTTCTTCCTTTTCCAGAGATTGATACATTTGAGAGAAAGGATGACGCTCATCGACTTCATTATCCCGGTATGCCCCAAGAATCAGGCAGTGACGACTTTCCGCATCGGATATCAGAAGATTCAACAGGTTAATGCTGGCATTGTCGGCCCATTGCAAATCATCAATAAAGAAAACGAGTGGACAATGCGAGGTACAAACCTCCCTTACAAACTCAAGAAACACCCGGTTAAACCGGTTTTCTTGCTCCTCTGGACCAACCATAGGCAATGCCGGTTGCGCACCAATCAGCTTTCCGAGTTGAGGTAGCAGCTCAATCAACGCCTGAGCATTCGGATATAGGACTTTTGTTATCCTGTCACTCCAGCTTTCCATCTCTGGTTTGGGCAAAGACAATAGGTGCCGGATAAACTTATCCAATGCTTCTGCGATTGCAAAATATGGTGTGTGGCGTTGGTATTGATCAAACTTACCCGAGACAAACAGGCCATCACTCATAAGTACTGGCTTACGAATTTCATGTACCAGTGCCGACTTCCCTACTCCTGAATATCCTCCAATAAGCAACGCTTCAGACGGCCCCTTGGACACACGGGTAAATGCACCCATCAGCTTTTCAAGCTCTGGCTCTCTGCCATACAACTTCGACGGGAAAATAAGCTGCTCAGTTAAGGTGCGATTTCCTGACTCTTCTATTGCAAGAGAGTCGCGAACCAAGGTCAACTCAGCCAACAAACCCGCGGCACTCTGATAACGATTGTCCATCCCCTTCTCAAGCAAGCTTTTCAATACCGAAAAAAACGCGTCCGACTGAGCCGAATGACCAAGTTTAACTGCCAAATCTATGGGTTCGGCTATCTGTGCATACAGAAGGTTATATTTTCCCCTGTCTGCGAAAGGCAAGCTTTCACAAAATAGCCAATATAGTACTGCGCCAAATGAATAGATATCGGTTCTGACATCCATACTTTGCCCATGTATATAGGCTTGTTCCGGTGCGATAAAGTGTTCGTCGATACAGGTTGGCTGGAATGCCGCTATCTCAGAGGTTTCTCTGGCATACCTTTGAGCCGAGGTAAGATCAACAATTTCAGCATAGGTGAGATCATTTGAAACTAAAAAGCTGGAAGGTCTTAAAGCCAGATGGAGAATATTTTTTGAATGCAACGCTTCAAGTGCTCTGAGCATTGAAATGGTAACGCGGAGCCTTTCATCGAATGTCAGCTCTTTGATATCAAGATTAATCAACCACTCATCTGCTTTTGAGCTTAGCTCCAGGAGGTTGTTATCTGAGTTATAACCGACGACATCTGGAATACCCTTTCCGGAAGTCGTTTCAAGTAACTTAAGCTCATTTCTGTATGCAGCACTCTTTTGAAAAACTTCTATTCTGTCGGTCCATGTGTATTCCCACAGCGACCCCTTTTCTAAACTCTTCTTTTTGGTAAACAGAATATAGTTTTCTTCATATGCACATTCAGGTAAAAATCGAATCATCTTCTCACCACAAGTTGCATTCTTATTATTTTTATTGTGTTCCACATTCAACTAACATTTGCGTAACATTCTAAATCTCACACATATTCCAATTATAGACAAGTTACCCATAGCAAAAATATGGTATTAGACATGTTGTTCTGTTAACGAAAGTTGCTGATCGCTAATGGTGGTGACCTGTCAATAAAAGGCCCAGACGGAAATACGCCTTTGGACAAAGCCAGAGACGAAGGTAAAGACGAAATCGTTGAGTATCTTTCTGGATTGTAATGTATGAACCTGAGGGACACACCTCAGGTTAATTAATCTTCACTCACAAACACGTACATATCACCCCGGCACTGGTTAATACTGTACTCTATCGGGACACCCTGATTATTAAACGCGGTTTGTTCGATAAGCAGAACCGGTATGTTCTCATCCATCTGCAGCTTTTCCAGAACATCCGATGTCGGCATCTTGGTTGAAACACGACTCTTTGTTTTTGTTGGTGAGATATCCTGACTTCTGAAATAATCATAGAGGGATAACTGGATCTCTTCCGGGTCTTTTATAAAGTGGGAAGGTACGTAAGATTCTTCGATTGAAACCGCCTGCTCATCGATATATCTAACCCGCTTCAACAGAAAGACTTCTTCATTCGGTGCAATCTTCAACTGCTTTGCGATCTCTTCTGAGCAGGGAACCGTATCTTTTTTAATCCAAAGAGTATCTGGCTTTTTACCTCTCAGAACGACTTGCTGAGAAAAGCCAGTCGCTTCTTTACCTGAATATTCAACCTTTTCGCTGATCATGGTGCCAAGACCACGTGAGCGAACAATCACGCCATCCTGATCCAGTACATCCAGCGCTTTTCGTATCGTGATTCTTGAAACGCCTAATAAAGTACTTAACTCTCGCTCTGTTGGTATAAAGTCACCACCTTTTAGGATTTGCTGCTCGGTGGCTCTTTTTACTGAATCTGCCACTTTCAGATACATCGGAGATTTATCTTTCTTTTCCAGGCTGGATTTGATCAGGTCAATCAGAGGTTGATAGGTGTTCATGAAGTTCTGTACATAGTTAGATATGGGCTGAGTATACCTCATCTAATCTCTTACATTTAATAGAAAAATGTGTTCTGAAGCAGGGTATGAGACCCTGCCCCACAACAAAACCGAAAACATCAGCTTTCAACCGATGTTGAAAGTGGTTGCCAATTGATTGTGTTTGTCGTTATCGCTTGTACTCTAAAGGTAAAAAGTGTTGCGCAACCAACGAGTAACGCACTGACCAGATAAGCCAACAGGTAGCTTCCCGTATAGTCTACTGAAGACGCAGCTAAAACAGGGCCTATAAACCCTCCTACGCCCCAAGCTGTGTATAAAACACCGTAATTCACACCATAATGCTTCAGGCCATACAGTTCAGCTGTCACTGATGGGAAAACAGCCAGAAGTGCACCATATCCAAGTCCGGCAACAGCCGCTCCGACCAACAATGTCGAAGGTGTTATAAACTGGCAGAACAAAAGCATATTTCCCATTTGAAGTAGAAGGGCTATAGCCAGAGTTCTCATGCTGCCTATTTTGTCACTTAGTAAACCAAACATAAGCCTGCCACCTGAGTTAAACAGAGACAGCGTGATAATTAGGTAAGCACCTTGTGTTATTCCACCCTGAGTTGCAGCAATCGAAGTAATGTTGGCGATTATCATTAACCCCGCAGAAGCGCCAAAAGCATAGGTTAACCAAAGAAATACAAACGGTCGGCTCGATAACATCTCCCTCCAGGTTGAGTTGGGAACATCAAGCGACGATACATCGTCATCAGCCTTGTTACCGCGCGCAGCAGGCTCATAGTTTTCAGGTGGATTTCGAATAAAGCATGACAGAGGAAAGGCTATCAATATCAGGCCATAACCCAGAAAGTTAAAAGCAAAACTTAATCCGTAGTTTTCAACCAAGTATCCGGTTAATGGTGCCAGATAGATTGCGGCCAATCCGAAGGTCGTTGCCAATAGCCCGTTTACAAAACCTTTCCGGCTACGATGGAACCATTTCATCGCGGTAGGATTCAGACAAGCGTATATCAACCCTATCCCCGCCCCGGTAATCACTCCAAAGCTAATCGTTAGGTTAACCGGGGTGAGCGAAAAGCCGGAAAGAATCATACCTGAACCGGCTAAAACTGATCCTGTCATCAACACCTTTCTTGGCCCTGCTTTATCTTGCACTCTGCCTGCGATTAGCAGTGCCACCGACAAGACAACAATGGTAACGGTGTAAGGAATAGAGGCTTCAGTATTGCTCCACCCCATGTTAACCAGAGTATTTTTGAACACACTCCAGGTGTATAAGACCCCGATGCATAAGTTGATGCCACAACCGGCCATCAGAGTCAGGTTAGCCTTTTTCTGCATGATGAAATTCAGTGAGTTTAGAAATGAAAGAAATGATGAACCGGACTTAGTAAGCCTAAGTCCGGAAGAGTTTAAAGATAACGCTGAAGGTAGTCCGTCATCTCATCCTGATTCGGAGCACAGTCACCACCAGCATGGCTGACAACATAAGAGGCGACAGCATTACCAAGCAAGATAGAGTCTGAAAGAGACCAACCAGATGCCAGTCCCGCTAACACGCCTCCTGCATGGTTGTCCCCTGCTCCAATAGTATCGACAACATTGGCCTTTAACGGTGGAACATGGCCACTGCTCTTTCCATCTGAATACAAAGCACCATCGCTGTCGATTCTCAATATAAGCGGGCATTGATACTGTTCAAACCAATTCTGAACATAAATATCAATCTCTTGCATGCCGAGAACGTCTGCTTCCTGTCGGTTCAAAGAAATGATTGGTTTCAAAGCGACTAAACGCTTAAACACGTCGTCAGAAATGTCCGCGATTCTGGGGCCAAAGTCCACAAAGATATCAATAGATTCTGATAATGACTCCAGCCAGCTAATTAGTGTCGAACCACTTTCAGAGGCAAGTTGATATCCTGAAAGATAAATTATGGCATCTTGTTCGATAGGCAATTGAGCGAGCGTCTGTTCGTTCCAGTCATTCTCTACACCACTCACCGACAGAAAAGTGCGTTCTCCATCAGGCTCAACAAGTGCCATACACCAACCGTTATCACCATTTTCATTACGCAAATTGCTGGTAATCGATTTTTCCGCCAAAGCCGACTCAATGACATCTGCCCATTTGCCTCTCCCCATAGGAAGAGCATTCAAAGAGCTCAGGCCCAGTCGGTTTACTGCAATCGCAATATTCAGAGCACAGCCACCAACATGAACACCTTTTTCTCTGAGTTCAATGTCGGTACCGCGCTTTGGCAGTTCATCGACTTCAGAAATGATATCAACCACCGCAGCGCCCACCAGACAAAGCTGTCGCTGATTGTTCAGAGCAGGAAGCTTTTTGATCAATGCGTTAACAGGCATAGGATTGCTCCTTCAATTGGCGTAATTGGATAAACTTACTGGCGTAACCTTCGAAGTCTAATTGGTTTTCATCATCAAGCTGTTTGATTAAACCCGCATCAATGGAATCAATACCGTTTAAAGCACCGCAGATAGCGGTAGCCATTGCACCTATGGTATCCGTATCTCCACCTAAATTAGCACACAAAACAGCGCAACGATTTGGATCGGTTTCCGCTAACTCAACCATGGCAATTGCAGCCGGTACAGACTCGATAGTGCTCACTCCGGCACCTACAAGGTTATAAACCTGCTCCATCGCACTTTCCGTTCCGCGTGCTTCTCTGACAACAGAAAGTGCCAGTTCAATACGAGCTCCCATAGAAGCACTAAACGTTGTCACTTCTTTGCTTTGAGCAGCAATAGCAATGGCCGGTAACTGTTCTCTGATCGATTCCCAAGATTCACCTTCTATTGCTTTTGAAACGGCCCATGCAATAACAACAGCACCAGAAATCGCGACATCGGATTTGTGGGTCGGGCTGGATGCCAAAGCAACCTGATCGATAAACTGGTCGAGATCATTGGTCGGCAACAAACATCCCATTGGTGATACCCTCATAGCAGCACCGTTAGTCACACCATTGTTTTCCAGCTCGCTAATCGGAGTTCCCTCTTTAATGGAGCGCATCGCTGCTTTTGAAGATGGACCGAAGATGTTTTTATTGAAAGCATCGAAGCCATCGGCCCAGTTTAATATATTGCGGGCAATCACCTCTGGAACAATGTCGCCATCACATTCAACAATCGCATCTGCTAGTGCTAATGCCATCGATGTATCATCTGTAAACTGGCAGGCATCGAAATAACAAGCCGCGTTGTTCTCTGCCGGACCTGGCAGGAAAGAATCTATCCAGCCAAAGTGAGATTTCACTCTGCTTCTGGGCCATAGTTCAGAAGGCATTCCCATGGAATCACCTAAAGCCTGACCATAAAATGCGCCCAGTATCTTGTTCTTTTTAATATCATTCATCTTACTACACCAAAATCAGATTAATATCTGCCCGGCATTGATAACACCGGGCAGCAATAGAGATTACGCCTGTGCTTTCTCAGCACTTGGTTCCGCCTTTTTTTCAGTGACTTCAATCTCCTGAATCTCACCATTTGGTTCTCTGAAGAAGAACATAAAGACAACCAGAATCACGGCAATCATTGCACCACCGAATCCCCACATACCTGCCCAGTCGAAGGTCAATCCATTTTGTGGTTCATCGTAAGCGAACATTTTTTCCATCAATAAGCCACCAAGACGGTAACCCAACAAGCTACCTATACCCTGACAACCTAAAGTGATGAGGCCTTGCGCTGCGGTACGCATATGAGCGGGTGCTTTTTTATCTACGTAGATATAAGCCGTTACGAAGTAGAAGTCGTAGCTCACACCGTGAAGCAAAATTCCGGCAAACAATAGTGAGTACAGGTACCAGGTGTCCGCGCTACCGTATACGAAAAATCCGTAACGAACTGCCGCCGTAAAGAGACCAAGTAACAATACCTTTTTAATACCATACCGTTTAGTGAAGAACGGCAACGCTAACATGAAGAAGATTTCTGAGAACTGACCTAACGTCATCCAACCGGTCGCGTTGCTCATGCCCACTTCTGTCAGGAAGCCGTTCGCGAAGATGTAATAGAAAGCCAATGGCATGCTGAACATAAACGAACAAACGAAGAATGCCAGGAAGTTACGGTCTTTCAGAAGCACAACAGCATCAAGACCAAGCATGACTTTAAGGTTCAGTTTGCCAGTACTCTTTGGTGGTGTGTTTGGAAGAATCAACGCAAATACACCTAACAGTGCAGAAGCCAGCGCAGTAATGATTAGCGGAATGTTGCTTGAAGAGATGTCGCCATAGCCAAGCCAGCCTGGAAGGAAGCCCACAGCAATACCCGATGCGATCCAGCCAATCGTACCTAACACCCTGATTCTAGGGAAGTCTCTCTCGACATCTTCCACGTTGGAGAACGCAATACTGTTAGTAAGTGCGATAGTCGGCATATACGTTAATGCGTAGAGCAACAATAGAGGGAAGAAACTAGAAAATTCAGTTTGTTGCGCTGCAAAGTACATGAGAGCTGCACCTGCCAACAGCATGACAGACAGCACTTTCTGTGCCGGGAAGAATCGGTCGGTTATAGAGCCAACCAAAATTGGTGACAAGATAGCAGCAATAGCAGTACAAGCATACGACCATGCAATCTCTGTTGGAGTAAATCCGTTCTTGCTAAGGATTTGCCAAAGAGGAACAAACCATGCTCCCCATATAAACCATTCAATGAACATCATGAATGATAGTTTTAAATTTGTTGATTTCATATTTATGTCCTTTGGTACTGTAGGGTACGAATACATGGTATTAATTATATAATACCAATACAATACCAAGGTGGTTATTTTGTGATCTAGAATCCGAACCAGATCGTTCCTGTTAAGTATACACTCAGCAGGAAACTTATGACTTTTGGTTGTAACTTGTTGTTATAAAATTGCTTTTATACGCTCTTAGTAAGCGAGTAGATGAAAAGAAGACCTTGGAATTAAGTTGGTACTATTTCCACAGCGGCTGCTTGTTGAAGATAAGAGAAATTCAGCACTGGGTGTACTGTTAGATAGTTTGGTTTTAGCGTTCAAGAAAAGAGTTATGAAGCCTTTGCGATCGGCTGTGACTCTTTCGTATCTTCCAGCGAGTTCATCAAGCCGACAAAGTGATGGTCAGATCTGTCTCCATACATGGTTTTCTCAAGTTCATTCACCACACTAAAATAAATCTGCCCCTGAGCGACCAGATTAGATGCAGTAAGAAAACTCATTTTTCCGGAGATACAAGCAGTCATTAGCTTTCGGAGAGAACGCGCAAGAATCATTTTCATGTTCGCGCCTAACTTTGGTGGAACCTCTTCAAGCCCCATCGCAGTAACAACATTCGTCACCGCTTTGTAAAGCCTATCGTGTACTTCGCTTGAGAATTGTAAATAAAGCTGCTCGCACTGCTGTCGCTCCACCGGATTGCGGGGAACGATTTTCATCAACGCCAGAAACTTAGCGACGGAGCTATTTGATACATTCCTGTGGACTTGTCTGGATTCCATTCAGCACTCAGTACAACATTTAAAGAGATAACTATCATTATGACGCATCTATTTAATTAATCTATGAAAAAAATGGAATTTTGAGTGTTTATCATAAAATTATGAACTCGGTACTTATATCAGCCAAAACTATCAATTTCAGGGGAACTTTAAACAAGCAAACTACCAAGGCCACAAGAATACTTTTACATCTATCTAATCACGTCTCAGCGATGTACTACAATTTGGGTATAAAAACTGGAAATCATCCAACACAAATAAGAAGAAACAACAACGTGGCTACTCGAAATATATTTCACTTTAATCGGTCTATTACGCTTACGAGCCTTTGCCTGTCACTCTTAATCTGTTCAATCGGGACATCAGAGGCGGCAATAACAACCGCAACAGATCCTTTAGTCATCAACAACAACCATCCAGAGGGTTCTCCTGCCGAAATCTGGATGACAAAAGTTTATCGGGATCTGTATGAACGAATAAACGTCCCTCTGAAGATGGTTTATTTCCCCAAAGCACGAGGCGCCTTTTACGCAGACACCGGAAAAATAGACGGTCAGGTCACCAGCGTTTTTCAGTATCAGGATAAGCAAAAAGAACAAATAAGAATCAACTTTCCTCTTGTTAAGCTTTCCATGCTTGCCATCACTCAAAATAACAAGAACATAGAAGTACAAAACTGGGATAGCCTGAACAACACAAGATTTCGAGTTGAATATGTTCGTGGAATATTACTTGCCGAGAAAGAGCTCACTAAACGCGTATCCAAGGGAAACCTGACAGACTCTTCCAGTGCAATGCACTCCCTACAAAAAGTTAAACACGACAGAATTGATATCTTTGTACACGGCAACATCACCCTGTTCCCTCTCACTCATTCAGCCGACTTTAGTAATGAGCTGATTTCAGCCGGCGCTCTTTCTACCAATACCTTGTATCCCTACCTAAACAGAGCGCATAAGGAACTCGTACCGATTATCGAAAAAACACTTCATGAGATGAGAGTGGATGGCTCTATATTCAACTATTGTGTTGAGGCCTATGGAATAGGCTCTGAAGAGTTTTGTAATAGCGTTTCGTACAACGAATAATGGTTAGGCTACGTCCCAGCTGAGCTCTACCGTTTTCAACATATTCGACTAATATTAGAAGGTATCTAACGGATTTTAGAGATAAATTTTAGTGAAGCACCTTCTTTTATTTTTGCTTATTTGCTCCGGCCCTATTTATGCTCAGCAGGAGCTAACTCTTTGGCATGATAAATATCAAGCCAAGCTTCTCTATGAAAAGGTTGGTCAGATTTTCGAGCTGAAAACAGGGGCAAAGTTGAGCGTTCATTACATGCCAACGGGAGTCCTCAAGCTCACTGCCTTAAAAAACTCAAACTCCGAAGCAGCTCCCGACATACTTGTTGCACCATCCGATTTTATCGGAAACAGAAACAGCTTAAACCTCTCTGAAGTTCCAGAATCATTTAATCAGGAGTCTTTACCTTTAGCTAAAGCGAGTGTGACAGACAATGGTAAGCAATTCGGCATTCCCTTGTTGTTCGGAAATCACTTACTCCTCTACTACAACAAACAACTTATTTCTGAACCCGCTAACAATTGGGAAGAGATGAGTGCTCAAAAGTCAGAAATCGAGAGTAAAGGTGCTTCATTGATTAGCTGGAAAACCGATGAGATGTACTGGGTAATCCCATTTCTTACCGCATTTGGAGGGAGTCCCATAAATGGATCGGACATCAGTTTTGACAACAAGCAAATACAGATGGGTTTGGAGTTATACAAAAAGCAGGCTGAAATGGCTGGTATTAGTTCAGGGTGTGATTATAGCTGTGTACATCAGGACTTTATCGACAACAAATATGCCTATTCAATAAATGGCGACTGGGCATATAAAACGTATCGTGAGGAACTAGGAACCGACCTGGGTGTAGCTCTTATGCCCGAGGTAGAAGGAAAGCCAATGCACTCTTTCTACTCCTCAATCGCTCTATTATTCCCTGGTAATTCGCTAAATGGTGATAAGCAAAAGCTGCTCAATGAGTTCATACAACATATCCAAAGCGTTGAGCATCAAGTTTTGCTGCATCATTACGTAGGAATGATGCCCGCAAAAACAGAAGCCTACAAATTGGTTGCTAATGAACTCGAAAATGACCCTAATTTCCAAACGATGCTTGAACAGTTAAATCAGTCTATCCTGATGCCGCCTAATCAGGCTATGGCAGCTGCATGGCTAGGAATGCAAAAAGGCGTCACCATTTTTATGAGGGGTAAAACTGAATCAGACAAAGCAGTTCAACTAATGCAAAAACACACATTAAAAGAGTTAAACCGACAGAAGTGACACAACTAAAAAAACATGAATCGAGCCTATAGAAATCTCCCCCCAATCAGGATGCTCTTTATCGCTTTTAGTATAGCGATGGCCATTATTCCTGCCGCTGTGTTAAGTGTGTTGCTTATTATCACGTTGCAGTCTGATCTGGAGCAGAAAGGGTATGACTTTGCTCAATTTCAGGCCAATCTTTTAGCCGACAAGATTTCCTCCGAGCTGGACACACTCACGAGCAACCTTATAAAAGTCGCAGCAGATAACGATGTTTCAGCTGCTGCAAAGAGTAGTGTATTTGCGAGCAATGCTCTGACGAAAATAGAGAACAGCCTGTTAAGTGAGGAGCTCGACTCAGGGGCGATCATCTTTGACCGTGAATGGGAAGCAACCGAAGCAACTCCCATCGAATGGTTGTTGGTAGACAGCAGTTACCTTCCACCGGCCGATAATCTAGATGCTAATAAAGTAAAAGAAGTGCAGTTCCAAATTCTTAATCTACCAGATCCAGATTTTTCGAAAACAGAACTCATTCCAACAATAGTGTTTTACGTACCACTTCATCTGGATACGCTTATAGAAGCTCCCGCCAGCACGCACACAGGAACACTGGCGCTACTAAGACCGGTTTCATCGGTTGTTAAAACCATATCCGACAACACCTTAGAGGCGTCTCTGTTGTCTTTAGAATTGAATGACATCAGTATCTATAAGAGTAGTGAGTCACCATCAGGATTTATTCGTAATGAGAGTGTCAGATCAGCAAAAGGTAACCTAAAGCTCTCGGTCGAGGTGGGGGTCCCGTTCGCCCCCATTAAAGATCAGGTGAAGCAGTACACGGTCAAACTGACAATCGGGCTTATTGCTGCACTCATCGTTATATCAATCATCTCGTTTTTAGGAATCCGGAAGCTCTTGTCTCCTTACCAGGAAGTAACTAAAGCAGTTGAAACACTCTCTCTTGGCAATTACCAACAAATCAACGCCAGCCCAAAATATCGCGAACCGGCTCAAATCATAGGATTACTTAATGTGCTCCAGCAAAGAGTGATCAGTGACCAGTCTGAGCTTGAACGTATGGTAGAAAAACGTACTCAACAGCTTTCAACAGCAAACCTGGAATTGGAGCAAACTCTGGAAGAAGTTCGTGACCTTCAGGAGCATTTGGTTGAGTCGGAGAAAAATGCTCAATTAGGCAAGTTGGTAGCCGGTGTGGCACATGAACTCAACACTCCGATGGGCAACTCCATGACCGCAATGTCCATCCTTTCGGAACAATTAACGATACTTGAATCAAAATACAGTGCCGCAACACTCACCAGTGATGAGATGAAAATGCATTTGGAAGCCTGTATTGAAGCCATTCCACTTATCGAAAGCAATTTACAGCGAAGCGCTTCTCTGGTCAGAACTTTCAAAGAGGTATCCGTTGAAAACGTAACAGGCAATAAAAGAGAATTTGTAGTAGGTGACTATCTCAGCGAGGTGTTTGGTACTCTCTCTTCAGAGATCGATAAATATAAGGTTTCATTCGAAATCAATGGTGATCAGGATCTTGCGATCTATACAGATGCAGGGGCACTAGGACGAGTAATTAGTCAACTGATACTCAATAGTTTATCTCACGGATTCTCTCCAGAGTCAGAGCATCACATCGTGCTCAACTATCAAAAATCAGGCAGTGATTTAGTGATCAATTTTGTGGATGATGGCAGAGGAACTGACGAGGAAACACTCACCAGAATATTTGACCCATTTTACACCACAGAGAGACATTCAGGTCATATTGGCTTGGGACTGCATATCGTCTATAACGTGGTCTGCCAAAAGCTTAGTGGTTCGATTAGAGCGACGAGATCCACCGAAACATCAGGCTTGATGTTTCAAATAACAATCCCGATTAGTTGATCATATTGTCATTGAGTAACTTTGTCATTCTGATGATATTAATATCCATATGACAACTTAATTAATTTATCATAATGACAAAATAAATCAATTAAACAATCATAACTAGCTGATATTAAATACATTAATATATTTGGCACACATCCTGCTCTTATACAAACAAAATGTAGTAACTGTTTAAGGTAAGAGAAAATGACAATTCACGTAAAAAACAATATTCACTGGGTTGGCCAACGTGACTGGGAAGTACAGGACTTCCATGGTACAGAATACAAAATGACAAAAGGCACCAGCTACAACAGTTATCTGATTAGAGAAGAAAAAACCGTACTTATCGATACCGTCGATCACCGTTTCAGCCATCAGTTTCTTCAGAATCTGGAAATGGAAATCGATCTGAATCAGATCGATTTTATTGTGGTAAACCACGCGGAAGAAGACCATTCAGGTGCCCTGTCTGCTTTGATGGAGAAGATCCCAGGAACCCCCATCTACTGTACCGAGGCTGCCATCGACTCGATTGTGGGCCATCACCACCACCCAGAGTGGAACTTCAAAACAGTAAAAACCGGAGACACCATAGACATTGGTAGTGGTAAACAACTGATCTTTATCGAAGCACCAATGCTTCACTGGCCGGACAGCATGATGACCTATATGACTGGGGATGCGGTACTGTTCAGCAATGATGCATTTGGTCAGCACTACTGTGACGAACACCTGTTTAATGATGAAGTCGATCAGAATGAACTGATGGACCAATGCCTTCGCTACTACTCCAACATACTGATCCCTTTCAGTGGTCTGGTTACGGCTAAGATCAAGGAAGTTCTAAGTTTTAACGTACCTGTCGATATGATCGCAACCTCACACGGTATTGTCTGGCGCGAGAACCCAACTCAAATCGTCCACCAGTATCTGGAGTGGGCAGACAACTATCAGGAAGACCGTATTACTATTTTCTACGATTCAATGTCTAACAACACCCGCATGATGGCTGACGCGATTGCACAGGGCATTCACGATGTTGATCCGAAAGTGGCGGTAAAAGTGTTTAATGTCTCCAAGCATGATAAGAACGAGATTTTGGCTAACGTATTCCGCTCTAAAGGGGTATTCGTCGGCTCATCAACAATGAACAACGTAATGATGCCAAAGATCGCAGGAATGCTGGAAGAGATCACCGGGTTAAGATTCAAAAACAAAAAAGCTGCAGCATTTGGCAGCTATGGCTGGAACGGTGGTGCTGTAGATCGTATTCATGCTCGTCTGACGGACGCAGGTTTTGAAACTGCAGTGAGCTTGAAAACCAAATGGCGACCGGATGGGAAAGCAATGAGAGAATGTCGTGAACATGGCCGTCAGATAGCAAAACAGTGGACACTTAACAGCGAAAACCTGAGAACTGTAGAACCACTAACGGTGACACCTATAGAAGCGAAACCTGTGTCACCATTAGTAGAATCCGATGCAAACAAAGCACACCCAGAAGATTGCCAATGCATGATCTGCACCGTGTGTAACTGGGTTTACGATCCTGAAATCGGCGAACCGAATCAGGGTGTCGAGCCGGGAACCGCATGGGATGACGTACCTGACTACTTCCTGTGCCCTGACTGTAATCTGGGTAAAGAGGTTTTTGCCGAACATAAAAAAGATGGCAAGGAGGCAGCTTAATGAGTGCTCCTTTGATCATTGTTGGTAGCGGCTTTGCCGCTTACCAGTTAGTAAAAACACTACGTCGGAAAAACAGTAATCTGCCAATTCAGCTTTTTACGGCGGATAACGGTGATGAGTACAACAAGCCCGATTTAAGCCATGTGTTTACCCGAAAACAAACGGCCGCGGATCTTATCACTAGCTCAGCGGCAATTTTTGCTGAGCAACATCAGGTCGAGTTGTTTACCAATACCAGAGTAGAAAACATCGATACTCAAGAGAAAACCATTTCAGCGAATGGTACGAGTTATCAATACTCTAAATTGGTCCTGGCAACTGGTGCAAAAACCTTTGTTCCAAAGATGGATGGTGATGCCGCTGGACAGATAATCACACTAAATAGCTTGGAAGAGTATCAGGCATCGCAGCAAAAAATCGCCAACTCAAAACGCATTCTGATTATGGGCGGTGGTTTAATTGGTACCGAGCTGGCAATGGATCTTGCGAGCAGTGGTAAGCAAATCACCATGGTGGAGCCCGGTGCGCACCTAATGACAAATATTCTGCCTGAGTTTGTCTCGACTGAACTGGAAAAACAGTTACGAAGCGACGGAGTCAGAGTCGAATGTCTTGATTATGTGGTTTCAGTACAACACCAGAGTGATGTCCTAATCGCGACGACTAACAAAGGTTTTTGCTATTCGATAGATAGCGTCATTTCTGCTGCTGGATTAGTACCTAACACAGATTTGGCTAGGGTCGCAGGAGCCGACGTGAATAGAGGTATTGTTGTCGATAACCAGCTAAAAACGTCAATCGATGATGTTTATGCCATTGGCGATTGTGCAGAAATAAATGGGAAAGTAATGGCTTTCCTTCAGCCAATCATTTTGAGTGCAAATGCACTGGCCGCAGAGCTAATGGGAGAAAATGCGGAACTCAAGTTACCACCAATGATGGTGAAGGTGAAAACCCCTGGTTATCCAATTCAGTTAGGCGGAAATCACAACCATGAGTCTAACTGGAACATCGAGATAACAGACAAAGGGATTACTGCCAAAGCGTCAAATTCAGAACATAAAACCACTGGGTTCATTGTTACCAAAGACAATCTGAGTCAAGCTTTCCCACTGTTTAGAGAAGTACAGACCAGTTAACCACAGCAGTACTTAAAAATGGGGCCTTTGCTTTTGTAGCATAGGCCTCTTCTTAAACGCTACTTTTGATCATGCCGTTCTAGGTCAAGTCAGATTAAGTCAGGTTAAGCAAAGTTCTTCATCCAAACCGGAGGCGTACCAATGACTTCCTGCACAATCTCCAAAAAGCTCTTAACCAGAGGCGGCTGATTTCTGTGGGAGTACATCGCATATATATCACCAAAGGATGGCAGTTCATACTCCGGCAGCAGTTGCACTAATCCTTGAGACTCAAGATCATCGGCCATCATAAAATGACCGACTTGAGCATATCCCAAGCCTGATTTAGCGGCTTCCACAATCAGCTCGGTTTCATTAACTGTGTACTGGCCCCAGATAGGATATGAACGCGGTTCTGTGATGCCGGGGCCCGCAGAGATATTCACTCTGTCTATCAGGATGTTTCCGTTTGAGTAAATAATAGATGGCAGTTTCACCAGCTCTTCTGGGGTTTCAGGAAACCCATTTTTTTCAATGAACGACTTTGAAGCCACCAGCGCCACACTGTTAGGTGCCAATCTTCTGGCAATCATACTGGATTCACGAATCGGACCAATTCGGAAAACAAGATCAAATCGCTCTCCGATCATATCCACGCGGTGATCACTCAGTACCAGCTCTATTTTTGCTTTAGGGTATCGGGTAACAAAAATCTCTGCCGCTTTGTGCAAATACATCCGGCCGAACATGGTAGAACTGGAGACTCTTACATTCCCCTGAGGCTCACTGTGAAAAGTCTCTGCCATGTGCAAAGTCTCTTCCAATAAGTCTGTCACCTTTTGAGCCTGAGAGACCATTCGTTCACCAACTTCAGTCAATGAGATAGAACGAGTCGTTCGGTTAAGTAACCTAACGCCAAGCGCACCTTCAAGTTGTTTGATCTGTTTAGATAAAACCGAGCGATCAATGTTTCGACTATCGGCTGCTTTAGAAAACGAGCCGTATTTGGCAACATCTAATAGCAACTCTAGCTTACTGGCAAAATCCATAACACACCCTAAATACTAACTTCTAATTCACTCTGACCGATGCAAATAATATCAGACGAAACCGTACTGATTGATCACCGATAATGGGATTCACTATCCCATTCGCAGCTCCGAGTAGTAGCTCCGAACTCTACCAGTCGATCTGTTTTTTATCTCGGAAGAACTGTCCGCTAGGCCCGTTGTTATCCAACGTTGCCAACCATACCGCGGTTTCTGCACCTTTTTCAGGAGAGCGAGTTGCTGCCATGCCCCCCATTCGGGTTCTAACCCAGCCAGGACACATCGCATTAACTTTGACACTATTTGGGTAGTTGCCAGCCGCCACTTTAGTGATGGCATTTAACGTTGCTTTACTGATTGAGTACGCCGTAGGGCCGCTCAACCCATCAGAAAAAGCGCCCCAACCAGACGAGACATTAACGATACGTCCATAACCATTCTTCGCCATTTTATTGCCAAAGAACTGAATCAGCTCATAAGCTGACAGCGCATTCACTTGCATGGAGTACATCAGATCTGAACTGCTCAGGTTCGAAAAATTTCTCTCTTCCAAAACACCTGCGTTGTTAACAAGTACATCGATTTGTGGGTGATCAGCATCGATATGCTTAATCTGTCGGCTCAGCTTCTTAGGTTCAGAAAGCTCAAGCTGCACCACCGAGATATTGCCTTTGATGCTACGCGCTGTTTGAAGTCCCTCTTCTACATCGCGGCAAGCAAGCAGAACATCAAATCCTTGTTCTGCTAAAGATTCAACGATAGCTTTACCAATACCTCTATTGCCACCAGTAACCAACGCTGTTTTTTGATTGTTCGTACTCATAACTTACCTCTATCTAAATAAACAGCCCGTTGCCAGGGACAAGGGCAACAGGCTGTGTAGCTTCAGGAACTACTTCATTGATTCCGCAAACTTGTCGAAGAACTTGTCAGACTCGTATAGGTCACCAGAGAAGTTCTGTACACGTTTGATCTTGCCATCTTCAATCTGGTAAAGAAGAATCCAGTTCAGATCGACATTCTCATCAGCCTTAGAGCTCCAGCCACGGTGCGCATCGATAACGTACGTATCGTTTGCAGCCAGAATCATCACCTCAGCAGCAAAGCCCGCTTTACCCAGTTGGTTGAAAAAAGCAACGAACTCATCAATACCACGTTTAGTCCCCGCTAGCTGATGACGGCCTGGGATATGCCATTCAACATCTTCAGCGACAAACTGCTTCAGACCTTCCATATCACCTTTACCATAGGCACCAAAGAAGCCTTGAACCACTTTTAGCGCATCGCTGTTTTCAGAACCAGCGGCAACTGGATTCGCAGGTTTAGGCCATAGCACAGGGTTATTGATCTCTACAGCATCCTGAGCTGCTTTCGCGTTTTCCATTGGCATATCACCAGCGAAGGCTGCTGTAGATACAAGACCTGCAAGCAATAGCGCGCGAGTAAATACATTTTTCATGGTATTGATCCTCTAAGTTAACAAGTTTAGTTTGTTTAAACCGCTACCACTTGATAGCCGTGAATTTTAAAACCACCTTCAGCATCAAAAGACACTTTCCAGTTTTCATTGAACAGTTGGTTAATGCTTTCACCGTTAGTCATATCACCCTGAACACGAACACGTAGCTCTGCTTCATACTCAGATTCACCCGCTGGTTTTAGAGTAATCTGCTCGATAAGGTGAATTACGCCAGGCTTGAACATGCCAAGCAGAGACTTGTACCAATCGTTAAATCCGGCAATGCCATTAAATGTGCTGTTTGGATCGGTCAGTACAAGATCTTCAGAAAGTTGCTCTACGAAGTAGCTGTTGTCTTCAGGTAATTCATCAAACTTGCTGAACCACTGTTTAACGAACATCTCGAACTTCGCTTCTACTGAATTTGACAGTTCATCAATCTTGCTGAGAAGACGACTTGCATGGTCACGTGCGCGCTCTTCAACTTCTTCCTGAGTGTTGTAAACACCAGGGATGTAAACCATGCGATGTGTGTAAATAGGTTTCTGGAATACCATGCCCGCAAGGTATGCCGTTTGCTGCAAAGGGTAAGCAAGTTGCTCAACTGTAAAGTGGTTATAGCCAAGCGGGTCATAAGACTCTTCCGGACCGCCTACAGTGAATGAAAGGATTAAGTGCTTGTTCTTCAGCTTGTCACCTTCAGGACCAAATGCGAAGTTGAAAGCGAATACATCATCAATCCACTTTTTCAGCAGCGCTGGCACTGAGTACCAGTAGTATGGGTACTGAAGAACAACAACATCAGCATCAACAAGTGCATTTTGCTCAGCTTCAATATCGATGTTGTAATCTGGGTAAAGCACATCCAGACGACGGACATCAATGCTTTCGATGTTCTCTTGCAGTTCATTCAGGATAACTTTGTTAGTCCAGGATTCATCCAGGTTTGGGTGACCAGAAATTACGACTACGTTACTCATGTTTACTCCGGTTTGAATTTGTTTCTCTCAGTTGGTGAGTTAATTCTAAAGCGTGGAGTGGTAAACTCTAGATGACACAGACCTAATAGACTGTTAGCCTTTTCCTTACAGATTCAGATAAGCGATAGATGAAAAACGGATTGAATATGAAAGGTGCAGGCGCAAGTTATAACCAGATAGTGATTTTTCACACCATTGCAAAGGAAGGCAGTATAAGAGGTGCAGCCAGAAAGCTGGAGATGGCGGCACCTTCTGTTAGTCAGTCGCTCAAGTTGTTAGAAACAAAACTGGGACTGCCTTTGTTCAGTCGCTCAACCCGTCAGATGAGCCTAACCGAAGCCGGTAAATTCTTACTCGAAAACACCAAAGATGCAATTGCTACTCTCGATTATGCTCTGGAAGGGGTACACGATCTCTCCCACGCACCGTCGGGAAAAGTAAGCATGACAGTGCCTCGATTTGTATATCAAAGTGTTATCCGCCCTATCTTTCCGGAGTTTTGCAAACTCTATCCGGATATCGAGCTGGAAATATCCGTATCAGATACCTCAGTAAACATCATCAAAGAAGGTATAGATGTAGGTATTCGATTTGGTGACAGAATCGAAGAGGGTCTGGTTGCTCGAAAACTGACAGACCCGGTAAAAGAAGCACTTTTCGTATCCCCTGATTACAAAAAGAAAAATGGTGTTCCGCTAAAGCCGCTGGACTTAGAACAACATAAGCTGATTCAATATCGGTTCGGTGCCTCTAACAGGCTTGCCCCACTCTTTTTGGAACAAGATGGAAGCACCATTACCGTCGAAATGCCGCTCGCTATGGTGGTGAACGATACGGACATCAGTATTGATGCCGCAAAACAAGGCATTGGTATTGGTCGTTTTCTTGCACCTCTGACCGATAAACACTTTCGAGACGGCTCGTTAGTTCCGGTACTCGAAGATTACTGGCCGGACATTCCTGGACTCTATGTCTACTTCTCTCAAAACAGCCAGAAGGCCAGAAGAACTCGAGTGTTGATCGATTTCTTAATCGAAAAGGCCAAGTTAAACGAAATATAACTGTTAGCTTTTATCTAATAGTGCAAATAATCAGAGTCACGCTATTCTGGGATTAAAGCCCTTAAGCAATTAAGTGGCTCACACCTTATTTATCATGATCTAGCTTCTTACTCCACACTCAAAGATGTTCCCAAAACTATTGCCTACGTACACTCTTATGGTCATATGCTTCAAATGCTATATCATCGTTCCGCTTTTGCGTAGGAGATCAGCGCCTGAATATGTTGATCGTTCACCGATGAGTCTCGGGTGACAATGTTTATCTTCTTATGGATACCGTTTTCACCCAATCTGACAATCTCAATTGGAAAAGTATTTTTATACTCGTCAGCCAGCCACAATGGCAAAGTAGTAACGCCTCTTCCTGCGACCACCATTTGCAGCAGCATGTCCGTATCCTCAAGCATTTTGTGACGCTTAGGCTGGCAGCCTGCAGGGATCAGGAACTGCTGAAAGACGTCTAGTCGAGTGGTTTCTATTGGGTATGTATACAACGTCTCTGTTGCGAGCTCTTCTGGTTTTATAAAGTCTTTTTGCGACAGTAAGTGCTCACTTGAAACAACCAACACTTGTTCATAAAGAAACACGGGCAAATGAGTAATTCCCGTTTTATAGATAGGGTCTGGTGTGATCAACAAATCTATCTCGTTGTTAAAAAGTGCCGCTACACCACCAAACTTGAAACGCTGATTAATATCGATGTCCACATCTGGCCAATCTCTTAGAAAGGGCCGGATGACTTGCTGCAACCAATGATGGCAAGGATAGCACTCCATTCCTATTCTTAGTGTTCCTTTTTCTCCACTGGCAAACTGCTCTAGCACTTCATCCACTCGTTCAAGTTGTGGAAGCAGCCTCGAAGCCTCACGCTGCAAATAGACTCCCGCCTGAGTGAGCTTTAGTACCCTACCTTCTTTGGTCCAGATATCCGTGCCGATCTGATGCTCCAGTTTTTTAATGGTGTGGCTCAATGCAGACTGAGTAAGATGCAAGCTTTTAGCTGCTGCCGTTAAAGAGCCTTGGGTCTCTATCGCTTTTAGAATTCGCAAATGTATCCGGTCAATCATTGGTTAAACTCATGAATAAAAATAATCATTTAATTAATTTATACCATTATTCATCATGAATCGACTCCATTAGTATCTTTATCAAACAATACTAATGGAGAGAGTAAACATGGCAGTAATACACAACCTTGGCTTCCCACGTATCGGAGCAAAGCGAGAACTTAAATTCGCACTGGAAAAGTTCTGGAAAGGTGAAATTGGCGCAGCAGAACTTCAGGACACAGCGAGTTCTATTCGGGCAATTAATTGGAAAACTCAAAGTTCACTCGACCTTGTTCCTGTTGGCGATTTTTCTTTATACGATCAGATTCTGGATACGAGCTTCCTTGTCGGCAACCTGCCAGAAAGAGCAAAAGTCCTAGAAGGCAGCGAACTGGATAACTATTTTCGGGTTGCTCGTGGTCGTTCTGCCAATGACAGCAAATGCAATCATATTCATGCTGGCGAAATGACAAAATGGTTCGATACTAACTATCACTACATTGTGCCAGAAGTAACGGCAGACACTCAATTTTCACTAAATGCAGAGAGAATCCTCGGTCAGTTGAAGGAAGCTCAGGATACAGGTGTTGAAACAAAACCTGTGATAGTCGGTCCGGTCACTTACCTATGGTTAAGCAAAACAAAAGATGATTCGGACCGCCTAAATTTACTTGAAAAACTGTTACCTGTTTATGCTGAGCTACTAAACAAGCTTTCAGATGCCGGAGCAGATTGGATTCAAATAGATGAACCTATTTTGGTTACGGAGTTAGAGGCCAATTGGACAGACGCTTTCGTTACCACGTATAGCGCTTTAAGCCAAAGCCGTGCAAAACTCTTACTGGCAACGTATTTTGGTACGCTAAAAGAAAACCTAGAGCTGGCTTGCTCGCTGCCTGTCGAAGGTATTCATATTGATGCCATTCGCGCGCACGATGAGTTACCGACTGTTATCGAGACACTACCGAAAGAGAAAATCCTGTCAGTTGGCGCAATCAATGGTCGCAATATCTGGAAAACGGATCTGAATTCAACGCTAGACTGGCTTGAGCCAATCGCAAATCAACTTGGTGAGCGATTGTGGATAGCGCCCTCATGCTCCCTTCTCCATGTACCGGTCGATTTGGAAAGTGAAGAAAAACTGGATTCAGAGATTTTAAATTGGCTCGCCTTCGCCAAACAGAAACTGATTGAGCTAGAAATACTGGGTAAAGCGATTAATCTTGGAAGAGAATCTGTAGCAGCAGAGCTTGCAGCTAATGCACAAGCACTAAAAGCCAGAACAGAATCAACACGAGTTCATAACCCAGTGGTAAAAAAGGCGGTAAAAGAGATTACTGCAGAACTTGGTGAGCGTCAGTCTCCATATAAAACCAGAGCAAAACAGCAATCTGAGAGCCTGAAACTACCACTCTACCCTACGACAACCATTGGCTCCTTCCCTCAAACTCCGGAGATTCGTAAGACACGTCTGGCCTATAAGAAGCAAGAGATCTCTCTGGATGAATACACCAATAAAATGGAAGCTGAAATTGAGTTTGCCGTCCGAGAACAAGAAAAACTCGGGCTGGATGTACTGGTTCACGGAGAAGCAGAACGCAACGACATGGTTGAGTACTTCGGTGAACAGTTAGAAGGTTACGCATTCAGTCAGTTTGGTTGGGTACAATCGTACGGTTCCCGCTGTGTTAAGCCGCCTATTTTGTTTGGTGATATTAGTCGCCCGAAAGCAATGACCGCAGGCTGGAGCAAATACGCTCAATCAATTACCGATAAGCCAATGAAAGGGATGCTCACTGGCCCGGTAACCATTCTTAACTGGTCGTTTGTACGTGATGACCAACCACGCAGCGAATCTTGTCTGCAACTCGCGTTAGCTATCCGGCAGGAAGTGAAGGACCTGGAAGCCGCAGGGGTAAACATCATTCAGATTGATGAAGCCGCCTTAAGGGAAGGTTTGCCTCTTCGTCAGTCGGAATGGCAGCACTATCTGGACTGGGCTGTCGAGTCTTACCGCATTTCAGCTAATGGCGTATCAGATACAACTCAGATTCACACTCATATGTGTTACTCGGAGTTTAACGACATCATCCAGGCAATTGCAGACATGGATGCAGATGTCATCACCATTGAGACCTCTCGTTCAGATATGGAGTTGCTGGACGTATTTGAAGAGTTTGAGTACCCAAACGAAATTGGTCCGGGCGTATACGACATACACTCACCAAACACCCCTTCGGTTGAACAGATAGTGAAACTAATGAAGAAAGCAGGACAACGCATCCCCGCAGAACGACTTTGGGTAAACCCGGATTGTGGGTTAAAGACGCGCCAGTGGGACGAAGTTATACCAGCTTTAGAAAATATGATCGAAGCGACTAGAATCCTGCGTCAGAACGCAGAGAGATAAGGCAATGCCTAAAATAAAATCAAGTTCATCAACACCATAACTCATTGATAACCTGTGTGCCCGGCCAGTTAGCCGGGCCTTAATCCTGTGAAGGTATGAAGGTTGTGCTCCACCTCGCACCAACGACACTCTACTGATTGCGCTTTTTCTTCTTTTTACCAGTACCAGCAGGCTTTGGACGTGGTTTCATCGGAGCAAAGTAAGCTTCGCTTTGATCGTCTTCCACTTCAAAGCCCTCAACCTGCTCACGCTCAAGCTGAAACTTATTTTTCTTCTCTATCACTTTAAAGTGGTGATAGTCATCGTAGTCAATAAGCGATAGCCCAAGGCCGACTTCGCCCGCTCGACCGCTGCGCCCAATTCGATGCATATAGTCAGCAGGACTACGTGGCAGGTCGAAATTAATAACCACAGGTAGTTTTTCTATATCAAGACCACGAGCCGCGATATCAGTAGCAATAAGTACTTGAATCTCGCCAGACTTAAATCCTTCCAGCACACGCGTACGAGCACCTTGTCCCTTATCACCATGGAAAACCTCTGCGATGATACCGCGTTTTGACAGCTTTTGAGCCAGGTGATTACAGGCATTCTTGGCATTAACAAAAATCAAAGTTTGTCGCCACTGGTGCTGTTTGATTAGGTGTGCAAGTACAGCGGTCTTCTGGCCTTTGTTAACACTAAACACACGCTGTACCAAGGTACTGGCTTCCGCACTCTGCAACTGAAATTCAACAGGATCGTGCAGTAAGTTCTTAGCCAGGTTCGTAACTTTTTCAGGGAAGGTGGCAGAAAACAATAATGTCTGTTTCTTCTCGGGTAGAAGTGCCAGAATCTTATTGAGTTCATCAGTAAATCCAAGGCTCAGCATACGGTCGGCTTCATCGAGGACGAGAGTTTTTACTTGGTCCAACTTGATAGAGTTACTCGATACTAGATCCAGTAAGCGGCCCGGAGTGGCGACAATAATGTCACTACCACCACGGAGTGCCTGCATCTGAGGGTTTACCGATACACCGCCAAATACCGCAACCGTTTTGATCTTATCTCTAAGATGGTACGAGTAGGATTTAATGTTGTAAGCCACCTGTGATGCCAACTCACGAGTTGGCACCAAAATCAGATGTGACACATAGTTGCCGCGACGATTAGATGATGAATCTTGCTGGTAGACTTTTTGCAAAATTGGCAAGGCAAAAGCAGCCGTCTTACCAGAACCGGTATTCGCGCCTCCAACAACATCTCGTCCTTCAAGTACGTAAGGAATAGTATGAGATTGAACTGGAGTCGGCTGGTTATATTCCAAGGATTCTAGTCGTTCAACTAAAGTTGGAATCAAACCAAGATCGGCAAATGTCACTTGCTGTGTGTTATCTGTCATTACGATGAGTGGCTCAGTGCTAGGTAAAGGTCGTGCATCTTATGCTATTTGCCGCGAAGATGTTAGTAATAATGTTACTTTAAGTTTTTGGCCATTTGGCGAGCAACATTGTAAAACTGTTCCAACTCTTCGGTAGCGATTCCTTTCTGCATTTTCTTTAGCATCGCTGTATCAGTCTCGGAGATTCTCATCATGATGGCTTGACCTGCTTCGGTAATGCGCAAGCACTGGCTACGTTTATCTTCAGGGTTAGGCTCTTTCACTATCAGTTCATGTTTAATTAAGCTACTAAGCAGACGAGTAACTTGCGCCTTGTCTCTATCTAGAAAGTTTGCAATATCGACTGCAGTGCATTGCGGTTTCTTTGAAATAATCTTTAAAACGCGCACATTCATGGGGGCGATATCTAAGTTCAGTGTCTCTATGTTTTCATGTACGTTTCGCTTCAATCCATGAACTAACATAAACAACGTATCTAGGGATTTCGGATCAGACATACAGTACTCCTGCCAAACTAGTTGACATTATCAATTAACGTAATTATAGTTGACATTATCAACTTAATTAAAAGCTAATTCAAGACCGGAGAACATAATGACAATACAAGCTGTGATGAATGACTCAGCAGTTGGTCACCAAAAGACAGCTGAGCAGGAGAAAACGCCAATCATCCAGAAAGTCTTAGTAATGTTGGGCATGGTTAGCCTTATGGGTGGCACGATCACCGGTACAATGACGTACCTTAACTTAGGTTTTACTGACACTTTCTTTAAAGACTGGGCTACAAACTTTTTTACCGCGCTAGTCACTGTGATTCCTCTAGGCTTCACCATGATGGCGTTGTTAACGAAAGGGGCTGAAAAGCTGTTACCAAACATGGCAACGAAGGCACGAGATGCGCTAGTAGGCGTGATCATGGCTCTGATTATGGAATCAGGCATGGCATTTACTAGTGCATATAACAATGTTGGTGTGGATAACCAATCAGAATTTCTAGCAGCATGGATAGACGGAGTACTTGGTGCGCTTCCAGTGGCACTCGTACTTATGACCACCGTATCGATAACAATCAAGCCAAAGGTTGAGAAGTTCCTTAAGAGCTAGTCGTTCAACCCTACGACACGATACCAACACCAATAATTTTAAGGTAAGAGATATGATCCCGGAGATTGAAATATGAAAATCGCTGTTACCGCCGCAAGTGGACAACTAGGTACTGCTATTGTAAAAGCGGTCATTGAACACACATCAAAAGAGAGTGTTATTGCACTAGCAAGAACACCAGAGAAAGCTTCTCACCTAGGTGTTGAGGTTAGACAGGGAGATTATAACGACGCAGTCCAACTTGAACATTCTCTGCAAGGTGTCGACTCATTGCTGATTGTTTCGGGTATGGACGCTCCAGAGGTGCGCATCGGACAGCATCGTAATGTGATTAATGCTGCAAAGAGAGCTGGTGTTAAGAAACTTGTCTACACCAGCGTTCAAGGTGCAGAAGAAGGTACTGCATTCTCTCCCGTGGTTCAGAGTAACCGTCAAACGGAGAAAGATGTTCAAGAAAGCGGTCTCGAGTGGGTTATTGGGCGCAATGGCATCTATATTGAACCTGATGTTGAATACATCGAAAGCTATAAAAAACTGGGGGGGATCTTTAACTGCGCTGAAGGTGGCAAATGTGGCTACACAACACGCTCTGAACTTGGTTACGCCTATGCACGAATGCTGACGGAAGATAAACACAACGGCCAAACTTATAATCTGCATGGCAAAGCTATCACACAAGCACAATTGGCTGAATGGATGAATCTAGCTTTCGATACTCACTTGAAGTTTGAGTCTATGAGTGTGGAGGATTACAAAAAAGACCGTATAGCCGAGCTTGGTGATTTTATTGGTACTGTGATTACGGGTATCTATCAAGGCATTCGAGAAGGTAAGTCTGATAACCCTAGCCATTTTGAACAAGCAACAGGGCGCCCTCATGTTAGCTGGCAAGAATACTTCACACAATTAGGAAGTGTTAAATAATACTTAAGATCGGTTTAAGTCTATGTAAGCTACGATAACGAAAATGTCCTATCTGAGATATGTTCTCAAGCTATGGGGCATTTTCACTTTTTATGCTTGCCAGCACATCTGTGCACATTTCCTTCTTAGCTGCTTCGGACGAAATCTACCCATCATAGAGCATTCCATCTCCCAAACAGCAGAACGGCACCACTTCAGATGATGCCGCTCATGCTCGAAAATGGACAAAACTTTCCATTAACTGAAAGTTATCATGCATTTGTAGTTATGCATTTAATTAACATAAAAATAGCTCATCACTATTGATGTTGAACTGGGCTATCTCAAATTCAACAAATTTTGAAAAACATAAAATAAAGCTGTTCATTTTCCAAACAACCTGTATAGTGCGCGTAGCTCTTGCAAACGAGCTATTAGTGAAAATTTAGTACAAGCCCTCTCCCAGTTTCCTTTCGATACCTTCGTTTAGCTCCTGCGATTGCTTCTCGTCATAGTTTTTTAAATAGCAGTTGCTCGCAGTTTCAATATTATTAATTTCTTAGAGGTATCTATGTCTACTAAAACAACTGGTTCAGTTAAATGGTTTAACGAAACAAAAGGCTTTGGCTTTATTTCACAAGACAATGGTGGCGCTGATGTATTTGTACATTTCAGAGCTATCGCGTCTGACGGCTTCAAAACACTAGCTGAAGGCCAAAAAGTAAGCTTTAACGTTGAGCAAGGCCAAAAAGGCCCTCAAGCGTCGAACGTAATTGCACTATAGCACCAATGGGTGTAATGCAAGTGCATTACACCCGTATTCTCTCCATATAACCATCTAATACACTTAAATTTCAGGAGTTTTATTGCCTCGAAGAACTAGTCGCCAGCGATACTGGTATAAAAAATTATGTGATGAACATAGAAGATCAAATAAAGCTGAGCTCAACGTATGTTCCAAATAGAGTTTTGCTTTGTCAATGAACAACTAAACTGGTCAGCAAGCATACATCAACTTAATAGTGACATTCTACAACGTCACATTTTCCCCAAACTTCACTCCAAACAGAATAATCTAGAATTTATCTTCTCCGGGTCAAATATGATGGGAAGTATATTATCAACCTCTGGGGTTAAGTTAGGCACTTTTAAAGTTGACTAACAACCATGCTAAGGAAAGCTCAAATGAATAAGATTAAAAAAAGATCACCTAAAAAAGAAAATAAACCACTTGAAGGTGAAAATGAAAATACAAAATCAGCAAGAAGAAAAATCGAAGATATTCTTGAAAAACGCGATTTTGATAAACTATTTGAGCTGTAATCTCTTATGAACATACCTGCCAAAAGCGAGATTGAGCCAAATATTAGTTGTTCAAACTGTAAGGCTTGCTGCTGCCGCCTTGAAGTAATGATTACTTCAGACACTTCAGTTCCAGAAGAGCATATTGGTAGAGATGCTTGGGGTGCAGAGACCATGCTTAGGCTGGCAGATGGCTGGTGCTCAGCACTAGATAGAGAAACCTTCAAGTGCAGTATATATGAGAACCGAACTTGGATATGTCGAGATTTTGAGATGGGCTCTTATGAATGCCAAGAAGTGCACAGTTTCAGATAGGTGATGGTGTAAAAAACTCTAGATCTTGCTCAGTTCCAAGTAATGCCTTTCAAGGCTGTTGCATAACAATTCAAATAGGAAAATACGTGTAAGAAACACCGAAATTGCTCGAAAATGGGAGAAAGCTTCCACCGCATCTCGACGTACTTTCAGACTAGGATGGTCGAAAAAGTAAGGCCGAAATTTATCACCCGAATACCTTGCCGACTCATAAAGGGGCAGAGATGCCTCAAGAACAAACTCAAAAAGTACATGTGGTCGATACGTAACCGCTGTTGATACGTTTAATAGAACTCAACGCAGTGTCCCCCACTCGCGAAGAACTAAATCAGTTTTTACTTAAAAGCTCAATTTGATACGACAGTTTTAGTATTAATCATGAGATGTCATATGAGTTTTTCAGTTCGTAAATAGAACAAATCATGGTTCGTGAATATCCAATATCGGTAGATACTGCACAGTTCAAATGTAAAGTGGCGTGATTTAGTCACGTTTTTAGCTGTGGAAACTGTTAATATTCTGAACTTTTCATATTCACCAAGCACTAAATAGCTCACGACACATTGAGAGAACTAATAATGATAAAGATTTTTTTGCCACTGCTGCTGGTTACTTTTCTGAGTGGCTGCTCAATCATCGCATTACCATTTAAGGCAGTGGGTGCTGTTGGGGACATCATTTCTAAGAACGACACAAAAGAAGAGTATCTGGATATTCAAATGACAGCTTTAGCTGCCAACCCCGAGGTTAAGTCTACTGAGCAACAAGATTCTATTGCGGCTCTTTCTTCATTCTAGGCCCCATAATAAAGAGCCTGCTGTTTACAGCAGCAGGCTCTTTAAATTAACTTCACTTCGCAAGCAACATCTCACACAAACTAGGTTCAAGTTTCAGTTACTCATTTACCAAAGGTCGATCATACATCCCTTGTTCCAGGTTATTCTGTAGCTTCCGGTAAGTGCCATTAGCTTTAATATTTTTCAGGCCTTGGTTGAATAGCTTTTTATATTTTTGGTTTTCCGGAATATTATTTGAAAGTATCAAGTAGTAAGGGTTTTTATGCATCTCTGTAGGAGAGTAAGTCACCCTTTCTCTCTGTTCTTCGGAAAGGTGATTGTTTATAAAATAAAGACCGACGCTATAGTTGTGAGGGACAGCATCAATTCTTCCGGCAAGAAGTCGGGTGAACAGAGTCTGATAATCACGCGCACGCTCAAGACGAATAATCCCTTTCTTATCCGCATACTCAAGAAGAGGGTAGTAAGTGTGAAGGGTTCCTCCGATTGTTTTTCCATTCAGATCATCGACTACGTTCCACTCGACAGGGTTCGAGTGCAAATAAAACAAGACCTGATGGTCAGTCATCAATACATCGGAATAGGTGAAAACTTTTGCTCTTTCCTCGTTATACATCCAAACCACAGAGCCATGCCATATTTCACCTGAGCTGCTGATACCATCTTTCGCGTACTGGAACGATCTTTTCCAGGGAAAGAAGCCATATTCCACTTCAACACCCACAGTAGCGAAGGCTTCAGAAACAAGATGAGATGCGTAGCCGTGGTGGGCTAAGTTTTCAGATAGGAAAGGCGGCCACTCACCATTTGTGAGCCGTATTGTTTCGTTTGAAAATACAGAACAGGATAAAAACAAACCACTCAACAAAGCTCTGGCCCAAGGCATACCGCTCCTTAAAAAAACAATGAAAACACCTACCATTAAACTTAGCAGATTGAGCAATGTTTTCAGTGATGCCAGAACCGTTTAGTTACGCTAATTTTTAATTTGTTCGCCTGAAAGAGAAGACCGGAGTGCTGGCTTAACGGCCAG
This sequence comes from Vibrio iocasae, assembly GCF_042245395.1. NCBI lineage: Bacteria > Pseudomonadati > Pseudomonadota > Gammaproteobacteria > Vibrionales > Vibrionaceae > Vibrio > Vibrio iocasae. Next base: position 289,029 of record NZ_CP145310.1, on the reverse strand, counting down.
CACCTCCCTCTCGATAAATGGCAGGCTTAATATCAATTAGCTTAGTGCCATTCAGGCAATCCAGTCCTCTGACAGCTATTGTCCCCTCACCAATTTCTTCTATCGGCAACACAGCTACCCCAATAGGATTTGGGCGACGAGGCGAACGTAGTGAAAAAGTACCCGTTATGGATGTTCCATTTCGGCAAGATTGTTTAGTCAAATCTCGCTGCGCCCCGTCGAGCCAGTACATAACCAAAATATGTTGTCCAACTTTTAGTCCAGCTAGCCCTTCCTGATAATCATCAAACACCGTAATTTGACACTTTGGCCCTTCAAAGTTGATGTTGTTTGGGCACTCTTCAACTACCTGATAGGGAGTCGCAATTTCACCGATAAATTTAAGTTCAGCTTTCATCTATCAATCTCCTGTTGTTAAGCATTTTTCATGGAAAAGAGTGTGTAAAAGAAAATGGTTATCAGGATGACTGCACCACCAACCACACTTGCAATAGCTGGAATTTCACTAAAGAACAGATACCCCCAAATCGGTGCGAGTACCGTTTCCAGCATCATTGTCATCGATACTTCTGGTGCTGTGATATGGCGCGTCGCAACCATGGAAAACACTCTTCCTAAAGGTGCGGTAAATAACCCCATTACGCCCATGATGATCCAGGTTTCAGCACTAAAGCTCGAAGGTGTTGCCAAAAAGAACATTACTATCGCAAGCAACAAGCCTCCCAAACCAACTGCAGCCAAACGGCTCACGTCCTGATATTTTCTAAGTAGTGTGAACATCAGAGACAAGCAGATCACCGAGAACACCGCCAGCAAATCCCCCACCCAGTTTCCTGAACCAAACGAGCCAGACACAACAATGACTATCCCGACCATTACAGAGATGATCGCAATGACAGTTGAACGGTTAGTTTTCTCTTTTAAAAATAGCCAGCTAAATATTGCTGCGATGGCAGGTGTTGCACTAAGAATCACAAATGTATTCGCAATTGAAGTCATCTTGATACTGAATACTAGTCCCGAAGCACTTCCGACCATCAGCGTACCGGCAACGAGTAATGGCCAGCCACTCTGCTTCACAGCTGTCCTGATGCCTCTCTTATCTGTAGATTTAAGCAGCACTGGCATCGAGATTGCGCTAAACAAGCCAAACAAAAAGGCCGTATCAAAACCACTTACTCCAGCAAAACGAATGAATATCGGATCAATACTCATCAACAGAGCGCCAAGAATAGCGATTGAAAATCCAAAAGTGCGGCCACTCGCCCCAGGTTGTTTTATTAGGTTCATCGTTGTCATCATTTTTCTCCTCTAAAAATCATACCAATCAGTATGATTTATCGATCCGCATTGTGTCAATAAAAATCATACTGTATAGTATGATTTAAATTTCAAAGGAAACCTGTCATGGGAAAAATAGAGCAAAAAAAAGAGCTAAAAAGACAAACCATTCTTGCGGCCGCACAAGAGGTATTTCTGTCTGAAGGATACGAGCTAGCCAGTATGGATAAAATTGCCAGCCTGGCTCAGATGACAAAACAGACTCTCTACCGATACTTCCCGTCAAAAATAGAACTGTTCCAGGCTACGTTGGAGAAAATGGGAGGAGATATTGACGAGAGCTTTCTCACCTATTTACAAAACCCCGCCCCTAAGGAAGCACTGCTTGGATTTGCGAAAGCATTTATCGCTTTTCACCTCTCTGAAGAACATATTGCTACCTATCGATTGCTTGTCACGGAAGGAAAGAAAGCACCTGAGATAGTCGACTGCTTTATGTCTGCTGGCCCAAACAGCACGGATGAAAAGCTCACCCAGTTTTTCAGAGAGAGACTTGATATTGATGACTGTGAAAGTGTCATCGATCTATGGACAGGAATGCTACTTTCGATTAGAGCAGGCGTATTAATTGGAAAGGTGCATCCAACTCAAGAGCAAATCGAGCAACATGCAGTTAATGCAACCGAGTTTTTGTTAGCTGCTATCAAGTAGCAGCTAATATAACTGAACATGTATCTATCAGTTCAAAACGTTATATTTTGAAATTTCAGCAGCATTCATCCAATGGATATCGTCTGCTGAAGCAGCGTTGAGAGTAAACCAATAAAACTCTGGATCAATACCGATATAGCGGTAATAGCTCAGATACTCTTCATGGAATGGATGAGATTTGGGTATCTGATTACCTTCCATATCATCTGATGAACCCCAACTATGAACGCCCATTTTAGGTGCCTGATCATCCGCGCTTCTCTTAACACCGGATAAGAACAAATCCACACCTCCACTGGCAATTAGGCCATCATGGTTTAAATGTGTATTCATGCCTAAGTCATGTATTTCCCGAGAAAGCAGCAGGTTTACTTCATCATCCGCGCTCCCCTCAATCACATCTATGTTCAGTGTTTTTATCTCAGGGAACCTCTCTACCATATCGTAGAAAGCATCCAGCGAACCGGAACATATAACGCCACTTAAGTTCGCTTCGGTAGAGTTCTCAACGCTAAAAGTCAGCGGTTTATCTCCTTGAAGCTCAAAATAACCACAGTCAGAGCGGAATGTATTAGGACTGTTGCTCGCGCAAGCCAAGAGTGAGAAAGAGAAGGTAGCAATAAGAACGCATTCTAGTGAACGCTTAGATGAAAGCATGGTCATATCCTGAGTTGTGCATTGATTTGAATAACACAAGTCTATCGCCAACTTCATGCTGTTTAAGTAATAGAGAGTATGAGAATGTCCGGGGAAAAATAACAGAAAATGTGTTTATAATTCATCACGTAAATAAGAACATCATTCCGATAAGCAGAACCATAATGACAAAACAGAAAATGCTCATTGTTGAAGACGACACAAAACTTCGACTTATGTTGGAAGACTACTTCATACAACAAGATTTTGATGTCACATCATTAAATGATGGCAGTGATGCGAGCGAACGTATCCTTTCTCAGCAACCCGATATTGTTTTGCTCGATCTTATGCTTCCTGTCAACGATGGCCTTACAATTTGCCGACAGACACGTGCAGGATTCAAGGGTAAGATTTTGATGCTAACGGCAAGCGATGACGATTTTGATCATGTTGCCGGACTGGAAATCGGTGCAGACGACTTTGTAACCAAACCTATAAAACCAAGAGTTCTGCTTGCCAGGGTACGCAACCTTTTAAGACGTCAGGAAGCACCTGTTGAGCCTCAAGACGATGATGAGCATCTTATCTATGGCACGCTAAGCCTTAAATACCGATACAAGAAGTGCGAGCTAAAAGGCACCGTATTGCCTTTAACTGACAGTGAGTTTGATTTGCTATGGATACTGGCTAGCAACCCAGATACCGCGCTTTCAAGAGACTTCCTGACCAAGGAGTTGAGAGGTATTGAGTATGATGGCTTTGACAGAACCGTAGACAATAAAATCGTTAGGCTTAGGAAACTGCTGGGGGATGAAAACACTCCCCCAGAGAAAATTCAGACGCTTAGAGGAAAAGGCTATCAGTTCGTCTCCACCAACTGGAAATAACCGCGCATTTGCGCACTACGAATGAGCTAAAATATGCGCCGAATATACCTTGAATCCATCTTTGGGTTGATAGCCTGCTTTATGGCTAGCTTGTTTATCTATGATTTCGCTGTCTATCAGTTAAATACTGATTACGAATTCATTCTCCAAGACTATGAGGCTCAGGCGTATCAGGAGCTACTAAACAATGTTGCAGAAAGCCAGGGACTTGAAGCGGCCAAGCAAGCAATGGAACAGTATGCTGCAACAGCGAGAAGCAAGATTACTGTCTTCCCTGAAAACGAATCGTTACCACCTGACGTGAACGAATACTTCTTAAGCCATCCTGAAAAAACCATCTACCATGATGAAGAACGATTTCTTTGGTTTCGGCTAACCGCAAGCCAGGAAGTTTACTTTTATGAACCTGATGATCAAACGATAGTAAGACAAAAAGTAGAACTTGAAGATAACTTGGCAATGGTATTTATGTTGGCTGGTTTTATTGTCTATGGGTTTGGTCATTTGCTTATTATTTTCAGACGAGTAAAGCGCCTGGAACAAGCAACATTGCGTTTTTCAGAAGGTGATTTTTCTGTAAGAGCAGAAACGAAAAGTGGGAAAGCAATCGGGACAATGAACCAATCTTTCAATCTAATGGCAGACAGAATATCGCAACTGATAGATAGTAACCGCTCACTCACCAATGCAATTGCTCACGAACTGCGCACACCAGTGTTTCGTATTCAGTGGCAAGCGGAGCTGCTCAAAGATACAAAATTAACGCCTGAGCAAGGATCAAAAATTGACAGTATCATTGAAGATACCGAAGAGATGGAACAGATGGTGGATGAGCTGCTTCACTACGCTCGACTCGATCGCGGGCATGCGGAACTCAACTGTGAATCGGTTTCCATCAATGAGTTTATATCAAAAGGCATCAATCGCTGGAGCAAAGATAGCGAACTTCCGATAACGTCATTGCTGCCTGATTCAAATCCTTATATAAGTGCAGACAAAAAGCTGTTAGGCAGAGCATTGGATAACCTGGTTCGTAACGCAATTAAGTTCGCTGAATCAAAAATAATAGTCGAAGTAATAGAATCCACTGACACCTTAACTGTAAGTGTTCATGATGATGGGCCAGGGGTAAGTCCTGACCACAGAGAACACCTGTTTGACCCTTTTTATATCGCAGATAAGTCAAGAAACAAGGCGCAGAGCGGCTTTGGTTTAGGGCTATCGATTGTTCAGAAAATTTGTGTACAGCACAAAGCTTCAGTACAGGTCAGCGAGAGCTCCCTTTTGCATGGCGCAAGATTTACAATAACGTTCCCTCGTTTGTAATCCTTTCGATGACAAAACGATACAGTAAATACAAACCTGACCACGCATAATCACCTCCAACGAGCAGAGCCAAACATACCGTTTAGGCTCTGAAACACTAAATATGTCCGGAGATATTATGAAAAAATTCCTCGTACTTGCTGCGCTTTCTATCGTAGTCACTGGTTGTGCTCAGCAAACTTTCGTTATGACCCCTAAAGAGAGCAAACCAGCTGTAGAAACTTCTCACCACTTTTTTATTGACGGATTAGCGCAGGAAAAAGAGATTGATGCTTCAGCAGTATGCGGTGGTGCGGAAAACGTTGCTAAAGTTGAAGTTCAGAAGACTTTTGTTGATGGTTTGCTGGGAACAATCACTTTTGGCATCTACACGCCACGTGAAGCACGCGTTTACTGTAAAGCATAATCAGCAGTTCAATACCTAAGCCTTGCTAAACCGTGAGGCTTTCTTTACTTAGATAATCTCCCAACTCTTCTACGCCAATTGGTTTCGAGAAAAAGTACCCTTGAAAATGTCCACATCCAGACTGAGAAAGTATCTGTTTCTGGCTTTCCGTTTCAACGCCTTCTGCTACAACCGCCATGTTGTGGTTATTAGCGATATCAAGAATATTGCTCACCATTAACCGGGACTGCTGGTTGGTTTCAATACCATCCACAAAAGACTTATCAATTTTGAGCTCTGAAAGTGGAAGATTACTGATCAGGCTTAAAGATGAATATCCCGTACCAAAATCATCAAGCGAAAAACGAATACCGTGCTCTATCAAAGTGACACACGTCGTTCTTATCTGCTGTAGATCTTCAATAAACACACTTTCGGTGATCTCCAGAATAATACTTTCCGCTGGCACTTCGAACCTTTTAAGTTGATGCAGAATAAACGAACCGAAATTGCTCTGTAGTAACTGCATAACCGAGATGTTCAGAGACAAGGTGAAATCTTTCTTATGCTTTTTGCGAATCTGTGCGGTATCCCTAAGCGCGTTTTCAACGATTAAGAATCCAAGTTGCGGCATTAACCCTGACTTTTCTGCAATTGGAATAAACTTATCGGGTGGAACAAAACCCAGTTCGTCATCAATCCACCTAACGAGTGCCTCAGCGCCATACATTCCACCAGATTGATCAATCTGTGGTTGATACACCATGTGCAGCTTATTATGAGTAATTGCACCCTTGAGCCTCTGTTCAATCTGAAGATGAGCAAAGTGTCTGCGTTGCAAATCAGGTGTTACAAAACAGGTTGTATTGCGAGTCTTCTTCGCCTCAGTCATGGCGATATCCAGAGAACGAAGTAGCTCATCCACATTGGAACCATGTCTTGAAGAACTCGCCACCGAAAGGCTTGCTGTAATTAAAAAGTTCATTTTTTGAATGGCGAAAGGAGCGGATAGCGCACTCAAAATATCGGAACAAAAAGTCTCTATCTCTGAGTCAGATTTTTCGGGGCACAGCAGATAGAACTCATCCCCTACCCCTCGTGCAATTTCCATATCCCCTTTGGCAAAAAACTCCAACCGCTTGGCGATATCTACAAGTAACTTATCTCCATAGCTTTGACCATATGCATCATTGACGCTCTTCATCCGGTCAATATTGATATAAACGATGGATATTGAGGACGATCTTTTATCATCAATCATCTCTCTAAGATGGTGCTGATTCGGAAGGCCCGTTAAAACATCGTGAAAAGCCTGATAGTGAAGTTCTTCAAGCTTCTCTTTTTCGCTTCGGGCGATAGAACCTGCCAGCATAAAAAACACCAAACAGCTTCCAAGATAGAGAGAGGTAACCGCAACAAGCTCATGGTAAAACTGGCTTCGTATATAGCTGTCTTCAATTCTGGAAGCTGTCCAAAACTGAAAGTATGGGTCGTACCGAATCACCATATTGTAATCAATACCACCCACAGTCGCGTCTACCGGATACGGTCGCATTGATGATTGAATGCTGCTTTTATCGACATTGTTTTGAGCTACTGCGGAATTGATAATGTCCTGAAGCGTAGATTGCGGAATAGGTGTCTCGTAAACTTTCTTATTCTCAGAATAAGCACTGCTGAACTGTAAATATCCATCATCCCGAATGATGTCCAGACGCTGATAATCAGGTGTTTTTGCCAGAAATGCAGACTGGTTCACCTTGATACCAGCCGTCATCACTGAAACAAGTTCATCACTCTCATTTCTTATTGCTCTGCGAATTGCCATCGCCATTGCTGCATCTTCAAGAGAATCAAGCAAGTAAGTGCGGCCTACAACGAGTCTGGTCGACTCCATAGTCTGAAGAAAAGAATCTCGACTGGCTTCCTGCTGAAGTAAGTTTGGTAGTTTCTCAAGGTTTAGGTTGTAAGAAACCGCAACCAAATCACCTTTAAGGTTTGCCAACCCCAAACCCGCAACGGCTGGATGGGTTTTTCTGACTCTTTCTAATACGGGGGAATGTTCAGGAGAATGCGGGATCGACGAATCAAGAGATAACTGGTTACCAAGTACTTCGAGGAGAGATTCCTGACTCTTGAGAAAGGCTTGCGTGCTGTTGGCAAACTGGTCGACTTCTACATATTGGAGCTGAAGAAACTTCTCATTGGTTCTTTCCCACAAATAATTTGCGGAGTACGTAAACAGCATCGTTCCGCTGAAAATTATCAACCAAAATAAGGACCAGATGTTTCTTTTAATTACTGCCATGCAACGCGTCCATTCACCGATTAGTAGGGCTCGTTAGTAATAATTCACACCAATACATTCACCCAACTTATCATACGCGCATATGGTAAAAATTGAAAAACAGCTAAAAGTTAAACCCCACCTTGCTTGATGGGGTTTGATTGCACTCAGTTCATGAGGTTAGTTAACGAGCGAAGTCGCTTCTCTGGCTAGTCGACCAATCTCATCCCACTTACCTTCGTTGATGAGCTTTTTGTCCACCATCCAGGTACCGCCACAAGCAATAACTCGCGGAATCGATAGGTAATCATTGATATTTTTTGGACTTATCCCACCCGTTGGCATCAGCTGGATGTCCGTATATGGCGCTAAAAGAGATTTCACCATCGCGATACCACCGGAAGCTTCTGCCGGGAAGAATTTCAGAGTTGTCAGTCCCATCTCTAACGCTGCTTCAACAGTACTTGGGTTGTTTACTCCTGGAACAATATCGATTCCCAGCTCCTGACAGGCTCTTACTGTGTTTGGGTTAAAACCCGGGGAGACGATAAAGGTTGCCCCGGCCTCTTTCGCTGCAATAACCTGTTCACGGTTTAACACAGTACCCGCACCAATCAGCATATCTGGCTGTGCTTCTCTTAGCAGTCGAATCGCTTCTACTGCTGCATCAGAACGGAAAGTGATCTCAGCGGCTGGTAAACCGTTTTCTGCCAGCGCTTTACCTAAAGGAATAATATCTTCTGCGTTATCCAACGCGATAACCGGAATAACCTTGATTTCCTTTAGTTGTTCAATTGTTGTTGTCATGTTTGTTCCTACAATCTGGCTATAGGTCAGCCAGTCTATTTAAATGTGTTTGTAATGGTTTCAGTGGCAGCGATTGGTACGATGGCACCTTTATGTTGAATAACAGCACTCGCTAATTGATTACCTCGTATGCAACACTCTTTCGGAGATATTCCCCGTATATAACCGCTAAGAAAGCCTGCGTTGAATGAGTCACCAGCAGAAGTAGTATCTACAACATTTTCTACCGGAATGGTCGTAATCATTTGATTTTCAGCCTCTGCAAAGTCTCTGAACAAGCAACCGTCAGAACCTAACTTAAGCACTACTTTAGATACCCCAGATTCTTTCAAACGAGTGAGAGCATCATCAATGGCGTTGTCACCCCAGATATCCTGTTCATCGTCAAAAGTGAGCAACGCAATATCACAAAATGAAAGTAGCTCTGAGTATGTCCGCTTGACGGTTGCCCATTCTTCTTTCTGTGGCCATAGTGCTGGGCGGAAGTTAGAGTCGAATGCGATTTTTACGCCCTTTTTAGAAAGAGATTTAAGTAGCTTTAACAGCTTCTGACGATCCGAATCAGGCAAAATCGCCAGACTGATACCACTTAGATACACCATATCCATCTGCTGTAACTTATCAGCTATCTGCTCAAACTGCGGATGCTGAACCATGTAACGAGCCGCGGACTGATTACGCCAGTATAAGAATGTCCGCTCTCCTTGCTCATCAAGCTGAATCAAATACAAACCCGGCTGACGAACTTCATCCCTTAACACCAACTCTGTATTAATACCTTCCAATTTCCAGCGTTGAACGATGCCTTCGCTCAAAGGATCATTACCCATAGCGGTAACATAATGGACCTGAGTGTCATCACCGGTAGCACGGCTTAAATAGACAGCCGAGTTAAGGCTGTCTCCACCAAAGGTTTGCAGCATATCCCCAAACGGCTCACCGTTGAGTTCAATCATGCATTCCCCGATAAGTGCTATCTTTTTCATCTGTTTTACTCCGCTGCCTTAAAGAAGTTTTCAGCGTTGTTAAAGCAGATGTTTCTCACCATAGGGGCCAGTAGTTCATCTTCATTTGGTACTTCACCATTTTCAACCCAGCGTCCTAGCATGTCACAAAGAATACGACGGAAGTACTCATGACGTGTGTAGGAAAGGAAGCTGCGGGAGTCGGTCAGCATACCGACAAACTGGCTCAACAAACCAAGTTGTGCTAGCTGCTCCATCTGACGCTCCATGCCATCTTTCTGGTCGTTGAACCACCAGCCAGAGCCAAACTGCACCTTGCCAGCGATACCACCACCCTGGAAGTTACCAATCATGGTTGCCATCATCTCGTTGTCTCGTGGATTCAGGCAGTAAAGAATGGTCTTAGGCAACTCATTGGTTTTATCCATCGCATCAAGTAGCGAACCTAGCTCAAATGCGAATGCACGATCACCAATCGAGTCAAAGCCAGCATCTGGACCAAGCAGTTTAAACATACGGGTACTGTTGTTGCGCTGCGCACCAATATGAAGCTGCATTACCCAACCGAGCTTGTTGTATTGCTGGCCTAGCCACACCTGTACCGCTGTACTAAATTGAGCCACCTGAAGCTCGCTAAGCTCATCTCCTCGCAGGCGACGCATTAAAATCTTGTCTAGTGTCAGCTCACTTGGCATCGCTGCGAATCGAACGATCTCCATACCATGATCCGCTGCTCGGCATCCATGTTGGTCAAAGTGTTCAAGGCGGCGAGATAGCGCGGTTTGTAGATCGGAGAAGGTTCTGATCTCGACATCTGCAACCTCTCCTAGCGCCTGGATATAGTCAGCAAAACCATCCAACTCAACCTTAAACGCTTTATCGGGCCTCCAGCTTGGTCGAACCTGAACATCAAAATCCGGTTCTTTCGCTATTGCAGCGTGATGCTCCAGAGAGTCTACCGGATCATCAGTTGTACCAACCATACGCACATTCATCTGCTTCATAATGCCACGAGCACTAAACTCAGGTGTTGCGAGCATTTCGTTGCACTGGTGCCAGATCTCGTCTGCGGTTTTAGGACCAAAAAGTTTACCTGTAATACCAAATGGACGACGCAATTCTAAATGAGTCCAGTGATACAAAGGATTACCAAGGCATTGAGGTACTGTTTTCGCCCACGCCATGTATTTATCAAAGTCAGAACTGTTGCCGGTAATCAGCTGTTCAGGAATACCGGCAGAACGCATTCCACGCCACTTGTAGTGATCCCCTTCCAGCCATATCTGACCAAGGTTATCGAACTGGCGGTTTTGAGCGATTTCAGCCGGATTCAGGTGACAGTGATAATCAAAGATCGGCTGCTCTTTCGCGTACTCATGATAAAGACGTTTTGCCGTCTCATTGGTCAGAAGAAAGTCTTCACACATAAACGATTTCATTTCGGAGTCTCCTATTCTTCTTTACCTATAATGCAGCAACGGTTGCGCGTGCACCGTTATCAATAAGTGACTGATAAGCCGTACTTACCACATCAATCACCTGTGGGTTTTGTCCAAGTTCTGCCGGGAAGATGGCTTCTACAGACAGTAACGCTGGTACTACCGACACGTTCAGACCATGCTCATCACAAATATTACGAAGTGACTCTATCATCGGGTCAACAACGTTGATTTCATTACCTTGCTCATCAACACCTGCGATATAGCGCATCCAACCCGCAATGGCCGTTGCAAGCCAGGAGAAGTTGCTGCCTTGTTCAAGGTGGAACTTGAGGCTTCCCCCCATACGCTGAGGAATCTTCTGGCTGCCATCCATCGCAATCTGCCAGGTCTGATGCTTCAGACTTGGGTTGGTAAAGCGATCAATAAGCAGTTTCGCGTACGCTTCAAGGTCGGTACCTTCTGGCATATCCAGCGACTTCGCCTGTGCTTTCATCATCATATCGAAGGCTGCTTTACGGTAACCTTCATCAGTCATGGTGTCCGAGATGTGCGCATAACCACCAAGGTAGCCTAAGTACGCCAGGAAGGAGTGAGAGCCGTTTAACATACGAAGCTTCATCTCTTCATAAGGAACAACATCGGCTACAAATTCTGCACCTGCGACATCCCAATCTGGACGACCTGCAACAAAGTTGTCTTCAATAACCCACTGACGGAAAGGTTCACAGGCGATACCACATGGATCTTCGCAACCAAGTAACTCGGAGATTTCAGTTAGTGTTTCTTCAGTCGCAGCGGGCACAATGCGGTCAACCATGGTGCATGGGAAAGTCACGTTCTGTTCGATCCAGTTGCCCAGCTCACTATCCAGTAGTTTTGCAAACTCCAGGATGGCTGCTTTTGCTACATGTCCGTTTTCCTGAACGTTGTCACAAGACATAACAGTGAATGGCTGTAGACCTCGTTCTCGACGCAGTTTAAGCGCTTGCACAATGTATCCAAGGGCAGATTTTGGCTGCGAAGGATTGGCTAAATCTGCCTTAACTAACGCATTTTCTTTGTCTAGTGTCCCTGTTGCGGGATCGGCACAGTAACCTTTCTCTGTAATGGTCATTGAAACGATCGCAACCTGTGGCTCCGCCATTTTTTCAATGATGGCTTCTGTACCATCGAAAGTAGGATGCAGTGACTCGCAGACAGAACCAATTACCTTCACATCTGTTTTCTCAGCACCTTTTTCAGCCACTGTATACAGGTGTTCCTGCTCTCTTAGCTTTTTGACCAGCTCTTCACCACCAAAGAGGTTCACTTCACAGTAACCCCAGTCACTCTCCGTTTTCTGGGCTAACTCATTCGTAAACAGCGCTTGATGCGCTCGGTGGAACGCACCGAAACCAAGGTGAACAATTTTGCTTTTTAGTCGGCTACGATCATAGCCCGGTGCAATCACCCCTGAGTTCAATTCCGTGTTAGAGATATTCTTAGTCATTCGATCTTCTTCCTTATCTGATTTCGCTCAGTGGTAGCTTGTCGCCGTTAGTGTATGGTTTTCCGTTTATAACCAGCGCTCTTGATTCAGTTGCTGGCAGCTTTAAGGACAGCTCAGCGTATGCTGGTTTATAGTCACCACGGGACTGAACATTTAGCTCAATGGATTCGTTGGTGCAGTTCATAGTTATGTCCAGACTTAAGTGTTCACCTTCCAGATAACGGTTAGTTTCACCATCGTCGTCAAAAATAGTCGTGGTTGTTTCACCACATCCCTTTAGTGGGAAGATCTCGAGAGCACGCTTAGTATCAGCACTTGCAGAGCTGTGAGCGACACGCTCACTTGTTGGTAGTATTGCACCAGCACGAACCATCAATGGCAGTGTTTCTAACGGAGCATCTACGGTAACCGACTGGCTACCTGCACACCATTGACCCGTGTAGAAGTTGTACCAACCAGTACCGTTGTCAGGCAGGTAAATATCACGTTCACGTTGCCCTTCTTCAACCACAGAAGCAACCAGCAGGTCTTTACCTAGTAGGTAATCATCGCATTCCGCAAATGTATTCGCGTCTTTTTCATGGTCAAGGAAGGTTGGGCGCATCATTGGTTCATCTTCACTGTGTGCCTGCCACAATAAGTTGTACAGATAAGGCATCAGACGATAACGAAGAGCCATCGCATCTCGAATGATTGGTGTCACTTCCGGATACATCCAAGGTTCGTTAACACTGCCATCATCATTCCAGGAGTGGATAGTAAAGCGTGGGTGCATAACACCGTTCTGAACCCAACGAGCGAACAGCTCAGGATCAGGACGCTCTCCGGCAAATCCGCCCACATCGTGACCGAGGTTGTATAAACCTGACAGGCTCATACCTAAGCCCATACGAATGTTGTACTTCAAACTGGTCCAGTTAGTGCGGTTATCACCACTCCAGGTTTGAACGTAACGGTTCATGCCCGGACAACCAGAACGAGAAATCAGGTAAGGACGAATTTCAGGTGCATACTCAAGCTGAGCCTCATAAGAAGCACGCATCATCAATAGTGGTTGCAGAGGACGAATCAGGCTAACTGGAATCTCTTTACCAAAGCCGTGACAACGAGCCCCTTTATCCCAGATCTCGTATTCGTTGTTATCGTTCCAGGTTGAGTCGATGCCTTTTTCCAGCAACTGCTCTTTCACGTTCTCCTGCCACCACTTGATGGTATCTGGATTCGTAAAGTCCAGATGAGAACCATCAGCATCCCAGAATACAGATTTCTCTGGCTCATCCACTTCTGAATCGCGGATAAACAGCCCTTTCTCTTCTGCTTCGCTGAATCGAGGGTGATCGTGTAGCAGGCACGGTTTAATGTTCGCAGCTAGTTTAAGTCCGGCTTCATGGAACACGTCTGCCATCGCATTTGGGTTTGGCACTTTGTCGTAGTTCCAGTTGAACACATAGCGCTTGTTGCCAATAGAGGTGTAGCCAGAAGAGAGCTGGAATGAATCACACGGAATACCATTTGTCGCGCACTTATCAACAAAGCCTTCCAGCAACTCCTGCGCATTTTCTGCATCTGTGTACTGCATGGTAGAACCGCTGTACCCAAGACTCCAGCGCGGGCCAAAAATAGTACCACCAGTCAGGCGCACAAACTTCTTAGAAACATTGGCGATGGTTTTACCCAACATCATGTAGAAATCAAGATCACCGTCTTCCGCGCGGTAGCTACGATACTTCACATGGTAGTTATCCAACTCATTGCCCAAATCAAACCAACAGCTTGCCAGGTTATCGTAATAGAGACCAAAGCTAACCGCTTCTTCCTGCTCAGTCACACGAGTGATATAGAAAGGAATATGTTTGTACAGAGGATCGGTAGTTGCCGCATCGTAACCCATCGCATCCAGATTTCGCATTTCAAAGCGACGTCCACTGCGGTTAAGGTCACCGGTTTTCTCACCTAATCCATAATATTGGTCTGACAGGTTGCGATTCATAAAGTGAGCAACAGCATTATCAGACACACCTAGCTGATAAGCTCCGGTTTTACGATCAGATGCCAACGGTAGCCATTTATCACCTGATTTGTACTCCCACTCCATCCAAAGTGGCTGATGCAGAGTAAGACGCACGGCTTCTGTTTCTATAGTCAGACACTCGTCTTCGCTAGCCAGATTAAACTCAGGACAACTAAAGTCTTCCGTCGACAGTCGGTCTCGTCCTTCCCAGACGACATCTTTTCCACCAGGTGCTACCGACCAGCTTCTGTCCAGCCTCGCTTCACCTTTGTTTTTAAACATCACGCGGATGATGTCCTGTTCAAGTACAAAAATATGCAGCAGGTGGCGACCGTCACACTCAATATCGATGCGATTATTCTCAGCCGCTTTAAATTGCCACTGTTTTATAGATTTCATAAAAATGTCCTAACGATATTTGGGCGGAGTGCTCCGCCCATATTCAATTGATTAGTAACCTAGTACTGTTTGAGGAAGAATCAGGCTTAGCTGAGGAATAAATGTCACAAGCATTAGCGCAAGAATCAGTACCGCATAGAATGGCAGAAGTGGTTTAACAACTTTATCAATCTTCACTTTACCTACCGAACAACCAATGAATAGCGCACTACCTACCGGAGGAGTACAGATGCCGATACATAGGTTAAAGGTCATCATGATACCGAAGTGCACAGGGTCCATACCCAGATCCATCGCGATTGGTAGGAAGATAGGCGTAAAGATGAGAAGTGCCGGAGTCATATCCATAAACACGCCGATAATCAGAAGAATAATGTTGATTATCAGAAGAATGATGATTGGGTTTTCAGATACCGCCATTAGCGCATCACTGATCATATAAGGGATATCCGCGTTGGCCATCGCCCACGACATACCCATAGAAGCACCGATAAGTAGCAGTACAATAGAAGTGGTCACCACTGACTCTAAAATAATGCTTGGTATTTGTTTAAATGAAACTTCACGGTAGAACACAACAGCCAATAATAGCGTATAGACAACGGCAATCGCTGAGGCTTCTGTTGCAGTGAAGATACCGCCAACAATACCCCCCATGATAACCACAATAAGGCTAAGACTCGGAAGTGCATCTAATGTCTTTTTAACCACTTCAGAACGTGTAGGTTTAGGTGATACCGGATAGCCACGCTTTTTCGCAAAGTAACCAGCAACAAGCATAAGACCAAGGCCCATCAGCATGCCTGGAATGTAGCCCGCAAGGAACAGCGCACCGATTGATGTGCCACCAGAGATAAGCGAGTAAACAATGAAGGTGTTACTTGGCGGAATAAGCAGACCAGTAGGGCAAGAAGTAATGTTTACTGCCGCAGAGTATGCAGGATCGTAACCTTCCTTCTTTTGTAAAGGCGCCATGGTTCCGCCAACCGCAGCGGCTGAAGCAACTGCTGAGCCAGAGATTGCCCCAAACATCATGTTTGCAATCACGTTTACGTGAGCAAGTGAGCCTGGTAAACGGCCACCTATCACCTTAGCAAATTCAATCAATCTCAGCGCGATACCGCCCTGGTTCATGATATTACCCGCCAGGATAAAGAACGGAATTGCCAACAGAGCAAAACTGTCCAGGCCAGAAGCCATTTTTTGGGAAATAACTGCAATTGCAGATTCAAACGGGAGTTGCAACATTACTGTCAGTAGTGACGCGACACCAATGCCAAACGAAATTGGAACACCTAACCCCAGAAAGAGGAAAAAAGTACCGAATAAAACAATGATTACCTGCCATTCCATCAGGATTCTCCTTATTAATTAGTAGATTAGCCGTTGACAGGCGTTGTCATCAGTTTGAGGTTATGCGCTACATCTTCCAGAAGGTAGATAGTCATAAAGAATCCACTTAAAGGAATTGCTGCGTAAACCAGGCCCATCTCGATACCGAGAGCTGGAGATACCTGACCGGTAGATAAAGTTTTAAGCATTAGTGAACCACCGCCATACATCATGATGACGACAGCAAAGAAAAGGCTGATTACATTGATAAGTAAATGCAGGGCTGCTTGTTTCGCAGGGTTGTGTTCCAGTTTAAAAGAGAGCAAGTCGATAGCAAGGTGGCGTTTTTTGCCAAGCGTGTAAGCTGCACCCATCAAACCAACCCAAATAAATAGAAAACGAGCAATCTCGTCTGTCATGGTACTTGGGGAGTTCAATACGTAGCGAGAAAAGACCTGCCATACAACACATATCACCAGGAAGCTACTGAGCGATATGCAGAACAAAGACAGAGACTTATCCATCACTGAAATGAGCTTTTTCATTGTCCAATCCGTTTGTTTTATTAGTGATTCGGTTCTCCGCAAGTCAATTCCAATCAACCTGCGGTATGAATTTGTCACATTATATTGTTTAAACAGTTCAGACCAAGAGACCTAGATCACACTAAATTGGCCGGACCAATTTATATATTTTTGTTTGTGATGTCAGTCATCTTTTCAATATAGTTTTATTGATGAGCAAAAGTTATTAGGCCAAATTAAAGTGGAAACAACGTGGACTGACATCTGTTCTTAAAAATCAGTTGAACAGAAGTAACTACATAAAAGAGCAAACTAACCCGATTCAATACTCATATATAAAATTGAGAAAATGGAGAATACTATGTTTGGGAACAAAACTGCCGTAGCAACTTTAATTTCATGTGCTATTGCTGCCACTGCTGCTTTACCTACCTACGCTGCAACCACTTTCAAACTAAGCCACAACCAGGACAGAAACCACCCAGTTCATAAGTCCATGAAATATATGGCTGATGAAGTGAAAAAGCTGACTAACGGTGAAGTTAAAATCCGTATTTATCCAAACGGCCAGCTAGGTACCCAGCGTGAGTCAATGGAGCTGATGCAGAATGGTGCATTGGATATGGTTAAATCAAACGCAAGTGAAATGGAATCCTTTGAGCCAGCATACGGTGCATTCAATATCCCTTACATTTTCCACGACCGTGACCACTACTACCGCTCAATGGAAGGCGAAGTAGGCCAGAAAATCCTTCAGGCATCTGAAGACAAAGGCTTTATTGGTCTGACCTATTACGATGGTGGCTCTCGTAGCTTCTATGCAAACAAAGAAATCAAGAGCCCAGCAGACCTTGCAGGTATGAAGATTCGTGTTCAGCCAAGTCCTACCGCTGTAAACATGATCAAACTAATGGGTGGTTCTCCAACACCTCTTGCTTATGGCGAACTATATACAGCACTTCAGCAAGGTGTGGTAGATGGCGCAGAAAACAACCCAACTGCACTGACTAACTCTCGTCATGGTGAAGTAGCGAAAATCTACAGCATGGATGAGCACACCATGATTCCTGACGTACTTCTAATCAGTACAACTTCCTGGAACAAGCTTTCTGATGAAGAGAAGAAGTTAGTAAAACAAGCTGCTGATGATTCAATGGCTTATCACAAAGAACTTTGGACCAAGATGATCGACGAAGCGATGGAAAAAGCGAAGAGCTCTATGGATGTGAAAGTTGTAAGTGTTGATAAGCAAGCATTTATTGATGCGGTTAAACCAATGCACGATGAAGCGTTGAAAAACCCAGCTATCAAAGACTACGTACAAGGTATTGATGCTTTAGCGAAGTAATCGTTACGACAGGAAGCCCGACTTGGGCTTCCTGATACTCTCAAGATGCTATTCCTTTTTCGCTATTCGAATGGATAAAGAGAAATAGTATTTAGAAAAACGCATGCCGGAACTTATACACGGCAATTGCTCAGAACAAAAAAAGCATTCACAAAACAAATGCAAAGTACCAATTGGTAGGATGTTTCGATATCATGTCAGACCAAATTTCTGAGCAATAAGTTACACAACGGGTTAAATCATATGAGTAATACCAAACGTCTGTACCAGCAGATTGGCCTGAAACTCAAGGACAAAATCGCAGCTGGTGAGTTCAAGGTCGGAGACAAACTCCCACCTGAACGAGAGATTGCAGAAAGCATGGAGGTGAGCCGTTCGGTTATCCGAGAATCACTCATCATGCTAGAGCTGCAAGAGATCGTCAAAGTCAAAAAAGGCTCTGGTGTATTTGTCATCAACACTCCTGAACAAGCTGAACAATTAGCAGCAGAGGCTGTGAAAACAACAGATGCTGTAGAACAGGAACAAGACGATGATGCAGGTCCATTTGAGATGCTTCAGGCACGTCAGTTTCTTGAAAGTCGAATCGCTGAATTTGCGGCAACTCAGGTAACCAAGAACGACATCTCCCGTCTGCGCGCTGCGTTAGATATGGAGCGTCAGCATCTGGAGAAAAACGACCTGGATTACGAAGGTGATGAGATGTTCCATATCGCTATTGCTGAAGCAACTCAAAATAGCGTTCTGTGCGACATGGTACGTGAAATGTGGATCCGACGTGAAAAGAGTGCAATGTGGCGTCAGCTACATGAACGAATCTCAAATCAGGATTACAGGCAAAAATGGTTATCCGACCACGAAGTGATTTATAGAGCATTGGTTCGCAAAGACCCAATCGCTGCTCGTGAAGCGATGTGGCAACACCTTGAGAATGTGAAAGAGACTCTATTTGAATTATCGGATGTAGACGACCCGAGATTCGATGGATTCTTATTCAGCTCTTATTCCGTTGCCTCATAGAAAACAAAAAAACTTAAAAGAGCACACATAACCCGCTCTGCATTTAAAGCTCAGAAATTTAAAGGTGAAAGTTATGGAACAAACATGGCGTTGGTATGGGCCGGACGACCCGGTTTCGCTTAATGACATTAGACAAGCTGGCGCGACAGGCATTGTAAATGCCCTGCACCACATACCAAATGGTGAAGTGTGGTCAAAAGAAGAAATTCTGAAACGTAAAGCAATCATCGAAAACAAAGGATTAACCTGGTCGGTAGTAGAAAGTGTCCCTGTCCACGAGGAGATTAAGACTCGTAGTGGCAACTACCAAAAGTGGATAGAAAACTATAAGTCTTCTCTCGAAAATCTGGCTTTGTGCGGTATCGATACGGTCTGTTATAACTTTATGCCTGTTCTTGACTGGACTCGTACCGATCTTGAATTTGAACTACCTGATGGCTCAAGAGCGCTAAGATTTGACCAAATCGCATTTGCTGCCTTTGAACTGCACATTCTGAAAAGATCTGGTGCAGAAGATACATACTCAGAAGGTGAGCAAGTACAAGCTAAAGCTTATTTCGATGCTATGTCTCAGGCAGATATTGATAAATTAACTGCCAACATCATTGCCGGTCTGCCAGGTGCGGAAGAAGGCTACACGTTAGATGAGTTTCAGGCACGCCTGGATACCTATAAAGATATAGACCGCGATACCCTTCGCAAACATATGGCTCTGTTCTTAGAAGAACTGATGCCAGTATGTGAAAAGCATGGCCTGAAACTCGCGGTACATCCAGATGATCCACCACGCCCAATCCTTGGCTTGCCTCGCGTTGTATCAACTATTGAAGACATCGACTGGCTAACAGAAAACGTACCAAGCCAGATGAATGGCATCACCATGTGTACAGGTTCATACGGTGTTCGTGGCGACAATGATCTGGTCAATATGATTGAGAAACACGGTGATCGTATCTACTTCACCCACTTGCGTTCTACCCAACGTGAAGAGAATCAGATGAGCTTCCACGAGGCTGCGCATCTGGAAGGTGATGTCGACATGTACAACGTGGTTATGGCCCTTCTTAAAGAAGAGAATAAGCGCAAGAGCAATGGCGAAGAACGCCTGATTCCAATGCGCCCAGACCACGGCCATCAGATGATCGATGACCTTAAGAAGAAGACCAACCCAGGATACTCCTGTATTGGCCGATTAAAAGGTCTTGCGGAAATCCGCGGCGTAGAAATGGCTCTGCAAAGGTCTTTCTTTAAGTAACAAATACTCTAACCAACATAAAGGCGGTGTTAACCGCCTTTCACGCTTAAATATCCTTCCCGTCAGATGCCGAAACTCGGTCATGTGAGCCCCCCCAATTAAACTCTTTCTCCAGCCAGTTCATAGACTCACAAAGAGACTGACTAATCTGTATTTGTGTTAGTTCCATATTGATGGCCTGTGTTTGTTTACAGTGACCATGAGACATTAGATTGAAAAGCAAACATGAGATTACTTACAGCTACTCTGATCAGAGATATGCATCGATTTATTAACGTTGTGATCCACAATAATAAAAGCACATCTAAGATATTATAGTGTAAATTATCATGTATGGTTATAAATTTTTGGGACGATGGCGTATAATATCAAACAGATATTACAATCACCAAAAACACATAAAAATCACAAACATACATTTATAATTATATTTTTAATAAAATGAGCAAACTAAAAGATATTTCTAAAGCAACAAAACTTTCAATGTCTACTATTTCAAGAGTACTTCAAAATTCTAGGCAGGTTTCTGAGAAGAATAGAATAAAAGTTTTAAAAGCAGCAAAAGAACTAGGATATGAAGTAAAGAGTCCTAGAGAGCATAATTTTATTCTTGTAAATGTTCCTTCCTACGACGACCCCTTCACAGACAAAATATTAAACGGAATCAGAACAGCATCAAAACAACTTGGGTATAAGCTTGTTCTTACACTGTATGAAGAAAATAGTGATATAGAATTGGTTACCAATAATATCAATGGCTTAGTTGCTATTGTTTTCATTGGCTCTGAAATATTAATGAATAATAATCATACGCTCCCATGTATATATGTTAGCAATTTTTCATACAAAGGCGACCAATCCAGCGTTCAGATTGATAATTTAACATCTGCATTTAACGCTACTGAATATTTAATTAAAAAGGGGCACCGTAATATCGGTCAAATACTGGGTAATAAATACTCTGTCCTTGTTAAATACAATGATCAAGGTTTTAGGCAGGCACTTCACCGTTATAATATCACTTATAATCATGCCTATAATTTTGAGGGGGATTTTGATTTTAAATCTGGTGAAGATGCAATGAAGTATTTTCTATCATTGCCTGAGAGACCAAGTGCTATCTTTTGTCACAGTGATAGAATGGCTATTGGTGCTATGAAATACGCAGAAGAAGTTGGTGTAGCTGTTCCACAAGAAATATCGTTTATTGGTTTTCAAGATATCCCTCTATCTGAGTATGCGAACCCACCACTAACAACGATGGATCATTCATTATATGAAATGGGCAGCCAAGCGATTAAAGTTCTACATAGCAGATTAGAGGGCAAGCAAAATATAAGCGATAGAAATATAATTTCTACTACTTTGATAGAAAGAAGCTCGGTATTTGATTTTACTCAGAAATAAAAAACCGACCATTCTTTGGTCGGCTTGGTACTAAGTATTTTTTAGCTTATGCAGTCGCTGCTTCTTTGGCACTTTCTGTTTTCTCAAGTCCAAGACACGCAAGTACCAATCCCGCGAGAGAAACAAAGCAAACTACAGTCATGGTCATAGAACTAGCGATGCCAAACTTCTCAACAACTGCCGATGACACTGCTGGAGCTAATGTGCTTCCCACAGTGCCGCAAGTAAGAAGAAACGTAACAAGCACGGCAGGGGCACTTCTAAGCTGCATTGAACCAACAGAAATTGCAAGCTTGAATAGGCTTGAAGTCAGGAACCCAAATCCTAAAGTTACTGTCAAAAATTGTTCAGCATTGTCTACAGCGGCCAGATAGATTGTAAACCCAGCAGCGATAACAACAACTGCTGCTAAGAATAGTCTTGCAGGTATTTTTGCAACAATAATAGTTGAAACGATCAAGCCAAATAGTGCAGGTCCCCAGTAATTGCCAATCACGGCACCTGATTCTGCAGCAGCTACTCCAAACTCAGATTGTAGGTAGTTTGGCCCCCAAGATACAAAAGTATTCTGACCAATAAGGTATAAACAAACGGCTATACCCATGATCATTACTCGGACTGTAAAAATGTCTTTGAAGGAGCCTTTTGATTCCACTTTTTCTTCATCTGAAGACTCTTGAACTTCCCCTTTTGGAAATTTTAGAGTAAAACTTCCAACCAATATAATCGCAGCGCATACTGCTACTGCTGCGTAACCTTTCGTCCACAGCATGCTTGCAGCCATGATCGAAACTGTTAATGCAGGGAATATCATGCCCGAGGCACTAAAGGCACAGTCTGTAGCGATGAATGCAGATGCTCGTTGTTTTTCTTCAAACACTTGGGAGATCAAGACAGCACCACCAGACAGTCCAGCGCCACAACAGAAACCCAAGATTAAAAAGTACGCAGAAACAAGAGTTTGGTCTCTAATGTCTAGTACAACTAGACAGGCCATTGTAATCAGAAATATTGAGTAAATAACTTGGAATACTTTCTTAATCGTAAAGTGCGAGTATATGTACATTGAAGCTGTAGTGCCGATTAATGTACCACCAGTCAGGAATGAGAACATCGCACCAGATTCTGTCATGCTGATATTAAGGTATTCAGCTAGTGGATTAATAACCACACCAATTTGCGTTACTAGTCCAGCCATAACCATATAGGTCATAAAAGCTATAGCCATATAGGTCGCTTTAAACATGTTCATGTTGAACTCCTGTATAGGATTGTGTTTAAAATGAAGGGATAAGCTAAATCACTATCCCTTAGGAATAAAAATTAAGCTTTATCTTTCAGAATGATTTCTCTCATCGCTTCGATACCCACCTCGATCGCTTTATGAATATCATTCTTAGGGTAGTTGTTTGCAGAAATGTCTTTCGCATCTTCCGGGGCGACACTTGTAGCAGAAACCAGCACAGTGCCAACACGATAGTCAAATGAAGTACCAACAGTAAACAAAGTTGCAGATTCCATACTTGTAATTATCGCACCACCACGAACGTATGATTCCCACTTCTGTATTAATTCTTTACCATTAGGACGAGTTTCAGGTTCGATCTCAGTAAAGAAAGAGTCTTTAGTGATTGAGATGCCCACTTCGTAATTATGCGGTGTTTTTTCAGCTGCGCTGACTAAGGCAGCCAAAACGTTGTAGTCAGGTACAGCAGGGAACTCAGCAGGAACAAAGTGATAGCTACAGCCGTCCATACGCACAGTTCCGTTTAGTAGAACAAGATCACCTTTATCTACTTTTGGTGACGTAGACGCTCCAGTGCCGATACGAATGAATGTATCAGCACCGAGCTTGCCTAATTCTTCGATACAAATGCCAGCAGATGGCCCCCCCATACCAGTAGAAGTAACAAGAACTCTTTCACCCTCAAGATAACCTTCATAAGTCGTGTGTTCGCGATTTTGAGCTACTTTCTTATAATCATCGAGATATTCAGCGATTAATGGTACACGTTCGGGGCTACCGGGTAGAAATGCATAGCGGCCAACTTCTTCTTTACATAAAAGCGTATGTAGCATTCTTTCGGACATAATATTCTCCAGTAAATTTTTTTGACAATGATAGCGAGCTTACTTATAAGCCATTGATTATTTTTGAATGTTAAAAAAGTGAATAAACTAATAATTTAGAAACCTATCGTATATAAATAACCATTTAGTAATCTTGTGTTACAGCTAATATTATTTTTATTAATTTAGGCGTTCAAATCCAACCAGCTCTTCATCTAAAATATTTGCAACTCAGAAAAACAAATAAAAAAATCAATGGAAAATTTTCCGAAATAAAGCTTATTTATGTGATCGAAATTGCATAATCGTAGACAGATAGGAGTGTAGCCTATCAGAACAATCAATTTCACATAGTCAAAAAACAATGAGGAAAATTTTCCAATAGTTATATTAATATTGCTCACAATTCAAATTGCTTACTTTTGCTTTATATTTATTTTTGACTTAAACAACCAAGGCTTAATAATTACCCTCATGGTTATATTAAAATTGTTTTTCACTTTAAAGGCTTAGATGGTAAATATTAATAAAAAAGATAAAATCGTACGCAAAGAAGGCAATAAAACTAATTGATTTAACAACTCTGAATAATGATGATACAGAGCAGAAAATTATCGATCTTTGTAAATCTGCAAAAACACCCGTTGGCAATACCGCAGCTATCTGCATCTACCCTCGATTTATCCCAGCAGCGAAAAAACAGCTACTGGCACAAGGTACACCAGAGATACGTATAGCCACGGTAACTAACTTTCCGCATGGTAATGACGACATCAATATTGCTGTAGCAGAAACCAAGGCCGCCATTGCTTATGGCGCTGATGAAATAGATGTTGTTTTCCCTTACCGTGCTCTGATTTCTGGTGATGAGGAAACAGGTTTTCAACTTGTTAAGAAAGTAAAGGAGGCCTGTAATGACATTCTTCTTAAGGTGATAATAGAAACAGGTGAACTAAAAGAAAAAGCATTAATCAAACGTGCATCTGAAATATCTATTGAAGCTGGTGCAGATTTTATCAAAACATCAACTGGTAAAGTGCCGGTAAACGCTACGCCGGAAGCGGCTGAAATCATGCTAAAAGTGATTCGTGACAAAAAAGTTTCTGATAAGGTTGGTTTTAAACCTGCTGGTGGAGTTCGCACCGCAGAAGATTCAGCACAATTTCTCGCTATGGCTGAAGAAATTTTAGGAACTGAGTGGGTTGATAGCACACATTATCGCTTTGGTGCTTCAAGCTTACTAACCAATCTATTAAACACATTAGAAGTAACGGACAAAACAGCAGAACCATCTGCGTACTAATGTACTTTGATTTCCTCTTCCATCAAAACAAATGGCATTGAACTCTAATTATTTTTTCACATAAAGTGCCATTTTTGCCATCTGCAACCCGTTAAAGGAATATTATGAAACGTGCAACTATTTTAGTCTTAGATTCATTTGGTATTGGTGCAACCGATGATGCAAAATTGTTTGGTGATACGGGGGCAAATACCCTCGGACACATTGCAGAATTTTGTGCTCAAGGTAAGGCCGACGATGCTGAAAGAGAAGGATCACTCAAATTACCTTATCTTGAAAGTCTAGGTCTTGGTATGGCTGCTAAAGAATCGACAGGAGAACTACCCAAAGGGTTTGAAGAGTTAGTAAGCACTATTGGTGCATACGGTCACGCAGCTGAACTATCTTCGGGTAAAGATACACCATCTGGTCATTGGGAAATCGCTGGGGTTCCTGTTCTATTTAATTGGGGCTACTTCACTGAGAAAACAGAAAGCTTTCCAGAACAATTATTAAATAAAATTGTTCAACGTGCAGGTATCCCCGGTTACCTGGGGAATTGCCACTCATCAGGCACTGTAATTTTAGATGAGCTTGGTAAAGAGCACATGAGAACAGGTAAGCCGATTTTCTATACTTCTGCGGACTCTGTGTTTCAGGTTGCGTGTCATGAAGAGACATACGGCCTAGATAATCTTATGGATCTGTGCCAAATCATTCGTGAAGAGCTTGAGCCGTACAATATTGGTCGTGTTATTTCTCGTCCCTTTGTTGGTACTGCATCTGGTGAGTTTAAAAGGACAGGCAATAGAAGAGATCTATCTTTAGAACCACCGGAGAAAACCATTTTGGATAAGCTTGTTGAAGAGAAACAAGGTAACGTTATTTCTATAGGTAAAATCGCCGATATTTATGCTAATTGCGGCATTACAAAAAAAGTGAAAGCTACGGGTATTAAGGCCCTTTTTGATGCTACCGTCGAGCAAGTCAAAGAGGCTGGCAACAACACAATTGTCATAACTAACTTTGTTGACTTTGATTCAGCCTATGGCCACAGGCGCGATGTGGCAGGCTACGCAAAGGCATTGGAGTATTTTGACTCTAGGCTACCGGAAATTTTAGATATTTTAGAAGTAGACGACATTCTTATCCTAACTGCTGATCATGGTTGTGATCCAACTTGGCAAGGTACAGATCACACTAGGGAACATATACCTGTACTTGTATATGGTGATGTTCCTAGCGTTTCGTTAGGACGAAGAGAAACATTTTCTGATATAGGTCAAAGCCTAGCTGATTATTTCGGCACAACTAAAATGAGGTATGGAAAAACCTTCCTTTAGTGGTGATTAAACCAATTTATGCAGCTCACAAGCATCCGGGGATATCAGTACATATTACAAGTTTCTGGTTTATAGTTATACCACTCCTAAATTATGTGTTTTTGTGGTTCCCCGACCAAAAGTATCGCTAGTAAAGAAAAAGGTAATTCTGAGTTAAAGGAAAAATTTGTTCATTTCATAGACTAGTCAGAGCTCTTCCCATCATTTAGTAATTGCAGACAAAAAACTCAGCATTCCACCTACACTGAGAATGATACTTTTCAAGTTTTATCCATTCCCTTCCTACTCTAGTAATCAATTTATACCCAATTAGAGGTACATAACTGCCTAAATCGTGATCCATCTCTCTACAGAGATCATTCTTAATTGCCCCAGATCAATATGTGAAATCACCTTCCCTGACAAATTACATCTCGTGATCCATATATATACTTATACATATATACAGATCACAAAGCAATGTGAGCATATGTAGCGAAAAGCTACAAAAATAACGATAAAAAGGTTTAAAGCACATGGGAATAACACGCAGAACGTTTCTACAAGGTGCGCTGGCCGGATTAATTACCACTGGAATCACGATTAAAAGTGAACTAAACCCGATTACTCGCGCCATGGCGAAAGAGGGATTGGTATTCAGACCGGGATCTGGCAAGTGGGTGGGTTCAACCTGTAACGGTTGTACCTCATTCTGTTCAAAACAGGTTTACGTTCAGGACGGCAGAGCGTTGCACATTCGGGGGAATGAACACTCAAAAGTGCATGGCACATCTAGCTGTCCAAGACAGTATCTGGCGCTTCAGGAACTTTACGATCCTGACAGAGTTCGTGCACCTATGATTCGTACCAACCCGGAAAAAGGGCGAGGTGTCGATCCGCAGTTCAAATCTATCAGCTGGGATGAAGCCATTAAACTTATGGCTGACAAGATTATGGCGCTTCGTGAACAGGATGAAACGCACAAATATGTATCTCTGCGCGGCCGTTATTCCTACCTAAGTGACCTTTTGATCAAAAACTTTACTCAGGTTCTGGGTTCACCAAACGCCATTACACATAGTGCGCTTTGTGCGGAAGCAGATAAGTTCGGCAGCTTCTTTACTGAAGGCAACTGGGGCTACCGCCAGTACGATATCAAAGACACACGATACATACTCTCTTTTGGTGTAGATCCATTGAGCGCAAACCGTCAGGTTTCTTACTACTGCAGCGAGTGGGGTAACACACTTGATAATGCACAAGTAGCCATTGTTGATCCACGATTCTCAGCATCTGCGGCAAAAGCAGACGAATGGGTTCCGGTTGTTCCGGGTCAGGATGCAGCTCTTGGTCTAGCACTTGCCCATCAGGTACTGATTACCGGTGGTTGGTATCGTCCATTTGTCGGTGATTTCATTGATGGTCAGAACCGATTTGTATCAGGAGAAACTGTTGATGTAGAAACTTTCGAAGATAAGCACACTCATGGCCTTGTTCAGTGGTGGAATCTGGAACTGAAAGATCGTACACCTGAGTGGGCGGCTGAGAAATGTGGGATCTCTGCAGACCAAATTCGTCGACTTGCTGGCAAACTAACAGATGCAGCACCAAGAGTTCAGATCTGGCGTTCACGTGGCGTTCAGATGCAACATCGTGGAGGATACACTGCGATAGCATTGCATGCCCTTAATGGTCTACTTGGTACTGTCGATCAGGAAGGGGGCGTTCTTCAGTGGGCTTCAGCTCCGTTAGGCAAAATTCCTTCATCAAAAGCCTATGTTGATGAGATTGGTAAGCACGGCCTTAAGCACGAAAAAATTGACCGTCGAGGGCGTCTTGAATTCCCGGCACTTAAGAAGGGCAAGAGCGGTGGCGGTGTTGTAACTAATGCTGTGGCGGACAGTATTTTGCTAGAAGATCCATACTTGCCTAAGTTCGTGTTGGGTTACTTCAACAACTTCTCGTTCTCTGCTCCAGGTGGTCAGCGTTGGGAAGAAGCACTTAAGAAGATCGACTTCGTTACTCATATCACGACCAACATCAGTGAATTTAGTTGGTATGCAGACCTTATCCTACCTGCACCGCACTTTATCTTTGAGCGCTGGGGCATCCAGAAATCTGCTGGTAACCGTCATACACAAGTATCTATTACTCAACCTGTAGTCAAAAAACTAGGTAAAGCGGTAGAAGATGAGTGTGGCATCCCATGGTTAGTCGCAGAGGAACTGAATAAACGCGGATTTAAAGAGCCAATGCAATACCTGCTAGGGGAGTTTAAAGATCCTGAAACTGGTAATGAGCCAACCAGCCCAGATGAACTGGCACTCTACGCGACTAAGATTCTTACTCAAAAACTTTGGGATCCAATGCAATATCAGCAAGGTGACCGATTCAGCGGTTGGGAAGAATTCCGCGAAAAAGGGGTTTGGAACTCAAAACCTTATGAGTTCAGAAAGCGCTGGAGCCATATGAAAACAGAGACTAAGAAGTTCGAATTCTATAGCGAAACTTTGAAGCACTCTCTGGAGAAACACGCGAAAAAGCATCATGCAAGCATTGACGATGTGATGGAAGCGACGGGTTACCTGGCTCGCGGTGAAATGGCGTTTGTTCCTCACTATGAACCCCCATTCCGCTACGGTGATGAGGAAGAGTTCCCAATGCTGTTTGTGGATCATAAATCACGTCTGAATCGTGAAGGGCGCTCAGCCAACCTGCCTTGGTATCAGAACAACCTGGATATCGATCCGGGTGCACGCAAACACTCAGATATTGCCAAGCTTAACCCTGTTGATGCAGAGGCTCTGGGCATTAAAGATGGTGACACCATTCGCATTACCTCGATTCAGGGAAGCATGACTTGTGAAGCAGGTATTTTTGAAGGTGTTCGTCCGGGCACTGTTGCGAAAGCCTTCGGGCAAGGCCATTGGGCTTACGGCAAAGTTGCTTCAGCTGAATTTGGTAAAACACCGTTTGGCGGCAGCAACAACGAAGTCCTTCCACCAGCATTTGAACAGTTATCCGGTTCTTCGGCCTTCTATGGTCAGATTGGTATCCGGGTAGAAAAAGTATAGGAGGTTAAGCAATGCGTTTCGGAATGGTCATAGATCAACAAAAATGTGTCGGTTGTACTGGCTGTGTTTTCGCTTGTAAGGCCGAAAACAATACACCAGCCGATATCAACTGGTGTGACAAAATCACAACCACTAAGGGCAAATTTCCTGATGTGAGTTTTGAGTATGTATCCACCATGTGTAATCACTGTGAGGATGCACCTTGTGTAAATGGTTGTCCTACTCAGGCAATGCACAAGGGAGAAGGCGGCCTGACACTTCACGATCCGGATAAATGTATCGGTTGTAAAGCGTGTATGGTGAACTGCCCTTACGGTGTCATTAGCTTTAACTGGGATAGTCCACACAAAGCTTGGCAGAGCGATAAAGGATTGGCTGACGGTACGTTTACACCAATCAAAATGATTGAAGAAGTTGGTGGCGAAGGAAGTCCGCAAAGTAACCCTGAGCGAGCGAACACATACCCTGTACTTCGTAAGCGCGGTACTGTGGAAAAATGTACCTTCTGCGATCACCGCCTAAAAGAAGGTCTGAATCCGGCTTGTGTCGATGCCTGCCCTTCAAATGCTCGAGTTGTCGGTGATTTGGATGATCCAAACAGTGAAGTCTCCCGTCTAATCCGTAAATACGATGGTAAGCCACTAAAACCGGAATTGGGTACGGGCAGTAAGGTGTTCTATATCCGCAAATACACCCCACAAAGGGCTTAACAGGAGAGATAACATGGAAAACAAAAAAGGCAGTCTTTTATTGTTAAGCATTGCGGCTATCGGTTTACTGTTTGGCGGTTACTTCGCAATTGAAGAGTGGTTTATCGAACCATCCTTTGCAACTAACGACGCGATGATATGGACGCTACCATTAGTTAGCTATATTTTCCTCGCGCTGACTAGCACCGGTATCTCTATACTGCTTACTGGTGGTGAACTGATTGGTAACCAAGTGATTAAAGCACATAAGTCTATTTTGCTTATCACTGCACTTTCTCTGCTAATCGGAGCTTTTGCATCACTAGCAACAGAGCTGGGTTCATTTCTGAATGTGTTCTGGCTGCTTATTACGCCGAACCCTACATCGCCAATCTGGTGGATGGGTACATTATATTCAATTGAACTTGGCTTGTTAGGTATCAAGCTATTTGCGCTACTAAGTGGACGCAAATTCAGCTTTGATCGCTGGCTATCAGTTGGTACGTTGGTAATCGCTGTATCGGCATCTCTGGTACTGGGTAGCGTGTTTGGTACTGCCATCAGTCGTGTAGGTTACTACGGTATGGATGCATCTGTTCTAACATTCACTTTCGCTCTGGCATCTGGGTTGTGCGTTGCACCACTTTTGCTAACAAGTGATAAAAGGGATGTATTAGTGCTGCCCGGCAGAATCGTTCTTGCGTTGCTTGCTATGTTGCTTGTCGTCAAAGCGGTATACCTGACTCGCAGCAGCATTCCTGCTGAAATGCAGTGGCTAAGTTTACTGGTACCTTTTGCTTTGGCCGTCTCAGCCGTGCTGTATAAATCATCTCCGCAGCTGTGTGCGCTGATTGCCCTACCAACTATCTTGTATACCGAACTCGCATTCGTTATTCAGGGGCAGGTACAAGCACTTGGTCCAAAGCAGACATGGTTTGATACGACTCAGGCTTATATGCCGAACATTGCAGAAGTTGGCGTGTTTATCTTCGGTTGTTCGGTGGCTTACCTATGCTTCTACGTCTTGAGAGCGTTTGCACCTTCTAACAGTGAAGAAAAAGAAGCTATTGCTTAAACGCTCGCTATAAAAACGCAAAGCGGCTATTCATAAAGAACTAGCCGCTTTGTTATATTTGCTAAAAGCCAACTCTAAGAATCACCTATTGGAGGTGAGCTATCTATCCATAGTTAATGACTTTTCGAATACTCCAGTCTGACTTGCTTTATCTTTTCCAAAACATTAACTGGTCGCTTTACGACAACGGTACATTTAGAGCGAACTTTATCTCTATAGGAAATCTCAAATTCACCTTCGGGAACAGGTCCCGCCAGTTCTACACAGTTTTTATCCACCTGTGACATATATAGCTGTTGGTAATCCATACCTTGAGGAGATCTACATAGACCGAGGCATACACCTTCAGTGCTGTATTCTGAGCATTCCCAGATATGACCCATTAAAACCATTCCCTGCCCATAGAAAAAACGGCCTTTATCAAAGTTTCCTTGGAATGGGACGAAGTTGCTCTCGTTCAGTTCCTCCCCCTCGTTTTCTCGAGCGATTATCTTGCCAAAAGGATCCGTGAGAGTATGTATTAACCTATTGGATTCTCCAGCCTTGAAAGTAATCGCCGTTTGGCACGTATCTGAATAATGTGTTTCCTGAGCATTGAGATAAAGTGGTATTAACATTATGAGTAAAAATGCTTTTATTCTTATCATTTCTCTTTCCTTGAGCTAAGCAAAATCATCTAATTCAAAGCTCTATGATAGTACTAACGACTCTCACCGAATTAGATTCTCGTCTCAAAACAAAAGAGATTTTAATGCCCGCTACCTAACAAAATTATGAATAAAATCCACATTGTATTTGGGATAATGCAGTGATGGGATGGATGCGTAGGCTGCAAAAAAGCAAAAGGCGATACCATTTCTGATATCGCCTCTTAGGGGGAGCGCATGAATCTGTCACCTAGTTTAGCTATCCCGATCCCCTCACCATTCAAGCCAAATTTAGGATCAAACTTATGCAACAATCCATAAATGTTATGTTATAACATTTATGGATTAATGATAGTTTTAAGTCCTCTCACTGCTTGAAAACTAGCCATAGGTCACATAAACCGTACATCCCACCCTATTTGCTTATCCGATTTCTCTTTCACACACTCTAGTCTTTTCAAAGCAGGTTGTGACTATGAGACGTAACAGACGAAATGCGTAACTCGTTTGGAATACATTAAAATAAAAATTTCAGATGGTTAGAAAAATGAAAAGAAAAATTATACCTGCATTCACCGCAAGTATTCTGGCTTTACTCTTCTCTAAATGTAGCTTTGCTGAGCGTAATGCGCTTCCACTACCCTCCAGTCAACAATGGCTGAAACATGTAGAACAAGGATTAATGCCCTATTGGATGATGGAGTCAGCGCAAGGGCATCCAATAGGAAACTTCCCAACTTTCCGATGTGATGATGGAACTGTTCTGGATGTAACCGATATCTGCCCCGAGTTAAATGCAGACTGGATATCACCCAACTTTGGGCGTGAATATACCCGGATGAAATCTCGTCAAACCTATGCCTACGGTGTGATTTATCACTTAACTGGAAACAGACAGGCCCTTGAACTGGCGAGGAAAGGTGCCTACTACCTAGTTGATAACCTTCAGGACAAGGAGCACGGCGGTTTTGTATCGTTCACCAAAGAAAATAAGCCCGGTTTGAACTGGCGGCAAAGAACGGTTCAGGATCAGGCATACGCGCTTGTCGGCCTCGCTATGTATTACTACCTAACCCGAGACAAAAAAGTCGAAAAAACCCTGATAAAACAACAAGCCTTCATATTTGACCAATATCGCCTGGGTGACGGGACTGGTCTAGCTTGGGTACTGAAAGACGGAGATGGTCAAAGCACTAAACAACGCGAACTGGTTGCTCAGCTTGATCAAATCAATGCCTACTTATTGCTCGTGGCACCACTTTTACCGGAACCCGCAAAGGCCACATGGCTGAAAGATTTGAACTGGTTAACTCAGCAAATGATGGAGCATTATCATTCCGCTGAAGAATCGCGTTTTTATGGGGCAATTCATCACAAAGCAGTCATGATGCAGGATGCCCGGCACAATGATTTTGGCCATACCATCAAGGCTTACTGGATGACATTGCTGACTTCTCAGGTTACTGGAAATGAAGAGTTGAAAGAATTTGCAGTAGAGGGAATACAAACAACGCTTTCAAGAGCCAGTTATCAAGTGGAATATAGCCAGGTTAAAGATTTCTTTAGCAATGAGTTTAAGTTGAACTGGGTCGGAACAGACATCGTAAGTTGGATGAGTCGTCCGTACAACAGATGGATATCCTCATGGGAATGGGCGGAACTGGATCAGGCCGCAATGACAGTTTCGTTAATTGATGACTCTCAAACAGATAAGCTTCAATACACTCTGCCAACCTACATGGATGTTTGGGTTGACCATAAATACGGTGGTGTGGGGCTAGGTCCAAAATCAACCAAAGCCTTTCATTGGGGAAATGGCTACCATCAATTTGAACATGCTTTGATCGGTTACCTGTTTGCCAGCCAATATGAAGGCAAGCCAGCGACGCTTTACTACGCACTGGATAAACCAACTGACAAAGCACTCCAACCGTATTACTTCTCAGCCGATATTCTGGATATCGAACCGATATCATTGGAATCACAGCATAGTGGGCAGAGAGTGCAGTATGAGAACATCTCTCCAATCAAGAAGAACTAAAGCTAGGCTCTTATTGAAAAAAGGCGGTGAGAACCGCCTTTTTCTTGTGTGCTTAAAACCCTTCCAGCACAATTTTTCCTTTTGCTTTTTGGGATTCTAAAAGCTCATGGGCACGCTTTAGGTTTTCAGCATTAATCACCCCAAAATGTTCACCTACCGTTGTTTGAACTTGTCCTTCATCAATCATGCCTGCCACAGCACCTAGAATCTTATGTTGCTCAACCATGTCATCAGTTTCGAAAAGCGAGCGCGTGAACATAAACTCCCAGTGAAGAGAAATGCTTTTTTGCTTTAGAGGAAGGATATTGAACTCGTGTGGGTCATCAATCAGACCAAACTTACCCTGAGGTTTGAGGACTTTCACAACTTCACTCATATGTTGCTCTGTGCCATTTAGGCTCACAACATAATCGACACAGTTTTCCTGCCCTAGCTCTTCGCTTAACGGGTTATGGTGATTGATCACCTGATCAGCACCGAGTTCTTTAAGCCACTCTGATGTTTCCGGTCGGGAAGCGGTTCCTATCACGGTTAAGTTTGTCAGCTGCTTCACAAGCTGAACCATGATTGAGCCCACTCCACCAGCGGCACCAATGATCAAGATACTTTTTGGGCTTTCCGCGTCCACTTCCAGACGGTCAAAAAGCATTTCCCAAGCCGTTAACGTAGTTAGTGGTAGCGCTGCTGCTTCGGCATTAGAAAGTGTTACAGGAGCTTTACTCACGATTCTCTCATCCACCAACTGATATTCAGCGTTCGTTCCCGAACGAGTTAAATCTCCGGCATACCACACACGATCACCAGGCTTGAACAAAGAACATTGGTCACCAACTTGTTCGACGATGCCAACCGCATCCCATCCCAGCACTTTGTGTTCCCCCTCCGCAGGCTCAACACGCATCCTTACTTTTGTATCAACCGGGTTAACGGATATCGCTTCAACCTTTACTAACAGGTCTTTGCCCGATACTTCTGGCTTGGGTAATTCTATATCCAATAGTGATGCTGACTTGTTGATTGGTAGAGAGTGCTGGTAACCGATGGCTTTCATAAGTATCTCCGCTGGGTTCATTTTATGCTGTTGACGCCAATAATAATTGACGACAATTTTTTGAAAAACTGCCATTATTGAAAAACACTTTTAACAGATATTTGAAAATGAAATCTCTACAAGATATTAAGGTTTTCATAGAAACAGCTCGGGTTAATAGCTTTTCAGAAGCCGCACGATCTCTTGGTCAAACGCCTGCAGCGATTAGCAAAGCAGTACAAAGGCTGGAATCGGATCTGGGTTTTAGTCTGTTTATCCGTTCAACACGAAGGCTCCGACTTTCCGAGCAGGGAGAGCAATATCTTCCTTACTGCACAAGAGCGATAGAGCAACTGCAGGAAGGGCTAGCCACGATAGAAAACAGAAATCAGTCACTATCGGGTTTGCTGAAAATATCGATGCCTTCAGATACCGGACGACAGCTCCTCATTCCTTTGTTAGACGAGTTTATGGATATACATCCAAACCTTACTATTCATGTCCACCTATCGGACAGCTATGCAGATATTTACAGTCATTCGGTTGATATTGCGTTACGTTTTGGCGAGCCATCTGATTCATCGCTTATCGCAATGCCTATAGCAAAAGATAATCGTCGGATTCTATGCGCATCAGAATCTTACGTTAACCAGCATTTGGATATTGTGCATCCAGAGCAGTTGGGTGATCACAACTGCCTCTGCTTTTCTGTCAATGAGGGCTTACTTTCTAAATGGAGCTTCACTCACGTTTTAACTGGTGAGGAAATAAAAATAACAGTAGATGGGAACCGAAAAGCAAGTGATGGGAATGTCGTTCGTCATTGGGCAAAAAGCGGTAAAGGCATCGCATATAAATCACTAATCGATGTTGCCGATGATCTAGAGAGTGGCGCTCTTATAGAGTTATGCCCAGAGTGGCGAGGAGAACCTGCACCACTCTATATGGTATTTGCTAACCGAAGCCAGTACAGCCCTGCAGTACGTCAACTCAAAGAGTTTTTGCAATCGCGTATCAGTGACTACCTGACACACTCTGATTAAGATCGCATTGAATTAAGCTGGATCATAAGCTTCTAACGAAACACCATCGATTACATATCCCGACTCAGCTCCCAGTTCATCTGTCATGGTCGATTCTGTTTTTATTGTTCCGGTTATATAAACAACATCCCATAAGTCCTGAAACGGAGCACCATCTTCAAACTTTACGTAGATAATCTGATTTGCCGGAGGTGGCGGAACATGGATGCAAGCACCAAGAAAAGGCACCAGAAGAAACTCTGAAACCGTGTCAGAATCGCCTTCTAAGGGAATAACAAAACCCGGAATCTTAACGTTGCTGCCACTTAAATCTTGCCTTACGCTACCGTACTTAGACTGCAAAGCGGCCTCTCCGCTGTGCTCCAATGGTGGCATAGACAGATCGGTGAATTTGCCCCTCTCACTCTCTGGAATTAGGTCTAGCCAACTGAGTTCTAGAATCTCATCTTTTTGAGCTGAGTTTTCTGCCGCATGTGCTGTAGGTACAAGTAAGCAAGCCATCAAACACAATGTAAAAAAAGAACTCATATTATTTCCTATCGAGAGTTGTCTGCTGCGCGAGCGATCTTTCCTGCAGTTAGTTCGTTTGTTCTTGATAAGCAGAATCACACCACGCGAGCAGACGGCATAAAGGCCAATGATTGCAATCAGATGTAAAAAATACCCTAGTACCGATTCGTCAAAATCCCAGTAACAACCGTATGCATCACCGCGAAATAACTTGGTTGCGATGTCGCGTTCGAATGAAGAGAAAATTCCTTGGACGAAAACACAGGTTGCGATCAGCCACTTCAGCAATGGATAGCGATACTCGGCTTTGGATTGAGAGAATGTACGCTTGACTGTGTTCACTAACCGGGGCCATTGAACCCCAATGTGCGCCCCCGTCAGCACCACCAGCCAGTAAGCTGCCGTTGTATGAAGCGTTTGGACAAACATGCTCGCGTCAAGCCCTAAAAAGCTGAACAATGACTGTGAGACCATTACACTCGTAACCAAAGTCACCAGCGAGGCTGAGACCAAACCCAGATTCACAACGGTATTTACCGTTCTGTGGAGGTTGTAACGCCCTCTGAACAAGCTTTTATACCACTGGAAATTCAAAGCGGTGTGATACAGGATGACCAGACACATGCCCATCCCGACAATCTCGTGAATCAGGTTTTCCGTTAGCAAGTTTGCCATTGCAATAAGCAGAAGTAGGATCAGAGAGGTATCTATTAACAAGTACACTGGATAAGACTTGTTCATCTACACCTCTCTGAGATTTAGTAAACCAAGACCATCGAGCCAGTCATTAATCTTAGTTTGGTTATAGCTATCTTTTACATCGTCACCATAAATGGCCAGCCCAGCGGGTATGGTGTTGTTAGGATAAATCGCCCTGATATCTTTTGGTGCACGAGCAAGACCAGAACCACCATGGGTAACAAAAGGAATAAGTGTCTTGCCTGAGAAATCATATTGTTCAAGCAGGGTGAACATTGCCATCGGCATCGTTGACCACCAGGTTGGAAACCCTAGTAGCACGGTATCGAACTGAGCTAAGTCAGGAATGGCGGTAGCTAAGTCCGGTCGGTATTTTCTTCTCTGCTCCGCTTTAGCTATTACCGTAAGCTCATCATAGGTGCCTTTGTAAGGTATCACCGTTTTGATCTCTACCATCTGCCCACCCGTTCTTCTGTGGACTTCATTGGCTAAATACCGTGTCCGGCCTGTTTGAGAAAAATAAAGAATCAGAATCTTTTCCGCAGGTATTTGTGCAGAATCTAAACCATCAGCCGCGGCACGGGAGCTCACTCCTAGTCCGCAGACAGTTGTTGCTGCTATACCAGCCATAGCCTTAATAAAGTTTCTACGGGACTCTGTTTTACTCATCACTCATTACCTGTATTACCACTGCATCTGTATAAGGTTTTGTTCAAGATTGCAGCAAACTTAGCTCAGAACAGATCATGCCTTTTTGTGAGCGAGATTAAACACAGAGGTGTTTGATAGAGAGTTCAATAATTTTTGATAATCATGGCAGCCATTGACAGGTAAGGCTTCGGGCTATTATTCAATATTTTTTAACACAGCCTTTAGTTGTCCGCTATTTAATCAAAAAATGTTCACCACTAAATTTCTGACGACAAG
The DNA here is from genome assembly GCF_042245395.1 of Vibrio iocasae. Taxonomy (NCBI): domain Bacteria; kingdom Pseudomonadati; phylum Pseudomonadota; class Gammaproteobacteria; order Vibrionales; family Vibrionaceae; genus Vibrio; species Vibrio iocasae. The sequence continues at coordinate 251,105 of NZ_CP145310.1, read as the reverse complement.
ACTTATTGAACTTTAAGGTTAGTTTATGAAAGCTTTTATAACCGTCGCGACAGTAGCTGCGATAACTTCTGGCTGCTCCAGCATCGCAACAACAGAGAATAACTCTCCAGAACAAACGACAACTCCGGTATCTAAGGTTGTCTTAAACTCTGAAGTCAACTGGGAAGCGCTAAACCCTGCCCGAGGTGATAAGAGCCCTAAAGCCGGCACCTTATGGGGTGACAGAAACGGTTACGGTGCCACAGGGTATCTGCTAAATCCGGTGGATGGTTTCCTGTCTCCTCCTCATATCCACAATATTAACTATCGTGCCATCGTTATCGAAGGCGAGTTTCACAATGACGATCCAAACGCAGATGACATGTGGATGCCAGCTGGCTCGGTATGGACACAGCCAAAAGGCGAAGTTCATGTTACCGGAGCAAGAGGAAAACACCCTGTTGCATACATCGAAATAGAACAAGGCCCATATTTGGTACTTCCTAGCGCCAAGAAAGACGAATATCCAAGCGATAGCGCTCCAATGAACATCGACGAGTCAAACATCGTCTGGCTGAATGCAGCTGATATCACCTGGCTAGACCAAGCAGGTGTTGAAGATGCTAACGATGCACCTAAAGTTGCCTTCCTTTGGGGTGAGATGACAGAAGGAAAAATCAACGGCAGCTTTATAAAACTACCTGCTGGATTTAAAGGTGAACTACGTACCGAAGGAACGGCAATCCATGCGATAACTGTGAAAGGCAACACAATGCATCAGGCACCAGGTTCCAACGAAGTTAAGACGCTTGAACCGGGCAGTTTCTTTGGTTCTGACGGTCAGTCTGTACATCAACTTGAAAGCTCAAAGAACGAAGAGAGCATCATCTACATTCGTACAAATGGTAAGTACAGCGTCGTTTCTTCTTAATTATTACTCTAGAGTCGTATCTTGCTAGCAGCCGCGCTATTTGCGCGGCAAATCTATGATTATCAAATTATTCTTAATAGTGTTTCTACTTTAAGCAGGTTACTCATTCACAATGTGAATGTTAAATTGCTCTGTGAATAAATCGTTTATTGATACCAGATGACCACTTTAATTCGCACATTTTCAAACTGGAAATTATTGTTCGCCTCGTTGCTGACAATAGTTTTTGGTGTGTCTGCGATTTACGCTTCCAACTCATCTACTATCAGTGTCGCTGGCTATAAACTGGAAGCCGCACTTTTTGATTGCCAACGAAGTGAAGATTCCAAAGCTGCTTCAAAACTAGAACTTGTGCAGGTAGCAAAGAACGATACTCAATCTGCTTGCCACTGCCCGTTCTCTACAACGGTTTTGACTCCATTCAGCAACACTCAACTGATTGATGTTATTAATGTTCAGTCAACATCACTCGCACTATATAACGACGTCCAGCTAGGTAAAACCCGCAACACTACCGAACAGCCATTTCGCCCACCGATAGCTTAGTTTTTCATTTCATTTTTTACACATTATTAATGCGCTAGAGGTCAAACTTCCTCTGCGTTATTGATTCCCCCCAATAAAAAGAAAATGTGAAAGACAATGCTTTTAGAAGATCTTCAGCTTGTACTTAAGGTAGCAGAGCTTAACTCCATTACTGCCGCAGCTTCAAAACTCGATATAAGCACCGCATCTGCCAGTACTGCTCTAAAACGAGTAGAAACCGCACTAGGTGCAAAACTATTTATTCGTTCCACGCGGAACCTTCGCTTATCCAGTGCGGGAGAACGATACCTGCCAAAGTGCGAAGAAGCTCTGCACACACTTGCGCAGGCCAAACAACAGCTTAAAACTGAACAGGATATTATTGACGGTGAGTTAAGAGTGGCAGTTTCATCTGATTTAGGCAGAAATCTGGTTGCGCCATGGATTAGCGATTTAGTACAGGATTACCCTGACCTTGGGATCAGGCTTAACCTCAGTGACAGTGTTACAGATTTTTATCGTGACTCTGTTGATGTCGCCCTTCGCTATGTAAGTAGTGGAGCACTCGATGACCAGTATCTCTATGGGTTCAAAATATGTGATGTACCACATGTATTGTGCGCATCACCAAACTATTTAGAAAAATATGGAACTCCAAAACACCCGGATGACTTGCTTTCGCATCAGGGAGTTTTGTATCAGTTGTACGATACAACGCATGATGCGTGGACTTTTTCAAAAGGCAAAAGAGAGTACAAGATTAAAATGAGCAGTAAACATATTGCCAACGATGGGGATATGGTTCGTCGCTGGTGCCTTGACGGAAAGGGGCTTGCAATTAAGTCCTGTCTGGACGTTTCAGCCGATTTATTATCAGGCAACCTTGTCCCTGTTATGCCCGATTTTACACCCTCACCCACAGAACTGTGGCTGGTAATGCCTTGTAAACAATCGATTAGCCCGGCGACTCGCTTGCTTAAAGATAAGCTGAAAGGCAACTGCAATGCACTGTTAGCTCAGTTAACTGAAAAAGGTATTTTGTAACAGTATCAACATAGAGTGATGTGAATAGCTGTATTATTCGCATCACTCTTTGATTCGAATAACTCCCTATTCAAATCATCTTTTGATTTGAATAGACGGATTAACCTATCACTTTATGCACACCAACACAGCCAATTCAAAAACTAAGCTATAATTTGCATATCTTAGTTTAACACTACAAATGGTATGGCCGTTGTTCGGAGCAAGATTTGAAGAGTAAAGCAGTTGCCTCCATGTTACTCATTCTGGGTTTAGCATTTAACCCAACTATCCTTCATGCAAAGACGCTCAAAACCTGTACCGTAAATATCCCCGGAGGAATCACGGAGGACAAGAGTGGCCCTCAACCCTTACGTTCGCTTTATCAAGAAGTTATCAATATCGTTAGTGAAAAATCTAACCACGAATTTGAACTTAAAATAGCTCCGGCTGAACGGTGTTTAAGGCTTTTCAGTGATGGTGTTGTTGATATTGTCTGGCCCTTCATTATCCTTGATGACGTAGAAATCGCTAAGGCCCATGGCTATAAGGAACTGCCTGTATTTTCAATGCCAATCATCATGGGGGGCTACTACATTTTTACCCGTGAAAATGGCCCTGTTTTTCATAATGTTCAAGAACTAGAAGGGAAGACCATCGTTAGTGCCCGCGGTTACGGGGTACCAAATGGTATGGTTGATAACTCCAGTATCGAATGGATAAAAGTTAACAGCAATGAGCAAGTACCCAAAATGCTCAAAGCCAAACGAGCCGATGCAGCAATCATACAAACCGGATGGGTACCAATGCTTAAAACCCAAGGATTGTTGGACGACACCCATCATGGCGACGTTATTGACTTTTGGGGTGGCAGCTTTGCATTCCAGTTTAATCAAGAAGGTGCTTTATTATCCAGTATGTTCACCAACGCGATATTAAAGCTCGTTAGCCAGGGAAAGTACCAGGAAATAATGGCTGAAGCCCCCTATTACATCCCCGAATATTCCGAAAAGTAACAACACCTAATTGTTCTTAAGCAAACGCGCGAGAATATGTCATCACATTAAATCAGAATCCCTTTTTCAGACAGCTGAGATAAAACATCATTCGTCTTCTGTCTGAATAGATCCCTAAGTTGCCTTACTCCCGGAGTAATAGACTGCTTGCTTGGGCATATCAACCATAGCTCCGTAGGCGTTGGTTTGAACTCGGGCATAACATTTACAACGGTTCCTGAAATCAGTTCTGAAGACATATCCAGACAAGATTTAATAGCTAAGCCTTTACCAGCAACGCACCACCGTTTAACCAGGTCTCCGTCGTTCGATGCCCTGTTTCCTTTGAGTTTGACCTTGATTTCACTATCACCATTAGAAAACTTCCAGTTATCCTGCAAGGTGTCATGTAACTGATACAGCAAAGCGTTATGCGAAGACAGATCATCAGGATGTTCTGGCGCACCATTTTGTTCTAGATACCCTCTGGTAGCACATAAAAGACGGGGTACATCGCAAATCTTAAAACCGTACATATTTGAGTCATTAGGAGAGCCATAACGCAAAGCCATATCAATTGAATCACGGTAAAAGTCGATGTTGCTGTCACTGATATTGCTTCTAAGAGTGACGTTAGGGTTTACATCCATAAACTCGTCCAGCCAGGGCGTTACCAGATTGCGGCCTAAATCGGACGAGAGCGATATACGGATTTCTCCATCCAGAATATCCAGATCTTCCCGCATATTCTGTTTGGCACGATCAAGCATCATTAATGCTTTTTCGCACTCTGGCAGGTAACGCTCACCTGCACTAGACAATCTTAACTGGCGAGTAGTGCGCACAAACAGTTCAGATCCTAAAGATGCTTCCACCCGCTTTACAGCAGCACTGGCAGTTGCCGTTCTCATATCTAACGCTGTAGCCGCAGCGGTAATGCTACGGAATTCCGCAACCTTTAATACAACCTGCAAGTCTTCTAAAAGCATCTTTTGCTCCTGTTTTATATACGCACAAAAGGCCGACTATAAAAATAGTCAGCCTTTTGAATTATTTCTCTGGCAATCATACCATCTGAGCATTTAAGCGATTTGAGTCATCTCATTAAGAGTGAAAACTTCAACTGCGCCTTCTGTTGCTTCCATATACTCTTTAAGGTGCTGGTTACCCATATGAGTTTGCCAAAGTTCACGTGATTCCCAGTTCTCATAGAATAGGAAGTGTTTTGGATCTTCGTTATCCTGATGAAGGTCGTAGTTGATACAACCTTCTTCAGCACGAGTAATATCGATAAGCTTAAGAAGCTCCGCTTTTACCAGTTCAATTTTGTCTTCTTTCGCAATGATGTTCGCAACGATAGTCAGCTTAGCCATTATTCTTTCCTCTGTTTCAGTGAGTCTGTCTGTGTCAACGAGGGTAATAATAGCCCTGAATAACTACGCCAAAAACAGCCTAACATTGGAATCTTTATCAAATATTATTTGATAATAATACCATTTCACTGTCTATGCTAAATCAAGGCGTTTTTTCTTATAGCCTAGCAATCATTAAATTGTTAGTTTGATACATTACTCAATAGCAGTTTGCAAGGATATAAACCGCACACTTTTCAGGGGTATACATGAATCAGGAAGATAACCACTCTAAATGGACAACAATAGAGTTAATTACAGAAGCGGCTGCGACTGATGGGGTAATCGATGAAGCTGAGATGAACCATATCATCAAAAAAGGGACCGAGCTTGGTCTTTCAGCTGCGGAAGTCAATGGATTTGTTGTTAACTTGTGCCAAAGAAACCATTGGCAACTGCATTACGAAACTAGCTCAGCAAAAGCCTTGTCGCAAGAAGATCTCAATGCCTTGAATATTCGTGCAGCGCAATATTATCAAGGTACGAATGTACCTCAGGACTATAGGCAAGCTGCGCAGCTTTATTCTGAGGCAGCAAACGCTGGTAGTGCCCATGCTCAAGTATGTCTCGGTATCATGTTCGCTGATGGAGATGGCGTAGATCAAGATTATCAACAAGCTATGAAGTTACTTCATGCGGCCGCTGAACAAGGAGACCCTGACGGTCAAGCGCAACTAGGTAGCATGTATATATCTGGTGTTGGTGTAGATTACGACCCAGTCGAAGCAGCAAAATGGACCTTACTAGCCGCAGAACAAGGTAACGCTGTCGCTCAAAACAACATTGGCGCTCTTTTTCATGGGGGCTTAGGGATAGAAAAAAGCACAGAAAAAGCACTGCACTGGTACTCATTAGCAGCAGAGCAGGGCCACCGCTCTTCACAATATCAACTTGGATTGATGTTCCGGGACGGAGATGGAGTGGAGCAAAACGCCTCCCTAGCTAAACAATGGTTGCAACTCGCTTCAGATAATGGGCATGAAGAAGCTCAAATAGCATTAACAGAATTAAGCCAGGACAATGCTCAAACCCCGTTAACAAAGAGTACCGAAGAATCGACAGAAAAAGAGCAAGTTAAACCTCAAGAAACCGAAAGTTCACCAGCTAAAAAGAAGCGACGTCGGGACAAGGAGCTAGAAGAAATTATCTCATCAGAAATATCCTTAAGAGAGATCCTGCTCGTTGTCGCTCCTCTAGCAGTAATTGCTGCCATTGTTGCCGCAATTAAGGTCATATTTGATGTGTCTTGGACTTCAATTTTCCAATATCTCGCAGCTTCAGTTGGTATCGTGTTGTTTTGGTATTTTCCAAAAACGATTAGTTTCCTGGTATTTCTTTTAGTCTCACTAGGAACATATATGAACGGATAAGTATTGCTTGCTTATCTGTCACTACTAAGGGTAAAAGTGTAGTACTCCTGGTTGTAATAGATGCTCGATACTTCAAACGGCACATTATCTTCCAGATAGGCTGTCGAGATTGCATTTAAAACGGGTTCGTCACGTCTTAAACCAAGCAGTTGGCGAACTTCCTGTGAAGGTAGCTCTGCACGGATCTGCTTCTGGCTTCCTGCGACCTTGAAGCCCAACTTTTCTACATATAAGTATTTAGAACCATTCAAATCATCTTCCGAAAGATCCCTAAACGGTTCATACAGCATATGAGTACTTTCATACACAAAAGGTGTATCACCAATCAGACGCAAGCGCGTCATCAGCCAGACAGGGGAACCTACCTCAATCTTTAGCACTTCTGCTACTTGTTCACTGGCAACCTCTTTGGAAAGATGAAGTAGCTTGTTCTGGATAGGGGCATTCAGAAACTCAGCCACTTCACTGGAAGTCAGGTGTTTATCCAGTGGAAGAGACATTTTGAACTCAGCTCTTGCCTCAGCCACAAATGTGCCTCTTCCTCTTTGCCTTTCAACAACACCCTGTCTTACAAGGTAATCGACGGCCTTACGAATCGTCATTCTGGATACACCGTATAGCTCGGTCATCTCAGGTTCTGATGGCAACATATCCCCCGGAGCCAGTTCACCTTTGGTGATTTTTTCCGTAAGTAATTGCTCTATCTGAAGATAAATAGGAATTGGGGAATGTTTGTCTATCATAATTATTGGTATTCTCTAAAGCCGTTGTTACTGGTAATACTAACTTGATCTAGTCATCTAGACAACTTAACGAATCCAGCCGCCATTGCCGCCACGTTTCGAGAAGTCAGTTCAACATTAGCGGCTGCGTCTCTGAATGCTTCTTCCAGTGTACAGGCACCATTCACCACGCTAAAAACAGCGTCAATCCCGTGCTCATGAACCACTGCAACATCTTGCGAAACACTACCTGCGATCCCGATAACTGGTAAACCAAGTTCCTTAGCGAGCTTAGCGACACCCACGGGAGTCTTGCCGTGGATACTCTGACTGTCGATTCTTCCCTCACCAGTGATAACCAGATCAGCTCTGATCATTTGCTCTTTCAGACCAGCTGCTTCCATTACAATCTCGATACCTGAGCGCAACTCTGCATTCAGAGCACCGACAAGCGCTGCACCTATACCACCAGCTGCTCCGGCACCCGGGAATTCTTTTATCGTTTTATTAACCTGAGATTCCAGAACATCTGCAAAGTGAGAAAGCGCGTCGTCTAGCTCAAGTACCATTTCTGAGGTTGCACCTTTCTGTGGTCCAAAAATATGACTTGCTCCTTTCGGCCCACAAAGCGGATTATCAACATCGCAAGCAACCACAATCTCGACCTGAGAAAGTCGCGCATCGATATCGGTTAGCTCGATACGGTTTAAGTACTTCAGTGCCGCACCACCAAACGCGATTTCTTGGTCGTCTACATCTAGAAGCTTCGCACCCAACGCAGAAAGCATACCTGCGCCGGCATCATTGGTGCCGCTACCCCCTAACCCCAGGATCAGCTTTTCTGCACCATTATCCAGCGCGGATTTAATGAGCTCACCGACACCATACGAAGTAGTAATGGTTGGGTTTCTTTCTTCTACCGGAATAAGGTGTAAACCTGCAGCAGCAGCGACTTCAATAATTGCGGTTTTCTTATCTCCGGTTAAACCAAAGAATCCGTTCACTGATTTACCTTGAGGACCAGTGACTTTCAACTCGACGAATGAGCCTCCTGTAGCATCAACGAGCGACTGAACTGTTCCCTCTCCGCCATCAGCCATAGGAACCTTGATATATTCGGCTTCAGGCAGGCATTTTCTAAACCCTTTTTCTATCGATTCTGCTACTTCTAGGGCAGTTAAACTCTCTTTGTAGGAATCTGGAGCAATAACTATCTTCATACTTCTTGTTTTCAACCTTTGGACTTATCTATTTAAAATCAACAAGTTAATTTAGATATCAAGTTTATTACATTCTATAACCTGATAATTTACTCAAATACAGAATGTGATTCCAATCACATTGACAAATAACTTGTATAGACAACTATACACAAAGCGCGTTTAATGCACCACATAAACAGAACATCTGAATCAAAAAACATAAAATTACACATGGAGTATCTTTGTTATGAAGAATTTTGGGTCTAAGTTGCAAGACTTAGGAAAGGCGCTGATGATGCCGATTTCGGTCATCGCTGCTGCTGGTATCTTCCTTGGTTTAGCTGCCGCACTTCAAAACCCGAACATCACAGGTCAAGGGTTTAACCAGCTGGAAGTTGTTCAGTTGATCCTTGGTTTCATTCGTAAAGTATCTGGTTCCCTGTTTGGTAACCTTCCTCTGTTTTTTGCTGTTGCTGCTGCTATCGGTATGGCAAAAGACGAAAAACCAACCGCGGCATTCGCTGCTATCGTTGGTTTTATTGCCATGCACGTAGGTGTGAACTACAGCTTACTCGCTCAAGGCCTTACCCCGGCAACCACTTCTGTTGACTATCTTGTAGGTCAGGGTATGGATCGTACATCTGCAATGATGTACGCAGCGGAGTTTGGCCGCACGCTAGGTATCTTCACCTATCACATGAGTGTACTGGGTGGTGTTATTGCTGGCCTTATTACTGCATTCCTGCACAACCGTTTCTACACAATCACTCTGCCAACAGCGATCAACTACTTTGGTGGCCGTCGTTTCGTGCCGATTATTACTGTTATCGTTCTTCCGCTTGTAGGTGTATTCCTGTCGTTCATCTGGCCAACTATTGGTGCAGCAATCGCGAGCATTGGTCAATTTATCGGTGAAGCAGGCAGCTTTGGTACATTCCTGTTCGCATTCACTGAACGCCTTCTTATTCCTACTGGTCTTCACCACATCCTGAACGAAACTGTTCGCTTTACCCCAATCGGTGGTGTTGCAACAGTAGACGGCGAAAGCATTGTTGGTGCGCTGAGCATCTTCAACACCTGGCTGGCAGATCCAAGCTCTATGAGTCTTGAAACAGTTCGCGAAGCTTCTCGTTTCCTTGCTCAGGGTAAGATTCCAGTAATGATGTTTGCACTACCTGGTGCTGCTCTGGCGATGTACCACTGTGCTCGTCCAGAACACAAAACTCGCGTAAAAGCTCTGGTACTGGCTGGTGCACTGGCCTCTTTCACCACAGGTATCACAGAGCCACTAGAGTTCAGCTTTATCTTTGTTTCACCAATTCTATACATCTTCCATGCAGTAATGACTGGTTTGTCTTTCGCACTGGCGGACGTGTTCGGTGTGATTATCGGTAACGTTCAGGGTGGTGTGATTGACTTCCTGGTATTCGGTGTACTAGGTGGCACTCAAACGGCATGGTGGTATGAACTCGTCCTTGGTGCTTGCTACTTCCCATTGTACTACTTCGTATTCCGCACTGTGATTCTGAAGATGAACGTTAAGACTCCAGGCCGTGAAGATGAATCTGAGACAGTCACCATTAATGCAATGCCTGCTTCTGAGAAAGCAAAAGAGATCATCGAAGGTCTTGGCGGTGCAGACAACATCCAACTTGTAGATAACTGCTTTACTCGTCTTCGCGTAAAGGTTCTAGATATGAACAAGATTAAGGATGATTCACTAATGGCAACAGGTGCCTCTGGTATCAAACGTGCAACCGACGTTGATGTACAGGTTATCTACGGTCCTCAGGTAGAAGCTATTGCCAATGACGTGAAACGAGCTCTGGCTTAATACGGACTCTTATTTCCCCCTACTCTGTTAAATATTTGACCCCGGCTGTTCCGGGGTCCGCAATCAAATTTGTTAAGTGAGATGTAATCATGACTAAAGCTTTTAATATCGTATTGGTTGGCGGTGGTTCAACCTGGACTCCTGGTTTGCTTAAAGCGCTTTGTAAGCGTAAAGAATCTTTCCCTCTTAAGCGCCTGGTAATGTTTGATGTGAACGCTGGCCGTCAGGAAGTAATCGGTGAGTACGCAAAACTACTTTTCTCTGAAGAGTACCCAGAATTGGAGTTCGAATACACAATAGATAAAGACGTTGCGTATAAAGATATGGATTTCGTTCTTTGCCAGATGCGTACTGGTGGTTATGAGATGCGTGAGCAGGACGAGAAAATTCCTCTGGCTCATGGTGTAATCGGTCAGGAAACGTGTGGTCCTGGTGGTTTCGCATACGGTTTGCGTTCTATCGGTGACATGGTAGAGATGGTTGAAGATGTTCGTGCTCGCGCTCCACAAGCATGGATTCTTAACTACACGAACCCGGCTGCAATCGTGGCAGATGCACTTAAGAAACGTTTCCCACAGGATGAACGTATTCTTAACATCTGTGACCAGCCAGTGAACCTACTTCGTTCATACGGTCGTCTTCTGGATGTGAATCCTGATGAGTTCGATCCAGTATACTTCGGCCTTAACCACTTTGGTTGGTTCACTCACCTTTACAATCAGGAAGGCGAAGATCTAGCACCTAAGTTGAAAGCATACATCGCTGAAAATGGCTTTATGCCAGTTGACGCTGAGCAGCGCGATCAGTCTTGGCTAGATACTTACGCAGCCGTTGCTGACATGCTTCGTGACTTCCCGGACTACCTGCCAAACACGTACCTTCAGTACTACCTGTACCCGGAGTACAAGCTTTCTAAGCTAGACCCTGAGTATACTCGTGCAAACGAAGTAATGGATGGTCGTGAGAAGCGTGTATTTGACGAGTGTCGTCAAGCGGTTATTGATGGTACAACTCAAAACTCTACGGTTGTACACAACGATGCACACGGTGACATGATTGTTGAGGTGGCAGAGTCTATCGCATTTAACCAGAAGCGTAAGTTTGTCGTTATCCTTGAAAACAATGGCCTTGTAGCCAACCTTGATGACGATGTTATGGTTGAGGTAACTGCTGAGCTAGGCTTTAACGGCCCTCGCCCATACGGTGTTGGTAAGATCCCAACCTTCTACAAAGGCATGATCGAGCAGCAGTTTGCTTACGAACGTCTGACTGTAGAAGCATGGTTTGAAGGTTCTTATACCAAAGCTCTTCAGGCGCTAACGCTTAACCGCACAGTTGTTGATGCTAAGAAAGCGCGTCAGGTTCTTGATGCTCTTATCGAAGCTAACAAAGATTACTGGCCAGAGCTTAAGTAATCCTATAAACGACTAATACAAAGCCTAATTTTTTGCCTCACTCTTCGGAGTGAGGTTTTTTTGTTCTGATTTCACGGTCAAAGAAGCTCACTCAACCTTTCAATCATGTAGTCAACAAAAGTCCGGTTCTTCAGTGACAACTCCCTGTTGCGATACATCAGATAAACAGGCTTAGGTTCCGGCACACACTCTTCGAGCAAATCCACCAGCAATCCTTGTTTTATATCTTCTCTCACCAAAATATCGGGTTGTAACGCGATACCTGCACCATATATCGATGCTGCCTTCAGAGCATGTCCGTTATTGGATGCCAGTCTTGTGTTGGAACGATTAAAGGCATCCGTTTCCAGCTTCAAACTCTGCATTGTCTGGCCCTGACTAAATACAAAACCAAGGCACGCATGATGTTGTAAATCGTCTAAGGAGTCAGGAGTCCCCATTCGATCTACATACGATGGAGCCGCACAAAAGTGCATTTTATACTCACCAACTTTACGGGCTATCAGAGATGAATCGGCTAACTCACCCACTCTAAGCAATACATCCGCATCTGATAACAATGGATCAATAAGCGAGTTATCGAGAGTCAGTTCTACATTAAGTGACGGATAAGTTTGCAGGAAGTCAGCCACGATGGGAGCCAACAACTCACTTCCCAAACTTACCGGGCAGTTCACCCGAATGGTTCCCATAGGGGTGTTCTCTAACGTGTGGATACGGTTTTCTGCCAACGCGATTTCATCAATTATCCGCTTACATTCTTTGTAATAGATGTGTCCACTTTCCGTCAGCGACTGCTTTCTGGTTGTCCGGTTTAGCAATCGAGTGTTCAGCGACGACTCTAAAAACTGAATATGCTTACCAACCATGGTGGCAGACAGTTCAAAATGGTTTGCAGCATTGCGAAAACTGCCACTATCCACCGCGTACACGAACACCTGCATGCTTTTAAGCTTGTCCATTATAAACTCTGAGTTTATTAAGAGATAACCACAGTGTAGTTTATTCATTAAAGCGCGACAATTATATTGGCTTATCCCCTACGCAACAAAAACCTGGACCTATGCAAAATTCAAAAAAGAAGCTATCTATTACTGCAGAAATACGGATTAAAGACGAAATTGATCTGGCTACTGGTATCGCGGAAATTAACCAGTTTTGTCTGGATATGAACAGTGAGCCTGGCTGCGAAATGGCGGTCGCACATCAAGATAGAGAGAACCCAAGAAAGATCGTTTTGTGGGAAATCTATAAAGACGAAGATGCTTTTGCTGAACATTTTAAGGCACCTCACACTCAGGCGTTTTTCAGCAAAGAAATTACCGAGCTAAAGTGGGCTAGCGAAACCTACCCTCTTAGCGAACTGACAGCAGAATAAAACTAGAAGGCAGCACAGTATGAAATGGGCAATTATTGGCACCAGCTTTATCTCGGATGTAATGGCAGAAGCTATCAAAGGCGATGAGCAAAGCAAGATTTACGCAGTAAGCGGACGTTCTGAAACCCGACTGAAAGAGTTTGCTGAAAGGCACAACATCGCGAAAACCTTTACCGACTATCAGGCAATGATCGAAGATCCTGAAGTGGATATTGTCTACATCGCACTACCAAATCACCTGCATCACAAATACATCCAAAAAGCAGCTAAAGCAGGCAAAGCCATTCTGTGCGAAAAATCACTTTCTGTGGATATGGAGAAGACGCATCAGGCGCTCGCTTCAGTCACAGAAAACAATGTGTTCTTTGCTGAAGGACTGATGTATATGTGCCATCCGCTAATTCAAAAAGCACTTGAAGTGCTAAAAAGCGGCGAAATTGGTGAGATCAAGTCAATTCAGGCTTCTTACATTGCGGCCATCTCTGAGTTCGTGAATCCAGATAGCAAAGGTGCGTTATACAACCTGGGTTGTTACCCGATGTCTTTGGCTTATCTGATTCTAAGTCAGACTTTATATGACCAAGAGGTAATGGATTTTCAGATATCTGGTTTTGGCAGAAAAGGCAAAGATGGCAATATCTGTGAATCAAGTGCGACGTTCCGCTTTGCTGACAAGATAAACCTGCAAATTCATACTGCTGAAGACTACGGTCTAAAGCACGGTTTCACGGTTCTGGGCAGCAAGGGTAGCCTGACTTTCAGTTCGAACCCTTGGTTGCCTGCTGCAAAGAACCAGCTTGAGGTAGAGATTTACGAGACTGAGAAGAAGGTTATCGAAGTTGACGCTGATGGTGATGCATTCTTATATCAGGTAAGAGCTATCCGTGAAGCTGTCCAGCAAGGGGCCAAAGAATTAGAGTTTCCAAAAGCAACACATAAAGCCTCGAAAGAGATCATGCAGTTGTTAACTTCTTGGGAAGAAGCAAGTATCACCAAATAATCTTTACACCAACACTGGCGAACATCACCATACTGACTACGCTTATTTCATCTGAACCGTTAATCAACAGATGTGAGGGTAGTCATTATGGCAAACTCAGAAATTCAGGTACTCGAACAGCAGATTTACGAGCTGAACAAAAAGCTTGTTGATCTACGTAAACACAACCCAGACAGAGATGAAGTTCAAAACTACAACTTCAAAACACTCAATGGCGATGTATCTCTGCTTGGGCTATTTGATAACAGAGACAAGCTTCTGGTTATACACAACATGGGGCAAGGGTGTAGATACTGCACACTTTGGGCTGATGGGTTTAACGGCTTTATCCCTCACTTAGAGTCCACCATGTCTGTTGTTTTAGTATCAAAAGACACCCCAGAGATACAGCGACAGTTTGCGAACTCAAGAGGATGGCGGTTCAATATGGCTTCTCATGAAGGTGGGGCTTACATAAAAGAGCAGACTGTCTTGCAGGGTGAGGACAATATGCCTGGTGCCGTTGTATATGAGAAAGAAGGCGACCGGATATACAGAAGAAGCGCCTGCATATTTGGTCCTGGTGACCTCTATTGCTCTATGTGGAGTTTGCTCGGATTAGCAGGCATGAGCCCTGCCGACTGGACACCTCAATATAACTACTGGAAGCGTCCTGCCAAGATGGATGATGGTGGCGAGAATCTGTCGGAGTAATTAGCAAATGGCGCTCACAGTACAAACTCTGAGCGCCACTTCTTTTTATGCTACCAAGCGAATTTCTCGTAAACCTTATCCACTGGCGTCTTTGCCAGATGATTTACATAGTTACTGATTACTTTTTGAGATAGTCCAAGCACTATCTCCAGCATCTGGCGCTGCGTAAAGCCTGCGTTAAAAAACTTTTCCATTTGCTCATCAGTTATATTGCCGCGACTGCGTACCATCTCCAAGGTTGTTTCATGCAGTACCTGCAGCTTTTCATTTGGCATTGTTTCTTTATTGCGTAATGCGTTAGTGATCTGTGGATCGACTTTCATCGAGTGAGCAATGCCAGTATGAGCCGGAACGCAGTAGGTACAATGATGTTCAACATTAATGGTTTGCCACACCACCGTTAACTCTTCCGCATTAAATGATGAGTTAGCGAAAAGCTGATGCAAAGTTAGATATCCATCCAGTATTCCCGGAGCCTCTGCAAGAGTACCTAACAAGTTTGGAATCATTCCAAATTGTTTGCTGACCTTCTCAAGTGTCTGCTTACTTTCTTCAGGTACAGTATCTAAGTTATGAATAGTGAAATGGCTCATTTGTTTGCTCCAGTTGATAGTGAATAGTTGTTATTAATCGATATTCGATTGTTCTGGTATAGGTAATAGTTAACCCCCGTTATGAACATGACAATCAGCGTTAACACGGGAGGTTTGGATTGCAGTGGCAATACTTCTGCCGGAACGTCAGGGTTAAGATGAACATAAATCGCAACCAACATAATGATGTTTGTTAGTAGCGTTGCACCATAGATAAGGTGCTTTGCTGACGTATCAGATAGCCTTCCGCTAGCCAACAATGCGGTTAAGAACAGTAGCCCTGCTAAAATTTCCCCCAACTGCCCAACCCATCGCGCCAGTAGAGGAAAAGGCAAACCACTCATTGCGATCTGAGAGGTAAACATGCCTGTGAATGGGTCAAAAAACTTGGCCATACCAGCCATTGTCAAAAACGCACCAAGTAGCCCCGTAAGGAGTTTTTCCGCTTTTTCACTTCCAGTTGTGTTTGACTTACGAAATGAACGAAAAGCGATACAGGAAATCAGAAAAACCGATCCAATTAACGTAAGTTCAGTCAGTAATTGTGTACTCATTGCTTCTGCTCCGGCTCTAACAGAACTTTAGTCACGAACAAACGTACCGTTGGTGCCACAACTGCAAGTAACATAAGTGCATATGGAACAACCTGACCAACAGCGTTCAACCATGCATTGATGAACGACATATCTTGCGGCAAGTTTTTAAATGCCATAATGGCTGGCATACCAAGTAACATGGTCGGAAGTACCATAGAAACCATAAGAGGGTACTGCAGCTTGCGAGGGAATTTCTTCATATGTTGTCTCTGTCCAGAAGTTGGTTAACGATTCGATACAGTGATCTTAATCAGAATCCAAACAATCAAAAACAAACAACATTAAGTTTTAATCGTGCAAATATGAATGATTAAATATAAGATGAGGAACTAAATAGATAGCGGGTGAGTTCTGACAAAATGAAAGCAAAAGATATCTCTAACCTATATTGGTTCTGTCAATCAGTTGAGTGTGGTGGGTTTGCCGCCGCAAGCTTAAAAACAAAGGTTTCCGCGCCTACGCTTTCCCGGGCAGTTGCACAGCTCGAAGAACAACTGAGTGAAAAGCTGGTGCACAGAAACGCAAAACAGTTTCAGCTTACAACTGCTGGAGAGGAATACTATCTGCGTTTTTCCTCTATCTTCAACCAGCTGGATGAAGAGTGGATACAACTATCCAATAACCAACCTGAGTTAACTGGAGACATTCATATTTCTTGTCCTGAACCTTTTGCTGATTACTTTCTTCAGCAACTCGCTATCGAATTTATGCAGGACAACCCTAGAGTTAACATACATATTAATTTTGCTTCAGATACCGACCGTTTTTTTGATGATCAAATAGATCTGGCGGTTGTGACAACACCAGCACAAGCCTCCCACTTGGTGCAAAGACAACTATTCAAATCTCAGCTCGCATTAGCCGCTTCTCCAGCCTACCTTGCCAAGCATGGCACTCCTGAAAGTCCCGAGCAGTTGTTGGACCATCACTTGTTGGCCGGGAACACGATGCCTTACTGGGAGCTAAAACAAGATAATGAGACCTTTAGGTTACCCATATCTAAACCCAAGTACTCAGTAAATAGCCTTCGGTTAACAATTCAAGCGGCAAAAACCGGGCTGGGAGTCTGCTTAATGCCGCTTGAAGCACTAAAGTTATTTGAGCAAAGTGAGGAACTAGTACAGATACTGCCTGACGTGAAATGTCCATCCGGTAACGCGTACATCGTTTGGTCAGATCGCGTGCTCATTTCTGCCCGTGTTGCTGCGTTCAGGGATATGATCTATTCCAGAATGAATAATCCAGATGAATTTCTAACTACAGTGATTCGTTAAACTAGCATTCCCATCATTTTTGCAAGCTTCAGATTCATTATTGTTGGTTTTTAGCACGTGAAACTCGCAATAGACTAATTGAATATCGAGGTACAGTCATATGGACTGCACCTATAACGCAGAAATCATGGTCATGCTATGAATCAACTTTCCAAGCCCAAATTGAACAGTAAATCAGAATCTGTCGAGCACTCGCTTGATAAATCTATTGGTCAATATGGCCAGATAAATAATGTCATCGGAGTTCTGGCATCCAACCCAGATGTTTTCGAGGAGTTCTTGAACATTGGCTGCTATTCCAAACTGTATCGGCTATTTAAGGAATCTGCATTCAACTTAGATGAGTTAAAGTGTATATGGCATAGCATCAGCGAAGACAGCCTGCTAGAGCAACAAAATAAGAAACTTACGACCCTTCATTGCGTTGTTAGAAATATCACCGATAAAAAGGCGATCACAGACAAAGAACTGAAATTGCTGGCAGATAATCAGTTTTCACAAAAGCAAATTCTGGAGCTAATTGCCGGATTATCTCAAACGCTGATGACTGCAAGGTAGGTAAAGGTAGGATTTACCGCTTACATTGATCAAAAAAATGCCACCGTAAAACAGGTGGCATTTTTGATTGCTTGTTAGCGTTAAACCTTAAATCGGGAAGTCAGTTCTCCGATTTGTCCGGCAACCTGCATAACCTCTTCACTTGCATTATGCGCTTCAGTTGCGGCATTCATTGTCGACTCAATCGTATTACGAATTTCCGTCATATTCTGAGTCACTTCACTTGCCGCTACGGATTGCTGAGACACCGCTGTCGCAACCAGCGTATTCATTTCTGACATTTCATTGATGGTTTGATAGATGATTTCCAGAGCACCATCCGTCTGGCTTGATCGCTCTACAGTATCCGCCGCTAACTGAGTGCTGCTTTCCATCACATTAACCACTTCCTGGGTACCAGCCTGGAGACTATCGATAATCTTTTGTATCTCAGCCGTAGACTCTTGAGTCTTAGAAGCTAGCGTTCGAACCTCATCAGCAACCACTGCAAATCCTCGACCAGCTTCACCCGCGCGAGCCGCTTCGATAGCTGCATTCAATGCCAGCAAGTTTGTCTGCTCTGAAATAGCACCAATAACTCCCAGTGCAGAAACAATGTCTGCGTTCTTACTTTCTAGATGTTTAATTGATGTCATCGAGCTTTGTAGACTCTCAGCCAAAGAATTAACCGACTGTAGAGCTTGATTCAATACATCTCTACCTTCTGTCGCATGTTCCATGCCTTCTCTGGATTTCTCTTCCGAACGCTTAGCCAGATCTGCCACTTCGTTGATGCTATGAGACATCTCTTCAACCGCAACCACAACCTGATCGGTTGTTTGCTTCTGATGCGCAACAATATTGACGTTCTCAGATGCAATATCAGAGCTGCGTTTAGCCGAATCAGTGAGAGAACGGTTATTATTTACAAGTGTTCCAATGACTGAACGCAATCGTTCATTCATTTCGCATATTGCTTTATAGATGCCTGAATCTTTGTCCGTTACGACTAAGTTTTGGCTTAGGTTGCCTTCAGCTACGTTGTGAGTAATTTCAGCAATGTCATTTGGCTCACCACCAATAGGCTTCTTGATGATTCTCGGCATCATAAAGGAAACAAGAGCACCAATAATAAATGCAATAACGGACGTCGCGATGATAACCGTCAATCCATCTTCAGTATCGCTCTGCACTTTAGGCCCCAGTGCATCCTGATCACTCTTAACCGACAACTTCACTTCTTCAATATCGTTTGCCACAATCGGTCCGATTGTATTCAACGTGTTTTCGATCAAGTCATTTCGCTTGTTAATGACCGCTTCGACACTGTTGAACGCTTCGATATATTTTCCGTGACTATCGATAACCTTCGCTAATTGATCACGTCTCGACTGGTTTTGAAGACTGCCGTTAAGCCTATCAAGTAAAGGAGGCATACGCTCCGCAAGCTCTTCTCTCGCTCTGTTGGCATCATCCAGGCTATTGGTAACGAGGTATTTCGTTACGAATAAACGACCAAGCAACAAGCGCTCCTGCAACTGAGCAGCGAGAAATGACGCTTCTGTATCATCATCCGTATACGCAGAAACTATGATGTCCGAAAGAGCCTGTCTCATTGCAAGCCCATTCGGATCGAGCGAATCTTTTACAATCTGATTACGCTCACCAAACAGGTCCACGACTTGGTCAAAACCTTGCTCGTAGCCGTCAACTTCAGAAACAATCTTTTTAACTAGTCTCGCTCTTTCTGGTTTTTGGATCTCTCTTTCCGCTTCCTGAAGGAACTCATACATCTTCGACTTACGTTCTTCGAACTGTTGAACTGAAGTATCAGACTGAGTATTCACGTAGTTCAATACAGCCAATCTCATCGAAAGCATGTTGGCCTGAACTCGACCGGCTAAGTTAGTGTCTCGGGCCAATCCCCTGTATTCGACAAATCCATCGTTTATACGATTGAATCCGACGAGGGAGGTGAGAGCTATTACAGTTAGTAGGGCTAGAATGACCCCAAAAGAGATATAGAGCTGTGTATTTAATTTTAATCGACTCAACATGTTATGAACCTTTTAGGCAAGCAGACAAATACCATAAATGATAATTATTATTAGAACAATTAAATAATAGTACGGAATACGGCAACAAGACGTTTTCTTATTCCGTATCGGCAGCATTCGGAATAAATTAACGATTTTTCTTTGTAGAGCAGTAACATAACAAGTTGGGGGTCAGAATTGTGACGCCCTGCTATACAGCCCAGGCCATCGAGGTTTCCTGCTCAGAAAGATCCCATAGCTTAGTTAGTACTGCTTTATCCAAAACGAATGGTTCGAGTTCACATTCACCTACAGGTCCACCAAAGTTCATTCTTCCCGTTGGCCCATAGTAAGCTCTTTCTTGCAGGTTCTCTTCCGTCGCACACATCACTTCTGGATAAGCGCCTTTTTCCGCTGTTTGAGCAAGTCCTATCTTCACCATAAACTTCCAGGTAACCCGTGTTGCCAGGCTAGCGTTTTTACGGATCAGAGACGTATCTGAAGCACCCGGGTGGCAAACAAAGACTTTGACATTTTTATTAGCTGCTTTGATTTTGTCCTGTAGCTCATAGGCAAACATCATCTGGGCTAACTTACTTTGGCTGTACACCTTGTTTGGATGATAATTTTTATTCCAGTTCATATCGTCAAACTGCATGGTTCTGATACCCATCTTATGACCTTCACTGGATACAACAACGATACGTCCTTTCGACTCTTCGATACGGTCAAACAGCAAGCCACATAGCAAGAAATGGCCGTAATGGTTCACACCTAACTGACTCTCAAAGCCATCGACCGTGAACTCTTGCTTAGCTACTTGTGCGATAGCACCGTTACACATAAGCGCATCGATACGAGGAACCGTTCTCAAAACCTCAGCCGCAGCCGCTCGAACCGAATCCATTTCAGCCAGATCCATAATGACAAAGCTAACATCAGCATTTAGGCCAAACTCTTGCTTTAGTTCTGCAATCGCAGCAGTGGATTTATCAGCGTTACGATTCAACATCACCACTTTCGCACCTTTAGACAGAAGAATACGGGAAGCCTGAAAACCCGCTCCCGTATTAGCTCCAGTGATCAAGTACGTTTTGCCCACTAAAGAGCCAAGTTGTTCTGGTGTCCAGCCTTTTGGGCCAAATTGATTTTTGCTGCTCATCGCCTATGTTCCCGAGTCTTAGTGTTTGTGATAGATTCCAGAACTCATGTTCTGCGTTGAAAACAAATATAACTCTCAGCAACAGGTATAAATAGGCGAGATAGTCTTTAAAATATGCCTATTTGTATCATCGAATTGAAAAATGCATTTTTCGATGCTAATTTTTATCCATAAGTTAATGACGTGTTCAGGCCATATGAGCAAGCAGCAAATTAAGCAGATCATCGAAAGCAGAATCAGTGACAATGGAATGTTCGAAACGGGCATAAAGGGAGTAAAAATCTTCCGTGAAACCCGCTCTATTCGTTGCTCACCAGCAATCTACGAACCGACAGTAGTAGCCATTGTTAGCGGAGCGAAAGAAGCCATATTGGATGGCAAAAGATACGCTTACGATAGCAATCAATATATGTGTTGTTCGATGTCGATGCCTGTTGAAGCGGGCTCACCACAAGCCACACCTGAAAACCCACTTCTTGGGGTGTATATATCACTTGATACTAAAGTGATGACAGAGCTAGCCATCGAGATGGAGAGCTCATTAGGTGCAGTACATAAACCCCAAAGTGGTCCACTCCCCCCAGGGTTTGCTCTCGCGCACTGGGATGATACGTTTACCGACGCACTGCTGCGCTTGTTGCAATTAGGTGAGAACACCGCGGACACCGCCATACTGGGTGATGGACGACTCCGTGAGCTCTATTATGCGGTGTTAAAAGGTGAAGCAGGCGATTCGGCAAGACGTGCATTTGGCGTGGGTAACGAAATCGCCAAGGCCATTGAATATCTCTCTTCCAATATAGATAAAACGGTTACCATAGAAGATATGGCTTCAAAAGTGGGTATGAGTCGGGCGGTGCTTCACCGTAAGTTTAAACAAGCCACCATGATGTCACCTATTCAGTTTGTAAAGTCGATGCGACTCAATACAGCCGCCATGAAGCTCGCCGGAGGAATGAACGTAAACACGGCCGCTTTAGCTGTGGGATACGAAAGTTCTTCTCAGTTTAGCCGGGAGTTCAAACGTATGTATGGGCAATCTCCCAAACAATGGGTTCAGTCCATTCCTTTGTCTGAAGAAAAAGTAAAACAGGCAACCAACGTATTTCACTAAGCTATTTTACTAGCCGATGTTAACTAGTTCGGGCTTTCTGTTGGGCCGTGTAGAGTGCGGTAGATATCAGCCTTAACAATACTGGTACAAATAATTTAATTTCAAATAATCACCAACATCAATTGAATTCACTCGAAATACCCAACCATCGCAAAATACACACATACCAACGAGGTACGACTTCAACACTTAATAAACGAATTGAATTAATAAGAGAGAAACTCATGAAAAAGTTCGCTATCGCAATGATTATCGCAACGTCAAGCATCTGGTCTGCAACTACTCAGGCATCTGTAATGGTTCCGGTTAAACATACTATCCAGTACTTGTTTACTTCGTCTGAGTTCAATATGACTGAGTTTGCTGAGATTGATACTAAAGATGGCGAAAAATTCCATATCCACGCTTCAATTGAAAACCCAAATCGAGTTCTGGTTATGGATACTTCATGGTCACCACTACCTGAACTAACAAGTTCTATGAGCGAAGATAAAGGACGTTCTGCGGGTCTTGAATATGCTCAATCTCAGGGGCTAAACATCGAGCTAACAGATGCTGACTACCATTATCATGATGGCGCTTACGGATACTCTTTCACTGTAAACTCGGTTTCTGTGAACTAGGGTAATAAAGGAAATAACAACCTAATAGAGCAAGGAAGCGCTGTTTATTCAGCGTGTCCTTGCTTCTTACTCTCTTGCTAAACGTTTTTTCTGATTAGACCAATCGTTACTTTCATCAAATAAAGATTTTCTACGCGCGATTTCGATTAGTTTCTCAAAGTCTTTCATTCGTGCAACCTTTAACCTGAAGATAACTTAGCTTCCAGTCGCTTATTCACTGTGTCCATCACCTGTTCTGGTGGAATGACACCTTGCTTGCTAAGTACGCAACCTATTGATGTTCCTTCAGCGACTATACGATCACCAACATAGAATGTGTGAATCATATTGAAGTACTTTTCATTCCAGTCGGTAATTTCCATGGTCACACGATACTTCTGAAACATGTTTAGAGGCTTTTTATATTTCATCGTGTGTTCCGAAATCACTGGTATCCACTTTCTCTGATACATAGTTTTGGCTAAACCAGTACGGATAAACATATCAACTCTGGAGAGATCACAAATGGTAAGGTAACGGCCATTGTTCATATGCATGTTGATATCAAGATCGTTTGGTAACACTCTCATAGTCAACTCATTGCCAGGTCTTACCAAGGGTAAACGCTGTTTAAAAAACGATGCAATCAGCAAATAAAACATCCTAAAAATTAAACTCATTACTGTCTCCAACTTCCATTTCGAACACCTGTTTACATTCTTGCAACAAGATAGTTGACATGTCAACTATCTGTGCGTAATTTATTCAATATGAAAAAACATCGATTTATTTATCATCTCAACCTTGCACGACACACCATGATGAAATCACTGGATAATGACTGTCGTGAACAGCTCGGTATCTCAGTAACGCAATTGTCGGCATTGATGATACTGGGAGAAAAAGACAACTGCCTGATGAAAGATTTGGCGGATACGCTAATGCTTGATAAGTCAGCAATCACCGGCTTAGCAAGAAGAATGAGTGAATCGGGGCTTATTGAGAAAGTTAAGTGTTCAGAAGATTCCAGAGCAACACGTTTAAAGATCACCAAGAATGGAAAAAAAATACTGAATGAGGGGCTGGTCCAGCTAGGAAGTGTTAACGAAGATATCGCAAAGGGCTTCACAGAAGAGGAACTTGATACGGTATCGAGGTTCTTATCTCATGTTACGACGACTTTTTCTGGAAAACACTAACCGTTAAGTTAAAGAAATGTTTACAAAATTCGCTAGCTAAGTAACATTTGAGCATTGTAGTATTCAGCCCGAATCAATTAATTACATCAAATGTTGTCGTAGTAAAAGGATTTGTATTCATGATTTCTTCTTTGCACGTTAGCTTGAACGCCATAAACAATAACAAATATTTTCAGGCCTTCACGGTTATAGTCATCATCCTCGCGGCGCTTTCTATAGGTGCCAATACGTTTGAACTTCCGGAAGGAGTGGGGCTGGCTATTCATTGGCTAGATCAGTTTGTTTTATTGTTTTTTCTGGTTGAGATCATCATTAAGTTCTTCTCTTACCAACATAAACTGGATTTTTTCAAAAGTGGCTGGAACTGGTTTGACTCAATCATCGTTATTGGTAGTCTGATGCCGACAGCAGGGCAAGGTATTCTTATCGCTCGCCTGCTTCGTGTATTTCGCGTACTTCGACTAGTATCTGCTGTACCTCAACTCAAACTGTTGATTAATGCGCTGTTTAAAGCCATTCCAAAAATGGGTTATATCGCGGTATTGATGTTTATCATCTTCTACATCTATGCGGTGGTAGGAAGCTTGATGTTCTCTCAGATCAACGAAGTGTTGTGGGGAGATGTATCCATCTCGATGCTAACGCTTTTCCGAGTTGCGACATTTGAAGACTGGACAGACGTTATGTACGAGACAATGGAAATCTATCCAATGAGCTGGGCGTACTATCTCACCTTTATCTTCCTGACTGCATTTGTATTTTTAAATATGATGATCGGTGTGGTTATAGAAACTATGACAACAGAACATGCCCTGGCAGAAAAAGACAAAGAGTCTGATGACCCAATCGTCACACCGGAATATGAATCAAGACAAATATTTGCGACCCACAATCAGGTCGAGCAACTGCAAAAAGAGCTCTCTGAAATCAAAGAGCTGCTAAAACAAGGTAGATCATGAGCAGCAGCTAAGGTCACTACTATTAAAATGGCCATAGAAATGGCTTTCTAAACTAAAAAAACAGCCTCTTTAAAAACTAAAGAGGCTGTGGACGTTTAAAGCACGCGCTTCATTTCAGCGTATTCACCATTCGCTCTCAATATCACCATAACGGTCTTATCATTTCGATTTCGGAAAAACCAACCATGATTACCGGTAAAGGCAGCTACTAACTCGCCCTCATCTTGAGGAACACCACGTCCCTTTTCGTAGCTGATCGAATTCCCATTCCCGTCACCATGAGTATCGTAGTTGACCGGACCACCTTTCGATACCCACTGAAAAGTAGCAACCTGACCTTTGTTCATTACCATTTTCACTTCAGCACCTTGTCCAGGCTTGAGTGTTAACATGATTTTGTCTCGCCACTCTGGTTTGGTGACCTTTTGTGCTGCATCTACAGTTGGTTCAGCCGTTGCAACTTTTTCCGGTATAACCACTTTCGCTAACTCAGCGTTGTTAGTAATAGCTTTATCACGAGCAGCCTCATCCGCTAATTGGGCCTTTATCTCCCCCATTTCTGTTAAGCCCAGTACACGACCGACTCCTGTTGGATCAATAGCATATTCCGATGGTAATACTATGGTTACCAGTATCGTAACGGCAGCAACCAAAGCGATGATGGTTGAACGAACAAGCTGCTTCGTGGTTGGTAGCTCTGCTCTTGTTGGCATATCTGTGTTGTACATGTTTAATTCCTATGACTATTGAGCAACAACGTAGCCCGTTAACTGATAACCGATAAGCATAAAACCTAAGCTCATCATAATGACATTGACCGAATAGGCCTGGCGATAAAAAGCGGACTGTCGCCGCCAAAAGCCCATAACAATCAAAATGGTGCCAAGAGCAATAAGTTGACCAATTTCTACGCCGATATTGAATGCCAATAGGTTTGGTAGTAAGCCATCCGGTGAGATGTCATAGTCAATAATTTTTGAAGACAATCCAAAGCCATGGCAAAAGCCGAACAGCAAGGTTGCTAGCCTGGTATTAGGCTGAAATCCAAACCAGCGCTGGAAGGCTCCTAGATTATCCATAGCCTTATAAACAACGGATAATCCGATGATGGCATCAATGATGTAACTGTTGATACCAATATTGAAATACACACCAAGTAGCATGGTTGATGAGTGTCCAATAGCAAAAAGACTCACATAAAGGGCGATGTGTTTCATTTTATAGAGAAAGAAAATCACCCCAAACAGAAACAGAATATGATCATATCCTGTCACCATGTGCTTAGCACCTAAGTACATAAACGCAATAAGATTTACACCTGTTATTTCCTGTATGTAGCCTTTATCACCCTGCGCTACAGCATGCGCCAGTACGTCACTACTCATGAGTGTAAGTACAGCAAGAAAGAGACAGAGCCCCATTTTTCGAAGATGGGTTCCCGAGTTTCGGTTAAATACGCTCTCTTCAGTAGAAGAAAGTAAGTTCATAATAACTCCATTAAATCATGATAAATCATCCCACCACATACTCAGCGGTGGTGTAAGTACAGCGTGAAAAATATCCTCTTGGAGGCCGCTCTATCTTGAAGGGTTTATGAACTGGTGAACCTCGTGCTCGCCAGCTATTTTCCGTTTTCGTCAGATCCTCAAATGCAATTTTGCTAATTTCATCCAACGTTACATTGTCATGTGTATGGTTACTCGCATCATGCTGATATTGGTATTCACCTTTCTGTAAATGGGTGTAGTCACCCGAATGAGAATGCCCATGACCTACTTGTACCATCAACATTACACCATGCGAGCGAAGCTTCCCTACGTTAGACGAAGCCATACTCGTTGTGACGATGAAAAGCATCACGAAACAAATTGCTTGTATATATTTTTTAAACAACATGGGAGATAACAACATCAGGTTAGTGACTTACTCGGGCGAACCTTGAGCTGGTGCAATAGAAGTAATACGCAATCATACTCAAAAGACACAATACTCCCATACACAGATAGCCAACGTTTAAACCAAATAACTTCACACTCACACCTGCACTCAAATAGGTAATCAACCACCAGAAATGAGTCAGAGAAAAGTGCGTTGCAAAATAGGGGGTAGTATCTTCATCGGCACAAGCCTCAGTGATAAGAAGCCCTGAAGTTGTCTGAATACAAGACATTCCTATCCCAAACCCCAGACAAACTAAAATGTAGCCAATCCACCCGGGTGTAAAAGAGCCAACTAAAAAGGCACTGAGTATGGAAACCATGCCTATCCAATGAAATTTCTGAGGGCTCATAAACTTGAGCCATGAGGGTAAATTAAAAGCAATAACCATAGATCCGAGCCCTACGACCATCATAGCCAGCGCAGTTTGTTCCTCTCCTCCATTTAATACGCCATGTACATAGACAACGGTATTAACCAAAACCATAGCAGACGCACTTGCCGCAGCAAGATACGCCATCCATAGCGCTTTTAGTGAAGGCTTATTCAGGTAATTACGAATCCCACTTCCTATCTCAGATATGGTGATTGAGCTGTGCTCATGGTTAGCTTTTTTAAGGCTCGGGATAACACAAAATAAAATCAACATCGCAGATACCACGAAGGTGGTGGCATCAAATATAAATAGCTGACGAAAGCTAAGCACGGTCAACAATAAAGCCGTCAATAAAGGGCTGAGGATTTGCTCAAGATCATAGGCAATGCGACTTAAGCTCAGCGCTTTGGTGTATTCATTTTTACCAGAAAGAACCAGAGGAAGTGTCGACTGAAGTAACGGAGTAAACCATGAGGAACAGGCGTTAATCAGGAATGTGAGAAGGTAGACCTCCCATAAGTTTGTAATAAACGGCAGAAAAGCAAACACACTCGCACGAATGAGATCCAACGCTACCATGGTTTGTCGCCTCGGCAACCACTGACTCAGTGTGCTAAACACAGGTGCGAGAATAATGTAGGTCAACATTTTAATGGCAAAGATTATACTCAACACCATGCTTGCCTCTTCACTCGCCAGGTCATAAGCAAGCAGAGCCAGGCATATAGAACTTATGCCTGTACCGGTGAGTGAAGTAACTTGAGCTGCAAACAAGCGCAAGTAGTTTCTGTTATGCCACATCTTAATTTGTAAACTGTTCTATTGCTGTCTCTGATAGGTCGAGTATAGTCAGCACATCAAAATCATTTAAATTGATTGTATTAATATAGATTATTAGTGATATCGATACTAACGAGATAAAAAATGCAAGAGCTAAACTGGCGTGGCATAGACTTAAACTTACTGCTTACATTTGATGCACTTATGAGGTTTGAGAGTGTGTCTGAAGCATCGAAGCATCTGAACTTAGGACAACCTGCAACCAGTTATAATCTGAAACGGCTCAGGCAATTACTCAATGATCCTCTGTTTGAAAGAGTCGGTCACCGTATGATCCCAACTCACCGTGCCAAAGAGATAGCCCCCCGAGTAGAACAGATTCTCAAGATATTTCGTGAAGATGTTTTACCAAAAGAACAATTTGATTTCGCAGGTTATGACGGGATATACAAGATAGGGTTAACAGACTATGCGGAGCAGATTTTTGGCCCAGACTTATTTGATGTGCTGCAAAGTTTGTCGCCCAACAGTAAGGTTATTTTTAAACCCGCTGATAACCAAAACAGTGTTCAGATGTTAGAAGACGATGAGGTGGATCTGTGCATTGGCGTCTTCCATAAGCTTCCTGCAAACATAAGTAAAACCTTCTTATACAGGGAAAAGCATTGGTGCATTTTTGATAATGACAAGCTACAAACGCCTCTGCCCATTCCACTTGATACGTATCTCGCTACACCTCAAATGATCATTTTGGCGGATGACACTTTAGCAACCAAAGTCGATAACACTCTGGAAAAAATGAACATTCAAAGAAATGTGGTACTGGGCACTACTCGATTTTTTACTATTGGGCACATGTTAACCGGACGCAATTTACTTGCAGTTATGGCTGAGATGGCAGGACGTTCGAGTCTTTTCAGTGACAATCTGACACTATGTCCACCACCCATTGATATTCCGGACTTTGACGTAGATATGCTCAACCTCAAACGAGATGCCTCTCACCCTCGTATGGTGTGGTTAGCAGAGCAAGTTAAGACCCTTGTTCAAAGCAAGGTTTCAAAGCTTAAATTGGATTAGTCTGGACTCCAGCTATCGGTTCCTAAACCACGACGCTATCTGATCGTACAGGTAGCACCTCTTCGCTATGTCCCTAAGCATGCCAGCAAAATTCTAGGCTCATAAATTACGTCACCTGCTAGCCGCAAGCTCCGCTGTAGCGAACTTCCAACAGAGGTGCTCGCTTTCTCCCAAAAACTTTCACTTTGAACAGTACTTTCTTTACGCGCACATTGCGTAGCTACTCGTTAAGTGGGCTGTTCATTCTGTAGTGATTGAATCCACATTCTGGCTAGTAGCCAATCAGCTATCAAATCTAAACTCACTGTTCTATTTCTCATTAATCTTTTAAAATTTTGATCCATACACTGTGTCAGGGGGACATATGTCCTCTGCTCACAATACGAACCAACATTAAGATGGACCTCAACTTAGAGCAACCACGGAACGACATTATGGGGTTTTTAGAATTCTTTGATATAAATAACACGCTTGTTAACTTTCCAATTGGAGGTGGCTATGCCATGTCTTGGATTGAAGCAGTAGGAACTATATTTGGTCTGCTTTGCATTTGGTATGCGAGCAAGGAAAAAACAATCAACTACGCATTTGGACTGGTAAATGTAACTCTTTTTGCAATCATTTTTTACCAGATTCAACTATATGGCATTTTGCTTCTTCAGCTGTTTTTCTTCTGCATGAACATATATGGCTGGTATGCATGGACAAGACCAACTTCATCCGATGGGAATATGCTAGAAGTAAGGTGGCTAGAGAAACAGAAACTGGTGTTTCTTGCTGGTTCTTCAGTGCTAGCGATTGGGCTGCTTACGCTTTTCATTGACCCGTTCTTTTTCGCGTTGGCAAGTATCTCTGTGAGTTTTATGAACCTATTTGGTGCTGGCATCGCTGAACCAGTACTAGAACCTGACGCTTTTCCATTCTGGGATGCAACAATGACAGTGCTGTCAGTAGTTGCTCAGGTGCTAATGACACGTAAGTATGTAGAAAACTGGATTCTATGGGTTGTCGTAAACGTTATTAGCATAGGTATCTATGCAGCTCAGGGCGTGTACGCGCTATCTATCGAGTATGCAATTTTGCTATTCATTGCAGCCAATGGTACACGTCAGTGGATTAGAACAGCAGAAAAGAATAAGCAAAGTTCAATGCCTCAAAAAGAGGTTACTGCATGAATAAACAGCCTCATATATGTGTTGATAGCACACAGGTCTCTGAAAAAGTTATAGTCTGTGGAGAGCCTGACCGAGTCAACCGAATTGCATCGCTGCTGGAAGATTCTGAGCTGATAGCAGAAAACCGGGAGTATCGTCTAATTAATGGTACCTACAAAGGACAAAAGTTCACTATTTGTAGTACTGGTATTGGGGCACCATCGATGATTATTGCTTTGGAGGAGCTTCGAAGCTGTGGAGCAAAGTACATTATCCGGGTAGGTTCAGCGGGTGCTTTGCAACCAAATATTGCATTAGGGGACTTAATACTCGTTGAAGCCGCAGTTCGAAATGAAGGAGGCTCCAAAGCATACGTGAGTAGTGAGTACCCAGCAATTTCGGACATAGATATCATTGTAAGCCTAAGAAAAAACCTAAGTAGTACCGGGCATCAATGCCATAGTGGAATTATTCGTTCCAACGATAGTTTTTATACCGATGAAGAAAGTGATATTTGTCGGTACTGGAACAATAAAGGTGTGTTAGGTGCGGATATGGAGACATCGGCACTACTTACAGTCGGTAGACTGAGAGGGCTTAAAGTCGCCTCAATATTAAACAATGTTGTTTTATATGAGCAGGATGTAAAAGAGGGGATCAATGAGTATGTTGACTCAAATGATTCAATGATGAAGGGTGAAGTCGTTGCCTTCAAGGCCGCATTGAACGCTCTTCGCGAACAATCCTAGATATATCAATTCGGGAGCAGTTAATTAATGCTCCCTTTCTTGCTTATTTGAATTCTCCACGCGATGAAGCGCCTATAGTATAGTAGTCAGAAATCGTTAAGTGGAATAAAAGCATGCAACTACAACCGTACTCTTTGAATCGATTTTCTTTGTATCTTGACAAGTACTTTGATGAGTTTAAGGAAGCCATCTCCGCGTGCATCACCGAGTCGAGGTATTTTCATAAAGGAGATGCCATTCTTGAGCAAGGGCAAGAAATGGATTTGCTTGCTATTGTTCCCCGAGGTCGAATTTCCGTAAATATCATTGCCTCAAACGGGCGTCGATTTCAGCTAGGTAAAGTAGATTGTGATCATCAGATTTTGGGTGAAATGGAATTTTTTACTAAAACGCCCTGTCAGTGGAATATCATTGCTGATGATGAAGGGATGGATATAGATTTTCTTTCTGCCCGAAAGCTTGAAAAGCTCCTTATCCAGCGCCCGGAGTTTACTATGTTTTTTGCATCGGCTCTATCGTTTGACTACCAAGACTCAATGGATATTTACACCAATCGTCTCCTACATTCCATCACCTATAACATTGCCAATGACCTACTGCTGAGGAACAAAAACAGCGTAGTACTTGACGCCTTTAGCACATTCTCTCAAGAGGCAGAAAGATTTGGTACATCGGGTCGTGTTTATCGTAGGGCGATTAAGGTCTTGATTGATAGAAAACTAATCGTAAAAGAAGAAGGTTATTTGAAAATTATTGATATCGAGGCTTTAAAGGATTTTTTAGCCGAACAATAGGCCAACGATACCCTAAGTTTTGATGGATATACCCTTATGAAGGTAGGTATACACATCACTAAATCTTCACACACCTAACTGAGAACATATAATCTTTCGAACTTGTAGCACGTCGAATTTCACCTTTATGCGCATTCCACCACGAGTAAGCTAAGGTTCGGATAATTGCTTCTTTATTGCTCTCGCTGGTGCCTGTCCAAAACTCGGTGTAAGCGCGTTGCGTGATGTAAAAACCGTTCCATTTCACTCCCGCAGGCCTTGCCGCGAATCGATATTTATTCGCCAGAGATTGATCGAACTTCTTAAACAGACCATTGGATTGTGTCTCTTTAAGTTGGAAACCTAAATCATCGTCACCACCGCGCCAGCCTTTTTTGTCTAGCTCTTCTTCGGGCATACCAATAGTTCGTTCTAAAGTCTTCCAGTCTTCGTCGGTTGCGACACGCCACCCAGGAGGGCAGATGTTTCGCTCATCCGCTACATCATGCCAATCATAAAGCCTGCCATACTTCAGTAGGTTCTCTTGATCATCTTCTGGAATAAAGCCGGTGTTTATCTTCGAGCCGTCCTGAAACTTAGTCGCTCTGAGGTTTTCAGCAAGCCAAACCTGCTCTCCTATTTTAACTGTTCGATAAGTGTTTCCTTCCAGATCCTGAACTGTATCTTCCATCACAGGTGATTCTTGGTTTAAATCATTGGCAGATAGCATGGTTGGAACAAACATTAAGGCTCCCATAGAAAGTAATAGGTTCTTTGCAGACATAGATTTAGGCTCCGTATCGTCGCTTCAGCGAGGCAAACCAACTATATCTATCTGACTCAGTGTTAAACAGGCCATATAGTCTTTAAAACATGCCTATTTGTATCGCTATATATAAATGTGCAATCACAAGGCTCCTCACGACACTATCCCATTTTTGCAATTCACTTGTCCCATATCGCTTATTTTTTTCATCCCTCAGGCCAACTAATATTTCTCCCGTACCTTGATAACGAATGACGGCAAGTTGCCGAACAGGAGAAGAACATGAAAGCAGTAGTATTAGAACAAACTGGTGGCAGCGACAAACTGATTTACAAAGAGATTGACAAGCCTGCACTGAAAGAAGGCCAGGTTCTGGTTCAGATAAAAGCGGCACCAATTAACTTTATCGACACAGTGATCCGCGAAGGCAATATGCCTCCGGGTATGATGCCTGAACTGCCATTCATCTCTGGTGTCGAGGGAAGCGGCATTATTGCAGATGCGAACAACACTGAACTAAAAGAGGGTCAGAAAGTGGCTTTCCTTGGTCCAATCGGAGCTTCTACTTACGCTGAGTACACTGCCGTCGATGCTGACAAACTTGTACTGCTTTCTGATTCAGCAAACATTCTTGAAGCAGGTGCAATGCCAGTCACTTACTTCACTGCATACCATATGTTGCACAATGTGGTTCGTGCGGAGCAGGATAAGTTCGCATTGGTATACGCTTCTACAGGTGGTGTGGGCACAGCGCTTATCCAGCTTGCTAAAGCAGCAGGCTTAAAAGTTATCGCTCTTGACCGTAAAGATGACAAAGTAGAACAAGCTCTGAAGATCGGTGCAGACTTTGCGTTTAACTCTACTGGTGATTGGGTAGAAGAAGTGAAAAAAGTCACTGACGGCAAAGGCGTGAACTACATCTTCAACCCTGTAGCTGGCGATACGATTAAGCAAGATCTTGAAGTACTGGCGACGCTTGGTCATATCGTTATCTTTGGTTTTCTTGCAGGTGTTGGTGAAACCAACCTTCAGGCAGAAGCTGTGGAACACTTCGGTAAAGCACCGACCATTACTTACTCTGAAATCTACGCAACATTCTTTAGCAACTTCCCGTTGGTTAAGGAGTCTATGGCAGAGATTTATAACCTACTTGATGAAGGCAAGATTAAGCCAGTTTACTCAACAATGCCTCTTGCTGAAGCGTCAAAAGCTCATGACCTGTTAGAAAGCGGTCAAATCATGGGCAAGATGCTTCTGACTCCAGACAGCGAATAATCTAAAATCTACTTCTAAGGATTTACATATGTCTCAAACAAACAAAGGTAAGGTTGCGCTAGTTACTGGTGGGAATCAGGGACTTGGTTTAGCCATTGTTAAAGGGTTAGCAAACCGGTTATCTTCCGAAGATATCGTATATCTTTGCTCTCGCAGCGTTGAGCGAGGCGTTGCAGCTTTAAAAGAGTTGGGTCAAACCAACGCTAAAGTTGAAGTTATTCAGCTCGATGTTACTGATGAGGGCTCGATCAGCGCTCTTGTGGGTCTTCTTACGTATCGACACGAAGGTATTGATATCGTTGCATCGAATGCTGCTGCGCGTATTACGAAAGAGATCCCTCAATCTGAGCAAGTTCGTGCATTTGTGAATACCAACAATCACGGTTCAAAAGCTTTGCTTGAAGCGTTGTGGCCGCTTCTGAACAAAGGAGCTCGCTACGTCATGGTTGCTAGTGCGTTTGGTCAGCTTAACTATCTGCCTGAAAATCTACACAGCCTGTTTGATACAGACACCATGTCCTTGGACCAAATCGAAGAGAGCATGGATCTTTATGTGGAATCGCTTGAAAGCGGACGCGCGCAAAACGAAGGCTGGCCCGAGTGGATCAACATTCCATCTAAAATAGGTCAGGTTGCCACAGCACGTATTGCTGCACGAATGATCAGTGAATCTCGCGCGAATGACGACATCCTTATCAATGCCACCTGCCCTGGCCTTGTTGATACCGATGCGTCCAGGCCATGGTTCGACAATATGCAGGATGCCCGCTCACCAGATGATGCCGCTATTGCTGTCGTTGATCTGTTGTTGACCAAAGCCGGAGCAAAAGAACCTCATGGTGAACTGGTTACCTTTGGTCAATGCTTACCGTGGTTATAAATAGCGTACAAAGCCCAAAGCTAGTCACTTTGGGCTTCTTAATAATCAAGCAACTAGCTCCAAATGATTCCCTTCCGGATCCAGCAATACAACCTCATAGTAGCCATCTCCGGTCCAGCGCGGTTGCCCGATAATCTCTACGCCATCTAAAGTTAAAGCCGTTGTCATTTCATCGACCTTTTCAACTGACCCAACCTGAAAGGCGATATGCGCTAACCCGGTAAACTGTTTGTATGCTTCAACTCCAAGCACTTCAATAGAATCCATCTTCATCAGTTCAAGCCGAGCGCCTTCAGGCAAAGTTAAAAAGTAAGATGAAAAACCTTTTTTCTGGTTCACGTACTTATCGTTGCTTTTTGCATTGAAGTACGTTTGGTAGAAATCTCTCATTAGCTCAAGATCTTTGCACCAGATCGCAACGTGTTCGATTTTCATTTTAGTTCCTCGCTATGATTTTCTTCATCCCACTCGTACAAAGAAAGTAAAGATTGTGTATAAAGGATAGCCTCTATTTCCACCCTGCTTTTGCCATTTTCTAGACGGCGTTGGTAATAGTGTGCAAGAGCATCTGAGTTCAGTTTTTTCATAAAACGTTCGAATATAGTCATCATGTCCCCTCCCCTGAATATGTTTAAGTATGGAGATAAAACAGGACACAAAAACAGAGCATTTATTATTGTTTAGTTCCGCATATAGGCGTAGCCTTGCTAAAAACAGCACTATTTCTATAAATAGAGGCTAAATAAGGAAGTAAACACGAATAAGGGAACCTATTTTGAGTGACAACCGGCAGTTACTTTACTTCTCCCGCTTAACTAAGCTGGGGGTAAACAAAGAGATCTTTATTACT
This sequence comes from Vibrio iocasae, assembly GCF_042245395.1. Classification (NCBI taxonomy): domain Bacteria; kingdom Pseudomonadati; phylum Pseudomonadota; class Gammaproteobacteria; order Vibrionales; family Vibrionaceae; genus Vibrio; species Vibrio iocasae. The sequence goes on along the minus strand of NZ_CP145310.1, from coordinate 215,933 downwards.
CTTCCTGAGGTTGCAGAAGTATTATTCACCAGCCCCCGACATTGCCGTACCTTGTTGAAACAGATGCATGAAACAGGTTGGATTGAGTGGACGCCTAAAGCTGGTCGAAATCAGCGTTCGCGCCTCTATCTTGTTTACAGCCTGGAAAAGTTGAAATCTGAACTCGCTCAACGATTAATTTCCAAAGGCAAGTACGAGAAAGCACTAGAAGCTATCGACAACAATCAAGAGCTGTTTGCACAGTTACTCAAAAACACGTCCGGAACTCAGAGACGGCAAGGTCGACTGCATATTCAGCTTACCTATGATCGAGTGTTCTCACCTCTCCTTCCTCATACGCCTTTGAGAAACAGTGAACGTTTCCTTTTGCGGCAGGTGTATAGCTGCCTAACTCACTGCACAGAAAGTGGAGAAGTTGAACCAGAACTGGCTCACCACTGGATATCTGACGATACAAAACTAAGCTGGAAGTTCTATCTTCGCCCTCACCTTAGGTTTCACGACAGTACAAGTATTACCTCAACAGAAGTTGTCACGCTGTTTGAGCAACTGCGAACCCTTCCTCTATATGAAAAGGAACTGGCTCATATAGAATCTATCAATGCGCCTAACTCACTGTGTGTGGAGTTCGTACTGAGCAAGCCTGACGCTGATTTTGCTGCGTTAATGTCAGACATTAAGTATTCGATTCAGCCATCCCACCAGCTTTCAGGAATACCAAATTCAGTCATTGGTAGCGGTATATTTCAGGTGCAGGAGCACAGCGATCAACGCCTTACTCTGCAAGCGTATGAGGGTTATCACGGGTTTCGAGCGCTTACTGACACCGTGACTGTATGGCAACTTCCGACTCACAACGACGATGTATTCGGCGACACAAAGCTGCAAGCGGGTATTACAAAACAGCTATCTCCCAAAGAGCCAACACCTAAACAGTCGGAATCCTTATGCTCGAATTACCTTTCGGTCGAGGGGGCTAAGGAAAGCGAAACAAATCAACCTGACGAAGATACGTTAAAAAGCCGGATTGAAGAGGGTTGTCTACTCGCGATTGTGAATGATAGTGCTAACCTATCTCTTCTACAGCGCGAGTATCTAAGCCAACTTTTTGATGCCGACCACCTGCTTGAGGAACTCAGTAATACCAAAAACAATGTGGAAGCAGTACCAGCCTACAATCTGCTTCCGGGCTGGATGAAAATGTTACCGACAGGAAAGTCGATTCATCCACTACCAGAGAACCTGACCATAGCGATATTCGAGCACCACGCTCTACAAAAATGCGCTGAGGCAACTTCGGTGATACTGAGTAAGGTTGGAGTGACATGCACCATCAACACATACTCTTTCGATACGTTCTACAAAAAGGCCAGAAATCAGGCACTCACTGAAGATATTGTTATGACGAGTATGAACCTGGACGACAATCGACCAGTATCTGCATTTTGCTGGATGCTTTCGAATCCAGTTTTAAATCAATGCTTAAGCAAAGAGACCAGAGAGTGGCTAGAACAAAAGCTATACGATGTGAGAAGCAATCAACTCGCAACGTCTTACATGAAAGAACTGGAATCCATCGCCTCGGCACTCATCACATCGCACCATCTGATACCCATGTTTCACCACAAACAAACGTTACGTTTTGAAGGGGTACTAAAGAGCGTATCCATTAATGTCTGGGGCTGGCCTGAACTTAGGGATGTATGGGCTGATTGATCTTCAAACAGCTCCCACGAAAAACAAGTTAGTTTCTCATAACCATAAGCCAGTAATGCCATAACTGGCTTATGAGATGACGGTCAGATGTCAGCATCCCAATAAGGAGGTTCACCATAAAAACCAGCAAAGTAATCGATAAAAGCTCTTACCTTGGGAGCAAGTAGTCGAGAACTTGGATATACCGCCCAGATAGCAGCTTCATCAAGCAGAGGATAATCTTCAAGAATTTGTACCAGCTCACCGCTTTTAAGGTGATTGTATGCAATCCAGGTTGCGCACATCGCAATACCCAACCCATTTACACAAGCGTCACGAACGGCTTCACCATGGTCAACACGGATGTTCCCTTTAATCCGCACATTGACAGAATTGCCGTCTACATTAAATGACCAGGTTTCCAAACCCGCCTGATTAATACACTTGTGGTTTTTAAGATCTTCTGGGCTTTCAGGTAGCCCAAACTCTTCAATATATTCCGGTGAAGCACACATAATGCGTTTGTCCACCGCTAACTTCTTAGCTATCAGAGTAGAGTCCTGAAGCCTTGCATTACGGATTGCCACATCAAACCCACCTTCAACCAAGTCAACAATGGAATCGGTAAGGCGAATATCGACAGAAAGTTCCGGATACTGAGTCAGAAAGCCCTTTAGTGCTGGCATAAGGTGCATGCGTCCAAATGATGCTGGTGCCGTAATTCTAAGAGTACCTTTCGGTTTAGTACTTCCTGTTCCTACTGACGCACGTCCTGTATCGATAGTCGCGAGTATCTCTTCAGCGTGGGGAAGAAAAGCCATCCCCTCCTCGGTCAATGATACCTTTCTGGTGGTTCGATGGATAAGGCGTGCACCCAGATCTTCTTCAAGGCGACTAAGGTGCATGCTCGCTAGAGGTGCCGACAACCCAAGCTCCTGGCCTGCTTGGCTGATGTTGTGTGTTGAAGCCACTCGTACGAAGAGTTTGAGGTGTTCAATGTTCATCTGTTGCAACCTGATAATTCTATATAGCAATGAGTCTATTGTTCAAAAATTGCAAACACAAGATTATTTTTAGTCGAGATTATTAAATATTTTTTAAATCTATTTCGGCAAATTGGTCAATTATCATCCCATGCTGCCGTTGCTATTCTGATTTTGCGCTAGGGTCTGACCCCATGCTCAACTTTTAATCTCACTATAAACAAGGAAAATGAAAATGGCTTACGAAGGCTACACTACTTTTACCGCAGCACAGGATGGAGCAATCCTAACGGTTACTTTTGACTACGGTTCTGTAAACGTACAGGGACAGGAAATGCTGGCAGACCTAAATGGTCTCGCACTTCGCCTGGAGCGTGACCGCAGTGTGAAAGTTGTTGTTTTTCAATCTGCGAACCCTGAAATTTGGGTTTGTCACTACGACACTAACTTGCTGAAAGAGATGTCAACTGAAGCTGTATCACGCGACGAAGCGAAGCTGCTAGACCTGCAATCTGTTCTTGAGCGAATCAGTAAAGTTCCTCAGGCAACGATTGCTAAGCTTGAAGGTTTTGCTCGTGGGGGCGGTCACGAGTTTGCACTAGCGTGTGACATGCGTTTCGCAGCTCGTGGCAAGTATAAGTTTATGCAGATGGAAGTAGGTATGGGAATCCTTCCTTGTGGTGGTGGTGCATCTCGCATGGCTCGCCAGACAGGCCTAGGCCGCGCTCTTGAAATCATCCTAAGTGCACGTGACTTCACTGCTGACGAAGCAGAAGCATACGGCACAATCAACAAAGCACTGGACCCTGATGAGATCGGTCCATACGTTGATGCACTTGCAAAACGTATCGCTCTTTTCCCTGCAGAATCAATCAATGCTTGCAAGCAAGCCGTTTATGAATCTATCGACAAACCAATTGAGGAAGCACTAAAGGCGGAAGCGTACTGGCTATACCAGGCAACAAGTAAAACGCCTGCGGTTAAACGCTTTGCTATTGCTGACGAGAAAGGTCTTGAGCACGATATCGAAAACCAGCGTAACTGGGAAGATCTTGTTGTTAACGTTCAGGAAATTAACTAAGTAAAACCAGCAGACCACAAGTAATACGTTGATAGTCCGTCTAATTCTCAGAAAATAATTGAAAGAGTTTCAGGGTTGGGCGTGATTATCAACGCTTTTTGTATTGCTACACTCACTTTCTATTAAATCGTACATATAACAAAAGGCCCAATATGTTAGGTGAAAATCACTCGTTGCTTAATGAATTCCCTGAATTTAAAGCACTTATTTCAACACTGGTTGCTGAGAACAAAGCGTTCGCTGCTGACACTAAAAAATATAACACTCTTGATGAAGAAATTCGCAAACTGGAGCTAAACGGCGCTCCCATTATGGATGGCTCTATGCATCAGATGAAACATGAACGCTCTGTGCTTAAAGATTCTCTTTACCAGCGCCTGCTTCAAAACCGCGCTAAGTAACAAGATAAAACCTCGGGAGAAATTCGGAGTAAAAGATGAAACTAAGAGATATATTCGCAGCTTTTGGGCTTCTGCTTTTCCTAGCTGGATGCAGTTCAAAACCAAAACATGTCCCTGTTCCTGAGGAGCTTCAGGCAGAAGTTCGTCTATTGAACGACAACAAGATCAGGTACTGGGGCGATATTGAAGATGGCATCTTTGAAATGTACGACCAACAGAACAAACTTCGCTGGAAGCCGGGCAAAGAATTTAACTTTCTTGCGACTTCCGGAGGTGGAGGCAATGGGGCATTCTCTAGTGGCATTCTGACTGCCTGGAGTGACAGCGGCGAACGCCCTGAATTCGATACAGTAACAGGTATTAGTACCGGTGCCATTGTTGCGGTATTTGCGTACCTTGGTTCTGAGTATGATGATGTCTTGACAGATCTCTATACAAATACTGATGATAAAGACATCTTCGATTCGTACAATATTTTCTCCCTATTCAATAAAAGCGCGCTGCTGGATACCTCTCCATTGCAGAAAAAAGTCAGGGATACGATAACACCAGAGATCCTTGATAAAATTGGGCAAGAGTACAATAAAGGTCGCCTGTTACTCGTAGGAACAACACACCTCGACAGTCAGCGTCTCTCGATCTGGAACATGGGGGAGATTGCGCAGATAGGAACGGAAGAATCAGAAAAGTTGTTTGAAGACGTGGTACTCGCATCTGCTGCCATCCCTGGCCTTTTCCAACCGGTTCAGATAGATGTTGAGATTGACGGTGTTACCTATCAGGAACTGCATGTTGACGGTGGTGTTACCCGGCAGGTTTTCTGCTTCAATGATGCGGTTACCTTCGAGGGTGACTGGTCTCCAGATAACGGGGACAGAAACAACTCCCATGTTTACGTTATTACCAACGGAGAGTTCTTGCCCCAGTGGACAACATCAGAACACTCGCTCTCTTATGTGGTTGAACGTTCAATATACACCATAATGAAATATCAAGGACGCAGTGACGTACTACGTATCTACGAAAAAGCGACTGCTGCAAACATGACGTTTAACTTCGCCTTTGTAGATGCTTCACTGAACAAGGAGATGTCGAAAGACAAACTGTTTGATTCGGAATTTATGAACGAACTCTATCACTTCGGCTACACGCTAACGCTATCCGATATGCTGTGGCATGACAAACCACCAGGCTTTAATAACGTTACGCCAAGTCAGGATCTAAGATTTTAAACAACAAACCGCTTCTTTGAGTAACTACAGAGAAGTGGTTTTCTGTTCGATATGAAGATTATTAATTTTTCTTTAATACTGATTCCTATAAAGAGCCAATTATCAAGAATATCAACCATTGTTAGACTCAGTCGTACAAAATACGTTGAGGAATTAATTATGCATTACGAAGGTAAGATCTATCGTCCTTGGATGGAAGCAGAAAGCCTGCTGATTCAAACAACACTGGGTTGCAGTAACAACCAGTGCACCTTCTGCACCATGTTCGATGACAAGCGTTTCAGCGTCCGTGATGTAGAAGATGTGTTTAAAGATATCGACGAAGCTCGGAAGCTCTATCCATATGTTGAATCAATCTTCCTGATTGATGGAAATGTCATGGCAATGAGAACAGAGAAGCTGCTTCAAATCGTGGAAAAGGTTAAGTCCACCTTCCCGGAGTTGAAAAACCTTGCTCTTTACTCCGGTTTTAACGATTTCCGCCGCAAGTCTGTTGACGAACTCAAAGAGATTCGTTCTGCAGGTGTAACGACTGCTTATTCAGGTCTTGAATCTGGTGACCCAATTGTACTTGAGCGCATCAAAAAGCGTATGACTCGCGAGCACGCGATTGAAGGTATGGCAATGGCACGCGAAGCAGGCATCAAGGTACTGGCTTCATTTATCTTTGGTCTGGGTGGTAAAGAACGTTCAAAAGAGCACGCGATCAATACCACCAGCTTGCTGAACATCATGCGTCCGGACGCAATCGCTCCAATGGCGCTGGCAATTCAGCCGGGCTCAGAGCTGGAAAGAGAAGTACAACGTGGCGAGTTTACACTCCCGACTCCTTTGCAAATTCTGGAAGAAGAAAAATACCTGCTGGAAAATATGGACGATTTTCCATGTTACTACTGGGGAGACCACGGCAACAACATCGCCTCTATGCGCGGTGTATGGCCACAGGCCAAAGAGCCATTCCTGAACAATATCAATAAGCAGATCGCACACAACCCTATTACTCAGAAAAACGTGATAGAAACTTTCGCCTGGTAGCAGGTAGGGCCTTTTCTCTATATAAAAAAGCCTGCTACTGGCGGTAGCAGGCAAAAACTTCCGAAGGAGTCCGGATAGAAAACTTATGCTGAAACGGCTCTGACCGTTTCTGAAATGTACTGCCACATAGCAGTTGGATTCGAGTACATTGGGAAATGACCACAACTTGGGATTTCAGCGAGCGTTACTCCCTTTGCTTCAATATGTGGCAGGTATGAAAGATTGCGATTTTGCACGCCATACATAAACATGGTCGGGCATGGCAAGCCAAGGAACTTCTCCATTAGCTCACCGTTATCTGACAGGTCTACCATAGATGTGAAGATAGGTTTTACCGCTTCAGCTCGTACCTTATGACGCAGGCTAGCGGAGTACAACGCACTGGCAAAGTCTGGAGCATGACGTGTTCTTGCAATAAACTCATCAAAAAATTCTGTAGCATTCTCTGCCGGGTAGTTCACTATCTGGCGGCTTAAGAAACAATCTTCTGGAGCGATATTGCCTTCAATATCGGTGAAGCTTAACACTCTGTCTCTGTTTTGGTGGGCCAGCATAAGCGAGGTAAGCCCACCCATGGAATGACCGACAAGGTGAAACTTATCAACACCAAAGTAACTCAAAACAGCCAAAGCCGTTTCTACAAAAAACGGAATAGAGATGGCGTTAAGATCTGAACAACTTGTTTCACCGCAGCCGGGGAAGTCATAAGCGATAAACCCGTGCTCGTTCAGCTCTTCACAAAAGATGATATCGGCATAATCTTCTTTGGTTGAGCCGAAACCATGCAGGAATACCAGAGGTGGCTTCTTCCCTTTTCTATATATTGCTGATACCTCTAGCTTTACATTGTCTATCAGCAAAGGAATGGTTACTGAGTCAAAAGTGGGGATGTTCTTATCCATTGTCATTACCTTACTGATTGCTCTCATCAATCAAAGATGCGCAAAATTGTTGGATTCGAGTACAAGCTTCGACTAATGAATCGTTATCAAGTGCATAGGCAACTCTCAAAAATGGACCAAGTCCAAAGGCACTCCCTGGGACGGCTGCCACATTAGTGCTCTCTAGAATAGCAGTTGCAACATCCTCGTCATTATTTAATTGTTTACCATCTGGAGTTGCTTTTCCAATCAGGCCGCTACAATCTGCAAACACATAAAACGCTCCGTCAGGCACATCACACTCAATGCCTTCTGCCTGATTAAGAAGTTGTACCACTAAATCACGACGCGCTTGAAAAGTATGTTTAGCTGTTTGGATAAAATCTTGTGGTCCTTGAAGGGCAGCAAGGGCAGCGTGTTGAGCAATACTGGAAGCCCCGGAGGTTTGCTGTCCTTGCAGCTTGGTCATAGCATCGATCAGCCACTTAGGCCCCGTACCAAAACCGATGCGCCACCCTGTCATAGCGTAAGCTTTTGAAACACCGTTCATTGTCAATGTTCGCTCTGCAAGCTCCGGAGCGACCTGTGCAAAGGTTACGTGTTTTTTACCATCAAAGATCAGATGTTCGTAGATATCGTCGGACAATACATGCACATGAGGGTGCTGTTTTAATACTTTCGCCAACGCAACCAACTCATCCCGAGAATAAACCGCACCGGTAGGATTTGATGGTGAGTTGAGAATAAGCCACTTCGTTTTAGGTGTGATTGCTTTATTAAGTTGCTCTGCGGTTAACTTAAACTGGTTATCCCGTTCACACTTTACTGTGACCGGCTTACCACCGCATACAGTGACCATATCCGGATAGCTCACCCAATAAGGCGCTGGGATGATAACTTCGTCATCAACATTCAGCGTCGCTGCCAAAGCGTTAAACAGAACTTGCTTACCACCGGTGCAAATGATGGTTTCACGCCAGTCGGTTTCGATACCATTTTCCTGAGTAAACTTCTTCGCGACAGCCTTGCGCAGTTCAGCCAGACCAGCAACCTGCGTATAGCGCGTGTGTCCGGCTTTAATCGCTTCGATTCCAGCTTCTGCGATATGCGCTGGAGTATCGAAGTCTGGTTCCCCCGCAGAGAGTGAGATGATCACTTCTCCACGTGCTTTTTTTTCAGCGACCTTGTCTATAACTTTATAAGTGGCCGAAGGCTTGGACTGCTGAAGAAAGTAATTTAAACGTGTGTTGTTATCCATCAGATTTTCTCCCTCATTGCCTGAAGCCCCATAAGCTCAACCGTAGTCGCACCTTCCATTAACTGGTTCATCATCACGCGTTCTTTCTCTTCGCGCTCGACACCTTTTTGCATGATAGTTTCTGCTTTATCTGCTGGCAGTATGACGACACCATCTTCATCGGCTATCACAAGGTCACAACTTGATACCGGTGTACCTGTAATCTCTATCGGTTCGCCGACAGAAATAAACGTATCCTTGAAAGTTCCTCGCACACTTATGCCTCTACTGAAAACGGGAAATTGGTGTTTTCGCAGCGCACTGATATCGCGTACACCGCCATCAATAATCAGACCTTTGATATTTCGTGCTTTCGCAGCGACCGACAACACTTCTCCCCAGTAACCCGCGATGAAGTTATCTGTTGTTACTACCAGGATACTGCCTTCCGGTGCCTGTTCTAAAGCGAGTTGAATACATAGGTTATCACCCGGAGCGCAAGCTACTGGAAATGCCGGACCAGACACTTCCGCTCCAGCCCACACCGGACGAATCTGGCTGTCTAGCGCACAGTTTTTCAGGCCAGAAGCTTCAAAAAGTGTCGATGTACCCAGTTGCAGAGCCAGTTCCAACTGCTGTGAAGAGTATGCTGATGTCATATCACTGTTTCCTTTGCAGAGTGTGGTAACCAAGCGATTCTCGAGCTTGTTTGATGGTTTTTCCTTGCTGAATTTGCTCACGAATCTTTGACTCAACATCCTCGATCTGACGCGCAACCTCAGCCACATGCTGCGCATGCTTTTGTGGCACGACAACGACGCCACTGGCATCACCGATAATGACATCACCTGCACTCACTCGTACGGTGCCGATGGTGACAGTTTGGTTAACAGACTCTACTTCAACGCGGTCTTTACCGGTTCGCATGAAGCGACCTTTACTGAATACCGGGTACTGGTCGGAAATCGCCTTGTTTACATCGCGGCAAACACCGTCGATCACCGTGCCTTTGATTCCTTTGATACCTGCGTACTGAGTAAGAATATCGCCCCAGACTGTACAGTCAGTGCGTCCGTCATTGTCAATAACTACGATGTTCTCTGGAGAAACATCATCGATATAATCACCAACGGTGCCAGCTGGAATTCCTGCCGGAACATATTTCACCGTAAAGGCGATACCTACAACCGGGGTTGCATAGTCTTGCAGCGGCATAATATCCAGTGCCTGACCGTGAATCCCTAGCTTATCCAGGGCATCCGAGATACCTGCAGTATCTAAACCAGTAAACAGCTCACAAAGGGCTGCGTTATCTAAAACGTGATGTTCTGTACTCATAGATATTTCCTCTGTTTACTTGTTGATGGCTTCGAACTGAGAGTCATGCATCACTTCAGCAACACTGCGCCCTTGTCGCACCTCTTCCACCATACGTTCTTGACGTCGGTCGATTTTCTCCGCCATATCAAGCACCGCTTCAATATGCTCTTGAGGAACAAATACCGTACCGCAGCGATCAGCGATAACGTAATCATCTTCGTTAACTTTTACGCCGCTAAACTCAATCTCACATCCCGAGTCGTACTGAACAACACGGTTGCGCGCACTTATCATGGTGATCCCTTTGCCATAGAGCGGATAACCAATAGATTCACTCCCTTCAATATCTCGTGAGCAACCATCGATCACGCTCCCGCGAATGTGTTTAACGGTCGCAGCGTTAGCAATGATGTCTCCCCAGCATGAAATGCCCGGTGTACCACCAGCGATAACCAGAATTCTGTCGTTAGTTGTAATAGCGTCAATGACGGGCGTGATCAGATGTTGAGCCGGTTTTTCATCTTTTTTAGGTCCAAGCTTTATCGTACTCGCTCGACCGACAATTTTTGGGCAATCCCAAAGAGGACGGACACCAAAAGTAGCTCCAGAAAGACCAAGAAAATCCAAAGCATCCGAAACGGTATTTGTGTCTAATTTATCTAGACGTTCAAGTAGAGAAGAGTGCATAAAAATATAGACCTCTGCGTAATAACTGTTGAGTCTATTATTTAATCTTGTGATGATATGTAAATTTCTATTCAAGTATCTCTGTGATACGAAAAACGTATTACAAAATTGACTACTATGATGCTATGACTACAGCAAATTTAAGAGGGCATGATGCTTGTGAGCAAAATCGATTATCGGTTAATCAAAAAGTTATATCTGTTTCTAATTGTCGCTGAAGAAGAGAATTTTGGGCGTGCAGATAAACGTTTAGGGATGTCTCAGCCTCCTTTAACGGAACAAATCAAAGTGTTGGAGCAATCACTTAAGTTAACGCTTTTCGAACGCTCTCGAAGAGGCACTAAACTAAGTCCTGCTGGTAAAGCGATTCTCCCACTAGTCAGAAGCTTTGCAGATCATATGTTCTCTCTAGAACAGACCGTGAAAGAAGTCGCGAACGGTCAGTCTGGTGTACTTCACATTGGCTCCATTACATCCGCCATGTTTGAAGTCGTGCCAGGATTAATAGAGCACTTTAAACAGGTGTTCCCGACAGTCACCATTTTTGTCAACGAGATAGATAGCGCAGAAGCGCTTGATGCATTGTCTACAGGAAAGCTCGATCTTGCGTTTGTGCGTGTCGAAGGCGAACAGTGCAATAAACTGAAGTCACTCCCTTTGTCCGAAGATAAGTTAGGCATTGCGATTTCAGCTAACCATCAGATGGCCAACCATACTCAGATTAAGTTGAGTGACCTACAAGATGAAGCGTTTGTTATGTCATCCAGGCAAGTAAACCCAACCTACTTTGACCTTTTAACTGAAGCTTGTCGCAACTGTGGTTTTAATCCACGTATTTTATATGAAGTTCGCTCGATTGCTGCTCAGATTGCTTACGTAAGCTGTGGTCAAGGTGTTGCGTTTGTCCCGATGAGTATGGAGAACATGATTCCTGAAAACGTAAAACTAGTCCCGCTAGAAGAGTCTATCTCAGTGGTAACTGCCGCTTTAGTCTGGAATCCAGAGCGCAGCCACCCAATGGTTGACTACGCTGTTGCGTGGCTGATGGAACAAACCAATGGTGCTGATACTGAGTTAGTATCAGAGCCTTAGTTAAAGAGTATTTCACTATAAGCAGCAAGATAGTGAGAATGTGCCGAATCATAAGATGAGGACACATTTTGGATACATATTTTAGTTTTGCTGTCATTGCTCTGGCAGTTGTGTACATGCCGGGACCGGGAACTCTTAAATCAATCAGCAATGCCATCAACTTTGGTTTCCGCGGTTCGGTTATCGGTATTTCAGGGCTAACACTAGGCGTATGTGTTGTTGCTGTTTTATCAGCAACCAGTTTGGGACTGCTATTGATCTCTTCTCCACAGGCCTTTCATGTAGTCACTTACTGCGGTGCCGCTTACCTTCTTTATCTAGGAATAAAGTTGTGGTTCACAGACAAAACATCATCAGGGCAAGTGAAGACACAGGCATTCCGAAAACGTAAGGTGTTCGGCGAAGGATTTATCTTGCAGTTCTCTAACCCAAACGCCATTTTGTTTTTTTGCTCTGTGTTTCCACATTTTATTGATGACAATAAAAACTACACAATGCAGTTTTCTCTACTCATCTCGGTATTTTGTGTAGCCTTTATCTGCGCCCATATGACTTATGCGCTATTGGCTTATAAAGCACGCTCCGTGTTTACAGGAAATAACCAAGTGTGGATCAATAAGATTAACTCCGCATTGTATGTTCTTCTGTCTGGCTACCTGGTATGTGGCATTTGAGTCGCTTGTTTAGCCAGTTACGCTCTGAGTTTCCTGTTTCTTTAGCTGCGGTTTTCTATCCTGACTTAAAATAACCCCAAAAAAGATAATACCAATCGCAATCCATTGAGCTGCAACCAGACGTTCACCTAGTAAGAGCATGGAAAACACCAAAGTGAATGCAGGGATTAAGTTGATATAACCCGCTGAAGTAGAAGCTTTAATATGGGAAAGCGAATAGTTATACATGCCATATCCACCCAGAGAAACAACCAGACCTAAATAGATGATACTTCCAATGGCGTCGAACGAAACCGCTGTTGGCCAATCAGAAGCCAATGCAAGTGGTAAAAAGAAAGCAGTACCAACAAAACTCTGGATCGCAGTCAGGACAAAAGCCGAATATCGCTGAATTAGGTGCTTAATTAGTAGCGTATACCCCACAGCCATGACCATAGCTCCAAACTCTAATAAATTACCTAGCACAGGATTTGGAGCTTGCTCACTTTCTGTACCGCCCAATGTCATCCATACCACACCGATCACTGCGATAATAAGACCTCCCCATTGCCGTGGTGTATTGCGCTCTTTTAAAAGAAAGTAAGCCGCAACAGCAACCATTAAAGGCAACATGGATGTGACCATCCCTGCTTGACCAGCACTGGTAAAACGTATCGCTTGAGCCTCGAAAATAAAATAGAAACAAGGTTCAAACAACGCCATACCAGCTAAAAGTTTCCAGTCCCCAGTCTCATAGCTAATCCCGTGACGGATCCATGGCCATAGCAATAGAAAAGCCAGCGAGCCAGTGGCCATACGTAAAAAAACCACAACCATAGGAGCAACTTCTCCAACAGCGATTTTTAAAGCGATAAAAGATGTCGACCAGATAACAACAGCGGTTAAAACGGCCAGATGGGCTTTTAATAACGCTCGATTCATTATGAATTCCTTAAATAAACGATACTTCCTCATAACCAAGCTGACTATAGAACTTCTTCGTTCAGTGTGTCATTGAGAGCCTGAGCCATTTCCTTGTATTGGTATAGGATTACCCTAAATCTCAAACCACATACAAGACCGATATTAAATAATCGATTGCATTCACATTACTTATTGATTTAATAAACGATACTACATACCTTAACCTGGATGTCATCACTATCCGGATAGGATTTCCCCTCATTGATAGCATCAATTGACAATACGCCAAGCTAGAAACGGAGATATCTATGAACAAGCGTATATTGGCATTACTGGTTGCAGGGGCTTGTCATCAAGCATACGCAGCAAGTGATCTGCCAAGGTTGGCCTGGGTCGACGACCCATCAAGCACAGTAACGATTGGCTGGCGACAGCTAAGCGGCACAGAAGCAAAAGTGACGTACGGCCCTACTGAAGACAAATCCAAGTGGACTTATCACTATGCTGATCGAACTACTTCCATGCAACACCCTGACGACGCAAAAGGTACCACTCTGGATACCACTTTTGCTGAGATCAAGGGCCTAAAACCAGATACCGCATATTACTTCCAAATCTGTGATTCAGAAGGTTGTAGCGAAACTTCCTGGTTCAAAACTGCACCTGCAGAAGCGGGTGACTTCACCTTTGTGGCCGGGGGTGACTCCCGTACTAACCAGACTCCGCGTCAGGATGGTAACAAGTTAGTCTCTAAAATCCGCCCTCTGTTTGTACTGTTTAACGGTGACTACACCGACAACGGTACTCATGATGAATGGGTAACCTGGCTAGAAGACTGGCAGTACAGCCGAAGTGAAGATGGCCGCGTTTATCCAATCGTTGCCATTCACGGTAACCATGAAAACGATGTTATCGACATGACCCGTGAAGTATTTGGTATCCCTGAAGAAGGCTACTTCACCCTGAATGTGGGTGGCGAGATGATGGAAATCTTCGCACTGAACTCCGAAACTGAGCCTGGCGTTGGTTATGGTGCATACAGTGACCAGACATCAGCAGCGTGGGATTCTCAGACGTCACAGTTCGCTAAAGATGCAGCCTCATCAACAGCTGATTGGAAGATCGGTACTTACCACAGACCAATGCGCCCACATACCAGCGGTAAAACCGAAGGTACTGGCCGTATCGATGCATGGGCAAAAACCTTTACAGACAACAATTTCGACCTGTTAATCGAGTCTGATACTCATATGACCAAGTACACATTCCCTGTCGTAGTCAGTGACAAGGAAGGGTCGTATCAGAGCTTCAAGCGCGACGATGCTCGTGGTGCAATGATAATCGGTGAAGGTAGTTGGGGGGCTCCTACTCGTCCAACCGACGATGACAAACCGTGGACAATGGACAGCGCCTCATTCTGGCAGTTCAAGCTGGTTCATGCCTCTCCTGACAATATGCGCATCCGTACCGTGCGTTTCGGCTCTGAAGAAGAAGCCGCAGCTGGAATCAATATCGATACAAGCTCTGTCACGGCATTGACACAAGATCAGCAGGATGAAAACGCATTTGCTATGCCTGCTGGCCTGCCACTTTGGGCTCCTCTGTCAGGTAGCTACATTGATCTACCTAAGACTGGTTTCATCGGTGCAAACATAGACAATAAGCAGCTCGTTGGCACAGGATCTATCTGGAAATATCTGGATGATGGCAGCTCACCAGCAGACTGGACGACTGAAGAGTTTAATGACTCTAAATGGGCGAAAGGCTATGCCCAGTTTGGCTACGGTGACGGCGATGAAAAAACGGAAGTTAGCTTTGGTGGCGATGCAGACAAGAAACATGCAACTACCTACTTCCGAAACAGCTTTACTGTTGCTGATGCCTCTAAAGTTATCAAGCTAACGCTGCGTTTATTGCGTGACGACGGTGCTGTGGTTTACATCAATGGTAAAGAAGCAGTTCGCAGCAACATGCCATCAGGTGATGTAACAAGCGCTACTTTTGCGACCAGTGGTATTGGTGGTGCAGCAGAGAAAACTTACTACGAGTACCCTCTGTTTGCTGACCTTCTGAAAGATGGTAAAAACACCATTGCTGTTGAGGTTCACCAATCAGGCCTAACTAGCTCTGACCTGAGTTTTGATATGGATCTGACTGCGGTCGTTTCCAACATCAAGGGCGAGGTTCCTGCTGAACTGGCAACAACAGTTCAAGCTACAGCGAAGTCTACCAGTGAAATCGACATCACATGGAGTGATGAAGAGAGCTTTAACGAAGTGGGCTACCAGCTAGAGCGTAAAGTGGCTGATGGCAACTGGGAGATTCTGACCTGGCGACTAGAAGCTGACGCAACCAGCTTTGGTGATTCAATGCTGACAGAAGGCGTTAGCTACAGCTACCGTGTTCGTCCATACAGCGCAGCTGGCCTGGCTCCGGTTAGTGAAGAAGTGACTGTTACAACACTTTCGAACGAAGTGCCTAAACTGTTCGAAGAACGCTTCGACTCTGAAAGCTTTGGCGCTATAACCATGTTTGATGCGGCAAGTGACAAATCGTGGGTGGTTAAGCCATATAACGGCAATGCTTCTGCATACATGAATGGTTACGGAGCAAGTACACCATCAGATGACTGGATGATCCTTCCTGCTCTGCCTCTGTCTTACTACGCGAACAAGACGCTTGAGTTCGATCCTGCATATAACTATGACGGACCACTGATCGAAGTGAAATACTCAACGGACTACGACGCAGCGAAAAATGTCGATCCTTCATCTGCAACCTGGACGACTATCCCGGTTTGTGAAAACGGCGAAACAGGCTTCTGCTGGGAAGAGCCTTCTGTTAATCAGTACACGTTCGAGCCAACAATGGTTGACCTGAGCAGCGTATCTGGTGACAACGTGACTATCGCATTCAACTATATCTCTACCGGTACTGGTGGCGGTGATGGCCGTGGCTGGAGAGTAGATAACATTGTTGTACGTGGTAACTATGTCGGTAGCACGATTGTTGGTAGCGACCTGTCGGCTGGTGTTCCTTCTGACTGGACGAACTACAACGTTGCAAGTACAGCTAACTGGGAAGCGGGTACACAAGCGGATCGAAATGGTGCCATTATTAATGGTTTCGGTGCAGATACAGCAAGTGAAGACTGGCTAATCTTCCCGGGAGCTGAGCTATCTGCCGACGATATGGCTTCTGTTCGCTTCGATTACTACCAGAAGTATGGTGGTCCGATGCTGAAAGTGATGGTGTCGACCGACTACACAGATGGTAAAGATCCGTCCACAGCGACATGGACTGACTTAGGCGTTGAGTTCCCTGCTCTGCACGGTGACTGGATGTCGATGGGACCTGTTTCTCTGGCAGGCTATGAAGGCAATGTGCACGTAGCATTCCTTTACACATCGAAAGGTGTAGGCCCGGGTGACGGTGCTCGAATCGGTATTGCCAACGCTGAGATTCAGCGCAACATCGAAGGTGTGGTTCAGCAAACAACGCTTGCTGAAGAAGAGTTCAATACTGTTGGTGCATTCGGTACCTTCTCTACATTCAATGTTGCCAGCAACGCTGAATGGGTCATCGAAGAGCGCGGTGGTGAACTGGCTGCGGTAGCAAATGGCTTTGGCGCAGATGCTGCAAGTGACGACTGGTTGATCTCTCCACAACTGTTCATTCTGAACTGGCAAAACGCACAGATCAGTTTTGACCTGTACTGGAAGTACGGAGGTCCTGAGCTTGAAGTCCTAATCTCTACGGATTACGACGGTAAGAGCGATCCAACCTCTTCAGACTTTAACTGGACAGTTCTGAAGGTTGATCAGTCTGAAGCAACTCTGCCTGCAGAAACCTGGACTAACTACCTTGTTGATGTCTCTTCATTCAGCGGGAAAGCCTATGTTGCCTTCAGATATACCTCTATTGGTACAGGTGGTGGCGAAGGCCGCCGTTGGGGTGTCGACAACTTTAAGCAATTGAGCACCTTTGGAAAGACGAAATGATTGTAAAACTCAGCCTGTTCGTTGGGCTTCACAGTGCTAACGAATATGTCCTGAGTGAATAAAAATAAGCACCTGCTAGCAATAGCAGGTGCTTAATCATTTCTACGTCTTGTTGTTCAAGGAATAATAATGAAAAGCAAAGCATTTATCCCTTCATGGTTTAGCCACCTATTCTGGTTACCGACTCTGCTTGTGCTCATCTTCACTGGTTTGCGTATTAGCGCCAGCCGGGAAGATGGATTGGCCAGCTCTCTGGCCGGGCTATTGCCTGAAGGAAATGTTCATCAATGGCACTACTTTGCGGCCTTTGCGTTTATATTTGCCACCAGCTACTACCTGATCAATTTTTTGATCCGTAAAGGCTGGCAACGTCTACATCTTAGCGGAAACTGGTGGGAGCAAGCCTCCGGGTGGTTTCGTGCTTCACATTGGTTAGGATTATTACTGTTATTGCTTAATAGTATCGCTGGCTCGATTTTGATGCTAAACCCAGCGGCTGAAGTTATCGAAATTCATCTGGCGCTATGCTGGGCATTCGCTGGCTATCTAGCTCTTCATCTGATTTTAGTCATTACATCCCGTGGCCTGATTAACAGTCTGAAAGTATTTGTGCCAAACAGCAAAAGCTTCCGCCCTGTCTATGCACTACTTGCCGCCCTAATCGTGTTTGCTGGCTATAGTCTGGAATCCAGTGACAATACTTTGGTACTGGCGAAACGAAAACATGATATAGAGCTGGATGGCGAAGCGAGAGAATCGGTATGGCAAAGTGTTCCGGAGCATATTGTTCACACTCGCCACGGTGCACAACAGTCTGAAGTAACAGTGTCTGTACGAGCGTTTCATGATGGTGAGTCTGGCTACTTCTTATTTCAATGGCCGGATACCACTCGCAGCCTGAAGCACCTGCCACTAATAAAAACCGAAGATGGCTGGAAAGTGGTGCAAACGTCGGCGAAAAATGCCGATGAGAATCGATATTATGAGGATAAGTTTGCCGTAATGCTGTCATCCAGCGATCAGTTTGCTGGCGGTGGTACAACTCATTTAGGTAAAAAGCCTCTTAAAGCGCATCCAAAGTCTTCCGGAGAACGAGGACTGCACTATACCACTGACGGAAGCTATACCGATGTCTGGCACTGGAAAGCCGTACGTACCGGATTGAGCTTCGGTCAGGCAGACGATAACTACTTCGGACCGCCATCTCCGTCTGATTCTGAATACAAACGTTACACAGGGGGTTACCAGAAAGATCCTGACTGTGAACATCTGGTTCGCTATGAAGCGGGCGACTTTCATCGCAAACCCGAATGTGGTGGTTTTGTGATGAACTGGAAGATATACAGCGACGATACCGTGCAGCCTAAACGTCTGCCAGCAGACCCGAATTTTATCAAGAGGATGGGCAATACCGACCTTAACAGCGAAAAATCTGATTACGGCCGTTGGTGGATGAAGTGGGACGAGACGGTCGCTTACAACCCGGACAGAGATACCTATCCTATTGGTACGATTATCCCGTCAGTGATCACTTTGGGTCAGTTCTCCAAAGGTAGAGGTGATGTCTTCACCGGAGCCGACTGGGACAACGGTGTCTGGACTCTGGAAATTAAGCGTAGCCTGGAAGTGGATAACCAGTATGACTTGCCACTTGAAGATGATATCTATCTTTGGGTTGCTGCATTTGATCATTCTCAGACTCGTCACAGCTACTCGTTACGACCGTTAAGGTTAGTGATCAACTGATATCAAATAACCAGCTAAGATTAAACAAGAAGGGAATCTAACAGGAACCACTATGAAAAAAATCTATCTAGCAGCCTTCGCAAGCTTGATTCTCTTGGCTGGCTGTTCTGGTACTAACCCAACATTGGGATTAAACGATGGAATGCTCATGCCTTGTCCAGATACACCAAATTGCGTGAACAGCCAAATAGTGGGTAGTGAAGAACACTCTATTGAACCCATTGTTTACTCGGGAAACGAAGCGGATGCTCGCGACAAACTTTTACAGATTCTTGAAGGTGAAGTAGGTGCAAAGACATTAGCTACAGCTGATAACTATGTTGACGCAGAATACACTTCAATGTTCTTCCGGTTTGTTGATGATGTAGAGTTTTACCTTGTTCAGGAAGCCAATGACAGGACCGTAATCCATGTTAGATCTGCCTCTCGCCTTGGCAAAAAAGATTTTGGTGTTAATCGAGAACGTATAGAAAGGATCAGGGAAAAATTCAACCAGTAGTCACATGGTGATGAACTGAACGAAACAAGCCTGTGACTGGCACAGGCTTTTGTTCTGTTCATCCGGGCATTAAAAACCTCCATCTCTGGAGGTTTTTATTGCCTATCTAAACTCCGCTTGCTCTGTTAACGAAGTTTGAACTTGCTGACCATAGAAACAAGCTGCGTATTCACATGAGAGATGTTGTTGGTCTGGCTTTGCACTTCCTCGCCATTGAGGTTTAACTGCCTCACAATCTCACTCAAAGCATTCATGTTCCTACTAATCTCCTGAGTAACGCTGCTTTGCTCTTCTGCTGCAGTCGCAATTTGGGTGCTCAAGTCGTTAATACCACTTACCTGCCCAGTTAACTCGTTCAAGCTTTCTCCGACCTTATCGGTATTGCTGTATGTTTCATTACACGTCGACTTAGTTTTGTCCATTGACTGAACCACGCGATCATTTACAGCAAGCAACCGTGTCAGCGCCTTTTCAATCTCTTCGGTACTATCTTGAGTGCGACTTGCCAAAGCACGAACTTCATCAGCAACAACAGCGAATCCACGTCCCTGCTCACCAGCACGGGCAGCTTCAATCGCAGCGTTCAGCGCCAGCAGGTTCGTTTGTTCAGCTATCTCGCCAATTACTGTAAGGATGTCATTAATTTCCTTGGTTTCCTCACTCATCGTTTGCAGATTGGCTGCGGTATTCTCTACCTCTGTCACAAGCTCAGTTACCTTATTTTGTGCATTACTCACAACGGATAGAGAGTTATGACCAATATCGGTCGCAACTCTTGTAGATTGCGCGGTATCACCTGCACTCTGGGCTACAGTATCAGCGGTAGAACTCATCTCATCTATTGCTGTTACAATTTGCTCGGTCTCCTGAACATGCTGGGAAAGCATCTGAGTGTTCTCGTCCGATTTATGTTCCAGTTGACGAACATTTTCTTTTAACTCCGAGGAAGAACTTTCTATCTCCAACATTATGCTTTGAACATTTTCGATAAAACGATTCACACCATGAGCAATTTGCCCTAAGTCATCTTGGGATTTGACCTTTAGCCTTTGGGTAAGGTCACCGTCACCCTCAGATAAATCTAAGATGGTCTTTTTAAGTGCCAAGATTGGTTGATATAGCAGGTTCAGCACTAGCAATGTAACCAGTACACTGATAATGACATAGGCAAGAGTAAGCAATATCGCCTGTCTCTTTATGGCTTCCAGCTCAGCGAATACAACCGTTTTATCCAGACCAATCAGCAGGTACCACTCTTTATCCCCATAGATGACTTTTTGAGAAAACATTACTTTCTCGACACCGTTGAGCTCGTAATCGATAATGGTGGTGTCTGCCTTTCTTGAATCGTTGGCGACTTCAACAAGCGAGTTATAGCTTGTCAGCTTATCTCCCTCTTTTACCACCTTTGATGAGCTTGCTAATACCGTAGTATCGCTTGTCATCATCATGGCAATCGCCCCTTCGATATCAAGCTGGGAAACAGTATCACTTAGTACACCAAGAGGAATATCGGCTAACACCACGCTATTAACGCTGTTTTTGCCAATACTCACCATCAGTTCCCCGGTAGTCGCATCGTTGTATGGATCGGTGTAAATCAACCCAGATGTTCGCATCCCTTCCTGATACCATGGTCTGGTTCTTGGGTCGTAACTTGAAGGGTTTTTATGGTCAATCCAACCGGGATAATCAAATGATGCATAAGCGTCACCGTTTTCAAAACCGATCATCAAGTTAACTACATCAGCACCTAAAGAGCCGACTCTCATTCTTTCTGCATGTCCATCCTGATAACGATACTGCTTATAGTCATCCGCAATTTTAGAAACAGCTTCAGCCTTGGTTGCCAAATATCGCTCTACATTCATCGCTTCTGAATGTACACGGCTGGTAGTACTTGAATAAATTGAATGGGTGAGTGCTTCTCGCTCACTTAAATAAGATAAATAATTTGAAGAACCGACACTAACGACAATAATGATCGAAACAACAAAAAGAAGAGTTTGTTTAAAACCGAGTTTTTTCATCACAACCCCGCGACATCATCCATAACATAAGTAAAATTAATAAAGTTTTTATTTTTTATACTACAACATTATTAATACGACATACGATAAACATATGAGCAACAAGATAGAGCATCTGATATAGATCATTTCTCGCTCGTAACACTCAAAAATAGTGTGATAATCCTTATAGTTAAGTCTGCAACATGGTTGTTTGTTGTAGTGAGTTTGTGAACTTCAAATTTGCATTCTGTCAGTAACATCCCCAGTGCTTTCAAATACTTTTTCTTCATCAATTATTGCCAACTTTGACAAGAGTAAATTGTTTTTATGTTTATTTTTCTCACCTCATCGCGCGACTATGATTCTCTAAGATAAATCATAATAGGTGTGTTCCAACGTATCAGGACTCACCAAAGTAATAGATGAAATAAGGATTAAAAGATGCTTTTAAGTAACCTGAAGATGGGTCAGTTAAATCTGAGAAACCGTGTTGCGATGGCACCAATGACCCGCTCTCGCGCAACACAACCGGGTGATCTGGCGAACGATATGATGCGTGAGTATTACCGTCAGCGTGCGAGTTCCGGCTTGTTAATCTCTGAAGGCATCCCTATCTCGACATTAGGCCGTGGTTTCTCTTTTACTCCGGGCTTGTATACAGATGAGCAGGTTGAATCCTGGAAAGCAGTGACAAAAGATGTACATGATCATGGTGGCGCGATTTTCGCTCAGATCTGGCACGTTGGCCGTACTTCACACAAAGCAATTACAGGTGGTGAGCTCCCAATCTCATCCTCTCCAACGGAAGGTGTAAGCCCTGCATTTGGCCCTCTTCCTGAAGGTGGATACGGCTTTCTGAAAACTGAAGTTCCTCGCGAAATGACTCACGATGATATCAAAGAGGTGATCCAACAGTACGTTGTTGCCGCGGAAAACGCAGTAATAGCGGGTTTTGATGGTATTGAACTTCACGGTGCTAATGGCTACCTGATTGAGCAATTTATGCATAAAGCAACAAACAGGAGAACTGACGAATATGGCGGTAACGATGAAAACCGTATCCGTTTTGCTGTTGAAGTGATAACGGCTGTTGTTAACGCCATCGGTGCGGACAAAACATCGATTCGTCTGTCTCCGTATTTGACCATTGATCATCCAGCTGACGATCTGGACATGCCATCTACAGTACTTAAGTTCCTCGAAGCGATTGAGCCACTGGGTATTGCTTATGTTCACTTCTCTGAAAACGTAATGAACTTCCGTGAAGTACCACTAACCTTCCGTCAACAAGTTCGCGAAGTATTTAGCGGTAAAGTCATCATTGCCGGTCGTTACACTAAAGAATCCGCGCAGGAGATGTTAGATACTGGTCTGGTTGACCTTGTTGCCTTTGGTGAACCGTACATTGCCAACCCAGATCTGGTTTATCGTTTTGAGCACGACCTTGAGCTAAATGAAGGTCATCGCGATAGTTACTATGGCGGGGCTGAAGAAGGACTGATCGATTATTCAGTGGTTGATCCCGAGGTATTTGCAACTGATCCGGCAAAGCAACAAGCAGAAGAGTTTATTTTGGAGTATTACCGTAAGTTCGATGCTCGTGAAAAAGCAGAGGCATTCGCAGAAGATTTCGACTGGGATGGATTTCTGATGAGCACTCCGGATCGCAAAATACGCTCAGAACAGGAGTATCAACAATTCTATGCTGAAACAAACGAAGTCTTTGTAGATAGCAACCATAAAGTAGAAAACTTTATGCTCACCAGAAAGACCAAAAACAGTATTGAGGCTGCATGCGACGTCACCTTTACTGCAAATCAAAAGCCGGAGCCACTGACTTCGATTGAGGTAAGAGGCCGTATTCGTTTTGTATTGAAGCAAGGTGAAAAAGCTGGCACATGGAAAATCAATCAGTACATCGTTGAAGTTAAGTAATAGAGCCCAGTAGCAAAATATAAATAGGCCGCTAGAGAAGCTATTCTCAATGCGGCCATTTTCTTTTGTCACCAGAGACAATAATAGATGCTTGTTTATGGGGTACTATTTATATAATTTCCTCATAGAAATGTACTGACTGGATTGGAGAAGTGATGAACGAAAGCAGACAGCTAATGGTTTTCCTTGATGTTGTCGACCAAGGAAGCTTTGTGAATGCCGCGAAGCTACGAAACACCGATCCTGGACGAGTCACAAAACAGATCAAAGCACTGGAAAACGAGTTAGGGGCGGTACTTCTCAACCGCTCCACTCGCTCAATGTCGCTTACTGAAATCGGTGAAAAGGTTTACGCCAAAGCTCGTCAGGTAAAACTACTCTTGGATGAGGTCAGCGAAATCCCTCAAGATTATCAGCAAAAGGTACAGGGTGTGGTTAGAGTCACTTCTCCTGTTTATATCGGGAGAAAATATGTCGAGCCCGCAATACGCTCGATTCAGACTCAATATCCGGAGGTCATCTTTGAGCTAGAAATCACCGACGGACATACGGACATCATCAAAGAAGGCTATGATGTCGCCATTCGTCAGTGGGAACCAAAAGACTCCAACTTAATCGCTGTTAAGTTAAAAGATGTGAGTTTTAAACTGGTCGCGAGCCCCAAGTTCATCGAAAAGCATGGCAACCTTCAGTCGGTAAAAGATCTTGTTGCCCTTCCCGCTTCCTTATACCGAAGAAAAAACCTATATCGCGACAAGTTACAGTACTTCAATGATAAGCAAGAACTGGTTTCAGAACCGCTGAATGGCAACTTTGTTGTTAACGATGCCGATCTTATTATGCGTGCGACTCTGGCTGGGAATGCGTTTGCTCAAGTGGCGGATTACATGGCCGATGATTACCTGGAAACCGGAGAGCTGGTTCAACTTCTGCCCCAGTTATCATTGCCACCCGAGCAGTCTGTCTATGCTGTTTATCCTCATAGAGGTGCGACGAAAGGTACTCGGTTACTCATTGAAGAGCTGAAACAGTCACTGATGGTGTGACAGTTCTAATCAAGGATCACGAGCTCGACATCATAATGCTCCATCTGTCGAACAATGTTTTCCGGTGGTCGTCTATCTGTGATAACAACATCAATGTCGGACCAAAGACAAGATTGATACATAAGTTGGGTATTGAACTTACTTGATTCAGTTACACAAATCACTTGAGTCGACTGACTCGCCATCGCTTTTTTAAGGTTAGCGTCTGACTCGGAATCCGTAGTAATGCCTGCTTCTGAAAGTGCACTCACACCAATGAACGCTTTGTTTGCCTGGTACTTTTTGATCTGATCAGTTGTCGTTTCACCAAGAATTGCATGAGAAAAATCATCGAATGACCCACCTAGTATGGTTTTCTTTATCTGCTTCTTGAAACTCAGTTCGTATAGGCACTCGATTGAATTGCTGATTACTCGGCATGGATAATCAAGATAGCGTGCAACGGCAGTACATGTCGTGCCTGCATCAAGAAAAACAATATCCTGTTCATTGATAATGGAAGCGCTGTGTTTCGCAAGAATTTGCTTCACCGAGTTTTCCATTTCTCGGTATTGGAAAGCGAGGCTGATCTTTTTTTCATCCAATATTGCACCACCTCGAATTCGAAGGATACCCGGGCGGTCAGCCAGCTTCACCAAATCTCTTCTCGCTGAGTCATAAGAGACATCATAGGACTGACATATCTCTTCTATCGTGATTTTTCCGTGACTTCTTACCCGGGCTTCAATCTCGATTAAACGTTCTTCCTGAGTCATTTCTTCTTCTCACTATTGGCTCCATCGCGCAGTATAACGCAAGTTCTAACTATAAACACTTAACAGCGCGCAAAATCACTTAAATACCCCTTTAAATTACACTAAATACCGTATTCGATCGTTTTAAACTTGCAATAATGTACGTGATTGCGCATTATCACCAAAATATTTACGTAACTGTAAGTGATTATAAGTAAAGCTACGTAACTAAAGAGCAAAAGCTTCACCGCTTCCTTTTCAGACAGGAGAAACAGATATAACTTACTCACCAATTAAAACCGCTGTCATAGGCTACGGCTTTTCAGCAAAGACATTCCATATACCTTTTCTCACTAGCCTGAATGAGTTTGAACTGGTAGCGATAAGTACGAGAAAACAAGAGGCAAGAGACGATTGGGACAAACTAGAACACTATGATCGAGCAGAAGATCTGTTACTACACTCCGATGCAGAGCTAGTGATTATTACTGCACCTAATGATGTGCATTTTAAGCTGGCGAAAACAGCACTTGAGAATGGCAAACACGTCATCATTGAAAAACCATTTGTCACCAATGTTGCCGATGGAGAAACGCTCATTTCGTTAGCAAAGGAAAAAGACTTAATCCTTAGTGTTTATCACAACAGACGCTGGGATGGTGACTTCCTGACCGTTAAGAAGATGTTGGATGACAAACGGTTTGGAAAACTAACGCATTTTGAATCTCACTATGATCGATTCCGCCCTGAAGTACGCCAACGTTGGAGAGAACAAACTGAAATCGGTGGTGGCATTCTATTTGATTTAGGCTCTCACCTTCTCGATCAGGCTATCTGTTTATTTGGTCTTCCCGAAGCCATTAGCGCAGATTGCAAAATGATGCGTGACGGTTCAACCAATGTCGATTACTTCCACCTGATTTTGCATTATCCAGATCATCAGGCAATCTTGCATGGCGATATGTTCACAGCAGGGCCAAACAAACGCTTTACGGTTAAAGGAACTCAAGGCACCTACGATAAGTACGGCTTTGACCCACAAGAAGAACGACTCATTGCTGGTGTTCAACCAATAGCAGATGAATGGTCAGTTGAATCTCCATCTCAATATGGTCATTTTTACGATACCGACGGAAGCTGCGTGATTGAAACAGAAAGTGGCTGCTATCAAGCGTATTTCAATCAGATCGCAAAAGCCGTTCGCAATGGTTCACCTTGTCCCGTCTCTGCCGAAGATGCACTGCAAAACATTCGGTTAATCGAACTGGCGATGGAGAGTAGTCGCATAGGGGAAAAACTGCCTGTTAAAACACTATTGAAACCTGAGTAATAGTGGAACTGATGATGAAGTAATGCCAGAAGGCAAAGATAAGAAAAAACCCGGCATTTTAATGTTAAATGCCGGGTTTTCTTTATTCCAGATACTCTTGGGTGAAGCGCAAGTCCTGATAAGGTGTCACTGTATCAAAGCCAGGTGGCCTCTTGTGCCAAAGCATATCTGACAACTTGAGTGTGTAGCCGTACTGATACAGACTTTGCATGAGCTTGGGATCAAAAACTTTATCTTTAGGAAGTTCCTGTGTAACCGACTCATCTACAAAAGCAAAGTTGAAGTCCATACCTGCAGTTTGAGATTTTTGGTAGATTCTAAGAACATCGCTCCGCCCCTGATATTTAAGCAGAGTTGCAATAGAACGTCGTAGCAAATAAGTAAGAGAAATCTCGGTATCGGACCATTGAGGTAAAAACTCACCATTGGTAATCACATAAATCGTCGACTTTTCATTCCCAGGAGTCCAACTGCCATCGAACTCTATCTCATCAGAGAAGAAGAATACCTGCCGGGAAAGTCCACCATCTACATGAAGCTCCTGATACTTCTCACCATCGACCTCTACATCGATAAGTATTGGAGGGAAAGCACCAGGAATCGCTGCTGACGCAAGTACAACATCCTCGAACAGTTTTTCTGCTTCCGGAGTTCCAACCTGAGCAATCTCCCCCATGTTCCACACTGACAGGCGCTGGCTGTCCATATGAGTGGTCCCTATCAGAAGCAAACGACCTTTTCGGTGCTCTTCTGCAACCATTGAAATAAGCTCTGGAGTGATTGTTTCTCTGAGTTTTTCATGGAATGGCGTTGTGTCATACAACGCACTCAGTCTGAAAATAGCAAACAGATTATTCTTATTGATTAGATCATCTTCTTCGGTTTGGGTATAGAGGTCCTTAAGAACATGATCGTAGTCCGACCCCAGATAAGCGAACACCGCAACAATGGCGCCAGTACTGATACCTGTAACCGAATCAAACTCAGGTCGGTTACCGCTGTCTGTCCACGCATTCAGGATTCCGCTCGAAAAGGCCCCGTTACCTCCACCGCCTGACATCGCCAGGAAATTGAACTCCTTTCCGGGAGCACTTCTACGTTGCCTTGCTTCGGTTACTACTTCCCAAACACCATCAGCCGAATCTCCCCAGTATCGGATTCGTTCGTTATCAAATAATCGGACTTCGGAGTTGA
The DNA here is from genome assembly GCF_042245395.1 of Vibrio iocasae. Classification (NCBI taxonomy): domain Bacteria; kingdom Pseudomonadati; phylum Pseudomonadota; class Gammaproteobacteria; order Vibrionales; family Vibrionaceae; genus Vibrio; species Vibrio iocasae. The sequence continues at coordinate 188,215 of NZ_CP145310.1, read as the reverse complement.
GTTGATGAGGAACCGGGTTATGTTCTGGCTTAGAGCTGCATCCTGCAATAATCATCATTACCAGCAAGCAAAAAGTAATGGACTTCACTGTCATATTTATCTCTTTATTGACTTGTTCAACGGGTTAAGCTTATCACCCTGAAAGCTTCCCTACACTCTAAAGATTAGGAATACAACGGGATAGGTGTTTCTCAAGCCACTGCTGAAATTGAAGCTCTTTAGCATCAATCTCTTCTGATTGACGAATTAGAACATAGTTGTGCCCTGAACGGATAAAGCCAAATGGAGCAACAAGTCTTCCATTTTTCAGGTCATCCACCACCAATGGATAAGAACCAATCGCCGCGCCTAAACCATCAGCAGCAGCCTGAATGCAGAAATAGAAATGATCGAATGATTGGTTATACTCATTTTGATCGATTCCGCTTCCAGAGCCCAATGACCAATTTCTCCAGGCTTCCGGGCGGGTTTTACTATGAAGCAGCGTAATATCAGATACGTTATTCCGAATCTTACCCCAATACTCTGGAGACATGACAGGGCCAACCCACTCTTCAACTAATCTGTGAACACCATAATAAGCTGGGATCTCAAAGTCGTCGCGACGTATCGCCATTGATAACTCTGACTCGTGTAAGTTCACAGGTCCACCAGCAGTAGAAAGTCGAACATCCACACCAGATATCTGGTAAAAACCTGACAGGCGAGGCATTAACCAGCGCATCGTCAAAGTGGGCTCACATGACACCTCCAGGTGGTTACCATGGAGTTTTCTTAGTTTATTAATGCCTGTGTTTAGTGCATCAAAAGCAACATCAGTATATTGCTTCAGTAACTCACCTTCCTGCGTCAGCCCCATGCCACGCCCTTTTTTATAAAAAAGAGGCTGTGACAGGTGTTCTTCCAGAAGTTTGACCTGCTTACTCACTGCTCCATGAGTGATGTGAAGTTTTTCTGCAGCTTCACTATAACTATTAGATTCGGCTGCAATATGAAAAATATGAAATGCTTTAAGGTGTCTCATCTGTGAATTTTTCTCACACTATCTATGCGTTCTTTTCGATTATATTCATCACACCAATAGTTACAATAACAATCAAAGTTAACCTTAAATAGAGTATGGAAATGGAGATCATAAGTTATCTAATTCTGGGATTGATTATTGTTGTAAGTCCAGGGGCAGACTTTGTTCTGGTGTTTAAAAACAGCCTGAGTAGTGGACGGAAAGCCGGACTGTTGACCGCTCTAGGAATCGGCCTCGGAACCAGTATTCACATCACTTACTCGATTCTTGGCATTAGTCACTTATTGTCACAAAGTGTTCTGTTGTTCAGTGTTATCAAGTATGCAGGTGCTGCCTATCTAATCTATTTGGGTATCACTGGATTGTTTAGTTCAAAACTTATGCTGGATGACTCAAAGGCGAAACCGACAGCAACGAGCTCGTACAAATATTTGATTCAGGGATTTCTATGTAACCTTCTGAACCCTAAAACAATGCTGTTTTTCCTGAGCGTATTCAGCCAGCTCGTGTCTTCATCAAATGAATCCAACTCGTTTGTTCTGGGCTATGGTGTTTATATTGCAATGCTCCATGTTGCATGGTTCTGTGTGGTTGCACTTTTTGTCACATCAGAGAATGCATTGCATGTATTTCAGAGGTTTGGCCACAGAATAAATCAGGTATGTGGTGCCGGACTGGTCACCTTCGGGACAACACTTTCACTCAGTAACTAATAAAACAGAATAACTAAATTGATATACAACGTTGGTATCATTCACATATAAAGCAAGTAAATATCAGGAAGCAATAATGAGTAACGCTTTAAACCTAAAAGAAAAATTCACTAAGTTTCACGACTTCTGGTCACCTCGTGTCATCTCAGAGATGAACGACTATCAGGTAAAACTGGCTAAGTTCAAAGGTGAGTTCACCTGGCACGATCACAAAGATACCGATGAACTATTTCTGGTTGTTTCAGGTTCCATGCGCATTGAGTTTCGTGATGGCTCGGTAGAGCTAGGCGAAGGTGAAATGTATGTGGTTCCAAAGGGTGTAGAGCATAAACCCGTTGCTGAGCAAGAGTGTCACGTCATGCTGATTGAACCAAAAGGTGTCGTCAACACTGGTGACAGCGATAGTGACCTTAAAGCCGAAAACGATGTGTGGGTTTAACTAGCAGATTACTTTTGAAAGAAGAACCACCTGATGGTGGTTCTTCAGGTTGCTATTTCCTCTAAAGCTACAGGTTCACCACCGTATCGGTAAAGACCAACTGCTCTATACTTGAAAGCTCGTTTTTACCATCACGCCCCTCAACCAGATCAAGTACAGTGGTTGTTGCTCCATTTTGAGTATCTATAGCGTATTGTGAGGAGCGGCCTGAAAAAATCACTTTGTTGATAGCTGCATTCCCCGTGATCTTATTATCGTACTGATTCACAACCACCCCCGAAGGGTTTGAGCCAGTGAGAGTAATATCTTTCAAATACTGTGAATGATGGGTATATGCCTTATCTGAATCGAACTTCAGGCTGAAATCACCCGTAAAACTTTCGTCAATTCTAGCGTTATAAGTCAGGTAGGGATGAAAAAACTTATTCTTCATTAGTGCTTCACCAGCAACATCTTTCGTCGCGATATCTGATCGTGTCTTTGCAATATAAACGCCCCACATCCCGCGTTCATAATCATCTTCCCAGGCTCCCCAAAGCCCATAGTAAGAGTCAATAACAGAAGCGAGATACTCCTGAGACAGGCTGTTCTCTTCCGCCAACTCTCTGAGCCAACCTCGATTTTCCGCGCCAATTCCCCAAATATAATTGGCCAAAGCGTTGGCCTGAGCAGTTCTTATTTCAGCCTGATAAGCTGGCAGCGCTCCTTCTGGGCCTCCCTTATCAATGCCAATGCCGTAATCATGTACTAGGTGCAGAATCTCTTCATAAGAAGCGTCACGATGATCGTAATTCTGATTGATATACCAGCTTCCCCCCTCTACCTGTATTTCGTCTTGATAAAGAGGCTGACCATCTAACTCAGCCGCGGGATTACTGCCATCATCACTACCGTTGAGCAACAATAGTGTTGCTCCATTCTCCGCCATCTTGTTCGCAACATTTGTCTTATCGGCTCCATATACCGAGCCTGGATAAGGTGCTAAGTAGTGTTCAAGAATAGAACGAGCCCTCACAATCTGGTTATCCGTTAAATCATCCTGAGCGATGATATGAATTGCACCACCATTGGATGTGGTCACTTTTGTGTAGCGATTAAAGTTCAGATTTCGGCTGTACGTATTAGAAAGGTTTTCCGGCACTGCTTCTATCTTTAATGCCAGCGTTTCAGCGGATAACTTGTTATTCAAACTCGCACTACCGGCGGATGAAGTAGAGTTACAGCCAGATACCAGGGTTACAGTGATTACAGTAACTAAAGAGAGAACATGAAGCTTTTTCATCGCTAAACTCAATGCTAGGGAACATAGGGTTATTGTGCCTAACTGAAAAAAAAATGGGGTAAGAGCATGTATGCGTTTGTACTCTTAATGTAAGAGAATCCAGTACAAAAAAACCGCCCACAACGGTGGACGGCAATTTAAACAAACTTATTATAATTATTGGCGTTGTGGAGTCTTAATCTTTAGCCTGCTGGATACGTCTTGTAACGTACATCCATCATCTGTTCCATACAGTGAATCACCTGACAACTATAACCAAACTCATTGTCATACCAAATGTACAGAACGCATCGGTTGTCTTGTGCGATTGTCGCAGCACCATCAACAACACCTGCATAGCGAGAACCAACCAAATCACTTGAAACAATTTCTGTAGATTCTGTGTAGTCTACCTGAGCAGAAAGCGGAGAATTTAATGCAATTTCGCGTAGATATGCGTTCAACTCTTCTTTGTTCGTGGACTTCTCAAGGTTCAGGTTAGCAACGGCCATTGAAACGTTTGGCGTAGGTACTCGGATAGAGTTACCCGTTAACTTTCCAGCCAGTTCCGGCAGCGCTTTGGCAACAGCAGAAGCCGCACCAGTAGAAGTCAGAACCATGTTCAGCGATGCACTACGACCACGGCGCTCACCAGAGTGGAAGTTATCAATCAGGTTTTGATCATTAGTAAATGAGTGTACAGTTTCAATATGTCCTGAAGTAACCCCAAACTTATCATTCACAGCTTTCAGCACTGGCGTTATTGCGTTGGTTGTGCAACTTGCCGCTGAGATGATGGTATCTTCTGGCTTAATAACGTCATCGTTAACACCAAATACCACGTTTTTGATCTCACCCTTACCTGGTGCAGTTAGCAGCGCTTTTGCTGCCCCCTGACACGCAACATGTTGGCTCAGGCCTTCCTGATCACGCCATACACCCGTGTTATCAACAACCAGAGCATTGTTGATGCCATAGTCGTTGTAATTGATCTCTTCTGGTTTGTTTGCGTAGATAACCTGAATGGCGTTGCCGTTTGCGATAATCACTTTGCGCTCTTCATCTACAACGATGCTGCCATTAAACTGACCGTGCACAGAATCTCGTCTTAGCAGACTCGCTCGCTTCTCTAAATCGCCGTCTTTACCACCGCGAACCACAATCGCACGAAGACGCAACGGATAGCCAGGGCCACTCTTTTCGATAAGCAAACGAGCTAACAAACGACCGATACGACCAAACCCATAAAGAACAACATCTTTCGGCTCCGCGACACTTCCTGCGTTCATCGCATTGGCCAGAGCAGTCTGCAGAAAATCTTTTACTTGATCTTCGCTATCGTGAGATGACCAATATTGATGGGCAAGCTGACCAACATCGACACGACAAGGAGAGAGCTCATCCAACTCAGTAAGAGCCTGAATAAGAGGTAGCGTCTGCTGCAAAGAAAGGGGGGTGCCTGTGTAGTGACGAGCTAAGCGGTGAGTCTTGATAATATCGATGACGTAGGCGTTGACCAACGTTTTGCCAAATAAAAGAACTTCTACACCCTTTTGACGATAAAGCTGACGGATCATAGGGGTAGTTGTTTCCGCAATCGTTTGGCTGATTTGCCATTCTAGAAGATGTTTTTCCGGGCTCATTTATATTAGACCTTTTCCATTTGGGGCTGACAGCTCAGCTTCAATTCATCGAACAAGCTGAGGTTATTAGTAAGTTGCTTATTTGTTATAATTTTGCGCAGCGAGATTGTATACGCCAACATGTTATTCTGCTAGTAAAAATAACATCGACATTAAACACTGATTTAAAGGTGAAATTTGGCTTTGTAAGCGTTTTACTTAGGAGATAAGTCATATTGACATTTAGTTAATATGTTACTTATTTTGAATCGAAAAATACTCAGAGCACATTTCAGGGTGAAACGAATAGGGTTGATAGAATCTAAGATGTGATCAGGATCTTTCTAAAGCTAAGAAACCCCTGAATTTTATGAACTCTATGACATTAACTAACAGATCCTACCAGATTGTGCAAAACCCTCATCAGATGGCTTAAAACTAACCAGTTCTCTTTTTATTTTTTTACTCTCTTTTGAGCAAAATCTTCGCTAATCCCCTTTTTTAACTCTTCTAGAATTATTTCTGTTGCTTTAGTTTTGGACTTAGTCGGGCACACCAGATAGATCCCCTCATCACTTACCAACTCTATCTGCGGCAACAACTGGATAAGCATCGAGCATTCTTTGTTTCCAAACTGGGGTGATGGTTCGTCTTATTCAGGATTCAACTGAGCTGCAAACCAGATTTCTGCCGCTGTTTTTAGACTGAAAACTGAGAAGCGTATAAACGAAACAAGCCCGCGAACTTCGCGGGCTTGTTTTCATCCGGGCAAGGAATTGCAGTGTTTTATAGAAGCTGCGACTTCTTAGTCGTTATTAGACTCGTGTGCTGTGTAGCTGTAATCAACATTAACTATCGCGCGGTAAGCAATTTGACCACGGGTTTCGGCAAATTCCTCGATAGTTACTTCAGTGTCACCAACTTTAATGTTGCGAACACCGCTTCCACCAACAAAGGTTAATTTATTACGCAGTTGTGATTCGTTCATGTCGCTAATTTGATCAACCAGACCAAAACCTGCGTCATACGCTTCTGCCTTACTTGCAAAAGAATCCGTGCTGAAATGAGTGCTGCTATGCGCTGTATGTGTACCTGCAAATACTGAAGAAGTAAGAAGCGCTGCTGCTGCGAAGGTGATTACTTTTTTCATTAGACTACCCTTTATAAAATTCATTATTTTTAATAGTGAGTGAATTTGTTTTTGCTCATTTGAACCGTCACTCGATGGGAAGAATAATGCCACTATTTTTTGTGATCATAATCACCTTTATTGTCCATTCATTGTTGATGAATTGTCATCAATCTAAAATGTTCTTATTGATATTTCTCTCCTTAATATACTCCACAATATGTCTGATCTGACTAATGGTATGCCTTTTACCAAGGTAGTAGGCGAACATTGTTCGGGTTCTCGGAGTAAGGCCTTCAACAGGCAGTTTTATAACGTCGGAATCCACTATCATTTCATCGGGAATCATTCCCATAAAATGTCCCCCCTTCACAGCGTGGAGCGCAAGACTCAGGTCGTCTACTACTAGTTGTGCGTTGGGTTTAACTAACAACTCTGTTCGATCTTCTCTAACGAAAGTCCATGATTTTGCAGGCATCGCTATAACACTTGGAAGTTGCTCTAACTGCTCCAGTGTTAGGTCTTTTCTTGAAATTCCGTGTGAGGTTAAAAAAGCCTCAGTGGCACAAATTGAATATGGAATATCCCATAAACGCAATGCAATTGCAGAAGAGTCGACTAACGGCCCTACACGAAATGCCAGATCAATATTCTCCTGAACCAGATTAAGGTTGACGTTGGATAAAGATAACTCCAGCTTCAGTTCTTCGTGTTCTGATGCAAAATCAATTAACCAGTTACCAAGAAAGTCCATACCCGCTCTCACAGGCATAGAAACGGAAAGCACTCCTTTAAAAGTCACTTCGCTGTCTATCGCCAGCTCGACTGAATTTCCAAGAGACTCAAGCAGTGGCGAACAATCACGGTATAACTCTTCTCCCCTGTGGGTGACTTTGACTTCCCTTGTGGTTCTATGAAGAAGGTGTAATCCGAGAGCACTTTCCAGTGCATCAATCCTTCTGCTGACAGTACTATGTGGAATACCCAATGCTTCCGAAGCTTGCTTCATGCTTCCTTTTTCAACAACAGCACAAAACACATTCAAATCATCGAATACTCTTTTCATCACAACCTCTGATTCTCAGTTTTCCTCAAAGTGCAAAGCACTGACTCAACTATTATCTCAAATTTGCAATAAACATATCTAGAATAACTTACATAGAATTGACTTATATATCGTAGTTTGAGTGTTTCTCTGCTGTTATCATCCCCCTTCTTTTGATGGGAGGTTATCTATGTCTGAGATGTACACGAAATACGCTTCTAACTATGGCGAAGCCGTTAAAGGCAATATTTACAATGCCCATCTGGAACGCCCTTCGACGATTGCTCTTCTGGATGATGTTAAGAACAAAGATGTACTTGATATGGGTTGCGGTTCAGGCATTTACGCGGATTGGTTTACTCGAAATGCAGCCAAAAAAGTAACTTGTCTGGATCGTTCTCCCGAAATGGTTGCGTTGGTAAAAGAAAACCATGGCGAAAAAGTACATGCTTATGTGCAGGATATTTCTGAAGGTTTGCCCGTTGAATCAGACAACAGTGCCGATGTCATTATCTGTCCGCTTGTATTGCATTACATCAAGGATCTAAAGCCGGTGTTTAAGGACATCTTCCGGGTTCTGAAACCGGGAGGGTACATGGTTTTTTCAACCCATCACCCTTTTGTCGATTTCGAGTACTCTACCAGTGGAAATTACTTTGAATGTGAACGAGTTGACGACGAATGGAACACCATAGGCAAGCCAGTAAAAGTGAGCTTTTATCGTCGCTCACTCACTGAACTATGTGAGGCTGTCACGTCTTCTGGCTTGGTTATCTCTACAATCAATGAAGGTAAGGTTGATGAACAGGTAAAAGAGATGTGTGAATCAACCTATAACCGCCTAAGAACCAATCCGAATTTTTTGTTTGTTCGATGTGAAAAACCAGCCTCATAACATCTTTGGATTATAGCCGCAGCACAGAGTTAAAGCTGCGGCACCCTGCGCGCTCGATAGAAACGCTTAACAGGTTCTGGCATACCAAACACTCTCAAGTTCCCCACCAGCACCAAAACAACCCCCAACGCTGATAACCAGGTCCACTCATACCCTTCAAAAATGGTCGACAGCGAAAGAGCCACCAATGGGAATAACACTGTACAGTAAGCGGCTTTTGCGGCGCCAATTCGACCAACTAGCGCCAAATAAGTATTGAACCCAACAACAGAACCAATAATGGCTAAGTAGACTAAAGCGGACAAGTAAGTTGGTGTCATTGTCACACCAAGTGGCAGCTCCATCACTAATGCGATGATAATCAGATAGATAGCACCATATCCCATTGCCCATGCAGTGGTCGGCAATAGTGGCATTCCTTTTTTCTGTCCGCGTGCAGAGACCATATTACCCATAGAGAAAAAGTAGGTGCCAAGCAAGCTAAGTAATAATCCCTGAATCACTCCCCAATCCATCTCTGCACTCATAAACTGGGATGCAAACAAAAGAACGACCCCAGTGAAGCCCATTAATGCACCTTGCATGAATACACCTGTAGGTCGCTGTCTCTCCAGCAACCATAGGTTCAATGCATTGAGGATAGGAGCAAGAGAAAATACCACTGCATTTAAGCCACTTGGTAGATACTCTGTCGCGTAATAGAAACAGATAAAATTATTGGAAAACAGGCATAAAGCCAGCAATGCTGAAAATTTGTGATTCTCAAGAGACAGCTTTGGTAATGCATTTCTGAGTTTTAAAATCGCTAACAAAGCAAGTGATGCCAAGCCGAATCGCCAGGCTACAGAAACCACAACTGGTGTATCTCCAAGTTGGTAAGCAATAGCTAACCATGTTGAGCCCCATATAAAAACCGTTGATGCGTATAAAATGCCATTCATTATTCTTAGTCCCTTTAGGCGGCTGAATCGATACTCGCAACTTTATCCGCTGTGAATTAGGGCTTCGTTCATATTCCTGCTATTTTTATACATTCTTGCGCATTTATTTCTTCGAATATTCAAACTGACGTGAAAACCAGTATATTGATTGAGGAGTAAACAACAGAACAAAGGAGTGTTCAAAGGTTGAAAAAGAAGGCTGTATTTGATGTGTTGACCAACAACACAGCTTCGCTACATAAGGATATTTGGCTGGACAACGGCATGGGTTCTGCTGTCTGGAGCAATAGTCATGGCAGTGCGAGTTATGACAAACCCGGCCATCACACGCTTAGTTTCTATCTTGAAGGTGGCGAGAATACGCAACGAGTCATGCGCTCTGGCAACCAATCTGGTGGAGTGGACAAGCTTTGTCTGATGCCTCAGGACCATCGTTCAAACTGGACTTTTTCAGCACCCTTTCATTTCTTTCATCTTTACTTTGAACAATCTCACCTGCAAACCTTCTCCGAGCAAGTGTTTGATAAAGAAGGCCGCCATATTGAACTGGCAGAACATACTTTTGTCGATGATCCTTTTGTCAGCCAGTTGATTCGCGAAACCATGTTAAAGTTGGACTGGGAAAGCCCGACAGACAAGCTGATGATGTCACACTCACAGCAGCTTCTCTTACTGCATTTAATGCGTCAGTATTGTCACAACTCGCCAGCAAAAGCTTTAGTTTCAGGCGGGCTTTCTGCAGCAAATAAACGAAAAGTAACAGACTTTATTGCAGCTAACTTATCGACGCCATTTTCACTGAACGATCTATCGGCACTGGCAAACTTAAGCGAGTTCCATTTTGCGCGAATGTTTAAAACCAGTTTTGGATGTACACCTCATCAATATGTACTGAATCAGCGTATTGAGATGGTAAAACAACAGTTGCAGTTCTCTTCAAAACCACTGGCTGAAGTTGCATTATCTTGTGGCTTTTCTTCTCAGCAACACCTTTCTTTGCAGTTTAAGAAAAGAGTCGGAATAACACCTTCACAATATCGACGACAATATCGAAATTAGACACTAAATAGTATTCCCGAGTTTAATGAAAGGTAAAAAGCGAAATCATTGACCGATACACTACTGCATTACTTATTTCTTATTAGTGTTAAAGCCCTATTATTCTAGCGGTTTTTAATAAATACTTTAATGATCGTTGCATAATACATTGTTATGATTAGTATCAATTCATAACCCCAACCAATCATTGGCTGTATTAATTTCCATGAACAAGAATAAAGTTGCAAGAAAAAATGTATGGACGATATTCTTCACTGTATTTACCACCTCGTTAGTGCTCTTTTCTGGAATAACATACTATAACTGGACGTTAAGCCGAGAAACGGTAGTCAACGAACAACAGACACACGTTGAACTATTTGGAAACTCAGTTAAAGCTTATTTGGAATCTCAGGAATCACTACTCGATGTTCTGGGGTTGCACCTTATTCTTTTGCACGGTCTTCCTGAAAAGCCAATCCACGATCCTGTTTTGGATAACACCATGCAGACTTACCCTGCTTATCTGGGATTAGGTCTAGCCGCTTATGATGGCAAAGCACTGGTGGCGAGTTCGAACTTTAACTTGGATAAAGTTCCAAACTTAATGCAGTTAAAACAAACTAGGGACTCTTTTATTGAAGCCAGAGAGAGCCGAACCATACATACTGGTCCAACTTATATTATTAATGCTTTGGAAGAAAAATCCCTGGCAATGCCAATTCGTAAAGCCATATATATTCCACATGATGCACCAAGAGCGGTTGCAGTAATGACAGCAGGGATTAGACTCGACAATACTCCCATCTTTGAAGGACATACAAACAATAAGCCGTTTCATCAGGTAGAAATTATCCGCGGTGATAAGTTTCCGGTATTTGTCTCAAACGAAGGAGACCTTGAGTATAGGAAACCTGTAAACAACAACTACTTCGCTGCTTTAAACCTAAACATGGATAAAACGACGAATAGTAGTGTATTTGAGTTTAACAAATTTGGTTCAGGAAAGGCTTATCAAATAGTTGCACATTACGACCCATACTTAGATTTCTGGTTTATATCGAGGATGGACAAGCAGTATGTTACTGAGCAATTTAAAGATTCATTTTATTTAAGTTTAATCATCTTTGTTGTCTACAACATTGTATTATTTTTACTGACAAGCTCTATCTCGTTAAATGAAAAACAACGACAAAAAGAGCTACTTCAACTTGCCCATTCAGACTCATTAACGGGGTTACCAAATCGTCCTTACTTGTTTCAAAGCCTTGGACAAGTTCTTGCCAATAGTCCTAAAAACCATAACTACCACGCATTACTTTTCTTAGATATTGACGATTTTAAAACCATCAATGATACCCATGGCCACGAGTATGGTGACGCATTGCTTAGCGAAGCAGCCCTTCGAATCAAACGGCATATTCGTCCTCGTGATACGCTCGCTCGATTTGGAGGAGATGAGTTTGTTGTACTAATGCCGGACTTATCGGAATCTGAATTAACAGCAGCGAATCAAGTTGAAGAAATCACTGACAAGTTGCTGGAAACACTCTCTGCGACTTATCAGCTTAAGGAGCACAGATACACCAATAGCGTAAGTATTGGAATAGTATTGTTTAATGATGCTTCACATTCTGGTTCTGAGCTATTAAAGCAAGCCGATATTGCCATGTATGAAGCAAAAAACTCAGGTAAAAACTCTGCCTGCTTTTTCAATCCTAAAATGCAGGAAGAGATAACTGCTCAGTTTATCCTTGAGAACGAACTTCGCTCTGCTATTAAAAAGTTTCAGTTTGAGCTTTATTACCAACCTCAAATTAACCAGCATGGAAAAACCGTCGCAGCCGAAGCACTTATACGATGGAAACATCCAGAAAAAGGTTTCATTTCTCCTTACAGATTTATTCCTATCGCTGAAAAAACAGGACTGATTCTGGCTATTGGAGAATGGGTACTCATCAATGCGTGCAGACAGCTAAAAAGGTGGCAAAAAACACCTGAGATGCGACACCTCTCTATTTCCGTCAATGTTAGCTACAAACAATTTCGAGAATCCAACTTTGTATTGTTGGTTAGCCAGTTGATCGAGCAATACCACATAGAACCAGGAAAACTTCGAATTGAGTTAACAGAAACCATGCTTGTCGATGAAATGGAGCTGACTATTGAACGAATGAATCAGCTCCGAGATCTAGGGGTGCACTTTTCTTTGGACGATTTCGGTACCGGATACTCTTCTCTTAAGTACCTAAAAAGACTGCCTCTGAGTCAGTTGAAAATTGATAAGTCGTTTGTCGATGATCTGGTTACTGACAAAAACGACCAATCCATTGTTAAAACCATTATTTCAATGTCTGAAGCTCTAGATCTCAACACATTAGCGGAAGGTGTGGAAACAGAAGCACAAAAGCTCTATCTAGCAAATGAAGGATGTATGCTGTATCAGGGGCACTTATACAGTAAGCCGTTACCAGTTGAAACATTCGAGGATTTTGTCAAAGAGAAAGAGCTCGTTTGCAAATAAAAAAAGCTGCCAGGCAATGAACTCTGGCAGCCGGCTAAAATTTTAGCAATAAGGGCATGATTACAATTTAAAAAACAGCAGATAAATGAATTCAACTCTCCTATTGATGATTGGAGATTAGTGAGCACCTCCCCCCATATTGATCATTGTTACACCACCGATGATTAACAGTACGCCGATGATTGTGTGAGCATTTGGGATATTTCCAAGCAACACTTGAACTAAAGCAATCAAAGCGATGCCTGCACCACACCATATTGCGTAAGCCGTTGCACTCGACATACCACCAGCAGTTGCCAGAGAAAGAAAGTAGAAAGCTCCAGCATATCCAGCAGCACAGCCAATTGAAGGCATAACCTTAGTAAAACCATTAGTTAGTGGTAGTAATGTTGTTGCCAGAACTTCTGAAACTATTGCGATTGCTAGATAACCCATCTCTTTTCTCCTCTCGTTGGTATGGGTATATATTGCAATATCACCTCGTTTCGAGTGAAACCAATCGTTAATAGAGAAAATTTAAAATAACAATTGAAATAGATAGGTATATAAATACTGGTGATTCAATAACGAAAAAATGGGAGTAAGGGAGTTTTGCTCTGTTCTGACAATCACCATTGCATCAACCTTTAGATTATTAAGTAATTGTTTTGATGGAAATTAACCCATGAATTTTACAGAATCCGATAGAGAAGCGCTGAACACAGCCTGGATGTCTCACAAAGCCAAAATGAGGCTGACTCAGATGGAAATAGTGAAAAAGCTAGGACTGACACAACTAGAGTTTTCTAACTACATGCGTGGTGCCATTCCATTAAATATGGCTTTTGTTGAACGTCTATGTCGTGTGATGAATGTCGAGCCGAAAATGATCGTACCTTCCCTGCAGTCATCACCAGATGAATCATCAAAAGTCGTGTATTTAAGAACAAGTGTGAATGTAGACGGAGCTATTCAAAACGCCTACATCGAAGGAAATCAAGTCGTCATTGAATATGCTCATATAGTTGACTAACCCTTATCTAAACCACTATAGAGTGACTTTATGGTCTCCTTAAGCCATAGGGTTTTAGCGTTGTGAGCATTGCGTTTATGCCAGATCATCGTAAATGGAATCAATAGCTTATCCTGATACGTTTTTTCTACTGGAATCGGCAAGCTGACCAGATTCGGATGAATCTTGGAAATGTAATGTTCACAGTATTGAGGAGCCGTTGTCAGCATGGTGTGATTAGGCTGAGCAGCCATAAAAAGCGATTGCTCAAAGCTAGAGACCGTTAGAGCGATGCTTCTTTCTCTACTCAATTCTGTTAGCACATCATCGAGTGCCCAACTCTCACTATTCTCCCAAAAAACACCTATGTGAGAATACTTAAGGAAGTTATCCAGATTCCACTCCTCCTGAAAAACAGGGTGGTCTTTTCTCAAATACACCCTTGGAAGATCAGAAAAAAGAATTTCAAAATCAACAAAGTAAGGAAGCAAGTCGAGCGACTCTTTCGACTGAGGATGGCTTTCACGCCCGGTGAAACCAATATCCGCTTCGCCTCGTATGATCGCGTCGATTGAGTCATGATCCCAGTTTTTAGTGATTACTTTAGCGTCTGGGTACCTTTGGTGAACTAAGGGAAGCAGTTCATTAAGCATAACAAGCAGCAAAGGCGACTCAATCATTAGATTAAACTGCATGCCTCTGGCCGCTTCATCGCTTCTTTTATCCAGAATTTGTCGGCTAAGTTGCAACCAATCCGCCAACTCCTGCTCCATGCTCAGTACAACAGGGGTAGGAATCAATCCCTTTGGCGTTTTTACAAAAAGAGGATCATCAAACCAGTCTCGCAGTTTATTGAGTGACTTGCTTACGGTAGAAGGGGTCACATTTAGCTTCTTCGCAGCTTTAGAGACACTTCTCTCCTGCATGATAAGTTGCAGTGTAATAAGCAGGTTCATATCAAGAAGAGTAATTGACTTCTTCATTTTGGATTCCAGGAAGCGGACCAGATATCAATAGTATAAGAGCGAAGCTGACTATGCTACCTATCACCAGAATTTGAACCAATATCGTCAATGCATCAAACCCCAGCATTCCCATCAACCAAATATACAGAGCAGAACAACATACCTGACTGACACCAAGCAAAGAGCTCGCCATCCCTGCCCTTTGAGAAAATGGGCTGAGTGCCTGAGCCATGGTTACTCCAAATCCAAGAGAAAAACCAGAGCACAACAGCCCAAATGAGGTGAAATAGAACTCACTCCCAAGGCACCATACCTCAGAAACACTTAAGCCAATAGCCGAGAGCGCAAACAGAAACTGAGAGGTCAGCATCAATGTTCTTTCTTTAAATACAGAGAGCGCGAATGGAGAGGAAAACGAGACAATCATACTCACCATTGCCGTTGCCGCCATCACTGACGAATAACCCTCACGATCAAGCCCTAGTGTGCCCATAATCAGCATCGGAGATACGTTGACATAGGCAAGTATGATGGTGACACCTAAGGACGTAATAACCAGGCGGCTAACAAAGAAGTTGTCCAATAAAGACTCTTTTCTTGTTTCATCTCCTCGGCTTGCTACGCTCTCAACCTGCTCAGTCTGAGGTTTGGTTTCTTTGAGAACGATGAGGGATAACAAGCAGATAACCACCCCCATTCCCGCCATTGTGCTAAACAGGCTGGGCCAAGGAAACTTAAGCATTATCAGGTGACCCAGCACAGGTGCAAGTACTGGTACGATACAGGTAACCCCATTAATTGCAGAGAGCACTTTACTGCGACGTTTATCATCTAAAACATCCCGTAGAATCGCGAATGCAACCACATAACATGAACCAGCCCCAACTCCCTGAGCAAATCTTGCTGTCAGGAACAAGGTTATATTTTCAGCACCTCCCCCAAGAAGAGAAGCGAAGACAAAAACAACCGCTCCACCTATAGCAAAAGGCTTTCTGCCAATCGAGTCTGACAACCTTCCAACAAACAGCATGGTTGCTGTCATACCCGCTAGATAAACAGAGAAGGCAATATGAAGTTGTGATTCGGTTGCATTTAGATCAGCTGCGATTTGGGGTAATCCTACAAGGTAAAGATCAATCGCAGTCGGGTATAGCAACACCAGAGCAAAGCTGCATATCAAAAATCTAAGCATCGGGTCGTATCCTCCATCAAGTTTAGGAGGATACTAAAATGCATTCGCTCAGCTATCGAGTGAGAGTTACGACAACAGTTTTTTCCGCTGGCGACATCGCACTCACTCTCAATGGCACATTTCACAAGCCCAAAAAAGAACAAAATCGCCCCAAACAAACTCATCAATGAAACTTTAGATAGATTAATAGATCATATTTGACATTAAATTCACAACAGCAATTCCATTTACGAACATAATGCTTAGCAATAAATCAACACACTAATATTCGAGGCCAGGTATACCAGGCCCCTATTTTCTCTAAGGTAATTGAAAATGAAAAAAGTCGTACTAGCTCTCGCAATGGCTGCGATCACATCCCCTGCTATTGCAGAAGACAATGCTCCAAACCCAAGTGACCTTACGCAAGTTAACTCATTTGCATTCGGTACCGTAGACAACGACGGCACTGTAAAAGGTATGGTAGGCCTTGCTGGTGCTTACTCAGAAGGTAACAATTTCATTGGTCTTGTTGAGCACGGCTCAGCAACTAAAAACAATGTTGAAGGCAAGAAAGACCAAAACTCTCGCCTACGCTACTTCCAGGTACTAGACACAGGCCTGGCTGGCATGCCTCAGGCTGGTTTCTCTGTTGACTACATGAAAGGCTGGGAAAAATCTAACGGCCTAGGCACTGATATCGTAGCTCTTGGTGCAATCGCAAAAGTAACGACTCCATGGGAAGCACTATCTATTTTCCCTAACCTTGCCTATGTAACAGGTAAAGCGGAAGGCAAAGATGGGGAAGCTAAAGGCAAAATGGATGTATCTGGTTATCAGTTAAACCTATTTGGTTCTCTTGCAGTAGGTGAAGCAGGCCAGTACGTAGTATTCCAGCCACAGTACATGCATATTAATGGTACTCCTGAGCTAGATGGCGCCAAAGGCAGCAAAACCGACGTTGATGTATTTAAAGTGAAAACTGGCTACGGCCAGCCAATCTCAGCAGATGGTAAGTGGTGGGTAGAAGCTTCACACACATACACTCGTACAGATATGGAAATTAAGAACCCTAAGTGGGCAGACAAAGATAACGACCACAAGTTCGAACTCGGTGTTTCTTACTACTTTTAATCATGCCTAAATACCAGAAGAGGCCTGTATCCCCAGCCTCTTCTGGTACTTAAAGCAACTTAGTCCTCGACTTCTCCCGCAGTATTCGCAGGAATAGGGTTAGCCAACCCTACAACGTAGCGTTCAATAACGGGTAGAGACTTACCTTCTTCTTCACGCATGACCCAAAGCTGCTCTACTCTCAGATCCGTATAGCGACCATCTCTGAAATCTCCGCGCCAGCGGACAAAAAACTGTGCCTGATACTTACCATTGGCAAGATATTCAACATTGACGCTTTCTATCTCGTGGTCATCTGAGTTCAGTAGAGAATGAATCCAACGGTGCCACTCTTTAAACTCTTCTCTAGAGCGAACCTTGTAGTCAGGAAAGTCCACATGTACATCTTCAGCAACAAGTTCATGGAAAGCTTCTGCATCCAGATGAACGTTTTCACAAGTTGCTCTCTCGTACATTGAGAACACTTTGTAAACAAAGCTTTTGATATCATTTTTGGTGAACTTGCGTGAGCGAAAAGCTTCCATCAGAGCCTGATATTCCAGTGTAGGAGTATAATTTTCCATCACTCTACTCTCCTAGCTTAAATTCGCCAGACTCAAAGGTTTTCATATCGACCCAATCAAACCAAGGGCGTGCCTGCTCGAAATGCTTTGCCATATGCTCGCTCTCCAGATGCACCTGTAAATGCTCCACAGATTCCCACTCTTCGTACAGGAACAGAGTATTCTCATCCTCAGCGGTGATATTTTGCTGATAAGTAATGCAGCCAGCTTCTGCACGAACAACAGGTGCCAGTTCAGCCATGTGGTCCAGGAATGTTTGTTTAAACTCTGGTTTTACCTTTCCCGCTACCGTTACAACAATCATGATTCTTCCTCATTTACTTTTTGATGCTCTCATCTTAAAAAACTTTTTCTTTCCGAAAAATGCAATAAATGACACAATGAAATTATCTTTTTTGGCAATAGTGATGTGTCATTTATGAAGAAGATTGACCCTAAGTTACTGCAGGTGTTTGCGGATGTTGTCGATCAGGGCAGTTTTACCGGAGCTGCAGATATCCGAGAAACCAATGTTTCTTACATTACCCGGCAGATAAAAAAACTCGAATCTGAGCTTAATACTTCCTTATTAAATCGTTCGACCAGAGCAATAGCCTTGACGGAATCTGGAAAGCTGGTTTATGACAACGCCCGACAAATCAATGAGCTTGTAAAGAATGTCTCGACGATTGCTGAAGATCAGTCTGACAGCTTAAATGGCACATTGCGCATTACCAGTGCAGTCTATATTGGTCGAAAATTTCTCTTTCCTATCGTCGAAAGGCTTTGCGACCAATACCCGGATATCAACATAGAGTTAGAGCTGAACGATTATCAGGTGGACATCATCAAAGATCGGTTTGATATGGCTATTCGGGTATGGAAGCCGCGTAGTGTTGATCTCATCGGCCATAAACTGCTCGATGTGAGATTGCTTTTGGCAGCAAGCCCAGAGTTTGTAAGCAAACATGGTATGTCAAAGAGCCTTGATGACTTAAAAAACCTTCCGGCTATCGTTTATGGCCGAAAAGGACACACCAACAAAGCCTTCAACTATTTTGATGAGTCTGGTGAGCTGAGGTCATTCGATATCAACGCTAATATCTGCATAAATGATGCAGAACAACTCAACCAATGTGTGGCCAATGGCAATCGTTATTTTTTGCCAACGAACTTTATGGCTGCAGAAAAATTAAGAACTGGAGAGCTCGTTCAATTGTTGCCAGATTTAAAGTTTCCTGATGACGAGGCAATTTACGCGGTCTACCCAAATAGAGAGTTATCTAAAATTGCCCGACTTGTTATCGAAGAGCTAAAAAAAGAATTACAGGGATGTGCTTTGTCAGATTTCAGATAGCATTGGTGGAAACTCAACCAGTCAACATTTACCCCATTGCAATCATCTTCTCAGCATTTAAGATGTAGCTATCTCTGTTCTGAGATAGCTTAGCGCAGGAACTGCTATTCGTTATTCCAAAGGACTGTCTTTTATAGGACATATCCATGATTTTCAAAATAACTACACCGATAATAGAGCCTACTGAAGGATCACCTCATTCAGTAAAAAGTGCACCTTTATCTTACTTCTCTTCATACTCACTCTCTCGATTTAGCGATCTTTTTTCATCGCCTTATTCATTTTCTCGATTTTATTTTTCGTATTGATACTCCGCTATCCAATACTTCTGCGCGCCATGCGCTCAACATTTAAAAAATAAAACAATTTAAACGGTTTACAGAAAATGAATTCAAAACTTCTGGGCAGCGCCCTAATTATATCTGGTACAGCTCTTGGTGCTGGCATGCTTGCCATACCTATGGTGCTCGCTCAATTCGGTTTGCTTTACGGCACACTACTAATGGTGTTTATCTGGTTCGGCACCACCTACTCAGCTTTACTATTACTTGAAGCTACCATTAAATCTGGAGGCGGATTAGGTTTAAACTCTATCGCTCGTCAGACACTAGGCAAACCCGGCCAGCTAATTACCAACGGATTGCTTTACGCTCTGCTTATTTGCTTGCTAATGGCCTATATTCTTGGAGCCGCAGACATACTCTCCAGCAGCCTGTCATCGATCGGTGTTTCGATGAGCTTCACCCAGAGCCAGGTAGTCTTCACACTCACCGCAGGTGTCATAGTCGCGCTGGGAACAGGTCTGATTGACAAGCTTAATCGGGTTCTATTCTTTGTGATGATAGCGAGCCTGTTCGCTACCTTGATACTTCTGCTACCTCAGTTTTCCTCGGAAAACCTCATACAAGTAAGCAGCCATGATCATCTGGGCCTTATTAAAACAAGTGCGGTTCTTTTCACTAGCTTTGGTTTTATGGTTGTTATCCCTAGCCTTGTCTCGTACAACCACGAAGCCAATGACAAACAGCTTAGAAATATGGTGGTTATAGGCTCTCTGGTGCCACTGTTTTGTTACTTGTGTTGGTTGTTTGCTGTGCTTGGCAACCTACCACCAGAAGAGCTCAAAGAGTTTTCTAGTGTCTCTGAGCTAATGGCGAAGTTTGAACATGATGCTCCTTTGGTGGGTTCTATACTCACTCTGTTTTCTGGGTTAGCACTGCTAACAAGCTTTTTTGGCGTTGCTATGTCTTTGTTCAATCAAAACAGTGATACCTTCAATCAGAATCGGGTCGTGACTTACATCATCACCTTTGTACTGCCGTTAGCAGGCGCAATACTGGCAGCCGACCAGTTCTTGTCTATCCTCGCATATGCTGGAATCATATTGGTATTTCTTGCCGTGTTTATCCCGTTGGCCATGGTGCAAAAACTACGAAATAACGGTACTCACGCAGAGCGATATACCACTGAAGGTGGCCGCTTTATGATGACATTTGCGTTTGGGTTTGGTCTGTTCTTGTTAGTTTCTCAAATTATTTAAACGCGATACTTATCACCGCTAAACAAAACAAAGCCAGTCATCATAGATGACTGGCTTTGTTCACATAAGGTCATTTGACTTTGACAGGGTTACTTCGCGTGGAAGATCTCTGCGGTCGTCAAACCGGTGCTTGTCGTTATCTGACGCCACAGGTAATAAAAAATACCCATCATCATCAGCATACTTGGAACGGCAATCATAGGATAGCTATACAGGGTCAGCTTACCCAGTTCTTCATTGAATGCCACACTGCCTGCTGGACTCGTCACCATCCAGGTAGCTAAGAAATAGTTCATCGCTGAAGAGAAGAAAAACGTACTCGCAAACAGGTAGCTCGCGTTTGTCAAAGAACGTTCGTACACAGCCTGATTTCCAGAGTGCTCCAGGCGTTGCTTTATTAGAGGGATGTTTAGCACAGTTTCGTTAAAGAAGATTTTTTTAACCACCGGATACTTAGTAAAGGTTGAGACAAGTACACCAACACCAATTAATCCTGGAATCAAAGCTTCTTTAAGCGCCAACCAGCGGGTATCCAGCTCCAGTAAACCAATACCACCAGTCAGTAGAACACTGACAAATCCTAGTGCTGCGATAAAGTTAAACTTTTTATTGCGGATCAGTTCTAGCGCACCATAGCCTGCCGGGAAAGCAAGTGCCACGATAAGGGCAACAACCGTTCCTAGTTGTTCTTCCCCACTCAGTTTCATCAAAATCATTGAAGGCAGAACGACATTGAAAACGACCTCAAAAAGAGGATTGTTCTTTTTAGATACAGAGTTGTTCATGTTTAAGAAGACCATACTGTATTTTAAATATGGCCGAATTGTTCCTGTGATTGCAGCAAATGTAAAGCCCTACGATCGTAGCGGGTGTAACAACTTGTTACTCAATTAAGGCTTGATGGCAAGTAACCCTCTGTTTAGGCGAAACATTTCAAATTGGAGACTGTAAATGTAAAAAACCCTCAAAAATTGGAGTCCAACGTTTGAGGGCCGTAATATTTAGTCGCTTGCATTAATCACTAACAAGCAAACTTATTTGTTCTAGTCCATCAGCTGAACTGGAGCATTGTTTTGATCAATTTCCGTCAACAGACCTTTCACCAGGCTAACACAACCCAATAGCAGAATCAGGGTAAATGGCAGTGCAGCGATAATCGTGATGGATTGCAGAGCCTGAATTGACTGAGTACCACCAATCCACAGCATCACCATAGCGATAACACCAGAGATAACGGCCCAAACTACTTTCTGCTTTAGCGGTACTTCTAACTTACCACCAGCAGTCATGCTATCGATAACAATAGAGCCTGAATCCAGAGTCGTTACGAAGAACACGATGATCAGTGCAACAGCAATAACTGAAAGAACGCTCCCTAGAGAGTATGCGTCCAGCATATAGAACAAGCTCAGAGAAACATCTGTGATGCCCTGCTCAAGGCCTAGTAATCCAACCTTGTCGATGATCTGCTCGATAGCCACACCGCCGAAGACGGACATCCACGCCGTAGTGACAAGTGTCGGGATAATCATGACACATACCAGGAACTCACGTACCGTACGTCCTTTAGAGATTCGTGCCACGAACATACCAAAGAATGGTGCATACGCTACCCACCATGCCCAGTAGAATACAGTCCAGCCATGGAGCCAGGTTGTATCTTCACGACCAGAAGTCTGGCTTAGTGGAACAATGTTCTTAACGTATCCAACGACAGCTGTAGTCAAAGAATCAAGTACCGTAGTGAAGTTAAGCACGGCAATAAACCCTAGGAATACGAATGCAATCACCATGTTCAGGTTACTCAGAAGCTTCACGCCTCCGTCCATGCCGCGAATAACAGAAAGAATAGCAAGTCCCATAATCAGCAGGATGATTGCTTGCTGAAGGTAAAGGCTGTTTTCGAATCCAAACACATGGCTGATACCACTGGCAGCCTGAGAACCGCCTAAGCCAAGTGATGTTGCAAGACCGAAAAGCGTTACCAGTACCGTCATCACATCAATGACGTCACCAATTTTGCCCCAGACTTTATCACCGAGTAGTGGATAGAACACTGAGCGCATCGAAAGCGGCAGACCTTTGTTATAAACAAAGTATGCTAAACATAGTGCAGCCATGCCGTAAATAGCCCAGGCGTGAAGACCCCAGTGGAAAACCGTTGCGCCCAGAGCCACTTCGCGACCTTCAGGTGTATATGCTTCCGCATTTAGCGGTGTGCCATACCAGTTAGTAAAGAATGCCGTTGGCTCGGCAACACCCCAGAAAATCAGACCGATACCCATGCCAGCAGCAAACAGCATGGCAATCCATGACATGGTTGAGTAATCGGTAGTCGCGTTATCGCCTCCTAATCGGATTTTGCCCAAAGGTGATAAGGCAATAACAACTGCAAATAGTAGTAAAAGGTTTGCTCCCCACATAAAGAGGAAATCAAAATTGGATAAAACCGCTGCTTTAACTGAATCAATGGCGGCTTTGGCATCTGCCGGAGCGAGTGTAAGAAGTGTCGCGATGAAAAGAAGTGAAAGGCCAACAGAAGCGATGAAAACTGTGTTGTGGACGTCCATGCCCCATTTAGTTACGTTATCCTGACCAACCTGGTAGTCTGTAGAATCAATACTGTATTTTTTTGATTTAAAACTCATAAATTATGATTTTAACGTATTCGAATTAACGAATAGAAAAAGCATCTCCATATTAATTAATCGTTGATTAGCGAGCTCTGGTCATATTTCTATACGACTAAAAACCGGTTCCGTTAAGAATGATTTTTGGCTACAAGCAAACCGCGAAGCCGCGTATTCTACCATAAAAGTTAAGAATTGATGAATTTTCATTCAATAGGCTGATTTACATAGGTATTTTCATACAAATAGAAATCAAAGAATGACTAAGCTGATTTACCCACTTCTAGGTATTTTTTGCAGAAAAATCGACCATTTCAAATCGACTATTTGGTGTTATTTAACCAGGGAAATACTGGTTCCTCTATTTTGCTGAACTCACGTATTCTCTCTTCAGAAAAGTCTTCCTTGTAATACTTGTAGAAAGCCCCTTCTTTTTTCATCTGATTGAGTGTCTCTTGCAACAGGCTCACCGTTTCATCTGGAGTATCTTTTGACAAGGCATAGTAAAGATACTTGGTATCAATCATATAGACGATTTTTATCTCTGAAAGGTAGTCTTTATCTGCTTCTATGTTCCATAAAAGCGCATTAGTACTGCTCACCCACAAATCAACCCGATGACGAGCAAGTAGCTCAATACAATCAAAACTTCGGTAACGAGCAACCAGATTCTTAAACCCCTTCTTTTCTAGATAAGTAAATTTTGCATCCCCAAGGTACCCACATATTTGGTCAACCTTCATCGCATCTTCGAGGTTGTCCAGTTTTATATCGGAATCCTTGTGAGCAAACAGCACCCAGTTGACTTTAAGAAGAGGACCAACCCATTTTGCTTCATTTTCTCTGGCTTCGGTTCTGGTCGTTGGAAATAGAGCAACATTGGGCTCGGTGAGCATTATTGAGTAAGCCCTTTTCCATGGGTAAACTTCAATATCATTTGTTTGGTTCAGGCGCTGTATCAACTCGCGCGTCAGTTCAGATTCATTACTGAATGACCGCCCGGATGTATCCATGCTGGTTGTAGGCTCGGTGATAAACCTTATTTCGTCACTATACCCTTCAGAGGCAAACAAGGCGAAGCTCAGGGACAGAGATATTAATCCCAAATAGCACTTTCTCATTTTCGCTCTCCAACCACCTTCAAAACACTCGCCTCTTTAAAACATAGCATAAGATTATTAAGAACAAAAAATGCCGAACCTAGTGGGTCCGGCAGTTGCTTCAAAGGAAAAGCAAGTATGGCAAATTGAGTGATTACATGAAAAACATGGCCGCTGGATGAGCTACCCGGTTAATCCGCATACTGGAGAGACATTTTGGTGATCTTTCCTTCGTCATTCCACCAGTAGTAATAATGGGCTCGCCAGGCACTCCACTTAACGAGTGTCTTAGCATAGTCAGGTGCAGAATCCAGAATCTCTTTGTGAGAAAAAGAATCACCTGATGGAATCACTTCATTCAACGCCCACCTTCTGATCGCCTCTTTACCTTTAAAAGTTCGGGAAACATCCACCATTACCGCATCTTCAGTAAAACATGCCATGTAGGCATCAATATCTCTCGACTGAGTACTGTTCTGATAGCAATCAATCGCTGTTGGTAACGGTTGAGCTACGGCTGAGCCTGCCAACAAAAGCAAAGGTAGTAAGCTGTACTTCATCTTCTGGTTCCTCTCACAAATAGTTCCTATCACTAAAGTTAGATATAGGATAGAGGGGGATTCGATTAGGAGATTGAAGAATACTGCCCGACTTTTGGTACTTTATTGCTTCACTAGCCCAAAGCAGGTACAGGAATGATTTTCAGATCAGTCAGTTATAACTATTAGATGGGTAATGGTTAAAGCAGCAATAACTAAAGGTTACTAATAGAAGTTGTAACTATAAGTTAAAATCAAAAGGTACATTTTATTACCGCGAGGTCAGTATGGTTCCATCACAGCTTCCATTGTTTATAGTAGCCGCTCAGGAAGGCAGCTTTTCAGCAGCCGGTAGAAAGCTTGGGATTTCAGCCGCTGCGGTGAGTAAAGGCGTCGCTGCGCTGGAAAAACAGACAGGTGTAAGACTGTTCCACAGGAACACACGTCAATTCTCTCTGACTGAAGATGGTTCGACACTCTATCAGCAGGTTTTTCCCCTTATCTCGGAGATAGAGAACAGCATTGATGGCTTGACTGAGCAGAACAAAAGCCCAGCAGGAAAGATAAGAGTCAACCTTCCCGATAGTTTTGGTCGTGAATTTATCATGCCTCATATTCCTGAATTTCTACGCCTATACCCAGATATCGAACTGGATCTTGTGTTTGATGATCAGGTACTAGATATCATTGAAGAAGGCTTTGATATCGGTGTCGGAAACCAGATAAATGAAGACAGCCGATTAGTTGCCAGGACGCTATACAACATGCAGGGCGGCCTGTTTGCCAGCAAAGCGTATAAGGAAACCGTCGGCCTACCCAAGACCATTGATGAGTTGGCAGAGCACAACTGTATCGCTTATCGTCCACTCTCTTCCGGACGAAAGTTTTTCTGGCCTTTGATGGACAGCAAAGGGGAACATATTCAGTTTATACCAAAGGGTAACCTGAACATCTCTAATATTAGTGCCGCGAAAATTGCAATGGAGCAAGGCCTTGGCCTAGCTTACATGGGGAAATGGCACATAAAAGAAGAACTGGAACAAGGGGATGTTGTGCCAGTTCTTGAATCTTCATGGATTTCACCGAAACCTGTCTGGATTTATTACTCTTCCCGGGAGAATCTACCCAAGCGTATCAGACTGTTTATCGACTTTATCGTCGACCAGCTTAAGGATGCGGATTGATACCAATGTAGCAAATCTTCACTCTGCACTTTCAACCTGAAGTTAAAGGTAAATCAACCTTTACCCTTCTACACGGAATGAATTCAAATCGGAATAATGTACCCAACTCGAAACCCACGGAGAAAAAACATGAAAAAGGTACTTATTCTTGGCTCAACTGGTCTAATTGGTAATGCACTAACAGAACTTCTGGAAGGTAAAGCAGAAGTCATTGGTTCTTCTTTGAATCACCCGGAGAACCCTGTCGATCTTTCAGATCCTGAGTCACTAAAAGCGCTATTTGCTAAAGTAGGAAAAGTAGACGCAATTCTATGTACAGCAGGTGTAGCACGCATTGTTAACTGGCATGAAGCACCAGATTCAGAGTGGGAATTTGGCATAAAAAACAAGATGATGGGTCAAATCAACACCATTCGTTTTGGCGAACAGTATGTCAACGATGGTGGTGCGATTATTCTGACTTCTGGCGTATTAGCGCAATACCCATTCGCTGGTAGCGGTGTAGTAACAACTGTAAACGCAGCCGTAGAAGCGGCAATCAAAGCGTCAGTAACTGAAATTGATCGCATTCGTATCAACGCTGTATCTCCAGGCTGGGTATCTGAAACCATGGTCGCTATGGGCATGGATCCAGAACCAGGTATGCCTGCTAAAGAAGTGGCTCAGTACTATATCGACCTGATGGAAGAAAGCACTTCTGGTGATGTTGTTATCGCAGCAAAAATGTAGTTTTAAAGTTATCAACTTTATACATATCATGGCTGACTTGGATAACAAGTCAGCCAGATAACGTAAGTTCCCTTCCGTTCCCCGCATTCTTTACTCTGCTCTGACACTAACCTAAACATTGCAAACTAGATTACATACGAATTAATTTGCATGGATATATACAATGAACTTTACAGAAGAGGACAGAGCTGCGCTCAATGGTGTCTGGATGTCTCAGAAGGCAAAAATGAGACTAACCCAGATGGAGATCGTGAAGAAACTCGGTTTAACCCAATTGGAATTCTCCAACTACCTGCGCGGTGCTGTCCCTCTTAATATCACCTTTATTGAGCGCCTGTGCCGGATAATGCATGTAGAACCTGCGTTGGTAATTCCATCCCTGAAGGTTGCTCCGGAAGAAACGGCTAAAGTGGTCTATCTGAAAACGACCGTTGACGTCGATGGCGCCATTCAAAACGCCTATATTGAAGGTAATCAGGTGATCATCGAGTACGCTCACATCGTGCAGTAATCAAGACGTAAGCAGGCTATGTTAACCTTTAGCCTGCTTAACAAACTGCCCCGGCGTCATACCAAACTGATTTTTAAATGCACGGGTAAAGTGAGACTGATCGTTAAAGCCCAGATCATGTCCTACTGAAGCAATATTGATATTCTCAGACGCCAGTAATTCTTTTGCCTGATCCAAGCGTTTGTTCATCAGGTATTGATACGGTGTCATGCCAATAAGCTTTTTGAATTCTCTCAGGAAGTAAAACTTACTGCATCTTAGAAGGTCTGCCAGATCATCGACTGTAATCTGTTGGCCGATGTTTTCACTAATGTATTTGTCTACTTTATCCACCTGCCCTTGATCAAACTTCGATGACGTTACCTGTTCATTCTGCAGATCAATATAGTTTGAGTAATTTTGAATATACGTTGTTGCGAGCAGAGAAATCAGATTTTTCAGATAAGGTTTACCATTTCGGCCTTTCGTCTTCGCCTCTAACAGAAATAACTCAACGATGCCTTTTATTGACTCATCCAACACGTTGTAGTTGTTCAAAAACTGGAGATCTTTACCTTTCAGGTTTAAAGGGCAGTTCGCCAGAAACTTCTGCTCTTCAATAGCGAGAATAACGAAGTAACACGGCTCTGAAATATCGTGAGTAAATGGCGTTTTAGGCGGATTTATCCAAATGTTTCCCGGATTAGTCTTAAGTGAGGTCAGACTGCCATCTTTTTCAGCACTCCAGTTCAAGTCCTTGTCCAGTGCGAGAGCGAAATAGAAATATGGGGTGTACACATTTTGCGGATAGAAGTGAGGAGACGCTCCCTTCTCAATGATGACGCCTTGCCAGTCCAGGTCTCTGGCTGATAGCTCTATGTCCAGAACCTGTCCACAATCCGATGGTTCATTCGAGTTAAAGTCGTAATACTTAAGATCTGACTTCATCACTTAATCCCTTAATATCTCCGGTAAAAATGGGCCGCTCCCGAGCAGACTCTAGCTGAATGTGTCAACAAGCTCAAGGCAACACCTTGTTGCAATAAAGTACAAAAATCCGAGCAGCAATCTTCAATCAAATAAAAACCTTCCTAATTATTCTATACCCAAGCCAAATAAATGATTAGACCACTGATCACCCAACCAGACAAAAAGGACACTTTAAGATGAAAATTAAAAGCCTGTTCGTATTATTTCTCGGAGTACTATCCATGACCGTAAATGCTAAAGAACTAACCCGCGACGAAGCACAAATTCGTAGCAACATAAACAGCTATGCGGCACTTGCTGACCAGGCTGCGTTTGAACATCTGGGTCGCTTGTTTGCTCCAGAGTTGGTTGTTGACTACACCTCGTTATTTGGTGGTGAGCCAGCGACAGTAAAAAGAGAAGTTCTAATGGGGCAATGGGCTGGATTCCTGCCTGGTTTCGACACAACTTACCATGAGTTAAGCAACTTGAAGGTTGACGTAAACGGTGACAAAGCGGATGCCAGCGTTGATTTTACAGCCAGCCACTGGGTTGGTGCAGAAGGCTATTGGAAAGTATCCGGCAGCTATGACTTCACATTGGTTCGCGCTCATGACAACTGGGAAATCACATCCGTAAAAGTGAATGGTGGAGATGAGAAAGGTAGCCGTGATGTTCTTGGCGAAGCACCTAAAAACGCAGTAGAAAACCTAAAAGCACGTAATGACCTGCTGGTAAGCTACAAGTAACTCCCCCACTCTAATTTCATGAGCCCCGGAAACGGGGCTTATTTGCTTATAAAGCATTCTACTTTACTCAATAAGTAAAATTTATTCTCACAATAGACAACAACAAAATATAATACCCATTAAGTATTATATTAATATAGAAAAGAAAAATACCTTCCAACTGCTTAATATCATATTTTAAAAGCTAATTAGTACCTATTTATGGGTACTCAAAACATTACGTTAAAATAGCTTTCTCTAATATATAGATCACCTTCCTTAAATGTGATCTTGCTATATTCATTCTAACGCACAACCAAATACACAAATTAACCTTATGATTTAAAAGGTTATTACTTTAATTTTATCATTAATAATTGATCTGGGATAATTTATTTCGAAATATAAATATTCAAACTTGTAAATAACACATCATATAAATATGGTAAATATTAATATAGCGACTATCCTATAATTTATCATTAGTTTTTGTAGGTGTACTTACTTTATCTTCCTGCAAAAAATTACTCTCAAATAGCTGCAAACATTAAATAATATGCGAACTTTGATCTCAGCTTTATTGGTGTGGTTCCTCTGGGCATTTTCTATGCCTGCCTCAGCTGTGTTCGTTAGTCCACCTAAAGATCCTCTCCCTCTGATAAAAGAGATTTTCCCAAACCATAGCCGAATTGAAGAGAAACAAAACGATCCTCCTGTTTGGAAAATCTATCAACAAGAGACTTTGCTAGGCTATGCATTTGAAACCGTTGATGTCGTATCTATACCAGCCTATTCGGGTGAACCTGTAAACATGCTGGTGACTCTGGATCCTGAAGGAACCTTTCTTGGCGCTAAAGTACTCGAGCACCACGAACCCATTCTTCTTATCGGTATCCCTGAGCAAAAGCTCACCGACTTTGCTGATCAATATACTGGCCTTTCAATTTCTGACCGTATCAAAGTTGGAGGGCAACCCAGCGATGGATACGTAAATCTGGATGCGATATCGGGTGCAACCGTAACCGTGATGGTAGTGAATGTCGCCATAACCCGTGCAGCAACCAAAGTAGCCCGCAAACTAGGCATTATTGCGGAATATGAGCAAGTATCCCTGCCACCGGCAGCCATAAAACAAGATTTCTACGAACCCGCAAGCTGGCAAAAACTGACTGGTGATGGCTCTATTCGACGCCTTTATCTGGACAGAGAAACGGTTGATAAAGCCTTTGTGGGAACAGATGCTGAGAATATCGATTTGGCGACCGAAGCAGAGAAACAAGATCGGTTCGCAGATATTTATTATACCCAACTCAACATTCCAACCATTGGCCGCACCCTGCTAGGGGATTTCAGTTATGAGCGTTTGATTGAACAACTACAGCCGGGTGAGCACGCTATCGCAATCATGGGTAACGGATACTCTTTTAAAGGTTCTGGTTACGTACGTGGCGGCATATTCGATCGAATTCAGGTCCACCAAAATGATTTAGCTATTAGCTTCCGAGATCTGGATCAAGAACGTATCAACGATATTTTTGCTGCTGGTGCACCACGCTTTAAAGAGATGTCTCTGTTTATTCTGCGTGAACATATTGAGTTTGATCCGGGCTCACCCTGGCAGTTTGAACTGTTAGTCAGAAGGCAAACCGGCGCAATAGACAGTGTGTTCACCAGCTTTAAAGGCAGCTACGAACCGATTGAACATTATCTGGACAGACCTGTAGTTATCATCGAACCAGAAGAAGAGCCTCAGCCTTTATGGATGTTGGTCTGGCAAGAGAAACGAGTTGAAAGCACACTTCTGATTATCAGCTTAGTTGTACTTTTAGCGATTCTGTTCTTTCAGGATCCTCTGGTAAAACGTCCTAAGCTTCTGCAAACCATTCGTCACGTTTATCTTGCCTACACAGTATTGTTCATTGGCTGGTACTGTGCAGGGCAGATCTCGATTGTGAATGTTTTCACCTTCCTGCAATCCCTTTTCAGTGATTTTAACTGGGGTCTGTTCCTGCTTGACCCGATTATATTCATCGTCTGGGTAGCCGTTGCGGTTACATTGTTACTGTGGGGAAGAGGGGTGTTCTGTGGATGGCTATGCCCATTTGGAGCCCTGCAGGAACTGATCAACGAGCTTGGTCGCAAGCTTAAAATTCCTCAGCTCGAAGTACCTTTTTCGATTCACGAGAGGCTGTGGGCGGTCAAATATCTGATACTTCTTGCCCTGTTCGGTATGTCACTTGAATCTTTGGCGCTGGCTGAGCAGTTCGCTGAAGTCGAGCCTTTTAAAACCACCTTTCTGTTGAACTTCAATCGTGAATGGTACTTCGTGTTCTACGCCTTGTTCTTACTAGTTATCAACCTGTTCAGCCGCAAACTTTTCTGTCGTTATGTTTGTCCACTTGGTGCAGCACTTTCTGTTCCTTCAGGTATACGCCTGTTCGACTGGCTCAAGCGTCGCCCCGAGTGCGGAAAACCTTGTCAAATATGTGCCAAGGAGTGCGAAATTCAGGCCATTGAACCAAATGGTGTGATTAACATGCGTGAATGTCACCACTGTCTCGATTGCCAGATGACCTATTTCAATGAGTCTAAATGTCCGCCACTGAAGAAAGTGGCTTATAAAAAACGTAAACAGATGGAGCAACAGATTGCCACCATCACGGTAGAGGACTAAGCACAAGCGTTACACCGTGACAACCACTACCCTACAAAACATGGAGCGACAATTATGTCTGATAAAACCGATAAGCAAGATCAGCAATCCTTAGAGAATGAGGAAAGGCGAAAGTTTTTTGGTAAGTCCGCCGCGATGGGGGTTGCGGGTTTAGCCGCACCAGTGATGACTTCTGCAATGTTCTCATCCATGGCACAGGCAAAGACTGAAGAGAAAATGGCTCATGCCTTTGTTGAACCTGGGGAGCTGGATGAGTATTACGGTTTCTGGAGTGGTGGCCAGTCTGGTGAAGTTCGGATACTTGGTATTCCATCAATGCGAGAACTTTTAAGAATACCTGTTTTCAACCATGACAGTGCGACCGGATGGGGTAAAACCAATGAGAGCCGCGCCATATTAGGTGACAGTGCAGACTTCCCGAACGGTGACTCTCACCACCCACACATGAGTATGACGGACGGCCGCTATAACGGTAAGTATGTTTTTATCAACGACAAGGCCAACACCCGTGTTGCGCGTATTCGTTGTGACATCATGAAGACAGACAAGATCATCACCATTCCGAACGTGCAGGCAATACACGGTTTGAGGGTACAGAAAGTTCCTGAAACTAAGTACGTTATTTGTAATGCTGAATATGAAATTCCGTTACCTAACGACGGCCGTGATATGACGGATCCTTCGAAGTACTACTCAATGTTCAACGTTATTGACGCGGAAAAGATGGAAGTCGCGTTTCAGGTGATTGTAAACGGCAACCTTGATAACACCGATGCTGACTACGACGGTAAGTACTTCGCATCCACCTGCTACAACTCTGAGCATGGTGTCACTTTGCCAGAAATGATTTCTGCCGAGCGTGACCATGTTGTGGTGTTTAGCCTTGAACGCATGGAAGAGGCGGTTAAGTCAGGCAACTTCACTACGATTGGTGACTCAAAAGTACCTGTCATTGATGGGCGTAAAGGCAGCGCGGTGACTCGCTATATTCCTGTTCCGAAAAACCCGCATGGTTTAAATACCTCTCCCGATGGTAAGTACTTTGTCGCGAACGGTAAACTTTCACCAACGGTATCCATCATCGCAATCGACAAGCTTGATGATCTGTTCGCCGATAAAATCAAGCCACGAGATGCGGTTGTAGGTGAACCTGAACTAGGACTTGGTCCACTGCATACCGCATTTGATAACCGTGGCAATGCCTACACAACTTTGTTTATCGATAGCCAAATTGTCCGTTGGGATATCGATAAAGCCATTCAGGCCTACAACGGTGATAAAGTGAATTACATCCAACAGAAGCTGGATGTTCATTATCAACCGGGCCACAACCATACCTCACAGGGTGAAACGAGAGATGCTGACGGTAAGTGGCTAGTTTCTCTGTGTAAGTTCTCTAAAGATAGATTCTTACCTGTTGGCCCGCTACGTGCTGAAAACGATCAGCTTATCGATATCTCCGGTGATGAGATGAAACTGGTGCATGACGGCCCGGCATTCGCAGAACCGCACGACTGTATTATTGTACACCGCAGCAGAATGAAGCCTTCAAAACTCTGGAGCCGAGACGACCCATACTTTGCAGATACCGTCGCGATGGCGAAAGCAGATGGAGTGAATCTCGAAACCGATAACAAGGTAATTCGAGACGGAAACAAAGTTCGTGTATACATGACGTCTGTTGCACCTATGTACGGAACCACTGAGTTTACCGTTAAGAAAGGGAACGAAGTGACCGTCATCGTTACCAATCTAGACATGATCGAAGATGTTACCCACGGTTTCTGTATGGTTAACCATGGTGCGCAGATGGAGGTAGGACCCCAGCAAACCGCTTCGATTACCTTTGTAGCGAATAAACCGGGAGTACATTGGTACTACTGTAACTGGTTCTGTCATGCCCTGCATATGGAAATGACTGGCCGGATGTTGGTTGAGTCTTAACCTTACTATCCGGCCAGCAATGCTGGCCGGATATTTCCTGAATAGGTAGTAAAAAGGAGTTAATTTGCGCTTATTGTGGCTAATTCTAATAGCTTCCAGTTCCTTCTGGTCTGCAACGCTTACCGCTAAAGTTATTAGTATTTCACCAGAACAGTCCCTTGAACAGGCACTGAGCTCTGCACAACCTGGCGATGAGTTGATCCTTCAGAAAGGCATCTATCAAGGCAACTTTGTTATCAATGTTCCAATGACCCTGAAAGGTGAAGAGGGCGCTGAAATAAATGCTGGCGGCAACGATCATGCACTGCTCATAAAGGCCGAAAACGTCACCATCAGTGACCTTCGCTTTCGAAACTGGGGGGATGACCTCACCGATATGGATGCCGGTGTTTTTGTCCAAAAACAGGCTTCAAATGTCACCATCAGAAATAGCGACTTCAAAGGCGATGGATTTGGTATCTGGCTGGACAAAACTCATGGATCACGAGTCATCAACAATATCGTCGAAGGTAACCCAAAACTTCGGTCGGCAGATCGCGGAAATGGTATTCAACTCTCTCTGGTAGAAGGGGCTGAAGTCAGAGACAATCGTGTCAGCAAAACCCGAGACGGATTATATGTGATTCATAGTAATGACAGCGTTTTGGAAAATAATACCGTCCACGACCTTAGATATGGCATTCACTATATGTATTCCCACTCCAACAGGGTCGTGAACAACACTGCGTACAATACCCGTGCTGGGTATGCACTAATGAGCTCACGCAACCTTGTTGTCGCTGGAAATCAGAGTAGAGACAGTCAGGATTATGGTCTGCTGATGAACTACATCACCAGCTCAGAAATCACAAATAACCGAGTCGAGCGAGTCTGGTCAAACTCCGAACAAAAAGTGGTTGGTGGCGATGGGAAATCACTCTTTATCTATAACTCCCTGCACAACACCATCTCCAATAACCTTTTTGCAGATAGCGAAATCGGCATTCATCTCACTGCGGGATCAGAAGAAAACAAGATCTTCGCTAACAGCTTTATCGATAATGTGGTTCAGGTGAAATATGTCTCAAGCCGTGAACAAGAGTGGAGTCAACAAAAGCAGGGGAACTACTGGAGCAACTACCTTGGCTGGGATATGGATAACAGTGGTACCGGAGATCAGGCTTTTGAACCTAATGACAGCATCGACAAACTGCTGTGGGAATACCCGGAAGCCAGAGTGCTGATGGATAGCCCCGCAGTTCTTGTTTTAAGGTGGGTACAACGACAGTTCCCGGTTTTCAAACCACAGGGAGTAAAAGACAGTTACCCACTCATGGCGGCCCCTCATCAAAAGAGTAACCAGTAATATGGATAACAATGTAGTAGAACTCACTGATCTAGAGATGCATTTTGGTGATGTCAAAGCACTGAAAGAGATCAACCTCACGTTACCATCTGGTGAGGTTCTGGGTTTATTCGGTCACAACGGAGCCGGAAAAACGACCATGATGAAGCTGATTCTGGGCGTACTCAATCCCACTCATGGTTCGATATCGGTGATGGGAAGCGCACCAATGTCTCAGTCAGCCGCTAAGATCCGTCAAAGAATCGGCTATTTACCAGAAAACGTAAGCTTCTATCAGCATCTTACCGGACTTGAGGTCTTGAACTTTTTTGCCCGACTAAAAGGGGTAAAAAAATCGGTCGCTATTGAATTGCTCGAAGAGTTGGGACTGGCTCACGCTATGAACAGAGCCGTAAAAACTTACTCAAAGGGCATGAAACAAAGATTGGGTTTGGCGCAAGCGACACTCACACCACCAAAGCTGCTCATTCTTGATGAGCCTACCGTCGGCCTTGACCCTGTTGCTACACAAGACTTTTATGTTCAGGTCGACAAACTGAAAAAAGAAGGCTGCACTGTCATCCTCTGCTCCCATGTATTGCCCGGAGTGGAGCAGCACATAGATAAAGCCATGATTCTGGCGAACGGACGAACCCAGGCATTTGGCACGCTCGATGAGTTGAGGAGCAGCGCTGCGTTGCCAACACATATCACAGCGAAAGGTTTAAACGGGGCTTTGCATGCGAACGAAACACTAAGGCCATATCTCACTGGTCCAGATCGCCTTGTAGTAGAAAACGAACAAAAGATTTCTGTCATCAGGCAACTTGCAGCACATCCTGCATTAGAGGATATGGTTATTACTCCCCCTACTCTGGAGCAACTCTATCAGTTCTATATGCCCGCTGAAAACAACCACCCTTCTGTTGAGGAGGAAAGCCAATGAGCCCTGTATTAGCCGTCGCTAGCAAAGAGTTTCGTGATGGACTGCGAAACCGTTGGTTTATCTCAATCACCCTCATATTTTTGATTCTCTCCGTTGGACTCACTTATTTCGGCTCGGTCGCTTCAGGAAGTCTCGGAGTGGCTTCGCTATCAACCACCATCGCGAGCCTATCCAGCCTTGCGGTATTTATCATTCCACTTATCGCACTACTATTGTGCTATGACAGTTTTGTGGGCGAACAGGAAGGCGGGACGTTACTGCTCTTGCTGACTTATCCACTCAGTAAAACGGAGTTGTTACTGGGCAAATTTATCGGTCAGGGCGGTATAACAGCACTGGCGACTCTTCTCGGTTTTGGCGCATCAGCGCTGGTCATGATTGCGGACAGTTACTCAATGGATGTGATTGTCGCCTTCACCCGATTCATATGCTCGGCCATCCTTTTAGGTTGGGTATTTATCTCGATGGCTTATTTGGTCAGCCTTAGCGTCTCTGAAAAGTCAAAAGCGGCGGGACTGACGCTCATCATCTGGTTTCTTTTTGTTTTGGTTTTTGATCTTGCGCTGCTCGCTGTACTCGTCGGTGTAGAAGATCTTCTCAATCAGGAAACCTTAGTCACACTGATGATGCTTAACCCAGCTGATGTATTCAGGCTAGTTAACCTTGTGGCACTTGGTGGTGAGAATGCAAATGGTGTTCTCTCAATTGCCATGAGTTCTAATTTAAGCCCAACAACGTTAATGCTGGTTCTAACCTTATGGGTTATCGCTCCTTTACTGGCTTCTAATCAGATTTTTAAGTTAAAACACTTTTAGGCAGGATATAACAATGAAAACTCCTTCGCTTTTAGTCACTTTGTTCCTTTCATTTGTGCTACTCGGGTGTGGCTCTGAAGAGGCCAGTCAGCAAGCTACTATGCGTCAGGCCGTTGCAATCGAATCCGCAGATGAATGCCACCTTTGCGGAATGATAATCTCAAACTTCCCCGGCCCCAAAGGAGAGCTTTATGAGAAAGGGAAAGAGGAAGTAAAAAAATTCTGCTCCAATCGTGATCTGTTCACTTACCTGCTACAGCCAGAAAATCGTAGACAAGTTCAGCAGGTATTTGTTCACGATATGACTCAGGTACCATGGGAGACACCGGATGACGATCTCTTCATCGATGCTAAATCTGCCTGGTATGTGGTTGGTTCCAGCAAGAAAGCAGCAATGGGCATGGCCGTCGCTTCCTTCTCTAAAGAAAAGCATGCTCGTTTTTTCTCAGACCAATTTGGAGGAGAAGTTATTCGATTCGATGACATCACAATAGATATGCTTGCCATGGGCTCAGGAATGCACATGAGCCACTAAAGGTTACTTGAGTATATCGATAAAAAATCAGGCTAAGTTCTATTTTTGTTCTGGATCACACTTTTAATTTTAGTCAACAAAAATCCAGTATTTCGAACATTTAGCCTGCATTCCAATACGTTCTTTTTGATTAAAGTTGTTACCGATTTAAACAAAATAATAACATTATTCAAAAGGAACCCTCATGAACGATAATGCAGAAAAGCACCTTGATGCCTTGGGCGCAAACATCTCGCTTTCCCCAAAAATGCTCGACGAATTAGATACGCACGGTTTTACTATCATTCACAATGTCATAGACCAGGACTGGCTGCAGGAAATGCGTCGTACCATCGATATGCTGGTAGAGCGCGAGGGTGAAAACCTTGCGGTAGAACACCATCAGGAAGATACGGTTACGCGTGTAGCAAACTTGATAAACAAAGGCACTGTGTGGGAAAAGGTCTGGGCGCACCCAATGGCTCTGGCGGCATGTAAGCATATCTTCGGAGGCGAGTTCAAAATCTCCAGCCTGAATGCTCGTGAAGCGCATCCGGGCGGAGGACATCAACCTCTTCACGCAGACTGGAAAAAACCAAGACCAGATTTTCCAAAAGTCCATTTAGTCAACTCGATCTGGGCGATCGACGATTTGACCAAAGAAAACGGGGCACCAAGAATCATCCCCGGAACGCACCTTCGTCCAGAACTTCCCGAAGAGTATCTTGATGATGTCGATGGCCCATATCCGGGTGAGGTTTATCTGGAATGTCCCGCAGGTAGTATCATGATCTTTAACGCGCACACCTGGCATGGCGGAACTATTAACCATGCAGGAACACGTCGTCGTGTACTTCATGGACTGTATATAGCCAGAAAAGATGCCGCTCAACAGGATCAGAAAAAGTGGCTAACGCCCGAGACGGCAAGTCGTCTGACACCTGCTCAAAAGTGGTTACTGGAAGTCGATTAAACATCAGGTTCAAAATCTAAGGCTTTAGAACAAATGTGCTAAAGCCTTAATCTTCCCCCTCCATTAAGTTAATAAGTATATTTTATCAATTCGATAAATATAGATAATTTCATATTATTAACAAATCTCCATATACTCAGCTCCAACAAAAACACAAAGCAACTTACTATCAATTCCTGGAGTCAATTATGAAAATGAGTCATGTGGGTATCATGGTCGGTGATATGAACAAAGCCGTTGAGTTTTACACTAAAGCGCTTGGACTTCGCCTTATTATGGACAACACACCTGTTGTTGAAGAGCGTGAAACGGCTATCGGCAGAATGTGTATCGCCGTATTCGGTGAGGGCTTTAAAGGCTTCAACATTGCTCACCTTGTCACAACCGACGGTATTGGTGTTGAACTGTTTGAAATGAAAGAGCGTGAAGAGCGCCATAATGTCGACTTCTCTAAAATCGGTATCTTCCATTTCTGTCTGCAAACTGATGACTTTGAAGGTGCGATTGCTCGTACTGAACAATATGGCGGCAAGGTAAGAATGGACATCATGCGCTACCATCCGGAAGACGATAACAAACCTGCGAAGATGGTTTATCTGGAAGACCCGTTCGGCAACCTATTTGAGCTTTACTCGCACACATATGAAGAAACTTACTCTTCTGATTACGAGTAATAAAGGGAGCGCTATCTATGAAATTCTTACACACCATGATTCGTGTAACTGACCTTGAAAAATCCATTGAGTTTTACACACAGATATTGGGCATGAAGCTGCTTGATCGTTTTGAAAACAAAGAATACCGCTACTCACTGGTATTTGTTGGTTACGAGCAAGGCGGTCCAACAATTGAACTAACTTACAACTGGGATACCAGCGAATACGACATGGGTAACGCTTTCGGCCATATGGCTCTGGGTGTGAAAGATATCTACTCTGCATGCGATAAGATTAAAGCTCGTGGCGGAAATGTCACTCGCGAACCAGGTCCAATGCTAGGTGGTACAACGCATATCGCCTTTGTAAAAGACCCAGATGGTTACCCGATCGAACTTATCCAACTTGAAAAATAAGTGAGTATGAAGATGAAAGATGCATTGTTTCAACCTGTTCAGCTTGGTTCTTTATCTCTGAAAAACCGTATCGTAATGCCACCGATGACGCGTTC
The DNA here is from genome assembly GCF_042245395.1 of Vibrio iocasae. Classification (NCBI taxonomy): domain Bacteria; kingdom Pseudomonadati; phylum Pseudomonadota; class Gammaproteobacteria; order Vibrionales; family Vibrionaceae; genus Vibrio; species Vibrio iocasae. Next base: position 149,158 of record NZ_CP145310.1, on the reverse strand, counting down.
ACGCGCAAGTCAGCCAGGTAACGTGGCTAATGACATGATGGCGAAGTACTATGCGCAACGCGCTTCTGCTGGTTTGATTGTTGCGGAAGGTACACAGATCTCTGAAATGGGTCAGGGTTACGCATGGACTCCGGGTATTTACTCATCTGAGCAAATCGCTGGCTGGAAAAAAGTCACCGATGCGGTTCACGCCAAAGAGGGTAAGATCTTTGCGCAACTTTGGCATGTAGGCCGCGTAACTCACCCGGCTAACATTGGTGGACAGCAACCTATTTCATCTTCAGCTTTGAAAGCTGAAAACGTAAAAGTGTTTATTGATGATGGCAGCAACGCACCAGGTTTTGTTGATGTGGTTGAGCCTCGCGCGATGACCAAAGAAGACATCAAGAACGTTATTGCGGATTATCGTCAGGCAGCCCTTAATGCTATCGAAGCAGGCTTTGACGGTATCGAACTGCATGCTGCAAACGGCTACCTTGTAAATCAGTTTATTGATTCAGAAGCCAACAACCGTACCGATGAATATGGTGGTTCTATCGAAAATCGTCTGCGCTTCCTAAAAGAAGTTGTCACTGCGATGACAGAGGCTATTGGTGCTGATCGTGTGGGTGTGCGTCTTGCTCCGTTCACTTCGCTAAATGGTACTGTAGATAGCAACCCTGTTGAGACATACACAGCCACGGCGGCATTGCTGGACACGCTTGGTGTGGTTTATGTGCACATCGCAGAAGTCGACTGGGACGATGCACCTGACACACCACTAGAGTTCAAAAAAGCGGTAAGAGAAGCGTATAAAGGCACCATTATCTACGCTGGCCGCTACGATGGTGATAAGGCAGCACAGGCAATCAACGATGGTCTCGCTGATATGGTTGGATTTGGTCGTCCGTTTGTTTCAAACCCGGATTTACCAAACCGAATCAAACACGATTATCCGCTAGCTGCGCATGATCCGGATACTCTATTTGGTGGTGCTGAAAAAGGTCTGACTGATTACTCTGAATATCAGGCAAGTTAAGTTTCGGAAAAAACTTTACCGAATAAACTAAAAACACAGCCTTCAGTTAACTCGGGCTGTGTTTTGATTGCGATTATAGGTTCGCAGCAAAGAACTCAGATACAGCGTCTACAGATTTCTTAACTGCTTGTGGCTGGTCGTAGAAGTCAAACTGAGTGACTTCTTCTAGCCATAATGCGTTTACGTTATCGCCCGCAGCTTCAAGATACATGTGTGCACCTGCTGGAAGAGCCATAGATTCTGAAGCAACCATCAGTGCTGGCTGAGTCAGTTTGTCTGCGCTTAGCTGAGCATTGTAGTTCAACCAACCGTCCCATGATGCTACGTTAAACTGGTTGTCGTACTCAGGGATAAGACCACGGTCAATTTCTGTGTAGTAAGGTGCGTTATACATTAGTGCGCCTTCGTTTGTTGTGCTTGCAGCTTCAATGTATACAGGCTCATCAGCGTTCTTCGCAGCTTCTGCTGCTGCAAGAAGACCTTTCACGCTCTCTTCACCACCGTAGATAGCCGTTGCCATTGGTACATCGTGAAGCCAAGGTGCCACTACTGCTACAGAGCTTACTTTGTCGTTACCTGCTACCGCGTCCAGCATGTAACCTGCAGATGCACAGATACCAACACCAGCAATACGAGTGCCGTCTACCTGGTCAAGTTGAGCCACTGCATCAATCACAGCGCGAATGTCGTCAGTTTTACGAGCCGGGTCTTCTAGGTAGCGAATTGCGTCTTCTGACTCACCCCAACCACGGAAATCAAACGTTAGCGTTGCGTAACCTTTTTCAGCCAGTGCCGCTGCGTAAACTGCTGGCATTTGCTCTTTCACCGTTGTCCATGCGCCAGTGATGATAACTACTGGTGGCTTCTCAACGCCTTCAGGAAGGTAAAGATTTGCAGCCAGAAGGCCAACACGGGTGTCTAGTTGAATTGCTTGCATAGTGGTGTTCTCTGTAATTTGAGTGGTGTTTTGTTCTGCTTTATCACTGCTTGAGCATGCTGCTAGAGAGAGTGCTCCAAGAACTGATATCAAAAGTTTCTTAAACATGGGTAAGTCCTCTGACTGGTTAACTTTGTTCCCGTTATCCCGATGTGGGCTATCAGGTTGTTCGCTTAACTTGGGTATAGAATAGCCAGAGGGGTGATTTTAAGATTGAAGATTGCTGCTTAAGTTTTTGTAATTTATTGCTCAGAAATTTTCAATTTCTGTTGGCATGGATTGTTGCAATCTCGTCCATAGTCTATTGACGAAAAACGAGATTACGATCACATTGATTCATAGTATTGTGATTGCAAAGAACCAAAGAGCTCTGAGTTAACAACTCTGATAAAGAAGAACGCTATGCTATTCAACATCTCACAACGATACGTTTTCAACTCTGAACAAAACTTATTGATCGATAACCTCAACGACAGCGCAGAGATCAAATTGAACAGGAACGAAAACAAAATCCTTCTTCTTCTTTCTCAACATCCAAATAAGTTGATTAGCAGGAAAGAGTTGCAAGAGCATGTGTGGATTCGCGATGGGATTGTTGTTCACGATTCGAGTGTGACGCAGGCGATTTCAACCTTGAGGAGAGCCCTTGGTGATTCGACGAAAGCTCCTGAGTACATTATGACTGTGCCTAAACGAGGCTATCAGCTAATTGCTAATGTTGAGGAAATAACACCTCCAGCAGAGATGGAGATTGAAGAAATCAGTCATCATCAGAAGCGAAGTCGTTTCAAAAATATGTTTGGTCTTGAATTTCCTTCTTTTCAGAACCTGTTTTCACGTATGGCTTTTACTGCATCCCTTTGTATTTGCCTATATGTAATGGTGCATTAAACGAAGTATGAGGTCGCTTTTACTAATAATAGGCGACCCGATTTCTACCCAGACTCTTAGCCAAATAAAGCAATTCGTCGGCCTGGGCTAACAGTTCGTCTTTCGACAACTCTTTTTCAACTATTGAAGAGGCAACACCTATACTCACGGTGACATAACCTACCTCTGAGCCTTCATGGGTTAAATTGCTTGCCCGTATTGTTCTCAGGATGTTGTTTGCAACATTAGAAGCACCTTGTAAATCCGTTTCTGGCAGAACACATACAAACTCTTCTCCACCATAACGAGCGACAAAATCAGCTGGACGATGAAGGTTTCTAGATAGGATATTTGCAACCTTAATCAGGCAATCATCACCTTTTACATGCCCATAGCAGTCGTTGTACTGCTTAAAAAAATCCACATCCAACAGTAGCAACGAAAGTGCATCTTTGTTTCGTCGATGCCTGGCATGCTCTTTTTCTAACAAGTTATTGAAATGCCCCCTGTTGAATACGCCTGTCAAACCGTCGATTCGACTGAGATATTTTAGTTGCGCATTTTTTTCTTCAAGTTGCCGCTCTGCTTTTACCCGCTCTTTTAGCTCAACCTTTTGTTCTCTAACTGCTTTAGTTAAGTTTCCAAGCAACAGTTTTTGATATCTTAAGAATGTAAATACCAACGCTAGTCCAATGATGATTAGCGATCCAAATACCTTACTCAACGCCCTGTGATAGAAAATGACTTGCGATTCAGCCTGCAGAACACTTTTCGCTGTGCGCTTGTCTATCGCCTCTAAAAATCCGTTAATTGGACTCATGATGTTTTTCTTTGCGACATGGTACTGCTCACCAAACAACAGGCTTTGTGCAAGTATCGGGTTTGGCCTCTGTTGTACTGTAAACTTCCCATCAGAATCCTGAAACTTACCAACCATCGCATTCATTGCGATCTCTTCTAGGAGGACCAGTTCATCTGAGTGGGCTTGAGCTTTACTAAGCAATCTAAACTCTGATTGAGTAAAACCCGCCTTGCGCATCAGTTCTTCTAGCGGCACTTTGTCTCCATGTTGAAAAGGTGGTTCTGGAGCCGGAACGGTCATAAAGTCCCAGTAGACGCGTTCATAGGAATCCGGGCGCGCTTTTTCACCATTCCGGATAGCCAGAATATCCCAAAAGTATTGCTCAAACTGGTTATTGCCGGAGACGGCATACGAGCGAACCATACGCGTCAGGTCATCTGAACTTTGCCTCAGCTGATCAGCGAGCAAGTAAGATTCGTAACGAAGCTCTGTTGCGGATTTGTAGCTCTCCTGGCTAATGGCCTGCATACGTAAAAATGCAATCGCGACAAAAACCATGGAAATAAAAAGCACGATTTCCGCCACGATTAAAATGAACAGTTTTTCTCTTCTCTGGAAAATACCCAACATATCGAATCTTTTATGAATAGCGGTTCAATGTAACTTGCCCATAAGATTAGCGTAGTAACAATTGGAGGAATTTTCAGAAGAAATAGCGGGAGAATATTAAGGTTTAAAGGAGGGAGTACTCAGGCTTAGCACCTCAAAGTGTTCGTATTTCTGACATTCACTAACGAGGCACTGCCATCCCTCGTCTCTGATCAGATTCCGTACTTCTTCACTTTTGTTGCTAGGGACAGTCAATAAGATTCGATTTATCGCACCTCCTTCAGCATCGAAGTTGTCGGAAAGGAACCCTTCATCAACGTACGCATCAGTGGGATTGATAACAGCTTCGTCATCAAAAGGTTCGCTGTTCAGTGGCGTAATCTTGTCTACCTTGCCTAATATCGACATAAACTTGCCCAGATCGGTTTGTTCATCTGCGGAGACCTGAGTTACTTCGATGATTTGCTGCACTTCTTTCAGCTTCATCTCAATATTTGCCGATGGCTGGCGGGTATAGTGAAGCAACTCGCGAATGCTGGACTTTACTGACTTATATTTACGATCCTTTAACGCACCTTTGAGGTATTTAGCCACACATTGATTACGCTTTTCCGGAGTCACAAATCGTCTCGAATAAGCTATTTCAAAATAGAGCTTGAGCATGGAATGGCAGATCAGCATAGAGAGGATGTTATCCGTTGTCGATACAGCGCTCATTTTGATCTCACATTTAGCAATAGTACTGTCGAATGACTTTTTTAAGGCTGATCGCCGAATCAACGGTTAGGTCATGGAGCTTAAATCGAGATTCGCTCAGCTCTAGCTCATTGACCAGAGCACTATCAAAAGAGACTGGTGCACCGTTGTAGATAGCGTTAATAACTAACCCTTCGACAACTTGCTCCGCAGCCAAAAACAAGTGCATAGACTCAAGGCTGACACCGATCCTTTCTGGCTCATCAAAGTGAACCATCACTTCTGAATTTGATGCGCTGACATCTGTACCCGGAAATATCTCGTTAAATAACGATACCAATGTCTCTTTTGAACTAATCACGATTTCCCTCTGCTTTTACTCTGACCTTTATACCCGAAACTTCTCCAGCTCCTGCTCTACTTTTAAAGCAAGCTCTTTAAGATTCTCGCTGCTCTGTGCAATTGTTTCCGCATTGCCAACAACCTGCTGACTCCGATTGAAGATGGCATCCACGTTTTTGTTGATCTCTTCGGCAACAATCGTCTGTTGCTCTGTCGCAGTTGCGACTTGTGTATTCATGTCGCTGATTTGAAGTGTGTTCTGCTGAATCTGCTCCAAAGATGCACCAGACTTTTCTGACAGTTCAATGGTTTCAGACATTCTCTCGTGGCTTCTCTGCATGGATTCGTGTGCAGTCACAGAGGAGCTTTGCAAATCACTTATGATGCTTTCAATCTCAGTTGTCGACTCCTGGGTTCGCTGTGCAAGGCTTCTTACCTCATCAGCTACCACGGCAAATCCGCGCCCTTGTTCACCTGCTCGCGCTGCTTCAATGGCCGCATTTAGGGCCAGCAGGTTGGTTTGATCAGCAATACCTTTGATTACTTCGAGAATGCTGCCAATGTCTTCACTTCGGCTACGCAGTTCACCTATCCGCTCGTGATTGGTGCGAATCTCTTCACTGAGCTGATGAACACTGCTAATAGCCTGATTAACCACAGCTTTACCTTCTTCTGCCTGATCGGCTGTATCTTTGGTGCTGTTTGATGTAGCCGTCGCAGTTTGCGCTATCTCCTGAACTGTTGTGGACATTTCATTAATAGCGGTCGAAGCTAACTCTGTTTCCTTGAGCTGGCTCTGCACCGTCTGTTTCGTTTCACTGGCTGTTTGAGCCATCTGCCCGGAACTCTCGATGACTTGCTCAGATATCCCTCTGACTGCAGTGATAATGGACTGAACTTCTGCCATAAAGGCATTAAACGACATCGCAACTCTGGAGAACTCATCTTTAGTATTTACATCAAGGCGAGCTCGCAAATCAGCATCACCGTTTGCCACATCATCCATGGCGTCAGTAATCCAGTTTATTCGGTTAAATATTCCTTTCGCTACAATAAACAATGCACCGGAAAGAACGACAACAATAACCAAAACAATCAACCCGAGATCCATGGCAAAGCTTTTGAATAACAGGTTTACGTTGTCAAAATATAGACCAGTACCTACATACATCTGCCATGGTTCATAACCCATCACATAGGCCACTTTCGGTTCAGGTTCGCTTTTGCCTGCTTTCGGCCAGTTGTGGTCGTAAAAACCACCACCACTTCTTGCCAGAGCGATAAAATCCCGAGTCATTGGCTTGCCCGTACCCGGATCTTTCAGGTCAATAATGTTCTCACCAACCAGCTCTGGCGCCCCACCCATGGCGATAAAATTACCGCTGTAGTCCACGGCAAAGAAGAACTCCTGACCATTGTCATAACGCATATTATGGACAATCTTGGCGTACTCTTTTTTCGCTTCATCTAGCGTGATTTCGCCTGCAACCACTCTTTTGTTCAAGTCTTCTGCAACGCCAACAGTCACCTCCGTTAGAGAGCGAATCTTGTCGTACATCAAGCTCATCATAAAGTTGTTACTCTGATAAAGAGCAACAGCGCTAAGTGTACAAATAGAAACTATGGTGGAAATAACCACCAACCAAATTCGTTTTTTTACCGACATACCACAATCCCTACTAAATAAGAGTATTAGACCTGTTCCGATCCTGTTCTTGAGGTGCCAACTATTTAAACGTTAATCTAAAGCTATTGGATAAAGCGGAGATACCTAACCCCGTCATTGTTTTTATATTGCTATGAGTCATGTTCAGGTCTGACTCACTAAGGTGGCTCATTACACCAATCACCTTTGAACCGGCACTAATTCCCGCCTTCGCTCCCGCTGGAGAATCTTCAAACACCAGACACTCTTTCGCATCAATACCAATGCGTCCTGCGCCTAATAAGAATGGTTCCGGGTCTGGTTTTCCCTTAGTAATAAGATCTGACGTGATTAGCGCATGCGGCTCTGGCAAGCGAGCAGCTTCAATGCGCGCACGTGCTACCGGCACAGGCCCGGAAGTCACAATGGCCCACGGAACCTTATATCGAACGACTCTATCCAGAAACTCCAAAGCTCCCGGCAGTGCCTTAACATCCGACACGTCTTTACTCTCCTGATCTTTTAGCCACTGAATTTCACTAGCAATATACTCATCCGATTTACCCGCCAGAAACTCTCGAACCGTCACGAAAGCGGGTTTGCCGTGAAACACCTTCGAGACTTCTTCATAGTCGAGATCATTTCTGTCACACCAGTGACTCCAGCACCTATCTACAGCCGCGTTTGAATCAACCAGTGTTCCATCTAAATCAAAAAGAATGCCTTTGAAATTCATCATAATTGTTTGCCTTATACAACCTGGCGCAACATGCCTAAAAGATTGGGAATAAAATAAAAAAAGAAAAATAGAGATGGTATCTGGGTAGCAAAAACCAGTTCTATTTATCTTGGTTTTATTAACGTCGAGAAGGGTATAAAAGAGCGGCGCTGAATTAGCGCCGCTTTTGTCAGATTAACGCTCAGAGATAACCTGGTTTGAGATTTCGCGCAGCTTCTTAACACTGATGCGAACAGCTTCTTCTTCCAGACCAGTCCAATCCTGATGCGGGAAGTCGATTTCTACCGCCATAAAGCCCTGGAAATCAGCCTTATCAAGGATACGAGCAAGCTCCAGGTTGTCTACAAGACCCATACCTACTGGAACACCAGCAAAGAAGTGCCAAGCCGTTGGTGGAACACTAGTATCAACCATTAGATCTTTCGTGTGCGTCGCCATTACGTGTGGAGCCAGTTTACGCATGCCTTCGATTGGATCGTCCAGCAGACGCAGGAAGTTACCAGTATCGAAGTTCACACCGAAGTACTTAGAGTCTACACCTTCAATGATCTGCATGATTTCGTCAGCTGTGTAGTCGATGTGGTTTTCGATTGCCAGCTTAACACCAGCTTCTTCAGCAATCACAATCGCTTCACGGAACTGAGCAATAAGCGCTTCAATCTGCGGCTGGTGATCTTCGTGACGGAACATCAGAGAAGAACCACAAACACGCATTACGTCAGCACCAATTGCAACTGCGCAACGAATCTGCTCTTTCATATCAGCAAACGCTTCAGGGTTCTGACCACGCTCAAGACCATCAGGGTGACCCCATGCGTATACACGATCCAGACCATGCTCATCCAGCTTCGCTTTGATCTTAGCCAGAGTTTCATCATCACGACCCGGCAGGAAGCAAGACTCAAGAGAAACACCGTCACAACCTACGCTTGCAGCAAAGTCAATGAACTCAAATACAGTCAGTTGTTTTTCTGGTGTTTCTTGTCCTGGGTATACTTCGCCAAAGAAACGGTGGAAACAGTAGCTATCAATTCCGATTTTCATTTTATTTCACCTATTGAATTTGTTTTTATTTATTACTCAGGGATCTTAATCCACTTACCTTCTACGCTAGACTGATAGAAGCCTTCCAGTACCTTCATCAGGTGCAGGCCATCTTCAAATGTCGCGTACTCCACTTCACCATCGAAATCTTTCTCTAGAGAGCCGTAGAACTTAGTGAAGTTGTGTTTGAATGCATCAGGGAAACCTTCAACGTGACCATTCGGGTAAGTCGATACCGCCATACTCTCTGGAGACACGTTTGCAGACTTAGTTGCAATCTCATTGTGCTTATCGCGATGACCAACCCAAAGCTCAGTAATAGAGTCCGTATCCCAGTGAACTGAAAGCTCAGTACCAGATACAATCAGATCAGTCTTATTCTTACGGCCAGGCATTACCTGAGAGATAACCGCAGTACCGATTGCACCGTTATCAAAACGCATCATCAGGTTACCGTGGTCTTCAGTGTTGATTGGACGTCTTGTGTAAGTCATATCGTCAGAAGCTTCTGCGAAAGTCTCAACTTCACCTTCAGGCTGCAGACGCTCTTCCCAAACCGTCGCGTACTGAGCCATAACCTCAACAATACGAGAACCAGTTACGTTTTCTGCAAGGTCAGCCCAGTGCAGGCCGATATCAGCCACACAACGAGAGTTACCTGTATTTTCACGCTCAACGTGCCAAGAGTAATCAGTCTGCTTAGACATCCAATCCTGAACGTAACCACCGTGAACGTTAAAGATGCGACCCAGTTTTCCGTCTTTAACCATCTGACGCATTTCAGTAGGCATTGGGTAGAAACGGTTGTGGAAGTTGATACCACCAGTCATGCCCGTTTCGTTCTTAACCTTAACCATCTCTTCCGCTTCTTCAGGGTTAAGACATAGTGGCTTCTCACACATTACGTTAATGCCAGCGTGCATTGCGTCTACAGTGATTTGGTAGTGAGTGTTGTTTGGAGTACAAACGTGTACTACATCTAGCTCTTCCTTCTCGAACATCTCTTTGTAGTCGTAGTAGTACTTCTCAACGTGCATCAACTCTGCTTTTTCTTTCGCATTGAAGCTGTCACAGATAGCAACAACTTCTACGTTACCCATACGGCGCAGCGCTTCTACGTGGCCAAGGCCGATAAAACCAGTACCGATTACGGCAGCTCTAAACTTTTGCATTTGTTCCATCCTTCTATTGATTTGTTGTTTCCGGCAGCGGCTTTAAGACCCCCGTAAAGCCGCCACCAGAGACTTTTTATTTGTTGTTAGTCGATAACTTTTGCGTTCCAGTTAAAAACGCGAGCCATTTGCTGAAGTTTCGCCTTCTGATTACCTACGATAATCATCTGGTGGTGGCTCGATAGCTCGTCCATCACCTTCTCGCCATCTTTGTAGCGGATTAGAGATGCGTTACGTGCATCGGTACCAGGGAATTGCAGGTACTCATCGATATTTGCTGGAATGATTGCGATCTCGTTGAAATCCTGATGAATTTTCGCCAGTGTGATTTCACCAACCGGCAGTTCACAGTCGATCATGTATGCGTTGTCATCAACGATTTCCAGTACCTTAGGAACCATCTTCCACTTCGAACAGAAGCTGCGGTTTGCAAGGCCACCGTATCCACAGTGAACACCTAGTGCACAGTTATCCGGCTCTGGTACATCCGGGAATGCGTCCATCTTCTCGTGAGCTATTGCAGCCATACCTACAAGGAATGGGTAGATGTTGGTCATCATGATTGGCTCATACAGAGAGCGGTACATGATGTAAGTACTTAGCATGGTTAGGGTGTCACCCTCACAACACCAGATGATGTCTTCCTTCTCGAACAGCATGTTCCATACAAGACAAGGAGTAGTTGCACAGCTTGCAGATTCGTTCAGGCAGTTCGCACCGATACCTTCTACATCACCCACTTCATCGATAACTTCTTTGATAGCGATGTAAAGTTTTGCTGGTAGTAGTTGCTGATGCTGGTTAAGACCTTCGTTTTCAACGTCCCATGATTCCCAAAGCGCAAGTGCTTCTTCGTCAGAGATTTCAGCAGCGCGCTCGTTTACGGCTTTCCAGCTGCGGTAGATGATTTGAACGCCTGTCGCTTCTTCCATACGCTCAGTACACTCTTGCTCCCACCAGTAGAAACGCTTAAAGATACCCGGCTGCATACCTTCGCCCGGATCGTCCTGGAACATAAGGAACTTAGCGCCCTGGTTAAGGTGAGATTTAACACCAATAGAGCGAAGAACCACTTTACCCAGTTCAACGTTGTATGGAGAGAACACGTTCATGCCGCGAGCACGCAGGTAAGAAACGATTTCCCAATCCCACATTTCTACTGTGCCGAACTTAGAAGTTAGAACAACCATTGGCAGGTCGTACTTGCTTAATTCTTCCTGATGGCGGAAAGCAGCAAAGATTAGCTGAGGGAATACGATAGCATCAGCGTCTTTTGGTAGTTCCTCGCCAACAATGATTGGGTCAAGAAACTCGGCTTCTTTACCGTACATCTCTTTCAGACGTAGCATCTGCTCGTCGAATTCCAGTTTCTCTCGATCATTAGTCTCGCTGAAAGTCACTGGGACTAATTTTGCTCTAATATCTAATTTCATTGCTCCCGCCTTTTCTTTTCGAAAACAGCCTCAGGTAATACTGAATGCCTAAATAACTGTTCAATCACTTTATAGGTTCAATATACTCTTTATTTTTGTTTTGAAAATGCAGTTTTCGTATATTTGTGTGTTACGTCAAATTATCTTTGTTTTATTTTCGAAAAATCACGTCAGTTTCATTAAAAAAGCGTAATGACACGGCCAAAATATCAGCAAAACCCATTACCAGACTAGATAAAGCATAGGTAAAGGGTGTGCGTTCGACATTGTCGAACATTAATGTGACTAAAAAGCAAACAAAAACCCGAGAAAAGGATATGAAAAGACAAATTTTCAATATAAAAGACAAATTTCATTATTACTTTTATCAAAAAAGCAATAAACCGATGCGAATTCCGTTTTAATACAAGAGAAGGAAATACGAATTGTTTTTGTTTTGAAAATTAAAACAAAAAAAGATGGAAACGGATACGTGGAAATCCGCTCCCATCGAAGGTGAGATTCATTATGTAATGATTATTATAATAGTAGGAACTAGTTAAATGTTATTAAGCTCTACGAAGTAATCGTTCATGTCCACACAGAGCTTGCTGTAGAGGCTACGATACTTCTTATATTTGTCTTGATTTTCGGTGATCGGCTCGTAAGAGCGCTTAACTTCAATATGCGCTTTTGCAGTTGCAGCCACATCGTCGATAACGCCGATAGCGTTACCCGCCAATAGAGCGGTGCCCCATAGTGCTTCGTCGTGTCGGGACATAATATCCACTCGAAGATCACAAACATCAGCGATTATCTGAGGCCAAACCGAAGAGTTCGCACCACCGCCAATCATCTTGATGGATTCCATCTTGATATGAGGGTAAAGCTCTCTTATTGAATCTACCGTTAATGAGATTTCGTAAGCATAGGATTCAAGCAGTGAACGATAGAAATGCGCAGGCTTATGCATCAAAGTGTGACCAAGGAACATGCCTTTGATGTCTTCGTTAAACGGCATGTTGCTACCACTTAACAAGCCAATGCACATAAGCGCATCTGAGCCTACTGCGATCTCTTTAGCTTCCAAGTCGATTTCCGTAAACTCGCGACCTTCGCAGAAGTTGTCTTTAAACCACTTAATGATGATGCCAGAACCTGGAATATACTTGTGCAGGATATAGTTGTTATCCGTAGCATTTAATAGTGCATCGTAGTTCATCGATTTCAGGTTCGGAATGTACTTGTCTACCATGCAGCTCACTGCACCGTAAGAGGAAGCTTCGAACACTAGGTCATTGATCTCTGAAACATTTGAGCCAACAATACCAGCCACTTTGTCACCAGAACCAGAAACAAGAGTTACGTCTGGGCTGAGTCCAAGCATCTCCGCATATTGCGGCGCCAGTGTCGCCACTTTTTCGTTTGATTTGGTAATACGAGGCAGCTTATCAATCGAAATACCCACCAGGTCACAAAGTCTCTTGCTCCATGAACAATTTGCGATATCAGCAAGGCCCGTCCAGGTAATGAAAGAGCTATCGATAGTGGTATCTTCGATTCGGCTTTTCGCCATTTTTGCGATGATATAACTGCTTATCATCATGTACTTTTTCACTTTGGCAGCATCTTCAGGGAATTCTTTTTCGAACCATTCGATTTTTGGTGCCATTAAAGGAGAGTTAGTACCTGAAATTTCAACCAGTAAACGGCTGTGCTTCTGAAGCATGTTCTTCGCATATGGGTAGTAGCGCGTATCCAGAGAGCAAGACCACGATGTGATATCGTTTAGCTGCTCATCTACCCCCATTACACCTGCCATCTGACCGGTGAATGCAATAGATTTAACGCTTGCTGGATTATCGATTTTATCTAATGCATCTTTGAAACAGGTAAGAACAGAGTCGAAAATGTACTCACCGCTTTGCAGGAAAACACCTGCACTTGGGTTGTCGATTTTCATCTCTTTTGTTGATAACGCGAGACAATTTCCTGAAGTGTCATAGATACCAACTTTTATGTAACTTGTCCCTAAGTCAATCGCCGCAAGTAATGTCGGTTCCATTGACTGCCTCCTTAAAAAAAGTACAAGATGTTCTGAAATTCTTTTGTAGGACTGATTCTATTGTCAGCCCCTTAGTAGTAGTTTTTTCGTCATCCCGGAAATTGCCTAAGCAATTGTCCGGGATCTGGTTATGTTGTCACTCAGATCCCCGCCTTCGCAGGGATGACGTTAGCCGTATACTTAGTCAAAAGCGATAACGTGCTTAAGGCCTTTCGCTGCAGCAGCGTTGTCCAGAGCCTTATCAAACTCATCGATTGAGTATGTTTCTGAAACAATAAGGTTAAGCGGGATACGCTTGTCATTCACCAGCTTGCTGCACAGACGGTAGTCGTAAACGCTCTGCTTAGTACAACCGTGGATGCTTAGCTGCTTGTAGTGAATGGTGTTTGAGTTCAGTGGAACCATCTCTTTATCTTTTGGCAGACCACCGAAGAACAGAATTTTACCATTCATGTTCATGTACTCTGTCGACTCAGACTGAGCGATCGCTGCTGGTGCTGCGATGATGCTTACATCAACACCTTTACCAGTGATCTCTTTGATGCCTTCTTTAAGGTCACCCTTCACTGTGTATACATCCGGGAACAGCTCTTTTGCTTTCGCCAGACGCTCTTCACTCAGGTCAGCAACAATCACTTTGGCCGCACCGAATAGCTTACATACCATTACGTGCATCAGACCAATTGGGCCCATACCCACAACCAGTACATCGTCACCCGGTAGAATGTTAATCTGCTTCTGGCCGTTATATACACAACTTAGAGGTTCAACAAGCGAAGCTTCTGCATATGAGATCTCGTCGTCTAACGGTGCAATGTTACCTTGCTCGATTGCAAATGAAGGAATGCGAACATACTCAGCGAAACCGCCATCCATTGTCACACCCCATGCATCGTAGTCGTCACACAGGTGAGTCTGGCCACTTACACACAGGTCACAAGTACCACAACCGATGTTTGGTGCGATTGCTACTTTCTGACCTTCAAAGTAGTTGCCTTTCACAGCAGAACCTACTTTTGCAATTTCACCAGCAAACTCGTGGCCAATGATCAGAGGATTCTCTGAAGAAACATCTTTGTAGCCATTCATATACATACGTACATCTGTACCACACAGAGAAGCTGATCTTACTTTCAGCAGCATCTCGTTTTCTGCAATTTCAGGGATAGCCACTTCTTCAACCTGAACGTCTAATTTGCCTTTAAGACGCGCTGCTTTCATCATAGTCATCTTATTCTTCTCCAATCTTACTCTTCGCCAATATAGACAGGACGTTTTTCAAGCAGAGACTTCAAACCTTCCTGAACAAGAATTAGCGCCATCTTACCGTCATGGCCTGTTACCAGTGTTTCTGTGTCATTGCGGATAGCTTCAACAAATGCTTTCGCTTCTGCGATGTAAGCGTCTTTGTATAGCTTAGTCCACGATGGCATTGAATCGGTGTGAAGTAGCTTGTCCTTCGTTACCAGCTCAACATTGTTGTTCTTCTGGCTACCCACTTTTGCAATACCGTGAGTACCAAGAATTTCCGCGCGTGCGTCGTAGCCGTACTGTACGTACTGAGCACCATCAACCATACCCAGAACACCGTTTTCGAACTCAAGCAATACTGCACAAGTGTCGTAGTAATCAGGGTAGTCTGCAGCAACTTCAGGGGAACGGAAGTTACGACCAATTGCGTGAATCATTTTCACTTCTGAACCTGCGTACCAGCGCAGAGTATCAAGGTCGTGGCTGTTTACTTCACCGATTGGGCCAGCACTGTCTGAGATATCAAACATCCACGCTTTTGGTTCACTTGGACCGTGAGTCAGAGACTTAATCATTGTCACTTCACCCACTTGCTTGTTATCGATGATCTCTTTACCTTTCTGGAAGCTCTCATCGAAACGGCGCATAAAGCCTAGCTGAAGCTTAACGTTGTTTGCTTTACAAGCTTCAATCATCACGTCACATTCGTCTGCACTTACCGCCATCGGCTTTTCACAGAATACGTGCTTGCCAGCATTTGCTGCTGCTACAACGATATCTTTATGGAACTGAGTTGGAGTAACCACAACGATTGCATCAACTTCGTCATTTTTTAGAACATCGTTGTAATCTGTGTACTGATATTTAACGTTCAGTTCTGCCTGAGCCGCTTTCAGGTTTTCTTCAAACGGGTCACAGATTGCAATTAGCTGTGCGTTAGGAACGTTACCGTTATAACTTCTAGCGTGGATCATACCCGCGCGGCCACAGCCAATCAGACATACATTTAATTTATCTTTCATCTTCTTATTACCTTTGCAAATAAGAAGACTAAATACCCTCTTCCAGGGAGGCTGTTTCGGGTATTAGTCTTATAACTTTATAAGCCAGTGCTCAGTTGGCTCTGAATTACTCGCCTAGTTCTGCTTTTAGTTCTTCAACAATCTTGATACCTGAAGAACTACCGATGCGAGTTGCGCCTGCTTCAATCATTGCGCGAGCAGCAGCTAGGGTACGTACGCCACCAGATGCTTTAACCTGAACACCTGAGTACTGTTTCATGATTGCAATATGCTCTGGTTTAGCACCATCTGTACCCATACCTGTAGAAGTCTTAACAAAGTCAGGCTTAACTTCTGCAGCAATCTTAGATACTTCGATGATCTCTTCTTCAGTCAGGTAGCAAGTTTCGTAGATAACTTTACATACGATGCCGCCTTTGCGAGCAACCGCTACAAGAGATTCCATTTCACGCTTGATGTAGTCCCAATCGTGCTCGCGAACTTTACCTACGTTCAGTAGGTAATCGAACTCTTCAGCACCTTTTTCAACGGCGTCTTGCGCTTCGAAAGTTTTCGCTTCGATTGTTGTCTGACCCAGAGGGAAACCAATAGCAGCGCCAGTAAGAACGCCAGAACCTTCTAGCATTTCACGGCACATTTCTACTGGGTATGAGTTAATTGCAACTGAAGCAAAACCATACTCACGAGCTTCGTCACATAGTTTTTGGAAATCATCTTTAACCGCATAAGCGTTAAGGTTTGTGTGGTCAAATAGTGCAGCAAGTTCTTTAACTGTTAGGCTCATTGTTCTCTCCGAGATTTTCATTTAATCAAGATTCGCTTTCATCTTCTTTTACAAGCGACCCTTTATCTTCATTTCGAAAACACTATAACCTCAAATTTTCGTTTTGAAAAGTTATATTTTTATTTGCTTGTGATATTCATCAAGATTTTTCAAGTATTTTGTTTCTGTTTTCAGAATATCTGCTTGCGTTTAGTAAATGAAAAGCACGAAAACTCAAAGATATGATCAGTTAGAAGTGTGATAAGCCTTTGAATATCAATACCTAAAATGGGGTATGTCGTTAAATTTCGAATTGAATGTTTCATTTTTAATTGGTTGTAATTAGAAAGTTGCGACCATATAATGAAAACAAATAAAAAAGAGAGAACGTGATTTATAAGAGGCCTGAACAGAATGTCCAAGAAAGTGATGTACGGGGAACAGCGTAAACAGCAGATCCTCGGATTAATAAAAGAGAAAAAAAGCGTCAGTGTAAATGAGTTGGCTCAGTACTTTGATGTGACAACAGCAACTATTCGTACCGACTTAACTGAGCTGGAAAAAGCCGGTGAGGTCATCCGTACTCATGGCGGTGCCATCCTTAAATCAGACATTGCCCACGAGAAATTCCTGAATGAAAGGGAAAATGAAGATAAGAAGATCAAGGTAGCATTTAAAGCTATCGAACTGATTGAAGAAGAGGACTCTATTCTTATCGATACGGGAACCAGTACAGCGGCACTCGCACGCATTCTGGCTAACTCTGACATTAAGCGACTTCGTATATTCACCAACGACTTTGAAATCGCAAAACTTCTCGAAAACAAAAGCGAGTTTGATGTTCACGTCCTGGGTGGCCGTATCCGTAAAGGCTTCCACTACAGCTATGGTGGTACCGCGATTTCTGAGCTTAGAAAGTACAAGTTCGACAAGCTATTTTTGGCCACTTCCTGCCTGAGTTTCGATAATGGTTTAACTACATACCACACAGAAACAGCTGATCTGAAAGTAGAAATGATCAACTGCGCAAGCCAGAAGATCTTGCTGGCCGACTCCACCAAGATGAACAAGGTGTCATTTGCGAAATTTGCTGATCTTAAAGAGATTGACGCAGTAGTTGTCGACAATGAAGTATCGAAGTTTGATTACGAAAATCTTACTGAAGCAGTAGATACGGTCATTATGGCTTAGCAAAGTTACCGCTTATCAACAAATACAAAAACGCCCCTAGTTCCTCAAACTAGGGGCGTTTTTTCTTTCTTCAGAACTAATCTCTAAACACGAAACATCTTCACAGCTTCACGCAGGCTCTCAGCCATACTGTTTAGCTGCTCTGCGGTATGAACATTATCCTGAACATCCTGTGCTGTGCTCGCTGCCAAATCGTTTACGGTAACTACATTTTCGTTGATATCTGCGGTAACACTGGACTGTTCTTCTGCAGCAGTCGCGATCTGGTTGTTCATCTCCTGAATCAAGCGGATTCTTTGTTCTATCAGATCAAGAGACTCACTAGCTTCAGAAGATTTGCTCAGAGTGTTTTCCGCACTGGAAGCATTTTCAGTCATTAGACTTACTGAACGTGACGCCTGCTCCTGAAGCGCTTCAATCATCGCCTGAATCTCATTGGTGCTTTCCTGCGTCTTAGTCGCAAGAGTTCGAACTTCATCGGCAACAACAGCAAACCCTCTACCGTGATCGCCAGCTCGCGCTGCCTCAATCGCAGCATTTAGTGCTAACAAGTTTGTCTGATCAGCAATACCACGTATAACATCTAATATTCCGCCTACATTTTCGGTTTCGGTCTGAACATTAGATATCACTTCCTGAACATGGCCGATATCTTCTACCAGTTTGGTAATCTGTTGGTTCATTTCGCTTACGACAGTCAAACCTTGCTGTGAACTGTTGCTTGCTTCATCGGATGAGTTTGATGCATCTACAGCGTTTTTCGCCACTTCTGCTACTGTTACCGTCATCTCATTCATCGCAGTTGCGACCTGTTCGAGCTGCATCATTTGTGATTTAGATGCATTGCCTACTTTAGACGAAGAATCACCAAGCTGTGTTGACGCCTTTAAGAGATCACTGGAGGATTCGTTGATGTCTGAAATAATACCTTTGAGACTGTTTGCCATTTTTAGAGTAGAGCGATATACACCCTCAGTGTTAGCATCTTCCTGAGGGACATCAGTCAGATCACCGTTGGCGATGCGGTCAACTAACTTTCTAATGTCATTCGGTTCCCCACCAATCGGTTTGTACATCAAGACTGTAATTAGGTAGTAAACCGCTGCAACTCCAAGAACAATAAAAATAATTCCTGAAATCAGATTTGTTTTGACAGCAGAATCGGAGGTTGCATTAATATCAACCCATTTTGCCCAAGCCCAAACCGTCCAGTTTAGTGACTTAATTTTGGAAGACACACCGTAAAAATCACCTAGTTCAGGAACTGAGTATGAGTGCTCACTGGTATCCTGATTAGCATACTGTTTGTACGTGGGTCTCAACTCATACAAGTTCTTACCGACGTAATCCGGATAGGCCGCAGCCATAAGAAAACCATCTTCTCGGGCAACAAAGAGGTTTCTTTGAGGCGACAGCTCATTAACAAAATCAGTGATGTCGCTCATCTTCAAGCTCATACCAAGGACAGCTACAATTTTCCCTGCTTCTTTAACTGGAGTGACAATAGCCATGGTCAAATCACCTGTCGTGGCCAAAAACGGATTAGTGACCGTACGAGGAGCACCAGACATACCTTTGATGAACCATTCTCTCTGCTTTTGCTTCGCGTTGAAGTTGGGAATGACTCCACGGTTAGCAGCATCGTAAGTTGTACCGTCAGGCATGCCAATAAAGAAATTCAGCACCTTCATTCGGTTCTTGTTATCGACTAATAAATCGAGCGCTTTGTCGTCAACAACAACACTCCCTTGGTTGATATCCAGTGCTGCACCCAGACTTTCAAGAGCAATAAAATAGCTCTCTACTTTCCCTTCCACCGCCTTAGCGATAAGGAAAGATTTATTGGACAAGCTATTTCGATAATCTCTGGTTGAAGAGGAACTGATTTGGCTATAAGCAAGTATAGATAGCACTGCAACAATAACGGCTATCAGTATTCCTGTAGATAATAGAAGTTTGTTTCTAGCGCTCATAACATCCTGATTGTATTTTTAAAGTGGTCGTTTATTGAGTATAGAAACAATTTCCACTAATTTTGGATTTCTCAGGCATATTGAACAGTAAATGAGAGATTAAGCTCTCGGCGTCACCATGGTAGTCATGGCTCAGCCGAAAGACCCGTTTAGACAAGGCTAATTTTTTAATACCGGTGAGTTGAAATCATCTGGTTTAAGGGTGAGCACAGAGCAATCTATCTTGTTAAGCAAACTCTCAGCAGTGTTACCCATAAGAAATCCCGCGATTCCTGTTCTGGACATAGAACCAAGCACCACCATATCTACCGACTCTCTGGCCACAAACTGAGGGATAGATTCACGAGCATTGCCTTCTAATAACGTGTAGTTAACTCGGTTGTTCTGTGCGCCAAGCACCTCAACTATGTTTTGCAAACGCGCAATACGATCATCCCTCATATTTTCCATCAGCAAGGCTATGTCTAAGTCCTCATATCTTTCCCATTTTCGAAGAAAACCTTCATGTTCTAACTGCCATGCGTGGCATAGAACCAGCTCAGCTTCATAAACACTACTAAGATCTAAAGCAGACTTAACGAGCTTGAAATTGAACTCCTGAAGCTCTTCTCTTCCCACATCTACCGCTACAACCACTTTTTTAGCTGGTCCCAAGCTTGAGTTAACAGCCCAGATAGGAACTTCTGATTTGCGCATTAAGTGAAGTGTGTTACTACCCTTATCTGAACCATCTCTTGTTTTGATGACGATCAGCGAGGCACTAACCTCTTTCGCAGCTTTAATTATTTCAACAAACGCAATGCCCGTTCGAACAGAAATATGGAATTTTATATTTGGATATTGCCCATTTAATCCGGACACGATCGTTTCCAAATGTTCCAGATTCTTTTTTCTCGACTCTTCAAGAATATTTAGGGCACTGACTGAATACTTGGCTATTTCGTTGATTTCATCCAGATTTTCTATAACAGTTAAAAGAGTAACATTCCCTGAGCAAATATCTGCGTACTTTAATAACTGCTCATACTCATGGTTAATATCTTGCTCGTAAGCAAGTGGTAATAAAAAATTATTAAAAATCATATCAACACCTCGTCAAAACAATCAATTACATTCTAGAATAAAAGTAACCCATAACAGCGTGGTAAACCAGCTCACTTCATGAAATAAAACAGTAACTGATATTTAATGGAATGTAATTCTATTTATAATTTAGAAATACATATATTTACTTTCTGTTACAATTAAGGAATTAACCTTATCACTTATAATGAAATTGAATTTATTGCATTTAATAAAATTAACACAAGATAAAATTGCTATTATTACTCGTCACTATGGCTCTTATTTGGAAGTTGATGTATCAGCCAGTAACCCGCACTCATCGCTATCACAACTGCAGCAATACCTATTAGGTACATAGGACCAAGCGAATCTATGTCTATTATGATTACCTTACGAGCTATCGCCATCAAAGCCGTAGCCATCACTATCTTTACATGAATTACATTTTCTCTTAAGTAAATTGTAATGTTTATAAAGATCTCAATGGCAATAAGCACGGCCATAAAGGCTCCAAATGTTGCCAACATATCCGATATCGTCAAAATGTATTTTGGCGGCGTTATCAGCTTTTGATATATAGTCCAGGCTACATCCAAAACCCCCATGACAATTACAAAAACCATTATAATAGACAGTATTCTTACCGACCAATGTATAACAACTTGAAGTTTCTTTGATAATTCATCATTGTTGTCGATTTTCATGTTCACCTCCAATGTAAATTTTTAGCCAACATGGATGAGACATTAACAGAACGTTATTTTATATCAATTGAACTGCAATCAAATAAACCACAGTTTTTTTGTGGATCAAAATCGTAGTTAAAATAATCAAATAGAAAGAATAAGGTAAGGTCCTATTTATTATCGATATAATATTAAAGACCTTTATTTATAAATGGGTAAATAAAGGTCTAAATTTAATTGTTTCGAATTATTAAATAATTTCCCAAACGACACGATTGATATCAACCGATGTACAACATGCACCAAGTTTGGGGCCACATTCTAAGAAATGTGCCGTTTGCTCATGCGCCTTAAGAGAGGCATCATCAGCCCAACATTCTTTGATGTAGAAGACAGGTTCTCCCTCTGCTTTCGCAGAGCGGTACTCCAGACATCCCTCTTCCTCACGACTCAGTCTACATAGCGTGCCCAGTACTTCTTTGACTTCTTCTACTTTGTCTTCTGTGGAACGCAGTGTCACCAACAGATTTACTTCATTTTTCATTTATACCTACCAACTTATTGTTTATAAAATATTTTGTTAATCTACTAATTACCACTCAACCGTCGAGCCATCAAACACGCGGAAACTGCCTGACTCTTCAAGGGTTAAGTTTTCAGCAACGTTAATGATGCCTGAAACACTCTCCTTCGCGGTAAAGGTTGCATCCTGACCTCCCATATCGGTCTGTACCCAACCTGGGTGAATCGCCAGGGTCTTAACTCCCTGTTCGCGAAGGTTCTGCGCTGCAGATACCAGTATCTGGTTCAGGGCAGCTTTAGAAGTGCGATAGCTGTACATATTACCTGAACCATTGTCTCCAATACTTGCCACTCGAGTGGATATACCCACAATCGTTTTAAGCTCGCTTGACGCAACATTGTCACGAAGCGCCTGAATCAACAGTGCCGGAGCAACGGTATTGATAGTCAAGACTTCCAGCCATTTGGCTTGCGTCATTTCACCTAGTGTGGCGCAATCAGCCCCTAAAACACCCGCATTCAAAATCAGATGATCAATGGCCTTTCCCGCTAAGTTCTTTGCCAATGCATCGATATCAGACTCTTTCGTTACATCCAGTGTTAGCAGTTCAATGTTACTTACATCCTTTGCTATTGCTCCTAGCTCATTAGCACTTTCTGGTGAGCGACAAGCCGCGAGGATATGCCACCCTTTTTGTGCATATTGACGAACAAACTCCAAGCCTAAACCGCGATTAGCACCGGTAATTAAAACTGTAGACATCTTATACTCCTAAATGAGAAACGAAATACCGGCAGATAATAATCCGGTCACGAAACAAATGTCGTAGGTCATGAAAATAAAGGCGAAGATTCGACATTATCAAATCTTCACAGCTTCAATAGAATACAAAAACGCCAGCACACAATTGTTGCTGGCGTTATGTAAAATCCAATAAGCTAAGAAAAAGGAACTCAGAACAAAAACTTGTACTTGGTCTTAAACTGATACACTTCACCTGGATTCAGTATCGGGTTTGGTTGTGGCCACTCAGGATGGTTTGGAGCGTCTGGTAAGAACTGTGTCTCAAATGCCATTCCTGAATAATCTTCATAAGTCCCTCCTACTCTTCGAGGAGTACCTTCATTCCAGTTGCCCGTATAAAACTGCATCGCAGGCTTATCTGTAAATACTTGCATGGATATAGAACCATCGGGGCTTTCAATCTCCGCAACAGGCTCTTTTATGTCTCGTAGAGGGCTAAAGATATATGAATGATCGTAGCCTTTAGCATTTACCTGATACTCATCGGCCAAAAAGTCCTGACTCACTACCTTCGAACTCATGAAATCAAAGTTCGTTCCTTTTACAGCCTCAAACTCTCCCAATGGAATGCCGCTTTCGTCGGTTGGTAAGAAATATCTGGCATTAATTCTAACCTTGTGATTTCGGCAATCACTCCCCTCTTCTGCATTTTCAAGGTTGAAATAGGCATGGTTGGTCAGGTTAACAGGGGTTGGCTTATCTGTAGTAGATGTATAACGAATACTCACTTCATTCTGATCTGTAAGGGTATAGGTAACCGTTACTTTTAGCTCACCCGGGAATCCCTGATCACCGTTAGCAGATATCAAAACAAATAGGATGCTATTGTCGGTTAGCTCAGCAACATCCCAGCGTCTTTTGTTAAAACCATCCGGGCCACCATGAAGGATATTTTCTCCCTGATTCAAGGGAGTCTGATAACTTTTTTCCCCAACACTAAATCTGCCACCAGCAATTCGGTTAGCGTATCTTCCCACAGTCGCGCCAAGATAAGTCGTATGCTCTTTAAAGTCTTGCATATTACCAACACCCAGAAGCACTTCTTTCTGAACACCGTTGAGCGGTAGCTTACAACTCAGCCAGGTTGCTCCAATATCCATTAAGGTTACAACCATTCCATTAGCATTCTTTAACTCAAAGAGTTGTGCTGGTTTGCCATCGTAAGCCGGGCCTTGCGTCATTGTTTGCATCAAGTCGACATTCATCTTGTTCCCTCATTTACTGCAACTGTTTACATGTCCGTTATAAAAAAATGCAGCAACCATCATCGGGATAATGGTTACTGCTTCCCAACAAAAAATCACTTGTTCGAGTGGTATAACCTGACATTTTTATTATCAGTTTCAGTGTACACTCACTTTTTATTTCGAAAATTATATTTTTGATCTCTTTTGACTTAAATCATGAAAAATGCAAAAAGGCAGTATTTACACTGTAAAAGATCTCACTCAGCTCACCTTTTTACCAATTAGTTATCTTATTTTTGCATTTAATTTCTCTTATTCCTCGATGCTAATCTCGTCAAAAACAGCGTTTACTGGACATAAAATGACTATTTAGTGTTCTAGATCACGCTTTAATCTTCTTTACGCTTTGTAAAACACAAAAACATGACGAACAACACAAACATATAAAAGAACTGTTTTTCATTTGGAAAAAATAGATCTATAGTATTTTCGAAATGAAAATTACATGACGTCATTTCTTCTAATTCACATTTTGAATGCGTCATGAAAGGAATTAGAGAGTTCGGCTTTATCGGGGGATATGAAAGCCGCTCTTTCTAAAAAAGTAACTAGAAATACCCTACAAACTAGGAAATAGATTATGAATAACGAACTGAACAAAAAGTTACTGTTTAGAATCGGTAACCTCTCTATCTTTATGATAGGTCTGGGTTTCGCGGTTCGCGCAAACATCGCTCCAGATCTACAAGCAGATATCTACGACAAGATAGACATCATGAGCTCTGCCTCTATGGTTGGTGAGGCACTTGGTGCAACCTTCACCGGTTTTGCCCTAACATTGCTATTCGGTAGTATGCTGGTTGACTGGATGGGCATGAAGCGCATGCTTCTTCTATCTGCATTTGGTTATATCGCTAGTACAGCTGGCCTACTTGCAGCAGCAATGATGCCAGTTACTGATATGTCGGTTGTTATCGTTTGGTGTAGTTTGCTACTTACCGGTTTAGGCTGGGGAGCGGTAGAAGCCGCCTCGAACCCGATGATCGCCGCATTGTTCCCGGAAGAAAAAGCTCATCGCCTGAATGTTCTTCACTCATGGTGGCCAGCGGGTATCGTTGTTGGTGGCCTGGCAGGCGTGCTATTCAGTGCTATTGGTTTGCCTTGGCAGCTTAACCTTATTCTACTATTCCTTCCTGCGCTTCTAATGGTGAAATGGTCGCTAGGTATTGAATTCCCTGTAACGGAGCGTGTTGCAAATGGCGTAAGCTACAAAGACATGGTACTTGAGTTAGTTCGTCGTCCTCTATTCTGGGTATTCTGGGCTTGTATGTTCTTGACTGCTGCATCAGAACTTGCACCAGGTCAGTGGGTAAACGTTGCTCTATCTAACATCGTAGGCATGAAGGGTATTCTTCTACTGGTTTACGTTAGTGGTCTGATGTTTGTACTGCGTAACTTTGCTGGTGTGGTATTTAAGCACATCTCATCTGTTGGCCTTATGGCGGTAAGTTGTGTATTCGCTGCGGCAGGTCTTTATGCACTAAGTATTGCTGACTCTCCACTACCAGCATTCCTTGCTGCAACTATCTGGGGTATCGGTGTATGTTACATGTGGCCAACTATGCAGGGTATCATCACTGAGCGTTTCCCTAACGGTGGTGCACTGGCTCTTGGTCTTCTGGGCTTCGCAGGTGGTCTGTCTATCCAGTTCGTACTTCCACAGATGGGTGCCATCTTCGATGAGGCTCGTGCAGAAGCGGCTGGCGGTGCAGATAAACTAGCGTCTCTTTCTCCAGAAATGATGGAAGAAGTAACTCGCATTGCATCGGTTGAATCGTTCCAGGCAATCTCGGTAGTACCACTGGTAATCCTGCCAATCTTCACGATTATCTGGATCTTCGACAAGATCAAAAAAAATAAAGCTGAATCATCTTCAGCAGTAAAAGAAAACGCATAATTTCGAAATCATCTACAAAGGCTGGTCAACTGACCAGCCTTTTCTTTATCTATTTTCCAAATACGCTAACAGGAGCTTCTATGCCGGGTTCACAGTCATTAGGTGAGTTCATTGTTGAAAAGAAAAAAGACTTTCCCCACGCAACCGGAGAGCTTTCATCTCTTTTGAGTTCTATCGCTCTCGCCGCAAAAGTGGTTAATCGCGAAATCAACCGTGCCGGACTACTAGATATTTTCGGAGATACCGGGGATGAAAATATTCAGGGAGAGAAGCAGCAAAAACTCGACCTCTATGCTAACGATGTATTTAAGAATGCACTTGAACGCAGAGATCAAGTCTGTGGCATCGCCAGTGAAGAGGAAGAGCAAGCAATTATCTTCAACGGTGAGCTAAACAAAAACGCTAAGTATGTCGTATTGCTGGATCCTCTGGATGGTTCTTCGAATATCGATGTGAATACCTCAGTTGGTACTATTTTCTCGATTTACAAACGTGTATCACCTGTGGGTACTCCACCTCAGCTCAGCGATTTTCTTCAGGTAGGCAGAAAGCAGGTTGCTGCTGGTTATATTATTTACGGGTCATCAACCGTACTTGTCTATACCACTGGAGCGGGGGTTAACGGCTTTACTTATGACCCCGTACTAGGGAGTTTTTTACTCTCTCATCCTGATATGAAAGTCCCCTCATCAGGCGCAACCTATTCGGTAAACGAAGGAAACTATCTTGCGTTTCCAGAAGGAGTAAAGAAGTACATTAAGTTTTGTCAGGAACAAAAGCCCGAAGAAAAACGCCCATACACTTCAAGATATATTGGTTCGTTGATCGCTGATATACACAGAAACCTGCTCAAAGGTGGGATCTACCTTTATCCAGCGACTAAGGAGTTAAAGCAAGGGAAACTGCGTCTGCTTTACGAATGCAACCCGATGGCATTTCTGGTGGAGCAAGCAGGAGGAACGG
Source organism: Vibrio iocasae (assembly GCF_042245395.1). NCBI lineage: Bacteria > Pseudomonadati > Pseudomonadota > Gammaproteobacteria > Vibrionales > Vibrionaceae > Vibrio > Vibrio iocasae. The sequence goes on along the minus strand of NZ_CP145310.1, from coordinate 122,422 downwards.
CAACCAATGGCTCAGTAGATATTCTGGATATTCAACCAGAAATGCTTCACCAAAGAACACCGTTTTATGCCGGATCCTACAAAATGATGGATCAGTTACGTGCTATGATTAATTAATTATCTAAACGCAAATCAGGAGGAAAAATGCGAATAATTTCAGCCATTTTCTTCCTGCCTCTATTGTTCAGCGGGAAAACCTTCTCAAGCGAACCGCTAAAAATCATTACCTATAACCTCCCTCCATACAGTATGAAGCAAGATAACAAGCAAGTTGGTTACGCCACAGAGCTTGTTACTTCTATGCTAAAAGAGTTAGGTACAAATTCGCCTATTGAGTCTTATCCTCTGAAGCGAGGCGTATTTATCGCTTCCAATAACTCTGACACTTTGATCTATCCGATATCACGTAACGATAATCTCGAAAGTAACTTTCATTGGATAGGAAAAATCGCAAGCCAAAGGATATCTTTCCTCAAAAAGGCATCCAGAAAGACAATTGAGCCTACTACTCTGGAAGAAGCTAAACAGTACGACATAGGTGTCGTGCGGGGTAGCTATGCAGAAAATGAACTAAAACGATTGGGATTTCCAAAGGTTCATGAGGTGACTGACGGCACTCAAAATATTCTGAAACTAGAGAATAACCGGATAGATTTGATTGCCACAGATGAACTGGTGTTTAACCATTATATCGACACATACAACCGTCAAACTTTAAATAATCTCGCACTTGAAGATTATCAGGCTCTACCAATGCCGGAAAGCCCACCCCATGACTTGTACATCGCGGTTAGCAAAAAGACTTCTTCTGAGCTTGTAGGAAAATTAAGAACGGCATATGAGATCGTTCAGGATTCAGGGAAGTTGTTGGAGGTTGCTCACTGGTGGACGTTCGGCTATGAAAAAAACATGGTTGATGTTTATCGTAATGCACTGAGTGACAAGGGGTATAAGTGGATTGATTACACTTTCGAAGGAGGTGCTGGCGGGAACATGACAGAAATCCTTCGCTCTCGTATCAGTCAATATCAATTCCCTCATGCCATACAAACCTATGGTGGACCCGCAGTGAGAGAATGGGCGGAAAAAGGGGTTCTTCTACCTTTGAATGAAGTCGCCACGAGTGAGAACTGGTCATCGTTACTTCCGGAAGTCATCAACAACAACGTTAAGCACAACGGTCAATATGTCGCGGTTCCGGTAAACCTGCAAAGGGTGAACTGGATGTGGCTCAATCCAAAGGTTTTTGAACAGTCTGGCGCAGACATACCCACTACATGGGAAGAGTTTTTTGTCGCTGCAGACGTCATTAAACAAGCAGGTTTTATTCCTGTATCCATCGGAGGATATAGCTGGCAGGAAGGTACTCTGTTCGAATCGATCTTGCTGAGTATTGGCGGCGCTGATTTCTATAAAAAAGCACTAATAGAGTTGGATGAAAAAGCGTTTCAATCCAGTACGATGACTGAAGTTTTGCATACGTTTCGTAAGGTTAGTCAGTACACGGATAATAGCAAGCAAAACCGGGATTGGTTACAGGCTGCAAACATGATTATCCAGGGAGATGCCGCTATTTACTTTATGGGAGACTGGGTGAATGGTGTCTACCTTTCTGAGAACATACCTTATGGCGAAAATGGATTTCTGTGTCGCCCTGTACCAAATACCGAGCACCTATTTCTGGTCAACTCAGATGCGTTTGCATTTCCCAAAACAGGCCATATGGACATAGAAGGTCAGATGCAACTCGCCAGCGTCATGATGAACAAAGAGGTGCAGAAAAAGTTCAGTTTGAACAAGGGGTCGATACCTGCCCGTCTGGATGTTTCAGAAACTGGCTTTAATCAATGTGCTAAAGAATCTATGGCGTTAGCAAAACAAGGGAAACTTGTTCCCTCGTTCAATTTTCATCAGACTCTGCCTGCTGAAATACACGAGCAGATCATCGATACTATCAGCCATTTCTTCAGAACAGACATACCAATAGCTGAGACACAAAATACTTTATATCGACATGCTAAAAACTACCACTTAAAGAAGGCTCAGAAACTTAACTGAATTGAAGCTTCCACTCACCTTCACTGCCAACAACTTCGACCTTCTCCATCGCAGAAACATAAGCATCCGCAGAAGGTAATTGATCAGCCTCAAACTGGCTGAGAATTCCAACTGTTTTTGAGCCTGAAGCCGTTCCCGCAAGCAAGCCTGATGGTGCGTCTTCGAACACAATACAATCTTTCGCATCCAGCCCTAGTTTACTGGCTCCAAGCAGATAAGGTTCAGGATCAGGTTTACCTCGTTTAACAGATTCCGGTGTGATCAAAACCGGTGGTTGTGGAATATTACCCGCTTTAACTCGGGCAGTAGCGACAGGCAAGGTTCCAGACGTAACAATCGCCCATGGGATATTAAGCTCAGAGAGCCTATCAAGAAATTCAATCGCACCTGGAAGTGCAATAACACCTTCAACATCCGTACTTTCTTGATTCTGAAGCCACAGGATCTCTTCCGCGACTTTTTCTTCTGTGCAACCATCAAGCAGCTCTTTGATCGTGTCTCCTGCTGGCCTGCCATGATACACCTTCGAAGCAACCGCAAAGTCGATGTCATTACGCTGACACCACATCATCCAGGAGCGGTCAACTGCAGCATTAGAATCTACCAGTGTCCCGTCCAGATCAAACAAAAGACCTTTAAACTGCATTTTTATACCTCAATCTGCATACCCGTGAAATGCAATAATAAACGAAAACAATAAAAAACCAACCGTTTCATTGTGAAAATTTTGAGAGTCTGGATAATCTGTTGTTCGATATTATCGAACGGGCTGATCAACCTACCAAAATCGTTCTCCGCTACTGGATTTGCCCGCCCAAAACCCTTTATAAAGAACGGTATGTACCTATAATTAATAAATTACACTTTAAATCCGCGTAACCAGATAAAGACATGATTAACGAAACCAAGAAAATACAATCAGTCGAAAGAACCTTTCTTATCCTGGAAGCACTAGCTGCCTGCGATAGCGCGGTACCTCTTCAACAACTGTCTCAAGAGCTAGGTATCAATAAAACCACATTACATGGCTTGCTCAATACGATGGCTGCAATGGGTTACATTAGCAATACGAACAATGGCTACCGACTGGGACTAAGGCTAGGTGAACTCTCTCGTTCTTTGGAGCGAACCTATGACGAACTCAGACAAAAGTACACACCATTGATTCGGGATATGGCAACAACAACAGGACATACTGCGTATCTTGCTGTGCCATGTGGCACTCGCGAGTACATCTACATTGAAGCCATTGAAGGTGATAACCCTCTGACCATCAGAAGTCCCAGAGGAAAACGAGAAGGGCTCACAACTTCAGCAATAGGAAAGTTATTTGTCGCGCTCGATGAAGAACAGGATTTAAGAAGAAGCCTGCGCAAAGCCGGAAAGCTTGACGCTACACTTGAACAGAAGTTGGATAAGATCGTACATCAGCGATTTTCTATCGATCACGGAGGGGCGCAGATCGGTCTAAGCTGTATGTCTATCCCTCTTTATCGGGATGGAAATTTAATTGCCGCAGCCGGAATGAGCGGTCCAACCCAGGAGCTCACTACTCCAAAACTATCGCATTACGCGTATATTTTTCAAAAACAAGCGATGGTAATTTAATTCGGCCAATCGATTTATATCCTATAAAAACCACGACTTTTTACTTTTCCTAATAATATCAATCAACCTACACAACCAACACCAGTTTGTAAGCACTCGCAAACCATTTATTCCTTTTATTACAATAACAAAAAATATGAAAATTATTAGTTATCAAGCCAACCTTATCTCATGGCTATATTTACCAATAATTGTTCTCTGCCTACATTTTATTCGACATTATCAAACAAACACTAATTTTTACTTGTTTTTGTTTATTTTTAAAATGAAAGATTATTTAATTGATATCGCTAACTCAATGGCATGAATTAAAATTAAATAAAAGGAACCCTACAATGAAACTGACTAAATACGTTACAGCGCTCGCTGCTTTAATTATTGGTGTATCAACTTTTTCAGCGACAGCAGCTTCTACGGATGCAACAAACAAAGTTTGGCAAGAGCACATCGACGCATGGGTAGCTCGCGATCTTGATGGAATTGGAGCGCACTATAATGATGACTCTCTAATGATCGTAAACAACTTTAAGTTCCAAGGGCCAGAGAAAATCCGTGCAGTATTTAATTACCTGTTCAAGAGATTTGACCACGGCTCTAACGCAATTGACCCAGCTATCGTAGACGACCGCACTATCTATATCACATGGAACTTTACCCCTTCTGAAGAAAACGCACCTATCTATGGTACAGACACCTTCTTTGTTGAAGATGGCATCATCAAGGTTCAGACCATCGCTTCTAAGCTATACAAAAAACCAACTCTTGTACTGCTTGGTGGTATTGAGCAAAAGTAAAACGCACTAAAAAACAACGTAACTTTAGAGATAAACAGCAGACTCTGAACGTCTGCTGTTTTAATTTATCTGGTTAAAACTCATAGGTAAGGGCAATCGTGTTGTAATTGCTACCACCCTTTATGCGGCCAAAACGGGAAGAAGTTTCGAAAATTGCCGAACGATGATGGAGAGAGTATCCAAGCCATAGATTGTTATAATCTGGTTTGTTAATCAAATCACCAATGTTGACATCCAGAGATACGTCCAGATAGTTCATCAGCTTACTAGATTCATAGCCATTCCCTGTGTTGTCTGTCTCCTCCAGGTATGTCACGTTATCGATATACGATACCCCTTCAGCCACACCAAAGCGCCATTTTGTTGGCCACAAGAAATCGTAATATGCCTTAACAGCGAACACACCTTCCGTACTTCGACTCTGCACTTCAGAAGAGTAATGATGAGCAATACCTGTTGTCAGGTAGATATCCAGATCAAAGCCAAGCAAACTATCTGCTACCGGATGACCGTAAAAAACGGACGACAACTGATTGTTATACGGATCTTTTTCGATATCCCAACGCAGCAAAATATCACCCATATTTGAAGACGTTCCCCATCCATGAGCGACTCTTATATAGGGCTTATTTGAGAGTTGTTTTGAAGGAGCACCTTTTTCATTAAACAATCCAATGCCAAAGTAGAACTCGCCCTGTACTCGATCGTCAACAGCCGGTGAACTGTACGCTTCACTATCCAGAAAAGTGATTCCAACACCGCCCAGCAGATAGAAGTTGGAGTAAACATGGTAACGTGCATCCAGACTCGCAGTCGCATCTACCCCACTACCGATGGTTTCACCGGTATACTCATGAAATGCATAATATTTAGAGTTAAAATCGTCGCTCTTAAACCTAAGGAGAAACTCAGGGGTGACATCCCACTTTCCGAAACTATATGTGCTTTTTAAACCAAGTTGAGAGTGAGCGAAAATATCCGAGTCCCACATAATACTGGCAGAGAGATCCCATTGTTTATCTAACGGGTAAACAGCCATAAGTCCGAAGTCACCACTATCGCCGCCTGCCTTATTCTGAATATTTTTCGGTATATCGACATAACGGGTCTCCACTTTAGCAAAAAACGTCACATCTTCGGCTTCTAGAAGGCGCACACCAAACTCGTCTCCGTCAGCATAGACATACTCACCTTCATAATAGAAAAGTGGAGAAAAGCTGGTCACAGTGGTATCACCTAATGCGCTACCGTATGGAATACTGGCCGAGCGAACAACACCGCCTAATCCCCAATCATTTGTTTTCGCAACACCAGTGCTGCTTAGCAAAATAACGGTGCTGGTTAACGCTAGGCGCGTTGCTTTTATTAACGAGTTACTCACGTGAATAAGCCTTCCTACCCCTATAGAAACCCAGAAATCATTTACCATGTGAATGTTACGAAAACAAACATAACATTCACATTATCAATTAGTTACACCATTAATATTCGTTTACAAATACTGTTCTGTATACGTGGAGCCTAACATAGAAAGCGAATATGATGGAGTTTTCCCATCATAAATAATTTAGGAGTTTGAAGTGCTTTCACTGGTTAATATCGACTCTTTTTGTACCGCTTATGAACACTGTAGTTTTAGTGGTGCTGCCAAGGAACTCGGCAAAGACAGAACAACCATTCGAGAACACATTTCAACTCTAGAGGATATCTATGATGTGAAATTGTTTGATGTCGTGGGCAAGCGTCTGCAACCCACAGCAGCCGCTAACCTCATTTACGACCGAGCACAGCTAACCAGAATGAGTGCCAAGCAACTGGACGCGTCGCTTCTGGAGTTTCATTCCAGTGATATCTCTGAACTGACTATCTATCACGATACTCTGATCCCGCTAGCGTTGATCATCCAGCTCAACAAAAGGATTAACGAGAGTTTTCCATACATCAAAGTTAACTGGCTGCACCGAAACACAGATGAGGCGCTTGAGCAGCTCGTTAAAGGAGGCGATTGTCTCTCACTGACTCAACGCCACTCCAGCCTGCTTAAAAATGAACCCGTTGGATTTGTCACTTTGGGTGGTGAAAGAATGTCGGCTTATGCGCGTAAAGACAGTCCGCTTGTTCATAACAAAGACATCACGATTAATGACCTTCAGAGCCACAAACAGTATGTGACCGAAAATCAGTACAATTGGAACCCGGAGTATTTCTGCGTTTCAGCAGATAACCATATCATCAGCAATACCGATGTACTTGTAGAGCTATTAAAAGTCGACGGTTGGGCCATTCTGGTTAACGAAGTCGCAAGGCCCTATGTTGAAAACGGTCAACTTGTCGAAATTCATCTGGATGAAGTGGTACAGCAACCTGTGTGCGATATCAGCATGTACTACCCTCCGCACCTTGAAAACAACCCGGTATTTACCGCTGTTAAAGAAGAAGCATCCGAATACGCACAAGCCAGATTTGTTTAGGGGGAATGGCTAAAGCTCAACCTGCTAACTTCCAAAAATATGATGAAATCAGGTCTGATAGGTTGATCTGGCTTATTTTTGCTCCTGCGCACCTTAGAATGATTACTCAGCAACGTAATCCGTTGTTGAGTTTGCGAAAGCTGTAGTTATAGCAAGAACTAAAACAACCCTCGCGCACACTCGCCAAAAAACCTTTGTTCCAATGAGAAACTTACAAGCTAGAGATATTTAATTTACCTCTAACGCCAATATCTTGAATATTGTTCCCAGAAATTAATGTGAAAAACACTCTATCCCGTTCGACCATACATGTTTTCAAAATTAGGGATATGTTTTTCCCATATCGGTACATCTTCTCCAACAATGGATTTGAGCGTATCAATGAATAGTTTGGTTTTAATGGGGGCATCTCGATGAGGGTACACAGAATAAAAAGTACCAAAGTCGTCTAAATGAAGCTGTGTCATTATTGGGATAAGTTTGCCTTCCAAGATTTCGTGTTCAATCATCTGCGCTGTTACTACAGCTAGTGTATTGCCCGCAACCGCACTTTTCGTGACCATTTCAACATCATTTACTTTGTATGCAACCTTCAGCTGAAAGTACTTGCTCTCTTTGTTGCCATCTAAGTACCTGAATTTATCGATCAAAAGTCCCGGAGCTGCATAAACTGTGGCAGGTAATGATTCCAGTTTTTCAACCGTTTCGACCTCTCCGTGCTTTTGAATAAACTCAGGGGATGCGACAATCAATAACCTGTTACGAGCTATTTTTCTGGTAATCAAACTAGAGTTTTTGGGTTTGCCTATACGAAAGCCTATATCAAACCCTTCTCTCACCATATCCACAACTCGGTCTTCTAGACGTAATTCAATATCAACATCGGGATATTGTTGCTGAAATACCAGCACCGCTTGTTGAACATATTGACGCCCAAATAAGGTTGAACTGGTTACCCGCAATACACCTTTAGGAACAGCATGGTAATTCTGTGCGAGTCGATGAGTGTCGCTTAACAAAGCCCTTAATGATTTAGCTTGGTTCACCATTTCATTTCCAGCAGCGGTTAAAGATAGTGAGCGGGTAGTTCGGTTTAATAAGCGAACACCAAGCTCATCCTCTAATCGACTTATATGTTTCGATACAACCGATCGATCGACATTTCTTTGTTCGGAGACATTAGTAAATGAACCAAGTTCAACAACCTCAAGAAGAAGCAATAATCGACTTGAAAAATCCATACCTACCCTTTTGTTGCATTGAAAGCACCAATAATGTGCCAATTTTATTATTTTTCTTCACCTATAACAAACTTATAGTGACTACATGTTGAGGGCTAAGTTGAAAAAGCCCATTTAATCAAGTGAGGAAAAGCTCTATGAACAAACTATCTATTACCCAGAAAAATGGCATTGCGACAGTCGCTATTGATAATCCACCAGTGAATATTCTTACGATTGATCTGATTAATGAGATCAACAAGTTTGTTATCTCGCTGAAAGGTGACCGCGATACAAAAGTGGTGGTATTCAAATCACTTCACGAGCAGTTCTTTTTAGCTCACTTAGATCTTAATGTGATCAACGGAACTCAGGGTGGTCAAGCTGCATCTATCGAGTTTAATCATATGATTGCCAATATCAAATCAATGAAGCAGGTATCTGTGGCAGTGGTTGACGGTGTTGCACGTGGAGGTGGTAATGAATTTGTAATGGCCTGCGATTTGGCTTACGGCACAGAAAACGCTGCATTTGCTCAGCCAGAAATTCATGTCAACATTCCAACAGGTGGCCAAGGTGCGGTGCATTTTGCGAGAAGAATGGGCAAAAACAAAGCATTACAAGCGCTGCTTGTTGGTAATGACTTTACAGCTCAGCAAGCAGAAAAGCTGAACATTATTACTCAATATGTACCTAAAGCGGAAATGGATGTCTACCTAGCTCAAGCTCTTGGTGTGATTAGTCAGTTAGAAATTAGAGATATCGTGATGTACAAAGAGATCATCGAGACATCAATTAAAGATGAAAACGCAGGTGCAGAACTGGAGTTACGCTACTTCCTAGAACGTGCAAAAGAAGACAAGACTCAAGCAATCATATCAGCTTTTCTTAAGCATGGTGGACAAACCGAGCGTGAGGCAAAAGATATTCAAGGTATCTTTATAGACGCAGCTGGTGAGCTTGCAAAATAATAGTGAAGCTTAATTAATCGAAGGTAGCCTCAAGGAAATATCAAGGCTGCCTTTTTGTTCAAAATCAGATAGTCATAGACGACTAAGTCAAAAGAATCACTCGTCTTATCTATCCGATTTATAACCAGTACATTGCCAAATATCAGTATTTGGCATGAGGTGATAAATGAGATACGAAGGTAATATTTATCGTCCGCCACCAGAAGCTGATGCGTACATATTGCAATGCACTGTTGGCTGTTCTTATAACAAATGTACCTATTGTTCGATGTACAAGGATGTGCGTTATCGAGTTCGAACTATCGAAGAACTTAGAGAAGACATACAGGTAGCAAAAAAGACATTTGGTTCTAGAGTTGAAAAAGTGTTCTTAAGCGATGGAGATGCGATTTCACTGTCCACAAATATGCTGCTAGAAATTTTGTCCGAGCTTTACTCTGCTTTTCCAAAGCTAAGTCATGTAAGTACTTATGCAGGCCCTCAAAGTACACTGAGTAAAACACGGAAAGAACTAAGGCAGTTAAGGAAAGCAGGACTGACCATGGCCTATCTGGGTGTAGAATCAGGTTCTGATGAAGTGCTAGAAGCAGCACGTAAAGGGGTAACTGCCGAAGAAATGCTTGAAGCGGGTGGCAATATTGTTAAGTCCGGAATCAAATTAGTAGCAATGGTAATGGTTGGGCTGGGTGGTAGTGGTGAACTATCAAAGATTCATGCTAAAAAAACCGCCTGTTTAATCAACCAAATGAAACCCTATCTATTAGGAACACTAACAACTGTGCCAATAGAAGGTACTGTATTGCATAGACAAGTTGTTAAAGGTGACTTTAAGTTGCTCGACCCTTATGAAGTACTAGAAGAAATGAAGATTCTGCTAGAGCATATTGAGCTGGAAGACTTATATGTAGATGGTACCCATGCATCCAATTTACTATCGATAAAAGGAACGCTCAAAGAGAACAAATCAGAAATGCTTGCTTCTATTAGCAAATACCTGCTAAGCAAGGATGAAGATTTAATAGGGAAGGCTTATATGGGGCGATTTTAAGCACCTGATTAGAACCATTATAGTCTTTATGATGACTTTTCTTTTATAAATTATCTCCGGGATTCGAGAGAACTGTTTGAATTGATATTGAAGGAATATGAACAAACTTTTGCTTTTGCAAAAACTGGAACAAAAAAAGCTCAAGGGGTTAGCTGTGCTTGAATATAGGGTAAAGCCAATAACTCCCATACAACAAACAGCCCCGATATCACTACCGGGGCTGTTCTTTTTAATAACAGTATCTAAGCGTTATACCTGTGACTGAATCGGCTTATTCTCGTTCCAACGGTCTTCGTTGGAATGCATACCTGACTTAAAACACTTGTGGACAAAAATCATTTAGGCACTTCGGACGATATCTACCCGTGAATTAACTTTTGGTAGCCCAAAAACCAGAACGGCACCACTTTTCAGGATGCCGAATCTGCAAGAAAATGGACAGAAATTGTCACTCTCTATTCTCGTTACTAAAATTACTCTATGCAAAAATTTATATTAAACATGCAGTTTCTTGCTTATTCCTCACGGCTTTTCCTTTCTAACAAGGTGCTGAGTTACGACAGTGTTGTGTGATTCTCTTCAGCAAATTAGATTGAAGTGATATGTGAAACGCATATAATGTGTATACGTTTCATATATAATGTGTGTTTATGGGTATTGTAAAAATTTCAGAGAGTCTTCACGAGGAGATTCGAAAAGCTAGTGGTGCCATGAATCGTTCTATCAACTCTCAAGCAGAGTTTTGGATAAAGGTTGGAATGATGGCAGAGTTGCATCCGAACTTTACATATAACCAGTTAGTTTCAGAGTTAATGTCATCAGCTTCAGTATCGGCAGAAAATATCAAAAACAATGAGGTGGCTACTAATGAATAGCCTAGTATCCATCAAAAGTCGTGAAGAAATCGAGCTAATGAGAGAATCTGGAAAGTTGTTAGCAAAGGTATTTACAGCTTTGGACTCATACATGAAGCCGGGTCTATCCACGATGGATATCAACGACTTTGTTGAAAAATATATCGTTAATGAACTCAAAGCTCGACCAGCAAGCAAGGGGCAGTATGACTATGAGTTTGTATTAAACTCATCAATCAATGAGGTTGTATGCCACGGTGTCCCGAAAAGAACCCAGTTTTTAAAAGCCTCAGATATCATTAACCTAGATATAACACTGGAAAAGAACGGATTCATTGCAGACTCAAGCAAGATGTATGTGATGCCTGATGCATCGCCTATCGCGAAGAGGCTTGTGAAAGTGACATATGAAGCCATGTGGGAAGGTATTAAACAAGTAAAATCAGGAGCTAAACTAGGTGATATTGGTTATGCAATTCAACGTTATGCCGAATCACATGGATACAGTATTGTAAAAGAATACTGTGGGCATGGTATTGGTCGGGAGATGCATGAAGAGCCACAGGTTCTTCATTATGGTAAACAAAATTCTGGCCTTACTCTAAAAGAAGGTATGACATTCACTATAGAACCGATGGTCAATCAAGGCTCTGCAAAAGTGAAAACCAAGAAAGATGGTTGGACTGTCGTAACGAGAGACAAGAAGTTATCTGCCCAATCAGAACATACCGTTTTAGTTACAAGTTCTGGTTATGAAGTTTTGACTCTTCGTGATGAAGAAATCTAATTGATAGTTAAATCTGGTCAGTTCTGTGATCTTGCATAATGATGCAGATGAGAATTACGGTCTAGAGTCCTCTTTTTTGCACACTTTTGGGAGTTCCCGTGCAGCGCCGTTCTGGTGTCTGCCATAACTTCACGTATTGCAAACTCCGCAACGTAACTCGTTGCTGAGTAATCGCACTAAGGCGGAATGGGGCAAAGACGAGCTGTAAAACTACAGCCCATCAATTAAGTAGTTTGAAAAATGACCGATACCCCATGGTTTTCTACTCTTTTCTTCGAAGTCATTCATAACGTTTTCAAGCAGAGTATCGCATAGGCCTGAAAGAAATCGTGAAGGGTGGATAAGCTCCAGACTACCGTCTTGCTCATATCTATTCCAGAAAATGTAGTGGGCATTTTCTAGTTCCTTCGGGCAAGCAGGTAAACCTCTTGCGGCATATTGCTGATGTAACAACCCATTTCTCATGCCGTACAATAAGTTCACGTGAGTGAAATGGTCTAGTGTTTTTCTATGGTGTTTTCTCGCTCCATTATCTGGCCATAGTTCAGCTATATCATCTTTTGTTGGAGCTAAATCTAAATAAATTACTCCATCTTGATTCGCTCGCCAATCATCGATTACATTAGCCATGCGTTGTTTTAGTTCGGGTAAGCCTGGCGATATTTCCAAAAAGCGATGTAGATGCATTGGGCAAACTTTCTCAGCTTCACTCCAATCACCATGCTCTATGATCACACGAGTAAAACGGTCACGTGTATCGACGTTGCTCCCATAGCGTGTAGCTCCAAGTGCATCGATAAAGGAAGAGTACAGAACAGCCTGCATTATCGGAAGGTTATCTGGATGTGCTTGAATCGCGTGGATATCGGTTAGTCGTGTTTTCAGAAAGTCACGCACCTCCGCAATACGATCTTGAACAGTCACTTCAATAGCTACCTCTTGAATACACATGAATGTTATACGTATATAATTGCATACTTAGAGCGTTAGATAAAAACAAGTTAAAGAAGAACGCTTGGTGATCACATGTTGTGAATATCAACCCTAACGCCGAGTGGGGCAATTCCGAGCTATGAAGCGCCAACTGTCCCGAGTCTAGAACAGAGTGGGACAATTTGTCCCATCAGCAAACTCGTGGACATTTATGAGTTACGAAGGACTAGATATGAAAGCTAGGAGTAGAAGTCCATTTACTGAAAATTGCACATCGTTTACGTTAATTTACATTACATCGTCTAATATATGCGCCAACTATTTATGTGGCTCAACATATTAGTTTGTTGAGACTAAAACTACACTTAAGCTTCATACTTACTACTGGGTTTTTATTGATGATTACCACAAACAATCAAGTATTCGCTCTTTCGTCTATCGCCTTGCTGTTGGCTGGTTGCTCTCCATCCTCCGACCCAACAGTAACTGGAACCAATAGTGATTACAAAGGTTCAGCTAGCATTACCCAAGGTCTTGCAAAAACAGTAGAAACAAATCTTTTTGAGTGCGCGAATGGTCGAAGCCGTGTAGCAGGCATCGGTGAAATTGCCGACGCTGATGGAAAAGTATGGACAGTCCCTGCTCAAAACCATTTCACAACTGCGCCAAAAGCAGTCGATCTTTATGAACAGTGCGCCAGCATCACACCTGAAAGCATAGCTGATGTGGATGAAGCTTCTGTGCCTGTAGCTGTTATTGATTCAGATGGTGAAGAGATCACGGGTTACATCTTTGCTGACAACTATTTCGAGCTATATATTAATGGTCAGCTCGTTGCAGTAGACACTGTGCCTTTCACACCGTTTAACTCTAGTATCGTAAAGTTCAAAGTAAATAAGCCATACACGATTGCTGTAAAAGTAATTGATTGGGAAGAAAACTTAGGTTTAGGTACAGAAGATAACCGTGGTAAGGCATTCCACCCGGGCGATGGTGGCTTTATCGCTAGCTTTAGTGACGGTACTGTGACAGGTTCCGACTGGCAAGCACAGACATTTTATACTGCACCAATCTATGATTTAAGTTGCCTGAGTGAAGTTGATGGTAAGCGATTATCGGAAAACTGTACAACACAAGGTACAGATAACGGTGAAAATGCTTATGCAGCTCACTGGGAAACTCCAAGTAACTGGATGGCAAAAGATTTTGACGCAGTTTCATGGCCGCAAGCGACTGAATACTCAGAAGATGAAATTGGTGTGAATAACAAGAAATCTTACATGAATTTTATTGAGAAATTCAGTGGTGCTGGAGCGAGCTTCATTTGGTCAACAAACGTTGTTTTGGATAATGAAGTTCTACTTAGGTACGAAGTAAAATAGCGTTACCCTCTCACGAAACCTATAACTCCCATACAACAAACAGCTCCGATATCACTATCGGGGCTGTTCTTTTTAATAACAGTATCTAAGCGTTATACCTGTGACTGAATCGGCTTCAGTGGCATGGTTTCTGTTTGTGGTTCGATAAGCTTGCGAACCGCCATGATAAATCCACCCGTCATCATTAGGTTAAGCGCTAGCGCAAGCATTGCGATAGTGATGATAGGGCCACCCATGCCATAGCCAAGGCTAATCATTATGACACCAGCGCCAACTTCACCGCGCGGACACATTGCCAGGGAAAGTGCTAAACGCTCTTTGATTGATGCCTCTTTGCGATAGCAGAAAAGAGGGAACATCTTAGCTACGTTAGCAATGATGGTAATGGCAAGTACGTGTTTAATGATTTCACGTGTACCAATCGGGTCCATTGCAGCGGTGACACTTTCCGTATCCAGTATCGGTGTTACTTCACCGAAGATTAAAGGTAGCGAAAGGCCAACCAGCACCATAAATGAAGCGGCAATCGTCGTTGATACCTTTTCATCCTTCTTCGACTCATGTTGGGATTTCATTAAGCAACCCAGTACAAATGCTGGAAGCAATACTTCGAAATGTACACCTGATTTCAGATAGAAAAGCTCACAGACAAAAGTTATCAGTAACGAGTAAGCAATAATCATGGTTGCACTTGATGGAATTTCCCAGCGGTGAAGGTATTTATAACCTGCGGCCAACATAACGATCATCAGTAGCAGCGCAACACCCATCATAGGATTCCAGCCCATAACCAGAATCGTTAGAGGGATCATCAGCAGTACTGTGTCCAGATCATCAAAAATGGCCAGAACACGTGCTTTTGCGAATACCCAGGTTGCCCCTAGTCCCGCAGCCGCCAGCATTGCGAATAACACACCTGCTGAAGTCGGCGCAGCAAATCGACCTATGATGAACAGCTCTTTCCATACATCACCATCAGCCCACATTGATGGAGGGAAAAGCACAAAGACAAAATAAAGAACAACACCTATCCATGGAAAGGTAGCTGTCGTCATTGCGACCACATAGTCCCACCCATACTTTTTAAGATTGCTTTTATCAATCTCAAACTCTCGTCCAACGTTAATCATAATGTAGCTCAGCGCAACCATAGTGAGCACAAGAATCACTGGCTGAACAGATGCGTAACCCTCAAAAACCGTCGGTAAAAACTGGGATAGAACTAGCCCAACCAGCAGCAATATTGAGTAAGTAATAACTTTGTACATGAACCTCTCCGAAACAAAAAACTGCAAAAATCAGCCACTGAAAGCGATATAAATTCAGTGGCTGTGCAGAAAATTCGGTACTTGCTAGCTAGAACAGCTAGCGAAAACACCAAGACCTGCAAATATACTTAGGAAGAATCGTGCGAATACCTTATTCGCTTTTTTTTCATCTCCACCCATATCTCACCTCCATACCTATACAAACTTAATCTTTGTCAGCTCTTTCAGACCAGACATCACCAGAGTTGGTAGCGAAGAGACCAAAACAATGCCAAACATATGAGCCATGCTTAACGCTTCGGTACCGAAGATTAACTGTCCAACGCCTGAATAAATCACACCCAGAGACAACACCGATGAAAGCGCTACTGCTCCTAACAAATACTTGTTAGTGAATGGGTTCTTGCGGAAAATCGAGCTAAATGTTCTTGAGTCAAACAAGTGCCATAGCTGAGCGAAGATCAGCATCGAGAATGCCATTGTCTGTGCATAAGCAGCACTCTGACCGGCTTCGAGTGCCCAGCTAAATGCCATGTAACTCATTCCACCCAATGCCAAACCACGAAGAATGATTCGAGTGCCCAAGTGGTCACCAAAGAAACTCTCATTACGCTTACGAGGCTTACGCTCCATCAGATCTTTCTCTTCCGGCTCAACACCTAACGCAAGTGCTGGCAGACCATCAGAAACAAGGTTTATCCATAGAATCATCAACGGTGTCAGTGGCAGTATTGCTTCTGGCCCCATCACCATAAAGGCAATCAGAATCACAGAAACTTCACCTACGTTTGCCGTCAATGCCTGACGAATAAACTTACGCAAGTTATCGAAGATCTGACGTCCCTGACGAACTGCTTTTACGATGGTGCTGAAGTTATCGTCCAGCAGAATCAAGTCACCAGAATCCTTCGCCACTGATGTACCGGTAATGCCCATGGCAACACCGATATCGGCACGACGCAGTGCTGGAGCATCGTTTACTCCGTCACCTGTCATTGCGGCGACTTCGTTATTAAACTGCTGAGCTTTCACAATTCTCAGCTTGTGCTCTGGAGTGACACGGGCGAATACCGCGACTTTCGGACAAATTTCCTGGAGCTTGTCATCGCTCATTTCATCCAGTTCTTTACCCGTTACAACAAGATCTTCTTCGCCACGAATGATTCCGATCTGCTTAGCAATGGCCGCTGCGGTTAATGCATGGTCACCCGTAATCATTACGGTACGCACACCTGCGTCATAACAGCTATTTACAGCATCTTTTACTTCCGGACGTGGTGGATCCATGATCCCGAACAGACCAAGTACGGTGACATCTTTCTCAAGCTCTGAGTGGTCTTTTTCCAGATCCGCTTCAGACAGCTCACGAAAACCAACAGCCAGAGTACGCAGTGCATCGTGTGCAAACTCCTGAATCGCAGCTTCGTACATTGTTACCAGCTCTTCAGCCGGGTTTGGTGCAAGCGCCAGGTTTCCATCTGTTGCCATGGTATCGAGCGCAACTACCTCACCATCGCTCATAAAGCCTGAGGCATGACTCAGAATCACATCTGGTGCACCTTTGATAGCCAGGAAGTGCTTACCGTCATCTGTCTGAACAATAACCGAAGCCATCTTGCGCTCAGAGTCGAATGGGAACTTCTCTTTGATAGTGAAAGCACCGCTGTCCAACATACTCTTCTGCTCCAGACCAGCCTTAGCTGCTGCAACAATCAATGCACCTTCCGTTGGGTTACCACGCACTTTTGAGTTGCTGCCATCTTGAATGTACTCAGCATCATTACAAAGCGTTGCAACTGTTAAACCACGCAGCATTTCAGGGCTGTTCTTCACATCCGTATTATGCGCAACAGGTTTAAACTCACCTTTTGGATCAAAACCGATACCACTCACATTCCAGTAACGACCATTAGCATCGTAAGCCTTCATCACCTGCATCTGATTCTGAGTCAGTGTGCCGGTTTTATCTGAACAGATAACCGTTGTTGAACCCAGTGTCTCAATGGCGGACAGCTGCTTAGCAAGTGCGTTGCTCTTAACCATACGGGTTGAACCCATGGTCAAAACAATTGAAATAACCGTAGGCAGGCCTTCAGGAATCGCGGCTACCGACAGAGAAATACCTGTGTTCAGAATCTCAAGCCAAGGCATTCCCTGATACAAACCAAATGCACAGATAACAGCAACAACACCCAGCGCTGCAAACATCAGCGTCTTCGCGATGGTGTCCATGCGCACCTGCATCGGAGTCTTGGTCTCTTCAGTGTTCGCCATCATATCTGCGATATGACCGACTTCTGTTTTCATGCCTATAGCAGTAACCACACCCAGGCCTGTGCCAGATGTCACCATAGTGGTCATAAAGCCCATATTGATCTGATCACCCAGACCAATGTTTCCATCTTCAAGCTCTGACGATGTCTTGTTTACCGGCTCTGATTCACCCGTTAATGCGGCTTCATCTATAGATAGACGATTGGCTTCGAGAATACGTACATCCGCAGCCAGAATATCGCCTGTATTGATTTTTAGGATGTCTCCCGGAACCAGCTCTTTTGCCGGAACAGAGACCCATTCACCATCACGCTTAACCTGCGCGACAGGTGCTGCCATTTCTCGCAGCGCTTCCATTCCTTTCTGGGCTTTAAACTCTTGCCAGAATGCGATTATTGCGTTGATAAAAATGATAACTGTGATTGCAACAGCATCCACTAAGTGCCCTGTGAAGAATGAAACCACAGCACCGATACCAAGAATAAAAATCAGCGGATTTTTAAACTGATGCAAAAATAGCTCTAGAGCAGTTTTTTTATTTTGCTCTTCCAGCTCGTTGTTACCATATTGATTTTGACGATGTTTTACTTCCTCAGCAGATAAACCTTGCTCGATAGTTGTACCCATCATTTCCAAGGTATTATCTACCTGCTCGGAAAACCACTTTTTTGCCATTGTCTTCTCCAAATAAATATATACATGACCTTTTTTAAAAGTATTTAATAAACTAGAGGCAATAGGAAACGTATACTTTAATTAATAAAGCACTTATTCAGATAGCATATAGTTATATCGATTAATTTAATTAACCGATGAGTAGAATTCTATATCGTAAAGAAAAAAGGTGAAAACCACATATGAGGGGGATTTCCCCTCGTTTATATTTTTGTGTCTGTTTATAGGGGCGTTTAACAATAGAAGAGGTATAAAAAAAGCAGCTAAAACTAGCTGCTTTTTATCGAGTTACTAAAACTAGCCATTAGTATCAGCTAGTTAGTCATTGCCTTCCAAGCCTACAAGTAGCATGGTGTCTGCTGTGCTGACACCAGTATAAAATGTTACACCTGCCAATAGTGCAAATATTGCATATTTGGCTGCTATTATGGACATTCCAATCATATTGATAACTTTATTCATAATTTCACCACTAAGTTTAAATATTTCATTACCGTTTTCGTTTTTATTATAATGATTATTCAATGAGCAATTGTAAATTTAATGTCAATAGTTTAAGTTTTGACCGTTACGAACAAATATTATTTATTAATTTAAACATCACTCTTCATTAATATATTAATAGTAAACCGTTCTATTATATAAAACTGTATTAGGTTACACCCCAGCTATCCGACTGAAGAATAGTTTAAAATAAAAGTTTGTAACTACTGTGATTACAACTTATTGTTATAGAAACATAAATTCCTACTGGATAGCCTTCATGCTCATAAAACAACTAAAAACACTCCTCCTGCCTCTCACTCTGCTTACTCTGGGTGGGTGTGCCAGCTACAGCATTTCAGAACAGGAGATGACAGATTATCTGCAAGAGAATGTTGCTCTGGAACAATCAGTCGGGATTGAAAACGTCATGTATGCTCAGGTTGCCGTGGATGATCTCAATATCAAAATTGGCCGTGCAGACGCTGAACGCATTTCTGTTTTTGCCAATACCAACGCAAAAGTAACGCTGCTCAGCAGTCAGAACCTGGGCCTGGATTTAGACATAGAGTTCAGTGCGATTCCTGAGTACAACAAGGAGAGCGGTGAAATTTTTCTTAAATCACTTCGACTGGAGAAGTTTGAAGAGAAGAATAAGCAGCTTACACCAGAGATCGAGCGCTTCTTAAAGCCTGCAGTATCTATGTTAGGCTCTGCGCTATCTAACCAGCCTGTCTATAAGCTAGACAGCAATAAAGTGCAGGAAGCGATGCTGAAATCCACCAATCCAAATCTGGTGATTAAAGACCATAAGCTAGTGATTGAATTATTCGACTAAGTTAGTTTAACAATAGAAAAGGGCCTGACTGAGTGATCAGTCTGGCCCTTAGTTTTTACAGGTATCGTCAGGTTATTCTGACACTATCTCCACTTTATGGAACAGGCGATAAAGCACAGGTACGACAATAAGGGTAAGGATGGTCGCAAAGCCTAAACCAAACATTATCGTTACCGCCATTGGCTTAAAGAAGGTATCCGGCAGCAGCGGAACCATACCCAGAATCGTAGTAATTGCAGCCATACAAACCGGACGAACACGGCTTAGCGCAGCATCTACGATAGCCACGTACGGTTGCTTACCAGACTTAATCTCAATCTCTATCTGATCAAGAAGTACGATACCATTCTTAAGCAGCATCCCTGACAAACTCAGGAAGCCCAGCAGCGCCATAAACCCAAAAGGAGTATCAAGCAGCAATAGGCCGCAGGAAACACCAATAATGGCTAGCGGTACCGTACACCAAATAATGATTGGTTCTTTAACCGAGTTAAACAGGAATACCGTTACCAGGAACATAAACAGATAACCAAGTGGCATTGTCTGGAATAATGACTTCTGAGCGTCTGCTGAAGACTCATACTCACCGCCCCACTCCAGGAAGTATCCTGATGGAAGCTCAATCGCTTCGATCTGAGGTTGCAATCTCGCCTGAAGCGTTGCTGCTGTCTCATCACCTAAAATATCCGGGTCAGCCATCACGGTTAGCATGCGCTTACGGTCTTTACGAATCACCAATGGGTCTTCCCAACGCATATCGTAGCCCTGAGTCACCTGTGCTAACGGAATGTAGTCACCTATTGCCGGAGACCAGATATTCATCCCTTCGATAGCACTGATCGATTCACGCTCTTCTAGAGGCAGTCGGCCAACAATTGGCATTAATGTCGTACCATCACGGTAAACACCCACATTTAAACCAGAGAACGACATGCTAAGGAAATCGTCGATGTCCGCTTTCGTCACACCATAACGGCGCGCCTGACTCTCATTGAACACAGGCTCAAATACCTTAGTACGTTCACGCCAGTCATGACGAATGTTTGTGGTTCCCGGATCGGCTCGCATGATGTCGGTAATCTGAGCAGCAATCTCTCTCAACACATTCGGATCGGAACCGACCACTCGCGCTTCAATTTTCGCACCGCCACCTGGGCCAAGTTCAATCTTATTCAACTTGTACTGAATTTCCGGGTAATTCGCTTCGATATGACTTCTGAAACGAACCATCAGCCCATCCAGAACTTCAAATGACGTAACCCTGATGGCCAGCTGACCATAAGCGGCATAGCTACTCTCAGGTGCGTAGGTCAGCATAAAGCGCTGCAAACCCTGACCCGCTGTTGAAGTTACGTACTCTGTTTCTTCTTGCTCTGACAGCCAGCTATTAAGCTCATTGAGTTTCTCGTTCGTCGATCGAATGTCCGTCCCTTCTGGTAACCAAACATCGGTCAGGAACATAGGAGTCGTTGATGACGGGAAGAATGACTGCTTAACATGACCAAACCCATAGATACTCGCTGCTAAAGCAACAAGTAACACAGCTACAGTCAACCAGGCGCGCTTCATGCAGAACTCAAGGAAACCTTTGTAAACAACAAAGATCATACCATTGTAAGGATCTTTTTCTTCCTCCTCACTTTCAGAAGGCGTGGTTTCTTTAAAGAACAAGTCGGCAAAAAACGGAGTGAGTGAGATAGCGGTAAACCAACTCAGCATCAAGGAGATAAGCAGAACCGAGAACAAGGTTCCACAGTACTCACCCGTTGCATCATCGGACAATCCGATAGGCGCAAACGCAGTTACCGCGATAACGGTCGCCCCAAGCAAAGGCCATTTTGTCTGGGTAACGATAACTGTCGCTGCCTGAAGCTTAGTCCGCCCTTTCTGGGTACCTATGAGTATCCCTTCTACAACCACTATGGCGTTATCCACCAGCATCCCCAAGGCGATAACCAAAGCCCCCAAAGAGATACGCTGGAGCTCAATCCCCATGTATTGCATGAAGATGAAGGTACCCAATACCGTGACCAGAAGAATTAACCCGATCAACAAACCAGACTTAATTCCCATAAAGAACAGAAGTACAACAATAACGATAGCAACGGCCTGACCAAGGCTGATTACAAAGCCGCTAACCGACTTGTCTACTTCTTTTGGCTGACTATAAACCTCAGAAATATCGATACCAATTGGCTGCTGGAACTTAAGTTCCGCTAAACGACGTTCAAATACCTTACCCACCTCAACAACGTTTACGCCTTTACTGAATGAAATACCTACGTTCAGCGCTAAATGTCCGTTGTAGTTGATAATGTTTGAAGGAACTTCAACGTATCCACGTTTGATTTCAGCTACATCTTTCAGGTAGATAAGACCTTGCGCTCCCGTGTCATTCAGTATCAAATCACCAAGCTGTTCAACATCCTGGAACTCACCTGTTGTATGAATTCGAACATACTCATTCCCTACTCTCAGCGCACCAGAATCACTCACCGTATTCTGAGTAGAAAGAAGGTTAAACACCTTATCCGGTGAAATTCCCAGTGTGTTAAGGCGCTTCATTGAAATTTCAATGAACACTTGTTCCTGCTGGTTACCTGAGATGCTGACCTTGCCTACACCATCAATCAGCTCTAACTCACGGCGCAGATAATCTACGTAGTCGAGTAGCTCTTTGTAGTCGTAACCTTTACCAGACACAGCCAACAGAATCCCGAACACATCACCGAAGTCATCCATTACTATCGGGTCCTGCACACCCGGAGGTAACTGCGCCTTGAGATCGTTTACCTTACGTCTAAGTTCATCCCAAATCTGGGGGAGATCATCGGGGCCATAGTTGTTC
Organism: Vibrio iocasae; assembly: GCF_042245395.1. Classification (NCBI taxonomy): domain Bacteria; kingdom Pseudomonadati; phylum Pseudomonadota; class Gammaproteobacteria; order Vibrionales; family Vibrionaceae; genus Vibrio; species Vibrio iocasae. The sequence goes on along the minus strand of NZ_CP145310.1, from coordinate 99,911 downwards.
TTCATGGTCACCGTGATCTGAGATAATCCCCGGCTGGAGACCGACTTTATCTCATCGACGTAAACTAACTGCTGAATTGCTTTTTCCAGTGGATAGGAGACTTCTTCTTCCACCTGAGTAGGGGTTGCACCCGGATAACTGGTCACAACCATTGCGTCTTTGATAGTGAAGGCTGGGTCTTCCAGCCTGCCCAGTTCAAAGAACGCAGAAGTACCACCAATCAGAAAGATCAATGACAACATCCAGCTAATAACACGGTTCTTTATAAAATAGGCAGCTACGCCTGTCACTTGTTCGTTATCCGTTTCTTCTGAACCAATTTGAGTATTGGCTTGCACGTTTTGCTTGCTCATTATTGCGCCTCCTGCTCAATTGGCATGACTTCTGCTCCCTCAGATAGCCTTGCTAGTCCGGCCACCACTAGTTTTTGACCCGGCTGCAGTCCACTTAAAACTTGTATACTGTCGAATGCAATTCTTCCTGTCTCCACCTTGATTCGGGTAACAGTATTGTCATCATTAAGAACCCAGACAAACTTGTTTTCCCTGTCTAACGCTTCGCCATCAGGGTTAGTAATAGACTCGATTGGAATAACAATGCTTGATACTGAATCTAAAGCGACGTCACTTTTATCGGCATAAATTTCAACTGCCATACCATCTAAGATGAGCTGGTTATCCGGCATAGGCATCGTAAGCGTAATGGTATAAGTTGCCGTGGCTGGGTCTTGCTCTGTGGTGTACTCTTTCAGCTTAGCAATGTACTCATCACCCGACGCGACACGCACGACAACTTCGACTGCCTCTTTATCGAACTCTTTACGATTGATAAAAATCTGGTCGGCAATCTGCGCCACAATATCTACTTCGTTCGCATTGTGGATATTCACTATCTGCTGACCAGCCCGAATATTTTCAAACTGTTCAACATTAATACGTGAAATGATGCCGTCCATAGGGGCACGCAATTTGGTAAACGTTAGCCTTAGCTTGGCTAAATCAAGCTCTGCTTTTGCCCTCTTTCTTTGAGCGGCCAGCTCATCAAACTGTGACTGAGCCAAGAGCCCTTTTTTAACCAACTGAGCTGAACGTTCATACTGACTGTTCGCCACATTGTAGGCCGCTTGCGCATTGTCGACGGTCAGCTGAAAATCGGTTGGATCAATTTCAGCAATCACATCACCTTTTGCTACAAGATCACCTTCATTTACGTTCAGTACGCTCACTTCACCAGAAACGCGAAACGCTAACTGAGATCTGTCAGCAGCACTGGCAATAGCAGGTAAATAAGCTCTATCATCCTGATGAGAAAGTTTATCCCCCAGCTGAATCACTTTCACCCTGGGCAAAGGTTTATTGTTTTCGAGCAGTGGCTTACCGCATCCGGCTAACAATAAAGAGGAGATAAGAGCGGTTGCAAAATAGTTCATCTTCATTTTATAACCCCTCTTCCTTGATCCATTCACGGATCTTCATTCCAGCTTCCGTACCACCAACTCCAGATACGATGACACGGTCTCCGTCACTCAAACCGGAGGCGACTCTTCCTCTCTCATCCAAAGTAATAGCGACTTTCTCCGTCAGGCTTTCGCTGTTTACGCGCCAAACAAACTGAGAACCCGATTCATCAATAATGGCGCTCTTTGGTATCAGACTTGCGCCCTCTTTAGGAAACAGAACTTCTACCTGGCCGGACATTCCTGGTAAGACCGAGAGCTCTTCAGGACTGTCCATCACCATAGTCACTTTGTAGCTTGCTGTTTTCGAGTCGGATTCTGTATCGATCTCTAAAAACTCAACCGTATAAGACTTGTTAGGAAATGCGTCGAAGGTAACCTGAGCAAGTTTGTTTTCCGTTTCTGCACCGGAGGTTCTTGCTCTGCTTAAGCGCGATAACAGATGATCCGGCATTTGGAATATTATCTTCAGTACCTTGGTGGACTGAATGTTCATTACAGCCTCACTCGCGCTCACATACTCAAAATTCTCGGAGTTAATATAAGAAATGGTGCCATCATAAGGTGCTATTAACTTGGTGTATCCAAGGTTTGCTGATGCTTGATTTAGAGATGCTTTTTTTGAGTTGTAATTTGCTTTAGCTTCGTCGAAATCCTGTTCTGAAACTACTCTGTCTTTACGCAGTTTCTCCATTCGACGGAACTGAACATTGGCCAACTCAAACTGTGCCTCTGCTTCTCTCTCCATGAGTGTGTACTCATCCGGGTTCAGCTCTGCAAGAACATCACCTTTCTTCACTATATCTCCGGAGAAAACCAATACATTTTGTAGCTGACCGGGAACACGAAACGCCAGAATGGCTTTGTCACCGGCTTGTACAGTCGCGGGGAAGGTTCGGGAACTCTCTTTTGTGCCAACTGAAACAGTCATCAGCTTGGCCGGGCGGGAATCAGGTTCCGGTACAGGCGCTTCTTCTTTAGAACAACCAGTCAGCAAGGTAGCCAACCCTAAAGAAGCTATGAGTCCGAAAGCATAGGATTTATATCGGTACATATAGCATCATCCATGTCATTATTTTTCAATACTGACTTATGATATTAGCAAATGTAACTAACTTTAACCTTATGATTACAAGAACTTTTTATTTTTATAACCAGACATAGGGCCTACCGCACACTATGCGTATGATTCTGCCGTAGTTAATGGGTATCAATGCCAGCTGGCCTCATCACCGCGAACCTCAAATACAACCGATTCATTAACCCCCGTTAACTGACTGATTCTAATCGGTCTTCCCTCTTCATCCAGCTCCACTAGCCCTATACCGGAATGATTGAATAACCTTCTTCCAGAGGTTGCACCTACAGGCTTACGGGGTGTGATTCGCATCTTACGTCTGAGTGTGAACCAATTGAGTGGAGAACGTGGTGAATAGAGCCAACGATTGAGCTTATCAAGCACCGCAAGTAACGGTTCCGGGAAACTGTTCCGCAAACCACTGCTGCATATCTGCCAGATATGAGGGCTATTGTGCCGTCCGCGCAGTTCAACATCGTACACGAAGGAGTAGTGAACATCGCCACTGAGTACAACAAAGTTTTGTGGGGTTTTACGGTGACAAAAAACATTGAGAATACCGTTGGCAGTACCCGGATGCGCCATCCAGTTCTCCGCATCCACCGCCAGAGGATGACCTAAAAATGTCACCACCTTTTGAATCACTTCTATCAGCTTCACGCCAAATATCGGTGCTGCAGACACTAATAGAACCGAGGAGTGTCCACTCAAACGCCCCTGCAACTCTGTCAATGCTTCCCAGTCGAGAAGCCCTGATGGCTGAAACTCAGAAGATTCACTTCTCCAGCGACGTGTTCGTGTGTCGAGAACAATCAGTGGAGGGCTTGTATCCCATTCAAAATCCCAGGCTTCAAGTTTGATTAACCGATCAATCAGGTCTTCGTACTTTGTGTCTCCCAGTTGCTTCATCACGCTCTGAATTTGATCCAGCAACGCAGCGCTAAAGGCTTCAGGTTTATTCCCCCACGCCTGATTAATAAGATAGGCAAGTAACCCGTTGCCAATCATTCTTTTTGATAACGGATGGTTGTAGACGGTCTCTTCCCAGTTTCTGTGCAGATTAAAGTCATCCGTCACATCATGGTCGTCCATAATCATCGCCACTGGCAGATGCGCAAACACACGTTGAACACCCGGTAATCCTGCTACGAACTGATTAATAACCTCTCGTTCTTGTAAATACAGCTCTTGCTTTTCCCCGCTCAGCCCTTTAGGCATAGAAAGATCTACCAGACACCATGGAACCTGGGACCAGGACAGCAGATAGCAAGTTAAGTATTCACCCAGGCTTATTAAGTGATTGTCTGCTGTTGAACTGGTGAATATCGGTTTACGAGCACCGCCAAACAGCACTTTAACCAAATTCCGATTATCCTCGCTGCTTGGCAGCAAGTGATCCCTTCCATAATAACTGTCCGGGTGCAGATAAAGCTGCTCACTGGTCATGGTGGAACTGTTAACCGGTTCCGTATCCCATTGTTCCATCGGAAACGACAACTTTTCAGAAAGGTGATGTATGGCCTTAAGCATAGGGCCAGCAACATCATCAGCGTAGATTTGATCGCCAGACATCATCAATATAGAAGGCCACGCCTTTGGTGAATCATCGTTAGTCTCTGATAACAGATTTTGTAGGTGTTGATCAGCAACCACCAGCCCATCGATACCTGAGTAATGAGGTTTTCGACAAGAACCATGCAACAAGCTTTGCACCTTTCTTGGAACCCGAAACTGCAACATATCCTGCCCCGGATAGAGAAGCTCAGGCATCAGTTCCACGATATCCATCCAACCATCATCAGAGCAGTCTATTGGACGAATCTGTAACTTGTATTTGATGATACTGTCGAAAGGCAGTGGCTCTGAGAGTGTTAGGTTAACCAGGTGGTACTTAAGTTGGGGAGAAAAAGACAAACAACGATAATCACCGTTCCCAGAACTCAGCTCGTAACTTTGACTAGCGACAGAGTCAGGATACAGACCCAGTTTTATCTCGATATCTGCCGTCGTCGCTAACCAGAAAGCGAACTTATCTGTTGATACTCGTCTTAAAATGGGCCCCGCAAGCACAAGGGGAAGCTGATGATTCTGTGGCATAACCAATAACAAACTCGTCCTTTTCTTATCAGTAATACTTTTCGTTAATACTTATCGTTCATAATAATAGCTTACTGAATAATCTTGAGTTTCCAAAGTCTGTTTTCAATCCTTTACAAACCCAAACGTATTAGTTTTACCTTTATCCATCTGATCCTATTTCAGAGTTTCTACGTACTCTAAGGAAAGTTAAAAAAGGAAAAAACTGAACTATGCCTGCTCTCAATTTACCTCACACACAAGATGGCACTTCTCTACCTCTGAAAGAGAAAGTTTTTCCTTTGCCAATTGTGCTCTTTCCGGGAGGACGGCAAAGAATCAGAGTTGTTGAAGCGAAATACATAGATCTTTTAGCAACCGCATTAAAGCTAGAAAAAAAATTCATCATCGCCTTTGACATCGAAGGTGCGAATGAGCCCTATCATTGGGGTGTTTGCGCCACTGTGGTTAACTTCAACCGAACTGAAAATGGCTTCCTACTGGTGGACGTTGAAGCCGTATCCCTGGTGACTCTCACAGACTGCAGTAAAAATGATCGTGGCGAATGGGAAGCGCACGCACACTACGCTCCACATTGGACTATGATTAACAGCAGAGTGGATACAGGAAAACTCTCCGAAATACTGGATAAGCTGTTTCGTTCATACCCACAAATATCAGGCCTATATGACGACACCAGACGCGACAGTATTGAGTGGGTGTGCGCTCGACTTATTGAGCTTCTTCCTGTTCCTGTCAGCGCAAAAAAAATGCTCTTAAAACCAATTGATTTTCAATCAGTTATTTCTTTTTTGGAATCGATCGTTGATGAAAACTACGACTTAAGTGATCCCAATGCAAATAGCGCCCGTATTGAAAATTAATTCTGGTTAAGGACTTAATCAAGGTGAGAGCATGACGCAAACTGTTAACACAACGAGCATTAAAAAGGAGACTGCGATTAAAGCGCAAAACCTGATGCCAGATGATTTGTCTCAATGCCTGTCGTTTGTCGCTACGCAGCGAAATAAGCAGGCGTTTACTATCTTGTTCAAGTACTTTTCTCCGAAAATCGTTCGCTTCGGGGTAAGAAAACTCGGCAACGAAGCCCTTGCGAAAGAACTCGTACAGGAAACCATGAGCAATGTCTGGCAGAAAGCCCATCTGTACAATCCAGAGAAAGGGGCAGCCACGACATGGATTTACACCATAATGAGAAACTCCGCATTTGATATGCTGCGAAAAGCAAATTTCCGCTCTGAGCAGCAACTGTCCGACGATATCTGGCCACTCGACGCAGTTGCTGAATCAGCACATGAAGAAGAGAGTGATTTTGCCGATCATCTTCAGTCCCAACAGATTTCAAAGCAAATAGACATGTTACCTGAAGCCCAAAGAGTTGTAATAAGAGGTGTCTATTACCACGGTTTATCTCAGGAACAGCTGGCTCAACAGCTCGGTGTTCCTGTTGGTACTATCAAGTCCAGGATTCGGTTAGCACTAGGGAAACTTAAGCAGCATATGGGAGAAACTGATCATGATTAATTATCACCCAACTAAAGCTGTATTAGAGCAGTATGTAAATGGTGACTTGCCTGCAACCGTATCTGTGATTGTTTCAAGCCACATTGAATTGTGCGAACAGTGTCGTGAGCAAGTAGCCTTGTTAACTGAGCAAGCGGCAAATGAGATTTTTGTCGAAGACGACTTTTCTTCCACAGAAGAAGATCTTAACGCTATGTTCTCGGATCTGGTGTCAAACATCTCTGAAACCAGTTTTTCTCTGGATGAGGAAGAGCTGGAGATGATAGAAGCCATCGCTTCCAATGATTCAGAGCAACCATTGAGCAACCCTCCTCAAACTATTGTTGAAATAGAAGTGGGTGGAAAACGAATAGCTTTGCCAAGAGCGATGAAGTCCATTGCATTGAGTGACTGGAAAGGCATAGGCAAAGTGTCTCGCTCTCGCCTTGCTCTTGAAGACAGCAATCTTAAAGCCAGTTTGCTTCATATCGATAAAGGTGGAGAGATTCCTGCGCACACTCACAAAGGTTTCGAGATTACCTTGCTACTTGAAGGCAGCTTTAAAGATGAGATGGGCGAGTACCATGTCGGTGACTTTATCTGGCTCGATGGTGAACACAACCACTCACCTGTCACGGAAGAAGGCTGTATCTGTCTGACGGTTTCCAGTGACGCGCTTCAGTTCACCAAAGGTGTAAGTCAGCTAATCAATCCTCTAGGCAAATACATCTATTAAGGAACAATACGATGATGACCAAACTTAAACTAGGTATCAGTGCATGTGTCGCGGGATATAAGGTTCGCTTCGACTCTGGGCACAAAAAATCTTTCTTCTGTACAGAAGAGTTAGGAAAGTTTGCCGATTTTGTTCCCGTTTGTCCTGAAGTTGCGGTAGGGCTACCCACTCCTAGACCAACGATACGACAGATTGCTCATGGTGATGTCATTACTGTCTCAAGACCAGACGGCAGTGGTGACGTGACTGAAGCCTTAAAAGAGTTTGGTAAACAAACCATCGCAACACAGAAAGATATCGCTGGCTTTATCTTCTGCGCTAAAAGCCCAACTTGTGGCATGGAAAGGGTTAAGGTTTATCACTCCCATGGCAAAGGTTCCGAATCAAACGGCGTAGGTGTGTTCGCTGAACAGATCATGAAAGGCAACCCATGCTTGCCTGTAGAAGAGAATGGCAGGCTGAATGACCCGATAATCCGTGAAAACTTCATCACACGTATTTTCGTCTATCAACGCTGGTTAGAGCTTAAGGAGTCTGAGATTACCATGCACAAGTTGATGACTTTCCACCAGGCACACAAATACCTGTTGATGAGCCATCACGTAGAGAGTTACAGAGAGCTTGGACGCTTGCTTGCGCAACCTGATGTCAATCCAGATGAGTTGGCCGAAGAATACATTCTGGGTCTGATGACTGCTCTCAAAGTCAAAGCAACGAGACGTACGCATACCAATACGCTGATGCATATTCAGGGGTATTTTAAGAAACAGCTTAGCAAAGGGAAAAAAGAGGAACTAACAAGTGAAATTCACGCTTACCGTGAAGGGACAGCGCCATTGCTTGTGCCTCTGACACTCATCAATCACTACATTCGAGAGTATCCAAATGAGTATCTTGAAAGTCAGGTATACCTTAACCCACATCCGAAAGAACTGCGTCTAAGGTACGGGTATTGAACAGTCTGTTATGGGTTCGTCGTGACTTGCGGCTTCACGACAACCCTTCTCTAAGTGCATCGATAAAGAATGGCGCAAAAAAAGCCGTTTACATCTCTACTCCTCAGCAGTGGAGCTATCATCACGAATCACCGATAAAAATAGATCTAATCAAAAGGCATCTTGAACAGTACTCCTTACAACTTGCAAGCCAGGGGATCGAACTTGTTCACCTTCAGGCCAATGACTATGCTGACCAAGTGCAAACACTTAAGCACTACTGCGTGAACAACCATATCGAACAGGTATTTGCGAACGCAGAGCCGGAACTCAATGAAATCGAAAGAGACAAACAAGTTCAGCAACAACTCGATATTCAGCTTGAGCTATTTGACTGTGACGCCATCGCTCCAAAAGGAAAGATACTCAATCAACAGGGAGAAATGTTCAAAAGCTTCACTCCTTTTAAACGGGTTTGGCTTTCTTACGTTCGTCAGTTTGGCATCGATTACAGTTTAACTCCCGACGTATCTACGAAACGCGGCAACAAGCTTGATATACCTTTCGATTACCCTAAAGCGGACTCAGGACACTGGCCACTTAGCCAGACCGTCTTAGAAAAAGTGTTGCCAGATTTCTTCACAAACAAACTTGAACTCTATTCCAGACAAAGAGATTTCCCCGCAATTAAAGGGACATCAGGCTTGTCCGCTTACTTAAACATAGGTGCTATCAGCGCACGCTGGGTAACAGCCAAACTTATCGAGCGAGACCCTGACATCCTCTACGATTCGGAACATCCGGCAGCATCATGGTTGAATGAGCTTATCTGGAGAGATTTTTATAAACATCTGCTTTACCACTTTCCTGAACTGATTAGGGGACACAACTTTAAGTCCGGTTTTGAACACCTGATCTGGAAAAACGACCCTAAAGACTTCGACGCATGGTGCAACGGGTACACAGGCTACCCTATCGTTGATGCCGCGATGAGGCAATTGACTCAGACGGGCTGGATGCACAACAGGTTACGCATGATAACTGCGAGTTTCCTCACTAAGCATTTGCTTATCGACTGGCGTTGGGGCGAACAGTTCTTTATGTCGCATCTTATCGATGGTGATTTCAGCGCAAACAATGGCGGCTGGCAGTGGGTAGCAGGAACCGGTTGTGACGCTCAACCTTACTTTCGTATTTTTAACCCGATTACCCAGAGTAAAAAGTTTGATCCAAACGGTGAGTTCATCCGTAAGTATTTACCAGAACTGGCTAATGTGCCCGACAAGCATGTCCATTTCCCTCATGAATACCTTGAGAAGAATGAAATGAGTCACTTGTATTGGCCCTCAATAGTTGAACACAAATTTGCCCGACTCAGGGCTCTGGATTTTTATAAGAGATAATTTATGAAACAAGCTCTCTGGTTAGAACAATTTATTAAAGTTTATAGCGAATTAGGTACCAGAGATTTTGAGGTACTCAACTCCATCTATCATCCTGATGTTGAGTTTAAAGATCCTATGCATCGCATAATCGGGTCAGATCATCTCATCGATTACTTTGAATCCATCTATACCAACGTGAACAGTTGCCAGTTCGATATCCATAGAGTGATTGAGTCGGAAGATGAAGCTGCTCTGTACTGGAATATGTCTTATCAACACAAAAAACTGAATGGCGGAAAAACAATTGTCGTTGAAGGCCATTCACATCTCATTGCTAAAGACGGGCTGGTGATATTCCACCGGGACTATTTAGATGCAGGTGCCATGGTTTATGAACATGTTCCCTTGCTCGGTTCTGTCATCAGGTCGATTAAAAACAGGATGAGTGATGTATGAATATCATGATAACCGGGGCAACGTCTGGAATAGGAAAAGAGTTGGCCCTCACTTATCTCAATAAAGGTGACACTGTATTAGCCTGCGGTAGAAACCGAGAAAGACTTGATGAACTCGCCACTGAGAACGGCCAGCTAGTTCCGCTTCAGTTCGATCTCACCGATTACACTAGTTACCCAGATATCGAACAAGAAATAGATGTGCTTATATTAAACGCCGGTGACTGTTACTACATCGATGACCCTCTGGAGTTTGATGCGGAAACATTTGAAAACATCATCAAGGTCAACGTGATTTCTATTGGGTACTGTTTGCAAAAATGGTTGAAGAATATAAGACGTGGAGGACGTTTGGTATTGGTAAGCTCGAGTGCGGCGATCCTTCCACTGCCAAGAGCTGAAGCTTACGGAGCCTCTAAAGCGGCACTAACCTATCTGGCTAAAACACTCTCTGTCACTCTGAGTCGTCACGAAGTCTCTGTTTCTGTCGTACAACCCGGATTTGTCGATACCCCTTTAACCGAGAGAAACACCTTCCCAATGCCTATGCTTATATCAAGCACGGAAGCAGCAAGCAAAATAGTGGAAGGAATTGAGCGTGGGAAACCCGAAATCAACGTTCCATTCCGCTTCGTATTTATTATGAAGTTCCTTCGTATGCTACCCGATTTTGTGTGGCAACGCCTGGCCCTAAGGATGTTATAAAATGAAAAAAATAGCGATAGTCGGCTCTGGTATATCAGGCTTAACGTCAGCCTACTTATTGGACAAAGATCATGATGTAACCGTATTCGAAAAAAACGATTATGTTGGTGGTCACACCGCGACAATAGACATTACTCATAATGGTCGTGATTACGCTATCGATACCGGCTTCATCGTTTTCAACGACAGAACGTATCCCAATTTCAATAAGTTATTGAGCCAGCTCGGCATCAACCGAAAACCGACTGAAATGAGCTTTAGTGTCCATAATCGCAATAGTGGCTTTGAGTATAACGGACACGGAATCAACTCATTGTTTGCACAGCGCGTTAATATTATTCGACCTGTTTTCTGGAAGCTAATCTATGAAATTATAAAGTTTAATCGCCTATGCAAAGCGCTTTACCACAGCGATGACATCGCACCCAAAGAAACACTCGGAAACTTCTTAAACAAAAACGGATTTTCTTCTTTCTTCGCAGAGCACTATATCTTACCTATGGGCGCTGCAATCTGGTCTTCCAGTCTTGAAGAGATGACATCCTTTGAACTTAGGTTCTTTATCCGATTTTTTTACAACCATGGGCTGCTTAATATTACTGACAGACCCCAGTGGTATGTCGTACCCGGAGGCTCCCGTTCTTATGTAGAAGCCTTGTTAAAGCGACTAAAGAAACCGATACAGACTGGTGCTGACATTTCTTCCGTTTCCAGAGACGAACGAGGTGTTACGGTTAATTTTGCATCCGGAGAAAAACAAGAATTTGATGAAGTCATCTTCGCCTGCCATTCAGACGAAGCTATAGCTCTGCTTGAAGAACCAAGCGAACTGGAACAAGAAATACTCGGTGGCATTCCATACAGCCGAAATGAAGTGGTATTACACACAGATATTAGCCTGTTACCAAAGAGAAAACTCGCATGGGCCAGTTGGAATTACATGCTCGATGGGAACGCTACCCGGCCTGCTTGTGTCACTTATGACATGAATATCCTGATGGGCATTGAGAGTGACGACACATTTTGCGTCACTTTGAACCAGACGGACTCGATTGATAAGCAAAAGATAATACGGAGCTTTGTTTACCATCACCCTGTACTCAACGCTGACAGCGTCACATCTCAACAGAGAAGAGACGAAATCAATGGCAAAAACCACACCCATTTTGTCGGAGCTTACTGGTACAACGGGTTCCACGAAGACGGAGTAAAGAGTGCTGTCACTGTCGCAGAGCGTTTTGGAGCATCCCTATGAATAATAGCGGTATTTACTTCGGCAACGTTCGCCACAGGCGCTTTGGTGATATTCCTCATGAGTTCGACTATCAGATTTACATGATGGGTATCGATCTGGACGAGGTTGAGCTCATCTCAAATGAAAGTAGGTTGTTTGGTCAAAACTGGTTCAACCTCATCCGATTTCAAGAAAAAGACTACCTAGCCGGTGATCTCGGTTCGCTAAAACAGCGTATTGCAAAGAAAGTGGAATCACTTGGTGGTGTTTGGAAAAGCAGTAACAAAGTCGTGATGTTAGCGCAATGTCGCTGCTTAGGCCTCTACTTCAGTCCGGTCAATTTTTACTTCTGCTATGACGAAAAAGAGCAGTGTAAGTACATGCTGGCAGAAGTGAGTAATACCCCCTGGAAAGAGAGACACTATTATCTGGTCGATCCAAATTTGCCAGATGTGACTCAAAAGGATTTTCACGTTTCACCTTTTATGACACTAGACATGAAGTACCACTGGAAAGTAACGCCTCCCGGGAAAAATGCACTGGTTCATATTGAAAACCATCAGGATGTAAAAGTGTTTGATGCAACATTGGCACTTAAAAAGAGAGCATTTAATGCCCGCCAGCTATCGAAGACAGTGGCGACAATACCCTGGATGACAATGAAGATAGTTACGGGGATTTATTGGCAGGCATTAAAACTTTTTCTAAAGCGGGTTCCTTTTGTAACCCATCCGGGAAAGAGCTCCGGACAACAGTTATAACCAGATTTTGAGGTCGATATGGAACATCTTTTAAAGCGCAGAAACGAAGTGACATTGTCAGGTACGAAATCAGAAGTTAAAAAGCCTGTAGCAAAGTATCGCACCTTGGTTCACTCCCTTCTAAACCGACTCACAGACTCGTGTCTGGTGATATTGGAAGGCAACAAGAAAATTGTTTTTGGGGATGAGTCTGCACCGATACATGGCAAGATTGTAGTTCACGATGAAAGCTTCTATCGAGATTCTGTTTTAGGAGGTAGCATTGGTGCGGCGGAAGCCTATTTGGATGCGAAATGGACCAGCCCGGATCTCACTCAAGTCATTCGTATCATGGCAAGGAATCAGCCTCAATTGGAGGAACTCGAAAGTAAGACTTACTTTCTGAGCAAGATAAAAAACTGGTGGTTGAGAAGACAAAACCTGAATAACGAGAGCGGCTCAAAACGCAACATTCTTGCCCATTATGATATAGGCAACGACATGTATCAGCGATTCCTCGACCCAGCTATGCAGTACTCTTCAGCTATATACAGCCCAGAAGCCTTGACGCTCGGAGAAGCGCAGAAAAACAAGATGCACCTTATCTGTCAACGACTCGATATAAAACCTGATGATCACGTGATCGAAATAGGAACTGGCTGGGGTGGTTTAGCTATATACATGGCACAGGAAATAGGTTGCAAAGTCACTACGACAACCATTTCTGATGCTCAGTTTGAGTACGCACAATCCAAAGTCAAAGCGTTAAACCTGGAAAATAAAATCACTCTGTTAAAGCAAGACTACCGTAAGCTTGATGGCAAATACGACAAACTGGTTTCAATTGAAATGATAGAAGCCGTGGGTCATGAGTTTCTGCCTACCTTCTTTAGTAAATGCTCATCATTGCTGAAGCCAAATGGAAAGATGTTGATTCAATCCATCACGATTGCTGACGGACGCTACGAGACATACCGCAAAGGCACCGATTTTATTCAGAAGTACATATTTCCTGGTGGCTGTTTACCTTCCATTGCAGCAATTACAGCTCACATGAGCCAGTACACTGATATGGTGGTGAATGAGATTCAGGATATCGGCCTACATTACGCCAGAACCTTAAAAGACTGGAACCAGGCTTTCGAAAAGAGTTGGCCTGAGCTAAAACAACTGGGCTACAGCGAAGACTTTCGTCGCTTATGGTTGTTCTACCTTTGCTATTGTGAGGGCGCATTTATAGAACGAGCGATCAGTACCCACCATATCGTTGCTCGCAAACCACGTTATCTGGACCAAAACGATGAAGCGGTTCTGGATTATTAATCTGGTCCTGTTTCAGGCCAGTTGGGTAGCAGCTGCGTTTTACACATCTTACGCAGCTATGGTTATCGGTTTACTTGTCGCGATACACATTTACTTATCTCCAAGCCGAATCAGTGATGTAAAACTGCTGATTTTGGTGATACCCGGTATTCTCGCAGACACATTACACATACAGGCAGGTACATTTTATGCGGGTAATAGCTTGTTCCCACTGTGGCTAATTCTGCTCTGGTGCATGTTCATTATGAGTCTGAATCACAGCCTGAAGTGGCTTGCGAATAAAAAGCTCTACTGGGCGGCACTGTTTGGTGGTGTTGGCGGTACAAGTAGTTACTTAGGTGGTGTTAAGACCGGCGCCTTATCCACAATTATGCCGTTAGAGACCACCGCCTTTATTCTCGCTTGTTCGTGGGCAGTGTTGTTTCCTCTTCTCATCCTTGGTTATCGGTATATTCAGGAAAACACACGGGAGTTAGCATGAATCTAATTAAATGGTTACCTTTGCTTCTGGTCAGTTTTAGTATCTTTGCCTCTCCGGTTTCGTCCTTAAATAAGCAAGGTGAAGGTGAGATGAATTATCTGTTCTGGACGTTGTATCAGGCGGAGTATTTTAAGAACTCATCTTCTGCTTCTAATAACCATGCGAAGGAAGCTCTGAGGATTACCTATCAGAAATCCATATCCAGACAAGCGCTAATAAATGCCACTCATGATCAATGGTTAAAGCTTGGGTATAAAGATGAACAAGTGTCTGGCTGGTTAACATCTCTATCAACCATTTGGCCGGATGTAGAACCCGGTGATCAGTTAACGCTTGTTATCAAGCCTTCAGGCCACAATGAGTTTTATTTGTACGACCGAATGATCGGTAGTGTACCTGATGAGAAGTTTGGGGAAGCATTTCTCTCTATCTGGTTATCTGAAAACACATCAGAGCCTAAGCTGAGAAAGCAATTACTGGGAAGCCAACGATGAAACAGTTAGTTGTATTTTGCCTTACATTAATACTCACGGCCTGTGGTTCAGCGAGCCTTGATGAGCATGGCTCAACTACTCCAGATCTGAAACTAGAGGAGTTCTTCTCAGGTGAGTTGAAAGCGTACGGAATGGTTCAGGATCGCTCTGGAAATCTTCTCAGACGATTTGAAGTCGATCTGCTAGGTTCCTGGGAAGGTAATAAAGGGAAGTTAGAAGAGTGGTTCCGCTTCGATGATGGCGAGAAATCCACACGTACCTGGTATTTAGAAAAGACAGAAGACAATAACTATCAAGGCTACGCTGATGACGTTATCGGAGTAGCAAAAGGGCAAACCAGCGGCTCAGCTCTGTACTGGACATACGAGTTGGAGATAGAAGTTGACGGCTCGCTTTACGAAGTGACACTCGATGACTGGATGTTTTTGATCGATGAAAACCGCTTGTTCAACGTTACAGAAATGACCAAGTTCGGTTTTAAGGTCGGCACACTAACGCTTTATATCGAGCGGGTATAAACTATTCTCTTAGTTATCAAGCAAATTACATTTTTTACGCATAGCTGGATCGCTAATAATTTGACAACTGGCACTAGTTTCAGAACCAGTTTCTGGTAGTCTCCATTCAGATTTGAACTGTATCTTGTTGCAAGGAAATATAATGACACCAGCTCCTATTAAAGATCCTATTTCATACGATGATTTCGCCAAGCTTGATATTCGAGTGGGGAAAATAACTCAAGTTCTGGAAGTGCCTAAGTCGGATAAGTTAATGAAACTGATAGTAGATTTCGGAGACCACGAACGCTCAATACTTGCAGGCATTAAACAAGAACGTGAAAACCCACAGGAAATAGAAGGGAAGCAAGCCTTGTTTGTTGTGAACTTACCAGAAAGAAAGATGGCGGGTGAGCTCTCTCAGGGAATGCTTTTTGATATCGGCTACGAAGACAAAATCACACCTGTTTTAGCCATGCCAGAAAGCGATGTTCCAAATGGTAGCCGAGCGGGATAAGACGCACCGCTATTATTAAAGGGCTCAAAAGGTAGAGCAACCATCAATTGATGATTGCTCTTAAGATTCACAACCCAGGCACCAGCTTTTAGTGTTTAAAAAACACCATTTGAGTTAGCAATATCACCACCACTAATTAGAGAATAAACTCTCATTGAGAAATCAAGCGCTTGTATTGAGTCCCAATGTTCTACAATTCTGCCATCTTCGATGCGCCAGGTATCGATAATATTCATACCCTTTTGATCATTCCCTCTGTCCTCTTTGTTTAAAGTGGCATGGGAGTGAAAAATCACGTAGTCCCCATCAACATAGATGTGCTTCACATCGTAAGCATAGTCAGGGTATTCCTCGACAAACTCCTGGAGAAAACCGACCAAGCCAGTCACTTTATCAGGCAGATTTCGATTGTGCTGAACGTAAGCGCTATCGTTATAGTTCTCCAGAACGTAATCGAAATTGTGATTGTTCATGAGATTTTGAACAAAGTCAGTAACGAGTTCGGCATGTTCCATCTCTTGCTCAGTCCAGTTTGTTTTCTGATGAGATGGAAGATCAATGATTAGTGTATCTTTCGATTGTGCAAAAGCTACTGTGCTCGCTAAAAGAAGAATAAATGAGGTCATTACTTTAAACATGGTTAACTCCAATCGTCGCCTTATTAAGTATATATTGATAACTATGGTAATTAATAGTAACCTGCATTACAAGAAGGCACTATTTGCTTAGCTAGGCACATTTTGGTAACTGGCTTAATGGATATTGAGGAGTTAAAAGTGACTGTAAAAGAACAATCAGAGAGACGTATTTTTCACAATAATGAAGATTGCCCGGTTCGCAACGTAGTTGCGCAAATTGGTGATAAGTGGTCCTTACTCATTCTCTTCGCTCTGGTCGACGGCCCGGACCGTTTTAATGCTTTGAAATCAAGAATAGAAGGGATTTCTCAACGTATGCTGACTCAAACTCTTCGTGATCTGGAGAGAGAAGGATATGTGGACAGAACGGTATACCCAGAAGTTCCTGTACGCGTGGAGTACGCGCTTACCGAGCTAGGGAGAGAAATCGTTAAGCCTTTGTACGAGTTGGTTTGCTGGGCAGATGAGCATCACGATGAGATAAGACGTTCACGAGAAGCATATGATAAAAAAATTAACTGAACACCAAAAGCATAAGGCAGTTAGCTAGTATATATAAAAACGCCACTCATCAACGGAGTGGCGCTATTCATGATCAGCTTTCTAGTAAGATAGCTTTACACCTTAAACTGCCCAACAAGGTTTTGCAGCTCCTGGTTAGCGCTACCAAGCTGAACAGCGTGATCACCCGATGTTTTACCGTGAGCATGTAACTGAAGAAGCATAGAACGAATCGATTCCATACTCTCATTTATGTTGTCTATCACATGACTCTGTTCGTTAGCCGCAGTCGCGATCTGAATACTCACATCATCTACTTTCGTAACCGAGTCACGCATTGCAGAGATCCCTTCCGTCACTTCGTGGGTAAGTTCAGACGTTCTCTGGCACTGCTCTTTCGTTTCTCCCATCGAAGAAACTGTCGAGTCTACGCCAGATTTCAGAACTTCCAGCATTTCCGCGACTTCTGTTGTGCTTTCCTGAGTTTTAGCAGCAAGGTTTCTGACTTCATCTGCAACAACTGCAAAGCCTCGACCCATTTCACCTGCTCGCGCGGCTTCGATAGCTGCGTTAAGTGCCAATAGATTCGTTTGCTCTGCGATACCACCAATAACCTGTAGTACCGATTCAATAGAAGCAGCATTTTCCTGCATCTTAGCGACATTTTCGGAGGTAACTTCAACGTTTTGCATCAGGTTGCCAACGCTTTGTGTTGCTTTCTCTACCGCAATACCAGACTGACTCGCCTCTTGCTGTGCTTCAGAAGTGATGTCTGTACTTTGATTCGTATGGCTTGCGACTTCTTGTGCTGACGAACTGAGTTCATTCACCGCTGCCGCAACCATATCTGTTTCCTGTACATGACTTTCCAGCACCTGAAGCGTTTCTTCCGTTACTTTTGTCATCGCCATGATTTGATTGCTGCACTCCTGATTAGCCTCAATCACTTTTCCAATCAAATCCTGAAGATAGGAGATAAACTTATTCATTGATTCAGATATGCCGTCCAGCTCATCTTCACCATCTACTGGCAATCGCATACTAAGATCTGCATCTCCTGCTGATAAGGTATCGACGTTCTCTTTAAGAAGGTTAAATCGCTTGCCCAGCTTACTGAATGCGAACATCAATACACCAAGCAAGACAATCACCATCGGAACCTGAATGGTAGCCAGAAGGCTCATAACTTCCTGAGTGCCAATAGTAAGTAGTCTGGTTGGCTGCGCAACTGCGATTAACCAAGGCGTTCCTGTCACTTCCTGAACCAAAAGTGTGTAATCTTCATCGTTCTGGATAAACTCTTTACGAAACTCTCCGTCTTTTAGCGCCTGATTCAAGGTATCGGCCAATGCATATCGCTGATCAGTAAGGTTGGTCAAAATTACCTTGTCGTTCGTCAGCACGCGGTTAGTACTAAGAATCTTTCCGTCACCTTCAACAATGAGTATCTCAGCGTTAAGCTCGCGCTCTTTGTCAGCCACTAAGCTATTGAAGAAACCAAGGGTGACATCAACGGTAGAGACACCGTACAAAGAACTACCCTGATATATGCCCATTGCACAGTTAGTTCTTGGCTGAAGGCTTGCACCATCTTTATAAGCATTCGCCCATACACAATCACCTTTTGGCGCATTTTGACCAGCGCGGTGCCATGGTTGCGTATAGTAGTCAGGAGCTTCAGCGCTGTTCCAATATGTGTTCTCGATTAACTTGCCGGACGCATCACGATGGTAAAAAGTACTCGCACGATTTACACCATCAATACGTTTATTTGGCATCGGCCAAATACCGCCTCCGAATACCAGTTCGTTTCCATATTGATCGACAAGGTGCGGTAAAAGAGTATCAATTTGGTCACTTTCCAGATTTGGAACGAGTTGGGTGGTAGCACGTTGTTGGGCTTGAACAGCTGAGAGGGTGAGCTTAATTTCTGTCGCGATATCTTTTACTGCAAAGGCGAGGTTTTTTTCTTCTTCTGCCTGCAAACTTGGCTGTACCCACTTGAGAATGCCAAACCCAGTGACTGCAGCAGCGAGGAGTACAAACGAAATAAGTAGCATGGTGTACTTATTTTTGATCGTCCTAATCTTTATCATATTGTTTCTACCGTTACTTAATAGATTATTACCGTTCAACCGACTTCATTAGGGGAATATGTTATTTATTTGTTATTTTTTGAACCACTAATAGTTTATCGTGCGG
Source organism: Vibrio iocasae (assembly GCF_042245395.1). Taxonomy (NCBI): domain Bacteria; kingdom Pseudomonadati; phylum Pseudomonadota; class Gammaproteobacteria; order Vibrionales; family Vibrionaceae; genus Vibrio; species Vibrio iocasae. Next base: position 80,934 of record NZ_CP145310.1, on the reverse strand, counting down.
TATAGAAATCAACTATCAATCAAGGCTTCAGGCGTGAGCGTTATCACTCAAAAAATTAGCATTTTCAAACATTGAATCATCCAACCGTTAACCATTCAGGTGATCTAGCGAGCATTTTAGTAACATCTACCCCTATGTGATTACTTTCGAACTTATTCGGTCACTCTGAGGTTATCAGTTTATTTTCCGTTGCTAAGTTCCTGAACCAGACGCCATGCTTTTTGGGAATACGGTTTCCTGTTCCCAGATCCAATCGATAAAAACCATATCGACGTTTGAATGAGTTCGTCCACGACCAGTTATCTATAAACGTCCATTGATGCAGGCCGAAACAATTAGATCCCTCTTCAATCGCTCGGTGAAGCTGAATTAAATGCTCGGTCATGAGTTCAGTGCGGAAACTATCGTCTATGATGCCATTCTGATCCGGCTCCCCTTCCGACTCCAGATCCATAGCAATACCAATTTCAGCCAAAAACCATGGAATATTTCCATAATTGTCTTTCACATTCTTCGCAATGTCATAGATCGCAGTTGGCAGGATCTCATTGTTATCACGGTAAGGGTTAAAACGACCCGTGGGGTTTACGTAGTTTTCGAAATAAGCTTCCGGAGTGAAGTAATCTAACTCATATTCTGTTTCACGAGCTTTCACCCTACGGGGTACATAATAATTGACGCCCAGAAACGCGATTTTTGCTGATTGAATAGCAGCAATCTCTTCCGCATTCCAGTCAGGCATCACATCTTGTTCATTCAATACATCGCAAAGTTCAGAAGGAAACTCGTTTTTTACCATCGGGTCTAAAAAGCTGCGATTGAATAACAAATCTGCGTACCAGGCTGCTTTTCCATCCTTTTCTTCATCACTTCTTGGATATGACGGTGTTAGGTTCAGAACCACACCAATTTTTGAACCTGAAAGATTGAGTTTATTAAATGCGAGCACCGCTTTTGCATGAGCAAGAATGATGTTGTACCCAACCTGTACGGCCAATTTGCCGTCTTTTTTACATGGGTAGTGGAAGTCATAAAGATAACCGCCCTCTACCGGAACAATGGGCTCATTGAAGGTAATCCAGTGCTTCACTTTATGACCAAAAAGCTCGAACGCTTTTCGGGCAAATTCGGCATAAAGATCGACGACCTTTTTTGATTCGAATCCACCATATTTTTGCTGTAACTCTGCCGGCATATCAAAGTGGTACAAGTTAATAAGAGGTTCGATACCATTAGCAATCATTTCATCCAGATAGCGGTTATAAAACTCCACAGCATCGGGACACACTTCCCCGGTTTCAAAATTTTTTATAAGGCGAGACCACTGAATAGACGTTCGAAAAGAGTTGAACCCCAACGCCTTCATTAGCTGAACATCTTCTTTGTATCGATTATAGGTATCATTCACTACCTGCGGACCTATACCTTTATAGAAGCGTTCCTGAGATTCTTTGTGCCACAAATCCCAAATGGAGTCGTTGGCCTTGTTTGTCACACCTTCGGTCTGCACACCTGAAGCCGCTGCACCCCAAAGGAAGTTTTCCGGAAAAGTATAGGTCGCCATCTTAACTGCCCTGTCTGTTTAAAAAGTGTTTTAACGCTCCGATAAGGTTGGCATCATTGCCATACTTCGACACCTTGACCACAGGTCGAACTTTGGAAATGGGTAGCTGCTCCAAAATGCCATCCAGCTTTTGATTGATCTTTGCTACAAAGCCCTCTCTTTTACTCACAGCACCACCAAGTAGAATGAGTTCCGGATCAACGTGATATTGAATGTTGTATATGCCAACGGCTAAATGAAGAAACCATTGTTCTACAACGTCGGTTACTAATTGATCACCTTTGTCATAGAGCCTGAAAACCTCTTGACCATTGAGATCGTTCGAAGAGAGATTGAGTGCTCTGGCTGCACTTTCTACCAGAGCGCGGGTTGATGCTAATTGTCCCCAGGTTACAGGCATCCCGTCTCGATACTCTGAGATAGCAAATCCAAATTCTCCACCATGAAGATGATGACCTTTAAGAACCTGTTGCCCGGAAACAATCGCACCACCTATGCCGGAACCGATAACTGCGGTGCAAAAATAGTTAGAGTGTGCACCGGCTCCTAGCCAGGCTTCCGCCAGAGCGGCACAGCAAGCGTCGTTTTCTAACTCGGTAGGAAGTTCAAACTTGCTTTGAAATAGCGCTCTGACGTCTATACCGTGGATATAAGGCAGCGAACTGGCACCGTGTATGTATCCCGAATCAACATCCACTGCACCACAACTACTTATCGCAATACCTTCAAATCGATAACTTAAAGAATAGCGCTCGAACACAGGAGCAAAGCTTTCGATCCACTGCTGATAAGATTCAGCCTGACTCTCGACACTAAACTGCTCGACAATACATGCGTCAGAAGTCATCACTGCGCATTTCACTGAACTTCCACCAAAATCCAATACTAAATAGTGTTTTGTCATAGGTCCCTTACGAAGCTTGCTACTCAGTCGTCACTGTTTTTCGGATGTTAGGAATACAGTATAGCGACTCGATTCGTTCTGAACCTGAGGGTAGATCCCATTGATCTACTCGCTTATAGAGTGGAAGAAATACGAAGACTGAAGATGTGGAACTTGGAACAGAAACAAACAAAAAGACAGCCCGAATTCGAGCTGCCTTTAGCATTAAGGCTTAGAGTAATCTGAACGATTAAATCGCCCAGCCACCCGCATAGAATGCAACCAGAACAATAGCAATAATCACAGTACCAAGGTTAAGGCGCTTGTGCTCACCAGAGATGATACGGCCAATAACCAGTGTGCTGAAACCAAGCATGATGCCGGTAACGATGTTACAGGTCATAACGATGAATACCGCACAAACCATACCTGAAAGCGCGTCAACTGAATCGCTCATGTCCAACTTAGCAACATTGCTCATCATTAGCAGACCAACATACATAAGAGCAGGTGCTGTTGCGTATGCAGGAACAAGGTAACTTACAGGAGACAAGAACAGCATAAGAAGGAATAAACCACCAACCACTGTTGCAGTCAGACCCGTTTTACCACCCGCAGCTGTACCTGCAGCAGATTCGATATAAACCGCTGCTGGTGCGCCACCAACGAAGCCTGCGAAGATACTACTTACAGAGTCCGAAGTCAGTGCTTTACCACCGCTGATGATCTGGCCATCTTTGTCCAGAAGGTTGGCCTGTCCTGCAACCGCACGAATCGTACCTGTTGCATCGAAAATTGCAGTCATTACAAGCGCCAGAACACTTGGGATAACGATTGGGTTAAGTGCACCCATGATATCCATAGTGCCTAATAGCGACTCACCTTCACCACCAAATGATGGCATAGCAAACAGTCCCTGGAACTTCACATTTGGATCGAAAATCAGGCCGAAGATTGAGATAGCGATGATAACAAGCAGGATACCGCCAGGTACTCTGCGTTTTTCAAGGCCAAAGATTGCAGCCAGACCAACCAAAGATGCAATAACAGGTAGAGACATGAACTCACCCAGCTCTACAGGTAAGCCCGGTGCTTCGTTTTTCACAACCAGACCAACACCGTTTGCTGCGATCATCAGTAGGAAAAGACCGATACCAATACCAGTACCATGAGCAATACCAAATGGTAGGTTAGTAAGAATCCATTGACGAACACCCGTTACCGTAATGGCTGTAAACAACACACCCATCAGGAACACAGCGCCCAACGCAACAGGGATGCTTATACCCTGACCCAATACCAAACTAAATGCTGTGAATGCGGTTAGTGAGATAGCACAACCGATAGCCATCGGTAGCTTAGCCCACAGACCCATCAACAAAGAACCAAAGGCAGCAACCAAACAAGTCGCGATAAACACCGCTCCCTGGTTGAATCCAGCTACCCCAAGCATACTCGGCACAACAATCACTGAGTACACCATTGCAAGGAAGGTTGTTAAACCCGCGACGACTTCTGTTTTAACTGTACTACCACGCTCCGTAATGTAAAAAAAGCTATCTAATCCGCCTTTTGGTTTCGCTTCAGCTTCACCTGCGACGGGCTCTGTTTGAGTTATAGTATTTTCAGACATTGTTCTAATTCCTTGTAAGTCGATGAAAGTAAGGGAGCGGGTTTACTCGTTCAATGAGACACTCCCTAACTGTTCAGAAAGTTTTATGGACTTCCTCTCCGCGCTAAAATCAATTACATATCGTTTTCTTTTATTCTTAAATTCTTATTATTTTTTAAAATCAGTTACGTGCGTAGACCAAACGGCCATCCACATAGGTACGGTAAATGCTGCGATCGTCTCCTAGGGTCATTAGCATGAACAACTTCTCAGCCAGGCTATTTGAGCTGTCGTAGCGAAGTTGTTGTAAAGGTGTCGCTACAGGATCGATGATGACAAAGTCCGCTTCTTTACCCACTTCGAAGTTACCAATCAGGTGGTCGAGAGAAAGTGACTTCGCTGCGCCCAGAGTAGCCAGGTAGAACGCCTGATACGCGGACAGCTTATGCTGCTGAAGCTGCATTACTTTGTAGGCTTCGTTCAAAGTTTGCATCATGTTGAAAGTCGTACCAGCACCGATATCGGTACCCATACCTACCTTAATCTTGCGTTTCCAGGCTTCCTGAAGTTTAAACAGACCACTACCCAGATACAGGTTTGATGTTGGGCAGAACGCAATCGCTGAATCGGTTTCCTGCAGGCAATCCCACTCTTTGTCTTCCAAATGGATACAGTGAGCAAAGACACTCTTAGAGCCTGTCAGACCATGATGATGGTATACATCAAGATAACCGTCTTGCTCTGGGTAAAGCTCTTTCACCCACTCGATTTCGTTCTTGTTTTCGCAAAGGTGAGTATGGATATAAACGTCTGGGTACTCTTCTTTCAGCTTCCCAGCCATAGCTAGCTGCTCTGGTGTTGAAGTCGGTGCAAATCGAGGTGTTACTGCGTAAAGCAAACGGCCTTTCTTGTGCCATTTTTCGATAAGCTCTTTGGTTTGGTTGTAACCCACTTCTGGTGTATCAAGAAGGTAATCAGGGGCATTGCGGTCCATCATTACCTTACCCGCAATCATACGCATGTTGATCTTTTCAGCCTCACCGAATAGCGCGTTGACGGACTCAGGATGCACAGTACCAAACACTAAAGCCGTGGTTGTACCGTTGCGAAGTAGCTGCTTGATAAAGAAGGTCGACATCTCTCTTGAGTAGTCTTCATCTTTATAACGAGCTTCTGTTGGGAAAGTATAGTTATTCAGCCATTCCAGTAGCTGCTCACCGTACGCACCGACCATTTCAGCCTGTGGATAGTGGATATGAGTATCAATGAATCCAGGCATTACCAGCTTACCCGGATAGCTTCTTACACGTACTGATGAAGGAATTTTATCCTTACCTTCTTCCCACGTACCGACCCATTCAATGCGACCGTTGTCGACCAGCATCAAACCATCTTCGATATAACGTACATGCTTCTCAATATCTTCAGGGTCATCGACGACCTGAGCGATATCCATTATTGAAGCGCGAATAGCTTTAATCGATTGGCTATAGTCCATAATTTCCTCTTTATGTCTTTGTACATCCAACGACCATTTACGACATAGATGTGGCAGCGTTATAAACGGTTCCGTACTGACCTTTTAATTTTTCAGTAAATTTTTTTGCTCACGTTAACCGCAAACCACTTTGCAGCGCTTTGCGGTTGGTTTAATTTTTTAAGACTCAGCTTGCTGACGAACTAAGTTTTCTTCTTCCAGTGCGCGATTACATGCTTCGCACTCTTTAATTTGTTCTTCCAATGCTTCACGTTTTTCCTGAGCACTTTCCGCTTCATCTGCACGGTTAATACCAAGAACAATGTTTAGAGTCAGCGCAACAAGAGAACCGGTTGTGATACCTGAGCCTAAGATAACTTTCATAGAATCAGGAAGATAAGTAAGAATCTCCGGACGAACAGTCACCGCCATACCTGCAGCAACACCGACAGCAATAATCAGCATGTTGCGCTTAGTGAAGTTGATACGAGACAGTATGCCGATACCCGCAGAGATAATCATTGCGAACATCACAAGACCAGCACCACCTAATACCGGAGATGGGATCGTCACCACGATACCACCCAATTTAGGGAACATACCGGCAAGAACCATGATGACACCAGTAAGTGCAACAACGTGTCGGCTTGCAACACCCGTGATTGAAACGATACCCACGTTCTGGCTGAAAGATGAGAACGGAGTCGCACCAAACATAGAAGCAAGAGCACTACCTATACCGTCACAAAGAATACCTTTAGACAGCTTTTTACCTGTTAGCTTGGTATGGGTCGCATCACTCAGTGCAAGGAAGTCTCCGGTCGATTCCATAATGGTAACCAGATAGGCGATAGACATACCGATAATGCCACTAACAGTGAAACTCAGACCAAATGGCAACACTTCGGGGAAGGCGAAGAAACTGGCATCTTTTACAGGAGAGAAATCGACGATTCCCATGAAGATAGCAACCAAATAGCCAACAAACATGCCGATAACGATTGCGGCTGCGGAAATAATACCCTTGCCAACTTGAGACAATACGATAACAACAACCAATACCAACAAACCAAGCATAAGGTTGCTGACCTGTCCATATCCTTCCTGACCCACAAAACCACCAGCAAACCAGTCAACAGACACAGGCAAAATGGTTAAGCCAATCAGAACCACAACGGTACCGGAAACAACAGGTGGGAAAAGCTTACGAATTTGAGGCATAAACCGGCTACCAATAATCATAACCAGTGAGCCAACAAGAGATGCGCCAAAGATACCGGATACTCCGGAATCAAGGCCAATAGAAATAGAAATTGCTACGAAAGTAAAGCTGGTGCCCATTACCACAGGAAGACGTATGCCCACCGGACCCACACCACGACACTGAACGATTGTAACAACCCCTGAAACCATGAGGGCCGCATTAACCAGAACAACCATTTGATCACTAGGCAGGCCTATTGCACTACCGACGACTAGCGGAACCGCGATAATGGCTCCCATGGCTGCCAGCATATGTTGTAGAGCAAGTAGGATGGCAGTTCCTACTGGTGGCTTATCTTCGACGTTGTAAAAGAGTTTCATTTCAATGCTATCCTTATCTTTAGGTTCACATGAAACAACGCAGGCTTTGACACTCCTTATGTGTCTTATGAGTCCGGCAAATTCCATGAAACCAAGTGGACGAGTATGAAGTCGATAGCTTGTTGATTTAAGAGGCCACCTAAGGATCAGATGCTGCCTTACCTCTATTCACTGCTGCGATGTATCGAAGCAATGGAATCAGTCTGCTATACAGGCTCACTCGAAAAAATAAAAGCGGACATTTTTCATCCCAAGAGAAATATCCGCTTTTAGTTTAAGTTAAAGCTTATTGAGACCTCTTAGTATCTTCTCTGGGGTAAAGTTCCACTCGCGAATCCAGACACCACATGCATCATGGATAGCGGTTGCGATGGCTGGAGATGCACCATTAACACCAATTTCTGAAATAGATTTGGCACCAAATGGTCCAACCGGATCATCACTAGGAACGAGTGACGCACGGAAGTCTTTCGGTATATCACCAATCTTAGGAGCACCGTAGCTCTTCAGATCCGTGTTCACCGGAACACCGTTGTCATCGTAAATAATCTCTTCGCACATGCTGTGGCCGATAGCACGCATGCTGGCACCGTAAATCTGCCCCAGAGCTAAGTCAGGGTTGATTGGTGTACCACAGTCCAGAAGAGCATGGAATTTGTTCAGTTTGATTTCACCAGTACGGGTGTTTACAGCAACTTCCGCGAAGTTTGCACCGTATGGGAATGCAAAATCAGAAGTGATGAAGCTACCGCTTGTAAGAAGCTGTCCCCAGCCTTTACCACCTTCTGCCTGATGCGCAATCTCACCAAAGGTCACGCTCTTGCCATTCTTAGCCTGAACTGTTGCAGGGAAGACTAACTGAACGTCAGCAACTTCTGCTTCCAGCATTTCAGCACCGCAAATCAGAATACGTTCGCGCATTGCCTGAGCCGCCTTCATCGCAGCATTACCTGAGAAGCAAGTACCAGATGAAGCATACGCACCCTTGTCAAACGGACAGTGGTCAGTATCACCAGAAATTACGGTAACTTCTTCTAGTGGCATCTTCAGTGTTTCGGCTGCGATCTTACCAACAACCAGATCCAGACCCGTACCGATATCCGCACCACCTGAGTGAACAATCAAGGTACCGTCTGAAGCAAGCTTCGCTTTACAGTTCGCCTGATCGATATCAGGAATACCAGACTTCTGCTGGATAATCGCAACACCGCGACCCACTTTCCAATCTTTACCAAGATCTTCTTTTGGCGTATCCCAGCCAAACTCTTCACGTCCCTGGCGCATTACTTCATCAAGCGCACAAGAAAGTACACGTGGTGGTTCTGCAGGTAAGTCACCCTCACCTACCGCACCTTTGATCTTCAGAGGATCGCCTTCGTGTACACGGTTCTTCTCGATAACATCCAGAAGATCCAGATCCAACTCTTCAGCAAGCTCTGCCAGCATCATGGTTAACGCGAACACACCCTTAGGAGCACCGTAACCCTGATAAGCACCTGTCGGACAGATGTTTGAGTAGTATGTGGTTACTTTGAATCGAACATTGTCGATTGGGTATAGTGGTAGTGACAGTGCAGGGCCGTTAGAAGGTACGGTCAGCGCGTGGTTACCGTATGGACCAGTGTTCGCCTGGAAATCCATATCGATAGCCGTCAGCGTACCGTCTTTCTTCATACCCACTTTCAGGTTCACTTTCGCTACGTGGCGTGATGAACATGCAATGAACTCTTCTTCACGAGTATAGTGAAGGTAGACAGGACGACCGGTTACAAATGCTGCGTATGCCGTGATGTCTTCAACAAGAATGTCCTGCTTAGAACCAAAACCACCACCAACACGTTCTTTTACGATGTGCACGCGGTTCTGTTTGATACCAAGAATACGAGCAACCTGACGACGAACGTGGAATGGCACCTGAGTTGATGCGTGCATAACAACACGGTTACCGTCCATATACGCGTAAGCGATATGCATTTCTGTTGGTGTTTGCTGCACCTGTTTAGACTCGTAAGTACGCTCTAATACAATGTCCGCTTCTTCAAAGCCTTTATCGATATCACCAATCTGACCATTTACCGAAGCAGCGATGTTTTCACGTGGCATACAGCCAATTGGGAAGTTTACGATCAACTTACCTTCACGCTCATCGGCATCTCTGTTCTGAGCTTCCAGATCATCCGGTGCACCAGCCATGTACTGGATAGGTTCGTTATGGATGATTGGCGCGTCTGCCGCCTGAGCTTCATCAATGCTCATTACCGGCTTAAGTACTTCGTACTCGACATCAATCAGCTTCATTGCAGCTTCAGCAATTTCTACACTTTCAGCCACAACCGCAGCAACACGGTCACCTACGTGACGCATCTTCTGACCGAACATACGACGATCAAGTGGTGAAGGCTCAGGGCCAGTCTGACCACCTGGAGTATAAGGAATATCCGGGCAGTTTTCGTGTGTGATAATGTGTACCACACCTTCCAATGCTTCCGCTTTGCTTACGTCCAGTTTCTTAATCCATGCGTGAGGATGTGGACTGCGCAATACTTTGATCGCACAAGCATCTGCCGGGATACGGTCTTCAACATAACAAGGTTTCGCCTGAACCATTTTCACCGAGTCATCTTTCGGGCTGACCTTACCAACCATATCCAGATCATCACAAAACTCAGGTGCAACTTCGATGTTACTTTCTGGAGATTCTTTACGTTTAGCAGCCAGTTCCACTACCTGATAGAACTGCTGATAACCTGCGTCACGGCTGAATAAGCCGGAAAGTGCGTCATCAATCTCATCACGCGTTGGTTGAGGGATACGCTCTAGAAGTTCAGTGATGATAAGCGCTGCTGCCGGGTCGTTATAACCAGACTGCACAACACCAACATCGATCATAGCCTGCTGTACAACATTAAGTTTGTTATGTGTGCTTAGTGATTCAGCAGTACGTACTTCACGGCCTTCTAACTGTGCAGCGATTAGCAAAGATGCGTTTACCAGCTTACCGTCGACCAGAATAACGTCGGAGCCTGCAAAACCAAAGCCGTCATCACTGTTGCGTACAGAGTGCAGACCCATTCCGTGCAGCAACGTTTGTACGTTCTCACCTAGTGGGCTGTTTAAAGTCTTAGAGCGGCCATTTAGTGTAAATTGAATAGTCATGGTTACGCCTCCTCAGCCAGCTGCTGACATTCAGCTAATAGATCAGTGACAACAACACCAGCGATATAGCGCTTGTACTCCACGCTTCCGATAATATCAGCGACAGGATGAACCGCTTCAGACACGGCTTTCTCTAGAGACTCACCTTCCAGATCCTGATTTTCAACGTCTCTCAGACGCACAGGTACTGCTGCACCATTTTGCTTTGGTGACACACCATCAAGCGCGATGATTTTTTTACCTTCTTTGTCGATTGAAACCGCTGCAGTCACGACTGCAAGACCAGCCGCTGAACGAACAACATTGTGAACAGCACAATTCAAACCTGCTTCAGGAATGATGACTTTTGTAATCAGATCGCGTTTATCAGTGGAGATATAATCTTCCACTTCCATTTCACGACCATCAGCCAGCACTACTGTCGCTTTCAGTGCCATTAGCCCAGGAACCAGAAGCGCTTCTGGTTGCAGTGCTGCGATTTCTCCACCCAACGTCGCCTGATTGCGAATGTGACGGGAGTAGATAAGTCCGCTTGCGTTCTTTAATGCCGAAGGTATCAGTTCATTATTGATCAAATCCTGAATACGACACATAGCACCGATATGAACCGCCTCACCCTGTTTTTCAATCTTGTTGAAATCCAGTTTTTCGAGTGAGATTGCAACCGTTTTGTCAGTTTTCGTTGGCGCAGCATTAAGCTTAGAGCCCCCAGCAAACCAAATCGCATTGCCAGCATGTTGCTGCATGAGCTCTAGAGCTTGTGCAGTTGAGTCTGGTCTCAAATATTGTTCAATCATATTTTCTTACCTTTTTCTAATTATCCATAGCTTCATGCTGTCTTAAGAAAACAGAGGTAATGAAGTCTTTTGATATTCTTGTGCCATATTCAGCAACTATTGAGCCAACCTTAGACGTCTGTTTAATAAGAGAATAGATTCGTGAGCATGGTCGAAAATCGACCCAAAAATGAGAACTAAACCATCTTAGGATCGTTATGTATATCGACCTGAGATTTTAGGTGTGAATGACCTAAATACGACTGGTTCTCACTCCATAATGCAAGGCTATCAATTTAATATTTCCACTATCAAATTGATAACTATCAGAGGTGATAGTTGATAATTTCAGTCTCACAACAGGACAAAAAAAGGGGAACCGAAGTCCCCCGAAAAAATAACGTGAATATAGACAGTTTTTATTAAGTTATTAGGTGACTCAACCAACGTCTCAACAAGTTGAGAGAAGCTTGATGACGATACTCAGCCGTCGATCTCTGGTCGTTGATAGGTGTAATAATTTCACTGTACTGTGAAACGATTTCATCAATAAACGCTTGATCTGAAAGGCGCTCTACTGGCTGTCCTACTACTCGGGACTCCAGCGTTTGGCTTCTTACTACTGTAGGCCCAACAGCTCCGAACGTGACGCGCCAATCAGCAATAATACCCTTCTCTACCTTGGCAGCTCCGGCAATCGACAGCTTGGTCAGCGCATTGGCTTTTCGTGTGCCAACCTTGTGGTAAAACGTCTCAGGCAGTTCAGCTTTAGGAACAACGATATGCGTTAACATTTCATCCTGCTTTAGCTGGTTTTTCCCTGGCCCCGTAATAAACTCCTCAAGTGCCATTTCACGCTCTCCATGTACCGAAGAGAGAACGACTCTTGCGTTGAGCAAATAAAGCGCAGGCAGTGTGTCTGCCGCAGGAGAAGCATTACATATATTACCTGCCATGGTAGCCCGGTTTCTCAGTGCTGGAGCTGCAATTTTCGAGGCACTCTGACGCAGGATTTCAGGCACCATCGGGTGCGCTTCAATCTCACTCAAAGTGACACCAGCACCGATCTTCAGGCTACTCTCAGAAACCACACCTTCTCTATGCACTTCGTTGATTTTCTTAAGCTCTTCAATAGAGTCAACAAACACCACATCACGAGTAAAAGAAGGGGTCATTTCCGGACGGACACTGTTTTGTACCATCAGGTCCGTACCACCAGAGAACAAGGTGTGTTCCCCAACAGCAAGCTTATCCAGCGCTTGTTCCAAGGTTTCAGGACGATATACTTCTACCATAATCCTTCTCCTCTTTTGACCGCAATTTTCGCTGCATCCACTATCATTCCATAGCCGGTACAACGACAAAGGTTGCCAGAAATCGCTGTTCTAATCTCTAGTTCATCAGGGTTTGAATTGGACTCAAGCAGTGCATATAACGCCAGAACCATACCCGGAGTACAGAAACCACACTGAACGCCTTTCGCTTCCAGTAAGGCATTAATTACGCATTGGCCTTTTTCTGTCTCACGTAGGCCTTCCAGCGTCATCAGGTGCGCACCTTCGGCCTGTGCAATTGGCATCATGCAGGCATTAACCAGCTTGCCATTAAATAAGATAGAGCAAGCCCCGCACTCGCCTTCACCACAACCTTCTTTGGTTGCGGTTTTGTCGAGTTCGCCACGTAGTGTATTAAGCAGCGACTGCATCGGGTCCACATCAACGACGACCAGCTCATTATTTAAATGGAACTCGATCTTCATAGTGTTTTACCTCCGTCGGCTACTGAATCTTGTGTCTCTGAACCTTTTTCTTTTGCGTAGAGTGCCTGACATACTCTTTCTGGTGTCACCGGAATCGAGGACAGTGGCTTGCCAATCGCAAACTCTACCGCAGCAGCAAACGCAGCAGCACCGCCATTGTGTGTAAGCTCACCCCCGCCCTTAGCACCATTCGGTCCGTATGGGTATGGGTTATCAACGTAGTCACTGTTTATTGAAGGCACGTCCAAAGAAGTAGGAATTACGTAGTCCGCCATGGTTTTCTGAGCAAAGACACCATCTTGTGTCATTTCCATCTTCTCACAGCTGCCGTAACCCAAAGCTTGAACCAAACCACCGTCAATCTGCCCTTTAAATACGACAGGATCGATTGCCCGGCCAATATCATAAACGCCCCAGGCTCCGGTAATATCCGTCTCTCCCGTTGCCATATCTACTTCAACTTCTACGACATTCATACCGTAGCTTGTCGCCTGATAGGCATTTCCCTGATAAACGCTCTGATCCCAAACATGATAGTCAGGCTTGCGATACACCTCTTCAATCTCCTGAGGTTCACCTTCCTGCCAATTTTCCTGCAACTTCTTCGCAGCTTTTTCTAACAGATAACCGACGATCAAAATAGAACGAGATGCGACCGTAGGACCAGAATCAGGGACGATTCCTGTGTCTGGAACTGCCAACTGTATTGTGTCCAGAGGACGGTTCATCGTATCGGCAACAATCTTACGGAATGTCAGGCTCAAGCCCTGACCAATATCTGTATTAGAAGCCAGAATCCTGATGGTTCCGTCAGCAAGTTTGTTTAATCCCACTCTTGCGCGTACCAGAGTATCTTCCAGATCGCCTGCAAAACCACAGCCATGCTGGAAGATCGCTAAACCAATACCTTTACGTTTTTCGCTATCGGCTGGTTGATTCGCATAAGCTGTGACTTTGTTTTGATAGTCAGAAGAGCCAAGCACATTTTCCAGCATCTGGTCCAATACCAGATCACCAAAGATGTCCGCTCCGGTCAGCGTTTTTGAATCTGACTTCAGGAAGTGACGCTGCTTAAATGTCGCAGGGTCTTCCCCAACCTTCTTAGCCACGTGGCTCATATGGGTTTCCATACAGAAACAGTTCTGAGGAGAACCAAAGCCACGGAATGCCCCGGTTGGCACTGTGTTAGTCGTCCATGCATGACCTTCTACGCGTACGTTTGGAATATCATAAACGTTGGTCGCTGTGGTCAGTGAACGCTGAAGCACGATGCCAGATAGACTTAGGTAAGCTCCGGAGTTGATATCGAAGTTCAGTTCCATCGCAACGATGTTACCGTCAGCATCTACACCCGTTCTGTAATTGAACTCTACCGGATGACGCTTTGAGGTGAACTGAATATCTTCGCTACGCTCAAGGATAATTCGAATCGGTTTTTGCAGCCTTTCCACCGCAACAGCAAGCGGGCCAGCCAGTACGTCCGGGTAATCTTCCTTACCACCAAAGCCACCACCTGTAGGGCACTGAATAGCGCGGACATGATCATGTCCCAACAGCACAGCCATACAGTGATGAACATAGAAAGGACACTGCATTGAGCCCTCTATGACTATCTTTCCATCCTTCGGATAGCCAACACAGCCCTGGGTCTCAAGATAAATATGCTCCTGATAACCGGTGGTGCAAGTTTCTTCAATGATAGTTACCGCTTTTGCAAAACCCTCATCAATATTGCCTTTATTCAAAGTATGAGTGTCTAGCACGTTGTCGGTTGAATGAATGGCACCATCGATAAGTGCTTTAGATTGTTCAATAGTATAGGCGGGAGTCAGAGGTTCGTATTCAACCTCAATTTCATCGAGCAGTTTTTCGATGACATCCGGGTCGGGGCCGACGAGAAGATAGATGACCTGTCCAACAAAGCGTACTTCTGTATCAGCAAACGCTGGCCAGTCAATTTCTACAATAGGAAGGACATTATTTCCTGGCACATCTTTCGCGCCAAACAAATGATAGCCTTCCGGCAGTTCAGGAATAATTGTCGATTTGATGATGCCTCTGGGGCAAGAGGAGCGGTAGAACCGCCCCTCAAGTAGTCCCTCGTAACGGCGATCGGCAATATACTTAGCTTCTCCAGTGGCTTCATCCCACTTGAATCGAGTATTAACCGTATCCATAACGGGTTCTCACATTAGTCTAGTTGATCCATTGTCTTCCATAGTCGTGCTGCTACTTTGCGTGCTTCTGCATAAATAGGAGCAACATCGAATGGGAACGCGCGGTCTTCATACACAAAACGTCCTTCAACGATTACGCTGTTAACGTTACCGGCATTAATGCCAAAGGCGATGTGACCCGGTACATTATCAGCTACAAACGGAGTTGGGCTTGTGTAATCAAGAATCGTCAAGTCCGCTTTGTTTCCTGGGTCCAGACGACCAAACTTAGCACCGAAGTTACGAGCCAAAATTTCGTTACCGTTCCACAACTTGCGTGTGAAACTATCTGGCCATAGCGGACCACCAGCGTCACGATGCTTGAAGAAGGCAAACTTAAGCTCTTCAAACATATCCGCACCAATACCATCAGTACCTAGCGCAACGTTCTTAAAGCGAGTCAGCTTATGGTTGTAACCCACGTTGTTGTTCATGTTTGAACGAGCGTTGTGAGCCAGGAAGCCATCTTTCGCATTCAGAATGTCGATGTCTCTGTCTGAAAGGAACAGACCATGAGCCAGCAATGTCTTCTCGTTAATCAGACCAAAGCTGTCCAGACGCTCAACAATGTCCTGACCGTAGTGGTGATGACTATGAGTGACATCGTAACGATCTTCTGCAACGTGAACGTGGATACCACGTCCTGTTGCCTGAACCGCTTCTGCCATCATAGACAGACCTTCGTCAGTCACTGTGAATGGCGCGTGAGCACCGATATGCGCTTCAACCAGATAAGGTTCTTTACCTTCAGCCTTTTCACGGTCGATGAGCTGAGCAAATGCGATGTTCTCTTCAACGCCTGCTCTCATCTCTTCAACGCCACCATTGCGGTCAGTTGTTTCGAAACATGTCATGCCTCGAAGACCCGCTTTCAGGAAGCCTTTGCGCAGAGTATTCAAAGAACCTGCGATGTAGTTTGGTGAAGCGTGGTGGTCGATTACTGACGAACAACCGTTCTTAATCGCTTCCAGCGAGCAGATAAGGCCACTGTAGTACAGCGCTTCTTCATCCAGTGCACGGTCCATTCTCCACCATAGGTTTTTCAGGATAGAGATAAAGTCCGGACTAGGTTTGATATCCGCCATGATGCCGCGAGCCAACCCTGAGTAGAAGTGGTTGTGCGAGCAGACGATACCCGGCATGACCACTTTGCCCTTCATATCCTTAACGGTTGCACCCGGATACTGAGTCGCCAGATCGGAACCAACTTCCTTGATAACGCCATTGTCGATAGCGATATCGACGCCCTCTTTTATCAAGGCAGGCTCAAATTGCACTGCCGTTGCATTTTTTAGAATTAACATTCCAGTCTCCTTCCTTATAATTCTACTTTGCCCAGCAGATAGCTATGGTTCTTGTGAACGTAACTAATCATGGTAGCTTCATCTGCCATTGACTCAGGCATGTCTAATTCGCTTTGAGCATTGATGTTGAAGGTATAAGTTTCACCCTTAGCACGAACCAATACTTCTTCACCTTCTACATAGAAACCTGCGTTTGTGCTGTTAGCGAAGTCTTCACGTAGGTTGAAGATAGTGAACTTGTCTTTGTATGGCTTGCTGTCCCAAGGACAGAACTGAGCACAGTTACCACACTCATTACAGTAAGCATCCAGGTGCAATGTCTGGTACTGGTCTTTAAAGCCAGGAATAGGTAGCGAGATGTTTGCACGGTTAGGACATACGTCTACACACTTGCTACAGATGTATGAACATTCCAGACAACGCTTAGATTCCTGCTCAATAAAGGCTTCACGATCCGCTTCTTCAAGCTTGTTCGCACTGATCATCTTGACCTGAATATCACCTTTACGAGCGTAGATAGCTTCTGCTTTCACATCGCTTGCTACTTCTTTCAACTCGTCTAGCTGTGTTTCACGCTCCAGAATGGCTGTTGCTGCTTTACGACCACCAGAGATGGCAGAAACAATTGATGAAGGACCAGTCTGCGCGTCACCCATCAGGAAGACATTCTCTACACCTGTTTCACAAGTCTCTTCATTAACAGCCGGCCAGCCATCTTCACCCATTGGAACACCAATGCGAGTCAGAACATCACGGTTAGACTGTTCACCAACCGCAGTTACAAGCGCATCTACCTGTAGTTCAACAGTCTTGTCTGTCGCAACCGGACGACGACGACCTTTCTCATCAGGCTCACCAAGCTCCATCACGCGTGCAGTAAGTTTGCCATCCGCATCAAACTGCTCTGGGTTGGTCAGGAACATAAACTGAACACCATCTTCTACTGCTTCTTCATACTCTTCTTTGTATGCTGGCATTTCTGCAATCGTACGACGGTAAATGACCGTTACTTTCTCAACGCCATCCACTTTAAGAGCAGCACGAGCACTATCCATTGCTGTGTTACCAGCACCGATAACCGCAACGTGTTTACCAAGCTCCAGTTTTTCGCCATCGTTAAACTGACGAAGGAACTCAAGAGACTTGAACACTTTAGTGTTGTCGCCAGAAATTGAGATAGGGTTGCCTTTATCTGCACCTATTCCCAAACAGATGTACTTGAAGCCGCTCGCTTTCAACGTATCGATGGTCAGGTCAGGGTTACAGCCGTACTCAATCTGAACACCGTGGTCAGTCACAAAATCGATGTCGTGTTGAATCGTCTCTGCAGGGATACGGAACTGAGGAATGATGTTCTTAACCACACCACCCGCGTTGGCTTCTTTTTCGAATATCGTTACAGGATGCCCTGCACGAGCCATAAAGTAAGCCGCTGAAAGACCTGCAGGGCCAGCACCGATAACCGCTACCGGGTGTTTAACGCTGTCTAGCTCAGGCTCATGCCATTTCGCTTTATACTCATCCCAGCCTTTATCAAGTGCAATCTTCTTCATCTCACGGATGTTTAGCGCACCTTCGTAATCACGGCGAGTACAGTTGTACTGACACTGATGGTCACAGATGTGGCCAGTAATCGCAGGAAGAGCGTTTCGAGAGTAAATCACTTCCAGTGCTTCTGTGTATTTGTGCTCACCCATTAGGCGGATGTACTCAGGGATATCCTGACTGATAGGACATGCCGTCACACATGGCGCAACATAACAGTCTGTCAAAGGTACAGCTTTCTTAACACTGATCTCTTCAGGACCGCGCCACTCTTTCTGTACGTAATCAGCAACAAGAGATTTCGCAGCCAGAGCTTCAAGCTTAACAAGATCTACTTGCTGCATGCCCCAATCATTGCTGCTTTCCAGCTCTTTCGCACAGTCCGTAAGACGCATGTAACCACCTGGTTTCAGCAGGTCAGTTGCCATTGTGATTGGACGGATACCGGTTTCGAAGATCTCTTTGATGTTGAACTTGCTCGCACCACCTGAGTATGAAATTGGTAGTGTGCCATCGAATTCACGAGACAGTTCCAGCGCAACGTTGATAGATAGTGGGAACAACGCACGACCAGACATGTACATTTCTTTATCTGGCAGACGGCCTTTCTTATTTAGAGTACCTAGTGTGTTGGTAAGCTTCACACCAAAGCCGATGCCTTTCTCTTTACCCAGATCAACCAAACGGTGAAGCATCGCTTTAGCATCTTCAATCTGAAGGTCGTGGCTGAAAGACTCTTCGCTTAGTGCAACATAATCGAAGCCCGCGTTGTCCAGAATGCTACGTACACGCTCAAAACCTAACAGAGTAGGGTTTAGCTTAACAAAGGTATTGATACCTTTGTCTTCAATCATGTAACGACAGATAGCTTCGATTTCATTTGGTGGACAACCGTGCATAGTAGACAAGGTAACGCCACGTGTTAGCTGTGCAGGGATGTTCTCAGATAGTTTGTTCAAGCGCTCTGAACCATAAGTTTTTGCAAACTCTGGCGCAGCAATGAACTCATTCATTTCTGCAATATAAGCGTGGAAGTTTTCGTGCTCGCTTGAATCAAGCATATCGTGGATATACTTCTGCATTGGTGCAGTCTGAATACCCGCAAGGTCGTAACCAACACTCATGTTAAATACGAAAGACTTCTCTTCGCCTTCAAGACGAGGAGCAAACACTTCTTCTAATAGATGAAGAGCGATCCATGCTTTCAGGTATTCGTCATACGCTTTAATAAGAGTGAACTCGGTAGACCACTCTGTGTTGAAACACTCATCTTCCGCATCGATACATGGCTTCGCGATTTCTAGCTGATCAAGCTTCTGAACCGTTTTCAGTTCCATGAAACGACCACCAGCCAGCCATGAACAGATAATGTTCTGTGCCAGCTGAGTATGAGGACCTGCAGCAGGACCTACTGGTGTCTCACAGTTTTCACCCCATACGGATAGTTCCCCGGAATTCTCCTTTCGGTAAAACTGCTTAGATGGAATTCCAAAAATGGACTGGCTCTCTTTATACTCGCTAAAAATACGGTTAAGAAGCTCGCCAAACGGAACGGGACGCATGATATCTCCCATGATAAATCTCCTTGATGCTGTTGTTCTGTTGCTGCACAACCAGCACATTTTTGTGTGCTATATGTGGGGCTTAAAGTGATAGGCCGAAAATAAATCAGCCAGCTATTAGCCCTATTGAGCAACTACTGCGCCAAACTTTAATTTCATGATCCATAAGGGAGATTTCTTCGCTAATTTCGTGAGCAATGTCGAAACTAGTATCGAATATGTGAACACACGCATTGGTGTAGACAGGAGTTAAATGATAATGAAAATTTATTCTAAATAGGTATTATTCTTAACAACATCTATTTATCTATCATATTAATAAATCACTATCACTTTGATACGGATTAATTTGATAGAAGTGATTTTTAAATCGGGTAAAAAATAAATCTTAATATCAGACTAAATATATCAATTTGATAATTATCTACTATCAACTCTCATTCTGATAGGAGGATTGAGACATGTGGCACAAAGTGTCATAAGCCTCTGGTGTATCAACATCAAAGTGTATTCCTTTGCTGTTAATTTCCGCGAATTTAACCTCTCCACTGAATATAATTTTCTTCATTTTTCCATCATAGGGAGATGCTGCGATTTTCTCGATCAATGAAGCGGGCAATAAGACAGGATGGCCCGGTTTTTCCAGCGTCCCAGGGAAGACGGTATGGTTCCCCCCACGCTCCCATACACGTTGGTAAACATCTGTCGAAATGCAAGGCATATCACCATGACTAATAAAGAAGTGGTCTGTTTTTACAGCCTCGACACCTTGTTGAATCGAGCTAAACATTCCCTGTTTGAAGTGAGTGTTAACTATCAGTTTAACGCCTTTTTTATTCCTATACCTGTCAACCAACTCATCACTTCTATGTCCTGTAACCAGTATCACTCTGGAGCAAAAAGTAAGTGCATTTTCGATACTTTCATCAAGGATTGTGTGGTGGCGATAAGGTAGCATCATCTTCCAGCGACTCCCCATTCGGGATGACAAACCAGCTGCTGGCATGACGCAATCAACCTGAACTGGAGCTGCCTGTTCACTATCAACCTGATGAGATTGTCTCATTATTTCTACTCACTTTTTATTTCTAAATAGGGCCCAAATGACGCCAGAAACAGACTACCAAGCACTATGTTCTGCCCAGTTCAACACTGCATTAACCAGCCCTCTTGTTATAGCTCTGGTGGGCGGTGGTGGCAAGACATCAAGCGCTTTTTGGCTGGCGGAACAGTTTAAACTTAAGGGCCATAGTGTATTTGTTAGCACTACAACAAAAATGTATTTTCCAGAAAAAAACCAGGCAGACAATTTTATTTATTTAGAAAATGATGATGTTCAGCAAATAACACATAAATTAAATAAATTTTCTGAACCAGGTATCACTTTCGTATATAAAAAAGAAATAATCAGCAACAACAAAAATAATAAAAATAAAGTGCTCGGTGTCACAACTGAACTTATTGATAAAATAAAAAATGACTCCCCTTTCACAGTTTTTATTATTGAATCCGATGGCGCTAAGCATAAGCCAATAAAGGCCCCTGATGGGCATGAGCCTTGCATTCCAATATCTTCGGATATGGTTATCGGTGTCACAGGTGCAGAAGCTATTCATACTCAGGCAACCCCTGAGAGAATTCATCGATGGAACCTTTTTTCTGCACTCACTCAATGTTCAGAAGGCGATCTTGTCGACCAAAGAGTATTGAGAAACCTGATCGAACATCGACATGGATTGTTTAAGAACGCACCAGAGAAAGCCATCAAGATTTGGTTAATAAATAAAATAGATTTGGCGACTAACTACAAAGAAATAGATCAACTCGCTCACCAAATCTTAGGTAACACAACTGAACTTGATGCCATCTGGCTAGCGTCGATGAAAGATCGGGCACCGATTAAAGATGTACTGATGAGAGAGTAAATCATTCCCTCATCAAGAGACTTTGAGGTCACGATTGATGAATATTTTTGCAAAAGCCGCACAACTAGAACAAGAAAATGTTCCCTTTGCTCTGGCAAATATCATAGAAACTCGCGGTTCAGCACCACGCCACTCAGGACAGATGATCATTAAGGCAGACGGTTCAATCATCGGTACTGTTGGTGGCGGTATGATAGAACGCTATGTAATAGAGCAGTCTATCGAAGCCATTCAGGAGCGCAAAGCTCGTGTAGTTAAAGGTCGAATGACCCGCACTGGCCCTGACGCCATGGATATGGATTGTGGCGGCTCGATGAGCGTATTTATCGATGTGTATGGCCTGCGTCCCAACCTGATATTAGTAGGTGGCGGTCACGTTAACCGTGCCGTCGCTCATGCAGCAAATGTACTTGGTTTTGATATTACAGTCGCTGATGCTTACGAAGAGAGCCTATCTGAAGAGTATTTCCCGGAAGGTACCAAACGTGTACTCGGGCAAAACATGGAAGAAGCGATCGACAAGCTGAACATCAATAAAGAGAGCTTTGTTGTTATCGCTACCAACCATCAGGACAAAGATGCGATTACAAAGATCGTTGGCTTGGAAACCAAATACACAGGCTTAATGGCAAGCCGTCGTAAAGTGCAGACCCTGTTTACTCACCTTAGAAAGTGTGGTGTAAGCGAAGAGCAGATTCAGGCTGTCCACTCTCCTATTGGATTTAATATCGGGGCAGAAACACCGGAAGAGATCGCTATCAGCATCATGGCTGAGGTCCTGAAAGTTAAACATAGTTCTGCGGGCGGTCAGATGAAGGATGATACTCGTATCAACCGAAACAAACTGGTTCTGATCCGTGGCGCTGGCGATATCGCAACAGGTGTCGCTGTTCGTTTGAAGAACTCTGGCTTTAAAGTGGTGATGACCGACATTTCACAACCAACCGTTATTCGTTGCACTGTGGCTTTTGCCCAGTGTCTGTACGGAGAACCTGTAGAAGTTGAAGGTATTACCGCGCGCAAAGCGAAGAGCTGTGAAGAAGTATTCAAGACTCTGGATAACAATGAAGTACCAGTGATGGTGGATGAAGAGTGTTGCGCATTACCGACACTTAAACCAACGTTCGTGGTTGACGCTATTCTGGCGAAGAAGAATCTGGGAACCACCAAGGACATGGCACCAGTGACTATTGCTTTAGGTCCGGGCTTCAACGCAGGAGAAGATTGCGATGCAGTTATCGAAACCAACCGTGGTCACCATCTTGGTCGAGTTATCTATCAAGGTATGACTCAGCCTAATACTGGTATTCCGGGCAATATCGCTGGATACACTCATCAACGAGTCCTTAGAGCACCTTGTGACGGAATCATGCACAACCATGTGAAACTCGGAGACATCGTAGAAGAAGGCGATGTTATCGCTCATGTTGGCGACAGCCCGGTGGTTGCACCTTTGGGCGGTATGGTTCGCGGCCTGCTCAATGAAGGCTTAACGGTTACCGAAGGCTTTAAAGTTGGCGATATCGATCCAAGAGGGATTGAGGCGGATTTCACAACCATTTCGGACAAGGCAAGAGCGATTGGCGGCAGCGTATTAGAAGCCATGCTGCATTTGGAGCAAACACTACTTAACTAAATACAAACGGAAATGGGGCGCTATGGAACTGCGAGATCATATACATAGAGCGATTACCGATACCATCTGGTTATCCTTGATCGCGATCTTCCTGAAAGGGCTATTTCAGCCCAGTCATAGCGCCATTCTATTAAAAGACACTGGATTAGCCCCCTTTGTTCTTGCTGAGATTCTCGCTTTTGTCCTGCCAATTGCATTAGGAGTATCTCTGTTTCTGGTACTCACAAAACGTGCCCGGTTAACCGTCGTGATTGTCACACTGGTGATAAATACGCTTCCAACAGGCTTAGCGGTCTATCAAGGGTTATATCTCGATTGTGGTTGCTACCTGCCCGGCACCCTCGAGTCACAGGTATACAACGAGCTCATACCCCTGTTTGTCTTTCAGTTGGTTCTGATAGTCGCGGTGTTGGGACTGTACATTTTTAACCGATTGGCTGAAAGCCAGACAACTTTCAGTCACGCAGGAAAGCATTACTGAATTCGAATTTTTTGCCGTACTAAACGGTGAAACCAAACTAAAGGAACTGTCATGGAAAATAAAAAACTTCGCCTTCGCGATCTAAACAACAAAACCCGGATCAATTTCCTATTTCTGGCAACAGGACTTATCGGACTCTCTTTTTCAGTAGATGCAGGTTTGTTCTCCAACAAGTTTGAAGCTGAAACTCAGGCCGAGCAAGTTGCTATCAAACTGCACAATGAAACCGTTGAAGGCGGTTATAAGCTTATAGATACACAAGGTTTGAAGACGCTCATTGATAGTAAAAAAAATGTACTGATCGTCGATGCAATGCCTTATGAAGCAAGCTACAAAGCAGAACACATTCCTGCTGCAGCACAGTTTGAGTTCCCTATCAAACCTATGCCAGAGTGGAGCACAGAAGGTACTGAAGGCAAAACACAAGAAACCTTCGCCCGACTTCTTGGTGCAGATAAAAGCCAGACCCTAGTGTTTTACTGTGGCTTTGTAAAATGCGGAAGAAGCCATAATGCCGCGAGCTGGGCTGTTAAAATGGGCTACACCGATGTATATAGATACCCAGGCGGTATCTACGCGTGGAAAGGTGCAGGCTTTAACACCGAGAGCGATTAAGTACAAACCTCAGAATAGTTGACCCACTCTTAACTTCAGTTTTGCTCACAATAAATGGGATCTTTTGATCCCATTTTTCTTACCTCGCAATCCAAGTTTTCCCAAAAAAATCGGCCTGGTTATCTTATATGTATTTTCGGTATAAATAACCGCGCGCCATTCCATTTAACTTAATGATAACATTCCAGCCTTGAAATTGAGCTATATCCTAAACCCACTCGGATGAACGTATTGAATTGTGGGTATTGCAGATATTAAGAGGTAACTGTGAATTATTTATCTACGTTAACAGTGCGAAGCCGTTTGGTTATCGGCTTCGGGTTCATACTGGCATTTATGGTACTGCTTACAGTTCTGGGTATACAGAAGGTTAATTTTATTGATCGTTCTCTGTCTGAAATCACGGATGTAAACTCCGTAAAGCAGCGCTATGCCATTAACTTCCGGGGCAGTGTACATGACAGAGCTATCGCGATTCGTGATGCAGCAATGGCAAGAACACCTCAGGAGTTGAGCTCATTTGAACAGACAATTCGAGAGTTAGAATCTTTTTACCTCGACTCTGAAAAGAAAATGAATGAAATGCTGCGCAGCGGAATACCTTTCTCAGCACAAGAGCGGGATATTCTCAGCAGGATCGAACAGATTCAGAGCGATACATTACCTCTTATCAATAAAATTCTTACAGCCAAAAAAGATCAGGCTGAATTGACAGACACCATATTGGATAAGGCACGCCCTGCCTTTATTGCCTGGTTAGATACCATCAATGAGTTCATTGATTATCAGGAAGAACAGAATCAGGTGCTCACACCAGAGGCAAGAATGGTTGCCGGAGGGTTCCAGGAACTCATGATGCTGTTAAGCGGTATCGCTCTTGTTGTATCCATTTTTATTGGCATTCTCATCGAGAGGAGCTTTAGAAACTCCCTTGGTGGCGAACCGTTTGAGGCACAGTCTCGTATCAGCAAGATGGCGCAGGGTGATCTAACCCAGCAAAACAGCAATGCCTACAAAGGAAGTATTCTCGATTCACTGTCTGATATGGGACATCGCATTACCAGTATCGTGGGTAATATTGTTGGTGCTTCCAATAATCTTTCTGTTCAGGTGGATGAAGTATCTAAGGGTTCTTCTCAGGTATTGGAATCAGCAAACCAACAAGCCGACTTAACAGAAGATACCGCTTTTAAACTGGATGAAATGCGCACGAGCCTGGATCAGGTTGCTGTTATCGCCAGCCAGACTGAAGAGAACTCTGGAAAGACCGCTGAATTTGCCAGAATGGGTCGCGAAGTCGTAAGCGAAGCCGCTCAGGAGATGGAGAAAATATCAAACACGGTTAACTCAACAGTCGAGCAGATAAAGCTTCTGGAAGACAGAACCAAACAGATAGGCGGTATTGCGAATGTCATCAATGAGATATCTGAGCAAACCAACCTTCTGGCGCTAAATGCAGCGATAGAAGCAGCACGTGCAGGTGAATCCGGCAGAGGCTTTGCGGTCGTCGCTGACGAGGTTCGAAGCCTGGCACAACGAACCAGTGATGCGACATCTCAGATCGGCTCGATGATTAACGAGGTTCAGAACGAGACCGCAGCCTCTGTGGAAGCAATGAGTACCACACAACCACAAGTTGAAAATGGTAAAGCCCAAACCGAAAAAGCGTCTGAGTTGCTGCAAGATATCGAACAACAAGCCAATGGCTCGTTACAAAACGCTAAGGAGGTTGCAATTGCTGCCGCTGCTCAGGTAGACCTTGTAGGAGACATCTCCCAAGCAATGGGCCAGATCTCTGAGATGTCCAATCAGTCAATCGACTATATGAAGCGAAATGAAGACGCGACTCAGACGTTAAATGAGCTTGCTTCCCAGTTAAAGCAGGAAGTGGCTTTCTTTAAGGTTTAGTTTGTCGTAAAGCACTCTTTCCCACGGTGAATCGTGGGAAAGGGAATGGAGGGTTACGTGGTCATCAGAAATCTCCAACTGCATTAATGTTTACTTGCGCAGTGCCTATACGGTTTTTGTTAAAAGATCCGCCAGTATAGTTAAGGTGAGTACCACCATTTGGGATCAATAGCGGTAAAGCCTTCTGTTAGATAGGGGTTTTCTATACGAATCTGCACTCTTTCGTTCAGGTGGAGCTTCTCAAAAATATCTCGAGAGAAAGGGTGAGACTTCAATAACGAAAGCAGGCTGCCATCAGACAAAGCTTGCTCCATACCTGTCTTAATATCTTTTATCAACTCATCATCATTTTTTCTGACATAAAAGAAACGTCCAAAGGGATATATCAGTACAATTGATTTATCAACCATCAATTTGGCGTCTTTGTTTCCAAACCGCTTCAATAACCGATGTGCTTCGTTACCTCCGAGAGGAAGCAAGTCAAAACGCCCACCTTGAAGCATTTTAAATAGATTGTTGAGTTTTGCAGTGGTGACAACAGTAAAACCGGAACTTTCAAGAATACCAACATCAACCCATTGACCTTGGCCGAAAGTAAAGGGCTTTAAATCTTCAATGGTTCTTACGGGGGTTAAGGTTTCAGCCATGTCTTCACGTATGATAAATACTCGCCATCCTAATAAGCCCATCTCTAAAGGTAAGTAAATAGGCTCCAATTTACCGTCAAGCTCAAGAGAAGAACTAAAATCAGCAACATCAAATTGACCAGACTCTATCATAAATGTCGCTCTAGCCCGATTGACTATCGTAGAATCTATACTTAATTGATACTCTCTATCTACCTTGTCTAAAGCCAACTTAAGTACAGCAAAACCTATAATGTCTTCACCTATTCCGTTCATATCTAAATATTTTAGTTCTCGGGCCATAACGCCAGAGCTGAATATAAACACCATTAAAAACAACATAAGACGCTGACACATGTAAGCCACCCCGTACTTTTACTCTCAACTATAGTTCACAATGTCTATTCCTGTTTATACAACCCTTTTTCTATTCCCACCAGAACAAAGTTGGGAAAAGTGATGGGCAGGACTGAGCTAGATGTTTACTGATATGCTTCTTCAGACTTCCGTTCACATTGTTATGTTGCTTCAATGACGAGCATAGGTAGCTTCTAGAGCACTGAGTTAGCAAGTGTAGCTAACTCTAAGGTGAACAATCCTTAGCTAGGAACGGAAAACTGATTGTACTAGATTGTAAATGGAGCTTAAAATCCTCCTAGCATTTGATCGGATCGCAACTGGTTCCCGAGCTGTTGATTAACATAATTCTTGAAATACGGACGTTGATGCATTCATAATTTTCCGTTGCTATTAAAGCGATATTATAGGTGGATACAAACTGTGGAGCAGTTAATGAAAGAGCATGGTAGTTTCAGTTATGAAATTAGAGGTAAGGTAATTTTCTTCTTTCTGACAGGGGCATTTAATGAGTATGGCATGGCTAGTTGCTTAGCTGCACAAAAGGATGCCATAGAGACCTTTGCTGATGAACCGTGTTTCCTACTTGTAGATTGCACTACGCAGATAGGAGCAACACCTGAAACATATGAGTTGGTAGATAAGTTTTACGCTGATTTAAACTACGAAAACTTGTCCGCCATTGCTCTAGTACATACTCAACCAACACTAAAGCACCTTGAAAATAGAGACATTCCGATGATGAAAAACCACAACTCAAAAGTGTTTTCAGATATACCATCGGCTTTATCTTGGTTCGATACTCAAAGTTGTAGAAAGTCAATCAAATCTGCTCACAAGGACTGAATGGGGCCACCAAACTTGCTTTTAGGAATGAACGTTTCAAGGGTTAGCGTTGTCTTGCATGTTCCGAAAACAACTGCATAAAACGATTCTGCTACCACGGTTTTGAGGTGAAAGGTTATGTCCAGAAACTATCGCTTTCGGCCAAACCTAGCCAAGTAGTGCCAGATTTTTTTGATATCTTGTTCTTTATAGCCATGCTCAGTTACAGCTAACCCTAGTAACTTGACATTGAGCATACCGTTGGGTGCGAGCTCTCTAGCTAAATCAACAAATGACTGACCTCGATAGTCCGGGTAACGGTTCATTTCTTCTACTGATAATTCAAAACCGCAGTGCCACTCCAAAGTAATCCCCAACTCCAAAGCTTGTTCGTGAATTTCGCTACCTTTATATATGGGATCTAACACGACACTCTCAATGTCATCTCGTATAGATATAACTCCGTGGATATGGGCTTCAATGTAATCATCTAACAAGTCCGCACATGAGGATTTAGCCTTGCTTATTAACGATTCTAGGCGATTTGAAACAGCAAAGTCCTGTGGTTCAAAGTAGCTATCTGGATAACAAAAGGTTGTTCTCTCAAGTGTATGAGGCCTTAATTTAAAATATGAAGAACCAAAGCGAGGTGCCGCTCCAACGTCATAGTTTCGAAAATTCAGTGCCCCATATTTGGGGCGAAAGCAGTTGTCGACTTTATCGTAAGCTCTACCAAAAATACTTTGTTCCCATAACCATCGCTCCCCACCTTTGTATGCTGTGAGCCCACCATTGCTGGTTTGAGTTTCAAACTGAGACTTTAAGTAGCCATCTTTCGCTATAGCTAAGAGTAAAGGTTTATTTGATGTGGTGTATCGATCAGGGTGAAAGTTGATCGTGACATCATGGTTGACACAAATAGACTCTCCATCAGACTTGGTTTTCACCATCTCTATCGCCTTACTCACAGCGTTTTCCGTCATTATGGGCCTTTTGTTTGCTAGTATTAGTTGAAGGTAATAAGCGCTAGTATGGTATAGTGAAAAGCACCCTATCTAGAAATGGGGCAGAACCGAGCTGGGTTTACCCGTAAGGATAGATTGAAACTCCTTTGAACTGGTTTTTATCACGGTGTTCTCCCTATTGGTTATACTTGGATCTGAGGTTATATTTCTTCTGCAAACTCAGGAACTTTACTCGATATCTCAAGCTTCTCTGCGGCTAATTTATCTTCCATGAGAAGCTGCTGTTTCTTTATCGCTTGAGTTTCATGGTAATCCTTGGCAACTGCTGTCTCAATGAATTCAACTGCGTTTTCAGTAAAGTCATGAACAACCTCTTTAATCTCATCCAGTGATACATGAAAGAACTCTTTTCTACGGTTAATCATGTTCAGGCGGCGAGAATCAAACTGGTCATGTAATTTCTTCTCCAATGATGGTGCGTCTTTTGTGTGAATCATAGCATGAACATCAAAGGTGAATGGAACAGATGCATCACCAAGCTCCTTAACCCGATCCATTGGCTCCAGTCGTCGTGTCATCCCAATTTTATAGACCCCTTCCCCGAAAGAGCCGATGTTCGAGATGATGTAAACATGCCCTTGCTTGGTTTGTTCAGCCATAGATTGAGCACGCTGGTGCTTAAGTTCGGCTTCTTCGAGATCAAATTGGAGTTGGGCAATCTGTTCTTCCAATTCTTGCTTCATATCATCACTTGCCTTAACAAGTTCTTTTCTGGCGATATCAAGAGCCTTTTGGTACCGTTTCTCTTCTTTAATGGCCTCAGCTTCAGCTTTGCGGATCTCGGCTTCAATTCTGGCCTCTTCACGCATTTGAGCTTTTATTTCTGCCTGCTCTTCCTTCTCAATTTGTTTCTTTTCGTGGTACTCATAAGTTAGCTGGAGTTCCGTAAGCTTGGCATTTAAGTAATGCTCTGTGATGCGGATAGCATTGGATTCATTTAGTTGATTTATGGAGTCAAACGCCTTTTTAACTCGCTCTTCCATTTTGGCTACATTACGCCATGTGCAGTTTGCTATAGCAGCCTCACACTCGTTATTAAAGGCCCTAGCGGTGAGACGAATACCTTTGTTTGTCATCTTTTTACCTTCCACTCTGGAACCATCAACTGTCCAATCCCGATAACAGTAGATCGCCCCTTGAGAACTTTTATTCCTCATGAGTTCTTTTTGCCGTTCTTTACACTGCTTAATTTTCTCTTTGAAGGCTTCAGTTGTATCGAAGTCGAATCGCGGCTTATAGAATCCCAGCTCGATCAGCTCTATATCCTCATCAAAGATAGCTACCTGCTTTGCAAGAGCATCATAGGTGCTTTTCTTCGACTTATAGTCTGTTCGAAGGTTAGTGATTTGATTTTCTAGGTCGCTCCGTTCTGATTCAAATTCTGACTTGAGTTTTTGGTGCTCACTCTCGATATTAATGATTATTGAGTACTTCTCTTCATATTCACTGAGTTGGCTGATCACACTTTCTACAACCTTTTTAGACTGCTGAAGTTGATCTTCGGTTGAGGTGATTTTATTTTTTGCTTTGTTAAGTTCTTTCTTTGACCTACTGTTTAGAACCCAACCGATCAGTATCAATACGGCGATGACCACCAATGCTGCATAGACTACTTGTAGTGTCGAAAACTGTTCCATATTCCTAGCCCAACTTATTGTTATGTTTGTTTGAGGCTCAACTTATCTCATATTCAATAGGCTGTTTTTTAGCTAGGTCACAATAACCTGTTTGCATTTGTGTCTTGCTGTATAGGAACTAGCGATGATTGAAGTCTTCATACAAGCAGAAAAGAACATTCAGGCTGCTGAGTATTAATACGTCGGCTTAACTAACAGCCTTAACCGCGTTACCGGGCTTGCGTAAAAAACGATAAACGGTCTCGTACAGTAATTACCTATTGGTTTAATAAAAATACAGTTACCTGAGGAGGTCATTAACTTAGGAACATAACCTTGAGCCAGCTCAGAACGATACCTGAGGAAGTTACTGTATGATTTGATTAGAGGCTGTTAGTTAAGATGGTTCGAGTAATTAGATGGATAAATACAAAGGAAAATACTCATGATTCGACATGCATTTTTTGCTTTTCTTAGCCTTTCACTTATTGGTTGTGTTGCAACTACTCAGTCTATTGGCTCCAATAAGCATCTAACTCCCGAAAAAAAGCTGGTTCTTTACAAAGAACACCAGAGTGACATTGGCCCTGACGCTTGGAAGAAGGAAGTAAATGCTACGGAGACCTTTGATGATTGCTTCTCTGCACTCCAGTGTGCAATTGCAAACAGAGAGTTCGATGTCGCTGAGTTTCTGCTTAGCTCTGGAGCAGATCCTAATGTTGGTGGAGTTGTTCGACTTTACTCGAAAACAACAAAAAGGAAAGAGTACTATATTTCGTATCCCATTCAAGATGCTCTTCTCTACGCAGGCTCCGATGACGAGGCAAATAAGTGGGTCAAACTATTGCTGGAAAAAGGGTCAGGGCCTGATTTTGCTACCCGAAATTTCAAACCAGCTCTACATCTAGCAATCAAGAAAAGTTACTTAGAAACTGTCCAAACTCTTTTGGGAGCAGATGCTTATACTGGAACATTTTCATCCAAAGACCCTGAAGGTCTTGATTACGAATTAGAATCTGCGGGTCCTGAAAAGACTTATTTTGATGCCCTAACTGTCGCTGCCGTTTATTTAACCGACTACAGCACCCTCTCTAATTATATTGTTAGTTCATTGCTGGAAGCGGGTGCTGACCCTTTTTACATCAGGCATAGTGGAGGAGTATCGTCCTTCCCAGCGTACGCTCTTCGCGAAGGTAAGCCTGGTCTGGCAGAATATTCTATCGAGGCCTACGCCAAAATTACAAAAATGACGAAAACGGATTTGAACGATATTCGACAGAGTATAGAGCAAGAACATCAAAGTTATCTCGAAAACGAACGAAAGAGAGCCAAAGCTGTTGCGGCAGCAAAGCGTACTCAGAACGAGGCTCAACAAAAAGCAGCAGAAGTTCGTGCCGCTAATGAGGCCTACGAAGCGGAGATAAGGCGAAGATTAGATAGTGGAGAAAACAACGAATCGAATCACTGGGCTGTTCCTCTCATTTCTACTTTTAAGGAGGCAGAGAAGCAGGCTGCAAACGCTTCAACGCCTATTCCTGTGCCGGTATCGCCGAAACCTAAATCGACTAAGCAAAACATAAGCACAGAAAATCAAAAACGTCCTGTTCAGAAGCATGATTTTCTGCTCGACTGTAATCGTGATGGTATTGATGATCGTGACCAGGGAGTAAAAATGAATGTTTGTATAGAGTAATTGGCTTGGCTTCTAATAGCTTAGGTACTCTGGTGAGCGGCCATCTAAGCCGCCCCCGTGACATGATTCGTTTCATTGGATAAGGAACAATACTTGATGCGAGTATTTCTCGTCAGAACTGACTCTAACTTCGTTATAGTTTACGAGAAAGCAACCCGCTACATATTGCACTCGACACCTGACATTTTTTAATCAACTCGCTTTTGTGCCTGCTTCCACGCCCATAAAGGAGACTTCACAAGCAGTTTAGCTTTCATACTCCAAGAAGGAGCATGCCAGATATCAACACATATTTTGGCATAGCCGTTGAACAGTACTTTTACCGGATTAACGGAGTTAATCGTCGGATAAATGCCGTATCTCACTCTCTCTTCTTCTCGGGCAAAGGTGCCAAACATACGGTCCCAGATAATCAGAATTCCAGCATAGTTTTTGTCCAAATATCGCTTATTCGTTGCATGATGTACCCGATGATGAGACGGAGTATTAAACACGGCCTCAATT
This sequence comes from Vibrio iocasae, assembly GCF_042245395.1. Lineage (NCBI taxonomy): Bacteria > Pseudomonadati > Pseudomonadota > Gammaproteobacteria > Vibrionales > Vibrionaceae > Vibrio > Vibrio iocasae. Next base: position 48,285 of record NZ_CP145310.1, on the reverse strand, counting down.
GGTCTTGGGAAACGTTTGACTGCTTCGGTATGTAGTAACGTCTGAAAAATCTGCACAACACTTTCACACAATAGAACCACAAACGGGTGGAAACCCAATAACACTAGCGGCAAATGAAAAAACAACGGAAACAACCAATCCAGAGGCCCAAACCGATAAGCGACCGAGATATTAAAAAACGGAGAACTATGGTGTACAGAGTGCGTCCCCCACGCAAAGCCATTGCTGTGTAGGAATCGATGCTCCCAGTAGTACACCAAATCAGCCAGAATTAAACAGCCAATCAGGGTCCATCCGGTTATCGGTAGTTGCGTGACACTCCAATTTTCATAAGCCTCTAGGAATACACTCAGATAAGCCAGACCAAAGACAAACACCATCACAATCATAAATCCCAGGGTGATGAAGCTAGTTACGCTATCCCCGAGCATTTTCCAGCTAATCTTGCGCATAAATGCATAGCGCATCAATTCGACTATGAATACCAGCATAGCGAGTAAGAAAAAATTATTATCTAGCCACATTTCAAAATAGGAAACTGCTTCGGCAGACATGACTTCCGACAAATTCAAGATAATGTCCATCCCTAACTCCTTTCATTCTTATAAAACACGGTCAATGAGTTGCCACCGGGCATATGGCTTGATTCCATATAATGAACTTCAACAATCGCTTCGATCTCGCGGTTGTAATTAACCTTCAGCCAAGCATCTTCCATTGCTACCTCGTCATAGTATCCAGGAGGAAGCAATACCGAAGAGGTTTCGCTATCCGACTTTGATGCAAACTCCAGGTGGTTACTTTTTTCAGCACGTACTATTCCTGCGGATATTTCCACCATCGAAAAATCGGCAGAAAACTCGTTATAGACAAGAACAATTGCATTGAGATCTTTCTCGGAATGCTTTGCAAGTTGCATATTCAGTGCATCCCAAAGCTGATCGGTTTTATCCAAACGAACCGTTTGGTGCACAAGCTCAACATAATCTTCTGGAATGATGGTAGGTTGCGACTTATTAGATTGAACTGATACTGCACTAGCCGTATTTTGAGGCTGATAGATGACAGCCGTCCACACAGCGAGAGTGATGACAACAGTGACTACGATAGATTTGAATAGGGACATATACACCCGTTTCTCGATTGACAATAACACCACCAATCTACGGGAGTAAAAGTTAATAAAACGTTACCTGTCACTTACTCGCTCCAACGCTCTGCGTGAGGAACGAGCAAAAAGACAACAAGAACAAAGGCTCGTTAAAGACATTCAATACATGTTGTTAAACATACATAGAAGAATAGTTATCGACATAGTCATACCATACTGGAGGTGTGCCCATCTCCTCTTGAACCGTCTCGATAAACTTCTTAACCAGTGGGGTCTGGTTTCTGTGAGGATAAACAGCGTGCAGGGAGCCAAACTCGCTGGGGAATCGATAGTTTTGTAGTATGGGAACAAGTCCTAGCTCTTTGATGTTAGACCTAAGTACAGACAGATCTACGATGGAATAACCCAACCCCGCCTGAGTAGCACTAATAAGAGAGTCGACACTGTTCGCTTTGAAACGTCCGTTGATGCTGTACCTTTCCATTTTGTCCTGCCCGGATGCCGCCATTTCCAACTTATCCAATGTAAAAGGACCATTCGAGTATGTAATTGCAGGTAAGGCAACAAGCTCTTTAAGGGTTTGTGGATCACCGTGTTGCTCAATAAAGTCTGGTGAAGCAAGAAGAACCAGCTTTGTTGAGGCTAGTTTTTTCGCGATGTTTGTTGAGTCTTTTGGAGAATCCATCCGAAAGGCGATATCAAACTTTTCACCGACGATATCCGCCATCCGGTCGTCCAACGACAGCTCGACATAGGTATCGGGATACTTCTTCATAAAGAGGTTGATGGCTTTCTGTAGGTATAAGTTTCCAAATGACACATTGCTGGTTATCCGCAATAACCCTCTCGGTTCAGTGTGAAAGGACTCTGCTAAACGCTGAGTTTTGCTTATCTCTTTTCGGATGACCTTGGCTTGCTCTAATATCTCTCGCCCTGCGTCTGTCAAAGACAGAGAACGTGTGGTTCGGTTCAGTAATCTGACACCCAGTGTTTCTTCCAGCATCTTAAACTGTTTAGTCACTACAGCTCTGTCCATATGCCTGAGTTCAGCAGCTTTAGCAAATGAGCCTTGGTAAACGATGTCAATAAACAGGTCAAGGCGGGTGGCAATATCCATATGATTTCCGTCAGTTATCAAAAGCAAAATGCATCAGAACTTTCATTCTAATGCATTTCGCAAAGTGAATAACCAAAAGATAAACGCAGATTTTTTACTTGTTACTATCAGTCGTTAATGATTTTGTATGCAGCGACTTTGCCATTAAACAAAAAGGGAATGAAAAGGGTATCTGAGCTGTCATCGATACTGATATCCGCGGCACTAGCATCTACTTTGCCTAACAAGATACGTTCGTTATCTGTGATTTGATAGATTTCTCCCGCTGGAAAATGACTGACAACGAGTGTGCCATTGAGTTCTGTTACGCCATCCAGGCCACCAAGGCGATAGCTGCTATTCATCAGTGACACTGACTTGCTCACGAGATCAATTTTGTACACTGAGCCGAACTCCTCTGGTTTAAATTGCTGAGCCAGCTTGCTTGCTAAATTCGCAGCTATCAATGTGTTCCCCTGAGCCAGCAATCCGTTCGGATGCGGAAGGTTCTTATCTTCCAGCCACACCACAAGTTCGTTGTCGATGATGGTGTAGATTTTCCCTGCTGCGATATCCCCTACAAACACCTGCCCTGCTTCACTTATCGTCAGGTCGTTAAGCATTGCGGCATCTTTTGCCTCAATACTCTGGTGAACCTTTCCGGTTTCTACATCAATAACATGAACCTGTTTGCCATCTACGACATAGAGGTTGTTTTCAAACATCCCCATACCTGTTGGCATTCCCAAGCCTTCTACCCACTTCATTTGGTCAATCTGTCCGGTCTTGGAAAGCTTGCTGATAAAGCCTTCTTTTTCGCCATTAATATTTGTCACGTAAATCCACGGGTGATCAGGAGATACATATACAGATTCTGGTCCGGAGAAACCAGATAGCTCCCATTGAGGTGACAGAGAAGTCGCCAGACTTGTATTAGTAAAGAATAGGGACAGCCCCAAAAGTGCTGATGTTAGAGTTGAGCGCATGATTAAACTCCGTAATGGCAAGTTGATTTCAATATGGAATCCAGAAGAAATATGACTGGTTTGGACAAAGTATTGCGCTTTCAAATCCATTGAAATAGAGAGATACAGTCAATTTATAATTGACTATTTAGAAATAATAATCACAAAGAAGACTGTTAAAATCCACTTTATAGTAAAAATACCAGCCAATCAGTTGTATTTGTCAACGCCTTGGTACTGACAAGATAATAAAAATCGTTTTAAAACCGGAGTGGAAATGTCTATTGATGCACTGAAAAAGCTCACTGCTACAAGTTCTGAGCCGATCACCTATGAGGTGACACCCGACCCCGTTATTTGGAATGCAGATGTTTCTAACACAAAACAGCGCCCATTTATTGTAGACAAAGAAGAGTATCCATTTAAAAGCCATTGGTACAACCGAGATGGTGTATCCATGCACTATGTTGATGAAGGAGAAGGGGTTCCTATCGTACTGACACATGGGAACCCAGACTGGTCGTTCCTAAATCGAAATATCATCAAAGACATGTCCAGAGATGCCCGAGTCATTGCCTTTGACTTGCCAGGATTTGGTTTTTCAGATGCTCCAGAGAGTTTTGGTTTTACCCCACAAGAACACTCAGAGTGGATCGAATCACTTATCTTTGATCATTTGAAATTAGACAAGTTCATACTGGTCGTACAAGACTGGAGAGGTCCTACTGGCCTGAACATCGCCACTCGCTTTCCCGAGCATATCCTTGGTGTCGTAATTTCGAATACCTGGGCACGGGAAGTCGATGGCGGGATAAAAGAGTTCTCCATGCTCTTCAGAACACCTGAAATGGAGCAACGGGTTTTAAATGAAAACTTCTTTGTCAGAAACCTGATGTTGGCAAATATCAACGAAGACTCACGAAACAATCAGGCGGTAATTGATGCCTATACCATGGCTCTCCCTACACCGAAATCAAGAATAGGAACGGTGATTTTCCCTCAGCAGATAACGCTGGCATCTAAATGGCTGAAGGACATAGAAAATCGGCTGAAAACACTGGCAGACAAGCCAATAGAGTTCATTTTTGGTCAAAAAGATTTTAATCACGGCACACCGATGGCAATAGCGAAATGGCACTCTCATTTCCCGAATGCGAATGTTCAGCTAGTTCCTGACGCTTGCCATTTTGTACAAGAAGACAGCCCGGAAAGCTTTGGGGTTGCACTAAGAAACATCCTCAGCAAAGTAACCAGATAAACAGAAAGGAGGAATCATATGACTCACTCAATTATCTAGGATCTGACTAAACGCTATACCACTAAAAAATACGATGCTAATAAGCGTATATCGGAAGACAATTTAGCCATCATAAAAGAGGCTATCCGCCTGTCTGCTTCATCCATTAACTCACAGCCTTGGAAGTTTGTGCTTATTGAAAGTGACGAGGGTAAGCGTCGTCTTGATGCAACATTTGCGAATAAATACCAACCAAACCGCCCACATGCAATCGAGGCATCGCACATCATCCTTTTTGCTCACAATCCAAATTACCAGAAAGAAGATTACAGAAAGGTACTGGATATCAACGTGGAACTCGGCCGCCTTCCAAAGGAAAGCTATGACGCCATGTTAAACGGAGCGTTCCATTTTGCTGATCTTCACAGAGATAAAAATGGCTCTAATAGCAACTGGACCAAATCTCAGGTTTATATCGCATTAGGCAATACCTTACATGTTCTTGCCCGGTTAGGTATCGATTCGACACCAATGGAAGGGATTGATACAGACTTAGTTAGTGAAGCTTTTGCTAGCGAACTGGACGGCTATACTTGTGATGTTGCCTTAGCCATGGGTTACCACCTGGAAGACGGCGACCACAACTATGGCCTTCCAAAAGCACGTTTAGCAATGGACGATATTTTTACTGTCGTTTAGCTCAAACTAACTTACGTAACTTCGACTCACTGGCAGATGCAATACGGTTTCTGCCGGTTGATTTAGCCTGATACAGAGCCTGGTCGGCCGCCTCTATCAGATCATCTATCGATTGATGCTGAAGTGGGGTCAGGCTGCATACTCCGGCACTGACAGTCACAATATCACTCACTTCAGAAGCGGAATGAGGTAGTTCTAACTTTGTAACGGCTATACGACAACGCTCAGCTATTAATTCCGCTTTGCTGGTATCCGGTAACACTGCGATAAACTCCTCACCACCATATCTAGCTAAAATATCGGATGGTCTGCCTAGTTCATTTTGCAGCGCCTTCGCTACCTGACGAATACAGGTATCACCTTGAGGGTGGCCATAGGTGTCGTTATAGGGTTTGAAAAAATCGATATCAAACAGAATGACCGAGATGCAGTTCTGATTGCGAAACGCCATCTTCCACTCTTTTTCCAGCAACTCATCCAGATATCGGCGGTTATAAACACCAGTCAGCCCATCGGTACGAGATATGCGTGATAGCTTTTCGTTGGCTTCTGTTAGCTCTTGAGTTTTCTCGTCCACCATCCTTCTTATGGTTACGGTCTGGTTAGACAGTATGTAAATATACAAGGCAATAGCACTGGCAAACAGGACACCAGAAACCCCAATTATGGTTGCCAACGGGGAGCTTCGTAACGTGACATAACTTTCCGTAGGCGTGGCATGCAGAGTCCATTGACGGCTCCATAATTCAGGTAATTTCGTTGAATATTGAATGGATTCGTACATGGGCTCCAACGTGCGTGAAGCATGATGGTGAAGCGTTTCCGGTTGATCCGCGATAGTCTCATCCACTAAGGTCATGGTTATTCCCAGAGGGGTTTTAGTTAAGGAGGAGCTAAGGAAGATATCCTGAATACGAAATACACCTAACACAAAACCAACAAGGTTTTCTGAACGCTTTTGAGCTGTCACTGACACACCTTTATAAATGGGAATAAAGGCCAAAAAACCTTTCTGGTTATTTATGTCTTGTATCAATGTGATGCTGCTGCTTGCTAGTGGCTCACCCATATCGCGAGCTTGTTGTAGTGTTTCCAGCCTCTGTTTGCTCGAAGCTAAATCAAAGCCAAGCGCATTTTCATTTCCGATTAAAGGCTCCAGATAATATACCGGATAGTATTCTGGCCTTACTTCTGCGCTAATCATACTTCCCTGGCCTTGGCGCTCAACAAACTCATAGTAGGGGTAATACTGTTGTAACATCTGTTCAAACTGCTCTCGCTGGTCCTTTTGTACACGAGGGATCCACTCCAGAGCCTGTATATTACTGTGACGCGCCAGTATCTTTCTGGCTTCAGCACTGAACTGATCTTTACTTGGAACGGTATTGTTACTAAACAAGATAGCCAGTGCCTGCAAAGCCTCGAAATTAACCACAACTTCCTTGTGTAATGCAGCAGCTCTTACATCTACATCATGAATTAACTCATTCATGATGGAGCTCTGTTCAGACTTATGAATAGACCAGCTGCTGAACGCTGACAAAATAATGCCAAACGTAACGATTAGTAAGGGGACGGTTAGATTAGTTGGCTTCATAAAAAAGGGAACCTTCCTTAATTCTTACAATGAGTTAGAACCTGAAATTAAAATCATTATCTATTAAGTGTATACCCGTTTTCTGAAGGAGGGATAAAAAAATACCGCTCTCTAAACGATAAGCGGTATTCTGGATTTTACTTTGTAAAGAGGTGCGTTTATACAGCTACGCAAGTACCAGCGCGTTCTGCAAGTACATCCAATCCTTCTTCAAGAGCACCAATGTAAGCTCGGCCACCAGACAATGCGAAGTCTGCCGCTGCTTCTACTTTAGGTCCCATAGAACCTGCCGGGAAGTCATGCTCGCCTAGTTGAGTTGGTGTAGCAATGCGAAGCGCACGCTGCTCTTTAGTACCCCAGTTAAGGTAGACCGCATCAGCGTCGGTCAGGATAAGTAGCTTGTCAGCTTTAAGCTGTTTCGCCAGCAGTGTTGCAGCAAGGTCTTTATCGATAACGCCTTCAACACCTTTGTAGCCTACTTCACCTTTACAGACAGGAATACCGCCACCGCCGCAGCAGATAACAATCTCGCCTGACTTAAGTAGTGTTTCGATTGAATGCTTGTCGATGATATTGATTGGTTTTGGCGAAGGAACAACGCGGCGAATATACTCGCCATCCTGTTTCATAGTCCAGTTGTTTGCTTCTGCCAACTTCTTCGCTTCTTCTTCGTCATAAACAGGTCCAACAAACTTGGTTGGATCTTTCATGCTTGGGTCGTTAGCGTCGACTTCGATACGAGTCAGTAGGCTGGAAACTTCTGTATCCGGCATCAGGTTCTGTAGCTCCTGAGCTAACATGTAGCCAATCATACCTTCACTTTCTGCACCCAATACATCAAGTGGATACGGAGAAACTTTGTCATACGCAAGGTTCTGCAGGGCCAGCAGACCAACCTGTGGTCCGTTACCATGTACAATCGCAACCTGATAGTCCTTCGCGATCTCTGCAATGGCTAAAGCAGCAATTTTAATATTCGCCAGTTGGTTATCAAAGCTTGGTGCATCACCGCGACGTAATAGTGCGTTGCCTCCTAGGGCTACAACTGCAGTAGGTTTCATTTTATCTCCTCTTTCGAAAATGGTTGACGGTGAACAAAGCGGCCATTCCCGGCTTTCCCCGTAAATTCACCATTACACGCAACAACCTGTCCACGGCTGATTGTCATCATCGGCCAGCCAAGACACTTCATTGATTCGTACGGAGTGTAGTCTGTGTTGTCGTGCATTAAATCATGAGTAATAGTGACTTGCTGCTTAGGATCAAAAAGCACCAAATCGGCATCAGAACCCTGCGCTAAGCTACCCTTCTGAGGGAAAAGTCCGAATAGCTTAGCCGGGTTATAACTGGTTAATTCAACAAATCGGCTTGGGCTCATACGCCCTCTCATTACGCCTTCTGAAAATAGCAGAGGCATTCTGTTTTCAACGCCAGGCATACCGTTAGGGCAAGCACTGAAGTCATCTTTACCGCGTTGTTTCTGTTCTGAATAGGTGAATGAGCAGTGATCGGTCGCGACTGTATCTATGCTGCCATCTTCCAGCCCTTTCCAAAGTTTTTCGCGCTCTTCAAACGGACGAAGTGGCGGGCTCAGAATAAACTTAAGAGCATCTTCCCTTTCGTAACAGCTTTCATCCAGAACAAGATACTGTGGACAAGTTTCCGCCCATACTGGCTGTCGGTTTTTTCTTGCGAGGCGAACGTAGTCGAGACCCAGTCCATTTGAAAGGTGAACAATATAAAGTGGCGCATCACCAGCAAGCTTCGCTAAGTTAATCATTCTGGCAATGGCTTCCGCTTCGCACTCCAAAGGTCTGCTTTCTGCGTGATATTTGGGTGCGGTTTTCCCTTCACTCAGCAGTTGACTGCGCCTCATGGCAATCGCTGCGTCATTTTCAGGGTGAACGGTAGTCAGCGCTTTTACCTTGCCAAGCTGACTAAGCGCTTTGAATACCGACTCATCATCGAGCTTGTAACCGTATGTGAGATAGAGTTTGAAGCTTGAAATCCCTTCAACCTCAACCATCGACTGCATCTCAGAAAGGATCTCATCGTTGATATGTTGGATAACACCATGGAAGCTGTAGTCAATGGCAGCGGTGTTTTTGGCGTACTCTTTGTAAACCGATAGCTGATGATGTAGGTTACAACCTTTTGGGCCGAACCCCATATGGTCAACCACCATAGTTGTTCCGCCACAAGCCGCTGCTCTGGTTCCGGTAAAAAAGTCGTCACTGCTTCGCGCAATGCCGACATCAATATTGAAATGGGTATGAACATCAATGCCACCCGGCATCACATACATGCCTTTTGCATCGACTATCTTAGTATCTTCCGGGTAGTCAGTAATCTCGTAAGCAACTTTCGCTATCTTGCCATCAATGATTAACACATCCGCGTCTCGTTCGCTCAGATGGTCAACCACAATGCCCTGACGAAGCAGTATCGGTTGTGGAGCACCGTCAATACTTTCGCTTAAACTCAGGGGAAAAGACCTTTTTGAGATCATAACGCCACCATACTCTTTAGGTTAATTGAATGTCCTTTCGAAGAACCAGCCCGATATCTGGAACTTCGGAAAGACAGTCTTAGCTAAGAGCAAATATCCATCCCGAGTAGGATATGAGCTCAGTATCAAGACAGTAGATACTGAATTCCCCGGGATGGAAAAACTTGCTAATGCTAGCTATCTAACATTAGTTTTTACTTCTTAATCTCTTTCAGGTACATCTGTGGGATAACCGCGTACATTGCCGCACACGTTACCAGATGGTCTTTCCAAGTCTTCTCGTTTGGCGCGTGAGCTTCTGGCTCTTTACCTGGACCGAAGCCAATTACAGGAATGCCGTAACGCCCCATGATAGATACGCCGTTTGTAGAGAATGTCCACTTATCAACTGTTGGTTTCTTGTCGAATAGTAGCTCGTAAGACGCTTCAAGAGTCTTAGTTGCAACATGATCTTCGTCGATCAACCAAGTTGGGAAGTAACACTCTGTTGGGTATACAAGGCCAGTGTATGCAGGGCGGTTGTACTCATACATAGAAACCACAGCGTTTGCTTCTTTCACTGCAGGTAGTGCACGGATTTCTTCTAGTGCACCTTCCCAAGTTTCACCCCAAGTCAGACGACGGTCGATAGACACTGCACAACTATCTGCTACCGCACAACGGCTTGGAGATGTGAAGAAGATTTCAGATACAGTCAGAGTACCTTTACCTAGGAATGGGTCATCTTTCAGGTTGTGAGAAAGACCTTCTAGCTGGCTCAGGATTGGGCCCATCTTGAAGATAGCGTTGTCACCACGCTCTGGAGCAGAACCGTGACAGCTCACACCAGCAACGTCGATACGGATTTCCATACGGCCACGCTGACCACGGTAGATCTGGCAATCTGTAGGCTCTGTAGAAACCACAAACTCAGGACGAATATTGCTCTCTTCGATGATGTACTGCCAGCACAGACCGTCACAGTCTTCTTCCTGAACCGTACCTGTTACAAGTAGTGTGTACTCGTCTTCAAGGCCTAGATCTTTGATGATCTTACCTGCGTAAACCATAGAAGCCATACCGCCTTCCTGGTCAGAAGCACCACGGCCACCGATCACTTCGTCATCTTCCATACCTTCATATGGGTCGAAGTCCCAGTTGTCCATGTTACCCACACCAACAGTATCAATGTGTGCATCCATCGCGATTAGGTGTGGACCATGTCCGATCCAACCCAGAACGTTACCCATTGGGTCGATTTCAACTTTGTCGAAACCAACTTTTTCCATCTCTTCTTTAATTCTTAGTACTACTTTTTCTTCGTCACAGCTTTCACTTGGGATAGCGATCATGTCACGAAGGAATTGGCTCATATCCGCTTTGTAATCTTGTGCTTTCTCTAGCACCTTATGGAATGGAATGTTCATTATTATGCTCCTTGGGTCGAACGGTGGTCATCGCGTCCGACGTGATGATTTTATGTATAAAATCTATGCGCCCTGTTTAGATGACAGCAACAGAGCGCTTAGTAATTGCTATTACAGAGTTGGGTGTCTGCCCTGCCATACCACTTCACGGTAATGGACTGGATCGGTATCACCCTCTGTATTGATGAGAAGAACCACTGAGTCTTTATTCAAACCCAGTTTCTCCATCAGTTTTTCACGCTCTGGGTGGTAGTAAACGGCTGCCAACATGCCAGCGCCAACTGCACCGGATTCCCCGGAAACGACTCTTGGATCATCACCCAGTGGGTTACCAAGAACTCGCATACCCAGTGCAGCTACGCTGTCCTGACATGAAACAAATTGAGTGGAACAGTCACGAAGTACTGGCCAGCCGATTGGGTTAGGCTCGCCACATGCAAGACCTACCATGATAGTTGCCAGATCACCTTCTACATTGGTCATCTCGCCTTTGTCACTGATACCAGACTGGTAGATACAGTCGGCCAAATCAGGTTCAACAATCACAGAATGAAGTTTGTCTGCGCCATACATATCGCATAGGTAGCCCAGCACACCACCAGCCATCGCACCAACACCAGCCTGTAAGAAGACGTGAGTTGGTCTTTCAACCTGCTGCTCTTTCATCTGGTCAATCGCTTCAGCAGCCATTGTCGTATAACCCTGCATGATCCAGGTTGGGATTTCTGTATATCCTTCCCAAGCTGTATCCTGAACCACTTTCCAGTTGTTCTCTTCAGCAGTTTTTATCGCCAGACGCACAGTGTCGTCATAGTTCATGTCTGTAACGATGCACTCAGCACCCAGCGCACGAATGTTGTTAACACGCTCGTCAGCAGCACCCTTAGGCATGTAAACAACTGCGTTCTGACCCAGCTTGTTTGCAGCCCAAGCAACACCACGTCCGTGGTTGCCGTCAGTTGCTGTAGCGAATGTCATTTTGTCTGTGATGTCGTTTTTCAGCTTGTCGAAATCAAAGTTATTGATATCAAGCTTGTACTCGTCACAAAGCAATCGAGCGATAGCGTAAGCACCGCCAAGCATTTTGAATGCACAAAGATCGAAGCGATGAGCTTCATCTTTAATAAGAACTTTGCTGACACCGATTTCTTTTGCCAGACAATCTAAAGAATGCAGTGGCGTTGGTTTATAACCTTCCACTTTTTGATGGAAAGCGCGGGCTTTTTCCGCTTCTTCGATAGTGAATAGAGGAGACTGCTGACCGTTGAAATGACGGTTATCGGCGATCTCCATCTTTAATGAAAATGTAGACACAACCAGACCTCATCGAATAATTATTTTTTGAATGCGGGGAAGCTTTTGTCGTTCCCCGCGATAGGATTAGCCAAACTTGTTGTTATATCTGGCGGTTACTTAACGCGCTGCTCGTACTCATCAAGCAGTTTCTGAAGGATCTCACCTGGTTCTGAGTACTTACGGTTCAGAATCATTGCAGCGATGATATATGGCTTCCAGCTTGCTTCTTTGTAAGTTGCGATGCGGTATTTCTCGAATACTGACTCTTCAACTTCACCTTCTTCACAAGATACGCCTGTGATATCCGCTGGCAGACAGTGCATGTATAGTGCTTCACCGTCTTTCGTCTTCTTCATCATCTCTTCAGTACAATGCCAGTCTTTGTGCTTCGCATTCTGAGCCAGACACTCTTGCTCAAGCGCTTTCAGACCATCATGGTCATTAGCACGTAGAAGCTCAGTACGACGACCCATTACCTGGTATGGAGCCCAAGATTTTGGATATACGATGTCAGCATCTTCAAATGCTTCTTCCATAGACGCTACCTGAGTGAAGCTACCGCCTGATGCTTCTGCATTCTTACGTGCTTCTTCAACAACTTCAGGGATTAGGTCATAACCTTCTGGGTGAGCCAGAGTCACGTCCATACCGAAGCGAGTCATAAGACCGATGATGCCCTGAGGCACAGAAAGTGGTTTACCGTAGCTTGGAGAGTAAGCCCAAGTCATCGCAATCTTCTTGCCTTTTAGCTGGTCTAAGCCACCGAAGTGCTCTTCAAGCCATGCAAGGTCAGCCATAGACTGTGTTGGGTGGTCGATATCACACTGAAGGTTAACCAATGCAGGACGATGAGGAAGTACGCCTTCTTTAACACCATCATCAAGCGCTTCACCCACTTCACGCATATATGCGTTACCAGCACCTAGGTACATGTCGTCACGAATACCGATAGCATCAGCACAGAATGAGATCATGTTTGCTGTTTCACGTACAGTTTCACCGTGAGCGATTTGAGATTTGCCTTCATCTAAATCCTGCTGAGCAAGACCTAGCATGTTGATAGCAGATGCGTAAGAGAAGCGGGTACGAGTAGAGTTATCGCGGAACAGAGAAATACCCAGGCCGTTTTTAAATACGTTAGTTGCAATGTTTTCTTGTCTCATTGCTTTCATTACCTGAGCTGTTTTCAAAACACGCTCTAATTCTTCAGGAGTCTGCTCCCAAGTTAATAAGAAATCTTTACTGTCTAGTTCAGATTTTAGCTCGTTGATTTCCTTAATTAGTTCATTAATACTTTTCATTCTATTCTTCCCAGTAATTTTGTAATTGCTAAATCATTTATGGCCGAAATATTCGTAAGAAACGTCTGTTGGGTATTCGCAGACAACTGGTAGTCATATTCCAAGTTCTGTGCCAACAACAAAAAAGTACTAAAAAAAATATTCAAAACAGCTCTTCATCCCTTGAAACACAAGGGATAGAGAATTTTCGTCAAGCGTGAACGTTTGCGTTTTTGTAAATTATTAATTATCACTATCTATCACTCTGGACGACCAAAATGATAGGTAAGTAAACATGTATTTATCATATTGATATGGGGATGTGACCTTGCCTACAAATCCGTTTTTTCCTGAACGAGACAATAGAGAACTCTGACTTTCATCACGCACGGAGATGTAAATTCTTATTACCTTTGCAAGTTCAATAAATAGAACTGAAGTAAACATATGTTGAAAAAAGTCCAACAATCCGAACTCATGCAGTTGCAGCCCACAATAATGCGCTTTACAAAAATGCTTTCAGCCGTACTTCAGCTGGATGCTGAAGTTGTTGATGCAGATTTAGTACGTATTGCTGGTACCGGGCCTTATAGCAAATTTGTTGGCAAGAAAATCAACACCAGTTCGCGGATATTCCGATATATCCTCGAAACACACCGTGAAAAAGTCGTTGTTAAATCCCGTACCGATCCAATCTGTGAAGGTTGTCAGTCCAAAGATACCTGTCGGGAAACCGCGTTTCTTGGCGTGCCTATCATGTCTGAAGATCGCTGTATCGGTGTGGTCAGTCTGGTTGCATTCACAGAAGAATCTCAGGAAAGAATCAAAGATAACGTTCAACTGTTTTCCGATTATATTCAGCACATCGCGCAGATCGTTGTTGCGAAAGTGCATGAAGGGAACAGTGAGCAAAATGGCGGGCTTGATGAGGTGTTTACCAGCCTTATCGAAAACATGGACCAGGGTGTTCTGGTTCTGGATGGAAACAGCCGTGTTAAATATGGTAATCAACCTGCCCTTAAAAACCTGAATATCGAGCTGGAAGAGCTCTCTCAAATTGAAGTGAATATTCAGCCTTTGTCGATGCATAACAACGAGCTTAAAGGTCATCAGCAGCATATCGTTTCACTGGGTGAGCGACAGGAACTGGTTGTGGGTCAGTTCCACAATGCAGGTGGACATCAACTGTTCCTGATGGCGTTTTATCAGCCTAACAAGTCTTTTGTCGTCAATGAACCTCAGCCTCAGTTCACCAGTGTTATCGGTGAGTGCAAGAAGATGAAACAGCTGAAAACCATGATCGCTAGGATCGCCAGCAGCCCGTCAAGTGTGCTGATCAACGGTGAAAGTGGTACTGGTAAAGAGGTGATAGCCCATGCAGTTCATGATTTAAGTACCCGAAGCGATAAACCGTTTGTTGCCATTAACTGTGCTGCAATCCCTGATCAGCTACTCGAAAGTGAGCTGTTTGGTTACGTTAAAGGTGCCTTTACCGGTGCTTCTAATAAAGGCAAAACCGGTCTGATTCAGGCTGCCAACAACGGTACCCTGTTCCTTGATGAAATCGGTGATATGTCGATGACGCTTCAGGCTAAACTGTTGAGGGTGTTGGAAGAGCGTGAAGTGATGCCTATAGGCTCCAATACCTCTATTCCTATCGACATTCGCATTATTTCAGCAACCAACCGCAACTTCGCGGAAATGATCGCTGAAAACAGGTTCCGTGAAGACTTGTATTACCGTCTGAATGTTATCCCAATTCATCTTCCACCTCTGAAAGAGCGCGAAGGTGATGTTGAGTTGCTGGTTCAATTCTTCCTGGATCTACATACTCGTAAGATTGGTGTTGGCTATCCGGGAATCGAAGATCGTGCAATGGCGCTGCTCAATGCTTACCACTGGCCGGGCAATGTTCGTGAACTCAGCAACCTAATCGAATACCTGGTGAATGTTGTCCCTGAGGGTGACGCTATTGATGTTGACCTTCTTCCTCCATATTTCGAGCAGGTGAAAGAAGCCCAGCCCGTTGTCGTCACCAAAGCTGATGAGCCAACAATGAGTCTTGAAGAGATGGAGAAGATTCGAATCGAGGCTGCTCTGAACAAACTTGGCAATCGCCAGTTGGTTGCTGACGAACTGGGCATCGGGATCGCGACACTCTACCGCAAGATTAAGAAGTACGGGCTTAGTGTAAACAATCACTAATTTCTGCAACCAAACCTCAAAAAGACTTCAATCCCCAAATCTGGGTTTTGAAGTCTTTTTTGTTACCAGAGTTAATCCCTGCATAAAAAAGTGTGATCGCGCTAACAACATAACACAAAAACAACAAATAGTAGAAAATTTTTCTCCATTTACTCCAAATCAAAGCAAATAAGGCAAAAAATATCTCTTAAAAAGCTCGTATAGTGTACTCAATAACTCGTTACTACTTCGGCCCTGCCTTCTTACCTCTACCGGGCTGAAATGACAGATAACTCTCGCTCCTCGAATTAGGGGCCGGACGAACAAAGGTATACATATGAGAACTGAACTTTGGGATGGATTTTCCCGCATAATTAAAAAAGAAGTCGTTCCTGCACTAGGTTGTACTGAGCCTGTTTCTGTTGCTCTTGCCAGTGCTATCGCTGTGAAGAAATTATCCGGAGATGTTAAAGCGATTTCAGCATATGTATCACCAAACCTAATGAAAAATGGTATGGGTGTTGGCATTCCTGGTACTGGCATGGTTGGCTTATCCATTGCAGCTGCAATCGGTGCTGTTGCAGGTGACGCTGAAGCTGGCTTGGAAGTACTTAAAAACATCACTCCCTCTGATGTGACGAAAGCACAAGCTTTACAAGACTCTGTAACGGTTGAAGTAGCCGATGTTATCAATATCATCTACGCGAAAGTGATCGTCAGCGATGGTGAGCATCGTGTGGCTGTGACTATCGCTGACAGCCACACTAATGTGGTTTCTATCGAAGAAGATGGTCTGACTACGTTTTTAAACACGGGTGGTCAGAAATCAACAGAAGAACCACTAGAGAACCCAATGCAAGATGCGACCGCAGAAGATATCTACGATTTCGCACTTAACGCACCACTTGAACATATCAGCTTTATTGAGCAAGCGTATCAGCTGAACAATGAGCTTTCACATGAAGGTCTTTCTCAAGACTATGGCCTTCAGGTAGGCGCTACCTTTAAAAGAAATGTTGAAAAAGGCTTTTTGTCTGCAGGGTTGATGACTGACGTTCTGTGCAGAACATCAGCGGCATCTGACGCTCGTATGGACGGCGCTATGAAACCCGCCATGAGCAACTCAGGTTCAGGTAACCAGGGGATCTCTGCGACAATGCCAGTTGTTGTTGTAGCAGAACATGTAAAGGCTGATCGCGAGACAATGATCAGAGCGCTCATGCTTTCCCACCTAATGGCAATTTACATAAAAAGCTATCAGAACAAGCTGTCTGCACTATGTGGCGCAACGACTGCATCCATGGGTGCAGCGGCAGGGATGACCTGGCTACTGGGTGGTAACTTTAAGCAAATCAGCGATGCTATTTGCAGCATGATTGGCGATGTCGCTGGCGTGATTTGTGATGGAGCAAAAACTGCCTGCGCGATGAAGGTATCTTCTTCTGCCGGCGCCGCATTTAAGGCGACACTAATGGCACTAGATGGTATCCGGGTTACTGGTAACGAAGGTATCGTTTCTAACAACGTTGATGACTCAATACGTAACCTGTCTAGCCTGGCTAATGGCTCTATGACCCAAACTGATGTTCAGATCCTTGAGATCATGGTAAGCAAGTAAATCCCAAATAACCCTCAAAGCATTGAGCGGCTTTCTTTCCGGGAAAGTCGCTCGGTGTGCCCTAACTCGAAACCACGATTTGGAAATCAAATAATGAAAGAAACAATTAATTGTGAAAATGCACCTGCTGCAGTTGGCCCTTTTGTTCACGCTAAACTAGTGAACGGTGTACTTTACACCTCAGGACAGCTACCGATCGATCCAGCTACAGGTACTATGCCAGAAAGCGTGGAAGAGCAAGCGAAACAGTCGTTGGCGAACGTTGAAGCTATCGTTAAATCTGCTGGTATGAGCAAAGAAGATATCTTTAAGACAACAGTATTTGTAAAAGACCTAAATGACTTCGCTGCGGTAAATGCGATCTACAGTGAGTTTTTCGGTGAAAGCTACCCAGCAAGAAGCTGTGTTGAAGTCGCTCGTCTTCCTCTGGATGCAAAAGTTGAAATCGAAGTTATTGCTACTAAATAAAATTGCTGCTAAATAAGAACTCAAGGTTGAAGCTGCCTGGCTTCAGCCTAATTAATATAACTGAACGCCAATCTTAAAATATCAATCCCATCTAATAAAGATTAAAAACCCATCAACTAAAATATTCATATTGAGTTATTTAACACCCATTAAGTAATTAATATTTTACACAAGTAATATCTATTTTTACCTGGTATTTACAATTACACTTTATAACCTTTCCTCATCTATATATACGCGGGCTCGCTTGTCTGTATTGGCTCAAAAACCAACGACACCACCAATAACACACCTTCAATTAATGCTCATAAAAACAACAAGTAAGACACAAAACCGCCAATACACAAAAATCTTAATCGAGTCGATTTTTATTTGTCCATTTCTGTGATCACACTCAACAAAACATTCAATTAAAATATAAGATATAAATATCAAAAATATTATTTGAGTCACACTTAATAACCACAATAAAATTATGTATTTTGATTACCATCAAAACAAGAAAAATGTTTTGTGATTCAGCCTAAAATAGAGATTTTAATTCTATTACTTGCGAGTTATGGAAAAAAAAGGAAAATTTTTTCTCATATTATTAGCGTAATCTCTCCTACATCAGCTGAACATCACAGCTTATAAAAACAAACTAATTAAAAAAATTTCAAATTCAAGCGGAGACATACAATGACCCAAGCTATTGAAGACATTGATTTGCATGGTGCAAAAGCACTGCACGAAAAGGCTGGAATGTCTATTCAGGAGTGGAAAAAAGCCACCAAGTTCGACAGTGTCGACATTGGTTGGATAGTAATGAGCATCGGTATGGCAATTGGTGCAGGCATCGTATTCCTGCCAGTTCAGGTCGGTGTGATGGGGCTTTGGGTTTTCCTTCTTTCTTCCATTATTGGCTACCCAGCAATGTACCTGTTCCAAAAACTTTTCATCAATACGCTGGCAGAATCCAAAGAATGTACAGACTACCCAGGTGTCATCACCGGATACCTTGGCAAGAACTGGGGTATGGCGCTTGGTGCCCTTTACTTCGTTATGCTGGTTATCTGGGTGCTTGTCTACTCACTGGCAGTAACCAACGATAGTGCGTCCTACCTGCACTCCTTTGGTGTCACTGAAGGTAAGCTTAGTGATAACGTATTCTATGGCCTGGGCCTTATCTGTGTGCTGTCGTTTATCGGCTCTAAAGGTGAAAAGCTACTGTTTAAACTGTCAGGCTTTATGGCCGTGACTGTTCTTTCTTTGGTTGCCGTAATGGGTGTTCTGCTTGTTGCTAAATGGGATATGAACAACATTCCAGCTATCGGTGATATGGGCCCAATGATCAAAGATGCCATCATTACCCTACCATTCACACTCACTTCAATTCTGTTCATTCAGTCTCTGAGCCCAATGGTTATCTCTTACCGCTCTCATGAGAAATCTATTGAAGTAGCACGATACAAAGCAAGCCGCGCAATGAAAATTGCCTTCGCGATTCTATTTGTGATTGTATTCTTCTTTGCAGTGTCATTTACCTTCGCTATCAGCCAAGAGCAGGCAACAAGCGCAATGAACCAGAACATTTCTGCGCTGGCTATCATTGCTCAATACTTCCCTGGCAGTTGGGCAACTATCGCGGGTATCGTTATCAACATCTTCGCGGTTGTGACCTCTTTCTTCGGTGTTTTCCTGGCGTTCAAAGAGGCATGTACTGGTTTGGCAATGAACGTATTGCTTCGTAAGTACGATGAGTCTCAGATCGATTCCAAGCTAATCAGTAAGCTGGTAACAGTATTTATCATCCTGTTGGCGTGGGGCGCGATCGCTATTAATGCACCAATCCTGTCATTCACATCAATCTGTAGCCCGGTATTTGGTCTGGTCGGTTGTTTGATTCCTGCATACCTTGTTTATCAGGTACCGCATCTGCACAAGTACAAAGGCATGGCGACCAACATGATTATTATCACTGGTATCCTGCTTTGTATCTCACCTATTCTGGCGTTTATCTAAGCAAAACTGGACGTTTGACAAGTGAACCAACCGCCTTCGCCGAAGGCGGTTTTTGTATGCGTTATTCTTCCAGTACTTTGATTCTGTTTTCCGTTATTCCATCCTTAGCATCAAGTAACAGATTCACCGGAGAGAGTATCACCCCTTTTATTGCTCCCTCTGTCGCCGCCTTGCTCACCTCTTTACTTTTTTCCATCAGTTCATCAGCACGGGCAATCAAGACAGGTACCTGCTCTCTCAATGCCTCTGATTCAACGATGATGGCTGGAATAACGTTTTCTCTATAACCTTTCGCTTCGGTTAATGCCGGTGGAATCACATCGGTTCGGTAACTCTTCAGTTCAGCCAAAGTCGAGGGAATGGTTTCTTTGGCCAAACCATCCGTCGTCTTAAGTACTGCAGGTATCGTGTCACTGCGTACGATTCGAACTTCTTCCAAAATAAGCGGAATCTTTTGGTCAACCGACTCTACGGTTTTGTTTACATCGGATATGGTGCCTTCAAGCCTATCTGCCAATATGACAATGTTGGGGAGTACTTCTTCTATTGTCCGCGCGACTTCCAACCACTGAGCTACCTCAAGCTTATCGGTTGTGCTATCAATATCGGCAATGACCTGAGGGTAGGTGTCTACCACCTTATAGACGGCATTTGTGAATGAATAAATGGAGTAACCAAGATAAAACACCGACACCATCAATAAGGCCTGCACAGCCACTGCGATTTTGGACAACATGATAAATACCCTTTAACTGACACTGATGTTAAAAGTTTATCACTCTCTGTCGGTGTTTCATTATTTGAATGGTTGCTTCGCTCAACATTTCTTCTGATAAGACATTAAATGTCTCTATACATTACTTACCTTTCGCTGTGTTTACCGCACGTGTAAAGCCTCGAGCCCAGTTGTCAAACGCGTACTCAATATCATCAATATTGCTATATGGGTTAGCGTTAAACAGGTAGCTTCCGCGGCTGTGTTCAAGAATAACAGCGTCTACCTGGTTCATTTCTGCATTTGAAAACACAGCTTCAATAGACACTTCACCAACCGTTGCAGATGTACCCGGAACCACAAGAGAAGTTACGTTTACGAGAGCAGTTGGTGTCTTAATATCAAATATTCTGAATGATACTCGCAATGTGTCAGGCGTAGGCGTTGTTCTAACTTCATAACCAGCTTCTGTTAGCTCATCTGTCATTGCTTTCTGGAAATACTGTTGAAGCTCCGCTAAGTCTTCCTGAGATAACTCACCGTCATAATCAACTTTAATAGGGTCAATGATAAAACTATTGTACTCAGAAAGAGGTTTAGCACCTTTTCGTTCATACACCAGTGTTGGCATTTTGCTTTTATCTTGAGTAAGACCTTTAAGGCTCACAGAGGAACTGCCAGAACTTATATCCTGGCTAACATTCGCACAACCAGATACCACTGACACTAGCAGTGCAGCAAACAAAATCTTCATTTTATTGATACTCATAACTTTCCTTTTATTTTTTATCTAACTTTACAAATCTCATGACGATAGTCGTTCAAAACAGAGCTCGAACGACTATTGCCACGTTCTCTCTTTTATTAGCTACTTGGCGCTTTCATTAGACTTAATGTTGAAGAATATGGCGTAAAGCACAGGCACAACAACTAATGTCAGCAACGTAGCGAAGGTTAAGCCAAAGACCAGGACGACCGACATCGACTTAAAGAAAGCATCGAAAAACAGTGGGATAACCCCTAACACCGTGGTCAATGCACCCATCATTACCGGTCTCACCCTACTCGCAGCGGCATCGATAACTGCATCATGCCTTGCTTTGCCTTCGCTTATCTCCAGGTCGGTCTGGTCAAC
Source organism: Vibrio iocasae (assembly GCF_042245395.1). Classification (NCBI taxonomy): domain Bacteria; kingdom Pseudomonadati; phylum Pseudomonadota; class Gammaproteobacteria; order Vibrionales; family Vibrionaceae; genus Vibrio; species Vibrio iocasae. The sequence goes on along the minus strand of NZ_CP145310.1, from coordinate 26,965 downwards.
CAGTACAATCGCATTCTTGATAAGTAGGCCCGAAAGCGATAGCAATCCAAGAATCGCCATGAACTCCATTGGCGTCCCTGTAGCAAGCAGACCAACAGAAACACCGATTAGAGCAAGCGGTACGACTAACCAGATAACCACGGGCTGTCTTACGGTACCGAACAGAACAAACACAGTGATAACCATTGCAGCAAAACCAAGTGGAATGGTAGAAGCGAGGTTACTGTTCGATTCAGCAGAATCACCGTACTCACCTCCCCACTCCAGCTCGTAGCCGTCTGGTAATGGAATAGCTTCAATTTTCGGTCTGATTCGACTAAATAAGTCTGTAGTTAACTCACCCGGTACAGGGTCAGACTGAGCTCTAATTTCCCACTGGCGGTCAACGCGTCTTACAACACCGTCACGCCAAATCGTTCTGAACCCATCCGTTACTTGTCCGATAGGAACAGCCTTTCCGGTTAAAGAACTGATAACCTGAACACTATCAATGTTCTCAATGCCCGTTCTTTCATGTTCAGGTGCTCTGGCAATAATTGGAATCAGCTCATCACGCTCACGGTAAGCACCAATGCTTTTGCCGGAGTAATTTGTTTCCAATGCAGACGCCAGGTCTTCACGAGAAACGCCTGCCCTTTGAGCCGCTTTTTCGACATATACTGGCTCGATAACGCTGATAGGCTGACGCCAGTTATCTTTAATGGATAGTGCTTTACCATCCGCGGCCATAATCGCTTTAGCCTGAGTTGCAAGGTTGCGTAAGACTTTGGTATCCGGGCCACTAAATTTGGCTTCGATTCTTGAACCACCACCAGGGCCTAATACGAATTTCCATACCTTGCCTTGTGCATCCGGAAACGACTCGTCGATATAACCCTGAATCTCGGTTAGCAAGCCATCGATGACTAGATCGTCAGTGGTACGTATCAATAATTGAGCATATGCAGAGTTTTGAGATTCTGGTGCATAAACCAGCATAAACCTTGGCACACCGCCGCCGATGGAGGTTTGCACATCTTCTACACCATCCAACGTCTGCACAAAACGCCCCAGCTTTTCCGCATCACTCTTGGTTGTAGTGATATCCGTACCTTGCGGTAACCAGTAGTCAACAACAAACATTGGTGTCGTTGAAGCCGGGAAGAATCCTGATTTAACGAACTGGAAACCCCATACCGATGCAAAGAACATCGCAACAACACCAATCATCACAAGCACTCGTTGCTTAAGCATCACATAGAGAAACTTTTTATAAACTCGTGTGAAGCTGCTCTCTGTCTCTTCCGACCCTGATGATTCAGATGCCTCTTTAAATAACCAGAAGCAGAATAGCGGAGTTAAAGTGATCGCAAACAACCAGCTATACAGCAGTGAAATCAAGATTACCCAGAACAAATGTCCGGTGTATTCGGCTGTAGCACCAGGAGCAAAACCAATAGGTGCGAACGCAATGATACCAACCAGTGTTCCACCCAGTAGCGGCCATACCGAACGCTGAACAATTTGCTTCGCGATATACAATTTGCGGATACCATTTTTCACACCGACAAGAATGCCTTCTGTCACCACAATGGCGTTATCCACCATCATACCCAAAGCGATAATCAGAGCACCCAACGATATTCTATGCATCGGAATATCAACCATGTTCATTGTTGCCAGTGTTGCGAAGATGGTCAGCAACAAAATGGAACCGATAACGATGGCTGATTTCAAGCCCATGAAAATCAACAGAGTAACGATAACAATGAGAAGTGCAGCAATAACATTGACGACAAAGTTTTCAACCGACGAGTCTACGATATTGCCCTGGTGATAGAACTCATGCAGTTCAATACCCAGAGGTCTTAGCTCTTCAGTTTCCGCGATTTTAGCGTCGATATTCTGGCCAATTTTTACAATATTGCTTCCGAGTTGCCCAGAAACACCGATTGCGATCGCTGGCTCGCCATTATACAGGTATAGCTTTTCGTCCGGCTCTTTATAACCACGCCAGACTCTGGCGATATCTTTTAGATAAACTAGCTTTCCGTCTGAATCGGCTGAGATTAGAAGGTTTTTGATGGAATCTACAGAATCGATAGCGCTGGTTGGATCTATGACCAATCGCTTGTCACCTACCTTAACACTGCCGGATGAAACAACCGCGTTCTGCTGTGACACCATGTTTACGATATTAGAAAAAGATAATCCAAGGCGTTTCGCATTTTGCTGAGATATCTCTACATAAATCGCTTCACTTTTCTCGCCCTCAATTGAGACTCGAGCAACGCCCTCAACCTGCAGCAGTGAGTTTTGCAAAGATTTAGCATATTGTTTTAGCTCAACGTTGGAGTAACCCTCACCAGTGACAAAATAGAGCAAACCAAACACGTCACCAAAATCGTCCGCGACATAAGGTGTACCTGCACCCGGTGGAAGTGAAGATACAGTGTCGTTGATCTTGTTTCTTAGCTTGTTCCAGACGAGCTGCAAATCACCGCGAGTTTTTGACGAGTTGTATCTCACCTCTACGTTGATTTCGGATTTTCCATAAGTAGAGACCGACTCAATCGTTTTGACTTCCGGTAACTGTTGGATTGCTTTTTCAAGCGGTTCGGTAACTTCCAGAGCCACTTCATGAGGGTTGGCCCCCGGATAAGAAGTAACAATGACCGCCTGTCTGATAGTAAATTCAGGGTCTTCGAAACGGGCCATGCCCTGATACGCATGCCAACCACCGACAATTGTAAGCAATATGACAATCACGCTGAGCACTGTATTCTTTATAGTAAATTCAGCAGTATTCATGTGTGCCTGCCTTAATACGAGTAACTTTTATAAAGTAATTCAATAAGTTCATTGCCATTTCCTTACTTTCATTCCTTCGTATAAGTACGAGACACCTGCACTCACGACCCACTCATTTTGCTCGAGTCCGTCAATTACCACCTGCATGTCGCCAATGCCCTCTGCGATCATTACTTCTCGCTTAGCTACAGTCATATCTTGCTGGTTTACAACCCAGACATAGTTCTTCTCACCATCACTGGTAATTGCATTCAAAGGCACACTAACTCGATTTTCTGCGATATCAGCCGCTGCGCGCATCTCGATAGTTGCGCTCATGCCTGGTAGTACAAGCAAGTCTTCTGGTGCAGAGAACTCAAAAGTGACGGAATAAGTTTGGGTAGTTGCATCTGCAATCAATAAAGCTTCTTTAAACCTGATTTCTAACGGCTGTTGTGGAGCGATATCAAGCGTAATATAAGACTCGGTCACGAGATCTTCTTTGTCACTCTCATACAAGTTAGCTAAATACGATGCAGGAATATCAATAGAAGCTTCTAATGTGTCGCCACCAATGAGTACAATAACGGCCTGACCGCCCGAGACGGACTGCCCGTTTTCAACCATGGTCTGAGCAACGACACCATCAAACGGAGCAAGCAAAACCGCATCATTCACGGCCTTTTTCGCACTATTCAACTGCGCAAGGCTCACATCTCTCTCTGTCTTACGCTGTTGAAGCGTACTCTTGGAAATTGCTTTGCTTTTTGAAAGCTGGACAGCACGTTTGTACTCTTGGTCCGCGCTGGTGTATTGAACCCTTGCTTTATCCAGATTGTTTTTTAGATCTTGTTGATCTAATCGCGCAATCAAGTCCCCTTTTTTTATTTGTTGTGCACCTTTAACAGGAAACTCGACAAGCTTCCCTCCAGATGAAAAACTCAGTTCAACCAATCGATTATCATTTACCACCGCTGGAAACTTTGTCACATTTTGTTGTTCATCCATTCCGGTAATCGCGATTTTAACCGGACGAACTTGCTCCTTTTCTACAACGACTTCACTTTCATTATTACAGGCTGTTAACCCGATAACAGAAGCAATCAAAGTGATGAGCAATTTTTTGTTTTTGCGGAACATATACTTTTCTCCATAGTGGAAAATATAAAACCAGACATCTAATTGTTTATTAACGCATTTTTTGTGACATACGCTTTGAGGCCTTTCACTTAGGGGACGATATCCCCATTATGTACGCTAAAACCCTTTATATTGTTACCTACCTAACAAGTAACACAAACGTTACATGGAATAAACACTCATATCCATGCAACATACCATCTTCAATGAGAATTCAGGAAATCTATTACTTGTTGAGATTTACAACTGCATATCCAATACACATGTATATACATTTAATGACTTCGTCATCATTTCCTTTGATTAGTCTTTTTAAGTTTCTAATACCCTTGTCTGTAGGTATGATTGGACCAGCAGCCAAAATAGCACTCCGAAACTCTGGATTATTAGCTAATCCTTCTACCCATGACTCATAAAACTCAGTCGGTGATGCGAAGTTCATCTGCGCTTTTAAAATCTTTTCTACTCTTGGCTCTAGAACTTTTAATATGTCGTTCTTTTTGGGAAAGTGCCTATTAATGCCCGAACGTGACACGCCACAGTGGTTAGATAGCTTAGTAAATGTTAATGACTCAAACCCTTCGCACATAGTGATCTCAAAAGCGGAATCAATTATTTTTTGCTTTGTTAGTTCAGCTTCGGCTGCGCTTACTCGTACCACCAAATACTCCTCAAATGAAAGCTATGATCTAGTTCTTAGATAAACTTAGTTTATACATAACAAGTAAAACAAAGTTAATTTTAATCCGACCTTAACTTCCATTTAATATACATTCGTCCGCTATTATTGCAATTCAGATTGTACAAAAATAGACCAGACCAACTAGAGCATACTAGTGAAATACCTATAAGCCACTGAAGTTTAAAAAGTTGTCTATATAACACTATTCTTGTCAATTACTTCAGAATGAAAGTATAGAGTACAAAGGTAACTAATGCTTTTAGGTTGAACGTAAGTAAGTCACGTACCAACTAACAAAATGAGAGCGACCAAAAAGATGCAATAAATTATTGCAATGAAAGGAACCCGGCAGCACGCAGACAGTGCCGAGTTTTATTACTTAAATCTATTGCTATGCATTAACAACAGCGTAGCCGATGGCTTTATAAACTACTGCCATAACATCTTCCTCACCACCGTTAATCTTATTCGCGAGGCTTTTTGCCCCGTCTTGAGAGTTGATGATGAACCCCAAGTTATTCAAAAGGTTTCTAAACATTCGGTCATGATCAACGGCTAATGTCCACGTTTCAAAAAACAGCTCTGGAGATGAAAAGTCTAAAGCTTGCTCTAGCCTTTTTGCCAGTTCTGGACGAATCTCATCCAGTAAATCTTCTTTTTTCTTAAAGTGACAATTGATGCCAGAACGGCTAATCTCAGCTTTCTTTGCAATATTGCTGAAAGTTAAACTTTCGCCTCCTTCAAGCGTAACAATTTTAATCGAAACGTCTATTATACGTTGTCTCGTTAGCTTAGCTACCTCTTGGCTAACTCTAGGCATACCGTCTCCTTATAGTTCGGGCTCATATGCTACACCCATCTGAAGCAATAATCACTACACCATCATATATAAAGGACATTATTCTTTATTTTACAATAAATTTCATTGCAATGTACGAAAAAGGAGACGTGTTTTTTAGAGAAAGTACTATATGAGAGTCCAAATACAAATGGTAACCAGCGAACCCCATGTACCTATTTCCTCGACTTAGGCAAAAACACTTCCCCGAGCATGCATCGAACGGAACCTCCACCAATGCTCTCAATGGTAGTGACATCGAATGGAAGTAGTTTTCCATGGATCGCCAGTTGATTTCTCTGTGCAGGTGTAAAGGCGTTGTATGCCGACTGCGACATTGCAATCACCTTATCGCCACGGTTGTTTTCCAGTTGAAGAATGTTGCCACAGAAGCGGTTCATTTGTTCCAGAGAGATGGAAATCACCTGCTTGGTTTTAACCAGCTCTTTGACTACGTAACGTCTTTCGAACTCGGGGATCACTTCATCACAGATAACGCAGAATGTTTCCCCCACTGCCATCATGACATTTGTGTGATAGACGGGCTGGCCGGAAGGCAATGCTGTCTGAAATGACACCACTCTATAGCCAATACGGCTTGCGTAATCTTCAAGTACTTCACGATCACACCTTAAAGACAATGCTGCGTAGATAGTCTTACCAACATGATCCATTACCATAACTCCGGTACTTTCCAGATAGGCATTAAACTCGTTGTACGCAACTAAGGAATCTTGCTTGGTGACAGCTCGGCCAGATGCATTCAGTGCATCAACTAAAGCCTGAGGGCGAACTTCTTTCTGGCGGTTGTCGCACGCCATAGGGAAAACAAATAGCTCACCTTCTAGTGTGGTACTAAACCAGTTGTTTGGAAAAACGGCATCTGGCGTTTCTGTTTCACCAAGGGAATAATCAAATTCAACGACCTGCACACCCTCACGACGAAGTCCTGCGACCATATTGGTAAACTCTTTCATCGCATTGGTTCGAACCTGTTCGCTTGTTAGTTCGACCTTGTGCATAAACTCATTGTCTTGCGCGGTTTCCGCGTTAAAGCAGAACTCTTTCGGTGGCACCATCACCACACAGTTTGCATTCTGGATTGAGCGCTCTGTGAGAAGTCCGTCTCTCTTTGCAGCCAGATCGCTAATGTTCGTATAACTCATCTCAATTCATCCTATCAATGATTGTTGAGAAAATTGTATTTACAGAGAGACATCGCTTTTCACTGAAATCTCTCCCAATCTCACACACAATCTTTACGTTTTCACTGCAAAGACCGGAAGAAACCGTAAAAAAGCACAGTACTAATCGTATCCACCAGGAAAACCCAATGGATAATTAGTCACTTTTGTGAATTTTATTCCCAAACAAACAAGGCACAGAGCGATATCGTACGAATAAGAAATGAATATATATCCAACCAATTCTGCATAGATATTTTATTTGTTTGATCTATGTCTTTTTTTTGATGTTTGAGCTAGTGTTTACAAACTAAACTGCCTTCCTAGTTTATAAAAAACTCAGTTATCAGCTGAGACATAAAAACAATAACAATGTCAGGATCGATTATGCTATTTAAGTTGTTTGAAAGCTTTACTAAACCCTTTCCGAAAGAAGAGCCGACTCAACCTCCTAAGGGTATATTTGCCTTTTGTCGTCACTACACAAGAGGCTTCGAAATTCCATTGCTGGTGATGGCATCACTCAGCACCATTGTCGCGATCATCGAAGTTTCCCTTTTTGGCTTTATGGGTCAGTTGGTTGACTGGCTGTCTGTAAGTAATCCGGAAACATTCTTACAAGAAAACAGCAGCACTTTATGGAAGATGGGCGCGTTGCTGTTAATAGTGATGCCCATTTTAATCATCCTCTATTCACTAACCATCCATCAAACGTTATTGGGTAACTACCCGATGTCGATACGTTGGTTGGCACACAGATACCTGCTGAAACAGAGCCTTTCTTTTTATCAGGATGACTTTGCTGGTCGAGTGGCGACCAAGGTGATGCAGACATCCTTGGCGGTACGAGAAACCGTAATGAAGTTGCTGGATGTATTTGTGTATGTGAGTGTTTACTTTACAGCAATCATAGTAATGCTGGCACAATCAGACTGGCGACTAATGGTGCCTATGCTGATTTGGCTTGCCGTGTATATCGCGGTTCAGATCTACTTCGTTCCAAAACTGAAAAACGTTTCCTCGGAACAGGCTGATGCTCGCTCCATGATGACAGGTCGAATTGTAGACAGCTACACCAACATCGCTACGGTAAAACTCTTCTCTCATAGTAAAAGAGAAACCGAGTATGCCGAAGAAGGTATGGATGGATTTCTTGATACCGTTTACCGCCAGATGCGTCTGGTCACTGGATTCAATATCAGCGTCGAAATAGCGAACTACCTGCTCGTATTCTCTATCGCAGCTATCTCTATCTACCTATGGATGGAAAGCGCCATCACTATTGGTGCCATCGCCATTGCCGTGAGTCTGGCTCTAAGAATCAATGGCATGTCGATGTGGATCATGTGGGAAGTCGGGTCTCTGTTTGAAAACATGGGTACGGTTGTAGATGGGATGTCTACATTGGCAAAACCTGTAGATATTACCGATAAAAAAGACGCGAAGCCGATAGTAGTCGAAAACGGTGGCATCGAGTTTGATGACGTGAGCTTCCATTACGGAGAGAAAGAAAAGGGCATCATCAGCAACCTGAACTTGAACATCAAACCAGGCGAAAAGGTTGGTCTTGTTGGTCGTTCTGGTGCAGGTAAGTCCACACTAGTGAACCTGCTGCTTCGCTTCCATGATGTTGAGAGTGGTCAAATCAAGATTGATGGTCAGGTCATCTCTGACGTCACTCAAGACTCTCTGCGAAGCAAAATCGGTATGGTGACGCAGGATACGTCGCTATTGCACCGTTCCATCAAAGAAAACATCCTTTATGGTAAACCGGACGCAACAGACGAAGAGCTGTTCAGAGCCACAAAACAAGCTCAGGCCGATGAATTTATCGAGACGCTAACTGACCCACACGGCAATAAAGGTTACGACGCACAAGTTGGTGAGCGTGGTGTTAAGTTGTCTGGTGGACAGCGTCAACGTATCGCTATCTCACGCGTGCTTCTGAAAAACGCACCGCTACTGATTCTGGACGAAGCAACATCTGCACTGGACTCAGAAGTGGAGGCCGCCATTCAGGAAAGCCTGTATAAGCTGATGGAAGGAAAAACCGTTATTGCTATCGCACACCGTCTATCAACAATCGCAGCAATGGACAGACTGATTGTTCTGGATAAAGGCCAGATCGTTGAGCAAGGTACTCACCAGGAGCTCATTAAAGGTGATGGTATTTATGCGCAGCTTTGGTCACATCAGACAGGCGGGTTTATTGCTGAGTAGTTCACTATCACTTCTCATTAGATAAAAAACACCCTCAGGCAGAACCTGAGGGTGTTTTAGTTTATCGGTTAGTAAGTTTAGCTTGTGACTTATAGGTAGTAACGAGCACCGATCATCCACTTGTCGTCTTTCTTTCTGCCGTCCTGATCATTGAGATCGAACTGGTATCCAGTGAAGCCAACAAACTGTGATGTGAAGTTGTATTCTGCCTGTATAGCAGACTCTTCACGAATGGTTTTATCTGTACTGTCATCTTCTACGTTTTCGTAGTTAACACTTAGGTTTAGGCTGCTGCTCAGTGCGTATGCCGCTAGAAATTCAGTAACTGTCGATTCTTTCGCATAAACCGTTGATGTAGGAGTAAGCTTGTTCATATATTTGTTTTGGCCGTATACACCAGCCAGGTACAAGCCATCACCGTATGAACCATATGCAGCACTGAACAGGTTTGATTTCGCAGACTTCTTATCTACATCACCACCGTTGTACGCATAACCTAATTTAAAGTCACCAACATTAAATGTAACGGCAACCTGTGCACGATCATCGTATGCTTTTTCGACGATGCCATTCTCGTCTTTAGTAACATCAGAACCCTGCCATGCAACACCAAGATTTAGGGACATATTGTTGCTAAATTCGATACCGTTACGATAGCTCACCATATCGTTACCACGGCCAGTGCCAAGGTTACCATGGTCGTCGTAGATAAAGTCGTTAGCAAACGCAATTGGCATGTCTGCAACACCAGCGACATCGTAGTAAGGAGCCCACTGTGTACCAACTACAAGACGACCATTTACATCATGTGACAAGCCAACATAACCCAGACGAGTGGTGAAAGAGTTGTCACCACCATCTAGCATGTTCAGAGCCCACTCACCTTTCGCATCAACAGTGTAACCGTTGCCTACATCATGTGTAGCGTTGATGTTGATACGTGGAGATACACTAGAAATACCGACTTCTTCTTTGCCAGTTGCATCCTCACCACCGTGGCTATCCAAAGCCACAGAAACATGCCCGCCAACTGAGAAAGTTGTGCCATCTTCATTATAAAGAGTTACTGCTAAAGAAGATGTTGTGTATAAAGCGCCTATGATAGCAGTAGATAATATTTTCTTATTCATAATCATTACTCTGATTTATATATAGCTTGCAAATTAAAATTTATTATTATTAAAATACATAATGACGATAGACAGGAATAAAATATCATCATATTGAAAAAAGTTTCATCCAATATGCTAAATTTTTCTGTTAAATCATATAAGTTCAATATCAGTCACGCTATTCAGATAACTTGTAAACAAGTAATATTCACTTCATCAAGAACAAGATAAGATTTATAATTAATATTGTTATCAATTAAAATTACGACACATATAACACAACAACTTCAATAGAAAATAGTTATGTTTATCTATCTGATCTCACCACTACAAAATCATAAACAAAGCAATAGATTAGCGGTAAGAATAATTCAGAACCTAAGTATGGATATGGGAGATAAATAAAACCTCTGAGTGATTCTATTTGACTATTAAAGAATCACTCAGAGTTGTTATTATTTTGTGAGCGTTGAAGAGCCGTAAAAACGGATAGTAGAATGTTCAATAAAAGTATCGAGTAACTTGTTGAACTCTTCTATTGCGGAAACATCGACAAACTGTGAACGAATATCTACCGTTGTAAGTACCTTAAGCTTTGTTGGAGAAAGCTGGGTAACGTTTCTTGTTAATGAACCCAGTTTGTGATTCAGCCTTAGTGTTGGTGGAATGTCAGTTATTTTCCAGACATCATTGGTATCGTAGTTGTACTCGGAATAAACACTCAAACCAGGAAAGTATTCTGGGAACCGCTCATTTTTAAGCTTCAGGTCCACAATCTCATCACGAAGCCAGGCATCGTTTTCAGCGTATGTCAGAGGCTGATCTGTCTCAAGAAAAGGAAGAATCTCAGCATTAGATTCAATCTCTAGCTCCTCGGTCATCTCGTCAATCGAACGAATGGTAAAAGATGGCTCAGGCTGATCGTAAACCACTTCCTGATACTGCTTTAACAAAGAATCATGTCTGTCTGCTTTATTCTGGCTGTATAGACTTGAGCGGAAACTAGAAGCGTATTCACCAAGATAGGTACGTGTCTGATGCTCTGACTGACCTCCGTTCTCCAGAAACTCTGTTTCGGTAACAATATTGAGCTTCCAGCGATAAGGGTCAGAATCCAGTGGGGAAGGGACAAAACCAAGCTCCAAAGGAAGGGAGACTTTGTTCTGAATCCATGACGACACGTATTGCCAGTTAGTCTGTGTATCCGTCGGATCGACGCAGTAATCTTCTCCGTTCAGTTTGAAACAGACAACGACGTGATTGTAGGCATTCATCGTTGGAATAAGCAGCTTGCTATTGTCTGTCCTATAAGTAGAAACCAGAACTAGCCTCGCTGGTATCCCATTTTTCTCTAACAGAGCCTTGAGCAAAACCGACTTATCTTTACAGTCACCATAGCGGTTCTTGATCGTCTCGCCTATGGTATGTGGTGTCATCGCATTGCCATAGTCAGACATAGACACATAACGTATATCTCTGGAAACAAAGTCTAGTATTGCAGCAATATTCTCTTCTTTTGAAGTACTCCCTTTCGTCAAATCACCATAGAGCTCATCCAGACCTTCAACGTCATCATTGGCCTTAGCCATCAATTCAGAAGCCTGCTCAATAACCTGATTCCAGCTCTCGTTGACGCCGATGGAGATGCGTTCAACATGATCTCGCCAATAGGCGTTTGTGTCGCCCTTATAAAGAGGTAACTCACTACCCTGACAGCTCAGCTGATTTTCCTGCTCTTCGCACTGAACATGTTTAGAGTCTAAAGCCCATGTTATCGGTGATGATTCTTCCCAAAATACATCCAGGCTAAATTGATTAATCGGATAATTGTTTTGGACATAAAGCTCTTGTGACCAATCAGACTCCATACGATTTTTCTGGGTAACAATTTCATATTCCAGTACAGAGAAACTGCCTTCCTTTAGTCCGGGAATCGCTAGTGCCACTTCTTTCTCGCTGTTGAAGGTGTTGTATTCATCAACATCCAGAATTTGAGCATCCGAAGGGGAAATTTGCATTACCTCACCTTCCGGAGAAATAGAAGCGACGGAGAGAATTCTCAAGCTTTCATAATTAGGATTGAAGTAAACACTCACTGTTCCGTAGTCTTTAGCATCAATAAAACGAGGGTAATAGTTGACCGACTTGCCAATAAACTTAACCGTATCTGATTTAACCTGATAACGAATCTCACGCAGCAACTGCGTCATTTCAGTTGGCTTCTCTCCATCGGGTAATAGCGACTGAACATGAGATAGATTGTCGCTTGAAAGCTGCCAATTTATCTCAACGTTTTCACTAGCAACAACGAGTCCTGGTGAACATAAAAACAATGTGACGGGCAATGCCAAACGATATCTTATCATCTTACCGTAAACTCCCTAGCCATAGATTTGTACGAGGCCACCTGTCTTTTATAGACATCATCTGGCGCTGTAAGAACACCAAAGAACTCATAGTTAGTATCATCTGCCTGAATAAACGTGATCAGTACAACTGCAGGCTCAAGAACCTGAGTTCCTGTGCACTCTGCCTCTATTTTTACGGTCATCGTATTCCGGACAAAGCTCCTCTTTTCTTTACACTTCACATCCGAAAATGACTCTCTAACCCAGTCTTTTCGACCACTCATATGCTCGTTTACATCACCGACATTTTTGTTTTCAAAAATAAGAACATAGGAGTCAAATACTGAGTTAGAAAACTCCGCAAGAGCGGTGCCATTACTAAAAGTTCCAGACTCTACGCTAAACCAGCCATTACCACTAAACGGCATTTCAAAGCTCTTATGTTCTTGCCTATAGACAGTGCTGCCGGAGTGATCATCCAGTTTGTCCATAAACAAGTCAGGATACGAAACATAAATGAAACCACCCAATATTGCCGGGAAGAGTGTAATTACAAGCAGCCAACGAAGAGCAGTAAGCAACTTATTTCTTGGTTTGAATTCTGCATTCTTTAGGCTATATTTCGCGGCATTTACACGCTGGGTCATAAAGGCGAAAGCGAAAGTAAGTGTCAGATAGAACACGCCTTCTAACCAATAAGGGACTTCAAGCTCTGACGTAAAAGAAAAGAAAGCGGTAGAAACAATAAAACCAATACAACCGACAATATATAGCTTTCGATTTCTGGCTACCTGTTTTCCACTCTCGATTTCTTCCACCCCATTTCCTAACCTTCGAAACGCAAAGAGCTGAAAAATCGCACCAAACGGAACGAACAGCCATAACCAGGGCGTAAAACTAGAGTTAGAGACCTTGTTTAGCTCTCTTGTTCTGGCAAAAAACCAGTAGTTTGAATACATATTGAAGGTGCTGAATGCTAATAGCCACTCCCAGATAAACGAGTTTGGTTTACTTATTAAAATTGGGTTAGCGACTTCTTCAGAGCTTTCATGCTCTTTATATTCTTCTATTTGAGCGCTACTTATCTCTTGCATATATACGGAATCCATGTACTAGAAACACTAATAATTCATTAGGTTACAGATAAAAATAGTCCGTAATTATCATCAATAATTAGTATTGATTCAAATGGGAATATCTATAAATGGTATAAATAACCATTTACAGATGATTTAAGACGCGAAGTGGATAAAAGCCTAGGAAGAAAAAAGGCCGGTGAGGGTCACCGGCCAAAAGTAGGTATTTACTACAACTACTAAAGCACCGCGAATGGCCCACGCCATTCATAGTTATCTCCACCGAACGAAACACGATGAGGTTCGCTCTGCTGAGATTCTTCTCGGTTGGAAATACCAACCTTATACGTTTTACCGCCTTCTAAATGAATCGCGATAACCGTACCAGTTTCATTGTGACCAATAACTTCTGTCTTCTTTACCAAGCCACGAGCGCCAACAGAGGCCTCGATAGACTCATTAAAATAACCATGTGTCTCCAGCACAGAGGCAAAAACATGGTCCTGACCCGTCTGACGCAGTATCAGTGCAGGCTCATTACGCAGGTTAAAGTCTGGGTCGTTTGCACCAGTACGAGTAAAGAACACTTTAGAACCTTCCGACGCGCTTGTAACCAACGAGTAGTAGCTTGAATCGTGCAGCCAACTTACCAGTGAGCTACCTTCAACTTCACCAGAACCAAGATTCCAAAGATGCTGATAACCGAAGTTTTCGCCCATAGGTTTTAGCTTGCTCTCAACCGCATAATCAAAGTCGGTGCGGATAATCTGGCCTTTATAGTGAACCGGCAGATCGTAGCTGTGCTCTTCGTCTGCTTCGATTCGATAAACATCAATAACCAGAGGCTTTTCGAACTCTTCCAGATCAGCAAGTATCACGCTGCGCTGCATCCTGGTGCCCTGATAGTACTCTTCGATAACAGCACTCATGCCTTGCAGCTTCTCTTCACCTGCGACAAAGAAGTGCTTCTGTCCAAAGCGAGATTCCGCAGTAGCGGTATCAAAATCGTTTTGTGTTTTCTGATCGACCGTTACTGTGTTGTGAGCAACCGTCTGCTTACAGTAAGACTTGTTTTCCGGGATATAACGTCCACCAAACTTAGGCTCAACGTTTACCCAGCGGCCAAAACCATAGTCGTGCAATACTTCATGACCTCGGTTGAATACGCTCAGGTGCAAACCATCGTAGTGACCATGATCCAATGCTGAGTGATACTGGTGATCAGAACCGTGCTGACCAAACCACATCAATGCCATAGTGTCATCGTCCTGACTGTCGCGGTGACGCAGGATAGTTAAACCACCTTTCTCACCCTGAGGGCCATCAGTCACGTACAGGCTACCCCAGTTAAACGGCTTGATATCTTCAGCCTGCTCAACCGCATCAGACAGCGTCTGACCAGACGTATGAACCCAGACATTTTGCTGATGATTCGCCATGCTAACCAGAGTGTCAGTCTGCTCATAACGCTGGTAGCTAACACAGGTGGCAATAATCACACCTTCATCGTTGATGCTAATAGTCTTTGACGAGTCATTCAGAGCAGGAAGTGTACCGTCCGGGAATGCTGTAGACATCACAGCATCTGCTGTTGTCTTAATAACTGAATCGTTGTGCTCGTAGATCTTCAAATCTGGCTGACGACGTTCAATGGCTTCAGCAAACAGGAAGATTGGACGCAGTGAGAAACGGTGATAGTAAGGGCCTTCCATATAGTAGCCATCAGGCGAGAACAGCTGATCAAGCTGCGCAAGAAACCCGCCGCTTACTCGGTCCATTTTCAGGCCGTATAGTGCTTTATCTACCGATTCCTGATCGTTAATCGAATAGCCACAGATACCTACCGCAGCAACCGCCCACAAGCCGTGGTTGTGAACGATATCGAAGTCATGTCCATAGGTAACAACGAACATCTCGATCATCGGCTGGAACAGATTAGTTTCAATAAACGCTTTCTTATCATCAGAAAGAGTGTGGAAAACACAGCTATACGCACACGATGCGTAAAGCATCCACATGTTCTCGTTCAGAGTTTGGTGGAACAGCTTACCCGGAGGGTTAGTATCACGGCTGACATTGCTTTCCAAAGTCGGGTAAACATCGGCGTATGCAGAAAGCATATCAACGATGTAGTCACCGTATTTCTGTTCTTCAGTAATCAAGAAAAGACGGCCAGCAATATCCATATGGATATAGTTCTGCTTATGACGGTTATGCTCATAACCGCCCGCTTCACCGTGGCCCGGCACTTCAATACCAACTGCCTGGATGTAGTCTTCTAGTTGTTTAATATCACGCGCCAGCGCTTTACCCAGAATAGTATCTTTACCCAGATCGTTGCGGAGTTGTGCCGCTTCTTCAAAGCTTAACAGCAAAGGCTGATAACTCATTGTTTTGTCTCCTGGCATAAAGCCATTGCTTCAATAGCAAACTGACCGTTCCAAGCATAGGTCACGCCATTCTTTTCTACTTTATGTTCTGTATTATCATCAACATCCTGCTGATTGCTCACCATCACAATAGCTTTAGATGCGTGAGTCTTAATCTCGATAACAGAACCTTCATTGTTATGCGCGATTACCGCGATTTGTTTTACATTTCCGCGTGCAGAAACCGACTGCTCAAACTCTTCATTAAAGTAGCCATGGGTTTCCAGAACGGAAGCAAGCAAGGTGTCTTCGCCGTTTGTGCGAAGGATAAAGCCTGGTTCACTTCTCAGATTAAATGAAGGGTCGTTAGCACCACTACGGGTGAAAATAACCTCATCATCACCATTTGAACTTGTACCAAGCCAGGTGTAGTAAGTATTGTTTTGTAGCCAGCTGACCAATGCCATTTCACCGCAGCCGCCACGTGCAACGTCCCAAAGATGCTGATAACCATCTTTATCGCCTAGCGTATCCAGCTCTTTATTGGTCTGATATTCAAAGTTGGTGCGAACAATCTGACCATCGAACTGGTGAGAGTAATCATATTGATGATTACCCTCGCCAGTCAGACGGTACAGGTCGACCAGGAGTGGAGCTTCTAGGTCATCCAGTTTCACCATAAGAACGCTACGCTGTTGCTGTACACCACCAAAATGCTCGTTTGCAAACGCACTCATACCACGAGCATTGTCACCTTCGATCTTGAAGAAGTGCGGCAAGCCATGGACTGCATCAGCACGTTCTACATCAAAATAATTCTGGCAGGTCTGATCGATTGTTACTGCGTTATGGGCGATAGTTTGGCGAGCATAGCTCTTGTTTTCGTCAAGGTAACGGCCACCGAACTTAGGCTCTACGTTTACCCAGCGGCCAAAGCCATACTCACGCAATACTTCCTGGCCACGGTTAAAGTAAGAGATACCCAGTGTATCGAAGTGTCCATGCCCCATACCGTGCTGACCATAGTTCATCACTAGCTGGAACACATCGCCAGACTGGTCTGGCATACGGATAAAGCCTTGAGCACCACGGTCACCATCCGGACCTTCATTGAGCTCAACGCTTGGCCAGCATGGCAATCCGATCTCTTCTTCTTTACCTTCGTAAGCGCGAGATAACTCAAGACCACAAGCATGCATCCATACCTGATCCTGAATTTTTGCCATACCTAATAGGTTCTCATCCAGACCAGTCTCTTGAGTACCGTAATGTTTCGCGTACTGAGATACCGCAACCTGAACACCCATATCTGTAATACCCATGGTACGGGAAGCATCATTCAGCGCCGGGAACTCACCATTAGGATAAGCAGTAGAAAGCAGCGCCTGCACCGTGGTTCCGATAACACCATCTTTGTAGCTAAAGATACCTACTTCCGGCATATGACGGTGAATCACCTCAGCAAATACACACAGTGGGCGAATCGCGTAGCGATGGTAATAAGGCCCTTCCATGTAGTAACCAGATGGTGCGAACAACTCTGAAATCTGTGCAAGGAAGCCACCAGAACCATTGTTCTCTATGCCGTAAACTGACATATCCAGATATTCGCGCTTACCAACCGCCAGACCACAGATACCAACAGCAGCGACAGCCCAGATCCCGTGGTTGTGGATACGGTCAAAATCATGCGCATACTTCACGGTAAACATGTCCAACATAGGATCGAATACACGCTCAACAATGCGTTCGCGCTGCTCTTCACTCATATAAGCAGCAACACATGAATAAGCAAGGCTGGTGTATAGCAGCCAAACATGTTCGTTTAAAATCTGGTGGAATAACCGGCCTGTTGGGTTTGTGTTTTTCTGAACATGGAAACCAAAAGTCAGGTACTTCTCTGCGTAAAGTTCAAGTAACTCAGTAACAAACTTTGCGTACTTTTCTTCGCCGGTAACCAAAAACAGACGACCCGCCAGGTTCATATACTGATAGTTCTGCTTATGGCGGTTATGCTCATAACCACCTGCTTCTCCATGACCTGGAACGTCATAGCCCAAAGCCATAAAAGATTCTGTTTCTTTAATATGCTTTGCGATAGTACGACCCATTAGAGTGTCGCGGCCTACTTCTTTTTTTAGTTCAGCGATTTCGGCTTCAGTCATCAAAATCGGTTGTGTTACTGCTGTGTTCACAGAGCTCTCCCAACAAGCAAATCTCATTTCTAAATATAAAATAATACAAATAGGCTTTTTTTGCACGAATCAAAATCAGAAATAACGAGATAAATCACATTAACCCTACAAGCCCTTATTAAATAAACCTTTAAAGATTATTACTTTGTATCGCCCTTATCCATGAACTGGATATAAACTTGATGCACCTCTCATTATCTTAAACTTATTGTATGACAATTGAATAAAGTACGGTTATGATGACGCCAATTACAGAGTTAAGTATTGAACAAATTCCGGGAGATGTTATGAACCCTTTCTTTATGATTAATGAAAATGAATGGGAAGAGCTTGGTGGCGGCATCAAGAGAAAGATTGTTGGTTACACTGATGACCTAATGGCAGTTCATCTTGAATTCGACAAAGGTGCTGTTGGTGAACCGCACTCTCATGAGATTCATGACCAGATTGGATATGTTGTTAAAGGTAGCTTTGAAGCTGAAGTAGATGGCAAAAAGCAGGTACTAAAAGCCGGTGATGCTTACATTGCGAAAAAGCACCTTGTACACGGCGCTGTATCACTGGAAGACCGCAGCATTCTTATGGATGTGTTCTCTCCGGTTCGTGAAGATTTTCTGAAATAAGAGGTACTCCAATGCGACCATTTAAGATTGCGCTACTCGGCGAGTGCATGGTAGAGCTTCAACAGCATGGCGAATATCTAAAGCAGGCATTTGGCGGTGATACGCTGAATACGGCTATGTATCTTTCGCGCCTGACAAAAGGTTTGGGACAAACCAGCTATGTAACAGCCCTGGGCAATGACCCGTTTAGCCATGGAATGGTTCGTGAATGGAATGAGAATGGCGTTGATACCAGCCTCATTATGCACATCGATGAAAAACAACCAGGTCTGTACTACATCGAGACTGACGATACCGGTGAGCGAAAGTTCCACTACTGGCGTAACGACTCTGCTGCGAAATACATTTTCGACCAGGCTGAGCGCTCAGTTGAACTCATTAACAACCTGATGGAGTTCGATGCTATTTACATCAGTGGCATCACTATCGCGATTCTTACAGATACTGGCCGCAACGTACTGTTTAGCCTACTTGATAAATTTCGTGCTAAAGGTGGTCTGGTTTGTTTTGACAACAACTACCGTCCAAAGCTTTGGGAAACCCAAGAGCAAGCTCTGAACACATACCGCACGATTTTGTCACTGACCGACATCGCGATGCTGACCTTCGACGATGAGCAGGATCTGTATGGTGACACTGATGTAGATCAGTGCATTGAGCGCACTCAAGCTGCTGGTGTTAAAGAGATAGTGATCAAACGTGGCGCTGAAGACTGCCTTATTGTAGTAGGCGACGAACAAGTTTCTGTACCTGCAACAAAAGTAGAAAACGTTGTAGACACAACAGCTGCTGGAGACTCATTTAGCGGTGGCTATCTGGCAAAACGCCTGACAGACGGCAGCGCAGAAGAATCTGCAAAACTGGCACACAAGATGGCGGGTACTGTTATTCAGTACAAAGGCGCAGTTATCCCTGTAGAAGCTATGACAGGCCTGACCCTCTAACCAAAACTCATTAAACCAAAGGAACCCATTAAAATGGCAACACTTAACGAACAACTGGCTCAACTTAAAGTTATTCCGGTTATCGCAATTAACAAAGCTGAAGACGCAATCCCTCTTGGTAAAGTTTTGGTTGAAAACGGCATGCCATGTGCTGAAATCACCTTCCGTACAGAATGTGCCGCTGAAGCTATCAAGTTGATGCGTGATGAGTTTCCTGAGATGCTGATCGGTGCTGGTACCGTTCTGACTAACGATCAGGTAGACGAAGCGATTAACGCTGGCGTTGATTTTATAGTAAGCCCTGGCTTTAACCCTCGTACAGTTGCTTACTGTCAGGAAAAAGGCGTTGCAATCGTACCGGGTGTTAATAACCCAAGCCTTGTTGAGCAAGCAATGGAAATGGGCCTTCGCACACTTAAGTTCTTCCCGGCAGAGCCATCTGGCGGAACAGGTATGCTAAAAGCACTCACTGCGGTTTACCCGGTGAAATTTATGCCTACTGGTGGCGTAAGCACCAAGAACCTGGATGAATACCTGGATATCCCATCTGTACTCGCGTGTGGCGGTACATGGATGGTTCCAACCAAGCTGATCGACGAAGGTAAGTGGGATGAACTGGCTGCGCTTGTGAAAGAAGCGGTTGAGTTTATTCAAGCGTAATCAACTCCAATAAGAATCACCCTATTGATAATAATAATTAGAGTGTGCTGTTTGTTCAGCGCACTCGCAATGAATCTCCGTTGCAAGATTGTTCTGTCGGCAATCTTGCTTTTTTTATTCAGGAGCCATCTCTCCCCCTAACATTCTTAAAACCTCACAAACTACACATACAATAACCTCAAAACCTGCTACTCCCTATACACTACAAACAAAGCTATCAACAATCCTAGAAACCTAACAATCCTTAGATATAGCTAGGAACTTGATCGAAATCTCATCACAACAATCCGGTATGTGACCTAGGTATTGTTTCACTCTTAATATGTTGTAAATAATTATTGTATTACAATATGCTAATTCCCATGTCATTCATGGAGGATGTATGAGAAATAACAAAGCACTGGCTCTAGATGCTATTGAGCTGGTAAAACCGGCGATAGAAAGACTGTTCGAAAGAACAAACCGCAAAGAGCTTCACATCGTAGTGATGGATCCTTCCATCAAGCCTTGGGAATCCAGCTTCGAAGAAGCGATTCTGGTAGAGGCTTCTATCGGCTCTCCTGAAGAGTGGACCATTCCATTTGATGAGTTTGCAAGAAAGAAAGCAAAACAAGCGTGGAGAAACTCGGTTTCCAACACTCAGATTCAAAATATTCACCCTGCGTCCCTCAAGGACGATGACCTGATGTTTTATGGCTCATTCGTCTATGGCGATGTGGTTGTCGCATGCAGCGGCGTTGAACAATGGTACGACATGCTCATGGCAGGCTGGATTGCAGTAGCAACCGAGCAGTTAGCCATCAGCGAGTACCAATCTGTAAAAACAAATAACCCTACCCAACAAACTAGAATTTCGTGAACAAAAGGTGTCCCTTATGAGTAACCTACTAAAAAAAGTATTAGTCACTGCCGGCATTATCGCTTCTACCTCTGTTATGGCAGCTGATTACCCTAGCAAAAACATTCGTCTTGTTGTTCCTTTTGGTGCTGGCGGTGGTACTGATGCTGTTGGCCGTACTCTTGCTAACTCTGCAAAAGATATCCTTGGTCAAAACATTGCTGTAATGAACCGTACGGGTGGTAGTGGTGCGGTAGGTATGAGCTTTGGTGCTCAGCAACGCCCCGACGGATACACACTAACGGTTGTTACGCGTGAAATCGCCTCTCTTCCTCAAATGGGACTGATGCAGCACGATGTTGATGACTTTAAACTGATTCGTCTTGTAAACCTTGACCCAGCGGTTGTTCTGGTCGCGAAAGACAGCCCATACAACACGATCAATGACCTGATTGCTGAAGCTAAGAAGAAAGATGGCGCAGTGAAGTTTGCTTCTACAGCTGCTCCAAACTTCTACCTGATGACACTTGAAAAAGCTGAAGGCATTAAGCTAAACGCTATCCCATACAATGGCGCAGCAGAAGCAATCCCAGCAGTACTTGGTGGTCACACTGACGTGACTATGGTGACTCCGGGTGAAGCTATTGCTCAGCTACGTTCAGGTCAACTTAAAGCCCTGGGTGTAATGTCTAACGAGCGCATTTCATATATCCCAGATGTACCAACTCTAAAAGAGCAAGGCGTTGACGTACAAAGTGGTACATGGCGTGGTATTGGTGCTCCTAAGAATACGCCAGATGCTGTAATCGAAACTCTTGGTAAAGCGTTTGATGAAGCGATGGCAACTACTGAGTTCAAAGAGTTCATGCAGAAAGGTGCGATGACTATCCACCCAATGAATGCTGAAGAATTTACTAACTTTGTTAAACAGGACACTGCAACACTTGGTGAGCTAATCAACAACTAAGTTTTACTGTTCCACTCTTCATAAAGGGGACGATACGTCCCCTTTATGAAATAATTTTATTTAGGCAATTCTATGAAAGAGCGCAATATATTATTTCCTGTGCTTATGGTGATAATCAGCATTCTTGCTCTTATTTCAATAAGCCAGTTTGACAATCCCAGGTTTCAGGATGCCAGCGTAAATGCGAAGTTCTTCCCTACGGTTGTTGCATGCTTCATTATTTTTATTTCTGTGCTGCTTGCTGTACAAAGCAAACTGAAAAACGAAGCGGCTAAAGGTGCTGAACCCATATTTTCAAAACTGGCGATTTTTGGTGTCGCTTTTCTTTTAGTTTATGCGGTACTAATCAGCTTCATCGGATACCTACCCGCTTCTCTAATCGCATTCACTGTCTATCTGGTTGTATTCAAGGTAAAGAAACCATCTTATTACGCCATCGCCTGGACATTTGTCGTTGCTATTTATTACCTGTTTAGTGAAGTGTTCATTATTTCACTTCCACAGGGCTCGCTTTTCTAAGGTGGATTTATGTTAGAACATCTAATTGCTGGCCTTTCGACTACATTTAGTTTTGCCGTTCTACCGGTTCTCTTTTTTGGTGTTTTGGGCGGTATCATTCTCGGTGCATTGCCAGGTTTGACCGCAACCATGGGTGTAGCGATTCTTCTGCCATTCACTTTTGGTATGGACTCAACGCCAGCACTGGTGATGCTTATCGGCGTCTACATCGGTGGTATCTACGGTGGTTCCATTGCTGCCATCTTATTAAAAACACCCGGGACTCCTGCCTCTGCTGCCACTGTTTTAGATGGCTACTCACTTTCCAGCAAAGGACAAGCCGCCAGAGCATTGAGTATTTCTGCTGTAGCTTCTTTTGTGGGTGGCACAATCAGTACTATCGTTCTTATTGCAGTTGCACCTTTGCTGGCTAACTTTGCCTTAAGATTCAACGCTCCTGAGTACTTTGCGCTAGCACTGTTTGGCCTGACGATCATTGCCAGTGTTTCAGCACAGAACATTCTGAAAGGCTTGCTTGCTGGTGCTATTGGCTTACTCATATCAACCTTTGGCCTTGACCCAATCAGTAGTGTTCCTCGTTTTACCTACGGCATCATGGATCTGTATAGCGGTGTGAACGTTATCCCTGTACTGATCGGCCTGTTTGCGCTTTCAGAATCACTCAACCAGATCGAAAAAGTGATGGCTGGTAACAAGGTTAAAATGCCTAAGTTTGACCACAGCCTAATGAGCAAAAAAGATCTTAAAGAGATGCTTCCAACCGCGGTTAAGAGTGGTTTGATGGGCACCTCAATCGGCTCAGTTCCTGGAGCAGGCGCAGATATTTCAGCTTTCGTTTGCTATAACGAAGCGAAACGCTCTTCTAAGAATCCTGACGAGTTCGGTAAAGGTTCTGTACGTGGTTTAAGTGCTGCAGAAGCAGGGAACAACGGTGTTACAGGTGGTGCTCTGGTTCCCCTTCTTACTCTGGGTGTACCGGGAGATGCCGTTGCTGCGGTTCTGCTAGGTGCGCTTATTGTTCAGGGACTCACTCCGGGACCACTGCTGTTTACTCAAAGTCCAGATGTGGTTTATGGCGTATTCAGCTCAATGTTGGTAGGTAACATCATCATGCTGATTATCGGCCTGATCGGTATTCGCTTCTTCTGCCGCATTATCGAAGTACCTAAGATTCTGATGATTCCTATCATCATCTTCCTGTCGATTATCGGTGCATACGCGATCAACAACTCGATGTTTGATGTGGGTGTGGCTATTTGCTTTGGTGTACTTGGATTTGCTCTGGGTAAGATGGATATTCCTTCCTCTCCTATTCTGTTGGCCATCATTCTTGGCCCAATGGCGGAAACTAATCTGCGTAAAGCCCTGCTGATGTACGACAATAGTTGGTCATTCTTATACGAAAGACCCATCGCTCTAGCGTTTATTGTGCTGGCCGTATTCTCTGTCTACTCGACAATGAAAATGAAGAAGAAACTAACTCCGCAAACCTGATCTGATTTACTGGATCACTCCCTTAGGGCGATTTTGATTGTAATCAACATCGCTCTTTTTTTAGTTTATTTCAGGAACTGTTCGCTTATGAAAATTGCTATTGGCAACGACCATTCTGGTTTAGCGCTAAAGCAGCAAATTGCTGACTACCTTGGAACACAGAAGTACACTGTGATTGATGTCGGCACCAATACACCTGAGAGAACACATTCTGCTCTTTACGCCAAACAGGTTTGTAAGCAAATTATCGAAAACAAAGCCGACCTAGGTATTTTGATTTGTGGTACAGGTGTTGGAATGTCTATCTGCGCTAACAAGATGAACGGTATTCGCGCGGTGTTAGGAGCAGATATTTACACTGTAAAACAGTCTAAAGAACACAATGACACCAACATCCTCACTCTGGGGGCAATAACCACCAGCCCAGAAAAAGCTAAAGAGCTTGTTGATGTCTGGTTAAGTTCGACTTTTGATGAAACCGAGATCCGAAAATATCGGCTTGAGTTGATGGAAGAAATCGAAAATCGGTGGGGCTAGTTCACCCTTTCGATCAGTAGTGAAACCTTAGGGCAACGATGGTCAGCGTATCCTGAGTAAACTTATATATCATGCGATGTTCAGTGGTAATGCGCCTTGACCAATATCCAGATAGATTTTCTTTTAATGGTTCCGGTTTACCAAGCCCTTCAGATGGCGTCCGCTTAGTATCTTTTATAAGGGTGTTAATTCGTTTCAACGTCTTTTTATCTTGCGTCTGCCAATACTCGTAGTCTTTCCAGGCATTGTCAGTAAAACAAAGTAACATCAGTCATCCTCATCAATAAGCTGTTTTTCGCTCACTTCACCTTTTTCAGCCTGAGCGATTGATTCCATCAACCAGGCAGCATTTTTTGGGTTAGACATCAGATAGATCGTTTCACGCCAGGAGTTAAACTCGGACTCACTCATCATTACGACATTCTCTGAATCTCTACGATGGATTGTCACTGTATCACAATCATTCACGACCTTATCGCATACATTTTTCAGGTTGGCTCGCAACTCAGAATAATTAAAAACTGTCATGTTTAACCCCTAGTTGTACTTAACTAAGTACCGATTATAACTTGTACGTATTTAAGTGCAAGTTAATCAACTCTGTATAACAACCTATGAGCGGCGAGGTTTCGTTCTTTACCATAGGTCTCCATTACATTGAGCCGGAAAAGTACTTAGTCATATTTCGGAACTCCGTCGGTGTAACACTGGTATGTCGCCTGAAATACTTAGCCAGATTTGTAGGCTGGTCAAAGCCCAGATTGTCCGCTATTTCAGTAATCGTAAATGATGAGTTCCGCAGTAGCCTCTTAGCTTCAAGAATCACTCGCGAGTCAATAATTGACTTTGCTGATTTGCCCTTAACTCTTTGGCAGGCAGTGTTAATGAGCTTGCTGCTTAGCTTCATCGTGTCAGCGTAATCACTCACATTCTTTCGATCCTTAAAGTTTTTTTCTAGCACGGCATCAAAGTCAAAATAGATATTCTGATACTTACACCGTACCTCTCGCTTATCCACCTGCTCTGACTTGGAAAGCGCTTTGAAAATAATGTTTCTTAACGTGTTTCTGTAAATGGCTTCACTAAAATGATTGGCTTGATTCAAATAACCATTGAGCAAGTACTGAAAGTCTGACCTCAGAAGTTCATCCGTGTCATACACAGCATTTATTTCTCGTACATTTTTTCGAACCGGTATCCTGAACTCGTACTTTTCCATCGAGAACACGTCTTGCTCGTCATACGTAACAACTATCCCCTGCCAATCTATCTCTTTAGCAAACTTGTGAGTCTGTTCCTGACTGATCATCAACAGGGTGCCAGGTTTAAAAAATACGACCTGTTCATCAATGTAGTGATAGCCTTTGCCACTGGTTACCAATATCAATAAGCCGCTCTCTGGCTTCGATGGAAGTGTAAGAGCACTTTTAAATTGACGCCTAACGTAGTCCGTCAATAGCATCGCATTGAATTCAGAGCTGTTACTTTCTATTTCAGGTAGTTTCTTACAATGCATGTTGGAATATCACTCTGCTCTGTTCCTGTTCTTGCTCTCCTTGTTTGATTGAATCCTGGTCGAAATCTAAATGCTGTACACACATCTCCTTCACTTCATTTAGCTCTGATGAGATCATTCCTTTTGCGTCCAGTTCTTCAATCGTTTTTAACGCACGACTGAAATATTGAAGTTGCACCAGACAACTTATATAAAAATGTACCGCGACCTCGCTGCCATCTTCCCTGTTCACTATCTCCTCGAACTCTTGCAAAGCATCACTGATACGCCCACAAGAGTGGTAGCCCATGGCTCTCGCAATTCTTGCGTCCTGATTTTCAGGTTCAATCTTGCAGGCACCTTCAAAGAGCGCTAATCCTTCGTCATGATTTCCGCGTAAATACTCCATTTTCCCGAAATTAATATACGCAATGGCGAAATTTGGCTCTGCTTCCAGCACCTTCTCAAACAGCACCGCCGCAACATCATATGTTCCAGTCTGGCTATGGCAAACTGCCAGGTTATACATGATCGATGTATTCGTTGGGTGCACTTCCAATAGCCTTTCCAATAACCTGGAAGCTTCAGTAAAACTATCTGACTGAATCAATTGCACTGCCTGTATGAATTCAGGATGCTTGAGAATATTCACTTCACTCATTATTTAAACTCCAATTGTTTGCACACGATACATATCACCTAGGACAAAGATTGATAGTGAGCAATTCTCGTAGACGTACACAACAATGGCACTGTGATATGTCACAGTGACTTATAGGCGAGCTAAGCAAATAATTCCCTTGTCGATTTGTTGGGGAACAGTTTATGAGTTGTTTAAGTTGCAGTGAGAGTAGCTGCCAAAATAAAAAGTCCGAGCCGAAGGTCAAATGGCGATTTGATTTTTCAAAGCTCTTTCGTCTGTTAGCAATTACCAGTCTGCTTGCTGCCTGGAATC